>NZ_LGAP01000023.1 GCF_001270265.1 Ensifer adhaerens
GACAGCGTGAAATCGTCGGTGTGGCAGATGCCGGTGGCCTTGACCTCGATCAGCACCTCGCCGGCCCGCGGGCCTTCGAGCTGAACGGTCATCACTTCCAGCGGCTTGCCGGCCTGAACGGCGACGGCGGCGCGTACATCCATCGTTGGATACCTCTTGCTGGTGATTTGATTGCAGGCCAGGCCGCGCAGCTGCCGGCCTCCAGATTGATATCGTTCGGTTCAAGACGCCTTAGAGCGCCTTTTCAAGCTCCGGCAGAGCATCGAAGAGATCAGCGACGAGGCCGTAGTCGGCGACCTGGAAGATCGGTGCCTCCTCGTCCTTGTTGATGGCGACGATGACCTTGCTATCCTTCATGCCGGCGAGATGCTGGATCGCCCCGGAGATGCCGCAGGCGATGTAGAGATCGGGCGCGACCACCTTGCCGGTCTGGCCGACCTGCCAGTCGTTCGGCGCGTAGCCGGCGTCGACCGCAGCACGGCTTGCACCGACGGCAGCGCCGAGCTTGTCGGCAACCGGCAGGATCACTTCCCTGAATTTTTCCGAAGAGCCGAGCGCGCGGCCACCGGAGATGATGATCTTGGCCGAGGTCAGTTCCGGACGATCCGACGACGACAGCGCATCGGCGACGAAGCTCGACAGGCCGGGATTGGCGGCAGCCGAGACGCTTTCGATCGCAGCCGAACCGCCTTCAGCGGCGGAGGCGAAGGAAGCGGTGCGCACGGTGATGACGCGCTTGGCTTCCGTCGTCTGCACCGTCTGGATGGCGTTGCCGGCATAGATCGGGCGTTTGAAGGTGTCGGAGGAGACAACTTCGATGATTTCCGAAACCTGGCTGACGTCGAGCAGCGCTGCAACGCGCGGCATGACGTTTTTGCCGACCGAGGTCGCCGCGGCGACGATCGTGTCGTAGTTTCCGGCAAGCGAGACGATGAGCGCCGCCAGCGGCTCGGCGAGGTTGTTGGCGAGCGAGGCGTCGTCGGCAACGAGCACCTTGGCAACATCGGCAAGCTTGGCGGCCTGCTCTGCCGCTGCCTTGGCGCCGGCACCGGCGACCAGCACGTGCACGTCGGCTCCAGTCCCACTGGCGATCTTGGAGGCAGCCGTCAGAGCCTTGGCGGTCTGGTCGGAAAGGTGGTTGCTGTCGTGGTCAGCCAGAAGCAGAATGGCCATGATGATATCTCCCTTTTGCTGAACCTTAGAGGACGCCGGCTTCGACTTTAAGCTTCTCGACGAGCTCGGCCACCGACTTGACCTTGATGCCAGCCTTGCGGCCCGACGGCTCCTCGGTCTTCAGCACCTTGATGCGGGCTGCCGTGTCGACGCCGAAGTCGGCCGGCGACTTCTTGTCGAGCGGTTTCTTCTTCGCCTTCATGATGTTGGGCAGCGAGGCATAACGCGGCTCGTTCAAACGCAGGTCGGTGGTCACGACCGCCGGCAGCGTGATGGCGATCGTCTGCAGGCCGCCATCGACTTCGCGCGTCACCGTCGCGCTTCCCTCACCGATCTCGACCTTCGAGGCAAAGGTGCCCTGGGCCCAGCCGAGCAGCGCCGACAGCATCTGGCCGGTCTGGTTGCTGTCGTCGTCAATCGCCTGCTTGCCGACGATGATCAGTCCCGGCTGTTCGGCCTCGGCCACTTGCCTGACGATCTTGGCGACGGCGAGCGGCTCAACCTGGTCCTCGGTCTCGACCAGGATCGCCCGGTCGGCCCCCATGGCGAGCGCGGTCCTGAGCGTCTCTTCGGCCTTGGCCGGACCAACGGAGACAACGACGACCTCGTCGGCCTTGCCCGCCTCCTTCAGCCGCAGCGCCTCTTCCACCGAGATCTCGTCGAACGGGTTCATCGACATCTTCGCATTGGCCAGCTCGACGCCCGAACCGTCCGCCTTCACGCGGATCTTGACGTTGTAGTCAACCACCCGTTTGACCGTAACCAGGATCTGCATGGATCTCTCCTCTCAACGTAAATGGAAAGTTGCTCGGGGTAGGTCAGTGCCTTGGCTGGTCCGGCAGCAGTGCCCAAAGAGCGAATAGTGGTCTCTCCCCCGAGCGCATGGCGTGCTTGATGCCCGGGGGATTGTAGAAAGAGCCTCCGATCCCCGGCGAGAACCAACCGGAATCGCCTTGCTGAAACTCCCCCTCGGACAGAACCAGGTAAGTCTCCTCCGGAGCATGCTCATGGTCCGGGTAGCGAACCTTCGGGGCCATCAACGTGGCGCCGAGCCAAACGTCCCTGCGGTCTTCCAACCCACCCGGGCCGACGATCATCGTATTGGCGTGGCTCAGGAGGAAGTTCTCGCTGGCCGTGTTGTCATAGGTCGAACGCCATTTCCACTCGAGCATCGGCTCGAGTGCCTTGAAGCTCGCTGCGAGTGAACGCAGCGAGGTTAGCCGCACGTCCACATGCAAGACGCCTTCGAGGTATTGTTTGCAAACGGGAAGACGTTTGCCTTCACCTTGGCGCTCCGTGCCCGGGGTCTCGAGATTCGCTAAGATCTGCATGACGGAGCGCCGGGCGCGCAGGTCATGGGCGTACTGGTCGAATGCCACGAACGCCGCGTCGACAACCCTCTGCAATATGTCATTTCGCGTCATGCGAGACCTCGATGCTGATCGAAGGGCGAGCCAATGAGCTCCGCGGTTAGAGATCCTTGGCCAGCCTCAAGGCGTCGTAGATGGCGGCGTGCGTGTTGCGGGCAGACACCGCATCTCCGATGCGGAAAAGCTGATAGGTGCCAGCCGGATTGCGCTCGACCGTCTGTGGGCTGCCGGAAAGCAATTCGTCGTAAGAGAGCTCGCCGAGGTTCCTCGAGCCGGGCTTCAGTTCGAAATACAGGTCATCCAGCGGGATCGTACCGTGATTGACGACGATCTGGTCGAACATCTGCTGCTTGGCGACGCCCCCATAGTCACTGCCGACGTGCGCGATGATCTGATTGCCGCTCTTTTCGGCGGCCTCCAACCTGTAAGTGACGGTGAAGGTTACATCGAGCTTCTGCAGCGAGCGCATGTAGGGCACGAGATTCATCGCCATCACTTCCGGAGCGAATGACCGGTCGGGTGTCATGATCTCGACCTTCGCTCCGGCCTTGGCGAGGAACTCTGCGGCCTGCAAGCCGGCGTGGTCGCCGGCATCGTCGAAAATCAGCACATTGGTCCCGGGCTTCACGTCGCCCGAGATGATATCCCAGGAGGAAACCACCAACTCATTGCCCTTTGACAGGACCTCCGTATGGGGCATGCCACCGGTCGCGACGATCACTACATCGGGGTTTTCTGCCGTAACGGTGTCGGCCTCAGCCCAGGTGTTGAAGCGGAAGGTGACGCCGAGCTTCTCGCATTGACCCATGCGCCAATCGATGATGCTCATCATTTCCCGCCGGCGCTCGCTTTGCGCCGTCAGCCGGATCTGCCCTCCAGGATTGTTCGCCGCCTCAAGGACCACGACCTCGTGACCGCGCTCGGCCGAGACGCGGGCGGCTTCAAGGCCTGCCGGCCCAGCCCCGATGATCACCACCTTCTTGCAAACCTCCGCCTTTTTGACGATGTGCGGCATGGTCTGCTCGCGACCCGTCGCGGCATTGTGGATGCAATAGGCAGCTCCGCCCTGATAGATGCGGTCGAGACAGTAGTTCGCGCCGACGCACGGACGGATATCGTCCTCACGTTTCTCCATGATCTTTCGCACAATATGCGGGTCGGTCATGTGGGCACGTGTCATGCCGATCATGTCGACCTTGCCGGATGCGATCGCGTAGCGCGCCGTTGCGACATCCGGGATCTTCGCCGCGTGGAAGGTCGGGAAATTGGTTGCGGCACGGATCTCGCCTGCGAAATCGAGGTGCGGAGCATTGGCCATCCCTTGGATCGGGATAACATCGGTCAGACCGGCGTCCGTATCGATGTGGCCGCGAATGACGTTCAGATAGTCGATGAGACCGCTGTCGCGCAGCCGCTTGGATATCTCCATCCCCTCGGCTCGACCCGTCCCACCGGGAAGACACTCGTCGGCGGTGTATCTGATACCAAGGATGAAATCGTTGCCGACCCTCTCGCGCATGGCCTTGAAGACATCAAGACAGAACCGCATGCGGTTTTCGAGCGAGCCGCCATAGGGTCCTTCGAGCTCGTTGGTCAGCGGCGAGGTAAACTGATCGATCAGATGGCCATAGGCCTCGAGTTCGACACCGTCCATACCGCCCGCCTTCATGCGCTCCGCGGCGTCGGCGAAGTCTTTGATGATGCGCTCAATGTCCCAGTCTTCGAGCTTCTTCGGGAAGGCGCGATGTGACGCTTCGCGGTGATGTGACGGTGCCACAACCGGAAGCCAGTCACCCTTGTCCCAACGGGTCCGTCGACCGAGGTGGGTAAGCTGGATCATGATCGCCGCACCCTCCTCGTGGACGGCATCGGTCATCTGCCGGATCCAGGGGACGATCTCATCCTTGTAAGCCAGCAGATTGTTGAAGACTGGCGGACTGTCCTTCGAAACCGCAGCAGAGCCCGCGGTCATCGTCAGCGCCACACCACCCTTCGCCCGCTCGACTGTATAGGCACGGTAACGCTCCTTCGGCATCCCGTCTTCCGGATAGGCTGGTTCGTGTGACGTGACGATGATGCGATTTCGCAGCGTCAAGTGCTTGAGTTTGTAGGGTTGCAGGAGGGGATCGTTCGACATGCGACGGGCTCCGGTTTAAGGACTCTGATCGCAACGCTAAGCGAAAATGTACATATGTGTCAACAATGAAAACACATGCGTTTGGATTATCGACACACATGTACATTTTGCTTGAAGAAGCCCAGTAGATTTGTTAGGAGTTCATTATGGAACAGGCGATGAGTGACAGCGGCTGGCGTGGTTCTCATGAGGGGTGGCTCGAAGCGGCCTATGACTCTCTGCTCGAATCCGGCGTGGATTCGGTAAAGATCCTGCCGCTCGCCAAGAGGCTCAACCTGTCCCGAACCAGCTTCTACTGGTTCTTCAAGGACAGGGAGGAATTGTTGAGTGCCCTGATCGCGCGGTGGAGAGAAAAGAACACCGGCAACCTCGTGAAGCAGTCGGAAGCTTATGCCGAGACTTTGGCCGAGGCGATGCTGAACGTGTTCGACTGCTGGGTGAACAAGGACTTGTTCGACTCGCAGTTCGAGTTTGCGGTCCGCAGTTGGGCCCTTCAGTCGCCAGAGATTGTCGACGAGGTTCAACGAGCCGATCAGGTCCGTCTGGAAGCGCTCGCCCGGATGTTCATGCGTTTCGGCTATGGCGAAGGGCCTGCCGATGTTCGCGCCCGAACGACCTATTTCGTGCAGATCGGCTACATCTCCATGCAGTCCAAAGAGGACATTGCGCTGCGTATGAAGCGGATCCCCGAATACATCGCAATTTACACCGGCCAAGTGCCGCAGCAGAGGGAGCTTGACCGCTTCTTCGCCCGGCACGGCTACAAACCCGAGTGAGAGAAGGACTGGAGATGAACGGCCGTTTGAGGGTTGGCATTGTCGGTGGGGCGGGGTGGCTCGGCGGAGCCATCGCCGAAGCTCTTCTCGATGCCGGCGTTGTAACGTCTGACGGGCTGTCCCTCTCCTACCGCAGCAATCAGCCGGAGCGTTTCCCCTCCTCGTTCTGGACAGTAGACAACCAGGCGCTTGCCGACCGGTCGGACGTCATCGTTCTCTCCCTCCGTCCCGTCGACTGGCAGGATCTGAAGGTCGATGCTCGAGGTAAGCTCCTGATATCCGTCATGGCGGGCGTGCCCCTAAGCGCGCTTTGCCAACGTCACGAAACGTGTCGCGTCGCGCGTTCGCTTCCCAATGCCGCAGCGGAAGTCCGCAGATCCTATACGCCATGGATCGCCACGGGCGATGTCAGCCAGGCCGATCGAGAAATCGTGCGCGCCATCTTCGACGCTTGCGGGATGCAGGATGAGGTCACAAGCGAGACCGAGCTCGACTATCTCACGGGCCTTTCTGGGTCGGGGCCGGCTTTTCCGGCTCTTCTGGCCGCCGCGATGATGGACGACGCCGTCCGGCAAGGTCTCGATCCGCTGGTCGCGCGGCGCGCGGTCAACTCCGTCTTGATCGGAACGGGTCGGATGCTCGAACAGCGAGACCACTGTCCGACCGACACAGTCGAGACGTTTCTCGATTATCGCGGCACGACCGCTGCAGCGATCGAAGCCATGCGCGCGGCCGGCTTCGACGCCGCCATCGCCGAGGGCCTGGCAGCCGCGCTCAAGAAATCGGTGAGTATGGGACGAGGTTCCTGACAGCCGTCCGGAGCGGGCGAAGCGGCAGCCGGCTCCTGATACAAAAATGCCGCCAAAAGAGGGAACGTTTATGAAGAAGCTGCTTGCATCTACCTGCTTGATGTTCGGCCTACTTGGCGGAGCGTCCGTTACGAGTGCCGCCGAATGCGGAACCGTCACGATTGCCAGCATGAACTGGCAAAGCGCCGAGGTGCTGTCGAATCTCGACAAGTTCATTCTCAACGAAGGCTACGGTTGCAGTGCCGAGATCACCATCGGCGACACCGTGCCGACGATCACCTCCATGGCGGAGAAAGGCCAGCCTGACATCGCTCCGGAAGCATGGATCGACCTGCTGCCCGATGTCGTCAAGAAGGGAACGGAAGAAGGCCGGATCATAAAGGTCGGCTCTCCTCTTCCCGATGGTGGCGTGCAGGGCTGGTGGATCCCCAAATATCTCGCTGACGCCCATCCGGACATCAAGACGATTGGCGACGCGCTGAAGCACCCGGAGCTCTTTCCCGATCCGGAGGACCCAAGCAAAGGAGCCATTTACAATGGCCCGCAGGGCTGGGGCGGCACGGTCGTAACTTCCCAACTCTACAAGGCGTTCGACGCTGAAAAGGCAAAGTTCACGCTGGTCGACACCGGTTCGGCGGCTGGCCTCGACGGTTCGATTGCCAAGGCCTACGAACGCAAGGAAGGATGGGTCGGCTACTACTGGGCACCGACTGCGCTGCTTGGCAAATATGAGATGGTCAAGCTTGAGGCAGGCGTACCCCTCGATGCCGCCGAATGGAAGCGCTGCATTACCGTGGCTGACTGCGCCGATCCCAAGCCGAGTGCATGGCCGGTCGATACGATCGTGACTCTGGTCGCCAAGCCCTTCTCCGAGAAGGTCGGTCCTGACGTCATGGACTATCTTAACAAGCGCGCCTGGAGCAACGACACGGTCAGCAAGCTGATGGCCTGGATGACGGACAATCAGGCAAGCGGCGAAGAAGGCGCCAAGCACTTCCTCGAAGAGAACGCAGACGTTTGGTCGAAGTGGGTCTCGCCGGAAGCGGCCGAGAAGATCAAGTCGGCCCTCTAAGCCACTTCTGGGTGCGGTGCGCCTAAGCTCACCGCACCCTTTTCCAGAATCGAAAAACTTGCGCCGGCTTCTTCAAAAAGGGGAACCGAATGGAATGGCTTTTTGAATTCCCACACATGAACGACGACTCCCTTCGCACGCTGAAGAAGGCGATCGACGAAGGCTTCCGCTCGTTCACGCGCGCCTATGGCGACGCCATCGAGGGCTTCTTCTCTCCTTTGCAGCACTTTCTGATCGCCTCAGAACGCTTCATGACGCAGACGCCTTGGCCGATCATCATGATCATCATCCTCGCGATCGCCTGGGGCGCGAGCAGAAGTTTGAAAGTCGTGCTGGGCTGTTCGGTGACTCTGCTGGCGATCGGCTATTTCGACATGTGGGACGACACCATGCGGACAGTCTCAATGATCTTCGTCTGCACGCTCCTGTCGATTGCCATCGGCATTCCGATCGGCATTCTGATGTCCCGTTCCGATCGCCTTCAGCGGGTCGTTAACCCGGTGCTCGATGTCATGCAGACGATGCCGAGCTTCGTCTATCTGATCCCCGTCGTCATGCTGCTCGGGATCGGAAAGGTGCCGGGCCTCATCGCAGTCGTCATCTACGCCATCCCGCCGATGATCCGGCTTACCAATCTCGGCATTCGCCTTGTCGACAAGGATGTTCTCGAAGCGGCTGACGCCTTTGGTTCGTCGAGTTGGCAGAAGCTCAAGAACGTGCAGTTGCCGTTGGCGCTGCCGACGATCATGGCCGGCATCAACCAGACCATCATGATGGCGCTTGCAATGGTCGTCATCGCCTCGATGATTGGTGTTCAGGGCCTCGGCCAGCCGGTGCTGAAGGCGATTGCCAACCAATATTTCACGCTGGGCATTTTCAACGGCCTTGCCATCGTCGGCATCGCCATCATCTTCGACCGGGTCAGCCAGGCATACGGCGAGAGACTCCAGAAGCACCGGGAGATCGTCCATGGCTGACACCAAATTCGGCGGCATCAAGATCCGCCACCTCTACAAGATCTTCGGGCCGAACGCCCAAGCGTATGTCGATGCCGTAAAAAAGGGCCTGACGAAGGCCGACCTCAACGAACGTCACGGGCATGTTTTAGGCTTGCGGGATATCAACATCGAGATCCCCTCCGGCCGCATCCAGGTGATCATGGGCCTGTCGGGGTCGGGCAAATCGACCCTCATCCGGCACATCAACCGACTGATCGATCCCACTGCCGGCGAAGTCCTGGTCGATGGTGTCGACGTCGTAAAGATGAGCCAGTCGGAGCTGCGCGAGTTCCGACGGCACCAGACGGCAATGGTGTTTCAGAAGTTCGCGCTGCTCCCGCATCGCAACGTTCTCGACAACACGCTTTATGGTCTTGAGGTTCAGGGTCTGGAGCGCGCGAAGGGCGTCGACATCGCCATGCGATGGATCGAGCGCGTTGGTCTGAAGGGCTTTGAAAGCAAGTACCCGAACCAGCTTTCCGGCGGCATGCAGCAGCGCGTCGGCCTCGCTCGAGCGCTTGCGAACGATGCTCCGGTTCTCCTGATGGACGAGGCCTACTCCGCCCTCGACCCGCTGATCCGCATGGACATGCAGACCGTTCTTCTCGACCTGCAGAAGGAGATCAAGAAGACCATCGTCTTCATCACCCATGATCTCGATGAAGCGCTGCGACTGGGCGATCAGATCGCCGTCCTACGCGACGGCGAGGTCATCCAGCAGGGCACGAGCCAAGATATCGTCCTCAGGCCCGCTGATGACTACATCGCCAACTTCGTCAAGGAGGTGAACCGTGGCCGGGTCGTCCATGTCGAGGCCGTCATGACGCCGGTCGCCGCGGACCATGCGGTCAATGGCGCGACGCTGATCGCGGGAAGCACGATCGAGGCCGCCCTCAAGATCCTTGCACACAAGGATGCCAAGGATCTGGTGGTGGTCGATGCTGTCGGAATGCCCGTCGGCGTCGTGGATCTGAAGCGGCTGGCCGCGGCGGTCGTAACACCGCATTAAGCGGCGGGGGATCCGGAGCTCGGCGAACGAAAACTCAAAAGCCGGGCGTAAGCGTCTCCCGCGGTGGGAGCCGCTTCGTGCGGATGGTTTCGTCGAGCGCCTTTAAGGAGGAGAAAAATGTCCAAGAAGTTTCCCCACCTGTTCTCTCCGCTCAAACTGCGCTCGCACGTACTTAGAAACCGGATCGTCTTTGGCGCTCATACGTCCAATATGGCCGTCGAGGGACTGCCAACGGAGCGGCACGCCGCCTACTACGCCGAAAGGGCGATCGGCGGAGCCGCGATGATCGTCGTGGAACCAATGCCGGTGCATGCAGCGGCGGTACTAACCCGTGGCAATTTTCGCCATTCGGATGACTCGGTCATTCCGCATTTCAAGAAGGTCGTCCGAGCGATAAAGGACCATGGAGCGGTTGCGATCCAGCAACTCTACCATATCGGCGCGCATGGAGATTCCGACAACTCCTATCATCCGCATTGGTCGCCGTCAGGCCTGCCGAGCTACCACGACAGCGATGGCTCGCATGCGATGAACGAAGACGAAATCTGCGAAACGATCGATGGGTTCGTTCAGGCTGCTCGCCGATGTAAGGATGCGGGGTTCGACGGAGTGGAGGTCTGGGCCGCCTATCTCGGCATGATCGACCAGTTCTGGACCCCGTGGACAAACCGCCGCGACGACCGATGGGGCGGGTCGATCGAAAACCGCACCCGGATGTCGCGGGAAATACTGACCCGGATCCGGAACTTATGCGGTCCGGACTTCATCATCGGATTGGCGGTGAGCGATGAACCGGACGTCAAAGTGGCGCTTCAACGAGACGAGCTTGCTGAGATCGTAAAGCTTCATGACGAAGCTGGCCTCATAGACTATGTGACCTGCGGCTCAGGCGGCTACCTCGATTTCCATAAATTGATGCCCACGTTTCTCTATCCGGAAAAACTCGGTGCGGATCTCGCCTCAACGCTAAAGAAGGTCGTCAAGACGGCCGTTGTGATCGCGGAAAGCCACATCCGCACGCCCGAGAACGCCGAAACAGTGCTTGGCGAAGGCGCCGCGGACCTCGTGTCCATCGTGCGCGGTCAGATCGCCGATCCACACCTTGCGAACAAGGCGGCAGACGACCGTCCCGAAGACGTCCGCGGCTGCATCTCGTGCAATCAGATGTGCTGGGGACGCCGCTCCCGCGACTATTGGATCAGCTGTCTGATCAACCCGTCAGTCGGGCGGGAACTCGACTGGAACGGCGATCAGTTTGAGCGAGCCGCGGACCCCAAGCGAGTGCTTGTTGTCGGCGGCGGTCCGGCAGGCCTTGAAACGGCACGAGTGGCCGCGGAACGCGGCCATCAGGTGGTGCTGGCGGAGGCTTCAAACCGCTTGGGCGGCAACTTTCTGCTGGCAGGCCTCCAGCCTCGGAGAGGCCAGATCACGGAACTCCTTCAGTGGTACGAGCGCCAGCTTGAGAAGCTGGGTGTTGAAGTCCGTCTCAACACCTATTTTGAAGTCGCCGACATCGCCAGCTCCGAGACTGATGTCGTCGTCGTTGCCACCGGCTCGATCTCGCCCGAAACGGGCTTTCAGAAGGCTTTGCCCACGATTGAGGTATTGCCGGGCATGGAAAAGGGCAACGTCTTTACCGTCGAAGCCGTCATGGCCCGCCAAGTGAGACCAGGCAATCGTATCCTGCTGCTCGATGAAGGTGGAGGCTGGAGAGGCTGCGGAACAACGTGGAAGATGGCGGAGGACGGCCATGAGGTGACCATCGTCACGCCTGATCCCTTCGTCGGCAAGGAACTGCAACGAACCGCCGCGGATCTGCCGATGCGACAGGCGTTGAGAAAGCTTGGAGTTCAATGGATTGTCGAAACGAGCATAGCCGAATGGCACGGGAACGGCGCGACGCTTGTCGACCATACGACTCATGAACGGCGCTTGGTGGAAGCCGACGCGCTGGTCATGGCGACGACCAATCATGCTGCAGATTGGCTGATGCAGGACCTGAAAGCACTTCCAGTGTCCGTACGCCAGATCGGCGACTGTGCAGCTCCGCGCCAGGCGCCCTACGCCTTCTATGAAGGGCGGAAAACCGGCTTGGAGATCTGAAATGCCAGACGAGATCCTGCTTGATCGAAAAGATGCTGAAGCGCTAGCGATCCGCGCGTGTCTTGCGGCTGGAGCGAGCGAACTGACCGCTCGCTCGCTCGTCAATGCCACGCTGTCGGCTGCACTCTATGGCTCCCCAAGTGTGGGATTTCCGCACCTCATAGACTACCTGCACAGCTTAAAGGAGGGGCGCGTCAATGGCGATCCACAGCCCGTCTTCGAGCGACCCTTTCCTGCCTTCTTCGCCTCCGATGCCGATCGAGGGATTGCACAGCTGGGTTTCGATCTTGCACTGGAAGACTTCGTTGCCACCGTGAACAACTTCGGTGTTGGCGTTTTCACTCAGAAGAACAGCTATACCACCGGAGAACTCGGCTACTACGTCCGCAGGCTCGCTGAACACGGATTGATTTCCATCGCCGCCACCAATGCCAATGCGATGATGGCGCCAATCCCCGGGGGATCGCCGGTCTACAGCACCAATCCTCTGGCATTCGGATGTCCGCTGGGAGACTCGATGCCGCCAGTCGTCATCGATCAGTCCTCGAGCGCCACCGCCTATGTAAACATCGTCGCGGCCGCAGCGCAGCAACGTCCGATACCGGAGGGATGGGCGGTCGACCGCGAAGGCAGGGCAACGCTTGACGCAGACGAAGCGTTGACAGGGGCGCTCCTCCCGTTCGGTGGTCGCAAGGGCGCGAACATCGCCTTGATGGTGGAGATGTTGGCCGCCGGCCTTTCTGGTGGATCGTGGTCGCTGGATGCGGCCGATTTCATGTCGGGGACGCGTTCGCCGGCGGTTGGGCTGACATTGATCGCGATGTTGCCTGGTCGACCCGCCGATCAACGTGTCGCTCGTGCCAGCGCACAAATCGGACGTCTTCAAGGATTGGGCGTCTATGTTCCTGGAACCAGCAAACAGCCGCCATCGACAGAGTGGGTGAGTCTTTCTCGCGACACATTCGAAGCGATATCGAAGATAGCCAGCGAGGCGTAGCGCCTCCGCGCGCCTACAGCTTCCTTACAAGCTTCCCAACCAGCGATGTCCGTCTCGCGGCCGCATCGAGAGCATTTTTTTATTGTCACCTCAGGCGCGCCCCACAACAATGCCGTAGAGCGGAGCAGTTCGAGGGAGACCTGCACTCTCGTGGATAGCATCCGCTCCGCTTCCTGGACGATACCAGTTCTGAGCTGAGCTCTGGGCCAACGTGACACCGACCTTGGGAGTCGAACTGTGCATCCGTCGCCTTGATGCAATTCGAACTGCTGGTGCGGTACCTGTCATCGCAGCGGAGACACTACCACCGGAAATGAGAGTAGAATCCGTCAGAGGAGACGAAGTGTGATCCTACGAGCGGTGATGCGCATCGGGTCGGAGTAGTAAGCGGGCGCGCGCGTTGCGCACTGGTCAAACTTGTGAGCTATCGATGACGCCAGGACCAGAAAATTACAAGGAGCTTCTGCTGTTTCTGGCGACGGCAGGCATAATTGTGCCTCTGTTTGGACGGTTGAAATTGAGCCCGGTCTTTGGATTTCTCGCCGCCGGCATGATGCTTGGGCCCTTCGGTCTCGGAGCTCTCGCCAGAGATTTACCGTGGCTCTCCGCAATCTCCATAACAGATGTGGGACAGATCGCGTATCTGGCTGAATTCGGCGTAGCATTCCTTCTCTTCATGATTGCGCTCGAGCTGTCGTGGAATCGCCTTCTGCTGATGCGCAAACTCGTCTTCGGGCTAGGCGGCTTGCAGGTTCTCGCCTCGACAGCCGTCCTAGCGGCCGTCGCCGGCGTGTTAGGTCAAACTCCAGCTTCAGCGGTGGTGCTTGGAAGCGCGCTCGCGATGTCATCGACGGCTATCATTCTGCCGTCGCTTGTCGAGCGCAAACTGCTCAACACCACGGTTGGACGGGCAAGTTTCGCCGTGTTGCTCTTCCAGGACCTTGCGGTGGCGCTTCTGCTGTTCATGGTGACGATGTTGGGTGCGCGTGAAGGAACGGGACTCGGCGCCGGCTTGTTGTATGCGCTAGCGCCTGCCGCAGTTGCGTTATTCGCAATGGCCGGGCTGGGCCGCCTAATTCTTAGGCCCCTGTTTAAGTTGGTCGCGACAACAAAGAGCAGTGAGTTGTTCGTCGCTGCATGCCTCTTGGTCGTGATCGGCTCCGGCCTTGTCACAGAACTCAGTGGTCAGTCCATGGCTCTGGGCGCCTTCATCGCCGGCCTCCTGCTGGCTGAAACAGAGTATCGCCGGCAGATCGAGGTCACGATCCAGCCCTTCCAGGGTCTTCTACTCGGCCTCTTCTTCGTCTCGGTTGGGGCCCGTCTGGACCTGTCGGAGATCATTGCCAACCCATTCCTTACGGTGGGTGTCGCGATCGGCTTGTTCGCCATAAAGGCAGTTATCCTGTTCCCCATCGCGCGCCTAATGGGCTTGCCGAACCGGGCGGCCGGCGAGCTGGCGGTTGTACTAGGCCCCGGCGGCGAGTTCGCATTGATCCTTATCGGTGCAGCTGTGGCCGGCAACGTCGTCCCTGACGAAGCCAGCGCCACTGCCACGGTCGCGGCTACGTTGACGATGGTTGCCATCCCCTTGCTGATCCGGCTACTGGGCGGTGCCAGGGGAAATGCCGATATCGATGAAGCTGCATTCGCAGGATTGACACCCCAGCATGACGACGGTCTGGAGCGCGTGATCGTCGTCGGATACGGGCGTGTCGGACAATTGGTCGCCGAGATGCTTTCACGGCACGAGCTGAGGTTCCTGGCAATCGATGCCGATCCCGTGCTAGTCGCCAATGAGCGCGCCCGCGGTCCTACCATCTACTATGGCGATGCCACCCGGATCGAGTTGCTTCGACGTTGTGGAATCCACAGCGCCCGCGCGCTTGTCGTGACCTTGGACAAACCCGACGCGGTAGAATCTATCGTCCGCGCGGCGCGATCGGAACGGTCGGATCTTACCATTGTCGCCCGCGCGCGCGACGCAGTGCATGCAACGGAATTGTACGAGCTGAAAGTCACTGATGCAGTGCCGGAGACCATCGAAGCCAGCCTCCAGCTATCACAAGCAGTGCTCGTTGGCATCGGCATCCCGATGGGCCTGGTGATTGCATCCATTCACGAGAAACGGGATGAATTTCGCAAGATGCTGCAGCCCACTGACGGATCAGGCAGGGAACGGCATGCCATCCGCGCGCCGGAGGCGAAATCTCACCCGACTCGTAGACCGCGCTCGAGCTCAGGTGCCCCTGAGCACACTCAGGATCGCTAATCCGAAAGAAGAGTGAACTGACCCGACGATCACGTACTGCTGCCGGTGATCTGCGGTTCGATTCGCGACGAATAGATTTACCGAATATCGGATGTTCGTTTTGAACCAATACCGTTCAAGGGCAGTGTTGGCGATCTCTGCGCTAAAACCCACAAACGGAAATGGCCGCGGAAATCCACAGCCAAAGCCAATCAAAAGAGCGCGCTCTAGGAGTGGGATGCTTTCCTTAGATGCTGCTGGACGGATCTCTTCTCGGGCGACGACTCCCGGAGCATGTCTCTGCACGTCCTGACACGTAGCTCCGTCCTTCCGCAGATCGTGGCTTTACTTCAGAGCATTTCGCCGCGGCGGCCATCAGCGTGAATGGTGGCTATTCTCTCGCGAGATCTAATATATATTTCGAATTAAATTGCCTCTATTTGGTTGATTTATTCAATATTGCTTTGCAGTTCTATTTAAATACATTTGATGTCGAGTGATTTTATTCGAACTAGCGCAAGTATTAACATAAGTCGATCAAAGAGGATGACGATATGGCGAAGATCGTAGGCTCGTACGCGGACGACGTTTTGAAAGGCACCGGAGAAAGCGACCGCATCTGGGGTCTTGTCGGCTATGACACGATCGATGGCGGCGCCGGCGACGATTTCGTCAGCGGCGACGACGGTCGAGATACCCTGACGAGCTCGAGCGGCTACGATCGCCTCGACGGCGGTGCCGATGATGACCAGATCATTCTCACCGGTACCGGCGGCGCCGTTACGGGAGGTCGGGGCTATGACGGACTTGTCGTCGACTTCTCGCAAAACGCCGACCGAATGGTCTTCAACGGTGCCAACGGCCATGGCTATGTTGGCGATCCGAGCGCCGGTGACCGGCACATCTTCTTCCACCATATCGAGTGGCTGCGGCTGCTCGCCGGCAGCGGTGACGATCGGATCATCGGGACTGCAGGGGGCGACCGGATCTCGACCGGCGCCGGCGACGACGTCGTCCATGCGGGCGCGGGACAGGATATCATCACCAATACGGGTGGCCACGACCGTCTTGACGGCGGCGAGGGAAACGACCGGTTCGTGCTCGTCGGGACGGGCAGCACTGTTTTCGGCGGTGCCGGAGACGATACGCTGGTCAGCGATCTCTCGGCGACAGCGGCTCCGGTGGTGTTCAACCTGGAGAACGGCCACGGCATCATTGGGTACCAGACATCGGAGGAACGGCACCTCTTCGTCCAGTACCATGATGTCGAGCGGATTGTGCTGACGACGGGACGCGGAAGCGACCATATTACGGGCAGCGCGTTTCGCGACGTTATCGAGACGGCCGGCGGCAACGATTTCGTCGACGCCGGAGCGGGCGACGACATGATCACCGATGGGCTCGGCGCCAACCGCCTTTTTGGCGGCGACGGCCGCGATCAGATCATCTCGACGCTCTTCTCCGCCGAGATCGACGGCGGCGCGGGCCAGGACTGGTTGTATATCAAGGAAACGCAGCGCACGAGCGACCTCACCGTCGATTTCGCTGCCGGAGAGGCCTCAACCGGTACGGTTTTTCGCGGCATAGAGGAGGCGAGCCTCGCGCTCGGCACCGGCAACGATCGGGTCATTGGGGGTGATCTCACCTTTCTCGTTGTCGATGCCGGCGCCGGAAACGACCATCTCGAAGGCGGTGCCGGGCGTGACCGGTTCGATGGCGAAGAGGGCAACGACTACATCGACGGCGGCGGCGGAGAAGATACGATATCGACGGGCCTTGGCGACGATGTGGCCTTTGGTGGCGACGGCAGGGATTCGCTTGCTAATGACGGCGGCAGCGATTTGCTCGACGGTGGCGCCGGCGACGACTGGCTGCAGGACACCATTCCCGGCAGCGGCAGCCTGGGCGTTGCGTCGATCCTGCGCGGCGGCACGGGCAACGACACGATCAACGCGCGTTACCTCGGCGAGGTCGACGGCGGTGAGGGCCGGGATTTGCTGAGCCTCAACTACGGCGGCTTGCCGCAGGCGACCGATTTCGATGCGACACGCGGCGCAACGCACACCGGATTGGCCTTCGCCAATGTCGAATATTTCAGCGTCTCGACCGGGCGCTACGACGACGTGCTGCGAGGTGCTGACGACGACGACGACACCTTCTATTCGCTGAGCGGCAACGACATCCTCGACGGGCGCGGCGGCAACGACACGCTCAGGGGCGACTCGGAAAACGACCAGCTCTTCGGCGGAGATGGCGCGGATTTTCTCGACGGCGGCTCGCAGAATGACCTGTTGAGCGGCGGCAATGGCACCGACCTGTTGAAGGGTGGCAGCGGTGCCGACACGTTTCTTTGGTCATCGGAAAGCTCCGCTCAGGCGGGTCTCGATCGCATTCTCGATTTCGATGGCCGGCAGGGCGATCGGATCGCCTTTTCCGAGGAGGCCCAGGACCGCACGGGCATTCACAGTTATGCCGATTTTCTTGCCGCCGCGCGCGTGACGGACGCTGGTGTATTCATTGCCTTTAACGGCTCCGGTGCCGAAGGCCTCCTGATCGAGGATGTTTTGCTCTCGGCCCTCACCGAAAGCGATGTCGTCTTCGGCCTGGGCTGATGTCCCGTCGGGCATCAGCTTTCCGGGGTCTCGCCTTCGCTTGAGATCATAGACTTGTCCGCCTCCGTGATCAGGCTTCCATCGATGAGATGAAGACGTCGGTCCATGCGCGAGGCCATGTCGAGGTCGTGGGTGACCGCGACCACCGTCTTTCCCTGTTCGCGCACCAGCGTTTCCAGGATTTTGAAGACCTGTTCGGAGTTCTTGCTGTCCAGGCTGCCGGTCGGCTCGTCCGCGAGGATCAGCGGCGGATCGTTGGCCAGCGCGCGGGCCACCGCCACGCGCTGGCGCTGGCCGCCGGAGAGCTGGTCGGGCCGCTTGTCGAGATGATCGGCAAGACCGAGCGCGGCGAGCAGGTCGCCCGCCCGCCGGCACATCTCGTCCCGGCTAAGACGACCGAGCTTGCGCATGGGGATCTCGACATTCTCGCGGGCGGTGAACTCCGGCAGCAGGAAGTGGAACTGGAAGACGAAGCCGATATTGGCAAGGCGCGTGGCGGCTCGTTCGTCCTCGTCCATCCGGGCCGTGTCCCGGCCGCGGATACTGAGCGTGCCGCCGGTCGGCCGGTCGAGCAATCCGAGTAGATAGAGAAGCGATGACTTGCCCGAACCTGAGGGACCGGTGACCGCAACGAATTGCTGCTCGCCAATCGTCAGCGATATGTCCTTCACCAGGGTGACCGGCACCGTCTCCTTGAGGATGCGCGTCAATTCCGTTGCTTCGATCAGCGTGTTCATGTCGCGCCCCTGATGATGTCGACGGGATTGGCGCGGGCCGCCCGCCTTGCCGGCAAATAGCCGGCGACGGCCGCCGACCCGAGCGCGAAGGCGGCGGCGATCGAATAGTGAAGCATGCTCCAGGCGATCGGCAGCCGGGTCATTTCCTGGCCGGTCGCGGATATCTCGAAGCGGACGAGCGAGAGCGTATAGACCATCGCAAAGCCGAATGCCCAGCCGAGCAGCGTGCCGGCCGTGGCGATCGCCACACCTTCGAGCACGAACAGGATGCGCATATCGGCCTCGGTGAAGCCGAGCGACTTCATGATGGCGATGTCGCGCGCCTTCTCGTGCGTGATCGTCGAGATGATATTGAAGATGCCGAAGCCCGCGACCAGCATGATCGCCGCGACGACGGTGTACATGATGACATTGCGCACGACGAGCGCCTCCAGGATCGACTCGTTCGCCTCCTGCCAGGCGACCGCCTTGTAGCCGAGTTCCGTCTCGATGCGGCGCGCCACGGTGACCGCAGCGTTCGGATCGTTGAGCTTGATGTTGATCTCGTTGATCGCGTTCGGCCGGGCAGAGAGGATCTGCGCGTTCTTCTGCAGTACATAGGCTTCGCCTTCGTCGCGCGCCGTCGTCCCGGTGTGGAAGAGGCCGACGATCTTGAAGCGGCGGCTAAGCCCCTCCGAAGAGACGGCGGTGATCGTATCACCAAGCTTGGCGCCGAGCCGGGCGGCCATGGTATCGCCGATCACCGCATTGTTGCCGCCCGCCGCAAGCGCCGCGAAGCTTCCCGCCTTGAAATCCTCGATGATCGGCGAGACACGAGGCTCTGCCTGCGGGTCGATGCCGATAACTGCCGCCCCGACCTCCTGGCCGGAATAGCGGATGACGCCCTGCGCCTTGAGCGTTGCCGCAAAGCGGCCAGGGATCCAGCCGTCGAGCCAGGAGAGCGCGGCTGTGGGGTTGATGATGCCGCGGCGGTCGTCGCGCGGTCTGAGACCGGAAATGGCGGTCGCATCGAACAGGTCCTCCGCCGGTTGCCGCCGCGCCGTGCGCTGCTCGTCAGTCACCTGCACATGCGGCATCGTGTCGACGAGCTGGCGGACGAAATCGTCCTGACCGCCCTGCATCAGGGCGGCCATGGCAATGGAAAACCCGACGCCGACCGCGACCCCGAGCATCGCAACGATCGTCTGTCGGCCTCGACCGAAGATGTGGGTCAGTGCGATGTCGATGATGAGGCGCATGGCAAACTCATCTCTCCGGGGCGGCGGAGGCTCTGACACGCGCGCCGTCGGCAAGGCCGGCCGGGAAGGGAGTGACAAGGCGGTCACTGTCCTCCAGCCCTGATAGGACCTCGACACCTTCCGCGCCGCGTATACCCGTCCTGACCTCCCTTATCTTCGCATGATTGCCGGCGATCACGGCGACCTTCGCTCCTTCCAGCGCTACGGTCGGTATGATCAAAGCATCATGCGACACCCGCACGATGATGTTGACGTCCGTCGACATGCCGATCCGGAGCGGCGTGTCGTCGGGAAGGCGAAAGCGGACGCGATAGGTCTTCGTCACCGGGTCACCCTTGGGTGTGATGCTGTCGACTGTCGCCTCCAGCTTCTGATTGCGGAAGGCATCCGATCTCAACAGCGCCCTCTGACCGACTTCGACGCGTGGAATGTCCTCTTCGTTGACGTCGGCCGTGACGATCAGCGGCTTCGGTTCCCCGACCCAGAAAAGCACCGTGCCGAGGTCCGCGACCTCGCCGATCTCGCCGTCCTGTCGGAGCACCTGCCCGGCGCTCGGCGCTCTGAGCACATAGGTCGCAAGCCGCGCCTGACGGCCAGCCACAAGGGCTTCGAGCTGGCCGAGTTCGCTACGCGCCCGGTCGACCTCCTGCTCGCTGATGGTGCTCCGCTCGGCCAGCGCCAGCTTGCGCCGATACTCCTCCTGCGCTAGCGTCAACCGGGCCTGGAGTTCGCCGAGCGCTGCCCGCGCCTCGGTGTCGTCGAGGCGGGCGAGCACGTCGCCCTTCGCGACGCGTTCGCCTTCGCAATTGCACTGTTCGACGATCCGCTCGGCGATCGTCGGGGTGACCTTCGCCCAGGTGCGCGGCTCCACGACGCCATCCGCATAGATGATTTCCGCCGCATCGCCGCGCTTCGGAGCGAAGACGGACACGGGAACCGGGCGGAACAAGTACCAGGGGACGGTCGCGCCGACGGCGGCGACGATCGCCGCTCCGATTGCATAACGACCTGGCCGCACGAGACGCTCCTTGAAACCTTCGAGTCCATTCTGTAGAAATAGACCGACGGTCGGTTTGTTTCAAGCCTACATGTCACCCTTGCCATGGGAGGCGTCGTGGACCGCGATGTAAGCCCGTGCTAAGCCGCTGTTCTGGGAGCGCTTATGGTCAGAACGAAGAAATCGCCGGAAGTCCGATCGAACGAGCTGATCGATTGCGCCGAACGGCTGTTCTTCCAGCACGGCTACGAGAACACGACGGTCAACGACGTCATCCGCGAGGCCAATCTCTCCAAGGGCGCCTTCTACCACTACTTCGTTTCGAAGGAGGCATTGCTGGAGGCGGTCGCCACCCGGTTGGCGCAGCGGAACCTGAAGGAATTGCAGCCGCTCGCCGAAGATCCGTCGCTTGATGCGGTCGGGCAGTTGAACGCGCTTTTCGCCGGCTCGCGGCGGCTGAAGCTCGATATGGCGCCGCAGCTGAAAAACACCTTCAACGCCCTTTTCAAACCGGAAAACGTCGCGCTCTATCACCGCATCGACGAGGCTCTATTGGCGGTCAGCCTGCCCTTGGTGGCGCAGATGTTGCGGCGCGGCCATCAAGAAGGCTCACTTGATGCGCCTGATCCGGAAGCCGCGGCGATGATGCTCCTGGAGCTGCGGTTGAGCGTTGCCAAGGTCATGCACAAGGCGCTGCAACGCTACGACGCCGGCGACATCGACGGTGCGGCGGCGATGCTCGACGGCTGGATGAGGACGTACGGCATCGCGATCGAGCGGTTCCTGAAGCTTCCCGAGCGTTCGATCGAGATGACCGAGCCGGGATTTGCCCGTGCCTTCCTCGAAGCATGACCAGCCTCAGTTAATGCTCGCTGGTGACCAGTACGATCAGGCATCCCCGTCCTCGACATCGCCAACGCGGTCGACCAGTTGATCCATGCGATTGTGGACCCCTTGCCGGCTTGCAGCCGCCTTGTCTTCCGATCTTATCGCCCCCTCCTCCAATCGCTTAATCGAATCCTGCAGGCCACGCATGCCCGCAACCAGCTCGCCAAGCTGGCGATGTACCGATGCATCAATATCAGCAGGTGCCATCTAGCACCCTCCCCGTGCCTCACGCATTCCTCATGGTCCAGGCGCCGCCGGCGCAAAGCCCAACAACAGTCCGGTCTATCTTCCATTGATCTGCCGGCGTCGCGATGATGAAGAGCGTGCCGACATCGGTTTCCACCTCGTATTCGATATGATCGCCGAGATAGGCCAGAGGTTATGCTTTGGCGACCTCCGCGCTTAACCTTGCCTTTGTGGGCAAGGTGCTGGCCCTGATGCGGGCAGTTGGCCGAGCAGGCCATAACCATGAGTAGCGAATCGCGTTCAATGTTGAAGCGGACGACCAAGTCGATGGAGCGTCTTACGTTACTGAGCTTCGATCCCAACACGTGCGTAAGCTTCGGGCGGAGCGTCATTGGCGCGCATGAGATCCCGCATGAGACGCGTCATTGCGTCTTCGATCTCCGGCGAAAAAACGGGCGTATCCTGCCCTGGATCATCAGCGAGGTCGTAGAGTCGGGTTTCACTCTCAAGGAGCGCGCCGGGACCGTAGTTGTCGAACATGGGCGACCGCTCGATCACCGGGATCTTGAGGACCGGCGCGCCCTTCGTGAAGGGCATGGGCTGTGCCAGCGAGGCTCCGGCGAGTTCCTCCGGCGTGAACGGCTCCCAGATGTGAGCCGGCATCAGCGTGTATTGATAAAGCTCCTGAGAGCGGGGATCGGGCGGGAAGCGATGATAGGTATAGCGTCCGTCCGTCACGTTGATCGCAACGCCGAAATAGCCGAACAGTGTGCCGCGCCGCAGCGAACGATCGGCGTCGAGCAGCGGCAGGAGCGAATGCCCCTGCATCTCGGTTGCGGCCCGCATGTTAAACAGATCGAGGAATGTCGGCGCGAGATCGATGGTCTGGGTCAGGGCGGACCGGCGGACACCGGCGCTTCCCGAGCGGCGCGGATCGTGCAGGAAGAGCGGGATGTGTACGATCTCTTCATACATATTCATCCGGTTCTTCGCCCAGAAATCGTGCTCGCCGAGAAGAAAGCCATGATCGGTGGTGACAACGAGCGCGGCTTCGCGCCAAAGGTCGTGCGCATCGAAATAGTCGAGAAGCTGTCCGATGAGGGAATCGCAAAGCGCGATGACGGCGTAGTAGTTGGCGCGCAGTTCCTCGCATTCCTCCGGCAGTTCGTCGACCCGGCCGTAGCGCGGCCAGTCGCGAACCGGACCGTTCCAGCCCGTCCTGAATGCCTCGCGAAACCGCTCGGGCGCGGTGAAAGGTTCATGCGGGTCGAACGTCTCGATCTGCAGAAGCCAGTTGTCCGCGGTCCGGTTCCGCTCGAGGAACTCCAGTCCGGCGGAGAAGCAGCGCACCGATGGGAACTCGTTCTCGTTCTTGATGAACTCTCGGTTCACGATGTTGCGCCGAAACTTGTCGCGTGCCGACTGGCTGAATTGCCGCTCATGATACATCTGGCGCAGGCGCTCCCATGGTGGCTGCACCATGGCTTTCCACGGATCGCCCTCCTGCCCGCGGATGAAATCGTAGCTGTCATACCGAGTGTGATAAGTGGCGCCGCCGTCTTCGAAATAGTGGAAGTGATCGGTGACGAGGTGACTGTACGAGCCGGCCCGGCGCAAAAGCTCGGGAAAGGAATTGTCAAACGGCTCGAGCGGCCCCCAGCTCCTGTGGAGAAAGCCGAGCCTTCCGGTCTGCAGGTCGCGGCGCGCCGGCATGCAGGGCAAGCTGCCGACATAGTGGCGGTCGAATATTGCGGGACGCTCGGCCAAGCGGGCAAAATTGGGCGTCGGCACCCGCTTTCCCCCGTACGGGGCGAGCACGTGTCGGTTGAGCGAATCAAAGAGTACAAAGACGGCCTTCATCGAGTCTCGGCGGTCCCTCGTCCAGAGCTGCCGAAGGCGGCAGCGTTTCCATGCGCGCATCTGCGCGGCGACGGTCCGCCGATAGCTGAGACCGACGCGAGACGCGGGCGTGTCGCTTCCATCTCGCCGCCCGGCTGCTCGGCCGGCCGTTCAAAAAAAGCGCCGGCACCTATTTTCGCCGAAAAGAACGCGGCCGCAACTGGATTGTATCCGGTCCCGAGCACCAGCCTGCCCCGATGAGACCTTCGCCTCCGACAAGAGCTGGTGTCGTATCACCGCGGGGAGGCCCAGCCGGCCCGACCGGCGCGGCTGACGAACATGGCGATGAAGGGCACGTCATCACCCGAGATCGTGTCGATGAGCCCGTCGGCGATCCATTGCACGAGGTCCGGCAAGGGATCGCGTCCGCCGCGCCAATACTCGGCGAGAACATCTGGGCGAGGCAGATGTACGCGGTTGCTGAAGCCTGCTGCATGCAGCGCACTTGCATCGTCGGGGCGGAACATGTCGAGCTCGATCGAGACCGAACTCGCGCTGCACGCCTTCAACACCCCGACTAGGTCGGCGTGGCGAGCATGGGTAATGGCTTCGGTCCGCAGGCCCGGATGGCGCTCGACCGCGCGCTTCAGCACCACATGGTCGAAGCTGATGACAATGACCCGGTCGTTCCCGTCGATCTCAGCAAGGCTTCCACGCAATCAACGGCGATGTCCGGCCGCTCTGCCTCCTTGATCTCGAGCACAAGCCCCATGTCGTCCGCCTTCGCCCAATCGAGCGCCTCCGCCAAGGTCGGTATCTTCGTTCCGGCGAAAGCGGGATGAAACCGAACCCCCGCATCCAATTTGCGGATCTGCTCGAGGCTGAGGTCTGCCGCAAAGCCGTGTCCATCTGTCGTCCTGTCGACGGTCAGGTCGTGCAGAATGATCGGCTCACCTTCTGCGGTCAGCACGACGTCAATCTCGACCGTGGTCGCCCCTGCAGCCTTTGCTGCTTCGAATGCTGGCAGTGTGTTCTCCGGATAATGAAGGCTGTAGCCGCGGTGGCCACAGACATGAATACGTCCCGCGTCGCGGGCAAGGAAGCTGAAGGCCATTCGATATGCTCCTCCATCGCAAGAGCGCGACTTCTCTACGAGCGCGCTCTGACTGTTTCGCGAACGACGAGCTCAACCGGGAAGTAGACGGAAATCGGCGGCAAATCGGGATCGGCGAGGCGCCGGTCGAGAATTGATACGACCTCCCGGGCAATCCGCCGGGGATCTTGCCGCAGGGTGGTCAGACGGTAGGAGGACCACGCGGCGACCGGCACATCGTCGAAGCCGATAACGGAAACGTCGTCGGGTACACGCAGGCCCGCGCCGCGAATGTGATCGAGTGTTCCGAACGCCATGAGATCATTCACGCAGAAAACCGCGTCGGGCGCCTGGCCGCTCGCCAGCAGCTGTTGCGCCGCCTCTTTTCCGCCATCATAGTCGGCGCGGCCGACCCGAACGATCTTCGTCTCGAATCTGGAAGCGGCGGCAAATTCAACAAAGGCGTGCTCGCGGGCGGAGAAGCTCGGGCTCGGATTCGCCCTGTTGATCACGGCGAAACGGGAGGCTCCAGCCATGCGCAGTGCCTCAAAGGCCTGCTGCGCGCCGTCCCTGTCATCGCAATGGACGCTGTCGAGGCCAGTCTCGGCTCGATCCACCAATATCAGCGGTTGTCCGTTTCGTCGCGTGAGCTCGACAAGGCTTGCCGGCGGCGAGCCCGAGAGGAAGATGGTCGCCTCCGCCCGATAGCGCAGCAACTGCCGGCTGGCATTCGCAACGTCCTCCGCTGTTGGCCCGATGTTGATGATCGCCGGCACGTTGGAGCGCTCGATCAAGGCGTACGAGAGGGCCGAAATCATCTGGGCCCGGAACGGAGTATCGGCGTCGGAGGTCACGAGTCCCACCAGCCGGCTCCGATTGGCGAGAAGCCCGCGGGCGAGATCGTTGACCTGGTATCCGAGCGCCGCAGCTGCCTCGCGCACCCGCGCCCGCGTTGCAGGTGCGATGCTTGCGCCAGGGGTGAATGCCCGCGAGACCGCCGACCGGGACACACCCGCAAGCTCGGCGACGGCCTGGGCGCTCACGAAGCGGCCCTGGTTGCTGTCTCTGGTATCCGACACTTGCTTTGACCCCGCTGGACATTCTCCGAAGCGCATTCATAATCGTGTTGCACAGCATTGCAACAACAATGACGGCACGATGAAAAGCGCGCCGCGGCACGGGAGGAAATCAGGATGATTCACTGGAAAATCGGAACTGCTGCGCTTCTCTGCGCGGCATTAGCGGGCGGCAGTGCGGCGTTCCTTGCGGCGACGCCACTCTTCGCGCAAGAAACCGTGAAGCTCGAGCTCTGGTCGCGTCAGGATCCGTCGGGGCCGCTGCGTCCGGGCAATGTGATCAAGGCTGCCGAGCGGCTGAACAAGGAACTCGAGGCCGAGGGCTCTCCCAAGCGCGTCGAGGTTGCCGTGCGCGAGAGCCCTGCCAAGGGCTTCGACGACGACGCGCTGCAACTTCTCAAGGTATTCGGCATCGGTGAAGGCCCCGATATTTTCATCGCCGCGCACGAATGGATCTGCGCCTTCCAGGAGGATGGCTTCGTTCTGAAGCTCGACGACTATATCACCAAATACCCTCAACACTTCGGCACGATCTTTCCGACGCTCTGGCCATCGGCGAAGTGTCCGGACGGCACCTATGCAATTCCTCAGGACGCCGAGGCAAGGATGTTCTTCTACAACAAGAAGCTCCTGCGCGAGGCCGGCTACGACGCTGCCTTCGTCGACGCCATGCCTGAGCGGGCGTTGTCGGGCGACCTGACGATGGACGAGGTGCTGGAGATCGCCAAGCAGGTCGTCGACAAGACAAAAGCGCAATACGGTGTGCTTCACCGGCCGAACAAGGGGCCGGACTACATCATGGTCTTCCAGGCCTACGGCAGCGACTTCGTCGATCCGGCAACCGGCAAACTGCTCCTCGAGCGAGACAAGCTCACTGCCGCCTTCGGCTGGTTCGAGCGCGGAGTGAAGGAACGGGTCATCCCGGCCAACAATACGGCGATGGAATTCGATGCGCTGCGCAAGGAATTCTACACCGGCAATGCCGCGTTCTGGATGTACGGCATCTGGGATCTCGGTAGCGTCGCATTCCCGACCTACGGTCTGCCGCAGGACGAAAAGGCCTTCTTCGCGGATTGGGGCTGGATTGCCGGGCCGGCACCCCAGAAGGGCGGCTCGCCGGTCACTCTGACCCATCCGATCGTCTATGCCATCGCCGCCGACACGAAGGAGCCGGAACTCGCCGTGCGTCTGCTTGGCCACGCTTCGGCGGCCGACCTCAACACCGACCACGCGGTCACAACGACGCATCTCGGCATCAAACCCGAGCAACTCGAAGACCCGCGTTATGCCAAGGCCTGGCCGCTCGCCAAGGCAACCGAACTGCTCAAGATCACCAAGTTCCTGCCGAACAACTCGCAGTTCGGCGACCTCAACGGCATCATCTATGCCGCAATTCAAGGCATAGAGTCGGGGCGGTTGACAGCGGAGAAGGCAGCCGATTTCGTCATCGAGGAGGCGTCGTCCACCCTCGAGGACGTGACCGTCAAATAGGTCTGATCGGTCTCGCGATCGTCGATCCGGCGCGCCCAGGTCGACGGCTGCGAGGTCCGGCGTGCGAGCCAAACGATGACGTCGATAGCAGATGAACTCACGATAGAGCGGCGCGGCCATTCAGGCTCGGCGGCGCGCAGGCGCACCAACTTTGTGATCTTTCTCGGCCCGGCGGTCGTCCTGACGGTCCTCTTCTTCGTCGTCCCCGTGGTCATCGATATCGCAGTGTCGTTCACCGACCTCAGCCGGTCGCTGCGCATCAGCGAGTTCACCACCGAGCAGTACGAGAAGGTATTTCGAACTGATCGCCGGTTGTCGCAGGTCATAGGACTGACTTTCATCTACGTCTTCGGCACGCTGGCGATCTTCAACGTCACCTTTGGCCTAATCCTCGCCGTCACCACCACGGCGATCAGGAATGTATCCGGCAGCTTCTTCCGGGGTGTGTGGCTGCTGCCGCGGATGAGCCCGTCCGTCCTTTACATCCTGCTCTGGCTGTGGGCGGTGAGCCCCACTGAAGCCGGCCTCGTAAACCAGGTCCTGATGCAGGCGTTCGGTCTCGATGCGCCGCTCGACCTGCTTACATCGGCGCCGATCGCTCTCATCATCATCTCTAACGGTTTCATCGGCGCTTCGATGGGAATGATCATTTTCACCTCCGCAATCCGCGGGATCCCGGAGCACCTGTTCCACGCCGCCGCAGTGGACGGCGCCGGGACGTTCGCAAAGATTCGCTTCATCACCCTGCCCGCGCTGCGTTGGCCGATCAGCTTTGTAACGATATACCAGACGCTCTCGCTGCTGGTGAGCTTCGAATACATCCTGCTGCTCACCAAGGGCGGTCCGTTCTACGACACGACGGTCTATGCACTTTACGTGTACCGTCGCGCCTTCGAGAGCGGCCAATACGGCTACGGGGCCGCGCTGGCGCTTTTTCTCATCGTCATCGGCGTAGTCGTCGCGCTCATCGGCTGGCGCTTTTTCGATATGGAGCGCCTGCTGCAGCGCCCGCGAATCGAGGTGCATTGAGATGGTCACGCAACATATCCCCATGGCGTCCACTGCGGCATCGGAGCCGACGGTCGATTGGGATGCATTGGCAGCACGGGCGCGTGCCGTCCGGCGTACCAAGGCTGTCGTCCTCTACGCCTTCCTCATCGCCGTGTCGGTGCCGATCATCCTGCCCTATTTCTGGCTCGTCACGATCGCCTTCTCGGCAAAAACGGGCGTCGCCGAGACCGCGGTTCTGTGGCGCTCGATGGCGGTGTTTGTGCCGGCCGTCGTCGCCTTCTGGCTGACTGCCGCGCTCGCGCAAAGCCGGCGTCAGTTATGGATCGGCATTGCGGCGGTTGCCGCGATTGCTGTCTTCGCCTTCGTCCTGTCGGTCGGCCCCGACCTGCACCTCGGCAATTTCATCTTTCTGTGGGAGCCGGACTTCGCCTCGGTGGTGCGGTCGCGGGTCGGGGAAATCAAAGGCGCGGTGCAGTTTCCCAACGTCTGGCATGCCTTCGGTAACTCGATCCTGATCGCCGGCGCACAGACCGCCATCGTCGTTACCGTCGCCTCATTGGCAGCCTACTACCTGTCGCGCTTCCAGTTCCCCGGCCGCTCCTCGATGCTGCGCTCGCTTCTGGTGCTCCATGCTTTCCCGGTGCTGACGCTGATCGTGCCGATGTTTCTGATGCTCTACTGGATAGGACTCCTCGACACGCTTTACGGCGTCATCCTCGTACTTGTCGCCTTCGAGCTGCCGTTCGCGATTTTCATCATGAAGGGCTTCTTCGACGCAGTGCCGTGGGACATCGAGATGAGCGCGCTGACCGACGGCGCGTCACGGCGGCAGGCATTCGTGAGCGTGGTGCTGCCGCAGGTGAGGAACGGCATCCTCGCCATCGCGGTCTTCACCTTCATCCGCGGCTGGGAAGAGTACATCTTCGTGTTCACGTTCCTGATCAGGAACAGCAACTGGACAATGAGCCTCTACATGTACTGGGTGCGCGACGATGTCATGGGCGTCGACTACGGCGTCGTCTCTGCGGTCGGCGTCTTCTACCTTGTCCCGAGTCTCATCCTCTACATGGCCGCGCAGCGTTATCTCATGCAGATGTCGATCGGCGGCGTGAAGGGCTGACGAAAATGGCGAAGATCGAGTTCCGTAACGTGGTGAAGCGCTTCGGTGCCGTCGAGGTGATCCCCGATATGAACCTCGTCATTGAGGACGGCGAGTTCGTCGCACTGCTCGGCCCTTCCGGCTGCGGCAAGTCTACGAGCCTGTTCATGCTCGCCGGTATCTATCTTCCGAGCGGCGGCGAGCTCCTCTTTGACGGCCATATCGTCAACGAAGTAGAGGCACGCGACCGGAATGTCGGCATCGTCTTTCAATCCTACGCGCTCTACCCGCACATGAGCGTGCGCGACAACATCCTGTTTCCATTGCGCTTCAAGAAAACGCCACGCGACGAAGCTCTCGCGAAGGTGAAGGCCGCCGCGGACCTTGTCCGTGTTGCGGAACTGCTGGACCGTCGTCCCAGTGAGCTTTCCGGTGGCCAGCAGCAGCGCGTCGCCCTTGCACGCGCCCTCGTGAAGGAGCCGCAGTTGCTGCTCCTCGACGAGCCGCTCTCCAATCTAGACGCTTCGCTTCGCCTTTCGATGCGGACCGAGATCAAGTCGCTGCACGCGCAACTCGGCGTGACGACCGTCCTCGTCACGCATGATCAGATCGAGGCGACGACAATGGCCGATCGTATCATCTGCATGCGCGCCGGCCGGATCGAGCAGGTAGGGACGCCGGACGACCTCTATCTCAGGCCATCGAGCCTGTTCGTTGCCGGCTTCATCGGCTCGCCGCCCATCAACCTCATTGCCGGCGAAGCCGAGGCCGGCACGGTCACCGTGGATGGCGCCAGATTTCTGGTCGAGGGCGCGTCCGGGGCGCTGACAGTCGGGCTGAGGCCGGAGCACCTCAGAATCGGTGATACCGGCTTCGCCGGCCGTATCGCGCAGATCGAGCCGATGGGCCGCGAAATCCTCTATGTCGTCGAAACCGGCATGGGCGCCGTGCGCGTGCTTGAACAGGGTTCGTCCGCCGGGTACTCGACTGGCGAGCAGGTAAAGATCGGTTTCCTGCCCGAGAACTCGCTTGTGTTCGAGACGGCGCGACAGAAGCTCATTGCGGGCGCGCATGTTCGTGCACCGGCGTGACACGATCGAGCGACAGCCGCCCCATTTCTCGGTGGGGGGAGGAGAAGGGCGCGCCGGTGGCAGCGTTTGAGACAAGCAACCAGACGTCGAACGCGCCGGTGGCCGTCGAGGGTCCATATGGCCCTGTCCGCCTCAAGTGGCACAAATTACGCACGCACCTCGCCGAGGCGCCCTTCAAGCGGTCGAACCTCGCCCTCGGCTGGCAGCTCGGCGCGAGCCTCGAGGTCGACATACTCGGCACCGCCGATGGCCGCTTCGCCGTTCTCCACGATGCGACGCTCGGTCCATCGACGACCGGCCGCGGCCGCGTTCCGCGCATGCCGATCGCAGCGATGGTGGGGCTTTTTCACCGGGACGCAGCAGGCGCCCCCGATCCCGATGCGCCGGTCCTGTCGCTCGCCGAACTCGTGGCCCCGCTTCCAAGGCTACCGAGAGCGCCATTGGCCAACCTTCAGCTCGATCTCAAGCTGCTCGAAGGACACACGCTTCCGGATTCGGCGGTCACCGATGCCGCAGCGGCCGTCGCCGGGCTAGCGGACGCCATCGTCGTCGGTTCGCATCATTTGGATGATGCACGCCGTCTCGCCGCGGCCATTCCCGGAGCCCGGCTCGGCTACGATCCAATGCTGGCGGTTTCCCGCCAGCGAGACCTGCGCGATCCAGAGCGGTTGCTGCGCCACATCGAGCGGCGCAGCACCGGCATGAGTCTTGCCTACCTCCGGTTCGATGCCATTGTTGCCGCGGAAAACCAGGGCTTTCCCCTCGTTGCGCGCCTGCTCGACCTCGGCATTGAGACGGACGCCTGGACGGTCAATCCCGGCCGGGACATCAATGACCCCATCCTGCGTACGCTCGTGGGGGCGAAAGTGCGCCAGATCACGACCGATGTTCCGAGCGAGATCTTCCGCCTGATCCGTTCGCTGTGAGCACGGCTCATCCCGGGCGTTCCGTGCGAGCCACCGGAGCGGGGTTGGGTGCTCCACAGGTTCTAGCAACCTGAAAGAACCGGCTCACAATCCCTCGCCTTGAGCGGATTAGAACCTGCGATCTCGGTTAGAAATCAGCCAATTCGGTGACAACTGCTGCTTTTCACCACTCAAAGTCTCTCGGCCAGTGTCTCTGGCTTTGACAAAGAACAGAAGATTGTGCTTAGCGTCCTCAGTCCTAGGACACAGGACAGTCACCTTTGTCGAAACCGCCGAGGCGATAACCGCTGATCTGATGGTGAATGTTCTCAAGCAATTGCATGAGAATTTGCGCGAGCAGTTTCCAAGAGGGTCCGCCAGCGTCCTCCTCATCCATTGGACAGGGCGCAATTCCATCACCGTGCCTCCCTGGAACAAGCCAGAAAACTCTAGCCCCCATCCAGAAACCTGCAGCGGTTCACTTCCGGCGGTCCAGATATCTGGGACGATTCAAAGCGACCAGAAAATGTATGGCGCCCACGGCCAGAAGATACCGCGTTCTGCACGTCGGTTTGGGCGAACTGTCGTCAGTGGTCGCCGTTGAGGCTAGCGCCGACTTAAGGCGTCTCGCTGTCGCGGGCTGGTCCCGTTGACGAGCGCTCAACCAGATGGCATGCCAATTCTATGCGCCGTGAAGGCATTGGAACGCCTGAGAGGTTATCCCTTAGAAGGCCGAGCGCGACCGAGCCGATTTCGCGCATCGGTATGTGCATCGTCGTCAGCGGTGGATTGAGGAACGCCGCCTGCGGCAGGTCGTCCATGCCCATGACCGAGACGTCGCCTGGAACCGAAAAGCCCTTCTGCTGGATGCCAAGCATGGCGCCCACGGCGAGGCTGTCGCCGGCGGCAAGCACCGCGGTGAAATCCAGTCCCCGCTCGGCGATCCGTTGCATGACCGCCTGCGCTGCCAGTTCCGGCAGCCAATCCTCGACGGTGACGAGCATGTCGTCGGTAACAGGCAAACCTTTCGCCAGGAGCCCATCGCGCCAGCCTTCATAGCGTCGCTCGATCGTGCGGCGCCCCGGCCGCATCAAAAACAAAATGCGCTCGTGGCCGAGCTCGATCAGGTGGTCCGTCGCCAACCGCGCGCTCGAGCGGTTGCAGGGCGTGACACTCGATAGCCGCATATAGGGGTCGTCGCTGTTGAGCAGCACCACCGGCTTGTCGAAGCCGCGGGTTGCAGCGAGCATGCCCTCGTCATCGATGGTGAGAAACAGCAAGCCAGCAACCTGTTCGTCCGCCTGCGCCTCGGCGAGAACCGCCAACTCTTCGCTTTGGTTCGCAATCGGCCGCGTGACGATTTCGAGGTCGAGCGCCTGCGCCCTCTCCTTTAGGCCCTCCAACACGTAATGCGTGAATTGATTGCGCACATAGTCGATCATGGCAGCGCTTGACGCCGCGACGATGACTTTCTGTCCGGCGACTGCGGTCGGCACGACATAGTTGGCGTTCTTCGCCGCCTCCAGCACCCGCTGACGGATTTCCGCACGCACGCCCTTTTCACCCGCAAGGGCGCGGGAGGCGGTGCTCAAGGAAACACCGCAGGCTTCGGCAATGTCCTCCAGCCGAACGCGCTTGCTCTTCTTGCCGCGTTTGCCGGGCAGCGGTTTTGCGATCATGCGATCCTCCCTTGCCACAAGAATGGGAAAAATTTTCATGTTGCGCAAGAAAAAACGTCATGCCCTTATCTCCCTCAAGAAAGCCGAGGGAAGAGCGGCAGAAAACGGAGGAGCGCCATGGGCCTGAATGCCCACGACATTCGCATTGGTCTCGATCGTCTTGTCGGCGGCATGACCGGTCTCAAGCATGACGGTCGGTTCGACGAGCCGAACCTCGACGGGACCGCGGGCGACTACATCAGCTTCGACAGCTGGGAATGGCCGCAGGGCGTCGGCCTTTATGGCCTGATCAAGCTCTGGCAGTTCACCGGCCGCGACGACATCCGCCAGCTTATTGAAGGCTGGTACGAAGGACGCCTTGCCGCCGGGCTTCCGGAACTCAACGTCAACACGACCGCGCCGATGCTCGGTCTCTCGGTGCTCTGGGCCAAATCCAGGACCCCCCGCTGGAAGCCGCTGCTCGACGACTGGGCAAACCGGGTGATGAGCGAGATGGGTCGCACCCCGGAAGGCGGTTTCGAGCACCACGTCTCCGACAAGGTCAACGACAACGAGCTCTGGGACGACACGCTCTATATGGTCGCCCTCTTCCTCGCCTCCTACGGCCAGGCAAGCGGCCGGCGCGAACTCGTCGACGAGGCATCGCGGCAGTTTCTGGTGCATGCCCGCTACCTCGCCGACACGCAGTCGGGCCTCTGGTTCCACGGCTGGACCTTCGACGGCCGGCACAATTTTGCCCGCGCCCGCTGGGCGCGTGGCAATGCCTGGATCACCGCCGGCATGCTCGATTTCTTCGACCTCGCGGAGATCGCCCCACCGGTCAAGGAATACCTGCGCGGCGTGCTCGTGACCCAAGTCGAGGCGCTGCTGCCGCTGCAGACAGCGTCCGGTGCCTGGCGCACGCTGCTCGACGACGCGAGTTCCTACGAAGAGATCTCCGCGACGGCCGGCATCGGCTATGGGCTGCTGAAGGGCTACCGCCTGGGCTACGGCACCCCGGCCTGGCGAAGCGCCGGTCTGCGCGCGCTGGAAGCGGTGATGCACAACATCGATGAAAGCGGCACCGTGCTCAACGTTTCCTACGGCACCCGCATGGGCCACGATCTGCAATTCTACAAGGACATCCCAATTCAGCCGACCGGCTATGGCCAGGCACTGGCAATCCTGTGCCTTTCCGAAGCCCTGCAGCATGTCGGCGCGGAAGGACAGGCAGCATGACGATGAAGGTTCTCTACGGGGCCAATCCCGAAGACATCAAGACCTACGACACGGCGCGGCTTCGCCGCGAGTTCCTGATCAGCGATCTCTTTGCAGCGGATGCGGTGAACTTCACCTACACCCATGTCGACCGCCTTATCCTTGGTGGCGCCATGCCCAAGAGCAAGAGCGTAGCCTTCGGCTCCGGCGACGATATCGGCACGCCCTATCTGCTTTCGGCTCGCGAGATGGGCATTGCCAATCTCGGCGGCACCGGGACGGTCACCGTCGACGGAAAGAGCTTCGTGCTCGAGAACCGCGACGTGCTCTATGTCGGGCGTGGCGCGAAGGAGATCGTCGTTGCAAGCGAGTCCGCTGATCGTCCGGCGCGCTACTACATGAATTCGGTGCCCGCAGGCGTTGATCTGCCACACCGGCTGGTCAAGAAATCAGAGGCAAAGGCGCTCGAACTCGGCGACGTCAAGCGCTCGAACAAGCGCCGTCTCGTCATGTACATCCATCCGGAAGTCATGCCCTCGTGCCTGCTCCTGATGGGCATTACCGACCTTGCCGAAGGCAGCGCCTGGAACACCATGCCGCCTCATGTGCACGAGCGGCGGATGGAGGCCTATTGCTACTTCGACATGGCACCGGAGGACCGCATCGTCCACGTGATGGGAGAGCCGGACGAGACCCGGCACTTGATCGTCGCCGACGGCGACGCGGTGCTTTCTCCGGCCTGGTCGATCCACATGGGCGCCGGCACCGGTCCCTATGCCTTCGTCTGGGGCATGACCGGCGAAAACCAGGAATATAACGACGTAAACCCCGTAGCCTTGGCCGAGCTGAAATGAGCGATACGACATTCCATCTGAAGAAGAGCCTCGTTCCGGGGCAGGCCATTGGCTACTGGCAGCTCGGCGGTATCACCGAGGAACGCTTCGATGTGCCGGACCAGCCGATGAAGGGCGAAATGGACCCCTTCTTCTTCCTGACCAAGCACAAGAATTTCATCCCGCACGAGTACCCTTGCCGCACGATCTTCGCCGAGCAGTATCGTGGCAAGCGACCCGAGGTGCGCGGGGCGTTCGAGGCCAGCCGCTGGTGGCTGCCCTTCGGCTCGCCGCGGCTTGATCTCTCCGGTTTCTGGTTCCGGCCGACGCGGCTTGCGACCTGGGCCCGCACTTCGATCGAAGCCGACGCGGCAGGACCGGCAAAAATCCGCCTTGGCACCTGCGGCGGCGCGGTGGTCGTTCTGAACGGCACCGAAATCGGCTGGATGGCGCCCTATAGCCGCAACCTCGAGGCCAAGGCCGAATTCGAGCTGCCGCTCAACGCCGGTCTCAACGACATCACGATCTTCTTCGACGATCTCGCCGAACGCGACGCGCGTTATTTCTTCCAGCTTGACTATCTCTCCGGTCCGACGGCGCACGTGGCGCTGCCCGTCCCCTGCCCGAGTGCAGCCGCCGCCGATATCGAGACCGCACTCGACGGCATGCATTTCGACAGCACCGCCTATTTCGAAGGCGACATCACGCTCAACTTCGCCGCAGCCCTGCCGCTCGACGTGAAGGTCAATGTCGCGGTCGAAGGCGACTTCATGTCGACGGAGCGCTTCGACCACGACTTCGTGCTGAAGGCCGGCGACAACAGGCTGGTGATCGGCCCGTCGGAAGAGACACCGGCCGACTTCCGCCACTTCCGTATCACGCTCAATGCCGGCGGCTTCGTCGCGTCGCGCTCGCTCGGTGTGGAAATCTGCCATGCCGGCCGCCAGGGCAGACCACCGGGAACGCTTGCCGACCGCATCACCGAAACCCTCGACGAGATCTCAGGATTTTCCGAACGCGACACGGTTCGTGCCTTCGCAAGGCTTGCCAGCGGACGCAGCGGCGCCGACACGGATGCGATGATCGAGGAGATCCTGCCCTCGATCGAGGACTGCCACGACTGCGCCGACTTCTCACTCGTGCCGCTGATCTGGTCGCGCACCGCATGGGGCCAGGATATCGGTCAGAAGACGCGGGGCCGCATCGACCAAGCGATCCTGAATTTCCGCTACTGGATGGACGAGCCCGGCAACGACGTGCAGTGGTATTTTTCCGAAAACCACGCGCTTCTGTTCCACACCTCGGCCTATCTCGCCGGCCACCTCTTCCCCGAGGCGACCTTCCGTCGCTCGGGCCGCAAGGGCAGCGAACAAAGCGCCGTCGGTGCCGCCCGCGTTCGCGCCTGGCTCGATCACTTCGAGGCCTGGGAAATGGCAGAGTTCAACTCCGCCCCCTACTTCCCGATCGACCTCAAGGGTCTGACGGCGCTGGCGGCACTCTCGCCCGACGCCGATATCGCCGAACGCGCCAGGAAGGGCATCATCAGGCTCTGCGAGGTCATCGCGCGCTCGGCCCACCAGGGCATGGTCACGGCGGCTCAGGGCCGCTCCTATGAGCACACGCTCTGCGCCGGCCGCTCGCTCGAACTTTCGGGCGTCGCGCGCCTGCTCTGGAGCAAGGGCTGGTACGGTCGCCGCGTGCATGCGCTGCCGCAGCTCGCCGTCTGCCTTCGCGACCACGGCCTTGTCGTCCCGGAAGCGCTCGCCACTGTCGCCTGCCACCAGGACGAGGCCAATCACCAGGAATGGCGCTTCGCCCAGGGCGAAAACCGTTTCGCGGCGCTCTACCATTATAAGGGCCGCCACTTCGCTATTGGCTCGGCAGCGCACTATCGCTGGAACGAATGGGGCTATCAGGAAACGGTGCTGCACTTGCGCCTTGGCCAGCGCCCCGAAGCGGCGATCTGGATCAACCATCCGGGCGAGACCATTCAGTTCGGGTACGGCCGGCCCTCCTTTTGGGGTGGTTGCGGCACCCTCCCTCGTGCCCACCAGTACAGGGGGCTGGCCGTACTCGACTTTGCGACCGTCAGCGAGCAACCGGATTTCACCCATGCGTGGTTCCCGGTCGCCGAGTTTGACGAGAGCGTGGTCAAGGGCAAGCGTGCGCTGGCGCGCAGCGGTCGTGGCGCCGTGATCCTGATCGGCGGAAGCGACCTGACTCCGGTCGCCGATGGCCCGTCGGCCAATGCAGAGCTGCGCCAGACGGGCCACAAGACGCGCTGGATCGTCCGGGTCTGCGAGGCCACCGACCTCGCCGGGGTGGAAACAAGCTTTGCTTCGCTTGCGGTCGAGGAGAGCGCCGATGGCGCCTTCGTCGTCGACGATCCCGAGTATGGCCGGGTCGTCTTCCGCGACGACGGCACGACGGAAGCCGAAGGGCGCACCATCGCCGCCAAGGATTTCACGGTGGCGGGCGAGGTCACCATGCTCGCCGCAGGCTAGCGGGACGAAGAGTTGCGCCGGCCGGGAGAAGCCGGCGCCAGCCCAAACGAGCGGGAGGAAGCTCGTCAACGGTTAAGAGGAGGAAGACAATGACCAAGACCAGAACGATGCTCGCGGCGCTCGCCATCGGGCTCATGTCGTCGACGGCGGCAGTCGCCGGAGACGTGCGCATCATGTGGTATTCCGATGGCGTCGAAGGCGAGGTGCTGAAGGACCTGCTCGATCGCTTCATGAACGAGAACCCCGGGATCAACGTGATCCTCGACAACGTCTCCTACAGCGTCGTCAGAGAGCAGCTACCGGTGCAGCTCGAAGCCGGCAACGGCCCGGATATTGCCCGCGTCACCAACCTGAAGGCCCAGAGCCAGCACTGGCTCGACCTCCGGCCGCTGGTGGCTGACGCCGCCTATTGGGACGAGAATTTCGGCGAACAGGCCGACTGGATGCGCCCTGATGGCTCGAACCAGATCTCCGGCTTCATGACGCAGATCACGATTGCCGGCGGCTTTGCCAACAAGACGCTGTTCGACCAGGCGGGCGTTGCGATCCCCGGAAAGGATGCGACCTGGGACGATTGGGCGAAGGCAGCCAAGCAGGTGGCCGAGAGCCAGCAGGTGCCCTTCCCGATGGCGCTCGACCGCTCCGGCCATCGCCTCAGCGGTCCGAACCTCGCCTACGGCGGCAACTACATCGGCGCCGACGGCAAGCCGGCACCACTCGACGACGGCTCGAAGAACTTCCTGACGTCCTTCGTCGGCTGGGTTGCCGACGGCACGATGAGCAAGGACGTCTGGGTTTCCGCCGCCGGCTCGACCTATCGTGCAGCCGCCGACGACTTCATCAACGGCCAGCTGGTCTACTACTATTCCGGTTCCTGGCAGGTTCCGAACTTCTCGACGAAGATCGGCACCAACTTCGACTGGGTGGCGACCGGCAGCCCCTGCGGCCCGACGAACTGCACCGGCATGACCGGCGGCGCGGGTCTGGTTGCGGTCAAATACACCAAGAACCCGAAGGAAGTCGCCAAGGTGATGGATTATCTCGCAAGCGAGGCCATCGTGAAGGAGTTCTCCGAGCGCACCCTGTTCCTGCCGGCGCATAAGGGCGTGCTCGCCAAGGGGCTCGACTTCAAGACCGACGACGCTCAGGCCAAGACCGCGCTCAACGCTTTCGTCGAGGCGAGCAAGTCGCTCTCCGACCTCGCGCGCAAGCTGCCCGGCTGGCACTGGTCCGATACCTTCTACGGCGCGCTCGTCACCCGCGTCAGCCAGGCGGCTGCCGGCGAGATGACGATCGACGAAGCGTTCACGCGCATCGACTCCGACATCGCCACCAAGGTAAAGGACTCCGGGAACTGATCGAGGTCATCGGCGCCCGACGGCATGACATCTCATGCCGTCGGGCCGGTGTTCCGTGTCCCGGACGTCGCGATATGCGAAAGCCACGACTTACCGATGGTTTCGCGCGGCAAATTGCGATTGCCCGTCCTCGACGGGCAGGACGTTAGAATCCGGCAGCGATCTTTGCGTATCTTGCAATCAGGCAGCGCACGACCGTTGGGGTGAGGAGCCAAGTCATGAAGGCAAATGTTCCAAGACGAAGCGGCTCCGGCCTCGGGGAAGCGGCCATGGTGCCCGTACGCCTCGTGATGGGGGCCGTCGATGCGCCGTTGCGCTGGGTGCAGCGGCGGCTTGGCATCGGTGGAATGGCGACCTTCTTCCTGCTGCCGAACATGCTGATCTTCGGCATCTTCGTGCTACTGCCGTTCTTCATCAACTTCGCCTATTCCATGACCGGCGGCACCGCGCTGTTCCTCCCGGATCGGACCTTCGTCGGCACCGAACAATATGCACGCCTCTTCGATTGCGTGAACTATGCCGACCCGAATAGCTGCACTGAAGACACCTTCTGGACCGCCGTCGGCAATACCGCCTGGTTCGTCCTGTTGCAGGTCAGCTTGATGATCCTGTTTTCGCTGGTGACCGCGCTGATCCTCAATCGCGACCTGATGGCGCGCAGTTTCTGGCGGGCGGTCTTCTTTTTTCCGGTGCTGCTGTCTCCCGTCGTCGTCGGCCTGATCTGGAAGTGGATCCTGCAGCGCCAGGGCCTGCTGAATTTCGGCCTCTACAGCCTCGGCCTCGAGCCGCATACCTGGCTCAACGACCGCAACTGGTCCTTTGCCGCAACCGTCGGCGTTTCGATCTGGGCCCATATGGGCTTCTACACGCTGATCCTGCTTGCCGGCCTGCAGGCGATCCCGAAGGATCTCTATGAAGCAGCCGAGATGGACGGCACCCGCCCAGCGCGCGCCTTCTGGCGCATCACCCTGCCGCTCCTGATGCCCAATCTGCTCGTCGTCGTCGTGCTCGTGCTGATCCGCGCCGTGCAGATCTTCGACGAGGTCTACGTGCTCACCGGCGGCGGCCCGGGCACCAGCACGCTCTATCTCACCCAATATATCTACGAGACCGGCTTCGCGACGCAATTGCGCAATCCCGGCCTTGCCGCGGCAGCCTCGATCCTGATGGGCGTGGTGCTGGTGATCCTCACTTTGGTCCAGCTTGGCCTTGGCCGCAAAGGCGAGAACAAGGGAGCCCGCAAATGAGCCGTCTAGCCGAATTCATCTTTCGACGCCGCGGCCGCAACGGCTGGCACTGGACCGACATCGTCACCTGGCTCTGGCTGGTCGGCGGCCTCTTCATCATGTTCGGCCCGGCCGTCTGGCTCGTCGGCTCCTCTTTCAAGTCGCCGGCAGCGCTTGCCGAGTTCCCGCCGACGATCATGCCCTATGTGACCCAGAAGGCGACCGTCGAGGGTTACGACAAGCCGCTCGACCTCTACGAAGTGACGCGGCCGGACGGCAGCAAGGCCGTGCTCGCCGAGGTCCGCCGCATCGGCATCGTTGCCCAAATGGTTGCGCCGGAGAAACCAACCGATATCGTCAAGGTCAACATCGCTGAGCGCACGCCGGTGCGCACCATGTCCTTCGCCACGACCAACTACACCGAGCCCTTCACCCACTTCGACTTCGTCCGTTATCTCTGGAACTCGGTTTTCGTGACGGTGACGGCGACGCTGATTACCCTGATCGTCAATTCGATGGCCGCCTTCGCGCTCAGCAAATACGAGTTCCGCGGCCGCACCTTCGCAATGTTGCTGATCCTTGCGACCCTGATGGTGCCGCTGTCGGTGATCATGGTGCCGCTCTATTCGATCGTCTCGGCACTCGGCCTCTTCAACAATCTCTGGGGCGTGATCCTGCCGACGGTGGCAACGCCGACCGGTGTCTTCATCCTGCGCCAGTACATGCTGACCATCCCCGACGAACTGATCGACGCGGCACGCATGGACAAGGCGTCGGAGTGGCAGATCTACTGGCGCATCATCCTGCCGCTGACAGCACCGGCGCTCGCTGTGCTTGCGATCTTCTCCGTCGTCTGGCGCTGGAACGACTTCCTCTGGCCGCTGATCGTGCTGTCGCGCAAGGAGCTCTACACGCTGCAGGTCGGTCTCAGCATCTATTCCGGCGAGCTGAACGTGCAGTGGCATTTCATTCTCGCCATGACCGTGGTGACGATGATCCCGGTCGTCTTGGTCTTCATCTTCCTGCAACGCTTCATCACCACCGGCATTGCCGGAACCGGACTGAAATAAGGGGGCACTCATGGGCCACATCAAGCTTACCAATGTGACCAAGTCGTTCGGCGCCGTCGACGTGCTTCATGACATCAATCTGGAAATCAAGGACGGCGAATTCGTCGTCTTTGTCGGACCGTCCGGCTGCGGCAAGTCCACGCTGCTGCGCATGATCGCCGGGCTGGAAAAGCCGACCGGCGGAGAACTCGCCATCGACGGCAAAGTGGTCAACGACGTGCCGGCCGCCGATCGCGGCCTTGCCATGGTCTTCCAGTCCTACGCGCTCTATCCCCACATGAGCGTGCGCCAGAACCTCGCCTTCGGCCTCGAAAACACCCGGATGCCGAAGGTGGAGATCGCCGAGCGCATTGGGGAAGCCGCCCGCATGCTCGAAATCGAGCCCTATCTGGAGCGCCGCCCCGGGCAGCTCTCCGGCGGGCAGCGCCAGCGCGTCGCGATCGGTCGCGCGATCGTCCGTCGCCCGGTTGCCTTCCTGCTCGACGAGCCGCTGTCGAACCTCGATGCAGAACTGCGCGGCTCCACCCGCGCCGAGCTCGCAGCCCTTCACGCGCGCCTTTCGGCGACGATGATCTATGTGACGCACGATCAAGTCGAGGCGATGACGCTTGCCGACCGCATCGTGGTCCTGCGCGCCGGCCGCATCGAACAGATCGGCACGCCGCTCGAACTCTACAATCGACCCGCCAACCGCTTCGTCGCCGGCTTCATCGGCTCTCCGCATATGAACTTCCTCGAAGGCACGCTCGAAGCCTCTGGCTCGGACAGGGCTGTCGCAACGCTTAAGGGCGGTCACCGACTGGAGGTTCCGATGGCGGGCGGTGCAGTTGCGGCCGGATCGCCGATCACCCTCGGCGTCCGGCCGCAGCACATTACGCTCGACGCCGGCGAAAACAGCATTCCGGCGAAGATCCGGCTCGTCGAGGCACTCGGTTCCGAAACCGTGCTGCATGCTGATGTCGCCGGCCAGAAGGTACTGGTCGTCGCCCCTGGCCAGCATGACCTCGCGCCGGGTGCCGACATCAGGCTGTCGCTCGCCGCCGCCCCCATCCATCTTTTCAACGACCGGGGGCTTCGCCTTGAACGCGCTGTTTGACCTCACCGACAAGACCGCACTCGTGACCGGCGCCCGGACCGGCCTCGGCCAGGGCATGGCTCTGGCGCTGGCGCGGGCCGGTGCTGATATCGTGGCGCTCGGTTCTTCGCCGATGCCGGAGACGGCTGCGCTGGTCAGGGAAACGGGCGTGCGCTTCCATGAATTGACCATCGACCTCTCCAAGCCCTTCGATGCAAGGGCCACTGTCGCGGAGGCCGCCGCGGCATTCGGCGGCGTCGATATCCTCGTCAACAATGCCGGCATCATCCGCCGCGCCGACCTGCTCGACTATTCCGAGGAGGACTGGGACAGCGTGCTCGACGTGAACCTGAAGGCGGCCTTCCTGCTGTCGCAGGCGGCAGCAAGGCACATGGTCTCAACCGGACGAGCAGGGCGGATCGTCAATGTCGCGTCCATGCTGACCTTCCAGGGCGGCATCCGCGTGCCGGCCTATGCCGCTTCGAAGCACGGCATTGCCGGCCTCACCAAGGCGATGGCCAATGAATTGGCGCCGCACGGAATTACCGTCAATGCGATCGCCCCCGGGTACATGGCGACCGACAACACCGAGGCACTGCGCAACAATCCCGAGCGCAACGCCCAGATCTCTGCGCGCATTCCGATGGGACGCTGGGGCACCCCGGATGATCTCGCGACCGCCGTGCTCTTCTTCACAGCACCGGCTTCCGGCTATGTCACCGGCACCGTAGTGCCGGTCGACGGCGGCTGGCTCGTACGCTAGGCGTGGTCGATGTCCATCTCCACCGAGCGACTGCGCACACTTCTCGGGTTCGTCGATACGGAGCTCTGCCTCGAAGCGCACGAGACGGAAGACTGCGGCTCCTATGTCGTCGAAAGGCTGCGCTTTCGCAGTCGCCACGACCAGTCGGAAATCCGAGGCTTTCTGACGCGGCCCCCTGGCAGCGACGAACCGTGGCCGGCAATCCTCTACGCCCATGCGCATGGCGGTCGCTACGACATCGGCGCCGGCGAGCTCATTGACGGCCGGCCGGCGCTGCTCAGCCCGCCCGGGCCGTTGCTCGCCGAGCATGGCTTCGTGACCCTTTGCATCGACATGCCGACCTTCGGCGAACGCGCAATCGTGACGGAGAGCGCCGCGACGAAGGCCGCACTCTGGTACGGCCGGACGCTGTTCGGCCAGATGCTCGGCGAACAGAGGGCGGCGCTTACCTGGCTTTCATCTCGTGATGACGTGGACCCCAATCGGGTGGGCATGACCGGGATTTCGATGGGCGCTACGCTTTCCTATTTCCTGCCGGCGCTCGACGAGCGGATCGCGGCGATCGCACATCTGTGCTGCTATGCCGATTTCGCGACATTGATCGAACTTGGTGCTCACGATTTGCACGGTCAGTATCTCACGATGCCGGGCCTTCTATCCCTGACGTCGACTGGGATGATAGCAGGAATGGTTGCCCCTCGCCCGCAGCTGATTTGCGTCGGTTTCGATGATCCGTTGACACCACCATCGGCTGTTCTGCGTGCCTTCATGGAGACGTCGAAGGCTTATGCGACCAAAGATGCCGAGGAGATGCTGAAGCTTCTCGAGGAAGACGGCGTCGGCCATCGTGAGACGGAGGCGATGCGCGCTGCTGTTCTTGAGTTTTTCAAGCGTCATTTGTAACGATGCCAACTTAGGTTCGTCACTCAATCGCTGCGCTCGCCCGACAAAAACTATGCCACGAGGGATCGCGGCCTGCTCCAAATAGATGTTCCTGGACGGAGCGGGTTACCGCGCCATAGGGGATCAGGAAAATATGCTCCGTCGTGACTAGACGGTGGTCGCCGGGACGAAGCACGATTGAAAAGCCATGGCGACCTTTCTTGACGGACTTGCCCGGAATGCTCTGGCAATCGCCATTGATATCCGTGCCATTGCAGCACGACGACGGGGCACGTTCTCTGTTGGCCCAAGGCGGTATTTCGAGCGTAAAGCGAGCAGCTTACGGTGAACCCTGCGAGGCAGAGGGCCATCAGTAGCCCCTTATTTCCTTCAACGCATCCTTGGCGTAGTTGCCGACGAAACTCTCGTTCTCTATTGCCACTAAAGCGGGAATCGCAGCCTTGGCCTCAGGCCCGATCTTCCTCAAGGATTGCACGGCCTCCTCGCGGACAACGCCGTCTCCGAGCAGCATAACCAGGGCTGGCACGGATTCCGCTGCCGACGGTCCAAACCAACCCAAGCGCTTTGCGGCAATCTGCCTGCTAGCTGGATCGCCCCGCTTCAGTTCAGCTGTGAGGCTCGAAACGGTCACGTCCAACGGCAGGGCGGCAAGACGGACACCGTCGAGCAAGCGTTCCCGCACCGCTTTGTATTCAGGTGCCCATCGAATGGGGAATTTATAGTCGCGCGCCAGGTCTTCGAGAGCGGCCTGATCTCTTCCCGGCCGCCAAATCAGCAGCTTGCTCCTTGCCTCGTCCCGGCGACCGAGTCCACCAAGTACGGATGCGAACGGCGGCATGAGTGCCGTTGCGTTCGGGTTCTTCTTGGCTCCCTGGTCGAAGACCTCCGCCGCATGCTCCAGATCGTTTGCTGCAAACAGCGCAACCGCGTGGGCAAGGACATAGTGGCTTGGGAAGTTCGGGTTAAGGCGAAGCGCTTTCTCGACGAAAGACATGGCTTCGCTCGGCTTGCCTGAAGTCGTCAGTGCCCAAGCCATGACGATTTGCGCTTCAGGATCGTTAGGATCGAGTTCAGTCGCCCGGCTGGCTTCGCGGCGTGCATCTTCTGCCCGACCGAAACGCAGATGGGCCAGCGCTTTGGCCGTATATCCGAGAGCCGTAGGGTATCTCATGGCTCTGTCCAGGTGCGCCTGACCGTGATACGCGGCTACAAACGGAGGTGCGCCAAATTGCTGGTTCCACCCATATTCATCGTCTCTGAAGAGTACCTCCTCGTGCCAGGCATAGTCTTCGACCCGGAAATAGACCAGAGCGAGCGCGGCGTAGGCGCGTCCATACTCTGGATCGAGTTGAATTGCTCTCTTTAGCGGCGCGACGGCCGCTGCATTGTCTTTGGCATTGAAACGAAGATAGAGACCCCATCCCTCGTCGAATGCCTCTTTCGCCCGCAGGCTGTCCGTCCTGCCGCGGGCGATCTCCATCCTCTCATTTCCGGTCAGACTGACTTTCAGCGCCTCGACAATCTTGGTGACGAATGCATCCTGAACGCCGAAAACATCGGCAACATTGCCGTCAAAGCGGTCGGCCCACACATGGCCTCCCGTGAACGCGTCAACCAGCTGGGCATTGACGCGGAGCCGGTCTCCCGCACGTTGAACGCTACCCTCCAGAACGTATCGCACACCCAGCTCTTCGGCGACCTGGCTGACCGCCACTGTCTTGCCTTGATATGCGAACGTCGAGTTCCGGGCGACGACGAACAGATCGGCACTCTTTGACAGATCGGTGATCAAGCTGTCCGTCATGCCGTCGGTAAAATGCTGCTGCCCCGCTTCCCCGGACAGGTTGGTGAATGGTAGGACCGCAATGGACGGCCTGTCGGGCAAAGAGAACTCCATCCGTGCCCTTGAGGCCAACTCAACAGGCGGTGCGCGGGAGGTGCTCCAGAAAACCACGCTTCCGACTGCGAGCATCAGAACTGCTGCGGCGGTCGAGAGCCAGAACCATGAACGATAAGGCTTGCGCCGTGTCCAGGCGGCCGTGGTTCGGGGATGATCGCCAAGGCGAATTCGATAGAGGCGAACGGGCTTGTCGATGTTCTTGACCTGCTGCTCACCCACGAAATCGAACCCGTAGTCCAGCTTTCTCTCGACTTGATCGTACGCCGTTCCTGAAATCAGGACGCCTCCCGGATCGGCCAATCCCTCGAGTCTTGCCGCGACATTCACGCCGTCGCCATAGATATCCTGTCCTTCGACGATGACGTCGCCAAGATTGACGCCGATGCGAAACTCGAGCTGTTTGTCAGCGGGTAGCTCCTCGTTGCACTCGGCCATCGCTTGCTGGATTTCGACGGCGCATCTGACAGCGTCAACCACACTGGGAAACTCGATCAGCGCGCCATCGCCCATGAGCTTGACCACCCGCCCGTTGTGGGCGGCAATCTTCGGGGCGATGATGTTCTCGCGGGTGCTTCCCAGCCGCGCCAAGGTGTCCGCCTCATCGATCTCCATGAGGTGACTGTAACCAACGAGGTCAGCGGCCAGAATCGCCGCAAGCTTCCGTTGCATGGGATGTTTCCGGTGCATATAACAGCATCGGTGCAATTATAGGATAGTCAACGTTCGCATCCCAGTCTGCGGTGGTGGAAAGTAGTCATTCACTCAACGCGTCGGCAATGCCAGACACGATGAACGGCTCGATTGAGATCATTGCGGGCATTGTGCGTTCCAGTCTCGAGATTCCGCTCTACCCATTCGGACCTTAGCATCCTGGCGTGCAAGGTCCGAATGGGCCAAAAGCAGAGATATGCCTCGTTCTTACAACGCCCTGTCTGTTTGTCGGTTTTCGACAATTAACCATTTGAACTTCCTCCGATCGACTGAAGCTGCGCGAGGCCATCGCCTAGCGCAGGGAGAAGATGGTGCTCGAGGACGAAGTCGAGATCGACGGCAAGTATGCTGGTGGACACCTCCGCCCTGAAAACATAGCCGAGGACCGCATCGACCACCGCCTCAAGAAGTACCAGAACATGAAGCGTCCGTGCGCCCTCGCAATCCGGCAGCGAGGGCTGGGAGGGCAGACTTTCACCCGGATCATCCGCGACTACTTCGATCCGAGGAGCGAGCGAACGGATCAGCCGCTCTCCGGCTTCCGTCGGAGAGCCACTGCGGGTGGTTCGAGTCCAGAGCCGCGGTGCGAGTTCATTGAGCGGGATTTCGTCGGAGGCGGAGAAGATGGTTTCCATCACTTCGGCATAGCCTGCGACTTCCTGTTCGTCGCGGCCGGTGAATGAGCCGATGCGCAGGTCCGAGAGCAATCTCTCGACTTCGCGGTCGCTCAACTTTGCGCCTTCGATACGGATTGACGATCCGATGCTTTCAATCGTTGCGACCCGCCGCAAGCTTGAAAGTCTATCGGGGGCGATACGACCCAGTGCTCGCCATGCGCCTTTGAACTCGTCGATCTCTGCGATCAACGACAGGACTTCAGGTGTGATCCGCAATTTAGCGAGGTCAAGCGCCGGCATCCATTAACCCATCCATTTCCATCGAATGGGCAAGCCCTTGTCTGATTCTGGAGTATCCGCACGTGTACACGTCCGACTTGGGCGTATTCCGGATCGAGACTGAAGGTCGGCTTGATGACGTCCCGCAGAGCTGGCTGGGGCAATTTCGCTCGCGGTTATGGCGAGGTTCCGGATTTCGACGAAGGATTGCCTCACCGTTTCCATCGCGGCATAGGCCGTATCGACGATCCCCATTGCCAGACCGATGCTATCCGTGATGACGCGAGATTGCCCTTGAAAAAATCCGCCAGCCTAGCCGCTCAGATTGTCAACAAATATGCTATAAATAGTACTACTGATTGTCGACAATTAAGTTGACAAATACCATCTGTGTGCGATGGTCCCGATTAGCAGGCACGAGCTAGGGAGGAGCAGTGTTGATGCAAGGTCCTTGGAAGACCGTCGCGACAGCGTCTCCGCTGGGCTTGTTGCGACGGGCGCACACGCCAACACGCTCCGCTTAACCGATCAGCGTGACATCTTCGGCGATCGAAACGGCGGCGCTCAGGTCAAGCGATGACCGTCAAGATTGAGCAGGTCGTGTCCGCGCCGACAACAAGCCGCGCCACTGGCTGACCAGGCGATCCGACGTATCGCCTGCGAGCCGTCCGTGCCTTTAACGAAGAAGATTCCCGTCAAGGGGATAGCTGACCTCAACCAGGGAGAACTGCAGAATGCTCAAGAAATTGACCCTCGCGGCCGTCATGTCGGCCGCGCTTTCCGCGGCTGGTCACGCGGAAACGCTCAAATGGGGCGCCTCGCGCGACATCTATTCGCTCGACCCCTATTCTTATGGCGACAGCTACACGCTGTCTTTTCTCAATCACGTCTATGAGGGGCTTGTCCGCTTTGACGCCGAACTGAAGATCGAGCCGGCGCTGGCGATATCCTGGGAGACCGTATCGGATACGGTCTGGCGGTTCCATCTGCGCGAGGGCGTGAAGTTCCATGATGGCGCCGACTTCACCGCGGACGACGTGATCGCCTCTCTCACTCGGGTCAGCGATCCGGTGTCCCCGCTCCGCGGCAACCTTCCGGCCTATAAGTCGGCGAAGAAGGTCGACGACCACACTGTCGATATCGAATTGGTCGGACCCTATCCGCTGCTGCTGAACGACCTGACGAATATCCACATTTTCGACGCTACCTGGCTCACCGACAACAACTCGCTGAAGCCGACGGATGTCGGCAAAAGGATCGAAGGCTACGCCACCTACCACACCAACGGCACGGGTCCGTTCGAGCTCGAGAGCCGCGCGCCCGACAGCAAGACAGTTCTCGTCAAGAACGCCGAGTGGTGGGATACGTCGCAGTCCAATATCGATCGCATCGAGTTCACACCGATCATCTCGGCCGCGACGCGAGTAGCCGCGCTGTTGTCGGGCGAGATCAACTTCACCGAGAATGCGCCTGCACAGGATATTCCGCGCCTTATCGCGCAGCCGGACCTGAAGGTCATGGAGCGCACCGACCTGCGCACCATCATGGTCGGTTTCAACCGCAAGCCGAATCTGGCCAACGGCGACGACAACAAGTTCAACGACCTGCGTGTCCGCCAGGCTGTCGCCCATGCGCTGGACAAGGACCTCATCCAGAAGCGGGTCATGCGCGGCAAGTCGAGGATCGCGGGGACGATCATTGCGCCTGAGATTCCCGGGTATGTCGAAGCACTGGACATGGTGGTGCCGTTCGATCCCGAATTGTCGAAAAAGCTCCTCGCCGAAGCCGGAGCCAGCGATCTCCCCTTCACGCTCGTCTGCACTAACGAGGCGTATGTCAACGAGGAGGAGCTTTGCCAGAGTATCGTCAACATGCTGAGCCGCGCCGGTTTCAAGCCGCAGCTCGACATAGGCCCGACGGCTGCACAGGCGCCCAAGCGCACGGGGGGTCTGTCTGATGTCTATCTCATCGGCTGGGCGAACGAGCCGATGCTCGACAGCTACTCGATCCTGCTCCAGATGATCGAGACGAGGAGCGACAAGGCGGGCGTCTTCAACTGGGGTGGCTGGAGCTATCCAGAGATTGATAGGCTGATCATCCAGGCATCGACCGAAATGGATCGAACGAAGCGGCTCGAGTTGCAGACCAAGGCACTCCAGATGGTCAAGGACGAAATGATCATGTTGCCGTTGCACCAGCAGCCAATGGCCTGGGTGATGAGCAATGAGATCGACCGGGTCGCTCAGCTGGCGGACAACAAGCCGCGCCACTGGCTGACTCATTTCGCTGAGTAACCCTCGTGCGGAGCTGGAACGGCAGGCGTTCCAGCTCCTGCTCAACTTGCGTTTTCAGCGCGTACCAATCGATACATTATGCAACGCTTGACGCAGAAACCTATCGGCATGGAAGTCCCCTAGAACGCAGCGATGAGACAGGTGCCCAGTTGTTCAATTGCGTGGTTGTAGAACTCATTGTTTCAGCCTTAGTTCTGAACAAATTGCGCGCCTTGAGGTCGATCATGAAGCCTTTCTCGTTCGAGCAAGGTAAGCCTCCATTGCGGAACCAATGAACTAGCGTCGAGCCGATCCGCAACATTCAATCGGCCAGAGCCGGCTCGGAGCCCAAAACAGCCGATCCATCTCAGACTGCCGTCACTATGCGGAATACCGTACATTCCGAGCACCTTGGCTGACGGATATCCTCCCGTCGCAGCAACGGTACGATCCTCAGACACGGCCTAGCCGCCAACGAGCGCCTTAATCTTCAGAGACCGAACGGAAGCCGAGACGAAGAGCCGCGACTGCGGTTGGCGAGAGCTCCAGGGCCGTTTGATTGCGCAGGCGGGGTATCATGGCTTGGGCGGCCACGACCGATCGGATCGCAACCGGCCGATAGTATTGGACGAGATCCGGTGCGTCCTTAATATTCTTCTTTGGCCTGTCGGATGACAACTACGCTTCCTTTCCCGATTCAAACTTCACCATCGTTCCGCCGCCCGTTGCCTGGTCCGTCGGAAAGACTTCAACACGCGCGACGTCGACATAGACGGGAAGCGAAATCACGTCGTCGACAATGCGTGCGATGTGTTCGGGCTGGATTGGTCGGTAGCCGTCGTAGAGCACCGCGTTTGCCTGATTGCCGGGAATGGAGGACCGGTAGAGATCTGTTTGTACTCGGCCTGGGACGATTTCGCTGACCCTGACGGAGGTGCCCAGCAGATCGCAGCGCAGATTATCGCAGAAGAGACTGAGGCCAGCCTTGGAAGCACCATAGGCGCCCATGTTGGGGTACGGTGCCTGGCCCCCGCTCGAGCCTATGTAGATGAGGTGACCCCGCTTTCGCGCAACCATGCCAGGGAGAAAGGCGCGTGTCAGATGAAGAGGCGCCTTGAGGTTGATATCGATCATCGCATCGATCTCGGCCGGCTCGATGTCCTGGAACGAGGCGCGGGTCGACAGGATGCCGGCATTGTTGACGAGAATGTCCACCTCGACGCCGGCAAGCGCTTCGGCGATACGCGCTGTGTCGCGCACATCCGCTTGCACTGGGATAGCGCCATTCGCCGCAGACAGCGCGGCAAGCTGCCCCTCGTTTCGGCCAACGGCGTAGACCGTAAGCCCCCGGGCTCGCAACGTAGGCACGATGGCCTTGCCGATGCCACTGGTGGCACCGGTCACGACGGCAACGCGGTAGGCGTCAGACATAGATGTAGCCTCCACTGACCACAACGTTTTCGCCTGTGGCATAGGTGTTGCGGCTCGAGGCCATCATGACGATCCACTCCGCCATCTCCGCAGGTTCCGCCGCACGCCCGAGTGCGCTGGCCTTGGCAAGCTCCGGCAGGAAACCGAGTTCCTTGGCTCTATCAGTGGCAAAGCCTGCCGGCGCCACCGAGTTTACGAGGATTTGGTCTTTGGCGCATTCCTGGGCGAACGACTTCGTCAGGCTGACCACCGCAGCCTTGGTGGCAGCGTAGTGGGCGTTCTGGGGGTGTGCCTTGAAGGCATCGACCGACGTGACGTTGACGATGCGGCCCGTCACCTCCGGCGCATTTACGAATTGGCGCATGTGGTGAACGGCAGCGACCATCATATGATAGGTGCCCTTCACGTTGACGGCGTTTTCGACGTCCCAATCCTCGTCCGTGATTTCCAGAATGGGTTTGCGCGGATAGATCGCCGCGCTGTTGACTAGCGCATGGATGCGGCCGAGCTTGCCGGCGACCGCTTCGAAGCCATTGTGGGCCGTCTCCGCCCGGGAAATGTCCGCCGCAGCCGTCGCGACCTCCGCACCAAGTCCCCTAAGTTCAGCCGCCGAAGATGCAAGCTGAGCCTCATTGCGGTCGATCAGGCCGATTTTGGATGCGCCATGCGCGATCATCAATTTCGCAGTCGTAAGGCCCAGTCCTGAAGCCCCGCCCACGATCACAACAGATTGGTTGTTCATGTTCACCCTCGTGTTTATGACGAAATCTGTATGCTATAAGTTATATGATAAGTGCCACCTAAGCAAGACGCTTTACACTGCGGGAGCACCGAGCTTGCACTCAAAGCCGATGCAAGGAAAGGCCACGTGGAGGGTCACGGCGAGATCGGCGCTGTGTTTAAAGCGCAACGGCGGAAGCGCTTGGCGGCGCAGCATAATATATGATAACAGTTGTATGCTAACTTTTAACTGTGGGTGTTCCTCCATGATTCCTCGCCTCAGATCGCCCCTTCCCATCGACAATCCCAGCTCGACGTTCTTTGAAAGTTTGATTGAAGCTGGATTTGCAGGCGACATTGATGCGAGTGCCGGCGGGCGGGTGGTATCGGCCACCGATAACTCGATTTATCAGCTGACACCGCAGGCTGTCGTTTTTCCGAGGGGTGCAAATGACCTTTGCGTGCTGACGAAGATTCTGTCCGAGCCACGTTTTCGGGAGATCACGATTGCGCCACGAGGGGGCGGCACCGGCACCAACGGACAGTCGTTGACCTCGGGTATCGCGGTCGACTGCTCTCGCCACATGAACCGTATCCTCGAGATCGATCCCGTCCGCCGCGTAGCGCTTGTAGAGGCTGGCGTCGTCAAGGATCAGCTCAATCGCGAGCTTGAAAGGTACGGTCTTTTCTTCGCCCCCGAGCTATCAACTTCCAATCGAGCAACTATCGGCGGGATGATATCAACTGATGCATGCGGCCAAGGATCCTGCCTTTACGGAAAGACGAGCAACCATATTCTCGGGCTACGTGTGGTGCTGATCGACGGCACGGACGTGTGGACGCGACCCCTTGAAAATTCTGGTCTTTCCGAGGTTTGCGTACGCACCGACCGCCTTGGCGAAATCTACCGTACAGTTGATCGCATCACCCGCGAGCAACACGCGGAGATTGACAGAGTCTTCCCCCAGCTGAACCGCTACATGACAGGCTACGATCTCGCCCATGTCAGACGCCCCGATGGACGCTTCGATCTTAACTCCATTCTCTGCGGTTCCGAGGGCACGCTCGCGGTAATCGCCGAAGCGGAACTGAACCTGCTCCCGGTCCCTGCGCGCTCGGCACTTTTCACTATCCGATACGACAACTTCAACAGTGCACTTGAAGATGCCCGCGAGCTGACCAGGCTTGGAGTGGCCTCCGTCGAGACGGTTGACGAAAAGGTGCTCGGTCTGGCCAAGGGGGATATCGTCTGGAGCGATATTGCACGCTTCTTCCCGGATGATGCCACTACTTCCTCCAACGGTATAAATATCGTTGAGGTGCTCGGCAACGACGAGTCCGATTTGAAAGACAAGGTAGCCGACATCGAGACGGCACTCGACAATGGCGCCTTGCGTCACAAGGGCTATAGCGTAGCAACGGAAAAGTCCGACGTTGAAGCGATCTGGCTGATGCGAAAGCGTGCTGTCGGCCTGCTTGGCAATGTCGAGGGGTCAGTAAGGCCCGTCGCCTTTGTCGAGGATACGGCCGTTCCGCCAGAAAACCTTGCCGCCTATATTCGCGAGTTCCGCTCGCTTCTAGACGCCGAAGACCTGTCCTATGGCATGTTCGGGCATGTAGACGCCGGGGTGTTGCATGTCCGCCCTGCCCTCGATCTGACCCGCGCTGATCACCAGCACAAGGTCCGCAGGATCAGCGATGCGGTCGTTGCGTTGACCAAAAAATATGGTGGGGTGCTATGGGGTGAGCACGGCAAAGGCGTGCGTTCGGAATATGTGCCGGAATATTTTGGCCCCCTGTATCCGGCCTTGCAAGAAATCAAGGGGGCCTTCGATCCGGAGAACCGCCTCAACCCGGGAAAGATTGCGGCGCCTGGCGACGCAAAGCTGCTGAAGATCGATGACGTTCCCCTGCGCGGTGCGTTCGACCGGTCGATTGGCGACGATATCCGCGCCGCTTTTGACAATGCCGCATATTGTAACGGCAACGGTGCGTGTTTCGATTTCGACGAAGCAAGTCCGATGTGCCCGTCCTACAAGGCGACGCGTGACCGCCGTTATTCTCCCAAGGGCCGGGCATCATTGATACGCGAATGGTTGCGCCTGCTATCGGAAAATAAGGTCGATCCGCGCAGAGAGGCCGTGCGCCAGACCTCGGTCGGCAGCCTTCTTACACTGCCCACTCGCGCCTGGAACACTCTCAACCCCGCCAATCGCGATGATTTTTCCCACGAGGTGCGCGCTGCGATGGACACCTGCCTCGCCTGCAAGGCCTGTGCCGGTCAGTGCCCAGTCAAGGTCAGCGTTCCCGCTTTCCGTTCGAAGTTTCTCGAACTCTACCACACCCGATATCTACGGCCGATCAAGGATCCGATTGTAGCAACAATCGAGACCCTCCTGCCTCTGTTGGCGAAGGCACGGCCGCTCTACAACACCTTTGTCCGATCTCAGGCAGGCCGCACCCTATCGCGCTCTCTCGGCCTGACCGCCCTGCCAGCTATGCCGTCTCTCTCGCTCGAAAGGCAAGCACAGGCGATGGGGGTCACGATTGCGACGGTCAAACGTATTTCCGCAATACCGGTCGACGCACGCGCGAAGATCGTCGTATTCGTGCCCGACGCCTTCACCGCCCATTTTGATCCGGCTGTCGTCGTCGCAGCGCTGAAGCTCGCAAAAAAGCTCGGCCTGACGCCCTATCTCGCCGCCCCTCACCACAACGGCAAGGCGTTGCATGTCCACGGCTATCTGCGAGCCTTTAGAAGCAGGGCATTGCGGACTGCCAACTATTTCGACAACCTCTCACAGCTTGGGGTTACCCTTGTCGGCCTCGACCCATCAATGACGCTTACCTTTCGCAGTGAATATGCCGCCTCGCCCGAAACCAGAACGAAGGCGCAAGTTCTCCTGCCGCAGGAGTGGCTTCGCGATCACCTCGCTTCCTTCAAGGCTGTCGGCCCCGGCGTCCCGGAGCACCACATTCTCTTGCCTCATTGCACAGAACGTACGAATGCTACCGCGAGCCTTGCTGATTGGCGCAAGGTATTCAGTGCGGCTGGTGTTGATCTCGAAATCGCCGATGCGGGCTGTTGCGGGATGGCGGGAACCTTCGGCCATGAGGTCCGCAACCGGTCAATCTCAGAGAAACTGTATGCCATGAGTTGGAAATGCCACATCGACCATATGACGGAACGGCGCGTCGTCATGGCGACGGGCTATTCCTGTCGCTCACAGGTGAAGGAGATCGACAGGAAGACAGTGCCCCATCCAATTTCTGTGCTCAACGCCATGATGGGCAGCGATGAGATCTGAAACGAATTGGCGAGGGCGATCTATGATCATATATGATAAATGGCATCAGATATCTGAGGCGTAGGATTACCATGTCCATTTTTCCCCAGCGCGGCAACCTCGCGCAGCTCGTCGTCGAAAAGCTGACTGACCGGCTTGAGAATGGTACCTATCCGCCGGGGGGAAGGATGCCGTCCAGTGCCGAGCTTTGCGAAGAGTTCGGCGTTTCTCGCACTGTCATGCGAGAAGCCCTCGCCTCCCTGAAAAGTGCAGGCCGTGTGGTCGCCCGCCAAGGCTCCGGTGTCTTCGTGACGGAGCGCGACAGTCGGCCTATTCACTTCGAGGCGGGCCGCATTGACGATATCCGGTCGGCCCTTGAAATCCTCGAACTGCGCTTCGGCGTAGAAATGCAGTCGGTTGCCCTCGCCGCAGCGCGACGCACACCCGAGGCGCTTGCCGACATAGCGCGCGCCTACGATATCTTGAATGGGCTTGAAACCGACGATATCGAAGCCGAAGCCGAAGCCGATTTTGCCTTTCACATGGCCATCGCCAAGGCCACTCGAAATCCGCACTTCCCCCGTCTATTGGAAGCGCTCATGGGGGAAATCAGCTCCGAACTCCTGATGAAGTTCAGGCAGTCCGGCCCGTCGCGCGCCAGTTTCGTCGCTAAGATCAAGAAAGATCATGCGATGATACTGTCTGCTATCACCCAGGGCGATGAAACGGCCGCGCAAACAGCCCTTTCGACGCATCTGAGCGACAGCCTGAGCCGCTACCGCAACCTACTCGCGGCCTCACGATAGGCGCAAACAGCCGGCACATCATACATTGCTGCCTCACTCTCGCGAGCGGATCAGTAATCCTTACCCAATAAAAGCGTTGCTTGCTTTTCCGGATTGGGTTTTTGGCAACAAAATGGAGACGCGGAGGAAGCAGAGCTACTGCTGAACGCACTGTCAGATGTTGCACGGGCGCAATTGCGGACCGAGGCGTCTTTAAGGGTCAGGAGCACTCCCTACTTCGGACACGACGAGTGGGAACCATTCGCGCCCGGTCTAAAGACGCTTGAAGACGCAACAACTATTCGGCGGTGCCAATCGCCATCATTCAACCACACCTCGGCCCGCTGCCGATCAAATCGCCTTCTGCAGCTCCGGCAGAGCATCGAAGAGATCGGCGACGAGGCCGTAGTCGGCGACCTGGAAGATCGGCGCCTCCTCGTCCTTGTTGATGGCGACGATGACCTTCGAATCCTTCATGCCGGCGAGGTGCTGGATCGCCCCGGAGATGCCGCAGGCGATGTAAAGATCGGGCGCCACCACCTTGCCGGTCTGGCCGACCTGCCAGTCGTTCGGCGCATAGCCGGCGTCGACCGCAGCACGGCTTGCACCGACGGCAGCGCCGAGCTTGTCGGCAACCGGCAGGATCACTTCCCTGAATTTTTCCGACGAGCCGAGCGCCCGGCCGCCGGAGATGATGATCTTGGCCGAGGTCAGTTCCGGACGATCGGACGACGACAGTGCATCGGCGACGAAGCTGGAGACGCCCGGGTTGGCCGCAGCCGCGATCGTTTCGATCGCAGCCGAACCGCCTTCAGCGGCCGAGGCGAAGGAGGCGGTGCGCACGGTGATCCCCTTCTTGGCTTCCGTCGTCTGCACCGTCTGGATGGCGTTGCCGGCATAGATCGGGCGCCGATAAGTATCGGCGGAGACAACTTCGATGATTTCCGAAACCTGGCTGACGTCGAGCAGCGCTGCGACGCGCGGCATGACGTTTTTGCCGACCGAGGTCGCCGCGGCGACGATCGTGTCGTAGTTGCCGGCAAGCGAGACGATGAGCGCTGCCAGCGGCTCGGCGAGGTTGTTGGCAAGCGAGGCGTCGTCGGCAACGAGCACCTTGGCAACACCGGCAAGTTTGGCGGCCTGCTCGGCCGCTGCCTTGGCGCCGGCGCCGGCGACCAGCACGTGAACGTCGGCTCCAGTCCCACTGGCGATCTTGGAGGCAGCCGTCAGTGCCTTTGCCGTCTGGTCGGAAAGGTGGCTGCCGTCGTGATCAGCCAGAAGCAGAATAGCCATGATAAAATCTCCCTTTCCTGAGCTTACAATACGCCGGCTTCGGTCTTGAGCTTTTCGACCAGTTCGGCGACCGACTTGACCTTAATGCCGGCCTTGCGGCCCGACGGCTCCTCGGTCTTCAGCACCTTGATGCGGGCTGCGGTGTCGACGCCGAAGTCGGCCGGGCTCTTCTTGTCGAGCGGTTTCTTCTTCGCCTTCATGATGTTGGGCAGCGAGGCATAACGCGGCTCGTTCAAACGCAGGTCGGTGGTCACGACCGCCGGCAGCGTGATGGCGATCGTCTGCAGGCCGCCATCGACTTCGCGCGTCACCGTCGCGCTTCCCTCACCGATCTCGACCTTCGAGGCAAAGGTGCCCTGGGCCCAGCCCAAGAGCGCCGACAGCATCTGGCCGGTCTGGTTGCTGTCATCGTCGATTGCCTGCTTGCCGACGATGATCAGCCCCGGCTGTTCGGCGTCTGCAACACCCTTGACGATCTTGGCGACGGCGAGCGGCTCAACCTGGTCTTCGGTCTCGACGAGGATCGCCCGGTCGGCACCCATGGCGAGTGCCGTGCGCAGCGTCTCTTCGGCCTTGGCCGGACCCACCGACACGACGACGACCTCATCGGCCTTGCCGGCTTCCTTCAGCCGCAGCGCCTCTTCCACCGAGATCTCGTCGAACGGGTTCATCGACATCTTCACGTTTGCGAGCTCGACGCCCGAACCGTCCGCCTTCACGCGGATCTTGACGTTGTAGTCAACCACCCGCTTCACGGTGACCAGAATTTTCATCACGGTATCTCCTCAGGCGAGCGTGTAGGCCGTCTTGACGGTTGTGTAGAACTCCGCGGCGTAACGGCCCTGTTCGCGTGGTCCGTAGGATGAACCCTTGCGTCCGCCGAAAGGTACATGGAAGTCGACGCCGGCGGTCGGCAGGTTCACCATGACCATGCCGGCCTCCGAGTTGCGCTTGAAATGGGTGGCATACTTGAGGCTTGTCGTGGCAATACCGGAGGAAAGGCCGAAGTTGGTGTCGTTGGCAACGGCCAGCGCCTCATCGTAGTCCTTTACGCGGATGACCGCGGCGACGGGTCCGAAGATTTCCTCACGGGCGATGCGCATCTCGTTCGTCGCTTCGGTGAAGAGAGCGGGCTGAAGGTAGAAGCCGGGTGTTGCCCGCTCCAGCCGCGCGCCTCCGAAGGCGAGTTTCGCACCTTCGGAGTGGCCTATTCCAATATAGTCGACATCTTGCTTCAGTTGGCTTTCGTCGACGACGGGGCCGATATGGGTGCCGCTCTTCAATGCATCGTCAATGACAAGGTTCTTCAGGCGCTCCGTCAGCGCAGCCACAAAACGGTCGTGGATGCCTTCAGTGACGATCAGACGTGAGGAGGCCGTGCAGCGCTGGCCGGTCGAAAAGAATGATGAATTGGCGGCCGCCTCGACAGCCACGGATAGGTCGGCGTCATCCAGCACGACAAAGGGATTTTTGCCACCCATTTCAAGTTGGAACTTGCGGTTATGCTCTACGGAGGCGAAGGCGACGCGCTTCCCGGTACCGACGGATCCTGTGAAGGTAATGGCATTGACGTCAGGGCTGTCGAGCATTGTCTGGCCGACAACACTGCCGCGTCCCATGGTGAGGTTGACGACGCCGGCGGGCGCACCGGCGCGGTGCAGGATGTCGACCAGTGCCCAAGCCGAGCCGGGCACGAGGTCGGCGGGTTTCAGGACCACGGTGTTGCCGTAGGCGAGCGCCGGGGCGATCTTCCAGGCAGGAATTGCAATCGGGAAGTTCCAGGGTGTAATGACGCCGACGACGCCGACCGGCTCACGGGTGATTTCCACACCAACATTCGCCCGCACGGAAGGCAGCGTCTCACCTGAAAGGCGCAGCACCTCGCCTGCGAAGAAATCGAAAATCTGACCAGCTCGTGCCACTTCGCCGATCGCTTCCGGCAAGGTCTTGCCTTCCTCGCGCGCCAACAGGCGACCGAGCTCTTCCTTTCGGGCCAGAATCTCGTCGCCGGTCTTTTTGAGGAGCGCATGACGCGCGAGGATTGGCGATCGCGACCAGGCGGGCAACGCTGCCCTGGCAGCAGCGATGGCGTTTTTCGTGTCGTCGGCGCTCGCGCGCGCATACTCACCGACGACTTCGTTGACGTTGGAAGGGTTGATATTCGCCGAAGCGTCACCGGCTACCCATTCGCCGGCGATGAAGTTTTTGTGCAGCATGATGTATCCGTTCAATGCATGCCGAGATAGGCTTTGCGGACGTCTTCATTGTCGAGAAGCGCGGCGCTTTCCCCGGAGAGATGGATGCGGCCGTTGACCATTACATAGGCACGCTGCGAGAGCTTCAGCGCGTGGTTGGCGTTCTGCTCGACGAGGAAGATTGTCTTGCCCATGGCAGCGATTTCGCCCAGCACCTCGAAGACTCGCTTAACGACGAGCGGGGCAAGGCCGAGCGAGGGCTCATCAAAGAGAATGAGCTCCGGGCGGGCCATCATGGCGCGCGCGATAGCGAGCATCTGCTGTTCGCCGCCAGACATGGTCCCGGCGGTCTGATTGCGGCGCTCCTTGAGACGCGGGAAGAGCTCAAACATGGTCGCTCGGTCGTCATCGAAATGATCCATGCCGATGGGCGTTGTGCCCATCATCATGTTCTCTTCAACGCTCATCTCGTGATAGATCTGCCGGCCTTCAGGCACGAGCGCTATGCCGCGACGGGAGATATGGTTCGTCGCCAAACGGGAAATGTCCTGGCCGTTGTGCAGAATCTTTCCCGCCGAGGCCCGCGGTGCGCCAAAGATTGAGGCCAGCAGGGTGGTCTTACCGGCGCCGTTAGCGCCGATCAGACTGACGATCTCGCCCTTGGAAATGTGCACGTTCACATTTTTTAGCGCCTCTACGGGGCCGTAATGGGCGTGGACGCCGGAAAACTCTAGTAGCGGGTTCATGCGCTCACCTCTTCTTCGCTGACCCCGAGATAGGCGGCGACAACGGCCGGGTCGTTCGCCACATGCTCGGAAGTTCCATCTGAAATCACCTCGCCATGGTCGAGCACGACGATGTGTTGAGAAATGCGCATGACGAGGCCCATGTCGTGTTCGATGACAAGCACAGTCCGGCCGTGCTCGCTACAGAGCGACTGAATCACCGCCGAAAGCTCACGCGTTTCTGACGGATTGAGGCCGGCCGCCGGTTCGTCGAGGCAGATGAGTTCGGGGTCGGTGCACATAGCGCGCGCGATTTCGAGGCGCCGTTGGCGTCCGTAGGGCAACTCGCCGGCAAGCCGATTGGCGTCGTCGACAAGGTTCATTTCTCGAAGCCAATAGTAGGCCAGGTCGACCGCCTCGCGTTCGGCCCGGAGAAAGCCTGGAGTGCGCAACACGCCGCTGATGAGATTATTGGCGGTCACGCGGTGCTGGGCGACAAGCAGGTTCTCGACCACCGACATTTCCTTGAACAGGCGGATGTTCTGGAATGTACGGGCTATTCCGGCGCGCGTGACGAGGTGCGAGCCCCCTGTGACAGGCCTCGTCATCAACGATCCGATGTTTTGCGGGCCCTTCCGGCCGTTGAGCAGGATCTCGCCTTCGCTCGCGCGGTAAAAACCCGTGATGCAGTTGAACATCGTGGTCTTGCCAGCACCGTTCGGGCCGATCAGCGCCGTTACTTCGCCACGCTCGACAGAGAAGCTCACATTGCGGTTCGCGACGATCCCGCCGAAGCGCATGGTGACATTGCGAACATCGAGAAGAGGTGTGGTCATTGGGCAGCCTCCGCTTTGACCGCTAGCGGCACGTTCCGATTTTCCTCTTTTGTGCTCGGGAAGAAGGCGGGGCGCTTGACGCGCACGAGGCCGCGCGGCTTCCAGATCATCATCACGACCATCAGCACTCCGAACACCAGAACGCGGTACTCGGCAAAGTCGCGCAAGAGTTCCGGCAGGATGGTGAGCACGAGTGCCGCGGCGATGACGCCGACGGTCGAGCCGAGGCCACCGAGAACAACGATAGCGAGAATGAGAGCGGACTCGAAGAAAGTGAATGACGTCGGGTTCACGAAACCCTGATGGACGGCAAAGAAGACACCGGCCAGTCCGCCAGTCGAGGCGCCGAGCATGAAGGCGGTCAGCTTGGTGAAGACGTGATTCACGCCCAGGGAACGGCACGCGATCTCGTCCTCACGCAATGCCTCCCACATACGGCCAAGTGGCATAACGCGCAGGCGCTCCACCGCGTAGATGACCAGGCAGACGACCAGGAAAAGCACGATGTAGATGAACCAGAACTTGTAGTCGGCACTGTAGGGGATGGCGAAGTATTCGTGCAGAGGAACGCCGCCCTGCTTGGCCGTCCGGGTAAATTCTATGCCGAGCAAGGTAGGAGCCGGCACAGGTGCGCCGTTCGGTCCGCCGGTGAAATCCAACCAGTTGTTGAGCACGAGGCGGATGATTTCGCCAAAACCGAGCGTGACGATGGCGAGATAGTCGCCGTGCATTTTCAACACCGGGAATGCGAGGATCATGCCGCAGAAGCCTGCGAGCAGAGGGGCAAGCACCAACGCACCCCAAAAGCCAAGGCCGAGATACTGTGCGCCAAGGGCTAGGAGGTAGGCGCCGACGGCATAGAAGGCGACGAAACCCAGGTCGAGCAGGCCGGCGAGGCCAACAACAATGTTCAAACCGAGTCCGAGCAGGCAGTAAATAAGCGCGAGGATCGCGATGCCGAGAAAATACTTGTCGGCGAAGAGGGGCAAGCTGAGGCCGGCGATGAACAGCAACGTGAGGATCAGCACAGGGGATTTCTCAGTACCCGTCATAACCGTTACGCCTGCGGCGTTGCCACCGATCTTGGCAGTGATTTTTTTGCCGATACTGGTCATCCCGACCAACGAAAGTCCGACGCGGCCGGCGGTGACTAAAGCCGCGAGCAAGACGGCGCGGGTCAGTTCATTTCGGAAGGAAAAACCCTCCAGAACAAGCCCGGAAATGGGACCGAACAGGATGAGCGAGACGGTAAACGTGAGAAGCGCTTGCTTGAAGAGCGCTGGGAGGCGATTTGTTTCCATTTCGTCTCTCCTCACACTTTCTGGATTTCCGGCCGACCGAGCAGGCCGTGCGGGCGGAAGAACAGGAGGAGAATGAGCAGCGCAAAGGCGAAAACATCCTTGTAGTCCGTGCTGACATAGCCGGCGAACAGTGCTTCGGTGAGACCGAGCAGCACACCGCCGAGGACAGCGCCAGGCAGTGACCCGATGCCCCCAAGCACGGCTGCGGTGAAGGCCTTGATGCCCATGACGAAGCCAATAAAGAAATTGAACGAGCCGTAGTTGAACGTGACGAGCGTGCCGCCGACTGCGGCCGTTGCGGCGCCGATGACGAAGACGGTGGAGATGATCCGATCGGTATTGACGCCGAGAATCGCGGAGAAGCGGATGTTCTGCTGGGTCGCTCGGCATTCGCGGCCGATGCGCGTGTAGTTGATCACGTAGGTCAGAATGCCCATGGCGATCAGCGAGGCGAAAAGGATGACCGTCTGCATGTACGTGATCTGTGCGAAATGCGTGTCGTTGCCAAAGCGGAATGACCCGCTGATCAGTATCGGCACGCCCTGATCACGAGCACCCTGCGAGATCTGGACGTAGCTTTGCAGCATCAACGAGATGCCGATTGCTGAAATCAGTGGTGCGAGTTTGGTCGATCCGCGCAGCGGCCGGTATGCGACACGTTCGATCGCCCAGCCATAGACGGCGGTGATGAGGCACGTGATAACCAGGATGGAAATCAGCGCGAATGGAACGGACTGGACGCCAAAGGAGGCGAGAACAGCAAGGGTAATCGCGGCGACATAGGCGGAAACCATGTAAACGTCGCCATGAGCGAAATTGATCATACGGATCACACCGTAGACCATGGTGTACCCGACGGCGATCAAGCCGTAGATCGTGCCGAGCGTGATCCCATTTATCAATTGCTGCGCCAAGATGAAGATATCCATGGCAAACCCCTCTATTTTTTTCGATTGGTGGAGGGGGCCGGACGGCGCGCGCACCGACCGGTCCCCTTAGGGGCGCGGTTTACTGATTGCGAACCGGATTGCCCTTGTCATCGAAAGCGTAGAAGACGAACTTGAAGTCCTTCACGTCGCCCTTTTCGTTCCAAGCGAGATTGCCAACGGCCGATTTGACATTATTGGCGCGTAGCCACTTTACTTGGTCGTCGATGGTCCCTTCCTTAGTTCCCTGCAACGCAGCGACGATGGCCTGGGCACTCGCATATCCAAACAATGTGTAGTTGTCGGGAGCGACGTTCTTGCTCTTGAGGTCGGTGAGCGCATCCGCCGCCGCGGGGTCGTCCTTTGGATCTGCGGCGGACGAGTAGTAGACACCCTTGAGGTTCTGAGGGCCGCCAGAGGCGGTAACGATCTCTGCCTGAGCCAGGGCATCGCCGCTGATGAAGGCAACGTCCAGGCCCTGCTCGTGGATTTGGCGGATCAGAGGACCAGCTTCGGGAATGAGGCCGCCGAAATAGACCGCCTGAGCGCCGGTGCTCTTGATCTTCGTGACCAGAGCATTGAAGTCGCGTTCGCCGCGTGTCAGGCCTTCATAGAGCACCGGCGTGACCCCGCGGTCGGAGAGCGTCTTCTTCAGCGCGTCGACCAACCCCTGGCCATATGTATCCTTGTCGTGGATCAGCGCGATCTTGTCGAACTTCAGAGTGTCAAGGATAAATGATCCGGCCACCACTGCCTGCTGGTCATCACGACCACATGTGCGAAACATCGTGTCGAAACCGCGGTCGGTGACGATCGGATTGGTGGAGGACGGGGTCACCGTCAGGATGCCGGCGTCGCTGTAGATTTCAGAAGCAGGAATCGTGCTGGACGAGCAGAAGTGGCCGACAACGGCCTGCACCTTATCCTGATCGACAAAACGATTTGCAACCGCAACAGCCTGCTTCGGCTCGCACGCATCGTCTCCCTTCACCAACTCGATCTGCTTGCCGTCGAGGCCACCGGCATTGTTGACGTTCTGGATGTAGGCCGAGACGCCTGTCCAGACCTGTTCGCCAAAGGTGGCGTTGGCGCCTGTCATCGGACCTGCGACACCGATCTTGATCGTCTCGGCAGCGTAAGCGCTGGAAACAAGCATTGCGGATACGAAAGCCGCTGAAGTGAGAAGCTTGGAAATAGATTTCATCGACATTCCCTCTGGTTAAGCCACGTGGCCCTTGGTTATTCGAGCAACCGCGTTGGCTCGCGATCGATTATAGTTGGCCCGCCCGATTGCCTGTTTTGTTGGGCAATCGGGGTGACAATTTTTGTTCGATTTGTAGGTTCAGCTATGGGCGACTGACTGCCCTTGCCGGCCACGTAAAGCCTGCATCACTTGCGGGCTGGCCCAAACCAAGAAACAACGGCGATAGACAAGTTTTCCTTTCTACGCCGCTGCAGCCTGCGCGGTTCAGTCGAACTCGTGGCGGAAAGACCAGTCCTCGGAACAAATCCAGTCGCAAAATGTCGAGATGATCTTGACCCGCTTGTGCGCCCGCGGGACGACGAGATAGAAGCCGGGAATATCGTTTTCGTTCATGTCCTGGAGCCGATCCACGCCAAGTGGCGCGACTAGCCGGCCGGCGTTTATATCCGAAAGGGCGTCCAACCTTGACACCAGACCGACTCCCAGCCCAGAAATCGCCCCTCGACGCATCGTAGCGGCGTCTTGGAACTCGATCTCGCCGGCGACTTCGTGGGCTTCAAGTCCCAAATGCCGAAGGACTTTCCCCCAAAGGTTGCGTGCCATAACAGGATGTAGCAGCGTAAATTCTGTCAGGTCTCTTGGCTCTTTGAGCCGCGCAGCAAGCTCCGGTGCGCAGCAGATCACTTTTGGATCTCGGATCAGCAACTGGCAATCATAGTCCTTCCAGTTACCAAACCCCCACTGAATACACACATCGACTTCATCGGCAGCGAAGTCTCGGATGTTGACCATTGTCGTCATCCGGATATCCGCCCCAGGCATCAGCTCCCGGAATCGTTCCAACCGCCCCATCAAATAGCGGGTTGCGAAGTAAGGGCTGACATTGATGTTGATGCGGTTACGATAGGTCGAATTGGTAACCCGCCGGATACCCTCGGTAAATTCGTTGAAACCGGCCTCGATGAAATGCGAAAGGACGATGGCCTGTTCTGTCGGCTCGATTACCCTCGCCTTTCGTTCAAAAAGCGGAACGTGGAGAATATCCTCAAGCAGTTTAATCTGCTGACTAACAGCCTGCGGCGTTACAAGGAGTTCGTCGGCCGCACTTCGGAAGCTACCCTGTCGCATAACCGCCCAGAAGGCTCGCAGTGCGTTTAGCGGCGGAAGACGCGTGTGCTGTCCAACCAATTTTCTCTCCGAAGCGACAGGACTTGGGGACTGTCGCGGTGACGATCCTTGGAACGTCACCGCGCACGGTTTCAGATTACCGCCTTTTCGAGGAAAGGGCGATTGGCGACGATGCGCTCGAATCCGACTTCTGACAGATCCAGAGTGCGGTACTCGCCATAGATGATGAGCTCGGAGACACCCCGCCCGGTTGCCGGGCCTTGCTGAAGGCCGTGACCGGAAAAACCGTTGGCGAAGACAAAGTTGCTGACTTCGGGATGACGCCCAACAATCAAGTTGTGGTCCAGCGTATTGAAGTCATAGTGACCCGCCCACTGATTGACGACCTTGATCGCCTCGAACTTGGGCGAGCGCTCGGCCAGCGCTGGCCAGATGATGTCTTCGAATTCTTCGTAGCGCGGCTCGAAATCATCCCAATCGGTCGCGGGATCTTCCACCGGCGGACAACCTGTCAGAAAGAAGCGTCCCTCGGGGCGACAGAAAACGCCGGACGGGTCGATCATTAGCGGCAACCTCCCCTGATTGACGTTGGCAGTACCTTCCGGAGACTGCGCGCAGTCGAAGACGAAAAGCGTCCGCTTGCGCGGTTCAACTGGAATGTCGAGGCCGGCCATACGGGCAGTCAGTGCCGCGCGCGGACCGGATGCGTTGACAATCGTTCCGGCCGTGATGAGCGCGCCCGACTTCAGCGTTACAGATTTCACGGCGTTGCCTTCCCGGCCGATAGCAACGACTTCGTCGGTGACATAGTCGACACCCAGGGAACGCGCCTTGTTCTTGAAGCCGTACATCAGCCCGGTATTATTGAACCAGCCTTCACCCGAGCGGCCGTAGGAGGCGAGTTCCAGATCGGCGACGTTTAAGTGCGGAAACGCATTGGCTAGTTCGTCTCGGGTCCACAAAACGACATCAGCGCCGCACGCGACCTGCGCGTCATGGTTTTCCTTGAGAATCTGGACCTGGTCGGGAGTGCTCGCCAAGAACAGGTAACCGCCTGAATGAAAGCTGAGATCGGGTTTGTCGTCGCCGACCTGCATCATTTCGCCGAAGTTGCGGATGACGTCCGAGCCATATTGGCTGATCTTCACATTGATCGGGTTAGAAAACTGCGTGCGGATAGAGGAAGACGACAGCGAGGTCGCCGCCTTCAGATAGGTAGGGTCCTTTTCGACGACGAGAATGCTGCCGTCAAAATCGGGGTTGGCCGAAAGATAGTAAGCGACGGCGGAACCGATTACCGCGCCGCCGACGATGACGACGTCATACTGGTCTTTCATTTGGATGCCTCATCATCGGGATGGCCGATATCAACAAACCATCCGCCAAGATGGATGGTGGAGGGCGCTTTCGGATCGAGCGGCGGCTTTTCCGCCTCGACCTTGGGGCGGAACCGTTCCGTGTTGTCCTGTGGGACGTAGCCGAGATGCCCGGCTTGGGAGTTGTCCACGGGTTTGACGGCATTGTCAGAAATGCCAAAGCTGATTGTATGACCGACGCGCGGCGCCGTAAGGCTTGCTACCACGAGGCGGACGCAATCATCGAAGGATAACCAGGACCAAAGCATGCGGCGATCTGCTGGTTCCGGAAACGAAGAAAAGATGCGCAGGCACGCGCTTTCGATCCCGAATTTGTCCCAGTAGAAGCGGCTAAGAGCCTCCACGAAACACTTGGAAACGCCATAGAGACTGTCCGGACGGACAGGTGCGTCCGTATCGATATGGGCTTCGAGCGTGTGATACCCGATCGCGTGCACCGACGAGGCATAGACGACGCGCTTGACGCCATGCTTACGTGCGCCCTCGTAGATATGATAGCTGCCTCGGATATTGGAATCGAGGATGTCCTGCCAGGGCCGTTCCAAGGGCACGCCGCCGAAGTGTACAATCGCATCGGCGCCGTCGATGGCTTTCAATACAGCGGCCTCGTCGGCTAGGTCGAAGACCATCGCCTCTTCGTTCGGCTGCACATTCTTGATTTCCGTGATATCGGCCAAGCGCAACGTTTCGGCCAATGGTGCCAATCCGCGGCGCAGCTCAGTCCCCAGCCGGCCAGCTGCACCCGTGATCAGAATGGTTTTGTAAAGTTTGGGCATTCTTCCTTCCAATCAGATCTCGAGTTTGGCGATGGCCGCGCCGATGCGCTTCACTGCCTCGGAAAGGACCTCTTCCGAGGTCGCGGTAGAAATGCGGAAGAAGGGCGAAAGACCATAAGCCGTTCCGGGAACGGCTGCGACATGGGCCTCTTCGAGAAGATACTTCGCCACGGCAACATCATCGGCCAACGGCTCGCCGGCAGGAGTCCTGGCACCAATCAGCGCCGCACAGCCGATATAGGCGTAGAACGCACCTTCCGGTGGATCGAGGCTGAGCGCGTTGATCCTTGCGATGCCGTCGACGACAAGGTCGCGGCGGTCTTCGAAGGCAGCGCGGAACTCGACCACGCAATCCTGTGAGCCCTCCAGCGCAGCCTTCGCCGCGATCTGCGCCGGCGCCGAAACGGAGGTGCAGGACTGGCTCTGGATCGTCGCCATCGCCTTGATCAAATCTTTGGGGCCTGCAGCATAGCCGACGCGCCAACCAGTCATGGCATAAGCCTTCGACATCCCATTCACGATCAGCGAGCGATCACGCAGGTCCGGGCAGGCTGCACCAAAGGAGACAAATTCGCGGCCGTCGAAAATGATGTGCTCGTAGATCTCGTCCGATAGGATCATGACCTTCGGATATTTGGCGAGAACCGCGCCGAGTGCTTTCAACTGTGCTTTCGTGTAAACAGCGCCGGAGGGGTTGCCGGGCATGTTGAGGAAAAGCCAACGCGTCTTTTTGGTCAGCGCCGCCTCCAGCACCTCAGGCGTCAGACGAAAACCGTTCTCGGCCGGGCAGGCAGGCGTAACTGGTACGCCGCCAAAGAGCTTCACCATCTCCGGATAGGAGACAAAGTAGGGTGCCGGCAGGATCGCTTCGTCACCCTCCTCCAACGTCGCCATCAGCGCGTTGAAGATGATCTGTTTGGCGCCGTTGGCGACCGCAATCTCGTCAGTTGCGTAATCGAGGCCGTTCTCTCGCTTGAACTTTGCCGCGATCGCCTTGCGCAGATCCGGAGTGCCGAGCGAGGCAGTATAGAGCATTCGCTCCTTCCGAGCGGCATTGAAAGCCGCCTCGGTGACATGAGCGGGCGCCGGGAAATCGGGTTCACCGAGACCGAGATCGATCACGTCTACCCCCGTGGCCGCGAGATCTTTGGCTGCCTGCGACACGGCCATGGACGCGGAGGGTTTGACGGCCGAAAGCCGACTTGCAATAAGGCTCATTACTTCTTCTCCGTCACATAACCCTTGGACAGGTCTTCGGCTTTAGCTTCGGACGAGCGTTCAGCCGGACTGCCGAACCCGCCGCCACCGGGCAATTCCAACACCAGCCTTCGACCCGCCGGCACATGCTGCCATCCCTTGGGACGCAGCTTTGTGCCGTCATCGAGCCTCGCCGAACCCGGCGCGCCGTCCTCGCCCCCGTCACGACCGCGCGGTGGCGTCGCGATGCGGTCAAACATCGCGGAAAAATCAAACTCGTGGCCTTCGGCCGGCGCAATTTCGATGACTTGGCCAAGGCCGCCGCGATACTTGCCCGCACCACCCGAATTGGGTCGGAGTTCCTTTCGCCAGACGACGATAGGACCGGTGTGCTCGGTTGCCTCGATCGGCATGGTGTGGACCCCAGAAGGGAAGGCAGTCGAGGAGAGCCCGTCGAGGCCTGGGCGCGCGCCCATACCGCCAGAGTTGAACATCAGCACTTCCGCACGCCTACCGGTTCCGCCGGCAACGGGACGAACGGAAATGTGGATGTTCCAGAGCGCCGCCGCGCCTTCTGCTAGAATCTTGCCGGGCAGCGCCTTGGCGAGCGCGCCGAGCACGAGATCCGGGACCATATGGCCGATGACGTGGCGCACCGAGACTGGAGCCGGGCGCTCGGCATTGAGGATGTTGGTCGGCGACGACACGTTGAACACGGCAAGCGACGCTGCGTTGTTCGGGATATCCGGTGCCACCACGCACTTCAGCGCATAGCAGGCATAAGCCTTGGTATAGATCAGCGGCACATTGATGCCCCAGCGGCTCATCGCACCCGAACCGGCGAAGTCAACGTTTACACCGCTATTCGTGATGGACACTTCGGCCGCGAGTTTAATCGGCTCGTCGTACCCGTCGGTGAGCATCTCATTCGACCACGCGCCCTTGGGTAGGCCAGCGATGCGCTCCATCGTTGCAACATGCGTGCGCGACAGAATGAAATTGCCGAGTGTGTCGAGGTTGTCATAGCCGACCTCGTCCAGCATCTCGATCAGCCGCTTGTGACCGACGTCGTTGCAGGCGGCGAGTGAGAAGAAATCACCAATCACCTGATTGGGCTCGCGCACATTGAGGCGTAGAATTTTCAAGAGGTCCTTGTTCACGACGCCCCGTTCGGCGAATTTCATGATCGGAATCTGGATGCCTTCCTCGTAGACCGACTTGCCGTCAGCCCCAAACCCCCGACCGCCGACATCGACCACATGCGCCGTGCAGGCGAAGAAGCCGATCAGTTCCTCACCCTTGAACGAAGGCGACACCATCGTGATATCGTGCAGGTGTCCGGTGCCCTTCCAGGGGTCGTTTGTCACATAAGTGTCGCCGGGATACATGTCCTCGCGCGGGATTTCGGCGATGAAATGCAGAACCGCTTCCGCCATGGTGTTGACGTGGCCGGGTGTACCGGTCACCGCCTGAGCGAGCATCTCGCCCTTGGCATTGTAGACGCCAGCTGAAAGGTCACCTGCCTCGCGAACGGAGGTGGAAAAGGCAGTCCGCAGTAGCGTCAGCGCCTGTTCTTCTACGACCGAGATCAGGCGGTTCCACATTACCTGCATGCGGATTTCATTGATATCGCTCATAATCAGAAACCTTTGCGCACGAGGAGAATGGTGCCATCGGCCTGAATGACGGCATCGAAAGGCGACGTGACGATAGTCGAGGTTTCCCGCTCGACGATGACGGCTGGACCGGTTACGCGGTCACCAGACGACAGCGCGTGACGCGGAACGATCGCCGTTTCCAAGGTCCTGCCAGAGGCAGGATCGAAGACGGCGCGGATGGAGGGAACGCTCACCCGAGCACCTTCCGTCTTCAGGGCAAGCCTTTCACCCTCGGGGCGAACGTCCTGTGCCTTGACCGACCAGGTGACGAATTCGATCTCAGGGCCTTCGACCGCGCGGCCGAAGAACTGCGCATAACGCTCCTTGAAGGCGTTTTCCATCATTGTCCTGTCGCCGTCGGCGAACGCACGATCGGGCAGTGCCACCGGGATCTCCCAGCCTTGGCCGGCATAGCGCATGAAGGCAGTGATTTCGCGAACGATCTCACCGTCGGTTCCAGCGCGCACGAAGCCTTCAGCCGTTGTTTTCAGATCGTCGAGCATGGCATTGATGATGCCGGCATCGAACTTCGACAGACCCATGATTTTGGAAGCGAGGGCCTCGTAGCCGAAAGGCGCCTTGAGGAAACCGATTGCTGAGCCCACACCCGCACCTTGCGGGATAAGGCACTGATCAACACCAAGCTTCTCGCAAAGTCGGGCGGCATGCAGCGGCGCGGCACCGCCAAACGCGATCATGATGTTTTCCGAGATGTTCTTGCCGTTCTCGACGGCATGAACGCGGGCGGCATTGGCCATGTTCTCGTCCACGACCTCGACGATACCGAAGGCGGCCGCCTGCGGGGTGAGCCTAAGCCTGTCGCCGACGTCCCGGGTAATTGCTGCCATGGCGCTATCGACCGACAGTTTGATCTTGCCGCCCGCGAAATTGTCGGGGTCGAGTTTGCCGAGCACGAGGTCTGCGTCGGTGATGGCAGGGCGCTCGCCGCCGCGCTGGTAGCACGCCGGTCCCGGCTCTGAGGCTGCCGATTCCGGGCCCGCCTGAATTCGGCCCATAGCATCGACCCAGGCAATCGAACCGCCGCCCGCGCCGATCTCGATCATCTCGATGACCGGAATGGAGATCGGCATGCCCGAGCCCTTGCAGAAGCGATAAGTACGGGCGACTTCAAATGTGCGTGCTGAGTGTGGCTGGTAGTCCTCGATCAGGCAGATCTTCGCCGTTGTGCCGCCCATGTCGTAGGACACCACGCGATCGAGACTGAAGCGACGCGCGATATCGGCTGCAAAGATCGCACCTCCTGCCGGCCCCGATTCCACCAGGCGCACGGGAAACTCCGATGCTGTCTCGACCGAGATCAAGCCGCCTCCGGAATGGATCATGAAGACTGGGCAATTGGCGCCCATTTCTTTCAGACGCACTTGAAGACGCGAGAGATAGTCGGCCATCTGCGGCCGCACGTAGGCATTGGCACAAACGGTGTTGAAGCGTTCAAATTCGCGCATCTGCGGCGAGACTTCCGCCGAGATCGAAATCGGGATCGAGAGCTTTTCCGACAGGATTTCGCGGGCGCGCTCCTCATGCGCCGGGTTCATGTAGGAATGAATGAAGCCAATGGCGACAGCGCCGAATCCGCGCTCACCGATCACTTCCGCCAATGCTTCGAGGGTCCGCTCGTCGAGGGGCTGGAGCTCCCTGCCCTGTGCATCGATCCGACCCTTGACCGGGAAACGGTCTTCGCGCGGGATAAGGGGTGAAGGGAGCACGAGGCTGAGATCATACTGCTCGAAGCGGTTTTCCGTGCGCATCTCGATGACGTCGCGGAACCCTTCGGTTGTGACGAGAGCGGTCTTCGCACCCCGGCGTTCGATCAGCGCGTTTGTTGCCAGCGTCGTGCCGTGGATGACGATGTCGATATCTTTTGGCGCGATGCTCGCATCTCGACAAACAATCTCGATTCCGTCGAGGATCGCCTGTTCAGGTGCTGAATAATTGGTCAGCACTTTCGTGGAGAAGAGCTTCCCCCTGACTTCGAGTGCGATGTCGGTAAAAGTGCCGCCGATATCGGCGCCAAGGCGAATTTCGTGACGCTGTGTCATGCGGTTTCCTTTGCAGAAAGGGCTGCTTCTCGCATCTGGCTCAGCGTCTGACGCGGCGTCAGCGCTTCCGGAGAAATATTGAGGTCAAGCAACGCGCCGGTCCCCGAGGCCTGCGCGCGTTCGAAGGCCGCGGCGAAGTCAACGGTGGTCTCCACGCGTTCCGCATGGAAACCGTAGGACTTCGCGAGCGCCACGAAATCCGGATTGATCATTGTCGTGCCGGATACTCGCGCGGGATAGTTGCGCTCCTGATGGGCACGTATCGTACCGTAGATGCCATTGTTGAGCAGCAGGATAATCGGCTGCGCCTCATGCTGAAGCGCCGTTGCCAGTTCCTGGCAGTTCATCTGAAAATCACCGTCCCCGGCAAAGCAAACTACCGTACGGCCAGGATGTGCAACCTTGGCTGCAACGGCTGCCGGAACGCCATAGCCCATCGCGCCTGATTGCGGGGCGAGCAAGCGTGCCTTCGGACCGAATTTGAAGAACTTGTTTGGCCAGACGGTAAAGTTTCCCGCACCATTGGTAAGAATGACATCGTCGGGCAGCACATCGTTCAGAAACGCGGTGACCTTTCCCATATCAACCGGCGACGGCATATCGGGAAGATCGAAACCCTTCTCATAGGCAGCCCGCCCCCTGGCGCGCCATTCGGCCCAGCGGCCCTTCACTGGTTCGAGTGCGCCCAACGCCTGGGCGAAAGCGTTCGGCCCGGCCTGGATACCGAGCGCTGGCCGGTAGACCTTCCCAATCTCCAGGTCCGAGCCATGGATATGGATGATCTGCTGCTTCGGTTGGGGAAGGTCGAAGAGGGTGTAACCATCCGTCGAATTCTCCCCAAACCGATTGTTTATCGCTACGATGACATCGGCGGCCTTGAGCATTTCCTTGACGGAAGCAACCATCCCGACGCCCGCCTCACCGCAGAAGGTCGGCGACGCATTGTCGTACTGGTCTTGGTAGCGAAAGACGGAGACGACGGGGATATCGGATGCTTCAGCGAAGCGCTGGACCGCGATCATCGAGCCTTCCAGCCAGTTGCAGCCGCCATAGAGGATTACGGGGCGCGCAGAGTTCACCAGCATCTCACGCAGACGGTCCATAGCGGCAATCGATGGCGCGGGCTCCGCAATCTCGACTGGGCCAGAAAGCGGGGTGGCATCGGTAAGAGATGTCAGCATGTCTTCCGGCAGTGCGATCACGACCGGACCAGGACGGCCCGACACCGCAAGTGTCCAGGCGCGGGAGACAATCTCGGGAATACGCTCGACCTGGTCGATCTCGACTGCCCATTTGGCCATGGTGCCAAAGACCGCCTTGTAATCGACTTCCTGAAAGGCTTCGCGACCCTTCATGTCCGTCCCGACCTGACCGACGAAGAGGATCATCGGCGACGAATCCTGCGTGGCCGTATGCACGCCGATTGAGGCATTGGTGGCGCCGGGGCCGCGAGTTACGAAGCAGAGGCCAGGTTGGCGGGTCAGCTTGCCATAGGCAGCCGCCATGAAAGCGGCACCGCCTTCGTTTCGGCACAGGATATAGTCGAGACGCCCGGCCGTATCGTGCAGCGCATCAAGCACAGCGAGATAACTTTCGCCGGGGACGCCAAAGCTCTTTGTCGCACCAAGCGCCAAGAGGCATTCGACGAGCAGCTGTCCTCCGTTACGTTTCATTTCTTTATCCCTGTCGTTCGTTAGGTTCAGAGGAGAACGGCAGCGTCTTCGACTGGAGGCCAGAGGCCGTTAACAGCGAAAGCGCCTCTATTCCCAATTTGTCGAAGGGCGGCTTGCCCAAGGATAGGCGGCGGACGGAAACGCCGGTCCCCGCAAGCTCATCGGAAAGAGAGCGCACAAGACCGTCGATTGCAGCAGCGGCGGTCTTTTCGACCGCACTTGCCGCGTGGTCGAAATCTGGAGAAACCATCACGAGGGCCCCCCGCCCACGGGCAATCATCGAAGGCAAAACAGCACGAGTGACATGCAGCGTCGCGGACAAATTGACTTCGAGAGCCATGTCGATGTCCGCTTCCGTTAGCTGGAGAAATTGGGTTTCAGCGGGCCAGCGAAGTGCCGCATGGACGACGATTTCCGGTTCCATCCCTTCGGCGACGGAACGCACATAGTCGCGATCGGTCAAGTCCATTGCCATGGGAACAATGCCGTGGTCACCACGTAGCTCCTCAAGCGCAACTCGATCGCGACCGAGGGCATGGACCTCCCAGCCCTCCTTTGCGAGCATGGTCGCGATCACGCGCCCAGGGGTGCGGGTCGCCCCCGTAACAAGTGCTTTCGTCATCACACGATCTCCATGAGGCAAGTAAACAATGCCGATCGGTGACCTCGGTAGAAATCAAGAAATTGACACCCTTCGGCAAGTTCTGCTTGTCCCAGGACCGCCCGAGGGAGATCACAAGCGGACCGGGAAGTATTCGCTCCAAGGGAGATCAGACGGCCAAGCCCTCGCTTGCCGAGTGGAATCCGCGGAGGACGAGCCCTCGGCATTGACCGGCGGAAGCGATAACTGCAGCGACGCGATCGAGATGCCGGCTTCAGTTCCTGCCACACATTTATTTCTTCATTGGTCGCTGATTCTGCGTCACGACGCTCCGACATTGAGGAGGACCGCGCGCTGGATTGTCGATTCCTACAATTTCGCCGCTAATGCACGGCCTTTAGTATGCAGTCCAACGTCCGACAGAAATCGGTACACAGCGCATGGCCGCGAACCGACGCGTTCCCCCGGTGGTCGACCACCGTAGACTGTCATTCTCCTTGAGGGCGCTAAAGGCAGTGAAGCACCCCGAGGACCTTCAACCAACGTTGGAAAAACTTTGCGTGCGCTACGGTCTGTCGCACATGGCATTCCTCGTGGTTTGCAGCGGGGGAAGCTCGGGCTTGTACCCCTTTCACTGCACGACCTATCCAGTTGGGTGGACGGAGACATACCTCGACAGGTGCTACTTCGACATAGACCCGGTGATTGACATCGTCCGGTATGGTTTCCTCCCGGTGGACTGGTCCTCGCTCGATCGGCGGTCAGCACGGGCATCCCGATTGTTCAGCGAAGCGCGTTGCTACGACATTGGCCCCCACGGCCTGACGATCCCTATCCGGGGGCCGAGAGGCGAACGCTGTCTCTTTTTCGTGACCTCGAACCTACCAAAGCGCGATTGGTAGCGGCTATCTGCCCGGCGCGACGGCAGCTCTAAAATATGCCCGCACCAGCGTTATGGCTGAATTGACGCTCGAGGAGCTCTCCTATCTGGCCGCCAAGGCCAGACTTCCCGAAAAGCTCGTGCTGGATACGGCGAAGGCGAGTGTCGCGTCGTTCCGTGATGTCTGGCCCCAGGAAAAGAACAACTTGATGCTGAGCAAGGAAGTTGTGGCGGCAGTGGACGCCCATTTGATCACGCTGTCGCTTCTAAAGGAATGTTCATCCGGTACGCGTGTGGGATCCACGCGGTGTCGGTCGATGCGTTTGCCGGAGTACGAGACTATCACGTGCAGACGCGTCAGTGTGTTGACGCGACCCTAGTCGGGTGCGGGACCTCCCTCCATCGAAGGTGGAAGTTTATCCGTCTTACAACGAAAAACGCCCGCTCGAGGCGGGCGTTTCAAAACTTGCTGATCTCGCAATCAGAGCGAGGAAGCGGCCCGCGCAACGCTGCGGATGTCGGCGCGAGCAATACCGAGGTCGTTCAGTTCGCGACTGGTCATGCGGCCGAGTTCGGCAACGGTTTGACGGTATTTACGCCATGCGTTGAAAGAGCGTGCGACGTTCATGTGATCCCCTTTCCTGAGGTCCGTTTGACGTCAGCAACCGCGTTTGGCTCCAGCGTCGTTTGATGTCAGGAATATAAGAGCATGCCCGTCTAGGGAACATCGACAATGCATCAGGCCACCCATGCGCAAAACGCATTGCAAACTTCTCGGTCGTGCCCAATTAGCCGCCAGAAGCTGTTCAAACCCGAGGTCCCGCATGACTTCCCGATGTCCAAGCGACTACGGGCTGGGGATGGACCTTCCGTCGAGGCAGGCCCGTTGCCCTTTCCGCGATCAAAGGATTTATGAACCGCCATCAGACGCCACGGTTCAGTAACTCGTAGGAACGAATGACCTGGCTGTCGTCGATCGCACCGTCGCCTCGACCGCTGGTCGCAAGAAACATCTGGTAGGCGGCGGCGGCTAGCGGAAGCGCTGCCTTGGCCTCCCGGCCCGCTTCCAGAACAAGACCGAGATCCTTGACAAAGATATCTATGGCGCTCGTGACGACCGGGTCGTCCTGCAACATGCGAGGGCCCCGATCCTTCAACATCCAGCTCGAGGCCGAGGATCCACCCAGGATTTCGAGAATGACTTTTGGGTCGATACCGACCCTACTGGCAAGGGCGAGGCCCTCGGCGGCAACCGCAATGTGAACGCCGCAGAGCAATTGGTTGACAACCTTCACGGCGGCGCCCTGCCCGGCCTCGGTCCCCACATGGAAAAGCTTGTCGCCAAGTGCACGCAGCACTGGGGAACTGCGCTCGAAATCCGCATTGGAGGCACCGACCATGATACTCAACGTCGCCGCTTCGGCGCCCGCAACACCTCCCGACACCGGCGCGTCGACGAAAGACCGCCCCGTCTTTTTGACACGCGTGGCGATCGCCTGCACTGCGCCAGGTGGGCAGGTTGCCATCAGCACCACGATGCCCCCAGGGGCAAGTGCATCGAGCACTCCGTCGTCGAACAAAACCTGTTCCGCCTGTAAAGCGTTGACGACCATGAGAAGGGCTATGTCGGCACCTGCCGCCGCCGCCGCCGCTGTCGATGCAGGCTTGCCACCATTGCCAGCGAACACGCTCAAGGCCCTTGGATTGGTGTCAAAACCGGCAAGTGAGAAGCCGGCCGAAATCAGGTTGCGGGCCATGGGCGTACCCATGGAACCAAGGCCAATGAAGGCGATGTTCATATCGGAATTCCTCGAAGTAAGCCGCTCAGCCTGTTCGGGGAACATCATCATGGTAGGTTGCGATAAGAACGCGAATGTCCTTCCCGGCAGATCGGCCTGGAAACCGTTCTGCCACCTCCCCTGGTATGTGAAGCTCCTGCGCACAGACTGTCAGTCCACAAGAGACTAGGAAGCGGCTTACAAATCTTCAAACGAATTCGGTTTTCCGATTGTTGAATTCAATTCAGCCAAGTACCAGAAATACGCAGTGCGATTTCAGCGGCCGAGCTTCGCAAATGGGGGGACAGAATGAGGAAGATGCCTTCTTTGAAGTCGCTGCAGGCGTTCGAGGCAGCGGCCCGTCGCGGCTCCTTCGCCGCAGCGGCGAATGAATTGCACGTGACGGCCAGCGCCATCAGTCATCAGATCCGGTTTCTCGAACAGGAAGTCGGCGTCAGCCTATTTCACCGCAACACTCGGACCATTGCCCTTACTGACGCCGGTCAGAGCTATTTCCAGAGCGTTTCAGAATCCTTTAGCACGATAGAGGCTGCGACCCGCGACATCGAGCGGCATGGCAAATCCGACATTTTGACGGTTCACACCGTTCCGAGTTTCGCGGCGCAATGGCTCATGCCTCGCCTCGCCCGCTTTAGCGCGCAACACGGCAGCATTGACGTGCGCCTCTATGCGTCGGCGGACCCCGTCGATCTCAATGCCGGCCTCGTGGATGTCGATATCCGCTACGGCAGCGTATTGCCCACACGCGGCGTTGTAACCCTGCCGCTTCCGGAGGAGGCAATCATGCCTTTCTGCTCGCCCGATGTGATCGCGCACGCCCCACACCCGCTGCAAGAACCAGCCGACCTCCGCCACCACACGCTCATTCACTCTGAAGTCAACCTGCTGAGTTGGCGCGGCTGGTCAAAGCGGCACGGCGATATTCCTTTGGATTTCGATAGAGGACCGCGTTTCGATCGTTCGTTCATGGCCATCAGCGCGGCGGTTGATGGTCAGGGCATCTGTCTTGAAAGCCATCTGCTTGTCGAACGAGAGCTTCAGACCGGCCGCCTTGTCCCTTTGTTCGAAAGTGCCCGCGAGATGATCGGATGCCATAGTATGTCCATGCTGAAAGCCAAGCAGAACGTCCCAAAGATCAAGGCATTCCAGAACTGGATTTTGGACGAGCTCATGCGATCGAAATACCAATAGGCTGCGTCCGACTTGCCGGTTCGCTCAACGCAAACTGAGAACCGATCTCGATACGGACACATGCACAACATGAATCCTATTCACGAATAAGGCCTCATTTAGCGTTTGACCTAACGACCTCTCCAAACAAATATCGTCGCAAGAAGGTTCGGTCGGAGGAAGATACCGCGCCTTCTGATACAGGCGTGGTGCTCGGAATTCACGATATCCAGCGCCTATCCGTTGGGGAGGATTTCAGGATGCTCTTATCGAGCAATGACGCCGCGCACTCTTGCGTGATCTTGCCGTGCCACGCGGTATCGCCGCGCCACCACGCCACCTGTTCCCCGTATCAATTGCTGGCATGAGCCTTAGCGCTGACCACGAAGCAGCGCGCAATCGACCCCTTACCGTTTCAACATCATCGAACAGGGAGGATTTTAAACGATGACGCTGACACTCAACCGCCGCGGCTTTCTGGCCGGAACTACTGCCCTTCTCGCAACTCCTGTGATCTTGAGCTTCCCGCGTGGCGCGCAAGCAGCCGTCACCATGACGCTCGGTCACAACGCCGCCCCCGGCAATCCGCGCGGCGCGGCCGCAGACGAATTTGCCCGCCTGGTCGCCGAGAAGACTGGGGGCGAATATGCGGTGCGCGTCGCCGGCGCCGAACAGCTCGGCAACGAGCAGTCGCTGCTGACCAGCCTTCGGACCGGCGCTGTCGATATGACCGTGAATAGCCAAGGTTCCTGTGCCGCCCTCGTGCCGGAAGTTGCCGCACTCGGCCTGCCTTTCCTGTTCGACACCAGCGATGCAGCTTTCAAAGTGCTCGAAGGCGATATCGGGAAGGCGCTCGCCGAGCGGTTTGCAGCCGTCAATATGGTCCCCATCGGCTGGTGGGATAACGGTATCCGCCAGATCACCAATTCGAAGCGTCCGATCAACAAGGTTGCCGATCTGGCCGGCCTGACCATTCGCACGCCGCCGGACCCGATGACGATCGACATCTTCAAGACGCTTGGCGCCAATACCGAGCAGATCAGCTTTGGCGAGCTCTATATCGCCCTGCAGCAGGGCGTTGTCGACGGTCAGGAAAACCCGCTGACCAACATCGCCAGCTCCAAACTCTATGAAGTGAACCCCTTCATCTCGATGTCGGGCCACAAGTGGGAGGTCTCACCCTTCCTGATCTCGCAGATCCGCTGGGCGCAGTTCAACGATGTGCAGAAGGCGGCAATCCAGGAAGCCGCCGATGGCGCGACCCAGATGCAGCGAGGCCTCATCAAGGACGCCGAAACCAAACATCTCGAGACCTTCAAGGCCAACGCGAACCTGAAGATCAACGAAGTCGACAAGGAAGACTTCCGAAAGGCTTCCGAACCGGTCGCCGAGATATGGAAGGCCAAGCCGTTCGGCGAGTTCGTGACCAACCTGATCGCAGCAGCGAACGCCTGATCATGATCGAACCCGACGATGCCCCAAGGGAACTTCTGGGTGACTTTGCCATGGTCACCGGTCATCCAAAAACGCCCATGCTGCGCCTCGCCGACGGCCTCGACCGCATCGTGTCAATCGTTGCACGTGGCATCGTTCTGGTCACCGGCTGTGTCCTTCTGGTCCTGCTGTTTAGCAATGTCGTCGCCCGCTATGCGCTGGGCGGTGGCTTCTCCTTCGCTCAGGAACTGCCAGAGCGGGTATTCCCCTTCTTCATCATGGCAGGGGTAGCGCTTGCTGTTCAGCATGGCGGCCACATGGCCGTGGAAATGCTGCCCGAGATGCTCGGCCGCCGCGTCGAGCAGGTCTTCCGGATCGTCGCCCAGACGATTGTCATTATCGGCCATGCCGTTATGGTCTGCGTGACCCTGGACGTCGCCGACATTTCGTGGATCGACGTGAGCCCGGTTCTCAACATGCCGGCAAGCTACAGCTACTACGCACTCGCCGGCGGGTCGGCGGCCGTCATCATTGCAACGGTCGCGCTGGTCATCCGTGTCGCAATCATCGGACCCGAGGCTATGCCCGTCCCCACCCCCGAGGAGACAGGCCAATGATGAGCCTTGCCATGATCATTATCTTCTGCGTGCTGATGATACTGGCCGTCCCGGTTGGTCATGCGCTCATCATCTCGTCCGCCGCCGCGATCTATTTCTTCGGCGGCCTGCCACTGAGCATCGTGGCCCAACAGCTCTACCAGCAGACCCAATCCTTTCCGATGCTGGCCATGCCCTTCTTCATGCTCGCCGGCACGCTGATGCTTGGCGGCAAGCTGGGTACGGAGCTTCTCACATTTGCTTCGAAGGTCATGGAGCGCTGGCGCGGCGGCCCTCTGGCGACGACCGTCGTCGCCTCCGTGGTCTTTGGCGGCGTGTCGGGTTCCGCGGTTGCCAACGCAAGTGCGTTGGGCTCCGTCCTGATCCCCTGGCAGAAGAGGCAAGGCTATCCTGCCGCTCTGTGTGCCGCCAACAACTCGACGTCGGCAGTCATCGACATCCTCATTCCGCCCTCGATCCCGCTCATCCTCTATTCGTTGGTCAGCGGCACCTCGATTGCGGACCTGTTTACGGCGGGCCTCCTCCCCGGCATGCTGCTTGCAGGCGGGCTTCTGCTCACCTGCAACTGGATCGCCCGCCGTCGCGGCTTCGCGGCGCCCGAGCGTTCCGCCACGATGCGGGAACTTGGCCGCCTGGCCTTCTTATCCAGTCCTGCGCTGCTCCTGCCGGTTCTGATTCTGCTCGGACTGCGGTTCGGTATCGCCACGCCAACCGAAATCGCCGTTCTCGCAGTCGTCTATGCCCTCTTCATGAGTGTCTTTTTCTACCGCGACATCACGTGGAGGCGCTTTCAGGACAACATGATCGAGGCAGGCATCGCCACCGGCGTGGTCATGCTGGTCATCATCGGCAGCGCCGTCTGCGGCTGGATCCTGACGTTCGACCAGGTGCCGGAACGCTTTGCCGAATGGATCGGCGTCACGATCCAGAACCCGATCCTGATCATTCTTTCGATGAACATCCTGTTGCTGCTGGTCGGAATGCCTCTCGACCTGCCGCCGGCGATCCTGCTTCTCGGTCCGATTTTCGTGCCGCTCGCAGCCTCGATCGGTCTCGATCCGGTTCAGCTCGGGTTGATCATGGTGCTCAATCTCGGCATCGGGCTCTACACGCCACCGATCGGCACGACGCTCTTCATATCGGCATCGGTGGCCAAGACATCGCTCGGCGCCACCACCCGCGAGCTCTGGCCATTCTTCCTGGTCTCGATGATCGTGTTGGCACTGGTGAGCTACGTTCCGGCGCTGACGATCTACTGACCCGGCGGCGCGGCGGTTACGACCGTCGCGCCGCTCCTGATGCCGGACCATAACCGGCGCACTTCGAACACGTCTGTCCACCCCGTCGACGATCCCCGGATCGCCGGATGGTCCTTGTCGTGCCCGCGCATGACGCCATTCGTAACGGCTACAAAGGAGAAGAACCGATGAGCGGGACCACCGCCACCCATCTGCCGAACATGAGCCTGCCGCGCCGCGCCTGGGAAATCCGCCGCAAGGCGGTGCGGATGGGCGAAGTTCAGGGACAAGGCTATGTCGGCCAGGCGCTCGGCGTCGCCGACGTCCTCGCCGTTTCCTATTTCCACGCGCTGAACTATCGCGCTGAAGACCCGGAATGGGAGGGCCGCGACCGGTTCCTGCTGTCCATCGGCCATTATGCCATTGCGCTCTATTCCGCCCTGATCGAGGCAGGCATCCTGCCCGAGCAGGAACTGGAAACATACGGCGCCGATGACAGCCGTCTGCCGATGTCCGGCATGGCCGCCTATACGCCCGGCATGGAGATTACCGGCGGCTCCCTCGGCCAGGGCCTCGGCATCGCCGTCGGCATGGCGCTCGGTCTCAAGGCGAAGAAGAACCCGGCATTCGTCTACAATCTCATGTCGGACGGCGAGCTTGGGGAGGGCTCGACCTGGGAAGCAGCGATGTCCGCCGCCCACCACAAGCTTTCCAACCTCATCTGCGTCGTCGATTTTAACGATCAGCAAGCCGACGGCAAATCGACCCAGATGCTGAGCGCCGAGCCCCTCTGCGACAAATGGGCCGCCTTCGGCTGGCATACGCAGCGGGTCGACGGCAACGACATCGACGCGCTCGTCGCCGCGTTCGATGCCGCCCGCAATCTCGATGAGGCCAAGCCACGCGTCATCATCTGCGACACGCTGATGTGCAAGGGCGTTCCCTTCCTCGAAGCCCGCGAGATCACCCATTTCGTCCGCGTGGAAGCCGATGAATGGCAGGAGGCGCTTGCCGTGCTCGACGCCAACCGCCCGGCCTGAAGGAACAGACAATGACCGCGAAAAGAAACTACGATCCGCACCGCAAGTGGGAACCGCGCAGCCTCAAGCCAGGCGAAGGCGGCAAGACCTCGGCAATGATCGCCTCGCTGGCAGCCGAGGGTTATGACACGGTATCGGCACCTTTCGGCCATGCGCTGGTCGAGCAGGCGCGCAGCAACGACCGTATCGTCGGCCTGACCGCGGATCTCGCGAAATACACCGACCTCCACGTCTTCGCCGAGGCCCTCCCCGAGCGCTTCTACCAGATGGGCATGGCCGAGCAGGTGATGATCTCGGCCGCTGCCGGGATGGCGCGCGAGGGCTTCATTCCCTTCGCCACGACCTATGCCGTCTTTGCCTCGCGCCGCGCCTACGACTTCATCGCCATGGCGATCGCCGAGGAAAATCTGCCGGTCAAGATCGTCTGCGCTCTACCGGGGCTGACGACCGGCTATGGCCCGAGCCATCAGGCGACGGAGGACCTCGCGATCTTCCGCGGCCTTCCGAACTTGACGATCGTCGATCCTTGCGACGCGATCGACGTCACTGAGGCCGTGCCCGCAATCATCGCGCATGACGGCCCCGTCTACATGCGTCTCCTGCGCGGCAAGGTGCCATCTGTGATCCGCAAGCATTGCCCGGACTACAAGTTCGAACTCGGCAAGGCCAAGCTGTTGCGGGACGGCAAGGATGCGCTGGTGATCGCATCCGGTTTCATGACCATGCGTGCCCTGGATGCGGCCGTGGAACTCGAGAAGGACGGCGTCTCGGTCGCCGTACTCCACTGCCCGACGATCAAGCCGCTCGATGCGGGGACGATTCTTGCCGAAGCCGGAAAGGGCAACCGCCTCGTCGTCACGGCGGAGAACCACACCCGCGTCGGCGGCCTCGGCGAGGCGGTGGCATCAACGCTGCTCACCAACGGCGTGACACCGGCGTTCCGAATGATCGGCCTGCCCGACCAGTTCCTCGATGCCGGCGCGCTGCCGACGCTGCACGACCGCTACGGCATCTCCACCGCCGCGATGATCTCTCAGATCCGCGGCTGGCTCTGACCCGGTCAACGAACCTCAATTCAATCCGTCCTCGCCCAAGGCGACGGACATCCAGACAAAAGGAGAATTCAATGGCAACCACTCTGCTTGAGGGCAAATTCGCAGTCGTCACCGGCGCCGCATCGAAGCGCGGCCTCGGCAAGGCCACAGCTAAGCTCTTTGCCGAACACGGCGCTACCGTCGCAATCCTTGACCTCGACGAAGTCACCGCCAAGGAAGCCGCAGCCGATCTCGGCCCGCAGCATATCGGTATGGCCTGCGACGTCACCAACCTCGGAGGCGTCAAGACGGTCGTCGACGCCCTCATCGTCAAGTGGGGCCAGATCGACATCCTGATCAACAATGCCGGCATTACCCAGCCGCTGAAGATCATGGACATCGCGCCGAAGAACTACGACGCCGTTCTCGACGTCAACCTTCGCGGCACGCTCTACTGCAGCCAGGCGGTGATCCCGCATATGCGCGGCCGCAAGACCGGCAAGATCGTCAACCTCTCCTCCGTCTCGGCCCAACGGGGCGGCGGCATCTTCGGCGGCCCGCACTATTCCGCGGCAAAGGCCGGTGTTCTTGGCCTCACCAAGGCCATGGCTCGCGAGCTCGCGCCCGATAATATTCGCGTCAACGCCATCTGCCCGGGCTTCATCGCAACCGACATCACCGGCGGCATGCTGACGCCGGACAAGCTGGAGGAGATCAAGGCCGGCATCCCGATGGGCCGTGCGGGCACGGCGGATGACGTCGCGGGTTGCGCACTGTTCCTCGCCTCCGACCTGTCGGCCTACGTCACCGGCTCCGAAGTCGATGTCAACGGCGGTTCACTGATCCATTGATCCCCACGTGGCGCCCACAGCGGGCGCCACGTTCCCCTGCAGGAGAATGAAATGAAACTCGGATTGGGTAGCTACGCGTTCCGCTGGTCGATCGGCATCAAGGAGCTGCAACCCTCCAGCCCCATGACGGCAATGGAGGTTCTGGAGATCGCACATTCGCACGGTCTGAAACTGGTCCAATATGCCGACAATCTTCCGCTCGACCGCCTGACGCCCGACGAACATCTTGCGCTGAAGGCCCGCGCCGATAGCTACGGCATGGCGCTGGAACTCGGCACCCAGTCCTTCGACGCGGCCGAGCTCGCGCGCTATATCCCGATCGGCGAGCGCATCGGTTCGAAGATCCTGCGCGTGGCGCTCGACGCGGAAGATGCGCTGATTCCGGTATCGGAACTCGCCGCCCAGATTCGCGAACTGCTGCCTGACGGCAAGAAGGCAGGTCTTCGATTTGCAATCGAGAACCACTTCAACTACCCCTCGCCTCGTATGGTCGAACTGCTCGACGCGGTGGCTGACGATGCTCTCGGTGTCTGCCTCGATGTCGCAAATTCCATCTGCGCCGGCGAGTGGCCTATGGCGACGGTGAAAATGCTGGCCCCCTATGCCATCAACCTGCATCTCAAGGATTACCAGATCACGCCAGACCCCTATGGCGTTGGTTTCCGCATCCACGGTACGCCACTCGGCGATGGCCGCGCGGAGATTCCTGAAATCCTCGATTGCCTCAGCCATTGCCCCGACAGCATGAGCTGCATCCTCGAACACTGGCTGTCTCAGACGTCGGATATGGAAGCGACGCGCCGTACCGAGCATGAATGGCTCGGCCGCACCGTTGCGGCCGCCAAACGGCTTGTTCCAGGCAGTCATTGAACATCGCGCAACTTGATAGGATCCCGAGCGAGACAACCATGACCCAGAAGACCAAGAAGCTGATAAACGCGCCCGAGGACATTATCCCGGAATTCATCGAGGGCTTCGTCGGCGCCCATGCCGACCTGCTGGTGGTGGAAGGGCCCACCGGTCGTGCGGTCGTTGCGCGGCATGGTCCGCGCGACGGCAAGGTCGGTATCGTCATCGGCGGCGGATCAGGCCACGAGCCAGCCTTTGCCGGCTATGTCGGCCGGGGCCTAGCCGATGCGGCAGCGGTCGGCAATGTCTTCGCCTCTCCCTCCCCCGAACATATCCTCGATGCTGGACGCGCCGCCGATGGTAGCGCCGGCGTGCTGTTCCTCTACGGAAATTATACCGGCGACGTGCTGAACTTCAGCATGGCCGCCGAGGAACTTCAGGCTGAAGGCACGCCGGTGAAACATTTCGCCGTCACCGATGATATTGCCTCCGCTCCCTATGATCGGCGCAACGAACGGCGCGGCGTGGCCGGCGATTTCTTCGTCTTCAAATGTGCAGGTGCTGCCGCCGACCTCGGTGAGGATCTTGACAGCGTTCATGCCGCCGCCGCGCTTGCCAACGACAATTGCCGCTCGATGGGTGTCGCGCTCGGCGCCTGCTCGCTGCCGCAGACCGGCGCGCCGAATTTCGAGATCGGTCCAGAGGACATGGAAATCGGCATGGGTATCCATGGCGAGCCAGGCATGCGCCGCGACAAGCTGGCGACCGCCGATACTGTGACCGACCTGTTGATGGAGCCTATCCTCACGGAGCTCAACCTCGGTAAGAGCGACCGGGTAGCTGCGCTGGTCAACGGCCTCGGTGCGACGACCCAGCTCGAACTTTTCGTCATATATCGCCGCGTCCGACAGATCCTTGGCGCCAGGGGCATCGAGATCCATGCCAACTGGGTCGGCGAATTCGCGACCTCGCTCGAAATGGCCGGTGCCTCAGTCACCTTGCTCAAGCTCGACGACCGTCTCGGCCGCCTGCTCGACCATCCCTGCCGCACGCCCGCGCTGATCGTTGGCCAGGCCGAGATCGCAGCGCCCACGACCCAGCGATCGGAACGCAAGGTGCAGGCTGCCAGGAAGGAGATCGTCATCGACCGAGCGAGCCTCGCGACATCCGGCAAGGTAACGCCAGAAACGTTCGTCGGCATGATGCAGGCCGTCGCCGACACGATCCGCATCGAGAAGGATCACCTCTCCCAGCTCGACGGCGTTCTAGGTGACGGCGACCACGGCATCACCATGGATATCGGCTGGACCGCCGTCCGCCAAAAACTCGAAGCCCGTCCCGATGAGGAGGTGATCGCCGCGACCTGCGAGCGGATGGCGCACGCGTTTCTCACCGCCGTAGGTGCCTCCTCCGGCCCGCTCTACGCCAGCGCCTTGCGCGGCGCAGGCAGTGCGGTGGCCGACCGGCTTAACTTGGACGGCGCGGCGATGGCCGCTTGGATCAAAGGTATGAGCGATGGCATCCTCGCCCGCGGCGGCGCCAAGCTTGGCGACAAGACGATGATCGACGCCTGGCTACCTGCGGCCGAAGCGGCCGTCAAAGCCGCCCGATCGGGTGGAGACGAGCTGGCGGTGCTGACTGCAGCGCGTGATGCGGCCAAGGCCGGTGCGGAACATACTGCGACCCTCGAAAGCAAGCGTGGCCGTTCAGCCAAACTCGGCACACGCTCAGTCGGTCACATCGACCCGGGAGCGCTGTCAGCCTACATGATCATTCGCGCCATGACCGATGCGTTTCGGGAAGCTCTTGTGTGAAAGTGTCAAATCACCAACGTCGACAGTGCCCGTTGATGTGTACATTAATGCAACCAGAAGATCGAGCTGACCGTGACGACCGCGATGGGCTGTCCTCAGCCATTGGGCACGCAGCAGAGTGGGGAGTTACAGCTTGCTCGTCATGGTGATCCTGACCCAAGGACGGCGCAGATCGACAATTTCCGACAGCCCATGATGATGATTATGCCGGCTGGCTCTTTTGTCGCGGAAGTCCCTCGTAACTCCTCGCGCAGATGCTGCGTGTTGGCTGGCATTCAAGCGCGCAAGTCGCAGTTCGGCATGAACACACAAAACACGAACAGCCACGGCCTTTATCCAATGATCGAGCACCTTGTGTTCGAGGCGTTTCAGAGCCGCATGCCGCCTGTTTTGAAATGAGGCGATTTCGACGGCCGAATTGTAATGCGGCGGCCGCAGATGCGACCGCCGCTTTCCGGGCGGGAGCCCGGCGTAAGGACAGGTGGAGGTCTGTCCTTTTTACGCAACATAATCACGACTGAGACGTCATCTCGTCAGTAGATCACGACCGAACGAATGCTCTCGCCGGAATGCATCAGCTCGAAGCCCGTGTTGATGTCTTCGAGCGCCATGGTGTGGGTGATCATCGGATCGATCTCGATCTTGCCCTCCAGGTACCAGTCGACGATCTTCGGCACGTCGGTGCGGCCGCGGGCGCCGCCAAAGGCGGTGCCCATCCAACTGCGGCCGGTGACGAGCTGGAACGGCCGGGTGGCGATCTCCTGGCCGGCGCCGGCAACGCCGATAACCACCGACTTGCCCCAGCCGCGATGCGAGGCTTCGAGCGCCTGGCGCATCACCTTGGTGTTGCCGGTGCAGTCGAAGGTGTAGTCGGCGCCGCCGATCTGGTCGGCACCACGTTTCGTCATGTTGACGAGATAGGCGACGATGTCGTCGCCCACTTCCTTCGGATTGACGAAGTGGGTCATGCCGAAGCGTTCGCCCCAGGCCTTCTTGTCGTTGTTGAGGTCGACGCCGATGATCATGTCGGCACCGGCCAGCCTGAGCCCCTGGATGACGTTGAGGCCGATGCCGCCGAGGCCGAAGACGATCGCGGTGGCGCCGATCTCGACCTTGGCGGTGTTGATCACCGCGCCGATGCCGGTAGTGACGCCGCAGCCGATATAGCAGATCTTGTCGAACGGCGCGTCCGGATTGACCTTGGCGACGGCAATCTCCGGCAGCACGGTGTAATTGGCGAAGGTCGAGCAGCCCATGTAGTGATGGATCTTGTCCTTGCCGATCGAAAAGCGCGAGGTGCCGTCCGGCATCAGCCCCTGGCCCTGGGTCGCGCGGATCGCCGTGCACAGGTTGGTCTTGCGCGACAGGCACGACGGGCAGGAGCGGCATTCGGGCGTATAGAGCGGAATGACGTGGTCGCCCTTCTTCACCGAGGTGACGCCCGGGCCGACATCAACGACGACGCCGGCGCCCTCATGGCCGAGGATCGCCGGGAACAGACCTTCCGGGTCGGCGCCGGACAGCGTGAAATCGTCGGTGTGGCAGATGCCGGTGGCCTTGACCTCGATCAGCACCTCGCCGGCCCGCGGGCCTTCGAGCTGAACGGTCATCACTTCCAGCGGCTTGCCGGCCTGAACGGCGACGGCGGCGCGTACATCCATGGAAAATTCTCCGATATTTAAGTGGGACGATGTTCTGTAGACAGCTTGGACCACAAGTCGCGCGCATATTGCTTCAGCGCCAGCGATTCTGCCCAACGGTCGGTGGTGTCTTCCCCGAAGCGGTCGGTTATCGCGTAGGGCTTGGGGCCGAGTTCGCAAACGAAGGCGAGGTTGTCATTCGCCCCCGCCCGCCTTTGCCAACTGCGAAAACCAAACTCCCACCAACCGAGGAAAAGATCGACCCAGGGCCGGTGGTGCGGATAGGCGATCTCTATTTGAACCTGCTCTCGCGACGCTACTCTTCCGTGGAACGCCCAGGAGCAATCGAGAATTCTTTCGATCAGCCGGTGATCTTCATCGGAGATAGGCCAGGCAAATTCGCGCCCGACGAGGAAATGGGACAGATCTCCCAAAAGCCTCAGATCCGGGAGCCGATCAAGGAGATCCAGGGTGAAGAAAAGGTCGGCGGTCATCCGATCGCGATGCGTCTCGATCAAGACCGGTATCTTCGCGTCCTCTCCCAACCGTCGCCAGCCTTCGAGCAGCGGCAGGCAGTCTTCAATTCGACGGGGACGAACGTCCGGTTGCAGGCAGATGTGATGAACGCCGAACTCGGCGGCATTCTCGAGAACGGGTTTCAGATCGTCGATCGTCTTCGGAAAACATTGGCCTTCGGCCTGAAGGCCGGATTGGCCAAGCAAGGCGTGGAGCCGTTGCACATAGGCTCGATCATGCCAATGTGCGCTGACCCCATCGAAACCTGCTCGAGCGATCCGCTCCACATTCTCCTCGATGGTGAATTCCGGGCGCCTGCTGCTGCGCAGTTCCATCGCCCAAAGAGATTGAAACACCAAAAGTGATTGCATTGCCCCTCCCCAAATTCTGAAACGCGATCCCGGCTTGGTCAGGCGGCTCGCGCGCTTTTCAAAAGCGTCTTCAGATTGACATCGGGGTCGCCCAACGCCGCCGCATCGACGTCGACGCCGGCGGCGATCAACATCTCGGCGAGCTTGATATCCTTGGCAATCGCGTTGCCGACGCCCAGTCCTGCCGCAGCGACGAGCCGGCCGCCGTCGAGATAGAATTCGAGCTCGCCATCTGCCAGGCAGCGCACCACGGACTGATGAGCCGGCTGCGGCAACCCTGCAACCTGCAGGCCCAAATCGTACTGATCGGACCAGAACCAGGGAAGAGCCACAAACGCGTCGTTGCCGCCTGCCATATTGCGGGCCGCAGTTTCGGCCTGGCTGCGCGCATTCCGCCAACTTTCGAAACGGATATGACCGCCGCACGACAGGGAAATCGCCGCGCAGTCTCCGGCTGCGAATATGTCCGGATTGCTGGTGCGAAGAAAATGGTCCACCAGGACCCCATTGCCCGTGGCAAGACCTGCCGCTTCGGCGAGTGCCATGTCCGGTTGGACACCGATCGCTGCGACGACCAAGTCGGCAAGGACCAGACCGCTGTCTGCAAGATAAACGGCGTCATCGGTAATTTCGGCAATGCCTCGGCCAAGATAAAACTGCACGCCCTCGTCCACGTGTCTGGCATGGAGCCTTGCGGCAAAACGTGGCGGAACAGCGCGGCCGAGCGGCGTCGGCGCCGCTTCAATGATGTTTACGGCAACGCGCTTGCTGCGGAGGACGGCCGCGAGTTCCATCCCGATCAGACCGCCGCCCACAATCGCAACGCTTTTGCCGGCTTCCGCGTGTGAGAAGATTGCAGCCGCATCCGCATAGGTGCGGAAGGCAAGCGCGTGTTCTGCACCGCGGCAGGTCAGCCGTCTCGTGCGCGCGCCCGCCGCCAGAAGCAGTTTTTCATAGGTGAGCACCCGCCCGTCGGTTAGGGTCACGGTCCGACTCTCCGTCTCGAGCCGCGATGCCGACACGCCCTGAAGGTAGTCGATGGCAGAAGCCTCAAGCGCTTGCGCCCCGCAGATCGGCTTCAACTGCACAGCACCGTCCACCGGCTTCGACAAGGGCGGGCGCTCATAGGGCAGATAAGGCTCCGACCCAACCAGCGTAATGGCGTCGGAAATGCCCGCTTTGCGCAACGCAAAGGCCGCGCGGGTGCCGCATTCTCCGGCCCCGATAATGACGATACCGCCCATGCCTAGTCTCCGTCTGAAAATGGACCGGCGCCACGTAAAACCGATGCGCCGGTCGCGGAAGGATCAGTTCTGATGGGCGTATTCGGCCATGTTCTTGGGCGTAACGAGCTCGAAGGGTACCCAGACTGCCTTCTCGATGCTCTTGCCCTGAGCCAGCGCCGCGGCGGCGTCCACGGCGCTCGCCGACTGGCCCTTGGCGTTCTGGAATACCGTCACATCGAGGTCGCCCGCAGCCATGGCCGCCAGGCCGTCCTGGGTCGCGTCGATACCGACGACGATCACGTCGTCCATCGATATGCCGGCCGCTTTCAACGCCTGTATTGCGCCGATTGCCATCTCGTCATTGTTGGCGAAGATAACGTCGATGGGGCGGCCGGCGGTGATCCAGTTCGTGGTCAGATCCATCGCATTGGTGCGTGTCCAGGCGGCGGATTGTTCATCTGCGATCGTCACGCCCTTGCAATCGCCCGCCGCCAGCGTCTCCTTCACCGACGACGTGCGATCTCGCGAAGCCTGATGCGCCAGATCCCCCATTAGGATGTAGACCTGGGCATCGCTCGCCTTTCCTTTTGCCTTCAGGAGCTCACAGGCGGCCTCGGCACCCAATCTGCCGGAGTCGGTCTCCTTCGAGCCGACATAGGCCTGCTTTTCCGGTAGCCTGTCGACATTGTCGGGCTGGAGATTGAGATAGACGAGCGGAATGCCGGCTTTTTGCGCCGCCTCGCTGATGCCCGGAGCAGCCGACGTATCGGCCAGCGTCATGATGATCGCGTCCACACCCGACGCGATGAAATTGTCCACCTGACTGCGCTGCTTGGAAATGTCGGTCTGCGCATCTTCGATCTGAAGACTGACGCCGCTGACCTCAGAAGCTCTCGCGTCAAGCCCCTGGCGCAGCAAGGTCTGGAAGTTGTTATCGAAGCTCTGCATCGAGACGCCGATCGTCTCCGCCGACGCAGCACTTCCCATCAAGGCGGCCAGAACGGCTGCCAGGCACATGGATTTCATCTCATCCTCCCAATGGGTGCCGGATCACCCGATCGCATTCCGGAGGCCCCACGGGCCTGTTCGGTAGCGGGTTCCTCTAGCCGAGGGCCACGCGCACTTCTCCGTCGATCACTTCGGCCGGATAGGTTCTCAGGTTCTCGCAGGCGGGAAGCCGCAGGGCCTCGCCGGTGCGATAGTCGAAGGCGCCGGAATGCTTGGGACATTCCACCTCGAAGTCCATGACCAGGCCTTCGGCAAGATGGATCGCCTCATGCGTGCAGAGGCCGGCCGTGCAGTAGACGCTGTCATCCGGGCCGCGATAAATCGCGTAGGTGCGGCCAGCATGGTCGAAGCGCAGCGCCCCTTCCTGTTCGATGTCATCGATTTTGCAGGCTGAAACCCAGGTCATAAGGTTGCTCATTCGGCGGCCTCCCCGATTGCGTTGCGTGCCTTGCGGGCTGCGAGTTTTTCCTTTCGCTTGCGATACCGCTCCTGCATCCTGGATTCGCCCTCGGGAGAACCGTCGTGCCAGGTGCCGAACCAGCGATCGAGCGGGATCAGGGCATCGCCATAGTTCACCTCGAAATACTTGTGGTGCAGGTAGTGCGCGTAAGCGTGGCTATCGACCAGCCTGTCTTCGCCGACCTCGACCTTGTCGAAGCCCACATGGCCAGGGATCGCACCAAAACCGGCATAGTGGAGCTGGTAGAGCATGATGATCGGGTTGGATGGCAGGACGAGGTGGTAGAACGCCGTCGCGAAGTAGAGCAGGTGCTCGACAGGGTGCATCGAAAGCGACGACCAGGGCGAGGGATTGACCGAATTGTGATGGACGGAATGCACCCATTTGTAGAGGAGCGGCGTGTGGATCAGCCGATGAACACAGAAGAAGTGAAATTCGTGGATGACCGGGACGGCGAGTGCGACCAGCGCCAGCGTCCAGGGGTTTTCCGCGAGGGTCAGCCAAGGGGCATAGCCGTTGGCGTAGGCCCACAGCATCAGGACCTCGATCGCGGTCCAGATTGTCACTCCTGACAGAAACGTGCGCAGGATGTTGTCGACGTTCTGGCTTTCGAACCAGAAGGCCTTGCTTTTCTGGTCGGCGGGGAACTTGCCGTTATACTTGAAGCGGTTTTGCTGCCGCTTCAGCACATAGAGATGCAGCTCGAAGGCGCCGTAGAAGACGAGAACACAAACAGCGTTGATCGTATAGAGCCAGGCGATCCAACGGATGCCCAGCGCCTGCATTGTCTCCATCGGCGGGATCACCCAGGCCCAATAGGCCACGGCCGAAGCGGCGAAGATCGAGTTCCAGGGAAAGAAGTAATGCGGCAGCCACTTCACAAGCGCCAACAGCTTTGGTGGAAAGGCTTGCTGCTGTTGCATTTGATGTGCCGAGCACGGCGGACCCACGCCACGAAATGCCAGCCGAGGAGCGATGGTACGCCCCAATTCGGGGTGTCCAACCTGCTCGGACAGTCAATCGATAGACGATGGGTTGTGCAAAGTGAGAGTTGACCGTTTTCGGTGGCGAGGCGACACTTGCAAGCTGCAGCAAGGCAGGAGGAAAAACGATGGCCGAGCCATACCCTTGGCGCCACATGGCAAGCGCGCCGAAAAACGGCAGTCGGATCCTCGTCACGGGTACCGTCCGGCAGATAGTCCGGACGATGCGACCAGAGGTGACGCGCATCGGAAACGATGGCATCGCGCGAGGTGAAATAGGGATGCCAGCCCATGCCGGCAGGCATCGGCCGCTCGGAGCGGTTCTCCACCGTCAGGGTAAGGCGCAGGCTTTCATCGCCGAGTTCGAAATGTTGCTCGGAACGAAAATCCCACGGCCAGTCCTCATTACCGGTTGCCGGCATCAAGTCACGCCCTCGTTAACTTGACGTTGCCAACGAGAGTGTGTCAGCCTCCCGTTTGGGAGGACGATCAATGTCGACGCCGCTATCGCATATACGTGAGATAGAGCGTGTTGCCTCGGGGGGAGCGAGCCCGCGAGATGAACCCGTCGTCCGGTCCTGGCTTCGCTGCCTCAACGACTACAAGCTGGATCCCGCGATCGCGCAGGAAGCCTATATTGTTCCGGGACAGAAGTTGCGCGAGCATCGCGAGCAAGCCGAAGAACTGATCCGCATCGGCCGCTCCGGCCTCGAGGGGCTGTTCAACCAAGTCGCCGAGCAGAACTATGTTTTGCTGTTGTCAGATGCGCGCGGCGTCACGGTAGATTTCATGGGGGACCCGACCTTCGACAACCAGTTGCGCAAGGCCGGGCTCTATCTCGGCTCGGAATGGTCAGAGAGCCGCGCAGGCACCTGCGCTGTAGGGGCATGCATCGTCTCCGGGGAGCCGGTCATCATTCATCAGGACGATCATTTCGACACCAGCCATATCGGGCTGACCTGTACGGCAGCTCCCGTCTTCGACACGCTCGGTGACCTCACCGCCGTGCTCGACATATCCCAGCTCCGATCGCCATCGGCCAAGGCGAGCCAGCAACTGGCGCTGCATCTCGTGTCCGCCACCGCGCGTCGGATCGAGCTCGCCAACCTCATGACCCGTACCCGCAATGATTGGGTACTGCGACTCGCCAGGTCCCCGGAATTCCTAGATGTCGACCCGGACGCCGCCATCGCTCTGGACGGCAGCGGGCGCATCACCGGCATGACCCATGGCGGTTTCGGAGCGCTCGCCCGTTCAATGAATATGCAAGGCCTGCGGACACGTGATTTCCTTAGCCTGTCTATCTCCGAGGTATTTGATATCGGCGTAGACGATCTGCCCAACTTCATGCGCGGCCGGCCGAACGGCGAACGTCTGCTCCGGGCCAAGAGCGGCCTGGTCCTCTTTGCAAGTGCGATCGCGCCAGTCGTCAGCATCCGCACGCCTGCCGAAGCGGAACTGCGACTGCCGCGAGCCTTACGCGATCTGAGCTGCGGCGACGCTGCAATGGAAGGGATGCAGGCGCGCGCTGCCAAGCTTGCCACCCATCGCATTCCGATCTTAATCCAGGGCGAAACGGGCAGCGGCAAGGAATACCTTGCTCGGGCGATCCATGACAGCTGCGGCGACAACGGCAAATTCGTCGCCGTCAATTGCGCGGCGATCCCGGAGCATCTCATTGAATCCGAACTCTTCGGTTACGCGCCCGGTGCCTTCACCGGCGCAAGCCAAAAAGGCAAGCGCGGCTTGATCGAGGAGGCGGACGGCGGCACCCTTTTCCTCGACGAGATTGGCGACATGCCGCTCACGCTGCAAAGCCGCTTGCTGCGCGTGCTTTCGGAAAATGAGGTGCAGGCCGTTGGCGCACTGAAGGCCCGCCCGATCCGCCTGCGCGTGGTCTCTGCCTCCCACCGCGATCTGGCGGAACTGGTGAAGGAGGGCCGTTTCCGACAAGACCTTTATTACCGTCTGAACGCCGCGACGCTCTGCCTCCCCGCATTGCGTGAGCGTCAGGATCTCGGCTGGCTGATCGACCAGTTGCTCGCTCGCATCGAGAAGGAGAACAACGAGTCCTACCGCATCGACAAGGCTGCGCGGGCGGTATTGCTGGCGCATCAATGGCCGGGAAATCTGCGCGAGCTTTCCAACGTCTTGCGGGTGGCCGCCGCGCTTTCCGAAGGGGGCCTCATCGATACCGAGTGCCTGCCGGAACATCTCTTCTCCGCCGCCGTCCGTTCGCTGCCTGGCGAGGATGATGCACTGCGTCAGGCGCTGCGAGACTGCGGCGACAACGTCTCGGCACTTGCGAGGAAGCTCGGCGTCAACCGCTCGACCATCCACCGTCGCCTGAAGCGGCTCAACTGACGCAACGCCTGCAACACCTGTTGCGGAGCAACTGTTGCATTCCCCGAGGCTTACGGCTGCGTTTATTTTAAATCATTGATATTACGCCACAAATAGGCAACATCGCGATCTGGCATGCCGTTTGCTGAACCTCCTGCGCAAGAACAACAGGAGGAAACACAATGAAAGCTCTGCGCTTTCACGCCGCCAAGGATCTGCGCATTGACGATGTCGAGGCCCCGCCTGCGCCCGGACCGGGCGAGGTGCTGGTGGAAAATCGCTTCTGCGGCATCTGCGGAACCGATCTGCATGAATACGCCTATGGCCCGATCTTCATTCCGAAGGAGCCGCATCCCTTCACGGGCGCCCATGGACCACAGATCCTCGGTCATGAATTCGGCGGCGTCGTGAAGGCGGTCGGCCAAGGGGTCCGCCATGTGAAGCAGGGCGACCGGGTCTCGATCCAGCCGCTGATCATGCCGCGCCGCGGCGACTATTATGCCGATCGCGGTCTGTTTCACCTGAGCGCCAACCTCGCACTTGCAGGCCTCTCCTGGCATTCCGGGGGGATGGCGGAGGCCGCCCTTCTCAACGACTACAATGTCCAACCCATTCCAGATGCGCTGTCCGACGAGGAAGCCGCGCTGATAGAACCGACCGCAGTCGCCGTTTACGCCTGCGACCGCGGCGGCGTCACCGCCGGCAACAGTGTGCTGGTCACCGGCGCGGGACCGATCGGCATCCTCGTCGCCATGGCCGCGCGAGCCGCAGGCGCGTCGAAGATCTTCCTCTCCGATCTCAACGAAACGCGGCTGTCGCTGGCGAAAGAGGCACTAGGCGAAGCCCGCACGATCAATCCAAAGATGGAGAAGGTCAGCGACGTTGTGCAAGCCGAGACCGAAGGCGGCGTCGGCTGCGACGTCGCTATCGAATGCGTCGGCAACGAACATGCGCTCAAGAGTTGCGCAGGCGCCGTGCGCAAGCAGGGTGTCGTCGTACAGACCGGCCTTCATCCCGGTGAAAACCCGCTGAACTGGTTCGACGTGACCTTCAAGGACATCGATATTCGCGGCTCCTGGGCCTACCCGACCCATTACTGGCCGCGTGTGGCGCGCTTGATCGCCAGCGGCCAGATTCCGGCTCGGCGGATCGTCACCAAATATGTCTCGCTCGACGAGGCGGTCTCGGCAGGGTTCGACAAGCTACTCGATCCCGCCGGCACCCATTTGAAAATTCTGATCGACCTCAAGCGTTAGGCCGGTCCGCGTTGCGGGACGGTTGAGGAGCCGTCCCGTTTTCCATCAAAGAGCAGGAGGAGAAACGATGCTCGAGAAGACCCCCACCACCCGCGTCCATGCGCTGCTTGATGCCCTCGGCGGCGCACTCGAAACCGGCCGTATCGATGATGCGGTCAACCTCTTCGCCGAGGAATGCTACTGGCGCGACCTCGTCGCCTTCACCTGGAACATCAAGACGGTCGAGGGCCGGGATCAGGTGCGCGACATGCTTCATGCACAGCTCGCCTCCGCAAAGCCCTCCAATTGGCGCGTCGCCGCCGGCGAGGAAGCGATCGAGGCGGATGGCGTGCTCGAAAGCTGGATCTCTTTCGAGACAGCGACAGGGCGCGGCTATGGCCTTGTGCGCATCAAGAACGGCCTTATCTGGACTCTGCTGACGGCGTTGGCCGAACTTAAGGGCCACGAGGAGAAGTCCGGCTTTACCCGCCCGCTCGGCGCCAAGCACGGTCAGAATGTCGGTGCGAAAACCTGGAAAGAGGAGCGCGAGCATGAGGAGCGCACCCTAGGCTATGAAACGCAGCCCTATGTGGTGATCATCGGCGGCGGACAGGGCGGCATTGCGCTTGGCGCTCGGCTTCGCCAGTTGGGCGTGCCCACCATCATCCTCGAAAAGAACGATCGGCCAGGCGACAGCTGGCGCAAGCGCTATAAGTCGCTCTGTCTGCACGACCCCGTCTGGTACGATCACCTGCCCTACATCGATTTCCCGAAGAACTGGCCGGTCTTCACGCCGAAGGACAAGATCGGTGATTGGCTGGAATTCTATACGAAGGTGATGGAGCTGAACTACTGGACACGCTCCACCGCCAAATCGGCAAAATGGGACGAAGCCACGAAGGAATGGGCGATCGTGGTCGACCGCAACGGTGAGGAAGTGCTGCTGCGGCCGAAGCAACTCGTCTTTGCAACAGGCATGTCCGGCAAGCCGAACATTCCGGATTTCAAGGGCCGCGAGCGCTTCAAGGGTGAGCAGCATCATTCCTCGCAGCACCCGGGGCCGGATGGCTACAAGGGCAAGAAGGTTGTCGTGATCGGTTCGAACAATTCGGCCCATGACATCTGCGCCGCGCTTTTCGAGGCGGGCGTCGACGTCACGATGATCCAGCGCTCGACGACCCATATCGTCAAGTCCGACACGCTGATGGATATCGGCCTCGGCGGGCTCTATTCCGAACAGGCGCTGGCGAATGGCGTGACGACGGGCAAGGCGGACCTCATCTTCGCCTCGCTCCCCTATCGGATCATGCACGAGTTCCAGATCCCGCTTTACGACAAGATGCGCGAACGCGACGCCAACTTCTACGCGGCGCTGGAGAAAGTCGGCTTCCAGCTGGATTGGGGGGCGGATGGTTCAGGTCTGTTCATGAAGTACCTGCGCCGCGGATCCGGGTACTACATCGATATCGGCGCTTCGCAGCTGATCATCGATGGCAAGGTGAAGCTTGCCGCGGGACAGGTGGAGGAAATCACCGAAACCTCCGTAAAACTGTCTGACGGCAAGGAAATCCTGGCCGACGTCATCGTCTATGCGACGGGCTACGGTTCGATGAACGGCTGGGTCGCAGATCTCATCGACCAGGACACCGCCGACAGGGTCGGCAAAGTCTGGGGCCTCGGCTCCGATACGCCGAAGGATCCCGGCCCCTGGGAAGGCGAACAGCGCAACATGTGGAAGCCGACGCAACAGGAGGCACTGTGGTTCCACGGCGGCAACCTGCACCAGTCGCGCCATTATTCGCAGTATCTGTCGCTGCAACTGAAGGCACGCATGGAAGGTATTCATTCACCGGTCTATGGCCTGCAAAGCGTCCATCACAAACGTTGACACGTCAAAAGGGGCAGAGGGCGGCACATCCGCCCTCTGCGGAACCGAGCCGGTTGGTGCGGCAGCGGTGCAGTCACGCGTCGAGCCCACCCTTTTTGACTGCGGCCGCTACCACCGAAGGCTATCGGCAAGCGGTGGGTCGCGCTTCGCCCGAGCGCAGCGAACAGCTCCAAATTTGCACAGTCGGAAATATCATGCCGACGGAAGGCGGAGCGCACCTATAGCGCTCGTCTGCGCCTTAACCCTGCGCCAGATGACATCTCGCGTGGCGCGCGCCATCGCTGAGGCGCTGGAGAACCTGCGGTGCCTCACAGCCAGCAGCGGCCTTGCCGCACCGTTCCTTGTAGAAGCAACCGGCGGGCAGTTTGCGGTTGTTTGGAAGCTCCCCCATCCGCACCTCGGCAATGGTCGGCAAGGGACTTGCGAAACTCGGAGCTGAGGCCAGAAGCGTTTGGGTGTATGGGTGCCGAGGATTGCCAAGAACCTCGTCGGCCGGACCTGATTCAACGATCTGGCCGAGATACATCACAGCGACATCGTCGCAGAAATGGCGCACCAGCGCGACATCGTGCGAAATCAAGAGGTACGTTAGCCCCCGCTCCCGCTGCAACTTCAAAAGCAGGTTGACGATCTGCGCCTGCACCGACACATCGAGCGCCGATGTCGGCTCGTCCAACACCATGAGATCGGGATCCGTGCTGATGGCGCGGGCGATTGCGATGCGCTGGCGCTGGCCGCCTGAAAATTCGTGGGGCAGACGATCCAGATGTTCCGGCCTCAACCCGACGGCAACGGCCAGTTGCCCCGCCTTCGCATGCAGTTCGGCATTGCTGTGCCCGCCGCGAATGTGCAGCGGTTCGCTGATCAGCCGCCAGACCGGCAGGCGGCGATCGAGCGAGGATTGCGGATCCTGGAAAACGATCTGCATCTTCTGCCGCAGTTCGCGTTTCTGCCTTCCCTGTGCTGCCTGCAAATCCTCGCCGTCGATCGCCACCCTGCCCTTCTCGTAGGGCGCAAGCCCGATGATCGCCTGGGCGAGCGTGCTCTTGCCGCAACCGGACTCGCCGACAATGCCGAGGCTTCCACCGCCGCGAACCTGAAGGGTGACGCCGTTGACGGCGTGGACATGCGAGGTGGGGCGACCGAGCCAGTCGCGGGATGCCGGGAAGCGGACATTGAGATCGGAAACCTCCAGAACAGGCCGGGCTATCGTGTCAACGCCTTCGGTCATTGCCGGCTCCCCTGCTCTGATGTTTCGGGTGCGACACCACGCCGCCAGCACGCTACCTCTCGGCCATCGGACCCCGCCAGCTGCGGAGACCGGGATCGACAGAGATCAACCGGTTCCTTGCATCGTGGCTGGAAATAGCAGCCGGCAGGCGGGTGCATTAGGGTCGGTACCGCGCCGGTGATCGCTTCGAGCTCCTGCTTCGGCGCCACCCGTTCCGGCAGGCAGCGCAGCAGCGCCTGGGTATAGGGATGCAGCGGCGCATCGAGAACTGTTCGGGTTGCGCCATGCTCCACGATCCTTCCGGCATACATCACGTAAAGTCGATCGCAGAGCTGCGACACGACGGCGACGTTGTGCGAAATGAAGACCACCGACGTCCCGGTCCGGCGGGCGCGGTTCTGAATAAGCCGCAGTATCACGGCCTGGACCGTGACATCGAGGGCAGTCGTCGGCTCGTCGGCGATGATGAGGCCGGGATTGCAGGAGAATGCCATCGCGATCAAAACCCGCTGTCGCATGCCGCCGGAGAGTTCGAAAGGGTAGAGCTTCATGACTCGCTCCGGCTCGCCGATCAGCATGTCGGCAAGAATATCCCGAGCAATGCGCCTGGCATCCGGCAAGCTTGCCTCCTCGTGACGCATGATGACGTCAGTCAGTTGCTTGCCAATGCGGATCGTCGGGTTGAGCGCGTTCATCGGTTCCTGAAAGATGGTCGAGACCATCTTGCCGCGCACATCCTGCAGCTGACTCTCGTCCATGGCGAGGGTGTTATGGTTAAAGAGCCTAACCGAGCCGCCGGTGATCCTGTAGCGCCCCCTGGGCAGCAGCCCAGTCGCGGCCATGGTCGTCACCGATTTGCCGCAGCCGGACTCGCCGACGATCCCGACGATCTCGGCCTTTCCGACATTGATCGACACGTTGTCGAGCGCCTTGACCGCGCCGCTGAAGGTGGGAAACTCCAGTGACAGATTGTGAATGGCCAGCGCCTGGCCGCGTAACTCTGCCGTACCAGTCATCATCTGTCCCTCAAGCGCGGGTCGAGCATATCGCGAATGCCGTCGCCAACGAGATTGCATCCCATGGCCGTGATCAGAATGGCGAGACCTGGGAAAGTCGCATACCACCACTGATCGAGCATGTAGCTGCGGCCGCTGCTGACGAGCGCGCCCCATTCGGAGGTGGGCGGCTGAGCACCGAGGCCGATGAAGCTGAGGGCGGCTGCGATCAACACAACGCCGCCAAGATCGAGCGTCGCCTGCACGATGATCGGCGACATGGCGTTTGGCAGGATATGCCAGCGGAGAATATAGAACGGCGAGGCGCCGAAGGTGCGCGACGCCTTCACGAAAACCTGCTCGCGCAAGGAAAGCGTTTGACCTCGTGCCAGGCGCACATAGGCGGGAATACGCACGATCGCCACGGCCAGCATGGAGTTGAACAGGCTCGGTCCAAGGGCGGCGGCCAGCGCCATGGCCAACACGAGCGCCGGCAAAGCAAGGACGACGTCCATGAGCCGCATGATGGCGGTGTCGACCCGTCCGCCGACCACGCCGGAAAAACAACCGATCAGCACCCCAACCGACATCGAAATCAGGACAATCATGAAGGCGGCGCCGCAGGACGCCCTTGCCCCATAGATCACGCGCGAGAACAGGTCGCGGCCAACCTCGTCGGTACCGAACCAATGGGCGGCGCTGGGTGGTAACAGGCGCGCCGTCAGGGAGACCTTGTCGGGGTTGTATGGCGCGATCACCGGTGCGGCGATGATCATGATGAGAACGAGCAGAATGACGGCAGCGCCGACCAAGGTCAGCGGGCTTCGGCGGCTGAGGTACCAGAGGTAACGCAGCCGCTCTGATATTGACTTGGCCCTGCGCATCGCGGGGCTCGCCGCGGCAGGTTCACTCGGCACGACGGCGGACATGGTCAGACCTCCCTGATCTGCGGGTCGGCGAGCATGTAGGCGAGATCGACCAGAAGATTGATCAGCACATACCCAATGGAAGCGACGATCGTGAAACCCATGATGGCGGGAAAATCGAGCGTCTGAATGGACGTAACGACGTAGGTGCCCATGCCGGGCCAGGCGAAGATCGTCTCGGTCAGTACCGCGCCATAGAGGAGATCGCCAAGTGCCAGTCCCAACAGGGTGATAGAAGGGATCAACGCGTTTCTGAGCGCATAGTTGAAGATGATCATGCCCTTGCGCAGGCCACTGGCGCGCGCGGTGCGAATGTAATCTTCCTGCAGGACATCCAGCATCGAGGCGCGAATCTGGCGCGTGATCACGCCCATATTGGCGAAGGCCAGCACAAAGCCCGGCAGGATGATGTGGTAGACGGCGCTGCGGAAGGCATCGAAGCGGCCTTGCAGCAGAGAGTCGATCAACAGGAACCCGGTGATGCGTTCAGGCGCAACGATGCCCATGGCCAGACGCCCGCTGCCGGGCAGTATCTGGAACTTGGCGTAGAAGAAATAGATCAGGATAAGACCGAACCAGAACACCGGCATCGAGATGCCGCACACAGAGACCGTGCGCGCAATCTGGTCGATCGGACCGTCCTTATAGACCGCCGACAGCACGCCAAGCGGCACACCCAGACAGATCGCGATGAAGAGCGCGACTGCTCCAAGCTCCAGCGTTGCCGGCAGGAAGGTGCGGATATCGCCGGCGACCGGGCGATTGGTACGCAGAGATGTCCCCAGATCGCCCTGCAGCAGATTGCCGATATAGATGGTGAACTGTTCGACGACCGGTCGATCAAGACCCAGACTGCGCCTGACGTTTTCAAGCGTTTCGGCGCTCGCCCGGTCGCCCGCGATCATGCGCGCTGGATCTCCCGGTATGAGATGAGAGATCGAGAAAGTGATGACAGCGACGCCTAACACCACGAAAAGCAAAAGAACCAGACGCGGGATGATGATGCGGGTGATTGCCATGGACGTCAGCCCTTCCGGCAGGAGAACCCTGACCTTGCTTGGGAAACGATGAAACCCTGCCGCCACAGCCGTTGAGGCCGGCGGCAGGTGTTCCGTGGAATGAGGCCCATTAAGGCCACAGGATCGGTCTGATCCGGCTCTCTCATTCCGTTTTCGACATCGTTCCGAAGTTGTAGACCTGGATCAGCATGGGATTGTAGACATAGCCTTGCACGACGGCGCGGCGGGCGAAGATGTCGTTCTTTTCCATGATGTAGAGATAGGGCGCGTCCTGCGTCGAGAGCTTCTGCGCTTCGACATAGAGTTCCTTGCGCTTCTCCTCGTCAACGATGGATCCCGCCTCTTTCACGAGCGCGGTCACCTTGGTGTTGCCGTAGAAGGAGCGGTTGCCCGGACCACCCATTTTGTCGGCGTCGAACCAATAGTTCATGAACATGTAGGGGTCGGCAAAATCAGGCGTCCAGGCACCGGGAGCCATATCGAACTTGCCGTTGGCCACCAGTTCGCGTTTGGTCGTGTCGGCGACCGCCTGCAGATCGAGCTTGATGCCGATTTCCGCAAGAGACGCCTGCAGCGCAAGCCCGACCGGCTCCCAGGCGGGATCGGCCTGGGAGAAGGTGTAGGTCAGGCGGATGTCGCTCTTGCCGGAGTCGGCGAGCAGGGCCTTGGCCTTCTCGACATCGTATGTGTACTGGAAACCCTGCAGGTCGTGCCCCCACATACCGCTAGGCACCGCGCCGCGCATCTGTTTGGCCTGGCCGAGCATGATACCGTCGATGATGCCTTGATAGTCGACTGCATAGGAAATCGCCTGGCGAACCTTGGCGTCATCCAGCGGCGGCTGGCGGTTGTTCATGTAGATGTAGTTCACATACATGCTGGGATTGCTTTCGACCACGACGGAGGCGTCCTTCTGCAGCGCCTCCGCCTGATCGAGCGGGATCTGTTCGATGATGTCGGCATCACCATTGGTCAGTTGAAGACGGCGGGCCGAGACGTCGCCGACGATGCGGATGACGATTTGTTTCAGCGCCGGCATTGTGCCCGCGTAGTGCTCGTTGCGGTCGAGTACGATGCTCTGGTTGCGCTCCCAGGAGGCGATACGGTAGGGACCGCTACCTGCGGAGTGCTCCGCAAGCCAGGCCTTCGCCATGTCGCCGTCCTTCTCGTGCTCCATCACCTTGGGATTGATGATGGCCGCACCGGAGACGGCGAGTGTCGAGATGAAGCGCGCAAATGGCGCCGTCAGATGGAACCTCACCGTCTGCGGATCGACGACCTCGACCTCCTTGAGCACCGGAAACGCGTCCGAGGGACCCGCCTTCAGCTTCATCAATCGATCGAAGCTGAATTTGACGGCAGCGGCGTCGACCGGTGCGCCGTCATCGAACTTGTGGCCGCTGGCGAGCTTGAAGGTCCACACGAGGCCGGCGTCGTCGGCGGTCCAGCTTTCAGCCAGTTCGGGCCCGACCTCCGTTGAGCCGCCCTTGTAGGCAACGAGCCTTTCATAGGCAGCGTAAATCAGTGTGTAGCCGCTGTTGCTAATTTCAACTCCAGGATCGGCGGTTGGCGGATCTTCCGCTCGCGCCAGCACCAGCACGTCCTGCGCAGCGATGGCGCCGGAAAGAGGCGTTGATGCCAGAAGCAAGGCGACGCCAATCGATTTCCACTTGGAAGCGTTCATCTCGTAGTCCTCCCCAGAACTGCGGCGCACGATGCCCTCCCGGCACCAACCGCAGCACTAGAGTAGGAAACGATTTTCCTAAGTGCAATATTTTTTTCTTATCGTACTTATTTTATAGTTTTGTCAGCTTTTGAGCTTGGTCGTCTGTGCGGTCGACAAGGTGGAGATCAATTCGGTTTCCGGGGTCGAGCAAACGCAAAGGATTTGCGCAGGTTCTTCGCTCACGCTGAGATAGGCGTGCCCCATCATGGCATCGAAGTAGCAGGAATCGCCCTTTTTGAGCCGCAAGGGCGCATAGATCTCGGTATGAAGTTCGAGTTCCCCTTCGACAACGTAGAAGAACTCCTCGCCCTTGTGCCGGATAAGCGGCCCAAACTCCTCGAGTGTGCGAGCGCGCGCCACCGCCACGATTGGAACCATCGACTTCTTCGAAATCTCCGTACAAACATAGAGATAGTCGTAGTTTTGCGTGATGATCTCTCGCCCCTCGCCAGATCTGGTGTAAGTGCGGCGCCCCAGCATACTGGGGGCGTCCTCAGCACCCGCCGTGGTCCCGAAAAGCTCGACGATGTCGACCTTGAGGCCTTGGGCCAGCTGGATCAACCGGTCGTAGGTGAGCTGCATCTGGTTGTTTTCGACCTTGGAAAGGGTCGAGACCGCAAGCCCCGTCATGGAACTCACCTCTGCCAACGTCCAGCGATTGCGGTTGCGAATCTCCTTCAGGATATCGCCGAGGCTGGATTTCGCATCGGTCATCGTTGGCGTCTCCAATTTGCCTGCAGCCGTCACGACCGCCTGCCGCTCTCGGCTCAGCCCGCGACGCGGCAGAATCCGATTGGTATGATAGGAAAACCATTTCCTATAATACGTGGCCGAAATCAACATCGCTCGAAAAGCAATCCCATACTCGCCGAGCGACGCCCTTGCCTGCATCGGCACGCCCCCGATCATCCTTGCTGGCAACGACGGCAGCGAATGGCTGCCGAATCTTCGCCGCGTTGAGCCGAGCCAAATGGCATCCGTCCTACTGCGCGAACGGGTCGGCGACCTTCGGCCAATAGGGAAGCTTCAGTTTGGTGAAGGGCAGATCCTCGAAGCTGGGTTGCAAGGCGCCGGGGCCGCCGACATAGAGGATTTCGCTGGCGATGGGTTCGAAGCCGGCGCGGAAGTGGTTGCTCGATTTTACCACGACAATCTTCCTCTGCGTCGGGTTCAAGCCCAGCGCCGTCATACATTCCGGGTGGAAAGTTTGTGTGCGCACGGTGTTCAGCACAATGTCGACGCCGCCTGCCGTAACCCATACCGCGTCGCCAATACCGAGCGGCGTCGGCCCGAAGCGCTGGGTAATGCCGGAGGCAATGCGTCTGATCTTCACGGTCAGGTCCAGAGGGTCGCCGGAGGCCGGCCCGACCTTGCCGCCGATCCTGAGCGCCAGCGTCGCCCCTTCTCCCGCCTCGCGGCACAAGCGCACCGCAATCGGATCCCAGTAGAGGCATGTCGCCACGTCTTCGATGCCGCGCTCGATGATGCGGCGCAGGATGAAGGTCGAGTCTCCAGGCGCCCCACCGCCGGCATTGTCGGAGACATCGGCCAGCACAATCGGTCCGCCCTTCGCCTTGACGGCCCGATCCAGTGCGGCATCGATACTGAGATAGGTGCCGCGCATTTCCTCACGCGCATCAAATATCTCTCTGCCAAAGGCCTCCGCGGTGCGTGCCGCCTTCCCTGTATCGTTGTCGGTAACGACGAGCATCTTGGCGCCGACATCTTCGACGTCTCCCCAGGGGAAACCGTGACCGAAAGAGACCGAGAGAATGCCCTCCTGCCCCTCGATCGCTTTCATGCGGTCGACAATGCCGCGCAACGGAGCGCGATGCGGGTGGAAGGTGTTGATCATCCGGCAGTCATAGACGCCCATCACCGGCCGCACTTCGCCCGCCAGCGTCCGCTTCATCAACCGGAACAATTGGCTGGCAACCTCTTCGATGTCGGTGTGCGGATACTCCTTGTAGGTGGCGATCATGGTGGCGTTGGAGAGCATGCGATCGGTGATGTGGCAATGCAGATCGAGCTCGGCAGCAACCGGGACATTCGGCCCGACCATTCCGCGCACAAGCTCGAGCAGATCCCCCTCGACATCGTCATAGCCCTCGGCGACGCATGCGCCGTGCAGGGCAAGCATGACGGCGTCGACCGGCATGGCCGCCTTGAGGTCGCCGAGGATGGTGGCGCGGAAGCTCTCATAGACCGCCCGCGTGGTCTTGCCGCCGGGCTCAGCCACGGCGCAGAGGCTCTCCACCACGTCCCAGGCTTCTTCTTCAGCGGCATTGCGCCAGACAGACATCTGCGACGAGCAGCAGTTGAGCGACCTGCTGGTGGCATCGCCATAGGCGATCAGGTTTTCCCGGAAGGCCTCAAGGCCCGTCTGCATCGGCGAAAAGGTGTTGGTTTCGGTGTCCAGCCCCGCAATAAACAGTTTCATTTTTGCCTCTCATCAACCAAGAAAGATATTTTCTAATCATAAAACTATGTTTATCGTCGGAAAGTCAAATGCATCATTCGCGCCATCGTGCGGCTGACCAGGGAGGCAGGAATGCGCATCTACATTTCCGCGGATATCGAGGGAATCGTTGGGGTCGTAAGCCGCGACCAGCTGATGCCGGAAGGTTTCGAATACGAAAACGCGCGCCGCTGGATGACAGACACCGTGGTTCACGCGTGCGAGGCTGCACACGAGGAAGGTGTGGAGGAGGTTATCCTCAGCGATTCCCACGGAAATGGCGAGAGCATCCTGATTGACCGTCTGCCCGACTATGTGCAGGTCGTGCGCAGCTGGCCGCGGCCGCTAATGATGATGCAGGGTGTCGAGCTCGGTTCCTTCGTTGGTGCGATGCTTCTCGGCTACCACGCCGGAGCAAGCCATTCGGGTGGCGTGCTATCGCACACGATCGGCGGCACGGCCTTCGCCGAGGTGCGAATCAACGGTGTCGTCATGCCGGAGGCCGGCATCAACGCCGCCATTGCCGGGCATTTCGACGTCCCGGTACTGCTCGCCTCGGGCGACAACATCGCCTTGGACGAGATCAGGGCGCGCATCGGCGATATCGTGACGGTGCCGGTCAAGCAGGTTTACAACACACAATCGGCGATCTCGCTGACGCCGGCGGTCGCGCATCGTCGGATTCGTGAGGGCGTCAAGGCGGCGCTGGCGAGAGCCGGCGCAGCCAAACCGTTCAAGTTGGAAAATCCGACGCTGGAGATCGTGTTCCGAAATCGCCTGCCGGCCGAGTATCTCTCCTATCTCAAGGGCGTCGAGCGCACCGACGGTTACACGATCCGCTACAAGGGCGACGACATGGTCGACGTCTCGCGCTTCATCCAATTCGTGGTCGGCTACAGTTCACGCCTGACTTTCTGACCAACTCCACAACGGAACCCAACAATGACTACCTCCATTGTCCTCGGCGCCGGCATGGTCGGCGTCTCAACCGCGCTTGCATTGCAGGAGAACGGGCACCAGGTGGTGCTGCTGGATCGCGAAGCACCGGGGCGGGAAACAAGCTATGGCAACGCCGGCATCATCCAGACTGAGGCCGTCGAACCCTATGCCTTCCCCCGCACCGTGAGCGAGATCGCTAGAGTGGTGCTAAAGCGCGGCAACGACGTCGATTGGCGGCTTTTCGATCTGCCACGCCTGGCGGGGCCGCTCTGGCGCTATTTCACGCAATCGGCGGCTGCGCCTTACGCGAGAACCATTGCGAACTATTCACAGCTCGCGCTGCGTGCGAGCGACGATCACGCGCGCTTCATCGAACCCGCCGGCGCTGGCGAACTGATCGTCCGGCGGGGGTGGCGCGCTGTCTATCGTACGCCCGCGAATTTCGAAGCGGCTGCCGCGGCTGCGGAGCGGCTGAAGCGTGTCTACGGCGTGCCGTCAGATGTGCTTGACGCGGACGAACTTGCGGCAAGCGAACCCGCGCTGCAACGTCGGCTCGCGGGTGCCGTCCATTGGACCTCACCCTGGACCTGCCGTGACCCAGGCGAGCTGGTTGCGCGCTACGCCGCTCTCTTCGTGGCGCGCGGTGGTACGCTGGCCCGCGGCGACGCCATGACCTTGCAGCAGAATGGTGCCGGTTGGCGCGTGTTGTCTGAGGATGGCGTCGTCAGCGCTGAAAACGCGGTGGTTGCCTTGGGGCCATGGTCGCCGACGCTCGCGAAAACGTTCGGCTATCGCATACCCATGGTGTTCAAGCGCGGATATCACAGGCATTTTTCAGGCCAAGACGGGCCCCGCGTCTCAATGCTGGATGTCGACAATTCCACGCTGGTTGCGCCGATGAACGCAGGATGGCGGGTTTTGACCGGGGCGCATATGGCGCCGCCGGGAGCAGCGCCGGCATTGCGACAAATTCGGCACGCGACCAACGCTGCGCGCGAGCTTTTTGCGCTGCGCGAGCCCATCGAAGCTACGCCATGGTCGGGTACCCGCCCCTGCATGCCCGACATGCTGCCTGTCGTCGGCCCGACCCGGCATAAGGGCCTGTGGTTCCATTTTGGCCACGGCCATCAGGGCTTCACATTGGGCCCGACGACCGCGTTCCTCCTGGCAGAGCTGATTACAATGGGCCGCGCGAATCCGCTTACTCTCCCCCTGCTGCCGTCAGCGCGGGGCTGGGCGTAACGCAGCCGCAAAGACTATGGCGGATTGTGATGGGGTGGATTTTGGGGTCATGATCATCGACGTTGACCGGTTCAAAACACCACACTCATCGCTCGAAATTCGGCAGGTAACTTGTGCCCTAGACACGTTATGGCCTGTTGCAGGCGGCAAAGATGCGCGAGCTTTATCGGCAAAGACCTATCAGGCAAACCATTGGATGGAACCTGCGCAGGCTTCGCGTCAGCAAAGGGCTTTCGCAGGAAAGGCTTACTTTGGAGGCGAGCATCGACCGTTCTTATGTTGGGCGTATTGAGCGCGGCATGGAAGACGTGACCGTTTCCGCCCTAGGTCGTGTGGACTCTTGGGATTTCCAAGGGTGAGCAAATCAGATTCAAGACTGTCTTTTGGAGGCAGTCATGGGTGTTTTGGATCGTCTGATCCTTCGGGACGAGCAGTGGGAGCGGATATCGC
>NZ_LGAP01000024.1 GCF_001270265.1 Ensifer adhaerens
GGAACGGCGGGCGAGGACCCAAGCTCTCCCACGGGCTTGCTGTCCCAAAGGTGCTTCGGTCTTTCGCCCGCTACCGCATCGTCCATTACACCTGCGAATGCGGTGATAGGGAAGTTACAAAGGTGGCCGGCAGGCCGGATGAGGGGCGGGTTGCTGACAACAGCACGGAAGGCGCTCAAGAACCGGCGGCAGCCTTCTCGATGGCCGGCATCAATCCATTCTTTACGCTGTCCTCGTCGAACGGTCCGACGCGTTTATAGAGGATCGTGCCGTCGGCACCGACGAGATAGGATTCAGGGATTCCGTAGACACCCCAATCGATCGCCGCCTTGCCGCGCGGATCGACACCGACGGCGGCAAAGGGATTGCCAAGCTCGCCCAAGAACCGGAGCGCGTTTTCGTTCTGGTCCTTGTAGTTGATGCCGACGACGGTCAGCCGCTCGTCCTTCGACAGTTCGAGAATGAACGGATGCTCCTGCCGGCATGGCACGCACCAGGAGGCCCAGACGTTGACCAGCGTCAGCTTGCCCTTGATGGCAGCGTCGGTCAGCGCCGGCATCGGTTGGCCGTTTCGGGTCGCGCCCTCAAGCGGCGGCATGTCGAGCGTCGGCGCCTTGGTGCCGATCAGCGCCGAGGGGATTTCGCTGACATCCTTGCCGGAATTGAGCTGGCTCCAGAAGATGGCGGCCAGGGCCGCGAAGATCGCGAGCGGCAGAAGGGCAAGACCGACGCGCAGCGCTCCCGGCTTGCGTTCCTCGCCACCGGGTGCGGGGGTGCTGGTCATCTGGGCTCTCCGGTTGTTGCTTCCGCCGAGCGCCGGCGCACGCCCGACGCTTCGAGTTCGCGCAGCTCACGCTGGCGCGCCCGTCCGTCGGCGATCACCCAGAGACAGAGGCCGACGACAGTCAGCGTCGCGATCCCGTAACTGGCAAAAACATAGGCTGCATGGCTCATCATGGCATCAGGCCTCCCGACCGGCACTGCGGGCCGCCAGACGGCGAAGCGACGTCACGCGCCGGCGCCAGATCTCGTTGCGCATGGCGGCAATATGCAGCGTGAAGAACAGAAGCGTGAAGGCGATCGCCATGACGACGAGCGGCCGGAGGAATTCCGGGTCGATCGTCGGGCCGTCGAGCCTGAGCACACTGGCCGGCTGGTGCAGCGTGTTCCACCATTCGACCGAAAATTTTATGATCGGAATGTTGACGAAGCCGACCAGCACCAACACGGCCGAGACGCGCGACGAACGCGCCGGGTCGTCCATGGCGCGGTTGAGCGCCATCAGCCCGAGATACATCAGAAACAGCACGAAGACCGATGTCAGCCGCGCGTCCCACACCCACCAGGCGCCCCACATCGGTTTGCCCCAGAGCGAGCCGGTGACGAGCGCCAGAAAGGTGAAACAGGCGCCGATCGGGGCGGCGGCCCGCGACGACACGTCGGCAAGCGGATGCCGCCAGACGAGCGTGCCAAGGGCTGCGAGCGCCATGACCGAGTAACACATCATCGACAGCCAGGCCGCCGGCACGTGCACATACATGATGCGCACCGTCTCGCCCTGCTGGTAATCGCCTTCCGTCGTGAACGACAGCCAGAGGCCGACGACGAAGAAAAGCGCCGTCAGCGCCGCAAACCACGGCAGGACGCGATCGGCCAGCGCCAGAAACCGCGTCGGGTTGGCGAGATCGCTGAATTTGCGGATAGCCAGGCTGTTTTCGCTCATGATGGCTCTTTAACGCTTAAGGCCCTTTGCTGCAATTGATCCCCGTCAATCACACGATCACGATGATTTTTGAGCAGAGCCAACCGAACAGTCACAAACGTGATCGATTTTAATAGGTTAGAGCGGGATATGGGCGGAAAACCGCAAACACTTTATCCTTATGCTGCTTGATCCGCGTCAGTCGGACGCATGACGAAGCGCCGCGGCGGCGGCAACAGGCCCGATGACGGCGAAAAACAGGGTGATCGCCATCAGGATCATCAAGGGCGGCAGAAACGGAGCGGGATCCTCGATCGCCGCGTAAACGGCGCTGACGCCGAAGATCAGCACCGGAATGGCAAGCGGCAGCACCAGGATCGATACCAGCAGACCGCCGCGCGGCAACGACACCGCGACGGCAGCACCAACCGCACCGATCAAGGTGATTGCCGGCGTCCCGACAAGAAGCGTCAGCATGGTGGCGCCGATCGCAAGCTCGTCCATGTTCATGAACAGCCCGAGCAGAGGCGCGGCGATCACCAGCGGCAGGCCGGTGGCAGCCCAATGGGCGGCACATTTGACGAAAACGGTGACGAGCAGCGGCGTTTCCTGCATCAGCATCAGATCGAGCGATCCGTCTTCGCGCTCCGCCTGAAACAACCGGTCGAGGCCGAGCAGCGATGCGAGCAGGGCCCCGATCCAAAGGATCGCCGGGCCGATCCGCGCGAGCAGGTTGAGGTCAGGGCCGACCCCGAAGGGAATGACGGCAACGACCGTCATGAAGAACAAGACGCCGATCATCGCGCCACCGCCGGCGCGGATGGAAAGCTTCAGGTCGCGGAAGAAGAGCGCGATCACTTGCGGCGTCCCTTCATCTCTTTGCCACCGGTCGCCTTGTCACGCGTCATGCCACATGCCTCCGCCGACGCCGGCAAAACCGGTCATCCGCAATTCCCTCGTGCGCTCGAGCCCGAGCGGCTGGTGCGTCGCCGCGACGACGATGCCGCCGCGATCGAGATGCGCATTGACCAATCCGGCAAACAGCTTGTCGGCGCCGGCGTCGAGCGCGGCCGTCGGCTCGTCGAGGATCCAGATCGGACGGTAGGCGACAAGCAGCTTGGCCATCGCCATGCGGCGCTGCTGGCCGGCCGACAGATAGCCGAAAGGCAGGTGCGCGATGCCGGGAAGGCCGACGGCCTCGACGGCTTCGGCAAGGCCCTTGCCCGCGCCGCCCTGCGAATCACCCATGAAATCCTTCCAGAAGGAAAGATTTTCCGCGACGGTCAGCTCGCGCTTCATCGCGTTCCGATGGCCGAGATAATGGCTGATCTCCGATGGATGGCGCATTTCGGGAGGGCCATTCTCAAGTTTGAGACTCCCGGATTCTGCGATGAGAAGACCGGCCAGAACACGCAGCAAAGTCGACTTTCCCGAGCCGTTCGGACCCGTGACCACAAGGGCTTCTCCGGCACTAAGAGCAAAGGAAATATCGTTAAAAATCAGATCCTCGCCTCGCCTCGCACTCAGACCTTCAGCCAGCAGGCGCATGAATTTTCAGCTTCCCTTTACGCTCTTTGCCGCAGGGCAAAAAAAAGTCCCGATTGGACCTTGGTTGGTCTGGCACGATTTGGAGAAATTATCTATAAGGCGGCCAACACGCCAGCGGTCGGCGTGAATTTCATCCTAGCGCCGAACATGGAATGAATTTCCACGTACGGACAGCGGAAATGGCCGCACCCGCATCCCAATTCGCGCTTCATTGCGCTCGGGCGTTCGTACGTCAGTTTTTGGCGATCAGACGGAACGGGGTATTATCCAGTGTCCAAGTCCCTAGACAGTTTCAATTGTCGCTCCACGCTCACCGTCAACGGTGTCGACTACGTCTATTACAGCCTGCCCAAGGCTGAGGCGAACGGTCTCGCCGGCGTTTCGAAGCTTCCCTACTCGATGAAGGTGCTGCTCGAAAACCTGCTGCGTAACGAAGACGGTCGCTCCGTCACCAAGAAGGACATCGAGAACGTCGCAGCCTGGCTGAACGACAAGGGCACCGCGGAAAACGAAATCGCCTACCGCCCGGCCCGCGTCCTGATGCAGGACTTCACCGGCGTTCCTGCCGTCGTCGACCTCGCAGCCATGCGTGACGCCATGGTCTCGCTCGGCGGCGATCCGGAGAAGATCAACCCGCTCGTGCCCGTCGACCTCGTCATCGACCACTCGGTTATCGTCGACGAATTCGGCACCCCGAACGCTTTTGCCCGCAACGTCGAGCTGGAATACCAGCGCAACGGCGAGCGCTACCGCTTCCTGAAGTGGGGCCAGCAGGCGTTCAAGAACTTCCGCGTCGTGCCGCCCGGCACCGGCATCTGTCACCAGGTCAATCTGGAATATCTGGGCCAGACTGTCTGGACCCGTGAAGAAGACGGCGAAATCACCGCCTACCCGGACACCTGCGTCGGCACCGACAGCCACACCACGATGATCAACGGCCTTGGCGTTCTCGGCTGGGGCGTCGGCGGCATCGAGGCTGAAGCCGCCATGCTCGGCCAGCCGGTTTCCATGCTGCTGCCCGAGGTCATCGGCTTCAAGCTGACCGGCAAGCTCAAGGAAGGCGTCACCGCCACCGACCTCGTGCTGATGGTCGTGCAGATGCTGCGCAAGAAGGGTGTGGTTTCGAAGTTCGTCGAATTCTTCGGCCCCGGCCTCGACAACATGACGCTCGCCGACCGCGCCACCATCGGCAACATGGGTCCGGAATACGGCGCGACCTGCGGCTTCTTCCCGGTCGACAGCGAAACCATCAACTACCTCACCATGTCGGGCCGCGAAGAGCAGCGCATCGCGCTCGTCGAAGCCTACTCCAAGGCTCAAGGCATGTGGCGCGACGGTGACGGCTCCGAGCTGGTGTTCACCGACACGCTGGAACTCGACCTCGGCGACGTCGTGCCAGCCATGGCCGGCCCGAAGCGTCCGGAAGGCCGCATTCCGCTGGAAAGCATCGCGTCCGGTTTCGCCACCGCGCTCGAAGGCGACTACAAGAAGCCGGGCCAGCTTTCGAACCGTTACGCCGTCGAAGGCACCGACTTCGATCTCGGCCATGGCGACGTTGCCATCGCTGCGATCACGTCGTGCACCAACACGTCCAACCCGTCGGTTCTGATCGCCGCCGGCCTTCTCGCCCGCAACGCCGTTGCCAAGGGCCTGAAGTCCAAACCGTGGGTCAAGACCTCGCTGGCACCGGGATCTCAGGTCGTCGGCGAATACCTCGCCAAGTCGGGCCTGCAGAAGGACCTCGACGCGCTCGGCTTCAACCTCGTCGGCTTCGGCTGCACCACCTGCATCGGCAACTCCGGTCCGCTGCCGGCCCCGATCTCCAAGACGATCAACGACAAGGGCCTGATTGCCGCCGGCGTTCTCTCCGGCAACCGCAACTTCGAAGGCCGTATCTCGCCGGACGTTCAGGCGAACTACCTCGCCTCGCCGCCGCTCGTCGTCGCCTACGCGCTTGCCGGTACGGTCCAGAAGGATCTGACCAACGAGCCGCTCGGTGAGGACCAGAACGGCAACCCGGTCTTCCTCAAGGACATCTGGCCGACCTCCAAGGAGATCCAGGAGTTCATCTTCAAGTACGTCACCCGCGAACTCTACGCGACCAAGTATGCCGACGTGTTCAAGGGCGACGAAAACTGGCAGGCCGTTCAGGTTCCTCCGGGCCAGACCTACGCCTGGGACGACGGTTCGACCTACGTGCAGAACCCGCCTTACTTCGTGGGCATGGGCAAGTCCGGCTCGGGCATCTCCGACATCAACGGTGCGCGCGTCCTCGGCCTGTTCGGCGACAAGATCACCACCGACCACATCTCGCCGGCCGGTTCGATCAAGGCTGCTTCGCCGGCCGGTTCGTACCTCATCGGTCATGGCGTCGGCGTCGCCGACTTCAACCAGTACGGTACGCGTCGTGGCAACCATGAGGTGATGATGCGCGGCACCTTTGCCAACATCCGCATCCGCAACCACATGCTCGGCCCGAACGGCAAGGAAGGTGGCTACACCATCCACTATCCGTCGAAGGAAGAGATGTCGATCTACGACGCCGCCATGCAGTACAAGGAAGAGGGCGTTCCGCTCGTCATCTTCGCCGGCGTCGAATACGGCAACGGCTCGTCGCGCGACTGGGCTGCAAAAGGCACGAACCTTCTCGGCGTCAAGGCCGTGATCGCCCAGTCCTTCGAGCGCATCCACCGCTCGAACCTGGTCGGCATGGGCGTCATCCCGTTCGTCTTCGAACAGGGCACGACCTGGGAATCGCTCGGCCTCAAGGGCGATGAGATCGTCACCATCAACAACCTCGCCAATGTCCAGCCGCGCGAAAAGCGCGTCGCCAGGATCATCTATGGCGACGGCAGCGTGAAGGACGTTCCGCTCGTCTGCCGCATCGACACACTCGACGAAGTGACCTACGTCAACAACGGCGGCATCCTGCAGACGGTTCTGCGCGACCTCGCCGCCTGATCGTTCTGGTTGTCTGAACCATTGAAGGGCCGGGATACCGCAAGGTGTCCCGGCCCTTTCACGATCCGTATAGGTTGCTCGCCCGGATCCTCACTCCAACGTGACTTCCCGTTGAAGCATCGGCGTCGTATGTAATGGACTTCCCCGTGAAGGTGGCCTGTCGGCCGGCAATGAAGTGACGCCATGACATTCGCAGACAGATATTTTCTCCGCCCTGTTGCAATGGCTTTCGGGCTTTTTGCCGCAGCGTCGGTTCCGGCGATGGCTGAGGACGGGAAGGTTATCAAGGGCGTCGTCGAACTCTTCACCAGCCAGGGCTGTTCCTCCTGCCCACCGGCCGATGCCGCACTGAAGAAGCTGGTGGATGATGGCGACGTGGTGGCGCTGTCCTATCATGTCGATTATTGGAATTATCTCGGCTGGAAGGACACACTCGCCTCAAGCGAGAACACCGACCGGCAATATGCCTATGCGCGGATGCTCGGTCGCAGCGGCGTTTATACGCCGCAGGCGATCCTCAACGGCCGCGATCATGTCAACGGCGCCAATCTGCAGGCGATCAAATCCCGGCTCGACATCATGAAGGCCGCCGGCAAGGGGCTTGCCGTTCCGGTCGAGGCGAAGATCAACGGCGACGAGATCTCGATCAAGGTCGGCGCGGGTGACGGCAAGGCCAACGTCGTCGTCGTCTATTTCGACCGGGCGAAGGTGGTCGACGTCCAGAAGGGCGAAAACAGCGGTAAGAAAATTTCCTATTGGCACGCCGTGCGCGACATCCAGACCATCGGTATGTGGGATGGCAAGCCCGCGACCTTCACCCTTCCTGCGACGGTGCTGACGGAGCAGCGTGGCAAAAGCGGCTGCGCGGTGCTATTGCAGTCGATGAAGGATGCCGAAACCCCGGGCGCGATCATCGGCGCCACGGCCGTGCTCGCCGGCCCGCAGGGCAAACTGTGAGCGGCTGCAGAATTCCTTAGATCGGCATCGTTTTGAGGAGACACACGCAGCAGGTTTGAAGTGCCACAGCGTCCTCAGCACGTCACATGCGGCGCGCGAGGCGGTAAGGGGTGGTTCGGCCCGGCAGCATCGAGGGGCTGGGGCTGAGGGTTCGAAGTTACCGGACCGAACCGGCCATGACTGCGTTCGTTGAAGGTCACGCAGCATGACGATCTGATCGGACATACGGTGGCAACGACTCTGTCCGTCAGCGCTCGCGAGTTTTGCGGTGAATTGGGGCGGCGATTTGACTGAAATGGGGCAGAGGCAAGAAATGCCGTCTGCACCCAACGGCTTCCGGCTGGTTCCGGCTTGCTTTTCGGCTCGTGTCAGGCAAACTGTTATCGTTCTGTCACAACAGAAGGCCGGATTGCCGATGACCGATGAGCCGGATTTGCCGCGAGGCGAGGCGCGACATCAGCGCCCGACCACTTCCGAAGTGGTCGTCGATCTTCACGAATACAAGAACGCCCGGAATTCCCCCCCCATCACCTTTCACCGTCGCGAACTCGACCAGATCCTGTGGATCTACGGCCGCATGGTCGGCGAAGGCGAATGGCGAGACTACGCCATCGACCACCTGAAGGACCGGGCCGTCTTCTCCGTTTTCAAGCGATCGGGCGAGATGCCACTCTACCGCATCGAGAAAAACCCGAAACTGGCGGCCAAGCAGGGCGCCTACAGCGTGCTCAACATTCACGGCACGATCCTGAAACGCGGACACGAGCTCGGGCACGTGCTGAAGGTCTTCGACAAGGCGCTCAAGCTGGTCGAAACCTGAGAGCCGGTTCGAGGTCGATCGGAGGTCCTATCCCGGGCTCGCGGGCCGGGTGGCTGCGCTAGAGCAATTCCAGGAAAAGTGTGAAACGGTCTTCCGCCCGGAATTGCGTAGTTTCAAAGAGTTAGATCATTTCACTGTTTCAATGAAACAATGAAATGATCTAGCGCGTCTCTTCCTTCGAAGGTGTCACGGAAACGCTCTAGCTCCTTGTTTTTACGCATTTCCTGACGGAAAACCGCTTCGCACTTTTCCTGGAAATGCTCTAAGCCCCGTCCTCAGGCTTGATAAAGCGTATCCGGGTAAACGCCCTCGGGCGGATCGCTCTTCACTCCATCGCCCAGCGCAAGCTGCATGATCGCGGTATCGAGCCACCGTCCATGCTTGAAGCCTGTCGCCTTCATCAGCCCCTGGTGTACGAAGCCGACCGAGCGATGGACCGCGATCGATGCCGGGTGGGCACCACCGATGACCGCCACCATTTGGCGAAACCCAAGCGCGGTGCAGCGCTCGACCAGTTCGACCAGCAACATCCTTCCTGCCCCCCTCCCGCGCGCCGATGGCGCGAGGTAGATCGAATCCTCGACCAGGAAGCGGTAGGCCGTGCGCGTGCGAAAGGCGGAGGCATAGGCGTAGCCGACGATCGTGCCCGCCTCGTCGATGGCGACGATGTAGGGATAACCATGGCCAATGATGGTGGAGAAGCGTGTTGCCATCTCCGCCTCCGACGGAGGCACGATCTCGTAGGTCGCGACGCCGTTCAGAACGGATTCGCGGTAGATTTCGGCGATGGCGGGCAGATCGGAGACGGTGGTGTCGCGCAAGGTCAGGGACATGGACGGATCTTGACGGTTGGATTTTTCCATTCAGTCACATGGATCGCACCCGTGGATCAAGCTCTTTTCCGGGCAACAAAAAAGGCGGCCGAAGCCGCCTTTTCCGTCAATCTCTTCAGGCTTAGTTGTTCCGGTTGCCCAGGAACTGCAGCATGAACATGAACAGGTTGATGAAGTCGAGGTAGAGCGTCAGGGCACCCATGATCGCCTTGCGGCCGGCCACGGTGCTGTCATCGGCATCGTAGTACATTTCCTTGATCTTCTGCGTGTCGTAGGCGGTAAGGCCTGCGAAGATCAGCACGCCGATCACCGAGATCGCGAAGCCGAGCGCCGAAGAGGCGAGGAAGATGTTGACGATCGACGCGATGATGACGCCGAACAGACCCATGATCAGGAACGAGCCCATGCCGGACAGGTCCTTCTTCGTCGTGTAGCCGTAGAGCGACAGCGCGCCGAACGAGGCGGCAGTGACGAAGAACGTCTGCACGATGCTCTGGCCGGTGAAGACCAGGAAGATCGACGACAGCGAAACGCCCATCAGCGCCGCATAGACCCAGAACGTCATCTGCGCAGCAGAAACGCTCATGCTATTGATGCGGAAGCTCATGAAGAACACGAGACCCAGCGGAGCGAGCATGACGACCCATTTCAGGGGCGACCCATAGAGAAGTTGGGCGAATGCCGGATTGGAGACGGCAAGCGCGAATGTTCCGTAAGCTGCCACGCCGGTAATCGCCAGGCCGAGGGCCATCAGGTTGTAGACCTTCAGCATATACGCGCGAAGGCCTTCATCGATCACGGCACCCGCCTGAGCGCCGGCGGGCGACATTCGGGTTTGGTAGTTTCTCAGATCAGCCATTGTTTCCTCATTAAGCCCCGGTTGAACTTACGGTGTCGGGCGGATGACCTGACCAATCGGCCATCATCCCATGCCCAGGCGCCGCTGCGGGGCTCCAGCATGCCTGTGGATAAATATGATGCCGAAAGCCCTTGCGTACAAGACCTTTCGGCGCCTGTTTCGGCACAGCCTGAGCGTTTATGGCCTTGTATGACAGAGATTTACGGTTAACTCGTCCACTCAAAGCTCCCGCAGAACCGGCGCCGCCTTCTGACCCAGCACACGCCAGGTTCCCGCAAGCCCGATGCCGACCGTCATCACCAGTGCGACGACGACCGTGGCGACAGCCACATCCGGCAGGAAATTCGACGGCAGCTTCATGATGCGGCTGACGACGAACCAGGCGGAGACACCGCCGGCAAACAGCGCAAAGACCGCGGTTGCAAGGCCAAGGATGATGTATTCGTAGCTGAAGGCGCGGATCAGCGTGGCGCGCGTGGCACCCAGCGTCTTCAGCACCACCGCATCGTGGATGCGCGCCCGATTGCCCGCGGCAAGCGCGCCGGCCAGCACCAGGACGGAGGCGACAAGCGCGACGGCGGCAGCGGCACGGATCGCCGTTGCCAGTTGTCCGAGAAGCCCGTTCACAATGTCGAGAGCATCCTTTACCCGCACGCTCGTGATCGTTGGATAGGCGTTGGTGACGGCCCTCAGCACCGTCGCCTCCTCGTCGGGCGTCGCACCGGGATCGATCACCGTTGCCAGCCAGGCATGCGGCGCGCCGGCAAAGGTGTTGGGCGAGAACACCATCACGAAGTTGATCGACAGCGATTCCCATTCGACATTGCGGAAATTGGTGATCTTGGCGGTGATGTTGCGGCCAAGCACGTTGACGGTCACCATGTCGCCGATCTTCAATCCGAGTTCGCGCGCCTCTTCCGCCGAGAACGACACCAGCGGCTCGCCGCTATGGTCAGGCGCCCACCAGCTGCCCTCGGCAAGCGTCGAATTCTCAGGCTTGTTCTTGGCATAGGTGATGCCGCGGTCGCCGCGCAGCACCCATTGACCGCCTGGCGGCACGTTGCGGCTGTTCACGTCCTCGCCGTTGAAGGCGACGATGCGGCCGCGCAGCATCGGCACCTCGATGACCTTGCCATCAGGCATCGTTCCGTTGAGCAGCGTGCGGAACCCCTCGATTTCGCTTCCCTGGATATCGACGAAGAAGAAATTGGGTGCTCGCTCGGCCATATCGCCGGTGAGTTCGCGCCGCAGATTGCCGTCGATCAGCGCGAGCGTGACGAGAAGCGCAAGGCCGAGGCCGAGCGACAGCACCACCGAAGGCGTCAGCGCTCCTGGCCGATGGATGTTGCCGATCGCCAGCCGCAGCGCCGGCGAGTTGACGCGCGGACTGCGGCGCGCCAGCCACGAGATCAGCAGCGACACGAGGCGCAGAACGATGAAGGCAAAGGCGATCGCCCCAAGGAAGACCAGCGAGATGTAGCGGTCATAGGCGGTCCAGATCGCAAGCCCGGCAAGCGCGATCAAGCAGGCGAGCGCGCCGACCAGGTAGGGCCATGCCGGAAAACCGGTCGGGTCGAATCCCTGCTGGCGAAAGAGCGCCGTTGCCGGAATGCCGCGGGCCCGGCCGAGGGGAAGAATGGCAAAGGCCAGCGCCGTCAGCACGCCAAAGAGTGCCGCGATGCCGAGCGCATCCGGATAGAGCCGGAACTCGGTAGAAATGGGCAGCAGGTCGGCAAGAAACTGTGCGGCGACGAAGGGGATGAGCGCACCGAGCACAAGCCCAATGCCGATGCCGATCAGCGCAATCAGGAGGATCTGCGCGAGATAGATCATCGCCACCAGCGAGGCGGGCGCGCCGAGGCACTTGAAGGTGGCAATCACGCTGCGCTTCTGGTCGAGATAGGCGCGGACGGCGTTGGCGACGCCGACGCCGCCGACGATCAGGGCCGTGAGCCCGACGAGCGTCAGGAACTGCGAGAAGCGGGTGATGTTGGCCGTCAGCGATGGGGCAGCATTGGAACTGGTGCGGATCGACCAGCCGGCCGAAGGAAAGCGTGTCTCGGCGTCGCCGCGGACAGCCGTGACCCGGGTCGGATCGGCGATCTTCACCTTGTAGCCGTGCTCGACAAGACTTCCCGTCTGGACGAGCCCCGACGCGGCGAGCGCTTCGGCGGAAACCATCAGGCGCGGCGCGAAGCCAAAACCGTCGGAGAGCGCATCCGGTTCGCGCACGATCGTCCCGGCAATCCTGATGCGGGCATTGCCGAGCAGGATTTCGTCGCCGACGGAAATGCCGAGACGGTCGAGCAGCAGCGGTGCCGCAACCGCACCGAACACGTCGCCCTGCTGCGCCAGCAGACTGCCAAGCGGCTGATCCGGTTGGCTTTCCAGCTTGCCGTAGAGCGGATAGGCCGCATCGACGGCCTTCAACTCGACGAGCGCCTGGTTTGAGCCGTCGGGCAAACGCGCCATCGAGCGCAGGCCGGCCGAAACCGAGACGGGCCCGAGCCCGTCCAGGAACGCACGCTCCTCTGACGTCGCTACCCGATTGTTGAGCTCGAAGCGGATGTCGCCGGCAAGCAGATCGCGCCCCTGGGACGCGATCGTCGCGGTGATGGATTGCGACAGCGAGTTGACGCCGGCGATCGCCGCCGTGCCAAGCGCAATGCAGGCGAGGAAGATGTAGAACCCCTTGAGGCCGCCGCGCATTTCGCGCAGCGCCAGCCGCAGGGCGAGCAGAGGACGCAGACGGATCGAGAGGGCCTCGCTCATGCCGATGCCGCTTCCTGGCGCTGCGTTTCGACGGTCGGTTCGAGCGCGCCGCTGGAGATGATCTCGCCGGAGCGCACCCGCACCTGCCGCGAGCAGCGCGCCGCCAGCGCCGCGTCGTGGGTCACCAGCACGAGTGTCATGCCCCGGTCACGCTGTTCGGCGAAAAGCAGATCGGCAATCTGTCGTCCTGTCTCGGCGTCGAGATTGCCGGTCGGTTCGTCGGCGATCAGCAATTTTGGTGACGGCGCGAGCGCACGTGCAATCGCCACGCGCTGCTGCTCGCCGCCGGAAAGCTGGCCCGGATAGTGGCTGAGCCGCTCGCCGAGGCCGACGGCGACGAGTTCCTTGCGTGCGATCTCGAAGGCGTCGCGGACATTGGCGAGTTCGAGCGGCACAGCAACGTTTTCGAGCGCCGTCATGTTGGGGATGAGGTGGAAGGATTGGAAGACGATGCCGATGTTGCGGCCGCGAAAGTCGGCCACGCGGTCCTCGCTCAGCTGATGCAGCGGCGTTCCGTCGATGACGATTTCGCCGCGATCGAGCCGTTCGAGGCCGGCGAGCACCATCAGCAATGTCGACTTGCCCGAACCGGAGGGCCCGACGATGCCGACGGACTCGCCGGCGTCGATTGTCAGGCTCATGCCTTTCAGCACATGCACCGAGGCCGCAGCCTCGCCGAGGGTGAGGTCGGCATTTTTGAGCTCGATGATGGTACTGGCCAAGCGAAATAACCCTATATGAAACGGAAAGAGAAAAAGAAAACGGCTCCCGCGATTTAGGAACAGACCCATGGCATTAAAAGGTTTTCAACGGTTTTTCTTGGGGCTCGCAATGACAATTGCGTTATCGGCGACGGCACGAGCCGAAACGATCAGTCTCGTCGGCTTCGGCGACAGCCTGATGGCGGGTTATCAGCTGCCGCCCGAGGATGCCTTCCCGGCTCGGCTTGAAAAGGCGCTGAAGGAAAAGGGTCTCGACGTCGCGGTGGCGAACGCCGGTGTTTCCGGCGACACCAGCTCCGGCGGCCTTGCGCGCATCGACTGGTCGATACCCGACGGCACCAAGGGCGTTATCCTCGAGCTCGGCGCCAACGACGCGCTGCGCGGCATTCCGCCGGAAGAAACCCGCAAGAACATCGAAGCGATGATTGCGCGTCTCAAGGAGCGCGGCATCGCCGTGCTGCTCGCCGGCATGATGGCGCCGCCGAACATGGGCGCCGACTATGCGGCCCGGTTCAATCCGATCTATCCGGAACTCGCAGAGAAATATGGGCTGGAACTCTACCCCTTCTTCCTCGACGGCGTGGTCACCGACGCGGCGCTCAAGCTCGAGGACGGCATGCACCCGAACGGCAACGGCGTCGGCATGATGGTCGAGAAAGCGCTGCCGGTCGTCGAACGTTTCATTGCAACATTGGCAAAGACGGAGTGAACAAATCATCCACAGTTAAGAGAGTGTTAATATTCGCAAGCGTCAAATAGTAGTTGCCTGCAGACTCGATGCGTGATTCGCTGAGACATCTGCAAGAGATTCGGGGAGCTCGCCATGCCGAGACTATTCACCGCCCTCGAAATTCCGCGCAATGTTGCGATGAGTCTTTCATTGCTGCGCGGAGGTCTTCCCGGAGCTCGCTGGATCGATGTGGAGAACTACCACATCACCTTGCGCTTCATTGGTGACGTCGACTGGCGCACCGCAGACGAGATCATCGACAAGCTTGACCGGATCGAAAGACCGGAGTTCCAGCTGCAGCTGACCGGCACCGGCGCCTTCGGTTCGAAGAAACCGCATTCGGTCTGGGCCGGGGTCAGCAGCCATCCGGAAATGTACGCGCTGCAGGCCGAAATCGAACGTATCTGCCAGAGGCTGCGGCTGCCGGCGGATCCGCGCAAGTTCACGCCGCATGTCACGCTTGCAAGATTGCGCTCCAGCCGCGTCGAGGACGTCGTCGAGTATCTCTCCGGTCGCGGCAACTTCATGGCATCGCTCTTCACAGTGTCACGCTTCGTGTTGCTGTCGTCGCGCGATTCCGTCGGCGGTGGCCCTTATCTCACCGAAGAGGTATTCCCGCTTCACGAAGCCCGCTCGTCGAGCCTTTCGAGCAACGACGAACATCCGGCTTCCAACATCTGGTAGAGGCGCTCGAACGCTTCGGGACCGTCATAATAGGGATCAGGCACATCCTGGTCCCGGCCCGACGCGTAAGCCATGAAAAGATGCACTTTGGCTGACAGTTCAGCGGGTGCCATCTGACGAAGCGCCCTGACATTCTCCCCGTCCATGCCGAGGATCAAGTCGTAGGCCTCGAAATCAGGTTTGTCGACCTTGCGCCCGCGAAGGCCTGAAATGTCGATGCCGTGCCGGCGCGCCACCTCGATCGACCGGCGATCGGGTGGATCGCCGATATGCCACGCGCCCGTGCCGGCGGAATCGACGGAGATCATCGACGCCAGCCCTTTTCGGGCTGCAAGCGCGCGCAGTACGCCTTCAGCAAGCGGTGATCGGCAGATGTTGCCGAGACAAACAAAGAGAATTCGGGCCGGTTTCATGCTATCCATTTCAAGGAGATAAGAGGCAGGCCGACTTATACGCGGCGGCACGGCTTACAGCGCCGCGCGCCAACTATGACGCGCAAAGGACGCTGTAACGCTTTAAACTTGCTGAATAATTTTATCCTTAAATCGAATCCGATTTAAGGAATTATGCAGCAGATACAGACGATGCGAAAAAGGAGGATCGAATGCGGCCGGAGAAACTCGACGAAGCGGCAATTGCCGAGCATCTGCACAAGATGGAAGGGTGGGTCCGCGCCGAGGACGGCGCCTCGATCTGGAAGGCCTTTCGCTTCAAGAATTTCGTCGAGGCTTTCGGCTTCATGACCGAGATGGCGATCGTCGCCGAAAAGCTCGACCATCACCCGGAATGGTTCAACGTCTACAACCGCGTCGACGTGACCTTGACGACGCACGACGCCAGCGGCCTCACCGAACTGGACTTCAAGCTGGCCGCCAGAATGGACAAGGCTGCCGCCGGCCGCATGCCGGACCATTTGAAATAGACCAGGCGCTTCCCATATTGTGCAGCGTTGCAACATCGGAAACGAGGCGATGGACGACGTAAAGATTGGTGAAATTCTCCTGCCCGGCGAAGAATCCGAACAGGAGCGCAGGGAAAAGCGCGTCAAGCGACGCTTCTGGCCGACCTTTCGCCGCGCCGCCCGCCAGATCCCGTTCAGCCGGGAACTTGTCGCCGCCTATTACTGCGCGATAGACCCGAAGACCCCAACGCGCACGCGCGGCATCCTGCTGGCGGCGCTCGCCTATTTTGTGCTGCCGATCGACTTCCTTCCCGATGTGCTCGCCGTCGTCGGTTTTTCCGATGACGTCGCGGTTCTGACCGCCGCTTTTGCCGCCATCAGCGGGCAGATCAAGGAAGCCCACTATCTCAAGGCCGACGAGACGCTGGCCGACAATCCCGAGGAGTGACCGCGGAAAGTGCGGTCCATCCGCATGGCCGCCGTATTCCTGCCCAAAAGTCAAACTCTTGCCCGATTCTTTGTGGCATAGACATTTCGGAATGACACGCATCGAAACGGCTTTGTCAGGATGTGTGTTGTTCGCAATGGCTTGGGGCAGGAATCGATCCGGAGAGCGGTCCGACGCGCTGAATATTTGACGCCGGCAAAACGCTCGAAAATGAGCGGATCGCAGGTCGACAGGCGCGGGGGCGAAGGCCACAAATGCTTCGTTTCGGGGCTGAAACCAGCGGATATTGGCCTTCGTTGACGGTTTGGTAACCTGAATTAAGTCACAACAAATGAAATCATGACTACGCGTCGCCCGTCTGACCTGTTTCGGGTGATCGAAAAGCAAGAAAAGCGGCAGGACCTCATGTTTGTAAGAAAGATCGCAACCGCAATCGCACTCGTTCTGGCAACCGCCAGCATGGCTGCCGCCCAGTCTCCGACGCGCATCCAGCAGTTCAACGCCTGGGGCGCCTATTCCTACAATTCCGGCGGCGGCAAGGTCTGCTATGTCCTGTCGGTTCCGAAGGAAAAGAGCCCGGCCGGCGTCGACCACGGCGACATCTTCTTCCTCGTTTCCCAGCGCCCCGGCCAGAACATCAGCTATGAGCCGCAGGCGATGATGGGCTATCCGCTCCAGGAGAACTCGAAGGTCAACGTCGTCATCGACGGCCGCACCTTCGTGATGTTCACCAAGGGCAATTCCGCCTGGGTCGAGAACGCGGCTGAAGAGCCGGCGCTCGTTGCCGCGATGAAGACCGGCAAGGCGATGTCGGTCAACGCCAAATCCCGCAAGGGAACCACGACGACTTACGCCTATTCGCTGTCGGGCATTTCGGCGGCCCTCAAGCAGATCGAAGCCTGCAAGTAAGCTTTCGCCTCTGAGGCAAAGTGGAGGCCGGCGCCCGACGCCGGCCTTTTTGCATTACAGCGCCGCGCGTCAAATATGACGCGCAAAGGACGCTGTAACGCTTCAAACCTGCAGCATAATTTTCTCCTTAAATCGATTCCGATTTAAGGAATTATGCATTCAGGCTTGACGCCTGTACGTGACTCCGGGCCAAAACAATGCTACAGCCCCGGCAAATTAAGAGCCCCGCGCCCCGATGGCCGCGCTTGAAGGCTCGACCGATTTCAATTCGAGCATCAGGACAATCTCCGGACCCTTCTCCGGACGGGCGTTTTCTGTACGACAGGACACCAGAGCATGGCAGCCACTGAAATCTTGAACCGGGTGGATACCGTCAGGGCACCGCAGGCGCGCATCGCACCGCAGGCCGAGAAGCCTTCGCTGATCGGGCTGCTGCGCGAGGACATGGCCAAGGCCCTGGTCGAAAACGGCGTCCCCGAGCGTCAGGTGAAGATGCGCGTCAGCCAGCTCTGGCACTGGCTCTATGTGCGCGGCGTTTCAGACTTCGACGAGATGCTGAACGTCTCCAAGGACATGCGCGAGATGCTGAAGCAGCATTTCACCATCGCCCGGCCGGAAATCGTCGAGGAACAGACCTCGGGCGACGGCACCCGCAAGTGGCTGCTGCGCTTTCCCGCCCGCGGCGCCGGCCGCCCGGTCGAGATCGAAACGGTCTACATCCCCGAGGAAGGCCGCGGCACGCTGTGCATTTCCAGCCAGGTCGGCTGCACACTCACCTGTTCCTTCTGTCACACCGGCACGCAGAAGCTGGTGCGCAACCTGACTGCCGAGGAAATCCTGGCGCAGCTGCTGCTCGCGCGCGACCGGCTCGGCGATTTCCCGGAGCGCGATACACCCCAGGGCGCAATCGTGCCGGCGGAAGGCCGCAAGATCACCAATATCGTCATGATGGGCATGGGCGAGCCGCTCTACAATTTCGAAGAGGTCAAGACCGCCCTGTTGATCGCGTCCGACGGCGAGGGCCTGTCGCTCTCCAAGCGCCGCATCACGCTTTCGACCTCGGGCATCGTGCCTGAGATCTACCGGACCGGCGATGAGATCGGCGTCATGCTGGCGATCTCGCTGCATGCCGTGCGCGACGATCTGCGCGACATGCTGGTGCCGATCAACAAGAAGTACCCGCTGAAGGAACTGATGGACGCCTGCCGCGCCTATCCGGGCCTGTCCAATGCGCGCCGCATCACCTTCGAATACGTGATGCTGAAGGATGTCAACGACAGCCTCGATGACGCCAAGGAACTGGTGAAGCTGTTGAAGGGCGTGCCGGCGAAGATCAATCTCATCCCGTTCAACCCCTGGCCGGGCACCAACTACCAGTGTTCCGAATGGGAGCAGATCGAAAAGTTCGCCGACTTCATCAACCACGCAGGCTACGCCTCGCCGATCCGCACGCCGCGCGGCCGTGACATTCTCGCCGCCTGCGGCCAGCTGAAGTCCGAATCCGAGCGCATGCGCAAGGTCGACCGGCTCGCCTTCGAAGCGATGATGATTGCCAATCACGGCGAGGACTGAGGGATCAGGCAGGTGCGACGCGGTTTTCCGCCCGCATCTCCCGTTTCACGCATCGGACGCGATCACCACGCCCGCGGATTGTGGCGATCCGACGCCTCAACCGCAGGCATGTCTTGATCGATGAAGAACTTTGATGGGTGATGCAGTTCCTATCGATTGATTTCATCTTCCCGGTTTCCTAAGAAAGCGGGCTATCAGTCTAGGAGGATACCCATGCGCTCACTTCTCATCGCCCTTGCCGCCACGGTGGCATTTACCCTGCCCGCACGCGCCGATGAGGTGACCGTCGCCGTGACCGCGATCGTCGAGCACCCCGCTCTCGACGCCGCGCGCGACGGCGTGAAGGACGCGCTGAAAGCGGCCGGCTACAAGGAAGGCGAAAACCTCAAGTTCCTCTATGAATCGGCCCAGGGCAACCCGGCGACCGCCGCACAGATCGCCCGCCAGTTCGCCGGCGAAGCGCCTGATGTCATCGTTCCGATCTCCACCCCGTCGGCCCAGGCCGTCGTTTCCTCGACGCGCGACATTCCGGTGGTCTTCACCGCCGTATCCGATCCGGTCGGCGCACAGCTGGTCAAGGACATGGACAAGCCGGGCGGCAACGTCACCGGTCTTTCCGACATGTCGCCGGTTGCCGAGCACGTCGCGCTGATCAAGGAAATCCTGCCGAACGCCAAGTCGATCGGCTACCTCTACAACTCCGGCGAAGCCAACTCCGTATCGCTTTTGGCAGTGCTGAAGGCTGAAGGCGAAAAGGCCGGCCTGACGGTGGTCGAATCCGCTGCAACCAAGTCGGCAGAAGTCCAGGGCGCCGCCCGCGCGCTCGTCGGCCGTGCCGACGCGATCTACGTTCCGACCGACAACACGATCATTTCCGCGCTTGAAGGTGCCGTTGCCGTGGCTGAGGAAGCCAAGCTGCCGCTCTTCACCGCTGACACGGATTCGGTTTCGCGCGGCTCGCTCGCGGCTCTCGGCTTCAACTACTACGACGTCGGCAAGCAGACCGGCGAAGTCGTCGTTCGCATCCTCAAGGGCGAAAACCCGGGTGATATCGCCGTCAAGGTTGCCGCCGGTTCCGACCTGGTGATCAACAAGAAGGCCGCCGAAAAGATGGGCGTCACCCTTCCGGAAAGTGTCGTCAAGCGCGCCACACGCGTTGTCGAATAAGGCTTTGAGCCTTTTCAGGTTCAAGTTTGTTGCGTTTTGGCCGCCCTCGTTCCATACGAGGGCGATTCGTTGTTGGAGCACCGCGTTTCCTTCGGGGCGCGCAGGCACGCTCTTAAAGTTTGAAGCTGCGCCGACGCCGGGTCTCCGGGTCATGCGCCAACCAGGGATGCCGCGCTGACATAAAAAGCTACTGCATAATTCCTTAAATCGGATCCGATTTAAGGAGAAAATTATGCAGCAAGCTTAAGGTGTTACAGCGTCCTTAGCGCGTCATATTTGACGCGCGGCGCTGTAAAAACGCGCGGCAGGACAAAAAGAGGGTCGGGGGTTTGAGTCAAATCGCTTTATGGGGAGCCGTCGAGCTGGGGCTGGTCTACGCCTTTGTCGCCGTCGGCGTCTTTCTCGCATTCCGGGTTCTCGATTTTCCTGACCTGACGGTCGACGGCTCGTTCCCGCTGGGTGCCGCGGTGACCGCGGTGCTGATCATCGCCGGGGTCAACCCCTGGCTCGCTGCCTGTGTCGCCATGGTGGCGGGCGCTGCCGCCGGCATCGTCACGGCGATGCTCAACGTGCGCTTCAAGATCCTCAACCTGCTCGCATCGATCCTGACGATGATCGCGCTGTTCTCGGTCAATCTGCGCGTCATGGGCAAGCCCAACGTCGCGCTGATCAATGCCGACACCATGCTTTCGCCGTTCTTCGGCCTGGGCTTGCGCGAGTTCTACGTCCGCCCGCTGTTCATCGGCATCCTCGTGCTCGTCGCCGTCATCGTCGTCTGGCGCTTCCTCGAAAGCGATGCGGGCCTTGCGATGCGGGCAACCGGCGCCAATGCGCGCATGGCCCGCGCACAGGGCGTCGACACCAACCGGCAGATCTATCTCGGCATGGCGATCTCCAACGCGCTGGTCGCCTTCGGCGGCGCGCTCTTTGCCCAGACCAACGGTTTTGCCGACGTCACCTCGGGGGTCGGCACCATCGTCGTCGGCCTTGCCGCCGTCATTATCGGCGAAACGCTGCTCGGCGCCCGCGGCATCCTGATCGCACTGATCGGCTGCGTGCTCGGCTCGATCCTCTATCGCATCGCCATCCAGCTGGCACTGTCGACCGACATGCTCGGCCTGCAGGCCTCCGACCTCAATTTCGTGACGGCCGTGCTTGTGACCTTTGCCCTCATCCTTCCCCGTCTTCGTCGCGGAGGTGCGGCATGATCAGCGTCAAGAACATCCAGGTCGTCTTCGGCAAGGGAACGCCGCTGCAGAAGCAGGCGCTGAACGGCGTCGACCTGACGATCGAGCAGGGCTCCTTCGTCACCGTCATCGGCTCCAACGGCGCCGGCAAGTCGACGCTGCTCGGCGTTCTCGCCGGCGACGTGCTGCCGAGTGCCGGCCAGGTGACCATCGGCAAGACCGATGTGACGCGCAAGGGCACGGCCGCCCGCGCCGGCCTCGTCGCCCGCGTCTTTCAAGACCCGCTGACCGGCAGCTGCGGCGCTCTGTCGATCGAGGAAAACCTGGCGCTCGCCGCCAAGCGCGGCGAGAAGCGTGGCCTGATGGCAGCGCTTGGCCCGAAGCGCCGCGAGCATTTCCGCGAGCGCATCGCCGAACTCAATCTCGGCCTCGAAAACCGCATGGGCGACCGCATGGACCTGCTTTCGGGCGGCCAGCGCCAGGCGGTCTCGCTGGTGATGGCGACGCTGGCCGGCTCCGAGGTGCTGCTGCTCGACGAACATACCGCCGCCCTTGATCCCGGGATGGCCGAGTTCGTCATGAACCTCACACAGAAGATCGTTTCCGAGCGCAAGCTGACGACGATGATGGTCACCCACTCGATGCGCCAGGCGCTCGACTATGGCCACCGCACGGTCATGCTGCATGGCGGCGAGATCGTGCTCGACGTTGCCGGCGACAGCCGCAAGGAATTGCAGGTCGAGGACCTCATCGCCATGTTCCGCCGCATCCGCGGCCAGACGCTCGACGACGACGCCTTGCTGATCGGTTGATCCCGTCGCTTGCGGGCCTGTCCGAGCTTGCCCCTCATCTGCCTGCCGGCATCTTCTCCCCGTACACGGGGAGAAGAGACGAAACGGCAGCCGCTCGGTCTCTGACAAACCATCGTCTCGTTTGGGAGGTCGCCGTTGTCGCCGAACGGCGCGGCAAGCGTTCTTCTCCCCGCAGGCGGGGAGAAGATGCCGGCAGGCAGATGAGGGGCAAAACCCTCCGGAGACGCCTTACCGCGCCGTCGTCATGAAGATCTTCACCGCAAAGACCGAGAAGACGCCTGCAAAGCTGTAGTCGAGCGCCCGCATGAAACCCTTGTTGCGCTGCAGCCAGGCGGACAGCCAATCGGCGGTAAACACCACCAGCATGTTCACCGGCATGCCGATGACGATGAACAGCGCACCGAGGAACAGAAGCTTGCCCGTCACCGACGCATCGTTGGCGCTGACGAACTGCGGCAGAAAGGTCATGAAGAAGATAATGACCTTGGGGTTGAGCAGGTTCACCCAGAAGCCCGACGAGATGTTGGAAAGAGCGGTGCCGCCGGCGCCGTCGACCTTCTTGACCGACAGCGTCGATCCGTGCCGGATGGCCTGGACGGCAAGCCAGAGCAGATAGGCAGCCCCACCGGTCTTCAGCGCCATGAACGCCGTCGGCGAAGCCGTGATCAGCGCCGAGATGCCGAAGGCGACCAACAGGGTGTGAACGACGATGCCGAAGCTCGTCCCGAGCACTACGAAGAGGGCGGCTTTCCTGCCCTGCGACAGCGCGCGGCTGATCGAAAGCGTCATGTCAGGCCCCGGCGTTGCCGCAAGCAGAAGCGTGGCGGCGACAAAGCCGAACAGCGTTGGCAGGCTGGGGAGGAAGTCCATGTGTGCGATCCCTGGGACACTCGATCGCCCCCTGTATTCCGGTGGATCGGCTTTTGCGAGCGGATTCGGCCGTCGCAGCGTTCTTCCGCTTGTATCCAGGCGTGTTCTGGATAAAGTGCCGCAGAATTTCCAAGGCGGCACGCCGCCCCAAGACCAGACGGACGGAAACCATGGCATCGCATAAAGACGTGAAAAAGGTCGTTCTCGCCTATTCGGGCGGTCTCGACACCTCGATCATCCTGAAGTGGCTGCAGACCGAACTCGGCGCCGAAGTGGTGACGTTTACGGCCGACCTCGGCCAGGGCGAAGAGCTCGAGCCGGCGCGCAAAAAGGCCGAGATGCTCGGCATCAAGGAAATCTACGTCGAGGATGTGCGCGAAGAGTTCGTCAGGGATTTCGTCTTCCCGATGTTCCGCGCCAACGCCGTCTATGAGGGCGTCTATCTGCTCGGCACCTCCATCGCCCGCCCACTGATTTCCAAGCACCTGATCGACATCGCCAAGAAGACCGGCGCTGACGCGATCGCGCACGGTGCCACCGGCAAGGGCAACGACCAGGTTCGCTTCGAGCTGTCGGCTTACGCGCTGAACCCCGACATCAAGATCATCGCTCCGTGGCGCGACTGGTCGTTCAAGAGCCGCACCGACCTGCTCGAATTCGCCGAGAAGCACCAGATCCCGGTCGCCAAGGACAAGAAGGGCGAGGCTCCCTTCTCCGTCGACGCGAACCTTTTGCACTCCTCGTCCGAGGGCAAGGTTCTGGAAGATCCGGCGCAGGAAGCACCGGAATACGTGCACATGCGCACGATCTCGCCGGAAGCGGCTCCCGACAAGGCGACCGTCATCAAGGTCGGCTTCGAGCGCGGCGACGCCGTCTCGATCAACGGCGTTCGCCTTTCGCCGGCAAACCTGCTCGCCAAGCTCAACGACTATGGCCGTGACAACGGCATCGGCCGCCTCGACCTCGTCGAAAACCGCTTCGTCGGCATGAAATCGCGCGGCGTCTACGAGACCCCCGGCGGCACGATCCTGCTCTCCGCCCACCGCGCGATCGAATCGATCACGCTCGACCGGGGCGCCGCCCACCTCAAGGACGAGCTGATGCCGCGCTACGCCGAACTGATCTATTACGGCTTCTGGTTCTCGCCGGAGCGCGAGATGCTGCAGGCAGCAATCGACAGGAGCCAGGAGCATGTCGAAGGCGAAGTGACGCTGAAGCTCTACAAGGGCAACGTCATGGTCACCGGCCGCGAAAGCCCGAAGTCGCTCTATTCGGACAAGCTGGTGACCTTCGAGGACGACCAGGGCGCCTACGACCAGAAGGATGCCGCCGGCTTCATCAAGCTCAACGCGCTGCGCCTGCGCACGCTGGCTGCGCGCAACCGTTAAGACGGCGAGAGCCTAAAAAAACGAAGCCTCCGCGACCCGGGTCGCGGAGGCTTTTTCATACGCCTTAATAGCCAGCCTGCGCCGATATTATTCAGCCGCTTCCGGCAAGGCCTGCTTGCCATCGGCCGGCGCGGCCAATGGCGTCAGGCGAACCGTGCGGCGGTACCAGAGGTAGCTGAGCACGCAGAGAAGGCCGAAGCTCGGAATGATCGTGCCGAGCGCCAGCACCGGCACGCCGACGACGGCCGCCAACGCGCCGCCGAGAAGGCCGGCACCCATCTGGATGAAACCCATCATCGCCGACGCCGTGCCGGCGATGTGCGGGAAAGGCGCCATGGCCGCCGTCATCATGTAAGGCATGACGAAGGCGATGCCGAAGGCATAGACGCCGACCGGCGCCATCACCGACAGGAAGCTCGGCTCGAGCGCGTGCATGGTGTAGGCGAGCGCCACGCTGCCGATGGCGATGAAACAGAGACCCACCGGCACCAGCGCCTGCGGCGTGAACCGCCGCATCAGGAGCCGCACCGTCACGGTGCCCGAGAAGAAGAAGCCGGATTGCATCAGCATGCCAACGCCAAACTCAGTCGGCGTCAGCCCGACCGTACCGATCAGAACGAAGGGCAGCATCGTCGCCTGGGCGTAGAGCGCGCCGACGGCGCCGGCAATCACGATGGTCGACGAAACGAAGCGGCTGTCGGTGAGAAGCTCGCGATAGGCGGCGAGGATCGGGCGCAGGTGGCCCTTGGCCGGATCGGGCGTCGCGGTTTCGGCCATGAAGAACTGCACGCTGACACAGGCCATCAGCGCGAAGCCGACCATCAGGAAGAAGATCGATTGCCAGCCGAAGAGGCCAAGCGCCAGGCCGCCGAGCGTCGGCGACACCGCCGGCCCGATGGCCAGCATCATGCCGATCATGTTCATGATGCGCGCGGCCTGAAGACCGGTGAACTGGTCGCGCACGATGGCGCGCGCAACCGTCATGCCGACGGAGGCGCCGATGCCCTGCACCAGCCGGCCGGCCAGCAGAACCGCGACCGAAGGGGCAAAGGCGGCCATCAGGCTGCCGGCGAGATAGATGGCCATGAAGATCAGCGTCGTGCGCCGGCGGCCGATGACATCGGAGAGCGTGCCCGAAACCAGTTGCGCGAAGGCGAAACCGGCAAAGTAAAGCGACAGCGTCATCTTGATCGCCGCCTCGCTGGAGGAAAAGGCGCGCACAAGTTCCGGCATTGCCGGCGTGTAGAGCGCCATGGAGACGGGGCCGAGCGCCACCAGGAAGGCGCCGATGATGCTGGTGCGCCGTTCGCTCATGCGGCGCGTCATTGCTTTGTGCCCTTCTCCTTGCCGGTCACGCACGGGTCGAGGCGGCGCAGGTTCTCGCGCAGGATGCGCAGGTTGGCGCAGAGCATCTCGCGCGTCGCCTCGTCGAGCCCTTCCGTATAGGCATTCATCATCTCGCGCAGCCCCGCCATCAGCTCGGCCAGCAGCGGATCGGCCTTGTCGGTGATGACGACGTTTTTGGCGCGGCGATCGGCCGGGTCGGGCAAACGGGCCACCAGTCCCATCGCCTCCAGCCGGTCGAGATAGGCCGACAGCGTCATCGGCTCGATGCCCATGCGTGTGGCAATTTCCGCCTGTTTGATGCCTTCCGTCAGCGCCACCTGGATCAGCGTGCGGGCTTCGCCCGGCGTGATGCCGAGGTCCATCGCGTTGACCTTGCGGTCAAAGGCGCCGCGCAAAAGGCGGGAGACATCGGTCAGCAACATACCGATGGTTTCGGATTCGAGTTTTGTCGGCATCAGGATCATTCACAAGGGATATAATAAGCTTTCCTTATCATATCCCTTGGTGACTTTCAACGTGCGAGCCGTCGAGGCTCAGCCCTCGAGCTCCTCGCGCAACATCTCCAGCTCCAGCCATTCCTCTTCCATGCGTGCGAGATCGCCGCGAAGCTTCTCCAGCTCCTGCGCCAGTTTCGCAAACGTATTCGGATCCTTCGCAAAGAGGTTGGGATCGGCCATCCTCTCCTCGCGCTTGGCAGCTTCCGCCTCGGCCTTGGCGATCTCCTTCGGCAGGTTTTCCAGCGCGAACTTCTGCTTGTAGGAAAGCTTGCCCTTGGCCTTCGGCGTCTCGGCTATCGGCGCGGCGACGTCGGCAACCCTTGCCTTTTCCGCCTTCTCGGCCTTGCGCCGCTCCTCTATGGCGCCCTTGCGCTGCGCCATCATGTCGGTGTAGCCGCCGGCATATTCGATCCAGCGGCCGTCAGGCGCCTCCGGATTGGCAGGCGCGATGGTCGAGCTCACGGTGCGGTCGAGGAAGTCGCGGTCGTGGCTGACGAGGATGACGGTCCCGGCAAAGCCGGCGACGACTTCCTGCAGCAAGTCCAGCGTCTCGATATCGAGATCGTTGGTCGGCTCGTCGAGGATCAGGAGATTGGTGGCGCGGGCAAGAATGCGCGCCAGCATCAGCCGGGCACGCTCACCGCCCGAAAGCTCACGGATGGGGGTGCGCGCCTGCTCCGGCTGGAACAGGAAGTCCTTCATGTAGCCGGTCACATGGCGCTGCTCCCCGTTGACGATCAGGCTTTCGCCGCGTCCGTCGGTCAGATAGTGCGCCAGCGTATCGTCGAGATTGAGATCCTCGCGCTTCTGATCGAGCGTCGCCATCTCCAGATTGGTGCCGAGCTTCACCGTGCCGGTATCCGGCTCGATCTGTCCGGTCAGCATCTTCAACAGCGTGGTCTTGCCGGCACCGTTCGGGCCGACAAGGCCGATCCGGTCGCCGCGGTGCACGCGAATGGAGAACGGCGCGACGATCGTCCGCTCACCGTAGGCCTTGGTGATCTTCTCCGCCTCGATGACCAGCTTGCCTGATTCCTTGGCGTCGGAAGCCGTCGCCTGGACGGAGCCCTGCGGCCCCTTGTGGCCGCGATGGCGCGAGCGCATGTCCTGCAATTCGCCGAGACGGCGCATGTTGCGCTTGCGCCGGGCGGTGACGCCGTAGCGCAGCCAGTGTTCCTCGCGCTCGATCGCCTTTCCGAGCTTGTGCTGTTCCAGTTCCTCCGCCTCCAGCACCTCGTCGCGCCAGGCCTCGAAATGGCCGAAGCCGCGGTCGAGCCGGCGCGACTGGCCACGATCGAGCCAGACCGTCGCGGTCGATACCTTTTCGAGGAAGCGTCGGTCGTGCGAGATCAGCACCAGGGCCGAGCGGCTGCGGGTCAGCTCGTCTTCGAGCCATTCGATCGTCGGCAGGTCGAGATGGTTGGTCGGCTCGTCGAGCAGGAGGATATCCGGCTCCGGCGCCATCACCCGGGCAAGCGCGGCACGGCGCGCCTCGCCGCCGGACAGGCGCGTCGGGTCTTCTTCGCCGGTCAGGCCCAGATGCTGCAGCAGATAGGCGACGCGGTACGGGTCGTCGCTTGGGCCAAGACCCGCTTCCGCATAGGCCTGCACCGTGTCGTAGCCTTCGAAATCCGGCGCCTGGGGCAGGTAACGAACCGTCGCCGAAGGGTGGCGGAACACTTCGCCGGATTGCGCCTCGGCAAGACCGCCGGCGATCTTCATCAGCGTCGATTTGCCGGAACCGTTGCGCCCGACAAGGCAGATGCGATCCCCCGGCTCCACCTGCAGGTTGGCGCCGGCCAGAAGCGGCGTGCCACCGAAGGTCAGGAAGATATCGTCGAGTTTCAGAATGGGAGGCGCCAAGGCTCAGGCTCCGGAAAGGTCATAGGGGCGGGCGAGAACGATCGCCCGGCCGGTGTCGAGGGAAATGCGAAGGGGACCCTCCGCGACATTGGAAACGGTGCGGGAAGACCCGAACGGCACCGTGAAATCGGTAAGCGGATAACGCGCACCAACGATCGAAAGGCCGAAGAGATCGGTCAACCCGAGGATCGAGAACAGGCTGCCCTTCGGCAGATCGATTTCGATCTCGCCTGCCAGCAGCGGATAGGCCTCCTCCTCGCCCGAGGTCATGAACACCGGCAACCCACGCTCGGCCAGTGAAGTGGCCTGAAGCAGGTGCAGGAATGCATGGTCGCTGCGGGTGCCGCCGAGTGCGCCTGCAAAGATCAGGGCGTCCGCGCCACGCGAAAGCGCCGCCTCGACGGCGATTTCGCCATCGGTCGCAGCCTTAGCGGCGGGATAGGGTTCGCGCGGGACGCCGGCAAACTCCGCAAGCAGCGCCGCCTCGGTCGAATCGAAATCGCCCACCCAGACGTCGGGGATCACGGACAAGGTCCGCGCATGCCGCATGCCGCCATCGGCTGCAACAAAGCGGCTGCCTGCGAGCTGGCGCACAACGCGATCGGTGGGGGTCAGCTCACCGCCGAGCAGAATGGTGAAGGTGGATCGGGCCATGGCAAAGCCCATAGCGCAAAGGCACGGGCAAGGAAAAGCAAGAAAACCGAACGAAGGGGTGATCCGGCGATTTTGCGCCGCCATCGTCAGTGTTCGGCGGGCAAGGGATCCGGAAACAGCATCTCCGCATAGATGCCGGGCGTGGAATCAGGGATCTCTATGGCGCCCACTGCACGCCGGTAGAAATCGGCAGGGCCGACGCCGCCGATGATCGCGTAACCATAGCCCGCATTGCGCATCGCCGTCAGGCTCTCGCGCAAGAGCGCCTCGCCGATCCCTCGCCCGCGCATGGCCTCGTCGACGCCCGTCGGCCCGAAGAAACCGAGCGCGGTGACATCGTGGCAGGCAAAGCCGACGATGCGATCCTGAAACACCGCGATGTGCATCCGTGTCGGCGTCGAGGCGAAGGCGGCCTCCGCCTCGCCCGCCCAGCCGGAGCCGAACGTCTGCTCGATCCAGGGAACGACGAGCCTGCGTTCGGGCGCCATCGCACGGTGAATGCCGATGCCGTCCGCAAGCGGCGATCTCGGCTGTGCCGGCAGGGCATAAAGGCGAACGAGCATGTCTGTCATCGCAGTCTCCTTCCGCGTCCGGGTCTCATGTCTCTGCGGACGAATTTACCCCATGCGCCGCCTGCGCGAAAACGCCAAGCAGGTGCCTTGGCCGTCCGCAAACTTTGCTTGCCATCAAACCGGCTCGGCGGTAAATCTCTACCCGCTCTAACGGGGTGCCTTCCGACCGCATGGCGGCCGAAGGCTGAGAGGCGTTGAACGCCAACCCGCGGAACCTGATCCGGCTCATACCGGCGGAGGGATTAGACGCGATCGGATCGATACGCCCTTTTCCCATGCAACATCATTATTAGGGAGAGGTGCCTGCCATGTCCAATTCATCGCAACTGAAGTTCCTTAGCCGGCTAGCGCTTGCCGCGACTGCGAGCCTTGTCTTCGCGGCCAATGCAGTCGCTGCCGAGAAGACACTGACCGTCTACACCTATGAAAGCTTCATCACCGAATGGGGGCCGGGTGCCAAGGTCGCCGAAGCCTTTGAAAAGACCTGCGAATGCAAGGTCACCTATGTTGGCGTCGCCGATGGCGTCGAGCTGCTAACGCGCCTCAAGCTCGAAGGCGCGGCCTCCAAGGCCGACATCGTGCTCGGCCTCGACACCAATCTCGTCGCCGAGGCCAAGGCCACCGGCTTCTTCGCGCCGCACGGCATCGAAGCAGCCGGCATCAAGGTGCCCGGCAACTTCACCGACGACAGCTTCCTTCCCTATGACTACGGCCATTTCGCCGTCGTCTATGACACCCAGACTTTGAAGACGCCGCCGAAAAGCCTCAAGGATCTGGTCGAGGGCGACCCGGCGCAAAAGATCGTCATCGAGGATCCTCGCACCTCGACGCCGGGTCTCGGTCTGCTTCTGTGGGTCAAGGCCGTCTACGGCGACGAGGCGGGCGCCGCCTGGGCCAAGCTTAGGGATCGCGTGCTGACCGTGACGCCGGGCTGGTCGGAAGCCTATGGCCTCTTCACCAAGGGCGAGGCGCCGATGGTGCTCTCCTACACGACGTCGCCCGCTTACCACATGGTGGCGGAGAACACCGATCGCTACCAGGCGGCCGCCTTTTCGGAAGGCCACTACATCCAGATCGAAGTCGCCGGCATGACCAAGAGCGCCAAGGAGCCGGATCTTGCCAAGCAATTTCTCGCCTTCATGACCGGTCCGGAGTTCCAGTCGATCATTCCCACCACCAACTGGATGATGCCGGTCGCAGCGACCAAGGAGCCGCTGCCGGACGCTTTCGGCAAGCTGGTCAATCCGGAGAAGACCTTCCTGCTACCGTCGGAAGAGGTCGCGGCAAACCGCAAGGCCTGGATCGACGAATGGCTCGCCGCCATGAGCAAGAACTGAGGCGCGTTTGTTCGCGCCTGCCGAAAACAGGATCACGATTACCGCCGGGGCCTTGGGCCTTGGCGGCATCCTGCTTTTTGTCGGCCTCGCAATTGCAGCGCTCCTGCTCCAGAGCGGGGATTTTAGCAATGGCGTGCTGTTCGATGCCTATATCTGGCGGGTGACGCGCTTCACCTTGCTGCAGGCGAGCCTTTCGACGCTGCTTTCGGTTGTTCTGGCTATTCCGGTCGCGCGGGCACTCGCGCGCCGGACCGCCTTTCCCGGCCGCGTCTGGGTGCTACGGATCATGGCCCTGCCGCTCGGCCTGCCGGTGCTGGTCGGCGCACTTGGGTTGATCGAGATCTGGGGCCGTCAGGGCGTGCTCAACACCGCCCTTGGCGGTCTCGGGCTGCAGCAGCCCGTCAGCATCTATGGCCTCTTCGGCATCCTGCTTGCCCATGTCTTCTTCAACATGCCGCTTGTCGCGCGCCTTTTCCTCGCTGGCCTTGAGCGGATCCCCTCGGAATATTGGCGAACCGCCGCCAATCTGGGCATGCCGCCGGGCGCACTCTTCCGCTTCGTCGAATGGCCGGTCCTTCGCGGATTGCTGCCGGGGGCAGCCGGGCTCGTCTTCATGCTCTGCGCCACCAGCTTCACCCTCGTGCTGACGCTCGGAGGCGGGCCTGCCGCCAGCACCATCGAGGTCGCGATCTACCAGGCGCTGCGCTTCGATTTCGACCCGCCCCGGGCGATCGCCCTGTCCGCCTTGCAGATCGTCATGACCGGCGTCCTCCTCTTTGCCCTGGCACGGCTCGCAACCGAGCCTGCGCAAAGCGCGACCGGGGGTCGGGCCTCCAGGCGCTACGATACAGGGACCGGCCTTTCCTGCGTGGCGGATTTTGGCTGGATCCTATTCTCGCTGCTCTTCGTCGGGGCACCTCTGATGGCCGTCCTCAGTTCTGGGCTGCGAGCGGACCTGGTGAAGCTTGCGGGCGACCCCACTGTCCATCGTGCCCTCATCACCAGCATCGTCATCGCCGTCCTCTCGGCATTCGTCTGCGTCAGCATTGCCGCCGCGATGATCCGCGCCGCAGGTACTGTTGTGGCGCGTCGCCGCGCCCCGACCTTGGCGAGGGCCTTTGCCGGCACTGTCACCGCCAGCACATCGCTGGTGCTGCTGGTGCCGCCGGTCGTGCTCGGCGCCGGGTGGTTCCTGCTTCTGCGCCCCTTCGGTGACGTCGCCCGCTTTGCCCCGGCCATCGTCGTCGCCATCAATGCGTTGATGGCCCTGCCCTTCGTGCACCGGATCCTGGCCCCGGCGATGGCGACGCATGCCGCGCGCACCGACCGGCTGACCGCGAGCCTTGGCATCCGCGGTTTCGATCGCCTGCGATGGATCGACCTGCCACCGCTCAGAAAACCCTTGCTGATGGCCTTCTCCTTCGCCATGGCGCTGTCGCTCGGCGACCTTGGCGCCGTGGCGCTGTTCGGTTCGCAGGACATGGTCACGCTTCCGTGGCTGCTCTACAGCCGGATGGGTAGCTATCGCACCGCGGATGCGGCCGGTCTTGCGCTTTTCCTCGGCCTCATCTGCCTGATCTTCACCATGCTCGGCACGGCCGGCGACAGGCGCTTGCCGGAAGGACGAAACGCATGAGTTCCCAAGCGGCAGTAGAGCTCGTGGGCGTCGATATCCGTTACGACACCACGGCGCTTCACTTCGATTGCAGCATTGAGCCGGGCGGCATCGTCGCGGTTGCCGGCGCGTCCGGGTCGGGAAAGTCGACGCTGTTTCACGTCATCGCCGGCTTCGAGGAGCCGGACCGGGGAGAGATTCGCATTCTCGGCAAGACGATGGCAGGCCGGGCGCCGGCGGAACGGCCCGTTTCCGTGGTCTTCCAGGACAACAATCTGTTTGCGCATCTCGATGTCGCCACCAATGTCGGCTTCGGCGTCAGCCCCTCGCTTCGCCTGTCGGCGAAAGATCGCACACGGATAGACGACGCCCTTGGCCGTGTCGGTCTGGATGGCTTCGGCAGACGCCTGCCGCCGACACTATCCGGCGGCGAACGTCAACGTGTGGCGCTGGCGCGCGCCTTGGTGCGACGCCGTCCGCTGCTGCTGCTGGACGAGCCATTTGCCGCTCTCGATCCGGGCATGAGAGCCGGCATGCGCGCACTGCTGCAAGATCTGCATGATCAGGAGAACAACACGATCCTGATGATCACGCACCATCCCGATGACGTGAGGGCTCTGGCCGATAGCGTGCTTTTTCTGGACCAGGGGCGTATCATCGCCCATGACCCGGTCGAGCGCTTTCTTGAACGACGCGACATGGCGGCCATCAACCGCTTTCTCGGCAACGCGTGATGCGATATGGAATTTTGCCGCACGCAGCGCTTCGCCACAATTTGACCGCCGCGCCATGCGACGCGCGGACTATCCGGCCGGAGCAACGCGAATATTCGCGCATCCGTTGCTGTGATACCACGGGGCAACTATTTCTACCGGGGTAAACTAGGCAGGTGGCGCTGAAATCAGATACAGCAAGACCTGGGCTGGAATACTCGCGCCGGATCGGACGTATCCGGCTGAAAAAGTAAGACTTTCAACGCCACCGAGTTACCATGGTGGGGTGGCGTTGGACGGGAAACGGGCTGAGGCATGGAAAGTCATACAGTCAGAAACGACCGGTTCCCGCCCAAGCGCGGAGGCATCCGGACACGTGCTGTGGTTGCATTGCTTGCGACGACGCTGCTTTCCGCCTGCCAGTCGGTGATCGAGCAGACCTACGAGCCGACCGTATCACCGTCCTCCAATCCGCAGATCGTCGACGAAGTCCAGAAGAACGACCCCCGTGCCCAGCTCGGCGCGCGCGAACACCCGCGCATCGTCGCCAGCTACGGTGGGGAGTACAAGGACGCAAAGACGGAGCGGCTGGTGGCGCGCATCGCCGGTGCGCTGACGGCCGTCTCGGAGAACCCGCAGCAGTCCTACCGCATCACCATCCTCAATTCCCCGGCGATCAACGCCTTTGCGCTGCCCGGCGGCTATCTCTATGTCACCCGCGGCCTGCTGGCGCTTGCCAATGACGCGTCCGAGGTTGCGGCCGTGCTGTCGCATGAAATGGCGCACGTCACCGCCAACCATGGCATCGAGCGCCAGCAACGCGAGGAAGCGGAAGTCATCGCCAGCCGTGTCGTCTCCGAGGTGCTTTCCTCGGATCTCGCCGGCAAGCAGGCACTGGCGCGCGGCAAGCTGCGTCTGGCCGCCTTCTCCCGTAACCAGGAGCTCCAGGCCGACGTCATCGGCGTACGCATGCTTGGCGAAGCCGGCTACGACCCCTATGCGGCGGCGCGCTTCCTCGATTCCATGGCCGCCTATAGCCGCTTCTCCGCCGTTGATCCGGAAGCCGACCAGAGCCTCGACTTTCTTTCCAGCCACCCGAACGCCCCGCAACGCGTCGATCTCGCGCGCCGGCACGCGCGTGCGTTTGGCGCCGAAGGCACCAGCGGCGATCGCGGCCGCGACTATTATCTCGCCGGCATCGATGGGCTGCTCTATGGCGACAGCCCGCAGGAAGGCTATGTCCGCGGCCAGACCTTCATGCACGGCCAGCTCGGCATCCGGTTCGACGTGCCGACCGGCTTCCAGATCGACAACAAGGCGGAAGCGGTTCTGGCAACGGGGCCCGGCGACGTGGCGGTCCGCTTTGACGGCATCGCCGATACGGCCCGCAAGAGCCTGACGGATTACATCGCCAGCGGCTGGGTGACCGGCCTGCAGCCCGACACCATCCGCCCGACCAGCGTCAACGGCCTTGAGGCCGCAACCGCACGCGCCTCCGCTGATCGCTGGGATTTCGACGTCACCGTCGTGCGCATCGACAACCGCATCTACCGCTTCCTGACCGCCGTTCCAAAGGGATCGCGCGCGCTGGAACCGACGGCCAACCAGCTGCGCGCGTCGTTCCGCAAGATGACGCCAGCCGAAGCACAGTCGCTGAAGCCGCTGCGCATCCGCGTCGCCGTCGTCAAGCCCGGAGAGACGATTGCCACGCTGTCAGCCCGGATGATGGGTACCGACCGCAAGCTCGATCTGTTCCGGCTGATCAACGCCATGCAGGTCACCTCGACGATCAAGCCGGGCGACCGGGTCAAGATCATTTCCGAGTAAACGCCAACGGCGCCGCACCATCCCTGGTCCGACGCCGTCTTTTACCAACCTGTGCTGATTTTGCATCGAAGAGGCGAATGCATTTGCCGTGCATTGAGCACGTTGACGCATTCAGTCCTCGGCCCGCTTGCAGAACTGCACCGTCGCTTGCTCCCCCGTCCATTGACGGAAGATCGCTTTGCACTTCTCCTGGAGCAGGTCGCGCAAAAGTGCGCAGCGGTTTTGCGATAACGACCTGCGCAAAAGCAAGAGCTTAAAGCGCAGTAAGCGAATCTGAAGATCGCGGCGCGCTTTAGAAGCGCCCTCAGTGCGCCATGGATGTCAGCGCCGGGGCCTTGGTGGCGAGTGCCGCCCGCAGCTTTTCGAGCGCGCGCGTCTCGATCTGGCGGACCCGCTCCTTGGAGATGCCGAGGTCGAGCCCCAGTTCCTCCAGCGTTGCACCTTCCTCCGACAGACGTCGGGCGCGGATGATCCTCATCTCGCGCTCGGTCAGTGCACCCATGGCGTCACGGAGCCAGATGCGGGCGCGCTCGCCGTCGATCATGTCGCTCACCTGTTCGTCAGGCAGCGGCGCATCGCTTGCGAGAAAATCGAGCCGCTCTCCACCATCGGAATCCGCGCCGCCCACCGGTGCCTGCAGCGAGGTGTCGCTGCCCGACAGGCGGGCATCCATGGTCTGGACGTCGGCAATGCTGACCCCGAGGGCAGCCGCAATTTCCTCATGCATAGCCTGCGATGTGAGCTGGCGGTCGCCTTGCGCAAGCCGCGCGCGCAGTCGGCGAAGATTGAAGAACAGCGCCTTCTGGGCCGAGCTGGTGCCGCCGCGAACGATCGACCAATTGCGCAGCACATAGTCCTGCATCGAGGCACGGATCCACCATGTCGCGTAGGTCGAGAAGCGCACTTCACGGCTGGGCTCGAAGCGTGCGGCGGCCTCGAGCAGGCCGATATGCCCTTCCTGGACGAGATCGCCCATTGGCAGGCCGAAATTGCGGAACTTTGCCGCCATGGAAATGACCAGCCGCATATGCGACATGGCGATCTTGTTGCGGGCATCCTGATCGTGATCGTTTCGCCAGGCCTTTGCCAATGCGTGCTCTTCTTCACGCTCGAGATAAGGTGCCTCCATCGCAATCTTGATCATGCGCCTGTCTGCTGTGAGAGTCCTCATCGATCGCTCCATGGCGGGCGCCTGGACGCCGCTAACGGGTGAAGTCCAAGGGCCGGACGGAGGAACCCGACCGGCGCCGGCGGCGGCTGGTGCGATGACACCGAAGCTTGAAGAAACGGTGCAGCGCCCTACTTCCAAACTACGAAGCTGAATTCTGACAGAAGATCACAGGACCCAGATCGCCCCGGCAGGAAAGCGGCGCATCCCTGCCGGCCTTGATAAATGCGCTTCGGCGCAAAAAGTTCCCTCGCCCGGACGAAAAACCTCAAAGCGAGAGCACTCAAAACGAAAAAGCCCGGCGCGATGGCCGGGCTTTGTCTTGTCGTGATGGGGAAGGACTGGCGCTCTTTAAGCTGCCTCGTCCTGGGCGTCGTCTTCTTCGATCGCCTTGCCGCGCTTCGGACCCTTGTTAAGATTGGCTTCGACCAGGCGAACAGCCTCGGTCTCGGACATCTTGTTCACGGCCGCGATTTCGCGCGCCATACGGTCGAGGGCAGCTTCATAGAGCTGGCGTTCGGAATAGGACTGCTCCGGCTGGTTTTCGGCGCGGTAGAGGTCGCGCACGACTTCTGCGATCGAGATCAGATCGCCGGAATTGATCTTGGCATCGTATTCCTGTGCGCGGCGCGACCACATGGTCCGCTTCACGCGAGCCTTGCCCTGCACAACCTTCAACGCGCGATCGACGAAATCGGTCTCCGAGAGCTTGCGCATGCCGATGCTGACGGCCTTGGCGACCGGCACCTTCAGGCGCATCTTGTCCTTTTCGAAATCGATGACAAAAAGCTCAAGCTTCATGCCGGCAACTTCCTGCTCCTCGATAGCAACGATCTGTCCGACGCCATGGGCCGGATAGACAATCGATTCACCGGTCTTGAAGCCGTGGCGTGTCGAAGATTTTTTCTGCTGGGTCGTCATTCGTTTCAAAAACTCCCTGTTTCGCACCCGGCCATTCTTGGCCGGGGCCGGGTCAGTGAGGCCCGGGATAGACGGGGATACCGCCGGGTGGGTCCATCCTGGTCCGTCCAAAGGAACGCAAACAGTCCCATCAAACGCGGTCACAATAGAGAGACGCAACGATGCGTATCTTGAAAAGCCGCGCTGTGGAGATCGTTTGCTTTCGTGAGGTTTTCGGGCGCGCAAAAACACCCTCTGTGGATCAGTAGAAGGACCCTATCACAAAAAACTGCGGAAATCAATAATTTGCTGCATGGCAGCCATCAAGCCGCCATTCTCGCAGTTGCGAGGGCGGAGCCTGATTTTCCCCAGATTTGACGCTGGGGTCACTATCGTTTCGTCAGCCTCGGCGAACGGACCGGAACCGAACGTCTCAGTCGCCCTGACCAGGTTCGGCAGAGAAGTACTTCTCGTACTTGCCTTCGACCCCGTCCATTTCCTTGGCTTCCGGCATCGCATCGCGCTTGATGGTGACGTTTGGCCACTTGGTGGCAAAATCCGCGTTCACTTTCAACCACATATCAAGGCCCGGCTCGGTATCGGGCTTGATCGCCTCGGCAGGACATTCCGGCTCGCAGACGCCGCAATCGATGCATTCGTCGGGATGAATGACGAGAAAATTCTCGCCTTCGTAGAAGCAGTCCACCGGGCAGACTTCAACGCAATCCATGTACTTGCAGCGAATGCAATTGTCGGTCACGACATACGTCATGAGGTACTCCAGCCAAGGCTCACGTTTGATGGCGGACGGCAATCAATGGTGATGCTCATGTCCGCGCATGCTAGGAATGTCCGGCGCGCATAGCTGCCGAAGCAAGACCGATGCACCCAACGTGGGTTGTCAGGTAAAGGCTTTATGGACCCTTTGCAAGAATATTCAATGCGCGAAACGCCGCGCTGAAGGCAGAGTTTTCTAATCGTCGAGCGGATTGAAACCCGGCTTCAGCCGGTCGGTTTCGCGCCGCTCTTTCTTGGTGGGGCGCCCGGCTCCAGGCTCACGCGTCGCCAGGTCGAAAGCCGACAGTTTTTCCCGCGGCACCAACGGCGTCAGGTCCTCGTAGAGCAGCCGCGCCTCCTCGTAAGGACCGCGCCGCTCGCCGGGCAAAAGCACCCGCACGATCACGTCGCGCCGCTCGAGCGACAAGGTGAGCACATCGCCAACCTTCACCTGGAAGGAAGATTGCTTCACCCGTTCGTCGTTAACAGTGGCGTGCCCCGCCTCGATCGCCTTTTGGGCGAGCGAGCGGGACTTCAACAGGCGCGTGAAGAACAGCCATTTGTCGAGACGCTGGCGCGATGCCGGGTTGGACGTTGACTGTTTCTCCATGGCGTTCCTACTTCTTCATCTGCTCCTTGAGAGCAGCAAGCTTGGCAAAGGGCGAATCCGGATCGATCGGCTTCTCCTTGCGGGGCGGACGCGCCTCGAACTTGGCCGCGTTGGGCTTGCCGCCGCGATCGTGACGATCATGGCGGTCCTGCCGCTGGCCACCCTCTGGCTTGCCCTCTTGCCGCTTGCCACGCGCCGGTGCACCGCCCTTGCGGCCGCCTTCGCGTCCCTCGCCCTGGCCCTGGCCGTGACGCTGGCCACCGCGGCGCTGATCGCCCTGATGACGGCCACCCTGACGCTGATTGTCCTGGCGGGTGCCGGGACGCCAGAGAAGAACCGGCTTGGCTTCGGCAGCCTCGGCTCCCTCGTCCACGGTCACCTGGGGCGCGGCAGCTTCGCCTTCGGCGCTCACCGGCTCGACGGAGGCAGATGCCTCGGCTTCAGCCGTCGGTTCGCCGTCGCCGCTTGCATCCGCGTCGTCGTGATCGGCCGCAGCTTCGGTGGAGGCCTCGCTCGGTGCTTCCGGCGCCCCGCCCTGGCTTGCCAGGAACGCAGCTGCGTCTTCGGCCTTCACGCTGTCTGCGCGGTAACCGAGACCCTTGAGGATTTCTTCCATGTCATCCGGCGTCGCGCCGAGAATGGAAAGCATCGAGGTCGTTGCGGTGAAGCGACGGCCGTCATAGGCGCCTTCCGGACGCGGCTGCGCACCCGGCTTCCACTGCAGCAACGGACGGATGAGATCCGCCAGACGCTCGAGGATGTCGATGCGAACGGCACGCTTGCCGAGGAAACGGAAGCCCGCCAGCTTGTAGAAGGTCCGCTCGAACGAGGGATCGGTGACAACAGAGGTGCGGCCAGCGGCCAGCATCGGGATCAGATCGCCGTAGCCGGCCTTGTCGAGGCCGTCGTTCTTCAACGCCCAGAGCAGGGTGATGAGTTCGGCCGGAGCCGGCTTCAACAGCGCGGGCAGGAAGATGTGGTAGGCACCGAAGCGGACGCCATACTTGCGGATCGAGGCGCGACCGTCCTGGTCCAGCGACTTCACCTCTTCGGCGACGTCGCGGCGGAACAACACGCCGAGATTTTCGACGAGCTGGAACGCCAGACCCTTGGCGAGGCCTTCGAGATCCTCGGCGCGCGAGATATCGTCGAGCGGCTTCAGCACGGTGCCGATATGATGGTTCACGAAGCGCTCGATGCGGGCGACGACATGCTCGCGCGCATTGGCCTGCAACTGCTCGTCGGCAAGCAGGATGACGCGCGGACGCATGACATGGTCGCTGGCCGCGAGCCGGGCTACCGGATCGCCGAGCCAACGCACCAGGCCGTCGGACGACAGCGCAAGGTCGCCATTGCCGGAGGCGTGCAGACGCGCCGCACGCGCTTCGAACTCGAGCGCCAGCGCTTTCTGCGCAGCACCCTGCACGGCCTTGGCGTCCGGTCCGTCTCCGCCGGTCGCCAGCGTAAACCGGAAACCGGTTAGTTGTCCTACGTGATGGCCTTCAACGAAGACGTCACCATTCACACTGATTTCAGCTTCCAGCATAGCATTCTCTCTCAGGCGCTTCATGAGCACAGATGTCCTGCGATCAACAAAGCGTTTCGTCAACCGTTCATGTAGTGCGTCGGACAATCGATCTTCAATTTCCCGCGTCTTTTCTTGCCAGTGTGTCGGATCGGCAAGCCATCCGGGCCGGTTCGACACATAGGTCCAAGTTCTGATCTGCGCGATTCGCGCCGAAAGTGTGTCGATCTCGCCATCGGTAAAATCCGCCCGCCGCACCTGTTCGGCCATGAAATCTTCGTTCACGGTACCGCGACGGACGAGGTCGGCATAGATCGTGGAGATCAGATCGGCGTGTTGAGCCGGTGTAATGCGGCGATAATCCGGCAATGCACAGGCTTCCCACAATTTCTCGACCCGGTCGGGCGTGGTCGCGAGATCCGCCACTTCGGGATAACGAGACAAATGTTCGAGCGCCTGCTGATCCACCGCAGGTAGTGCGCGCGCAAGTCCCGGAATTGTCGGCGCGGCATCGAGGCTCCGCTTCAGAGCGGCCAGCGAGGCGTAATCGAACGCCTTCGTGCGCCACTGCAGCACCTTGAGCGGATCGAATTCATGCGACTCGATGCGGTGCACCAGTTCGTTGTCGAACGGATCGACCCGGCCGGTGACGCCGAACGTACCATCGCGCAGGTGCCGCCCGGCACGCCCGGCGATCTGCGCCAGCTCGGCCGGATTGAGGTTGCGGAACTGGCAGCCGTCGAACTTGCGGTCCTGCGCAAAAGCGACATGGTCGACGTCGAGGTTCAAGCCCATGCCGATCGCATCGGTCGCCACCAGAAATTCGACGTCGCCCTCCTGATAGAGCGCGACCTGGGCATTGCGCGTGCGTGGCGACAGCGCCCCGAGCACGACCGCAGCACCGCCGCGCTGGCGGCGGATCAGCTCGGCGATCGCATAGACCTCGTCGGCCGAAAAGGCGACGATGGCCGTGCGATGCGGCAGGCGGGGAATCTTCTTCGACCCGGCATAGAGCAGCTGCGACATGCGCGGGCGCTGGACGACGGTGATGCCCGGCAGCAGCTGCTCGAGGAGCGGCCGTATCGTCGCTGCCCCCAGCAGCAGCGTCTCGCCGCGGCCGCGCAGATAGAACAGCCTGTCGGTGAAGATGTGGCCGCGCTCGAGATCGCCGGCGAGCTGCACCTCGTCGATCGCCACGAAGGATGCCGTCGTCTCGCGCGGCATCGCTTCGACCGTGCAGACCGAATAGCGGGCGCGATGCGGGGTGATCTTTTCCTCGCCGGTGATCAGCGCGACATTGTGGTGGCCGACCTTTTCGACGAGACGGGTATAGACCTCGCGCGCCAAAAGGCGCAGCGGCAGCCCGATGACGCCGCTGTCGTGCGCGATCATGCGCTCGATCGCATAATGCGTCTTGCCGGTATTGGTTGGCCCGAGCACCGCGGTTACGCCGCGGCCGCTCAGGATCATGGGGTGAACGGACACGTCATCGATCCCGGGCATTCAGAAACATAAGAGGCGCCTTTACGCGCCGGCGGCAAACACATGCCCACGCACCGCAGCAAACGCAAGGGGCGCCGGCAACTAAAACCATTTCCCGGCAAACCTGAGGCAGTCCGCACCACCATATCTGGATGCGCGAAATTAAGACTCGGAACAGCCATGGAACGAATCGGCGACGAATCGCTGACTCCACTCGATTCACTGTATGTTCACGGCTACATATAGATTTCAACTGCCAATGTCGCACCACATGCTGAATCACGTCGCCGGTACCGAGTGCTGGGCGTCCCACGGGCGTTAACCCAGGTTGCCGAAGCGTTAAAAGTGATAAAGGATTCTGAATCCAAGACTCTGGGAAAGTTTAGGAAATTTTAACCGAAGATTCCGGCGGATTCAGCGGAATCAAGGAATGAGAATCGCCACGTTAACACATCGATCAAAGCCGGAACGAATCGACGACGAATCGCAGACACCATCGCGTTCCATTTTTGTTCTCCACAACATATAGTATCTTCGCGCGAGACGACCAACAGATTCGGCAATGGTTTTCTGCCGTTTGTGGGCAAGCCCGCACGGCGCCGTTAACCTTTTGCCACAGCGCCAGGCGGGCGGTGCAAACGCGAACGGCGCCCCCAAGGGAGCGCCGTCGAAATCGTCGAAAGCTGACGGATCAGACGAAAAACTGCCCGCCATTGGCAGAGATCGTCGAGCCCGTGATGAAGCCGGCATCGTCGGATGCGAGGAAAACCACGCAGCGCGCAATCTCCTCCGGCTCGCCCAGGCGGCCGACCGGGATCTGCGGAATGATCCGCTCGTTGAGAACCTTTTCCGGTATCGCCCGCACCATTTCAGTGCCGATGTAACCCGGGCAGATCGCATTGACGGTGATGCCCTTGGCAGCCCCTTCCTGCGAGAGCGCCTTGGTGAAGCCGAGGTCACCGGCCTTGGCCGCCGAGTAATTCGCCTGCCCCATCTGACCCTTCTGGCCGTTGATCGACGAAATGTTGATCACGCGCCCGAAGCTGCGGTCCCGCATGCCCGTCCAGACCGGGTGGGTCATGTTGAACAGACCGGTCAGGTTGGTGTTGACCACCTCGCCCCATTGCTCCGGCGTCATCTTGTGGAACATGGCATCGCGGGTGATGCCGGCGTTGTTGACGAGCACTTCGACCGGCCCGAGGTCGGCTTCGACCTTGGCAATGCCCTCGACGCAGGACTGATAGCTGGAGACATCCCACTTGTAGACCGGGATGCCGGTTTCCCCCTTGAAGGCCTGAGCCTTCTCGTCATTGCCGGCGTAGTTGGCAGCAACCCTATATCCGGCATTCTTCAGCGCGATGGAAATCGCAGCGCCAATGCCGCGTGATCCGCCCGTAACCAATGCTACCCTGCTCATGCTCGCCTCCCACTTGATTAATTCAGTTTATCAAAGGCCTTCTTCATCAGTTTTTCGCCCAGCTGCTGTCCGTAGATCTTGGCCGCAGCCTGAAACTGCGGATCGGCAAGCATGGACATTCCGACCTCGCACTTCGTCAGCGCGAGGTTCATCATGATGCTGCTCACCTGCACGATATGCGACTTGACGCTGTCGCTCTCGTCGTGAAGGGCAGCGATAATCAGGTTCTTGAAAACAGTTTCGTCGTCGATCGTCGTGTGGTCCAGCATGCACCGGACCACCTTTGCCTGTTCGAACGGCGGAGATGCCGCGAACGCTTGAGCCGTCGACGAAGCGACGAACAGGACTGAAAGGATCAATCCGCTGACATGACGCATGCGGCCGGGCCGGTTAGAGACGCTCGACGCACATGGCGACACCCATGCCGCCGCCGATGCACAACGTCGCAAGGCCCTTGGAAACACCGCGGCGCTTCATTTCGAACAACAGCGTGTTGAGAACACGGGCGCCCGACGCGCCGATCGGGTGACCGATCGCAATCGCACCGCCGTTGACATTGACGATCGACGGGTCCCAACCGAGGTCCTTGTTGACCGCGCAGGCCTGTGCCGCAAAGGCTTCGTTGGCTTCCACCAGTTCGACATCGCCGATCGCCCAGCCGGCCTTCTCCAGCGCCTTGCGCGATGCCGGGATCGGGCCTGTGCCCATCACCTGCGGATCGACGCCTGCCGTTGCCCAGGAGACGATACGCGCGAGCGGCTGAATGCCGCGCTTGGCGGCCTCTGCCTCGGTCATCAGCAGGGTGGCGGCGGCGCCATCGTTGAGGCCCGACGCGTTGCCGGCAGTGACTGTTCCTTCCTTGTCGAAGGCCGGACGCAGCTTGGTCATCTGGTCGAGCGTGGCGCCGTGACGGATATATTCGTCCTGATCGACAATGACGTCGCCCTTGCGGCCCTTGACGACGAACGGAACGATCTCGTCAGCGAAACGACCGGCCTTCTGCGCGGCCTCGGCCTTGTTCTGCGAGGCGAGCGCGAACTGGTCCTGCTCTTCACGGGTCAGCTGCCACTGACGGGCGACGTTTTCCGCGGTGATGCCCATGTGGTAGCCGTAGAAAGCGTCGGTGAGGCCATCCTTGATCATCGTGTCGATCATCTTGAAGTCGCCCATCTTCACGCCGCCACGCAGGTGCGAGCAATGCGGCGCCATCGACATCGACTCCATGCCGCCGGCAATGATGATGTCGGCATCGCCGGATGCGATCTGCTGCATGCCGAGCGCGACTGCGCGCAGGCCCGAGCCGCAGAGCTGGTTCATGCCCCAGGCGGTTTTTTCCGCCGGAATGCCCGCCTTCATCGCGGCCTGGCGCGCCGGGTTCTGGCCTTCGCCTGCCTGCAGCACCTGCCCGAGGATCACTTCATCGACCTCGCTCGCCTCGACGCCGGCGCGTTCGAGCACCGCCTTGATGACGGCGGCGCCAAGCTCATGGGCCGGCGTGTTGCCGAAGGCACCGTTGAAGGATCCGACGGCGGTACGGGCCGCGCTGGCGATCACGATGGAAGGATTGCTCATGGGGACGTTTCCTCAGATTTTCTTGCGGTACGGCAGCAGACTGGCAAAGCGCGGGGCGCAAGTCAAACACCTTGATGCACTGCCACAAAACCGTCATCCAGCACCGACTGCGAGATTTCGCACTTGCGTCGCCGCATCGCACAAAAACATTGTCAGCGGCGTTCGTTTGCGGATACTCTGAAAAGTAGAAAAAGACGGACCGCGGGTAATGAGGAGACCCTGATGGCGAAGAACGACGGCCAGATCGTAATCAAGAAATATGCGAACCGGCGGCTCTACAACACCGGGACCAGCACCTACGTCACGCTCGACGACCTGGCCGTGATGGTGAAGAAGGGCGAAGACTTTACCGTGCAGGATGCCAAATCCGGCGAAGACATTACCCATTCGGTTCTGACGCAGATCATCTTCGAGCAGGAATCCAAGACCGGCAACACGCTGCTGCCGATTTCGTTCCTGCGCCAGCTGATTTCATTCTACGGCGACCAGATGCAGATGGTCGTGCCGAGCTATCTCGAGCACTCGATGCAGGCCTTTACCGAGCAGCAGGTGCAGATGCGCGAGCAGATCAACAAGGCCTTCGGCGACACGCCGCTCGGCAAGAACCTGCAGGCGCCGCTGCAACTGGTCGAGGAGCAGGTTCGCCGCAACACCGAAATGTTCCATCAGGCGATGCAGATGTTTTCGCCGTTCATCGCCTCGCCTCCTGTCAAGGAAACCAAGAAGGCGGAAGCCAAGGACATCGACGAGTTGAAGGAGCAATTGCGCGCCCTTCAGACCAAGCTCGACAACCTCGGTTGAGCGGATCGCGACAACGCCGCGGTCCTGTTCGACACGCGGCGTTGTGAGATTTCTTCAGTCTTCTTCAAAGACCGATTGATACATCCCGGCCGGCCGATCGCATCGACACGGAGAAGCCGGCGATGACGTCGATGAAGCTGATCGTCATCAGGATGAAGAAAATCTGCGTCGCCGCCGGGGCGACCAGCAGGAACTCGACCAGGAACGCGATGAAGAGCACCATCGACAACAGATGGTCCATCAGCGCCCGCGTGCCGGTCCGGGTTGCCTTGAGAATTTCCACGAAAAGCAGAAGCAGGGCCACGACGATCAGGAGGTCGCCGAAGCTCATCGCCCATGTCGCGCCGGAAAGCATGGACAGCGACATCACGCCGGCACCCAGCCCGGCCGTGCCGCCGAAGAGGCCGAGCACGGCAAGGTTGTAGATGGCAAAGGGCAGGATCAGCAATGGAATGGCGGCAAGCATGAACAAATGCGCTCCCTCTTCGATGGGTGATCGCCGCATGCGCCAAGTGACGCCAGAGATCACCACGCTTACTTAACGTGTCCTCTCCGTCGAGAAGATGTCAGGCATGCAAAAGAAAAGGGCTGGCAAAGCCAGCCCTTTAACTCGGTCCGCCAATATCAGCGCTTATGCGCTTTCCTTCGGGGTCAGGACCTGGCGACCACGGTACATGCCGGTCTTCAGGTCGATGTGGTGCGGGCGACGCAGTTCACCGGAGTTCTTGTCTTCGATGTAGGTCGGCGTCTTGAGGGCGTCGGCAGAACGGCGCATGCCACGCTTGGACGGGCTCGTTTTTCTTTTAGGTACAGCCATTTCATTCTCCACTTATCGGGCAAAACACTGTTCAGCAGCCGAAATGGCCGTATCAAACAGATGTTAATTACGGAAATTTGGCGCGCTTATACATGGCGAACTGCCGCTTGACCAGTCCCCGAGCGCAATTTTTCGACTCGGCCCTCGCGAGAAGGTCAAGTCAGACTTCGTCCTCGGCAACGATCCACGGCTCCGCTCGTGCGGCCGCTTCCCATTTGCGGAATGCCGGATGCGCCTTTACCCGTTCCATATACCCCAAAGTCACCGGGTCGCTAACGAGATTGTAGACGTCGAAGCGGTTAACCACAGGCGCGTACATCGCGTCCGCCGCCGTAAACGACCCGAAGAGGAACGGACCGCCGGAACGGACAAGCGCCTCCGCCCAGATCGTCTCGATGCGGGCGACATCGGCGCGCACGTCGTCGGCAACCTCAAGCGCCTGTTTCTGCCGGCGGATGTTCATCGGGCAGGCACTGCGCAAGGCGCGAAAGCCGGACAGCATCTCGCAGGCATAGCTGCGCGCACGGGCCCGGTCCTGTTGTTCTGCCGGCCACAGGCCGGCTTCGGGAAACAGCTCGGCGACATATTCGATGATCGCCAGCGACTCCCAGATCCTGACGTCACCGTGCACAAGAAGCGGCACCCGTCCGGTTGGCGAGATTTCCCGGATCCTCGGGTTTCCGGCTGCAAAATCGAAGGGAATGACGACGTCCTCGAAGGCAATGCCCGACGCCTCAAGCGCCAGCCACGGTCGCAACGACCAGGACGAGTAGTTTTTGTTGCCGACGTAAAGGGTAAGTCCGGTCATTCAATTTCCTCGATTGCTGGTCTGTCCGAGAAAACGATAAGTTCCTCGAAACGGTTCATGTCCTCGAACGAGCAGAAGGCCGGGGGATCGAGTTCGACCTCCGGCGCCCGTTCCCTGAGATAGGCCAATTGCTCCATCAGCATCTCCTGCCAGCGCGGAAGCACCGCATCGTCCAGCCAGTCGATGATATAGGCAAAAGTGATGTGAAACGGGTAGTCGTCATGGTCCGGATGGCGATATCCGAACACCTCGGCCAGGGCATCACGCCAGGCCCTGAGCCGCGACCGATCGGCGGCGCCATCGCCCTCGAGCACGAGACCAAGCGGCGTGACGCCGGCAATGCGCGCCCGGAACGGCTCCCGTGGCAAAAAATGCTTCAGCCGCGCGCAGTAGTGTTCGGTCATGACGTCGATCGGCGTGTCGAGGGCCATATCGGCGGGCCAATAGGGCAGCCTGCGCCGATACTCGATGATGCCTTGGAAGATCGTCATGTGCAGGCTGGAAGGATGGGTGAAGGCAAATTGCCCTGCCTCGGGCATCGCCATCAAACGCTCGCGGACGGCCAGCAGGGCGGCTTGCGAAGGCGTTCCTGCCGTGACGTGGCAGACCACTGTGTTGCCCGGCTCCCGCAAAAAGCGACCATCCGCGGTGTAGCGGGTTCCGAGATGCTTTGGCGGAGTATGGTTCGCATTGCGGCCAAAGGCGAGAAGCGAGGGGGATATCGAGGTCATGAAGCGATCGGGCCTTTCGAGTGGAGAGAGGCCCAGATGGCAGAACTCTACAACGCCAGGATGACATCCTCCGGCGGCGGCTTCCAATGAAAAGGCCTGATCTCAATCATAAAGGCAGGTGATGTATCCGCCCGATCGGCTGGCCCGGCGTTCGATCAGCGATGCCAGGCGCTTCAGTCCGCGCCCCGGTTTTCCGGCGTTGCGCTCTTTCGGATTGGGCAGCGAAACCGCGAGCAAGGCCGCCTGCCGCCTGGAAAGCTTGGCGGCGGAAACGCCGAAATGGTGGCGGGCGGCAGCCTCGATGCCGTAGATGCCGTCGCCCCATTCGGCGACGTTCAGGTAGATTTCCATCATTCGCCGTTTGCTCCAGACGAAATCGGCGACGATGGCGAGCGGCAGTTCCATCGCCTTGCGCACGAAGGAGCGGCCGTTCCAGAGGAACAGGTTCTTCACTGTCTGCATCGGGATGGTGCTGGCACCGCGCGTCGATTCTCCGTCGAGCGCGTCCTCGACCACGCCGCGCATCTGCCCCCAGTCGACGCCGTCGTGGATGCAGAACTGGCCATCCTCCGACATCATCACCGATTGCACCAGCACCGGCGCTATTTTGTCGAACTCGACCCACTGCCTGTCATAGCCGCGCAGGAGGACGAGGTCGCGCAGCATCAGCGTCGAAACCGGGCGAATGAAGTCGATGAGATAGAGCGCGATCAGCGCATAGGGCAGAAGCAACAGGCCGAGAACGGCAAGAACGATGCGACGGCGATGCAAGCGCCACGTCCGACGGAGGGACGACCAGCGACTGGCAGACATATCGCCCTCCTCGCGCACTTCGGGAACGATGTCCACGACCTGACTGTCCACCTCTCTGTCCATCCGTTTCTCTTAGTGCATGGGCCGGCAAAGTTGAACGGGCTTTCTGGCAAAAGGCAAGGCACTCACAGCTCTGTCCTCGACAAAGCGCACCGCCGCGACACGAAAGCCCGTTGAAAGCGCCTTTCGCGCGTGTCAAAGAGCGCTGCATGAGACAGGAAGCACCGACCTTCGAGACCCAATTGAAACGCAACGCGCTTGCGATCGAGACACTGCTCGGACACCTTTTGGGTTTGGGCATCGAACCCGACGAGATCGCGCGGCCGGAAAACCTGCTCGGCGCAATGCGCCATGGGGTGCTCAACGGCGGCAAGCGGCTGCGGCCGTTTCTCGTCATCGAATGCGCCAGCCTGCTGGGTGGCAGCTTCGATGCAGCACTTCGTGTCGGTGCGGCGCTCGAATGTGTCCACTGCTACTCGCTGGTCCATGACGACCTGCCGGCGATGGACGACGACGACATCCGGCGCGGCCAGCCGACCGTACACAAGGCCTTCGACGAGGCCACGGCCATTCTCGCCGGCGACAGCCTGCTGACCTTCGCCTTCGACATCATCGCATCGCCGGAAACGCCGCTTGCCGACGCACAGAAGACCGCGCTCGTGCTTGCGCTGGCACGCGCTGCCGGTCATGGCGGCATGGCGGGTGGACAGGCGCTCGACCTTGCGGCGGAGAAGTCGGCTCCCGACGAAGCCGGCATCGTCACCCTGCAGGCGATGAAGACCGGCGCGCTTCTGCGTTTTGCCTGCGAGGCTGGCGCCATCGTCGCTGGCGCCAGCGCAAGCGACCGCCAGCGTCTGCGCAGCTTCGGCGAAAAGATCGGCCTCGCCTTCCAGCTCGCCGACGACCTGCTCGACCTCACGGCGGACGCCGAGACCATGGGCAAGGCAACCGGCAAGGATGCCGCGCGCGGCAAGGGTACGCTCGTTGCGCTGCACGGACAGGCCTGGGCCGAAAACCGGCTGGAACAACTGGTGGCGGAGGCAGAGGCGCTGCTCGAGCCCTACGGCGAACGCTCGTCGATCCTTGCCGAAACCGCCCGCTTCATCGCCAATCGCAGGAATTGAACCGTGAGCAAATATTGGTCGCCCATCGTTTCGACGCTCAAGCCCTATGTGCCTGGCGAACAGCCGCGCATCGCCAATCTCGTCAAGCTCAACACCAATGAGAGCCCCTATGGCCCTTCCGAAAAGGTGCTGAGCGCAATCACCGCGGCGGCCAACGGCGATCTCAGGCTCTACCCCGATCCGCTGGCGCTTCGCCTGCGTGAGGCGATCGCGGCCCGCCACGGGGTCACCGCCGGCGAGGTCTTCGTCGGCAACGGTTCGGACGAGGTTCTGGCGCACATCTTTGCCGGCCTGCTGAAGCACGACGCCCCGCTGCTTTACCCCGACATTTCCTACAGCTTCTACTCGACCTACGCCCGGCTGTTTGCGATCGACGCCGTCGAAGTGCCGCTCGACGCACAATTCCGCATCGACCTTGCCGACTACGACAGGCCTTGCGGCGCCATCATCCTGCCCAATCCGAATGCCCCGACCGGGATCGGCCTGCCGCTTGCCGAAATCGAGCGCCTCGTTGCCGCCCACCCGGATCAGCCCGTCGTCATCGACGAGGCCTATATCGACTTCGGCGGCCAGTCGGCGATCGCGTTGGTGCCGAAATACGAAAACCTGCTGGTCGTCCAGACCTTTTCGAAGTCCCGTGCGCTCGCCGGCCTGCGCGTCGGTTTCGCCATCGGCCAGCGGCCACTGATCGAGGCGCTGGAGCGGGTGAAGGACAGCTTCAACTCCTACCCGCTTGGCCGTCCGGCCCAGGCCGGCGCGGTCGCTGCCATCGAAGACGAGGCCTGGTTCGAAACGACGCGCGAGAAGATCATCGCTTCGCGTGAGCGCCTCGCCGATCAGCTCACTGAGCGCGGCTTCGAGGTCCTGCCGTCTGAGGCGAATTTCGTCTTCGCCCGTCATCCCGGCCATTCCGGCGAGACACTGATGCAGGCGCTGCGCGAACGCGCCGTGCTCGTGCGCCATTTCGCCAAGCCGCGGATCTCCGATTTCCTGCGCATCACCATCGGCACCGATGCAGAATGCGCACGGCTGATCGAGGTGCTCGACGACATTCTCTGACGCTTGGAGGCTGCCCGGCGATGCGAGGTCGCATTCCGTCGTTAGAAGCCTGATGTCAGGCTTCCGGGCTTTCACGGAGTTTCGCTGCTGACGACGCGGCTCTGACCTATTCGGCCGCCGCCTGGCCCTGGCCGTAACGTTTCTCGATGTAGTCGGAAACGAGCGTCTCGAAATCGCCGGCGATATCAGGGCCGCGCAGCGTCATCGCCTTCTGGCCGTCGATGAAGACCGGGGCTGCCGGCGTTTCGCCGGTGCCCGGCAGCGAGATGCCGATATCGGCGTGTTTGCTTTCGCCGGGGCCGTTGACGATGCAGCCCATGACCGCGACCTTGAGGCCTTCGACACCCGGATATTTCTCGCGCCAGACCGGCATGTTGCGGCGGATGTCGTCCTGGATCTTCTGGGCGAGTTCCTGAAACACCGTCGAGGTCGTGCGGCCACATCCAGGACAAGCGGCAACGACGGGAATGAACTGGCGGAAGCCCATGACCTGCAGCAGCTCCTGCGCCACCTGCACCTCGCGGGTGCGGTCGCCGCCGGGCTCCGGTGTCAGCGAGATGCGGATCGTGTCGCCGATGCCCTGCTGCATGAGAATGCCGAGCGAGGCGGAAGAGGCGACGATGCCCTTGGTGCCCATGCCGGCTTCGGTGAGACCCAGATGCAGCGCATGGTCGGAGCGTGTCGACAGCATGGCATAGACGGCGATCAGGTCCTGGACGCCCGAAACCTTGGCCGACAGAATGATGCGGTTGCGCGGCAGGCCGATGTCTTCGGCAAGTTCGGCAGAAAGCAGCGCAGACTGCACGATCGTCTCGCGCGTCACCTGCTGGGCGGTCAGCGGAAAGCCGTTCGCCTGGTTCTCGTCCATCAGCCGCGTCAACAGCTCCTGATCGAGCGAGCCCCAGTTGACGCCGATGCGCACCGGCTTGTCGTAGCGGATCGCCATCTCGACGATCTCGGCGAACTGCTTGTCCTTCTTGTCCTTGAAGCCGACATTGCCCGGATTGATGCGGTACTTCGCCAGCGCCTCCGCACAGGCCGGATGGTCGGCAAGCAGCTTGTGGCCGATGTAATGAAAGTCGCCGACGAGCGGCACGTCCAGGCCGAGGCGCTCGAGCCGATCGCGGATCTTCGGCACGGCAGCCGCACTCTCGTCGCGGTCGACGGTGATGCGCACCAGCTCCGAGCCGGCCTTGTGGAGGGCTGCCACCTGCGCCACCGTCCCGTCGATATCGGCGGTATCGGTATTGGTCATCGACTGGACGACCACCGGCGCACCGCCGCCGACTATGACGCCGCCGACATCGACGGCGACGGACGCGCGGCGGGGCTGCGGATCAAAATCGAAGGCGGCAGACATGAAGGCCTCTTGGTCCCCTGGGTCACGCCTGTGACCCAGTCTCATCGTTTCAGTGCGGGATGCGGACGGAAAATCGCATGGACTTTTGCCCGTCCCGCTCGTGCTTTTCGTCCATCAGGTGGATGAGGAAAGCACCGTTGTCAACGGCGACATCATGCCCTGACGGCGATTTGATGGCAGCCCGGCCTCAGTGCCCCTTTCCATGGTCCGCATGCACCGCATGATGCGACAGCATGAGCACCACGATGAACAGCACCGGCACCGAGGCGAAGATGATCGCAAAGCCGGTGTGCTCGGCGACGAAGCCGATCAGCGACGGTGCGAACAGCATGCCGGAATAGCCCATGAAGGTCGCGACCGAGAGGCCGATGCCCGGCTGCAGACCCGGCATGTTGCCGGCGGCCGAAAACGCGATCGGCACCATGTTGGAAATGCCGATGCCGGCGATCGCAAAACCGAGGATGGCGAGGTAGGCATTCGGCGCGAGGCCCGCAAGCACCATGCCGACAAGTGCCGTGACCGTGCAGATCCGCAGCGTCCGCTTGGCGCCGAAGCGATCACGCACGTGGTCGCCGGCAAAGCGCATCGTCGCCATGGTCGCCGAGAAGGCGGCAAAGCCGAAGCCCGACAGTTCGACGGAAGCGCCGAGTTCGTTGCGCAGGTAAAGCGCACCCCAGTCGAGCACGGTTCCCTCCGGCACCATCGAAAACAACGCCATGATGCCAATCAGCCAGGGAAGCGGCGTCATCGGCAGACGGAGCTTTTCCTTGGTGGCGGCCGGATGCGGCTTGTCGGCCAGGATCATCGGCCAGGCGATCACGAGCACTGCCAAGCTGAGTAAAGTCACGACGATGACATGCGGCAGGACGCCGAAGCGCGCCATCAGGAAGCCACCGATGCCGGCGCCGATCAGGCCGCCGAGGCTCCAATAGGCATGGCAGGAGGACATGATGGCGCGGCGCATCGATTTTTCGACCTCGACCGCATTGGCGTTCATCGCCACGTCCATGGCGCCGACAAAGCCGCCGAGCAGGAACATGCCGACGGCAGCCGCCCAGACGTTCGGCAACAGCGTCAAAAGCAAGAGCAGCGGCGACAGCAGGATGGCCGTGACCTTGACGACCTTCTGCGAGCCGACCCGGGCGATGAAACCGCCGGCGATCGGCATCAGCACCAGCGAGCCGACGCCGAACATCAGGATGAGCAGGCCGAGCACGCTTTCGCTGATGCCCAGCCGGTCCTTGAATTCGGGGATTTTTGGGGCCCAGCTTCCGGTGACGAAGCCGTTCATCAGGAACAGCAGCGATACGGCAAGCCGGTTGCGGGTCATGTAACGCTGCCGAACGGCGGTGGAAGGGGAACGTTGGTCCATGAGTTTGCCTCTATGCCGGAAGCCGCCGGCTCAAATGGTGATTTCGATCAGATTGCCGTCGGGGTCACGAAGCACCGCCTCATAGAAGCCGTCTCCCGTCCACCGCGCTGGCGATACCAGAATGCCCTCGGCCCCGGCCCGGGCCGCCATGGCGTCGACCGCCGCTTCGCTGCCGAGCGAAAGGGCGACATGCGCCAGGCCCGTGCGCTCGACGCCCTCGGGGTCGGCAGGAACCACCCAGGGCCCCTCCATGATCTCGATTGCCGGCCCGTCACCCAAGGTCAGAAAACGGGAGCGGAAGCCCGGACGGCGCCGGCTCTCATAGACGTCGCCGATGCTGGCGCCGAGAAAACTCGACCAGAAAGACGCAACAGCCTCAAGATCCCTGGTCCAAAGGGCCACATGCGCAATGCTCATCGTTCGCTTCCTCCAGCCATGACGACGGTCGTCCCCGACGCCTCGAAGGCGGCGACGTGGTGCACCGGCGCATCGGCCTCCAGCACCAGCGTCGTCACCTGGTCGATGCCGACGATCGCATGGGAGGCGGCCGTGCCGAGCTTGTCGTTGGTAACAGCGACAAGCAGGGCGCGGCTGCGCGAGGCGATCAGCCGCTTGAACTCGGCATCCTCGAAATAGATCGCCGTCAGGCCGGCATCGGCGTCGGCACCGCAGGTGCCGAGGATGCAAAGGTCGGGCCGCAGCTGCTCGATATCTCGCTGCGCCCGCGCCCCGACGGCAGCACCGACAGCGCGGTTGAGCGGGCCGCCGACGAGGATCAGGTCGATGCCCGGCTTCTCCATCAGGGCGGCTGCGATCAACGGCGTGTTGGTGACAACAGTCGCCTTGAGATCCGGCTCGATAAGCTGGGCGATCGCAAGGTTGGCCGAGCCGGCATCGAGGAACACCGTGCTGTCAGGCGCGATGAAGTCGACCGCGGCGCGCGCAAGCGCTGCCTTGCGCTCCGGCGCCATGGCCACGCGCTGGCTCAAGGACAGCGAACCCGGCGCAAGCGGCAGCGCGCCGCCATAGACCCGTTCGCATAGGCCGGCTGCCGCCATCTCGCGCAGGTCGCGCCGGATCGTATCTTCGGAGACCCGGAACTCGGCGGCAAGATCAGCGGCCAGCACCCGGCCATCGGCTTTCAGCCGTTCCTGGATGAGTGTCTTTCGTTCGCGAAGAAGGAGTTCCGTGGACATTTCGCCAATCGTGCATAAACGTGCATGAATCGATGCAAATGTGCATACCTAATTTTGAAAGCGATTTCAACCACGCCCCGGCGACAAAATCGAAAACGGCCAGATTTGCCGACAGGCGCGCTTTTTGGATGAAAATTCCACCGATCCGGGGAAAAATCTTCATCAAAACGCTCAGCAATTGGAGTTTTATGCGCTCAAGCGACGATTTTTTTGTGCGATTCTCCCCTCAATCCGGACGACGGGCCGGAACACAAAAGATGGAAAGACACGATGAAACTCCTCCCCACGCTCTTCGCCGCCGCCCTCCTGCAGGTTGCCGCCCTTGTGCCCGCTCAGGCCGGTGAGAATCTCGACCAGGTCACGTCCGCCGGCGTCCTGAAGATCGGCACCGAGGGCACCTATGCGCCCTTCACCTACCACGACAAATCAGGCGCACTCGTCGGCTTCGACGTCGAGATCGGCGAGGAAGTGGCCAAGAAGCTGGGCGTCAAGGCCGAGTTCCTGGAAGGCAAGTGGGACGGCCTGATCGCCGGCCTCGACGCCAACCGTTACGATGCGGTGATCAACCAGGTCGGCATCACCGAAGAGCGCAAGAAGAAGTACGACTTCTCCGAGCCCTATATCGCTTCCAAGGCCGTGCTGATCGTCAAGGGCGACGATGCCGAGATCAAGGGCTTTGCCGACCTCAAGGGCAAGAAGTCCGCCCAGTCGCTGACGAGCAACTTCGGCAAGCTGGCCCAGGCTTCCGGCGCCGAACTCGTCGGCACCGACGGCTTCGACCAGTCGATCCAGCTGGTTCTGACCGGCCGCGCCGATGCGACCATCAACGACAGCCTCTCCTTCCTCGACTTCAAGAAGCAGAAGCCCGACGCCAACGTGAAGATCGCCGCCGAACAGGCCGACGCCGACTATTCCGGCATCATCATCCGCAAGGGCGAGCCGGAACTGCTCGAAGCCATCAACAAGGCGCTTGCCGACATCAAGGCTGACGGCACCTACGAGAAGATCTCGCAGAAATACTTCGGCGCCGACGTCTCGAAGTAACATCGATCTGAGTTCAGGGCCGGTTTCTCCCCCGGCCGTTCTCGCTACAGCGCCGCGCGTCGGACATGACGCAGGGCGCTGTAACACTTCAAACTTGCTGCATAATCCCCGCCTTAAATCGATTTCGATTTAAGGCGTCATGCAGTATGAATCGCGATCCGTTCCGGCCTCCGGAGCGGATCGCGCTTTTTCGAAAGGCCTGTCCCTTGCCCACCTGGCTCCAACTCATGCTGGAATCGCTGCCGTCCCTGCTTTGGGCCGGGCTGACGTTCACCATCCCGCTGACGCTGCTTTCGTTCATTCTCGGCCTGGCGCTTGGCCTCGTGACTGCGATCGCCCGCCTCTTCGGGCCGCGGCCCGTTGTCGCCGTCGCGCGGTTCTATGTCTGGGTGATCCGCGGCACGCCGCTGCTCGTGCAGCTCTTCGTGATCTTCTACGGCCTGCCGAGCATGGGCATCCTGCTCGACGCTTTCCCGGCAGCACTGATCGGCTTCACGCTCAATGTCGGCGCCTACACCTCGGAGATCATCCGCGCGGTGATCTCGTCGGTGCCGCGCGGGCAATGGGAAGCCGCCCATTCCATCGGCATGAGCTGGAGCCAGGCGATGCGACGCACGATCCTGCCGCAGGCGGCGCGCGTCGCCGTGCCACCACTGTCGAACACCTTCATCTCGCTGGTGAAGGATACGTCTCTGGCAGCCGCAATCACCGTTCCGGAGCTTTTCCAGACGGCCCAGCGCATCGTCGCCACCACCTACGAGCCGCTCATCCTCTACATCGAGGCGGCACTGATCTATCTCGCCATGAGTTCGGTGCTCTCCGCCCTGCAGGTGCGGCTGGAGCGCCGGTTCGCCCGCTATGGCGGCTTCCTGGAGGCCCGGACATGATCGAGCTTTCCCACATCGAAAAACGCTTCGGCGACAATCTCGTGCTGAAGGACATCTCCGTGACACTGGCGGAGGGCACGGTCACAGCGCTCGTCGGCCCCTCCGGCGGCGGCAAGAGCACGCTTCTGCGCTGCATCAACCTCCTGGAGATCCCGACGTCAGGCTCGATCCGGCTTGGCGAAGAGACGCTGGACTTTCAGCCTGGCCGCAAGACCGGCTGGCAGGCGATCCAGCGCCTGCGCCGCCAGACCGGCATGGTGTTCCAGAATTTTCAGCTTTTCCCCCACCAGACCGCACTCGGCAATGTCATGGAAGGCCTTGTCACCGTCTTGAAATGGCCGGCCGACAGGGCGCGCGCGCGCGCCATGGAACTGCTGGAAAAGGTCGGCATGGCCCACAAGGCCGACGCCTGGCCGGCAACGCTCTCCGGTGGCCAGCAGCAGCGCGTGGCGATCGCCCGCGCATTGGCGCCGTCGCCGCGCGTCCTCCTCTGCGACGAGCCGACCTCGGCGCTGGATCCGGAACTGGCCGAAGAAGTGGTCGAAGTGTTGAGCCGGCTTGCGCGCGAAGGCACGACGATGGTGATGGCGACGCATGACCTCAGGCTCGCCTCGCGCGTCGCCGACAAGGTGGTCTTCCTCGACGGCGGCGTGATCGTCGAAAGCGGCACCCCGAAAACGATCTTCTCGACGCCGGAGCGTGAGCGCACCAAGAAGTTCATCGCCTCGCTGAGCGCCCCGCACAGCTACGATATCTGAGCGACGTTCAGGGCGTGGGTTCCTCGCGGCGACCGCTATGGGGCAAGACGGATGGGGGGCGAACGTCCTCCCCCGTCACTCTCCGCCCCTCTCTTTCGTGATCCTCGGACTCCCCTTTGTTCGTCGTCCTCGCGCCCCTTCCCTGTCGTTATCCTCGGGCTTGACCCGAGGATCCACACCCAAGCGAGGGCCTTCGTCGCATTCTGGGACGCATTGGATGATGGCAGCGCATATCTGCGGACTTTTGCTGCGGCCTCCATGGATCCTCGGGTCAAGCCCGAGGATGACGGAGGAGGAGGAGGATGACGGAGGAGAGGTAGTCCTTCCCGTCCACTCACGAAAACGGCCGGATTCGCATCCGGCCGTTTCTATCTTGCCTTGCCCGAAACCTCAGGCGCCAAAAACGATCAGCAGGTCCTTGGCATCGATCTGGTCGCCGGCACGCACCAGAACTTCGGCGACCGTGCCGTCCTTCTCCGCGTGCAAGGCGGTTTCCATCTTCATCGCCTCGATCGACAACAGCACGTCGCCGGCCTTGACCGCCTGGCCCGCATGGACCGCGACCGTCGAGATCACGCCCGGCATCGGCGCGCCGAGCTGCGTGGCGTTGCCGGCCTCCGCCTTGCGGCGGATGGCGCTGGAGGCACCGCGGTTGCGATCGGGAACCTTGATCGGACGCGGCTGACCGTTGAGTTCGAAGAACACCTTGACCATGCCCTTCTCGTCGATCTCGCCCTGGGTCTGGTTGAGAATGACGAGCGTCTTGCCCTTTTCCAGGTCGGCGAACAGCTCCTCGCCCGGCGCCATGCCGTAGAAATAAGCCGGCGTCGGCAGCACGCTGACGGGGCCGTAGGTCTCGGCCGCCAGCGCATAGTCGGTGAAGACCTTGGGATACATGAGGTAGGAGGCGAACTCGTAGTCGTTGACTTCGCGCTCGAGCTTCTCTTCGATGACTTTACGCTCCGCATCAAGGTCGGCGGCTTCGAGCAGGGAGCCCGGGCGCACCACATAGGCCTTCTCGCCCTTCAGCGCCTTCTTCTGCAGGCCTTCCGGCCAGCCGCCCGGGGGCTGACCGAGATCGCCCTTGAGCATCGACACAACCGATTCCGGGAAGGCGATGTCCTTGGCCGGGTTCTCGACGTCGGCGACGGTCAGATCCTGGCTGACCATCATCAGCGCCATGTCGCCGACGACCTTCGACGACGGCGTCACCTTGACGATGTCGCCGAACATCTGGTTGGCGTCGGCATAGGCCTGCGCCACCTCGTGCCAGCGGGTTTCGAGACCGAGCGAGCGGGCCTGCTCCTTGAGGTTGGTGAACTGGCCGCCCGGCATTTCGTGCAGGTAGACTTCCGACGCCGGGCCCTTGAGATCACTCTCGAAGGCGGCGTACTGGTGGCGCACCGCTTCCCAGTAGAACGAGATCCGGCGGATCCACTCGGGATCAAGGCCCGGGTCGCGCTCGGAGCCGCGTAGGGCTTCGACGATCGAACCGAGGCAGGGCTGCGAGGTGTTGCCCGAGAGCGAATCCATCGCCGCATCGACGACGTCGACGCCGGCGTCGACCGCCGCCAAAACGGTTGCAGCGGCAATGCCCGATGTGTCGTGGGTGTGGAAGTGGATCGGCAGGTCGGTCGCCTCCCGCAGCGCCTTGAACAGCACGCGCGCCGCAGCCGGCTTCAGCAGGCCGGCCATGTCCTTGACCGCGATGATATGCGCCCCGGCCTTTTCCAGCTCGGCGGCAAGCGCCGTGTAATAGTTGAGATCGTATTTCGGCCGGGCGGCATTGAGGATGTCGCCGGTATAGCAGATCGCCGCTTCGCAGATCTTGTTCTCCTCGGCAATCGCCTCCATCGAGACGCGCATGTTGTCGACCCAGTTGAGGCAGTCGAACACACGGAAGACGTCGATGCCGCCCCTTGCCGCCTGGCGCACGAAGTATTTGACGACGTTATCAGGATAGTTTTTGTAACCGACGCCGTTGGCGCCGCGCAAAAGCATCTGCAGCAGCAGGTTCGGCGCGTCCTCGCGGATGCGTGCCAGCCGGTCCCACGGATCCTCGGTGAGGAAGCGCATCGAAACGTCGAAGGTCGCACCACCCCAGCATTCGAGCGAGAACAGATTGGGCAGCGCCCGGGCATAGGTACCGGCGACGCGGGCGATGTCGTAGGTGCGCATGCGGGTCGCCAGCAGCGACTGGTGGCCGTCGCGCATCGTCGTGTCGGTGACGAGAACCTGCGGCTGCGCCCGCACCCATTCGGCGAACTTCTTCGGGCCGAGCTGGTCGAGCATCTGCTTGGTGCCCGGCTTGATGTCGCCGCCGATGAACGGCACGACGGGGGCGGCGATCTCGTCCGACGGACGCGGACGGCCCTTGGCCTCCGGATGGCCATTGACGGTGACGTCGGCCAGGTAGGTCAAGAGCTTGGTCGCGCGGTCCTGTCGGCGCACCTGCTGGAACAGCTCCGGCGTCGTGTCGATGAAGCGCGTGGTGTAGGTGTTGTCGTGGAACTTCGCGTGGCTGATGATCGCTTCGAGGAAGGTCAGGTTCGTCGCCACCCCACGGATGCGGAATTCGCGCAGCGCCCGGATCATGCGCTGGATCGCCTCGTCGGGGTTCGGGGCCCAGGCGGTTACTTTTTCCAGCAGCGGATCGTAATAGCGGGTGATGACCGCGCCCGAATAGGCCGTGCCGCCATCAAGCCGGATGCCGAAGCCGGTGGCGCCGCGATAGGCGGTGATGCGACCATAGTCCGGAATGAAGTTCTGCTCCGGATCTTCCGTGGTGATGCGGCACTGCAGCGCGTGGCCGTTGAGGCGGATGTTTTCCTGCGCCGGAACACCCGATTCCGGCGTGCCGATGGCATAACCGTCGAGGATGTGGATCTGCGCCTTGACGATGTCGATGCCGGTGACGACTTCGGTCACCGTGTGCTCGACCTGGATGCGCGGATTGACCTCGATGAAGTAGAATTTGCCGCTGTCGGCATCCATCAGATATTCGACGGTGCCGGCGCCGATATAGTTCGTCGCCTCGGCGATGCGCTTGGAATAGGCGGCAAGTTCCTCGCGCTGGCTGGCGCTGAGGTAGGGCGCCGGCGCACGCTCGACGACCTTCTGGTTGCGCCGCTGGATCGAGCAGTCGCGCTCGAACAGATGCACGACGTTGCCGTGGGTATCGCCAAGCACCTGGCTTTCGACATGCCGGGCGCGCTCGACCAGCTTTTCAAGATAGACCTCGTCCTTGCCGAAGGCGGCCTTGGCCTCGCGCTTGGCTTCCGTCACCTCGCGGGCGAGATCCTTCGGGTCGCGGATGGCGCGCATGCCACGGCCGCCGCCGCCCCAGGAGGCCTTCAGCATCACGGGATAGCCGATCGCCTCGGCCATCTTCGCCACTTCCGCCATGTCGTCGGGAAGCGGTTCCGTCGCCGGCACGACCGGTACGCCGATCGAGATCGCCAGGTTGCGGGCGGCAACCTTGTTGCCGAGCTGGCGCATGGTTTCCGGCTTCGGGCCGATGAAGGTGATGCCCGCCTCCGCGCAGGCCTCGGCGAATTCCGGGCTTTCCGACAACAGGCCGTAGCCCGGATGGATGGCATCGGCGCCGGAAAGCTTGGCAACGCGGATCACTTCGTCGATCGACAGATAGCTCTCGATCGGGCCGAGGTCGCGCGACAGATGCGGGCCGCGGCCGACCTGATAACTTTCGTCCGCCTTGAAGCGGTGCAGCGCCAGTTTGTCCTCTTCAGCCCATATCGCGACCGTTTTCAGACCTAGTTCATTGGCCGCGCGGAACACGCGGATGGCAATTTCGGAACGGTTGGCAACAAGGATCTTCGAGATGGGCAAGTCGGACTCCTCAATGACTTGAAACGCGGGAAATGCTGCACCCGCGAAATGAAGTATTAGCGGGTCGCGGAATGAAGCGCAATTTCAGAGTCGAGCGGAAACCCGCGAGAAAGGGATCAGGAAATGAGCCCCAGCCGGAAGGCGATCGCCACGACGTGGTGACGGTTCTTGCCCTTCAGTTTCTCCTGGATGCCGTTCATGTACCAATCGACCGTGTGACTGGAAATATCCAGCACCTTGCTGATGTCGTTCGAGGTCATGCCGTCGGCGAGGTAGTTGAGCGCTTCCATTTCGCGGCGCGTCATCTGCACTTCGACACGGGACGCGAGCTCGGCTGAAATCTCCGGATCGGTCAGTTCCAGCAGCTTCCAGAACAGACGCTTGGCAATCTGGTCGAACAGGCTGATCTCGACCGGGCTCAGGTCGACGACACGGCCGCCGACCGTCAGGTTGCCGAGCAGGCCGCGGCGGCCATGCACCGGGAAGATGTAACCATCGTGAAGGCCATGGTTGCGGCCCTCGATCATCATGCTTTCCATGCGTTTGCGATGCGGATCGGAGCGGAAGGCGAACAACGTGTCGCGCCAGCGGAAACCGCGCTGCGCGTGGCCGAGGTAGCGAATGGTCGGGTCGATTACCACATACTTCTTGCGGATGTAGATCTGCGGCCAACCCTCCGGCCAACGGCCGGCGAGCAGCAGCCTCAACGGATTTTCGTGAGGCTTCGGCTGCCTGACGACGCCATAGAAGTCGAAGCCGCAGCGGTCGAGCAACCGTTCGAATTCCGGTACGATTTCTTCGCGGGTCTTCATCTCTTCGATCAGCGCGAGAAATTGCACAAGCAGCGTGATATTCATGGATCACCTTCCAGGTAGAACACGTGTGCGAGGGCCGGACACCGGACATGAATGAACCGTTCAGCGGCCATTCATGTTGCACCCGCATAATTCGACATACCATGCCCGGTCTTGTGCGGAAATCGCAAGAAATCGGAATTGGGCGGAAAAGATAGCAAACTATGGATACCTTCGCCAAGCCCGCCGATGGGCAAATGGGGTTCCGCCGTCAAATCCGTCTCAAGCTTCTGATTTTCTTTAGATATCGCTAATGACCGTCCCCGAGCGGCTTGACGGCCGGCAGCGCGGTGCCACGTGCCCGTCTGCCGGGGAGTGTCAAGGCGTGACGCATTTGCCGCTATTTGCTGCGGCGCAAAATCCGGTACCCGAAAGGGGTGAGACAGTGTCATTGTTCCAAGTGTATGCAAGAGCGCTTCAGTATCTTGCGGTTCACAAGTTCCGTGTCTCGGCGATCGTGTTCGCCAACGTCGTGCTCGCCGTCATCACGATTGCGGAGCCGATCCTGTTTGGTCGCATCATCGACGCCATTTCCTCCAAAGGCGAAGTCACGCCGATGCTGCTGATGTGGGCGGGCCTGGGTGTGTTCAACACCGTTGCCTTCGTCCTCGTCGCCCGCGAAGCGGACCGGCTCGCCCATGGCCGCCGTGCCACGCTTCTGACGGAAGCCTTCGGCCGCATCGTTTCGATGCCACTCTCCTGGCACAGCCAGCGCGGCACCTCGAACGCGCTGCACACCCTGCTTCGCGCCTGCGAAACGCTGTTCGGTCTCTGGCTCGAATTCATGCGCCAGCATCTGGCAACGGCCGTTGCGCTCGTCCTCTTGATCCCGACTGCGTTTGCGATGGATGTGCGCCTGTCACTGGTGCTCGTCGTCCTCGGTGTCTCCTATGTCTTGATCAGCAAGGCGGTGATGAGCCGCACCAAGGAGGGCCAGGCCTCGGTCGAAAACCACTACCACACGGTTTTCTCCCACGTTTCCGACGCCATCAGCAACGTGTCCGTCGTTCACAGCTACAATCGCATCGAAGCCGAGACGCGAGAGCTCAAGAAGTTCACCGAACGCCTGATCTCCGCTCAGTTCCCGGTCCTGGACTGGTGGGCGCTGGCAAGCGCGCTCAACCGCGTCGCTTCGACCATCTCGATGATGACGATCCTCGTCATCGGTACCGTGCTCGTCCAGCGCGGCGAACTCGGCGTCGGCGAAGTCATCGCCTTCATCGGCTTTGCCAACCTGCTGATCGGCCGTCTCGACCAGATGAAGGCTTTCGTCACGCAGATCTTCGAAGCCCGCGCCAAGCTTGAAGACTTCTTCCAGCTGGAAGATTCGGTGCGCGAACGCGAAGAACCGGCCGGCGCGATGGACCTGGCTGCGGTCAAGGGCGAAGTGGAATTCCGCGACGTGTCCTTCGATTTCGCCAACACCACGCAGGGCGTGCGCAACGTGTCGTTCACCGCCAAGGCCGGTCAGACGATCGCAATCGTCGGCCCGACCGGTGCCGGCAAGACCACGCTCGTCAACCTGCTGCAGCGCGTTCACGAGCCGCGTGATGGCCAGATCCTGATCGACGGCGTTGATATCGCCAAGGTGACGCGCAAGTCGCTGCGCCGCTCGATTGCCACCGTCTTCCAGGACGCTGGCCTGATGAACCGCTCGATCTGCGAAAACATCCGGCTTGGCCGTGACGACGCGTCGCTCGACGAAGTGATGGCCGCCGCCGAAGCGGCTGCCGCCAGCGACTTCATCGAGAGCCGCAACAGCGGCTACAACACCGTGGTCGGCGAGCGCGGCAACCGCCTTTCGGGCGGCGAGCGCCAGCGTGTTGCGATCGCCCGCGCCATTCTCAAGAACGCACCGATCCTGGTGCTCGACGAGGCGACCAGCGCGCTCGACGTCGAGACCGAGGCGCGGGTGAAGGATGCGATCGACGCGCTGCGCAAGGACCGCACCACCTTCATCATCGCCCACCGCCTGTCGACGGTGCGTGAGGCCGATCTGGTGATCTTCATGGATCAGGGCCAGATCGTCGAAATGGGCGGCTTCAACGAGCTCAGCCAGAGCAACGGTCGCTTCGCCGCCCTGCTTCGCGCCAGCGGCATACTGACGGACGACGATGTCCGCATGAGCCACACGGCGGCCTGAGCCGACACCTTATCAATCATGCAATGCCCAAAGCCCCGGATCGCCTCCGGGGCTTTTTTTGTTCACGTCGCGCGCATCGGCTTTGTGCTGGCGATGCCCCTCAGCCATTCCAGATAGTAGCCGTAGACGAAGTGCAGGCCGATGCCGACGATAACGAAGAATGTGCCGGCGATCGGGTTTCGGCCGGTGACGAACAGCAGCACCTGGCCGACCATCGCCAGGATCGTCCCGAAGATGAAGATCGGCAGAGAATGGCGGCCGACCATCGCCAGCGGATGGTCGGCATCGAGCCTGGCGAGGCGGCTGACGGCGGGAATGACCGCCATGAGATAGGCGATCGCCAAAACATGCGAGAGCCGCGTCAATGACAGGAAGGTCTTGTCGAATCCGGTCAGCACGGCCGGAAGACCGAAGGACAGGTCGATGTTCCACCAGGAAAACAGAACCCACAGTGCCGAAACGACGAGATAGATCGCAGCGATCGCGATCAGCAGCGGCCTGCGCGGCAGGACGGCACCCTGGCGGATCGCCGTCATCGCGACGATGCCGATGACGAAGAGGAACTGCCATGACCACGGATTGAGAAACCAGTAGCCCTCGTCGAGGAAGTTGGAAGGCACCAGCTTGAACACCCCGGCAGCGAGCCAGAGCAATGCGGAAAACACGAGGAGCAGCCGGCTGCTGATGCCGTTAAGCCAGAGGATGCCGGGCAGCATCAGGAACAGCACCGCATACATCGACAGGATGTTGTTATAACCGAGCTGGTGCCCGAGCAGGACCATCGCGACGATACCCTGTTCGGTCTGCTCGACGAAGGGCCGGATGTTGATCTCGCCGATCAGGTCCTGCCTCCCGAAATAGAGGGCGCCGCCGGCAAAGATCGCCAAAGTGACGATGCTGGTCATGATATGGGCGACATAGAGCGCCAGCGCCCGTCGCCAGATCTTCAGCGTCAGCGCCAGACGCGCGCCGGGCACAAACTTGCCGCCATAGGCAAGCCCGACGGAGAGGCCGGAGATGAGGACGAAGGCCTCGGCCGAATCCGAGAAGCCGTAGTTCTTGTGGGTCAGATATTCGAGATATTGCCCGGGAACGTGGTTGACGAAGATCGTCAGAAGGCAGAGCGCCCTCAACACGTCGAGGCGCGTGTCGCGCTCCTTGGGAACCATGCGGGCGGATATCGTCGGGTTCGAACCGCCCCCAGATGTCTTTTGCAGCATGCGGTCTAGTATCCGGGATCTGGCGCCCCTGCCCCACCCCTGTTGAAACGGGCGCCGGACGCGCGCTTGGCCTTGGGGTAAGCGCGTATCCGATGCCGTCGATCGATGTACGAACCTGTTGAGGGTTCGCGGCGCCGGCAGATCTGCAAGAAAAAACCGGCCTTGCCCGTTCGGGTGCAAAGCCGGTTTCAACGTTCATTCAATACCGGCAGTTACAGCAAAATGCCTTCATGCGCGTTTTTTGTGACACTATTATTGATGCTGACGATCGGCTCGCGACTTTTCGCATCGCGCTTGACCGAAATGCGATGCTTGGTGCCGTTCAGCGTCACTTCAGCCGAATAGCCGTCCCAGTCCTCCGGCAGCACCGGGCGGATGACCAGCTTTTCGCCATGCCTGCGGATGCCGAGAATACCCTCGACACCGGCGCGGTAGAGCCAGCCGGCCGACCCGGTATACCAGGTCCAGCCACCGCGCCCGGCCAGCGCGCCTTCACCATAGATGTCGGCGGCCACCACATAGGGCTCGACCCGGTAATGGTCGGCGCCCTCGCGGCTCTGGGCATGCGAGACGGGATTCAGCATCTGGAAGACGCGCCAGGCTTCCTCGGCCCGTCCCTGCTCGGCAAAGGCCAGCGCCACCCAGGTCGCCGCATGGGTATATTGCCCGCCGTTTTCACGCACGCCGGGCGGATAGGCCTTGATATAGCCCGGATCCTGCGTGGTTCTTTCGAGCGGCGGCGTGAACAGCCGGACGATGCGTCGATCCGGATCGACGAGTTCGGCCATCACCGCATCCATCGCGTGCCGCGATCGCTGTTCGTCGCCCTCGCCCGAAAGCACGCTCCAGGACTGGCCGATCGAATCGATCCGGCATTCGTCGCTTTCGCTCGAGCCGAGCGGCGTACCGTCGTCGTAGTAGCCACGACGGTAATAGTCGCCATCCCAGCCGGCCTCATCGAGCACCGTCTTCAGGGTCGCAAGATGCGTCTCCCAATGGGTGATGCGTGCCTTGTCCTTGCGCTGGCGGGCAAAGGGCAGGAAGCCGCGTAACGTGCCCGCCAGGAACCAGCCGAGCCAGACGCTGGTGCCGCGGCCGGCGATGCCGACGCGGTTCATGCCGTCGTTCCAGTCGCCGCCGAGAATAAGCGGCAGACCATTTTCGCCGCTGCGCTTGATCGCCAGATCGAGTGCACGGGCGCAATGCTCGTAGACATCGGCAATCTCGTCGGAGATCTCCGGCTTGTAGAAGCTGTCGTGCTGCCCTTCCTCGAGCGCTGGGCCGGTGATGAAGGCGATCTTCTCGCCGAGAATGTCGGCAGACCCGGTCACTTCGCAATAGTGCGTGACCGCATGGGCAAGCCAGACGACGTCGTCCGAGATCATCGTGCGGACACCCGCGCCGGTGCCCGGCAGCCACCAATGCTGCACGTCCCCTTCGACGAACTGCCGTGCGGCCGCGTTGAGGATCTGTGCCCGCGCCAGTTCCGGCCGATGGATCAGGAACGCCAGCGTGTCCTGCAACTGGTCGCGGAAACCGAAGGCGCCGCTCGCCTGGTAGAAGGCCGAGCGTGCCATGATCCGGCAACCGAGGCTCTGATAGGGCAGCCAGTTGTTGATCATGGTGTTGAAGGCGGCATCCGGCGTTTCCACCTTTACGATATCGGTGAACTCGTTCCAGAAGGCCTTCGCCGCATCCATGACCGTGTCGAACGCAGTCTGGCGCAACTCGCCAAGAACGGAGCGCATCTGCTCGTCGTTGTCGGCATCGCCGAGGATGAACGTCAGCTGCTTTTCGGCACCAGGCTCGATCGTCAGATCGGTTGCCAATGCCGCGCAGGCGTCGCCGTCCACATCGATAGAGCCGGAAAGCTCGGCCCCGGACAAAACCGCCTGCGGCACGAGAATGCCGCCGACCCGCCCGAGGAACTCGCGCCGGCTTGCCGTGTAGCTCACACCGTCACCACCCTCGACGGCAAGGAAGGCCGAGCGACCGGCATAGTCGATGCTGTAGGGGTTGGTCGCTACCAGCGCGTCGGAGGCTTCGTCCCACTTCGACAGGACGAAGGGCGCCATGCGGGCCCGGTTGTTGCCGAGCACCCATTCGGCAAAGCCGTAGATCTTGAGCTGGCGGGCAGCGGCGGAGCGGTTGCGGATCGAGATGCGGACCAGCTTGGCCGGCAAGGTTCGATGCACCGTGTGCGCTGCCTCGATATCGAGATCGTCCTGGGTGCTGCGGAAGGTCGAATAACCAAGTCCGTGGCGCGTCTCGAAGACGACCGACCGGCTGCGCGACAGGGCCGCGTAAGGGGTCAGCACCGTGCCGCTCGCCATGTCGCGGATGAAGATCGCTTCGCCGGGTCGGTTGACGACCACATCATTGGCCCACGGCGTCAGCTGATAGTCGCGCGAATTGCGGCTCCAGGTGAAGGCCGCACCTTCGGCCGAAACATGGAAGCCGAACTGCTCGTTGGAGATGACGTTGATCCACGGCTGCGGTGTCGCCTCGCCGCCGCGCAGGCGCACGACATATTCGCGCCCGCCGTCGGCAAAGCCGCCGTAACCGTTCCAGAAATCGAGACCGTCACCGACGATATCAGCATCGACGGCGTCGGCCGGCTGCGGCGGCGCAGCCAGCAGGGGGAAGTTGCTTTCGCTGCCCTTCACCGGCGGCGTCGAATAGAGCGAATTGGCGCGGGCGATCTGGTCGGAGATCGTACCGTTGCGGGCATGGAAGACAGCGCGGGAGGCCGACAGCAGCGTCGACCAGGTCTCCGCCTCCATCAGGTCGCGGCGCACCGAGAAGATGTGCTGGCGCGGACCATCGGACAGGCCGCGAAGCCTCAGGTTCTCACACATCGAATCGAGCGCGTGCTGCATGTCCTGGGCATAGGACGAGGCGCGCTCGTTGATGATCACCAGGTCGGCGGTGATGCCGCGGGCGCGCAGATATTCCTGCGCCCTGAGCGCTTCCCGGGCGATGCCGAGGTCGCCGTCGTCGTTGATGCGCAGGCAGAAGATCGGGAAGTCGCCCGAGATCGCCAGCGGCCACAGCGTCGACTGCGACGCAAGCCCCGCCTGAACCGTCGCGGTATCGGCCCGCAGGTGCATGTCGGGGTAAACGAGGTAGCGGCCGAGCATCTGGAAGCTTGCGGCCTCCTGCGAGGTGACGCCGACATGGCGCATCTGCACCTGGCTGCGCGTCCAGGCATGGATCAGCTCGTGATTGAAGGTTTCCGTATGCCTGTAGCGGTCGATGGCGCGATCAACGGCTTCGCGGTTCGGCGCAGCGATCGTCCAGAAGACGACGCTGACCTTCTTTCCGGCCGGAACCCGCACGACACGACGCAGCGACATGATCGGATCGAGCGTGAAACCGTCGGTTCCCGAAAGCACGGCGTCGGCGTCGAAGGCGGCAGCCTCCGCAAGGGTGCGCCCCTGGCCGATGAAGCGGCGACGGTCGGTCTCCGCCTCGGTCGGGCGGTCGCTGCCGGCATTGTCGGTGACGAGATGCGCCACTTCCATATCCGGATCACTGGCGCTGCGCTTGTTGCGGCTGACATGGATGACGTCGCCGCGCCGGCTGATTTCCGTGCGCACGAACATCTTGGAGAAGGCGGGATGCGCGCTGTCGGCCTCGTCGGTCGAAAGCACCGGTTCGGCGTAGGAGGTCACTTCGATGAAGCGATCCTGCGTTCCCGTGTTGAGCAGGATGACGCGGCGGCCTTCGGCATCGTGCTCGGTAGCAACGATGCACTCCACCTCGCTGGTGAGGTCGCCGACGGTCTTGACGAATTCGGCCTTGTCGTCGCCGAACCGCGTCAGCACCTTCTCGCCGACGGCACGTCGCGGCTCTGATGTGGCCGACCACCAGTCGCCCGTCGTCGTGTCGCGCAGGAAGATGAAGGTGCCCGTCCGGTCCTCGACCGGGTCCGGTTTCCAGCGGGTGACCGACTGGCCGTTCCAGCGGGCGTAGCCGGCACCGGTTGCCGTCAGCATGACGGCATAATGGCCGTTGGACAGGAACACGGTTTCGCGGTCCTGGGCGAGCGGGTTTTCGATAACACGGACTTCCGGACGCAACAGGTCGTCCTGGCCCTTGCCGAGCGATTCCGGCTCGCGCTTGGCGTTCATGATCGGAATGTCGCGCGGTGCCTTTTCCTGCAGCAGCAGTTCGGCCGCCTCGATCACCGGATCGGCGTGGAACCATTCACGCAGCTTGCCGGTGAAGACGACGTTGGCGACCGCGGCGATCGACATGCCATGGTGGTGGGCATAGTAGTTGCGCACCACGGCGCATTTCTGCCCCTCGGGCACGCGCGTCGGCGTGAAGTCGACGGCATCGTGGAAGCCGTAGACGCCGAGCGCACCGACTTCGCGCAGGCGACCGAGATTGGCCAGCGCCGCCTTCGGATCGTACATGCAGGCGAGGATGGAGGCGTAGGGCGCGATGACGGCGTTCTGCCCAAGGCCACGCTTGAGGCCGAGCGTCGGCACACCGAAGTTGGTGTACTGGTAGGTCAGTTCATGGTCGCGCGCGTTGAACGCCGCTTCGGAGATGCCCCATGGCGTGCCGAGACGGCGACCATGATTAATCTGCTCCTTGACCACCAGATTGTTGGTCTGGTTGAGGATGCCGCCCTGCCGCTCCTGCATGACCAGCGGCGGCATCAGATATTCGAACATCGAACCGGACCAGGAGATCAGCGCGCCGCGCGCGCCGATCGGCACGATCGGACGGCCGAGCTTGTACCAGTGCTCGGTCGGCAGGTCGCCCTTGGCGATGGCGAACAGGCTCGTCAGACGCGCCTCGGATGCCAGAAGGTCGTAGCAGGCCTCGTCGAGTTCGTTGGCATTGACGCGGAAGCCGATCGAAAGCAGCCGACGCTCCGGCCGGAACAGGAAGCCGAAATCCATCGAGAAGGCGATGTCGCGTGCGCGATCCTTCAGCACCGCCAGGCGCTGGCGCAGCGCTTCGATGGCGCCGAGGTCGAACACGCCGTCGGCAATATGCGCTTCGCAGGTGGCGACGAGCGTGTTCGCCCACTTCGTCACTTCGCTGCTCTGGGCCGTGCGCACCTCATGGTCGAGGTTGACGGTCAGCTTGTGCATGTCGCGCGCCAAAACGGCGAGGTTGATCACGCGGATCGATGCGAACTCGTGCTCGCGCTTGACGGCTGCCAGCGCGTTCTGGAAGCCGACGATGCGCTCCTCGATCAGGCGGCGCAGCGGGCGAACGGTCTTGCGGTCGTCCGGCAGGTCCTTCAGCACCTCGGCAAGGATGGCAACCACATCGCCGATGCCGTCGAGACTGCCCTGGACATGCGCAGATGGGGCTTCCGCCCATTCCCGACACATCGACGACACCGCGATCAGGTGACCGGCAAGGTTGCCGCTGTCGACCGACGAGATGTAGCGCGGCTCCATCGTTTCGAGCGTGTTGGTGCGGTACCAGTTGAACAGGTGGCCGCGATATTTCGGCATCCGATCGATGGTGGCGATCGTCTGCTCCAGGCGCGTGATCGTCTCCTCGAAGCCGATCCAGCCGAAGTCGCGTGCCGACATCACCGAGAGCAGGTAGACGCCGATATTGGTCGGCGACGTGCGCTCGGCCAGCACCGGCTGCGGCGTTTCCTGGAAGTTGTCCGGCGGCAGGAAATTCTGCTCGGCGGTCACGAAGGTCTCGAAATAGCGCCAGGTGCGCCGCGCGATCAGACGCATTTCCTCGATCGCCTCGTCGGAGACGACCAGCTGGTCCTCGGTTTCAGCCGATTGGCTGACGAACCACGCGACAGCAGGCGAAAGCGCCCAGAGCAGGGCGAAGGGAATGCCGATGAAGGGCAGGCCGGTATCGGAAATCGCAGCGAGCGCCAGTGACAGCACAGACAGAGCCGGCGCGATCCACATCGCCCGGTAGTAGTCGCCGATGCTTCCATGTCCCGCACTTTGCACCTGGGCGGCGGTGCGCCATTCCAGCATCAGCTTGCGGCTGACGAAGGTGCGGTAGAGCGAGCGAGCGATCGCGTCGCCCATCATCGCCGCGCCATGGGCGATGAAGACGATGCGAAGCGCGACCTGGGCGTTGGCGGCGCGAACTTCGGTCAGCACCGCATGAAGATGGGCGCGCGCGACGATGTCGTTGCGGCGTGGTAAGAGGCCGTTGATCAGCGACAGCGTCGGTGCGACGAACAAGCTGAAGATCAGCACGATCTGCCAGATCAGCGCCTCCGTCGGCTGCATGTAATACCAGCCCATGACCGAGGCGACGAGCCAGGCACAGGGGATCAGCGACCGACGCAGGTTGTCGTACATCTTCCAACGGCCGAGCATCGACAAGCCGTTCGACGGGTTGAAGATATAGGGCAGCAACTGCCAGTCGCCGCGCGCCCAGCGATGCTGGCGCGACATCTCGACTTCGTAGCGGGTCGGGAAATCCTCGACGAGTTCGACATCCGTTACCAGCGCGCAGCGCACATAGGAGCCTTCGAGCAGGTCGTGGCTGAGAACGGCGTTTTCCTCGATCCGGCCCTTGAGCGCCGCCTCGAAGGCGTCGACGTGGTAGAGGCCCTTGCCGGTGAAGCTGCCTTCGCCGGCGATGTCCTGGTAGACGTCCGACACGGTAAAGACATAGGGGTCGATGCCGCGATTGGCCGAGAAGATGCGTTGGAACGCCGAAGCCTCGCTTCCGGTGGTCAGCGACGGCGTCACGCGCGGCTGCAGCAGGCTGTAACCGGCAATCACCTTCTGCGTCTCCGGATCGACGATCGGGCGGTTGATCGGGTGGGACATCTTGCCGACGAGCTTCGTCACCGCGTCGCGCATCAAGCGCGTGTCGGCGTCGAGCGTCATGACGTACTGGACGTTCTCCGGCACGGTGTTGGCGCCCTGGAGGAACGATGTGTCGCGATCGCCGCGCAGCAGCAGGTTCAGCTCATGCAGCTTGCCGCGCTTGCGCTCCCAGCCCATCCACACGCCTTCCGCCTCGTTGAAGAGACGGCGACGGTGCAGGAGGAAGAAGCGCGTCTTGCCGTCATAGGCATAGCGCGCCGAAAGCTCGGCGACCTCGCGCCGGGCATAGTCGAGAACGTCGGTGTCGGCCGAGGTTTCCTCGGACTTGCTGTCGACCCAGTCGCTGAGCAGCGCGAAATAGATCTCGCCGCGCGGATTGGCGAGGTAGTGAACTTCGAGATTGCGCACCAGTTCGTCGACATGGTCGCGCTTGGAGATCAGGCAGGGCACGACGACAAGCGTGCGGGCATATTCCGGAACGCCGTCGAGGAACTCGTAGCCGACCAGCCGCGACGGTTTGACGAAGAGCGTGACGAGAGTGTTGAACAGGCCCATCGCGCCTTCGGACGCCGGCAGCGCAAACAGCAGCAGCATGATCAGCTTCGCACCGTTCGGAATATCCATCGGGCTGACGAAGGCATAGACGGCGATCATCGCCAGGATGGTCAGCAGAATGTTCGGTCCGGCGATCGCGAACCAGTCGAGCTTGCGGCTGAGGCGGATGATGCTCTGCAGCACCGACGGCCGATAGCCGATCTTCTGCTCGAGCGCCTTGCGCTGCTTGCCGACGAGGAAGGAGCCGACGTTCGGCTCCTGAAGCTGCGGCTCGACGGCGGCCGCCGCTTCCGCTTCTTTCACCATCTCGATGGCGATCTGGGTGACTTCATATTCGCTGTGGCCGGAGCGACGTGCCAGCTTTTCGATCGTATCGCGATACTTGTTGCGCGAGCCGAATTCGAGCGCGGCATAATCGGAGCCGTCGCGCAGCGCCGCATCGATCTTGCTGACGCTTTCGAACCAGACGGCCCAGTCGGTGTCGTCGATCTCGCGCAGGCTGCGGATGATGTTGCTCATCGTCGCATTGCCTGACGACAGGCGGTTCTGCTCGGCGACCAGCGCGTCCTCGACGTCGCTGCCGCGCTTTTCCAGCTGTTCCTCGATCCAGGCGATCACCGAGCCGGAGGTCTGCGAGCCGTCGCGCATGCGGTAGAGCAGCTGGGCAACGAAGGTATTGTCGGCCGCAAGCGCCTCGGATTCGGTCAGCAGCGACCGGCACTTCTCCGGGTCATTGTGACGGATGATCTGATCGGCGATGTCGTTCGCCTTGCGCCGCATGCCGCGCGAACGCTCGACGCGGATGGCGATGCGCCGCAGGTTTTCGATCAGGACGAAACGCAGGATCGACGGCAACGCCCACAATTCACCGATCTTGAACGTGTCGTGCTTCTGGAAGCCCTCGACCATCGCGGTGATGCTTTCCCGCGAGACCGTACTTTGCGTATGGGCGACATAGAGCCAGGCAAGCGCCATCGTGCGCGGAATGACCGTCCCTGAGACGGACAGTGTCGGCAGCTGGCGATAGAACTTGCGCGGGAAGTCGCGACGGACTTCCTGGATCGCTTCCTCGACCACGTGGTGGTTGTCGAGCAGCCATTCGGCGGCCGGCGTGATCGACGCCCCCGCTTCGACGTCGGCTGCCGTCGCCCGATACACCCTCAGGATTTCGTTTTCATTCTCGCGATGGCGCGGACGGAATTCGAACGGGAAAAAGCCCGGCAGGGACGGAGCGCCCTTGAGCGCAAGGGCCTCGCCGCATTGCCGCAGATCCTCCATCGAGAAAAAGGTCGAGCGGATCGAATCGTTGTAATCGATCTGTTTCGCTTCCGGTTCGCGAGAAGAGGAGGACGGCGTGTTATGAAGGGGCATGGGTGCTGGTTCTGAATCCAACCGGGGTTGATCGGCCCGGCTCTCGTTGTTCTGCCGGGTTGGCTGCGGTCCTGAGGTTCCAGGCTTGGCCGGCGCGTTGCTAGACACGGTCATGTGTCCTCCCATCCGCCGTCATTTTCCGGCAAACCGGAAACTGGCGGAAATTGGCACCGCCCTTGAACTGGGCATCGGAGAAAGCAAAGCCGGCGGCGCATTGGTTTTCAAGGCCGCGTGATGCATGAAAGTGGCATTTTTTAGCCGTGGTGCCAACAGCTTGCAAGGATCGGCGGCGCAAGTTTGAACGAATTGCGCACACTCTCATCGGGCGAAAACGGAATAGTCCGCGCCCGCCGATGGCACCCTTAAATCTATCTATCAATTTTGCCCCTTCCCGGCGCATCTTTGGGTCGCAGTTCGTCGCAAAACGCCGAGGGCGTGAAGAAGGTTCCTGCCATCGGTCGAAACATGTCTAGGGACGAAAACCTAGCCGACCTGTTCGGTGATCCATTCGCGAAAGGCGAGACTGATCGGGTTTTCGAGTTTGCCTTCCGGAACCGCGAGATAATAACTGTTCTCCGTCTGCATCGGCCGGTCGAGAACGATGCGCAATGTTCCCGCTGCCAGCTCCTGCTCGATCAGATAGCGGGGCAGCAAGGCGAAACCGAGACCGGCCGTCGCCGCCTCGATCACCATCGAGAACTGATCGAAGCGGTTGCCGCGATAAGCGCCCCGGCCGTCCATGCCGTTGGCCTCGAACCATTGCGCCCAGAGCTTGGGCCGCGTCGCCAGATGCAGCAGCGGACCACCGACGATATCCTCGAGCGTCGCAACCGGGTTGGCCGCAAGCAAGGTCGGGCTTGCCGCCGGCACGATGATCTCGCTGCAGAGATAGCTGCAGGTCGCATGCGCCCACACCGGCTGGCCGTAGTGGATGGCGATATCGAAATTCTGCTCGTCAAAATCGAAGGGTGCCGACCGCGACGCAATGTTGACCACGGTGTCGGGGTGCTGGCGCAGAAAATCAGGCAGGCGCGGCACCAGCCAGCGACTGCCGAATGTCGGCAGCGACGCGATCGACAGCGTCGAATCGGCGCGTGCCGAGGCCATCGCCCGAACCATCAGCTCTTCGGTCTGGTTGAGCAGGCGGCGAACCTCGGGCAGGAACTTCTGCCCGGCTTCCGAGAGAATGACGCGCTGGCGCACCCGCTCGAACAGGAGCACGCCGAGCTGGTTCTCCAGATCCTTGATCTGACGGCTGACAGCGCTCTGGGTCAGATTGAGTTCGGCGGCCGCCTGCGTGAAGCTGCCGTGCCGCGCCGCGCATTCGAAAGCCTGCAGCGTCGTAACGTCGGGAACCAGTCTGCGGCTTAACTTCATTCCAGCCTCGCATCAACATAGTCACAAGCAGCGCGATCAATGGCCGCTTCCTTTGGATATGATCCGAAATGAGAATGACCTTGTCCTTCACCCATAGCGCGAGGCGAGCCCCAGTGAAAGAGAATAGTTTCGTATCCGCCGATGATATCCGTTCGGCCTTTTCCGCAGCCATGTCGGTCATGTACCGCGAGGAAGTGCCGGCCTACGGCACGCTGATGGAGCTGGTCGCCAAGGTCAACGACGATACGCTCGATGCCGACCCGGCGCTGAAAGAGCGCCTCGACGCGACGGATTCGCTCGAGCGCATTTCCGAGGAGCGCCATGGCGCGATCCGTCTCGGCACGCCCGCCGAACTCTCGATGATGCGCCGCGTCTTTGCCGTCATGGGCATGTATCCGGTCGGCTACTACGATCTGTCAACCGCCGGCGTGCCGGTGCACTCGACGGCCTTCCGCCCCGTTGGCGAAACGGCTCTGAAGCGCAACCCCTTTCGCGTCTTCACCTCGCTGCTGCGCCTGGACCTGATCGCCGACGAGAGCCTGCGGGCTGAATCGGAAGTCATCCTTGCCGAGCGTCGGATCTTTACGCCCGTCGCTGGCGAGTTGGCTGAGAAAGCCGAACGGGACGGCGGCCTCGACAGGGCGGACGCCGAACGCTTCGTCTCCGAGGTGCTGGAAACCTTCCGCTGGCACGACAAGGCCAATGTCAGCGCCGACATGTACAAGCGCCTGCATGACGCCCATCGGCTGATCGCCGACGTCGTGTCGTTCAAGGGCCCGCATATCAACCACCTAACGCCGCGCACGCTGGACATCGACCAGGTCCAGGCCCTGATGCCGGAATACGGCATCGCCCCGAAGGCCGTCGTCGAAGGACCGCCGACCCGCAAATGCCCGATCCTGCTTCGCCAGACCTCGTTCAAGGCGCTGGAAGAGGCCGTCTCCTTCCGCGACGGTGACGGAGAGTGGAAGGCCGGCTCGCACACCGCCCGCTTCGGCGAGATCGAGCAGCGCGGCATTGCGCTCACCCCGAAGGGCCGCGCGCTCTACGACGAGCTTCTGGAAGCCTCGCGCAAGATCGTGCGCCCGGCAGCCGACGGCTCGAATGCCCGCGAATATGAAGCAGCACTTGCCAAAGCCTTCGAAAGCTTCCCCGATACCTGGGCAGGCATCCGCGAAGCCGGCCTTGGCTATTTCAGCTATTCGCTGACCGACAAGGGCCGCAAGACCAGGATTTCCGACCGCCGCGATATCAATGCACTGATCGCCGACGGCCTCGTGCAGTTCGACGCCATCGTCTACGAAGACTTCCTGCCGGTCAGTGCCGCGGGCATCTTCCAGTCCAACCTCGGCGACGGCGCACAGCAGGACTTTGTCGCAAGCCCGAACCAGAAGCGCTTCGAGATCGACCTCGGCGCCACCGTGCTCAACGAGTTCGATCACTATGCCGGCATCGAAGAGGCATCGATCGAAAGCTGCCTGCGGGCCTTGACCGCAGCCATCGCTGCGGAATGATACGTTCACGATGATCGAACAGGTACACATCGACGCGCTGACCGGCATCCTTGGCGACAAGGCTGTGGTCACGCGCGCTGACGACATGGAAGCCTACGAGACCGGCGCGCGCTACGATCGCGGCCGGGCCTCGGTCGTTCTGCGGCCGGCAACAACAGTGGAAACGTCGGCAACCGTTGCCTATTGCGTGCGTCATGGCATCGCCTTGATCCCACAATCGGGCAATACCGGTCTGGTCTCCGGCTCGACCCCGGACGCATCCGGCAACGAGGCGATCCTCAGCCTCGACCGCCTCACCAAAACGTTCGAACTCGATCTCGACAACCGTTCGGTGCGGGTCGATGCCGGGCTCCGGCTGTCCGATCTCAACCGCCGGCTGGAAGAACATGGCCTGTTCTTCCCGATCGACCTCGGCGCGGATCCGCGCATCGGCGGCATGATCGCCACCAACACCGGCGGCTCGCGCTTCCTGAAATACGGTGACGTCCGCCGCAATACGCTGGGCCTGACGGTCGTTCTCGCTGATGAGGACGGCAGCGTGCTCGATCTTCAATGCGACCTGCGCAAGAACAACACCGGCGTCGACTGGAAGCAGCTCTTCATCGGCACTTCAGGCGCCTTCGGCATCGTCACCGAATGCGTGCTCAATCTGGAGCGGCTGCCGCAGCAGACGGCGACGGCGCTGCTGGTGCCGGCAAGCGGCGCCCATGTGATGCCGCTGCTGCGCGCCATGGAAGAGCGGCTCGGCGCCTACCTCTCGGCCTTCGAGGGCATGTCGAGCAACGCCGTCAAGGCGGCGTTCGCGCATGTCCCGTCGCTGAAGAACCCTTTCCAGGGCGGACATGTCCCGGATTACGTCATCCTTGCCGAGATCAGCCGCACCTGGGCACCCCGCGAAGGCGAGCAATCGCTCGACGCCGTGCTCGAAACGGTGCTGGCCGAGATCTGGGAGATGGAGACGGCGCCGCTCGCCGACGCCTTCGTCGGCCCACCGCATGAAATCTGGGCGCTGCGCCACACACTTTCGGAAGGCGTGAAGCACCTCGGCAAGCTGATCGCCTTCGACGTCTCCTTCCGCAGGGGTGACATCATGGCCTTCTGCGACCATATGAAAGCGGAAATGCCGAACAGGTTTCCGGATGTCACCGTCTGCGACTTCGGCCATATCGGCGATGGTGGTGTACACTTCAATCTCGTGGTGGCGAAGGATAGCCCGCTCATCAGCGATCCGACGTTCGAGCAGCGTTTGAGAGAATGGGTTTTCGCCGTGGCCGTCGACGAGTATCACGGCAGTTTCAGCGCGGAACATGCGATAGGCCGCCGCAACCAGGCCTATTACGACCTTTATACAACCAACAAACTCAAGGACATGGCCGCGGGCCTGAAGACGCTCACCTCGCCGGGGAAACTCGGCAGCGTGCGCTTCGGATAGGCCAGAGCGGAATGAGGAAAAGTGTGTGCGGTTTTCCGCCCATATTCCGCTCTAACCAATGATCTAAGACAGGAAAACGGGAGTCAGACCAAATGAACATTGCAACGAAGAAGATCGACGTCACCAAGGAAGCAGCAGCGCTGCTCGAAAAGATGGGCGTCGCCAAGGAACTCTACACGGGCGGCGACATGCCGTCGTTCAGCCCGGTCACGGGCGAGCAGATCGCCAGCCTGAAGACGGTTTCGGCCGCAGAAGCTGCTGCCAAGATCGACAAGGCCCATGAAGCCTTCAAGGCCTGGCGCCTCGTTCCGGCGCCGAAGCGCGGCGAACTGATCCGCCTGCTCGGCGAAGAGCTGCGCACCTTCAAGGCTGACCTCGGCCGCCTGGTTTCGATCGAAGCCGGCAAGATCACCTCCGAAGGCCTTGGCGAAGTCCAGGAAATGATCGACATCTGCGATTTCGCAGTCGGTCTTTCCCGCCAGCTCTACGGTCTGACGATCGCCACCGAACGTCCCGGCCACCGCATGATGGAAACCTGGCATCCGCTCGGCGTCGTCGGCGTCATTTCCGCCTTCAACTTCCCGGTCGCCGTCTGGTCGTGGAACACGGCGCTCGCGCTCGTCTGCGGCAACTCGGTCGTCTGGAAGCCGTCGGAAAAGACCCCGCTCACGGCTCTTGCATCGCAGGCTATCTTCGAACGCGCGCTTGCCCGCTTCGGCGATGCGCCGGAAGGCCTGTCGCAGATTCTGATCGGCGACCGCACCGTCGGTGAAGTCCTCGTCGACAACCCGAAGGTTCCGCTGGTTTCGGCCACCGGCTCGACCCGCATGGGTCGCGACGTCGGCCCGCGCCTTGCCAAGCGTTTTGCCCGCGCCATCCTCGAACTCGGCGGCAACAATGCCGGTATCGTCTGCCCGTCGGCCGATCTCGACATGGCGCTGCGTGCGATCGCCTTCGGCGCCATGGGCACCGCCGGCCAGCGCTGCACGACCATGCGCCGCCTGTTCGTCCATGAAAGCGTCTACGACCAGCTCGTTCCGCGGCTGAAGAAGGCTTACGGCTCGGTCTCGGTCGGCAACCCGCTGGAAACCACCGCGCTCGTCGGCCCGCTGGTCGACAAGACGGCCTTCGACGGCATGCAGAAGGCGATCGACGAAGCCAAGGCCCATGGCGGCACCGTCACCGGCGGCGAACGCGTCGAACTCGGCTACGCCAACGGCTACTACGCCAAGCCGGCCCTGGTCGAAATGCCGAAGCAGGCCGGACCGGTGCTCGAGGAAACCTTCGCGCCGATCCTCTACGTCATGAAGTATAGCGACTTCGACGCCGTCGTTGCCGACCACAATGCGGTTGCAGCCGGCCTGTCCTCGTCGATCTTCACCCGCGACATGCAGGAATCCGAACGGTTCCTCGCCGTCGACGGCTCGGATTGCGGCATCGCCAACGTCAATATCGGCACCTCGGGCGCTGAAATCGGCGGCGCCTTCGGTGGTGAAAAGGAAACCGGCGGCGGCCGCGAATCCGGCTCCGATTCCTGGAAGGCCTATATGCGCCGCGCCACCAACACGGTGAACTACTCGAAGGCTCTGCCGCTGGCGCAGGGCGTTTCCTTCGACATCGAGTAGGACCAAACGATGACCATCAACGCAACGGTCAAGGAGGCGGGCTTTCAGCCCGCCTCGCGGATCTCCTCGATCGGGGTATCCGAAATCCTCAAGATCGGCGCGCGCGCGCAAGGCATGAAGCGCGAGGGCAAGCCGGTCATCATTCTCGGCGCAGGCGAGCCTGATTTCGACACGCCTGACTATGTCAAAGAGGCTGCCTGCGAGGCGATCCAGCGCGGCGAAACCAAGTACACCGCACTCGACGGCACGCCGGAGCTGAAGAAGGCGATCCGCGAAAAGTTCCAGCGCGAGAACGGCCTCGCCTATGAACAGGACGAGATCACGGTTGCCACCGGCGCCAAGCAGATCCTGTTCAACGCCATGATGGCGACGATCAATGCAGGCGACGAAGTCGTCATCCCGACGCCGTACTGGACCTCCTATTCGGATATCGTCCAGATCTGCGAAGGCAAGCCGGTGCTGATCCCCTGCGACGCGGCTTCGGGCTTCCGGCTGACCGCCGACAAGCTCGAAGCGGCGATCACGCCGAAGACGCGCTGGGTGCTCCTGAACTCGCCCTCCAACCCTTCGGGCGCCGCCTACAGCGCTGCCGACTACCGGCCGCTGCTTGATGTGCTCCTGAGGCATCCGCATGTCTGGCTGCTGGTCGACGACATGTATGAGCACATCGTCTATGACGGCTTCCGCTTCGTCACCCCGGCCCAGCTGGAACCGCGCCTCAAGGACCGCACCCTGACGGTCAACGGCGTCTCCAAGGCCTATGCGATGACCGGCTGGCGCATCGGTTATGCCGGTGGTCCGCGCGAGCTGATCAAGGCGATGGCCGTCGTCCAGAGCCAGGCGACCTCCTGCCCGTCGTCTGTCAGCCAGGCCGCGTCGGTGGCCGCATTGACCGGCCCGCAGGATTTCCTGAAGGAACGCACGGCCAGCTTCCAGCACCGCCGCGATCTCGTCGTCAACGGCCTCAACGCCATCGACGGCCTCGACTGCCGCATCCCTGAAGGGGCCTTCTACACCTTCTCCGGCTGCGCAGGCATGCTCGGCAAGGTCACGCCTTCAGGCAAAACCATCGAGACGGATACGGACTTCTGCGCCTACCTGCTCGACGATGCCCACGTGGCCGTCGTGCCGGGCTCAGCCTTCGGTCTGTCGCCGTTCTTCCGCATCTCCTACGCGACGTCGGAAGCCGAGCTGAAGGAAGCGCTCACGCGCATCGCAGACGCCTGCGCGCGGCTCACGTAACTCGGAAGTAGCCCCTCACCCTAGCCCTCTCCCCGCTTGCGGGGAGAGGGGACACCGTACAGTGTGCAGCACCCGCCCTCTCCCACTTGCAGGGCAGGTCTTCCCATCCGCGCCGGCTCGCGGGAAAAAATGCGTTCCGACAAAGTTCGAGAGGGATCGCGGAGCACGCCGCATGTCCCTTCGCCCCGCCTGCGGGGAGAAGGTCGCGGCAGCGGGATGAGGGGCATTTCCGATCGCCTGCCCTCACCCTCAAAACGTCGGTGGCGTGCAGGCGCTGATCACCTCGCAAGGCACAGGCCCGACGCAGCGAAACCGATGCGGCCGCCGGCTCTCGAAGTAGTAGGCATCCCCGGGCCCCAATATCCGCCGCTCGTCGTCGACCGTGACTTCGATGCGTCCCGACAGCACGATCCCCCCCTCCTCGCCGTCATGTACCAGCGGCACCTTTCCGGTATCGGCGCCCGGCTGATAACACTCCTTCAGGATCTGCAGGCTGCGGCCGAAGAGGTTTTCGCCGATCTGGCGATAGGAGATCGGACCCTTGCCGATCTCGACCAGTTCCTCTGCCGCATAGAACGCCTTGCGCGGCCGCTCCGGCTCGAAGGAGAAGAACTCCGCAAGTCCGATCGGAATGCCGTCGAGGATGCGCTTCAGTGCGCCGACCGACGGGTTGGAGGCGTTCGATTCGATCAGCGAGATCGTCGAGTTGGTCACACCCGCCCGCTTGGCAAGTTCGCGCTGCGAGAGATTGTGCATCAGCCGGAGGTGACGCAGCCGGTTTCCGATATCGACGGTCATGGGCGTTCATCCCGGTGGTGTTCAGGTTGTTCGAAATATCGCAACTTCGCGATCCTCATTCCATAAAATTCAATGGCTTGAAGGACACCAGAAAAGGACTTGTTTGGCAAATCAAATCATGGCGTCAATCCCCCAACCTTCAGGAGGATGCCATGAACCAGCACACCAAACCCAACGCCCCCGTACTCGACAGCTACTGGATGCCCTTTACCGCCAACCGGCAGTTCAAGGCGGCACCGCGCCTGCTCGCATCCGCCGAGGGCATGCACTACACCAGCACCGATGGCCGCACGATCCTCGACGGCACCGCCGGTCTCTGGTGCGTCAATGCCGGCCATGGCCGCCGCCAGATCGCCTCAGCCGTCGAGCGCCAGCTGTCGACGATGGATTTCGCGCCCTCCTTCCAGATGGGTCATCCGATCGCCTTCGATTTTGCCGAACGCCTCGCCGAGATTGCGCCGGGGCCGGAAGGCCAGAAGCTCGACCGCGTGTTCTTCACCGGCTCGGGCTCGGAATCGGTCGACACGGCGCTGAAGATGGCCATCGCCTATCAGCGCTCGATCGGCCAGGGCACGCGCACGCGCCTGATCGGTCGGGAACGCGGCTATCACGGCGTCGGCTTCGGCGGCATTTCGGTCGGCGGCATTCTCAACAACCGCCGTGTCTTCCCGCAGCTGCCGGGTTCCGACCATCTGCGCCATACGCACGATCTCGCCAAGAACGCCTTCGTCAAGGGCCAGCCCGAGCACGGCGCCGAGCTTGCCGACGATCTCGAGCGGCTGGTGGCGCTGCATGGCGCCGAGACGATCGCCGCCTGCATCGTCGAACCGGTGGCCGGTTCGCCCGGCGGGCTGATCCCGCCGAAGGGCTATCTCGAACGGCTGCGCGCCATCTGCGACAAGCATGGCATCCTGCTGATATTCGACGAAGTCATCACCGGCTTCGGCCGTCTTGGCGCGGCATTCGCCACCGACTTCTTCGGCGTGACGCCGGATCTGGTGACGGCGGCCAAGGGGCTTACCAACGGCGCCATCCCGATGGGCGCGGTCTTTGCCAGCCGCAAGGTGCACGACGCGCTGATGCACGGCCCGGAAAGCCAGATCGAACTCTTCCACGGCTACACCTATTCCGGCCACCCGGCTGCCTGCGCCGCCGGCATCGCCACGCTCGACATCTACCGCGACGAGGGCCTGATGACCCGCGCCGCCGAGCTGCAGGATGCCTGGCACGATGCCATGCATTCGCTCAAAGGTCTGCCGAATGTCATCGACATCCGCACCATCGGCCTCATCGCCGGCATCGAGCTGCAGTCGCGCGATGGCGCACCGGGTGCGCGCGCCTATGACGTCTTCGTCGATTGCTTCGAGAAGGGACTGCTGATCCGCGTGACCGGCGACATCATCGCCTTCTCGCCGCCGCTGATCGCCGAGGAAAAACACTTTGGCGAAATCGTCTCGATCCTCGGCGATGCGCTGAAGCGCGCCAAGTAACTCAAAACGACGCTGCCGCCGAAAATCTCGGCGGCGGTGTCGCAAGCCCGTCTTGCGTGGGAATCCGGCTAATCGATTTCGCTAAAGCGCCGTGCGTTCGTCCGAATGCACGGCGCTTTAGTGCTTTGATTCTCGAGCATAGTATCCTCCTGCAGAGGTTCCACCTGAAAGCAGGATGCTCTAACGGATCAGCATCGCCCTGAAATCATTGACGTTGGTTCCGGTCGGACCGGGCACGAAAAGGTCGCCGCTCGCTGAGAATGCCGACCAGGCGTCGTGGCGGGCCAGATGCGCGCGCGGATCCGCACCCGCAGCCCGCATGCGACCGACGCTGCCGCCATCGGCAAATGCACCGGCATTGTCCTCCGAACCGTCGATGCCATCCGTGTCCGCGGCCAGCGCATCGATCCCGTCGAGCCCGTCGATATCGAGCGCCAGCGACAGCAAAAGTTCAGCGTTGCGGCCGCCTTTGCCGTAATCGTTGCCTGAGATCGTCACGGTCGTCTCGCCGCCGGACAGGAGCACGACCGGCTTTTGGAAAGGGCGATTGCGCAGGGCGACTTCGCGCGCCAAAGCCGCATGCATGCGGCCGATATCCCGCGCTTCGCCTTCGATCGCATCCGACAGGATCCGCGCCTGAACGCCCAATTCCTGCGCCGTCCTCGCGGCGGCCTCCAGCGACACGCTTGCCGACGCGATCACGTGGCACGCGTGTCGGCGGAAAACCGGGTCGGATGGATCAGGCGCGCGCGCCGCGTCAGATCGCAAATGGGCCATCACACCGTCAGGCAGGACCATGCCGTAGCGGCTGACGATCTCCAGTGCTTCCTCCGCCGCCGACCCATCCGGCACCGTCGGGCCGGAGGCGACGAAGGCCGGATTGTCGCCGGGAACGTCGGACACGACGAGGCTGACGACACGCGCCGGGCCGGCGGCGGCCGCCAGGCGGCCACCCTTGATGCGCGAGACATGCTTGCGCACGACGTTCATCGCGGAAATCGGCGCGCCGGACGCAAGCAGCGCCTTGTTGACGGCAATCTCGTCGGCAAGCGTCAAGCCCTCCGGCGGCGCCGGCAGCAGTGACGATCCACCGCCCGAAATCAGCGCGACGACCAGATCGTCCGCGGTCAGGCCTTCCACCAACTTTAACAGTTCTTCCGACGCCCGCAGACCGGCCTCGTCGGGCACCGGATGGGCGGATTGCAGCACGCGAATGCGTTCGCATCGTTCGATCGGGCCGTGGCGCGCCACGACGGTCCCGGTCAGCGGGTGATCCCAGAGCTTTTCGAAGGCGGCGGCCATCTGGCTTGCGGCCTTGCCGGCGCCGACAACGATCGTTCGCCCCTTGGGCTTTTCCGGCAGATGCGCGCGGATCGCCTCGTAGGGGTCGGCGGCACGCACCGCTGCCTCGAAAAGAGTGGTGAGGAAGGGACGCGCTTCGAAGTCTGCCATCGTCTTCAACCCGTGATTTCGAGGTCGTAGACGAAAATGCCGTCGATGCCGCCTTGTGCGGCCGCAACGATCTTGGCGCCGGTCTGCCGGTGCTCCGGGTCTTCGAGATAGGCGTCGCGGGCGACCGCGTCAGCGAAATCGACGATGAAGCCTTCCGAATAACCCTTGTCCATGCCGACCTCCGGGCTGACGTTAGCGCCGGCATAGGTTGCGAGAAGCCCGGGAAGCCGGGTTTTCAGTGCGGTGATCTCGGCGAAGATCGACGCTTTCTCATCCGCCGAAATTTCGGGACGGAAGCGAATGAAGACACAGTGGCGGATCATGATTTTCCTCAGCGGATATCGGCACGGGCACGCGGCCGGGCATCGTTTCGTTCATGGGCGAAGATCGCCGGCGGCAGGGGCTGGCGCTCGCGAATGATGTCGGCGCCCTTTTCGCCCATCATGATCGTCGGCCCGTTGGTGTTGCAAGAGGGAACACGCGGCATGACCGAACTGTCGCAGACGCGAAGGCCTTCAAGGCCACGCACTTTCAGATCGAGGCCAACGACGGCCATGGCGTCAGTGCCCATCTTGCAGGTGCCGACGGGATGGTGGTCGGTCTTGGCGTTGGCGCAGCCATAATCGAAGAACTGTTCGTCGGAAACGACACCGTTGCCCGGCAAACGTTCGGCGAGCACGAAGGGCTTGAGCGCTGCCTGCTGCATGATCTCGCGGGCGATCTTAAGCCCCTCGATCGACATCCGGCGGTCGTGCGGATCTTCCCAGTAGTTCGGATCGATCAGGGGCGCTGCGGCCGGATCAGCAGTGGAAAGCCGGACTGTGCCGCGCGAGCGCGGATGCAGATAGGCGGAATTGAGCGTCACCCCGGCGTTCTTCAGCCGCGCGACGCCAGCCTCGATGCCGGAGCCGAGACCGAGGTGGAACTGGATATCCGGCGAGCGGGCGTCCGGATCGGCGTACCAGAAGCCGCCGGTCTCAAACAGGCTCGATGCCACCGGGCCGGAGCGGAAAAGCACATATTGCAGCCCGGCCCATAGCGTCCGATGCAGCTTCGCGACGTTGTCATAGGTATGGTCGCCGGTGCATTCGGAAATGACGAAGAGGTCGAGGTGGTCCTGAAGGTTGCCACCGACGCCGGGCAGGTCATGCTTTACCGCCACCCCCACCGATTTCAGGTGATCGGCCGGCCCGATGCCCGACTGCAGCAGCAGCTTCGGCGAACCGATGGCGCCGGACGAGACCAGAACTTCCCGCTCCGCCCGGATGGTTTCGCTGCCCTTCGCCGTTACCACCTCGACGCCGACGGCACGTGTGCCTTCGAGCACGATCCGGGCGACGCGCGCGCCTGTGCGCACCGTCAGGTTCCGGCGGTCCTTGACCGGCGAGAGATAGGCAAGCGACGCGCTCGAACGCCGACGGTTGCGTTGCGTCAGCTGGTAGAAGCCGACCCCCGCCTGCTGGCCGCCGTTGAAATCGTGATTGTAGGGAATGCCGAGTTCCTGGCCGGCGCGGATATAGGCATCGCAGATCGGCAGCGTGGAAACGGGCATCGATACGCCGAGCGGACCGCCATAGGAATGATAGTCGTCGGCGAATCGCTGGTTGTCTTCGGCGCGCTTGAAATAGGGGAGAACACTACGATAGTCCCAGCCGGCGCAACCGTCCTCGGACGCCCAGAGGTCGTAGTCCGCCGCATTGCCGCGGGTATAGAGCTGGGCATTGATCGATGAGCCGCCGCCGATCACCTTGGCCTGGGTGTAGCGCAGCACCCTGCCCTTCATGTGCTTCTGCGGCACGGTCTCCCAGCCCCAGCTGGCGACGCCCTTGGTCATCTTGGCAAAGCCGGCCGGCATATGAAACAGCGGGTTCCAGTCGCCGCCGCCCGCCTCCAGCAACAGGACGCGCACGGATGGATCCTCGGAGAGGCGGTTGGCGAGAACGCAGCCGGCGGGGCCGGCACCGGTGATGATGTAGTCGTATGTCATTGCCTGTCTTCCTCCACGGCACGGAATTTGGAACGATCCAAATTTCCGACGTGATCAATTCAAAACCCGCTCGCCCTTGCGAGCCCCTGAATTCCCTGCACTTTTCCTAGAGTCTTCCGATCGACAGACCGCCATCCGCCTGGATGACCGAGCCGGTGGCGAAGCCGAATTTCCCGCTGGCAAGCCCCGCGGCGATGTTGCCGATGTCTTCGGGCTCGCCCCAGCGCTTCATTGGCACCAGACCGCCGTCGATCAAGGCGTCGTATTTCGCCGAAACGCCGGCGGTCATGTCGGACCGGATGACGCCCGGCCGGATTTCGAAGACGGAGATGCCGGTGTCGGCCAGCCGCAAGGCGAGCCCCTGGCTGAAGGCGGCAAGCCCGGCCTTGCTCATGCAATAGTCGAGCCGCTCGGGCGAACTCATGGTCGCGGAGACCGAGGTGATGTTGATGATCGAACGCGGCGTCGCATCGGCACCGTCGGCGAGCATCGAGCGCAGCACAGCCTGGGTGAAGAACACCGTGCCGCGCAGATTGGTGGCGACGATCGTGTCGAAATTCTCCGGCGAGAGATCGAGAAAATCACCGCGCACGACGGAGGCGATGCCGGCATTGTTGACGAGACAACGGATCGGCCCCAGCGCCTGGCGGATGCCGGCAACGGTTGTGGCATGTCCGCCGGCATCAGCGAGATTGGCTTCGAGGTAGATGGCGCGGCCGCCCTGTGCCGATAGCTCGGTGAGCGTCGCCTGCGTGGTCTGGTCCGCGGCACCAAGGCCGGTCAGCGCGATGTCAAAGCCGTCGCGCGCCAGCGCGCGGGCAACACCAAGACCGATGCCGCGTCGGCCGCCGGTGACAACAGCCACGGGACGCGTCGATGTCGTCATGCTCCCAGCTCCTTCGCAACGATATGGTCGGCGACGCGTAGCGCCTGTGCTGCCACCGTCAGTGCCGGATTGACGGCGGCGGAAGTCGGCAGGAAGCCGGCATCGACGACAAAGAGATTCGGATGATCGAAGGCGCGGCAATAGACGTCGAGCGGCGCTTCCTTCGGGTCCTTGCCGATCCGCACCGTGCCGCACTGATGCGACGGCGTGCGCTTGTCGAAGGCCTGGGAAAGCACGATCGGATAGCCTGCAGCCTTGAAATGCGCACGCATCTTCGCTTCGAGCCCGGAAAGCGCCTCCATGTTCGAGCGCCGCCACTGCATGATGATGCCCTTATCGTCGACCATGATGCGGCTTTCCGGGTTCGGCAGGTCCTCCGTCATCATGTACCAGTCGACCGCATGGCCGGCCATGAAGTCGAATGCGAAGCGCGGCGCCCAGATAGGCGCATTGGCCTTGAGGATGTCGGCGTTGATCTTGCCGAGCAGTTGGACATTGCCGAGCGGCAAACCGTCCCTGCCACCGGCCAGGTAATAATCGTTCAGCATCAGCGTCTTCTGGTAGATGCTGTCGTTGCGCCTGAACGGATTGATCGCCAGCATGGCGCTGCAATTGTGGTTCATGAAGTTGCGGCCGACCTGGTCGGAGGCATTTGCCAGCCCCTTGCTGTCGCCGGAGCGCAACAGGATCGCGGCCGAGTTGATCGCCCCCGCCGACAGGATCACCAGTTTGGGCGACAGGCGCTTCTTCTCGCCCCTATGGGTGTAATGGATCGCCTCGATCCGGCCGCCCGGGCCTGCCTCCAGCCTGTCGACATGCGCGGAGGTGATCAGCTCGATGTTGGGGTCATTCAGCGCGGAGGCGAGCGATGCGGTCTCGGCATCCTTCTTGCCCGTGCCGGTGTTGGGAAACCCGTCCCATGGCGTGCGTCCGCCGGCCAACCACGTGTCGATATCGACACCAAGCGGCAATGTCGCCGGATTGAGCCCCTGCGCCTTCAATTCGGCGCGGGCGCGGGCAATGGCCGGCTCGTCCGGCACAGGGCCATGAGGATAGGGCGTGGAGTGGCGCGGCTCCGTCGGGTCCTGACCCAATTCACCGCGAACCTCGAACAATTGCTCGGCCTTGCCGTACCACGGCTCCAACTCGTCATAGGGGAAGGGCCACGCCGGCGAAACGCCGCCAAGATGCTGCATCTCGGTGAAATCCTCCGCACGGTAGCGCAGGAGCACCGCGCCGAAGAGCTTGGAATTACCGCCGACGAAATAGAAATTTCCCGGATTGAACTCTGTGCCATCAGCTTCGCGCCACATCTCCTTGGGCCGGAAATGGCCCTTGACGAAGATCGAGCTGTAGCTGCGCGCTTCCGGTGTGTCGGGCAGACGTTCGCCACGTTCGAGAATGGCGATGCGGGCGCCGGAGCCGGCGAGCCCCGCAGCGACGGTCGATCCACCGATCCCCGACCCTATGATGACGATATCCGGCTCTTTCGGCATGGCTCAGTTCACGCGATCCGTTGCTGTGTCTGAGGATCGAAGAACACCGCCTTGTCGAGATTGAAGGCGAGCTGCGATGTCTGGCCGGGCGCGATGCGCGCGTCGGCACGCAGGCGGGCAACGACCTCCTTGCCGCCGAGACGGGTCACCGCAAAAGTGTCCGAACCGGCGGGCTCGACCACCTCGATCAGGCATTCGCCTTCGACGATCGCCTTGGCATTGCGGTCGGCACCATCAGGATCGGTCAAAGCTTCCGGACGGATGCCGAAGACGACGTCCTTGCCGGCATAGGCGGCGAGTGCGCCGTTATGCGGCACCGCCAGCTTCATCGGCTCGGCGTTCGGGCGCGCGAGCGTGACGGCAACGTCGGAACCGCTCTTTTCAATGCGCGCCGTCAGCAGGTTCATGGCCGGCGACCCCATGAAGTCGGCGACGAACATGTTGGCCGGGTTGTTGTAGATTTCGGCCGGCGTCCCGAACTGCTGCAGCACGCCGTCCTTCAGCACCGCGATCTTGGTCGCCAGCGTCATCGCCTCGATCTGATCGTGCGTGACGTAGACGATCGTCGTCTTCATCCGGTGATGGAGGCGCTTGATCTCGGTGCGCATGTCGACGCGCAGCTTGGCGTCGAGGTTCGACAGCGGCTCGTCGAAGAGAAAGACCTGCGGATTGCGCACAAGCGCGCGGCCCATTGCGACGCGTTGGCGCTGGCCGCCGGAAAGCTGGCTTGGTTTACGATCGAGCAGATGGCCGATCTGCAGCATGTCGGCGACCTGCTTGATCGCCTTCTCGCGTTCATCCTTCGGCACGCCGCGGATTTCCATGCCGAAGGCGATGTTGCCGGCGACCGTCATGTTCGGATAGAGCGCATAGGACTGGAACACCATGGCGATATCGCGCTTCGACGGATGCAGCCCGGCGACCGACCGGCCGTTGATGGCGATATCGCCCGAGGTGATCGGCTCGAGGCCGGCAATGGCGTTGAGCAGGGTTGACTTGCCGCAACCGGACGGCCCGACGAGCACGAGGAACCCGCCTTCGTCGATCTCCAGATTGATGTCCTTCAGGATCTCGAGCGCGCCGTAGGATTTGCGCAGGTTGCTGATTTTGAGGAAAGACATGGGCTTATCCTTTCACGGCGCCGGACATCAGCCCGCGCACGAAGTAGCGGCCGGACACGATGTAGACGAGGAGCGTTGGCAGGGCGGCGAGAATCGCGCCCGCGAAGTGAACGTTGTATTCCTTGACCCCGGTCGACGAGCTGACGAGGTTATTGAGCGCCACCGTCATCGGCGTCGAGGACGCGCCGGAGAAGGACGCCCCGAACAGGAAGTCGTTCCAGATGTTGGTGAACTGCCAGATGACCGAGACGACGATGATCGGGCCGGACGACGGCAAGAGGATCCGCCAGAAGATCTGGAAGAAGCTGGCGCCATCGATCTGCGCTGCGCGCACGAGTTCCGTCGGGAAGGCCTCGTAGTAGTTGCGGAAATAGAGCGTGGTGAAGCCGAGGCCGTAGATCACGTGCACGAAGATCAGGCCCCAGATCGAGCCGGCAAGGCCGATGATGCCGAGCACGCGCGCCATCGGGATCAGCACGATCTGGAACGGGATGAAGCACGAGAGCAGCAGCATGCCGAAGAAGATGTTGGCACCGGGAAAGCGCCACTTGGTCAGCACGTAGCCATTGAGCGCGCCGATGATCGTCGAGATCGCCACGGCCGGCACCACCATCAGGATGGAATTGATAAAGAACGGTCTCAGGCCGGTCGGCTGCACGCCGATCTGCGCCGTCGACCAGGCGGAAAGCCAGGGTTCGATTGTGAGCGTCTGCGGCAGGTTGAGCATGCCGCCCTGGCGGATCTCATCGAGCGGCTTCAGCGAGTTGACCAGCATCACGTAGAGCGGCAGCAGCGAATAGAGCGCGAAAACGATCAGCGCCGTGTAGATCAGCGCCCGCGTCAGGCGGTTGTGCGAGATGACATTGTCTGGGCTGGGGGCGCTCATGGGCGTTTTCCTCCCCGGATTTCGGAGTAGAGATAGGGAACGATGATCGAGAAGATCATCACCAGCATGATGATCGCCGACGAGGCGCCGATGCCCATCTGGTTGCGGGTGAAGGTGTAGGAATACATGAAGGTCGCCGGCAGTTCGGTTGCCTGGCCGGGGCCGCCGCCGGTGAGCGCGATGATCAGGTCGTAGGCCTTGATCGCCAGATGGGCGAGAACGACGAAGGCCGAGAGGAAGACCGGCCGCATCAGCGGAATGATGATCCGACGATAGATCGTCGATGTCGGTGCGCCATCGATTTGCGCCGCCTTGATGATCTCGTTGTCGACGCCGCGCAGGCCGGCGAGGAACATCGCCATGATGAAGCCGGTCGATTGCCAGACGGCCGCGATCACCACGCAATAGATCGCGTAGTTGCGGTCCTTGATCCAGTTGAACGAAAAGCTCTCCCAGCCCCAGAGGTGCATGGTGTTTTCAAGGCCGATGCCGGGATCGAGAAACCACTTCCAGGCCGTGCCGGTCACGATGAACGACAGCGCCATCGGATAGAGGTAGATCGGCCGCAGGAAACCTTCCGCCCGGATCTTCTGGTCGAGCAGGATCGCAAGCCCAAGACCCAGCACCGAGCAGATGATGATGTAGAGCGACGCAAAGATCGCCAGGTTGCTCACCGCCCGCCACCAGTGCGGCAGGGCCCAGAGCTTCTGATAATTGCTGAAACCGACGAAATTGTAGGACGGCAGCATCTTGCTGTCCGTCATCGACAGGAAGCCGGTATAGGCGATGAAGCCATAAACAAAGATCAGGACGATAACGAAGCTCGGGGCAAGGACCAGCTTCGGTATCAGGTCCTGCAGTCGACTGCGGCTATCCATGAACGTTCACCACTTCTGGCGCTTAGCCATCGGGAAATTCCCTGATATCGGCATCCGCGCAGGTTCTTTGTATCAAAACGCTCCCGTGCGTCCGCGATGGACGCGGCGCTTCGAAGACGCTTGCATGTCAGAATGGGTGTCCGGGACGCCTGTTCGCGTCCCGGACCGGGTCTTGCCCGTTACTTCGCAGCCGCGACGGCGGCGACGAGTTCCTTGACTGCCTCATCGGAGGACAGTTCACCGTTGAACTCGCGCGTCACGACGTCGTAGATCGCGTTCTTGACGGATGCCGGGTTGGCATGGCCATGGGCCATGGAGCCGAACAGCGTGCCGCTGGTGTTGGCTTCGGCGAGATCCTTGATGCCCTTCTTGCCGCAAGCGTCGAAGTCCGTGTCCGGAACGTCGGTGCGGGCCGGAACCGAACCCTTGACGACGTTGAAGGCCGACTGGAAGGTCGGGCTTTCAATCGCCGATGCCATTTGCAGCTGAGCCGGGATCTTGTCGTCGGCAACCTTGAACATCGCGAACTGGTCGGAGTTGAAGGTCACGGACCCCTGCGTGCCCGGGAAGCGCATGCAGACGAAATCGGTGCCCGGCACCTTCTTCGCCTTCAGGAACTCGCCCTTGGCCCAGTCGCCCATGAACTGCAGGCCGGCCTTGTTCTCGATGACCATCGCGGAAGCGAGGTTCCAGTCACGGCCGGAGAAGTTGTCGTCGACATAGGAACGCAGCTTCGTCATGCGATCGAAGGCTTCCTTCATCTTGTCGCCGCCGAGCGCTGCCGGGTCGAGATCGATGAAGGCCTGCTTGTAGAAGTCGGTACCGAGCGAGAGCACGACGGCGTCGAAGATCGTCGCATCCTGCCACGGCTGGCCGCCATGGGCGATCGGCGTGATGCCCTGAGCCTTGAAGTTGTCGAGCAGAACGATGAGCTCGTCCCAGTTCGTCGGCTCCTTGCCGCCAGCCTTGTCGAGGGCGGCCTTGTTGATCCAGACCCAGTTGGTCGAGTGGACGTTGACCGGAGCAGCGATCCAGTGGCCGTCATATTTCGAGAACTGCTGCAGCGCCGTCGGGATGACCTTGTCCCAGCCTTCCTTGGCAGCGGTTTCGTCCAGGTTGCCGAGCGCGCCTTCCTTGGCCCAGTCGAGAATGTCGAAGCCGAGCATCTGCACCGCGGTCGGAGCGTTGCCCGAGGTGACGCGGGCGCGAAGCACGGTCATGGCTTCCGTGCCGCCGCCGCCGGCGACCGGCATGTCGGTCCAGGAAATGCCCTTGCCTTCCAGGTCCTTCTTCAGAACGTCGAGCGCGGCAGCTTCACCGCCGGATGTCCACCAGTGCAGCACTTCCACGTTTTCTGCTGCGCGCGCGGCCGTGGCCGCCATCATCAGCGCCACAACAGCCGTCGTCGTCATCAACTTGCGCATCGTTTTCCTCCCGTTTGCAAGTTATCGAAGCGGAACCTCCTCCCGCCTCGGATATCGCACCGCCTAAGGCAGCGGCTGGCCAATTTAAAACGTTATAAATTCAGCAAGTCAAGCATTCCGCACGCGTGCGTTATTCCACCTCAAGAAGCGATTGAATTTGCTGAATTATATGCGATCCCAGCCGTTTCGCAACGCAACAATCCATGTCGCAGCGCGAGATTTAAAACGTTTTCATGATTCGATTGCCTAAGCGTTCGTGCCACGTTACAAAAGCCGCTCATGACCGCCTTGAGGATGACTAGCATTGGCCGATCCCTCCAAGCCCGCCCGTTCCGAAGACAACGGCCCGCCCGCCAAACGCGGCAAGCCGACCCTTCGCACGATCGCAGAAATCACCGGGCTGGCGGTCACCACGGTTTCGCGTGCCCTTGCCGAAGCGCCGCAAATCTCCGCCGACACCCGCAAGCGGGTTCGCGAGGTGGCGATCGAAATCGGCTATTCGCCCGATCGCGCCGCCCAGCGCCTGAAGACCGGCCGCACCAACGTCATTGCCGTGCTGCTCGACCCGCACGAGGAAATCCTCGGCTACGGCACCTCGATCATGAGCGGTATCGCCAAGGCGCTGCAGGGCACCTCCTACCACCTGATCGTCATGCCGAATTTCCTCAATTCGACCAACGTCGAGGCGGTCAACTACATCACCCGCAACAGCATGGCGGACGGCCTGATCTTCTCGCGCACCGAGCCGCTCGATCCGCGCGTCATGCTGCTTTCGGAAATCGGCTTTCCCTTCGTCACCCATGGGCGCACCGAGCTTTCGACGCCGCACGCCTATGTCGACTACGACAACTTCACCTTCTCCTATCAGGCCACCCGCCGGCTGATCGCCAAGGGCCGTCGCAAGCCGGCGCTGATCAGCGGCCCGGCCGACTTCACCTTCGCCGGCCATCTGCAGCATGGCTTCATGACCGCCGTGCGCGAGGCGGGCTGCGCCTACGAAATCCTCTCCGGCATCGATCTCGACAGCCCCGCCGGCGACATTCGCGACCGTGTGCGCCAGCGTTACGGCGAGCCTGACCCGCCGGACAGTTTCATGTGCGGCGGCGAAGTCTGCGCTCTCGCCACCATCACCGGCATGAGCGATTGCGGCCTGACGCTCGGCAACGAATACGACATCGTCGCCAAGCAGACCTCGCACCTCTTGGGCGCGATCCAGCCCCAGGTCGAGACGATCTACGAGGACCTGACCGCCACGGGCGAGGATATGGGCCGCGTATTGCTTCAGCGTATCGGTGGCGAGACCGACGTCGGAAAACTGCAGTTGCTGCTCTCCCCGCAGATCCCCGCCAACTGGTAGATATCGGGCTGAGCCGCGCGACGACGACCGGTCGACGGCGCCGACTGACGCCGCGTCCCGTTTCGTTGTTGCGATCCCTGCCCTCATTGTCCGTCTCCTCGTATCCCCGGAGTTAGCGTGGCATCCACCAGCCGGTGCGCGCGCCGATATGCATGTTGAGCGTCTTGGTTTCGGTATAGTCCTCGACCGCATGGCGGCCGAGCTCGCGGCCGAGGCCGGACTGGCGATAACCGCCGAACGGCAGCTCGGAGGCGCCATCCATGAAGGTGTTCATCCAGACGGTGCCGGCACGCACGCGACGACCGATCGTCAGGCAGGTGTCGAAGTCGCGGCTCCAGACGCCGGCCGACAGACCGTAATCGATGGAATTGGCAATGCGGATCGCCTCGTCGGTGGTCTCAAAGGTCAGCACCGACAGGACCGGGCCGAAAACCTCCTCGCGGGCAACGGCCATGTCAGGCCGCACCGACGAGAGAATGGTCGGCGCCATGAACTGCCCCATGCCGAGGTCGAGTGCTTCGCCGCCATGAGCGACAGCGGCGCCGTCCTTCGATGCGGCAGAAACATAGCCGGCGATCTTTTCCAGGTGCTGCGGCGTGATGATCGCACCGACCTGGGTTTCCGGATCCAAGGGATCGCCGACCTTGACCTTGGCCGAAAGCGCGGCGATGCGCGCCGTCACCTCTTCGGCAATATCGCGGTGAACGATCAGTCGCGAGCCGGCATTGCAGCATTCGCCAGCGTTGAAATAGGCGCCGAACACGGCCGCGTCGATGAACTCGTCGATGTTGGCGTCGGGAAAGACGATCTGCGGGTTCTTGCCGCCGAGTTCGAGCGACACCTTCTTCAGCGTCTGCGCCGCATTGGCCATCGTCAGGCGGCCGACGCCGGTCGAGCCGGTGAAGGAAATCATGTCGACATCCGGGTGCGTCGTCATCGGTGCACCGACCTCCGGACCGGTGCCGGTGATGATGTTGACGACACCGGCCGGCACACCGGCCGCTTCGAGAATTTCACCGAGCACCAGCGTCGAGGCAGAGGTCAATTCGGAAGGCTTGACCACTGTGGTGCAGCCGGCAGCAAGCGCAAAAGGCAGCTTCTGGCTGACGATCAGGAACGGAAAATTCCACGGTGTGATGATCGAAACGACGCCGATCGCTTCGCGCAGAACCACACCGAGCGTGCCATCGCCGAGCGTATTGTAGCTTTCGCCGTGAAGATCACGGGCAAGGGCGGCGGCATAACGCCAGATATCGGCGGCACCGCCGAGTTCGCCCTTGGCCTGGCTGATCGGCTTTCCCGATTCGATGGCGTCGAGGAAGGCAAGCTCGTCGGCGCGCGCGGCGATTAAGTCTGCCGCCTTGAGCAGGATCAGCGACCGCTCGGACGCCGTCATGCGCGGCCAGGGACCATCGTCGAAGGCACGACGGGCAGCAGCGATCGCCCGCTCGGCATCGACGCTAGCGGCCGCCTGATAACGGCTGACGACGACGCCATGTCCGGGCGAGACACGCTCGATCGTGCGCCCATCGGCACTGTCGACCCATTTACCGTCGATCAGCATCTGAAACGTGCGCACCTTGTGATCGCCGAGTGCCTTGGGCCTCACCAGAACCGTCATTACCATTCTCCCTTGAACTGGGCTTCGCGCTTTTCTGAAAAAGCAGCGACGCCTTCCCTGAGGTCGCCGGTCTTGGCGACGAGGATGGACCCTAGCGCTTCGACCGCCGCGCCATTGTCCTCGCCATTCGCCGAAGCGATCATCAGTTTTGAAATCTCGAGCGCGGCCGGGCCGCGTTTTGCCACGCGGGCCGCATAATCGCGCGCCGCCTGCATTACTGTTCCGGTCTCGACGACCGCATCGACCAGACCTTCGGCCTTCGCCGCCTCCGCCGAGAACATCTCGCCGCCAAGCACCATGCGCCGGACGATCTGGGCGCCGAAGCGGGTAACGAGACGCTGCGTGCCCGACCAGCCCGGAACCATGCCGAGGCTCGTTTCCGGCAGACCGATCTTGATCTGACTTTCGGCGATCCGGATGTCGGCTGCAGCGGCCAACTCCAAGCCGCCGCCAAGCGCATGGCCGTTCAGTGCCGCAATGACCGGCATTCTCAACGTCGCCAGCCGCTCGAACACACGATGGCCAAAGCGCACCCAGTCATGGCCGAAGGCGGCGGCATCCATGCCGCCCCAGGCCTTGATGTCGCCGCCGGCGGAGAAGGCCTTGCCCTCTCCCGTCAGGATCAGCACGCGCACTTCGCGCATCGTCTCGACCGTATCGCAGGCCGCGGCAAGCGCCTTCAGCATGTCGATGTCGAAGGCATTGAGCTTGTCCGGACGGGCGACGGTCATCGTCGCGACCGGTCCATCGACGGCGATCTGGATGCGGTCCTCAGACATGGGCGCCCCCTGCCAGTGTGCGGGCAGTTTTAACAGGCAATGTCAGGCCGATCAGCGCCTCGTGGAAGAGCGCCGCCTCCATTGTCTTCAAACGATCCGATACGATGAGCGGAAACTCGGACTGGTCGAGGATATGGGCCTGCAGATCGACGCCCGGCGCAATTTCCGTGAGCATCACGCCTTCGGGCGTCAGCTTCATCACGCAGCGCTCGGTGACATAGGTAATGTCCTGGCCCTGCTCGATACCTCGGCGGCCGGAGAAGGTGACGTGCTCAACCTCGTTGACGAGCTTCTTGAGCTTGCCTTCCTTTTCGATCACCAGTTTGCCATCGGCAACGGCAAGCTTGGCGCCGGCATTGAACATGCCGGAAAAGACGATCTTCTTCGCCCGCGCGGTGATGTCGACGAAGCCGCCGGCACCGGCCGTCACATGCGGCCGGAAGGAGAGCTTCGAGACATTGACCGAACCGTTGCGGTCGATTTCGAGGAAGGAGAGCAGCGAGGCATCGAAGCCCGCACCCTGGAAATAGGTGAACTGATAGGGCGACGGCATGAAAGCATCGGCGTTCGACGCGCAGCCGAAGGCGAAATCCAAGAGCGGCACGCCGCCGACCGCCCCCTGTTCGATCACCCAGGTCACAGTGCCGTGCAGGCCTTCCTCGAGCAGGATGCGTGGCACGTTGGCCGAAATGCCGAAGCCGAGATTGACGGCGCTGCCCGTCTGCAACTCCTGCGCCACCCGGCGGGCGATGACCTTCTGGATGTTGAACTCCGGCACGCGGAAACTGTCGAGCGGACGGAAGATCTCGCCGGAGATGGCCGGATCGTAGAGCGTCTGCGTCGTCTGCTTCTGGTCGGGATCGACGACGACATAGTCGACGAGCACGCCAGGCACGCGCACGTCGTGCGGCTTCAACGAGCCTTCCTTGGTGATGCGCTTGACCTGGGCGATGACGATGCCGCCATTGTTGCGGGCAGCGAGCGCCTGGTCGAGACCGCCGAGATAGGCGCCCTCGTGCTCATAGGTCAGATTACCGCGCTCGTCCGCCGTGGTCGCTCGAATGATTGCCACCTGAGGCGCAATCGCCTTGAAATAGAGCCAGTCCTCGCCCTCGAAAGTGACCTTCTTGACCACCGGTTCGGCCGCCGCGGAGGCGTTCATGGCGCAGCCTTCGCGTGACGGGTCGACGAAGGTGTCGAGCCCGACCTTGGTCATGACGCCGGGGCGCTTGGCTGCCGCCTCGCGGTGCATGTCAAAGAGGATGCCGGAGGGAACATTGTAGGCGGCCACCTCGTCGGCGCCGATCATCTGCCAGATCAGGGGCGGTTCGGCGCTCGACGGACCTGAAGGATAGGAGCCGCCGATGATCTTCTTCAAAAGCCCCTTCTTGGCGATGTAATCGACACCCTTGATGCCGCTCATGTCGCCGGCGGCGATCGGGTGCAGCGTCGTCAGGTCACGGGGATGGCCGGTCGCATCAAACCGCTCGCCGATCGCCTTCAGCATCAGATCCGGGCAGCCAAGACCACTCGAAGACGAGACCGAAACAACGGCACCATCCGGAATGAGGGCGGCGGCTTCAGCCGGCGAAATATGCTTGTTCATCGACATCAACTCAAAGTCCCGTTTCGATCGCAACCGCCTGGCCCGTCGCCGCCGCCTTGGCGACGGCGAGGCCCGTGGCAAGCGACCAGACGCCGTCTTCGCCGGATGCCGACGGGCGGCCATTGCCTTCGATGGCGGAATGGAAGGCGGCAAGCGCCGTTTCGTAGAGGTTGCGATGGTCGAGCGTCAGTTCGCTCTCGCCATCGGCATTGCGCAGCGTCACCGTGCCGACCGGCTTCTGGGTCATGACGTTGCGGCCGATCAGCGACCCCTCGGTTCCGTGCACCTCGAGGCCTGTCTCGGCGAATTTGGTGGTGAAGGCATCGTGGAACTGGGCGATGACGCCGGAGCGGAAACGAAGCACGCCCATGACGCCGTCCTCCAGGCCTTCCTTGCCCATGCCGGCGCTGTGGCTGATGGCAACGGCTTCGGCGGGGTCGTCGTCGAGGATGAAACGCAAGGTGTCGACGTCGTGCACGGTGATGTCGAGAATGACGCCGCCGCCGGCATCCGGCCGCTCCAGCCGCCAGCCCTGAAGATGCGGCGGCAGATAGACCGCATGGAAGACGCGCGCCGCGATCGGCCGACCGATCCGCCCTTCGGCGATCGCCTCACGCATGGCGCGATGGGTGGCGGCATTGCGCAGGTGGTGGTTGGTGCCGAGCACGACGCCGGCCTCACACGCCTTCAGCACCATTTCGCAGCCATCATTGAGGTTCATCGCCAGCGGCTTCTCGCAGAGCACATGCTTGCCGGCGGCGATCGCCGCCAGCGTCTGTTCGCGGTGAAGTTCGTTGGTCGTCGACACATAGACCGCATCGACATCTGGGTCGCCGACCAGGTCTTCGATCGATGTCACCGATTTGGCGATGCCGTTCTCTTCAGCGTAAGTCGCGCCGCGTTCGGCGCTGGTGCTCATCACCGAGACGACTTCGCCGCCGGTAGCGCGGATCGCGCCAATCACCCATTCGCGCGCGATCGTGCTCGCGCCGATCAGACCCCACCCAGTCATGACAATGCCTCCCTCGTTCTGCGCTCGATCGCAGCGCCGCAGCTCTGGCGGACGACGAGACGCACCGATCCGATGATCGATTCGGCCTCTGCCCTGCCCGCGTTGATCTGCTTCAACAGCAATTCCGCTGCCCTCTGCCCCATGCCCTGCGGATCGACGGACACGGTCGTCAGTGCCGGCACCGCGGTCTTCGCCTCGATCACGTCGTCGAAACCGATCACGGCAAAATCGGCGCCCGGCTCCAGCCGCCGCGCCCGCAGGCCGTCGCAGACGCCGAAGGCGACCGCGTCGTTGAAGCACAGTGCTGCCGTCGGCCGGTCGGCAAGCATCATCGCCTGCTCGATGGCGGTGACGCCGCCGGCGCGCGATGGCGCCGAACCGACGACAAGCGCATCGGCCGCATCGAGCCCGGCCTCGAGCAAGGCATCGCGGTAACCGCGCATGCGCGCTTCGAACACGGCAGTGTCGGGGAAACCACCGAGAAAGGCGATGCGCCGATGACCGCGCTCGATCAGGTGGCGCACGGCCGCCACGGCGCCGGCATGATTGTCTGACGTCAGCGAAGAGACGCCAGCGTCGGCAATGTCGCGAACAACGAGCACGACCGGGATGCCGCTATCGACCAAAGGCGCCAGGTCGGCAGCCTCGGTACCACGCGCCGGCGAGATGATCAGCCCGGAGACCCCGTGCTCGCGCATCGACGCCACGACTTCGCGCTGGCGCTCGATCTTTTCACTTGTATTGGCGAGAAACTGAACGAAGCCAGCCGACTGAACCACGGCATCGACACCGACGGCGAGCTCGGCAAAGAAGCTGTTGGTCAGGTCGTTGACGACAATGCCGATGATCTTCGACTTCGATTGGCGCAGGTTGGCAGCGCTGCGATTGTAGACATAGCCAAGCTCGCGAATGGTGGCATTGACCTTGGCACGGGTCACCTCGTTGACCAGCGGGCTGCCCTGCAGGACGAGCGACACGGTCGACTTCGACACGCCGGCTGCGTGTGCGATATCGACCACCGTTACCCGTTCCTTGACCAAAGCATCCTCCCAAAACATGCGGTATTTTTCACATTCATAATTGGAACGTTCCAAATCAGTCAAGAGGAAAACGGTCACATTTTTGATTTCGGCAACACGGAAGCGGAGATGAAGCAGCGTGCGCAATTGACATTCCAGCAAACTATTGGCGCCATCATTTCGGATTATATCTCATATTTACATAGGTTTAATCTCAAATCTCCGCACGCCATCTTCTCTCCGCATCGAGCCCGGAAAACAAACGGCAATACTTGCCGCTTGAAATTTGGAACGATCTAAATTATTCGAAGGCAACGGTCCGAGGAGGAGACGAAAGCCGATGACAAGCCTGACGTTGCCACGCCAAGACGGCTCATTGGAGCAATACCGACTGACGGGAATCCCGATCGAGCGGCCGAGCACCGCCCCAACCTTCAACCGCATCGCCTATGCCGCCGCCCATGTCGTTTCGGATCCGCTTCGCGATGCCGATCCCTGGGGCAATGCCGCCATCGACTGGGACCAGACCATGGCGTTCCGCCATCACCTCTGGAGCCTGGGCTTCAAGATCGCCGAAGCGATGGACACGGCCCAGCGCGGCATGGGTCTTGCCTGGCCGGGCGCACAGGAGCTGATCCGCCGCTCTCTCGCCGAGGCGCGAAACGTGCCGGGCGCCGATCTTGCCTGCGGCGCCGGCACGGATCACCTGGCGCCTGCCGATGCCCGCTCGCTCGATGACGTCATTGCCGCCTATGAGGAACAGATCGGCTTTGTCGAGAGTGAGGGTGGCCGCGCCATCATGATGGCAAGCCGCGCGCTTGCCCGTGTCGCCCGCTCGCCCGACGATTACCGCCATGTCTACGGTCATATCCTGCGCCAGACGAAGGACAAGGTGGTGCTGCACTGGCTCGGCGACATGTTCGACCCGCAACTGAGGGGTTATTGGGGGTCTGACGATTTCGACCAGGCACTCGACGCGGTGCTGTCGGTCATCGAGGCCAATCGCGACAAGGTCGAAGGCATCAAGATTTCTCTGCTCGACAACGCCAAGGAAGTCGCCCTGCGAAACCGCCTGCCGGAGGGCGTGCTTTGCTTCACCGGCGACGACTTCAACTATGCGAAACTGATCGAGGGCGACGGCGCGAAATACAGCCACGCCCTGCTCGGCATCTTCGATGCAGTGGCACCTTCTGCCTCCAAGGCGCTTGCCGCACTGGCCAAGGGCGATGTGGCCACGTTCCGTGGCGTCATCGAGCCGACCGTGCCGCTGTCGCGCAAGATCTTCGAGGCGCCGACGCAGTACTACAAGGCCGGCGTGGTCTTCCTCGCCTGGCTGAACGGCCATCAGAGCCATTTCACCATGCCGGCAGGCATGCAGTCCGCGCGTGGCCTGCTGCACTATGCCGAGATCTTCCGGCTTGCCGACAAGGCCAGCGTGCTCGATCGACCGGAACTCGCGGTTAAGCGGATGCAGAGCTTTCTCGCAACCCTCGGCGTCGAACAGGCCGGCTGATAACGAAAACGGCGCCCGCGAAGGGCGCCGTCAATGACCGGGGCAGGGATCTCGGCGGGTGGCCTCAGAATGTCGCCGTCAGGCTCATCCAGAAGCGGCGCCCCTCCATGACCGTGTTGAAGTCGGTCTGCTCGACCGTCTTGTCGAGAAGGTTGTAAACCGCCGCGTTCAGCGTCAGGCCTTCGCCGAGCGCGTATTTCGTGCCGATGTCGACGGTGGCATAGGCGTCGTATTTCCGCCCCTGCTGGCCGTTGATCGTCACCGGTTTGCCGTTGGTGCCGATGCGCGCGCCGGCGGCGATCTCCTCGCCATGATAATTGACCGAGGCCCAGGCTTCCAAACCCTCGACCGGCGTGAACCAATCGGCCCTGAGATTGGCCATTTGCTCGGGTGTGCGCGCCAGCGGGAAGTCGGCAAAAGTTCCGGTCTTCTGCTCGGATTGCGTATAGGTGTAGCTGCCGCGCAGGGCCAGGTCCGCCGTGGCGTTCCAGGTCGCCGTCAGCTCGACGCCCTGGATGACGGCGTCATCGATATTGTAGTTGTACCACAGCCGGTAGTTCGGATCCTCGCTCCAGCGCGCCGGATTTCCGGCGGCATCGAGCACCAGCGAATTGGAAATCTTGTCCTTGAAGTCGGTGTAGAAATAGGCGCCGCCGAGGATGACGTCGCCATTGTCCCAGACAGCGCCGATTTCATAGCTCGTGCTCGATTCGGCCTTGAGGTTCGGGTCGGCGATGATCACGCCGCAGGTGCCGGCCGGTCCATAGGAGCAACCGCCGCCGCCGGTGGTGTAGGCATATCCCGAGGCGATGCTGCGAATGTCGGGCGCGCGGAAGCCAGTAGGTCGCGGAACGATCCCTTCTCCAGCTCTTCGCCAGTCACCACGGTGATACTCGCGGGCGCGTCCTTGACGTTCTACTCGAAGCCGGTCGCGGTCACCACGATCTGCTGCAGCTCCGTGGTCTTCTCCTTGTCCTTGGCTTTCTGGGCCTGCGCTTCCATCGGCACCGTCAGCGCCGTACCGGCAAGGCATGCGCAGAGGAAACGCTGCGGTAGACCGGACGGTCGTCGCTCGGTCTTGCGCCGGACCGGTAACGCGAATGTGTGCCGCGCGATGCCGCTATCCACCGGGCGGTGGGCCTCAATGCTCATCTTTGTCTCCACAAATAACTTGAGTATAAAAGTCCACTTAATTATTGGCGAGACAGGCGGTCAACGGTACTGTTTTAGAACAATTCTAAATTTAAATGAGCGCAAAACACGGGCTCCGAATATGCGCGAATCGTGTTTGACGGAAACGACAGCAATGAAGGCGCAGACGCAGGAGATTTTACCCCCGCACGATCGCCAGACCGATATGCGCAAATTGTGCCTGCTGCTGGCGCTGGATGCACTGTTGCGGGAAAACAGCGTCAGCCGGGCAGCCGTCAGCGTCGGCCTCCAGCCTTCCGCCATGAGCCGGCTACTATCCCAGTTGCGCGAGGAATATCGCGACCCGCTGTTCCTGCGCACCGGCCACGGCCTGCGACCGACACCCCTCGCCGAAACGCTGCGATCTGCTGGCGCTGGATGCACTGTTGCGGGAAAACAGCGTCAGCCGGGCAGCCGTCAGCGTCGGCCTCCAGCCTTCCGCCATGAGCCGGCTACTATCCCAGTTGCGCGAGGAATATCGCGACCCGCTGTTCCTGCGCACCGGCCACGGCCTGCGACCGACACCCCTCGCCGAAACGCTGCGATTGCGGGGGCGCGCCCTTGCCGCGGAGGCGGAAGCTCTTTTCGAACGACCCGGCCGAACCGTGACGCCGGATCCGCAGGAACAGAGTGGCTGGGAAGGGGTTGGCCTGATCGCGGCGCCGCCGCTCGCCGCGCGGCCAAGCCTGATGCTGGACGGCGAGCCGACCCCGGAAGCCTTTGCCGCCAAGCTCGCGCTTATCGGCGACGATGCGGCACCGCAACGGCGGCTGGCCCGCAGCATCGCAACCATCGGCACCGGTGCCGGCCGCAGCCGACCCTTGAGCGAAGCGGAAGCGGAAGAAGCGCTGATGATCATCCTGGCCGGGGAGGCGGACCCGGTGCAGATCGGCGCCCTGATGGTGGCGCTGCAATATCGCGGCGCGACCGCCGGAGAGATCGCCGGGTTCGTGCGGGCGATCCGCCGCCATGTCGGCGCTGTCGCCGCCGGCAGCGGTGCGGCAGATCTGGACTGGCCGTGCTATCTCTCGCCGAAGCTCAAGACCGCACCGTGGTTCCTGCATGCAGCAAGGCTGGTCGTAAGCGCCGGCTACCGCGTCCTGTTGCACGGCCACTATGGCCAGGATGGCACTGAGCGCGGCAAGCTCGAAATCGCCGCCACCCGCGCCGGGATCGCCATCTGCGTATCGCTTGAGGAAGCCAACATCGCTTTGGCGACAACCGGGATTGCCTATCTGCCGCTACCGGCACTGTCGCCGCAGATCTATCGCCTGCTCGGCCTCTACGGGCTGATGGAAATGCGCATCCCGCTTGGCTCCGCGGTGCATCTGATCAATCCCATGGGCGCGCGCACGAGCCTGCTTGGCGTCGCCAACTCCGCCGCCCGGACGCTGAGCCGGGACATCGCCTTGCTGCTCGGCGTAAGAGATCTGACGATCCTCGGCAACACCCGCGACCATGCGGAGTTCACCCCCTATCGCCAGACACCCTTGTTTCGGCTGGTCGTCGGCGAGGCCCACGACCTGGTCATTCCGGCCCTGCCGGCGCCACCGACCGAAGCGCGCACCGGCCTCAGCACGCGCGAATATTGGGAAGCGGTCTGGACCGGGGCGGCCCGCGACGAGCGGGCCGATTCGACGATCGTCACCACGGCGGTCGCTGCCCTTCTCAGTCTCGGCAATAGCTCGGGCTTCGAGGCGGCCTGCGAAACGGCGCGTGCGCTGTGGTCGGGCCGATCGCGCCAGATGGCGCGATAGGACGCACCATCGCTCAGGCCGCCAGGCCCTTCTTGGCGAGCATTGCATCCGGGCTCGGCAGTTTGCCGCGGAAAGCCTTGTAGGCGTCCTCCGGATCGATCGAACCGCCGACCGAGTAGACGTTATCCCTGAGCTTGCGCGCCATATCCGGATCGAAGGGGTTGCCCGTCTCTTCGAAGGCAGCGAAGGCATCCGCATCGAGCACCTCCGACCACATGTAGGAATAATAGCCGGCCGAATAGCCGTCGCCGGAGAAGACATGCAGGAAATGCGGGCTGCGGTGCCGCATGACGATCGACTTCGGCATGCCGATCTTTTCCAGCGTTGCCGCTTCGAGCGCCATCGGTTCACCCTGCGTTTCCGCCGTGTGATAGGCCATGTCGACCAGTGCGGACGACGTGAACTCGACCGTCGCGAAGCCGGAATTGAAGGTGCGTGCAGCAAGCACCTTGTCGAGCAACGCCTCGGGCATCGGTTCGCCGGTCTGGTAATGCACCGCATAGCGCTTGAGGATATCCGGCACCGTCAGCCAGTGTTCGTAGAGCTGCGACGGCAGCTCGACGAAGTCGCGCGAGACGCCCGTACCGGAAACCGAGGGGTAGGTGACATTGGATAGCATGCCATGCAACGCATGCCCGAACTCATGGAAAAGGGTGCGCGCATCGTCGAGCGACAGCAGCGCGGGCTTGCCTTCGGCGGGCTTGGCAAAGTTGCAGACGTTGTAGACGATCGGCAGTTCGCCGATGGCGCCGTTCTTCAGCGTCAGCTTGTGCTGCGACTGGAACGAACTCATCCAGGCGCCGGAGCGCTTTGACGAGCGCGCGAAGTAATCGCCGAGGAACAACGCCACAAGCTTTCCGGCTGCGTCGCGGATCTCGAAAACGCGCACATCAGGATGGTAGCCGGCAATGCCCTGCTTCTCCGTCGCGGTGATGCCGAACAGGCGCTGGGCAACGTCGAAGCAGGCGTCGATGATCTTTTCGAGCTGCAGGTAGGGCTTCAGCTCGCCTTCCGAGAAGTCGAACTTTTCGGTGCGCAGCTTTTCCGCATAGTGGCGCCAATCCCAAGGCATGACGTCGTGATTGCGGCCCTCCGTCGCGACCAGCGTGGCAAGATCCGCCTCTTCCTCCCGGGCACGGGCAACCGCCTTTTCCCAGACCTGCATCAACAGGCCGTTCACGGCTGCCGGTGTCTTGGCCATGGTGTTGTCGAGCTTCAATGCCGCGTAGTTGGCGTAGCCGAGCAGCTTGGCCTTCTCGGCCCGCAGCGCTAGCGTTTCAGCAATGTGGCCGCGATTGTCGGTTTCGCCACCATTCTCGCCGCGGGCGATCCAGGCGCGGAAAGCCTGTTCCCGAAGCTCGCGATTGTCGGAGAAGGTCAGAAACGGCTCGATGATCGAACGCGACAGCGTCACCGCATATTTGCCCTTTTCGCCGCGGTCGCTGGCGGCAGCGGCCATGGCGTCGCGCAGAAAATCCGGCAGCCCGGCCAGATCCTCGTCACTCGCGAGGAAGAGCACCCAGTTCTTCTCGTCGGCAAGCACGTTCTGACCGAACTTGGCGCCGAGGCCGGCAAGCGTTTCGTTGATTGCCGCCAGCCGCTCCTGCTCATCCTTCGCGAGCTTCGCGCCGGATTTGACGAAACCTTTCCAGTGCCGCTCCAGCACCCGCGTCGCCTCCAGATCGAGACTGAGGCTTTCGCGGTTCTCCCAGAGCGTGTCGATCCGCTTGAACAGCGCGGCATTCATGCCGATCTTGGAATAATGCCGGGACATTTTTGGCGCGATGTCGCGTTCCAGCGCCTGAATGGTTTCGTTGGTATCGGCGCCGGCCTTGTTCCAGAAGATCGAGGATATGCGCGACAGCTCATCGCCGGCGATCTCCAACGCGACGACGGTATTTTCGAATGTCGGCGCGTCAGGGTTTCCGGCGATTTCGTCGATCTCCGCCTCATGTGCCCGGAAGGCCGCTTCGAAGGCCGGCGCAAAATCCGTGTCCTTCACCAGATCGAAGCGGGGCAGGCCCTCATGTCCGGTCCAGGTCGTCAGGGCAGGGTTGAGCGGGGTACTCGCGGTCATGGAAGGTCCTTTCGCATGCGGATGCCGGCCAGAGACCGGGAGGGAGCGCCCGTGAAGCCGCAGGCTGCCGGGCGGAAGAGCTTGAGGTGGTTGCTGGCGGCCTTGGCGTCAAGGCTCGTCGTCAAGGCTTGCGCAAACCGAGAAGGCCGGGGGCGGCGTGCCACACGGCCTGGACGGCAAAGCCGATGAACAGCAGGCCCGAAAGCCGGACGATCGCCAGCTCATGGCGGCGATAGAAGCGCCGAACGACCGAAGCGCCGATGATGACGATCAGGATCAGGTCGGCAACGAGAAAGCCGATGAGCGAGACGCCGAGCAGCATCGGCAAGGCGTCGAATTCCAATGCGTTGGCGGAGCCGGCGAGCAGGGCGGTGAAGGTCGCGAGCGCCACCGGATAGCCCTTCGGGTTGGTCAGGCCGAAGATCAACCCGCGCCGAAGCGGCCGCTCTACCGTGATCAGCGCCCTGTTTTCGCCTGTCGGCCGGGCGCGCAGGGCGGTCCAGCCGATCCAGCCGAGATAGAGGCCACAGAAGAGGCCGAGAATGTCGAAGATCGTCGTACCGACAGAACGCGCGCCGACGATCGCAACGAGCGCCAAGGCTGACCAGAGAATATCGCCGACGAGGTGTCCGCCCATGAACAATGCTCCGGCCTTGCGGCCCTGGCCGGCGCCGATGCCAAGCAGGGCGAGAAAGGCCGGCCCGGGAATGAGCGTGTAGGAGAGGGCGGCGAGAAAGGCACCGATCAGCAGCGTCTCGGACATGGCAGATCCCCGGTTGTGTCTGCGGGCCATTCGATCCGCAGCCGGCGATTCCGTCAAGCGGAAAGACTGGCCGCTCAAACGCCGCGCCTGGCATGACAACGCGCCGGCGCGAGGCGGTATCGCAACGGGTCTGGATCGGCGGCATCAGCAACAAAACCGGCATCGCTCGAATGGCGCCCGCGCCAAGCATCAGCGGAATCCTCCACCCGAACGATTGCCGAAGGTGAGGGCATCGATGGTGGCGCGAAGAAGCGCCGTGATCGTACGAATGAACTTGCGCATGGGTTTCGGTCCTCCGGCCGGTGCGGCGCTGCCGGTTGCGTGCCGCCGTCGTCAGAATTCCATCCTTTTAAGGCAGGGCCTGTTTCGCCGGGAACGACGACCGGACGACAGCGACCGCGCACAATTCTTTCGTCGCGATCATTTCCCTCGATACGAAGTTGCGCTAAGACGCGCGCGAGTTTTCCCCGCGAGAAGGACCTTCCATGACAGTGCGCAATCTCTTCCTTCTGCCCGGCGACGGCATCGGCCCGGAAGCCATGGCGGAAGTCCGCAAAATCATCGCCTACATGAACGCCGAGCTTGGCAGCGGCTTCGTGACGGACGAAGGCCTTGTCGGCGGCTCGGCCTATGACGCCCACGGCCAGGCGATTTCGGAAGGGGACATGGCCAAGGCGCTCGGCGCCGACTCCGTGCTGTTTGGCGCCGTCGGCGGTCCGAAGTGGGATGCCGTGCCCTATGACGTCCGTCCGGAAGCCGGTCTTCTCAGGCTGCGCAAGGACCTTGAGCTGTTTGCCAACCTGCGCCCGGCGATCTGCTACCCGGCGCTCTCCGCCGCCTCGTCGCTGAAGCCGGAACTGGTCGAAGGCCTCGACATCCTGATCGTGCGCGAGCTGACCGGCGGCGTCTATTTCGGCGAACCGAAGGAAATCATCGATCTCGGCAACGGCCAGAAGCGCGGCATCGACACCCAGGTCTACGACACCTACGAGATCGAGCGCATCGCCGGTGTTGCCTTCGAACTGGCCCGCACCCGCAACAACCGCG
>NZ_LGAP01000025.1 GCF_001270265.1 Ensifer adhaerens
CCGCCGCAAGAGCTTCGCCTGATCCGCATCCGCTGAAACAGCTCGTGCCGCCACCTGCGGGCAGTGTGCGGTCGCGACCTCCATCGGCGCCGCCAGCCTCCCTACTGCATGTTTCCTTAAATCGTATCCGATTTAAGGACAAAAACATGCAGCGATTCAAGGTGCTACAGCGGCCTTCGCGCGTCTGATAAGACGCGCGGCGCTGTAAGCGCCATCGCAATGTAACACCTTAATTCCGGAGCGAATTAAGGATAAGATTGCACGATAAATGTCGGATACCGCCACGCTTGCATTGCAACCGCGATAGCCGAAGGTCGGACATCCCTTCTGACCCTCCGCCAGGGGCATGTCGCTCGACCGCGTGGCGCGACGGAAGGAGCGCTGTGGCATGAACATATTCACTGAAGAAAGGGAACCGACGAGGCGTGAATTCCTCTATCTTTCGACCGGCATTGCGGGCGCAGTTGGACTGGCTGGTGCTTCGTGGCCGTTCTTAAACCAGATGAATCCTGACGCCTCGACGCTGGCGATGGCCTCGATCGAGGTCGACGTAGCCTCGCTTGAGGAGGGGGCGTCGATGACGCTCAGGTGGCGCAACCGCCCGGTCTTCATCCGCCACAGGACGCCCAAGGAGATCGAGGCGGCGAAAGCGGTCGCGATCGACGAACTCAAGGACCCAGTGGCGCGTAACGCCAATCTTCCCAGGGACCAGCCGGCCACCGATCTTGCGCGCTCGGCCGGAGAAGGACGAGAGAACTGGCTCGTGATGGTCGGCGTCTGCACCCACCTCGGCTGTATCCCGCTCGGCCAGGCCGGAGAATACGGCGGCTGGTTCTGCCCTTGCCACGGCTCGCACTACGACACGGCCGGCCGCGTCCGTAAGGGTCCTGCCTCGGAGAACCTGGCGATACCGCCGATGGAGTTTATCTCCGATACCGTCATCAAGATCGGTTAGCGCACGTCGTGCGCCCGTTTCGCCCCGAGATGTGTCGTCTCAGTCGATGAGAGCCGAGACAAAAATGACGTAGCCGGCATAGACCACATTCGCGACGATCAGGCACATGCAAGCGAAGGAGCCGAGGTCCTTGGCGTTCTTGCCCATCTCCGAGATCTCCGGCGACACGCGGTCGACGATCTCTTCGATCGCCGTGTTGATCGCCTCAAAGGCCATCATCAGCAGGAACAGGATCGCCATGGCGACGTACTGGAAGAAGGTGGCGCCGGCAATGACGAACGCGACCATGGCCATCGCAAAGGCGATCAGCTCGTGCCGGAACGCAGCCTCGCCGATCAGCCGCTTGGCGCCGCCCAGCGAATAGCTGGCGGCAGCGAACAGATGACGGATTCCGGTCTGCTTTTCGACCGGTCCGGTCTGGCCGCGGCGGGGCGTGGTATTGTTGGCGTCCATTTCATCTCGACTGTCTATAAAACTGCGCTGCTTCGACATCGTTATTGAGGCGAATGCAAGGCGGTCCCGGTTGCAGAGGGAGCCGACGGGTGGCTGCGGCGTGCATATGCGCCTCTGGATAGGCGAGAAGAATGCGACCATCAAGCCCGCCGCAGACAAGTGTGGTGCCTGCGACAGGCAATCGACAGCAAACGATGGGCCTTTGCGCGAAAGCCCGCCGTTTCTTCGTCAGTTCTTGTTGCTGACGCCAGCCTGCGCAAACGTCGCCATGCCGCCGTGGCAGGCGGCGGCAGCCTTGACGATGCCGGCGGCAAGTGCTGCGCCCGTGCCTTCGCCAAGGCGCATGCCGAGCGCGAGCAGCGGCGTCTTGCCGAGCTTCTCGATCGCCCGCATATGGCCGGGCTCGCCGGAGACGTGGCCGATCAGGCAATGATCGAGCGCCGACGGATTGGCGGCCTTGAGGATCGCGCCTGCAGCGGTTGCCACATAACCGTCGATGATCACGGGGACCTGCTGCATGCGGGCGGCCAGGATGGCGCCGGCCATGGCGGCGATCTCGCGACCGCCGAGACGCCGCATCAATTCGAGCGGGTCGGACAAATGATTGCGATGCAGCGCGACCGCCTTTTCGACCGCAGCGATCTTGCGCTTCAGGACCTCGCCTTCCGAGCCTGTGCCCGGCCCGACCCAGTCTTCCGCGGAGCCGCCGTAAAGGCCGAGATTGATCGCAGCAGCGATCGTGGTGTTGCCGATGCCCATCTCGCCGATGCACAAGAGATCGGTACCGCCGGCGACAGCCTCCATGCCGAAGGCCATGGTGGCCGCACAGTCGCGCTCGGAAAGGGCAGCCTCCTCGGTGATATCGCCGGTGGGATAATCGAGCGCGAGGTCGAAGACCTTCAGGCCGAGATCGTGGCTGACGCAGATCTGGTTGATTGCGGCGCCGCCGGCGGCAAAGTTCTCGACCATCTGTGCCGTGACCGACGACGGAAATGGCGTAACGCCCTGACGGGTGACGCCGTGATTGCCGGCGAAGATCGCGACAAGCGGCCGATTGACCGCCGGCGGCTTGCCCGTCCAGGCGGCGAGCCAGAAGGCGATCTCCTCGAGGCGCCCAAGCGCGCCCGGCGGCTTCGTCAGCTGCGCATCGCGATCGCGCGCGGCAGCCAGCGCGGCCGAATTCGGGCCCGGCAGGTTGCGCAACAATTCGCGGAAATCATCAAACGGCAGGCCGCTGGCACTCATGGGGAGGAATCCTTGCATATCGTGAAGCTCAATCCACGCTCCTCATAGAGGGCGCGGAAATTTCGGGCAACGACATTTGCGCCAATCCGTGTCGCCGGAGCATGATCCGGCGAACGGGCGTCGATTCGGCGCACCCGGGGTTGGAGGGGCCATGACCTATCTTCGCGACTTTTGTGACGATCTGGCGCGCTCGGTCGCCTTCCTCAGCCGCATCCATATGCCGCAACGCCATTTCGTCGATTATGACGGCCGGCTGAACCGTGCCGTTCGCGCCTTTCCGTTGGCGGGGCTGCTGATCGCCCTGCCCGCAGCCGCCATCGCCTCCTTGCTGATGGCGTTCCAGGTCAGCTCCCTGTTTACGGCCTTCCTGGTCGTCGCCGTGCAAGCGCTGGTGACAGGCTGTCTGCACGAGGATGGGCTCGGCGATATGGCCGACGGCTTCGGCGGCGGGCGCGACCGGGAAGCGGCGCTGGTGATCATGAAGGACAGCCGCATCGGCTCCTATGGCGCCGTTGCGCTGATCCTCTCCTTCGGCCTTCGCGTATCGGCGCTGGCGTCCTTCCTGCCGCTGTTCACGCCGACCGGCGCCGGGCTGATGATCCTGGGCACTGCCGCCCTCAGCCGTGCGGCCATGGTCTGGCACTGGTCGCGCCTGCCGCCGGCTCGCCGCGACGGCATTGCAGCCTCGGCCGGCGAACCCGACCCGGCAGCCGCGTCGTTTGCGCTTGGCTCAGGCGTCCTTGCCGCGATGCTGCTCTTCTATTTCGCCAAGGCTCCGGCAATCGCCCTCATTCTCACACTTGTCGCCTTCGTCGCAACCGTTGCCGCCTTTGGCCGTCTCGCCAACCGCAAGATCGGTGGCCACACCGGCGACACCATCGGCGCGACACAGCAACTGACGGAAATCGCCATCCTCGGCGCCCTTGCACTGACAGTTTGAAAAGCCGATATAATCAGTCGAAACAACGGCCAGCGCCGCAACTCAGGACCTTCAGCTCAGGACCATGGAATCTCCCTGCATTCTCGTCTGTTCGATCGACGACAGGACCGGCTACTGTTTCGGCTGCGGCCGGACGCGCGACGAGATCGGCGCCTGGACGCTCTACACCGACGCCGACCGACACACGATCATGTTGGCCCTGCCGGCAAGGCTTGAAACGATGGAGCGAAAGCCCCGGCGCGAGACGCGCCGCACCCGCATGGCAAGGGAACGCGGAGACGCATGACACGCCTTTTGATTCTGCTCTCGATCCTTGCGATCGGCCTCCTGTTGCTGATCGTCAACCACGACGCCGGCCGCACCTTCGGACTGGCGAATGACGATTTCGGCCAGCTCGTGTCGCTCGGCGCAATTGCCACACTCTTGAGCGCCGGTATCTGGCAAAGCCGTCGCCGCTTTGGCGCAGGCGCCCGGCAGGCGGCGATCTGGCTGCTTATCGTGCTGGCCCTTGTTTCAGCCTATGTCTACCGATTCGAGATTCAGGGCTTCGGCAACCGGGTGCTTTCCGGCCTCATACCCGGCCGCGCGACGGTCATCATCGACAGCCAGGGCCGCCAGGAGGTGGTGCTGCAGAAGATGATCAACGGCCACTTCGAGACCAATGCAACGGTCAACGGCAAGGACATCAACATGCTGGTCGATACCGGTGCCAGCAGCATTGCGCTGACCTACGAAGATGCCGAGCGCATCGGGCTTGATCCGGCGAACCTGAGCTACACGATGACGGTCATGACCGCCAATGGTCAGGCGATGGCAGCACCCGTTCTGCTTTCCGAGATCGCCATCGGGCCGATCGTGCGCAACGATATCCGCGCAACGGTCGCGGCCGAAGGCAAGCTCGACCAGAGCCTGCTCGGCATGAGTTTCCTGTCGACGCTCGACTTCCTGCAGATGCGCACAGACGAGCTCCGGCTGCGCGACTGATCGGCGGTTGCGATAAACGATTCTTGGCGTCTGTTGATGATGCCAGGCGACCCCCATATCCACGGGTCATTCGCTCTGACACTAAAACCCACCGGACGATTTGTGCGCGCCGCAAACCAAGGTCGTACGGAGTGGGTGCGGGCGTTAGAGCGTTTCCGCCTTAGGCGGAGCCGCGGAAACACTCTATCTCTTTGTTTTTTCGCATTTCCTGACGGAAAACCGCTTCGCACTTTTCCTGGAAATGCTTGTCCAACGAACCGACCCGCCTCACCATCATCAGTTCCGCAGCCGGTAGCCGGTGCGGAAGATCCAGGCGAGCACCGACAGACAGACCGCCAGGAACACCAGGATGATCGCCGCGCTGAAGACCGGATTGACGTCGGACACTTCAAAGAAGCTCCAGCGAAAGCCGCTGATGAGATAGAGCACCGGGTTGAAGTGGCTGACCGCCTGCCAGAATGGCGGCAACATGTCGATCGAGTAGAAGCTGCCACCAAGGAACACGAGCGGCGGGATGACCAGCATCGGGATCAGGTTCAACTGTTCGAAGTCCTTGGCCCAGATGCCGATGATGAAGCCGAACAGGCTGAACGAAACGGCCGTCAGCACGAAGAAGAACACCATGGCAAGGGGATGGGCGATCGAAAGATCGACGAACAGCGAAGCGGTCAAGAGGATGATCGTGCCGATCATCACCCCCTTGGTCGCCGCCGCCCCGACATAGCCGAGCACGATCTCGATCATCGACACCGGCGAGGACAGCACCTCGTAGATCGTGCCGGTGAACTTCGGGAAATAGATGCCGAAGGAGCCGTTGCCGATGCACTGGGTCAACAGGGTCAGCATGATCAGACCCGGCGTGATGAAGGCGCCATAGGAAACGCCGTCGATCTCCTGGATGCGCGCGCCGATCGCCGCGCCGAAGACGATGAAATAGAGCGAGGTGGAAATGACCGGCGACACCACGCTCTGCAGCAGGGTGCGCCGCGTGCGCGCCATCTCGAAGAAGTAGATCGACTTGATCGCTTCGATGTTCATCGTCCTGCTCCCACGATCTCGACGAAAATATCCTCCAGCGAGCTCTGCCGCGTGGAGATGTCCTTGAGGCGTACGCCGGCTTCGGCGAGCGCCGCCAGCAGCGAGGTTATGCCCGTGCGCTCGGCGCTGGTGTCATAGTCGTAGATCAGACAATGACCATCGCCCTCGAGCGTCAGGTTGTAGGTCGAGAGCGTTTCGGGCACGGCTTCCAACGGATGCGACAGGTCGACACGCAGTTGCTTGCGCCCGAGCTTTGACATCAGAGCGGTCTTGTCCTCCACCAGCAGGATCTCGCCGCCATTGATGACGCCGATGCGGTCGGCGATCTCTTCCGCCTCTTCGATGTAGTGGGTCGTCAGGATGATCGTCACACCAGAGGCGCGCAGCCGTTCCACGACCTCCCACATGCTCTTGCGCAGGCTGACGTCGACACCGGCGGTCGGCTCGTCGAGGAAGAGCACGCGCGGTTCGTGCGACAGCGCCTTGGCGATCAGCACACGCCGCTTCATGCCGCCCGAAAGCTCGCGCAGCATGTTGTCCTTCTTGTCCCAGAGGGACAGATCCTTCAGCACCTTTTCGATATGCGCCGGATTCGGCTTCTTGCCGTGCAGGCCGCGCGAAAAGGTGACGGTGTTCCAGACCGTCTCGAAGGCATCCGTCGTCAGTTCCTGCGGCACCAGGCCGATCATCGACCGCGTCTCGCGAAAATCGCGCACGACGTCATGACCGCCGACCTTAACGGTACCACCACTCGGATTGACGATGCCGCAGATAATCGAGATCAGCGTGGTCTTACCTGCCCCGTTCGGACCAAGCAGCGCCAGGATCTCGCCCTGCTCGATATCGAGGCTGACGCCTTTCAGCGCCTTGAAGCCCGAGGCATAGGTTTTCGAAAGATTGGAAACGGAAACGATTGGCGCCATGAAGCTGATCCGGATGCGGGGAGCGAAGTCGGCAGGTCTCGCCTATATGGGCCGATTCATCGCGATTTGCAGCCCGCGCCCCGCAAAAAACAAGTTGACGGAGCGTCAACATCAGGGCAATCGGCCGCTTTCCAATCCGATCCGGTCATTTCCCTGTCCTTGCAGACGAGGCCCCACGCGCTGCAATCGGTCGTGCAGCACCATGCCGGCAAGCATGGCGACCACGAAAAGCGCCGTCGCCGGCAGGCCGAGTGAAAGGGATGCGAGCGCCGGCCCGGGGCAAAGGCCGACGAGACCCCAGCCAACGCCGAAGATCGCCGAGCCGATGATGAGCCGGCGGTCGATCACGCGGTTCGCGGGCAAATGAAAGGCGTCGTCGAGCAGCGGCCGCTGCATGCGCCGGGTCATGAGGACGCCGAGTGCTGAGACGGCAACCGCGCCGCCGAGTACGAAGGCAAGCGACGGATTCCAGTCGCGCGTGATGTCGAGGAAAGCGCGAACGCGGGCCGGATCCAGCATGCCGGAGAGCGACAGGCCGATTCCGAAGATGACCCCGGAGGCAAGCGTTGCCAACAGGCGCGAGAATACGCTGCCGCTCATTGGAAATAACCTTGGAGATAGACGGTGACGACGGCCGCGATCATGAAGGTGACAACCGCTGCGATCGACCGGCGAGAAAGCCGGGCGAGACCGACGACGCCGTGACCGCTGGTGCAGCCCGAGCCCATGCGCGAACCAAAACCGACAAGCAACCCGCCGACCACGAGCAATGGCCAGGAGGACGTGACGGTAACGGTCGGCCAGGTGCCAGCGAAAAGACGGTAGACCACGGGCCCCGCTATCAGGCCAAGAACAAAGACGATCCCGGTGGTGGCCTGGACACCCTGCAACAGCCTTCCGGCAATTCCGCTGATACCGGCCACACGACCATTGGCCACCATTAGGATCGCCGCCGAAAGCCCGATCAGAAGTCCTCCGGCAAGCGCATTCCAGTACTCATTCATGTTTTCTTGCCTTCGCGACAGAAGATTTGACAAAGCGCGCCCACGAGTCGGGCGACCTTATCATGGGTCAGGCGGTAGAAAACCTGCTTGGCCTGGCGCCGCGTCGAAACGACGCCCGCATCGCGCAGTACGGTCAGTTGCTGCGACAGCGTCGGCTGACGGATACCGAGCAATTCCTCCAATGCCGCCACCGAATGTTCCCCTTCGAGAAGCGTGGTGACGATCAGCAGTCGGTTGCGGTTGGCAAGCGTGCGCAGGATCTGCGAAACTTCTGTGGCATGCGCAGTCATATCGGCGCGCACCCCTGGAAATCGCATTACAGTTCCCATGCCTTCCTCCTGTCGTGCCAAGGAGTGAGTGGAGCCCCGAAAATGACGCGTCCGGGACAAGCCCGGATTCTATCCATGATTGTTATATGAAGTAATATATTATGGTATTACTTATCGACACGATAGACGACACACAAACACGTTACCACCTACCGTCGGCCCGCACCGACGAGGACGATGAAAATCATATAGCAAAGTCAGATTGTTACAATTGGGAGCAACCGGAAAGCAGCGCGCCAAAGTTGGGTCTATTTTCGGAATCAACCATGAGGGAGCGCTAAAACCTACGGTATAAAAACGACTTATCCGTAAAGGCTGTAGAAAAAGCGCATTGCAACCAGGATTATGAAAATGCGGAATCCGCCTCAAGCTGGCGCCGGTTCATGGCATGGGCCGCCGCCACGCCGAGCGGTGCAACCAGCAATGTGATTGGAGTGATCCGGCCAACGGCGATCGAGTTGATGAAACCGGTTGAAAGCGGCGGCAGGCTGGCGCGGCCCAAACAGACCGGGGATCGGGATCAACACGCCACTCCAATCGGGACGGTGAGAATCCGGCGAAGAATTGCCGCCGACGTGGCAGTTCTGTCACGAAACGGTGATGCTTCTCAATCAGTTTGGCACGGCACGCGGCCTGCCCGCCACGTGATTTGCACGCATCGCTTCAGTTCCGGAGACCCCTTATCCGGACGTCGGCCGGCTCCCCCGCCGGCCATTTTTTTGCCTGCATGCAAGACGGGTCAGCCATCGCCATCAATCACAGTGGCGGTAACCGGTCTTGCGTGTCCTCAGGTCGAAGTGAAAATGATCCTTGTGAAAGGGATCGCTGCCCGGGCCGAGAACCGTATTGAAGTACTTGCAGCTGTCGGTGCGAACGGCCTTCAAAAGCCCCTTCTCGCGGAAGGCGAAGAAGCCTTTCTTGCGCACGTCGATTTCCTTGCCGTTCTTCAACACGAACTTGCCGACATCGATGGCGTTGCCATGCGCATGCTCGGACATCGGGTTGCCCCGGCGCGAGTTCATGGTGCGGCAGGAATAGCCGCCGAGCGGCTTGATCGTCTTGACGCCGGACCAGTAGCGATAGCGCGACGATGGCGCCAGTTCGTATTTCACCCATTTCGCAAAGGCTTCGGTCACTTCGCAGTTGAGCTTGACTGCGGGCTTGACGTCGATGCCCCCGGACAGGCCGCTGAGCTCGATCGGATAGTCGATGCCGCAGGAAGGGCCGTTGCTGATGCGCGGGATATCGCGAAACTCGACGCCGAGCTTGCGCAGGCGCTTCCGGCAGGCGATCTCCGAGCCCGGCATCTCGCCGGTATATTGCCTCTCCGGCGTCGATAGCGGATTGCGCATGCGCGGCAGCATCGCCACCTGCTGCGGTTCCTGGGCTCTCTGCATGGCCTTCTGCCGCTCGAAGGCACGGGCGCGCTGCGCCTCTTCGGCTGAAATCTGTTCGGCAGTCAAAGGCGGCAGATCCGGGTCGCCGCCAAGGCTCGCCTGGGCCTCGTTCAAGGTCTGCGGCGGGCTACCGAGCTGGCGGACATTCTCCTCGCCGATGCCGCCGACGACGGGCTGGCTGGCATTGCCCTCGGCAATCTCGCTGCTCTGCTCCTCCGCCAGCCCGACCACCGGCTGCACGCCGAGCATGGCGTCCATATTGACGCCTTCGGCAGGAATGGCGGTGGAGCCGGTGTTGACCTGCTGGGCGCCGGAAAGTGCCGCCTCTTCGCTGTCGATCATCGGCAGGGGGCGGCGTGTTTGCTGGCGCGGCTCAACGGGCATTTCATTGCCGCCGCCATTCCTGAAAGTCGAAACCGGCTCTCCGGAGGGATAGGCCGCGACCTCCTGCTCCGGCACGGCATCGACCGGAACGGACCTGATCGCACCAACCCGTTCACCGCTGTCTATGCGCGCCGAGGGCGTCAACACATCGGTGGTGCAGGCAACAAGCGAGATCGACAGCACGAATGCCGTCAACGGACGATGGAGAGAGGGAACATACGCCATACCGATTTGCCGCCTTCATCCAGGGCGATATTTAAGACATCGCCGCGCCGCACTCACCCCGACATCAAAACGGTGCAGGCCGCCTGTGTCGCAAGCCGGGCACGCCGCCGAAAAAGCCCGATTTGAGGCGTATTTTATGCAAACACGGTAAATGAAGCCTTGCGAGCGGCACCCAACATCCGGCAGGTGCGCGGCTTAGCAATGCGCAGACGGCGCGCAGCGAAAGGCCCGCGAAGATCGCTCTGCGCGGGCCTGTTTCACTTTTCTTGCATAACTGTGCTTAGCGGCATTCACCGGGGTGAACGACCCGGAAGCCGGCGCCACCCGCCTCGCAGGAGTTCGGGAAGGTCTGGATCCGGTTGCCGCGTTGGCCGCAGACCGGCGCGTATTCGCGTGTGCAGAACTGGCCCTGCGGCGGACGGTCGTCGTCACGGCGGCATTCGCCGGGCGCAACCACCCGGAAGCCATCGGCGCGCGCCATGCAGGCATTCGAGAATGTCTGCTGCTGGCGGCCACGTTGGCCGCACACCGGAGCGTATTCGCGCGTGCAGGCCTGCGGCTCGCGTTCCGGCGGGCGGTAATCCGGCCGGCACTCGCCACGGTGGATCACGTTGAAGCCATCGGCTCGCGCCTGGCACGAATTCGAGAAGGTCCGCGTGCGGTTGCCCCGCGCGCCGCAGACCGGCGCATATTCCATCGTGCACATCTGCGGACGGGTCGGCCGCGGACCGGGTCTCGGTTCGTCAACGACGACGGTACAGGCGGAGAGAAAGCCGAGCGCCAGCAGAATAGCCGCCCCCGGCCGCGTAAGAAGAAGTCTGAGAAGCGCCATGAATATCCCCTCTAGCACCGGCAGACGGGCGACCCGGCGCCATGCCGCATCATTCCACCTCCCGTTCAGCCGTATCTATCTCCGTACACGGATTGGTCAAGCCCGCCCCACGCCGGACTGACCAGCGGTTGAACGGAACCCCAAATCGTCAACGACAGTGAAGGCCGAACCGCCCCCATCGCACATCCGCGCTTCCGATCGATTCGCTCGCGTCGTCTAGGGGCCGAAATGCCAAAAGGCCTGCGTGCTTCCGCACGCAGGCCTTCATTGATCGCTATGGGCGTCGTGCTCAGGCAGCTCGGCCGTAGGCGGTTTGCCGGGCAGTTTCCTGCAGTCGGAACTTGGTCAGCAGCATCTTCAGTTCGCGGCTCTCGGCAGCGAGCGTCTGGCTTGCCGCGGTCGTTTCCTCCACCATCGCGGCGTTCTGTTGGGTCATCTGGTCCATGCTGTTGACGGCGGTATTGACCTCCGCCAGACCGGTCGCCTGTTCGCGGGCCGCCGTTGCAATCGAGGCAACCTGTTCGTTGACACGGTTGACCAGGGCTTCGATCTCCGTCAGCGCATCGCCGGTCGAGCGGACAAGCTCGACGCCGGCGCCGACTTCGCGCACCGATGTTCCAATCAGTTCCTTGATCTCCTTGGCGGCGCCGGCCGAGCGCTGCGCCAACTCGCGCACTTCCTGTGCGACAACGGCAAAACCACGACCGGCTTCGCCTGCCCGCGCGGCTTCGACGCCGGCATTCAGCGCCAGAAGATTGGTCTGGAAGGCGATTTCGTCGATCACGCCGATGATCTGGCTGATCCGGCTCGACGACGTCTCGATCCGCCCCATGGCGTCGATGGCGTTGCGCACGATGCCGCCGGATTTTGCCGCGCTCGCCTTGGTCTCGCTGACCATGCCGCGCGCTTCGTTGGCCCGGTCGGACGAATGGCGCACCGTCGAGGTGATCTCGTCAAGCGCCGCTGCCGTCTCTTCCAGCGCTGCCGCCTGCTGTTCAGTGCGGCGCGACAGATTGTTGGCCGCTTCCGAAATGTCGCCGGCGCTGGCAGTGACGATCTCGGTCGAATGTGAGATTGAACCGATCACGTCGCGAAGCGCTGCAACCGCCGTGTTGAAGTCCTGCCTCAGCTTGCCGTATTCCGGGGCGATATGGCCGATTTCGGCCGTCAGGTCACCGCTTGCGAGCAGCTCGAGCGCCGCGCCCACGGTTTCCATCGCATCAGCCTGCGCATCGGCGGTTGCCCGCTGGCGCTGTTCGTTACCGCGCCGCTCGGACTCCAGCCTGTCCTGCTGCTCGGCTTCACGGGAGCGCAGCTCCAGCCGCTCGCACACCGAGTCGCGCAGGACGACGAGGACCTTGGCCATCTGGCCGATCTCGTCACCCCGGTCGGTTTCCGGCACGTCGGATGACAGGTCCTCATCGGCAATCGAGCGCATCGAGGCCTTCAGCTTCTCGACCGGCTTGACCACGCTGCGCACGATCGCCAGCGCCGCCATCACGATCGCCAGTGCTGCGGCGAAAAGAATACCCGCCACCTGCCAGGCGCGCTCGCGGAACATGGCCGCGAGATCGTCGGAGTAGACGCCGGTGCCGACCACCCAGCCCCAGGGCTTGAAGCCGGCGACATGGGAGTATTTCAGCACCGGCTCGTCGGCGTCCGGCTTCGGCCAATAGTAATCGACGAAGCCCTGCCCGCTCTTTTCGACCGTCTTGACGAATTCGACGAAGAGGTGCTTGCCATTCGGATCCTTGTTGGCGGAAAGATCGCGGCCATCCATTTCCGGCTTGATCGGATGCATGATCATCGTCGGATGCATGTCATTGATCCAGAAGTAACCACTGCCCTGGTAGCGCATCGCCTTGATCGCTTCGAGCGCCCGCTTCTGCGCATCCTCGCGCGACAGCGTGCCGGCAACCTCCTGTTTGTGGTACGCGTCGAACACCGCAATGGCGTTCTCGTTCATCGCCGACAGCATCGCCTTGCGCTCGCCGACGAGCTTGTCCTGCGCCTGAAACAGACCGAAGGTCAGCGCCGCCGCCATCGTCAAAAGTGCGAACGCGACGAGCGCGTACAGTCGCACCGAAATCCTGAATCTCTTCATCCCCAGTCCCCTGCCTCCAGTAGAAGCGTGCAGGATAGGGATGGCCTTTTGCAAAGCCCCTAACAAACGATCCCTAATTTTGACGGTTCTCATTTAATACCTTCGAAAGGAATGGAATTCGACATCATCGACCCGGCGCGATTTGTCGCCCGGCGCTCTTCCCTGACGAAGCAACGATGCGCTACATCTTTTGCGAAACAGGGAGACAGGCCGCATGACCGCAGACAACAAGCCGACCGGCGAACTGACCTTGCGCACGCTCGCGATGCCCGCCGACGCCAATGCTGCCGGCGACATCTTCGGCGGCTGGGTGATGGCGCAGATGGACCTTTCCTGCGGCATCCGCGCCGCCGAGCGGGCCCGCGGCCGCGTGGTGACGGCGGCGGTGAAGGAAATGGCCTTCGCGCTGCCGGTCAAGATCGGCGATACGCTCTGCATCTACACCGATGTCGTCAAGGTCGGACGCACATCGATGACGCTCAAGGTCGAGGCCTGGGCGCAGCGCTATCTCTCGCATCTGATGGAAAAGGTGACCGACGCGATCTTCGTCATGGTCGCGCTCGACGAGAACGGCAAGCCGAAGGCGGTACCGGACGAATAGGAGCAGCGTTCATGGACCCGACCCAGCCTGATCCGGCGATCTTCTCGCATATTCGCGTCGTCATGGGCATGGTGGTCAGTCTCAGTCTCGCGAGACTGCTGAGCGGGCTTGCGCTGTTCGTGCAGCATCCGGGAAAGACCAGGGTCTACTGGATCCACCTCGGTTGGGTCCTGTTCATGTTCGTCTTCCTCGTGCATTTCTGGTGGTGGGAGTTCCATCTCCATGCCCTGCCCGTGCTCGACGTGACCGTCTACCTCTTCGTCATCCTCTATTGCTGCGTCTTCTTCTTTCTTTGCGTGCTGCTGTTTCCAACGACGCTCGAGGATTACAGCGACTACGAGCATTACTTCATGTCGCGGCGAAGCTGGTTCTTCGCGTTTCTGGCGCTCGCCTTTGCCGTCGACCTCGTCGACACCGCGCTCAAGGGAAAGGCCTATTTCGCGTCCTATGGGCTGGAATATCCGGTCCGCAACGTGACCTATATCGTCCTGTGCGTGATCGCCGCCTGGACACCGAACCGGCGCTTTCACGCCGCGTTCCTCATCGGCGCGGTTACCTATCAATTGGTGTGGATGTACCGCGCCTTCGACCTTTTGGACTGAGGACGCCCTATCGTTTGGGGGTCACGGACGCCGGTCGCCATTCCGGCGCTCGTCTGGACCTGCACGGTTTCAGGGCTCTGTGGCTCGGTTATCGAACTGATCCACTGACCAGCCTGAGGCGCTGACGCTCTCATAGCCGAGCTCATGGGCGACGTTCTGCAACGACAATCCGTGGCCGAGCAGCTGCACTCCGGTGACAACATGCATCCCGGCCAGAAAAATGCGAGAACCGGCCAGAAAACCTGAGGCCCGATGCGGTGTCAGCGCCCGCGAGCCGCCGCCCCGCGAATGGCGACCCGGACCTGCGAGATGACGATTATTCCCGCGCTGCCTGTCCTGCCGCAAAAGCGTTCCGCAAAGCGCGCCGACAACAAAACAAACAAACTCCATAAATTTTATATTCTTCTTTTACACTGATCCCAGTTCACCGGACGGCGCCCTTGGCCCTCCAGCAAACAGGAGCGGGACAGATGTTCAAACTGACCAGACGGCTTTTCGGCACCGGCCTCTTCACCGCCGCAGTGCTCGCCTCCTTCGGCGTCATGGCCGAGGATCTCAAGGAATTCCGCATCGGCTTCCAGAAGACCGGCCTGCCGGTCGTCGCCCAGCAGCAGAAAGTGATCGAGAAGGCGCTGGAACCAAAAGGCATCGCCGTTTCCTGGGTCGAGTTCACCGCCGGGCCGCCGCTGGTCGAGGCATTGAACGTCGGCTCCATCGACGCCGGCTGGACCGGCGACGCGCCGCCGATCTTCGGCCAGGCCGCCGGCTCGGCGATCGTCTATGCCGCAGCGCTTCCGTCGAACGGCAAGGGCGAGGCGATCTTCGTCAAGCCGGACTCGCCGATCCAGTCGCTCGCGGACCTCAAAGGCAAGAAGATCGGCGTCGGCAAGGGCACCAGTGCCCACAATCTCGTGGTCGCGGCACTGGAAAAAGTCGGCATCGGCTTTGGCGACGTCCCCCCTGTTTATCTGAGCCCCGCCGATGCGGCCGCCGCCTTCGCCAGCGACAAGATCGATGCCTGGGCCGTCTGGGATCCGTTCTTCGCCATCGCCGAAACGCGCTACAAGCCACGCATTCTGACGACCTCGGCCGAGACCTTGAAGGTCAACACCTACTTCCTCGCCAGCCGCGACTTCGCAGCCAAACATGCCGAGACCATCACCACGACGATTGCAGCCCTGAAGGAGGCCTCCGTCTGGGCTGACGCCAACCGCGACAAGGTGGCGACCGCGCTGCACGAGGTGACCGGCGTGCCGCTCGAAGCCCAGACGATCGCGGCCAACCGCAGCGTCTTTTCGATCGGGCCGATCACCGACGATATCGTCGCCGGCCAACAGCAGACCGCCGATCGCTTCTTCAAGCTCGGGCTGATCCCCAAGCAGATCACCATTTCCGATGCGATCTGGACCGCGCCGGGCAACTGATCCCTCTCCCTCCCAAGGTGAGAACCGGCCGGCGTCGAGACGGAAGATTCGACGCCGGCGCCGCGAAGACAGCAGGCTCTGGGCAAACACGGACCAAGTCATGGCCAAGACCGCAACGAACACCATCGCGCGAAACCTCGCGGGTTGGCTTCTGCCCGCCGCTTTGATCCTCGCCTGGGAAACGGCTTCCCGCGCCGGCCTGATATCGGAAAGCGTGATGGCGCCGCCCTCTGCCGTGCTTGCGGCCTTCGTCCGCTTGCTCGCCTCCGGAGAACTTGTCGAAAACATCGGCATCAGCACGTTGCGGGCGCTTTCAGGCTTTGCCATCGGCGGCTCGATCGGTTTTGCCTTCGGGCTTGCCAACGGCCTGTCGCGCTTGAGCCGGGACCTGACCGACACGACGCTGCAGATGGTGCGCAACATTCCGCATCTGGCGCTGATCCCGCTCGTCATCCTCTGGTTCGGCATCGACGAAGGAGCCAAGCTCTTCCTCGTCGCGCTCGGCGTCTTCTTCCCGATCTACGTCAACACGTTGCTCGGCATCCAGGGCGTCGATCCGCAGCTCGTCGAGATGGGCCGGATCTACGGCATGTCGAGGCGTGAGCTCTTCTTCCGCGTCATCCTGCCCGGCGCCCTGCCCGCCATCTTCGTCGGCCTTCGTTATGCGCTCGGCATCATGTGGCTGACGCTGATCGTTGCAGAAACGATCGCTGCCTCCTCGGGCCTCGGCTACATGGCGATGCAGGCGCGGGAGTTCCTGCTGATCGACGTCGTCATCCTGTCCATCCTGATCTACGCGCTGCTGGGCAAACTCGCCGACAGCTTCGCGCGGCTGCTCGAGCGCCTGACGCTGCAATGGCACCCGGCGTTTCAGCCGGCCTGACCGAGCCCGATCTCGACGAAAAGGAATAATCCGATGTCCGTCATCGCCCTTCATCCGAAACAGCAACAGGAGGCGGACGGCGCGCCTGCGACGATCCGGGCGCCTTCACCGGCCCCGCCAACCGCTCCGCTCGCCTTCTCCCTGCGGGGTATCACCAAGCGTTTCGGCGACAAGACCGTGCTCGACGGCATCGATCTCGACGTGCCCCAGGGTCAGTTCGTCGCCGTCATCGGCAAGAGCGGCTGCGGCAAGAGCACTTTGCTGCGCATCCTCGCCGGGCTGGACAGTCCGACCAGTGGCAGCCTGACAGTTGCCGGCGGCAGCGCGGCGGAGCGACGCAGCCGCATCATGTTTCAGGAGCCGCGGCTTCTGCCCTGGGCAAGGATCAGCCGCAATGTCGAGATCGGCCTGACCGGCATCGCCAGGGGCGACGTCGCCCGCGACCTATCGCTGCAGATCCTGCAGGAGGTTGGCCTTGCCGACAGCACTGAGGAATGGCCGTCGGTGCTTTCAGGCGGACAGAAGCAGCGCGTGGCGCTTGCCCGTGCCTTGGTCGCTCACCCCTTCATCCTGGCACTCGACGAGCCGCTCGGCGCGCTTGACGCCCTGACGCGCATCGAGATGCAGCAGCTGCTGGAGCGCATCTGGCAGCAGCAGAAGTTTACCGCCGTGCTCGTCACCCACGACGTCGCCGAAGCCGTGGCGCTTGCCGACCGTGTCGTGGTTATCGACGAAGGCCGCATCGCACTCGACCTGCCGATCCCGCTTGCCCGCCCCCGCCATCACGGCAGCCCCGAAACCGCCCGGCTTGAAGGGCAGATCCTGGATCGATTGTTCGGGCGGGGATAACATGCCGCTTTCGATCGCAGTTTGGCGCGCTGTACATTGACGAACACAACCCTCCATGAAAGCAATGCAATCATTGCCTGCATCGAAGGTTGAAGCATGAACACGACGGCCGCCAATACCAATCTTCCGCGTTTCTTATGGCGGCGGCTGGCAGCCTTCGTCATCGATTCCCTCCTGTTTTACGTCGTCGCAGTCGCTGTTGCGCTCAGCCTCGCCTTCGTTCTCCCCTGGGCGCCACGCTTCTTCGTTTCGGCAACAACCCAATGCGAACCCGCTGGGCCTAGCGCGTTTGCAGAAAGAATCGACCGCGAATGGTCGCTCGCACCGGGACAGTCCCGTGAAAACCAGATCTGCGTGACGTCCATCTGGGGGGTGCCCGAAGGCAGGGTGTTCGTTTCAACATTGATTGATGCTGGTGATAAGCCGGCACAACGCTCGATCAGTCTCGAGATCGACGAGGCCGGCAATCCGCTTGAGCTTGAATCCATTCAGTTCGGACGCGGCGTTCTGGACCAACTCGTGCCATTGCTTTTCTTCTGCTTGTGCAGTGCCGCCCTGATTGCGCGCTTTGGCACCACGCCTGGCAAACGGCTGTTCACCTTGCGCGTGGTTCAGGACAATGGCGAACCGCTGCCGTTTGCCTCGGCCGCCAAACGCGAGACGTTGCGGATGCTGCCGTCGATACTGCTGACAGCATTGGGTGCGCCGCTGATGCTGCTGTCGATGACGATCTTTGGCACCGGCGACGTTCTGGGGGATGCAATCGAAGCCGTGACTGTTTTCGGCGCGCCCGTCCAGGTCATCTTGTTCGCCGACTTCCTGATCTTCACGCTCTTCGCAATAATCTGGTGGCTCTTTCCCTTCATGCGCTGGCGCGGCCAGACAATCTACGATCGTCTGGCAGGATGCCGCGTCGTTCTGCGCACCGTCGTCCGAACGACAGGTTCGCCCGCGGGCTTGGTCCCTTGAACAACGGATGACGCCACCGGGCGGTCTTCGCAGGTAGCTCGACTGTGATCGCATGGTCACTTCGGCCAACTCAGATGGCTCTCGCCGGCCATCCGCTCAGCCCTTGAAGATGAACGAGGCGCCGATCGCGATCAGGGAGAAGCCGACGAGGTGGTTCCAGCCGATCGATTCCTTCAACCAGAACACCGAGAACGCGGCGAATACCAGCAGCGTGATCACCTCCTGCATCGTCTTTAGCTGCGCCGCCGTATAGACCTCTTGGCCGATGCGGTTTGCCGGCACGGCCAGGCAATACTCGAAGAACGCGATGCCCCAGCTCGCGACGATCGCCATGTAAAGCGGCGACGACGTGTATTTCAGGTGCCCATACCAGGCAAACGTCATGAAGACGTTGGAGATCAGGAGCATCAGGATCGGCCAGAGATAGGCCGGGTTGACGGTAAACGACATGAGTATCCTCGAAGGCGCGAATCGCTCCGGCAGGATGATCTTGCCGCACGCGCTCTGACAAGCGTGAACGTCAGTCGCGGAGCGCAATCGGCCGCGTGTGAAACCTGAAGGACTCTCTCAAGGAGCTTCGATAAACTCTTTTAAAGACTTTATTTTGCGTCGACACGCGACGTATTGGCGATCATTGCCCGATCCCAAGCAGTCTGAAATAGAACCGTGCCAGCGCCTCGATCAGTGCAACGCGATCCCTGCCGCCGGATGCGATCATGTGGCCGACGACGCCATGCTCGCCATAAAAGAGGAAGGTCGCCAGCATCTGCGGATCATCGACCGACCATGCGTCTGTCCTTACGCCCGCGGCAATCAGGGCCGCCAGCCGGTCGATCACGGCCAATTCCTCCTGACTGGCGCGTTCGCGGCTGCGGGAAAAGTCGGCGAAGACCAGCTCGTGCATGGCGAGATTGTCGAGATAGGCAGCGACTGCCCGTTCGATCCTGGCACCCGCCAGCCGCGGCCACCCTCGGCGCGCGCCGGCGATGCCTCCACAAGATCGAGGTAGAGCGCGACGAACGCCTCGCGCAGCGCCGCAAGCAATCCCTCTATCGAAGAGAAGTGCAGATGGAAGGTTCCCTTGGCGATACCGGCTGCCGTCGCAATGCCATCGATCGTCGTCGCGTGAAAGCCGCGCTCGAGAAAGAGGGCCGCGCCGGCCTCCATCAACTCCTCCCGCCGGATCTTCGGCGCTTTGGTGCGCGGTCACCCGGCCTTCGCGGCTGCCTGCGTCAAATCCTGTTCCTTTCCATGGCTTTGCCAGTTCTACCGCATTCGGCCACAGTTGAAAATTGCTGCCTTAATTAAGGCTCGAACATGCGATCAATGGATCGCCGCACCGATGCCAGCAGCTAGGCGAAACACAAAAATAGTGCGCCTAGACGCCGAAATTCAGCGATATCTAACCCAAATGGATTAGAAAGCGCACGAAAATTCGCCCTTTGCGCGCTTTGCCACAATTTTGCTCCAGCGCATGGGCAAAGTCCGCGCACTGTCCGACGGGACAGGCAGGGGAATACCACACTCCGACGGCGATCGCCGTGAAGTTGGCACCGCGTTTCATCGCGGTTCGCCGGCGCGCTGATGCTGCGTTCAAGGTGCAACGCGCAGGCGCGAACCGCCGATATTCCCGAACACAATGACCGATGCAGATGAAAACCGGGGGCAGTGCCGGCATTAGCCAGGCTCATCCGGGATGCACGCACCAAACAACTTGGCAAGGAGACCTGACCATGAAGGTCCTGGCGTTTCTCGCGGCTGCCTATGTCGCGCTTTTGACACCGGATGTGGCCACGGCGGGCATGTTGGCCCAGGCCCAACAATACAACGGCCTGCACGAGGTCAAGAACAACAGGCGGCTGCGCGCCGCACTCGGCATCAATCCGGCCCGCACCCCCTGGTGCGGCCACTTCATGGGCCTCATTGCCCGCAAGACCGGCCGAACGCCACCACAGAGTTTCGGCATCGCCCGCTCCTGGCTGCGCTTCGGTGCGCCGGTCAAGCTGACTTACGCCCGGCCAGGCGATATCATCGTCGTGCGCACCGGCCGCAGCTATCACGTCGGCATCCTCTCCGCCCTGTCGAAATCGACCGCCAGGGTGATTGGCGGCAACCAATCGGGTCGCGTCACGGTTTCGCAGTTCAACCGCGGTCAGGTCGTTGCTGTCAGACGTTAGCCGACGAAGGAAACTTGTTTGCTGTCAGCGACCCAGGGGATCGTTGCCGGCGTCTGGCTGCCTATCGTCGAGCAACAGGCGCATCGCGCAACGTCGATCGGTCGGCAGGTCGTAGGTCGCCTCCTTCGCCAGGATCTGCGTCAGCCGTGCGTCGAGCCCTTCTTCGTCGAGCGTCAGGAACCCGAGTTTGCGATAGAAGCGCTCGTTCCACGCGAGTTCGCGGAACGTGGTCAGCGTCACCTCTGCGAGCGAGCGGTCGAACGCATGGGCGATAGCGGCCGCAATCAACGCACGCCCGAGCCCGCGTCCCTGATGCTCGTGCCGCACCGCCAGTTGCCAGATGTGCAGCGCGCCATCGCTGATCTCTGCACAGAGAAATCCGAGCGGACGGTCAAGATCATCGACCGCCACCCAGGAGAGCCCTGCGCGGACAAACCCCAGATGCGCGTCGACCGATTGCACGTCGTCGTCGGCGCAAGGTCGGCAACGCTGCGAAAAGCCTCTCCCGATGATCTCTCGATATCGGGCAGCACTGGTGCGTCGTCTTCAAAGGTCAATCGAATCAAGGCGTTCATGGCAGAATCCTACCGACGGCTTTCGTTCAATCGATACCGTCTTTCGACAAGGCTACCGGGTAAGGGATCAAGAAGTGCGTTCCTAGAGCTTTGGCAATGAAGACAATCGCTTATCCCCGTCTCTTCGCCATCCACATGCGGTCCTCACCCGACGGACGGTCTGCGCCCGGAACAATCTCCGTTCGTGGACGTCGATCCGCATCGCCCCCTCCTGAGCAAGATGCCTTGCACCGCTAAGCCAGCGGCCGGCCATCAGCATCTCATCGAAATATTGGCCATCGACACGAAGGGCGCGCTTCTCGAGTCCATAGCCGACGAAGCCGAGTTTGGAATAAAGCTGGATCGCCGCGGCATTGGACGACACCACCGTCAGCTGCAATTGCTCGACCTTGCCCCTGGCCTCGTCGATCACCGCCTCGACGCGACAGGCCGGTTCCACGCGCCTCCTCAAGCACATACATGCCCCAGAGGATGCCCTTGTGTCTCGGCTTGAGGGCGTTTTGGATCGTCAGGCCGACAACGCCCATGAGGCCGCCGCCAGCATCGAAGCCGCCAATCACCGCGGCCGCGATGCCAGCAACCGGATTCCGAAATTTAGACTTTCCTCCTAAATACCTGAATCGGCTATCAAACGCTCCACTCACCGCGCAACCGGCGAGGCTGCCTGGGCGATCCGTTCCAGTGCGGCACTCAACCCCGCCGTCGGGCTCGTCAATGGGCGTGGTCCTCGACGCACGAGATCCGCCGCACCGGCCATGGAGGCTTGAGCAAGGGCAACGATTGCCGCGCCATCGCCATAGGCGGCGTCGGCAGCACCGGCGATTGCTGCGAGATAGCCATCGCAGTCACCCGCTCTAAACAAGGCCCAGGCGCCGGCGACGAGGCGCACCTCAAGCGCAACACCCCTTCGCTGCGCGGCCTCGGCAAAAAGCGCGGTGGTCGGCGCCACGGTCGTTTCGACGGCGCAAAGCGCCACCACCTTGCCGCCGACTGCCGCTGCCTTTTCGGCAAGCGCCGCATCGGTCCGCAACACCGGCACCGGCGCTTCACGAACATTCGCCGTGCTCGGCCCAAGCGTCGAACAGGTGAGGAGCACGGCATCGGCCCGAGCTGCCAGTGCCGTCAGCGCTGCGGCCGTCTCGCGGGCTATAGCGTCCGTGAGCCCGCCTGCCCGTTCCGCAGCCTCGAGAAGATCCGGCCGCACCGTGTGACGGAGCACGTCCGTTGCAAGGCCGAGTTCGCACGCGGCAGATTCGAAAACGGCGACGTTGCTATCGGCCGTATGCAGGCAGGCGATGATCAAGATGTTTTTCCTCACGCTGGTTTCGGGCTTCGCGACCAGTGTCAGTCACCCGCCGTCGACATACCTTGCACGTTAGGCGGCCGGTGAAAACGGCGTTTGAAGAACCCACAACGCAGACTCTTCGTCGTCTCAAGCGCGCAATCCACGGACGAAAGGGCGCCTATACCAACCTGCGCTGATATTGACCTGTTGCGCCGGAGCGATTTTGGTTTCCGGCAAGGAGAAAACCGGAAGCGGACCCAAGCGGTCCGGTGAGGATTATCGACGCCGTCTGTCGGCCACCGGCAGCGTCGCAATCCTCGACCGATGCTACGGCATAATTCCTTAAATCGGATCCGATTTAAGGATAAAATTATGCAGCAAGTTTAAAGCGTTACAGCGTCCTTTGCGCGTCAGATTTGACGCGCGGCGCTGTAAGGCATCGCTCTGCGGTATGCTCCTTGCCGGATGACCGCAGACGGTCCCACGCAAGAGGTCAATATCAGCGCAGGTTGGTATGAGCCCGCAAATGCTCTCAAAATCGGCGCAGCAATCGATGCCGACACATGATCGCCGCGCTTTTCACACTTCTAGATATTGCTAAATTACGTTACCCTTAATTTCCTCTAGCTGAACGCCGCAGGAGGGGCCCGCCCCCTTGGAACGGAAGCTCGCAGTCATCCTCGCTGCCGATGTCGCTGGCTATAGTCGCCTCGTCGCGACCGACGAGGAAGGTACGCTCGTAACGCTCGGCACCTATTGTGCCACGATCGGCGACCTCGTCGCCGAGCATGGCGGCCGCATTTTCAGCACTGCCGGCGACAGCGTCGTCGCCGAGTTCCACAGCGCCGTCCAAGGGGTTCGCGCCGCCGTTGCCATCCAGCGCGCTCTGCAACGTCGCAATGCCGATCTGGCGCCGGAGAAACGTATGGAGTTCCGCATCGGCATCAATCTCGGTGACGTCGTGGTCGAGGGCACGAACCTGCTGGGCGACGGCGTCAACGTCGCGGCACGGCTGCAGCAGGTGGCACGACCGGCCGGCGTCTGCATTTCCGGAACCCTGCATGACCAGATCGAAGGCAAGCTCGACTTCCCCATGGTCAAGCTCGGCGAGCAGACGCTCAAAAACATGCCGCGGCCGGTGCTGGTGCACAGCGTCGACTGGCGCGAAGATCCGACGGTGCCCGATCTGCCCGGCATGCCGCTCCGCCTGCCGAACAAGCCATCGATCGCCGTGCTCCCCTTCGTCAACATGTCGGACGATCCCGGCCAGGACTACTTTGCCGACGGGCTGACCGAGGACATCATCACCGGGCTCTCGCTCTGTCGCTGGTTCTTCGTCATCGCCCGCAACTCTTCCTTCGCCTATAAGGGACACGCAGTGGACGTGAAGCAGATCGGCCGTGAGCTCGGCGTGCGCTATATCGTCGAGGGCAGCGTGCGCCGGTCGGGAAGCCGCGTGCGTGTCACCGGCCAGCTAATCGAGGCTGAGACCGGCGTGCATCTCTGGGCGCAGCGCTTCGATCGCGAGGTGGCTGACATCTTCGCCATCCAGGACGAACTCACCCAGCACGTCGTCGCCGCCATCGAACCGGAAATCCTCATCGGTGAAAACCGCCGCGCGCTGCTGCGCGGCACCGAGAATCTCGACGCCTACGAATGCCATATGCGCGGCACGCTGTTGCACAATGCCCAGGACACGGCCGCGCATTTTTCCGAGGCGATCGACTGGCATCGCCGCGCCATCGCGCTCGATCCGGACTTCGGCCGCGCCCACATGATGCTCGCGCGTTCGCTGTACGCCCGATGTTTCTTCGGTTTCAGCGACGATATCGACCGCGACAAGGTCGAACTGCTCGCCGCAGCCGAGCGCGCCATCGCACTCGAAGACCGGGATCCCTATTCGCACTATGTCATGTGCCTTGCCAGTTTTGCAGCCCACCGCCCGCATGCAGCCGTCGCCGAAGCGCAGCAGGCCATCGATCTCAACCCCAATCTCGCACTGGCCTATATGGCGCTCGGCTGGGCCCGCATTTTCATCGGCCGCTTCGCCGAGGCGCTTGATCCGCTGCACAAGGCCCTGCGGCTGAGCCCGCACGATCCGGTGACCCATCTCTTCCTCAACCGGCTCGCGCTTGCCCACTATCATCTCGGCAATTACGAGGAAGCGCAGCACCACGCCGAGCGCGGTCTGTTGTTGCGGCGAACCTATTGCAATCTGGTCGTGCTGCTTACCTGTCTCGGTCAACTCGGGCGCGCGGCGGATGCCTGCAAGCTCATCGATGAAGCCGTCGCCAATGCACCGTTCGATCTTCCGCGCTACTGGCAAATCTTTACCTGTTATGTCGACCCCGCCGATTACGCGCATTTCACCGACGGTCTGCGCAAGGCAGGCCTGCCTGCCGTTCCGTGAGGCGCCATGACACGTGCGCAACAGCTTGGCGTCGTGATCGGTCTGGCTGTCGTTGCCATCCTGACGTTCCTGCGCGCCAACGACCCGCAGCTTCTGAAACAGGCGCGCGACGTCACCTTCGATGAATATCAACGGCTGTCGCCACGCGCCTACGAGGCGATGCCGGTCAAGGTTGTCGATATCGACGAAGCCTCGCTGCGTGCCTTCGGACAATGGCCCTGGCCGCGAGACCGGCTGGCGAAACTGACGGACAGGCTAGCGGAGATGGGGGCGTCGGCGATCGCCTTCGACATTCTGTTTGCCGAACCGGACCGGCTGTCGCCGCGCAGCGTATTGCGCGACGTCCCCGAAATCGATCCGTCACTGCTTGAGCGTCTGCCCGACAATGACGAGGTCTTTGCCAAGTCGATCATGGAAAAGCCCGTCGTCCTCGGCTTTGGGCTGACCAACGAAGGAAGCTACCTGCCACCGGTCAAGGCCGGATTCGCGTTCACCGGCGAAAGCCCGATCGGTGCGCCGCCGCGCATCCGGGCGGCCACCCCGCTGCGGCCGCAACTGGAGAGCAATGCCGCCGGCCTCGGCCATATCAGTCTCAACCCCGGCGATTCCTCGGCAGTCGTACGCGCGGCGCCCCTGTTCCTGAGCGACGGTCAGCAACTCTACCCCAGCCTCGCCATGGAGGCACTGCGCGTGGCGCAAGGCGCCTCGACCTATGTCCTTGCCGGTGCGCCCGATCTGCAGGATACACTGACAGCCGCCAAGATCGGCGATTTCGTCGTGCCGCTGACCGCCTCCGGCGAACTCTGGCTCTATGTCAGTCCTGATACAACCGAGCGCTATGTCTCCGCCCGGCGCATTCTCGAAGACGATGACATATCCCCCGACGTCAGTGCGGCGATCGAGGGCAGCATCGTGTTCATCGGCACCTCCGCCGCCGGCCTGCAGGACGTGCGCACGACGGCGCTTGGCCAGAACGTGCCCGGCGTCTCGCTGCACGCCCAGATCGTCGAGCAGATCCTCTCCGGCCGCTACCTCTCGCGCCCGGACTGGGCCAATGGCCTGGAAATCCTGTCGATCGCGATTGCCGGCTGCCTGCTCGTGCTGCTGACGACCTTCGTCAGTCCGGTCATGGCGCTCGCCTGCGGTCTGGCGATCACCGCGCTGGCGCTGGTCACCTCCTGGGTCGCGTTCTCCTATGCGGGCCTGCTCTTCGACCCGCTGGCGCCGATCCTTGCGGCGTCGATCACCCACTTCTCCGCCACTGCCTTCCGCTTCCTGGTCACCGACCGCGAGCGCCGCGAGGTCCGCCAGGCCTTCGGCCGCTACCTCTCGCCTTCTCTGCTCTACCGCATCGAGCACAACCGCAACGCCCTGCGGCTCGGCGGTGACGATCGCGAGCTCACCGTCATGTTCGTCGACGTGCGCAACTTCACCGAGATCAGCGAGCGCATGGCGCCGACCGATGTCGTTGCCTTTCTCAACACGCTGCTCGACGCACTCAGCCGGCACGTCATTGCCAACGAGGGCACGCTCGACAAATTCATCGGCGATTCGATCATGGCCTTCTGGAACGCGCCGGTCGACGTCGCCAACCATCCGCGAAAGGCGCTGCGGGCAGCGCTCGGCATGCGTGAGACCCTGGCGCGGCTCAATGCCGACGACGCCTTCGGATTCGGTGCGGCGCAGGGGGTCGGCATCGGCATCGGCATTCATACGGGGATCGCTTGCGTCGGCAATATGGGCGCCGAGACGCGCTTCAACTATTCGGCTGTCGGCGATACCGTGAACATCGCCGCCCGCATTGAGGCGGCTTGCAAAGAAGTGAGCTTCGACATTCTCGTGTCGGAGGCGACGGCGCAGGCCCTGCCCGATTGCGCGCTGCTGGAAGCAGGCGCCCTGGGGCTGAAAGGAAAGACGACGCGAACCCGGCTCTTTGCCGTCGCCGGCGACGAAGGCGTCGCCTCCTCGCTCGACTTCCGCGAACTGCAGCGGCTGCATTCGAGACTGGTCGAAAACCTGCGTGCACGCGCCTCGACCAGCCGCAGTCTTGCCAACGCGGCAAAGCTCAAGGCGGCGGCGATCACGCCCGGCCTGGTGCCCTTCTACAGCAGGATCACCCGCCGCTCCGACCATTTCATCGATATTCCCGCCGATCAGGCCAGCCGCATCGCCGAATAGCGATCAATCGTCGTCATTGTCGCGATCGCTTCGATCGCGGTCACGTCCATCATGGCGATCATTGTTTCCATTGCCATGATCGCGATCGGACCGGTCTCCGCCGTCGCCATTGTCGCCATCGTGCCCGTTGTCGCCGCCGGAAGCGTCGTGATCATCGTCGTGGTCGTCATGGTCCCTGTCGTGATGCCCATGTCCCTTGTCGCGATCCGGCTTATCGCGGTCGGGTTTGTCATGGTGGGGTTTTTCATGATGCGGCTTTTCCGGTCGCGGTTTTTCCGGCTTAGGCTCCTCGCGCACGATCGGCGCCTGCTCCGGCACGATCTGCGCCGGCGGACGCTCGACATCCTCGCGTACCGCGGCCTGCAGCCCGCAACCAGCACCGACCGCGCCTATCGTGCCGGAAAGCCTCTGACCGCCGGAAAGGAAAGGCAGGGCCTGGGCATTGCCAAGGCTGCGCAACGTGCGCTGGCTGACGCGCGCGGCCTGGCTGACCCCGCCGCCGGGTGTGGCAACGACACAATCGCAGCGCCGCGTCAGCTGCCGGCACCCGCCGGCACCGCAAAAGCTCGCCGCGCCGTTGAGCAGCACGACCGCAGTCGTGCCGTCGCGGCCGACATAGAAATCGAAGGCCGTACCGCGCACACCGATCGTGCCGGCGGGCGTGACGATTTCATAGGCGGAATGTTTCGATTTGCCGCTGACCCAGCGAAAAGTGCCCTTGGCGGCCATGATCGTCAGCTTCTTCACCGACTTGCTGCCGTCGTAGACGAATTGATCGATGACCACCGACGAGCCCCAACCGACGGCGAGCTTGGTGCCATCCTGAAAGACGAACTGGCCAAGGCCGGACTTTGACGTCCGGATTCGCTCGTCCCGGTAGACCGGGTCCCTGACCGCCAGCGGACCGCGCGCGCCCGCCACCTCGGTCCTGATCGAGACTGCCTGGCCGACAGGTTCGGCCGCAAAGCTCGAGGCAGGGCAAAGCAGCATGGCACGAAAAGCGATAAGGGCAGCACCACGCAAACGCGACATGGTCCCTCCAAGCCGTTAGTTTTATCACGCGGCACGGATCGGTGTCTGCTCGCCCATTCGGGTAACGGCCAGCAATTAAAACCTGTATGAGCTAACTCACGCCACCACTAGGTGCGACCACGACATCGCGGCCGTCGGGTCGCACTTCGGCCGCCAGGATCATGTTCGCCCATGGCCGGCGATGCGGTGCGAGGGAGCGGCCATGCGGGTTCAGCTAAAGCATCGGACCCCTCGCTCCGGAGGCAGCAGAGTTGGGCGCGGAATTGACCGAACCTTCGACAGCCGAACGAAGGCGGTCGCCCCGGGGCGATGCCGCACATTGCGCAACCAGAATGCGACAAGCCGGCCATCGCCGCCGGGAAAATTCCGGGCAGTTCGTTTCCCTTTTGTACTCATTCCCCCTTTATTTTCGCAATGACTCTGTCCATATTCCCGCCATGGCCCAGGATCGGAAAAAGTCTGCAAAAAATCCCCCCAAAAAAACGACAGTGCCCGGCGGCTTCGAGGAAGCCCCGCAGGCGCCGCTGTCGGGAACGCCGCTGTCCGGCAATGTCTCCGATTGGGTAAAACAACTCGAGGCGGATGCCGAGGCCTCTGCCTTCGAGAGCCAGCGCGAGGTCGCCTCCAAGGCCGGCAAGCACCGCAAGAAGGTGGAGATCGCGGCGTCCAAATCCGCTCGGGGTACATCTATGGGCGGGACGACCGACCCGAAGACGCGGGCCGCGGCGGGCCTCAACCCGGTCGCCGGCCTCGACGTCTCGCTGGAGGATGCCGACAAGCTGTCCACCTCGGGCGTCACCGCCACGGTGGAAGCGCTGTCGGCGCTGATCGAGAGCGGCAATCCGCTGTTCAAGGACGGCAAGCTCTGGACGCCGCACCGCCCCGCCCGACCGCCGAAATCCGAAGGCGGCATCGAAATCCGCATGGTCTCCGACTATGAGCCCGCCGGCGACCAGCCGACGGCGATTGCCGATCTCGTCGAGGGCCTGTCCTCCGGCGAGCGCAGCCAGGTGCTGCTCGGCGTCACCGGCTCCGGCAAGACCTTCACCATGGCCAAGGTGATCGAGGCGACGCAGCGCCCCGCCGTTATCCTGGCGCCCAACAAGACTTTGGCCGCCCAGCTCTATTCCGAGTTCAAGAACTTCTTCCCCGACAACGCGGTCGAGTATTTCGTCTCCTACTACGACTATTACCAGCCGGAAGCCTATGTGCCGCGCTCGGATACCTTCATCGAGAAGGAATCCTCGATCAACGAGCAGATCGACCGCATGCGCCACTCGGCCACCCGCTCGCTGCTCGAGCGCGACGACTGCATCATCGTCGCCTCGGTCTCCTGCATCTACGGTATCGGCTCGGTCGAGACCTATACCGCCATGACCTTCCAGATGAGCGTCGGCGACCGGCTCGACCAGCGCCAGCTTCTGGCCGACCTGGTGGCGCAGCAATACAAGCGCCGCGACATGGATTTCCAGCGCGGTTCGTTCCGCGTGCGCGGCGATACCATCGAGATCTTCCCGGCCCACTTGGAGGATGCCGCCTGGCGCATTTCCATGTTCGGCGACGAGATCGACGCCATCACCGAGTTCGATCCGCTGACCGGCCAGAAGACCGGCGACCTGAAATCGGTCAAGATCTACGCCAACTCGCACTATGTCACGCCGCGCCCGACGCTGAACGGCGCCATCAAGGCGATCAAGGAGGAGCTGAAGCACCGGCTGGCCGAGCTGGAAAAGGGCGGTCGCCTGCTCGAAGCCCAGCGGCTGGAGCAGCGCACCCGCTACGACATCGAGATGCTGGAGGCCACCGGCTCCTGCGCCGGCATCGAAAATTATTCGCGCTACCTCACCGGCCGCAATCCCGGCGAGCCGCCGCCGACGCTGTTCGAATATATCCCTGACAACGCGCTGCTGTTCATCGACGAGAGCCACGTCTCCGTCAGCCAGATCGGCGGCATGTATCGCGGCGACTTCCGCCGTAAGGCGACGCTGGCCGAATACGGCTTCCGCCTGCCCTCGTGCATGGACAACCGTCCGCTGCGCTTCGAGGAATGGGACGCCATGCGCCCCGACACGATCGCCGTTTCGGCCACCCCCGGTGGTTGGGAACTGGAGCAATCCGGCGGCGTCTTTGCCGAACAGGTCATCCGCCCGACCGGCCTGATCGACCCGCCGGTGGAAGTGCGCTCGGCAAAGACCCAGGTCGACGACGTCTTGGGCGAAATCCGCGAGACGGCCGCTGCCGGCTACCGCACGCTGGTGACGGTGCTGACCAAGCGCATGGCCGAGGATTTGACCGAATACCTGCACGAACAGGGCATTCGCGTGCGCTACATGCACTCCGACATCGACACGCTCGAGCGCATCGAGATCATCCGCGACCTGCGCCTCGGCGCGTTCGACGTGCTCGTCGGCATCAACCTTTTGCGCGAAGGCCTCGACATCCCCGAATGCGGCTTCGTCGCCATCCTCGACGCCGACAAGGAAGGCTTTTTGCGTTCGGAAACCTCGCTGGTGCAGACCATCGGCCGCGCCGCCCGCAACGTCGACGGCAAGGTCATCCTCTACGCCGACCAGATCACCGGCTCGATGCAACGCGCCATGGACGAGACCAGCCGCCGCCGCGAAAAGCAGATGGCCTTTAACGAGGCCAACGGCATCACGCCGGAATCGGTGAAGGCCAAGATCTCCGACATCCTCGACTCGGTCTACGAGAAGGACCACGTGCGCGCCGACATATCAGGCGTCGCCGGCAAGGGCTTTGCCGACGGCGGCCACCTCGTCGGCAACAACCTGCAGGCGCATCTCAACGCGCTGGAAAAGCAGATGCGCGACGCCGCCGCCGACCTCGACTTCGAAAAGGCGGCCCGCCTGCGCGACGAGATCAAGCGCCTCAAAGCCGCCGAACTCGCCGCCATGGACGACCCGATGGCGCGCGAAGAGGCAAAGGCGATCGAGGGTGGATCGGGACGGAGGAAAGGCCAAGCAACAGCGCCGGACAGCGGCAAGGGTTCCTCCTCGCCGTCCTCCACCTCGTCGTCATCCTCGGCCTTGAGCCGAGGATCCACCGCCGACGACAACTCTTTGTTCCGCAAGCCCGACCTCGACGAAATGGGCCGCGACGTCGCGACGCCGGCCGGACGCAAAGACGCCGAGGGCCAATCGCTCTTCCGCAAGAACACCCTCGACGAAATGACCGTCGGCCGCACCGAAAAGCCCGTCGTCGGCAAGGTGCCGGACAAGCCCCTCATCCGCGCCAAACCGGGCGTCGGATCCTACGAGGACCCGGTCGACGAGAAGCGGCAGAAGGGACGGACGAAAGGCAAGACGGGGCGGCCGGGGCGGTGATAGTTTCACGCGAACAGAGTTCGCGAATGCCTTTAAGACTAAGACAATACCTGATAGGTGACACTTTGTTCCGACATCGCTGATATTGCGTCAAGCGCCTCATCAATTAGCGCAAGTAGCGAAGGTGGTTCGAGAACTTCAATCGTCATGAGTTTCCCGTTCTCGTCAACGTAAAGCCGCTGAGCGCAGGACGCGCCGACCTGCCTCTGTTCCTTCGCGCGGCTCAGTTCAAACTTGGCCGCGACGTAGTCGCCAGTGAGAGCGTAAAGAACGCCACTGTTGTACAAATAGAGCTGCTGCTCGTTCTCTTCCGCATATTGAATTGCTGCCTGTAGCCAGAGGCGCGCCTCATCAAAATCTCGGTGATCCATGTACAAGTAGCCAACGTTGTTTGCGCTCGGATGAAGGCGACTTTGCTGCAATCTGAACGCCGCCTTTGCAACCTCCATAGCGCGCATCTTGTCCCGTTGACGTACATAGAAGAACTGGACCATGTCCATCAGTTCGTTTGCCACCCTCGTCGCCAAATGTTCGTCGCCCAGTGCCTGTACCGTGTTGGAAACTTCCAACGGTGAAGGGACGCGGAGGTCCCAGGACAGAATCTCTATTTCCGTTTGAACCTTCGTGCCGTTCTTACGAATCTCGTCGAATCTTTTCCTCAGTTTCTTGAGGCCCGCGACATGCTCAGGGTCTTGCCAAATGAACCATGCCTGGCCGGAGCCGATATCTCCCTTAAAGCGGAGCTCAAACAACCGAACGCTTGAACCGACATCTTGGTACATTACACCCAAAAGGATGCCTTCGAACAACGGTGTAAGATCGCAATCTGTGGGCAATTGTGCCCCTCCTATGCAATCAATAATCGGTGTGATATCTTGTGGGCCGCCATCAGATCGAGCTCCTGCGATAGGGCGTAACCCCTCAAGCTCTTCAGCAACTCGACCGAAAGATGCGAATATAAAATCGTCTGCCGAAAGACCGGCGAGACTTAGGCGCGCGGCTTTGCTTCTTGCGAGATACTTCAGATAGATGCGATCGAACTGATCTCCACAGAAGCTTACGGCACCTGGCTCAACTCTAATGAAACCCAGGGCCTCTAGCTCGGAGCAGTTCTTAAAATATTGCTCCTCATTCCAGCGACTTTCGCCATTGAGCAGATATTCGACACGCCAAGTGTCAGCAATATCCAGTTGCTCGGTCCCACCACATGCCGCATCAAGCACCTGAAACAGGCTGCTTCTCATCTTTCGTGCTGTCTTGAGCAGCGGGCGATCGTTGATGTTTTGCCCACGAGCAAGGACTTCTTGAATGCTTTCTAACGTATTTAGATTAAGGCTAAATCTTTTCGACTTACCTTCTTGGCAACGCTTGAACAACTCGTGGCAAATAAGCTGAATCTCATACGGCTTTCTGCCGGATAATGCCTCAACTTCACTGATGAATGGACTCGGAGCAAGATTTCGCACATCGCGCTCGCTCAGCAGTAGCCTTTCCAAAGGCCCCCTGATGCACTGCTTAACGTCATCCTCTCCTTTGAACGGCCCGATATCAATGCGCTTAAATTGCCTCATGATGGGCGAAAACACCTCGTCCATCACCGGAAAGAAGTCATCAGTAGCAGCAAACATCAACATGAAACCAGTCATGTTCATGAAAATATTTCTTAGTTTTTCAAGTATTATCCTGTTTTCCCGAAGAACATTGCATTCATCAACCAAAATCAATATAGGCTTTTTAAGTTCACTCCTTATATTTATCAAATCTTCCTGAAGCATATCATCAGGAACATTAAGATTTATATTTCCACTTTTGACGGCTGAGGCAATAATTATCGCACAAATCAACGGCATCTGCTCCAGATCGGAGAGGGTTCCGCTAGCATTCAATTCTAAATAACTGAAGAATGTCGGGCTTTTCCTTCCACCATAAGCGCCAGAACCAAACGCCGCCATCAGAACCGAATGGAAAAGCTTTCTAAAAAAATCTAAATCCGTCCGAACGTCACCTTCGTTTAGGTTTATTCTGACACAGCAGAAGTCTCGCCTCTTGGCCTCCAACTCAGCCATATTTAAGAAACTTGTCTTTCCAGAGGCTCTTGCGCCAACTAGGGCCAAATGTATTGGCTTCTGCGTACTCCTAGCATGGTTGAGATAGTATATAACGTCAGCCGTTTCCGAGCTCCGACCGTAGAATGATCGCTCATCCGACACGGGATTTGCAAAATCAAATGGGTTTGATAACTCCCGCAACTTCTCAAGCATTATACACTTCCAGTTTAGACAATAATTCTTTTAGAATTCCAACAGATCTCTGGCCAATAGATACAGCATCCTTTGATATAACCCAGTTCCTTCGCACTACAGCCTGACCAATGCCTCTTGGTATATCAATATACTCAAGACACAACCCTGAGAAACGTTCGCAATCATCGATTGAAACACCTAGATAGTCGCTATCGAACCACCATTCGCTAATGCAATTAAGTAAAGAGGCGTCTGAAGATTCAAACGCAGCACCTAATTGCATCGTCTTGGTAATTTCCCCAAAAAGAAGAGACAAATCGGTTACATGCCGCACCACAGGTATATGCAACCCCGCACTCTCTTTGCATTGTTCGAGTTCGGCCTCGGGTATGCTAGATATTATTTTTGTGTGCGCAGCATTCAGGATAGACAACTCGGCGTCAGATAAATAGCGAACATGGGCGATATTGTTACGAATAACTTCCAAGTCTGCCAATGGAACCGTCGTGCCAGATTTGCTATCAAATATGCCTGAGAACATCGGCCAATTCTGAGTCATTTCTATTAATTTTCGGAGGTGAGGAAAATCAGAATAGTATAACGGAGTATGCGCAACTCTTCGATCCCAACCAATTCCACGCTCATAGATAAGACCTTCCGTTACTCTTTTTCTAACATCTTCAGGTAAGCCTTGCTTCTGCCATTTATGGCCAAATTTTTCTTTTAACTTCGCTGTAATAAGCTCTCTAAGAATAATTTCAATCTCAAAGAATAATCTGTAAGCGTCTACGTTTCTTTGCATAAACTCGCGATATTCAGTCGACATTTAGTCGTCCTTATAGCTGACGTCATGACAGCTAGCCTGACGAACCGTCCGCTGACAAATACAATCCTCAGTAGTTCACGCCTTTTTTCTACCCAACCGATGTTAGGGCGGACCAAGCCCCGCCACCGCCCTCCCGACTACACCTTCATCTCCGCCAGCGCCCGATGCAGCGGCGCGTCGGAAATCTGGATCGCGCCGCTGAACGGAATGTCCATGTCGAGCACGACATAAACAGAGGCGGCGATGAACATCGCCGAAACGACGAACATGGCGATGACGACGGCATTTTGCGGCGCGCGGTAGCCGAAGCTGGCGAAGATCAGCGTCATCCAGGCAATCATCATGCCGATAACGGGCATGGGGATCGCGCCCTCCGACTGCTCGACGATCATCCAGCGCTGTTCGACGATGCGGCTATACAGCTGTCGCGCGTCCACCAGCAGGGATTCATGCAGGCGGTCGGCAGGTTGGATGGCCGCCAGGCTGTTGCCAACAGTGTCCAGCCGCTGCTGGCCGGCATTGCGCGCCTCGTGCAGCGCATCGTTCACGCGCTCGGGATTGGCGATCGCCCCTTCGACATAGGCGATCAGATATTGCCGCGCATCGTTGCCGGCGAGGCCGTAGGTCCTGAGCGTTCGGTCGAGCAGGATCAGATTGGTCGCGAAGGAATGCACATTGTCGTCGATGCCCTCGAATGTGTTCTTGGCCGAATTGATCATCAGCCCGAAAACCAGCGACGCCATGACCACGAAGATATTGGCGACGAGCCGCACGACGGTATTGGTATCGTCGTCGCGATGGCGCGCCGGCAGCTTGGGGTAGACATGCATCATGCCGAGCGCCGCAACGGTCAGACAGAGGAATGCGGCAACGGCAATCAAGATCGCGCTCATTCCAGCCTTCGCCCCCCGTCATGCCGCCGCCCTCTAGATCATTTCATTGTTTCATCGAAACAGTGAAATGATCTAACTCGTTGAAGTAACGCAATTCCGGACGGAAAACCGTTTCACACTTTTCCTGGAATTGCTCTAGCCGGGGCATCTCACCGGCGCCTACTGCATGCTTCCTTAAATCCTGTCCGATTTATGGACAAAACATGCAGCAATTCAAAGCGCTACAGCGACCTTTGCGCGTCTGATAAGACGCGCGGCACTGTAGGATAGGAACTTTGTCGAGGCGCGCAACGCCCTCGAGCACGCAGAGTTTTTGCCCACGCGCTCGATTCCGCGACAAGCCGATAGTCGGGACACGACGTTGCCGCCAGGTTGGTCATCGCCTGGCGATCGCGGGCCACACCTTAGCCGCCACCGCCGACCGTCACCGGCCCCAGCACCCCAACCAGCGCCTTGCCATCGGTAAAATAGGGATCACCGCCGCCGTTGCGGCCGGTCTTGGTGGCGCCGATACCGGGGACTTCGTAGGTCGATGAGACCTGCCCGGCCTTTTGCAGGTCTGACATCACCAGGTTGCGCTCGGCGTCCAGATCCGGGCCGATATGGTGGGTGATCTGGCCGGTGTCGTGGCTGAAGCCGACGCCGCGGTCGAAGCTGGCCGAACCGAGCCAGAGCGGATTGCCATCCGCCCCGGTCTGTTTGCTCTGCCAGAAGCGCACATGGTTGCGCTCGTCGGCGCTGTTGCCGACCGGCTTCTCGAAGGCCAGATCCTGTTTCCGGCCCTCGAAGAACAAGGGGCTGACGGGCGCATCGAGGTCGGGCCGATCGAGCACCACGCTCAATCCGATATCGACTGAAGAACGCAGGGTGATCTTGTCGGCCGGATCCCAGCCGGCCGCCGCGAAGGCGCGGATCACCTGCTCCCTGGAGCCGACGAGGCCGACATTGATCGGGTCGCCGGGGATATCCTGCTCCGTGGTGCTGACCATGGAGCTGAAACCGTCAACCCGGCTCCGGTCGCGAAAAATCCAAAACTCCGGCAGCAGGAAGTAGCTGACCAGCAGATAGGCAATGAGCCCGGCCGCCAGGACGCTCAGCGATGCACGAATTTTCCTGCGACGGGTCATCTGCGTTCATCCCAATCCTACTGCATGTTTCCTTAAATCGTAGCCGATTTAAGGATAAAAACATGCAGCAATTCAGAGCGCTACAGCGAGCTTTGCGCGTCTGATAAGACGCGCGGCGCTGTAGTGCGGCGATATCAGCTAAACCTGATACGGCTTGGAAAGCAACGCGTGGCGACAATCGTGCCGATCCTGACCCGCGCCCGCCTCTACTCCGCCGCGTGCGCCTTCACCTCCAGCGCCTCCAGCTCGTAGGAATAGCCTTCCAGCATTTCATAGGCCTGTTCGATCGTCTTGATCTGCTCTTCGGTAGTCTTGATCGCCTCGGCGATCGAGCGTGAGCGGGCGCGCAGCATCGAGCCGAGCACGTCGGTCTCCGGCCGGCGGCCGAGGCGGTCGAGGTGTTTGCGCACGCGGGCGCGGTGGCGCTCCAGCTCGAGGATATGGAAGCGGCTCTTGACGATATCGTCGGAGAGCTTGCGACGCATGGCGGCGACGGGGTCGAAGCTGCCGGGTTCGCGCTCGTCGAGGATGAAGTCGTTGACCAGCGTCTCCAGCATCATCAGGCCCTTGAGGTCGCGCGGCTCGGCGAGCTGCGGGTCGTAGCCGGTGTCGTCATAGACCTTCCGGCGCACCGGATCCTTCAGGAGATCATAGACCGCCTGCAGCCGGGCAAACTGCTCGGCATCGCCGCCCGAGTCGGGATGAGCCGCCTTGGCTGCCTTGCGATAGGCCGTGCGGATGGCCTGGTCATTCGCATCGCGGTCCACGCCAAGTGTCTCGTAGGGATCGATCACGCTGCCCCCTGTTCGTCTCGCATTCCGATTTCTCCGCCTGACCTAACGCACGCATCCGAAGACCGGAACCAATCACCGGTAAAGCCTGCGCGTTATCCCAAACTTGTTCAAGTGCTGATGCGATGTGATGGGGATCAGCACCGCACCCTGCCGGCGCCTTCATCGGGCCAACTCACGCCCGAGGCGGTCGCCCGTCCGACGCGGCGGCGCGCACGTTCGTCCGCGGTCGGGACGAAATTGTGGTCAGAAACAGGCCGTCCCCGATTTTTGCGCGCCATGCGCCGGCGGTAGCATGAGCCGACTGGGCGAGCGGCGGCGTTCGCAAGAGCAGCAATCGGTGGCGGCCACCCGGATGGCAAGCCAGGGCCCTTAAGTCACTTTCGGCATCTCCTGTCGATATCCCCCAGACCTTGGGCCATGTTGCCGGCCATCGAGGAGAAAGGATATTACGTGACGGACGCCGCAGTTGGTCGCGCCTGCACGGGCCGGTGCTCGCGCGGCGTGTCGGCCCCAGGCCCAAAACCCCTGAAAATGCCGTGGTTGGCGGGCTCTTTTCCCGAAATAAGCCGCGCGAATGGCTCTTGCGTTTTTTTGCAAATACTGTCACTGCTGCTACCGTTCGGGCGTTTTCAATCCCGGAGACTGGACTTTCTCTTTTGTGCCCGGCTTGCCGGGCCGGCCGGAAGCGGCAAATGGACGTTCTTTCCCCGTTATCGTGACTACTCGACGCCTATCCGCTTGTATGCGGAAGACGACACACCCACATCCCCCCGGGGGCGCGGGTATAGCTTTAAGACTGAAGGAAAAGGACTTCTTCCATGGCCACTAAGGGCACCGTAAAATTCTTCAACCAGGACAAGGGTTTTGGTTTCATCACGCCGGACGGCGGCGCTAAGGACGTTTTCGTCCACATCTCCGCTGTACAGGCCGCTGGCCTTGCTACGCTGAAGGACGGCCAGGTTGTCACGTTCGACACCGAAGCTGACCGCATGGGCAAGGGCCCGAAGGCCGTCAACATCCAGGCTTCGTAAGCCGGATCGTCCGACTGGACTTTTTGGAAGCGGCGCTCCCCAGGGGGCGCCGTTTTCGTTTGGGCTATTGGTTTGCGTCGGAAGTGCTCCAGCACGCTGGCCAGCCACAGGTCACGTGAACAGCGCCGACGAGACCCTCTGGCCTGCACCGGATCTGCCGAGCGGGCATGGATCCTCGGCTCAAGGCCGAGGATGACGGCGACTATGGGACCGTCGGAGTTCCCGTCCTTCGCACGCACCGCCGCTGCCCCCTACGACAGGCACCGGCTGGTGAAGGAACAGCGACCGTTTCCGAGACGAACTCGGACCTATTCCGCCGCCTGCTTGGCAGCGGCCGCCTCGAACACGGCGTCGAAGGCCGCGTGGATGACTTCCGGCCCTGCACCTGGCCGAGTGGCGTCGGATGAGAGGATCTGGCGATAGCGCCGCGCACCCGGCCAGCCCTGGAACAGCCCGACCAAATGGCGCGTGACATGGGCCAGCCGCCCGCCGGCGGCAATATGGCCGGCGGCATAATCGGCCATCGCGTCGCGCAGCTCCGCCCAGAAGACGAGGTCGAGCCGGTGGCCGCGCTCTGAAAAATCGGCACCGTCGCGATCAAGCGCCGGCGCACCGGTCAGCGGATGGGCGAAGAAGCCATCGACCGCCGACAGCATGGCGCTGTCGTGGTAGGCGGCGCGGCCGAGCATCACGCCGTCGAGGTGTTTCAACTCCGCAAGAGACTGACTCAAAGTCTGAAGTCCACCGTTGAGGCCGATGAAAAGATCGGGGTTTTCCACCTTCAAACGATGCACGAGGTCGTAGTCGAGCGGCGGGATGTCGCGGTTTTCCCTGGGCGAGAGCCCCTGCAGCCAGGCCTTGCGGGCATGCACCCAGACGGCGTCCGTGCCGGCGTCGGTCACGCGCGACACCAGATCGCGCAGCGCCAGTTCCGGATCCTGCTCGTCGACGCCGATGCGGCATTTGACCGTCACCGGAATCCGGACCGCTGCCTTCATCGCCGCCACGCATTCCGCCACCACGCCGGGCTCCTGCATCAGGCAGGCGCCGAACGTGCCGGATTGCACCCGGTCCGACGGGCAGCCGACATTCATATTGATCTCGTCATAGCCGCACTCTTCGGCAATGCGCGCCGCTTCCGCCATCTTGCGCGGATCGTTGCCACCAAGCTGCAGCGCCACCGGATGCTCCGAGGCGTCATGGCCAAGCAGCTTGCCACGATCACCGCGCAGGATCGCATCGGCAACGATCATCTCGGTATAGAGCAGCGCATGCCGCGAAAGCCGGCGCGCGAAAAAGCGGTAGTGCCGATCGGTCCAGTCGATCATAGGGGCCACGGCGAAGACCGGGCTTTTGAAATAGCGGCTGTTGCGCAAAATTTCGGCCATATCAGGCAAGTCTCTCATAAACGATCGGTGCGCGGCGAGCGCGCGAATTCGACCTTCGTGCGGCCGTCCCTGTCAGATAGGTGCAGAGCGGCCGGTTTTGTAGCAATCCAGGAGGACGGCATTGAAACGAACGCACCAAGTTGGTGTCGGGCCCAAATTGGTGTCGGCTAGGGCGCCGCCCGCAGCCCCATAGCACGAGAGGGCCGCACTGGCCACCCGGCGCTGCATCCATCCGTTGCTGCCCCGGCCAGTCCTGCGACGGGAACGGCACCAAAATTGGCGCGATGGCCGAGCGCGCTTCCTTGATAAGAACGGCGCTGGGATTCGATGAGGGACTTTTCCATGCGAAAATTCACACGCGTTGCTACGCTCAGCCTTGCGGTCGCAAGTGCGTCAACCGCCTTCGCCCAGCCGTTCAAAACGCCGGCAACGTTGATCGAAGCGCTCTATGCGCCCTATCTGAGCAATGGCGACACCTCGGAGCGCGATGCGTTTTTCTCCAACGGCCTCACCAAGCTCTATGAAGCCGACGCAAAGAAGAGCCAGGGCGAGGTCGGCGCCATCGACTTCGATCCCGTCATCAACGGTCAGGATTGGGACATCGCCGACCTACGTGTGGGCAAGGCGGAAATCAGCGCGCAGTCGGCGGTTATCACTGTACGCTTCGAGAATTTTTCGGTGCCGGTCGCCCTACGGTACAGCCTGGTGAACGAAGCCGGCAACTGGCAGGTTGACGACATCGAAAGCACCGAGGGCGAAACCCGGTGGACGTTGAGCGAGATCTTCGCCAACGCGCACTATTGAAGCGACGCCGCAAGGCAGCTGACACCGCTCGATGTGCGGCACAGAGACGAATTCACGCGTGGCCGGGCGGCGCAAACCGACCGATGCAACTATCACCGGGTTGACAGGCAGCATCACAGGCGATTAGGGCAGCGTCCCTGTATCGATACAGAAGGCAGGAACAAGGGAAGACGGCATGAAACGTGCGATCGTGGCACTCCTCACTCTCCAGCTCGCGGGTTGCCAGTCGATGGCGCTCGAGGACCAGGAGGTCGCAAGGCCGAAGCCCCCCTCCGTGCCGACGCTCTCCGGAGCCGATCTTCAGGCCCTCATCGTCGGCAAGTCGCTGCGCTACACGATCAATGGCGTCGTCTCCTCCTACTTTGCCGATGGCCGCTATGGCTATCGCGATTACGAAGTGCGCGACGGCGGAACCTACACGATCGCAGGCGACGAGGTCTGCATCACATTCGAGGATGGCGGCAGGCGCTGCGACCAGTTCGCCCGGATCGGGCCCGACTATGTCAGGATCGAGGAAGGCGGACGCCAGACCAAGGTGGCAGGCGTCGGACCGGTCTGAGACACCAACGAGGTCGCGGTGCCGGGTGACCCTGCAATGATAAAGAGAGGCGGCCATGCCCGAGGTCGAAATCCGTCCCGCCCGGCCAGATGAGCGCCTAGGGCCAGGACCTATTAAATTCATCCATTCTGTTCAGGTCCATGGGATTGGATGGAAGGAAACAAGCGCAAGGCAAGACCCGAAGGTCTTGTCGAGCATTGTTTGCGATCAGACGGCCCGGGCGCCGAACCGCTGGCCATAGCCGCCATCTGCCGTCCAGCAGTTGCCCGGTTGGCCAACGCCGGCGCTTTCCGCTGCCGATCTGCTACCGGAACCCCTCATTCCCCAGGGGTTCAATTATAGGGCGTTGTGGCATAGTTCGCCGGGCACCGGGGCTTAGGTGCCGGGGGAGACAGGCGTGAATCCTTTGCGCTCGACACAATGCATTGCGCTGTCGCAGCCGGACATCGACACGCTGCAGCGCGTCTTCGACAATATCTGCGCCGAACATCACTGGCCGCGCGACAGCGAGCACGCCCGCCGGCACGCGCGCATGCTGATCGACGAATATCTGGCAGGCACGACAAACGAGCAGTTGCTGCTCGTCGTCGGCCGCTGGTTTGCCTCACGCCTGCCGGCGGAGACATCGACCTCGGATTAGAGGTTGCACCGCAGCAAAACACACCCTCAAAAGCTGCTTACAAAAGCGTTATCCTGCGCTACATTAGCACAACAGACCGTTTGCCGCGTGGGAGGAGCCCTGTCGCAAGCGGTCGCAATGCCGACATTCATTGAGATGATCTCGAGGAGGAGACGCATGCATCAAATCATCTGGAACCAGCCGATCGAACTCGATCTCGTGACCGGAGACGTTCGCACCGTCAAAGGCCCTTCAGACGCGCTCGCCTGCCTTGCCGACCAGTGGCCGCGCCGCGGACCGAGTTATGTCGCCGCCCGCAGCGCCTGCCGCGCTGCGATCGACGGTCGCCGCACGGTCGAAGAAGCGCGATCGCTGTTTATCTCAGCCGCACGCGAAGCCGAACTGAAAGCCCACTAAGAGGGTTTGCCGCCCAGGCTGGTGCCTCTGCACTCGCCTCGTGCCGCCAGCATGCGAAGAGCACGCTGGATGTTGTTTTGATTGATGTCTGGCGCCTTTTGAGAGAAATGACTTGTGGCGGCGCGACCGCACGCCCGGACAGAGCCTGCACATGGGATTCGGTGATTGAGGTAGCGTGCCATTTCGGCGCACCATCTTCAAATCGCTCGCAAATTTCCCGGAAATGGCCCGATTTCTGTCGTGAAGCGTTCATTTCTCTCCGCTATATTATGAGGTGCCTCATAAAAACCAATTTCGAAGCGCCTCAATCCCATTAAGGGAAAAGCATAATGTCCCAGATAAGGGACAACGAAAACGGGAGAGATATCATGAGCGAGCAGAATCTCTATCGCATCGTTGAAGTCAGTGTGAAGCGCGACGGCGACCGTCGCGATGTCGGCATCATGACCGTGCGCCAAGCCCTGGAACTTCAAGTACCAAGCCTAGAATACAGCCATCCGGAACTGAACTCTCGGTCCGACGGCCGGTTTCTCACGCGCGACCAGTTGCAGGCCTACGCCTGCTGCGCCTGAGATAAACCCTTGCAGCACCCGAACAGGGTGTTAACGTCCGGCTGGGATTCGAAACAGCCGGACAGCCATGCAAACAGTCATTCCACTTTCGCCACCCGTCCTGTTGCCGATCGCCGGCAGCCTCGTGGGTTTTCCCGTGCGCCGGGTCTATTGCGTGGGCCGCAACTATGCGGCCCACGCCATCGAGATGGGTCACGACCCGGACCGCGAACCGCCGTTTTTCTTCCAGAAGAACCCGGACAATCTGCTGGTGGCCGACAAGGCCTTCCCCTACCCGCCGCGCACGACGGACGTGCATCATGAGGTCGAGCTGGTTGTCGCCTTGAAGAGCGGCGGCGCCGATATCCCGGTCGAACAGGCGCTCGATTGCGTCTACGGCTATGCCGTCGGCATCGATTTTACCCGCCGCGACCTGCAGGCCGAAGCCAAGAAGGCCGGCAAGCCGTGGGCTGCCGCCAAGGCCTTCGAACATTCGGCCCCCGTTTCCGAGATCGTGCCGGTTGAGGCGATCGGCCACCCCGCCAACGGCAATATCTGGCTGAAGGTCAATGGCGAACTGCGCCAGCACGGCGATCTCGACCAGATGATCTGGAAGATACCCGAAGTCATCTCGGAGCTTTCGCGGCTGTTTACCCTCGCCCCCGGCGACGTCATCATGACCGGGACCCCTTCGGGCGTCGGTCCGGTCGTTCGCGGCGACACGGTGACCTGCGGCGTCGATGGCGTGGCGGCCCTTGCTGTCACCGTTCTCTAAAATCGGAGCGCTTCCACTTTCGTTTTAGACGGAGTCACGGAAGCGCCCTTTCGTTTGTTTTGACGCATTTCCTCACGGAAAACCGCTACGCACTTTTCCTGGAAATGCTCTAACCACCTTTGACGCATTTCCTTACGGAAAACCGCTACGCACTTTTCCTGGAAATGCTTGAGCCACAAGGATCGCCCGATGCCGCTCTATGCCCTTGGACCGCTGCGCCCACAAACCCCGCCCGAGGGCAGCTACTGGGTGGCGCCTGACGCCAACGTCATCGGCCAGGTCGAGATCGGCGAGGATGTCGGTATCTGGTTTGGCGCGACGCTACGCGGCGACAACGAGCCGATCCGGCTCGGCGCCCGCACCAACATTCAGGAAAACACCGTCATCCATGTCGATCCCGGCTTTCCCGTCACCATCGGCGAAGACTGCACCATCGGCCATGGTGCCATCATCCATGGCTGTACCATCGGCGACAACTCGCTGATCGGCATGGGCGCAACGGTACTGAACGGCGCGAAGATCGGCCGCAACTGCCTGGTCGGTGCCAATGCGCTGGTGACCGAGGGCAAGGAATTCCCCGATAATTCGCTGATCGTCGGTGCGCCCGCCAAGGCGATCCGTCTGCTGGACGATGCCGCAGTCGAAGGGTTGAAGCGCTCGGCCAGCCATTACGTCAAGAACTGGCAGCGCTACGCGACGCAGTTGACAAAACTCGGCTGAATTGGGCGACAGCACTCCACGTCAGATGTGACGCCGTTTAAGGGAATACGCAAAGCCGGCCTGCGCACATGCTCTCGTGCACGCCAAGCCCGGCTGCTCCGTAGCAGCGTCCTGTCAGGCGCAGCTCTGGCAATGGCCGCGGATCTCGATGGTGGTCTTTTCCGTCTTGAAGTTCTGGGCGCGCGTCAGCGCCGACAACCGCTGCTCGATCGCCATGTCGTGGAACTCGGTCACCTGCCCGCAACCTTCGCAGATCGTGAAGGCCGTTACCCCGTGGTCATGCTCATGCTCGTGCGGGCATGTGCAGGCGACAAAGGCGTTGAGGCTTTCGAGCCGATGCACGAGGCCATATTCGAGCAGCTTGTCGAGCGCGCGATAGACCTGCAGCGGCGCGCGAAAACCCTGATCGCGCAGCTTGTCGAGAATGGTGTAGGCGCTCAAGGGGCCTTCGGAATGGCTGAGCGCATCCATCACCATCGTCTGGTTCTTGGTCAGTTGCGGGGTCGCCATCAGTGATGCCCTCCAGGCGTGGGATGAGACGCTGTCTCCAACCGCCGCCGACCGATCGGCAGCAGACTCAGGACGAAAAGCGCAAGTGCTGCAACGACGATAGACGGTCCCGACGGCGTATCCCAGTGCAGCGAACCGAAAAGTCCACCGGTCACGGCAAGCGCGCCGATCACCGAGGCCAGAACCGCCATGATTTCGGGCGACGTCGCAAAGCGCCGGGCCGTGGCCGCCGGGATGATCAACAGCGAGGTGATCAGCAGGATGCCGACGATCTTCATGGCGATGGCGATCACCAGCGCCATCAACAGCATGAAGAACAGCCGCGCCCGTTCCGGCCTCATGCCCTCGGCCTCGGCGAGCTCCGGATTGACCGTAGACGCCAGCAGCGGCCGCCAGAGATAGACGATGGCGAAGATCACCAGGATGCCGCCACCCCAGATGATGTCGATGTCGGATTCCGACACCGCCAGAATGTCGCCGAAGAGAAAACCGACGAGATCGATACGCACCCAGGTCATGAAAGCGACGATGACGAGGCCGATCGACAGCGCCGAATGCGACAGGATGCCGAGCAGCGCATCGGTCGACAGCGCCCCGCGCCGCTGCAGGAAGAGCAGCAGCACCGACACGGCAGCCGCAACGATGAACACCGCCACCATCAGGTTGAGGTCGAGAAGCAAGGACAGGGCGACGCCGAGCAGCGCCGAATGCGCCATGGTATCGCCGAAATAGGCCATGCGCCGCCAGATGACGAAGCAGCCGAGCGGCCCGGCCATGACGGCGATGCCGATGCCGGCGATCAGCGCCCGGACGAAGAAATCGTCAAGCATCGCGCTTCTCCTTCACCTCGAAGCCATGCAGGCGGGTATGGGGGCCGCAGCCGCAATCCTCGCCATGGTCGTGCACGTTGCCGTCCTCGTCGTGGTGGTGGCCGTCGCCGGGGTAGCAATGCTCGGTGATCGAGCCGTCCGCATGCAGCACACGACCGTCAGGCAGGTGGGTGTGGTCGTGATTGTGGCTGTAGACCGCAAGCGCGCCGGCGGCGCGGCGGCCGAAAAGCTTCTGGTATTCCGGGCTCTGGCTGACCGCCTGCGGCGTGCCGCGGCAGCAGACATGGCCATTGAGGCAGACGACCGTGTCGGTCTCGGCCATGACGATATGCAGATCGTGCGAGATCAGCAGAATGCCGCAGCCGGTGCGGTTGCGGATCTGCTTGATCAGTTCGTAGAGCGCGATCTCACCGCTGAAGTCGACGCCCTGCACCGGCTCGTCGAGCACCAGCAGGTCCGGCTTGCGGGCGATCGCCCGCGCGAGCAGCGCGCGCTGGAACTCCCCACCCGACAGATGCTGCACTTCGGATCTCGCCAGATGCAAAACCCCGGTCGCCGACAGCGCCTCCTCGATTTCGCGCCCTTTCAGCGGGCCGGTCAGCGTCATCAGCCGCTCGACCGTCAAGGGCAGCGTCCAGTCGACCGCCAGCTTCTGCGGGACGTAGCCGACCTTCAGGCCCGGTTTGCGCTCGACATAGCCCTCATCGGCCTTCAGAACGCCGATCGCAGTCTTTGCCGTCGTCGATTTGCCCGAGCCGTTGGGGCCGATCAGGGTGACGATCTCGCCGGGACTGATCGAAAACTCGACGCCGCGCACCAGCCAGCGGCCGTTGCGGCTGACGCCGGCATTGTTCAGCCGGACCAGCGGCGTCGTTTCTGGGGATCGGAAATTCAGCATCAAAAAATTCCGGATTGGCGGTTGCCACTGGCTATCGCACACGTTATAGCATAACGCAATTGATGTAATAACATTACATTAAAGCGTCCACACGTTCAACCGGACGTGCGCTCGGCGTTTTAGATGTCCGAACTGCGCCTGTCCCTGGCCGAAAACCACATTTGGTTCAGGGACTTGCGTGACATTCAAGCCCGGAGAAACCGATGAAATCGACTTCCGCCCTGCTCTTTGCCTCCACCATCCTGCTCTCGTCGCCCGTTGCGGCTGCTGGCCCCAATGTGGTGGCTTCGATCAAGCCTGTCCACTCGCTCGTCGCTTCGATCATGCAGGGCGTCGGCGAGCCGTCGCTGATCGTCGAGGGTGCCGCCTCTCCGCATACCTACAACATGAAACCGTCGAATGCCGCAGCACTTCAGGCGGCCAAGGTGGTCTTCTGGGTCGGCCCCGGGCTCGAAGCCTTTCTGGACAAGCCGCTCGATGCGCTCAGCGGCGCCGCCAAGGTGGTGGAGCTCAGCGAGGTGCCTGGACTTGAGAAGCTGAAATTCCGCGAAGGCGGCGCCTTCGAGGCGCATGATCATGGTGATGAAGGCCATGAAGGCGAAGCCCATACCGACGCTGGTCACGGGGAAGAAGGGCACAAGCACACGGAGGGCGAGGCAGAACACGACCATGCCGCAGCACCCGAAGCCGCTGCCGCCGATGATCACGCGCACGAGGGGCACGATCACGATCACGACGGTTTCGACATGCACATGTGGCTCGACCCGCAAAATGCCAAGGCGATGGCAGCCGAGATTGAAAAGACGCTCGTGGAAGCCGACCCGGACAATGCCGCCGCCTACAGGGCCAATCTCGATAAGCTCAACCAGCGCCTCGCCGAACTCGACAAGAGCCTGACGGCTACCGTCGCCCCGGTGAAGGACAAGCCTTTCGTCGTCTTCCACGATGCCTACCAGTATTTCGAGCATCGCTACCAGGTGCGGGTAGCCGGCTCCATCACCGTCAGCCCGGAGGTTCTGCCGGGCGCCGAGCGGCTCTCGCAGATCCACGCCAAGATCAAGGAATTGGGCGCGACCTGCGTCTTTGCCGAACCGCAGTTCGAGCCGAAGCTGATCAATGTGGTGATCGAAGGCACGCCGGCGAAATCCGGCACGCTCGACCCTGAAGCGGCCACGCTCGATGCCGGGCCGGACCTCTACTTCCAACTGATGGAAAATATCGGCACATCGCTCAAGACCTGCCTCGCCTCGGCAAGCTGATCCGTCCTCCCGAGGCGGTGAAGTCCGTCCTCCCGAGGCGGCAAGGTGGGCGCTCGCGCCCGTCCGTCTCTCGGTCATGCTCGGGCTTGACCCGAGCATCCAGCGTGCCTCTTCCGTGCGGCGTCTCACCGCTGGATCCTCGGGTCAAGCCCGAGGATGACGGGAGGAGAGGTCAAGCATAACGAGAGGACCGGTCAGACGAGAGGATGACGAAACGGGAGACAGAACCCTACTACGCCTCGGCAAGCAGATCCGTCCTGGCAAGACGGCAAAGTCCGTCCTCCCAAGGCGGCAAATGTGGGCGGCCGCGCTCCCCCCTCGCTCGGTCATGCTCGGGCTTGACCCGAGCATCCAGCATGCCTCCTCGTGCGGCGTCTCACCGTTGGATCCTCGGGTCAAGCCCGAGGATGACGGGAGGAGAGGTCAAGTCCGAGGATGACGGGAGGAGAGGTCAAGCCCGAGGACGACGGGAGGAGAGGTCAAGCCCGAGGATGACGGGAGGAGAGGTCAAGCCAGAGGATGACAAAACTGAAGACCTGGTCCGGGAGCGACCGGAGGAGAAGTCAAACCGAAGACTGAGACCGGTCGAGGCGGGCACGGCGTACAAAGCCGGAGCCTTTAAACCGGTGGAAATGCCGGCACTCCCAGCTACGGGATTGCTCAGGCGGGCGTCAGCGCCCGCCTTTTATATCCACCATAAACGTAATGGTATAACATACAGGAAACAACAATGGAAAAGCTTCCCGTTACCGTGTTGTCCGGCTTCCTCGGCGCCGGCAAGACGACGCTGCTCAACCATGTGCTGACCAACCGCGACGGCCTGCGCGTCGCCGTCATCGTCAACGACATGAGCGAGATCAATATCGATGCCGCGCTGATCCGCGACGGCAGCGCCAACCTGTCGCGCACCGAGGAGCAGCTCGTTGAAATGACCAATGGCTGCATCTGTTGCACGCTGCGCGACGACCTGCTGCGCGAAGTCCGCAATCTCGCCGAACAGAACCGGTTCGACTACCTCCTGATCGAATCGAGCGGCATTTCCGAGCCCCTGCCCGTTGCCACTACCTTCGATTTTCGCGATGAGAATGGCGAGAGCCTTGCCGATGTCGCCCGGCTCGACACTATGGTGACCGTTGTCGATGCCGCCAATCTGCTGGCAGACTATTCCTCGCTCGATTTCCTCGCCGATCGCGGCGAGACGGCTGGCGAAGACGATACCCGCACATTGGTCGACCTGCTGGTTGAACAGATCGAGTTCGCCGATGTCGTTGTGCTTAACAAGATCGGTACGGCCACGCCCGAGCAGCGCGATGCGGCGCTGAAGATCATCGTCGGGCTGAACCCGGATGCGCGGCTGATCGAGGCGGATTTCGGCAAGGTCGAGCTGCGCGAGGTGCTCGGCACCGGCCGTTTCGACCTTGCCAAGGCCGAGCAGCACACGCTCTGGTACAAGGAGCTGCACGGCTTCAAGGACCACATTCCGGAAACCGAGGAATACGGCATCCGCTCCTTCGTCTACAGGGCCCGCCGCCCGTTCGATCCCACCCGGTTCCAGGCGCTTCTCAATCGCTCCTGGCAAGGCGTGGTGCGCGCCAAGGGCTTCTTCTGGCTGGCAACGCGACCCTATCATGTCGGCGAGTTGAGCCAGGCCGGACCGCTGGTCAGAACCTCGAAGATGGGCCTGTGGTGGGCGGCCGTGCCTAGGGAACAATGGCCGCGCGATCCCGGCTTCCTGAAGGCCGTCGGTCCATACATCGATCCCGTCTGGGGTGATCGCCGCCAGGAGATCGTCTTCATCGGCGCCGACCCCATGGATCAAGCCCTGATGACGGCCGACCTCGACGCGTGCCTGATCGATGACACGAGCTTCCGGCCGGACCGCTGGCGGGACCTGCCGGATCCCTTCGCGAGTTGGTCGCAGCGGGCGGCCTGATGGCGGCGGCAGGGCAAAGGCCGCGTCGGCCGCGTTTCACCTGCATGGGCCTTAACGCGGCCGGCAGGCCGGTGCCGATGTTCGATCCGTTTCTTGGCGACATGCATGGGGATGAAGAAGCGTTGGAGCCACTGGGCGAGATCGAGCAACTGCTTTTCGGAGAGCGGGATCGGACCGGGGTCGCGGACATCCCGCCGATGTGCCGGACGACGGCATAGAGAAGGTCGAACGGGCGGCCCGAAAGTCTGCCCCACGGGTTGCTGGCGAAGTTAGCCCTTGCCATCTGCCGATGGCTACGGAGAGGCCCAGCGATCGCCAGGACCTCCCTCATTCCTGTGCCTGTCACAGCAATCCAGTCAGCCCAAGTCCTTGGGTTGAAATGTCTTTTGACCCGACCGACGTCCGGTCACTGTATCCCCGCCACAAGGGCGAGGATGAGGAGAACGGGGTTTGCGCTTCGTCAAACAGGCATTTCGGGATTTGCCAACGGTCCGGGGCAGCCCGAGAAGCTGCCCCAATCATTTTTTAGTGGGCGGACGCCAGGCCGACGATGACGCCGGTTGCAAGGCTGATCAGCAGGAAGTCGTTGTCGACGCGCACCCACTGCTGGCCGCGCGGCGGCTGGCGCAGCTTGTAGCGGCGATAATCGCGCACCTGCGCCATGTGGCGACGCTCGGCCGGGCTGAGACGATGGCCACGCGCCCAACGTTCCTTCTTCTTGACGACGACGCGCTTTTCGATGGTCACGTGCTTGTTGCCATGCCGATCCACGTTCCGGTCCATGTGACGATCGACCGGCCGGCGCTGATCGCGGTCGTAGTTCTGCGCTACCTCGAAGGAACCCGCCGGCTGGGCAAAGGCCGCTACCGGCGTGATCAGGAAGGAGCTGGCGACCAGGGCGGTCAGGAGACGTTTCATCGGGGTATCCTTTCGTTATTTGCACCCCGAAAATAAGTCCGGCTTCCTGAACCGAATATGAAACGCTGCATTACAAATGCGTAATGATATTGAGGACTTATAAGCGTTTCCTTACAAAAAGGCATCCTTATTCCGAAAGGCTTACGTAACGGAACAGATCGAAATCCGCCGGAAGTGCCGCGCCTGATGTGTCGAAGGCGAACATGCCGGCGAAGGCACCGGTGAAGGATCCGTGTTCGCCGCGACCGCCCTCGTCCGACACCACGCCGGCGTCGAGAACCGGGCCGATCGCCTGCCAATCCACCGCCCCCTCCGCGCGCCAGAAGAACTGCAGGTCATTGTCGCGGATCTCCATGGCAAGCCCGATCGGCCCGTCCGGCGCGGTGACACCGCTTCCAATCGGAAACTGCAGCCGGCCATGCGGGAAGTCGCCCGGGCAGGACAGGATCGTCAGCGCCCGCCCAAGCGTCTCGTGCCAGGTCACGCCCAGCGCATGGAACTTGTGGCGGTTGTAATAGTGCGTCAGCCCGGCCACCTGCTGATAGGTCTCAGGCGCGAATTCGACGGTGGTTTCAGCACGGAAAGAATGATGCTCCTGCCGGCGGGCAACGAGCGCCTGCTCGAACCAGCTGCCGATGCTTTCGCGGCCAAAGAGCCTCAGATGCCCTGCCCGCCTTTCCAGCGAAAAGATCCGCTCCGGCAGCGGCGTGCGCAGCCACTGGAATTCGCCGGGCAGCGCGCTTTCATCGAAGTCGGTCTCGACCACCCGCCGCACCGCCACGGCCTCGACCGGGCCTGGGGCTGCAACCGTGATCGCAGGAACCGGCCCGCCGTTTTCGAGATAGAGCCAGCCGTCGTCGCGCCAGACGCATTTCTGCAGAGCCGCCTCGCGGCCAAGCGTGCAGCGACGCTGAGGTCGCAGCGGCCGGCCGCAGAGATGCGTGTGATAGGCCTGACCATCAGGTGTTTCGACATATTGCCCGTGTCCCGCGCGCTGCAACCGCGCATCCGGTTGATCCTTTGATGTGATCAGGTAGGTATCCGGATGCATCTCGTAGGGGCCGTCGATCGTGCGCGACCGTGCCATGGTCACGGCATGATCGTATCCGGTGCCGCCTTCCGCCGTCGTCAGATAGTACCAGCCATTGCGCTTGAAGAGATGCGGCCCTTCGACCAGGCCGAGCGGCGAGCCGGCAAAGATGTTCTTCACCGGTCCGGTGAGTTTGCGCGTGCGCTCATCCCATTGCTGCAGAAGGATGCCATCAAAGGCCGGGTGCTTTGGCGAGCCGCCAAAACTCTCGCTGCGATGGTTCCACTGCATGTTGAGGAACCACTTGCGACCGTCGTCGTCGTGAAACAGCGACGGGTCGAAGCCGGAGGAATTGACATAGACCGGATCGGACCAGACCGCCTCGACCGCCTCTGCCGTGACGATGTAGTTATGCGCGTCCTTGAAGTTGCCGTCGAAGCGCTTGACGTCGGTATAGACCAGAAAGAACAGGCCGTCGTCATAGGACAGGCACGGCGCCCAGACGCCGCAGCTATCGGGGTTGCCGCGCATGTCGAGCTGGCTTGCCCGCTCCAGCGGCCGGCGCACCAGCCGCCAGTTCACCAGGTCGCGCGAATGATGGATCTGCACGCCCGGGTACCACTCGAAGGTTGACGTGGCGATGTAATAGTCGTCACCGACCCGGCAGATGGACGGGTCGGGGTTGAATCCGGGTAGGATCGGGTTGCGGATCATCGCGGTCATGGATTTTGGCGTCCTCCGTTTATGGCGGCATCCGACCTCAAAAATCATACAAATTCAAGACTGCAACGTTGCAGTTCCCCATAACTCTGCTCCCTCAAGAGCAAAATGCGCAGGAAAGACCGCGCGCATCAAGCCTCGGTGGCTTGGCCGTAGCGGGCGCATCTGCGCTCGCATCGCCGGTCATCGGGCAGGCAAACCCTAAGATCAACTGGCGCCACGCCTCGTCGTCCCCGAAGTCGCTCAACACGATCTATAGCGGCAGCAAAGTGCTGGCATGATGATCCAGCAGCGCGACGGCAAGATCTAAGCCTGCGCCTGTTCCTGATGGCAAAGAGCCGCGCGCAACGTCGGTTGCAGACGGTTTGTCGTTTGAGTGTCGGCCAGCGCGGGACCCCCGGCGTTTGCAAAGATTTCATGGTAGGGTTGCTGCCTCAACGGACAAGGAGAAGGAGCCATGCCAAGCGAAAGCCAATCGATCGTGCTCGGCCCCGATGGCGGCCGGCGGTACGACATGGGCGCCATCCAGGCCGTCTTCAAAGCCGATGGCCCGGAAACCGGGGGCCGCTTCTCGATCTCCGAATGGTGGCTCGAAGCCAGGCATGAAGGGCCCGGTGCACACAAGCACGATGACAATGACGAGATCTTTTACGTGATCGAGGGAACCGCGAGCATTCTGGTCGGCGACACCTGGCACCCAATGCCGAAGGGCTCGCTTTGCGTCATTCCACGCGGAACGATGCACGATTTTCGCAACGAGAGCATATCCCGCATGGGCCTGCTCAATGTGTTCGTGGGCGGTCCCTTCGAGGAGATGATGCCAATGATCGTCGACTGGTACCGCGAAAACCCGGCGAAGCGGCTCGACTGAAAAAGCCCGCCAGTCGAAGAAATGCAATCGCCGGAAAGAAGAAGGCGGCCCTGTGTCGGGCCGCCCTCTGTTTTCGTTCCGGTCCAACTCCACGATGGTAGCTGGCTAAGATCGTTCGACGGAGCCGTCGCGGGCCGGGTGCCCGACTTTGGTGCCGCCGAAATCAGAACTTCGGCGGCGAATCGAGGCCGAAGGAAGGCGGCGATTCCAGACCGTTCTGCCCGCCACCACCATCGGCACCCGGCACCAGGCTCTTGATGGTGTCGAGATCCTGAACGACCTCCTTGTCGAGGAAGAAGGTGACCATTTCCGGGAAGGCGATCAGCAGGCCGACGAGAATGAGCTGCAGGCAAAGCCAGGGGATCGCACCGAGATAGATGTCGCGGGTACGGATCGTCCTCGGCGCGATGCCGCGCAGATAGAAGAGCGCGAACCCGAAGGGCGGATGCATGAAGCTCGTCTGCATGTTGGCGCAGATCATCACCCCGAACCAGATCAGGTCGATGCCGAGCGCCGTTGCGGCCGGCGCCAAGAGCGGAATGATGATGAAGGCGATCTCGAAGAAATCGAGGAAGAACGCCATGATGAAGATGAAGATGTTGACGAAGATCAGGAAGCCGACGACGCCGCCCGGAAGCGATGTCAGCATGCTTTCGATCCAGTGGCCGCCGCCCACACCTTGGAACACCAAGCTGAAGACGCGTGCCCCGAGGAGGATGAAGACGACCATGGCGGTGAGCCGCATGGTGATATCCATGCCCTGATAGACGAGCTTCCAGGTGAGACGGCGGTTCATCCAGGCGAGTATGAAGGCGCCGACGACACCCATGGCGCCGGCTTCGGTCGGTGTCGCGAGTCCCATGAAGATCGTGCCGAGCACCACGAAGATCAGCGCCAGCGACGGAACCATGCCGCGGATGCACTTCCTGTACAGCGGCCAGCCGCGGAGCGTGCGTGCTTCCGGCGGCAAGGCCGGAACGTAATGCGGGCGGAAGATGCTGAGAATGAACACCCAGCCCATGAACAAGAGCACCTGGACGATGCTGGCGCCGGTGGCACCGATATACATGTCGCCGGGCGACTTCTGCAGCTGGTCGGCAAGAACGATCAGAACCAGCGACGGCGGAATGAGCTGGGTAATCGTGCCCGATGCCGCGATCACCCCCGTCGCGTGGCGGATGTTGTAGCCGTATTTCGTCATGATCGGCAGCGAGATCAGGCCCATGGCAATGACCGAGGCTGCGACCGTGCCGGTGATCGCGCCGAGAATGGCGCCGACCAGGATGACCGCATAGGACAGACCGCCGCGCACGCCGCCGAAGAGCTGGCCGAAGCCTTCAAGCAAATCCTCTGCCAGCCCGCATCGCTCGAGGATCACCCCCATGAAGGTGAAGAACGGGATCGCCAACAGCAGTTCGTTCGAGACCACCGAAAAGAGCTGGTAGGTCAGGTTGCCGAGGAAATCGGGAGCGATCAGTCCTAGTTCGATCGCTATGAAGCCAAAAAACAGGCCGACGGCCGCCAGCGAAAAGGCCGCGGGATAGCCGATGACCATGAAGAAGATCAGCCCCACGAACATCAGGGGCGCGATATTATGAATGAACCAGTCCATCATTGCAGTGGCTTCTCGTAGGCGAATTCACGCACATAGGTCGTCGTCAGTGCGAGAACGCACTTGAGGATCTCGGCGATGCCCTGCAACGCCACGAGGCCGAAGCCGACCGGGATCAACAGTTTCACCGGCCAGCGCGGCAGGCCGCCGGCATTGAGCGAACCCTCGTTCGTGACCCAGGACTGCATGAACCACGGCCAGGTGAAGTAAATCATCAGGAGGCATATCGGCAGCAGGAAGAAGATGCCACCGAGCAGATCGATCCAGGTGCGTGTGCGCTCGCTGACCCAGCCGTAGAAGAGGTCGACCCGGACATGCTCGTTCATTTTCAGCGCCCAAGGGCCACCGAGAAGGACCATGCCCGCAAACATGTACCACTGCATTTCCGACAGGGTGTTGGAGTTGTTGCGGTAAAGATCGAGCATGCCGCCGAAGATCGACGCGCCGCCATAGTTGCGCTGCAGCCAGAGCAACGAGTCCGTACTGTAGCGAAAGATCGCATTGAATGCGGAGATCAACGAACAGAAGAGCACGAGGTAGATGGCAATGATGCCGATACGCCTGCTCAGGCCGTCGATCACCGCGATGATCCGCAGTGCGAGTTGCAATATATTCCCCCTCCGTCCTTCGAACGGTTTGTACAACCGGCTCTTGTTCCTGTGTGGCCGGCTAGGTCATGGCGTTCGGCTTGATTCATCAAGAACGTAACGCAATCGGTAAAGCGTCGCCGGGACCTGGGAGGAAGCCCAGGTCCACGCTGATCGCAAGCTCCCGGCCGATGGCCGGGAGCCTTCGATCTCGTCATCAGCCGAGCTTGCCGCTCCGCTGGAGCTGCATCATGAAGGTGTCGTTGGTGTACTCCGCCACCTGCAGCCAGAGGAAGTGGTCCTTGCGGAACGCCTTGATCGAACTCCAGATCTTTCTGAAGTTCTCATTCTTGTCTTCCATCTCGGAATAGGTGGCTTCGGCAGCGTCGAAGCAGGCAGCCAGGATTTCAGGGCTATAGGGCCGCAGCTGCGCACCGTTGGCGACGAGCTTCTTGATCGCGGTCGGGTTGAGGAAGTCGTACTTCTGCAGCATGTTGGCGTCGGTCGCCTGGGCGGCCGTGCGCACCAGCGACTGATAGTTCTTCGGCAGTTCGTCGAACTTTGCCTTGTTGAACATCAGATGCACCGTCGGGCCGCCTTCCCAGAAGCCGGGATAGTAGTAATAGGGCGCGACCTTCTGGAAGCCGAGCTTCTCGTCGTCATAGGGGCCGACCCATTCGGCGGCGTCGATCGTGCCCTTTTCCAGCGCCTGGTAGATTTCGCCGCCGGCGATCTGCTGCGGGATGACGCCGAGCTTGGCCATGATGGCACCGGCAAAGCCCCCGATGCGGAACTTGAGGCCCTGCAGGTCGGCGACGGTCTTGATTTCCTTGCGGAACCAGCCACCCATCTGCACGCCGGTGTTGCCACCGGGGTAGACGACAAGGTTCTGCGGCGCAAAGAACTCGTTGATGAGGTCGATGCCGCCACCGTGATAGTGCCAGGCGTTCATGCCGCGCGCGTTGAGCGCAAAGGGAACGGCAGCCGCCAGCGCCCAGGTCGGGTCCTTGCCCCAGTAATAGTAGGCGACGGTGTGGCAAGCCTCGACGGTGCCGGCCGAAACGGCGTCGGCGGCCTGCAGGCCCGGGACGATCTCGTTGGCCGCAAAGACCTGGACTTCGAAATTGCCGTCGGTCGCTTCCGAAACGTGCTTGGCGAAGACCTCGGCGCCGCCATAGATCGTATCAAGTCCCTTGGGGAACGACGACGTCAGGCGCCAGGTAACTTTCGGATTGCTTTGCGCGATGGCCGGCGATGCAAGCGCAGTCGTCGCTGCTGCACCCAGGCCACCGAGACCTGCATGTTTGATGAATGAACGGCGATCCATAGTTCCTCCCTTTTCCCGCCACTGCGGTTTGCGCGACCCTGGTCCGGGCCGCGACTTCCGAGCCTTTTCGCCGACCCTCCTACGGCCTTCGAAAACGCTCGCTCCTCCTCCTTCGGCCACCCACGCAAAAACGGCACGGCGCTTCGCGAACCGGCGGCACGCGAGCACCTTACACACTCGCTAATACATGTCCAGCGGCGGCAATCCGGCGCATATTCGACTTTTGTCTAATACGCCGGAGAGCGAGTTTCACTGCCTAAAATCAAGGCAAATCAAGGCATTCGACCGGGTTACAGCTCGGCAGAAGAGGCCCAGAGATTGACGTCGGCTTCGCGAGCGTAGAGGTCGATCTCGGCCAATTCCTCGGCCGTAAACGTGTCGTTTTCAAGCGCCTTGACGCAATCGACGATCTGCTCGGAACGGCTGGCGCCGATCAGCGCCGAGGTGATGCGACCGCCGCGCAGCACCCAGGCGAGCGCCATCTGCGCCAGCGTCTGGCCGCGCTTTTCGGCAATGGCGTTCAGCTTGCGGATATTGTCGATGATCGCAGGACGGATGAAGTCCTTCTTGAGGAAGTGGTTCTGTGCGGCACGGCTGTCCTGCGGAATACCGCCGAGATACTTCGTCGTCAGCATGCCCTGGGCGAGCGGCGAGAAGACGATGGAGCCGATGCCGAGATCTTCAAGCGTGTGAACGAGGCCGTCGTCCTCGATCCAGCGGTTGAGCATGGAATAGCTCGGCTGATGGATCAGGCAGGGTGTACCAAGCTCCTTCAGGATCGCGGCCGCCTCGCGGGTGCGCTGCGAGTTGTAGGAGGAGATGCCGACATAGAGCGCCCGGCCGGACCGCACGATATGGTCGAGCGCGCCGCAGGTTTCCTCCAGCGGCGTATCCGGATCGAAGCGGTGCGAATAGAAGATATCGACATAGTCGAGGCCCATGCGCTTCAGGCTCTGGTCGCAGGACGCGATCAGATACTTGCGGCTGCCCCATTCGCCGTAAGGACCGGCCCACATGTCGTAGCCTGCCTTGGACGAGATGATCAGCTCGTCACGAAGCCCGGCAAAGTCCGTGCGCATGATCTCGCCGAAGGCGGTCTCGGCCGAGCCCGGAGGCGGGCCGTAATTGTTGGCAAGATCGAAATGGGTAATGCCGAGGTCAAACGCCGTGCGGCACATGTCGACCTTGCGGTCGTGCGGCGTGTCGCCGCCGAAATTGTGCCAGAGCCCGAGCGAGATCGCCGGCAGCTTCAGGCCGGACCGTCCGACGCGGTTGTACTTCATGGTGTCGTAGCGGTTTTCCGCCGGTAGCCAGGCCATCGCAATTCCTCCGCGATCGGGTGCGAATGGCGTTCAGCCGCCATCCAAAATACTTAAATGTTTCCGCAGCGTGCCTCGGAAACTCTACAGGGCAAGCTCTATCGCATCTGCAGAAGACCCGGAATCCTTATTCGAAGCGTTGCGCACAGTTTCTAGGTTCAAGGAAGAGACTTCGGCAGGAGGACGCAGTCATCGTGAACATCATAATCGGTCTTTGGCTTGCGCCCCGCCAGGCGAACCGGCCTTGACAGGAGCTTCACAGGCAACGGGAACGGTAAGGTGCGCCCTTCACCTTCTATCCGCTGCTTTTCATCAAGCATCATGTCCATCAGCGACGCGTTGCCTTCCTCCGTACACAGCCGATCCGGCAACAGTTCGTGGCGGACAAAGCTCTCTTCTTCCGACCGTTTGCCGATCATGGCAAGCAGCCTGACTTCGCTCGAGTCTGCCGGGTCGACAATCCCCGAAGCACCAAGCCACCTCTGCCCGCCCGAGGCCATGTCCATCGCGACGTCCGGCTGCATGAGGTGAAGGACAAGGTGGGCAGTGGATGCATCACATTCTGGCTGGCTCACGACCCAGAGCAGGATGTCGTAGATCTCCGGATAGTCCCAGTTCAGACCGACCAGTTTATGCCACATGTCGGGATCACGCGGCGCTTCGGTCTCGAGCCATTCGAGAACATGGGAGATCTGCAATTTATCGAACCTGGACCAGTATTCATCTTCTACGCGCCGGTGCTCGGCTGCCAGCTTGGCTTCGCGCCTCGACCGCCGGTAGGCGGCTACACGATCGATCAGCGCTCGAGCGTATGATTTGCGTGGTGCCGGCCCGCCGTAAATGTCGCGCAATTGTTGGAACGTCTTCTGCTCTTGCTTCGAAAGCCGGGCAAGCGTGCGCTTAAATTCCCGATCGTTCATGCTCGTTGTGGCGTGCAACAGTTCGACAAAGCGCATCTCGCGTTTGGTGAGGTCGGTAAATGCCGGCGGAGGCCCGCCGCCCCTTGCCTCGGAGAACGCTTCCAGCGCGCCAAGCATGGCGTCCTGCGGCAGAATGCCGTAGGCCCGTGCGCGCGAACCGGATAGAAAGCCCGCGCGAGCCTCGTCATAGATTTTGTGCAATTTGCCGAGTGCCCTGTTCAGCCTTCGCCGGTTTACATGCCGATAGAGAAGAAACAGGCAACTCAGGACGACAACGACGATCCAAAACAGTGTCTCGACACGCATACTAACACCCCAGATTGCGATCTGCGTGTATAAGTACTCTGCGTTGCCGAGAAGTTAAGTGGTATCGGAAATGTGTCGTCACGGTCTATCTCACTGGGGCGCTTCACCCTTGGAAACGCCCCAGTGCGAGTTCGTAGGACTACGAGGCGACGGCGCTTCGCTCGACCGACACCTGTTCTTCCACCTCGCGCAGCAGCGCCCTCGCCTCCTCGATGCCGAGGGCGGCTGGCTGGGTGCAGGTGGTCGTGAGCTCGATGAACCGCCCTTCCTCGCCCGACTTCAGGATCGACACCATCACGTCGACGCCGTGCAGTGCGCGGTCGAGCGAGCAGCGGGCATCGCGGCCTTCGAGAATGGCGATCGCCATGTCGGCAAGACCGGCCGTGCGGTAGTTCGCCATCGGGCCTTGCGGGTGCTCCTGGTTTTCGACCGCAAAGGGATGATCCCACATTTCGAGCGGCTGGATATCCTTGTCGCGGCCGCTTGCTTCCACCTTGCCGCCGAAGAAGTTGGGATCGGGCACGAAGATCGAGCCTTCGGTGCCGTAGAGCTCCATATTGGCGTGGCGATGCGACCAGACATCCCAGCTCGCCGACAGCGTGATCGTCGCGCCGTTGTGGAACTCCAGCAGCGCATGGATGTTGGTCGGCGTCTTCACCGGAATGACTTCGCCGTTGCGCGGCTCGCTGGTGATGGTGCGCGTCGGGTTGGCCATCGACGACAGCGCCGCCACGCGCTTCACCGGGCCGATGAGGTTGATCAGGTTGGCAATGTAGTAAGGCCCGAGGTCGAGGATCGGACCGCCACCCGGCAGGAAGAAGAAGTCCGGGTTCGGATGCCACATCTCCATGCCCGGGCTGAGCACATGGCAGGTGCCCGACGTGACGCGGCCGATCTTGCCGGCGTCGATAGTGCTGCGGGCAAGCTGGTGGGCGCCGCCAAGGAAAGTATCGGGCGCGCAACCGACCGTCAGGCCCTTGGCCTTGGCGAGGGCGCGAAGCTCCTCGCCCTGCTCCAGAGACAGCACCAGCGGCTTTTCCGAGTAGACGTGCTTGCCGGCCTCGAGAATGCTTCTGGAAACCGGGAAATGCGCATCAGGGATCGTCAGGTTGACGACGATATCGACATCCGGATTGGTGAGAAGCGCCTCGATGCTCTGCGCTTTAACGCCATATTCCGCTGCGCGCGCTTCCGCCGCCGCCGGATTGATATCCGCGCAGGCGATGACTTTGATGCCCCTGAAGAGCGGAGCAAGCTTGAAATAGGTGGTGGAGATGTTGCCGCATCCGATGATGCCGACGCCAAGTTCCTTGGTCATGGATGAACCTGTTTCTCAATAGGATTGGATGGAGGCGAGCGAGCGCTTGGCAAAACGCTGGAAGTCGCTCGGGTTGTCGTGTTCGGCGATGAAGTAACGCGCCTTGGTGCCCGAGAGCGCCTGGAACAGGCCCTTCCAGTTGACCGTGCCTTCGCCGACATCGGCCCAGCCGTCCTCGTCCTTTTTCTCGCCCGTCGGCGCGATATCCTTCACATGCACGGCGGTGATCCGGTCGGCATATTTTTTGATCCAGGCGATCGGATCGGCGCCACCGCGGATGATCCAGGCGATGTCGGCTTCCCAGGACAGATCCGGTCCGCCCTCGAAAATCAGGTCCTGCGGAATGCTGCCATCCGACAGGGCCAGGAATTCGAAGTCGTGGTTGTGCCAGCCGAAGATCAGGCCGGCATCCCGGTAGGGCTTGCCGGCCGCCTGCAGCCGCTCGCCGAAGGCGCGCCAGCCGGCAGCGTCCGTCGGGCGATGTTCCGGCAGCAGGTAGGGGCAATAGATCGCCCGGATGCCGAGCGCCTTGGCGATTTCCAGCACTCGCGCCGGATCGCTCTCGAGCATATCCAGGCCGAAATGCGCTGTCGGCATGGCCAGGCCATTCTCGTCGAGGCCGTTTTTGAAGCTGGCGATCTCCGCATCGCTGAGCGCCGCATAGAGCGCGCCATAGCCTTCGACCTGGCTATAACCGGCCTCGCCGAGCGCCTTCAACACATCGGCGAAGGGCGGAAAATTGCGGGCGCTATAGAGCTGGAAACTGACGTCTTTCATCGAAAATCCTCCTTGGGAAATCATCGTGATCGGTCTGATCTGTAAGAGCGGGACAGGACCCGCGCAGGCTTGTCGTCATCCGGCCCTGAGCCAGGCGTCGTAGTCCGACACCAGCAGATGGACGGGTGGAGCGTCTTCCTCGATCGCCGAGAAGCGACCGACGGGTTCGCGGAAATAATTGTCGGTGAGGTCGTCGTTGACGGTCGAAACCTCGCCCATCAACACGTCGCCGTCTTCCGCCCAGAAGGCGTGCCAGTTGCCGGGCAGCAAAGTTACGCTTTCGCCGGGCAAGAGTTTTAGGAGATCGCCGGCCTTCAGCCTTCTCAGCCGCGCATCAGTTGCCACCTCGACGTCGCTCTCCTCGTCGACGGTGCCGTCGGAGCGCGAATTGTACATCTGCAGCACCAGCGTTCCGCCGCCGCGGTTGATGATGTCCTCGGTCTTGATGGCATGGCGATGCAGCGGATTGACCTGGCCGCTGCGGGTGATCATCAGCTTCTCGGCATAGACCATGCCTTGGCCCGTCTTCAGATTGGAAGCATCGCCGTTGCGCAGCGTGAAGAGCACGAGGCCGAATTCGTCGAAGCGGCCCTTGCCGTAATCGGTGATGTCCCAGCCGAGACGGGCACCGAAGATCGTCGGGCAATCCGAAGCGACGCGCGCTTTCATTTCCTCAGGCGACCAATAGGCAAAGGGCGGAAGCACGAAGCCGAAGCTGCGCATGAAGGCATCGCTGCGGGCGATGATGTCGTTGACGTGGCTGCGTTTCATGACGGGTCACCCCTTTCCCTGGCAGGATTCGAGATCGAAGGCGGCAAAGCGCGGCAGCGTGCCTTCAGCAAGCGGTGTCTTCGGTGTGAAACGGACGACCTTCGTTTCTCCGGCGGTGAGATCGAAGGCATTGTCGGAGTGACGCCCGGGGACATCGGCCTCGATCATCACGTGCAAAGCAAGGCCGCTCGCCGTCACCGAAACGTCAAAGGCGCCCTCGTCCGCCGGTGCGACAGTGAGCGAAAGCCCCGAGGGCTGAAGGTCGAGCGCCTTGTAGGTGCCCGGCACATGATGGCCCTCACCGCGCATGCCGTTCGACGCGTCGAAGGACCAGAACAACAGCGCATTGTCGGGAATGTCGCGCGCCGCGATGCTCACCAGGGTTGCCGCCCGGTCCGGCGAGCAGGTGCCGGCTGCGGCCATCAGCGGCGTGCGTGTGCCGTCGAGCGTAACGACGAAGGCCTGCAGTTCCACCGTCACCGGCCCGGCCGTGTCGTTGACCATCGAAAAGGTGATTTCCTTGCCGTCAGTGGACGGGATGGCGGCAACACAGACGGGCTGGAAGAAGCGCCGCACCATGTAATGCATCGCCTTCCAGCTGCCGCCGTAATCGAGACTCGACCAGGAGGCGACCGGCCAGGTGTCGTTGAGCTGCCAGTAGAGCGTGCCCATGCAATGGGGTTTGAGCGAGCGCCAGTAATCGACAGCGGTGCGGATGGCTAGGCCCTGCTGGATCTGGCTGAGATAGACGAAACCAGGGAAATCCTTGGGAAAGCGGAAATAGCGGAACATCGTGCCAGCGATGCGCTCGTTGCCGCCAACATTCTTCTGGTGGCTCTCGATGACGGGTGCGGCAATATTCAGGTCTTTTTCCGCCGCGAACTGGCGAATGACAGGCATCGAGGTGTAGGACTGGAACCCGAACTCCGAGCAGAAGCGTGGGCGCACGGAGCGGTAATTGTCGAAGGATTTGTTCTCGTGCCACACCGACCAGTAGTGCATGTCGCCGGAACCGTCCGAATGCCAGGCATCGCCGAAATCGAGATAGCCGGATGCCGGACTCGACGGCCACCACAGCGCCTCCGGCAGCGCCCCCTTCAGCGCCACTTCCACCGTGCGGTTCAGCCGGTCATAGGAGACGAGATAACGGTCGCGGTCCTTGCGCGGTTCGTCGAACCAGGTGAGCGCGCCGACCAGTTCGTTGTCGCCGCACCAGAGAGCGATCGACGGGTGGGAGGACAGGCGCTTGACCTGATAGTCGACCTCGGCGGCGACATTGTCGAGGAAATCGGGCGTCGAGGGATAGAGGTTGCAGGCGAACATGAAGTCCTGCCAGACCATCAGGCCCAGCCGGTCGCAGAGGTCGTAGAACCAGTCCGGCTCGTAGAAACCACCGCCCCAGACGCGGATCATGTTCATGTTGGCATCGACCGCCGAGGTGAGCAGGTCCTCGACGCCCTCTTGCGTCACGCGCGACATCAGCGCATCGGCCGGGATCAAGTTGGCGCCCCGGCAAAAGATCTCGCGGCCGTTGACGCGGAAGGCAAAGCGGCTGCCCGCCTCGTCCTTGTCGGTCAGAAGCTCAATCGTGCGGAAACCGATCTGGCGCGTCACCTGCTCCTGCGGCACTTCGACCGTTAGCACCGAAAGGTTCTGCTCGCCGCTGCCGGCCGGCCACCAGCGCTTCGGCTCGCTGACGGTAAAGACGTGGGTGACGCGGGTCTCACCGGCACCGACGGCGCAATCGAGCCGCTCCCTCTGGCCGTCGAGCGAGAAATGAACCGGCACGATGCCTGGACCATCGGCAAACAGCGTCACGGTCACCTGCAGGTCGACCGAACCATCGTCGAGCCAGACCTGCCGCGTCGTCACATGCTCGATGCGGGCGATCTCCAGCCGGCGGAGCGCCAGCGTGCCGTAGACGCCGAGCGGCGCAATCGCGATGTTCCAGTCCCAGCCGAAATGGCATTGCGGCTTGCGCAGCATGTTGCCGTTGGCGATCGGCGAATTGCCGGGATGGTAGGGCACGTAGAACGGTTGCGCCGCCTGCCGGCGCGCACCCTCTGATATCGAGGACGGCAGCACCATGCGGATGCGGTTTTCACCGGCGACAAGCGCGCGCGAAACATCGGGGCGGTGGCGGCGGAAGCAATTGTCGGCCTCGAGCACGAGGCGGTCGTTGACGAAGACCGAGGCGACAGTGTCGATGCAATCAAGGTCGAGATACCAATAGCCGCCGAGATCGCCGGCATCGATCGAAACCGTGCGCTCGATCACCCAATCCTTGTGCGCCACCCACTGCACGTCGTCCTCGTTGCGGCCGACATAGGGGTCTTCGATGACGCCGGCCTTCTGCAGCGCCGTGTGCACGTCGCCCGGCAAGGCCATGGTGGTCGCATGGCTTTGATCGCCGGAGGCGAGCTGCCATTCGCCCGAAAGATCGAGATGGACGGCGGTTCGGTTCAGATCCTCTAAGAGCATTTCCATATTCCGTTGATCGCCGGCGACAGTGCCGGCATGCCAGTGTGTCGAAACGCGCCGGATGATGGAAGCCGGCGCGTTTCCTCGTTGCTCACAAACGGTTTTCGCTGACCGCGTCGAAGATCGAGGCGGCCGCCATGTCGAAGGAAAGCGTGACCTCCGTGCCCGGCTTGTAGCGGCGCTGGCCGGCGATGCGCACCGACATCGACTGGCCGGCAAGCTTCAGCCAAAGCAGGTTGTCGGCGCCCATCGGCTCCTCGATATCGACAACAGCCTGATGCGACGCCTGGCCGCTCAGCGCCTCGTCGACGCGCACATGCTCGGGCCTGACGCCCAGAACGACCTTCTGCCCTGATTTGAACGGCCCACGCGATGGATAGGCCGATACGTCGAAATCGACGCCATTGGCATGGACGAAGGCGCGCCCATCCTTCAATTGCAGCTCGCCGCGGAAGAAGTTCATCGACGGCGAGCCGATGAAGCCGGCGACGAACAGGTTTTCCGGCGCGTTGTAGATCGTCATCGGATCGGCAAGCTGCTGGATGACGCCGCTCTTCATGACCGCGATGCGATCGGCGAGCGTCAGCGCCTCGATCTGGTCGTGGGTCACATAGATCATCGTGTTCTTCAGCGATTGGTGCAGCCGCTTGATCTCGACGCGCAGTTCCGAGCGCAGCTTGGCATCGAGGTTGGAAAGCGGCTCGTCGAACAGGAATACGTCGACATCGCGCACCAGCGCCCGGCCGATCGCCACGCGCTGGCGCTGGCCGCCGGAAAGTTCGGCGGGCTTGCGCTTCAACAGCGGTTGGATCTGCAGGATCTCGGCAGCACGGCTGACGCGCTTGTCGATCTCGGCCTTCTCCACCTTGGCGACCTTGAGACCGAAGGACAGGTTCTTCTCCACCGACATCTGCGGATAGAGCGCGTAGGACTGGAACACCATGCCGATGCCGCGATCCTTCGGCTCCTCCCAGGTGACGTTCTTGTTCTTGATGAAGATCTGGCCGTCGCTGACATCCAAGAGGCCGGCGATGCAGTTGAGCAAGGTCGACTTGCCGCAGCCCGACGAGCCGAGCAGAACCAGGAATTCGCCGTCCTTGATGTCGAGGTTGAGCGTGTCGAGCACAGTGACGGCACCGAAGCTCAACGACAGATCCTTGACCGATACGCTGACGTTTTCCATGCCCTTATCCTTTCACTGCGCCGGCGGCGATGCCGCGGACAAAAAGCCGCCCGGAGACGAAGTAGACGATGAGCGGAACGGCGCCCGTGAGGATGGTCGCCGCCATGTTGACGTTGTATTCCTTCACGCCCTGCACCGAATTGACGATGTTGTTGAGCTGGACGGTCATCGGGTAATATTCCGGCCGGGTGAACACCACGCCGAACAGGAAGTCGTTCCAGATGCCGGTGACCTGCAGGATCATGGCCACGACGAAGATCGGCATCGACATCGGCAGCATGATGCGGAAATAGATCGTCCAGAAGCCCGCGCCGTCGACGCGCGCCGCCTTGAACAATTCCTCCGGCAGCCCCGCAAAATAGTTGCGGAACAGAAGCGTCAGGATCGGCATCCCGAAGATGGTGTGCACGATGATCAGGCCGGTCAGCGAGCCATAGACGCCAAGCTCGCGCAGCACGATGACGATCGGATAGATCATCACCTGATAGGGGATGAAGGCACCGACGATCAGGATGGTGAAGAACAGGTCAGCGCCCTTGAAGCGCCAGTTCGCCAGTGCATAGCCGTTCACCGACGCAATCGCGATCGACACGATCGTCGAGGGAACGGTGATGCGCACCGAGTTCCAGAAGCCGCGCGAAAGTCCGTCGCAGTTCAGGCCGGTGCAGGCGCTCGACCACGCCTTGACCCAGGGCTCGAAGGTGATTTCGAGTGGCGGTGCAAAGATGTTGCCGAGCCGGATTTCCGGCATGCCCTTCAGCGACGTCATGACCATGACGTAGAGCGGCAGCAGATAGTAGAGCGCCACGACGATCAGTGTGCCGTAGATCATGATGTTGCGGCCCGAAAGCGCCCGGCGCGGCTTGCGGCCCCGAGGCCCCACCTGGGTCGCCCGCGCCTGGACTTTTTCCACTTCGGGCTCGATGCCCGCGGCGATGGTGTTGAAAGCGACGATCTCAGGCACGCTTGCGCCCTCCCCCAAATTCGAGATAGGCCCAAGGCACGATGATGATTGCGACGGTCACGAGCATCATGGTCGAGGCGGCAAATCCCTGGCCGAGATTCTGCGCCTGGAACATGTAGTCGTAGACGTATTTGGCCGGCACTTCCGAGGCGATTCCCGGGCCGCCGCTCGTCTGCGCCACCACGAGATCGTAGACCTTGACGATGCCGCTGGCGATGATGACCAGCGTCGTGATGAAGACGCCGCGCATCATGGGGATGATCACCAGCAGATAGGTCTTCCACATCGGGATGCCGTCGACGCGGGTCGCCTTCCATATGTCCTCGTCAATGCCGCGCAGCCCGGCGAGCATCAGGCACATGACGAGCCCGGTTCCCTGCCAGAGTGCGGCAATCAGGATGCCGTAGATGACGATGTTGGAGTTGTAGAGCGGGTCGAAGGCAAAGCTCGTCCAGCCGAGCGAGCGCACCACCGACTGGATGCCGTATTCCGGATTGAGCAGCCATTGCCACACGAGACCCGTCACGATGAAGGACAACGCGAAGGGATAGAGCATGATGGTGCGGAAAGTGTTTTCGAAGCGGATCTTCTGGTCCATCAGCGCGGCCAGGAGAAAGCCGATCGCCAGACTGAAGATCAGCGAAAAGAAGCCGTAAATCACCAGGTTCTGGACCGAGATCAGCCAGCGCGGCGCCGCCCACAACCGCTCGTATTGATCGAGCCCGACGAAGGAAAGCCGCGGCAGCAGCCTGGAATTGGTGAAGGAATAGACCACGGTCCAGACCGTTCCGCCGAGGAAAATGACCACGGCCGTCAGGATCATCGGGATAGAGGCAAGCTTCGCATTCAGGTTCCGTAGCCACTGGTTCGGTCGACCCGATCCGCGTGTGTGACCCGCCATATTTCGTTCCTCCGGAACTGCAATGGTTTTCCAATGATGGGTAGCATCGGTTGCAGCGAACAGACCGCCGGATGCCGCGCCCATCACGTTGACAGCCACTCCCCATTCATGCCGCGCCGGGACGGACACTGGCCTGCGGCACGAATGCCCAGCATAGGGAGGCCTTGGCCGATCCCGCCCGAAGGCGGGACCGACGGATCAAGGATGGCTCACTCAGTCCGCCGAAGCGATGATGTCGGCAAAGCGCTTCTGCGCATCTTCCGGCGTCATGGAGGGGTTCGCGAAGAACTCGGAGAAGAGGTCTTCCTTCTGTTTCTGGCTGTCGGCAGACAGAAGTTGGTCGGTGCCCTGGATCACGTTGCCCTTGGCGAGAATGTCCAGACCCTTCTTCATGCAGTCGTTGGCGGCGGCCAGGTCGACGTCACCACGCACCGGCAGCGAACCCTTCTTCAGGTTGAACGCGACCTGCGTCGCCGGGTTCAGCAGCGTCGATGCCAGCGCTTCCTGCGCCTTGGACTTTTCCTCGTCCTTCAATAGCGGGAAGTAGAAGGCATCGCCCCCGGTCGAGATCACCTCGTTGACACCGAGACCCGGAAGGCAGGTGTAGTCGGTTCCGGCCTTTTGGCCAGCAAGCTGGAATTCGCCCTGTGCCCAGTCGCCCATGATCTGGCCGCCGGCCTTGCCGGTGATGACCATGTTCGTCGCCTGGTTCCAATCCTGGACGTTGGTGCCCTTGGACATGCGGCGCGCATCGTCGGCAGCCTTGAAGACCTTGGCGATCTCCGGTCCGGCTGCGGCTTCCTCGTCCTTGTCGCCAAAGACCTTCTGGAACGTGTCCTTGCCGGCAATCGCCACCATCAGCACGTCAAAGGCGCCGGCCGCCTGCCACGGCTGGCCGCCGACGGCGAGCGGCACGATGCCGGCCTTCTCGAGCGCTGGGGCGGCTGCGACGAACTCGTCCCAGTTCTTCGGCACGTCGACGCCCGCCTGCTTGAAGGCGGCGTTCGACAGCCAGAGCCACTGCCAGGAGTGGATGTTGACCGGTGCGCAATAGATCTTGCCGTCGATGGTGCAGGAATCGAGCAGGCTCGCCGGCTTGATGATCTCCTTCCACTTCTCCTTGGTGGCGACGTCAGTCAGGTCGCGCATCAACCCGGCCTCGACAAGCTCCTCGGCTTGGCGACCATGGTTGAATTGCGTGGCTGCCATGGGGTCACCACCGGTGATGCGGCTGACCATGATGGGGCGCGCCGTGCTGCCGGAACCGGCGATCGCACCGTCAACCCAATGATTGCCGGTCGCATCGAATGCCTTGGCCAGTTCGGCAACCGCTGCCGCCTCACCGCCTGACGTCCACCAATGGGTTACCTCAAGATCGGCAGCGCTTGCTGCACCGAGCGGCAGCACCACCGTCACCGCCAAAGCGGCCGCGAAAGAACGTAAATTCATGAGTCTCCTCCCTCACTGTAACGTTACCGTAAAAAACTTAGAGGAAACGATCCCGGTCCGCAACACCCACCCCAATGAATTTAAACAGAAACGTTATTTACAACTCATAGGCGCACTAGAGCGCAGCGACGAGACGTGAGATCACCGCGGGGAAATCAAAGGCAAAGAGGCAAAAGTTGCCACTATCCCGCTGTTTTTGATGAATATTGCCAAAGATCGCGGCCGTCTTGCTGCATATGCTCTCTCGCAAATGCACAACGCCCGATGCCACGGGCCTCACTCAACCAGAGTGTTTCATCTTTCGCAGCGCAGCAACAAAAATGCTCGACAGGACTACTGTATCGTTACAGATTTATCGGAACGGCGCCTTCCCAAAGCAGGATAGCTCCCCGTCACATTTCGTATATAAGGCGATGAAGTGACGCGAAACGGGACGGCGGGGCAAACTGGCCGATCGGACTTCGCACCGGCTGAGTGAAGGCTGGCGACAATGGCAAGGGCGGGCGGGTAAGGCGATGGACGGCAAGACGAAAAACAGACCGCTGACGCCGCCGCCGGATGGCGGCAGGCCAACGCTGAAGACAATCGCTTTCATGACCGGGCTCGGCATTACCACCGTTTCCCGTGCCTTGAAGGATGCGCCCGACATCGGCGCCGAAACTAAGGAGCGCGTTCGCCTCGTCGCCAAGCAGATCGGCTACCAGCCCAACCGCGCCGGCGTACGCCTCAGAACCGGCAAGACCAACGTCATCAGCCTGGTGCTGACGCTCGAGGAAGAGATCATGGGCATTACCAGCCCCATGGTCGTCGGCATCACCGAGGTTCTCGCCGGCACGCCCTACCACCTGGTCGTCACCCCCTACAGCGCCACCAAGGATGCCCTGGCGCCGATCCGCTACATCCTCGACACCGGCGCTGCTGATGGCGTGATCATCTCGCGCACGGAACCGCACGACCCGCGCGTGGCGCTTCTGACGGAGCGCGGCCTGCCCTTCGTCACCCATGGCCGCACCGAAATGGGCGTCGTCCACCCCTATCATGACTTCGACAACGAGCGTTTTGCCTATGAGGCGGTGCGCGAGCTGGTGGAGCGCGGCCGCAAACGCCTGGTGCTGCTGGAGCCGCCGCCGCACCTGACATTTTATTCCCATATGCGTGCCGGCTTCGAGCGCGGGCTTCGCGACTTCCAGGCGGATGCGGTCAGCTTCCATCATATCAACATCGACCACACGCTGGTCGAGATCCGCGACGCCTTCGAGACGCTGATGCGCTCCGACGACGCTCCGGATGGCATCGTCTCGGGCAGCGGCTCGGGCGCGATCGCGCTGATTGCCGGGCTCGAAGCCGCCAAGAAGACACTCGGCAAGGATGCCGACATGGTCTCCAAGGTGCCGAGCGATTTCCTGCGCTGGCTTCGCCCCGAGGTGGTGACCATGTACGAGGACATCCGGGTTGCCGGGCGCGAACTCGCCAAGGCGGTGATCGGCCATATCGACGGCCAGCCATCCGAGACGCTGCAGAGCCTCAGCCAGCCTGAGTTTCAGTCCGCCGTGCAGGTGTCGATCAAGCGATAACGGGTCGCGCGATTCCGCACCATCACCAATCGGCTTACCGTGCCCGGAAGCAACCTGTGGACGCACCGATTCCGAAGCGCTAAACGGCACCCGTGCAAGAGCAGAGGGTCGGTGATGAACATCGTCGTGAGAAAAGCCAGAGCTGAAGACGTCGAGGCGATCTTCGACATCCGCACCAGTGTCGTTCAAAACCACCTCTCGCGCGAACAACTGTCGGAGATGGGCATCACGCCGGCAACACTGATCGAGATACTGGCGGCCGACGCCGGGGTCTGGATCGCCGAGGTCGACGGCAGCCCCGCCGCATTCTCGTCGATCGACGACGAAGACGGCTCCGTCTTCGCCCTCTTCGTCAACCCTGATTTCGAAGGGCTCGGCCTTGGAAGGCTGCTACTGAAGGAGGCGGAAACCGCCCTCTTCCGCAATCACGAGACGATCTGGCTCGAAACCGACGGACGTGAAGGCATCCGCGCCAACGGCTTCTATCGCAAGCACGGCTGGATCCACGTCGACACGATGGCAAACGGCGACGTCCGATACGAGAAAAGTCGCCCCAAGTAGAGACCGCCCACCGGCCGTTCGCCTTCGTCGGCGGCATCGCTTTGGGTTCGCAGAAGGGCGCTTCCCCGCGCTCCAGCGAGCGACGAAGTTGCGCCTAAAGGCCCCCGAGAAACCGTTCGACACGGCCCCACGTGAGGCTTGCCGCCTCGTCGTCGTAATCCGGCAGCGAAGCGTCCGCATAGAGGTGGCCGACGCCGGGATAGGTGAAGGCTTCAAGCGCAATCGGCGACCGGTCCGCAACCGCGCGCCATGCCGCGACATCCTCCGCCGGCTCGTAAATGTCCGGATCGGCTAGATGCAACTGCACCGGAACGCCGTCGCGGGCATTGTCGGGGATTTCGACGATGCTGTGCAGCAGCAGAACGCCCGATGTTTTCGGCCGCTTCGCCCAGAGGTGTGAGGCGATGGCAGCGCCAAAGGAAAATCCGCCGAGCACTGCCGATGCCGGCTGGCTGGCTACCGCCACTTCCGCGCGTTCGCAGAGTATCCGCCAGCCGATTTCGTCCTTGAGCGCAAAGCCGTCGTCCATCGAACCCGCAACCTGACCTTCATAGAGATCGGGCGTGATCACATCGTGCCCAAGCGCCCGCAAGCGCGCCGCGGCGTCGCGCTCGAGCGCGCGCAGCCCGCAAATGGAATGAAACAGGATAACCGTCGCCATCGATATGCTCCTCGTGCCGGTTGCCGTCGCCGGACCTGAAATACTATGGCGTGCAATTCAAGACAATGCCGGCCGAGTACTAATGGCCCTGCGCGCACCTCCGGAGCCGAAGCGACGGCCCCAAACGAAAAGGGGCGGCCAGAGCCGCCCCGTTCCAATTTCCGATCTTCGCCCGCTCAGGCGTTGAGGCCGCTGCCCCACGGGCCGTGATGGCTGTCGGCACCATCGACGCGGTCGAAGCCATGGGCGCCGAAGAAGTCGCGCTGGGCCTGGATCACGTTGGCGGTGCCGCGGCCGCGGCGGTAGCTGTCGAAGTAGCCGAGGGCCGAGGCCAGTGCCGGCGCCGGCAGGCCGCCAAGGGCGGCCGCCGAAACGACGCGGCGCAGCGCTGCGTCGGTTTCCTTGACCATGGCGGCAAAGGCCGGCGTGACGATCAGGTTGGCGGCATCGGGCGCCTTGGTGAAGGCGGTGGTGATTTCATCCAAGAACTGCGAGCGGATGATGCAGCCGGCGCGCCAGATCTTGGCAATCGTCGGCATCGGCAGCGACCAGTCGAATTCCTTCGACGCGGCGGACATGACGGCAAAGCCTTGCGCATAGGCGCCGATCTTGGCGGCCAGCAGCGCGTTTTCCAGGTCCTTGATGAAGGCAGCCTTGTCGGTGACCTCGAACGCGCCGACATCCGGCAGGCCAAGGATCGTCTCGGCGGCTTCGCGCTCTGCCTTCGCCGACGAGATGCTGCGGGCGGCCACGGCCGCTTCGATTGCGGTTGCCGGCACGCCCATGGTCTGCGCTTCGATCACCGACCACTTGCCGGTGCCCTTCTGGCCGGCCTTGTCGAGGATCAGGTCGACGATCGGCTTGCCGGTCAGCGGGTCTGCCGCCTTCAGCACCTTCTCGGTGATCTCGATCAGATAGGAGTTGAGGCGGCCCTTGTTCCAGGCGCCAAACACCTCGCCGATCTCGCCCGCCGTCATCTTCAGGCCGTCGCGCAGGATGCCGTAGATTTCGGCGATCATCTGCATGTCGGCATATTCGATGCCGTTGTGGATCGTCTTGACGAAGTGACCGGCGCCGTTTTCGCCGAGCCAGGCGACGCACGGGTCGTTGTCGTACTTGGCGGCGATCGAGCTCAGCACCGTCTCGACGCGCTTCCAGGAGTCTTCCGTGCCGCCGACCATGATCGACGGGCCGTGGCGCGCGCCCTCTTCACCGCCGGAAACGCCCATGCCGATGAAGGTCAGGCCCGAATCCTGCAGCGCCTCGAAGCGGCGCATCGTGTCGCGGAAGTTGGCGTTGCCGGCATCGATCATGATGTCGCCCTTGGCGAGGTAGGGCTTGAGGATTTCCATCTGCTGATCGACCGGCTCGCCGGCCTTGATCATGATGATGATCGGCCGCGGCGGGCGGATGGCGGCGACGAACGCTTCGATGGTGTCACAGGGCACGATCTGGCCCTGAAGCTCGCCGGCTTCCGCGTAGAATTTGTGCGTCGCCTCGACGGTGCGGTTGAACACCGCGATCTTGTTGCCTTTTTCAGCGATGTTGAGCGCCAGGTTCGAGCCCATGACACCGAGACCGATAAGGCCGATTTCCGCCTGTGACACGTGATTGCCTCCATTGGACAGGAGAGCCGGACGCGATCGGGATAAACGCGTGGGAGCCGGCCCCTCGAATTGAACTTCGCGCGCTCGCATTGCCCCTCGGGAAAGGGGCGGACGCAAGATGCGACGGCGGAGGCTGTTTTGGCATTCAAATCGATTAACGACAAGCCATTCCTGAGAAAATCACTCCTTTTCGGGCTTACCGTCGCCATCGTCGAGCACGCGCCACGAGGCGCCGTCGAGGTCTTCGTACTGGCCGCTCTTCAGCGCCCAGAGGAAGGCGACAAGACCAAGTCCGCCTAAGAACAATGCAATCGGAATGAGATAGATCAGCGTGTTCATGAGGCACTTCCAATGGCGTCCAGCGCTGTCGGCGCCTGCCGTTCGGCCATTGCCGTGGCGGCCTTGCGGTTGCCGGCACGCAGGCGCAAGGCATTGGCGACGACGATCACCGACGATGTCGACATGGCGACGGCTGCAATCAGCGGCGTCGCGTAGCCCATGATGGCGATCGGAACGGCGATGACGTTGTAGCCAATCGCCAGCGCGAAGTTCTGGCGGATCAGCCGGCCGGCGCGGCGCGAGGTGTCGATCGCCATCGGCACGGCAGAAAGCCCCTGGTGCAGGAAGACGAAGTCGGCGGCCTGCCGGCCGACATCGGCCGCGGTGGCCGGCGCCATCGACACATGGGCGGCACGGAGCGCCGGCGCGTCGTTGATGCCGTCGCCGACCATCAGCACGCGGTGGCCGCCTTCGGCCGCAGCCGCGCATTCGTCAACCTTGCCGCGCGGCGACAGCTCGGAACGCCAGCGGGTAATGCCGAGCCTGCCGGCAAGCGCTGCCACCACCGGCTCGCGGTCGCCTGAGAGAATGCCGGTCGCAAACCCCATGCGGGTCAGGCTCTCGACGCTTTCGTGCGCTAACGGCCGCAGCCGGTCTTCAAAGCGGAAGCAGGCAAGCTCGCGTCCGTCGAGAGACAGGATCGCCTCCGACTGGCCGCTCGCCTCACCGGCATCGCCGCAGGCGAAGGCGCGGCTACCGAGGCGGTAGACGCCGTCTGCCGTCACCGCCTCAATGCCGGCCCCTGGGATTTCGCGGATATCACCGGCGAGCACCGACGCGATCGCAGCCGCATCGTGGATTGCGATCGCCAGCGGGTGGCGTGAATGCACGGCAAGGCCAGCCGCCTTTGCCAGCACATTCGGCTTGATCTCTGCCCCATTGACGAGACGCGGCTCGCCTGATGTCAGCGTGCCCGTCTTGTCGAACAGCACCGTGTCGATCTCGGCCAACCGCTCCATCGCCGAGCCGTCCTTGACCATGACGCCATTCTGGAAGAGCCGTCCGGCAGCAATGACCTGCACGACCGGCACCGCCAGCCCGAGCGCGCAGGGGCAGGTAATGATCAGCACCGCGACGGCCACCAGCATGGCGTGGTGGAAATCGCCATCGACGAACATCCAGCCGACGAAACTGAGGAACGCCAGCAGATGAACCGCAGGCGAATAATACTGCGCCGCGCGATCGGCGATGCGGCGATAGCGCGCCCTGCCCCCTTCGGCGGCCTCCATCAGGCCCATGATTGCGGCCGGCAGCGAGTCACGGGCAGGGGCCGTCGCCTCGATCGTCAGAGGCCCGGTGAGATTGGGCGGGCCCGCCTCGACCGTGTCGCCGACATGCACCGGCGACGGCGCGCTTTCGCCGTTGACGATCGACCGGTCGAGGTCGCTGGAGCCGACAAGAATCCGCCCGTCGACGGAAATGCGTTCGCCGGCCGCGATCGCCAGACGTTCGCCCGGCTTGATCTCGTCGACCGGCCGGTATTCGCGGCTGCCATCCGTATCGACCACCATCGCTCCGCGCGGCGACAGGCGCGCCAGGCTGCTGATCGCCGAACGGGCTCGGCCGCGCATCATGTGGTCGAGCGTGCGGCCGATAAGCAGGAAGAACAGCAGCATTACCGTGCCGTCGAACCAGGCATGGGTGCCGTGAGTGATCGTCTCATAGAGCGAGATGCCATAGGACAGCGTGATCGCCAGCGCGATCGGCACATCCATATTGGTGCGGCCATGCTTCAGCGCATTCCAGGCGGACGCGTAGAAGAACCGGCCGGCATAGATCAGCGTCGGCGCGGCGATCAGCGCCGAAATCCAATGGAAGAGATCGCGTGTCGCCGCGTCGGCACCGGACCAGACCGAGACCGAGAGCAGCATGATGTTGGTCGAGGCAAAACCGGCGACGGCAACGGCGCGCACCAGCTGCTTCAGCAGCGTGTCGCCTTCCTCCTCGCCGGGGGCAAACAGATGCGTCTCGTAGCCGCGCTCGCGGATGGCGCGCGCCAGTTCGCGTGGATCGGTGCGCTGCCCCGCGACGTCTTCCTTCCAGACGATCGACACCCGGCGCGAGGAAAGGTTGATGCGGGCACGCTCCACCTCAGGTCGGGTCTTCAGCGCGGCCTCGATCGTGGTGATGCAGGCGCCGCAATGGATGCCGGGCACGCTGAGGTCGGTCTGGCGAAGGCCGCCGTCGAGCGCGCGGCTGGTCAACCACAGCTCTTCCGAGCTCGGCAGGCCCTGGGCACTTCTCTCGATCTCCAGCACGGTTTCGGCGCCGGCAGCGCAGCAGCTCATGGACGCTCTCCCGGCGCGATGAAGCGGATGGCTTGGCGATAGACGACCTTGTCGCCCGACGTCGCGGTGATGTCGGCGATCCATTGGCCGCGCTTGAGGTCGGTCGCGGCGACGAAGACGCCCTCGCCCTGATGGGCCATCTCGACCCGCACGTCCTCATGCTCCTCGACCGGCCGCTTGAACACGGCAACGACCTTGTCGGCCGAGGTTTCGGCCTTGCCCTGCCGTGTCAGGGTGTAGCGCACCGCGCCTTGCTCCAGGCTCAGCTTGCCGTCGAGACCGCTTGCCGTAAAGGCGCGCGCCTCCTTCACCTTGCCGTTGAACTGCTGACTGGCGACATAGGTGTTCTGAACGACGAGCCCACTCCAGCTGTGGCTGGCGTTCCAGGCCATGATCAGGTTGACGGTGATGATGGTGCCGAAGAACAGCACCATCACGCCGAGCATGTGCCATCCGGTGAAGACGCGTGGTTGCCTGCCCTGGTCAGCGGTCATTTCGCAGCTCCCGGTCCGTTGAAGTTGGCCTTGTAGACGTCGCGCTCATGGCTCGACGGGTCCTCCGCAATCAGGCTGAAGCCGTCTTCCGCCTCGCCGAGTTTCTCCTTCGGCAGCGTCACGAACACCTTCAGCGCCGTCACCTTGTCCGGATCGACGCCGACGGCGAAGCTGCGGCCGTCGCCCGCTGCCTGACCGGCGATGCGCATCATCGCCGACGGCATGCCGTCGATGGTCAGCATGACCGTGCGTTGTTCGGGGATCATGTTCAGGAGCTTGACCATGTAGCCGTTGCGCACCGATCCATCAGATTCGAGTACGAATTGCGGGTTGCGGTCATGCAGCACGTTGAGCTCCAGCCGGTCGCGCGCCAGAAGCGCATAGAGCAGACCGATGCCGACCAGGGTCCAGACGCCGAGATAGACAAGCACGCGCGGGCGGAAGACGATCTTCCAGTTGAAATGCCTGACCTTGTCGACGAACGTGCCGTCGGCATCGCGCACCCGGCCCGGGTCGATCGCCTTCGTGCCGCCATCGGTGGCAAGCGCCATGTTGGAGGCATAGTCGCTGAGTGTCGCATAGGCGATCAGTCCGCGCTCGCGCCCGAGCTTGTCCATGACGTTGTCGCAGGCATCGATGCAGAGCGCGCAGGTAATGCATTCGAGCTGCTGACCGTCACGGATGTCGATGCCCATCGGACAGACGACGACGCAGGCATTGCAATCGACGCAATCGCCAACGGTCTCCCCGGCCGCTGCGGCCTTCTTCTGGTGGCGCGAACGCGGCTCGCCGCGCCAGTCGTTATAGGTGACGACGAGCGAATTCTCGTCGAGCATCGCCGCCTGGATGCGCGGCCACGGGCACATATAGGTGCAGACCTGCTCGCGCATCAGCCCGCCGAAGACATAGGTCGTGGCTGTCAGGATCGCGACGGTCATATAGGCGATCGTCGGAGCCTCGAGCGAAATGAAGGTCTTCAGCAATGCCGGCGCGTCGGCAAAATAGAAGATCCAGGCGCCGCCGGTGGCGATGCCGATCAGGATCCAGATCGAGTGTTTGACGACCCTCTTGCCCACCTTGTTCAGTGTCCACGGCCCGGCATCGAGCTTCATGCGCGCGTTGCGGTCGCCTTCGATGAAGCGTTCGACGACGAGGAAGAGATCGACCCAGACCGTCTGCGGACAGGTATAGCCGCCCCAGGCGCGCCCAACCGCCGATGTCACCAGGAAGAGGCCGAAGCCCGCCATGACCAGAAGCCCGGCCACGAAGAAGAACTCCTGCGGCCAGATCTCGATGAAGAAGAAATAGAACCGGCGGGCGGCGATATCGACGAGCACCGCCTGGTCGGGCGCATGCTCGCCGCGGTCCCAGCGGATCCACGGGGTGAGATAGTAGATGCCGAGCGTCACCAGCATCACCAGCCATTTGAACTGGCGGAAACGCCCCTCGGCGCGCTTCGGGAAGATCTTCTTGCGCTTTTCGTAAAGCGGCTTGCGCACATGCGCCGCGTTGACCGCCTCGGCCTCGTGGCGTTCGACGATGGGGGCGTTTGTGGCGGATTGAGGCTGCATGTGTGGGAAATCCCCGAATGTATCGCGTAGTAGCCGATGTCTTGCCCGATTTGGCCGCGGGAAACGTTGATCTGTGTCAAGTTTTCGCGCTCATGCCGCCGCATGCGTCGAAACGCCCGGGCCTCGTGCCGCGCGAACTGATGGCAATCGCAGTTTCCGGGAATCCAGGGCCCTGCGGAGATACCGCCGCCCCCGTCGCGGCGCCTTCGAGGAACCGTGACAGCGACCAGCCCCTTTGCCATCCTCCTCCGGCCCAGTACCATGAGCAAACTGGCGAACGGCAGTTTTGCCATGGCAGACCGGCCGTCCAGGCGACGAAGGAAAAAACATGCACGGCTCGCTTGAACCTCTGACGCTTGCCAAGCGGCGCGGCATCTATCGTGAGCGGCCGGCTCCTGCGTCGCTTGCGGCCCATGTGGAGTGCCTTTGGAGCCATGTCATGCCCGAAGGGCAAGCATCGCGCATGGCCGTGGTCCCCGATGGCTGCGTCGACATCATCTGGTCGCACAGTGGACTTGCAGTTGCCGGGCCGGACCGAGTGGCCGCCTTCCCCGTGATCGGCTCCGGCGAAACCCTGATAGGGCTGAGATTTCGACCCGGCATCGCCGCCTGCTGGCTACGCACGCCGCTTTCACAAATAACCGGCACGATCGTCCCTCTCGACGACCTATGGGGGCGAGACGCTCGAGACCTCGACGCAAGGATGACCGAGGCTGCGGACGCACAAGCACGCAGTGCCATCCTCGCCGAAGCGGTGAAACGCCGGATCCCGATGGTAGCAGCCCCGCCCTGCGAGGTCTCCGCGTGCCTCGATCTGCTCCGACACGGCCGCTCAGCGTCGGACAGCCCAATCCGCTCGCTCGCTCAGACCACCGGCACAAGCGAGCGAACGCTTCGCCGCCGTTGCCACGAGCACTTCGGCTATGGCGCCAAGACGCTGGATCGCGTCCTTCGCCTGCAGCGTTTCCTCGCGGCCTGCCATGCGCAGGCCGGGGCAAGCCTGACGGCGCTGGCGCTCGAGTGCGGATACGCAGATCAGGCGCATCTCACGCGTGAGACGAAGGAGCTGACGTCGCTCTCGCCGCAGGACATAAGGCTGCAACTCGCCGGTTACTGCATAGCTCCTTAAATCGGCGTCGATTTATGGACAACACAGAATGCTTCAGCAGCGCTTAGCGGCCGCGACCTAGCCTCCTCCGGTGACCTCGCCTTTGTGGGCGGCGAAGGCCGCCAGGACTTCGGCCTTCTCCGGTTCGGGGATCTTGAAGAAGTCCAGAGTCCGTCCGAGTTCCGCTGCGACCTCATCAAATTCGGCGGGGGAGATGCGCAGGCCCCGGTGGGCCTCCTCAAGGCCGAGCAGAGTCGCGCCGGGCTTGGTGGCCGTGTACTGGAAGGGCCCACCCGAAACGTTGCAGACCCACAGCGTTCGCATGAACTTGAGGCCGGGCAGCCTTCCCAGGTCTTTGGTATGCCATTCCCGCAACTGCGGGTTCTCGGACTTCTGGCCGACGATAGGGTTCTCCACGACGGCGTCGCTGAAGTGATCCACCACCGCCGCGATGGCGAAGACACCGCCCAGCCGCTCGTACAGGCTTTTCTCAGGGTTGGTTTGGTTGGCCTGCGCGCCAGCCGCCCTCGCCAATACAGCCACCGACGCGGCGGTCAGCGTCAGCCCTGCAACCACACTTCGTCTTGTAATAGAACGCGAAACAGCCTGTGCCATGGTCGCCTCCTTGGTGGTGGGTGTGGCCCAGGTGGCCACCTCTCCAGCGATGGAGTAGCGTAGGTCCGCTTGGAGCATACCGTCAAATCAAGATTGCCTGTTTTGTTGGCCGTTTCGTTCAAGACGCTACCCGCCTTTCGGTGCTATTTTTTTGATCGCATCGGCAAACACGCACGGCGAAACGCATGGCGGCACTGGCAGCGAAAATCATCCACATCTCAATCGAGCGCGACTGGAACGACGTCTATGCCTTCATGGCCAAGCCGGAAAACATGCCGCTCTGGGCATCCGGCCTGTCGTCCGGCCTGACACAGGATGGCGACGAATGGGTCGCCCCCGGTCCCCTCGGTAATGCTCGTGTGCGCTTCGCCCCTCCAAACGCCTTCGGCGTCGTCGACCATCTGGTGACGCTGGAAAACGGCGTGAAGGTGCACAACGCCTTGCGTGTCGTGCCGAACGGCAATGGCGCCGAGGTGATGTTCACCCTCCTGCGGCAACCCGATATGAGCGACGAGCAATTCGCCGGCGATGCCGAATGGGTGGCAAAGGATCTCGCCGGGCTGAAATCAATCTTGGAATCTGAAAGCGACTGGACACATCATGGGTAACAAGGGCAACGATCGCCGCATCGACTATGTCGAGTTCAACGTCTCCGACATCGCCGCCAGCAAGGCGTTCTACGGCGGTGCCTTCGGCTGGACCTTCACGGATTACGGTCCGGAATATTGTGAGTTCCAGGACGGCAGATTGACCGGCGGCTTCACCACGACCGGCCCGGTCAGAGCCGGAGGGCCGTTGATCATCATCTATGCCGACAATCTGGAAGAGGCCGTGACGAAGGTCGAGGCCGCCGGCGGCAGGATCCTGCAACCGATCTTCACCTTCCCCGGCGGCCGGCGCTTTCACTTCGCCGACCCCGATGGTTACGAGCTGGCTGTCTGGTCGGCGCAATAGCCATCCGCGCGCCGGCTCCCGCCACCTGTGGACAGCCGGCGCCTGCGCCCGCAGATTTTACGCCGGTTTAATCTTTGCAGCCCAAGATTGCGCGCGAACTGAGATCGCGGCAACGGGCGCTTGGCAATGCTGGACGAACACGAGCTTCCGCGCAATTCCGTCATCATCGGCGCCCACCCCGACGACGAACTGCTGTGGTTCACCTCGATCCTGAAAAAGGTCGATGAGGTCATCATCCTCTATCGCGACATCTGGTCGGAGCCGCAGATGGGCGACGCACGCGTTGCCGCGATCAAGGCCTATCCGCGCGGCAATGTGCGCTTTCTCGAAATGGAAGAGACCGGCTCCTTCGACTGCGCCGACTGGACAAGCCCGAAGCCGGGCCCCTACGGCATGGAATTCGGAACCGAGGGGACGCGCCGCGAGCCAAGCGTGTCGTCAAGAAATCGCTGTCGCAGCTGATGCCCGGCAGCTTCCGCCACTCCACGCGGCCGATCGCCCAGGCCTATCGCGAAAACTACGAAACGCTCTACCGCAGACTGCAGCCGCTACTGAAGCCCGACATGAATGTCTTCACCCACAATCCGTGGGGCGAGTATGGCCACGAGGACCATGTGCAGGTGTTTCGCGTGCTCGACCGGCTTCGCGACGAAATCGGTTTTAAGCTCTGGATGTCGAACTATTGCACCGAACGCTCGATGCCGCTGGCGATGCAGTATTTCAACCGCAAACCGATCGACTACATCCGCCTACCGGCCGACAAGGCCTTTGCCGAGGAGGTCGCGGCCGTCTATCGCGACAAGGGCTGCTGGACCTGGCGCGACGACTGGATCTGGTTCGACGACGAATGCTTCATGGAAGCGCCGCGCAGCAAGCCCGAAGGCGGCGGCTTTCACCTTTTGCCGATGAACCTGTTCAATTTCGGTAGCGTCGTGCGCCGGCCGGTCAACGCGCCGCTGCTGCTCGGTGCGGCACTTTCGAGCGTCATGGTCGGCGCCACCATCGCCGCGGCGCTGGAATGACAAAGGCCGCGTCTTCTCAGATTGACGGCCTGCGCCATCGCGCTTGACGATTTGCCCCCTCACTGTCCTGCCGGACATCTCTCCCCGCAGGCGGGGAGAGAGACGCTGGGCGCAACATCATCGTCACACATCAACGCTTATGGTTGGCGCGGCCGCCGGAGCTTGCGGCCTTCTCCCCGCATGCGGGGAGAAGGTGCCGGCAGGCGGATGAGGGGCAGCCCTCCGCGGACCGCCACTCTTAAGCGTTACTCGCCACCACCCAGCGAATGCACGAACACGGCCAGCTGCTTGACGGTGGTGTCGCCGAGGCGCGGCAGCCAGGCCGGCATGACGCCGTGCTTGGGGGCCTTCATTTGCGCGACGATTGCCTGCTCGCTGTCGCCGTTGAGCCAGAGTGCGTCTGCCAGATCAGGCGCACCGAACTCGCGGTTGCCCTTGGCATCGGCTCCGTGGCACGAGGCGCAATTGGCTTCGAACAACGCCTTGCCCGGTTCGACCAGAGCCGCATCCGAAGGCGTGCCGGTCAGGCTGACGACGTAAGCCGCCGTCTGCTTGATCTCTTCCGGCTGCAGGATCTCGGCAAAGGACGGCATTTCGGAGACGCGCGTGTCATCGTCGCCGGTGTAACGGATGCCGTGGGCCACCGTCTGATAGATCTCCTCGGGCTTGCCGCCCCAGAGCCGGTCGTCGTCGTTGAGGTGGGGGAAGCCGGCCGACCCGGCGGCCCCCGAGCCGGGGCCCGGGGCGCAGTTGCCCTTGAAGGCCGAGGCGCCCGCCGCGACCGCGAACTGATGCAGCTGCGGATCGGCGATGATCTGGTCGAGCGAGCTCGCGGCGATCTTTTCCAGATTGCCGGCCTGTGCCGTCTTGGCATCGGCAAGCTCTGCGCTCAGTTCCGCACGGCTGGAGTAGCCGATCACGCCTTTGGTCGCATCCGTCAACAGCGGCACGGCGGGATAGACGACCATGTAGCCGATCGACCAGATGATGGTGGCGTAGAAGGTATAGACCCACCAGCGCGGCATCGGGTTGTTAAGCTCGCGGATCCCGTCCCATTCGTGACCGGTGGTTTCGACGCCGCTGATCTCGTCGACGTGTTTGTCCGCCATTATTAGTCCTCCTTCAGGGGGATGGCTGCGGCCCGATCGGCGGCCTTCTTGGCGCCGGGCCGGAAGATGAAGGCGACGACGCCCAGGAAGAAAATCACCATGCCGAGCAGCGCCCAGCTGTCGGCGAACTGGCGCATGGCCGTGTAGGTTTCCATGTCCGTGCCCTCCCTTAGCGATAGCCTGTGGTGTCATCATAGGTGGAGAAGTCGACCAGCGTGCCGAGCATCTGGAGATAGGCGACGAGCGCATCCATCTCCGTCAGCTTCTGCGGATCGCCGTCGAAATCGCCGAGCTTGGCCTTCGGGTAGCGCGCCTCGACGCCGGACGTATCCGCATTCGGATCGGCCTGCGCCTTGATGTCGGCGGCGGCGTTCTCGATCATCTCGTCGGTATAGGGCACACCGACCGCGCTGTTGGCCTTCAGTGCCGCGGCGACGTTTCTGACGTCGAGCGGGGTATCCTTGAGGAAGCCGTAGCTCGGCATCACCGATTCCGGCACCACCGAGCGCGGCTCGATCATGTGCTGCACGTGCCACTCGTTGGAGTAGCGGTCGCCGACGCGGGCGAGATCCGGCCCGGTGCGCTTCGAGCCCCACTGGAACGGATGGTCGTACATGGATTCCGCCGCCAGCGAATAGTGACCGTAGCGCTCCACCTCGTCGCGGAACGGCCGGATCATCTGGCTGTGACAGACGTAGCAGCCTTCCCGCACGTAGATGTCGCGGCCGGCCAGTTCCAGCGGCGAATAGGGCCGCATGCCTTCGACCTTCTCGATGGTGTTTTCGAGATAGAACAGCGGCGCGATTTCAACGATGCCGCCGATCGAGACGACGAGAAGCGAGCCGACGAGCAGCAGCGTTGCGTTGCGTTCCAGGGTGGCGTGTTTGTCGAGAATGGACATGGTCTATGCCCTCCTATTCCGCAGCCTTGAGCGCGGGCGTCGCACCGAAGATCGGAGCTTCGTCACGCACGCGGCCGAGGATGGTCATTGTTACGTTGAAGGCCATGAGCAGAGCGCCAGCGAGGAACAGGGCACCGCCCAGCGCACGCAGCACGTAGTAGGGCAGCATGGCCGCGACCGATTCCGCGAAGGAATAGACGAGGAAACCCTGGTCGTCGTATTCGCGCCACATCAGGCCCTGCTGGATACCGGCCACCCACATGACGGCGGCGTAGACGACGATGCCGAGCGTGGCGAGCCAGAAGTGCCAGTTGACCATGCGCACGCTATAGAGCCGCTCGCGGTTCCACAGTTTCGGCGTGAGATAGTAGATGGCGCCGAAGGTGATCAGGCCGTTCCAGCCGAGCGCGCCCGAATGCACATGGCCGATGGTCCAGTCGGTATAGTGGCTGAGCGAGTTGACCGTCTTGATCGACATCATCGGACCTTCGAAGGTCGCCATGCCGTAGAAGGCAACGGCCATGACCATCATGCGGATGATCGGGTCGGTGCGGATCTTGTCCCAGGCGCCCGAAAGCGTCATCAGGCCGTTGATCATGCCGCCCCAGGACGGCATCCACAGCATGATGGAGAAGACCATGCCGAGCGTCTGCGCCCAGTCCGGCAGCGCCGTATAGTGCAGATGGTGCGGACCGGCCCAGATATACATGAAGATCAACGACCAGAAGTGGATGATCGACAGGCGGTAGGAATAGACCGGGCGGTTGGCCTGCTTCGGGATGAAATAATACATCATCCCGAGGAAGCCGGCCGTCAGGAAAAATCCGACGGCGTTATGGCCGTACCACCATTGCGTCAGCGCGTCCTGCACGCCGGCGAAGGCCGAGTAGCTCTTGGAACCCAGGAACGACACCGGGACCGCCAGGTTGTTGACGATGTGCAGCATCGCGATGGTGACGATGAAGGCCAGATAGAACCAGTTCGCCACGTAGATATGCGGTTCCTTGCGCACCAGCAGCGTGCCGAGGAACACCGCGAGATAGGCGACCCAGACGATCGTCAACCACAGATCGACATACCATTCCGGCTCCGCATATTCCTTCGACTGGGTAATGCCGAGAAGGTAGCCGGTGGCGGCCATGACGATGAAGAACTGGTAGCCCCAGAACACGAACCAGGCAAGATTGCCGCCGAACAGGCGGGCACGGCTGGTGCGCTGGACGATGTAGAACGAGGTCGCGATCAGCGCGTTGCCACCGAAGGCGAAGATCACCGCCGAGGTGTGCAGCGGCCGCATGCGGCCGAAGTTGAACCACGGCTCGATGTTGAGGTCCGGAAAGGCCAGTTGGAGCGCAACCACGACGCCCACGAGGAAGCCGACAACGCCCCAGAAGACCGTGGCGATGACGCCATACTTCACCACGTCGTCGGAATATTCCGACTGCGGTGCGGCCGTCCTGCCTGATGATGCGGGGCTGAAATCGAGGCGCCGCATCAAAACGACGGTGCCGCCGAGCAGCACGAAGAACAGCACCCACATATGGGCTTCGAACTGCCGGTCCTGTGCAAATCCGGCGCCAAGAAGCGCGAGAAATGCACCGACCCCGAGCAGGATCGTCTCGAAAGTGTATTTCATGGTTGGGTCCCCAACTTTGTCCTGATGCAGACGAATGCACGCACCTAAAGGCGGCATGCCACCGCAGCTTTGCCGTAAGTGTCAGAATCGGGAGGGCTGCACCTTGATTCAGATCAAGGCAGACCGTGCTCATTTGCTTCACTCTCAGGAAACAATGAGGGAGCGCCATAGGAGCTGGCGTGAGAACAACATGAAGAGAACAAATGACGAAGGAAGGATCAGGGCCTGGACAGGCTTGCCGCCGCGCCCTGCCCCGATCAGCGAGCCGCGGGCCTGGCTGGCGCGCGCGCATCAGGAACAGCTCGCCCTCTGCAGCATCCTCGAAGAAATCGCAGACAGCCTGCCGGTCGAAATCGACCGGCAGAAATGCGCCTATGCCGCCAAGATGCTGGAGCCGCTGATACGGGAACTGCATTCGGGCGAAGAAAGCGCGGTGTTCCGCTGGGTCGAACAACACTTCGGCGACAACCCGTCGATCGAAGCCACGCTCGCGCGCCTCAAATACGAGCATTGCGAGGACGAGTGCTTCGCCGAGGAGCTGACGGAAATGCTGGTGAAGCTCGGCGCCGCCGACGAGAGCGTCAATGCGGAGACCGCCGGCTACATGCTGCGCGGCTTCTTCACCAATCTGCGAAGGCATATCGGCTTCGAGCAGGAATGTCTTCGGACCCTGCTTCCGGACGACGCAGACATCAATTGAACGAACGGCGGCTCGACTGCATAATTCCTTAAATCGGATCCGATGTAAGGATAAAATTATGCAGCAAGTTTAAAGCGTTACAGCGCCCTTTGCGCGTCATATTTGACGCGCGGCGCTGTAAACGGCCGCCGTTTCGGTATTGCGATACAACCGACAGGGCTTCAGGCGGCGATGGCCCGGCGCCTGTCCGCATGCTCCTGGATCACCAGGATCGCGCCGATGAGCTTGCCACTGCTCGACATGCAGGGCGTCAGCCGACAGCGCACCACGACGGTTCGTCCGTCAACGGTCTTGGCGAAGGTATAGTCGACCACCTCGCCGGCAAAACAGCGGTCGAGATAGCTCTTCACGCGCAGTTCGAAGCGCTGGATGCCGATGAACTCGACGATATGCCGGCCGATGAGGTCCATCGGGCGGCTTTCGAGATGGTTGGCGTTGAGCGGATTGGTATAGAGATACCGATAGTCCGGCGTGATCACGGCGATGCGATCCGGGAAACTGTCGAGGATCGCCTCGTTGAGCAAGCCCTCATCCGCTCGCCCCTTATGCGGCAATACAGGCGTGCGCTCCAATCGCAACTCGGCGGCGTTGACCGCGCCCGTGGCTGCGAAATAGCGATTGATCAGCGACTGCAAAAGCTGCGAATGGCGCAGCACGCAGGAAATGTCGTCGGCCTCGACGCGCAGAATATCGATCAGAAACTGGAACTGAAGGCGGGCATCTTCGACGCTGACGGCCTTCTCATCATAGACCGACTTCAGAATAGGATCGAGTTCACGATCCAGAAGCCCGATCAGATGCTCGTCCGCTGTACGTACAGCATACTGCAATTGTGAATACTTGAACCAGAACAGCTCAATCAGTGCGTTCAATTCGAAACCCCAATTCCCCCACGGCCGAGGCCGCGCCGATGCACTTAAATGACAGGCTTTGATGGTGTAGACGCTGATCTAGGTTTTGACGGCTCCCCCACATCTCTAGCGAAAACCACGAGACTTTGGCCACCCAAAGCGCTTGCGGTCTGTTCCCCCGCGATACAACGGTGAGTTTACACTCATTGCCGCCCCGTTCAACATCAGAAAGGGAAGCTTGCGGTTTCGAAGCGCTTTCAGCCGCGCAAAGACGCCGATTTTCTCCAGCAAATGCAAAAGGAAAGCGCAAAAAAGGCGCTGCGCCCTGTGGCGGCAACGCCTTTTGCGGTTCGAGGAGAATCAGTCTTTCAGGTAGCGCTTGATGTGCCAGCGGTCGTGATACCACAACCATTGCCCGGGATATTCCCTGACCCAGTACTCGACCTTGTCGTTGAGAACCTGGGCCGTGGCGTTGACGTCGACGGCGCCATCGGGCCTGCGCGGGATGTCGATCGCCGGCTCCAGCTCCAGCCGGAAACGATTGCCGGGCAACCGGATGCAACGGGCGGGATAGACCTCGCAATTGAACTGGCGCACGAGCTTGGCCAGCAGCGGATTGGTCTGCACGTCCTGCCCGAAGAACTTGGTCTTCAGGCCCTTGCGGAACTTCTGGTCGACGAGCACGCCAACACCGTTGCCGCGCTCGAGCTGGCGCGCCAGTGCAAAGGACGAACCCGCATGCGACGGCACGAGGTTGCCCATGCGCTCCTTGCGGAACTCGAAGACCTTCTCGGCGACGTAAGGGTTGTTCGGTGGGCGGAAGAGCACCGTCACCTCCAGCCCGAAGGCGGAGCCTGCAACCGGGAGCATCTCGAAATTGCCGCTGTGGGCGGTAAAGACGATGAAGGGTCGCGGATTGTCGCGCAGCTCGAGAAAGAGCGGAACGCCCGAGACTTCGACGCGGCCGGGCGTGGTCGCCTCGGGATCGAAATCGAACAGCCGGTCGAGGAAGACATATTCGGCCGCCATGCGACCCATATTGCCCCAGCTCTCCATGGCAATCGCTTCAATCTCGGCCTCGCTCTTTTCGGGAAAGGCGTTGCGCAGATTGGTCAGCGTCAGTCGGTGCCGGCTGGTCTTCGGGCCGATGAAGCGGGCGGCCCGATCCATGAAGCGGATGGCGCCATCGGCAGGAAACAGCTTCAGGATCGTCAGAAGCAGGAAGACGAGTTGCGCAATCAGCCACTGCCGGAAATGATCCGCCGCCAGAACCAGCCGTGTGATCAGCATGCGCACGTGGATCAATCCATCTTCAGGATGATCTTGCCGAAGATCTGGCGCGATTCCATCCGCTCCAGCGCCCGGTCGATCTCGTCGAAGCCGACTTCAGTGTCGATCACCGGATGCACCAGACCGCGCGCCATCTTCTGCATGGCGTTGGCCATGTTCTCCATGCGGCAGCCGAAGGAGCCGAGCAGCTTCAGCTGCTGCTGGAAGAGCATCATCAGGTTCATGTCGGTCGACACACCGGAGGTCGAGCCGCAGGTGACCAGACGGCCTCCCCGCTTCATGCAGAGCATGGAGCCGGCCCAGGTGTCCTTGCCGACGTGTTCGAACACGACGTCGACGCCCTTCTTCTTGGTCAGCTTGCGCACGACGCCTTCAAAGCGGTCGGTGCGGTAATTGATGACGTGGTCGGCGCCAAGCGCCTTGGCCTTCTCGATCTTGTCGTCGGAGCCGACGGTGGTGATGACGGTGCAGCCGATCTTCTTGGCAAGCTGGATAGCCGCCGAGCCGATGCCGGAACCGCCGGCATGGACGAGAATGGTTTCGCCGGGCTCGAGCTTGGCGTTGTCGAACAGCATGTGCTCGACGGTACCGAAGGTGACCGGCGCAAGCGCTGCGGCAACGGCATCGATACCGGGAGGTGCCGGCACCAGCAGGCGGGCGGGAAGATTGATCTTTTCCTGCGCAAAACCGTCGAGATGGAAACCGTGCACGCCGCCCACATGTTCGCAGAGATTGTCGCGACCCTCGCGGCACGGACGGCAGAGGCCGCAGGTGCGCGCGCCGTAGATCGAAACGAGCTGGCCCGGCAGCACGCTCGCGACACCAGGACCGATGGCGTCGACGACGCCGGCCGCCTCGGCGCCGATGACGAGCGGCATCTTGCGCTTGGCAAAGGCCATGCCGCGCCAGCCCCACACATCGATATGGTTGAGGGCGACCGCCTTGACCCGGAGCGTCACTTCGCCCGGGCCTGGCGCTTCCGGCTCGGGAACGTCGGTGATTTCGAGCTTGCGGTCATCGAGCAGTTGCAGGGCGCGCATGATCTTTCCTCTGCCTTGAGCGGCATCATTTCGTCTGGATGTTCTGCTGCATGATTCCTTAAATCGGATCCGATTTAAGGGAATACTATTGCAGCAGGTCTAATGCGTTACAGCGTCCTTTGCGCGCCATACCTGACGCGCGGCGCTGTAGTCGCCGGCTTAGGCCGGCTCGGCGGTCATGACAAGGCTGGCGTTCTGTCCGCCGAAACCGAAGGAGTTCGACAGCACGGCAGAGACCTGCTGGCTGCGCTTCACGTTCGGCACGACGTCGAGCACGATGGCCGGGTCGGGATTTTGATAATTGATCGTCGGCGGCAAGGTGCCGGTCAGCATCGTCTGGATCGAGAACACCGCCTCGACTGCACCGGCAGCCGTCAGCGTGTGGCCGATCATCGACTTGTTCGACGAGACCGGGATCGACGGCAGGTGCTCGCCGAAGACGGCCGACATCGACAGATATTCCATCTTGTCGTTTTCCGGCGTCGAGGTGCCGTGGGCGTTGATGTAGCCGATGCCGCCTTCGTCGATGCCGGCGTCGGCAAGTGCTGCGCGGATCGTCGCGATCGCCGGGCCGCCATCAGGCGAGGAGCGCGTGCGGTGGAAAAGGTCGGCCTTCTCGCCGCAGCCCTTCAGGATGCCGTAGACGCGGGCGCCGCGGGCAACAGCAGCTTCGAGCGATTCCAGCACCAGGGTCGCTGCACCTTCGGCGATGACGAAGCCGTCACGGTCCTTGGTGAAGGGCTTGGAAGCCTTTTCCGGCGGGTCGTTCTGGGTCGACAGTGCCGACAGCAACGCAAAGCGGATCAGCGCCTCGGCGCTGACCGAACCGTCGGTCGCGACCGTCAGCGCACGATCGGTGCGCCCCTGGCGAATGGCTTCGACGCCGAGCTGGATTGCGGTTGCGCCCGAGGCGCAGGCCGTCGACAGCGTCACCGGCAGGCCGCGCGTGCCGAAGCGATCGGCCAGACGCTCAGAGATAGCGCCGAACAGCACGGCCTCGTGGAACACCGGATCGGCCTTCTCGCGCATCGCGGCAAGGAAACGATTATAGGCGTCGCCCGGCTGTGTCGACGGCGGCGACCGATCGGCCAGTTCGAAGCGCGCACTCCATTCCGGCTCGATCGGCGGGGCTGCAAGAAACAGCGGGCCATTGAAATCTCCGGAAAGGCCAGCCTGCGCCAGCGCCTCGAGCGTCGTCTCGCGCGCCATGGCATAGGAGCGCTCGACTGAGTTGGCCGCCGGAACCTCGATGAAATCGACCATGCCGGATATGCGCGTATTCAGGCCTTCAGTCGGGAAGCGGGTGATCTTGTGGATGCCGGAGACGCCACCGGTCAGCGCTGTCCAGTTGTCTTCGAGACCCTGGCCGAGCGAGGTGATGACGCCCATGCCGGTGACGGCGACGATCGGACGGCCGAGATGATCCTTGTAAGCGTTGCTCATCAATCGTTCCTCTTATTCGGCCGAAAGGACCGCGACGCCTTCGCCGCGTGAATGACCGATGGTCGTCACGACCGCCGTCCTGGCGCCCGCCGTCATCGGCTTTTCGAAGCTTGCATCAAAGGCGGGAACCTTGGCGCCATGGCCGAGCGCGAGTGCGGCAAGCGCGAGGCCCGCAGGAAACTGCGCTTCGATGCTGTGGCCGACGAGGCCGCCATAGGCGCGCACCGGCGCTTCGCCAAGCTTGGTTTGCAGAAACGCCTTTTCGCTGGCGACGAGATCATGGAAACCTGACGTGCCGGAGAACACCACCGTCTGTGCGGGATCGAGCTTTTCGGCCGGCTTTGCCAGGTCCGCAAGGCGGGCTTCCAGCTTGCCGTCCGTACGGCTGCCGCGGTCGCTGCCGATCGCGTCGATCGTGGCATAGATGCGGGCGCCGCGGGCTTCTGCATAATCACGCGATTCCAGCACCAGGAAGGCACCGACCGAGCCGAGGATCATGCCGCCGCCGTCTTCACGCTTGCGCGACCAGATCGGATGCCAGTCGCCAGTGGCCTGCCCCTGGATCGCCTCGATCATCAGCATGATGTCGAGACGCTCGGCGGAAAACGCACCGCCGACCAGTGTGTGCGTCGACTGTCCGGCCTTGATGCGGAAGAAGGCCGTTTCGATCGCCGAAATGCCGGCCGCCTCTTCGCCCATGAAGGTGCGCGAAGATCCCGTCACCTTGTGCACGATCGAGATATTGCCGGCGAGAAGGTTGGAAAGCTGGGCCAGGAACAGCGTCGGACGCAGTTCGGTGGTCAGCTTCTCGTTCAGCACCTGTTCGCGGTCGTTGCGCTTCAGCGCCTCGTCGACGATCAGCGAATCGACATTGATGTCGCGCTCGCCGCCGCCGGCCGCCACGATCATGTCCATGCTGCCGCAGGCGTCGAGATTGTCCTTGAGGCCGGCATCATCAAGCGCCAGGCCGGCTGCAAACACGCCGAGGCGCTGCCAGTTTTCCATCTGGCGCTGGTCGCCACGCTTGGCGATCTGCTGCGACCAGTCGATCTCCGGCAGCGGATGCACCGGATAGGGCTTGAACTTTTCGGTCTCGACACGCGTCACCGGCGGCTCGGCCGCGCTCAAAAGCACGACATGCGGCTCGACGCCGACACCCTGGCTCGTGACGATACCGACGCCGGTGATGACCACGTCGTTTGCGGATTTGCTCATCTTCACTTCTCCGAAGCGGCGTCTGCCGCAAGTGCCGCCATCAGGCCCACCTCGACGGCGCGCTTGCGCACGATATCGCCGAGCGGCACCTGATCGAACGGCATCGTTCTGAGTTTCAACTGTGCGTCACAGACCTTCTTGCCCGCAGACGTGATCTTCGCCTTGGTGACGGCGAAACCGGAACCGTCGTGCTCGAGAAAGGCTTCGATATCGAGTTCCGCCGACGGCTCGACGAAGGTCCGCATCTTGGCGCCATCGACCGACATCAGAAACGGCATTGCCGCAAAATTGGTCGCGGCCAGCACGAGAAAACCCGAAGCCTGTGCCATCGTCTCGATCAGAAGCACACCCGGCACCAGCGGATAGCCTGGGAAGTGGCCCTCGAATACCGGGCTCTTTTCGGGAACGACGGATCGCGCCGTCAGCCGGCCAGCCGAAAGATCGACCGTTTCGACACGATCGATCATCTGGAAGTATTCAAGGAGCATGGAGGCTCACCCCGTTTGGTTTCGGGCTCAAGTAAAAACGCCAATGCCGCCTGTCAAGCGCGGGGCGCGACCGGCGGCATTGGAAATCGAGTGAAAAGGCTTAAACCTTGGCCTCAGTCAGGCCTTGGCAGCCCGCAGCTCGTCGATCTTGGAGCAGAGGTTCTTGAGCACGAAGTATTCTTCGGTCGAAACCTTGCCTTCGTTGACTTCCTGCGTCCACTGTTCCAGCGGAATCTTGATGCCGAATTCCTTGTCGATCGCAAAGACGATGTCCAGGAAGTCCAGGCTGTCGATGCCGAGATCGTCGATCGTGTGGCTTTCCGCCGTAATCGTCTCGCGATCGATCTCGCTCGTTTCCGCGATGATGTCGGCAACCTTGTCGAATGTAGCTGTCACGCACATACCTCTTTACTATTTTATTCCGAGTCTCGGCGATCCTATAGGTAAATGCGCCGCAAAAGCCAATGGCCTTGATAGCAACGTCTGCGATTTGAAAAGCGGTGTTGCTAAACGGCGACCGAATGGCGTCCGCGCCCGGTTTGAAGATGGGCGTCGAAAACGGCCGCCACGGAACGTGCAAATGGCCGGCCGCGTTCGGTCAGCGTGAAGGTACCGTCCTCGATCGTCGTCAGCCCGTCCACATCCCGTGCGCGAAAGAGCTTTGCCTCCTCGACAACCGCCCCGGCGAGATCCGGAAACTCCGCCTTGATTCGTGAGAAGGAGAAAGCGAAGTCGCACATGATCGACGCGATCACTCGCGCCCGCAGACGGTCGTCAGGTGTCAGCCTATAGCCGCGCACCGCTGCCAGACCCGCGCTCTCCACCTGGCGCAGATATTCGCCGGTTGCCGGCATGTTCTGGACGTAGCCTTGACGGAACTGGCCGATCGCCGAGGCGCCGAGGCCGATCAGGGTTTCGGCGCCATCGCTGGTATAGCCCTGGAAATTCCGGCGCAGGCGCCCTTCCCGGCTGGCAATGGCCAGACTGTCGTCGGGCTTGGCGAAATGGTCGATGCCGATCGCCTCGTATCCGGCGGCAACAAGCATTTCAGCCGCCCGGCTCATCTGGGCAAAGCGCTCGACGATGCCGGGCAGGCTTTCGTCTGATATCATCGACTGGTGTTTCTTCATCCACGGCACATGAGCATAGCCGAAGAGCGCGATACGATCGGGCGCCAGCGACAGCACGGCGTCGATCGTGGCCTCCAGCGATGACAGGCTCTGATAGGGCAAGCCGTAGAGCACGTCGCAATTGACCGAACGCACGCCGCGCGCCCGCGAAGCCTCGATCGCGTCGCGCGTCTGCTCATAGGTCTGGATGCGGTTGATCGCCTTCTGCACGACGGGGTCAAAATCCTGGACGCCGAAGCTCGCCCGCGTCATGCCGATCGCTGCCAGCGCATCATGGCGCGCCTCGTCGAGGTCGTTCGGGTCCATCTCGACGCTGATTTCGCAGTCGCCGGAAAACTCGAAGTGACTGCCGAAGGCCTGCTTGAGCGCAATCAGGTCGTCCGGCCGCAGCAAGGTCGGTGATCCCCCACCCAGATGCAGCGCCGTGACCTTCGCCTGCCGGTCCCCCCGCCCGCCGATCGACGCGATCTCGCGATGCAGCCCGTTCAGGTAGCTCGCCACCGGCTCGTAGCGCAGCGTCTGCTTGGTGTGACAGGCACAGAACCAGCACAGCCGGTCGCAATAGGGCACATGGGCGTAAAGCGACAGCGCCTCACCCGGTCCGATGGCCTCAAGCCAGGACTCGTATTCGGCGCGGCCGACCGCCTCAGAGAAGTGCGGCGCGGTGGGGTAGCTGGTATAGCGCGGCACGGGGCTCGCATATTTCAGGATCAGCGCGTCGTCCATCGGTCTCTCCGTCAAGATGGCCAAGGCATAGGACGGATGGCAAAGCACGCCTTTGATTTTGATCAAGTTGCCGAATTAACACGTTAAAATTGACAATGCTCAATTCAGCATGAGACATTGTTTCGCGCTTCCGGAATTAGCACCTGTCAACTCTTGATTTAGCCGCCCTCATCCTCTTTGGTCTTTACGACAAACCCGGTGCAGGGAAGAAAGAATTGCAGATCGTGACCGAACAACGCCGCAAAGATATCCACAATTCGGACGTTCCAGCCGTCTGTGCCGCCTGCGAAGCGCGCCATGGCGGCGTTTGCGGCACGCTGAGCCCCAACCAGCTTCTCGACCTCAGCCGGCATTCGACCCGCCGCCGCGTCGAACCCGGCCGCGAGGTCGTCGGACAGGGCGAAATTTCGGACAGCTACGCCAACATCATCAGCGGCGTCGTCAAGCTCAGCAAGGTTCTTGCCGACGGGCGCCAGCAGATCGTCGGCCTGCAGTTCGCGCCCGATTTCATGGGGCGGCCCTTCACGCGCGAAAGCGCACTGACCGCGGAAGCGGCGATCGATACCGACATCTGTTCGTTCCCGCGCAATGTCATCGAGCGGCTCGTCGCCGAGGCGCCGGGGCTTGAACACCGCCTGCACGAACAGGCGCTGAAGGAACTGGACGAAGCGCGCGACTGGATGCTGACGCTCGGCCGCAAGACCGCGCAAGAAAAGGTGGCGAGTTTTCTCTATATCATCGCCACCCACATCGATCCGGAAAACGGTACGGCGACGGAGTTCGACCTGCCGCTGTCGCGCGCCGACATCGCCGATTATCTTGGCCTGACGATCGAGACCGTCAGCCGGCAGATCACCAAGCTGCGCAAGGACAATGTCATCCGCATCGAAAGCAGCCGCCGCGTCACCGTGCCCAGCATGGACCGGCTGCTGCACGTCGCCGGCATCGATTGAGCCCTACAGCGCCGCGCGTCTTATCAGACGCGCAAAGATCGCTGCAGCGCTTTGAATTGCTGCATGTTTTTGTCCTTAATCGGCTAAGATTTAAGGAAACATGCAGTAGCGTTCGGGGCCTCAGCGCGTGATGACGATCCGCGTGTTGCTCAACCCGTACTCGCGAGCAAGCGCGAAGAATTCCGCCGCATTGTTGGGATGCAGCCGCACACAGCCGTGCGAGGCCGGCCGGCCCAACCGCTTCACGTCATAGGTCGCGTGAACGGCATAGCCGCCGTTGAAGAATACCGCGTAAGGCATTGGCGCATCATCATATTTTCGCGAACGATGATTTCGCGAGAGCCACTTCGCCTTCCAACTTCCCTTTGGCGTGACATAGCCCTTGCGCGCCGTGGAAACCTTCCAGCGATACATCACCACGCCGTCCTGCTTCACGACCATCGTCTGGGAGGATAGGCTGATTTTGGCAACGAGGTTGGCGGCGCTCACAGGCTGAACGGGAAACTGCATCAGAGCGGCAATCAGCACAGTCAGGAATGCATGTCGCATGCTTCACTCCCCGCGTGCGAAACCTCGACTGCATGTCTCCGAGCTACCGAGAAGATCGTGCAGCAGGTTTCTGGCCTCGCCGCGCTGCTTGTGCGTCATGCCTAAGCAGCGCTGCGTCAGGTGGAACCAAACGCCCGCAGAGAATAACTGGTCCACAATGATATTAGTTTAATACACATGGAACGCAAAGTCTTAACGCCAAGATCAACTTGCCGTGGATACCCGGTAGCGGCCAATCAAATCATGGCGATCAGAAGAACAACCAGAGTCATCGCCGAACAGGCGCCATAGAATACAGCGATGCCGGCATCGATGTCTTCGCTCTCGGCAACCGAACGACCGGGAGCATTGATCATCGGTTCACTGACTTTAACGCCGCCATAGACCCGGGGGCCTGCAAGCTGCAGGTCCAACGCACCGGCCATCGCCGCTTCCGGCCAGCCGGAATTGGGAGAGCGGTGCAGGCCGTGGTCGCGCAGCGCCACCCCGATCGCCTCGGCAGCGGCACGGCGGCCACGGTGCAGCAAGGCGCCGGCGGCGATGAGGAGAATGGATAGCCTTGCCGCCGGCAGGTTGGCGACGTCGTCGAGCCGGGCCGAGGCCCAGCCGAAATTGAGGTATTCCGGTGATTTGTGGCCGATCATCGAATCGGCGGTGTTCAGCATCTTGTAGGCGAGCAGGCCCGGAAGACCGGCAACCGCATACCAGAAGGCGGGGGCCACCACCCCGTCGGAAAAGTTCTCGGAAAGGCTCTCGATCGCGGCGCGGCAGACACCAGGCGCATCGAGCGTGTTCGGATCGCGCCCGACGATCATCGACACTGCAGTGCGCCCACCTTCCAGCCCATCCCGCTGCAAGCCTTCGGCAACACGCCGGACGTGATCGCCAAGGCTCTTTTGTGCGAGGAACACCGCCACGACCGCAGCCTCGAGCAGATAGCCGAGCAGCCCCATCACGCCGAACAATCGATGCAGGACGAACCCGACGACGACGCTTAGCAGCAGCAGCAGGCCGATCATCACCACACCACGAAGCTTCAATGCCTTTGCATCGAGGGTGCCATGCTTGTTGAGCGCCCCATCCAAGAACGCAATCGCCTTGCCGAAGAACACCACGGGATGCGGCAGCCGCGACCAGAGCCAGTCCGGATCGCCGACGACGCGATCAATCAACAGGGCGGCCACAAGAATGAGAAGGATCTCGCTTGACACTCAGCACTCCCCGGGGCGTAACACGTCCCCGCGGCGGAACACGTCCCCGCGGCGCAGGGCGCCCGCCTGGCGCAGTGCGTCAGCCAACCGTTTGTCAGCTTCTGCGTCGGGCGCAAGCCCGATCCTCAGCCAGCGGGGGTCGTAGTCGAATTTGCGCGTCAGGATCCGTGCCTCGCAGAGATGACGGTGCAAGGCGCCGGCATCGGGATGTTCCACCAGCACGAACAGGCCGGTTCCACCGATGCGTTTGAGACCGGCATGGTCAAGGACCGCATCGAGGCCGGCGCGGCGCTCGAGAATGCTCGCGGCAATGGCCCCTGTATCAGCGGACATCAACGCCGTGGAAATCACCAGTGCCGGCCCGGACACTGCCCAGGGGCCGAGCCATTCGCGAAATGCATCGAGCACGGCGTTGCTTGCCACGACGAAGCCGAGGCGCAGGCCGGCCAGACCGAAGAATTTCCCGAAGGAGCGGAAAACGATGAGACTGTCGTCGGCACCCACATGGCCGGCGACGCTGAAGTCCGGCTCCAGATCGCCGAAGGCCTCGTCGACGACAAGCACACCGCCATTCGCCTTCATCGTCGCGGCCATCGCCAGGATTTCTGCTGGCTGGAAGGCGCGGCCGGTCGGGTTGTTCGGATTGACCACCACAGCAAGGCCGTGATCGGGCCCAAGGTCCGCGGCCCGCTCCACCCGATCGACGGCGAAACCGGCCGCCGTCAGCACCCGGGCATATTCGCCATAGGTCGGACCGAAGACGGCGACGCGGCGACCAGTCGGAACAAGGCGCGGCAACAGCTGGATCACCGACTGGGTGCCCGGGACAGGCAAGGGCTGGATGCCGTTGGTCCTGTAGTAGCTGGCGGCAGCCGCACGCGCACTATCGATCGTCAGCTTGTCGGGCAACCTGTGCCAGGCCCGTTGCGGCACCGGCGGCAGTTCGACGGGGCGCGGATTGATGCCGGTCGACAGGTCGAGCCAGTCCTCGAAACGGCCGCCGAAGCGGGCGGCGGCCTCGGTGATCCCGCCGCCATGCACGATCGGCGCGCTCATGGCCGACCCGCAATGTCGATGAGATGCATGAAGGAGCCGGCGACATGGCCACGTCTCAACCCCGCCTGCCCCAGATCGACGCCGGCGGCATCGCTGACGGAAAACAGCCGGTCGGCAGCCCCTTCAGAGACGATGGTCGCGTAGTGGAATTCGTGCGCCGTCATGGGTCCATCGAAGAACGTGTTGTCGAGAGGCACGACACGGCGATAGCCGAGGTGCCGCCTGCGCTCGGCAAAACTGGTGGTGAGCGGCAGCAGGCCGAGCATTTCGTAGCGCGCACCATCGGCCGCGACAAGCCCCTCGCCCAGCACCATATAGCCGCCGCACTCGCCAAAAATCCGCGCGCCGCGCTTCGCCGCCGCAGCCATGCCCGATCGGAAGCCTGCTGCCGCCTGCATGCGCCCGGCATGAAGTTCGGGATAGCCTCCCGGCAGATAGACCGCATCGGCCGCCGCGTCGGGGCCTTCATCGGTTAGGGGCGAAAAGAAGGAGATTTCCGCCCCGGCTCTACGCCAGCCGAACAGCAGGTGTTCGTAGCAGAAGGCAAAGGCCACATCGCGCGCCACGGCGATATGCTGGCCGAGCGGCTTGAACCTGATGACCTCGGCCATCGCCCGCTCCCCCCTCGAAAGCGCGGAGGCAGCGCGGATCGCGTCGAGATCGCAGGTTGCCTCGACACGATCCGCCGCATAGTCGATGAAGGTCTCGAGCGTGCCATGTTCGCCGGCCTGCACCAGGCCGAGGTGCCGCTCGGGCAGCTTCAGGGCACTATCCTGCCGCAACACGCCGAAGACAGGCATGCCGACACGCGTCAGCGCATCGCGCAGCATCATCTCGTGGCGGTCGCTTCCGACCTTGTTGAGAACGACGCCGGCAACCCGGATATCGCCCCTGTGATCGGCGTAGCCGCGCACGAGTGCCGCCACCGAATGGGACATGCGGGCGCAGTCGACCACCAGGATGACGGCAAGATCGAGGGCCGCGGCGAGATCGGCCGGCGTGCCGCTGCCATCGGCAGCACCATCATGCAGGCCCATCATCGCCTCGACGACGAGCGTGCGCCGATCGCCGGCGTGCGCTGCGTTTGCCGCCAGAAGCGCGGGGCGCATGGCCCACGGGTCATAGTTGAGGCAAGGTTCGCCGCTTGCGGCGGTGTGAAAAGCCGGATCGATATAGTCCGGGCCCGCCTTGCCCGGCGCGATCGCCATGCCGCGCCGCCGCATGGCGCGCATCAGGCCGAGCGTCACCGTGGTCTTGCCGGAGCCCGAACAGGGCGCGGCGATCAGCAATCCGCTCATGCAGGATCCCTGAGCTCGCGGCTTGCGAAGGGATCGGCCACAAGCTGCCGCCCGCCGAGCGCCCCGATCCAGTCGAGCGATGCCCGCAGCCGCACGACCTCACCGACGACGACGATCGCCGGTGGCTGCAGGCCGGAAGCGATCACGTCGGCTTCGGCGCGCGCCAGCGTCGTTTCGAGCACTGTCTGCTCCGCCGTCGCCGCGTTGCAGACAAAGGCGACCGGCTCCTCCGGCGAACGTCCGCCGGCAATGAGATTGGCGGCGATGACGCCGATATGCTTCATTGCCATGTACATGACGATCACGGACGAGCCCGAGGCAATGCCCTGCCAGTTGATCCGGTCCGGCACCAGGCCGGAAGAATCGTGCCCGGGGAGGAACGTGACGGCGTGGTTGCCCTCGCGGTGGGTGCCCGGAAGGCCGGCATAGGCAGGCCCGCCGATCCCCGCGGTAATGCCCGGCACGATGCGGAACGGGATGCGGTTTTCGACCAGCGTCAGCGCCTCCCCGCCGCCGCGCCCGAAGACGAAGGGATCGCCGCCCTTCAGACGCAGGACGCGCTGGCCGGCGCGCGCCAGCTCCTCGAGCCGCAGCGAAATATCGCGTTGCTTCGGCGATGGCTTGCCGCCGCGCTTTCCTGCAAATTCCAGCGCAGCACCGGGCCGGGCGAGCTTCAGGCAATCCTCGTTGACCAGCGCGTCGTGCACGATGACATCGGCCTGCCGCAGCGCATTGGCAGCATGCAGCGTCAAAAGGCCAGGGTCGCCGGGACCCGCGCCGACAAGCCAGACGGTGCCGGGTTCAAGCTCGGGCAGGCCGGAAAAGATCGTGTCGCTCATGCCGTGTCTCCCGCCATTCGCATAAGGGCCGCCGCGGAACTGCGTTGGCAACAAGCGGATTCAGATTCGCAGCAATTCCGCATAGACATTTGAAATAGTTGGCACATTTTTGCCATATGATGATCCGGTGGATGGCTCATGGCGCAGCCGTCGCCAAAGTTGCCGGCTTGCTTGCCGGGCGGTGTTCGGCCGGTCCGGCAATTGCCACTGTTGCATGCGACGAGGTGATCTTGGCAACGAGCAGCACGCTTGCCGAGCCCGCGCCGACGAGAGCGGCGCCCTCGGCAACGCCGTGGCAACCGGTATGGGCAAAGACGATCGCCGACGGGTTCTGCAGCCGGGGCGCCGCGGCCTCAAGCGTCGCCGCATCGAAGAACCGCGCCTCGACGGAAAAATGCTCGGCGGCGGCATGGATCGCCGGCTCGCCGCGCCTTGCATCGAGCGAGGCGACGAAGCCGATATCGGCTTTGTCAGCGCCCGCCTGCACCAACGCCGTCTCGGCAAGGGTGATCACCTCTTCGGCCGGCGTGCCGCGCTCGCAGCCAAGACCGAGGACAAGTGGCCCCGGCGGTCGCTCCGCTATGCTGGATGATATCATGGTCGACCTCGGCCCCCTCGCGGCAATCCACACGAAGCGCCGCCCTGGCTCGAATATCCCGGGTCGGTCTGGACAGCACCGGCTGAAGGCCCCCTGAATGGGTCGGCCGCACCGGACGCTCTTTCAGTCCGCCTGAAGCGGACGCCGTCGCACATCTGTCATTTTTACCGGAGGCAACTGCAAGGGTCAAACCGGATTGCGGCATCGCCGTGTCGCTATTCACGAAATCATCCGGATCGACCGGCCGGACGACCGATGCGCCTGGAAACGCCGCGACACCCCGAAAACAAGGGCTTTGCATTTCCTCTTGCGCTCTGACACAAGGCGTTGACGCTCTCCTGCAATCGTTTCCCCCAGAGTCCTCCCGTGCCAGATCTCGCCCTTCACCTGCTCGTCTTCCTGTTCTTTGCTGCCTTCCTTGCCGGCTTCATTGATTCGATCGCCGGCGGCGGCGGTATGGTGACCATTCCGGCGATGCTGTTGGCCGGCATTCCGCCGCTGCAAACGCTCGGCACGAACAAGCTGCAGTCGCTGTTCGGCTCGGCTTCCGCGAGCCTCACCTATGCCCGCCACGGGCATGTGAACCTGAAGGCGCAGCTGCCGATGGCGCTGATGTCGGCGCTCGGCTCCGTCTTCGGAGCGCTGCTGGCGACCGTCGTGCCTGGTGACGTGCTGAAGGCTGTCCTGCCCTTTCTGCTGATCGCCATCGCGCTCTACTTCGCGCTGAAGCCGAATATCGGCGACATCGACCTGCATCGCCGGATCACGCCTTTCATGTTCGGCCTGACCTTCGTCCCGGTCATCGGCTTTTACGACGGTGTCTTCGGTCCGGGCACCGGTTCGTTCTTCATGCTCGGCTTCGTCACGCTTGCCGGCTTCGGCATCCTCAAGGCGACGGCGCACACCAAGTTCCTGAACTTCGGCTCGAATGTCGGCGCCTTCGCCGTCTTCCTGTTCTTCGGCGCCGTTCTGTGGAAAATCGGCCTGATGATGGGCGTCGGCCAGTTCCTCGGCGCCCAGGTCGGCTCGCGCTACGCGATGGCGAAAGGCGCCAAGATCATCAAGCCGCTGCTGGTCATCGTCTCGATCGCGCTTGCCCTGCGCTTGCTGGCCGACCCGACGCATCCGCTCAGAGTCTGGCTGGGGCTCTGAGGCCAAGCGCAGCTTCGCGCTGTCTGTCTTTGCTGCAGAGCGCGGAGACGATCGGCGCGATGGCTGATCGCGATCGAACAACGCACCCGCAATGGAGCGGCCGGCTAGCTTCAGCATCCCTTGCGTTTAGTTGTTTCGTAAGCGAATGTTTGCTGACTTAAAGTTGAGGAACCTCGATGGCAGACACAATGAACGGATGGGGTTTTTGGGCGGTCGTTGTGCAATCTGTATCCTCGTTGGCATGGCCTGGCGCTGTAGTAGGATGCATATGGATACTGCGCGATGATATCCGGAAACTGCTGCCGGCGATGTATCTCAAGCACGGCGAAACCGAGATAGGTGTCCGACAGATTGTAGATCAGGTTCAAGTGCACGAAGCGCAAAAGGTTAGCGAACTCACGCCGAGTCGACCTCCATCAACATCAACAGAGGACCTTTCGCTCCTATCGGATAATCAACTGCGTATTAGAGTTGAAGATTGCGCATTGCAAATGCGTGAACTCGAGCAAAAGTTTCGGGCCAACAGGTCGCACAGAAATATTGGCTCCAGAAGCTGGGAGGAAGAGACCCAGAAACTATTAGAAGAGTCGGACCGACAGCGGCACGAGTGGCAAACAACCTTACAACCCGTTGCCATAGCCCTCAGAGATGAGCTTCTGAGGCGCACATCCAGGAATGGGGATACTTCCTCCAGTTACGACAAAATGACCACTGCCGCCACGTTTGAGCACGGCATGCTGGCAGGCGTCTCACCACTTGGCGAGGCAGCCCTTTATCTGGAGAAATTAGCAAGAGATCTTGGGCGTCAGGATAGCTGAACCTCCGCCACTGGCATGAAAGCGACCACCCTACCGCATAGACGGCGGTCATTGGGTGGTCGCGGACCTTGAAGTGCTCTCATAGTCGAAACCCCTGGAGCCGCCACACAGTGCGCAAGACAGCTCTTACAGTCGTATCAACCTTGGTCGTGGCCTTGGGCGCACCTCAGGCCCATGCCATCGACGGGAAGGTGTTGTGGGACTGGTGTCGTAGGGGAGACACGGAGATGCTCACCTATGTCTCGGGTGTGGTCGATACGCTGCTGGAGGTCCGCGGCGGCGAGGTTGACAACCGTGCCTGTGTGACAGGGGGTACTCCCCGGAGGGACGTCGAAATCCTCACCTGCGCCTATCTGGAGAACAACCCAGAAGCTCGGCAATATCGTGGGGCCATGGCGGTCATCGGTGCACGGCAGCAGAGCTACTGCCCTGAGTGAGTGGCTACAGCTGATGAGGCTGGCGATCTCTACGCCGACTTGAAGAGTGCAGGATTAACTATTTGCGCACGTATACGTTGCTCTAATTGCCTTGATCGGTAAAACCCAGACGGGCAATGATTTGGGGCAATCATGATTACTTTGGCGCGCTGGGCCACGCTGTTGATCCTTCTTGCCGCCCCGCTACTGTGGTGGGCAAAGCCGGGGATTGGGGACAGACAAGAACGGCTCAACCGCAATCCTAATTCGCGGATCTGATAGCGGGGTACTTCTGCTCGACAGCCCGAAGGCTTATTGCGAGAGGTTCGGAACTCCCGGCTACTATTGCGAATGTGTTGTCGCCGATCGTATGGCCGGGGCGACAGTTATAGGCTTTCCTTTCAGCCAGTCTCTGCATGACGTGACACTGACTAAGCGCTACCAGAACTAGACGTGATCACGACCACCCTACCGCATAGACAGCGGCCATTGAGTGGTTGCCCCCACTTCCAAGCTACATCTAAAACGCGAGAACGAGCAGCGAACATCCACAGGACATACCGCGCATTTCTACTCCGGATTAGCTCGTGGGAAGCAGGAACAAATTGAGATGAATCCCCATGAAAAAAGGCCGGGGCGAAACCGCACCGACCTTCCTCATCATCGCTTACCAAACCAGTGCCAGTACATCCGTGGTCAAAAGTCTAAAGCGATGAGGCATTTGCGAGCGGCGAAACTTTCAGCGCTCATAGCAATGCCGATGAGGGGTATATAGTGGCCCAATGTGTTCGAAACAAGTACTGGTCACACCTTAAAGCTCTCCGTAACCATTCCGAGTGTTTGCACGCGGTCGCGCTGTCGAACTACGACACCTGCCGTATGTCGTTGGCTCGATGCTCGTTCTAGGCCAAGTCTCCCGCACTCTGGCGGGAGGTTCGAACCTAGCATTACAGTTGCATTCTAGTTTTGAGATGAGCTCGTCGAGCGGCCGCCTGATGGGCGCGTCTCCAGCATGACCATGCGATGACGTAAGCGGGGCTTATGCGACGCTGAGCAAGCCTGATGGCGAT
>NZ_LGAP01000026.1 GCF_001270265.1 Ensifer adhaerens
CCCCGCCGTCTCCTTGTTGGCGATCGGCATCCTTTTGCAGATGCATGCGCTCTGGGATTTTCTCCAGCTGCGCTCGCTGCAGCCGAAAATCTACGATCAGGCGACGCGCATCTTCTTCATCGGCGTGGTGGTTACCGGCAGCGGCGTATTCGCAGCGCTGATTGCCGACTTTGTCGTGATGATCTCGAACGCGGCGTGATCGTCGTGGCGGGGGACCCGCCCCGACGTCGTTTACCTTAGCACGCCATATTTGGCGCGCGGCGCTGCAATATCAGGCGGCAAGCGCGTTCAGGATGCGGATCCAGGAACGAATGCCCTTGTGATAGGACTGCAGCTCATACTTCTCGTTGGGCGAATGGATGCGGTCGTCCGAAAGGCCGAAGCCGACGAGCAGCGATTCCATGCCGAGCATCTTCTGGAAGTCGCCGACGATCGGGATCGAGCCGCCCATGCCGATGACCACCGCCGGCTTCGGCCACTCGTCGGAAAGGGCGAGCTTTGCCGTGTTGAGCAGGTTCGAATCGTAAGGCAGCTGGATGGCCGGCGAACCGCCATGGGCGTGGAATTCGACGGTGCAATCCGCCGGCACCTTCGAGCGCACATAGGCGCGGAAGGCTTCGCGGATCTTTTCCGGATTCTGGTTGCCGACCAGGCGGAAGGAGACCTTGGCGGAGGCCTGTGCGGCGATCACCGTCTTAAAGCCCTCGCCGGTATAGCCGCCGGTGATGCCGTTGATCTCGGCGGTGGGGCGGGCCCAGGTCAATTCGAGAACCGAGCGGTTCTTTTCACCCGACGGGATCGAAAGACCGATTTCGCCGAGGAACTTTTCTGCCGTCTGGCCGAGGGTTTCCCATGCCACCTTGATCTGGGCCGGAGTTTCCTCGACGCCTTCGTAGAAGCCTTCAAGCGTCACGCGGCTGTTTTCGTCGTGAAGCCCGGCGAGGATGCCGGTGAGGATGCGGATCGGGTTGGCGGCAGCACCGCCGAAATAGCCCGAATGCAGGTCGCGATCGGCCGCCTTGATGATGACTTCCTCGCCGACGAGACCGCGCAAGCCAGCCGAGATCGCAGGCGTGTCCCGGTCCCACATGCTGGTGTCGCAGACGAGTGCATAGTCGGCTTTGAGTTCCGCCGCATTGGCTTCGAGGAAGGGTTTTAGCGACGGCGAGCCGGACTCTTCCTCACCTTCGAACAGGATCGTGACGCGGCAGGGCAGCGAGCCGTGAACTTCCTTGTAGGCGCGCGCCGCCTCGACGAAGGTCAGCAACTGGCCCTTGTCGTCGGCGGTGCCGCGGCCGGTGATGACCTTGCGGCCGGGCTCCAGCTCCTTGACGCCGGGCTCGAACGGATCGGTATCCCAGAGGTTCAGCGGATCGACCGGCTGGACGTCATAGTGTCCGTAGAACAGCACATGCGGCGCATCGGCGGTGGCGCCGGCGTGATGGGCGACCACCATCGGATGCCCGGGCGTGTCGCGGATCGAGGCGGTGAAACCGAGACCGTTCAATTCCGCGACCAGCCATTCGGCGGCCTTGCGGCAATCGGCCTTGAAGGCCGGATCGGTCGAGATCGACTTGATGCGCACGAGGTCGAAAAGCCTGTCCAGGCTCTTCGGCAGGTTTGCGTCTGCGCGCTCGAGAATGGGGGTGATATCTGCCATCATGCATATCCTTGCTTCAAGTTTTGCCGGAACCTACTGCATGACGTCGCAAATCGGAATCGATTTCAGCAGCGAAATCACGCAGCCGTTCAACGGGCGGCAGCGACTTTGGCGTGTCCGAACGAACCCGCTCAGGTTGCTTTACAGCGCCGCACGTCAAATATGACGCGCAAAGGACGCTGTAACGCTTTAAACTTGCTGCATAATTTTCTCCTTAAATCGGATCGATTTAAGGAATTATGCAGTAGAGCCTCAGGCGGGCGCGTTTAAGCCAAATTTTTTGATGGAACGATCAGAGGGTGTGGCCCGCCTCATGCGGCGCCGCCGTCGCGTGCGGCATGGGCAAGCGCCATGCGCATATATTCGAGCATCAGTTCGCGTTCGAATTGCCGTAGGCCGGACAGGAGCGATTGATCGGCAGCAAGGGCTGCCTCCTTGGCCGCGGCCTCAATTTGCCTGGCTCTCTCGGTCAGAAAGATCTGCTGCGATCGTTTGTCCTGCGGATGTTTGCGGCGGATGATCAGTCCGTCGCGCTCCATCCGCGCCAGCGTGTTGGCCATGGTCGCCTGTTCGATGTCGAGCCTGTCGAGAAGCTGCTTTTGCGTCAGGCCTTCCTCCGCCCACAATTCCAACAGGACGGGAAATTGCCCGGGCGCGAAGCCGAGCTTCTGGCCGCGCTCGTGAAGGGCACGCGAGAAATTCTTGGCCAGCAGGCTGGCCAGATAGGTCGCAGATTCCATACGATTGAAGGCCATGCCCCAATGGGTACGCCCGAAGCGGCGCGAAGACAAGTTACAAAGCAAGCGATGCACTTGAGAAAGCCTTGTCTCGCAAGGATTTGACCCGACCAACGAGAAACCGCCACGGCGCGGAGGCGGCGCCGTGGCGGTTCTCTGAAAACGGGACAAAGGCCCGGAGAGGGGGATAAGGCCTTTGTCCTCATCTGGTGCGGGCGGGGGACAGGCCAATCACCAGAAGACGGCATCACTCGGTGCCGTTGGGTAAGATTTGAGGAGTCAAATGTGGCTTTTCAAGGATTGGGCCAATGAATCGCACATTACAAATGCGTAACGTTTCCGTGAAAGCCGGACATTGCTTAGGCGCCTGTCGAGCGCCGGTTCCGCAAGGCAAAAATGACCTCCACCGAGCCGACCGCGATTGCAATCGTCAACGCCGATTTCGCCACATCGCCGACCGATTGATCCGGCCCGATGCACATGACGATAATGAAGGCGACGAAAAGTGCGGTCCGAGCGATCGTGTATTCGACCTTCTGCCAACGTGGCCACGGCGCCGCGTCCGCCCGTCTGAAATGGGTATCGAGCCCCGTCGTCGCAAGCAGATAGATGGGCGCAAAGAGGGTCTTGATGACGACAAGGAATGCCGGATCGCTCGACAAGAGCCAGGAAATGACGAAGCAGACTCCGCCAAACCCTGAAAGAACAAGGTACTGCCTCAGGGCATATTGCGCGTCATGCGGCATCGTTGCCTCCTCTGTGACAAATGGAGATTGTAGTGCTCAGCGGGAAAACCACAATGGACGTTTGACTCACCCCGCGCTATCCATTGCCCATGAAAAACGGTGATCACCTCTTCCTCGTCGACGGCTCCGGATTCATCTTCCGAGCGTTCCACGCCATCCCGCCGCTCAACCGCAAATCCGATGGCCTTCCGGTCAATGCGGTGTCCGGTTTCTGCAACATGCTGTGGAAGTTGCTCACCGACGCGCGCGACACCTCCGTCGGCGTCACGCCGACGCATTTCGCCGTCATTTTCGACTATTCCTCGAAGACCTTCCGCAACGAACTCTATGACCTCTACAAGGCCAATAGGACGGCTCCGCCGGAGGATCTCATCCCGCAGTTCGGGCTGATCCGCCATGCCACGCGCGCCTTCAATCTGCCCTGCATCGAGAAGGAAGGCTTCGAAGCCGACGACCTGATCGCGACCTATGCGCGCCTTGCCGAAAAGGCGGGCGCCAGCGTCACCATCATCTCCTCCGACAAGGACCTGATGCAGCTCGTGACGTCGAATGTCTCGATGTACGACAGCATGAAGGACAAGCAGATCTCGATCCCGGAAGTGATCGAGAAATGGGGCGTCCCGCCGGAAAAGATGATCGATCTCCAGGCGATGACCGGCGATTCCACCGACAACGTGCCCGGCATCCCCGGCATCGGCCCGAAGACCGCGGCGCAATTGCTGGAGGAATATGGCGATCTCGATACGCTCCTCGCCCGCGCCGGCGAGATCAAGCAGGCCAAGCGCCGCGAAAACATCATCGCCAATGCCGATCTCGCCCGCCTGTCGCGCCAACTGGTGACGCTGCGGACGGACACGCCGCTCGACGTCCCTCTCGAAGACTTTCAGCTCGAACCGCAGGATGGACCGCGTCTCGTCGCTTTCCTGAAGGCGATGGAGTTTACGACGCTCACCCGTCGCGTTGCTGCCGCGACGGACACCGACGCCGATGCGGTCGAGCCGGCTGCCGTGCCGGTCGAGTGGGGCGCGGATGCGCGCGGACCGGATCTCGACAAGGCTGCGGTTGCCCCGGCGCCGTCGAGTGCCGGAGAGGTTGCGCCTGCCGCCATGGGCCAGCCAGCCTCCACGGCCGAGGCCACCGAGGCGACGCCAGAGGCGCTCGCGCAGTCGCGCGCTGCCCTTTTTGCCGGCGCCGCCATCGACCACTCGCGGTATGTCGCGATCCGCGATCTGCCGACGCTCGACGCCTGGATCGCAGACGCGAAGGACGCTGGCCTTGTCGCCTTCGACACCGAAACGACGTCGCTCGACGCCATGCAGGCAGAGCTCGTTGGCTTCTCGCTGGCGCTTGCGGACTATGCCAAGGACCCCTCGGGAACGATGATCCGCGCTGCCTATGTGCCGTTGATCCATAAAACAGGGGTTGGCGATCTTCTCGGCGGCGGCCATGCCGAAAACCAGATCCCGGTGCGCGAGGCGTTGAGCCGGCTGAAGGTGCTGCTCGAAGATCCGTCGGTGCTGAAGGTCGCCCAGAACCTGAAATACGACTATCTCGTCATGAAGCGGCACGGCATCACCGTCCAGAGCTTCGACGACACCATGCTGATGTCCTACGTCGCCGACGCCGGCAACGGCACGCACGGGATGGATTCGCTGTCGGAGCGTTGGCTCGGCCACAAGCCGATCGCCTACAAGGATATGACCGGCAGCGGCAAGTCGTCGGTGACCTTCGATTATGTCGACATCGACCGCGCCACCGCCTACGCCGCCGAGGATGCCGACATCACGCTGCGGCTCTGGCACGTGCTGAAGCCGCGGCTCGTGGCCAAGGGGCTGGTGCGCGTCTATGAACGGCTGGAGCGCCCGCTCGTGCCGGTGCTGGCGCACATGGAAGAGCGTGGCATCACCATCGACCGCCAGATTCTGTCGCGTCTCTCCGGCGAACTGGCGCAAGGGGCCGCGGCGCTCGAAGACGAGATCTATAAGTTAGCCGGCGAAACGTTTACCGTCGGTTCGCCCAAGCAGCTCGGCGATATCCTCTTCGGCAAGATGGGGTTGCCCGGCGGTTCGAAGACCAAGACCGGGCAATGGTCGACCTCGGCGCAGGTGCTCGAGGACCTCGCCGCCGAGGGCCACGAGTTGCCGCGCAAGATCGTCGACTGGCGCCAGATGACGAAGCTGAAGTCGACCTATACCGACGCCCTGCCGGGTTTCGTCCATCCGGAAACCAGGCGCGTCCACACCTCCTATGCCCTGGCGGCGACAACCACTGGACGCCTGTCCTCGTCCGACCCGAACCTGCAGAACATTCCGGTGCGCACCGCCGAAGGCCGCAAGATCCGCACGGCTTTCATCGCCACATCAGGTCACAAGCTGGTTTCCGCCGACTACAGCCAGATCGAGTTGCGCGTGCTGGCCCATGTGGCCGACATCCCGCAGCTTCGCCAGGCCTTCGCCGATGGCGTCGACATTCACGCCATGACCGCCTCCGAGATGTTCGGCGTGCCGGTCGAGGGCATGCCGAGCGAAATCCGCAGGCGGGCGAAGGCCATCAACTTCGGCATCATCTACGGCATCTCCGCCTTTGGGCTTGCCAACCAGTTGTCGATCGAGCGCTCGGAAGCCAGCGACTACATCAAGAAGTATTTCGAGCGTTTTCCCGGCATTCGCGACTACATGGAAAACACCAAGGCCTTTGCCCGTGAGCATGGTTATGTCGAAACGATTTTTGGTCGCCGTGCCCACTATCCCGACATTCGCTCGTCGATCCCGTCGCATCGCGCCTTCAACGAACGCGCTTCGATCAATGCGCCGATCCAGGGGTCTGCCGCAGACATCATCCGCCGTGCCATGGTGAAGATCGAGCCGGCGCTGAGCGAGGCGAAGCTTTCCGCCCGCATGCTGCTGCAGGTGCACGACGAACTGATCTTTGAGGTCGAGGACGCCGAAGTCGAGCGGACCATTCCGATCGTCGTGTCGGTGATGGAGAATGCGGCGATGCCGGCGCTCGACATGCGCGTGCCCCTCAAGGTCGATGCCCGCGCCGCGATGAACTGGGACGAGGCACACTGAGGTTTCTCTGAGGGATTCCATCAGTAGTCTCGCATCGACAGCTGCAGTTATTCTTGCAGAAGGCGGCCACCACGGCCGCCTTCTGTCTGTCTGCCTATCACAATGATAGAAAGCGTATGCCGCCCCCGCCACAGCGGTTGCGGCCGTCCTCGTCTCCCCCTAGGCAGCCTCTGGGGAGGGCGCATAAGCGCCCGGCAGAGCCGCCAATCGGAGGAGACCATGGCCATCAACACATTCATCCTTGTGCTGTCCTGTGACGACAAGCCCGGCATCGTTGCTGCGGTCACGACGGAGTTGGCCAGCCTTGGCGCCAATATTGCCGAGAGCAGTCAGTTCTGGGATCGGCACACCAACAGCTTCTTCATGCGCATCGCCTTCCAGGCGCCTGATGGCACGGCACGGGACGATGTCGAGCGGGCGCTGCGGCCGGCCGTCGAGAGGTTCCAGATGCGTATCACGCTGACGGAGGCCGCGCGCAAGCCGAAGATTGTCATCCTGGTGTCGAAGTTCGACCATGCGCTTCTGCATCTGCTCTACCAGATCCGCGTCGGCTGGCTGAACGCCGAGGTCGTCGCCATCGTCTCCAATCACGAGGACAGCCGAAGGACGGCGGAACTCGAGGCGATCCCCTATCATCATTGGCCGGTATCGAAGGCCAACAAGGCGGAGCAGGAGGAGAAGCTGTTGCGCCTGGCGCAGGAGACCGGTGCGGATTTGGTGATCCTGGCGCGGTATATGCAGGTCTTTTCAGACAATCTGTCGAAGCGCCTCTACGGCAAGGCCATCAACATCCATCACTCGTTCCTGCCGTCGTTCAAGGGGGCCAAGCCCTATCACCAGGCGCATGAGCGCGGCGTCAAGCTGATCGGCGCCACGGCCCATTACGTCACCTCGGATCTCGATGAGGGGCCGATCATCGAGCAGGAAACCGAACGCGTCAGCCACGCGCTGACGGCGGAAGATTTCGTCGCCAGCGGCCGCGACATCGAGAGCCGCGTGCTGGCACGCGCCGTCAAGCTGCACCTGGAACGGCGCGTCATGCTCAACGGCCATAAGACCGTCGTCTTCAGCTGACGGTGGACAGCGCGGGACGGGCGGCGGGCGGCGTGCGAAAGCTGGAAAACAGTCGCCTCAGCCCGTCACGCCCTTCGGTAACGATGTCGAAGCGGCGACCGAAGAGCAGCCACTCGGTGCAGAGACCGAGCATCACCCAGTGAAGCGCACGGGTCGCCGACGTGGGCGTCCAGCTGTCCTGCATGTAGCCTTTGGCAAGCGCACGGGAAAAGGCCAGTTCCAGCAGGGCATTGTGGTGCTCGTCGAGCTCCTTGTGTCGGGTCAGGACCTCGCTCATGTCCCCGTCGTAGTTGGTGCGCAGCATGATGGTGAGAATGCGCTGGCGCTGCTCGTCGGCGGCCAGGATAACGAGCCAGGCGCCCATCGCGTCCTCGACGATCGCCAGCGTATCGGCGGCTTCGGCCTCGATTTCCTGGGCAACCATGTCTTCCTGCGGCAGCGGCACGGCATCGTGCAGGGCCAGGAAAAGATCGGTCTTGTTGGCGAAGTGCCAGTAGATGGCGCCGCGGGTGACGCCCGCCTCCTTTGCCACTTCCTCCAGTGTCGTGTTTGAAACACCCTTTGCGTAGAACACACGCTCGGCAGCACTCAGGATCTTCTGCCGGGTTGCCTCCGCATCGGCTTTCGTTCGGCGCATTCATTCCTCCTTGCAGAACGGCCCGCCGAGGGGGGCGGGCCGTCGATTGTCGCGTTACTCGGCGGGTGTCGGGTTCTCGGTTGCAGCCGGTGTGGCTTCGGCCTTCCTGCGTGCGAACAGCTTCGTGACGAACACGAAGAACACCGGAACGAAGAAGATCGCCAGCACCGTTGCCGAAATCATGCCACCCATCACGCCGGTACCGATGGCGCGCTGGCTGCCGGAGCTTGCGCCTGTGGCGATTGCCAGCGGCAGAACGCCGAGCGTGAAGGCGAGCGACGTCATCAGGATCGGGCGGAAGCGTAAGTGCGCTGCCTCCAGCGTCGCATCGATCAGCGACTTGCCCTGTTCACGCAGTTCCTTGGCGAACTCGATGATCAGGATGGCGTTCTTCGCCGACAGGCCGATGATCGCGATCAGGCCGACCTTGAAGTACACGTCGTTCGGCATGTCGCGCATGGTCACGGCGAGCACCGAACCGATGACGCCGAGCGGAACCACCATGATCACCGCCACCGGGATCGACCAGCTCTCATAGAGCGCGGCCAGGCACAGGAAGACGAGCAGGCACGACAGCGCGATCAAGAGAGGCGCTTGGGTACCCGACTGGATTTCCTGCAGGGACTGGCCGGTCCATTCGTAACCGAAGCCTGCCGGCAACTCGCCCGCAAGCCGCTGCATCTCGTTGATCGCGTCACCGGAGGAATACCCCGGAGCCGCTTCGCCGCTGATGCGCACCGACGGATAGCCGTTGTAGCCGATCGTCTGCGTCGAGGCCTTGACCCATTCCACCGTCGCAAAGGCGGAGAGCGGAACCATGCCGCCATTGGCGTTGCGGACGTTGAGGTTCAACAGATCCGCAGTCTGCATGCGCTGACCCTCGTCTGCCTGCACCGTCACGCGCTGCATGCGGCCGGCATTCGGGAAGTCGTTGACATAGGACGAGCCAAGGTTGGTCGAGATCGTCGAGTTGATGTCCGCGAAGGTCACGCCGAAGGTGTTGGCCTTTTCGCGGTCGATGGTCACGCTGACCTGGGCCGCGTCGGGCATGCCTTCGAAGCGAACGCCGGTGACGATCTTGCTCTCAGCCGCAAGGCCGAGAAGCTGGTCGCGTGCCTGCGAGAGGGCAGCTTCGCCGAGGCCGCCGCGATCCTGCAGGCGGAACGAGAAGCCCCCGGTGGTGCCGAGGCCCTGGATCGCCGGCGGCGACAGCGCGAAGCTGATCGCATCCTTGATCTGGCTCATCGCCATGGTGGCACGCATGGCGATCGACTGGGCCGCATTGTCGGCGTCGCGTTCCTTCCAGTCCTTCAGCGTCACGAAGGCGAGCGCTGCGTTCTGTCCGGTGCCGAAGAAGGAGAAGCCGTTGATCGCGATGATGCGTTCGACAGCGGGCTCCTGGCCGAAGATCTTCTCAGCCTGTTCCACCACCTCGGTCGTGCGGTTGCCCGTCGCCTCGGAGGGGAGCTGCATCATGACGATCACGAAGCCCTGGTCTTCGTCCGGAAGGAACGACGACGGCAACTTCATGAACAGCCAGCCGAGGCCGGCCAAAACGGCGACGTAGACGATCATGTAGCGACCGGTCCGGTGGACCAGGCGCTTCACGATGCCGCTATAGCCGTGCGAGGTCTTGTCGAAGCTGCGGTTGAACCAGCCGAAGAAGCCGCGCTTGGCGTGGTGGTGACCCTTGGGAACCTGCTTCAGGAAGCTGGCGCACAGCGCCGGCGTCAGCGACAGCGCGAGCAGCGCCGAGAACAGGATCGACACGACCATCGTCAGCGAGAACTGGCGATAGATCACGCCGACGGCGCCCGGGAAGAAGGCCATCGGAATGAACACCGAAGCCAGAACCAGCGTGATGCCGATGACGGCGCCGGTGATCTGCTTCATCGCCTTGCGGGTGGCTTGCTTTGGCGTCAGCCCCTCTTCGGACATGATGCGCTCGACGTTCTCGACGACGATGATCGCATCGTCGACGAGGATGCCGATCGCCAGCACCATGCCGAACATGGTCAGAACGTTGATCGAGAAGCCCATCGCCAGCATCACCGCGCAGGTGCCCAAAAGAGCGACCGGCACGACCAGCGTCGGGATGATGGTGTAGCGGATGTTCTGCAGGAACAGGAACATCACGATGAAGACGAGCGCGACCGCTTCGACCAGCGTCGAAAGCACCTTCTCGATGGAGACGGCAACGAACGGCGAAGTGTCGTAGGGAACCGAATATTCGAGCCCATCAGGGAAGAACTTCGACAGTTCGTCCATGCGCTCCTTGATCGCCGCCGAGGTCGACATCGCGTTGCCGCTTGGCGACAGCTGTATGGCGATAGCCGCGGATGGCTTGCCGTTCAGGCGGGTCGAAAACGCGTAGCTTTCGCCACCGATTTCGACGCGGGCGACGTCGCGCAGACGAACGGAGGAGCCGTCCGGATTGGCGCGAAGCACGATTGCTCCGAATTCCTCGGCACTGGACAGCTGACCCTTGACGACAACGGGAGCACTGATCTGCTGCGTGATCGGGTTCGGCTGAGCGCCGATCGAGCCGGATGCGATCTGGGCGTTCTGGGCCTGGACGGCATTCGTCACGTCGGCGGCCGTCAGGTTGAGGCCGAGCATCTTGTCCGGATCGAGCCAGACGCGCATCGAGCGTTCGGTCGCAAACAGCTGCGCGCGGCCGACGCCGGGCACGCGCTGGACTTCGTTCAGCACGTTGCGGCTGAGATAGTCGCCGAGACCGATGGCGTCCATCGAACCGTCGGTCGAGGTGAGCGCGACGATCATCAGGAAGCCGGAACCCGCTTCATCGACCTGCACGCCCTGGCGCTTGACCGAATCGGGCAGGCGCGGTTCGACGCGGCGAACGCGGTTCTGAATGTCGACGGCCGCCTGTCCCGGATCGGTACCGGGCGCAAAGGTAGCGCTGATGTCGACCGAGCCGGAAGCGCTGGAGGTCGATTCGAAATAGAGCAGGCCTTCGACGCCGTTCAGCTCGTTTTCGATCAGACGGGTGACGCTCTGATAGGTGTCCTGCGACGACGCGCCGGGGTAGCTCGTGTTGATGGAGATCTGCGGCGGTGCGACATCAGGATATTGCGATACCGGCAAGAGCGGTATCGCAATGATGCCGGCGATCATGATGAAAATCGCCACCACCCAGGCAAAAATAGGCCTGTCGATGAAAAAACTAGGCATTAATCAGCACTCACTTTGTGGCTTCAGCGGGCTTTTCTTCGGCCGCCGCGGTCGTCTGGGCTGCTTCGGTCACAGGCTTGGCGTTCGGGTCCCAGTCGGTCGGTTCCACCGGTGCACCGGGGCCGATCTTCTGGAAGCCTTCGACGATGACCTTTTCACCGGGCTTCAACCCGGTGGTCACCTGCCAGCGGGTTCCGACTGTCCGTCCAAGCGTGACGTTGCGGAACTCGACCTTCTTGTCGGCGGCCACGACATAGACCTGCGACTGGCCGGCATTGTTGCGCTGGACAGCCTGCTGCGGCACGGTGATCGCGTCCTTTTCGACGCCCTGCTGGACAAGCACGCGGACATACATGCCCGGCAAGAGGTCGCCGTCGGGGTTGGGGAACTCGCCGCGCAGCGTGACCTGGCCGGTCGTCGCGTCGACGGCCGCTTCCGAGAACAGGAGCTTGCCCTTGTGCTCGTAAGTCGTGCCGTCGTCGAGGATCAGCTGAACCTCGGCTTCCAGATCGGCGCTCATCATCTGGCCGTCCTCGAGCGCCTTGCGCAGGCGGATGAGGTCGGTCGCCGACTGGGTAAAGTCGGCATAGAGCGGATCGAGCTGCTGGATCGTGGCGAGGTTTTCCGAGCTGTTGGCGCTGACGAGCGCGCCCTCGGTGATGAGAGCGCGGCCGATCTGGCCGGTGATCGGGGCGGTCACGTTGGCATATTGCAGGTCGAGCTTGGCTGCGGCGAGGCCCGCTTCGGCGATCGCGACGTCGGCGTCGGCTTGGGCGAGCAAGGCGGTCGCATCGTCGAACTGCTGGGCGGCGACGACGTTGGCCTTTTTCAGCGCTTCCTGTCGGGCAGCTTTCTGCTCTGCCTGGAGGTGCACGGCCTTGGCGCGGCGCAGCGTCGCCTCGGCCCTCTCGACCTGGACCTGGAAGGGAGCCGGATCGATGCGGTAGAGCACGTCACCCTCCTTGACCTTCGAGCCCTGCTGGAAGACGCGTTCGACGACGATGCCGGAAACGCGCGGGCGAACTTCGGCGACGCGCGTCGCGGTGATGCGGCCCGGCAGTTCGTTGGTGATCGGCAGCGTCTCGGATGCGGTCGTGAAGACGGCGACGGCCGATGGCGGGAAGGCGGGAGCGGCCTGTTCTTCTTGTTTCTGGCAGCCGGAAAGGAGAATCACGGTTGCCAAGGCGGCGGCCAGTGTCGGTCGGTTCATGCGCATAGCGATGTCCATATTCGGTGACCGTGCGCAGCCAGGGCGTATCGCAGGGCTGCGCGGTCCGGAAGTGAAGGGAAGCAAGACCAGTATCGGGATCGGAAAATACCGGAACGCTAATATACAAACACAAATGTATGTTAATTTGCGCCGCAGTGCAACACCGTGATGCAGTGCGTTCTTTCGATGAAAAAAATCAACCGCCGCAGTGCTTTGGGCACCACGGCGGCTGATCATCACGCAGCTGTGATCCGGCGATGTGCCGGATGGGTTGTCTCAGGCGAGGATGCGGTCGTCGGCACCGAAGCGGTGCATGCTGCCGACCATCGGCGTCGCATAGACGATATCATCAGGCGCGTGGCGGTGTTCGCCAAACAGCCGAACGGTGATCAGGCCGACCTGTTCGGACTCGAGATAGACGATCGTGTCGGCACCCAGGTGCTCGACATGCACGACCTTGCCCTTCCAGTCGCCGCTCTCGCGCGACAGACCGATATGTTCCGGCCGGATGCCGATCGTCTTGGCGCGCGCATTGCCGAGGCGAGCGCCGTCGATGAAGTTCATCTGCGGCGAGCCGATGAAGCCGGCGACGAAGACGTTGGCCGGCCGGTTATAGAGGTCCATCGGCGAGCCGATCTGCTCGATCTGGCCGGCGTTCAGCACCACGATCTTGTCGGCGAGCGTCATGGCCTCGACCTGATCGTGGGTCACGTAGATCATCGTTGCCTTCAGACTGCGGTGCAGCCGGGCGATCTCGAGCCGGGTGTTGACGCGCAAGGCCGCATCGAGGTTCGACAAGGGCTCGTCGAACAGGAACAGTTTTGGTTCGCGCACGATGGCACGGCCGATGGCGACGCGCTGGCGTTGGCCGCCGGAAAGCTCCGCCGGACGCCGGGCGAGATAGGGGTCGAGCGACAGCATGTTGGCGGCCTTGCCGACCTTGTCTTCGATTTCCGCCTTCGGCTTGCCCGCCTGCTTCAGGCCCAGGCCCATATTGTCCTTCACCGTCAGGTGCGGATAGAGCGCATAGGACTGGAACACCATGGCGATGCCGCGTTTGGCGGGCGCCACGTGTCCGACTTCGACGCCGTCGATCTGGACGCTGCCGGAGGTTGCGTCCTCAAGGCCGGCGATGGTGCGCAGCAATGTCGACTTGCCGCAGCCGGAAGGACCAACGAAGATGACGAACTCGCCGTCCTTCACTTCCAGGTCGATGCCCTTGAGAACCTCATGGCTTCCGTAGGCCTTGCGGATGGATTTGAGTTGAAGTGATCCCACCTGGTTGCCCCTCTTAAAGTTTGACCGGCTGGCCGGTGCGGACGCTTTCATCAGCCGCAAGGCAGATGCGCAGCGACTGGACGGCGTCGTTCATGTGGCGGTCGAGATTGATATCTTCGCGGATGGCCTTCAGCACATAGGCCTGCTCACGATCGCAGAGTTCCTGATGGCCCGGCTCTCCGTCCATTGTCAGGTCTTCGTCCGGTTTCAGGAAGCGGCCGTTGGGGCCGGTTTCCGCATTATGCACGCGAATGACCGAGGTCTTGGTGTGGGTGTCGATATCGTCCGACTTGGCGTTCGGATCCATGACGATCGACACGGAGCCCTTCGGCGACATCACGTCCTTCACGAAGAAGGCGGTCTCCGAAATCATCGGCCCCCAGCCGGCTTCGTACCAGCCGGCCGACCCGTCTTCGAAGATCACCTGGAGATGGCCGTAATTGTACATGTCCGAAGCGATTTCGTCGGAAAGACGCAGACCCATGCCGCGCACCTCCACCGGCTTGGCGTCGGTGATCTGGCACATGACGTCGACATAATGCACGCCGCAGTCGACGATCGGCGGCGTCGTCTGCATCAGCGACTTGTGCGTTTCCCAGGTCGGGCCGCTCGACTGCTGGTTCAGGTTCATGCGGAAGACGTAGGGACCGCCGAGTTTGCGGGCTTCGGCGATCAGCCGGATCCAGGACGGACGATGGCGCAGGATATAGCCGATGATCAGCTTGCGGCCATGCTTCCTGGCGGCGGCAACGACCCGTTCGGCGTCGGCGACCGTCGTTGCCAGCGGCTTTTCCACGAAGACGTCGCAGCCTGCTTCGAAGGCAGCGACCGCATAGTCGGCATGACTGTCGGAATAGGTGCAGACCGAGCAGAGCTCGGGTTTCAACTCTGCAACTGCCGCCTTGAAATCCGGATGGATCGTATAGCCGCGAAGCTCTTCAGGAAGCTCGACCTTGGAGCGATTGACCAGGCCGACGATCTCGAAGCCGGGATTGTTGTGATAGGCCAGCGCATGGCTGCGGCCCATATTGCCGAGGCCCGCGACGAGGACCCGGACCGGTTTGCTGGATGAACTCACTTGACTGCTCCTGCGGTGATGCCGCGGATCAGCTGCCGCGAGAAGATGACATAGAGGACGAGAACCGGGAGGATGGCGAGCGACAGGGCCGCAAGCACCGCGTTCCAGTTGGTGACGAACTGGCCGATGAAAATCTGCGAGCCGAGTGTCACCGTCTTGGTCGCTTCTGCCGGCGCCAGGATCAGCGGGAACCAGAGATCGTTCCAGATCGGGATCATCGTGAACACGGCGACGGTCGCCATCGCCGGCCGGATCAACGGCAGCACGAGGCGGAAAAAGATCGAGTATTCCGACAGCCCGTCGATGCGACCGGCGTTCTTCAGGTCATCGGAAACGGTACGCATGAACTCCGACAGGATGAACACCGCGAGCGGCAAACCTTGCGCGGTATAGACCAGGATCAGCGCCGTCAGCGTGTTGACGAGGTTGGCCGCGACCATGCCCTGAAGGATGGCGACGGTGCCGAGCCGGATCGGGATCATGATGCCGATCGCGAGATAGAGCCCCATCAGCGTGTTGCCGCGGAAGCGGTATTCCGACAGCGCGAAGGCGGCCATGGCGCCAAACAAGAGCACCAGCGCGATCGCGACGATCGTGACGATGAAGCTGTTCTGGAAGTAGGTCACGAAATCGCCCTGGCCGAGCACCGTCTGGTAGCCGATCAGGCTGAAGGTCTGGGGCGTGGGGACCGTCAATGGCGCCCGGAAGATCGCGTTGCGATCCTTGAACGAGTTGATGATCGTCAGGAACACCGGAAACAGCGAGATGAGCGTATAGGCGATCAGCGCGATGTGGACGAAGCCGGTGCGGAAAATGGAGTGGCGTGCTTGCGACATCTCGGCCTCCCTTAGAACTGATAGCGGCGCATGCGGCGCTGGATGACGAAGAGGTAGAGCGATACGCCGGCGAGGATGATCAGGAACATCACCGTCGCGATCGTCGCGCCCATCGAGCGGTCGCCGAGCTGCAGCTGGAAGCCGAAGAAGGTGCGGTAGAGCAGCGTGCCGAGAATGTCGGTCGAACCATCAGGACCGGCAAGCGCGCCCTGCACCGTATAGACCAGGTCGAAGGCGTTGAAGTTGCCGACGAAGGTCAGGATCGAGATGATGCCGATCGCGGGCAGGATCAGCGGCAGCTTGATCTTCCAGAACTGGCTCCAGCCGGTGACGCCGTCGCATTCGGCGGCCTCGATCACCTCATCGGGAATGTTGAGCAGCGCGGCATAGATCAGCATCATCGGGATGCCGACATATTGCCAGACCGAGATCAGCGATACGGCGATCAGAGCCGAGCCGGGCTTGCCGAGCCAGGGTGCAAACATCGACTTCAGGCCGACGAGATCGAGCATCCCAGGCGCAACGCCCCAGATCGGCGAAAGGATCAGCTTCCAGATGAAGCCGACGATGACGAAGGACAGCAGCGTCGGCAGGAAGATCGCCGTGCGGTAGAACGTGACGAAACGCAGCTTCGGAATGGACAGCATCGCCGCCAGCGCAACGCCGATCGGGTTCTGCACGCACATGTGAATGATGAAGAAGATGACGTTGTTCTTCAGCGCGTTCCAGAAATCGTGCGCCCAGCGCTCGTCGCCGAACAGCACCTGGAAGTTTGCGAGGCCAACGAAGGTCGGCTGACCGTCGACCGTGTTGAACAGCGAGAGACGCAGCGTCTCGATCAGCGGCAGGATCATGACCGCCGTGTAGACCAGAAGGGCCGGCAGCAGAAAGACGAGGATGTGCCAGCGCTTCGGCCGTTTCACGGTCGGCTGTTCCTCTTGCAGTGAAGTGGCGTTGCTCATTGATCGTACCCGCTTGTTCGACCGGTTCCCCAAGGCATCATGATGCACGTCGACGCCATACGGCCGGTCCTGCCGCATACCGCCTGCCCCGATCCGGGCTCATGACGAAGGTTAAGGCTATCGCGTTCTTTTGCAAACGACTGCGTCGGTGACCTCCCCATCAAGGGGAGGTCGATGACGCTGCGGCTGGGGGAGTGCCTCCTTGGACAATGTCGCCCCGCCCGGCCCTTGCTGCATGTTTCCTCAGATCCTATCCGATTTAAGGACAAAACATGCAGCAATTCAAAGTGCTACAGCGACCTCTGCGCGTCCGACAGGACGCGCGGCGCCGTAGGGCCGACCCTCCCCTTGAAGGGGAGGGAACCAGTTGCGCTTACTTTGCCGGCTTGTACCAGCCGTCGAGACCCTTCTGCAGCTTTTCGGCAGCAACCTCAGGCGTATCCGTGCCGTTGATGACGTTGGCAGATTCGACCCAAGTCTCGTTTTCGAGGTTCGGCGTACCGCGCGACAGGATCTGGTAGGTCGAGCGGATCGTCGGCTTGCACTTTTCGCGCCAGGAAACGAATTCCTGAGCGAGCGGATCGGCCATCTTCACGGCGGTCGAGTTCAGGCTGAAGAAGCCCGGCAGCGCGTTGGCGTAGATGTCGGCGAATTCCGGCGACGAGATCCAGGTCAGGAGCTTCTTGGCTTCTTCGGCATGGGCGCTCTTGGCGTTGAGGCCGACGCCGATGTCGTTGTGGTCGGAGATGTAGCAAGCGTCGCCGGCGTTCTTAACCGGAGGCGGGAAGGCGCCCATCTTGAACTGGGCCTGGGTGTTGAACAGGCCGATTTCCCACGAGCCGGCCGGATAGATCGCCGCGCGGCCGAGCGTGAACAGGTTCTGGCTGTCCGGGTAGGTCTGGGCTTCGAAACCGTCGCCGAGGTAGTCCTTCCACTTGGCGAGAACGCGATAGGGCTCGACCCACGCATCGTCGGTCAGCTTCTGCTCGCCCTTGATCAGCGCGGCGCGGCCTTCTTCACCCTTCCAATAGGTCGGGCCGATGTTCTGGTAGCCCATGGTCGCGGCTTCCCAGAGGTCCTTCGTGCCCATCGCCATCGGGATGTAGTTGCCGTCGGCCTTGATCTTGTCGAGGGCCGCAAAGAATTCCGCTTCCGTCGTCGGGATCTGGATGCCGAGCTGGTCGAAGGCGTCCTTGTTGTAGATGAAGCCGTGGATGACCGAAGCCATCGGCACGCAGAAGGTGGCCGAGCCATCGTCCGTCGTCCAGGCCGACTTGGCGACCGGCGAAAAATTCTCCATGCCCGGAAGCGCTGTCAGGTCAGCCAGGTGCTTCTTGTTGTAGAGTTCGAGCGAGGCGTCGAACGGGCGGCAGGTGATCAGGTCGCCAGCCGAGCCGGCGTCGAGCTTGGCGTTCAGCGCCGCGTTGTATTCGGTCGGAGCGGTCGGAGCGAACTTGACCTTGATGCCGGGGTTCTTGGCTTCGAAGGCCGGGATCAGCTTTTCCTGCCAGATCGCCAGGTCGTCGTTGCGCCAGCTTTCGATCGTCAGGGTGACGTCCTCCGCGTGGGCCAGGCCGGCCGAGCCGAGAATGCTCGACGCGAGCAGCAGGCCCTTGATAGTCGTATGGGTCATTTAGCTTCTCCCTCTTATATGCGCCGTTCTGGCGCGGTTTGAATCCCAGGTTTATGTCAGGCCGCGACGATATCGATCGCCTGGCGCAAATTCTGTTTGGTCTGGTTGAGCGCCGCTTCGGCTGTCGCCACGTCCTTCGCGCCCGACGCCAGCAGGATGGCGATCTTGACCGAGCCGGATGCGGCGTTGATCAGCCGACCGGCCTCAGACGCGCTAACGCCGGTAATGTCGGTGACGATGCGCACCGCCCGGCCGTGCAGCTTGATGTTGTCGGCGCGCAGATTGACCATGTGGCCGTCGAGCACGTGGCCGAGATGGATGCCGACGAGCGTCGAGAACATGTTGAAGGCGATCTTCTGCGCCGTGCCTGCACCCATGCGCGTCGAGCCGGAAACGACTTCCGGCGGCGTCTGCAGCAGAATGGCGACGTCCGCGTCCTTGAAAAGGGCGGCACCCGGATTGTTGGCGACGGCGATCACCTTGGCGCCGAGCTTGCGCGCCTCGTCGGCTGCGGCCAGCGCGTAGGGTGTCGAGCCGCTGGCCGACACCGAAATCAGGCAGTCGCCGGCGGTGATGCCGGCCTTGCGCACGTCTTCGCGCGCCAGGTCCATATCGTCTTCATAGCCGCCGGCGAGGTCGCTGAGACTGGCGGCGCCGCCTGCAAGCAGGATGACGATCTGGTCCTGGGGGATGCCGTAGGTGCCGGGAAGTTCCAGCGCATCGGCCATGGCCATCAGGCCGGAGCTGCCGGCGCCGGCATAGGCGAGGCGCTTACCGGAGCCAAGCGCTTCTGCAGCCAGGGCAGCGGCGGCGGATATCGGTTCGATCGCGGCGTCCACGACCTTTGCTGCCGCCTGTTGCCCGGACGCGAGCAGCCGAAGCGCGAGCGCCGGATGCATGACATCCAGGCCTTTGGCGTTGTCGTGACGCTCTTCGGTCTTCACTGAAGGCATAGGTTGTGTCTCCTCTGAGCGAATTAATGCCAAAAAAATACCAATTGTCTAGGAGAAATTACATTTTGGCGTCAGAAAAAAGCAAATGCTGAAATTATCCGTTGTTATTCAATGCATTATTTCAAAATTGGATGTTGAGACCAATTCGGACTTGGTTATTGGTATTTTTTTGGTATCTTCAGCATGCGGAGGTGCTCATGCCAAACTACCTGATAGGAATCGATGGCGGCGGAACAAGCTGCCGGGCGGCTGTGGCTGCGGGGGATGGACGTATTCTCGGCCGCGGCAAGGCCGGTGCAGCCAACATTTTGACGGATCCGGAAACGGCACTCGCCAATATCGCCGGCGCAGCACGGGCGGCATTCGAAGAAGCCGGTCTTGATCCATCCGGCATCGCCGAGGCACGTGCCATCGTCGGCGTGGCCGGGCACAACGTTGGCGACGCCGTGCACTATGTAAAGAGGCGCCTGCCTTTTGCGGCGGCCGAGATCGAGTCCGACGGACTGATCGCCCTGCAGGGCGCCCTCGGCAACGAGGACGGCGCCGTCGCCATTCTCGGCACCGGCAGCATCTACATCCTGCGCCAGGGCGACACGATCAGCTATGTCGGCGGCTGGGGCTTCACGATTGGTGACCATGGCAGCGGTGCACGCATCGGCCATGCCCTTCTGCAGGAGAGCCTGCTTGCCTTTGATGGCATCCATGAGGCGTCGCCGGTGACCGATTCCGTCTTGGCCGAGTTCAGGAACGATCCGCGTGATGTCGTCGATTTCGCGCGTCTGGCAAAGCCAGGCGAGTTCGGTCGCTATGCCCCGCGTGTCTTCGAAGCTGCGCAGGCTGGTGATCCGGTCGCGGTGCGCTTGCTGAAGACTGCGGCGATCACGGTCGACGAGGCGCTTGACGTCGTGGTCGCCCGGGGAGGGCGCAAGCTCTGCCTGCTCGGCGGCCTGGCGCCGCTCTATCACCCCTGGCTTGCGGAACGCCACCAGCCGCTTTTCGTCGAAGCCGAGGCCGACGCGCTCACCGGTGCCGTCGCGCTGGCTGCCCAGCGCTTCGGCTCCCGCTCGGAGGTCGGCGCATGACGGATCATCTCGCCGCCATTCTGCCGCTCGAAGGCCTGCAGGCGGGCGGCTCCGGGCCGCTCTATCTCAAGCTGCGGCAATCGCTGGAGGACGCGATCCAATCGGGCAAGCTCAATCACGGCGACGCCTTGCCGCCGGAGCGCGATCTCGCCGACTATGCCAATATCAGCCGCGTCACCGTGCGCAAGGCGGTCGACGATCTTGTGCGCGACGGCTTACTGGTGCGGCGCCACGGCTCCGGCACCTTCGTCGTCAAACCGGTGTCCAAGGTGCAGCAATCGCTGTCGCGGCTGACCTCGTTTACCGAGGACATGGCGCGCCGCGGCTTGAACACCCATGCCCGCTGGCTCGAACGAGGCCTCTATCATCCGTCGCCGGACGAGATGATGGCGCTGGGCCTGCCGGCCGACGCGCTGGTGGCGAGGCTCGGGCGTTTGCGTATCGCCGACGACATGCCGCTGGCAATCGAGCGCGCGAGTATCTCGGCCGAATTCCTTCCGGATCCGCAGGCCGTCACGTCGTCGCTCTATACCGCGCTCGACAAGACCCGCTCCCGGCCGGTCCGCGCCGTGCAGCGCATCTCCGCCTGCAACATCAAGGATCCGGACGCCTCCATGCTCGGCGTCGCCGTCGGCTCTGCCGGCCTTTCCATCGAACGTGTCTCCTATCTCGCATCGGGGCGCGTCGTCGAATTCACCCGCTCGCTCTACCGGGGCGATGCCTATGATTTTGTCGCGGAACTGACCCTGTCGGAATCCTGACCGACGCTCCGCAAGAGAGGAATTGACCATGCAGACCAACATGCGCCGAGAAATCGACGAGATCCCCGAAGCCGCCGCCCGACTGCTCGACCGTTCGTCCGAAGCCCTCAAGCAGGCCGGCACAGCGCTGCGCGCCAAGGACCCGGCTTTCCTGGTGACGATCGCGCGCGGTTCTTCCGACCATGCCGCCCTGTTCCTGAAATACGCGATCGAGCTGCAGGCCGGTCGCCCGGTCGCCTCGCTCGGGCCGTCGCTCGCGTCGATCTATGGCGCCAAGCTGAAGCTCGGCGGCGCTGCCGCAATCGCCATTTCGCAATCCGGCAAGAGCCCGGATATCGTCGCTATGGCGCAGGCGGCAACCGATGCGGGTGCGGTATCGATCGCGCTCACCAACACCTTGCCGTCGCCGATCTCGAAGGCCTGCACCCATCCGCTCGACATTCTCGCCGGCCCGGAAATCGCCGTTGCCGCGACCAAGTCCTACGTCAACTCGATCGTCGCCGGCCTTGCCGTTCTTGGCGAATGGACCGGCGACGCAGCGCTGCAGCGCGCCGTTGCCGATCTGCCGAACCAGTTCGCCAAGGCGGTGAAGCTTGACTGGCACGAGTTCGCCGCCGACCTCGGCGAGGCCGAATCGCTCTACGTGCTCGGCCGCGGCCCGGCGCTGGCAATCGCAAGCGAAGCGGCGCTGAAATTCAAGGAAACCTCGGGCATGCATGCCGAGGCCTATTCCGCAGCCGAGGTGCTGCATGGGCCGGTCGCGCTCGTCGGTGCCAAGTTCCCGGTACTGACCCTTGCGGCGCGCGATGCGGCCGAAGGTTCCGTCGCCGAGATCGCCGACGGCATGGCCGAGAAGGGCGCCGTGGTGCATATTACCTCGAGCCGCGCCGGCAAGGCCAAGCGTCTGCCGTTCGTTGAGACCGGACATCCGATCACCGACGCGCTGACCCTGATCCTGCCGTTCTACGGCTTCGTCGAAGCCTGGTCGCGCTCGCGCGGCCTCAACCCCGACGCACCGGCGAGCCTCAAGAAGGTAACGGAGACGAGATGACCGAGAAGAAGGCAATCATCGGCGCCCGCCTGTTCGATGGTATCGAATGGCACGATGGCGCAGCCCTGCTGGTCGAGACCGGTCGCGTCAAGGCTATCGTGGCCGCCGGTGACGTGCCGGCCGATGCCACGTTCGTCGACGCGCACGGCCTGTTGCTGGTACCCGGCTTCATTGATCTTCAGGTCAATGGCGGCGGTGGGGCACTGCTCAACGCGCAACCGACGCTTGAAAGCATTCGCCAGATCTGTTCGGCGCATGCGAAGTTCGGCACCACGGCGCTTTTGCCGACGCTGATCACCGATACACGCGAAGTGCGTTCCGCGACCATCGCCGCCGGCCTTCAGGCGAAGGCGGCTGGCGTGCCCGGCTTCCTCGGTCTGCATCTCGAGGGGCCGCACCTCTCGGTCGCCCGCAAGGGCGCGCATGATCCGGCGCTCATCCGGCCGATGGACGACGCCGACCTGAAAGAGATGCTCGATTGCGCCAGGGCGCTCGGCATTCTCATGGTCACGGTCGCACCGGAAAATGCGACGAAGGAGCAGGTTCGGGCGCTCGCCGACGCCGGCGCCGTCGTCAGCCTCGGTCATACGGATGTCGGCTATGAAACCGCCGTGTCCTACGCCAAGGCCGGCGCGAGGACGGTGACCCATCTGTTCAACGCCATGAGCGGCCTCGGCCACCGCGAGCCGGGCGTCGTCGGTGCAGCACTTGCGACCGGAACTCTGCATGCGGGCCTGATCGCCGATGGCTACCATGTCGACCCCGCTTCGATGGGCGTGGCGCTGCGGGCCAAGAACGGCCCGGGCCAGATCTTCCTGGTGACCGACGCGATGTCGCCGATCGGGACGGATATGACGAGCTTCGAGCTCAATGGCCGCGAGATCCTGCGTCACGGCGGCCGGCTGACGCTGGCCGACGGCACGCTCGCCGGCGCCGATATCGACATGCTCTCATCGGTGCGCTTCGTGCACGAGAAGCTTAGGCTTCCGGTCGAGGAAGCGCTTCGCATGGCATCGGCCTATCCCGCCGACGCCATGGGCATCTCCTCGCACAAGGGCCGTCTTCTGCCCGGCGCGGACGCCGACTTTGTGCTGCTGACCCCAGAGCTTGCCATGGCATCGACCTGGATCGGCGGCAACCAGGTCTACGCCGCCTGATCTCGGCAATAGCGGAAAATCGAGGCCCGACGATCGGAGATGATCGCCGGGCCTTTTCTTTGACGTGAACTGAAAGAGTGAACGATCGTTCTACTTCTCTGAAAGCTGCGCCTTCATCGCCCGAACGGTCGCCACATCCGTCCGGCGCCGATCGTCGGTCACGAAGCCCATGGCGACCAGTCGCGGATCGTGAGCCGGCTCACGAATCGAGCAGGATGAGTGCACTTCGCTGACGGACAGTCGGGCAAGCAGCGCGTCGACTGTATCGAGCGTGACGCCTGAGCCCGGCATGATCGAAAGGCGCCCGTCGGCCAGTTCGATAAGTTCTGCAAGTCTTTCGATCGCCTGCGGCGCGCTTCTGGCGCCGCCCGACGTCAGGATCCGTTCGAAGCCGAGTTCGACAGCGAGTTCGATCGCGTCAGTGAAATCCGGCACCAGGTCGAAGGCACGGTGCAGCGTGAGGCCGAGGCCGGCGGCATGGCCGGTCAGCTTTCTGAGCATGGGTACATCGAGCTGGCCATCGGAGAGCGACGCGCCAAGCACGACACCGGCAAGACCGGCATCGCGCGCCGCATCGATATCCCGGCGCATCATGTCGAGATCGGCGGCGCCGAAGACGAAGTCGCCCGGCCGCGGCCGGATCATGACATAGACGGGTACCCGTGGCGGCGCGGCGAGCGCCATCAATCCGGCCGTTGGTGTCAGCCCGCCGACGGAAAGCGCCGCGCAGAGCTCGATCCGATCCGCCCCACCCTCGATCGCTGCGGCAAGGCCGTCAGGGTCGTCGACACAAACTTCAAGACCGATGCCGTTCATGCCTTTTCTCCTCCAAGGCCGAGCAGCGCGGCGCCGATCAGGCCCGGCTCGACCTGACATTCGCCGCGCACGACCAGCGGCCGCTTGAATTGCCGCAGAATCCGGCTACGAACCGCCCGGTCGATCTCGGCGAGCAGCGGCTCGACGTTGGAAAGGCCGCCGCCGACCGGCACGATCGTCGCCCCTGTCGTATTGATCACGAGCGCCAGCGGCGAGCTGACGAGGTCGACAAGGATCTCGATGGTGCGCTTCGCTTCCGTGTCGCCGATGAGCCACGCCTCGATGATCTCGTGGCTCGACATGGTCTTGCCGTGCACCGTGTCATGCAATCGTTCGAGCCCGCGCGCGCCGCCGACGGTATCGACACAGCGCCGCTGGCCGCAGCCGCAGGCATAGGCCGGGATGGCAATCGGCGGCTCGCCCGCCTCCGCGGCAAGTGCCGGTCCGTGGCCCCATTCGCCGGCAAAGCCGCCATCGGCGTTGATCAGCTGGCCGTCGACCACAAGCCCGCCACCGACGCCGGTGCCGAGAATCGCCCCGAAGACGATGCGGTGGCCCCGACCGGCGCCGGCGCCGGCCTCGGCAAGCGCGAAGCAGTCGGCGTCATTGGCGATCCTGACCGGCAGGTGCAGCGCGCTCTCGAGCTCCGCAACCAGTTCGCGGCCGTCGATGCAGGGGATGTTGGCGCATTTGATCCGGCGGGTCTCCGGGTCGATGACGCCGGTGATCGAGATCGCCACGCATTCCGGGTGGCCGCCGGCCTCGTCGAGCACGGCTTCGAGTGTCTGCACGAACTGGCGAAAATTGTTGAGCGGCGTCGTGCGGCGCGGCAGCGGAAAGATCCGTTCGCGCGAATGGACGATCGCGCCCTTGATCGCCGATCCGCCGATATCGAAACAGACGATCATGCAGCGCCCCGGATCACGGCTTCGGCGGCAAGGGCGATGGAGAGCAACCGGTCGTCCTGATGGTGCGGCGCTGCCAATTGCAGACCGACCGGCATTTCACCGGCGCCGATGCCGCAGGGGATCGAGATGCCGCAGAAATCGAGGAAGTTGCCGATCAAGGTGTTGCGCAGCGTCTTGGCATTGGTGCTAAAGAACAGGTCGTCGTCGGCAAGCAACGGCGCCAGCGGCGGCGCGACATGCGGCAACGTCGGATGCACGATGAGTTCGCCCGGCTTCAGGCTCTCGACCGTCTCGTGGATCAACTGGTCGCGCGCATCGAGAAGCGCGATATAGTCCGGCATGGTGATTTTTTCGCCGAGCCTGGTGCGCACGACGACGCGCGGATCGATGCGCTCCGCCTCGGGGCCGGCCAGGCGCTCCCGGTGAAGCGCGAAGGCCTCGGCGGTGACGAGCGCGCCGTGACGCTCCATCAGGTCGAACACCGCCTTGAACGTCGGGAAGGCGCGCCGCGTGACTGTGGCACCGGCCTTTTCCAGCCGCTTCACTGCATCCTCGAAGGCTTCGACGACTTCGCTTTCTGCGTCGTCAAAAACCACCGTTTCAGGAATGACGATCGACAGTCCTGCGATCTCTCCGCGGCGCACCACCGGGGCGGTCAGTCCATGCATGGCCGCATCGAGCCAGACTGCATCCTGCACCGTATGGCAGAGGGGCCCGAGCGAATCGAGGCTTTCGGCAAGCGGAAAGACGCCCTTCATCGAATAGCGCCCGCGCGTCGCCTTGTAGCCGACGATACCGGTCATTGCCGCCGGGATGCGGACGGAGCCGCCGGTATCGGTGCCGATCGCCGCCGGCACGAGGCCGGCCGCGACTGCTGCCGCCGAGCCCGACGAGGAGCCACCCGGGATGCGCTCGACATCGGTCGAGGCCGGATTGTGCGGCGTGCCGTAATGCGGATTGATGCCGAGGCCGGAGAAGGCGAACTCGCTCATATTGGTTCGCCCGACGCTGACCATGCCGGCGCCGGCAATAGCGCCAACCACAACGGCATCATTGCTGGCGGGCGGATCTTCCCGCAGGACGACGGAACCGGCTGTGGTCACGCTGCCTTTGACGTTGAAGAGGTCCTTCCAGGCGACCGGAAGGCCATCGAGCAGGCCGAGCGACCGGCCCGCGCGAAGCCGGGCGGAGGCGGCCGCCGCTTCCTTCAGCGCGCGTTCGCGGGTGATCTCGACGAAGATCGTCTGATCGCCGTGCGCCTCGATGCCGGCAAGCGTTTCTTCGGCAAGCGTGACCGGGTCGAGCTTGCCTTCCTGGACGAGTACCGAAAGCCCGGCGAGCGTTTTCTGTCTGGTCATTTTCTCCCCTTGTCCGCTTGCCGCCGGTGGGCGGCTCGTCTGTCCGGCCGGTCCGCGTGGGCAGGCCCTCGTTCTAGCATATCGCTCCCCATGGCGTTTGCCACGGTTCGTCCGTCTTCATCGCAGGAATTTTGCCGAAAGCAGACACTGCCGGCCGCCCTGCCTTGTCGATGCGAGCGCGTTTGCCTACATGCCCCATCATACCCTGCCCGGCACTGGAGACATTTGATGATATTGGACGCGGCGCGGCTTTCCCTGGCCAATCTTTTTGCACCGGAGACCCGTTCGGTGTTCTGGAAGGTGCTCGGCCTGACGCTCCTGGCGTTGGCGGCGCTGTGGTTCGGGCTGCGCGAACTTTTCGTCTGGCTCGCCCTGCCATGGCTTGATGCCTTGATGCCCGGCACGCCGGCCTGGGCCGGCTGGCTCACCTTCGTGCTTGGCATCTTCGCAAGCCTTGGGCTGGCGCTGGCGCTGGCCCTGCTGCTGGCGCCGGTGACGGCGCTGATCGCCGGTTTCTTTCTTGATGATGTCGCCGAAGTGGTCGAGGCGCGCGACTACCCGAACGAGCCGGCCGGCACGCCCTTGCCACTCCGAGAAGCGATTGTGGGCTCGGCCAAGTTTCTCGGCGTCGTCATTCTCGGCAACATATTGGCGCTGCTCCTGCTCCTCGTGCCCGGCGTCAACCTGATCGCCTTCTTCCTCGTCAACGGTTACCTCCTGGGACGGGAGTTCTTCGAGTTCGCCGCCATGCGCTACCGGTCGCCGGCGGAGGCCCGGCTATTCCGTGCCAAGCACCGCTCGACCGTGTTTCTGGCCGGGCTGCTCCTTGCCGCCTTTCTGGCAGTACCGCTCCTCAACCTGCTGACGCCGCTCTTTGCCGCCGGCATGATGGTGCACCTGCACAAGAGGCTGTCGGCCAGCGATCCCGGATTTTCGCTGACGCGAGGGTCGACGGCCAAGGCCTGAGGCGCAATCTTCTTGACAGCGGACCTCCGCTGGCCAATCTGCCGGCAAATTCCCTGCTGCATGTTTCCTTAAATCCTATTTGATTTAAGGATAAAAACATGCAGCGATTCAAAGTGCTACAGCGACCTTTGTGCGTCTGAAAAGACGCACGGCGCTGTATGTGTCGCCCTTCCGAATGGCCGCGACAGGACGGAGCAGCTGAAATGAACAATGCCGAAGACCGCGTCACCCGCCTTGAAGAGACGGTGGCTCACCAGGCCAAGACGATCGAAGAGCTTTCCGATCAGCTTGCCGAGCAATGGAAGGTCGTGGAGCAGACGCGGGCAAAGCTCGACCGGCTGACGGAACGATTCCTCAGCCTCGAGGAGCAATCGATCGATGCGCCTCCGATCACCCGCCCGCCGCACTACTGAGGCGCGATATCAGCGTAGGCAAAAACAAAAAAGGCCGCCGTTCCTGCGAACGGCGGCCTTTCTGATCTCAGTCGGAAGCCCTTAGTAGGGGCAGGCTTCGTCGCTCATGTAGTCGTGAACCTGGACCTTGCCGGCGATGATTTCGGCTTTCACCTTTTCCACGGCATCGTGCATTTCCGGGGTGACCAGGGCCTTGTTGTTGTCGTCGAGCGCGTAGCCGACGCCATCTTCCTTGAGGCCGAGGTTGGAGATGCCGAACTCGAACTTGTCGTTCTTGGCAGCCGTGAAGGCTTCGTAGACGGCGACGTCGACGCGCTTCAGCATCGAGGTCAGAACCTTGCCAGGCTGCAGGCCGTTCTGGTTGGAGTCGACGCCGATACCGAGCTTGCCGGCATCCGCAGCTGCCTGCAGGACGCCGACGCCGGTGCCGCCAGCCGCGTGATAGACGACATCCGCGCCCTGGTCGATCTGCGACTTGGCGATTTCACCGCCCTTGACCGGATCGTTCCAGGCGTCCGGCGTCGTGCCGGTATAGGCTTCCAGGACCTTGATGTCGGCGCCGGTCGACTTGGCGCCGCCGACATAACCACAGGCGAACTTGTGGATCAGCGGAACGTCCATGCCGCCGATGAAGCTGACGGTCTTCGACTTCGAAGCGAGGCCGGCGAGAACGCCGACGAGGTAGGAGCCTTCCTGTTCCTTGAAGACGATCGATTTGACGTTCGGCTTCTCGACGACCATGTCGATGATCGCGAACTTGATATCAGGATATTCTGGCGCGATCTTTTCGAGCGAGGCCGCCCAGTTGAAACCGGCCATGACGATCGGGCTGTTGCCGTCGCTGGCGAAGCGGCGCAGGGCCTGCTCGCGCTGTGCGTCATTGGCGATTTCGAACTCGCGGTATTCGACGCCCGATTCGGTTTTGAACTTTTCGGCGCCGTTAAAGGCCGCTTCGTTGAACGATTTGTCGAACTTGCCGCCCAGATCGTAAATGATGGCCGGCTTGATGTCGGCGGCCAGAGCCGTCGCGGACATCATGGAAAAGGCAAAGAGACCGAGAATGGTTTTTTTCATCGTGCAGCCCTGTTGTCGCTATTGATCTTATTGGGTCCTCCCGCCGGCCCCGAAAAAGGAGCCTGTCTGCGGAACCCACCCCCTTCTCCTTGGGGCTAGGGTGGCGCATCCTTGCACGGCCACGGCAAAAAAAACACTCAAAATTTTTCGGATGGTAAAAATGCAAGCCTGGGCTGCCAGTGCCCGTAAGGCACCGGTTCTCTTGCGCTTTTGAGACTGGGGACGGCGCCCGCGCCTGTGTGGCACGGGCGCCGAGGTTGTGTTTATCCGCTTTCGCCACGTGGCCGGAAAGCGCGAGAACGATTCAGCCGCCGATCGGGCAGCTGACGCCGGTGCCGCGCAGGCCGCAATAGCCGCTCGGGTTCTTCGCCAGATACTGCTGGTGGTAGTCCTCGGCAAAGTACAACGGGCCGGCCTTTTCGATTTCGGTGGTGATCTTGCCGGTATGACCCGATCGCTTCAGTGCGGCCTGAAAGGTGTCGCGCGCGGCCCTCGCCTCTTTCAGCTGCGCATCGTCATAGACATAGATGGCGGAGCGATAGGTCGTGCCGATATCGTTGCCCTGGCGCATGCCCTGGGTCGGATCGTGTTCTTCGAAGAGGGTCTTGAGCAGGCTCGACAAAGGAACCACCTTCGGGTCGTAGACCACCAGCACCACCTCGGTGTGGCCGGTCAGCCCCGTGGTGGTTTCCTGGTAGGTGGGGTTCGGCGTCAGGCCGCCGGAATAGCCGGCCGCCGTGACGTAGACGCCGGGTATGTTCCAAAGCAGCCGTTCGGCGCCCCAGAAGCAGCCCATGCCGAGCAGGATCTTCTCCGTGCCTTCGGGATAGGGGCCTTTCAACGGGTGTCCGGAGACAAAATGGGTCGCGGCGGTCGGAATGGCGTCCTCGCGCCCGCGCAGTGCCGTCTGCGCGTCGGGCAGGATGGTCTTCTTGTTGAACATGTCGATCAGGAACATCACTAAAACTCCTTGTCGTCGACGCGGGCAGCGCCCCGGTATGGTCAGGCGGCGAAGCGGCCGGCTGCCGGCCGCTTCTTGTATCCGGCCATCCACAGAAGAAGGGCGAGAAGTGCCAGCACCGCAAAGGCGGGTTGCATCAAAAGCCAGTGCAGCATCGAGTGCCAGAGCGTCGGCCCGGTATCGGTACGCTGCGCGAACTGCACCCAGCTGGCCGTGTCGGCGCCGAGCGCTTCGAGATCGTCGCCGAGCGACGTCATCATCAGCTCGGATGCGGCGACGGACTGGATGGCATCGACAGCACCGGCAAGGACGGCCGCAAGCAGCACCACAAAGCTCGCCAGTCTCAGCACGAAACGCATCGGTCCCTCATTCCTCAAATTCCATCCTGCCAGGCAGAGCCGTCGCTCCCGTCTTGCGGCATCGGTTCGCCTTCAGGGCCAGCCGGCGAGATGGGGAGAATGCAGCAATCCGAGATGGCGTGGCGTCCAGTCGCCCCCCGAAGCGAGGCATCGAACAACGCCGCAGGAAGAGATAGGCCCCGTGTGCGACAAGCGCAATGGCGAACCGTTCGCTGCCAAGTTACACAAGATGTCAACAATCTGTCAGAAAGCAGTTGATCCCGGGCAAATCATCGGTATATATCCCGCCCGTCCGCCGGTTCGCGCCGGATGACACGAAGGGCCTCGCCCTTCCCATCCAGCCGCATGACCATCGGCTGTTGACGGATGGACAGGTGGCCGAGTGGTTGAAGGCGCACGCCTGGAACGCGTGTATACGTGAAAGCGTATCGAGGGTTCGAATCCCTCTCTGTCCGCCATCTTTCCCATTTCGAAGCAGCTGAAATCACTTAAGTTTTCGACTTGCTGGCGCGTGCGCCCCACGCTTTACCCCACATTTCTTGCTGGACTTATTCGGCCCCGGCCGCACATCGCTGAACCGGTCACTGCCGCATCAGGGCTTTGATCCTGTCCCTGTTGACGCCCGCTATGGAGGCTTGAGGGCGTGGTCCGGTGGGAGGGGCCGGAATGGAATAGCCGTCCGGCATCACCGGAATATGCACATTACGATCAATGCCCACCGCGAGCATCCGTAATGACTGTCACTCAGCGGCATTGGATGCGCCCCCGCTTCACAAATCTAACAGTAATACACGCCGACCGCGCAGCGCCGTACCGTGCGCCGGGCCACACCGGCGACACTGACGGGGGTTAGCGGCCGTCCGACCCTGGCTTCGGCGGTACCGACAAAGCTGTATAAGCTCGGGACCGAGAACTCTGATCCAGCTTCCAGCCCGAACAATCCGACTATTCCGGTCAGCAGAACGATTTTCAGTTTTCGTGACACGGTCATTTGGTGCCTCCTACGGCAAAGTGATCGGGAAGTTCATCGATGTTTACAAGTTTCTTCGGGTCGTCGACCTGCTTGGCGTCAGTCGAATTCTTAAAGCCGAAATCCTCCGCAACGACGTCCGTGCCGGTCTTCCAGTCGCTGATCTGGACGCTGTATTGCGGCCCTTGGTCAACCTGAGTGGAAGTGATGACATATCTGCAGGGATAGGGTTGCTCGCCCTGTGCGATCCATATCTGCCAGTCAACTTCCTTGGTCCGAAACGCAAGATGATCGCACTCGGTGCCGCCAATCACACCGCTGCCAAGGTCCTTCACGTCGATGACGTCACGCATCAACTCCTCGTAGACATTTGTCAGGAGGAGATCAGCGCCAGGGACGGGCCTTTGGTACTTGTTTCTCAACTCGTCGATCAGATGATCGATTGTCCCGGGCACCTCGACCTGCGTGTAGAGGTTGTCATCCTTGCCGAGCAGCGTCAGGGTCTTTCCGTCGAAAGTCATCTCGACATTGGCAAATCCGCCGGAGCGCGTGGCGCGGAACTTGTCTGGCCGGCCGATTTCAACCTTGCCCGAGCTCGCCAGCAGCAGCTTCTGATGGTCCTTGGTGACGACCTCAAAATTGGTATCGTAGGCGAATGAAATGGCCTTTTGCCCCGCCAGATAGTCGGACATTGCCTTGAGCAGGCCCTTGGCCTCCGCCTCGCCAGCCCTCGCACTCGTCCCGGACACAATGATCAGCGTCAGCGCCGCCGACGTAAGGGCTGTCACAGTAAACTGCTTCGCTTTTCGAGCTGCGTTCTTCATCGAACTATGCCTCCCATTGGTTCCATGCATTCGCCGACCTTTAATCATGACGACATGGTCTCCGAACGGAAGAACACTACGCGATGTCGGGAAGTAAGACCCGTAACCTCTGGTATCTTACGGGCGGCTCGCCGCTCTGCATCGTGTGCCGTCAAGGCGGCGACGGCCAGTCCGCCACTTCCGGGCTGCCAACTATTCGCTCCAGTTGGGCTCGGATATCCTCGTTAGCAGGCGGCGTTAGCGAGGCGCCGATCTGGAGGATGAGCGTCGCGGTGTTGACGAGCCAGCCGGGTGAAAGGCCGAACCCTTCCATGATGGCGACGTTGGCGCTGAAATCGAACAGCTTGGCGAGGCCGCTCGATCAGAAGATGAGGGTGAGCAGCACCCGGGCCAGCAGGTCGAAAGCGCGTGCGTCCAATATGCTTGCGATGATGCTCGGCGTGCTTACAGTCTCAGTCTCAACTTGATTTTCGAGGTTCACGTCGGCCCCCTTTTGTAACGTGACGCCTTTGTAAAACCTCAACTACGGTTGAGATCAAGCGATGCCCCGGTGTGACAAATTGGCTCCGGCACTGTCGCTTCCGGGCCCCAGAGCACCGATGTGCACAGCGCTTGTCCGTGCGATCGCGCGGGCGTCGGTGCGGCGCTGGTGGCGGCTAAATAGTTATCCATTGCGCTAAGTGTTTCAGCGTGATACTTAGCCTTATGGAACAGTATTCGAACCCTTTGGACGGAATTTTTCAGGCCCTGGCTGATCCGACGCGCCGCGCCGTGCTGGCAAGGCTCGGCAGCGGCTCTGCCAGTATCAGCGATCTGGCGAAGCCGTTCGACATGGCGCTGCCGTCGTTCATGAAACACATCCACTTTCTCGAAGGCAACGGGCTGATCCGCACGGAGAAGCAGGGCAGGGTGCGCACATGCACCATCGAGAAGGGCCGGTTTGCCGCCATCGAAGCGTGGATGTCGGCGCAGCGCGCGCTTTGGGAAGGCCGCACCGATCGGCTGGAGCAGTTCGTGACATCCGCTGAGAACAAGGAGAAATGACATGATCCGCTCTGCCAATCCCGATCTCGACCTGACGATATCGCGCCTGATCAAGGCGCCGCGGTCGGTGATCTGGAATGCCTGGACCGATCCTGCCAGCTTCGAGCAATGGTGGGTTCCGGCGCCGGCCAGATGCAAGGTGGTCGAGATGGACCTGCGGCCGGGCGGCGCCTTCGTCACCCGGATCAGTGAAGGCGGCGGCGCGTTTGCGCCGCATCTGGATGCCTGCTTCCTAGCGGTCGACGACCACGAGCGCATCGTCTTCACCAACTCGCTGGTCGCGGGGTGGCGCCCGGCCGAAAACCCTTTCATGACGGCGGTCATCACGCTCAAGGATCATCCTGAGGGCACGGACTATGCCGCCCACGTCATGCACAAGAGCAATGCCGACCGAAACATGCACGAGGAGATGGGTTTCCACGATGGCTGGGGCACGGTCATCGAGCAGCTCGCCCGGCTCGTGGAGGGCAGAACCCAGTAGAGGAGGCGCGGGCATGCGCAAGATTGTCCTGCAGATGATGATGACGCTCAACGGGCGCCTGGATGATCCGCTGGCCTGGATCGGCAGTGTCGGCGACGACCAGTACCGGGCGATCGACCGGCTCTATGCCACCTATGATACCGTGCTCGTCGGGCGCGTGACCTACGAGGAAATGGCGTCCTATTGGCCGGGCGCCCTGTCGGAAGACGTTGGAACCGAAACCAACCGCAAGATGGCGCGGCGGATGAACGACTATCGCAAGCTGGTCTTTACGCGTTCAGGGTCCGAGAAGCCGACCGAATGGAACAATGTCGAGCAGGTCGTCGCCGCAGACGATGAGGCGCTTGCCGCCTATCTCCGGCAGCTGAAAGCGCAGCCGGGCGGCGATATTCACCTCTCCGGCGGCGCCAGCCTCGCCCAGACTGTCATCGGACTTGGTCTCGTCGATGCGTTCCACTTCTTCGTTTATCCCGTCACGTCCCCCGGTTCTGCCTGGTTCGGTGAGCTTCCCCAAAGATATGATCTGCGGTTGATGGGCGCGGATACCTATGACAACGGCGTCGTCGGCTTGCACTACGAACCGCTCAAGTGCGAGAACGCGGAGCGGGCAGGCAGTTTTTCCGAGCTGCTCGTCTAACCGCCTGTCTAACCATGGGAGCAGCCACACGCCGGCCGTGGCCCGAACGATCGATCGCGCCTCAGTGCCCGTCTTCCAGCGCAGCCTTCAGTCGGTCGTAGGTCGGAGCAAGCGCGCGCAAGGCGTCGGCCGCGGCAGTATCCTTGCGCACGACCAGCGGGTGCTGCATCGCGCCGATGTGCCGTGCCTGCTCGTCTGCGATGCGGGCCGCCTCTTGGTAACCTGCCCGTGCGAGGCAGGCGGCCGCATCGGCTGCCCGTCTGGCGCCGACACGGACGGCGAAGTGGATCAGATGCGCGCGTAGTCCCTTGTCGCAACCGGTCTCGATGCGTGCGGCGAGCGTTTCGGCTGCTTCGGCATTGCCAAGGGTTCCCGGAGGAACAGGCAGGTCCGTCTCCATCGACAGCCAGTGGATCGCAGCCGGGATTGATGCCCGTATCGTCTCGATCTCCGACATCTCGGCGATACGGGTAAAACCGGTCCGCATCGTATAGGCGTCACCATAGCTCAGCGTGTCGGCGCGCCAGGCGGCCATGAAGTTGGCGATCGGCAGGCGCGCGTAGGGATAACCCTGTGGGTCGTGCATCAGCACGCTGTCCTCGTCCATGTCGAGCACCACGACATAGTGGTCGGCATCGATCGGTCCGCTCATGCCCGGCTGGTGCCGGAGATGCCCCATCTCGACGGGGCCGATCCAGACCGGCCCGTCCTTGAGTGCGGAGCGCAGGCGGGAAAGCGCGTCGTCCGCATCGCCACCCTTGCTGACCGTCGATGTCCAGCCGAGCGCCGTAAGGGCGCCGTCGAATCCGGCTTCCGGATCCCAGCCATAGGGGTCGAAGAACGGCAGGGTACCGCCGATCAGCTGCATGCCGAACGGGCTGCCGGTGGCAAATTCGATCGCCGCGGTGGAGGGTGCCTGCGCGCCGAACATCATGGCAAACGAGTTTGCGTAACAATAGGGGCCGGAGCCCGTATAGGAAAAATGCATCATGATCGTCTGTCCTGTTAGAGCATTTTCAGGAAAAATGCGGAGCGGCTTTCCGTCAGGAAATGCTTGAAAATAAAGAGATAGAGCGTTTCCACGACTCTGTTTAAGGCAGAAGCGCTCTAGGTGATGGGGCAGGCGACATCGAAGGAAGCGCCGGTACTGCCGGGATAGATTTCGTAGGGGCTGCCGACGCAATGGATGTCGCTTCGCGTGTCCAGCCAGGTTTCGATGGCGTCGTAGACGCGTAAGATCAGCGGGAAGTTCTCGCAGGCCGCCGGCACCGGCAGAAACGCCTCGCGCCGTGCGGGCTGAAGGCGGATGCGCAGATCGTCGACCGGCTCGATGCTGCCTTCATAGACAATGGCGACTTCCACCAGTCCCTCGCTGTCGCGGTTGACGGTTTCATGGAAATGCACGGTCATTACGCCGTCGCCGGCGATCCCGCAGCGGCGGAGGTGACCGCGGATATCCGCCTCGGCGCTCGCCATGAATGGATCGAGCGCCTCGATATCGAGCTGTCGCTGGCAGGTGATCAGCTTGCAGGCCTTAACCTCGCGTACGGCAATTTTCGAGATCAGCTCAGCATCACGACCGTCGGTCTGCCGCGCGATCGCCTCCACAAGCTCTGTCTGCTCGGTCAGCCGCTCGCATTGGGCGTCGAGCCAGGACCGCAATTCGACAAGCCGGCTCTCCGCGTCGAGCTCTACCAGTTGGGCGACCCGCGCCACCGGAAGTCCGAGGCGTCTGAGCCGCGCGATCATCCGTGCCCGGGCGGCCTGCTCCGGTGCATAGTAGCGATAGCCCGTGGCCGGATCGGTATAGGCAGGCACCAGCAGGCCCTGTTCGGCGTAAAGCCGCAGTGCCTTCGGGGACAGTCGCGTGGCCGCGCCGAAACGGCCGGCAAGAAGATAAGAATCACTCATGGCAGGGACTGTGGGGCTTGCCCCTGGGGCGAGGTCAAGAGGCAATCATCGCTGCTGCGCTTGTCTCACATACGCCTTTCTGCCAGTCGCGCTGCCTCCGAAGGGCGAGTGGTGCCGCGAGGCGCGCCGATGGGCTCGGCGCGCCTCGCGGCGCTTTCATCGGATCAGGCTTCTGCCCCGCGCCGCCTTGTCAGCAGACCGAGGGCGGTCAACGTAACGATGGCCATAGCCGATGAGTAGCCGGCTAATGGCCAGGCGGTGTCGCCTCCGAGGAAGACGACCGCCAGCGTGCCGAGGACCCCGACAATCAGGCTCTGAATGCAGAAGTAGAGGGCAACGGCGGTTCCCGCCACGTTGCCGAAAGCCTGGAGGGCTCCATTGGCCGTGACCGAGCCGGTGAAGACGATGCCGATGGCGATGACCCACATCGGCAGGACGAAGGTCCAGAACGACGGTGCGGCCACGCTTTGGCCGACCATGAGCAGCACCGAGCCAAGGACGAGCAGCGCCATCCCGCGGGCGAGGCTGCCGGCGATGCCCCAGAGCGCCACGAATCGTTTGGCGAAGCGGGTCGTGAGGATCATCACCAGGGCCGCCGTCGCAAAGACCAGGCTGAAGCCGAGCCCGGAGTAACCCGCCCGATCGATCAGCACGCGCGGCGCCGTCGAGAAGAAGACGAAGAACGAGCCCATCGCGGCACTGAAGCCGAGCGTGTAGGTCCAGAACGCACCGTTCGTAAGGATAGGACCGAAGGACCGCCTCTGACCTTGGGCGTCGAGTGGCCGCGTTTCCCGCCATCGCGGCATCGCGTACGCCGAGGCGGCGATTGCCAGGACGCCAAGCGTGACGAAGATCGCTCTCCATCCAAAATGGCCGGCAATCAGCGCGCCGGCGATCGGTCCGAGGGCCGGGACGAAGGCGAGCATGGCACTGAAGAGGCCGTAGATGGTCACCCCCTCTGGCCGCTCCGCATAGACGTCGCGAACCGTGGCAAAGGTCGCGACAAGGGCTGCCGATGCGCCGATCGCCTGCAGCAGCCGGAGGGCGAGGAAGGCCGGAGCCGATGCGGTGGTGGGCATGAGCAGCGATGCGGCGGCAAACAGCAGCGCGCCGCCGATGAGGACCGGACGCCGCCCGATGCGATCGGAAACCGGTCCGAAGACGATCTGGCCGACGCCGAGGATGATCATGTAGAGGCTTAACGTCAGCTGGATGATCGCCGGCGTTGTGGCAAGAATGCCGGGCATGTCAGGCACGACAGGCAGATAGATATCCATCGCCAATGAGGCGAGGATGTCGAAGGGGGCCATCAGCAAAAGTGCTGCCGGCACCGAATGGTTCCAGGTTGGTGATCTATGATTGGGCACGATTGAACATCCGCTCAAATGAATGACATTCGGCGGCGCTCTGCCTTGTTATCGGTGGTGTGAAATGACCGGACAGACGCCGCAACAACGATTGTGAGTGTTGTTGCGGCTTACCTGGTTGCTGATTCGGTCGTCCCCATTCCGGTCTCCATAGGAAGTCTTGCGCGTTTTGGTTGGCGCTGCCCTTCATTTACCAGCCGAGGCAGAAAACGACAACCGCTTGTAGTCAGGCCGAAGTGCGACAAAGGTTATGACGGTTGGGCCGGCTTCACCGTCAGGCGGTTCTCGACGCTGGTGACGCCGATCACCGATCTTGCCGCGTCGCCGGCGCAGGCGACGTCGGAATCGCTTGGGACCTGGCCCGATAGCACGACCATTTCGCCGAGCACGATCACCGAGATATCGGTGGTGTCGACGAAGGTCGCGTAGCGGATGAAGCGCAGAACCTTGCCCGCCAGATCGTCATCTTTCAGATGAGGATCGTCGTCCTGATGGGAATAGATGGGCTTCTCTGTTGCCATTGTTGTTATCCCGGTACTGTTCGGGAACGCCCCGGGGTAGTGGAATGTTCCGGTCTTTTTGCTTTTGGCCGCCGCTTCGCCAAGGGCGTGCGACTGGTTTGCAACCTTGCGGCGGTCGCCGGAACGGGGCTATTCCTATCGGACCGATCCCAAGGCTGACGCATGTCCGATATCTTCCTGAACGTTCTGCCCATCTTCATCCTGATCCTGACCGGTTGGCTGATCGTCAGGCTCGGCTACCTGAAGCCGACCGTCGGCGATGCGCTCGGCGATTTCGTTTTCCGCGTCGCGGTGCCGGTTCTTCTGTTTCGCACGATCGCCGAGGCGGATTTTCGCGATGACTCGCCCTGGCCGCTCTGGGTCGCCTATTTCTCCGGTGTCGCCGTCACCTGGACCATCGGCCATCTCGCGGCGACGCTCACCTTTGGCCGCGATGCGCGCATGGGCGTTCTGGCCGGCGTTTCCTCGGCCTTCGCCAACACGGTCTTTATCGGTCTGCCGCTCGTGTCGCGCATCGTCGGCGAGGAAGGGATCGTGGCGCTGTCGATCCTGCTTTCCGTTCATCTGCCGGTGATGATGATTGCCGGCACGGTGCTGATGGAGCGCGCCGAGCGCAAGGTCAGCGGCAGACCGGGGCAAAGCCCTCTGAAGCTCTTGGCCGGCGTTGCCCGCAATCTGTTGCGCAACCCGCTGGTCATCGGCCTTGCCTGCGGCGCAGCCTTCCATTTGCTCGGCCAGCCGCTCGGCGGTCCGGTCAAGAGCGTCGTCGATCAGCTTGCCGCCACCGCAGCACCTGCCGCGCTGGTCTCAATCGGCATGGCGCTCGACAAGTACGGCCTTGTCGGCAATCTCCGGCTAGCGACGGTCACGAGCCTTCTGAAGCTCGTGGTCCTGCCTGGCGTCGTCTTTGCCGCCTGCCACCTGCTCGGTCTCAACGACAGTTGGACGACCGCGCTCGTGCTGACTTCGGCGGTGCCGACCGGCGTTAACGCATGGCTGATCGCCAATCATTTCAACGTCGGTCATGCGCTGGCGTCCTCGACCATTACGCTGACGACGGCGCTTGGCGTCGTCAGCGTTTCGGTCTGGGCCTATCTCTTGATGTAGGTCAGCGTGATGTAAATCGGGCGTATTCAGACCGGATCGACCTGGGGCAAGACAGCAAAAAGCCCGGCGCGATGGCCGGGCTTCTCGAAATTCGATCGTTGAAACGCTTGGGCTTAGTGAGCCGGTGCGGGCTGGCCTTCGGCCGGCTTGGCTTCCGTTGCCGGCGCTTCGGCAGGAGCCTGCTGACCTTCAGCCGGCTTTTCGGCGGTACCTTCGGCAGCCGGAGCAGCTTCTGCGGCCGCAGCATCCGGGAGAGCGGCCGGAGCATCGGCCTGTTCGCGCAGATATGCGATCAGGTTGGCGCGTTCGTCCGGCTTCTTCACGCCGGCAAAGCCCATCGCGGTGCCGGGAACGTGCTTCTTCGGCGCCTCGATGAAGAAGCTGAGGTGGTCGTAGTCCCAGACGACCTTGCCGCCTTCGGAGAAGGTCTTCATGCCAGCCGAGTAGCTGAAGCCCTCATGCGAGCCGATCGGGCGGTTGACGAGACCCCAGAGGTTGGGGCCGACCTTGTTGGCCCCTCCCTTATCCACGGTGTGACAGCTTGCGCATTTCTTGAACACGGTTTCGCCGGCTGCAGCGTCTGCCTTGAGGAGCAAGGGCTTGATGTCGACTTCAGCCGCTTCCTGGGCGCCGGCGCCAGCTTCGGACGTGCCTTCTTCAGCGATGATCGCAAAGCCTTCCTTCTCGGGAGCCTCGGAATGGAAAATGCCTTCCGACGCAATGGATACGGACATCAGAACGAAAACCGTACCCAGAAAGGCACCCACGCCCATGTTCACATATGAGTTCATCTGCAAACGCTCCCTTTGCCACCGGCGTAAACAAAAACCCGGCCCATCTTGAAATCGCGCGGAACCTATGTCTTTTGGCTCTGCGTTGCAACAGAGATTATGGGCCCCGAACTGAGACTTTTTGACACTTTGGGCGGGGTTTTTGAAGGCCACATCATGAATCGCGAAAATTCAGGCAAAGCCATCGTGCTCATTCCGGCGCGCATGGCCTCCACCCGTCTGCCGGGCAAACCGCTCGCCGACATTTGCGGCCTGCCGATGATCGTCCAGGTTGCCAAGCGCGCGGCGGAAGCCGATGTCGGGCGCGTCGTCGTGGCCGTCGACGACCAGAGTGTTTTCGATGTCGTGCGCGACGCGGGTTTCGAGGCGATCATGACGCGGGTCGACCACCAGTCCGGATCCGACCGGATCTACGAGGCCCTGCTGAAGGCCGATCCGCACGGCGAGGCGGAGTTCGTCATCAACGTGCAGGGCGACCTGCCGACGATCGAGCCCGCACCGATTCGTGCCTCGTTGAAGCCGCTTGTCGACAACGCCGCGACCGATATCGCGACCCTGACGGTGGCGATCACCGACGAAGAGGAAAAGAAGAGCCCCAACATCGTCAAGATCGTCGGCTCGCCATTGTCGGAGACGCGCCTGCGCGCTCTTTATTTTACGCGCGCGACCGCGCCCTACGGACAGGGGCCGCTCTATCACCACATCGGCCTTTATGCCTACCGGCGCCCGGCGCTCGAAAAATTCGTCGCTCTGAAGCCGTCGACGCTGGAAAAGCGCGAATCGCTCGAGCAGTTGCGCGCGCTTGAAGCCGGCATGCGCATCGATGTCGAAATCGTCGATACCGTGCCGCTCGGCGTCGATACGCCGGTCGAGCTGGAAAAAGCCCGCCGCATCCTTTCCGAAAAAGCCTGAGAAGGAAGATAGTGTGACCACGAAGACCAACAGGATCTCCTTCCAGGGCGATTACGGCGCCAATTCCGACATGGCCTGCCGCGACATGTTTCCGTCGATGGAGCCGCTTCCCTGCCAGACGTTCGAAGACGCCTTCGTGGCGGTGGAGAACGGCGAAGCGGATCTCGCGATGATCCCGATCGAAAACACCATTGCCGGTCGCGTCGCCGATATTCACCATCTGCTGCCCGAATCGCGCCTTCATATCGTCGGCGAATATTTCATGCCGATCCGTTTCCAGCTGATGGTGCTGCCGGGTGTGACGCGCGATGAGATCCGTACCGTCCACAGCCATATCCACGCGCTCGGGCAGTGCCGCAAGATCGTGCGTGCCAACGGCTGGAAGCCGGTGGTTGCCGGCGACACCGCAGGGGCAGCAAAGCTGGTGTCGGAAAAGGGGGATCGCTCGATGGCAGCGCTCGCGCCGCGGCTTGCCGCCGATCTCTACGGCCTCGAGATCGTCGCGGAGAATGTCGAGGACACCGAAAGCAACGTGACGCGCTTTGTGGTGCTGTCGCGCGAGGAACAGCGGCTTGCCCGCAGCGCCGATGACGAACTGATCATCACCACCTTCGTGTTCAATGTGCGCAACATTCCCGCCGCCCTCTACAAGGCGATGGGTGGCTTTGCCACCAACGGCATCAACATGACGAAGCTCGAAAGCTACCAGCTCGGCGGCAAGTTCGTGGCCACGCAATTCTATGCGGATATCGAGGGTCACCCGGATGATGTGGGTGTACGTCATGCCATGGACGAGTTGCGCTTCTTCTCCGAGAAGGTCCGCATTCTTGGCACCTACAAGGCGCATCCGATGCGCGGCGTGCTTTAAGCCGCCACCCGACTGCGGTGCAGATCAGGCTTACCAATGCGTTAACCGGCTACGCGTCTGGTGCATGCCTAATCTGCAATCGCGGTGGTACCTAAATAATGTGCAAATGCCTATCTGACACTCGTTCACATATGGAGTGTTAAAAATGAAGATCCGTCAGAAGATCGTTGAATATGCAAAAATGCGCCGTGCGATCCGCGAGCTGAATTCGCTCGACGACCACGCCCTGAGCGATATCGGTATTTCCCGTTCGCAGATCCAGGCCGCCGTTTACGGCCGCTAATCAGCACCATTCGCCGTATCCCGCCACCGAAGCTGGCGGGATACGCGCAATGCTCTTGGCCTAGAGCATGTCGCGCAAAAGTGTGCTGCGGTTTTGCGATAACGACATGCGTAAAAACAAGAACTTAAAGCGTAGCAAGCGCATCTGAAAGATCGCGATGCGCTTTAGTCGTCAAAGAGGCACACGCGCAGGCGGTGCCCGTCCGGGTCAAGCGCCACGAAGGTCGGTCCGAAATCCATCTTCGTCAGGTCCTGCGCAATCGGCAGGCCAGCGCCTTTCCATTTTTCATAGTGCGTGCGAACCGCCGCCTCGTCTTCCACCATGAATGCCAATTCCGCGCGGCTGCCCGCCTTCGACGGCGGCGGCGCCACCGTGTTTTGCGCCCAAAGCCCGAGCACGAAGCCGCCCTGCAACTCGAACGACGAAAAGGTCGGGAAGGAGACGAGCGGTTCCTTGTCGAGCAGCTTGCGATAGAAGGCGACGCTTGCGAGCGGATCGTCGACATAGAGTACGATGAGATTTGCCTTGGCCATGATCTGTCTCCTTGTTTGGGAGTTGCAGATTAGTGCGCACCACTGCCAATTTCTGTCAGCATAGATTGGCCAGTCTTTTACGCATTTTCCGGACGGAAAACCGCTCCGCACTTTTCCTGGAAATGCTTTAGGTCGAACCGACCCGCCCGCTGTCAGGCGCGACAATATTCTGCGTCGCCCGCCATTCCCGAAGCAATACCGGCCTGCGACGCCCGTAGCGCGTCTCGCGCATGTCGGCCTGCCGGATGCGGTCGGTCCGGAAATGCCTGAAGCTCTGGCGCAACTCGCACCAGGCGACGAGAACCCGGACATTCTCGAAGAAGCCAAGGGCAAACGGCCAGACCGTACGATGGGTCTCGCCGCCATCCGTATCGATGTAATTCAGGTCGAGCTTGCGCTCGTTACGTATGGCCTTGCGCAACAGTGCAACGTCGATGGTGTCGATCATCGGCGGGCTCGGCCCGACGAGCAGCGTCGAGGCATCGAGTTCGTCGCGAAGATCTGCCGGCAGAACCGCGGCGATCTTGGCGAGCGCATCGGCGGCGGCCGCCGCCAGATGGCCGTCGGCGCGTTTTGCCACCCAGCGCGAGCCGAGCACCAGCGCCTCGATCTCCTCCTGCGAGAACATCATCGGCGGCAGCATGAAGCCGGGCTTCAGGATATAGCCCAGCCCCGGCTCGCCCTCGATATGGGCGCCCTGTGCCTGCAGGCTGGCGATATCGCGGTAGAGCGTTCTCAGGCTGACCCCGGTTTCCTCCGCCAGCCGCCGCCCGCTGACGGGCTGGCGATAGCGGCGCAGTACCTGCAGAAGATCGAGCAGCCGTTCGGAGCGGGACAAGGCCGGCCTCCTCTTGATCGAAGCCCGAGCGCTCTTACGCCCGCTCGCCCCAGGCAAGCCAGTCGCGCATCAGTTGGTGGGCGATCGCGCCTTTCGGCGGCGGAATGTGCTCATCGCCGGTGTCGGCGACGCCGGTCGACCTTTCGAGCATCGCGATGGTTTCCTCGCGTGTGAACCAGCGCACGTCCTCCAGTTCCTGTTCGTCGCGCTTGATGACAGTCGATTTTGCCTCGGCATAGCAGCCGATCATCAGCGAATGCGGCAGCGGCCAGGGCTGCGAGGCGTGATAGCGCACGCGGCCGATGTGGATGCCTGATTCCTCATGGGTTTCGCGGCGCACGGCGTTTTCGATGGTTTCGCCCGGCTCGACGAAGCCGGCAAGGCACGAATACATGCCCGGCGCGAAATGCGGGCTGCGGCCAAGCAGGCAGAGATCGCGTTCCAAGTCGATGGTCATCATGATGACGACGGGATCGGTGCGGGGGAAAACCATGTGGCCGCAGGCGGTGCAGACGCGGCGATAGCCGCCGGCCTTGCCTTCCATCGGTCCGGCGCAACGGCCGCAGAAGCGGTTGTTGGCGTTCCAGGTGATGAGGCTCGATCCTTGGGCGAACTGACCAAGCAGTTCTTCAGGCAGCATCTGCTGGCGGTAGAGCGTGCGCCCGTCGGCGATCTTGAACGGCTCGGCGATATTGTCCTCGGGAAGACCGGTCGGCACGGCGAGCCGCGGCTCTCCGTTCGGCAGGTAGCCGAGCAGGATCGTTTCGTCGAGTACCGGCTCGAGCCCGTCGAGCTCATAGGGTGCAAACAGCGGATCGATGATCTTCTCGTCGTGTTTGACGATCAGCTTCGGTCCGGAAAAGGCCAGGAAATGGGCGCCCGGATGCTTGAGCGCCAACTCGACGCAATCGTCGGCGCGGTGCTCGGACTGACGCTCCAGATGGTTCTCGGAAAAGGCGACGAGGGTGCTCGGCTCCGGATGGGGGCTTCGAAGGTCAAAGATCGATTTCGTCATGTTCAGAGATTTTCCAGAATGCGGGCTGCAAAGGCCTGATGTTCTTTCTCGTCCCACGGCTCCGGCTTGCCGAAGCCCCAGACGGGTCCGGGCCAGTTCGGGTCGCCATCGCTGCGGGCGATGATGTGCACATGGAGCTGCCGGACGATGTTGCCGAGCGCCCCGACATTGATCTTCTCGGCACCGGTGACCTTTTTCAAGGCGGTCGCCACCATGTTGGTTTCGAAGGTCAGCATCGTCTGGTCGAGCGGTGTCAGATCGAAAATCTCGGACATGCCCCCACGTTGCGGTATGAGCACCAGCCAGGGCCAGCGGCGATCGTTCATCAGGCGCATTTGGCAGAGGCCGATCGAGGCGATCGGGATGCCGTCGCGTTCAAGCCGCTCGTCGAGGGTGAATGTCGTCAAGAAGGTCTCCTTGGGCCGGGAGCAGATTCGCCTTGTTTTGCATATCGATATCAGTTTTTTGATGGCTTGGCTTGCATTTGCTTGCGATATTGCCGATATGGGAGCCGGGAGGTTGGTGGTGGACGAGCCACTCGCCAACCGGGTCAGGTCCGGAAGGAAGCAGCCCTAACGAGCCCCGGCACGGGTCATCGTGCCAGCCTCCCACCTGCATGATTGCTGAGATCGAAACCGCTCTCAGCAATCGCGCAGCACCACAGAATGTTACGGTATGAAGACGCATCCGAAGCGACGCGCGGTGCCGTAAATCCGTCCTGTCGGGACACGAGTTCAAGCAGCGGCAGGGTCGATGAGCGACGAAACGTCCATTTCATCCGAACAGAAACCAGCCGCCTACCGCGTTCTGGCGCGCAAGTACCGCCCCAAGGATTTCTCCGACCTGATGGTCGGCCAGGAGCCGATGGTGCGCACGCTGACCAACGCGTTCGAAACCGGCCGCATCGCTCAAGCCTACATGCTGACCGGCGTGCGCGGGGTGGGCAAGACCACGACTGCCCGCATTCTCGCCCGTGCGCTGAACTACAAGACAGTCGAAATCGATCGGCCGACCATCGACCTGCGCGCTCTCGGCGAACATTGTCAGGCGATCATGGACGGCCGCCATGTCGACGTCATCGAGATGGACGCCGCCTCCCATACCGGCATCGACGATATCCGCGAGATCATCGAGCAGGTGCGCTACCGCCCGGTTTCGGCGCGCTACAAGGTCTATATCATCGACGAAGTGCACATGCTGTCGACGCAGGCCTTCAACGGTCTGTTGAAGACGCTGGAAGAGCCGCCGGAGCATGTGAAGTTCATCTTCGCCACCACCGAAATCCGCAAGGTTCCGATCACCGTGCTGTCGCGCTGCCAGCGGTTCGATCTGAGGCGCATCAGCGGCTCCGACCTCGTCGGCCTGTTTTCGACCATTCTCGGCAAGGAAGGTGTTCGTTTCGACCCGGAAGCGCTGGCGATGGTTGCGCGTGCGGCCGAAGGTTCGGCCCGTGACGGCCTGTCGCTGCTCGACCAGGCGATCGCCCATGGCGGCGGTTCCGTCGAGGTCGAGACCGTGCGCTCGATGCTCGGCCTTGCCGATCGCGCCCGCATCGTCGATCTGTTCGAGCATATCGTCAGGGGCGACGTTGCTGCAGCACTCGGCGAATTCGCGGCACAATACGAGGCCGGCGCCAACCCGACCGTGGTCCTGACCGATCTTGCCGATTTCACCCACCTCGTCACCCGGCTGAAGTACGTGCCGGATGCCGCCGGTGACCAGTCCTTGAGCGAGATCGAGCGCACACGCGGTGCCGAATTTGCCGGCAATGTCGCCGTCAGTACGCTGTCGCGCATCTGGCAGATGCTGCTGAAAGGCATTCCCGAGGCCGAAAGCTCTTCACGCCCGGCAGGTGCTGCCGAAATGGTGTTGATCCGGCTTGCCCATGCGGCCCATCTTCCACCGCCCGAAGAGGCGGCGAGACGCGTGCTCGAACTGTCCGGCAGCGACAATGGCGGCGCCCGTCCTGCTCCAGGTGGCGGCAATGGCGGTGGCATGCAGGCCTCGGCCGGCGCCCCCTTGCAGGCACAGGCCGCCCAACCGACATCGATGGGACGGCCGACCGGCAACGGCGCGACGATGTTGCGTGCGGTTCCCGATGTCAGCCCGCAGCCGATCAGTGTCGGACAGATCGAGGAGCGGCCGGCAATCGCCCCGGCCGCGAAGGCGCAGCCGTCGGTGCCGGTCAATTCGGTCAGCGATATCGCCGACCTCTGTGCGAAGAATAAGGACATCAAGCTGAAGACGCTGGTGCGCGGCTTCGTGCGGCTGGTACGCATCGAGCCCGGCCGTCTTGATGTCAACGTGCCCGACGACGCGCCGAAGACGCTGCTCGGCGAACTCGCCGTCAAGCTCAAGGAATGGACCGGTATCCACTGGATCGTCAGCTACAGCCGCGAGCCTGGCGAGCCGACGATGATCGAGGCCGAACAGCGGGCCCAGGAGAAGCGTGTCAGCGACGCGCGCCAGGACCCGGATGTCGCCGCCATTCTTGCCCGTTTCCCGGGTGCAAAGATCACCGACGTGCGTATTCGCGCCGTCGAGGAAGAAGAGGCCGAGAGCGTTGCTCCGGCCACAGCCGAATCCGCCGATGGCGATATCGTCCCCGGCGACGATATCGAATAGTCCGTCGGAACGAACGACCGGAAATTTCTAGAGAACAGGAGACGACGATGCGCGACATCATGGGGATGATGGGCAAGGTCAAGGAAATGCAGGCCAAGATGGAGAAGATGCAGGCGGAAATCGCCGCACTCGAAGTCGATGGTGTCTCCGGTGGCGGCCTCGTCACCGTCCGTCTCGATGGCAAGGGCACGCTGAAGAGCCTGAAGATCGACCCGTCGCTGTTTAGGGAAGACGACGTCGAGATTCTCGAAGACCTGATCGTCGCGGCTCACAAGGACGCCAAGGACAAGGCCGAGGCCGTCCAGGCCGAAAAGACCCGCGAACTTACCGCCGGCCTGCCGATCCCGCCCGGCATGAAGCTGCCGTTCTAAGCGGCTGTTCTTCGCTGCTACAGCGCCGCGCGTCAAATGTGACGCGCAATGGACGCTGTAACGCCTTAAACTTGCTGCATAATTTTATCCTTAAATCGGATCCGATTTAAGGAATTATGCAGTATGAATCGGGTGGCGGTGCCGGAACGATCGGCTTCGCCGGGCTGGCGCCGCGCGGATTGGTGTCCATGCTTGCGGTGATGCGCAGATCGGCTTTCTGTGTGGAGGCCGGCGGTATCGGTCGTTGATCGAGCGTCGCGCCGATTTCGGCGAGCTTCGAGGCGAAATTATTGAGTGCCGCGCGTTCGACCCTGGACGACCCCACCAGTCCGGTCGGGTCGTAGTTCGTCAGGATCGTTGGATAGTCGGAGGTGCTGTCCGTCGGCGGCGCATAGTAGCGTGCCGAGAGCTTTCTCAGCGATTCCGCCAGCGTCGGCAGCATCGTCAACGCACGCCGCCAACGGTGTTCGTTGAAATCGAAATCGGCAAGAATCGTCTCGCCGGCCCTTCCGCCGAGTGCGCTGAGATAGGCGACCGTTTCGCGATCCATATCCAGATTGAGCCCACCCTCCTTGGCATCGTCGAGCCTGACTTCGACGATCCGCTCGCTGTAGCCGTGCAACTGGCTCTGCAGCGTGTCCTGCCAATTGCGCGCCGTGTCGAGGATGGCGCCGACAAAGCCGAACAGTCCTTCGACCGGGTAGATGGGGGCGACCTTGCCTTCGGACGTCTTGCGCGGAAGATTGACGCGGCTTGCCCTGTCCGCGTCATCGCCGTGCCGTCGCCGATCGTAGCTGGTAAGCGAGATGCCGAAGGTCGGTCGTCCAGGCAGAAGGCCGTCGAAAAGATGGATCGGAAAGTTGCTGGTGATGCCACCGTCGGAAAACAGACAGCGGATGTGCGTGGCGGGATCGCGTCGTGCGCTGCTTTTCAGCGAGTAGTCGTAGCGGTAAAGCGGCACGGCGCGGATCAACCCGGGAAAGCTCAGGCTCATACGGGCGATAATGGCCACGGGCAGCTTGCTTGCCGGCGGCAGCTGGTAGAAATCCTTCGATCCATCGGCGGCGACGATGTCGCGTGGTTTGCTCTCCTTGAGCAGGTACGCCATGATCGAGGGCGGAAACAATGCCTCGAACTCCGATTTACGATAGTTATGGACCCGGTCGCCGAATGGCAACTCATAGGGACGGCGCGAGGAGAGGTCGGTGGTCACGCTTCTAAGTGTGATGTCGTGTGCCTCGAGGTCGCCGATGGTCAACGGCCTGTCCGAACCATCCTGCCGGAGCGGGCCGGCTATCGCCTCTATTCTTTCCGAGATCCAGTTGGTGAAAGCCGGGTTCTTCGTACCCGGCCGGGTCAGGCCGCTGCATAGGCCGAAATCGTTGGCCGGCAGGGACACCGCTACCGCCCGGTAGAATTGATAGAGGATCATCACGATTGCGCCGATCAAGGCGATAACGATGCCAAGCAGCAGTGTCGCGACGCCGAGGCTGAGCACACCGGCAACAGAGATCAAAATGCCGGGTGCTGCGCCAAGCAGCGCCGGCACGGCGAAGACCCGCAGCGTCTCCAAGGCGCAGGTTCTGGCCCTGCTGTGCCGTGTGCGAACGGCTGCCATGCCGATGCGAAAGAGAGGGGCCGTGTCGGGCGAGGGCTGAAAGAAGGTTGCGAGGTTTGCCGCCAGCTCGCCAGGCATGGCGTCGATGAGGGCAAAGCCAGCATTCTTCTCTTCCGCCGTCGCGCCGGTTTGCCGCCGGTACTCCGCAGCCGCCGTCATCACGGCGGCGATGGCGCCCGCCGAGGTTCCGCCAATGCGCATGAAGCGGTAACGGGTCGCCAACTCCGTAATGGCGCGCGGAAACACCACGCCGGAGGTGATGCCACCCTTCATGATCAGGTCGCACTCTTCGCTGGGCTTGGCGTAGCGGAAAGTCGTGTCGTTCATCGCACCCTCCATCTCCGAACAACAACATTAGATTGTGTTGATATTCGATGCACGCGATTTCGCGGTGGCGGAAGACTGGCGCCGATGGCAAAGCATGATAAATTGCCGCCTCCCGAGGAGGATCGCGCATGACCATGACGTCCCTGCTTATGTTTGCCGGTGCATTGCTGGTTGCGGCCGGCTCGCCCGGGCCGAGCGTCGCGGCCCTTGTGGCGCGTGTGCTGTCGAAGGGCGCGCGCGACGTGCTGCCTTTCCTCGTGGCGCTCTGGATCGGCGAGGCCATCTGGCTGTCGTTCGCGGTGGCGGGCCTTGCAGCGATCGCCGAAAGTTTCCATCTGCTGTTCGTCGCCATCAAGTGGCTGGGCGTCGCCTACCTGTTCTATCTCGCCTGGAAAATGTGGATGGCCGAACCGGATCTGCCCGGAGACAGCCTGCCGCAGTCGCGTTCGGCCTCCAAGCTGTTCTTCGCCGGCCTGACCGTGACGCTCGGCAATCCCAAGGTGATGATGTTCTACGTCGCCCTGTTGCCCTCGATCATCGACCTGCGCTCGGTCACCTTGATCGGCTGGATGGAGCTGGTTGCGACCATGCTGGTGGTTCTGGTCGTGGTCGATCTGGGCTGGGTAACCATGGCCGCCAATGCCCGCAAACTCCTGAAAAGCAAGCGCGCCGTGCGCATCGCCAATCGCGCCAGTGCCGGAACCATTGCCGGGGCGGCCGTCGTCATCGCCACCCGTTGAGTTTTTGCTTCCGCGCGTCGGCGGGTTCCTGCTCTGTTGAGGGCCGGCGCCCCGTCATATTCCGGCAAGGCGATTCCGTTTGTCGGCGATATGAGCTAAAAGCGCCGCATGGCAAAGCGAGTCACCGGTCCCGAAATCGAAAAACTGATCCAGCTTCTGGCAAAGGTGCCGGGGCTAGGGCCGCGTTCGGCGCGGCGCGCGGCGCTCCACCTGGTCAAGAAGAAGGACCAGCTGCTTGGCCCCCTGGCGGAAGCCATGGGCGAGGCCCACCGCAAGGTGCGCATCTGCTCGTGCTGCGGCAATGTCGACACGATCGATCCCTGCACGGTCTGCGCCGATGAACGCCGCGACCAGTCGGTGATCATCGTCGTCGAGGATGTCGCCGATCTTTGGGCGCTGGAACGCGCCGCGGCCATGAACGCCGCCTATCACGTGCTCGGCGGCACGCTGTCGCCGCTCGACGGCGTCGGCCCCGACGATCTCAACATCAAGGGACTGGTGCAGCGCGTTGCCAATGGCGGCGTGCGCGAACTGATCATCGCCGTCAACGCCACAGTCGAGGGCCAGACCACTGCCCACTATATCACCGACCAGCTCGAGGGCATGGAGGTGAAGATCACCCGGCTTGCCCATGGTGTGCCTGTCGGCGGCGAACTCGATTATCTCGACGAGGGTACGCTGGCTGCCGCCCTTCGCGCCCGCACCTTGATCTGAGCGGACCTACCGCTCCAACCGCCTGCGATCCAACCGATAGGGAAGCCGGATGCTGAGATTTCTATCACTGTCGACCTTGCTGTTCTGCGTTTTCGCGGGCTTCGCCCAGGCCGCCTCCAAGGCCGATGTCGAGAACCAGTTTCGCCAGTGGCTGCAGCGCGATCTCTGGCCGGAAGCCGAGAAGTCGGGCGTTTCGGCGCGATCGTTCAAGGCGGCATTTGCCGACGTGAAGCTGAACTGGGACCTGCCCGATCTGGCGCCGCCCGGTTTCCCCAAGCCGAAGGAGCAGAAGCAGAGCCAGGCGGAGTTTTCCTCGCCCGGCAGCTATTTCTCCGAGAAGCGCCTGCAGGGACTGGCGGCAACGGGACGAAGCCTTGCCTCGACGCATGCCGCCACCTTGAAGCGGATCGAGAAGGCCTATGGCGTTCCGGCCTCGGTGGTCGTGGCGATCTGGGGCCGTGAATCCGGCTTCGGCCGCGCCAAAATTCCCTATCCGGTCGTCGACGTCCTGGCGACGAAGGCCTTCATGTCGACCCGGCCAGATCTGTTCCGCCGCGAGCTGATCGCCGCCTTGCACATTCTGGAGAGCGGCGACGTCGAAGAGGCGTCGATGCGCGGCTCCTGGGCCGGCGCCATGGGGCAGCCGCAGTTCATGCCGTCGAGCTTCCTGCAATATGCCGTCGATTTCGACGGCGACGGCCGCCGCGACATCTGGAACTCGGTTCCTGACAGCCTGGCCTCGATCGCCAACTATCTCGTCAAGAAGGGCTGGCAGCGCGGCCGTGACTGGGGTTTTGAAGTGTCGATCCCGGCTGGCGTCTCCTGCGCGCAGGAAGGGCCGGATCTTGCCCAGCCGATGTCCGACTGGGCGACCAAGGGCATCACCCGCATTTCCGGCAAGGCGTTCCCATCGCATGAGCTTTCGGCACCCTCGATGATGCTGGTTCCGGCCGGCACGCATGGGCCGGAGTTCATCGTCACGCCGAATTTCTACGTGCTCAAGGAGTACAACAACTCCGACCTCTATGCGTTGTTCATCGGCAATCTTGCCGATCGCATCGGCTCGGGTGGCGGCACCTTCCGCGGCACCTGGGGCGACGTCGGCAACATGCTGCGCTCCGATGTCCTGGCGATGCAGAAGGCCCTGGTTGCCAAGGGCTACGACGTCGGCAAGGCCGACGGGCTTGCCGGCTACAAGACACGCCGCTCGCTCGGTGACTGGCAGGCCAAGAACGGCCTGGCGCCGACCTGCTTTCCCGACGCTTCGCTGAAGGCGAAGCTTCGGTAATTTTCCGCCCACCGGCGCCCGGGTTTGTGGCCGTTCCCGACGGCCCCCGCTTGTCTCATGGCATCGGGCGCTATGCGTCCGCGCGGGACAGCGCGTCAGTGCATGTCGACGTTCACCTGTCGCTTGTAGCGCTCGTAATGGGTCGGAACGATCGTCTGGCGCTCGATCATGCGGTGCACCCGCGGCGGTGCGCCGCCGCGATGCAGCGCCGTCAGCTTGTCGCCGACCGAGGCGTCGGCTTGCGTGCGGCGCTGGTTGTGGCGCACATACTCCACCCAGGTCGGCACATGGTAGGTTTCCGTCCAGGTCGTCGGAATTTCCAGGTCGCGCATCAGCGCCCAATGGCCGGCGCCGTCGCGGATGCGGATGCGCCGCCGTTCGGCCATGGTCTCCAGGAATTCCGGTATGTCGGCATCGTCGATCTCGTAATCGATCATGATGACGATCGGACCGCTGCGCGGTTTCAGGTCCAGCTCAAGCAACGGTTCGTTGAAGCGGTTGAGCGGGTCGAGGTTGAGCGATTTGAACTCAGGCAAGGGCAGGCGCAGGCCGATGGCCGCCCCCGCCAGCATCAGCAGACAGGAGACAATAAGCGCGTTGGTGGCGCCATAGAGCTCGGCCGTCGTGCCCCAGAGCCAGCTGCCGCCGGCAATGCCGCCGAAGGTCATGGTCTGGTAGAGCGACAGCGCCCGGCCGACCACCCAGCGCGGCGCCGAAAGCTGGACGGTGGTGTTGAACAGCGACAGCGCCAGCACCCAGGATGCACCGGAGACCAGCAGCATGAGACAGCTGAGCCACGCATAGGGGCTGAACGCAATGACGAGCGTGCTCAGGGCAAAGCCGCCGAAGGCCAGGCGAACGATCGCCTCGCTCGACATCATTTCACGCAGCCTTGCGCTGAGCAATGCGCCGCCGATCGCCCCGAGGCCGAAGGCGCCGAGCATCAGGCCGTAGGTGAGCGGGCCGCCCCGGACGAGGTCGCGCGCCACCAGCGGCAGAAGCGCGAGAATGGCGCTGGCCGACAGGCCGAACAGGAAGCCGCGCACCAGCACCTTGCCGATATTGGGCGACATGACGACATAGCGCAGGCCGGCCGTGATCGCCCTGCCGAGTGTTTCGCGCGGCAATGGGCTCATGGTCACTTCGCGCCGCCAGCGCACCAGCGCAAAGAGGATGGCGAAGTAGCTGAGCGAATTGGCGGCAAAGGCTGCCGCCGCACCCGCGGTCGCGACGATCACGCCGCCGATTGCCGGGCCGACGCTGCGGGTGATGTTGAAGCCCATGCTGTTCAGCGCGACTGCCGCCGGCAGGTCGTCGCGCGGAACCATGTCGCCGACCGAAGCCTGCCAGGAGGGATTGTTGAGCGCGGTGCCGCAGCCGATCAGGAAGGTGAAGAGCAGAAGCAGCCACGGCGTGATGATGCCGAGATAGGCGCAGACGGTCAGAAGCACCGACACCGTCAGCATGAAACACTGCGCCACCAGCATGATCCGCCGCCGGTCGAAATTGTCGGCAAGCGCCCCCGAAACCAGCGAGAACATCATGATGGGAAGCGAGGTCGAGGCCTGTACCAGCGCGACCATGTTGGCCGACGAGGAAATCGAGGTCATCAGCCAGGCGGCGCCGACCGTCTGAATGAGGCCGCCGAAGTTGGATGCGAGGCTCGCGATCCAGATGGTGCGGAAGATGTCATGCTTGAAGGGGGCCAGTGGCGAGATTCGGGTGGGCACCTCGTCTTCTCTCTCGTGTCTTTTGATTGCGGTATCGAAGCGGTTCGTTGCCTGTTATAAACCTCGAAGACCGAAGTGCCAGCCGCTGAAACTTGCCGTCGCATCGATTGCCTGTCGCCCGCATCTCTCTGGCGGCTTCGGCCGCCACCGGTCGAACACCTTGCAATTTGCGGCAACGAGGCGTATATGGGCCTCAAATTCTTGATCGGTAGATGAAGAGTGGGCCCGTCAGGACCCGCTCTTTTTTATTAGCCGGTCCCATGAGGAGACATCGTTTGTCCGATCCGACAACGGCTGAAAATGAATATGAACCCCGCCTGATCACCGAGACCGGTCTTGATCAGCGCATCGCCGACATCATCGAGCCGGTGCTGACGCCGATGGGCTATCGCCTGGTGCGCGTGCGCATGTCCGGCCAGAACGGCATGACGCTGCAGATCATGGCCGAGCGCAACGACGGCACCATGACCGTCGACGATTGCGAAGCGATCTCGATGGCCATTTCCCCGGTTCTCGATGTGGAAGATCCGGTCGACAAGGCGTATCATCTGGAAGTGTCGTCGCCCGGCATCGACCGCCCGATGGTTCGCAAGTCCGATTTCTTCCGCTGGCAGGGTCACCTGCTGAAATGCGAGACCTCGGTGCTGGTCGAAGGCCGCAAGCGTTTCCGTGGCAAGATCGTGTCGGTGGATGCAGATGGCTTCCAGCTCGAGCGCGATCAGCCGGCCTATGGCGAGGAAGCGACGGTGGTCATTCCCTTCACCACGCTTGCGGAAGCGCGGTTGATCCTGACCGACGACCTGATCCGTGACGCCCTGACAGCCGACAAGAAGGCCAAGGCAGCGCGCGCCGCGAACGAGAATTTCGAAGACGAAGATTCACCTATCGAAGAATAAAAGCCGGGGCGGTGCTTGAGGCCCCCTGCAACCAGACGGAGACATGAGATGGCAGTCAGTGCTAACCGGCTCGAGCTTCTGCAGATCGCAGATGCAGTGGCACGCGAAAAGGTGATCGACCGCGAGATCGTTCTGGCCGCGATGGCCGATGCGATCCAGAAGGCCGCGCGTTCCCGCTATGGTTCGGAATCGAACATCCGCGCCGACATCAATTCCAAGACCGGCGAAATCCGCCTGCAGCGTCTCCTGGAAGTGGTCGAGAAGGCGGAAGACTATTCCACCCAGATCCCGCTCGAACTGGCCCGCGACCGCAACCCGGACGCCAAGCTCGGCGACTTCATCGCCGACCCGCTGCCGCCGATGGATTTCGGCCGTATCGCCGCCCAGTCGGCCAAGCAGGTCATCGTGCAGAAGGTTCGCGAAGCCGAGCGTGACCGTCAGTTCGACGAATTCAAGGATCGCGTCGGCGAGATCGTCAACGGCACCGTCAAGCGCGTCGAATACGGCAACGTCATCGTCGATCTCGGCCGTGGCGAAGGCATCATCCGTCGCGACGAGATGATCCCGCGCGAAAACATGCGCTACGGCGACCGCGTCCGCGCCTTCGTCTACGACGTTCGCCGCGAACAGCGCGGCCCGCAGATCTTCCTCTCGCGCACGCATCCGCAGTTCATGGTCAAGCTCTTCACCATGGAAGTGCCTGAGATCTACGACGGCATCATCCAGATCAAGTCGGTTGCCCGCGATCCGGGTTCGCGCGCCAAGATCGCCGTGATCTCGAACGATAGCTCGATCGATCCGGTCGGCGCCTGCGTCGGTATGCGCGGTTCGCGCGTTCAGGCCGTTGTAGGCGAACTGCAGGGCGAAAAGATCGATATCATTCCGTGGTCGCAGGATCCGGCATCGTTCATCGTCAACGCGCTGCAGCCGGCGGAAGTCGCCAAGGTCGTTCTCGACGAAGATGCTGAGCGCATCGAAGTGGTGGTTCCGGACGAGCAGCTGTCGCTGGCCATCGGCCGCCGCGGCCAGAACGTTCGCCTCGCCTCGCAGCTGACCGGCTGGGATATCGACATCCTCACCGAGCAGGAAGAGAGCGAACGTCGCCAGAAGGAATTCAACGAGCGCACCAACCTGTTTATGGATTCGCTCGACGTCGACGAGATGGTCGGCCAGGTTCTGGCTTCCGAAGGCTTCGCGGCCGTCGAGGAGCTTGCCTATGTCGATCTCGACGAAATTGCCTCGATCGACGGCTTCGACGACGAAACGGCCACCGAAATCCAGACCCGCGCTCGCGAGTATCTGGACAAGCTGGAAGCCGAGATGGATGCCAAGCGCAAGGAACTCGGCGTTGCCGACGAACTGCGCACGATCAATGGTCTGACCAGCCCGATGCTGGTCGCGCTCGGCGAGGAAGGCATCAAGACCATCGAGGACTTTGCCGGTTGCGCCGCCGACGACCTGGTCGGCTGGAGCGAACGCAAGGACGGCGAGACCAAGCGCTTCGAGGGCACGTTCTCGAAGTTCGAGGTTTCGCGCGCCGACGCTGAAGCCATGATCGTTCAGGCCCGCCTTGCTGCCGGCTGGATCACGGAAGACGACCTTGCCGTCGAGCAGGAAGAAGATGAGGCGATCGAGGTTGCCGAAGGCGCGGAACAGGACGCCTGATGGCGACCACCGCATCGACTGACGCTGACGCTCTGCCTTCGGACAAGGGTCCGAAGGACAAGAGCGGCAGCACCCGGACTTGCATCGTCACGCGCGAGAGTGGCTCGCCCGACGATCTGATCCGCTTCGTCGCCGGACCCGACGGCCGCATCGTTCCCGATCTGAAGCGTCAGCTTCCGGGGCGCGGCTGCTGGATCAAGGCGGAGCGGGCGCTGGTCGAAAAGGCCATGGCGAAGAAGCTCTTCGCCCGGGCCTTGAAGGCCGACGTCAAGGTCGATGCGACGCTTGCCGACGACGTGGACAGGCTGCTCGTCGAGCAGCTTGCCGGCATGATGAACATGGCGCGCAAGGCGGCCCAGTTCATCTCCGGCGCGACGAAGACGGAGCAGGCCGTTCGTGGATTGGCGGCACTCGCCGTCTTCCACGCGAGTGATGCGGCAGCCGACGGCGTCCGCAAGATAGACCAGGCCCGCAAGGCGATGAGCTTTGTGGTTGAACATGAAACGGAAATACCCGCGTTCCGCCCCTTCACGGCGGCGGAAATGGAGGGCCTTTTGGGAAGTAATGCTTTTATCCATGCCGCAACGCTTGCAGGGCAGGCGGGTGAGGGTGTAGTGAAGCGCGCAATCATGCTCGAAAAGTACCGTGGATCCGTCCCGGTCCGGGCCGAAGGCGGCGCTGGCAAGCCACAGCAATGACGCGCGTCACCGGCAAAATCCGGCATCGCGTACATTGTTTGAGACAATTTGGAAGACAGGGTCAGGTGATACGCATCCGGCCCTGATCGCTAGGAACGGAACGGAATGACCGACAACAACGACGACAAGACAGGCAGCGCAGCAGGCAAGAAGACGCTGACCCTGAAGCCCTCCGGGGTTTCGCAGGGGACCGTGCGTCAGGACATGGGCCGTGGCCGCACCAAGGCGGTCGTGGTCGAAACCAAGAAGCGCCCCTTCCACCGCCCCAAGGACGAGCGGCCGATCACGCCGGTGGCCGCGGCTCCCGCCGCACGGCCGGCCGAGCCGCGTCCGGCTCAGCCGCAGCCTTCGGGCCGCCCGGCCCCGCAGCCACAGCAGCACCAGACGCGCCAGGAAGCCAACCAGGCGAACCGTCCGCGCGTCGGCGTCGTTCTGAACCAGCTTTCCGCCGGTGAGATCGATGCGCGCCGCCGTGCTCTGGCCGAAGCGCAGATCCGCGAAGCCGAAGAAGCGGTCATCCGCGCCGAGAATGAAGCGCGCCGCAAGCGTGAGGAAGAAGCCCGTCTCCTGCAGGAGAAGGAAGAAGCCGCACGCCGCGCCGCAGAAGAAGCAGCACGCCCGGCTGTCGAGCCCGAAGCCAAGGCCGAAGAGGTTGTCGAAGAGCGCCCCGTGGCTGCTCGCGCACCGGCGGTCACTGAGCGTCGCGTCGACAATCGCCCGCAGGCCGGACGGCCCGCTGCCCCGGCAGCAGCCATTCCGACGCCGGCACCGGCCGGTGCTCTGCGCGGTCGCAAGGTCGACAACGAAAAGGATGACGATCGTGGCCCGCGCCCCGGCGCAGGTCCGGTTCGTGGCAAGGTCGTGCGTCCGGAGCCGGCAAAGCCGGTAACGCGCCCGAAGGGTGACGATGGTCGCCGCCAGGGCAAGCTGACGCTGACCACCGCTGCCGACGAGGATGCCGGCCAGCGCGCCCGTTCGCTGTCGGCGATGCGTCGCCGTCAGGAAAAGTTCAAGCGCAGCCAGATGCAGGAGACCCGCGAGAAGATTTCGCGTGAAGTCGTTCTGCCGGAAACCATCACTATTCAGGAACTGTCGCAGCGCATGTCCGAACGCGCCGTCGACGTCATCAAGTACCTGATGAAGGAAGGCCAGATGATGAAGCCCGGCGATCTGATCGACGCCGACCTGGCCGAGCTCATCGCCGGCGAATTCGGCCACACCGTGAAGCGCGTTTCCGAGTCCGACGTCGAAGAAGGCATCTTCAACGTGTCCGACATCGAGGAAGAACTGGTTTCGCGTCCGCCGATCGTCACGATCATGGGTCACGTCGACCACGGCAAGACCTCGCTGCTCGACGCCATCCGTCATGCCAACGTGGTTGCCGGCGAAGCGGGTGGCATCACCCAGCACATCGGCGCCTATCAGGTCGAGCAGAACGGCAACAAGATCACCTTCATCGATACCCCGGGCCACGCGGCGTTCACCGCCATGCGTGCCCGCGGTGCCCAGGCGACCGACATTGCCATTCTGGTGGTTGCGGCCGACGACAGCGTGATGCCGCAGACGATCGAATCCATCAACCACGCCAAGGCGGCTGGTGTTCCGATCATCGTGGCGATCAACAAGATCGACAAGCCGACGGCCAATGCTCAGAAGGTTCGCACCGAACTTCTGCAGCACGAAGTCTTCGTCGAATCCATGGGCGGTGAAGTTCTCGACGTTGAAGTGTCGGCGAAGAACGGCACCAACCTCGACAAGCTCCTCGAAGCGATCCTGCTGCAGGCGGAAATCCTCGACCTCAAGGCCAATCCGAACCGGACGGCCGAGGGTACGGTGGTTGAAGCCGAACTCGACCGTGGTCGCGGCGCCGTCGCAACCGTGCTCGTTCAGAAGGGCACGCTGCGTCCGGGCCAGATCATCGTCGCCGGCGACCAATGGGGCCGTGTGCGCGCTCTGGTCAACGACAAGGGTGAACACGTCAAGGAAGCCGGCCCGTCGATGCCGGTCGAAGTTCTCGGCCTTTCGGGCACGCCGGCAGCGGGCGACAAGTTCGCCGTCGTCGAAAACGAAAGCCGCGCTCGCGAGATCTCGGAATACCGTCTGCGGCTCGCCCGCGACAAGGCGGTTGCCCGTCAGTCCGGTTCGCGCGGTTCGCTCGAGCAGATGATGACCCAGCTCCAGACATCCGGTCTGAAGGAGTTCCCGCTCGTCATCAAGGGTGACGTGCAGGGTTCGATCGAAGCGATCGCCGGTGCGCTGGACAAGCTCGGAACCGACGAAGTGCGTGCGCGCATCGTCCATTCCGGCGCCGGTGGTATCACCGAGTCGGATATCTCGCTGGCCGAAGCATCGAATGCCGCCATCATCGGCTTCAACGTTCGTGCCAACAACCAGGCCCGTTCTGCTGCCGAGCGTGCAGGCATCGAGATCCGCTACTACAACATCATCTACGATCTGGTGGATGACGTTAAGGCGGCGATGTCCGGTCTGCTCTCGCCCGAGCGTCGCGAAACCTTCCTCGGCAACGCCGAGATCCTGGAGGTGTTCAACATCACCAAGGTCGGCAAGGTCGCGGGTTGCCGCGTCACCGAAGGCAAGGTCGAGCGTGGCGTCGGCGTCCGTCTGGTTCGCGACAACGTCGTTATCCACGAAGGCAAGCTCAAGACGCTCAAGCGCTTCAAGGACGAAGTCTCGGAAGTCAACGTCGGTCAGGAATGCGGTATGGCGTTCGAGAACTACGAAGACATCCGCGCAGGCGATACGATCGAGTGCTTCCGCGTCGAACACATCACGCGGACACTGTAAGATCCGTCCGATTAGAAATTGTGCGGGCGCCGGGTTATCCTTCGGCGCTCGCATTTTTTTGAGGTATTGACCAATGACCAGAGCCACATCCTCTGCCCCATCCCAGCGCATGCTGCGCATCGGTGAACAGGTGCGCGCCGCGATCACGCAGGTTCTGCAGCGTGGCGAAGTCCGCGATCCCGTCATCGAGAAGACGCTGATCGCGATCTCCGAAGTGCGCATGTCGCCCGATCTGAAGATTGCGACCGCCTATGTGACGCCGCTCGGCGTTCCCAACCATGCGGAAGTCATCGAGGCGCTGAACCGCAATGCCAAGTATATTCGCGGCCGGCTCGGGCCCCAGCTTCGCCAGATGAAGTATATGCCCGACGTTCGTTTCCGCGACGATACGAGCTTCGACAACTACAAGAAGATCGACGCCCTCCTTCGCTCACCCGAAGTGAGCCGCGATCTCGATCCGAATACCGAAGACGAAGAATAGAAGAGTTCATGTCCAAACCGCGTAAACCCAAGGGCCGCCCGATTTCCGGTTGGCTGATCCTCGACAAGCCGCTCGATTTCGGCTCGACCGAAGCCGTTTCCAAGATCAAGTGGCTGTTCAAGGCGCAGAAGGCCGGCCATGCCGGCACGCTCGATCCGCTGGCTTCCGGCATGCTGCCGATCGCCCTTGGCGACGCGACCAAGACCGTTCCCTATGTCATGGACGGCCGCAAGATCTACGAATTTACCGTGGCCTGGGGCGAAGAGCGCTCGACCGACGACCTCGAAGGCCAGGTGACCCATTCCTCGGCCGAACGCCCGACGGAAGAGGCGATCCGCGCCCTGCTGCCGAACTATACCGGCGTCATCAGCCAGGTGCCGCCGCAGTTCTCGGCGATCAAGATCGACGGCGAGCGTGCCTATGATCTCGCCCGCGATGGTGAAACCGTCGATATTCCGGCGCGCGAAGTCGAGGTCTTTCGCCTGACGCTGCTCGGTGCCACGCCCAATCTCGCCCAGTTCGAGATCGAATGCGGCAAGGGCACTTACGTCCGCTCGCTTGCCCGCGACATGGGCCGCGATCTCGGCTGTTTCGGACACATCGCTTCGCTGCGGCGCACCTTCGTGGCGCCGTTCGGTGAAGACGACATGGTGCCGCTTGCCGATCTGGTCGCGCTGGAAAAGATCGAAAGCGACGAGGAGCGATTGGCCGCACTTGACGCCTTTGTGATCGAAACCGGCGAGGCGCTCTCCAGCCTGCCACATATCGCCGTCAACGACGACCAGGCGCACCGGCTGAAGATGGGCAATCCGATTATCCTTCGTGGCCGCGATGCGCCTTTGGCAACGCCCGAAGCCTATGCCACGGCTCGCGGCAAGCTGATCGCCATCGGCGAAATCGCCGAGGGCGAGTTCCGTCCTAAGCGCGTCTTTGCCGTCGGCTGATCTCTTCGATTCCAGCATTTGCGTTTGCCGCATCGCTGACGCATGATCCCGCCCAAGGGCTTGCGACCGCTTCGAAACGATCTCGTTTCTCGGTCGCAGGCAGCGTTCGCTTGCGATCCCTCCGGTCGCTCCGATGACGGCCGCCGTTCGGCGGTCGCGAGAACGGCGCGTCCTGCTCGATGCGCGGCTCGATAATTGAGAGGCGGTGCAGTTGGCGCAGGTTTCGCAAGAGGGAAGGAAGAGTACCGTGGGTCGCGGGGCGGCAGCTCTCGATTTCATTCGCCACCGCCTGACGCGGCCTTTCCGCTTCTACCTGACATCGCTGCTTTTGATCGCGATCGTTCCCGCATTCATCTTTTCACTCGTGGTGCTGAAGCGAAGCGTCGACGCGCAGGAGCAGGTCATCACGGCGCTGCTGCAGGCTTCGACCGGATCGGTGACCCGCATCGTCGAGCGTGACGTCGAGGGCATGCTGACGACGCTGAAGGTACTCTCGACCGCGCCAGCGATGGAGGGCGGTGACATGGAGGCCTTCTATCGCAGGGCTTCGACGGCGCTCGCCGACACCGACTCCTACCTGATCGTCATCGACCGCAAGCACAATCAGCGCATGAACACGCGAGTGCCCCTCGGTACACCGCTCGCCAAGGCCTCCGACTCCGCCTCGGTCGAGCGGGCTTTCACCAACAATGGCGCGCCGCTGGTGTCGAACGTGTTCTTTGGCCAGACGGCCGAAAAATGGGTCTTCAACGTTTATTTGCCGGCGAAACTTCCAACCGGCGAGGAATATCTGCTCACCCTGACGCGGAACGCCGAGAGCATGGCAAAGGCCGTGAACCGCGAAACCCTGTCGCCGGGCTGGAATGCCGCTCTGGTCGACGGTAACGGCAAGGTCATCATTTCATCGGATGCCGGGGTCAAGGCGGGTGAACCGTTCTTCCTCGACAAGGTGCCGGCGATCAGCATCGGCGTGCGCAACATCACCGAGAACGGCACCGCCTATCGGGTGGCCACGGAGTTTTCCGTCGTGACCGGCTGGCGGATCATCGCCTGGGCGCCGCGCGCCGCGGTCGATGCGCCGGCCGTCTGGTCGTTTCTGTGGCTGTCGCTCGGCGGCATCATCTTTGCCGGCATTGCCATTGCGGGCTCGCTGGCAATCGCACGGCTCTTGTCGCAAGGGGTCAAGCTCGTCGCGCTCGATGCGCGCCGTCTCGGCGCGGGCGAGCGCATCGAGCCGCGCCCGCATATGATCGCCGAAGTCGAAACCGTATCCGCAGCCCTTGCCAAGGCGGCGGCGTCGCGCACCAAGGCCGAGAGCGAGATCCGCTTCCTCATGCGCGAGGTTGCCCATCGCTCGAAGAATCAGCTGACGGTGATCCAGTCGATGCTGAACCAGTCGGTGCATTCGGCCGAAAGCGTTGCCGACTTCGCAGAATCCTTCCGCAGGCGCATTGCCGGCCTTGCCCGCTCGACCGATCTGATGATCGCCAACGCCGCCCAGGGCGTCGACTTCCGGGAACTCGCCCAGAACCAGTTACAGCCTTTCACGCCGGATGATCCCAAGCGCGTCGTCCTGTCGGGTCCCGCGTTGCGATTGGACACCCAGATCGCCCAGACGCTCGGCATGGCCCTGCATGAGCTGGCGACGAACGCCACAAAATATGGTGCGCTTGCCAATACCACCGGTGTCGTCAAGCTCAGTTGGTCGCTGTCCGACGAGGGCATAGCCATTCGCTGGCGGGAGGAGGGCGCCGACATCGCCGCCGCGACGACCCGGAGCCGCAAGGGCTTTGGCACGCTGGTGCTGGAACGCATGCTCGGCATGGCGTTGAAAGCCGAGCTTGAACGGATCATGCATCCTGACGGCATCGAGTGGCGGATCAACATCCCCAGGGATGCGAAGGACGGCGACGACGCGGAGCCTTGAGGGTCATGCGGGTTGGTTTTTTGAAAGGAGCGGAAATGCGGGTACGGACAGTTCGCATCGGCATTCTCTCAGGCGTGTTGAGCCTGATGGCCGTCGCCCCCGCCGCCGGCGGGGACATCGCCTGTGTCGTCGCAGATCCGACCGGCACGCCGCTCAATGTCCGAACGGAACCGAATGGCCGGATCGTCATGACCTTGGCCAATGGCAGCAAGGTTCGCCGCGTCGGCGAAAGCAGGCATGCGGGCAAGGGCTGGGCGCTTGTTTCGAGCGACGCCGGAGAACTCGGCTGGGTGTTTGCCGCCTATCTCGACTGTGTTCCCGTTGACGGCGACCAGCTGAAGTCGGCGCCGATGCGCCCGCGACCAACCGGTAATTGAGAGGCGCCCGGCCATCGCCCCAGGGCCATTTTCATGACCCTTTCCTTTTTGATCCAATTCGGTTATAGGCACGCCAGCAAAAGGCGCATGCCCGTTGCATTCACGGCCGCAGCTGGACGACATCCCGGCTGAAGGCGTCCCTAAATCCTCGAAATCGAAAGGATCATCTGATGTCGATTGCTGCAGAGCGTAAGGCTCAGCTCATCAAGGAATATGCAACCGTTGAAGGCGACACCGGTTCTCCGGAAGTCCAGGTTGCTATCCTGACGGAACGGATCAACAACCTGACCGAACACTTCAAGGGCCACAAGAAGGATAACCATTCCCGCCGTGGTCTTCTCGCGATGGTTTCCAGCCGTCGTTCGCTCCTCGACTATCTGAAGAAGAAAGACGAAGCGCGCTACACCAAGCTGATTGGTGCCCTCGGCATCCGTCGCTAAGCGACTTGCCCGGCGGACCGCTTGCGGTCCGCCGGCCTTTTTTATTATGGAGCGCAGAGCGCTCAGGAAATGAACTCTCCGCAAGCGCACTAGGCGCACACAAGGAGAGGTATCCAGCGGGCCGGATGGGCCGGATCCGCGGATCAACCGATGGCCCGTCATGGGGCAGGATTGCAGGATGCTTCGGCGCCTGCTTGCAGAACCCGCTGCGGGGCAGCCAGGTTTTGCAAAGCGGAAAGCGGCCGGTCTCTTTTGAAGCCTCCCGTTGTCTTGCCCGTGATGCGCCATACCAGGCGGTTTTTCGACCACCCGCGCTGCAACAGCCGCGGAAAGGTCTGCCGCACACGAAGGACAGAACATGTTCGATACCCATAAGGTTGAAATCGAATGGGCTGGGCGTCCGCTCAAGCTCGAAACCGGTAAGGTCGCCCGTCAGGCTGACGGCGCCGTTCTTGCCACCTACGGCGAAACCGTCGTTCTCGCCACCGTCGTTTCGGCCAAGTCGCCGAAGCCGGGCCAGGACTTCTTCCCGCTGACCGTCAACTACCAGGAAAAGACCTACGCCGCCGGCAAGATCCCGGGTGGCTACTTCAAGCGCGAAGGTCGTCCGAGCGAAAACGAAACGCTGGTTTCGCGCCTGATCGACCGCCCGATCCGCCCGCTTTTCCCCGATGGCTACAAGAACGACACCCAGGTTATCGTCACGGTCATGCAGCATGACCTCGAAAACAATCCCGACATCCTGTCGATGGTTGCAGCTTCCGCTGCGCTGACGCTGTCCGGCATCCCGTTCATGGGCCCGATCGGCGGCGCGCGCGTCGGCTACATCAACGGCCAGTACGTTCTCAACCCGCATCTCGACGAGATGGACGAATCGACCCTCGACCTCGTCGTCGCCGGCACGCAGGAAGCCGTGCTGATGGTCGAGTCGGAAGCCAAGGAACTGGGCGAAGACATCATGCTCGGCGCCGTCGTGTTCGGCCAGAAGGGTTTCCAGCCGGTCATCGACGCCATCATCAAGCTGGCTGAAGTTGCCGCCAAGGAGCCGCGCGAATTCGAACCGGAAGATCATTCCGCTCTCGAGAACGCCATGCTTTCGCTTGCCGAAGACGAACTGCGCAACGCCTACAAGATCACCGAGAAGGCTGCCCGCTACGCCGCCGTCGACGCCGTCAAGGCGAAGGTCAAGGCCCACTTCCTGCCGGAAGGCATCGAGAACCCGGCGCATACGCCTGAGGTTATCGGCGCTGTCTTCAAGCACCTGCAGGCCAAGATCGTTCGTTGGAACATCCTCGACACCAAGAGCCGCATCGACGGCCGCGATCTCGAAACCGTTCGCCCGATCGTCTCGGAAGTCGGCCTTCTGCCGCGCACGCACGGTTCGGCGCTGTTCACCCGCGGTGAAACGCAGGCGATCGTCGTTGCCACGCTCGGCACCGGCGAAGACGAACAGTACGTCGACAGCCTGACCGGCATGTACAAAGAACGCTTTATGCTGCACTACAACTTCCCGCCCTTCTCGGTCGGTGAAACTGGCCGCATGGGCTCCCCGGGCCGCCGCGAAATCGGTCACGGCAAGCTCGCCTGGCGCGCTATCCGCCCGATGCTGCCGGAAGCCGAGCAGTTCCCCTACACACTGCGCGTCGTTTCCGAGATCACCGAATCCAACGGCTCGTCGTCGATGGCGACGGTCTGCGGCACCTCGCTCGCTCTCATGGATGCAGGCGTGCCGCTTGCAAAGCCGGTTGCCGGTATCGCCATGGGCCTGATCAAGGAAGATGAGCGCTTCGCCGTTCTCTCCGACATCCTCGGCGACGAAGATCACCTCGGCGACATGGACTTCAAGGTTGCAGGCACCGACGCCGGCATCACCTCGCTCCAGATGGACATCAAGATCGAGGGCATCACCGAAGAGATCATGGGCATCGCGCTCAACCAGGCCAAGGGCGGCCGTCTCCACATCCTCGGCGAAATGGCGAAGGCCATTTCCGAAAGCCGCGGCCAGCTGGGCGAATTTGCACCGCGCATCGAAGTCATGAACATTCCGGTCGACAAGATCCGTGAAGTCATCGGCTCCGGCGGCAAGGTCATCCGCGAAATCGTTGAAAAGACCGGCGCCAAGATCAACATCGAAGACGACGGCACCGTGAAGATCGCTTCTTCGTCGGGCAAGGAAATCGAAGCGGCCCGCAAGTGGATCCACTCGATCGTTGCCGAGCCGGAAGTCGGCCAGATCTACGAAGGCACCGTTGTCAAGACCGCCGACTTCGGCGCCTTCGTCAACTTCTTCGGCGCCCGCGACGGCCTCGTCCACATTTCGCAGCTCGCCGCCGAGCGCGTTGCCAAGACCACCGACGTCGTCAAGGAAGGCGACAAGGTCTGGGTCAAGCTGATGGGCTTCGACGAGCGCGGCAAGGTTCGCCTTTCCATGAAGGTCGTCGACCAGGCGACCGGCAAGGAAGTTGCTGCAGAAAAGAAGGGTGACGGCGAAGCCGCTGAATAAGCGGCATCTGCCCGAACGCATTCGGGGCGCGGAGCGGATCGCTCCGCGCCCTTTTCTTGTACGAGATCGACGGAAGAGACCGATGAGCCGAGACGCATTGAAGACCCTGTTCCACCCGTTCGAAACCGGGGTTATCGACCCGCCGGGCGAGGGCGAGCGTGTGCTCTTCCTCGGCGCTGAGGCGGGCTACAGGCTGCCCGAGGGCTTCGGAGCGTCGATCGCTGCCGTCCAGCCGCTAAGGCCGCTCTATCGCGCCCTGGAGGCCATGCGCGCCGATGTGGCGCCCGTGGTTGCCGGCGAGGACTACGACGTCGCGCTGATCCTGTGCGGCAAGCACAAGGGTGAAAACGAGGACCGCATCGCCGAGGCGCTGAAGCGCACCCGCGATGGCGCGGTCATCGTCGTTGCCGGCGGCAAGGAAGATGGCATCCAGTCGCTGAGAAAGCGCATCGCCAAGTTCGAATGGGATGGCGATCACCTGCCGAAGTATCACGGCGTCGCCTTCTGGTTCACGCGGCCCGACGACGTCACCGACGCCGTGCAGAAGCTTGCCAAGGTGCCGGTCCGGGTCGACGGCCTGTTCGAGGCTTCGCCTGGCATGTTCTCGCACGACCGCATCGATGCCGGTTCTGAACTGCTCGCCTCGCGCCTGCCGCGCGATTTCAACGGCCATGCCGCCGATTTCGGCGCCGGCTGGGGCTATCTCGCGGTCAAGCTCGCCGAAGCGTCTCCCGGCACGAAGGGCATCGACCTCTTCGAGGCCGATCACGATGCGCTGGAGGCGGCCCGCGTCAACATGATGGCGAACGCTCCGCGCATGCCGGCGCGCTTCTACTGGTTCGACCTGACGAGCGAAGACCCGCGCGACAAATACGACCTCATCGTCATGAACCCGCCGTTCCACGAGAGCCACGCCGCCGAACCGGCGCTGGGCGTGGCGATCATCAAGGCGGCGCACAAGGCGCTGAAGCAGGGCGGCAAGGTCATGCTGGTCGCCAATCGCGGCCTGCAGTACGAGCAGGTGCTGGCCGAGACCTTCAAGGAATATGGCGAGACCTGCCGCAACGCGCGCTTCAAGGTTCTCTGGGGCAAGCGCTGAGCGCAAAACTGCACCACGTATCCGCCAAAAGGCCGGGCCAAGCGCCCGGCCTTTTTGCTTTTCTGCGGGCGCCAGGACAGGCACAAAGCGTCCGCGAAATTCCGTTGCCATCGGCCGCGAACAGGCAGACGATGCCATCGCTGTCGGTGTTTCTCGTCGGAGGAGCGGTGCAATGACATTCGGGCCCAGCAGACCGCCATTGACCGAGGATGTGGCGGAGGTCATCGTCAGGGATATCAAGCAGGCGGAAGGACATGGCGCGACCTCGGAAGTGCCGATGCCGTTTCTGAAAAGCCTCTATCGCCTGCCGTTGATGCCAAGCCCCATTCGAAAGTCGCACGCCTGCTTGATGTTCGGCGTGGCCGCCATCGGCCTTGTTGCCATCCTGCTGCTGTCGGGATTGCTGACCGTCTGACGACGACCCATGAAAAAAGCCCATGGACCGAATGATCCATGGGCCTTGATAAGATTGCCGTCGTCGCTTGTTATTCGGCGTCGGCGGTCCTGAGTGCGTCGAGCGCCGGCATCGAGGTGATGTTGTAGCCGGAGTCCACATAGTGGATTTCGCCGGTGACGCCGCGCGACAGGTCGGAAAGCAGGTAGAGCGCCGAGCCGCCGACATCGTCGATGGTGACGGAGCGGCGGAGCGGCGAATTTTTCTGCTGCCAGGAAAGCATGGCCCGCGCATCGGAAATGCCGGCGCCTGCAAGCGTGCGGATCGGGCCGGCGGAAATCGCATTGACGCGAATGCCGCGCACGCCGTAGTCGGCCGCAAGATAGCGCACGGAGGCTTCGAGCGCTGCTTTGGCGACGCCCATGACGTTGTAGTTCGGCATGACGCGAACCGACCCGCCATAGGTCAAGGTCAGCATCGAGCCGCCGTCGTTCATCAGTTCGGCAGCGCGCTTGGCGATCTCGGTGAAGGAGAAGCAGGAGATCACCATGGTGCGGCTGAAGTTGTCGCGGCTGGTGTCTGCGTAGAGGCCCTTCAGCTCGTTCTTGTCGGAAAAGCCGATGGCATGGACGATGAAGTCGAGCTTGCCCCAGCGCTCCTTAATGGCCGAGATGACCGTATCGACGGAGGCGATGTCCTCGACGTCGCAAGGCAACAGAAAGTCGGAGCCGAGCTCGGCTGCCAGCGGCTTCACGCGCTTGCCGAGTGCTTCACCCTGATAGGTGAAGGCCAGTTCCGCGCCCTGTGCTGCCAGCGCCTTGGCGATGCCCCAGGCAATGGAGTGGTTGTTGGCCACACCCATGATGAGGCCACGCTTTCCGTTCATCAGTCCCGTCATGGTGTTATCCGTTGTAGCGCTGGAAGACGAGCGTCGCATTGGTTCCGCCGAAGCCGAACGAGTTGGAAAGAACCGTATCGATCTTGGCGTTGTCGATGCGCTTGCGCACGATCGGCACACCGTCAAATTCCGGGTCGAGTTCGCTGATATGGGCGCTCTCGCCGATGAAGCCACCCTGCATCATCAGGAGGCCGTAGATCGATTCCTGGACGCCGGCAGCACCCAGCGAGTGGCCGGTGAGCGACTTCGTCGACTGGATGTGCGGGATCTTGGAGCCGAACACTTCGCGGATGGCGCCGATTTCCTTGCTGTCGCCGACCGGGGTCGAAGTGCCGTGCGTGTTGATGTAGTCAACGTCGCCCTTCACGCTCGAGAGCGCCTGGCGCATGCAGCGGATCGCGCCTTCGCCGGATGGGGCGACCATGTCGTAGCCGTCCGACGTTGCGCCGTAGCCGACGATTTCGGCGTAGATCTTGGCGCCGCGCGCCTTGGCATGTTCCAGCTCTTCGAGCACCAGCACGCCGGCGCCGCCGGCAATGACGAAGCCGTCACGGCTGACGTCATAGGCGCGCGAGGCGGTCGACGGCGTGTCGTTGTACTTGGAGGACATCGCGCCCATGGCGTCGAACAGATTGGACATCGTCCAGTCCAGGTCTTCGTGACCGCCGGCGAACATCACGTCCTGCTTGCCCCACTGGATCATCTCCGCGGCATTGCCGATGCAATGGGCCGACGTCGAGCAGGCCGACGAGATCGAGTAGTTGACGCCGTGGATCTGGAACCAGGTCGCAAGCGTGGCCGAGGCCGTCGACGACATCGCCTTCGGCACGGCAAACGGGCCAATGCGCTTGGGGCTCACGTTCTTGCGGGTAACATCCGCCGCCTCGACGATGGTGCGGGTGGACGGACCGCCCGAGCCCATGATGATGCCGGTGCGCTCGTTGCGGGAAATGACCGCTTCCTCGAGACCGGAGTCGGCGATCGCCTGCTTCATCGCCACGTGGTTCCAGGCGCCGCCCTGCGACAGGAACCGCATGGCGCGCCGGTCGACGAGATCGGTCGGATCGAGCGTCGGTGCGCCCCAGACCTGGCATTTGAAGCCGTTTTCGGCGAAATCGGGAGAAAACGTGATGCCCGATTTGGCGTCGCGCAGCGATGCCGTGACTTCGTCGGCATTGTTCCCGATCGAGGAAACGATCCCGAGGCCCGTGACAACAACCCGTCTCATGGTAATGACCTTCTCTTTATCTCATTCGGTGCGGAGATCCCGCGGCTTAGTCGGTCTTTTCTTTCGACAGACCGACACGCAGGTCGGTTGCCTGGTAGATGGTTTCGCCGTCCGCCTTCAACCAGCCGTCGGCAGTGCCGAGGACCAGGCGGCCGCGCATCACCCGCTTGAAGTCGATTCCGTATTCGAGCAGCTTGGTATGGGGGCGAACCATGCCCTTGAACTTCACTTCGCCGGTCGACAGGGCCATGCCGCGGCCCGGTTCGCCGAGCCAGCCGAGGAAGAAGCCCGTCAATTGCCACATGCCGTCGAGACCGAGGCAGCCGGGCATGATCGGGTTGCCCTGGAAATGGCAGGGGAAGTACCAGTCGTCCGGGCTGACGTCATATTCAGCGCGAATGAAGCCCTTGTCGAAGGCGCCGCCGGTTTCGGAGATTTCCGTGATGCGATGGACCATCAGCATCGGCGGCAGCGGCAGCTGGGCGTTGCCGGGGCCAAACAGTTCGCCTCGGCCGCAGGTCAGGATTTCCTCATAGCTGAAGCTGGATTGTCTGGTCGTCATCAATGGTTGTTTCCCCGCGTAACATAAAGTGTTGTCAGACCTGCTTTAGAGCAAGTTCGCTGTGAAATGAAGCACGCCGATGGCCGTTTTCGATGTTTCCGACGTCGGCATCGCCCATTCTGATGGCGATATCGTTCCGCCGTCGCTTACAGGATCAATGTGGGTCCGGCCAGAGTTAAATACCAGCCTTCCCCTAAATAGGCCGGTTTTTCAGGCATTCCAGGCGTTCCGCACCTTAGAATCTATTGAAAGAGCGGCGCGCAAAAGTTATATCGCAACGGAAGTATTGTAAATTTTACGGGATCCATGGAACGCTCCTTGATGACGAAAGTAACCGAAGTGAGTTCGGAAGAGAGATTGCGCAGCTCGGGTCTGCGCCCGACGCGTCAGCGTGTCGCCCTTGCCGATCTGATCTTCGCCAAGGGCGACCGTCACCTGACCGTTGAAGAATTGCATGAAGAGGCGGTCGTCGCCGGAGTGCCGGTGTCACTGGCAACCGTCTACAACACACTGCATCAGTTCACCGAGGCCGGCATGATCCGCGTGCTCGCGGTGGAAAGCGCCAAGACCTATTTCGACACCAACGTGTCCGACCACCACCATTTCTTCATCGAAGGCCAGAACGAGGTCCTCGATATCCCGGTGAGCAATATCGAGATCGGCAATCTGCCGGAGCCGCCGGAGGGCATGGAGATTGCCCATGTCGACGTGGTCATTCGTCTTCGCCGCAAGCGCGAGCGGTCGTAACGACCTTTTCCTACATCACATCGTCGGGGTCGCGCCCCGGGCTCGCCTTGCCGATCGGCAGCGTCCAGCCGTATTTGAGCGCGCCGGCGCGCACGGTGAAGGCTGAGATCACGCCGAGCGTCGCGGTTGCCGCCAGCGGCAGTCCGATCATCGTCGCGACGACGAAGACACCGGAGCCGATCAGGGCGGCCGTCACATAGACTTCCGGACGCAGCAGCACCGACGGCTCGCCGGCCAGGAGGTCGCGCAGGATGCCGCCAAACGTCGCCGTCAGCATGCCGGTGACAAGGGCGACGGCGGGCGAGCCGGTCGCCGCCAGCCCCTTGGCCGCACCCATGACGCAATAGGCCGACATGCCGATCGCATCGAGCCAGACCAGGACGCGGTAACGCGAACCAAACAGGTGGGCGGTGAAGAACAGGATGACGCTCACCGAGGCGCAGACCAGAAGGTAGTTCGGGTTGAGCACCCAGAACACCGGCGTTGCGCCGAGGACGACGTCGCGCATCGTTCCGCCGCCGATACCGGTGACCGAGGCAAGGAAGAGATAGCCGATGATGTCGAGCTGCTTGCGCGAAGCCGAGAGCGCGCCCGTCGCTGCAAAGACGGCGACGCCCGCATAATCGAGGATTTCCAGGATGGTCATGGCCGCTCCGTTGAAAGGCGCATCGCGGTTGTCTGTCGCATCGCAAGCTGGAGCATCCAGGCCCGCCGCGTCAACGGGGGGAAACGTTGGGAAGCAGGCTGTCCGTGCGGCCGCTGAAATAATAGGCAGCCAATCCGATCCATTCGCGCACCGCTGTCGTCGTCAGCTGGGCGTTGAGCGAGGGCTGGGTAAAGTCGAAGCCGGGCGTGACCGTGCCGCTGGTGCGGTAGTCCGTCGGCCAGGGGGTGACCTCCAGCCCGAGCGCGCGGAAAAGCCCGACCGAACGCGGCATATGGAAGGCCGACGTGACCAGCGCGCAGTTGGAAAGGCCGTTTGCCGCGAGCAGCGCCTGCGTGTTGCGGGCATTCTCGAATGTCGTTCTAGACTGTTCCTCGCGGATCAGCCGCTCCGGGCCGATGCCGAAGGCGGCAAAGAAGGCTTCCGACGCCTTGGCGTCGCCCTCATAGGCGCCGCTGAACGAACCGTCGCCGCCGGAAATCAGGATGCGCGCTTGCGGGTAGCGCTTGGCCAACATGGTCGTCTCGATGAAGCGGTCGGCCGCCTGGTTGAACTCGATGCCGCCGCGGCTCGCCATCACCTCGTTCTCAAAGGCACCCCCCAGCACGATGACGCAGGAGAGGGTTACGGGCGGCTCAGCCGGCCGCGGGAAACGGTCCTCCAGCATCTGCAGGAAATAGGATCCGGTGGTGGTGAACAGGCTGACGAAGAGCACCAGCGCACCGATGAGGCCGAAGGCGGCGCCGGTGCGCCTGAGCCCGACCGCCGTCATCAGCAGCCCGGCAAGGGCGGCGAAGAACGCCAGGGATAGGGGCTGCGCGACGAGCCAGAAGATCTTGGAAAGCAGAAACATCAGACCCGTGTTCTTCGCTACGATCCCTTAAGATTTCGCAAAGCCGGGTCGGGCGTCTAACGCCACGCCGCTCGTTAGGCCGTCACGCCGGCGGACATCGGCTTCGCCTTGCTTGCGCGAAGATAGCCGATGCCAAAGGCGATGAGCGCGCCGACCGCGACGATCGCCAGCGACAACAGCGGACGGTAGGCGAACCAGGCGATGGCGATGACCACAGGGCCGATGATGAGCGTCAGGATCGCGGCGATAATGCCGGTGCCGAAACCGACCACCGAGCCGAGGACCGGAATGACGTCGGCGATGATGGAAATGAGCGACAGCATCAGCGTAAAGCCGATGAACAGGCCGATCAGTCCGCCCACCCGAACCAGCCAGGTAATCAGCGTGTTCTCGCTCTGGGCGGTGTCGAACATCTCCGCGGCACTGGCGATACCGGCTGAGCTCAGGAACAGCTCGCGGCCGTTCGTCGTGCGATAGGGGGCAAGGCTGCCGCCCTTCTGTGCGGCGACAAAGCTCGCGGTCTCCGTATCTTCGCGGGTTAAGCCGATGCGCAGATCGCCGACCGCGGGGGTCTGGCGATCGGCGGAAACGAAGATCGTCTGGCCGTCTGTTTTGACCGGGCGATTGGTGCCGAGCGCATCGGCGAGATGTTGTAGATCGGCGTCCGCCATCTGCACGGGGCTGTCGCTACCAAGATCGGCAACGGCCCTGCCGTTGATGGAAAACGCGCCGAGCATTGCGCGGTCGACGGTGAAGCGCGCGCTCGAGATCGGCATCTCCGGGTTCTGATGCCCGTTGCCGTCGCGGAAATCGGCCGAATCGGCGCGGTCGCTGCGCCACTCCTTGGCGTAGGAATAGGTCGTGACCGTTTCCTCGCCGCCGCCGAGCGTCTTGCGCGTCTCGCTCTTCTTTTCCTCGACCCATTGGTACATCTCGACCGAGCGGCGCAGGCCGGCAGCACCCTTGGCGGAGATCCCGAGCAGACTATCGACCGGCGTGCCGACCGGCTCGACCCGACCGGCGATGTGGACCAGCTTGCCCTCGTTGCCAGCCTCCACAGCGCCGCTGTCGATGGCGACCACAGCACCGGCACCCTCGACGAGCGCCCGATAGGTCTTGACCGAACGACCCTCGTTCCACGCAAGCAACCAGATCATGCCGAAGACCAGGAGCAGCCCGACGAAGATGCCAATGACACCATTCTTAAGGCGCGCGAACCACGACGTTCTGGTCGTTTCGGTAAAACTCATCTGATCCCCCGGCACGTGATTTCGACCCGGATTCGCAAGCGACCGGTTCGATTTTCCCGTTGGTAGCAGAAAAAAAGCGGAAAGGAATATATCGGCCGACATGTGCAGGCGTTTGGCCCAAACATGGTGAAGGCGTTCGATTTAAAGGGGTGTATTCCAGGAGAATTTTGGTGGAGCTAAGCGGGATCGAACCGCTGACCTCTTGCATGCCATGCAAGCGCTCTCCCAGCTGAGCTATAGCCCCATATCGGGTCCGGCGAGGCCGGTTCCGGGAAACTCGTTGGGCTGTTGTGCCCGGCGAGTGGCGGCTTATTACTTCTGCTTTTCGCGGATAGCAAGCCGAAAATGTCAGGCCGGTGGAAATAATTTTGGCGCCGGCCCGATTTGCTCCCGTCCACGCCAAAGGCCGGGGACGGGAGGCATTCGCGTATTATTCTAAACGCTTAGACGTCGTCGTCGTCGTCGGACACGCCGATGAGGTCGCTCATGTCGTCGTCATCGTCTTCGTCGTCGGTCTGAAGGAAGGTATCGTCGTCGTCGTCGCCGTCGATCTCCACCTCATCGTCGCCCAGATCCGGAATCTCGTCGCCGCCGGCTGCTTCGTCGTCGGCTTCCTCGAGCGAAACGAGTTCGACTTCCGTGTTCTCGGTGTCGACTTCAGCGACGTCCTCTTCCTCTTCCTTCTCGAGCACCTTGGCAACGGAGGTTTCTTCGAAGAAGGACAGCGGATAGGACTTGCCGGTGTAGGGGGAAACGATCGGATCACGGTTCAGATCGTAGAATTTGCGCCCCGTTTCCGGGTCAATGCGCTTTGTTCCGAGTTCCGCTTTTGCCACAGTCAAAGCCTCTTGAATGGCCGGCCGAGCCGGCGCTTGCCGGAAAGCCGGCGGGTGGAAAGGATATCAAGCCTATGATGATTAGCCGGTCCCCATAATCATCTTGGCCGCATCTGTCAAAGATAAAACTCGAAAGCCCTGCGCCGCCTGCTTTTTCTTCGCCCGGGAGGATGATCGCGCAATCGCATTGTGTTAGGCAGCGCGACGGAAGATGGTCGCGCCTTCGTTGCCGTTTCGCGTGTCGCGATCAATGGCGTCGGCCACAGCTTTGAGGAAGGTTTACATGTCCGCTGGCGTGATCGCAAAGCCTGCCCTTGCGCGCAAATCCATGGCGTTGCGTGGCACGGTGCGTATCCCCGGCGACAAGTCGATTTCCCATCGCGCCCTGATGCTTGGCGGGCTTGCGGCCGGCCGGACGCGCATTGCCGGCCTGCTCGAAGGCGAAGATATTTTCAGCACCGCAAGGGCAATGCAGGCGCTGGGCGCAACGGTGCGTAAAGAAGGCGACACCTGGATCGTCGACGGTGTCGGCAACGGAGCGCTGCTGGCGCCCGAAGCGCCGCTGGATTTCGGCAATGCGGGCACCGGTTGCCGTCTGACCATGGGGCTCGTCGGCGTTTATGATTTCACCACAACCTTTGTCGGCGATGCATCGCTTGCCAGACGCCCGATGGGCCGCGTTCTCGATCCGCTCAGCCAGATGGGCGTTCAGGTGACGTCGGCCGAAGGCGGCCGCCTGCCGGTGGCGCTCAGCGGACCGAAGACGGCAAACCCGGTAAGCTATCGCGTACCGATGGCCTCGGCCCAGGTGAAATCCGCCGTGCTGCTCGCAGGCCTGAACACGCCTGGCGTCACCACGGTGATCGAGCCGGTGATGACCCGCGATCATACCGAGAGAATGCTGCAGGCCTTTGGCGCCAACCTGACAGTCGAGGCTGGCTCCGAAGGCGAGCGCATCATTCGGCTCGAGGGGCAGGGCAGGCTGACGGGCCAGGACATCGATGTCCCCGGCGATCCGTCCTCGGCGGCCTTTCCGTTGGTGGCGGCGCTGATCGTACCAGGCTCTGACATCACCATTCTCAATGTGCTGATGAACGCCACCCGCACCGGACTTATCGTCACGCTGCAGGAGATGGGCGCCAGGATAGATGTGCTGAACGCGAGGATCGCGGGCGGCGAGGACGTGGCCGATCTGCGCGTCCGTTCTTCCGAGTTGAAGGGCATTACCGTGCCGGAAGGCCGCGCCCCCTCGATGATCGACGAGTATCCGGTGCTTGCCGTTGCGGCGGCGTTTGCCGAGGGCCAAACCGTGATGCGCGGCCTTGAGGAGTTGCGCGTCAAGGAATCCGATCGGCTTTCCGCGATTGCCGCCGGGCTCAAGCTCAACGGTGTCGATTGCGAAGAGGCCCCCGCCTCCCTCGTCGTGCATGGTCGCCCCGGCGGCAAGGGTATCGGCAATGCCGTCGGCGCTGCGGTCGCCACCCATCTCGACCACCGCATCGCCATGAGCTTCCTCGTCATGGGTCTTGCCTCGGAACACCCTGTCACCGTCGACGATACGACGATGATCGCCACCAGCTTTCCTGAGTTCGTGGAGGTAATGGCGGGTCTGGGTGCGAGCATCGAGTAACCAATTGAGACAGTCGTAAGCTTCGACGCAGTTGGTCGTTAACTTCTGCAACCTAGGATTTAGGTTGTCGGGGACGTGGGCGCCCTCCTCAAGGTGCGGCGGATGATGAAAGAAAATCCCGACAACGTCAGTTCAACAGTAAAGAGTGGCCGCAGCTTCGACATTCAACCGGATGGTTCAGTCCACTACTGGTCTCGTACGATGTCTGCGCCGGTAAGCTTGACAGCCGAACAATTTGCCTCGGTCGGCGAGGCGAATACACGTTTGTTTTTGAGCGTTGCCATAAGTTTGATTGTTGCGGTCCTGACGGATGGCTACCTGTGGGCCGGCGAAATCGACGGCGCAACGGCAATCGTTATCCTGATGGCGTTGGTGTCCTTCAACGCACTGTTTATCGCAAAGGTTCGCAACGACAGGCTTGCGATGCTGCGCGACCTGCCTCCGGCGCCTGCCGATGCGAAGGTGAAGCCGCCCTTGTCCATCGCGGAGCTGTTCGTCGCGGCGGCGATTGTTCTGAGCCAAAAGATGGCAAGGGCGCCCGTCTGGATGCTCCTAGTACTTGGCTATGCGTCCCTCCTTGGTGTCTTCGCAGTAGGCCACACGCTAATGCAATTGCTCGAAGGCGTCGCTTTCTATTGGGGGAAGCGCAACTCCCTCCCGGTTGGGCCCACGATACCTGCCTTCGCATTGCTGGTCAGCTTGCTCTTGGCGACGTGGACTGCTTGCATGATTATTGCTCGCATTGGCTCCCGATGGAGAAGATAGTCGTTTCGCAAACGTAGAAACCGTTGCGGTTTTCATCTACAGGACCGTTCAGTTTTGCGATCGTAGGATAGGTCATGATCACCATCGCCATCGACGGACCTGCCGCGGCAGGCAAGGGCACGCTCTCGCGCCAGATCGCCGAAGCGTACGGCTTTCACCATCTCGACACCGGGCTGACCTACCGCGCGACGGCGAAGGCGCTGCTCGATGCCGGCCTGCCGCTCGACGATGAGGCGGTGGCCGAGCGTATGGCGCTCGAGGTCGAACTTGCAGGCCTCGATCGCTCCGTGCTGTCTGCGCATGCGATCGGTGAGGCGGCATCGAAGATTGCCGTCATGCCGGCGGTGCGCCGCGCGCTGGTCGAAGCGCAACGTGCGTTTTCGAGGAAAGAGCCGGGCACCGTGCTCGATGGCCGCGATATCGGCACCGTCGTCTGCCCGGATGCGGCGGTGAAACTCTACGTTACTGCCTCGCCGGAAGTGCGCGCGAAACGCCGTTATGACGAGATCGTCGGCAACGGCGCCGTCGCCGATTACGCGGCGATCTTCGACGATGTGAAGAAGCGCGACGAGCGCGACATGGGCCGGGCCGACAGTCCTTTGCGCCCCGCCGATGACGCGCACTTGCTTGATACGTCTGAAATGAGTATAGAGGCGGCGTTTCAGGCCGCAAAGTCTTTGATCGATGCGGCCCTGATCAAGAAGATCTGAAGAAGAGCCTTTTCGCGACACTGTCAGGATCGCTCTTCTTGCATAAGCCTGAAATTCCGTCCACGCGCCGGATTGTCCCTTTGATGGGACGGACTGGGTTCAGGCCTGTTCAACACCAGCCCCCGGCGCATGTGCGTCTGTTAATGAGATGCATCAGGAGATTCCATGTCTGCTACCAACCCAACCCGTGATGATTTCGCTGCGCTTCTCGAAGAATCCTTCGCGAAGACCGATCTCGCCGAAGGCTATGTTGCCAAGGGCATCGTTACGGCCATCGAAAAGGACGTCGCCGTTGTCGACGTCGGTCTGAAGGTCGAAGGCCGCATCGCTCTGAAGGAATTCGGCGCGAAGGCCAAGGACGGCTCGCTCAAGGTCGGCGACGAAGTCGAAGTCTACGTTGAGCGCATCGAAAACGCGCTCGGCGAAGCTGTTCTTTCGCGCGAAAAGGCTCGCCGCGAAGAAAGCTGGATGCGCCTGGAAGTGAAGTTCGAAGCCGGCGAACGCGTCGAAGGCATCATCTTCAACCAGGTCAAGGGCGGCTTCACCGTCGATCTCGACGGCGCTGTAGCCTTCCTGCCGCGTTCGCAGGTCGACATCCGTCCGATCCGCGACGTCACTCCGCTGATGCACAACCCGCAGCCCTTCGAAATCCTCAAGATGGACAAGCGTCGCGGCAACATCGTCGTTTCGCGTCGTACCGTTCTCGAAGAATCCCGTGCCGAACAGCGTTCTGAAATCGTTCAGAACCTTGAAGAAGGCCAGGTTGTCGAAGGCGTCGTCAAGAACATCACCGATTACGGTGCGTTCGTCGACCTCGGCGGCATCGACGGCCTGCTCCATGTCACCGACATGGCATGGCGCCGCGTGAACCATCCGTCGGAGATCCTGAACATCGGCCAGCAGGTCAAGGTTCAGATCATCCGCATCAACCAGGAAACCCACCGCATCTCGCTCGGCATGAAGCAGCTCGAGTCGGATCCGTGGGATGGCATCGGTGCGAAGTATCCGGTCGGCAAGAAGATCTCGGGTACCGTCACGAACATCACCGACTACGGTGCGTTCGTCGAGCTGGAGCCGGGCATCGAAGGCCTGATCCACATCTCCGAAATGTCCTGGACCAAGAAGAACGTACACCCCGGCAAGATCCTGTCCACGAGCCAGGAAGTCGACGTTGTCGTTCTCGAAGTCGATCCGACCAAGCGTCGTATCTCGCTCGGCCTCAAGCAGACGCTCGAGAACCCGTGGCAGGCATTCGCGCATAGCCATCCGGCTGGCACCGAAGTTGAAGGCGAAGTCAAGAACAAGACCGAATTCGGCCTGTTCATCGGCCTCGACGGCGACGTTGACGGCATGGTGCACCTTTCCGACCTCGACTGGAACCGTCCGGGCGAGCAGGTCATCGAAGAGTTCAACAAGGGCGACGTCGTTCGCGCCGTTGTTCTCGACGTCGACGTCGACAAGGAGCGCATCTCGCTCGGTATCAAGCAGCTCGGCAAGGATGCAGTCGGCGATGCCGCTGCTTCGGGCGAACTGCGCAAGAACGCTGTTGTTTCGGCCGAGATCATCGCCGTCAACGACGGTGGTATCGAAGTGAAGCTCGTCAACCACGAAGACATCACCGCGTTCATCCGCCGCGCCGATCTGTCGCGTGACCGCGACGAACAGCGTCCGGAGCGTTTCTCGGTAGGCCAGGTTGTCGACGCACGCGTCACCAACTTCTCCAAGAAGGACCGCAAGATCCAGCTGTCGATCAAGGCTCTGGAAATCGCGGAAGAGAAGGAAGCCGTTGCTCAGTTCGGTTCGTCCGACTCGGGCGCTTCGCTTGGCGACATTCTCGGTGCCGCTCTGAAGAACCGCCAGACCAACGAATAATCGTTGCCTGACGTCTGAAATCAAAAGGCCCGCGGAGAGCGATCTCCGCGGGCTTTTGCTTGTGAGGGGTTCGCTCAGCTACGGCGTTCTTAGACCTGCTGCATCGTTCTTCTGAAATCGATCCGATCTAAGCGACCATGCGGGAGGGTCAGCCGAGGCCGCCGAGCTTGCGATAGAGTTCGTAGACGTCGGGCTCGGCATTCAGTTCGTCGCCCCTATCGTCCTTGCCGTCTTCGGTCTGCTGCGCGTCCTTGTTGGCTTCGTCCCGCGCGGCTTCGCCGTCGCCCTGTGCGGCTTCGCCGTCGCCCTGCGGCTCTTCGCCGCCTTCGCCTCGACCTTCGTCCCGCTCGCTCTTTTCCGCCTCGCTCTTCCCGTCCTCAACTGCGATCGGATAGGGGATCATCGCAAACGGGATCGCTTCGCGCGGCAGGCCGTTCTCGATCAGCCGTGCGATTGCCTGTTGCATCGCCGGGTCGTCAGCCGGCTTCTGGGGCCGCTGGGCAGCGGTGGCGCTCGTCGCGCCCGATTGCTCCGTCTGATCGTCCGCAACGCTCAGGGCGGCAAGCTCGGCGCCTGCAGTCGTATCGTGTGGCCGCAGCGGGTTTGGGCGACCCGGCTCCCCGCCTTCCGCCTCTGTCTGGCTCGCTGCTGCGTTGGCTTCGGCATTTTCGAGTTCGGGCGCGATCACTTCGGGCCTATCGGCGCCCGCAGGTTCTCCCGGCAGGCCGAGCGTATCGCGCACCATCGTCTTCAGCACTTCCGAAAGCGCACGGTCCGTGCGGCTCTCGTTGCTGCGTGTCGATGCCCTGTCGTTTTGCAGTTGATCCTCGCCATCGGGCAGGGGGCGATAGGTGCCGTCCGGCTCCTGGCCTTCGTCGGCGCCGCCTGCCTCGGTGCCGGCGTCCGTCCGGGCAGCGCCGCTGTGCGCTGATGCTTCTCTGGCCTTCGCAGGCAAATCGAGATCGTCTGCCGCGGCAGCAGGGTGTGACGGCGGATTTTCTTCTTCGTCAGCCGGTGCTTTGCCGGCGGCAGCCGCGGGGTCGGTGGCTTCGGGATCGGCCTCGCCATTGCTGATGGCGGCGAGCACTTCGATTTCGGAGCCGTCCAGCGAAGGCAGCCTGCCGGGCATTGTTCTGGCGCCTTCGCGCTCGGGCGAGGCCTGACGCCGTGCCGTTGCCTCGTCTTCGGTCGGCAGCGTTGCGTCCGCCTCCTCCGTTGCCAGGCTCGACGTGTCGCTCTCGCTGCCAACGCCAAAGGTTTTCTTCAGTACCGTCTGCAGCAAGGCGACCTCGCCTGCGACCGGCGCTCTGGCGGCTGCCAGATGCAGCGGGATGGCCGGCTGCAGGGGCGGGTTGCTCGGGCTCGGCAACACAGCGCCCGTCGACACGGGGGCTGTACCGTTTCTGATTGCCGGCAGGTCTGCGAGGATGCCGACCCGCAGCGTCAGGCTGCGGCCGCCCAGCTGTCGCTCGAGCGCCAGGCGTTCCGGCATCGGCATGGCTTCGAGAAAGGTGACGAGCCGGCGCACGAAATCACGCCCGCCCTCCTGTGGCAGCGGCGGAAACTTGAGGATGCGGGCGAGATCCTCCATCAGCCGCACGAGCGTCTCCTTGGAGAGGATCTCGCGGCCGGCGAGATGCCGGGTCAGCGCATCGAGGATCTTCTGGATCGCTTCGCCGCGCTGGGCGGCGGTAAGGGGGGCTGCTGCCGGCTGGGGCCTTGCGTTTGCCTCCTCGGCAAGTCCGGTCGCGGTTCTGACCGTGAGAATGGGTGTCAGCATTCTGGTCTCCCTCGCTTGACCCTCGAATTGACGGGCCGCCGTTGACAGGCAGCACCCGAATTCCACGCGTTCCACGGATCACCTCGACCGTCTGTCGGGCAGGATTGAGTCTTCAGTTCGGGCTGGCGCCTCATGCGCGTCTCGGCCAACCGGCCAGACCTGCCGCAGCGCGGCTGCGGATACGGGAATCGGCATGATGCTTCGATGTTAGGTGAGACAGGTTTATGAAATCTTAACCATGCGATGGGAGCGATGCTGGCCGCGCAAGGCCCTTTGGCTTCGCCGCGAGCCATGTTTCCGCACGAACCCTTTGCATCGCGATCAATCCGGCGGCAAGATTAAGCTGCCACCTCGATTGAGCGCCGTGGACAATGAGTGGCCCTATCCGTTTCAAAGCCATGGAGTTTCGGATGACCGTTCGCCCTCCAAAATCCCTGAGCCCCTCATATGCTGCTTCGGGCGCCCTTAGCGCCCTCGAGTACGAATTGCTTTCGGAGCGCGCCGACGCGCTCGGGCGACATGGCCTCAAGGTCGAAAAGGCGATCGCGGCGCTGCAGGTGCTCGAGCGGAATGAAACCACGCCGGAACTGCGCGAACGGCTGCTCGACGATGCCGCCGATGCTGTCTGGGCGTTTTTTATCCAGCGTGAGATCTGCGGCCTGCGCGATAGCCGCGACGCGGTCAGGCGCTATGGCATCCCCAAGGCGGTCATGGCGCGGCTGGGGATCGTCCGGCGAAAATGATCAGGCGGCGATAAACGTCTGGCTGGCGAGGCTGTAGAGTCCGATCTCATCGATCTGGAGTGCAAGCGGGCGCTTGGCTTCGGCCTCGCGGGCGTCCTGCACGTCTTCCAGATTGTCTTTTGCCTCGAGCGCCTGCAATTCCTTCTGCTGCTCGACAAGGGTTTCCCTGTCGGCAATGCGCGTCGGGTCGATCGTCAAGCTATCCAGTTGCAGTTCGTCCAGCGATTTCGTTTCTGCAGCATCAGCAAGGCGCTGTATTGCTTTCGTCGCGCCGTAGCTTTGGCCTGCCTTCGCAGACCCCTTGCTGTCGAGCGCCTCGTCCAGCTTCTTGCCCTGGCTGCCTTCAGGATCCTTGATCGCCTCGATCAGTTCGTTCAGTGAAACATCGATATCCGTCAGCCCCAGCTTCTTCTCGATGTCACGAAGAGTATCCGTCGGCAGGTTTTCGACGATCTTTGCCAGAGCGCTGCCAAAGGCGAAATCGGACTTGAAATCCTCACGCGTCAGGTCGAAGAACTCGCCGACTTCCCGGATGAGCACCATCCGGTTGTTGTTGGCACCGTTTCCAGCCTGATTGAAAAAATGATCGTTGATCTTGGTGTTGGCCGCCTTCTGGGCGTCGTCCGACTTCACCTGAGCCTTCAGGATCTTGTCGTCCCTGGTGCCCTTGGCCTTTTCTTCCTCTTCCGCCTGACGCTTCTCGATATCCTTCAGGATCGAGCCGACCAGATTGGTCGTTGCTGTGGCGCTGGATTGCTGGGTCGGGAGCAGCATCGTTTCATTCCGGCAAAAGTTGCGAACGTGATGAAACGGTAAGGTGGCGAGGTTAATCGCCGCTTAATACCAACCTGCCTTTCCAAGAAATTGGAGCGGGGGAAAGCGGCGCAACGCTGGCGCTGCGCCGCTTGGGCGTGACCTATCGATAGGGCGAGTAGCAGGCGCGAGAGACGCCCTGATAGGTGAGGAACCGGTTGGTTGCCGGGTTGTAGGAGCGGTAGCGCGAGAAGCACCAGGTCACATGCGCGCTGGTGCCGCGGCGAACATAGTTGTCGCGATAGTAGTAGCGCTCCCGGTAGTAACGACGTGGATAGTAGTCGTCGTAATAGCGGCGTGAATAATAGTCGTTGTAGTAACGGCGTGGATAATAGTTGTTGTAGTAGCGGCGTGAATAATAGTTGTTGTAGTAGCCGCCATAGCTCGGTCCGAAATAGAAGCTGAAGCCCGGCCGATAGTAGGAACCCCTGCCGTAGCCAGGTCCCCAACCACCGCCCCATCCGCGGCCCCATCCGTTGGGATACATAACGCCTCCGTATCGCCTGTACGGGTAGTATTGTGCGTTCTGGACATCGCCTTGCGCTTTGATCTGAACGTCGCCTGCTGGTAGCGGCATGGCCTGGGCAGGCCCGGCCGGGGTCATCAGGGAGGCGGCGGCCAGGGCGCAGCCGACAACGAAATTCCGAAATCCCGTCATGCTTTCCTCGCTTTCCGAAAGGGTTGCTTTCCGGTTGTGTCCCTGCTTCACATTAGGTGTTTTTTTCTTGGTTTATTCATGGCGAAATGGTGCGGATCCGTTTGGCCAGTCGCCGGATTCGCGCCCCGCCTGCCGTCCGGTAAAGGATGCGTCTGCGCGGTTGCCAGGTCACTGTTATTCTTGCCTATTGTCGATAGGCGATATTCGCGGAGTATGAGATGCAATTGAAGTTCGGCACAAGTGGTCTACGTGGCCTGTCCGAGGAGCTGAAAGGCGAACCGTCTGCACGCTATGCGAAGGCCTTCGCACGGCACCTGATCGCCTCCGGGCAGGCGCAGGCGGGAGATCCGATCCTGATTGCCCGCGACTTTCGCGATTCCAGCCCTGAAATCGCGGCCGTTTGCGCCGCTGCCCTGAAGAGCGAAGGCTTTCGCGTGTTCGATTGCGGCACCGTGCCGACCCCGGCATTGGCGCTCTATGGTCTTGTCCATAAGGCCGCAGGCCTGATGATCACCGGCTCGCATATTCCCGCTGATCGCAACGGCATCAAATTCTACCGGCCGGACGGCGAAATCGACAAGACCGACGAACTGGCGATCAGTGCCATCGCCGACGCCATTGCCGGCGAGGCCGTACCTTCGTCCGGGTCGGGAGAAGATCACGCGGCATCGGCCGCAGAGCTGTTCCTTCAGCGCAACAGGGACCTGTTGCCGCCGGGGTCGCTTCACGGTTTGCGCATCGGCGTCTATCAGCACAGCACCGTCGCGCGCGACCTGCTCGTCGAGCTTCTGACCTATCTAGGGGCCGAGACGATCGCTCTCGGCCGATCCGAGGATTTCGTACCTGTCGATACGGAGGCCGTTTCGCCTGAAACGCTTTCCAGGCTTGCCGCCTGGGCACCCGAACATCGCCTGGATGCGATCGTCTCGGCCGATGGCGACGGCGACCGGCCGCTGGTTGCCGACGAGAAAGGTGCGCCGCTTCGTGGCGACCTTCTGGGTCTCGTCGCCTGCGAGTTCCTCGGCGCGCAGGTCGCCGTGACGCCAGTCACCTCCAATTCCGGCATCGAACGTGCCGAAGGCCTTTCGGTCATCCGCACCCGCGTCGGTTCGCCCTATGTGATTGCCGGAATGGCGCAAGCGGTCGGAGAGGGGGCGACGAAGGTCGCCGGCTTCGAGGCCAATGGCGGCACGTTGACGGCCAGCGATTTCCCCCTCGGCAATGGTGTCCTCAGGGCCCTGCCCACCCGTGACTGCCTCCTCCCGATCCTCGCGGCGCTTGCGCGCGCCGCTGAACGCCGCATGACGCTCTCGGAGCTGGCGGCGTCCTATCGTCTTCCGGTCGCGCTCAGCGACCGGCTCGAAAACGTCCCGGTCGAAACCAGCGCCCGGCTGATGGCGCATCTGCGTGGTGGGGCCGAGAACCTGAATGACTTCCTCGCTCAGATCGGCCGCCCGGCCGCCGTCAGCGACATCGACGGCCTGCGCGTCACCCTTGCCGATGGCCGCACGATTCATTTCCGGCCGTCCGGCAACGCCCCGGAGATGCGCTGCTATGTTGAGGCCGAGACGACGGCAGAGGCGGAATTGCTGCTTGCTCAAGGACTTTCCACAATTCGATCCTGGGCAAAAAGGGCGTCAAACTGACCTTTTTCGTGTTCTGACACGAAAACTTCAAAATGCCTGTTGACACTTCGGCTCGGGCCTTTTACATGCCGGTCCGTCGCCCAGATGGCGGAATTGGTAGACGCGCCAGCTTCAGGTGCTGGTACTCGAAAGGGTGTGGAGGTTCGAGTCCTCTTCTGGGCACCATTCCTTTAACCAAACATTTGTTTTGGTTTGAAAAACCCCGGCTTGCCGGGGTTTTTTCGTTTCTGGCTTTTGCCCCGAGCGGCGTGCGAAGCCGCCAAGTTTACTCGACGAAAAGTGCCCGAATTCCTGCGCCGGAGACGACGCGGCAGAGCCTGCGTTCCCGCGTCGGATTCGCGCTCGCTGGCGCGCCAACAGAGCCATTTCTACAGCGTTCAACGCATCGGCGCGGCACAGGGTTCGTCAACCTGTGAGGAACCCTTCGTGGCGGCCCGTCTTGCGATCTGTGTTAGGCTCGCTACTATCCCATCATCCGCTGCGGCGACGGATTTCAAGCGAGGATCAACCGCGATGGCTGAAACGCGTCGCAAGCTGACGACCATTTTCTCCGCTGACGTCCAGGATTATTCCCGCCTGATGCGGGCGGACGAGGAGGGCACTCTTGCCACTCTCAAACGGTATCGGGATGCGATGACGCGCCTGATCGATGCGCATGGCGGCCGCGTCATCAATACCTGGGGGGACGGATTGATCGCCGATTTCCCCAGCGTCGTCGAGGCGCTGCGCGCGGCGATCGACGTCCAGAACGACCTGGCCGGTTACAACGCGAAAACCGCAGACGATGTGCAGATGCTGTTTCGCATCGGCATCAACCTCGGCGATGTGATCACCGAGGACGACGACATCTATGGCGACGGCGTCAACGTCGCCGCACGCCTGCAGGCGTCTGCCCCTGCCGGCGGCATCGTGATCTCCAATACGGTCTACGACCAGGTGCGCAACAAGGTTGCCGTCGGTTTCGAGTTCCTGGGCCAGCTCGAGGTCAAGAACATCGATGGCGGCGTGCCGAGCTATGCTGTGCGCATCGGTGCATCCGACGAAGCTGCGCGCAGACCGGAGCGTCAAAGCGAATGGGGCCGGTCGGCCGAGCAGTCCGGCCGATCCGCGACGGCACCAGACGAAACTGTTGCCAAACCGATGGGGTTGACCGGCAAACTTATGGGCACGCTCGCAGTGATCGGGGCCGGCCTCGCCGCGGTCAATCTGCTGACATGGCGCGGCGTATTCTGGGCTGCATGGCCCCTCCTCGCGTTGGCGGTGCTTGCAGCCCTGCGATGGGTGCGGGCAAACAGCAAGATCGACTCGGTCATCGGCACACTCGCCGTTGCTGGCATGGCGCTCGTCGCAATCAACCTTCTGTCCTGGCGGGGCGTGTTCTGGGCTGTGTGGCCGTTGCTTGCCATCGCAGTCGCCGCCTGCATCCGTTGGGTCATGCGCCAGAGAAATAGCGTCCGGCGTTGACCGGGCGCGCCTCTCAGGACGATTTTATCGGCGTCTGCGAAACTGTGGCCTCAACAACCGGCCGCGCGCTCAGAACCTCGTAGATCTCGAGCACGGTGGCGCGTCCCTTGGCCTGCGCGGATCCAAGCGGCCTGAAGGTGATCGCATCAGACGCCTGGGCGACCACCGCGCCGCTTGCCATGATCGTCGTGCCGTAGTTCTTGTTCATGCCTTCGAGCCGCGAGGCGACGTTCACCGTGTCGCCCATGGCGGTATATTGCAGCCGCTCCTTCGCGCCGACGCTGCCGACGACGGCGGTGCCGGTGTGGATGCCGAAGCGGGTGCGGAACTCCGGCAGGCCCTTCCTGCGCTGCGCTTCGTTGAAGGAATGCAACCGTTCCTCGACCGCCAGTGCGCAACGACAGGCATTCTCCGCATGGCGCTCGTCCGGCGCCGGCGCGTTCCACATGGCAAACACCGAATCGCCCAGGAACTGGATGATCGTGCCGTCATGGGCATCGACGACCTCGCTGAAGATGTCGAAATATTCCGAAAGCATCGCCACCACTTCTTCCGGCGCGTGCTGCTCGCTCAAGGTGGTGAAATCGTAGATATCGGTGAAAAGCGCCGTGACCTCCTGGCGCCAGGCCGCGCGTCCACTGAACTGGCCGGATTCGATACCCTTGCGCACCAGTTCCCGCGGCACGTAGAGCGCGAAGGTAAAGATCGCGTCGCGCGCCCGGTTCATCGCACCGCCGAGCGTGGAAATCTCGCTGACATGCGACGACACGTCGATCGGCGTGGTGAAATCCAGGTCCTGCAGCCGGTTGGCGCTGGCGGTCAGCTGGTTGAGCGATTTGGTGATCAGGTGCGCAAGCACGAGCGAAGAAAGCACCGCGAGTGCCACCACGGCGCCGGATATGACAAGCCCCTGGATCAGCGTCCTGTTGGCATCGGCCATCAGTTCGTCGAGCGGCGCGGCCACCACGGCGCGGTTGCCGGAGAGAAGCAGCGCGGATTCGAGCGGCGTCACCATGACGAGATAGGTTCGGTCTCCGACTTCGACGAAGTCGGCCTTGCCGGGCGCTGGCGGATTGATTCGGATGCTCTTGATCAGGGGGTCGCTCTCAGCCTGAACGATCGGGCCATCCTTATCCTTCGCCGCCATGATGCGTCGCATCATCACCCGGTCGGAATGGATGATCGGTTTGCCGACGGCATCGAGGATGAAAGAGACCGAGCCCGTCGTCAGCCGCTCGCGGGCGAGGAAATCAGTGATCGTATCGAGGATTACGTCGGCGCCGATGACGATCTGCGGATTGCCGCGATGGGCCTGCGAGATCGTCATTCCAAGCGTTTCGGTCGTGGCACTTTCGTAGGGGCCGGTCGAGACCGCAGCCTTTCCGTTTACGGCCGCTCGATACCAAGGCCTGGTTCGTGGATCGAAGCCTGAGGGTGGCACGCGCCGTTCGGAGAATTGCGTACCGTCCTTGTCCAGGAAGAGCACCCGCTGGAGGGGTTTGCCGCTTGCATCCTTTTCCATCGAGCGCACGGCAACGGCCGCGCCGCGCGGCGCATCGAGCGCCATGCGCCATGCGATCTGCTTGAGGTCGACCATCTGAAAGAAGGCGCCGTTGGGGTAGCCGACATAGACCCCGTCGATATGCGGCGAACGGGTAATGCCCTCGCGCAGGACTGCAACCTTGTCGTTCATCCGCTCTGGCGGCGGCACCAGGAAGGAATTGGCAACCGAGGAAACCAGGCTGACGAGCGCGGAGGTATCACCAGAGAGTACGCCCAGCCGGTCGACCAACCGGCTCATGAAGCCATGCATGTTGGCCTCTGCATCCGCGATCGCCGCATTGCGCGAGCGGTTATAGTCGAGCCCGACGAGGATCGTGGAGACGGCGATCAGCATGGCGACCATAACCAGGCTGAACAGTGATCGGAGGGAACTGTTCCAGCCATCGCTTGTTCGGTTTTGTCGAGCGTCGGGCGCCTTGTCTGCCATTACAGGCCTCTGGTTTCGCTCTACACTACGGTTTGTACAGTTCCGGCGACTTTTGCGTGTGCCGATGATATGCATGCCGCCGCTACGTTGAACTCTATATGCAATTCCCATAAAACACGTTAATCGGCGGGATGAACGAACCCGCCGAAATCCACCCGTGAAAAACGGTGGCTCAGTTGACCGTTACCGGCTTGGAGCGCATCCGTGCCACCGTTTCGCGCTCGGCGCGCTTGCAGCGCATCGGTGGCAGGTCCCGGTCCATCAGGTCCATGTCTTCCAGCACCATGTCGCCCATCTTCTTGAAGGCGCTGTCGAGCGCGCCCGCACGGTGCGCCGAGCGCAGGAAGCCAGGCAGGCGGCGTACCCTGTGGTCATGCGCAAGCGGTTCCTCCGGAAAGACGTCGCTGGCGGCAACGATATGCCCGCTTTCGACGGCCGCCATCAGCGCCTCGAAATCGACGACGCCGGCGCGGCTGAGCAGGATGAAGGCTGCACCTGGACGCATGCTGGCAAAAGCCTTTGCGCCGAGAAAGCCTTCGTTTTCGCTGGTGACCGAGGCGACGACGAAGACGAAATCGCTTTTTGTCAGCACCGTTTCCAGTGATGCCGGTTCAACGCCGTTGTCCCGAAGAATGGAGGCCGGCATCCAGGGATCGAAGACGCGGATCCTGGCGCGGAAGCCGGACAGCACCCGGTTGAGTGCCTTGCCGAGGTCCCCAAAGCCGACGATGCCGATGTCCGAGCCGGATAAGAGCCGCGCCGAGCGATTGCCGTCGCCACCCCAAAGTTCCCGGCCCTCGCGAAAGGCGAGATCGGCGTCAACGACGCCGCGCGCAATGTTGAGGGCCATGGCAAGCCCCATTTCGGCAACCGGCTCGGCGAACACCTGGCCGGTCGTGACCACGTGAATGCCGCGTTCGAACAGCACTTCGTAAGGCATGTTGTTGATCAGGTTGCTCTCGACATTGAGGATGGCTCGCAGTCTCGGCAGGCGCGCCAGGGTGTCATGATCAAGCGGCGGCTGGCCGATGATGTAGCGCGCTTGCGACAGCACCTCGTCACCGAGGCCGGCGACATCCTCGGGGTCGGCTTCGACGATGCGGTAGCGCTGATGCAGTTGCTTCAATGCATCGGCTGTGAAGATCAGGTCGAGCGTGCGAGGTGCCGGCACGCTGATGGCGAGCGGTCTGCTGTCGTTGGGCATTGTTCCTCCTCGGTGGAGGCAGAACGCCTCCACGGTTCCTTGCCCAATTTTCTAGGAAGTATTCAGCGGCTTGCCAAGCCGAACCGGTGCAGAGGGTTAAAGCATGTCGCGCAAGAGTGTGCTGCGGTTTTGCAATAACGACATGCGTAAAAACAAGAGCTTAAAGCGCAGCAAGCGAATCCTAGAGATCGCGACGCGCTTTAGTAGCCCAGCCCGCGCTTCTGCCGATAGAGCGAAGGCGGCAGATCGCTGCCCTGGAACACCGGGCCGTCGCCGCGGCGGCAGTTGTAGATTGTGTCGTAGCGCGGGCCGCCGCGCGAGCTGGACTCGAACGGATAGTCGCGATCGACCAGCGTCTGCTCGCAGACAACCTTGTCGCCGTTGTCGTTCAGAGGATCCATCGGGCGCACGCCGGGCAGGTCGGTGTAGTTCTGCGCCAGCGCCGGCATGGCGGACAGACCGAGGATCAGGCAGAGGGCCGAGAGGGTGAGGCGGCAGGAGGTCATCAAGGCGAGCTTTCGAAGACAGCACCCGCGGGCGAGGCGCCATGATACGGTTTCGCCAGGGCCGAACTTGCGGTATAGGCGACACCACTTCCGTTTCATCTGGGGATTTTCGATGGCGAATGCAATACGGTTCCACGAAGGCGATATTTCCGCAGCCGATGCCGCCCGCTACAGAGGCGCGATTGCCGTCGACACGGAAACGCTCGGCCTTGTCCCCCGTCGCGATCGGCTCTGCGTCGTCCAGCTTTCGCCGGGCGATGGTACCGCCGACGTGATCCGTATAGCGGCCGGTCAGAAGGAGGCGCCGAACCTCGTCGCGATGCTCGCCGACCCGGCCCGCCAGAAGATCTTTCACTTCGGCCGCTTCGATATCGCCGTGTTGTTCCACACCTTCGGCGTGACGACGACGCCGGTCTTCTGCACCAAGATCGCCTCGCGCCTGACCCGCACCTATACGGACCGCCACGGGCTGAAGGACAATCTGAAGGAAATGCTCGATGTCGATATTTCCAAGCAGCAGCAGTCCTCCGACTGGGCGGCGGAGATCCTGTCGCCGGCGCAGCTCGAATATGCCGCATCCGACGTGCTGCACCTGCATGCGCTGCGCGAAAAACTGACGGCGCGGCTCTTACGCGATGGCCGCATGGAACATGCGGATGCCTGCTTCGCCTTCCTGCCGACCCGTTCCAAGCTCGATCTGCTCGGCTGGGACGAGACCGACATTTTCGCCCATAGCTGAGGCGTCATACCAGCTTGCAGTTGGTGTCAGGGCGTCAGCCAGAGCACGGCGGCGTAACGCGCCGCCTTGCCGATCGCCACGAACACCAGGAACAGCGCAAACGGCATGCGCAGCAGCCCGGCGACGAGCGTCAGCGGATCGCCGACCACCGGCAGCCACGATAGCAGCAGCACCGGCTGGCCATAACGCCCAAACAGCGTCTCCGCCTTCTGCCTTGCTGCGGGCGAAATGGGAAACCAGCGCCTTCCCTCAAAGCGGATCAGAAACCGTCCGAGCACGAAATTGACGACGGCACCCAGCACGTTGCCGGCCGTGGCCGCTAAGAACAGGGCGACACGGCTGGTCTCGCCATGAAGTGCGGCGGCGACGATCGCCGCCTCCGACATGCCGAACAGCAGCGTCGCGGACAGGAAGGCGGCCGAGAAAACGCCCGCGAGAATGCCGAAATCCAGGATCAGCTCCTGTCGGTGTGGCCGAGATCGCGCTCCGGCTCGATGATGTCGCGGATGCGCTGCTTCAGTTCCTTCGGTCCGGGAAAGCCGCCGTCGCGCTTGCGCTCCCAGATCAGTTCGTCATTGACGCGGATCTCGAAATTGCCGCCGGTGCCGGGGATCAACGCCACTTCACCCAGCGCTTGGCCGAAAGTCTGCAGCAGCTCCTGTGCCATCCAGCCGGCGCGCAACAGCCAGTTGCACTGCGTGCAATAGAGAATGGTGATCCGCGGCTTCTCGTCCATCTGATGATTCCCGGCTGGTTTGCGCGCCGCAACATACTGCATAATTCCTGGAAATCGGAACCGATTTGACGAGAAATTGTCCTGCCAGTTTCAGGCGTTACCGCAAGCCTTGCACGTCACGCTCGACGCGCGGCACTGGAGCGGGCGATCGGGAACAACCGGCGGTCACGCGGCTCTCACGTAATTGTCAACTGATTTGGTCATGTTTTTATCGGCCGCTCCCTTGCAAACGAAAAGGCGCCCGGCGAGACATTGCTGCATTGCACATATTGTCGCAGCCACCTCCAAGAGGACCAACCCATGACTGATGCCACCGTTTCGACTTCCCGTCCCCGTGCAATCCTGCCGGCGCTGGAAAAGATCTATCTGCCGCTCGACACCTTTGCCGAAACGCTGCTGCGCGTTCTGTGCGGCGTCCTGCTCGTAACCCACGGTTACGGCAAGATCGTCAATCCGTTCGGCGCTGTCGGCATGGTCGAAAGCCTCGGCTTTTATCCCGGCGTCTTCTGGTCGCCGCTGCTCGCTGCCACGGAGTTCTTCGGCGGCATCCTGATCGCGATCGGCCTTCTTACCCGTCCGGCCGCCTTCGCCGCCACGATCGTGCTGCTCGTCACCGTCTATTTCCACGGCATCGTGCAGGGAGAGGGTCTCGGCGGCGCCGAAAAGTCCATTCTCTGGGCCGCGATCCTGTTCTTCTTTGCCGTTCGCGGCGCCAACAGCCAGTCCGTCGACGCCAAGCTCGGCAAGCAGTTCTGATAAGCCTTCCGGCATCCGAAAAGCGGGGAGGGCGGTCTGACGACCGGCCTCCTCGACTAGTTTTCGGGGGAGTTGCGCAACTGCCCCCAGCGTCCGCCGCGCCCCCTTCGCCATCAATGACAAGGGCGCGAAGCCCTCAGGCCCGTTCGGCCGCGGTAACGCTGCGGATGGTCATGCGGTGGACCTTGCCGGAGCGGTCGTGCCAGTCGATCGACTGGCCGACGGAAAGGCCGATCAGGGCCGCGCCGATCGGCGTCAGCACCGAAATGCGCCCGGCCTCGATATCGGCCTCGCCGGGATAGACCAGCGTCACCTGCTTGGCAAAACCGTTGTCGGCTTCGAAGGCGACGGTGGATCCCATCTGCACGCTGTCTGCAGGCAGTTTTCCGGGCGCGGCAATGCGCGCGCGATCGAGCTCGGACATAAGTGCCTCGGCGACTTCGGGAATTCGGTCGAGGGCGGAAGAGGCAAGCGCCGTCAGGCGCTTGTGATCCTCGGCATTGATGATGATCGCGGGAAGTTTGTTGCGGGCGGTGGTCGCCATGATGATACCTGACGTTTTTATCGACGGGCCTTCGGCGTCGTCGTTGCTAATCTTAGCTGGGCTAATTCTATCTGGAAAAACTCGGCGCTCGGAGCGTGGCCTGGGAACGGAGGTTCTCATTTGCCGACGCGAAAGGCTCCCCTGACCCGGAGAGCGCAAGCATCCGGGCTGGGGTCAGGTTCCTGCGATCGGGCATACCCGGAAGCAGCGAAGGGAAGTAATCGTGAGCATCATGATATCAGGAAGGTCGGAAAGTTTGGCGCGGAAGTCAAGGCCCGGATGCTTTCGGCAATGAGTGCGGTGCCCTCTCGCGCCTCTTGAACCCCCGCCTCCTGAACCTTCCGCCTCTTGAACCGAGACGCATGTCGTGATCAATCTTCCGCCCAGACGGCGAAGGGAAGGTCATCATGCGGGTACTGGTGGTGGAAAACATGGCGAAGACGGAGCTCGGCCAGGTCGGTACGGCGCTTCGCGAAGTCAAGGCGGAGATCGAGGTTCGCCGCGCCTATGCCGGCGACCCGGTGCCGGATGGGCCGGATGGCTTCGATGCGCTCGTGGTGCTCGGCGGCGAGCAGAGTGCGCTCGACGATGAGGCTTTCCCCTATCTCCCGAAGCTGGCAGCGCTGATGCGCCGCTTCGGCGACAGCGAGCGCTCGGTGCTCGGAATTTGCCTCGGCAGCCAGCTGCTGGCGCGGGCCTATGGGGCGAAGAACCTGCTCGGCGAAGCCAAAGAATTCGGCTGGCACGAAGTGCAGGTGCGCGCCGAGGGGCAGGGCGATCCGGTGCTGGCAAGCGTCGGCGAAAGCTTCCCGATCTTCCAATGGCATGGCGACACCTTCACCCTTCCGGAAGGGGCGGTGCACCTTGCCGAAAACGACGTCACGCGGCATCAGGCGTTTCGCATCGGTCGTGCCGTCTATGGCACGCAATTCCATTTCGAGGCTGACACCGCCCTTGTCGAAGATTGGAACCGCTCGTTCCCGCAGACCATCAATCGGCTCGATCCTAACTGGCTGGCGCAATACGCTGCTCACGCCAGGCGCCATGGCGAAAAAGCCAATGCCGCCGGCCTCGCCTTGGCGCGCGCCTGGGTCGCCACCATCAGGCGTGGCGATGCCTCTGCTGCAGCGCCGAGCGACGAGGTGTTGGAGGAGGCCTGCTGATGGACGAAGATATTGGCGGCGGCTGCTTCTGCGGGCGTATCCGCTACCGGCTGAAACGGCGGCCGATGTTCGTCAATTGCTGTCATTGCACCGATTGCCAGCGACAGGTCGGAAGCGCCTTCGTCGTCAATGGCGTCATCGAGCGGGAGAACATCGAACTGACGGCGGGCGAACCCATCGTCGTGACGCTGCCGACCGAGAGTGGCCGTCCGCATGACGTCTATCGCTGTGCCGAGTGCCAGACGGCGCTCTGGAGCGATTACGGCCGGCGCGGCTGGCTCGCCTTCCTGCGCATTGCGAGCCTCGACCGACCGTCGGACTTCCCGCCGGATGCCCATATCTTCACACGCTCGAAGGTCTCCTGGCTATCGCTTGAAGGCGGCGCCCCCGCTTTCGACATCTATTACGACATGGCGACGCAATGGCCGGCCGAAAGCCTGGCGCGGCGTGAAGCGGCCGAAGCAAGGACGAAAGCGTGAGCGCCAGCGAACGCGACAAGATGGCGGCGGGCGATTGGTATTGCTGCCTCGACCCGGAACTCGAGCAGCTGCGTCGGCGGGCGCGTGACGCCGTGCACCAGCACAACACCATGGCTCCTGACAGACGGGGCTCGATGGCGCCGGCACTCCGGGCGCTGCTTGCAAGCGTTGCCGACGATGTTCTCATCGAAGCGCCGTTTCATTGTTCCTACGGCATCAACATTTCGCTCGGCGCCCGCGTCTATATCAATGCCGGCTGCACCATGCTGGATAGCGGCCGTATCTCGATCGGCGAAGGCTCCATGCTCGGTCCGGGCGTGCAGATCTATTGCGCCGAACATCACAAGGACGTGCCGCTCCGGAGCCGCGGCATCGAGATCGCAAGGCCGGTCGAGATCGGCAAGGACGTCTGGATCGGCGGCGGCGCCATCCTTCTCGGCGGCGTGACAATCGGCGACGGCGCCATCGTCGGCGCCGGCTCCGTCGTCACGAAAGATGTCGCGGCCGGAGCGACGGTTGTCGGCAACCCGGCGCGGCCCCTGCCGCGATCCGGCAAGCGACAAATCAAGCAGGAGGATTTTGATGATCGATGAAGCAACTACGATTGAGGTGCGTCCGGCAACCCCGGCGGACGTGCCGGCGCTCTGCGCCTTCCTCAACGAAATCATCCGGATCGGCGGCACGACCGCCAATGAGACGCCGTTCACGCCCGAAAGTTTTACGGCGCACTATCTCGCCGGCCCGGGCTTCGTCAGCTGCTTCGTCGCCGAGGATGCCGATGGCCGCCCTTGCGCGTTCCAGGCGCTCGAGCGCTACGACGGATTGCCGGAAGGCTGGGCCGATATCGGCACCTTTTCCCGGACCGACGCCAAGGTGCGCGGCGCCGGCACGGCGCTGTTTGCCGCAACGAGGGACAATGCCCGTGCGCTCGGCTTGAGCGCAATCAACGCAACCATCCGCGCCGACAACGTGGGCGGTCTCGCCTACTACGGCAGGATGGGCTTCGTCGACTACAAGATTGACAAGGCGGTGCCGCTCAAGAGCGGCCGCCTGGTGGATCGTATCTCCAAGCGGTATTTGCTGGCCGAGGCATGAAGCGACCGTTGGTGGATGGATCCTCGGGTCAAGCCCGAGGATGACGACGGCGGGATGCGAGAATCGAATAGACATCAGCTCTTGCTTTGCGGCTCTCCCACTGGTCGAAAGCGTCGACATTTGTTTCCTCCGCCCGTCATCCTCGGGCTTGACCCGGCCGGTCATCCTCGGGCTTGACCCGGCCGGTCATCCTCGGGCTTGACCCGGCCCGTCATCCTCGGGCTTGACCCGAGGATCCATGCCCAAGCCTACCAAAGCTCGAAATAGAGGTCGCGCCACTCCGGGTTCACTGTCTCGATCAATTCGATTTTCCATTGCCGGTACCAGCGTTTGAGAGACTTCTCACGCTGAATGGCGGTGCCGATCTGCAGATGTTCTTCGTACCAGACGAGCTGGGTGCAGCCGTATTTTGACGCAAAGCCCGGTGTCAGCCCCTCTCGATGCTCGAAGATACGGCGCTCGAGATTTGAGGTGACGCCGATGTAAAGCGTTCCGCGCTTGCTGTTCGTGACGATGTAGACGAATCCAGCCATGGCACTGATGGTGCTTGTTCATGGATCCTCGGGTCAAGCCCGAGGATGACGACCTGACGAGAGGGTTGGGGCGCCAGCAAAGCGACAGGCTTTCGCAAGAGCGTGACGATGGCCGAACGCGCATGCCCCCGGCGCAATTTTCTTCACGCTCCACGCTCCCTTCGTCATCCTCGGGCTTGACCCGAGGATCCATGCCAAGTCTACCAAAGCGCGAAATAGAGGTCGCGCCACTCCGGGTTCACGGTCTCGATCAATTCGATTTTCCACTGCCGGTACCAGCGTTTGAGAGACTTCTCACGCTGAATGGCGGTAGCGATCTGCAGATGTTCTTCGTACCAGACGAGCTGGGTGCAGCCGTATTTTGACGCAAAGCCCGGTGTCAGTCCCTCTCGATGCTCGAAGATACGGCGCTCGAGATTTGAGGTGACGCCGATGTAAAGCGTTCCGCGCTTGCTGTTCGTGACGATGTAGACGAATCCCGCCATAGTAATGATGGTGCTTGTGCATGGATCCTCGGGTCAAGCCCGAGGATGACGGCTGTGGGCTGCGAGCACCGAATACAAGTCAACCTCTGCCTTGAGGTTCCCCATCGGTCGCGAAATATCGGCATTTGTTCCTGACCAGGCGCCCCTCCGCCCGTCATCCTCGGGCTTGACCCGAGGATCCATAGGCGGGCACCGGCGCTGTCGGATCATGCCGACGTTGTTGCGATTAGCAAAGGCGACCGCTGCCTTGTCGACGTAATGCTAGGCCTTGAGCCCTCGACGTCTTTGAGCGCGGGGGGCGGGCACGATCTTTATTTCGAGCTTGGTAGTTGGATCCTCGGGTCAAGCCCGAGGATGACGGGACGGGCGAAGGCCCGACGCGGATACATAGACCGAGCGCTGCAGGTGGCGCTGTCCCAGCACAAAGGCGTGGCGTCCGGTTCTTCCCGTCGCCACGCATGTCTTTCGCACCTGGCTTTTACTCGTCGCCCATCTTGAGCGCGGCGATGAAGGCTTCCTGCGGAATCTCCACCTTGCCGAACTGGCGCATGCGCTTCTTGCCGGCCTTCTGCTTTTCCAGGAGCTTGCGCTTACGGGTGGCGTCGCCGCCGTAGCACTTCGCTGTCACGTCCTTGCGCAGCGCCGAAATGGTCTCGCGGGCGATGACGTTGCCGCCGATCGCCGCCTGGATCGGGATCTTGAACATGTGCTTCGGGATCAGCTCCTTGAGCTTCTCGCACATTTCGCGACCGCGCTTTTCCGCCGCCATCCGGTGCACCATCATCGACAGCGCGTCGACCGGCTCGCCGTTGACGAGGATCGACATCTTCACAAGGTTGCCTTCCTTGTGGTCGGTGATCTGGTAGTCGAACGAGGCATAGCCCTTGGAGATCGACTTCAGCCGGTCGTAGAAATCGAACACCACTTCGTTGAGCGGCAGGTCATAGGTCAGCATCGCACGGGTGCCGACATAGGTCAGCTCGATCTGGATGCCGCGCCGGTCCTGGCAGAGCTTGAGGATGCCGCCGAGATAGTCGTCGGGCGTCAGGATCGTCGCGCGGATCCACGGCTCGTGGATCTCGGCGATCTTGACGACGTCAGGCATGTCGGCCGGGTTGTGCAGCTCGCGCTCCGTACCGTCGGTCATGAACAGCTTGTAGACGACCGAAGGCGCCGTCGCGATCAGGTCGAGGTCGAACTCGCGCTCCAGCCGTTCCTGGATGATCTCGAGGTGCAGGAGGCCGAGGAAGCCGCAGCGGAAGCCGAAGCCAAGGGCGGCGGACGATTCCATTTCGAACGAGAACGATGCGTCGTTGAGGCGCAGCTTGCCCATCGCCGAACGCAGATCCTCGAAGTCGGCGGCATCGACCGGGAAGAGGCCACAGAACACCACCGGCTGCGCCGGCTTGAAGCCTGGCAGCGCCTTGGCAGTCGGGCGCTTGTCTTCGGTGATGGTATCGCCGACGCGGGTATCGGCCACTTCCTTGATCGAGGCGGTGATGAAGCCGATCTCGCCCGGGCCGAGCGCGTCCATGGCCACCATCTTCGGCGTCAGCACGCCGACGCGTTCGATCGTGTACTTGGCGTCGGTGCCCATCATGCGGATGGTCATGCCCTTCTTCAGGGTGCCGTCGATGATGCGCACGAGAACCATGACGCCGAGGTAGGTGTCGTACCAGCTATCGACCAGAAGCGCCTTCAGCGGTGCCGTATCGCCGCCCTCGCTCTTCGGCGCCGGCAGCTTGGTGACGATCGCTTCCAAGACGTCGGGAATGCCGAGGCCGGTCTTTGCCGAGATCAACACGGCGTCGGAGGCGTCGATGCCGATCACTTCCTCGATCTGTTCCTTGATCCGCTCCGGCTCGGCGGCGGGAAGGTCGATCTTGTTGAGCACGGTGACGAGCTCGTGATTGTTGTCGATCGCCTGGTAGACGTTGGCGAGCGTCTGGGCTTCCACGCCTTGGCTGGCGTCGACGACCAGGAGCGAACCTTCGCAGGCCGACAGCGACCGCGAGACTTCATAGGCGAAGTCGACGTGGCCGGGCGTGTCGATGAGGTTCAGCACGTAGGTTTCGCCGTCATTGGCCTTGTAGTGCAGACGCACGGTCTGGGCCTTGATGGTGATGCCGCGCTCGCGCTCGATATCCATGCTGTCGAGCACCTGCTCGGACATTTCCCGCTCGGCAAGGCCGCCGGTCGACTGGATCAGTCGGTCGGCCAGCGTCGACTTGCCGTGGTCGATATGGGCCACGATCGAGAAGTTACGGATATGCGACAGGGGCGTCTTGGAAGATGTTGTGCTCATGGGCCGCATATAGCAGTGCGTTCAAGCGGCGCAAAGCGGGAAATGAAGGCTTCGTTCACTATAAATCGCAAGCCTCGGCGGCTATTCGGCCCTTGCCTCGGCATCGATCAGCGCGCCGGCATTCGGCACCTGCGCGCTCTTCAGTTCGAAGGTCTCACGCTCATCGGCCGGGACCTCGTCGCGTTTCCTCAAGCGCATGAGCACGAAAAGGGCGTAGAGTGCTGCAACGGCCATCGCCGCATAGATGAACGTCCGCGGACCGAACACCGGCGTCAGCAGCGTCACCAGCATCGGCACCAGGGTTGCAGCCGCTGACCAGGCGACCAGCATGGTGCTGGCGAGCGGCACGAAATCCGCCGGATCGGTGCGGTCGTTTGCATGGGCATTGGCGATGGAATAGACGGTCTCGACCGCACCGGCAAAAAGCGCAAAGACGACCATCAGCAGCAGAAGATTGGCAAAGGTCGCCGAGATCGCGAAGAAGCCGGCGGCAACGATCAGCAAACAGGTGCCGATCAGCACCAGCCGGCGGTCGATCCGGTCGGACAGGGTCCCCATCGGGTACTGGATGGCGATCAGCCCGAGCTGCATCACGAACATCAGGTTGGCGACGTCGCCCTGGCTGACCTGGTTGGCGGCGGCATAGATGGGCGTGAAGCCCTGCACCACCATCGACAGGCCGCCGGCGGCAAGCACGCCGATGAAGGCGACAGGCGAACTGCGCCAGACCATCGGGATGTCGATACTGACCTTGGCCGGTGGCGGCGGTGTCGGCAGGCGGGTCAGGCCGATCGGCAGGATGGCAAGTGCCGTGAAGAAGATGGTGATAAGCGGCGGCAGGTTGCCGCCGGCCGGGATCTGGCCGAACAACCAGGCGCCGGTGCCGAGCCCGATCACATAGGCCATGTAGAAGGTGGCCATTGCCTTGCCGCGCCAATGGTTGTCGGCCGCATGGTTGAGCCAGCTCTGGCTGATGATGAAATTGGTGTTGCCGGCAGCGCCATAAAGGCCGCGGGCGAGCACCCAGAGGATCGGGTGCATGCCGAGGCTGATCGTCAGCGCCGAAAGGATGACGAGCGCCATCGAGCAGGAAAACGCCCGGGCATGGCCGACACGGCGGATCATCGGTCCGGCGATCACGCAGCCGACAAGGCCGCCAAAGGCAACCATGGTGACCGCCGCACCCGGAACCCACTCGGGCGCGCCGGACCGCGTCAGCACGAACGGCACGTAGGCGAGCATCATGCCGTTGCCGATCGCAACTGATGTCATCGACGTCACGATGCTGGCGATCGACGTCAGCGAGGAGGGCTGCGTGTCCATGTCTTGCCGGTCCGTTTCATCGGCCGTGACGGCCTGTTGCGTGAGGTTCTTCTAAAGTATTGAGTGGGAACGCTTTTCCGCTCCGGATGCCCGGGGCGACCTTAGCCGAATGCACGTCGTCGCAATGTCGCCAAAGCGGCATCGGTCACCTTTATTTTCTGTTCGGCATGGTCTTGACTCCATTATATGAGAAATGCAATCTCAAATAATGGAAAACAGCAACGATCCCCTTGAGCATGCCATCGGCGAACGCGTCCGTTCGCTCAGGGTTGGGCAGAATCTCACGCTCGACGATCTGGCGATGCGCTCCGGCGTTAGCCGCGCGATGATATCGCGCATCGAGCGCGGCGAGGCGAGCCCGACGGCGCAGTTGCTGGCCAAGCTCTGCAGCGCGCTCTCAACCACGCTGTCGGCGCTCTTTGCCTTTGAAGGCGAGCAGGCCTCGCCGGTTGCAAGGCGAGCCGATCAAAGACTCTGGCGGGATCCGGAATCCGGCTATCTGCGCCGTTCGGTCTCGCCGGAAGGTGTCGGCTCCCCGGTCGATATCGTCGAGGTCGAGTTCCCGCCGGGTGCCCGCGTGGTGTTCGAGCGGCAACCGGCCGACCGGGGCATAACGCAGCATCTCTGGCTTTTCTCCGGTCGGCTCGAGCTGACCATGGAGTCCGGGCCCCATATGCTCGATGCCGGAGACTGCCTGTTCATGGGGCTCGAACAGGCCCATGTCTTTCACAATCCCCATGATGAGCCGGCTCACTATGCCGTCATCCTCAGCCGAACCAGGACCTGACCATGCCTGACATATCCATCCGTCTTCTCACCGAAGCCGAGGCCCGTTCCGCCATGCCGGCGCTTGCCGAGGTGCTGTCCGATTGCGTCGAGGACGGCGCTTCCGTCGGCTTCATGCAGCCCTATCCGCCGGAGGCGGCCCTGCCCTATTGGGAGGGGGTCGCGAATGCCGTTGCCGGCGGTGAAACGCTGCTGCTGGTCGCCGAAGACGAGGGGCGGATCGTCGGCACGGTCCAGGTCGGCGTGGCGCAGATGCCCAACCAGCCGCATCGGGGCGATCTGAAGAAACTGCTGGTGCATCGCGCCGCCCGTGGCAAGGGCGTCGCCCGACTGCTGATGCAGGCCGTCGAGCGGGAGGCGGCCGCACGCGGCAAGGCGTTGCTCGTGCTCGACACGGCAACCGGCAGCGAGGCGGAGGCGATCTATCCGCGCCTGGGATGGGAGCGCGTCGGCGTCATCCCCGATTACGCCATGTGGCCGGAAGGCGGCCTTTGCGCCACCACGCTTTTCTACAAGCGCATCGCGGTTCAGGGCTGATCGCTGCTCCCCTTGGTGTGATTCCCCCTCTCCCCACAAGCGGGGAGAGGGGGAATGGGAGTTTGCAGCGCGCCTGCCTTCGCCCCGCTTGCGGGGAGAAGGTGGCCAGCAGGCCGGATGAGGGGGCGCCCGTTGAGATAGCCAACAGCCCGAATCCTGAGATAGGTTGCCGACGCTTCGCCCGCTGCACACACTCAATCAGGACATCTGCATGCGCATTTTCTACACCGAGGACCACAAGCTTCGTGATGCCAGGACGGAACTGTTCGGCGGCGAACTGGTCGCGCCATTCGAGGCGCCGTTTCGGGCCGAATGGATTCTGGCAGCCGTCAAGGAAGCCGGTTTCGCCGATGTCGTTGCACCCACGCGCCACGGGCTGGAAACGGCGAGCAAGCTGCATGCGCCCGACTATCTCGAATTTCTCGAAACCGCCTGGGCGCGCTGGGTCGCCGACGGTTATCGCGGCGAGGCGATCCCGACCTGTTTTCCGGCGCGCCGGATGCGCCAGCACCCGCCTGCCGATATCGACGGCGCGCTCGGCTATTACGCCTTTGCCGCGGAAACATCGATCACCGAGGGCACCTATGCGGCCGCGCGCGCGGCGATGGATTGCGCGCTTTCGGCTGCCGAGCACGTCAGTGCCGGCGCAAGCGCCGCTTTCGCCCTTTGCCGACCGCCCGGCCATCACGCAGCGATCGATCTCTATGGCGGTTTTTCCTTCCTCAACAACGCCCCCCGCCCCCCGCCGCGGGCGCGCGGTCTCGGTGCCGCCCGAGTGGCGGTGCTCGATGTCGATTTCCATCATGGCAACGGCACGCAGGACATCTTCTATGGGCGCGGCGACGTCTACTTCGCCTCGCTGCACGGGGATCCGGTCGACGCTTTCCCGTACTTTCTCGGCTTTGCCGATGAGGAGGGGGCAGGTGAAGGGCTTGGCTCGACGAAAAACTATCCCCTGCCGCGCGGCACGGCTTTTGCCGCCTGGTCGGCCGCGATGGACGATGCGCTCCACCGCATCGCGACGTTCGGCGCCGAGGCGCTCGTAGTTTCGCTCGGCGTCGACACGTTCGAACGCGATCCGATTTCGTCGTTCAAGCTGAAGTCGGAGGACTATCTGCGCATGGGCGAGCGGCTGAAGCAGGCGGGCCTGCCGATCGTCGTCTGCATGGAAGGCGGTTACGGTGTGCCGGAAATCGGGCTCAACGTTGCCAACGTACTCAAGGGCATTTCCGCCTGAGCCTTCTCCGGCGGCCAGGCGGCAGTGAGGATGTCCACCGGGATGCCGGCGCGCAGCGAGTTGCTGACCATGCAACTCGCTTTCGCCCGCTCGATGATCTCGGCCGGGTCGGACCCGTCGAGCGTCTCGAGCGCGACCGTCATCGTTGCGGCGGTCGCCAGCAGCGGGCTTCCGTCAAGCTCGACCGTGACGCTTACCGTGAGCCGCCCGAGGCGCGCCCCCGCCTCGGCTGCGACATAGCGCAGATCGTTGCAGAGGCAGCCGCCGATCGCCAAAGCCAGCAATTGTCCGCCGTTAAACCCTAGCCCCTTGCCGCCGGCCTTGCCCTCGGGCCTGCGA
>NZ_LGAP01000027.1 GCF_001270265.1 Ensifer adhaerens
GTCCAGATAGGTCGTTGCGACGGACATTTGTTGCAGGATAGGCGGCTCAGGCGGGCTTTGCGAGGGTGAACAGCTTGAGGAGGTTGTGGGCGGTGCAGATCATGGCCCACTCGGCACGCACTTTTTCGACGCCCCGCAACAGGAACTGTCGGAAGCCGCGTGCCTGTTTGATCTGTCCGAACACCGGTTCCACCACTTGCTTCCTCAATCGGTAGGGGGTTTCAAAGCCGCCGTCATCGATCTTCTTTCGCATTCGTTGGGTCAGCGGTCCGCCGGCCTTTCCGTTCGCGGTGGTCGGGTGCTTGGCGCGTCCGGGCGCGACATAGCCGTCGATACCGTGTGCGTCGAGCGCTTCGAGATTGGCTTCGCTGCAGTAGCCGGAATCGGCCGAGGCCTGCTTGGGCTTGGCGCCGAGATTGTTCTCGATGGCCTCGATCAGCGGCACCAGCTGGCCCTGGTCGTTGCCGCACTGCGTCAGGTCGTGGGCGACAATGACCTGGGCATGGGCGTCCACGGCGGCCTGGGCGTTATAGGCCTGCACGAAGCCATCCTTCGACTTCATGATGCGGCTTTCCGGATCGGTGAAGTTGCGTTGCGCCTTGGGATCGGGCTCCTCCGATGGCGCCGCCGCCGGTTTGCCCGGCTTCTTGCGGCCTTCGGCCTGGCGCTGCTTTTCTTTTTCGGCCTCGATCCGGCGCTCTTCTTGCGCCGCCAACCTGGCCTCGGCTTCCAGCGACGCCATCGCCTGCTGGATCTTCGCCAGCCGCTTCTGCTTGTCGGCGGCCCAATCCGGCATCTCGTCGCCGCGCTTGTCCTTGCCGAAAGTCGCGTCCTCCTCGGCATCCGCCGCCTCGGCCGCCGCCAGCATGCGGGCGACCTCGGCCTTCAATTCCGCCTCGCGCTTCTTCATGCGCTCATAACTCATCGCCTTGTGTTTCGACGCGTTCGCCTTGATTTTCGTGCCATCCAGCGCGACATGGCCGAGCTTGACCAATCCCGCCGTCTCGCACAGCTTCAGAACCTGCACGAACAGCGCCTCGAGCGCCGTCAAATGCCGCTTGCGGAAGTCGCTGATCGTGCGGAAATCCGGCGCATCGAGCGCTACGATCATCACGAAATCGTTGCGCTCGCGGCAGGCCTTGGCAATCCGCCGCGACGAATACAGCCCGCTCGCATAACCGTGCAGCAGAAGCGCCACCATCATCCGCGGGTCGAACGGCGGCTGACCGAGCCCGCTCACATAGCTGCCCGTGATCTCCTTGAGATCAAGGTTCTCACGCACCAGTTCAACGATGAACCGCGACACATGGTCCTTCGGCACGAAGTCCTGCACGCTCGGCGGAAGAAGCAGTGTCTGATCGATATTCCAGGGGCGAAAATATTTGCTCATGGCAAAAGATTGAATCAGACTCGCACGCAATTGAACAGTGACTACTCGGACAGGCTCCTAGTCTAGCGTATGGTCCGGTTCGTCCGCCACAGCGTTCAAGAATAATCTGATCCGCCGACTTCACTCGGATTTCAAGCTGTGGGCCCGCATGCTCCATCACGTCGATCGCCTTGAAGGCGGCCAGGTCAAGCCCTGTGTCTATCTAGCTTCATGCCTCGCCCGCAGCGGTCTCGCTTTGTCTTCGGCGACTTCGAGGACACACTTCGATCGCCTCCGGCTGTCACGCCTGCGTTTTAGCTTCGGAGCGCCGGTATCGACAGCGGACATCGAGTACCCAAAATGCTTATCATACTCTGGCGTGAGACTGGAGAGATCATCGCCCACCAGTCTCCTTCGCCCGAAAGCCTTGACCGGGCGCCACTCTTAACGGAAGTGCGCGGCGTTATCGGCGATATAGTCAACAAATCGGCGAGGCGGGCGCCCTGTGAGGCGTGCGGTGTCCCCGCTATCGGCGCTTGTCCAGCCTTGGGCCACAGGGTAAAAGATCGACGCAAGCATCTGTGCATGCCCTTCCGAAAGCCCCAACTTTGCAGCAAAGTCGACGAAGGCTGCGGTGTCGACGGCTTCATAGCGGATGGTCCGGCCCAGCACTGCGGAAAGTATTTCGGCGGCCTCACTATAGGTGACGCTTTCGGCGCCCGTGAGCGTAAACGCCTGTCCGTCATGGTCCGAAGTGGTCAAAGCGGCGACCGCAGCGTCTGCGATATCGCGTGCGTCGATCAAGCTCGTCCTGGCATCGCCAGCGGGTAAGGCAATCAACCCGTGACCGAGGATACCCTTGAGCCAATAGTGATGGAAATTGTCGAAGAACCAGTTCGGGCGCAGCAAGACATAGGGCGTGCCGGACTTTTCGACGAGCCTCTCAAGCTTGCGATAGGGTATGTCCTCGCTGGCATCGACGCCGATAGCCGTCTGCACAACGAGCTTTACACTGGCAGCAGCAGCGGCGTCGATGAAGCCAGCGAGCGCCAAGGGATCCGCTGTTCCGGTGGGAATCACGAGGTAGGCGGCGTCGACGCCGGCCAAAGCACCTTCAAAGGTTTCCGGCCTTGCGAAGTCGAGCGGGACTGAATTGTCCTGGCCGGTTGAGCCGCTCCGCGACGCCGCTTTTACACTGTGCCCCAGGGCCAGCAGTCGCGGGACCAGGTGCTGGCCCACTGTACCAGTCGCTGCAGTTACCAAAATCGTCTTTGTCATGATGGCCTCCATGTTGCGGTTCATATTTGCACTGGAGCTGGAAGACGAGCAATGATAGAGGCGCTCGATAAGATTGCCGATCGTCTCACGAGGAGGACGCTGTGGACGTGCTCGATGACTGGCTGCGTATGTTCGCCCATCCTAAATATCGCCTGGCACGGAGCGTGACCTGCGGCCGCTGGGGCTTTCGACTCGAAGCCGGCTCGGCACTGGCCTTCCATTTGATCCGGCGAGGCAGAGCCTGGCTACGGATCGACGGGCGTCCCACTACGCAGCTCAACGAGGGCGACCTGGTTGTCCTGAGCGATGGCGTTGCCCACGAAGTCGTCGACAGTCCGCAGACGTTGGCCGAACCTGTCGAACAGTTCGCGCGCCGTAGCTTCGATGCGGCCGCGACTGGTGGAGCGACGGAAATCTTTTGCGGACAGTTTCGGCCTGATGCGATCCGCGCCCAGATCGGTGCGGCGGCCTTGCCGCCCTTTGTGCATCTCAAGGCAGCCGACATTGAGCACGACCGCGGAATCGTAGCGGTCTCGGCACTTCTGACAGCCGAACTGGATAGCGATCGCCAGGGCAACGAAATGTTGGTCGAAAGACTGGCCGACGGCTTGCTGATTTACGTGCTGCGCAACGCCGCGGCACAGGCAGGGCACGGCCCCGGCTGGCTGTCTGCGATGCATGACCCGCAACTGGCGCGGGTTTTCCGCGCCATTCACACCGCCCCACAGTCCGATTGGACAGTCGAGGCGATGGCTGGGCAAGCCGGACTATCTCGGGCGGCCTTTGCACGGCGCTTCACCGAACGGGTTGGCGACACGCCGCGGGGCTATCTTACAGCTTGGCGCATGACTTTGGCTGCACGGCGTTTCGAGGGCGGCAAGCTGCCACTCGGGCTCGTGGCGTCGGAGGTCGGATATCAGTCAGAGGCCGCGTTCAGCCGAGCCTTCAGGAAGTATCATGGCGTGCCACCCAGCAAATATCGCATCATTGCGGCCGCCTAACAGCCGGTTTCAAAACAACAGGTCGAGTTGCTCGGCCGCAACGCCGAGATCGTGACCCCGATCAAACGCACATTTCTGATGGGGATCAGCGCATCAAGCAGGGTCATGCACATCGTCTCGAATTCATCACGGCAGCGGGTCGGAAGCTGCCGTAAAACTGGTCAAAAGGGGAGCCTTGGGCACGAAGATTGTCGCTGCAACAACATGGAGCACAAGAATGGAAATATCCGACCAGACAACATGCCTCGATCCCTACTTCGTTTCGTTCGAGGATAGCCTTTCGTCTCGGAACTACAAACCCGAGACCCTGTCGAACTATCGCTACCTGCTGCGTCGCTTCGGTCGCTTGCTCGACGCCGAGGGCATTGCGCCGTCGGTATTGACGCCGGGCCTTGCTGTCGAGTTAGGACGTCAGTTGCCGACCACGCCGAAGAGCCAGATCAAGATCCCTAATCTTGCCAGGCTGTTCGGCGCGCATCTTATTGAAATCGGGGTGGCGACACGACCACCCCTGACGCCTACGCAAGCCGAACGCCAGGAACTGCTGGGCAACGAATCCTATCTTCTGCGGCAGCGCGGCCTCAGTCCGCGCTCGGTCTATCATGGGCTCCGGTTCGCGGAACATTTCTCGATCATCGCTTCGGCGACAACATGCACGACCCGCCGGCGCTGAACGCGCGGTATGTCGTGGCGTTCATTGAGCACCTACTCGCGCGCAAGCGCCCGTTCCGCGAAACAGTAAGAATAGCTGGCCTCCGAGGGCGAGATTCAAGCGAATTTTGCTGCCAGTTTTTCCAGCCCATACACCGATCGGCGCGAAACTCAAGCTTCGGGCTTGTGGCAAGTTAGACTAATCTGCCGCGGCCTTTAGTGGGATCGGTTGAACTTCGCCAGCGTCATCCAGGATCTCAAACCTGTAGCGACCGACAGCGTCGACACTGACGGAATACGTGAGGCGACTGCTGATATTGTTGTCGTCGTCGAAGGTCAGGATACGCGGCTTCAGTGCCGTTAGCTGGTTGTCATCCAAATATACCGAATTGCAGATGATCACCTGATCGCCTGGCTGGCACGTGCGCGCGGCAGCGCCGTTGAGAATGCAGCACCTTGAGCCTCGTTCACCAAGAATGACATAGGTCGATATGCGAGCTCCCGAGTTCTTGTTCCAGATCTCGACAAACTCCATGGGAAGGAGACCAGCCTCTTCGCAGTGATCCGGGTCCAAGGTGATGGAGCCGTGATAGTTCAGATTGGCATCGGTTACCCGTATGCCGTGAAGCTTGCCGGCGACCAGCTTTCTCATTTTCCCCTTCTCCTCTCGAAGTTCGGTCCGCTACCGCGATTCATCGCTTTAAGAAGGCAAGGAGTTCCGCGTTGAATGCCTCTGCGTCGTACCAAGCGGGGTCGTGCCCGCTGTTCTCATAACATGTCAAATATGCGTTCGGCAGTTGTTGCGCATACCATTGCATTCCCTCTAAATGATAGTAGGGGGTGTGTCGGCCCGTCACGATCCACGAGGGGACTCTGATCTGAGGCAGAATGTCTCTCCAATCGGTCACAAAATGGTCCACTAGGAGCTGGGCCACATGGCGATGATCGTAGCCGTCAAACGGATCTTCCGTCTCCTCTCCAAAAACTTCGCGTACATGAGGAGGACGCGCGGGTTCAAGATCTTGCCCAAAAGGGGTTCTGAAGGTGACTTGATCCCAAAATGTCGCCCAAGAGACGCCTTTGATCCCCCATTGCCAAGTCTCGTCGTTCATGATTTTCGGTGATTGATCGACTGCGACGAAGCGTGAAACGCCGTCAAATCCGGCCAGGCTGAACATAGCGAGAATAGCGTTCACACCGAACGAATGGCCAATCAGGGTTACACCGTCCAACTTGAGCCCAACAATGAGCTCCTTGATGTCTAAGCCATGACGAGACATCCGTTGACCAAACAGGGGGCGATCCGAACGACCATGATTTCGCTGGTCGATGGCGATGATCCGATATCCCGACTGAACGAGAAAATCCTTCTGGAAGTGCCAGTAGTTCTTGTCGGCGCTGTAGCCGTGAACCAGCATGATCACAGGTCCGGTGCCTTCATCGTCGTAAACGATGCGGACGCCATCAGAGGCGATGAATGTTTGGTTTTTGCCTGCCATTTTGATTCCCTGCGTGTTGGCCTGACATGTTCTGCCTGCGTATGCGCGCTTCCCCGTCCTGTCCTTCGCGGTCCCGGAGACGCAAATTACTTCTCCTCCTAAGTCGTGCATTGTTCTTCCCAGTCTATTTATTGTACTTATGCGTACCTTTTGCAAGTCACCGATGTCAACGCTGGGGCGTTGCCGATGGGATTAAATCACCGTCCCGAGACCAATCCGAACCGCGATGCCAACCATGGCACCTGCTATCGCCGGAGGTGTCGAACGAGCGATCTTTGGCCCAGTAGAAAGCAAGATCGCGATCGTTACCAGGTTGAGCGAATGGACCAGAAATCCGATCGTAGCGTTGTCGAGGAGGACGCCGGGCATTGGCTTTTCCTGCGCTACCTGATGATAGAAACCGAGAAGTGCCGTGCTTCCCGCAAGGTAGTTCGTGATGGCGGGTGTGACGATCTCGGGAGACAAGCCCGCACTGCTCAAAATCGGGCGTAGCCAACCCGCCAGCATTGCAAACATGCCCATGTCCTGCATCCCGTAGACGAACACCAATGAAATCAGCAGCATTGGGATCACTCTGATGACAATGCTGATTGCCTCAACGCCGCTTGCTTCGATGGTTTTCAGGAACGAAGCAACCTGCGTGGCTTTTCCTTCGGCAGCGGCTGCGTCGCTGCCGGATGCGGCGAGTCGGCGGCCGAACCCGTAGTAGCAACAACTGGCTGCAACGAGCCCCCCCGCAATCGAGATCAAAAGATTCCCACCTGTATTGACGCCATAAGCTGCCATTGGAAAAATGGCGTTAGCGGGCGTGACCACGAGTACGGCGGCCAGTGTCGCTGCAACCTGTCTCTCGGGCGTACCTTGCCTTTCCATCCGCGCAAGAGTCGGCAACGGAGCGATGAAGCTCACTAAACTTGTTTGAATCAGCGCAACGGCGGAAAGTCCCGTCAATCCGAATGGTTTGAGTATTGGAGCTAAGAGGGCGATCAGCCTATCGATCACACCGTAGGTTTCGAGAAACCGCATCAAAACCATCATCACCACCATGATGGGAAGGAGGGTATAAAGCGAAACGTCCACCGCGACGCGCCCGGCGCGCAGAACCAGTTCGATCAAATCTTGCATTGTGATTTTCAATCTCGCTCGAGGATGTTGGTTCCTCCCTTGATCTGGAATCCTGAAAATACCTGTCGCCCTCGGCTCATTGGAAACCCTTTTTCGGCGCCTCCACGCCGCTAGGGCCTCTCAGCCAATGGCCGAGATATCCATGAATCTTCGACTTCAGTTACCGAGTGGGTTGTTGAGAACCTCGACCCAGCGCTCTCTCTGTCCGCTCAGAAGCCGTCTCCGAAATACTTGTCTCTGCGTTCATTTTTAGATTGAAAAGAGACGCAACGAAAACGATAACCATTCAACCTCGCGTGAAGCGGAGCTTAACGTAGATCGATGCCGAGACTATCTGTCCCGCTGAGTACACTTGAGATATTTGCGGAAGCCGGCCGCCTTCAATCGTTCCGGAAGGCCGGCGAAAGCCTCTCACTTTCGACAAGCGCCGTCAGTCAAGCCGTGCGGAAACTCGAAGGTCGCCTTTCATGCAGGCTGTTCGATCGCACCGGAAATGCCGTGACACTCAATACCCAAGGGGCGCGCTTGCTTCGTGAGGTCGAGATGGGAATCGAACATATGCGCCTCGGCCTGGACGCCATAACGGCATCATATGTGGCTCCGTTGTCTATCAGCAGCCCTCCCGGACTTGCTCCCCTGCTCACGCCGGTGATTCAGAGACTGATCGGTCAGGAAGTCTCGGACGTGCGGTTCGTGTCCGATGAAGTGCAGGACTTCAGCTCTCACCGGGAGTTCGATGTCTCTCTTTTCTACGGACGTCAGGCTGGTCAAAATCCCGGTGCAATCAGCTTAGGCGCTGACGTATTCACACCTGTATGCCGCCCTGACGTTGCGGCACTACTCGCAAATTCCGATCAACGGATAAGTGTTCCCCTTCTTGTGAATGAGACCGCCACGGTGACTTGGGACGACTGGTTGCAGGCAAACGGCATATCCGGTCGCAGTGCGAAGCGTCTTTACTTCAACCGCGCAGCGCACATAATTTCTGCGCTCATCGATGGCGTGGGGATTGGCCTTGAGTCATTGCGCATCTTGTCGCCACAGCTGCAACGGGGCGAGCTCGTGCGCTGTCCGCTAGGCCCGGGCATCAACTTGCGTCACAATCTGACGTTTCTCTACGTGACGAATGACCCAGCGAGGAAAGAGCGCGCGGACCAAGCGGCTCAATTAATCCAAGAGTGTTGTTCGACCGACGAAGACGGTATCCTCAATCGGTTCAGAATACCGTCCTCATAGCGTAGCGTGGGCGGGCACTACCGGCGCCCGTGGGGCCCTTTTGGGCAGGCCCCACCGGAGCCAGTGGAATTGGCCTCGCGTCTCCACCGGCGTTCAGGCTGATGACGCCGTCGGGCCTGTTTCCGGAACTCGACACCGGGTTACAAGTTGGCTCAATGAACAGGCTTCCTCACTCCGCCATTGCCGCATTCCGTTGCGATCGGCTCTAGGGGTTCGGTAGTAGCAACCTTCTGCTGGTGAAACGGTTTCAACGCCCCCTACCCGCCGGCCTTTTCAACATTCTTTTGCGTATGTTTTTGCTTGACTGCGTATGGATTCAACCACAAGCTCCGTTGGGGATTTTGGTGGGAACGTCTGCGGAGGGCGGGACAAGCCGCAATTTCGTCCGCTGAGGCAACGCGGCGGGCGGCGCGAATGCACCACCTGCCTTAAAAGACGGACTTACCCTGTTTCTTTCTGACGAGCGAGGCGAGGATTATGAAGATATCGGGAATTTCGCTGTATGGGCTGGATCTGCCGCTCGAGACGCCGCAGACCCTCTCGCGCGGGAGGACATTCGACAAGTTCAAATCCACCTTTATTAAGATCGACACCGATGAGGGTGTCTCAGGCTGGGGGGAGGTTTGCCCTTGGGGATCATCGTATCTAGCCGCATTTCCAGGCGGCGTGAGAGCGGCCCTGATGGAAATGGCTCCGCAACTGATTGGTCACGATCCGATGCGACCAGACGTCCTGGTACGGCACATGGATCGCATTTTGGCCGGCCACATTTATGCGAAAGCGGCCGTCGATTTCGCCATATGGGACGTAATGGGCAAGGCAACCTCCCGGCCCATATACGAACTGCTCGGCGGCAAGGAAGAAAACCCGGTACCGCGACTGGCTTCCGTCCATCTCGATACGAACGATCAGATGAATGCTGAAATCGAGCGGAAGAGGACCGCGGGTTTCCGAAACTTCTCGGTCAAGATGGGGCGCGGGATCGACAACGACATCGAGACGATCCGCACCGTGACTGAACAAAGGCGGCCCGGTGAACTGTTCATCTTCGATGCAAACGGCGGTTGGAGTCCCCACGAAGCATCCCGCGTCATGAACTCTGTAGGTCACCTGGACACGACTTTCGAACAACCGTGCCTGACGTATGAAGAATGCATGGTCGTACGAACGAGAACGCGTCAGCCCATCTCGCTCGACGAGTGCATGGTCGAGCTGCGCGATTTTGTGCGCGCGCTGTCCGATCGCGGCTGTGAACTCGTTAGCATCAAACTTGCGCGCGTCGGCGGCCTTACCAAGGCAAGAGCAATTCGCGACCTATGCCTTGCGTACGACATCAACATGTTCATGATGTGCATGGCCGGCACGGTTATTAACGATACCGTCGCTGCCCATTTTGCCCAGACAATTCCTGCCAACCGTTTTTGTGGCGCCTGGTCGTGCCAGGACTACATCACAGTAGATCCTGCGCCTCAGCGCGGCGCAAGGACGGTCAACGGGCACATGCCGCCACCGAATTTGCCCGGCCTTGGAGTGGAACCTGACGTCGAGCTCCTGGGGGAACCGCTGGCAGTCTTCGACTGAGGAGTACGCCAAGCCGGATCAAGACGTTATGGTCGAAGACCTCGGAGTCGTTCGGAGCGCCGGCGCAACACCTCAACGGTAGCCAGTAATGCGACCGACACGAGGATGAGAAGGGTTGCCGCAGCCAAGATCGCAGGACTCACCTGCTCGCGCAGGCCGCCCCACATCTGACGTGGGATGGTTATTTGCTGGGGGCCACCGACAAATAGAACCGTGACAACCTCGTCGAACGATGTGGCGAACGCGAAGAGCGCTCCCGATATGATGCCGGGCAGAATAAGCGGCATAATTACTTTGAAGAAGGTCCTGATTGGCGATGCCCCGAGACTTGCGGCAGCGCGCGCAAGTGAACTGTCAAAGCCAGTTAGGGTGGCCTTGACAGTGATTACGACGAAGGGGACGCCAAGCGCGGTATGAGCGAGTACGAGCCCGGTGAACGTGGACGTAAGTCGACCGCATTCGAAGCCCACGATCCCGCAGGGGTTCGAATAAAAGAAGAACAAGCCCGTTGCGATTATGACGACCGGAATGATCATCGGAGCCAAAAGGATGGCCGTGACAAAACGTTTGTAGGGCATTTCATCACGAACCAGCCCAAGGGCTGCGAGAGTACCGAGAATGGTCGCCAGTATGGTCGAGCAAACTCCTACCAGGATGGAGTTCTTCGCGGCGTTGAACCATGTCGAATTGCTCCACATGTCGGCCAGCCATTCAATCCCAAAGGGCGCGTCGGGTTGCGCCATCCCGAACTTGACCAGAAGCTCATACCACCGGAAGGAATACCCTTCGGGATCCAGTGCCAACATCTTGTGGGTGAACGAGAAATAAGGCTCCGCATTAAAACTCAGCGGAATCACGATTAGGACCGGGATAACCAGGAACATGAAGATGCACGAGCAGATCGTGAGATAGACCCAGCGCCAAATTCTTTCACTCGGTTCTGCGTGGGCAGGCAACTTCATGTTTGTCTCCCGGATTATCAGTGGCGGCTTCGGTTGTGCTGCGAAGTCGCTAGCCAAGTTTCAGTTTGTCGACGCCCACCAACCGGTCGTAGATCCAGTAGAGAACGATGACGCCTGCCAAAAGAATGAAGGCTAGCGCTGCAGCAAGAGACCAGTTCGACGCGCCAAGATGATACTGGATCATGTTGGAGATGAGCTGGCCGTCCGCGCCACCCACCAGGGCCGGCGTGATGTAGTAGCCGACCGCCAGGATGAAAACGAGCAGCGAGCCGGCCGCGACGCCAGGTAATGTGAGCGGCAAATAGACCCGACGAAACGCCGTCCAACTCGACGCCCCGAGGCTTCGTGCCGCACGAACGTAGGCCGGATTGATCATGCGCATCACTGAGTAAAGTGGCAGCACTATAAAAGGCAGCAGGACGTGCGTCATGACGATTATCGTGCCCACATTGTTGTATATGAGCTTCAAACGATGATCGGTGTCGATCAGGCCCATGGCGACCAGAACATTGTTGACGACGCCCTGTCCCTGCAGCAGCACGATCCAACTTGAGGTTCGGACCAGAAGCGACGTCCAAAAAGGCAGCAGCACCAGAATAAGCAGCAGATTGGCGGTCGACTGCCTCACCGTGGCGATCAGGTGCGCGATTGGGAAGGCCAGAGCGAGGCAGAGAAGCGTGATAAACGCCGACTGCCAAAGCGTCTTGGCGAAAAGCCCCACGTAAAGGCGGCGCTCCGGCGGAACGGATACAATGCGACCGTCGGCATCCCGCTGACGGTCGGCCGCTATGATGTAGTAGTCTAGCGAGTATCGGTTCGAAGCCGTGCGCATCGCATGCCAGACGCGAGGATCCGCCCACCTGGCGTCCTTCGCCAATACCGCATCCTTGAATGGCGCCGCGAAATCGGCAGCGGCCCTCGCGGATGAGGTGAATAGCGACCTGGATCCAGGCAGAACGTCGTTGATCCGCGTTCCGGCCGCTCCGGCAGTTCGGTTGCGTCGCATCAGCTCAAGATCAGCGGCCAACGCCGTATACGCCGTTTCGTCCGGTGCGACGTTCGTGGGGTTCGCATCGAACCACGCGGTGAGGTTTGGCGCCGTCTGCGCAAACCCTTCGTTGTTGATCGAACGGAACAAAACTTGGCCAATCGGCACAACAAACGTGATGACTATGAAGATCAGCAGCGGAGCGACGAGCGCCATGGCGCGCAGACGGGCCCTGCCCCGCGCCGCATCCAGCGCTACGCGCAGGGGACGACCGTCGGCAGTCGTGACTTCAAGTAGGGCGGCCATTTTCCGATCCTCGCGATGAATGACGGCCGGGCGGGTCCAAACGATATCAGACCCGCCTCGACTGCGACGTCAGTTTGAGGCGAGCCAGGTGTTGAAACGCTCCGTCAACTCTGCTTCGTGATCCGCCCAAAACTCCGAAGAGACTGAAAGCGCGTTCTTCAGATTTTCGGGGTTGGTCGGCATGTGGGGACGAATGTCTGTCTTTCCGTCCTTGAAGAAGTGCACGAGCGGAACGGCGGACTTGCGCGCGGGACCGAACGGAAGCTCGGTCGCCATGCTTGCAAGCTGCTTGGTGTCTGTCGAGAAGGCCAGGTATTTTTTAGCATCGTCGAGGTGCGGCGCGCCCTTGGGGATGACGAACATCGCGAAGTCGTAGATCTGGCCGTCCCAAACCGTGGAAAACGGCTTGCCCTCAGAAACAGCCGCATTGAAGAAGCGGTTCGCGGGACCTGTCGACATTACCACTTCGCCGTCGGCGAGGAGACGAGCGGCTTCCGCATTTGCCTGATACCAAACGAGGTCCCCCTTGATGGAGTCCAGCTTTTTGAAGGCGCGGTCCACACCTTCCGGGGTTGCAAGCACCTTGTATACTTCGGCGGCGGGAACGCCGTCCGCCATAAGCGCCATCTCAAGAGCGAACTTGGGTTGCTTGCGGAGGGCGCGCTTGCCCGGGAACTTCTGTGTATCGAAGAACTCTGCCATAGTGGCGGGGCCTTGCGGGAACTTCTTATTGTCGTAGGCGAACACCCACGAATAGACCACAGTTGCCACGCCGCATTCGGTAATCGCTCCTTCCATGAAATCGCTCTTGGCCGCAGTACCGTTGGACGCGGCCGGGAGGATTGCCGGATCAATCTGCTCGAGAAGCCCTTCGTCGCATCCGCGGATCGCGTCCGGATACTCGACCTCAACGACATCCACCGTCACATTGTTGGCTTCGACCATCGACTTAATCAACGCCGTCGGATTGTCTGAGTCGACCATGCTGGATTTGATGCCGGTCTGTTCGGTAAACGGCTTGTTGAATGCAGCTACTTGCCCGGCTCCGTAGTCGCCACCCCACGACATCACGACAACATCAGCCTTGGCCGAAGCTGCCAGGACCAGGACCATTGCCGTCGTAAGAAAATACGTCTTCATACTCGGTTCTCCCGTTAGATTTGACTGTTCCCAGATTGCGTATGCCTTTTCGGCACTCTCTTTATTGCCCGGACGCTCCCGTCCGGCAGTCAGATAGGATCAAGCGCTCTAGCATCCTCCGGATGCCACCCGATCCTAATGCGTTCACCAGGAGACAACTTGGTCTGTCCCAGTGTGTTGCGCATCTTCACGATGAAGTTGTCGTTGCCCGCCGCTTTGAGACGGCAGTGCAGAATGTCCCCCATGTAGACAGTGTCGATCACCGAGGCGTCGATGGTGTGTGCGCCTGCCGGCATCAGTTCAGGCTTGAACTCGACCCTTTCCGGGCGGATCGAGACCGACGTTTCCTGGCCTTTCGCATTAACGCCCACCGCCGTTGCGCTGATCAACTCGCCATTCGACAGGCGGACGAGCGCCCTGTCGCCTTTGACTTCCTCCACGAGGCCCCTCAGGCTGTTGTTTGCACCAATGAACTGGGCAACAAAGCTGTTTTGAGGACGCTCGTAGAGATCGGCGGGAGTGGCCAATTGCTGGATGCGGCCGTCATTGAATACCGCGATCCGGTCGGACATGGTCAAAGCTTCGCTCTGATCGTGAGTGACATACACGACCGTAATCCCAATCCGCTCGTGCAGGCTTTTGATCTCAAGTTGCATATGCTCGCGCAAATGCTTGTCCAACGCGCCCAGTGGCTCATCCATCAGCACAAGCGCGGGGTCAAAGACGAGTGCTCGTGCCAATGCGATGCGCTGTTGCTGACCTCCCGAAAGCTGAGCTGGCCGACGGTCGGCAAAAGCTCCCATCTTGACCATATCCAACGCGTGTTTGATCTGTGCCTCGCGCTGCGGCTTCGCGATGCCCCTGACTTCGAGCGGAAAGGAGAGGTTTTCCGCGACGGTCATATGGGGGAACAGGGCGTAGCTCTGAAATACCATACCGATTCCGCGTTTGTGCGGCGGCACCAAGTTGATATCGCGTCCCGAAAGTCGAATTTCGCCGTGGGTTGCGGTTTCAAATCCGGCGAGCATCATCAGGCATGTGGTTTTGCCCGAGCCGGACGGCCCGAGCATGGTCAGGAACTCTCCCTTCGAGACGGCAAGATTGAGATCTTTTACGACGAGCGATAGCCCGTCGTAGCTTTTTTGAACCCGGTCGAAAACAACGTACTCGGCCGGATCAGGACAGCCGTGAGAGCGGGGCGTGTTTCCCTGTGCCTTCGGGGGTAGAGTGCCGTGGGTTGCAAACGTCGCCTCCATTCGTCGTCCTCCATACTCAAGGGTATGATTGCATCACCTGTTAGTTTCTTCAATGGCCTTTCTGGTATATTTTAATTCATTGAAGGACGTCGCGCACGAGAACGGTGACTCCGTTCGGTTTCACGAATTACAAGGAGGTGAATGTGCCCGTGGAGACCTTCGAAGACGGAAAGATCGCGCTGACGATCGGGCGCGTGGCGCGCCTAAAGATCAACAGGCCGGACAAAAGGAACGCGATGAACCGCGCAATGTGGCGCGGCATAACAGAAGCCTGCGGGCGGCTTTCGGAACACCCGGAAGTCCGAGTTGTTGTTTTTGGCGGTGTAGGTCCGCATTTCTGCAGTGGCGCCGATATCTCGGAATTCGCGGAAACCTACGCGTCCGATGCGACTGCGGAACAGTATAACAGTGGCTATCGCGCGGCTGAAACGGTCTTGAGAAACCTGAGTGTTCCTGTAATCGCCGAAATCCGGGGAGCCTGTCTGGGGGGCGGGCTTGGACTCGCATTGTCGGCCGACCTCAGGTTCTCCGATGAAACTGCAAAAATTGCAGTTACTGCGTCGAAGCTCGGCATTTCATACAGCGCCGAAGACTGCGCTCGCCTCATTGAAAAGATCGGTGTGACGCGGACCAAGGATATGCTCCTGTCAGCAAGAACGATCGCGTCGCAAGAGGCGCTTTCCTGGGGACTGGTCGACCGGGTCGTCGCCCCTGAGGGCCTAACAGACCTTGTCGATTCCTACGCAGAAGATCTGGCGGCACGGTCGCGCGCTTCTCTACGGGCGATGAAATTCATCATCAATGCAATCGCCGAGCCCAATGCGAAGTTATGCGATGAACTCCGCGCTACCTACTCTCAGCTCTTCCGGGGCCCCGATCTCGTCGAAGGCGCGAAGGCGTTCCTGCAGAAGCGCGAGCCTGTGTTCGACTGAAATCAGGTCTCAGACGTCAAGGACCTGATCACGGCGGTCCGCCACGCGCACAGCGGGTGATCCCGAGGGGCTGCCCTTGCACGTTCGGAAGCGGACCGCGACGGCAGCCTGCTACACACCGGAAGGAGCGTCGTTGTAGAGGTTCACCAAATCGGCGGTAACAATGACAGAACCACCCACTTCTTGAAGAACCGCGGCGATTGTGGCGATAATTCGGCTGGGGTCCTTCGACGAGAGGCGGGCCGCCTTGACCGCGAATTCCGCATAGACATGCATTTCAGGTCTTAGAGGGCTTCGAAAACGAAGGTTCTCAATCGATAGGCCAGCGATGGCATCTTTGGTGAGAAAGCCTGACTCAACGCCGAGCTTGACCATCGTGCAGAGCGATTGCAGCCCGCTTCCGATCAGTCCGCCGAACGGCGTTTGTTTGCCCGCGTCGTCCGAAAGATGGAATGGCTGCGGGTCCCAAAGGCTTGCGAATTCAACTATTTCATCACTCGAGACCTTGAGTGCGGAGGTCTTGAAACAATCTCCAGCTTTCATTTGTCGTCCCATCATCCAGGGTCGCTTACGCGACCTCTCACGCAAAGAACTCCACCGTCACATCAGCAACGAGACCGGACCGGCCCCTCCTTGGCGTTCAGCAAGTCCCACGGAGCGTACGCACATGAGGATCCATCTGAACTTCCGCTTCGGAGCAGTGCGCGAGCCGCTTCACAACCAACGCCTTACCAGACTTCTAAGTTTCGCAATCGGTCCCACACCTTCCGCCGCCTGAGTGCGTCCAGGTTGAAGGATGCCCTGCTCCTGAGGTCTATATTCATTCGTAGGCGACTGCGGCGACTCGGGCCAAATCAGGATGCAACCTCCGCCCACCGCGACGGTGAACCGCTTATTTCCTTCGTCAAGATCGAACATGGCAGTCACCTATTCTCAGAGCCGCTAAACACCGCACGTCAGATTTGCGGGATCTTGTCGAACCAAGGCTGAGCCTCCTCGAGGCGTGCGGACATTCTCAGCAAATCAGCTTCACCGCCGAATGGAGCGATCAGCTGGATACCGATTGGCAGCCCGTTCTCGGACCAGTGCAACGGAAGGCTGGCGGCCGGTTGTCCCGACGCGTTTATTATGGCGAGGAAAGTCGCGTACCGACTGACCTTGGTTCGAAAGCTGAAAAAGTCGTCGTCCGTCGTGATTAGGCCTAGCTCCGCGGGAGGCTGCATCAGTGTGGGGGTCAGAATGAAGTCATAGTCGCGGATATAGATCGCAAGTTGTCGGCCTATGGTATGGAACCGCGTGATTGCCAAAGCGTATGCCTCTGCGCTCAGTCCTTTTCCCCGCTGGTAGGCATCCAGAATGGCTGGTTCCAGTTTCTTTTCCCACCCAGACGCCAGATCGTTGCGAACCTTGCCATTCACCGTCACCGTCACGTTCGCCGCCATGACGTTTACCTGCGCCTCGACGAACTTGGAAAACTGAACAGGCGGAAGCGGCGCATCCACGACCTCATGCCCCATCGCCTCAAGCAGACGCTTGGCGATCTGCAGCGCCTTCACGCATTCCGGATCTACCGGAATGTCTTCAAACCCTACGCTCCACATAGCGATGCGTCGCGGCCGTCCAAACGGTTTATCCAGCCAGGCAGCATACTGGGTGGTCTTCGGGGGAGCCGCATAGGGAGCACCGATTTCCATACCGGCGACCCCGTCCAGTGCCGCGGCCGTATCTCTGACGGAACGAGAAAGGACACCATCTGTTGCGAGACCGCCCCACCCCTCACCCCGGGCCGGGCCGGCGGGGATTAGCCCCCGGGATGGCTTCAAGCCGTAGATGCCGCAGCAGGAAGCCGGAATGCGTATCGAACCGCCGCCGTCGCTAGCATGCGCCAAAGGAACAACTCCCGCCGCGACGGCCGCAGCCGCCCCGCCGCTCGATCCACCCGGTGAGCGGTTCCTATCCCAGGGATTTCGCGTGGGCCCACCGTTCTGAACGGCCTCGGTTGTCGGAGCCATACTAAACTCCGGCACCGTCGTTCGACCAAATGGAAGCAGTCCGTCTTCGAGAAACCTGTCAGTCAGGGTCGAGTTGAAGTTGATTTTTAGCTCGGCGAAAAGGCGCGAACCGAACGAGTTCAACAAGTTCGGATAGCCAAGTCCCGAATCCTTCAGAAGGAACGGGAGCGCGCCAAACCGACCTTTCAAAGTGGCGTTGTGAGCAAGCTCGCGCCCATGCTCATAGTTGGTATTGCAAAGTGCGTTTATCTTGGGATTCACCTCTTCCGCACGGCTGATCGCGCAGTCCATGAGTTCGAGAGGGGTTAGTTCCTTGTTGCGCAGCATCCTCGCAAAATCGAGTGCATCGCGCTTCCTGTATTCGCTCGTGTTCATTGCGCAGTCTCTCGCACTATGTTTTCGTCAGGCGGCGACGATGTTCTGCTCGGCGCGCGCCTGGAGCGCCTTCCTATCGATCTTGCCTGTCTTGCCGTGGGGAAGCTCGGTTTCGAAGTAAATCGTCCGCGGCACTTTGAAGTCTGCCAATTTCTGCTCAAGGAAGGCGATGAGATCGTCAGCCGCCAAACTCGCGTTGGCGCGCAGGACGACAAACGCAATTGGAACTTCTCCAAAGATGCGGTCCGCGATTCCAACGACCGCAGTGTCCTGCACAGCCGGATGGCTCACGATGGTTTTTTCGACCTCTGCCGGAGAGATGTTGTGGCCGCCGCGGATGATGATGTCCTTGATCCGCCCCACAATGTAATAGAACCCATCCTTGTCACGCATTACGAGGTCACCGGTGCGAAATAGGCCGTCTTTCAACGTTGCTGCGGTCAGTTGTTCGTCCTTCGCGTAGCGTTTGACGGTCGCTGCTCCGCGTACGAACGCCTCGCCCGGTTCGTCCGGTCCGCAGTCGTAACCATCCGCGTTCAATATTTTCACAGTTGCTCCAGGCGCAGCTTTGCCAATGGCGCCAGGTGGCAGCGCAGCGGGGTCATCGTGGTAACGACCAAAAACCGGCGTGACTTCAGTCAACGCGTAGTAGTTCTGCAACGGTTTTCCGAACTTGGCGACGAACCGCGCCGCCACTTCGTCAGGCAGAGGCGCGCCCGAGCAAACCAAGAGGCGGGTCGCGGAAAGATCGAATGTCAGGTCACGTTGTTCACAATACTCCATCATCATGGAGAACATCGTCGGCACGCCGTGGTAAACGCTCACGGCATAACGTCCAAAGGCCTCGAGGACGTCACGAGGATGGAAGCGGCGCAGGAGGACAACAGTCCCTCCCGCCGCCAGCGCCGTAGCCGATGCCGTAGAAAGGCCGAAGAGATAGCCTAGCGGCAATGCGACGAGCGTCGTGTCCGACTCTCCGATACCCCACATCGTCGCAAGTGAAGCCGCCACATCGATCTGGGCCCGCTGATCGAGTACCACCGCTTTCTGATTTCCGGTGGTTCCGGACGAGTAGGTGATGATGAAATCGTCGTCCAAATCGATGTTTGCATGCGGCTCCTCGCCCTCGGAGGGTGCTGCGAGCAGCTCGGATACATGCAAGAGTTTCTCGGCGGGCACGGCTTGCCTCGCTGTTTCCTCCACATGGTCGTCGAAGAAGAGAACCTTGGCGTCGCTGTGCTTGAAATTGTAGCCCACCTCTGCGGCGGTGAGATTGGGATTGACCGGGACGAACACAGAGCCGGTCTTTGAAGCAGCGTAATAGCAGAACAAGTGTTCCGGATGGTTTTGCCCGTAGACGGCAAACACATCTCCTTTGCCTATGCCCAGCGATTTGAGGCGGCGGATGACCTGTTCAATTCGCTGCAGCAGCGTTGCATAAGTTATCGCGTCCCCTTCGTAGACGATCGCGACCTTGTCCATGCGGTTCTGTGCTGCGGCGGCGAGTGCATTGAAGACCGACGTTGATGTTGGCCGATGGTGTTCCATGAAAATCTTCCTGCTCAGGCGACTAAGGGTTTGAAAAGTTCGCCAGCCCGGCTTCCGATCCGATCAGGCTGAGGGATCGCTTGCGCGCTTCCTCGGCCACGGTTCGGAAGACAACGCCCGGCGTTGCACGCATATGGTCGATCAGACGAGACAACATCTCGATCCTGGGTCCACGTCCAATGACTTGCGGATGCATCGTCAAGGTGAAAACACCGTCGCCCAACGAATGGCAAAAATCGAACTCGTCTTTCCAAAGCCCGAAGACTTCGCCGGGGGTCCTGAGGCCAAGGTACATAGGCTTATTGAGGAAGGCGAAGTGCGGAAAATCGTCCAATTCCCAGGCGACGGGAATTTCAATCACGTTGCTGGGCGTTCCAGGCTGGTAGTGATCCTCTGTCGCATCGTAGCCCTTCCGCGCGCGGTAAGGTCGGTAGTCGTCGGCCATCATGCTTGAATCGTAGAGGATGCCTCGTTCCTCGAGCAGTGATATTGAATCCGGCGTCAGATCCCAGGCAGGCGATCTGTAGCCTTGGGGAGAAAACTCGTTCCCCAGTACCGCCCGCAGTTTCTCAATGGATCGATCCAGCAGGCGCTCTTCTTCGTCGCGCGAGAGGCCCACCGGCGTCTCGTGACAATATCCGTGGAGCGCGATCTCGTGTCCTGCCTCTTGTATCGCGACAGCCTGCGATGGAAAGGCTCCCGCAGTGTGGGCTGGAACGAAAAACGTCGCGCTCACCTGCTTTGTCTTCAGAAGATCCAAAACCCGCGGCAACCCAACGAGCGCGCCATACTCGCCGCGGGAAAGCGGAGTGGCGCTTGTCTGCCGCATTGTGCTGATCCACAGCGAGACCGCATCAAAATCGAAGGTGAGACAGACCGTCGTCATCGTTCCGTTCTTGGCTCCTCGAACTTTCCAAACCCGTTGGAGGGCACGGCCCGTAACGCAGATAGATACTAATGCGTACGGCTGACGTGCGATTACGTATGTGTAGCGAGGTTGGCTTGGGTTTGCAAGCTTTCGCGTGCTCGACGTGGCATTTACATTCCATTTAGTACTCTCTAAATACCATTCGGTATGGAGCGTCTGCGGAATCCGACGCCGATCTGTTCGGATCCGCCCAAATTGTGGAGGTTGGGAGCAGTGAGGAATTACACGATCGCGGTCATTCCGGGCGATGGCATCGGCAAGGAAGTGGTGGAAGGCGCACTTATCCCCATTCGTGCCGTCGCCTCGAAACACGGGGCCCGCTTAATCGAGACGACTTTCGATTGGAGTTGTGAGACTTACCTGCGCTCCGGACGAATGATGCCCGAGGACGGTATTGAAACGCTTCGCGGCTTCGACGCAATCCTTCTTGGCGCGGTCGGCTGGCCGAAAACGGTGCCGGACAACATATCTCTTCACGGCCTGCTTCTCCCCATCCGAAAGCAGTTCGACCTCTACGCGAACATTCGTCCGCACCGGCTGCTGCCAGGGATATCCGGCCCGCTGGTGAAATCCAACTTCGACATCCTTTGCATCCGTGAAAACACCGAGGGCGAGTATTCCGGGGCCGGCGGCCGAGTTCATGTCGGCACCCCACAAGAAGTCGCAGTCGAGACCGCGATCTTCACCCGGCATTCGATTGAGCGAATCCTCCGATACGGTTTCGAGCAGGCGCGCCGCCGGCGCGGAAAGCTCGCTTCCACGACAAAGTCCAACGCTCAGAAATTCACCATGGTTCTATGGGACGAAATCACCGAAGAACTGGCGGCAGAATACTCGGATGTCGAAGTCACGCGCTACCATATCGACGCTTTGTCGGCGCGGATGATCACTCACCCGGAGAGCCTTGACGTGATCGTTGCCTCGAATCTCTTCGGGGACATCCTCACCGATATCGGCGCGGCCATCCAAGGAGGGCTTGGCTTTGCGGCCTCTGCCAACATCAATCCTCGAGGCGGTGTCCCGTCGATGTTCGAACCGGTCCACGGCTCGGCACCTGATATTGCCGGCAGTGGCGCAGCAAATCCCATTGCTACGATCTGGAGCGGATCGATGATGCTTGAGCATTTGGGAGAGCGCGAAGCAGCGACGGAATTGGTGGCCGCCGTCTCTCGGGTGACGACCGACACCTCCCTCCTCACGCCAGACTGCGGTGGAACCGCAAAGACGCTCGCTCTCGGACAACGAATTGCCGACAGGATCTAACGCGGCGTCCAAGATCCGGCTGCACGGGCACCTCCGCCCGTGCAGCATTTCCGCGTGTCCGTCACGGAACCACTGCGATCACCTCCACTTCCGCATGGAGGCGCTGGTCGTATAAGCCCGCCTGAACCATAACGCTGGCCGGGGGGCACTCCTGGTTATAATAGCGGGCTCTGACTTTTTTGATGGTCTTCAGCAGTTCAGGGGAGAATTCCCTGACATAACACGTGGTCCGCGCCACATGCTCGAAACCGAGACCCGCTTCAGCCAGGGTCCGCTTGAGCCCCTCGAACATGGCCACGATCTGATCTTCGACGGAGGTCGTGACGGGTTCGCCGGCAGGATCAAGCCCGCAATGGCCCCCGGACACAAAAAAGCCGTTGCCTTTGATGACCACGCCTTGCGAGAGGCCGGGCCATTTGGCCTCGGGCGGGTTAACTGCGGTTAACATCTCTTTTTCCTTCCATAACCTTGCTCTGAGGGGACGCGGCTCCGCCTGTGCTCGTCGCCACAGCGTACCAATAGCGCCTTTTTGCGTACCTGTAAGTATGCAGGCCGTCAATTACGCCAAAATTATCTCATCACGTATCGCTGAGAATTTTTTCGGATTGTCATTTGTACTCTTGAGTATGTAATTGGTGTTATCTAGTATGCCGTCAAATGGATCGGACGCCGTGGCGGCTGATTCCCGTTGGAACGCGGCTCTCTTCTTAGACCCGTGGGCCTCGGGCACGACCACTTAGGCGCACCGGATCCTCACACACATTCGGCACTCGGGGGCTATATGACCAAGGGCACACCATCGCATTGGGTTACCGGCGTGAGCGAGATCACGACGCAGGATATCTTCATTCGCGGGTATGCGATGAGCGAACTCGTCGGGGCGGTGCCCTTTTCCGCGATCACATACCTTTTGATTAGAGGCGAGCTTCCAACGCCGGGACAGTCGCGGATGATGGACGTTATCCTCTCATCGATCCTCGACTATGGCCTGCAGAAATCCGGTACTCTAGCCGCCCGCGCCGTGGTTTCGGTTAATCCGTCAATGACCGCGGGGTTGAGTGCCGCCGTCCTTGCCGCTGGCCAGCACGCGCTCTCTCCTGAGGACACCGGACGCTTCATCGCGACCACGTTCGCCGCGTGGAAGGAAAGCGGTCGGTCAATGGATGAAGCGGCAGCGGTCCTCGTCCAAGATCTCCGCGCGGCGATGCGTCGCGTTCCCGGTTTCGGCCACCAGGTTTTCAGGCACGTCGATCCGCGGGCGGAGCGTCTCAAGTCAATCGCCAAGGCCGAGGGCGTTTGGGGCGAGGCCAACGAGTGGTACGAAGCTGTGCATCGTGCGTTCCAACTGGCCAGCAACAAACCGGACCTTGTCTTGAACGACGTCGGAATGCTTGCCGCGATCATGGTGCAGATGGGTTTCACGCCTGAAGAAATGTGCGGTTTGGCGATATTGTCTACCGTTCCGGGCCTGATTTCTCATATCTCCGAAGAAATGCAATCGGGCATCCGAAATCGCCTGGTCCCGGACAGTCATGTTGAATATGCGAGCCCCCGCCGTGACTTGGCAAACGACCTTGTCGACGCTGGCTGGCAATGAGCGGATTGACGAAGACAAACGCGATCCACGCGCCCGCATGCAGACTGCTCGCTTGACACTACGAACTCGCTAGTAGAAAATGCATTCCAATGAGTATGTAAAACTGAGCGTCGCGGTGAATGCAGCGCCCCAAGAGACAAGCGCCCGCCGAGGCGCACAAGGAGGATTTTAATGGACGCTACGAACAAACTGGAGGCGCTGGCTGTCGGTTCCAATGCCATGTTCTTCGACGATTTCGAGGTTGGTCAGGAATGGGTGACGCCGCGGCGTACAATCACTGAAACCGATATTGTCATGTTCGCTGCGCTCACGGGCGACCACAACCCGGTGCACACAGACGAAATCTACGCCCAGGCAACGCCCTTCGGTGCTCGTATTCTGCATGGTCCGGCCGTTTTCGCGATCATTACTGGCCTCGAGTTCCGCCTCGGGATCAAGGAAGGGACGGCAATCGCCTTCTTGGGCATGACTTGGGATCTCAAAGCTCCAGTGAAGATGGGGGATACGATCCACGTTTATCAACGCGTCGAAGAAGTCCGCCGTACCTCAAATCCCGCACGCGGGATCGTGAACTTCTGGCTCGAGGTTCGAAATCAACGTGGAGAAGTGTGTCAGCAGGGTGTCTGGAAAGTGATGTTCCACTCGCGGCCGGCTGCCTGATTGTCGAAATAACCGCCCATCGTAGAGCTGCGATTTCGGGAAGCTCGAACGACACGCCTCACGTGCGGGAACTGCCAGCGGTAGGAGCGCTGAATTCGAATGGATATCGTTGTATTGATCAAGAAGGTCCCTGATCCAAACCTCCCGGAGCAATTTGTATCAATCTCCGACGCTCAGGACGAAGTGGTCCTGCACGCCTCGTCACAGTATTCGATCAACCTCTACGACTTGAACGCTGTCGAAGCGGCGATCGGCCTCAAAGAATCCGCCGGCGCGACGGTAACTGTCGTGACCGCCGACGATGCTTCAGCGGATCAGTATCTTCGCCGCGCCTTGGCTATGGGCGCGGACAATGCAATCCGTGTCGAACTCGACGACAAGTCTCGCCGCGACTCGTTCAAGACAGCGCAAGCACTCGTCTCCGCACTCAAGCAGAAGAGCATACCTTCACTGGTTATCGCGGGCCGTCAATCTTCGGACGAGGACGCCGGATACGTCCCGTACCTTGTAGCGCATGGCCTTGGCATTCCGGCTCTCGCTCCGATCGTGTCGATTAAATCGGCCAGCGAGCGAACCATCAACGTCGGCAAACTCGCGGATGCAAGCATTGACGAATATGAGCTCACCCTGCCTGCGATGCTGCTGGTCTCGAACGAAATCAACAAGCCTAGAACTCCCGGCCTGAAAGGCGTCATGGCGGCGAAGAAGGCGACGATTGAAGTAGTCGCCTCCGAACCCGGCGGCGTTGCCGGCGTACCGTCCAAGTACTCGCCGAAGAAGGGACAGCGAGCCATAGAGGCAACCAAGTTCATTGAAGGCAGCGACGAAGACAAGGCCGCGGCCCTCCTCGCAGCTCTCGATAAGTGAGGCATCGACATGAAGAACGCCCTCTTCGTACTCCATAATTCCGCAGACACAAGGTCATCCGAATTTGCCACTCTCGCTGCTATTGCGACGTCGATCGGCAATGCAGGTTACTCCTCGGATCTCCTTATCCTGGACACGACCGGTTCATCGAGTGTCAACGTCAAACACGGCAGCGCTTTTCGCAATGTAACTGCGGTTGCTCCGGACAAGGCCGTGGGCGATGGTGCCGATTACCTGGTCCACATTGTCGGTAAGGCAGCGTCCGCAGCTGTCTCGCTCGTCGTTGGTTTTGGAACGATTTCGAACAGAAACTGGGCACCCCAAGTCGCCGCATCCTTTTCGGCCGAGTTTGTGACCGCCTGCGAGCTTATCGAGGTCGCGGACAACGCGCTCCGCGTTACGGGGCCGGTGATGGGGGCTATGGTTCAGAAGACCCTGTCCCTGGGCGACCGAAACGCAGTCGTGCTGTACAGCGGCGAGAACCTCGCCGCACCTGAAGGCACTGACATCGTTGTTGAAGTCTCCCGGGAACCCGCAGAGCAAGGGGCTGTCCGCTTTGTCGCCTCCGAAGCCTTGCCAGATAGTGGCGGCATTCCTCTCCGCGGAGCGAGCAAGGTCATTTCGGGTGGACTGGGAATTGGCTCGGGTGAAAAGTGGCGGCTCATCGAGGAATTCGCAGCAAAGGTCAACGCTGCAGTCGGAGCGAGCCGCGCAGCCGTCGAAATGGGCTGGGTACCCTCTTCTCGTCAGGTGGGCTTCAGCGGGCAGAAAGTCAGCCCAGACGTGTATGTCGCAGTCGGCATTTCCGGTGCAGTGCATCATCTGGCAGGCATTGGAGGTGCCAAAAAGATCGTCGCGATCAACAAGGACCCCGAAGCCAGCATCTTCAAAATTGCTGATGTCGGAATCGTCGGCGACTACGAGCAGATCGTCGCGGCGGCCATGCGCAAGCTTTGACCGCAAATGCGCGCGAGGCGCGTTCTTCGGTATTCTTTCGGGCTGAGCATGTTCCTCGACGCTGCTCCGCCCGGAAGAGATAAACTAAACACGATCGGCTACCGCAGCGGGGTCGTAAGGGGTAATTGGAAATGAGCGGCAAGCGTATAGTCGTCGTAGGAGCAAGCAGACTGGGATGCGAGTTCGCGTTGGCAGCCCGCGGAGCCGACTACGAAGTGACGCTGATCGATGAGCACCCGCAAGAGCTCAAAAACATGTCATTCGATGCTCCGTATTTTTACGGATCCGGTCTGCCGGCATCGCTCAGCGATGAAACGGCGGTGTTCGACAACGTGCTAAGCTCAAACGAGCTATTGCTGGAGTGCGTCGAAAACGAAGTCGACGTGAAGATCGGAGTGGTCGCTTGGGGTGCATTTCACAATGCGCCAAATTCGCAACATATTGGCACCCCGAAAGTGGGTATAGTCTCCCGCGAAGGCAACGAACTTCTGGAATACGATGCTCTCATCCTCGCGACAGGGTCGCGGGATTTTGTGCCTTCGTTCAAGGGTTGGGAGTTGCCCGGAGTTCTCGGCGGCAAGGCCGGAGCAAAGCTTCTCACATCCTACCAATGCTTCAACGGCACCCGCTGTCTTGTGCTGGGAACGGCCCCTCTGGCGGTCGAGTTCGCGCGTGCAGCCTGTGACCGCGGTATCGATATAGCGGGCTTCGTGGAACCGACCTCCAAGTTCCAGGCGGGCGATCAAGAACTTGAATGGGCGCTGAACGCCGGTATTCCGATCCTGTATGAGAGCGTTATCCTCGAAGCTGGGGGGACCGACAAGGTTTCGTCAGCAACGGTAATCTCGACGGATGGCTCCGGAAAGCAGGCAGAGGTTGAATGTGACACCATTTGCGTCTCGATCGCGGTTCTTCCAAACGTCGAACTACCTGCAGCGATGGGCTGTGAGATGCAGTTTGCTGAAGAACATCCAGCTTGGGTGCCGAAGGTAGATTCTAACCTGCAGACTAGCGTACAAGACGTATACTGGCTCTCCGCGTTCAACGCGCAAGACGATCAGATCCCGCGGATCCTCTCGGCGGTCGGCGACGCAGCCAGTGCATCGGAAGCACCGACCGGAACCACTCAGCATGGCGCGCGCGCCGCGGATTACATCAATGTTTGGGTCGCCAAGCTCCTGGAGATGGGCGGCTCGGACGTGGTGCTTTGCCAGTGCGAGACTGTGACACGCAGTGAATTTCTCGAACTACAACCGCCGCGGTACCTCAAAGCCGGCATGAGGCATCCGCACGTGGCCGTGACCGGCGGCGACGCCGGACCCAAGATCAGCCAGGATCTGACAAAGCGAATGACCCGTGTCGGCATGGGACATTGCCAGGGCAAACGCTGCCGCGACGAGGCTGCCGTTCTGCTGTCTCAGCATTATGGGATACCGCTCAAGGACATCAAACCCGGTAGCTATCGTTTTCCCGTAAGGCCGATCGACATGTCTCTGATCGCGGCCGAGGACGACGATTATCACACCCGTGAAAAATGGCCGCACTGGATGCACGAGGAAGTGGTGCCAGAAAGCGTTGCAGGGACTGCAAAGAGGTAGAAATGATGAATTACGATGTGATCGTCGTCGGGTCGGGCCTCCTCGGACTTTCCACCGCCTATCATGCGCAAAAAGCCGGTGCGCGTGTGCTCGTCATCGATCGCGGCGCGGTCGCTTACGAGGCCTCCTCCCGAGCAACAGGCTATCTGAGCTTGCGAGCGGATGACCCGGACGAAGCTCCCCTCGCCGGCATGGCGGAGAAGCTTTGGGACACGTTGGACGAAGAGCTTGGATACCCGACCGAATGGACCCAGAAGGGCCGATTGTGGGTGGCGTTCTCCGACAAACAACTCGAAGAGCTCCATCAGACTTACAAGGCTTTCACCAGAGCCGACTTCGGCTTCGAGCTCATTGACGCCCAGGCTTGCCGCGAGCTCATTCCGATCCTTTCACCGGAAACGCGTGCCGGGCTTTACACCCCCCGATCGGGGCACGCCAATCCTCAGCGGGTTTCGCAAGCTTACGCATGGGCGTTCCAAGATTATGGCGGGACAATACTCGAGCACACACCCGTGTACTCGGTTATCGCGGAGGGAGGAAAAGCAAAGGGGGTCAAGACCGCCGCCGGCGATATACTCGCCGATCGCGTCGTTCTATGTGCTGGCGGATACAACGCGAATCTTCTTGAACCGTTCGGCGTTGTCTTCCCCGTGGCAACCGTCCGGCTCGAGGCATTGGTAACCACTCCTCTACCTCCGATGTATGAGGTCGGCTTCATTGGCCTGAATGGTCTATCTATCCGGCAGACCAAGCGCGGCAACCTGCATGCCAACGGCGGTCCGCACGAATGGGTGGATTTGGACGCCGATATCGAACCGAACAAACCAAATACGCCGATCGTACGGAACCTGGTTCGCCGTATGATCGAAGCGTTTCCGGTTGCAAAGGGGGCCCAACTACTGCGCACTTGGGCCGGGGTCCTGGACATCACCCGGGACCAGAAGACCATCATTCACCGTTTCGATCACCCGGAGGGCCTCCTTGTCGCGGCTGGTGCCGGGCATGGGTTTGGGATGGCGCCGGCGATCGGAATAGCGATGGCGGAGCTCGCCTTGAAAGGACACACGAGCGCGCCCATCGAGGGGCTAAGCCTTGAGCGTTTCGCCGGTCTATCGCCAACCTGGAAAGCGGAAAAGAAGTGGGATGCAGGTTCCTACAACACCTGACAAGTTCGATTTGTACCCATGAAGGATAAGCTCAGGTGCGGCTCATCAATGACTATGAGCCGCCCCATAACGGAGGTTGCGCTTGTGTTTCGGATTTTTATACCGTAAGGAACGAAAACATACTGAGAAAGGTGTCGTATGGACATGGAATCGCAGCGCGAGTCACCAAAGCCGAACATTCGTGGCAGGATCAAGCAGCAGAAGACCGAGCTTATCCAGGAAGAAATTCTTGACGCCGCTTCTCGGCTCATTGCGGCGCGCGGCTTCCGTGCGGTGACCGTGGACGACATCAGTGCTGAGATGGGTTTCACCAAGTCCATCGTCTACTACTACATGAAAAACAAGAACGAGATTCTCTGGCGGATCTTCGAGAAAATTGACCAAACCTACGCCAAGGGCATGGAAGGGGCACTGAGTTCCGGTGGCACCCCCACGGAACTGCTGTCGAAAATCGTCAAAATGCACTCACTGAACGTGATGCTGCACCAGGAATGGTCCACGATCTACAACCGCGACGAACACGAACTGACAGAAGACCAGCGCTCCAATGTCACCGCGAACCGCCGGAAGTACAACAAACAAATCCAGGAGCTCTACGCGCAGGGTATCGCAGCCGGAGAGTTCCGCGACACTGACCCGTTCCTTGCTGTGTCTTGCCTGATTGGCGCATGCAACTGGCCTTACACCTGGTTCAGGCGCTCCTCGTCCAAATACAGCGCCGAGGAAGTTGCATCGGCGTTCGCCGACCAACTTATCAAGGGTGTTGCGAAGGGGGCATGAGTTGTCCCCTCGCCCTTTGTGACGTCAGCTTACGAATACAACGCTCTCGGAGACTTCCGCGCGCGCCGTGCGGAAGCTGTTTGCCGCGTGGTCCTCTAGTGCGTAGCCGAGTGATACTCCGCAGACCACACGAAGATGTGGGGCGATTGGTGCGTACTGGCGAATGATGTCGGCGTAGTGCGCGATTGCGCCCTGCGGGACCGTAGCTATCCCCAGCGCCTGCGCAGCAAGCAAGAAATGGCCGAGATATATGCCCGTATCGAAAAGCCCTCGCTCCGCCAGATCTTCGTGGACCGTCACTACGGTCAGATGCGGTGCGCCGAAAAAACGAAAATTTTCGAGAGCCTGCTTCCCTGAGGCTTCGCGGTCGCCGCGCTGAATTCCAATTGCGCTGTACAGCGACCATCCGCAATCCCGCCGGCGCTCCTGGAAGACTCCGGTATAGGTTCCGATCGGCGGAACGTCCGATGACCTTGCCCGGCCGTGCATCGCCGCCCGATACATTTCTTCGCGCAACCCATCGAGCGCTCGTCCGCTAATGATGAACACGCTCGCAGGCTGCGTGTTGCAATCGGACGGCGCGGTACGCGCGACCTCGAGAACCCGTTCGATATCGCCCATCGGAACAGGCTTGGAAGCGAAAGCCCTGCAGGAGTATCGGGCCTTGGCCAGCGAGAAAAGCGTGTTGTACGTACTGAGTTCTTCGCTCATTTCCAGTCCCGTATTCCTTCGCTATTCTCATAGTCTTGTCGCCCGTGGAGCGCTCCGCAACTGTCCCCTCGTTTATGATGGAGCACCTAGCAAGCTACAGCGCCTCGGTCCCCGTGGGACCAAGGCGTAGGATCGACGCACAACCCGCCAACATGGGCGGATCGCGAGGTTATTGAATCGTCCAGCCTCCGTCGATAACGAGCGAATGCCCCGCCATGTAACCAGCGTGAGGGGAAGCCGCAAACATGATCGCGTTCGCGATATCCAGAGGTACCCCCTTTTTGCCCGCCGGGACTCGCTTCAGCGCATCAGGATTTACACCGACGCCGCGAGCCATGTCCGGGGCGTCGTCCCCGAGAATTCGCGCAGAATTCCCCCGCATATCGGTCTGAATCATGCCAGGGCAGACCGCATTGATGACCACGCCCGTCTTTGTGAACTCGACAGCCATTTGGCGAGTGAGACCGATCACGCCGAACTTCGAAGTGGTGTATGCCAAGCCGTCCGCACCACCGAGAATACCGCCAACGGAAGCGACATTAACGATACGGCCTTCTCCCCGAGCCACCATGTCCTTCAGCACTGCACGGCAGAAGTAGAACGTGCCCCGGAGATTGGTATTGATCACCCTCTCCCACAATGCGTTCGAAGTCTCGAGCGCTCCCGCAAAACCGTCAAACACGGAAGCGTTGTTAACGAGAACGTCGATCCGACCGTGCTTGGCTGTGACCGAAGAGACAACGTTGTCGATCGAACTCTCCTGCTGGACGTCCGTTCTGATGAAATCAACGTGATAGCCTTCTGCCGCAAGCGACTGGACCACGTCTTGACCCTGGTCCTCGAGAAAGCCGGCGATGGTCACGTCCGCCCCAGCGCGAGCAAAGGCTTCCACAGTCGCTCTTCCGATACCGGTCTCGCCACCCGTTATAACGACTACTTTTCCTTTAAAGTCGAACATGCATACGTTCCTTCAGCTTCACGTCACTTATCTCGGTCCAATCGAATGGACAGTGGAATTAGGGTGCGATCGGATCTTGGCCGGAAAGACGCTCAAGCGAAATTCCTCCTCGAAGTCCGCCAACATACCGGTACGTACAATACAGTACTAATTAGATTGCGCAACGGCCCCGCAGGGATGGATGGCGTTTTCTTTCGCCTTGCGGGCTGAGGGAAACCCGCGCCGTTCGCGCAAAACCTCTTTACAAAGATACCCACAATAATGTTAATTATACTCATCAGTAGCTAAACGAGTGGAGTCGGTAGGCCGGTGCTTGCCCATAACCACCTAAGCGTCGGAGGGCCGGAGTTGCAAACTGAATTGACAAAAACGCTCGGTATCGAGTTGCCCATTTTTGCATTCTCGCATTGCCGCGATGTCGTGGCAGCCGTGACCAAGGCGGGAGGCATGGGATCGCTTGGAGCGGCCTGGATGACACCCGAAGAATTCGAGATGTCAATCGACTGGATCGAGGAGCGCGTCGATGGCAGGCCATTTTCGGTGGATCTGGTTTTTCCGGGTACAGGCGGCGAGGACGCAGAGAAAACCCCGGACGAATATCGCAAGCTCATCCCGAAGGATCATCTAAACTTCGTGAAGCGTCTGCTCGACGATGCTGGGATCGCCGACATCTCGGAGGCGGACCGTGACGCCTATCTCGCCGAATATGCCGAGAAGATGGCCATGACCAACAAGAAGAGCCGCGAACAGCTCGAGATCGCCTTAAGCAAGAAATCTGTGAACTTCATTGTGGGCGCTCTCGGCGTCACGCCGGAATGGGTTGTTAAGGAGGCCCATGCCAAAGGCGTAAAAGTCGGCGCGTTGGTGGGGAACGGAAAGCACGCGGCCAAGCAGCGGGCTGCAGGTGTTGACGTCCTAATCGCACAGGGCACCGAAGCCGGAGGAAGTGTTGGAAACATCGCTTCCATGGTTCTCTGGCCACAGGTCGTGGAGGCGGCTCAAGGCATCCCCGTACTGGCCGCTGGTGGCATCACCCGCGGATCGCATATTCTGGCCGCGCTCGCACTCGGTTGCCAAGGCGTGTGGATGGGCTCGCTCTGGCTAGGAACAGCGGAAAGCGACCTTAGCCTGGAAATGCGCGAGAAGCTGTTCGCTGCCGCCTCGGAAGACGCGCGACTGTCCAAGGCCATGACAGGTAAACAGGGCCGCATGCTGTACACCAAGTATGTGGACGCTTGGCACCGTCCGGACGCTCCCAAACCCCTCGATTGGCCGATGCAGTCGATTATGAACGGCTACCCGTTCAAGCGAGCTGAACGAGGGCGCAACCTCGACTACTGGACCTATTCTGTTGGCCAGGCCGTCGGAGACATGAACGAGCACACCACCGTGAAGTCCGAGATTGAGCGCATGCTCAACGAATACGTCGAAGCGGTCGACAACCTGCAGAGCGTGACCTCGTATTAATCGAACTCGCGGACACGTCCCTACCGATTTTTCTGACGCGCCTAAGCGCAACGAATTGTTGGTTTGGACGCCAGATCTCCGAGTGCCCGTCCCTGCAAGTACGACGCTCGGAAGGGGCAAGCGACACGTCCGTTGTCGCTTGCCCCGCCCGTTCGTAGGCAAATGCCGGAACGCGTCGCCGGATCCAATAACCTTTTGAGGCAACCGAGAATGACCGAGCAAGATCTGCCCGAACGTGAGAGCATGGAGTTCGACGTTGTGATCGTGGGTGCGGGACCGGCGGGTCTTGCGGCGGCGATCCGGCTGAAGCAGGTCAATCCGGAGCTTTCGGTCGTCGTGCTCGAAAAGGGCGCCGAGGTCGGCGCGCATATCCTCTCGGGTGCGGTCGTCGATCCGATCGGTATCGACCGGCTGCTGCCGGACTGGCGCGCGGACGCGGACCATCCGTTCAAGACCGAGGTCACGGACGACCATTTCCTGTTCTTGGGCCCGGCCGGTTCGATCCGTCTGCCGAATTTCATGATGCCGCCGCTGATGAACAATCACGGCAACTATATCGTCTCGCTCGGCAATGTCTGTCGCTGGCTGGCAAGCCATGCCGAAGCGCTCGGCGTCGAAATCTATCCGGGCTTTGCCGCAGCGCAAGTGCTCTACAACGACGCGGGCGCGGTGATCGGCGTTGCCACCGGCGACATGGGCGTCGAGCGAGACGGCGAACCGGGCCCGAACTTCGCCCGCGGCATGGCGCTCTTGGGCAAATACACGCTGATCGGCGAGGGCGTGCGCGGCTCGCTCGCCAAAGAGCTGATCGCCAAATTCGGCCTCTCGAAGGACCGCGATGTGCCGAAGTTCGGCATCGGGCTGAAGGAGCTCTGGCAGGTGAAGCCGGAGAACCATCGGCCTGGCCTGGTGCAGCACTCCTTCGGCTGGCCGCTCGGCATGAAGACCGGCGGCGGCTCGTTCCTCTACCACCTCGAAGACAATCTCGTCGCCGTCGGCTTCGTCGTGCACCTCAATTACAAGAACCCCTACCTCGCCCCGTTCGAGGAGTTCCAGCGCTTCAAGACCCATCCGGCGATCCGCGGCACCTTCGAGGGCGGCAAGCGGCTGTCCTACGGCGCCCGGGCGATCACCGAGGGCGGCTACCAGTCGGTGCCGAAGCTGTCCTTCCCCGGCGGTGCGTTGATCGGCTGTTCGGCCGGTCTCGTCAACGTGCCGCGCATCAAGGGCAGCCACAATGCCGTCTTGTCGGGCATTCTCGCCGCCGAGAAGCTGGCGGCGGCGATCGAAGCGGGTCGCGCCAATGACGAGCCGATCGAGATCGAACGCGGCTGGCGCGACAGCGCCATCGGCCAGGACCTGAAGCGGGTCCGCAACGTCAAGCCGCTGTGGTCGAAGTTCGGCACGGCGATCGGCGTTGCGCTCGGCGGCTTGGACATGTGGACCAACCAGCTGTTCGGCTTCTCGTTCTTCGGCACGCTGAAGCACGGCAAGACCGATGCGCAGAGCCTCGAGCCGGCAGCGCAGCACCAGAAGATCGACTATCCGAAGCCGGATGGCGTGTTGACCTTCGACCGGCTGTCCTCGGTGTTCCTGTCGAACACCAACCACGAGGAAGACCAGCCGATCCACCTGCAGGTCAAGGACATGGAGTTGCAGAAGCGCTCCGAGCACGATGTCTATGCCGGTCCGTCGACGCGCTACTGTCCGGCCGGCGTCTACGAGTGGGTGGAGAAGGACGGCAAGCCGACCTTCGTCATCAACGCGCAGAACTGCGTGCACTGCAAGACCTGCGACATCAAGGACCCGAACCAGAACATCAACTGGGTGCCGCCGCAAGGCGGCGAAGGCCCGGTTTATCCGAACATGTGATCAACGACGTCCCGATTGAGGAGTTGGAAATGTCGAATGCTGAAGTCGCCACGCGCCGTGCCAGCGCTGTTGCCCGCGGCGTGGGCGTCACCACCCAAGTTTATGCCGATCGCGCGGAGAACGCAGAGATATGGGATATCGAAGGCCGCCGATATATCGATTTCGCAGCCGGGATTGCCGTCGTCAATACCGGACACCGCCATCCCAAGGTAATCGAAGCCGCGAAGGCACAGCTTGAGCGCTTCACGCATACCTGTCACCAGGTTGTTCCCTACGAGAACTATGTGCGCCTCGCAGAGAGGTTAAACTCCCTCGTCCCGGGTGACTTCAAGAAGAAAACCATCTTCGTCACGACGGGCGCGGAGGCAGTCGAAAACGCAGTCAAGATCGCTCGAGCAGCCACCAATCGATCGGCCGTCATCGCCTTTACCGGTGGTTTTCATGGCCGCACCTTTATGGGCATGGCTCTTACGGGCAAGGTGGCTCCGTATAAAACCGGGTTCGGCGCGATGATGGGCGACATCTTCCACGTCCCCTTCCCGGTCGAATTACACGGCACTTCAGTCGACGATTCACTATCCCTTCTCGACAAGCTGTTCAAGGCCGACGTCGACCCTAACCGGGTCGCAGCGTTCATTGTCGAACCGGTTCAAGGTGAAGGCGGTTTCTACGAGGTCCCGCGTGATTTCATGCGGAAGCTTCGTGAGCTTGCGGACAAGCACGGAATCCTTCTGATCGCTGATGAAGTGCAGACGGGCTTTTCGCGGACAGGCAAGTATTTCGCGATGGAGCATTTCGACGTTGTCGCCGACCTGACGACCATGGCTAAAGGACTTGGCGGTGGTTTCCCGATCGCCGCTGTCACCGGCCGCGCCGAAGTCATGGATGCTCCGGGTCCTGGCGGCCTCGGCGGCACCTACGGCGGCAATCCCGTAGGAGTCGCGGCTGCCAATGCGGTATTGGACGTCATCGAGCAAGAAGACCTGAATGGACGCGCAGACCTACTCGGACGCCGTTTGAAACAGGGTCTCCGCTCCCTGCAAGATGCCGTACCCCAGATCGCTGACATTCGCGGCATAGGCTTCATGATAGCCGCTGAGTTCAACCTACCAGGCTCCACGACGCCAAATCCCGAATTTGCGAACGCCGTTCGACAGAAAGCATTGGACAAAGGACTTATCCTTTTGACCTGCGGCGTGCACGGCAATGTTATCCGCTTCCTCGCTCCCATAACGATATCCGACACCGTCTTCAGCGAAGCTGTCGACATCCTCGACAACGTTTTGCGCGAATGCGCTAAGGATACGTGATCGACCGAGCCCTGGAGCACGAAGCAAATTTCGACTTCTGAAATAGCAGTTCATGGTGGGCACAATGGCAAGCCAACCACTACGAGGGCAAAGTCTCCCGATGTATCGGCTGCCGGGGGACTTTTGTGCACCTAAGCTGGAGTCGACGCGAGATTGGCGTCCAGAAACCTCAACACCCCCGCACCAGCGAGTTGGTGGGCCGGTTCGTTAAATCGATCTGTCCTGAAGCGGTTGTAAAAGGCGTGTTCGGCTTCGGGATATGTGTAGAATTCATCACCGTGTCGAGCCCGGCCCACGAGCCACCCGCGGACGGCTCCGATCGCGTCAATTGGATCGTGGTTATCGTTGTCGCCGTAGTGCAACTGCGCCGGGCAGGTGATCTTCTCGATTTCGTTTTTCAGCTTCTCGACCTTGACGCCGTACATCGCATTGAGCCAGCCAGCAAACCGTACCGGCCGCACTCCTGAGGAGTACGGCGCGCGTGGCGAATCGCGAACCCGGAATGCGCAAATCACTCCGAGACCCGGACGTACAGCAAACGCATTCGCGAAGGGCGGTCAGCGCCTGAACGACAATAGTTTCGTCAGCACCGATCCAGTGCCCTCGGGAACCGGCAAATCTCGCTGGGATTCGAAAATCTTCGCGATCTCTGACAGCATTACCGCAGATGCGGGTTCGACCTTCGTTTTGCGAACATGGATGGACAGATGCTCGCCTGTCGCGAGCAGTTCCCCGCCGACATTATACAGCCTGTGCCAAATATGCAGGCGTTTTTCATCATAGCCCAACAGTTGGGTTTCGGTCCAAAGTTCGGTTCCCACCTTAGACTCGGCGCGATGTCGAATGTGAGTCTCCAGAGTAAAGAACGCGCCCGCCTCGGCGTTGGCGAAGTCAACCCCGATACGTTCATAAAGAGCGTCCGACGCTTCCCCGAAAACCTGCAGGTATCGATGCTCCGTCATGTGGCCATTGTAATCAAGCCATTCGGGCAGAACGACACCGCGCCAAAGCCTTAACGGCTGGTTTGTCTCGTGATCGACGGTCGCCGTCATGAAAGTGCCTCGAGGATGTCCACGGTTACCTGATCTACGGCACCCATTCCGTTGATGGGAATCAGCCGATTCTGATTATGGTAGAAGTTAGAGAGAACAACCGTGTTTTCCCGGTAAGAGGCCATTCTTTTCCGGATCGTTTCGGGCGTGTCGTCCGAGCGTGGCGACTGTCCGTTGTTCAGGGCGTCCTGGGCGCGTTGCTCAACGCGCTTCACAAGGAGTTCCTCGTCGACAAGCAACTCAATCACCGCCGTCAGACAAAGCCGGCGTGATAAGAGGAGTTTGTCCAGCGATACGGCCTGCGCAACGGTTCTTGGAAATCCGTCCAGTATGAAGCCATCAACGGCGTCCGATTGCTGTAGGCGTTCCGCAACGCACCCGACCACGATATCGTCGCCAACCAGCCCCCCGGCATCCATAACGCTCTTAGCCGCGATGCCAACTGGGCTTTCGGCTTTGACGGCAGCCCTTAGCATGTCCCCGGTCGAGAGCTGTGGCACATTGAAGCGTTCAGAGAGACGTTGTCCCTGGGTTCCCTTGCCGGCTCCCGGTGGACCAAGCATTACTAAGCGCATGTCATTTCTCCCCTGGCCAATGTTACTGCACGTTACCGCGTGCGCAGTTGGTATTCATCGGTCACGACCTTCGATCTGGCACCAGAGCATGACCAAAGGTTCGCGCGTACAGCGGATAGCGCATTGCCTCCCCGCGGCATTAAAGAGGACGTCGCCAGGGCCTGCGCTGACCCAACGATCGTTGCCAAAACGATATTCCCCAAATGACAAGGGTATAAAGACCCTGGAATGGAACTGATCGTGGTCTGGAAAACGCGTATACGACCCAAGCACCGTCATCCCGATACGAACATCCGTCCGATGTTCCACCGCGCCGGGACCAACAAGCAACGCGTGCCTATGGTTCTGCTCAAAGTTTATACTTGCGAACGCCCCCCCTCTTCCCGTGTACCATTCCAAACGACCAAAGACCGATTGAAGCCCCTCGGAGAACCTCTTGTAACCTTCCGAGTGCAGGGCGACGTTCGAGAGAACTTCCCTCGCCGCGTCGAGCAAGCATCCATCTGCTGTGGGGAGCGGGTCGACTCTAACGCGGCCCGGTCTCTCAAGCAGATGGATTATCTTTCCGATGTTAAACTTCGCCATCAACGGGGCTGAATCCGCTAGGAAAAGGTCGCCCATCGCGAGGACGACCTTTTGGAGGTCTGCTGGACGTCCGGCTGCTCGCTTGATGACTCCGGTACTTTCGAGCTTACCGGCGTCTTCGAGCAGAAGGTCCTCGCTCCGCTTCAATGCTGCATTGGAAGCTGCCAACAGAGCCTCCCAATCCTAAAGTGCGCGCTCGAGTTCCGGGAGGATATCGAACAGATCTCCGACGAGACCGTAGTCGGCAACCTGGAAGATCGGAGCCTCCTCATCCTTGTTGATTGCCACGATGACCTTCGAGTCCTTCATGCCGGCCAAGTGCTGGATCGCCCCAGAAATGCCAACGGCAATATAGAGCTGAGGAGCGACAACCTTGCCGGTCTGCCCCACCTGCCAGTCGTTAGGGGCGTAACCGGCGTCGACGGCCGCCCGCGAAGCACCAACGGCCGCACCGAGCTTGTCGGCCACGGGCAAGATGACGGCGTTGAATTTCTCAGCGGAACCAAGTGCACGGCCGCCGGCGATCACGATCTTGGCAGAATTCAGATCAGGGCGATCTGAGGCCGCGATCGACGTCGACACGACAGCGGAAAGACTGGAAGAAAAAGCTGCCGTCGAGATGGCCTCGACGGCAGCAGAGGGGCCCTGGGAGGCCGGGGAAAACGACGCAGTGCGAACGGTAATTACCTTCTTTGCATCGGTAGCTTGCACTGTCTGGATGGCGTTTCCGGCGTAGATCGGCCGCTTGAAAGTATCTGCCGAGACCACCTCGACTATCTCCGAGACCTGTGCGACGTCGAGTAAAGCCGCCACGCGCGGGAGCACGTTCTTGCCGTTCGACGTCGCGGCCGAGATAATTGTTTCGTAGTTGGCTGCGAGGGAAATGACCAGGTCGGCGAGAGGCTCAGCAAGGCTGTTCTCCAGATCGTCGCTCTCGGCGAGCAAGACCTTGGTTACGCCGGAAAGCTTAGCGGCCTCGTCGGCAACGGATCTTGCGGCCCTGCCAGCGACGAGCACATGCACGTCGCCGCCGATCATCGTGGCCGCCGTCAGCGCCTTGGAGGTCTGGTCGGAAAGGGTTGAATTGTCGTGGTCAGCCAGAAGAAGAATGGCCATTGTTTAATTCCTTCTCGAACCTAGAGAACGCTCGCTTCGGTCTTGAGCTTTTCGACGAGCTCGGTGACCGACTTGACCTTGATGCCTGCCTTGCGGCCCGACGGCTCCTCGGTCTTCAGTACCTTTAGACGGGCAGCGGTGTTGACGCCGAAGTCGGCCGGCGACTTCTTGTCGAGCGGCTTCTTCTTCGCCTTCATGATGTTTGGCAGCGAGGCGTAGCGCGGCTCGTTCAGACGCAGGTCGGTGGTGACGACCGCTGGCAGCTTGATGTCGATCGTCTGCAGACCACCGTCGACTTCGCGCACTACGCGTGCCTTGCCGTTGGATAGCTCGAGGGCAGAGGCGAAGGTTGCCTGCGAGGAACCAAGCAGCGCGGCAAGCATTTGTCCAGTCTGGTTCGAATCGTCGTCGATAGCCTGTTTGCCCACGAGAATGAGGCCCGGCTGCTCAGAATCGACGATTGCCTTGAGTATTTTGGCAACGGCGAGCGGTTCGACGTGGTCTTCGGTCTCTACCAGGATAGCGCGGTCGGCTCCCATGGCGAGGGCTGTGCGCAATGTCTCTTCGGCCTTGGCTGGGCCGATCGAGACAACAATCACCTCGCTGGCTTCCCCGCCTTCCTTGAGCCGCAGGGCCTCCTCGACCGAGATTTCGTCGAACGGGTTCATCGACATTTTCACGTTGGCCAGTTCGACCCCCGAGCCGTCAGCCTTCACGCGGATTTTAACGTTGTAATCAACCACCCGTTTGACGGGAACGAGAATCTTCATGCTTGTCTCCATCCGGACTGTTCGGATTTGGCCAACCCCGGCACTCGGCACGTCGTTGGGCAGTCATATACGCATTAGTACAAACACATTCCTATTAGTACAATATTCCTTCCTGCACAATCTTGTTTTTTTTCTGCAATGTTCGTGCGCTATGAATTCGAACAATCACTGATCCCGCACCCGCCCCTCCTCGCGATTGGAACCCGTCGTCGTGACGGTTTATACTGGGCGCCGTTTCTCGAGAAATGCTGAGTCAACTCGATGCCTGCAAGGACGTGTTCAATCGAGTGAGTTCCAGTGTCCCTCCTTGATGAGCCCTTGTTCGATCGGGAGTTCGGAATGGAAGCTGGCCCTAAGGGGTGCCCTTTATCGCGGAGGGACGGCCATCTCCGTTCCTCCTCTGCTATCGCGCCAGAAAGCGCAGGATAGCCTTCGCCACTTTTTCCGGGTGCTCCCAGTTCGGGTTGTGACCGGCCCCCTCGATGGTGAGGATCTCCGCGTCAGGATGGACGGCCCGAAGAGCTTCCTGGGATCCAAGATCGAAGAGAGGATCCAAGTCGCCCCAAATGATCATGACCTTGGCTTTGATAAGGGACTGGATAGGTGCAAGATCAGTCGTGCTCAGCGCCCGAAGCACACCTCGCCAGGTCCTTTCATCCGTTCGAGCTGCTTCTTGGATCGAGTAGTGCAGGAAAGTCGGATCTATAGGGGTAGGATTCCAGAACCACTCGCTCATCAATGCGCCATCGGGATCGAGTGGATAACTCAGGTCCATCACCGTATCCCAGAGAAACTCTCCGGGACCGGCATTTACCTTCAGCGTCGAATTCACAAGAACGATACTGTTGACCTTGTCTGGGTAGAATGCCGCGAGGACCTGGGCGGTTATGGATCCGAGCGAGTGTCCGGCTACGTCTATTTTACCCAAACCGAGCTTATCAATGAACAGCGCGACATCGTTGGCCAGTTCGTCGACACTATAGGTATCAGTGACGGAGCTCTGTCCGTGTCCTCTGAGATCGATCGCAATCAGGCGACGCCCCCGCAGGTAAGGCCCGTTAAGAGACCAAGCTCTGCTGTTGTCGGTATAGCCGTGGATCAACAAAAGCGGCGCGCCGGAAGGATCACCGAAATCGGTGTATGCCATAGACATGCCGTTCGGCAGTTCCACTCTCTTCTTGCTGTTCGCCCACGCCTCTTGGGACGGCACCCAGAAATCGAGACTTGCGCTGGAGACGGTTGCATCCATCTGTATCCTCCTCCTCTTATGATTGGATCTCGGCTCGTCTTGGGTGCTGCAGACCATGCGTGGATGATGTGGAGGATCCTCAAAGGGAATGTCCGCGCACCGTTCAACAGGGTCTAAATCAGCACCGCGGCTGCTTGCTGCGAGACACTTTTTCACAACAAGGGCGATAGGCTCCCCGCTATGACCCGCTGATGCATTCCAAGTTGTTTCACAGGCAACGTTGGTAGCAAGGAAACAAAAGGGCCGCATCGATCGAATGCGGCCCATGGTAGGTGTCAACCGTGACCGACGACGGCCTTGATCTCGAGAAACTCGGTGAAGCCGTACTCCCCGCACTCGCGTCCGTTGCCCGACTCCCGGTAACCGCCGAATGGCGCCTTGGGATCCCAGTCCGGCGAATTGACGAACACAGAGCCTGCACGGAGCTCACGTGAGAGCTTTCGGATCGTGTCCATGTTCTTTCCCGTGATATGGGCCGCAAGGCCATATACGGTGTCGTTAGCGATCCGGACGGCATCATCAAGATCTTCGTAGGCCGTGATGCTCAGTACCGGACCGAAAATTTCCTCACGGTAGATCGTCATACCCGGCTTCACATCGGAAAAGACCGTTGGCTTGACGTAGTAGCCGGCCTCGATCCCCTCAGGCCGTCCCGTTCCGCCGGCCACAAGGCGTGCTCCCTCATCGATGCCCGTTTGGATAAGTTCCTGCACGCGCGCGAACTGGTTCGCATTCATCACCGGACCAAGCGTAGTCTTAGGGTCGGCAGGCGAACCCAACACGTTCGCGTTTGCGGCGGCAGCGGCAAGCTTTGTTGCTTCCTCCAATCGAGTGCGGGGAACCAGCAAGCGGGTACCGGCATCGCAGGCCTGCCCGTTAATAAAGAAGCAATTCGCTACCGCACTTTCGATGGCCGTGTCGAAGTCGGCGTCGTCCAGGATGATGTTCGCAGATTTTCCACCAAGCTCGCTTACGACGCGTTTGATGGTGTCGGCCGCGGACTTGCTGATCTGGATCCCAGCGCGGGTCGAGCCCGTGAACGAAACCATGTCGATATCAGGGTGCTGCGAAATCGCTTCGCCGACCACTCGTCCCTCGCCGTTGACAAGATTGAACACGCCTGCGGGGACGCCGGCCTCATCCATGATTTCCGCGAGGATGATCGCGTCGAGGGGAGTTAGCTGGCTCGGCTTGAGCACCATGGTGCAACCCGTTGCGAGCGCCGGGAGGATCTTCGTAAAGATCTGACCGATCGGCCAATTCCACGGGGTGATCAAGCCGACCACGCCAATCGGCTCCTTGTACACGGTCGTTGTGCCGAGCTTCTCGGCAAACTGAAAGTTCTTGAGTATTTCGATTGTCGCGGCGGTATGAACTTTGCACCAGTCCAAAAGCCCCGTAGTGCTCAATGAAATGGGCATGCCCATTTCTTGCGTAACCGTCTCGGCGATCTCGCGCTCGCGTCTGAGGAAGATTGCTTCAATCTTCTGGAGAAGATGGATGCGTTCCTCGACGGAAGACTTCGAAAAAGCGGGGAATGCTCGGCGAGCGGCCTTCACGGCTTTGTCGACATCCTCCGCGCTTCCCATGGCAATAGTGGCGAAGACTTCTTCGGTAGCCGGATTGATAAGATGCGCTGTCGCGTTGGAGGCGGGTTCGACCCACTTTCCGTCGATGTAGAACTTAGTCGCGTGTTCCATGATTCTCCCTCTTTCTTCGCATCTGCCGGGCCGTGGTCATCAACAAATCCGGCTTCCAAAGGCGCCGTTGCGAACACATACTGATTGGTATCAATATATCCTAGTTGGTAGAATGTCTACATCCGAGACAACGATTTAAGTTTGCCATTTGCCGCTGACCCAGTTCCGAAAGTCACCAGTGGCTACTCATCGAACTTCGGAAGCTCGAAAGCGGTCACTTTCGGGGGCGACTCGAGATAGGATTCGACCTCGACGAGGCATGACTGAGCAACCGTCGCCTGGGAGAGTTTCGACGCACCCACGTCAATTGTGAGGACGTTCGGATTGCCGTGTTTCTCAAGACTGTTTGTCGCCGTCCAATCCTGTGGATCGAACCACGCCCCCGTCGCGATGATGGCGACGCCCGGAACGACATCTTCGGTAATCTTCGCTGCCGCGAGGCAGGCACCGCGTTCGTTGAACACGCGAACGATATCGCCCTCCCGGATCCCGCGAGCTTCGGCGTCGGCAAGATTCAGCAGGATAGGCTCCCTGCTGTCGACCTTACCCGCACGGCTGTGGGGAGAGTGGTCCAGTTGGCTATGGAGGCGTAGCCGAGGCTCCTGGCTGAGCAGGTGCAACGGAAACCTTGTCGCTTTCGGTGAACCCAGCCACTCAACGGGCTCCATCCAAGTCGCCTGTCCTGGACAATCGTCGTACCCGAAGCCGGCAATCTTCTCAGAATAGAGCTCGATGCGCCGGGATGGGGTCTTAAGCGGGTGTGCCTCGGGATCCGTCCTGAATCCCTCGAGCATGACGGTGGGCTTGTTGGATGGCGGAAACTCGATACGTCCGAGTTCCCAGAACGTACCGAAGTCAGGCAGCGGGACCTGGGCTGCAACTCTTTGCCGGAAGTCCTCGTACATGTGCTCCAGCCAATTTTCCGCGGTTCGTCCTTCCGAGAACTCACGGCCCATGCCCATCTTGTCGGCGATGCCACAGAAGATCTCGAAGTCGCTTTTAGCGAGCCCGACCGGGTCCGTCACTTTACGCATCGCGACTAGATGTCCCTCTCGTGAGGCGAATCCGATGTCGTTGCGCTCCAAGGAGGTGCTGGTAGGCAATACGATGTCTGCCGCTTTAGCGGTGCTTGTCCAATACTGCTCCTGGATGATTATCGTCTCGGGGCGTTGCCAGGCGGAAATGAAACGATTGAGATCCTGGTGATGATGGAAGGGGTTCCCGCCCGCCCAATAGATAAGCCTGATGTCAGGGTATGTGTAGGTGCCTCCATCGTACTCGAATTGCGCGCCGGGGTTCAACAGCATGTCCGCAATCCGCGCGACTGGTATGAACTCGTCGACGAGGTTCTTTCCCTGGGAAAGTCTTGGTCCTGAAACCCTCAACTCGCTGGAGCCGACCGAGTTCAGGGTACCATATCCGATGCCGAATCCGCCTCCCGGCGTCCCTATCTGCCCGAGGTGCGACGCCAGGGTGACCAATGCCCAATAGGATTGCTCTCCGTGGCTCTGGCGTTGGAGCGACCAGGAGGCGTTGATCATCGTTTTCGACCTGGCCATCTCGCGCGCCAGTTCGACAATTCTCGGTGCCGGCACCCCGGTGATCATCGATGCCCAGTCCGGTGTCTTGGGGACCCCATCGTTTTCGCCGAAGACATATGCCCTCACCTCGTCGCCACCCGTGCAATAGCGCGTCAGGAAGCCGGTATCGTGCAGGCCTTCGGATAGGAGGACATGCATCAATCCGAGCATCAAAGCTACGTCAGTGTTCGGGCGGACCTGAATCCACTCCGAGGAACCGTCGATGTCTTGGCGAAGCGGCGATATGTTCACGAAGCGCACGCCGCTCGACCTCATGAGATCGAGCGATTCGCGGACGCGATGACGGCTGGGACCTCCGGCGGTCATCTGCGTGTTGCGCAGGGGAATACCGCCAAACGCCACGAACAGTTGCGTGTGGCCGGCGAGCGTATTCCAATCGGTGTGCTGCTCGAGCAATTGCTCCATTGGTGCAACCACGTGCGGCATGATCACCGAGCCGGCGCCGAAACTATAGGAGTCGCGACCACGGACATAACCGCCGATCGTATTGAGGAAACGGTGGATCTGGCTTTGTGCGTGGTGGAACCGACCGGCGCTGCCCCAGCCATAGGATCCGCCGAAGATCCCCCGGTTTCCATTTTCGCGTTTCACCCGGGAGAGCTCACCCGCCACAAGTTCAAACGCCTCGTCCCAAGGGACCTCGACGAATCTGTCGCTTCCGCGTCGCTCGCGGTGTGCGCCCGCCCCTTCCCGGAGCCAGCTTTCCCGGAACGCCGGTCGGCGAACGCGGAGCGATTGAACCTCTTCCGACAGCAAGTCGAGCCCGATCGGGCTTGGATTGCCGTCGCCTTCCCAAGGCTGGAGACTAGCGTTGCCCGCGGCGTCCCGCGCAACCCGATGCAAGCCCCAGTGGCCGAGCGCGAACTCGGACGCAGATGCGTCCGAGGAATGTTTGTCGTGAGCCATAACCTGTCTCGTACCTATGCGGCTTGGGGCGCTGCTACCTGCCGCAGCCTTACACGCGTGCGCAGCTTGTCTACGATGATCGCGAGGACCAAGAGGCCTCCAAGCAGGATATCCTGCACGTAGCTTTGGACCCTGATAAGATCCATGCCGTTGCTCAGGAGGACGATGAAAAGCGCGCCCATAACCGCGCCGGACACCCGCCCTTCGCCGCCGGAGAGCGCTATGCCCCCAATCACGCATGCAATGATCGACTGCATCGGAAACTCGACTCCGACGTTCGCTTCCCCGGTCGACATTCTCGCGGTCAACAGGAGCCCCACAAGACCAGCGAGCACGCTGCCGGAAATGCACATGCACAACAGCGTGCGCCTGACGTTCACGCCAGATTGGAAGGCGGCGCGCTCATTGCCCCCAACCGCAAAGGCATGCCTGCCTATCTTGGTCCAATTCAGCAACACGTAGGCCGCGCCCACGACAATCCCGAAGACGATCGCAGGAAATGGAACGCCGAATACTGCGTATTCGCCGAAGTACCTCGAGAACTCGGGGGGAAGACCGTAAACGGGCACCCCTCCCGTAACCAACAACGCGACGCCGACCGCTGCGGAAGCCATGCCCAGGGTCACCATGAACGAGGATACTTTCACTACAGCGATCAGCACCCCGTTGACGATGCCAATGAAGAGAGAGACCCCAAGCGCCGCCAAACATCCAAGCGCGATCGAAGTCGCCGGATCGCCGCCAGCCGTAGCGGCCATCACCAAGGCACAACCGATCGATGAAAGCGCCACCGTTGCGCCGTTCGAAAGATCGTAATTGGCGGTTACCAGATAGAGCATCTGTGCGACGACGATGATCCCCAGATAGCTGACCTGCCGCGTGACGTTCATCACGTTGGCGTAAGACAGGAATCGCGGCTCAATGATCGCGAACGTCAAGATGAGAGCTACCAGAAGAAGCGGAAGGATGCCGTAGTTGATGAACTGCCGACGGAAGAATGTGGAGAAATCACTGCCGGCTTGCTGAGAATGACTGGTTGCGTGATGGATTGGCTGGCCGTGCGGAAGCGCTACGACCTTTGCGGTGTGTTCTGTCATATTACGGCCCTCGTCGGCTCGTGGAAAAAGAAGGGAAGCAGCGTCTTCTCGCTGAGTTCTTCGCCGGAGAACTCACCGACGATTTGACCATGTGCGACGACATACGCCCTGTGTGAGAGGTTGACGATTTCCGGCAGGTCCGAGGAGATGACGAGCACTGCGGCTCCGCTCTCGGCCAGCTTCATGATCGCGTCGTAGATTTCCGCGCGTGCACCGACGTCGACTCCTGCGGTCGGTTCGTCAAACACGTGAACCGCATACGACCGGGTGAACCCGCGCCCCAACACGATCTTCTGCTGATTGCCGCCGGAAAATGTCGTCGGCAGCGCGTCCGGGTTGGCCGGCCTCAAATGAAGCTTGGCAAGGATGTCACTCGCCGCTTTCTTCTCGCTTGCGCGATTGAGGAAACCCCAATTCTGCCATTCGTCCAGCGATGAGAGTGTCACGTTCTCTCGTGCGGATCTCACACCTATGAGACCATCCCTCTTGCGGTCGCCCGGATAGTAAATGATACCGCGCTTGAGCCGTTTTTCAGGCGACGCCGGGCCGACGTCGCTGCCGTCGATCAAAATCTCGCCGGATTGTGTCTTGGAAAGACCGAAGCACAGTTTTCCGACTTCGCCCTTTCCGGACCCGACAAGACCCGTCAGGCCAACGATCTCGCCCCGCTTTACGTGAAATGTGATGTCTTCGATGGAACCTCCCGAGACTCCCCGAAACTCCAGCCCACCATCTCTGGGCCTGTGAGGAACTTCGGGGAAAATCGCATCCACGCGTCGTCCCGTCATGAGTTCGACAAGTTCTCGGTCGCTCACGTCGGCGACGCGGGTAGTGCGGACCAGCGCGCCGTCCCGAAGTATCGAAACCTCGTCGCCGATCCTTCTGATTTCACCCATCCGGTGAGTGATGTAGATCATCGCGATTCCGTCTGCACGGAGCCGTTCAAGGATCGCGAAGAGACGCTCCGTCTCCTCTTCCGTCAGTGTCGCCGTAGGTTCATCCAAGATCAGCAGGCGCGCCGAGCCCTGAAGGGCACGCGCGATTTCCACGACCTGCTGGTCCGCGCGGCTCAAATCGCTGGCCAGCGCCGAGACCGAGATTCTGGAGCCGATTCGCTCGAGTGCTTCGACAGCGATCGCGGTTTGACGTCGCCGCTGAAGAAACCCTCGTTTCAGCGGCTCTCTCCCCAATGTCAGGTTTTCGCAAACCGTAAGCTGGGGAATGAGGGCCGGGTCCTGGAAGACTGTGGATACCCCGAGTTCGCGTGCTTCACGCGGGCTCGAAATCGTTGTTGCTTCGCCTCCAATGAGGATCTGTCCCTTGTCCGGCTGGTGCACGCCCGAAAGAAGGCCGATCAAAGTGGACTTTCCCGCGCCGTTTTCGCCAAACAGGACGTGGACCGATCCTGGTTTGAAGTCGATGCTCACATCTCTGAGGGCGGGGGAAGCCTGGAAGCTTTTCCAGACCCCCCGCGTTGCTGCTACTGGCAGAGTCAAAGCGGATCACCTCCCTCAGTTTACACTGAAGACCGGGCGGAAGCCCTCGGGCGGAAGGTTGAGTTCTTTGGACATCGTGTCGACGTTGTTGAACTTCTCGCCTGCCGCCGGGCCGCAGATCACGTTTGCCGTCATGCTGACGTACTTGCCGCCGTTGAAAGGTTTGCCTTCCAGCGCGCGGACAGCCATGTCGATGGCGATGCGGGACAAGATCATTTCGTTGCCGGCACTGGCGCAGGTAGCCTTGCCTGCCCTGAGCTGCTCGTAAAGACCGGGGGTCATGTAATAGGACGCGGTTTTGACCTTATCCGAAAGGCCGTTTTGCGCGAGCGGGCTCACGGCGGCTTCAGCCGTAACCGCGCTTCCAAGGATGTAGTTCATTTCGGGATAGGCATTGATTGCGTTCTCGACGAGCGCGAGCTGCGCGTCCTTGCCGGTATCGCCGTAAAGCTTCGTCAAGACCTCGATCTTTTCCCCGGCTTCGTCCGAGAAGCAGGTCATAAGTTTCTCAAGCAAAGCTTGGCCGGATGGGCCTGGCAACCAGACAGCCTTGACCGGCTCGCCTGCTTCTTTGAGGTATTTGCCCAGGAATTTGCCGATCGTGCAGTGGTCGAACAACGCACGGCCGGTGACCGCCGGAGTGGCGAGGCTGTTGACCAGGTCGATGACGACGGTGCCGTCGTTCTTGATGCGCTCGACAATCGGTGAAAGCGCCTCGCTGCTCACGGCGCTTACGATTACCGCATCCGCGCCCGCAGCCACGCAGTTGTTCAATTGATTGATCTGCTTCGAGATTTCCGTGTAGCCGCCCGCTTCGTAAATCTGAAGCGAGACCCCAGTTCGTTTGGCTTCGGCGACGAACCCGGCATCCTGACCCACCCAGTACGGATCCTTGAGATGCGGGATTACCGCGCAAACGTTCCACTTTCCTTTAATCTCATTAGCCGGAAGCGGAGTGTAGACCGACGGAGTACGAGATCCATCGCAGCCAGGCGTTTCGCAATCCACGACGACCACCGGCACAGCCCAGTCGTCGGCAGTAACTGCCTGTTTCAACGCTTCGGCGCTGTTTTTGGCAGGGTCCGAAAAAATGCCGTTCGCCTCGTCTACGATCGGCGTTGGGGCAGGCTGCTCCGCGAAGGCCGCGGAGCCGACCGCCAGAGCCGTCGCGCAACAAAACGACGCGATTAGTTTGGATAGGTTCATTTGTAGTTCCCCTGTTTTTCAACTCGCTAGATGTTTGTCCGCGATCCGACGCGCCGCTTCGATCTTCAAAGCGACCGAAGCCACGTTTGAAGTCGTTAACGCCCCTACGGGCCGCGGTTTTCCGAGATACTCCTCCGGTCGGTATTTATACCGCCAAGTACGTAGAGTGACATGGACGATTGTCTCAGTCAATTGCCCATGTCCTTTTTACGTCAAATTTGTTACCTTGCTTCGATGCGGTCGATGCCGATACCTTTCGGCCAACCGCCCGGTACGAACAGGGGAATGTTCAGTGCGAATTCCATCAGCGCTTCGGCGCGAACAACTCGTCGACGCCACGATCCAGGTTATGCGCGAGAACGGTATGCAATCGGTCACCATGCGTGAGGTGGCCAAACGCGCAAATGCGTCACTCGCGGCGGTTCACTACTGCTTCAAGGACAAAGACGACCTAGTCCACGCCGCTGTTGAACGGTGGCTGAAGGAGATGGTGCCTGATTCCATGCGTTTCCAGACGGGCGGCGGAATGCGAGCAACCGTTCGGAGCATGCTGCAGGCCTGGTGGGATGCGATCGAGGAAGTACCGCAAAATGCCCAAGCTCAGTTCGAGCTGTTTCTCTGGGCCGTGCGCAACAGCGACCGCATCCGGAGCGTAATGTACCCGCTCTACTTGACCGAAATTGTTTCCGTCTTGAAGCAGGCGCAGGACGCTTCGGGCGAGTCCTGCGATTGGGACCTCATGACGATCGCCCAATCATTGCTCGTTATCGTCGACGGTTGCAGCTTCCAGTATTTTTCCGATCCTGAGTCGAAGAGTGCCAAGGAGCTGAGCTTCGAGATGGCGGAAGCCGTGTTCAGCCGGGCGAAGGTCTCGCAGATAAAGCGGGCCAGCTAGTAGATTAGGTTGTCGGGCGGAGCGGCCGAGAGCTGTCGAACGACTTTCCCTGGGTTCATGTGGCCTTCCGGGTCCAACGCGTGCTTCAGCTTTTTCATCACCGCGATCTTGCCGGGGTCCCCGTATTTCTCGAGCAAATCGAGCTTCACCCGCCCGATGCCATATTCCGCGCTGAAAGAGCCGCCCATGTCGGCAGCCAAGCTGTAGATCAGCGGCGAGACAATAGTCTCAAACGAAGACTTGAATTCAGACGGAACGGCCTCTGCCGGAGGAACGACGTTGAAGTGCACATTTCCATCACCGACATGCCCGTAGATCGAGAGAATGGCGCTGGGGCGATGCGATCTTACGATCTGCGAGGCTTGCTCAATGAACGAAGCGAGTCTCGAAGTCCGAACCGAAACGTCGTGTTTAACCGAGCCCCCATTCAGCACTTCGGCCTCCGGGATGTTCTCCCGCAGATGCCAGAAGTGACTCCTGTGTTCCTCATTAGCCGCGATCGCACCGTCGATGACCAGACCATCGGTCATCGCTTCCTCCAGAAGCGCCTCAACGGCCCCTTGAATATCGAGCAGATGTGAAGAGGTTGCCGCTTCAAGCAAGACATAATGTTCGCTTGCCTGCTCCAGCGGATGCCTGAGAGCGGGGCGCTTCCGCAACAGAAGTTCGAGAGAACTATTCGAGACGTATTCGAACGAAGTCACCGCGTCTCCGGTGAACCTCTGGGCGCGATCGAGGAGGGTCGAAAGCTCAGAGATATCGCTTATCGCCAAAAAGGCTGTCACCGTGGCCCTGGGTTTTCTGGCCAGCTTCAACGACGCGCCCGTGATGATGCCCAGGGTGCCCTCTGCTCCTATGAACAACTGCTTCGTATCGTACCCGGAGTTGTTCTTCCTTAGCGGATTAAGGTCGATCAGGAGCGAGCCGTCGGGAAGGACCACTTCCAACCCGAGGACCAAGTCCCTCGCCATGCCGTGCTTCACGACCGCTATTCCGCCCGCGTTGGTAGATAGGTTTCCACCGATCTGGCAGGACTGTTGCGATCCGAGGCTCAGCGGAAGCATCAAATCGCAGTCTGAGGCGGCGTCGTGCAGGTCGCTCAGGATGCATCCTGCATCAACGATCATAGACAAGTTGCCGACGTCTATCTCCCGAACCTTGTTCAAGCGCTCGAGGCTAACAACGACTTCACCTCCACCTCGATCTGGAGTCGCCGCCGTGCAGTAGCTGGTGTTTCCTCCTTGAGGGACGATCGGTACGCCGTGGGCGGTGAGTGTCCGAACGACTTGCTGCACTTCCGCGACAGAACGCGGCCTGAGCACCGCCACAGCACGACCGGCGTAAAGATGACGAAAGTCGGTCGTGTACTTGCTCACGATATCCTGATCGCGGACGACGACCTCAGGGGGCAGACTTGAGAGGGCGTTCTCAACAGCATTCATCAAATGTATCTCGTGTCACAGCGTCAGGATTCGCGAGGGTGTGCCCGTTGCTTACGGAACCACGACCAACTTGCCCACATGATTGCGTTTAACAAGTTCGGTCTGCGCCAGCGGCAAGTCCTTAAGCGAGTATGTTTTTTCGATCAGGGGCTTCAAGCGTCCCGAAGCGACGTGGTTGATGACCGACTTGAAGGTGTCAGGGGTTGGGCAAGTGATCCCGTACATCTCCAGATCCTTGTAGATGAGGTCCCGGAGATCCATCGGTTGGATGGGGCCTGCGATCGCACCTGCAGTGGAGTATCGTCCGCCGCGGCAAAGCAATTTGAGACTGTCCGTGAAGAAGGGACCGCCGACGACATCGGCGACGACATGCACCGCCCTTTCCCCCTCGATCGCCTCGATCGCCCCGCGAACATCCGGGTTCTCCCGTGCTACGAAATGGTGCGCGCCGAGAGCCCTCAATCGTTCCTCTTTCGCAGCTCCGGCGATGGCGATCACCGTTGCGCCCCGTATCAACGACAGCTGCACGAGTGCGGTACCCACGCCACCGGCAGCGCCGGTGATAACAACGGTCTCACCCCTGGCGAGCCGTGCACGGACGAGCATTTCTTCCGCAGTGTCATAAGACGTCGGAAAGGTTGCAAGTTCGGCGTCCGAGAGGCTGGACTCGATGGCGTAGGCATTCTCCGCCGGAACGACCACATACTCCGCAAAGCCGCCGTCGCGCTCCCCGCCAAGGTAGGCGACCAACTGGGCCCGCTCGGGGAGCGAAAGATCCCTGACCTGCGGGTCCACAATGACACGCTCGCCAATCCTCACGCTATCGACCGACCCGCCTACTTGCGCGATCGTCCCAACCACGGCCGCGCCTTGGATACGCGGGAAAACGATCGTCTCCTCCTTCCACGTGCCGCTTGTCTCGGAATCGGATTTCGAGCCTCCGACGCCTTTCAGTCCCACGTCCTCAGAGAGGCTTTCATTGACGTCGCGGTCATACCACCGGGTGCGGAGATTGATGTCGGTGTTGTTCATGCCACATGCACCGACGCGAACTAGAACTTCCCCGGCTGCGGGGTGCGGCACAGGGACGTCATCACGGTACTCGAGCTTATCAATCCCCCCGAAACCGGTTAGGAGGACAGCGCGCATCTTTTCCGGAACTGATTGTTTGGTGTCCATAAATGTCTCCTCAATGACCGGCTAGTTCGGTTGCCTGATGATTGGAATATGGGTGGTTCATGACCATCCTATCGTTGCATCGTCTGCCAATTTGGGTTGATCCAGTAAGGCTCGTTCGAAGGACTGAGTTGCGCACGGCCGAGGCAAAGGTCCGCGGCCCGCTCACCAATCATCATCGCCGAAGCGTTGAGATTGGAGGTGACGACGACCGGCATGATCGATGCATCGGCAACGCGGAGGCCCTCGACGCCGCGCACCCTAAGTTCGGAATCAATGACCGCATTCGGGTCGTCGCTGCGCCCCATCGCGCAGGTGCCGGAGATGTGGAATGCGGTTGTGGCGCGATGCCGGATCCACTCGTCCAGCGCCTCTTTGCTCCTTACAGCCTCTCCAGGCTCGATTTCCGCCCCGCGGAACGGATCAAAGGAGCGTGAGGCGACCAATTCCCTGACGAGCGCAATCCCCTCCCGGAACGTTTGCATGTCACGCTCGTCGGAAAGGTAGTTGAACTGAAGCAGCGGTGCCACAGAAGGGTCTGCCGATCGAAGCCGCAGTGAGCCTCTCGCATAAGACGTCTCCACCGTGCAGTGAATTTGGAACGCTTCCTGTGGATAGGGTTTGAAGTTGGAGTGCGAGATGCTCAGCGGAAAGAACTCAAACTTCAAATTGGGCTTGGAAATGCCCGCTCTGGTGCGAATATAGGCACTTACCTCGAACTGATTGCTCGCAGCGACTCCGCCCTTGAACAGAAACCAGTTGATGCCGACAAAGGCCTTCCGCGGCCATTCCGTGCTGCGCTTGAGGCTTACGGGCTGCTTGCAAGTGTATTGGATCGGGAGATCGAGATGATCCTGGAGGTTTGCGCCGACCCCCTTCGCATCGTGAACAACCGCGATTCCGTGGCTCTGCAACTCGTCGGCCGGGCCTACACCGGACAGCTTCAGGATATGCGGCGAGCCCACACCGCCCGCGGAGAGGACGATTTCACGGCGCGACTTGAAGACTTTCGGACCGTTCGCTGTTTGGCATTTGACTCCGACTGCACGGCGGCCTTCGAATACGATCTTCTCGACGAGGGTTTTCGCAGAGATCTTCAGGTTGGAGCGGGCCCGCACCGACGGATTGAGAAACGCAGCAGCGGAGGAGTTGCGCTGACCGTCTACGATCGTCTGCTCGGCGACCGAAAAGCCTTCGTGCTGCGGACCATTAGAATCTTCGGAAATCGGGTAGCCGATTTCACGACCCGCGTTTAGAAACGCAGCATTCAGCGGGTTCGTCGGCTTTGGACGTGTAACCCGCAATGGGCCGCTCCTGCCCCGATAGCGGTCATCCCCGGACTTGGCGCATTCCATTCGCATGAAGTACGGCAGGACATCCGCGTATCCCCAACCTGCGCATCCGTGGTCGTCGCGCCACTCGTCATAGTCCTGAGGATTTCCACGAGTGTAGACCATGCCATTAATCGCAGACGACCCGCCAATCACCCGCCCTCGCGGATGGGCCATTACGCGTCCGCCAAGGCCCTCTTCGACCTCGGACTCAAAGGCCCAGTTGTAGGTGGTAGACGTGAGAAGGGAATCTACAGCGAGTGGCATTCTCACTTGCCAAGGGCTTGCATCCGGCCCGGCCTCGATCAACAGAACCGACACCGCCGGGTCGCCGCTCAAGCGGGCTGCCAATGCGCATCCGGCAGAACCTCCCCCGACTACGATGAAATCGAACTCCCGCTCCATGGATTTGCCGCTCCCAGTTATCTGCTCGTAATGTTCTCGTGTGACAGGACGAACCGAAAGGGACGTTCCACAAACTAACGAGTATGTTATTAGTCTTTGTAGTACACGACGAAAGCCGACGTCAAGACTTCTGCCGATCAGCGTCACCAAAACACCAACCGCTCGCACCTCGGTGCGAGCGGTCTTCGAAGACGAGTGAAGTTCAAGAGGAAACTACGGCCGACGGCGCAGCGGATCGGGCTTCGAGGATCCCGGTTAGCCAGCCCGTTTCCATTTTAGGGACCGACGACAGCAGCAGCTCTGTGTATGGATGATACGGCGGAGCGAGCACGTCTGTCTTGAGGCCCTGGTCGATGATCCTCCCCGACTTCATGACGATTACTTCGTCGGCGATCGCCTGAACGGTGTTGATGTCGTGGGTGATGAACATATAAGTGACCCCGAGTTGCCGCTGCAGGTCCGTGAGAAGCTTTAGGATTCCTTCCTGGACAACTTGATCAAGCGCCGATGTCACCTCGTCACAGATAATCAGTTCTGGATCGGCAGCGAGAGCCCGCGCGATACAGATACGCTGCTTCTGACCGCCCGATAGCTCGGATGGTAGTCTGTCGTAAAACGTCTCTCCGAGTTCGATACGCTCGAGCAACTGTACCGTCTCGGCCACCAGAGCTGCGCCTCTGAGATTCTTGAATACCTGTACGGCGCGCGAAAGGATTTCCCCAACAGTATGGCGCGGATTCAACGCTGTATCGGGAATCTGATGGACGAGCTGTATCTTCTTGAGAAGCGCTCGACCACGCTGCTGCAGATCGCCGGGGAGAGCCTTGCCCTCATAAAGCACCGAGCCGTGCGTCGGAGGCAGCAGGCCCGCGATGGACCGGGCCAGCGTCGACTTGCCCGAGCCGGATTCGCCCACAACACAGATCGTTCGCCCGCGCGGCAGATCCACGTTGATATCGTCCAGCACTTTGTGTTGGCCATAAGAGGCCGACAGATTTTGCACCCGAAGCAGCACACTGTCACGCTCCGACGGATCCTTGTAGAGGTTCCGAACCGCCCACAGGGACTTGGTATAATCCTCCTTCGGATCTGCTATCATCTCGCTCGTTGGCGCTTCCTCAACCGTATTCCCATGCCGAAGTACCTTAATCCGGTCGGCCATTTGCGCGACGACGGCGAGGTCGTGCGTAATGTAAAGGGCAGCTGTGTGATAATGTTCGACCAGAATACGAACTGATGCGAGAACCTCGACCTGGGTCGTTACGTCCAATGCGGTGGTCGGCTCGTCAAAGATGATAAGATCGGGTTTGCAGATCATGGCCATGGCCGTCATGATCCGCTGAAGCTGGCCGCCAGACACCTGATGGGGGTAGCGGTAGCCGATCTGCTCTGGATTGGGCAGTTGAAGCTTGCGATAGAGTTCGATCGCGTCCGCTTCGGCCTCATCGCGGGTCTTCAATCCCTTGCAGACTGCAGCCTCCACCGTCTGGGTAATAAGGCGCTTGGCCGGGTTGAAAGCCGCCGCGGCACTTTGAGCTACGTAGGCGATCCGATTGCCTCTTAGTTCCCGAAGACGCTTTTCCGAACAGCCGACGAGGTCTTCGCCATCAAATAAGACTTGCCCGCCGGTAATCTTGCATCCGGGTTTGGCGTAGCCCATGGCTGCCAAACCCAGCGATGACTTGCCCGCTCCCGACTCTCCGATCAGGCCGACGACTTCACCGCGATTGACGACGAGGTCGACGCCTTTGACGATCTTGTGCCAGGTATCGTTACTGAAACCGTCGATCCTCAGATCCCGGATCTCGAGAAGATTGCCGCCCTTCTGGCGAGCTTCGAAGCCGCGTGTGTCAGTGCTCATCTTTAAACCCACTGATATTATGCAAGAACCAATCGACGACGAAATTCACAGCCACCGTCAGAAGCCCGATCGCTGCCGCCGGAAGAAGAGGAGTAATGTCGCCGTAGGTGATCAAGGTCGCATTCTCGCGAACCATCGATCCCCAATCCGCCGTTGGCGGCTGGATCCCGACGCCCAGGAACGACAACGCAGAAATAGTCAGGAATACGAAGCAGAAACGGAGCCCGGCTTCGGCAACAAGTGGCGGCAAAATGTTCGGCAGGATTTCGCGGAAGACGATCCACGACGGGCGCTCTCCACGGAGTCTCGCAGCTTCGATGAATTCCATCGAGGCGACCGACAGACCGCTTGTGCGCGCGAGCCTATAGAAATTAGTCGAGTCCAGAACCGCGATGATCAGGATTAGGCTCCAAATATTGGAGCCGAAGATCGCCAGCAGCATCAGCGAGAAGATCAGACCCGGAATGGATAGGACGATATCAATGGATCGAGAAAGCACCTGATCGACCCATCCCTTGAACAGAGCGGCGACCAATCCGAGCGAAACACCGAAGAAGAAAGACAGTGCCGTTGTGATCACCGCAATACCGAGCGTGTTGCGCGCGCCGTAAATCAGCCGCGTAAGAACATCCCGGCCAAGTTGGTCGGTGCCGAGCATGAACTCGGAACTCCATGGAGCGAAGGCCTCCGGAAACACCTGCGCTTCGCCGTACGGAGCGATCATCGGCGCAAATAGCGCAACCACGGCATAGCACGCTACGACGACTACGCCGAACCATGCAGTCAAGGGTGCGCGGGCGAAGGCTTTCCATATTCTGGTGCGACGGCTGCGGCCCGGCTTGAACGGTTTCCGCTGCGTAACGGGGTTGATTGTAGTGCTCATCGGGGGTGCAGCAGCCTCGGGTTGGTTACAATTGTTACGATGTCGGTCACGAGATTAAGCAGGATGTAGGCGCTCGCGAATATCAGCGTGCACGCCTGGACAACCGGGATGTCGCGAGAGCGCACCGCGTCGACCAGCAACTGTCCTGCGCCTGGATAGACAAAGACGACCTCCACGACGACGACGCCAGTGATCAGGTAAGCCAAATTCACCGTGACGACGTAGGCTATGGGTCCCCAGGCGTTCGGCAACGCATGACGCACGATGATCGAAAACGGGCTCACGCCTTTGAGATGCGCCATCTCGACATAGGGCGTTGCGAGCAGATTCATGATCGCAGCTCTGGTCATCCGCATCATATACGCCACCGTCACGAGGCCCAGCGTGAGAGCGGGAAGCGTGATCATCCAGAGCCGATCTATAAACCCCATGTCTGGGGCCACGTCCGAGAGGATGGGGAATGCTGGGATCGCCGCGAAACCGGTCGCCAACCACTCCGAAAGCCAAGTCGGCAGCGCTTGGGCCCAGCCCGTCATGACGAAGTTGTCGCGCATGATGACGAAGTACGTGAGAATGTAGGCGACGAAGAACTCTGGAACGGATATCACGGTGAGCGTGGTACTGTTCAGTATCCGGTCCACCCAACCGTTCCGGTAAAAGGCGCAGATCACTCCAAGAAAAATGGAGAGCGGAACCGCAATAATCGCGACAATGGCGGCCAAAAACATCGTGTTGAAAAGGCGCGGCGCCACCATCGCTGAGACGTACCGCTTGCTGTCGCCTCGACTTGTGAACGACGCCCCGAAATCACCTTTGACAGCGCCGCTGATCCAAGAGACATAACGCTCAACTGCCGGTCTATCCAAGCCAAGTTCACGCTCAAATGCCGCAACAGATTCCGGGGTCGCGGATTGTCCGAGTACGGCGGTCGCATAGTTGCCCGGCAACAGAGTGACCGATCCGAAAATAATCAACGAAACGACGAAGAGTGACGCGACGGCGAGCGCCAGACGCTGGACTATGATTGATACAAGCCGTCGCACCACGCCTTGGCTTTTACGACTTCTCATAACAGTCGTTCCCGGTGGGTTAATGTTCTCGATCGCACCCGCGATATGCTGATCCATGTCCTGTTGCCCCTGTTGGTTCCTTCACCGGGAGCTAGCGAGATGTCTGCTCTTCGGGGGAGGAGCCCTGCGCGGCTTATGGCTTGACACATTGTAGCCGCGATTTATCATGTACTCGTTAGTATAAAAAATAACCGCTCGGTACAAGGGAAATCTTTCCGATGCTCGACCTTACTCGCAGAACCTTCATTCAGGGCGCGGCGGCGACCGTGCTCGCATCCTCGATCTACCGCCCTGCAAACGCCGCTCCCAAACGCGGCGGACACCTCCGTATCGGTCTTGCGGGCGGATCGTCCCAGGACAACGTGGATCCCGCCAGCGTCGTTTACGACACCGCCTATCTTACGATGGCGACCGCTCGAAACACGCTTGTCAACGTAGAGCCGAACGGGGATCTGTCGCCCGGCCTCGCGGTAAAATGGGAGCCATCGGCCGACGTAACGCAGTGGACTTTCGAAATTCGCCAAGGAGTGGCATTCCATAGCGGCAAGAAGCTAGAGGCCGAGGACATCATAGCATCGCTGAACCTTCACCGTGGGGAAGACTCGACATCTCCGGCGAAGTCCCTCATGGAGCCGGTCACCGAAATCGCCGCGGACGGCGGCAACAAAATCGTCGTAAAGCTCAGCGGCCCAAACGTCGATTTTCCCGCGGTGTTGACGGATCTTCGACTTGTGATCGTTCCCGCCAAGGACGGCAAAGCCGACCGTCAGACTTTGGACGGAACGGGCGCGTACGTCATCGAGAGCTTCGAGCCAGGCCAGCGTATTCGCTTCAAGCGGAATCCGAACTACTGGGACGCGGAGAATGCGAGTTTCTTCGACACGGCCGAAGTCATTGTGATCACTGACGCGGCGGCGCGTATGAACGCTTTGCGATCAGGCCAGGTCGACGTCATCAACCTCGCGGACCTGAAGACCCTCAACATGCTCAAGCGTGTTCCGGGCATCAAGGTGGAAGATGTTCCGAGTGGGCGCTTCTACATATTCGGCATGATGTCGGATGCTGACCCGTACAAGGACAAGAATGTTCGTCAGGCCCTCAAATACGCCATCAACCGTCAGGAAATGGTCGACAAGATCCTGCTGGGACATGGAACAGTCGGCAACGACCAACCGCTGGACAGGGCCCACAAGTATTTCGATAAAAGCCTGGTGCAGCGCGAATATGATCCGGACAAGGTTCGCTTCCATCTCAAACAGGCGGGTTTGTCCGAACTCAGGGTATCGCTGAGCGTCGCCGAGGCAGCGTTCCCAGGTGCCGTCGCCGCCGGTTCGCTTTACGCTGCGTCCGCGGAGCAAGCCGGAGTAACCATCGATGTCACCAGGGAGCCCGATGACGGCTATTTCGAAAACGTCTGGATGAAGAAACCCTTCACTGCAGACTATTGGACAAAGCTCGCATCGGCGGACGCTCAGTTTACACAGGGCTTCTTCCCGGGATCGCCGTTCAACGAAACGCACTTCGACAACGCCCGATTCAACGATCTGCTTGTCGAGGCCCGCGCAACGCTGGACGAGAGCAAGCGTTCGGAAATGTACAACGAGATGCAGCGCCTGGTTCACGAGGAGAGCGGCGCCGTCATTCCGATGTTCGCCAACTACGTCTGGGCCACCAAAGCGAACGTCGCACACTCGGCCGAGTTGTCCACAAAGGGCGATCTGGACGGTTTCCGCTGCATCGAACGCTGGTGGTTCGAGAACGCGTAACAACTAGTCCCTGCGCTCGGCGGGCTGTCCGAAACCGGTCCGCCGAGCGTTACCGTCGCTGGAATAGGGCCGACGGGATTCGAACAAGCGACCTCAACGTTTATCTCCGGCGGTGTAGGGCTTTCGCCGGCTTTGGGCTACAAAAATTTAGCAGTCAGATCGGCGGTTCGCCGCCGATCTGACTTTGGCGCCGTCACGAGCGAGCAAAATCTGCTCGCTCTCACACGATCCGCCCGTCAGAAATGCACCTCAGAGGGGATGTCCGCTTCCGCTATGCCCGAGTGAGCGAATGCAGCGCGCATCCACGCGCCAATCTTCTTAGAGGCTGTATTGCTGTATACCCAGACATCGAGAAAATCGCGCCACTCTCGATTTTCTTCCTTTGGGATCACGAGCCCGGCCGGCAGCGTGACTAGCGGATCGTTGATCACGACAAAACGACCGAGATTCGGCACCTTCTTGATAGCGGTAAGCGCGGGGATCGTGAGGAAAGCCGCACAGTCCAAGCGGCCTGCCTGGAGTGCTAGAAGGACTTCATCACGCGTCGTAAACCCGGTGGAGGTCGCATTCGGCGCGTTCTGACGGACGGCGGCTTCGTGAGACGATCCGATGTCGAAACCTACGCGAACTTCCGGCTTGTTGATGTCGGCCCACGTTGCCCCACTGAAGTTGGGTCGCGCGACGATGCCTAGAGGCTGCTGTAGGTAAGGCACGCTGAAGGAAACAGAAAGAGCGCGCCCCGGATCGACTGTTGATACCATTCCAAGATCAACTTTGTCCGTTTGAAGCTGGATGATTTGCTGACCCCAGGTCGAATCGACGAATTCCACCTCTACCTTCAAGATACTCGCGATATCTTTGGCCATTTCCACGCACGCCCCGACGATCTCGCCGGACTTCAGGTCCTTCATGAAGTAGGGCGGCTCGCCTACTGGCGCGGCCACACGTAAAACTCCTCGGTCCTTGATCGTCTTTAGCCGGGAGCCGGAGGGTGAGGTTTGCGCTAACGATTGACTTTGACTTGCTGCCGCCGCCGCGACAGCCATGCCCGAGCCGATGAGGAGCTTCCCGAACGCACGACGGTTCGTGAGTGTTGATTGTTCTAGCATGCTTGTTCCCCTTTTACCTGTCTACTGAGTTGAGGGCATCACGAGTGATGCGAAAGGAATGACTTCGCCTCGGGCGTCACGGGGTTCGCGAAGAAGTTCGAGGAGACATCATTCTCCAATATTGAGCCGTCCTTCATGAATATGACGCGGTCCGCTACGTTTTTGGCAAAGGCCATTTCATGCGTGACGACCACCATTGTGCGGCCCTCTTTGGCAAGGTCGCGCATGACCGAGAGGACCTCAGAGACCAGTTCCGGATCGAGAGCCGATGTGGCTTCGTCGAAAAGCATCACATCAGGCTTCATCGCGAGAGCGCGAGCAATTGCTACTCGCTGCTTCTGCCCACCCGACAATTGATTGGGATAACTTTCGGACTTGTGCGCCATACCTACTTTAGCAAGTAGCTCCAGCGCTTCCTTTCGAGCGTCCGCCCTCGAACGACCCAGAACCGCAACCGGCCCTTCGGAAACGTTGTCGATAACGGTCCGATGGGGAAACAGATTGAAGTTTTGAAAGACCATCCCGATCTGGGACCGATACTTCGATAACAACTTGTCTGACGGAAGTTTTGTCTTGCTTTCGAATTGAAACCGGGTTCCCCCGACAGAAATGCGTCCCGCGCTTGGAGTTACCAACAGATTTAGACAACGGCAAAGCGTCGATTTTCCGGAGCCGGATGGTCCTATTAGCGCTACGACCTCGCCTCTCTTGACCTTGAACGACACGTTCTTCAGTACCTGATGGCTGCCGTAAAATTTGTCGACATTGTCGACCTCGATCATGATGTTCTCGCTATTCGAAATCATGCCGCGGCCTTTCTATTGCCCGATCCGAGTTCAAGGCGTTTTGCGAAAAACGTTGCTGGAAACAGGACAGCGAAGTAGATCGCCGCCACCGCGGTGTACATCTCAAGTGGCCTGTAGGTCTCATGCGTTATCAGAGTCGATTGATAGATGAGGTCCGGCAGCGAGAGGACCGATATCAACGACGTGTTTTTCAATTGCAGGATCGATTGGTTGACCAGCGGGGGAACCATTTTCCTGAGCGCCTGGGGCAGCACGATGCGAAACATGACCGCATTTCTACGCATTCCCAGAGCCCGAGCTGCCTCGGCCTGGCCTTCTTCTACCGAGAGAATACCTCCGCGTATGATTTCACCATAAAAAGCACCCCCGTACAGCGACAGCGCGATAAACGCGGCCGTCGCCGCGTTGATTTCGATACCCATGAGTGCAGGTAGGGCGTAGTAGAACCAAATTAGTGAAACAATGAGCGGCGTGCAGCGGAACAATTCAGTCAGAGCTCCGAAGGGGAGACTGATCAAAGAACTTCCGGAGAGGCGAGCAAATGCCGAGCCGAGGCCATAGAGCATGCCGCCGGCAATCGTGATCATGGAAAAAACGACGGTGTAAGCCACCCCGCTTATGAGTAGCTGGCGATAGTCCCAGATGACACCCCAATCCCATTGGTACATTTAGATCCCCATGTTCGTACATTTTCAGCGCACGTCACCAGGAGACTGCTGACCCGGTTTCGTGCATAGGCAGCATTGAGAGCCCGATCTCCGAGAGATCCGGGGTTTTGTGTCACGAAGGGTTTGTCGTGCTAATGACGGACGTCGTTCCCGCGCTCACATCTTTGCCCGAACTGCAGAACCACCGTCTGGTCGGATCGCGATCTTCCGGGAAGTCAGCAAGCAAAACTGCCACGCGATTATCTCCATTGGTACTTAAAAATTCTCATTAGTATTTCACGCTCGACTTTGTTTCGCAAGCCCGGCTAGGGTTCGGTGCCGCAAATGCGCTGACAGCCAACCCTATCGTCGGGTAAGCGAAGAGTAGCTACTTGCGGGGACGACCTACATCGCCCGATTACCGGCTTGCCATGAAAAGATTATTCTGAGAAGTATCTAAACGTTCGCGCACGTTCGCGCACGTTCGCGACACAGATCGATCAGGATAAGGATTTGCCGATGTCAGTTCATGCAGTTGGCGGACAATTTCCCAAATTTGATGAGAGCTCGACTAATTGGGTCGCTCCGAACGCGATCATCGTAGGGGACGTTAGTCTTGGACGTGAAGTGACGGTATGGTTCGGAGCGATCATCCGCGCCGACGTTGAAAAGATCACGATAGGCCAAGGCAGCAATATCCAGGACCTCGTCGTGATGCATGCCGACCCAGGCTTTCCGCTAAACGTCGGCGACGGCTGTACGGTGGGACATCGCGCGCTCCTTCACGGGTGCACGGTGGAAGACAACTGCCTGATCGGAATGGGCGCGATCGTTCTCAATGGAGCTAAGATCGGGAAAAATTCCCTAGTCGCTGCGGGTGCCTTGGTGACCGAAGGAAAGGAGTTTCCTGAGAACTCCCTGGTAATCGGGAGCCCCGCAAAACTGGTTCGAGTTCTCACCGACGCCGAGGTCGAGCGTAACCGTGCGTCAGCTAGGCATTACGTGAAAAACGGTGCAAAATTCCGGACAACTTTCATTTGACATGCCTGTTCGGTCCGTCGCCTCACTTCTTTTCGATAGCGAGATTGCATAAGGGCCAGAGGTTTACGGCGGTGAAATCGTGGCCTCAATCAAGCGCGAGATGCCTCGCAAGCGAGGCAGGATGGTCCGAGCATGAACCTTCACTCCCAACATAAACATGACATCACCCACCTCGATTATCGACCGTCAAAGCCCTACCCCTACGACATAGAGGTTTTTCGCTTGTCTGACCTAAGGCGCAGGAGCGGCGCTCTGGCAATGCGTCGGACGTATAGCTACGACTTCTTCATCCTGATCCTTGTCACCGAAGGACGCACGATTCAGTTCGTGGACTTCGAAGCCATTCCTTGTGGCCCCGGGACATTTTTCGTGCTGCGCCCGGGCCAAGCTCACAATTTCGGACAAGAAGATGCATGGGACGGGTGGATGATTCTGGTTCGCCCCGAGTTCCTGCTGCCTACGCCATCCCAGAGCCTGCCCGCGTGGGATATCGAATTCCTTCCCTCGCGCGTGGACCTTGATGAAGGCGAACTGCATCGTGCCGAAGACACGATCCGCCGTATCCGCGACGACGGGCTGATAGACACGGGAAAATTGTCAGCCGTTTCGGCTTCCGACCGGGTCACCGCTCATGTGGACAACACGACTGCCGACGTCCATGCGCTCCTGCGTTACCAGTTCTATGCACTGGTGGCCTGGATTGGCGTATTACACGGCAAGCGGCAACAACATACGCACGACGGCCTCCCGAACGGCGTCCTGCAGAGGTTTAATAAATTCCGAAATCTGGTCGAAGAGCGCTTCTCTAGCTGGAACCAGCTGAGCGACTATGCACGTTGCCTCGCCTGCACCGAGAAGAGTCTTACACGCGCGACAACCGCGGTCGTCGGTATCAATGCGAAAACGTTCATATCCAGGCGCATCAATCTCGAGGCGAAACGCCTTCTTGCCCACACGTCCTTGCCGATCGTCGAAATTGCGGAAAAGCTGGGATTTCAGGAACCCACTCATTTCTCCAAGTTCTTCAAGCGCGAAGCGGGCTGCACGCCGAAGCAGTTCCGAACACGCTCGTCGTTCCCGGCGACAGTCTGATTTCGGCCTTGGTATGCCGATTTGCGCTGGGCTCAGAACATGGCCGACAATTTTCCAAGAGCTTGTGCGCTCCCGCCAAAAAGCTGACTTGTGTTGGACCGTCTCGCCGAAGGGCCGCCCGCTTGGCGAAGCACGACCGTTCGCCGAAGGGCGAACGGTCCGGAAGAAATGGGCTGCTAATATCAACGCAGCAACCCCCTCGTTCACGAGGCCGTAGGAATTGCGAGAGATTTCGTCAGCGCCCAGTTCGAATGGACGATGCGCCACTGCCCATCGATCAATCGAAACACTTCCGTCGAGTTCCATGCTCTGAGCAGCTTCTCACCGCCAGATCCATCGGATACGAAGGTGTTGAGATTGTAACTCAGCACCGCGAGGTCACCACCGTCGCTGGCGACCACATGCGAATTGAGATACTCGCTTCGCAGGATATGCGGGTTTTGGTAAATCTTCGAAAGATGCCCAACGACGGCGGTGCGGCCGACGAGAAGCGTTTCGGTCACTGGATCGAAGTAGCTGATGCTCTCATGGTAGTTGTCAAAGTAGCCACTACTGTCACCGGTGCTCCATCGCTCGTTGAGAGAGCGTTCCAGGGCAATAAGCGTCTCGCTCACGTTCTTCACGTCAACCGTCATCTTGTGTCCTTCCGTAGGTTGGCTCGAAGGAGTTATTGAGAAGGCTCCTTCCTCTCAAGGCAGAGATCAGCCAATCGCTGGCATAATTCGGACATTTTACCTCTCCCAACCCGCTACGCATCGCGAGCGAGCATCCAGATAAACAGCCAGGCCCGTCCCGCAGCGGGTTTTGGCGAAGCTTGTGATTGAAGCGCTTCTCTCTACAGTTTCATCGCCCCGAAAACTTCGTAGAAAAGGCGAGCGCGCGGCGTTGGGTAGCGGTGGCGGGACTTCTTGACTTCGCAGGGTTCAGCCGTTGGCGAACGGTACGGACACGTTGCGTAGGCTCTCCACAGTGGTTAGGAGAGCATTAGGTTTTGTTTAATTGGCTAATCGGATTTTCGTGTGGAATGTCATCCTCGCGGCGTACCCATCTCGCCGGCGTCTGACGGCGCTGAAGTCCTCGCGGTCTCATAGAAGCATTGGCTTGATCAAGTTTCCTTGCAGACCATCTCCATCCCGCACCGCTGTTCCGACGAGGACCGTGTCACGGCCTCGCCGTCCGATTGCAAAACAGCATTGAATAGACCTTTGCCTATATCGAGTGCGAGTTTTAGCCCGGCCTCAGCCGAAGCAGGATCCAGTGGCACCAATAATTCCGAGCCGATAATTCGAGCGCCCACGTAGCCGAAAACACCATGGTCGATTTGGGTTTGAATTGCCTGTAGATAGCCACGACGCTCGTAGGTCTCCCGGACAGCCCCTCCAATTGCGATGATCTGAACCTTCAGCTTTCCCAACAGGCGAGTTGTGGCGTGCCCATCATGATCGACGTAGGCCCACCCCTGAGTAAATACGCGATCGATCCATCCCTTGAGCAGAGCCGGCATTGACCACCAGTATACGGGAAAGACCAGAACCAGTGTATCCGCTCGGTCAATTCTGGCTTGCTCGGCTAAAATGTCAGGACCAGGCTTTTCGCCGCTCCGAAATACTGAGTAGTCTGCTTCGTTGAAAGTCGGATCGAAGCCGCTTTCTATTAGATCGAGGAGTTCATATGTGTGGTCGGGTGTGGCCTTGATGCCGGCGACTACTTGCTTGGCTACAGCATGGGTATACGAGCCCGCTTCGGGGTGTGCGGTGATAACTAGTGTATGCATGGTCCCTTGAACACTATCGGGTCGCCACCGCCCGGGATATCGAGGACGCCGTCGCTTTCAATGCGACTGGCGTCCTGCTAGCCTCCGGCGTTAGGAAAGCCACCACCGCGCGATGCAATGGAAGGAATCAAGATCGCCGAGCGTTGACACGTCGGCAGGGCGATTGACGTTGTCCTTCATGGCCCACACATAGTTGGCAAAAGCCGGATTGATGAGGCCACCTTCATCGTGGATGATCTGTTGCATTTCTTTGTACATTCCGGCGCGAGCGCCCTCATCGACCGTTTTCCGTGCAGTTACAACAAGCTCGTTGAACCGTTGATTGTTAAAATGCGTCTCATTCCAAGGAGCGGTCGGGAGAAATGCCTCGCTGAAGCGAGCGTCCGCGGTGAGCGCCTGGTGCCAGTAGGCGGCACAAAACGGCCTTTTCATCCAGATGCGTTCAAAATAGCCGTCATCAGGCTCCCGGCTCACATTGAGATTGATTCCCGCGGCCTTTGCCGACGCCGCGTAGAGCTGGCCAGCCGCCGTGGCGCCCGGGAAGCCGATTTCAGCGACGTTCAGAGGGATGTCAATCGAATCAAGACCCGCCTTCTTCAGGTAGTGCCGAGCCTTGTCGGGATCATATTCTCTTTGCGGTATGTCGGAACTGCTGAACTTGACGTTCTTGAAGATTGGATGATCATTGCCCACCGTGCCATGTCCGAGCAGGACTTTGTCCACCAGTTCCTGTCGGTTGATCGCGTATTTCAGTGCGAGGCGGACATTGTTGTCGTTAAAGGGTGCCACGTCAGTGAGCATGGGCAAGCCGTAGTAGAGACCACTGGGAATGTCATCGACCTTGATTCCCCGTACGCGCTTGAGCAAGTCAACGGTTTTCAGATCGACCGAGTTCACTAGGTCGACCCTACCAGAGCGCAAAGCGTTCATTCTCGCTGCGGGGTCGGCGATTATGACGACCTCTGCCGAATCCACAAACCCGTAGTTGTCGAGGTCCCAGTAATTCGAGTTTCGCTTGAAGTGCATGTGCTGCCCCGGCTCGAATTTTTCAAGCATATACGGGCCGGTGCCATCTTTGGTCGTCCTATCGATCTCGCCGTCCTTTGCGGGGAGAACCACCAGAACATCCGTCCTGAGAAGACTTGGAAACTCGACATTGGGGCTGTTGAGCGTGATGACAACGCGGTTTTGTCCGTCGGCGGCGATCTTTGTAATAGGCTCCAACAATACCTTCGCCGGCGAAGCCGTTTTTTCGCCTCTGTGGAGGTTGAGTGAAGCGATGACATCGTCTGCGGTAACCGTTTTGCCACTATGGAACGTCGCTCCCTTGCGGATATTGATCACCCATTGGGTAAAGTCGCTTGAGGGCTCCCAACTCTCCGCGAGGTTCGGAGTAACTGTCCCTTTGGCGTCCATTCCGACAAGCGTGCTTCGGGCTGTCGCCATCGTAAGGAATCCGGAGTCGACGGCTGTGACTGTGGGGTCAAGGCTGTCGCCGGACGTTCCTCCCGCCAGGCCAATTCTCAAATGGCCACCTCGTTTCGGAGCGGCAGTGGCTTTGCCGGAAAGAGCGGCTGCGACAACGGCTGCTCCCGTGCCCATCATCAGCGTTCTACGTGTAATTTCCAACATGTCTTGATCCCCTTGCTCACGTTATATTCCAAGCGGTTCTTTTTTATACGAAGGAGTATATATCGACTGGGACAAACGTCAAGGACGCTTGTCCCAGTTCTGTGAGAACGTTCGAGCATCAGTCTTGGTGAGTTTTCAGCGGGATTTAAGGAGGATCGTGCGTCTAGGCTTCAACGATCAACAATTCACAAGCGATACAGATCACATTGCCTCCCCGTAGGATCTCGCCCTCGAAGATTTCGGCATCTATGCCCACCACCCCGATATCAATGGTTGCCTCTCCGCTATCGATCCGTCCTTCGCGGATAAACAGCTCGGAAGCGTAGGACACCATTTGACGACCGTCGACGAAATCGCAGCCAACAAGGCTGCCGATGCCATGGATGCTGGCGTTCCTTATGCCATGTCGGCTTGCCACTTCCTCAAGCGCGGCGTGAATATCAGTGTTTGGTTTCGCGCGAACGAGTACGGCGCGATGTCCCCCTTCCCTCGCCACACCATTGGGAACGGGGGTTAAAAGCGGAAAGTTGGTCTCCGGGTCAGGCTGCTGATCTAAGATTGCACCGGAAAGCGCATAAACCGTCGCCTCCACCTCCTCCGCAAAAACTGTCTCGTGAGGGATTAGATGCCCCGCGCCGCGAAAACCGTCGGCATGGCGCCAGATTCCGTGACAATGGATGAAGGGCGCTTCTCCGCGACGGCCATAGGACATCACTACGCGCTCAAACCGGGCGGTCCCATCCGGTCGCCGGATATCACTGTACCAAGCCGCGAATGCCTCATCGGCGCTCGGGGCAGGAATGACATAGACCAGGGGACGTAGTTTGCCCGCGTCGAACTCGATTACGGCACTATCCACCCCCGCGGCACCAAGCGCTTCGGCAACCGCCTCCAACACAGACTTCCCTGGCTGGAAACGGATTGACAGGCGACGCGCGGAACATGGTTGAGATATCACACGCGGCTGGCTTTGCGGGCCCGGATGGCTAATGTGGCGCTGTATCATTGGCGGTTCACCAACCCAGCAGAAACAAACCCCCCGTCTACCGCCAAAATCTGCCCATTTATGTAGCTTGCTTCATCCGAAACGAGGAAAGCCACGGTGTGGGCGACTTCGCGCACCGTGCCATACCGCTCGAGCGGGATACGCTCATGCCATTGGCGACGAACGTCGTCGGTGTGCACGGCTCGGGACAACGGCGTATCGATGGCTCCCGGCGCGACCGCATTGACACGTATCCCATTGTGCCCCAACTCACTCGCCAACGTTTTGGTCAGTTGGTTTACCGCCCCCTTCGAGGCCCCATACGCGCTGCGTCCCTTGCTCCCGACAATGCCAGAAACCGAGGATATATTGACGATTACCCCGGGAGTTCCAACCTTCAGCCAGAGACGCGCGGCCGCTCGTGAACCGATGAAGGTACCTGTAAGATTTACATCGACAATACGGCGGAAGTCCTCGAGGCTGGTGTCGACCGCCGGCTTATCGATGGCAATGCCGGCCGAGTTGACGATCGCCCCTAGCGGTGCCCGCTCGTTTACCTCCGACAGCAACGATTCAATCGCCATCTCGTCCGTAACGCTTAAGGCGTGACCACGGTCCCGTGGGACGCTGATCTTGTCGCAGGCCTTTGCGAGCGCCTCGGCGTTTAGGTCGACCAAATGGACTTCCCAGTCGCGGGCGTTGAGTACATCGGCGATCTCCAAACCGATGCCTGAACCACCGCCGGTCACAACAACGCTTTTTATTGCTTCGGGCATGGATCTATCTCACGAGGTCAGTTGCTCGGACAGTTCGGGGAGCTCGCCGCGCCTTTTGAGCTCCTCGCGTACGAGCTTCTTTGCGATCTTGCCGTAAGCGGACTTGGGCATCTCATCCCAAAACACGTAACGCTTGGGCAGCTTGTAGCGAGCGACCTTTCCGTCGAGGAAAGCGTTGAGTTCATCGGCCGCGACGCCCTCGCCGGGCCGTGTCACGCAAACCGCGATACCGACCTCACCCCATACGGGATCGGGGACCCCGAGGATTGCGACCTCATTAACAGCAGGGTGCTGAAGCAGCTTTTCCTCGATCTCGCGTGGATAGACGTTCGATCCGCCGGAGATGTACATGTCCGAGGCGCGTCCCGTTATATAGAGGTAGCCCTGATCGTCCTTGTGACCAAGATCGCCCGTACGGAACCAGCCGTTCCGGAAACTCTTAGCGTTCGCTTCGGGATTCTGATAATAGCCCGCGAAGACGGCTGGTCCGATCGCGCATATCTCTCCCGTCTCACCCGCAGCAACTTCATTCCCCTGCTCATCTTGGATTTGAACTTGCATTCCGGTGCGTTCGAAACCACACGTTCCGACGCGCGCGTGCGGTCCGTCCTCAATGCTGTGCATAATCGGCGGCAGCACAGTTATCGCCCCCGTTACCTCAGCCAGTCCGAAGTACTGCACGAGCACCTTCCCGAGCTTGCCAAGCGCTCGCTTTTGATCCTCGCGGTACATTGGTGCTCCGGCATAAATGACGTAGCGCAGGGAGGAGTGATCGTAACGGTCAACCGCCGGGTCTTCGACAAGCATCTTGACGATCGTCGGCACCGTGAAGAGGTTGGTCACCTTCCATTCCTCGATCAGCCGCCAAAGCCCGTCTATGTCGAACTTCTCGGTGGGCAGAAGAATGGTCGTCGCACCATGCGCGACCTGGCAAAGCTGGTGAACGCCGGCACCATGGGACAACGGGGCAACGACGATCGACCGGTCGGCCTGGGTGGTACCGGGAAACAGGTCACAATGGTGATTGGTGATTACGAAAGCCATCTGGCCGTGGGTCAGCACGGCTGCCTTGGGTCGACCCGTCGTACCCGAGGTGTAGAAATACCAGCACGGGTCATCACGATCGACGGCCACGGCGTCCAGTTTCTGGCCGAGGTTGCGTTCGACGACTGAGTCATAGTCCTCGCCGTAGGCAGCCTCACCAATCGCGAGGATGCGTTTCAGCGACTGGCTTGCCGCTCGGGCAGCTTCCGCGTGACCCGGGAAGGCCGCCTGGCAGATCATGAGCGTCGCGCCGCTTGATTGGGCCAGATATGCCACCTCGTCCGGTGTCTGCCGAAAATTTGTCGGCACCCAAATTGCCCCGACACGGAAGGTCGCGAGCATCGCTTCGAACATCTGGTTGCAGTTGGCCGATTGCACAAGAATACGGTCGCCTTTTGCTACACCGAACTCATGCACCAGCGCGTGCGCCATGGCGTCGACACGTGCTTCGATCTCCTCCCAGCTCCACACGCGCTCACGCCACACGAGGCCCGGTTGGTCGGGGTGGCGTCTAGCGGCCTGACTAAGGAAAGTTGAAAGGTTCATTACCCGCGTCGAGAATGGCGCGACGCCCCCTCTTGGATCAAGCCTGCTCATTTCACGCGCTCCAGGATCGAGACGTAGTTGGCAACCGCGGCACCACCCATGTTGAAAACGCCAGCGAGTTTGGCGTCCGGGACCTGAATGCCTCCGGCTTCGCCCATCAATTGCATTGCCGCCGTAACGTGCATCGAAACGCCGGTCGCGCCGATCGGATGGCCCTTGGCTTTCAACCCGCCGGACGGGTTAACCGGCAGCTTGCCACCCCTGGCGACGGTGCCGTCACGTACGACCCTGTAGCCCTCGCCCTGCTTGGCCAGGCCCATCGCTTCGTATTCGATCAGTTCCGCGATGGTGAAGCAGTCGTGTGTTTCCACGAAGGATAGATCATCGAGCGACACTCCACCTTGCTCGAAGGCCGCAGCCCAAGCCTTGCGCGGCCCTTCGAATGCAAGCACGTCGCGACGACGTGACAAAGCGAAGAAGTCGTTGACGTGGGTACGGGCACGGAAGCCGATGGCGCGCTGCAGCGTTGCAGCTGTCTGCTCATCCGCCAACACGAGTGCTGCCGCACCGTCCGAAACGAGAGAGCAATCGGTGCGGCGGAGCGGACCGGCAACGCGTGGGTTCTTTTCTGAGATTTCGTTGCAGAACTCGAACCCGAAATCTTTGCGCATATGGGCCAACGGATTTTCGACCGCATTGGCGTGGTTCTTGGCGGCAATCATTGCGAGCTCCTCGGAGCGGTCGCCATAGCGCTGGAAATAATTCTCGGCGATACGGCCAAAGACGCCGGCAAAGCCGCCCTCAATGTTCGCCTCCTTCTTCCGATAGCACCCCCCAAGCAGAATGTTGGTGACACGCTCCGTCGGCAAACCGGTCATCTTCTCCGCGCCGACAACAAGTGCGACGCGACCACGTCCCGACTCGATAAAGTCCATGGCCGTGAAGAGCGCGGCCGAACCCGTCGAACATGCGTTCTCCAATCGCACAGACGGCACCGCCGACAGATCTCCATCCACCATGCCAACCAGGGCCCCCTGGAACTCTTGATTGGAGAAGCCACCGTTGAAGACGCCGACGAAAATGCCCTCGACCTGTTCTGCTGCGACGCCGGCGTGCTTGAGGGCTGACGGGACGACGGACGCCATCAGTGCTTCGGTGTCTGGAAATTCGGTTTTGCCGAATTGTGAATGGGCCCAGCCCACGATTTGCGCCTTGCTCATAGCGGTAACCTTCTTGTTTGCGTGAATCTCGTGTTTTCGCGACGCGTCCGCGAACGCGATGCTTTCCGTTCGGGTTCGATCATGTGGGCGAGCTTCGCCTCGATGTAGGCGGCTTCATCGCGCAGGATGGTGACAAGCTCCTGCTGGCGCGGCTCCTGCATCCGGCTGTCGATAGCGGTAACACTGATCGCACCGGCAAGACGGCCGTCGGGATAGCGAAGCGCAATGCCGATGGCCCAAGAATTCGGATAGATCATGCCAGGATTGACGGCGTAACCGCGGATACGGGCTGCTGCTATGCCATCGGGGATGTACGAAGGCGGGACGGTTGGAAAGTCCCGCGCGATCTCTGCGGCGTTGTAAGCCATGATCGCTTCGATCTCCTCATCGTCCAGTGTAGCCAACATCGCGAGCGAAGCGGCACCAATGCCCAGTGGATGCTCGAAGCCCTTCTGCAGGACGTGCGAGCGGATGGGGAAAGTTCCTTCTTCGCGATGGAGGCAGATCGAATGGGTGTGCCGACGGATTGAGAGGAAACTCGTATCTCCGGTTTGCCGTGAAATACGGATAAGGCTTTCCATTGACATCTCGAGCAGTCCGAAGCGATTGGCGGCGAACGTCCCGAGTACGTAGGCCTCCTGCCCAAGATAGTAGCGACGCCCGCCTTCGTCTTGCTCAATAAGCCGGGCCCGCATGAGCGCCAGCAACAGGCGCCGCGTGGTCGCCTTATTGAATCCGCCCGCTTCGACGATCTCGTTGAGCGACATGCCGTTCTCGGTACTGCGCCCCACCAGAGACAGAAGCTTCAAGGCTCGGTCGACACTTTGCGAGCCGGTGGTGTCCTGCATGCTCGTCATAGCGGCACCGACATCGTAGCGCTCTGCCCACCATCCACAGGAAGGCAGACACCGTTGATAAACTTCGCTTCATCGGAAGCGAGGAATAGTGAAGCCTGCGCGATATCCCAGGCATCACCCATCTTGCCACCTGGCAGCGCGCGGTTGCGCGCGGCAACCATCTCTTCAGCAGAGGCGTATTGCGACGATATCTGATTGTAGATCATCGGTGTGTCGACCATGCCTGGCATGATGCAGTTGGCGCGGATACCCTTCGCGGCATATTGGATAGCAATCGCAACCGTCGCCTGATTGACGGCCGCTTTAGTCGCGTAATAGGAAAAATAGGCATAGCCGGCCCAACGGATGGCCGCGAGCGACGAAATGTTGATGATCGCACCGCCGCCCGCCTCCAGCATCTGCGGTATCACTGCCTTCGCCGTGCGATAGACAGAACCGAGATTGACATCGACCGCCTGCGCAAAGCGAGCCTCTTCCAGCTCCACTGGCCCACCCATATGGGTTACGCCGACATTGTTGTGCAGCACCGAAATTGGACCAAACACTTCCTGCGTTTGCTTTACCGCCGCCTCAATGGAAGCGAGCTTGGTCACGTCAGCCGCGACGGCGATCGCCTTTCCACCCTCGCCAGCAATAATGTCAGCGGTCTCCCGGGCCGCTTCCTCGCTAAGATCGATGCAAGCCACGCAAGCCCCTTCTCGAGCGTAAAGGACGGCGGCGGCTTTGCCATTGCCCCAACCCGGCCCGGAGGAGCCCGCTCCGAAAACGATAGCGATTTTTCCCTTAAGTCGATCAACCATGAGAACCTCAAGCGCGCGTAAAATCCGCGCAGCACGATGCCGCGCGGAGGTGTCGCAAAGCGATTAGCCAAGATCGCCGACGGCTCGCTCCAAGATGTCCCAGGCGCCGTCTCCGAACTTTTGCTTCCACTCGCCGTAAAAACCTGCGCTCGCCAACGTCGCTCGGAACGCTGACTTGTCCGGATCTGCGAAAGCCATTCCGAGCTTGATCAAGTCCTCTCGAACGGTATCGTTCAGCTTCTTGGTATCGGCGCGCTGCGCGTCGGCCTTGCCGTTCAGATTCTCGGAGACAATCTCGCGGATATCCTCAGGTAGTGTTTCCCACGCACGTTTATTGGCCAAGAACCAGAAGCCATCCCACATGTGGTTGGTCATCGCGCAGTACTTCTGCACTTCGTAAAGCTTGAACAATGATATGATGGCCACCGGATTTTCTTGACCGTCAACCGTCCCGGTGGACAGTGCCGTATACATCTCCGCGGCGTTGATCGTAGCGGGCGCGGCGCCCAGAGCCGAAAACATGGATTGCCAGAGCGGGCTCGGTGGAACGCGGATCTTGAAACCCTTTAGGTCTTCCGGCGACGTGATCGGCTTGCTGGAGCTGGTAATCTGCCGGAAGCCGTTGTCCCAGATCTTCTCCATGGGCACGAGACCCTTCTTCTCGATCTCAGAACGTGCGAACGCACCAAGCTCTCCGTCCATCGCCTTCCAGACCGCGTCATAGTCCGGAAAAGCGAAACCGATCCCGGAGATGGCGGCATTGGGAACTAACGTTGAGAGGATCAGGGGCGACAGCGAAAAGAATTCGGTGGCGCCACTGCGTAGCTGTGAGAGCGTTTCAGTGTCGTTTCCGAGTTGCCCTGAAGGAAAGATGTTGATCGCCAGGCGGCCGCCCGTCTCCTCGAGAATTTTGTCGGTCGCCTCCTTGAGCCTTATGTTGAGCGGGTGGGTCGTCGGCAAGTTATTTGCGAATTTGTACGTATACTCGGCGGCACGTGCGCGAGTGTGGAACGCCGCGCCGAGTGCAAGCGCACCCGACCCAGCCAGCATTGTACGGCGGGTTATCATCATGACCAATCTCCTCCCTGGTCGATTACGGTATGCCGATTACGAGGCCTTCAAATGAACGCGAGCGAGAACCATGGCACGAAGGCGATGGCGAGCAGGCCGACAAGGAGTGCCCCGATGTATGGCCAGATCGCGCCCATAGCTTCATCCGGCGAAACATTTCCCACCTTGCAGGCGATGTAGAAGCCGACTCCTATCGGGGGCGCCATTAAACCGACATTCATCGCAGTGACGATGACCATCGAGTAATGGACGTCGTGGATGCCGAGTGCACGGGCGACCGGGAACATGATCGGCGCAAGCAGCACGATCGCCGGCAGGCCCTCTAGTACGCAGCCGAGAAGCAGAAACAGCGCAATCGAAATTAACATGAACGAGACCCAACCGCCGGGCAGCGTGGCCAACGCGTCACGTAGGTGAAATGCGAATCCGGTCTGGGTCAGCGCCCAGGCCATCGCCGCCGCGGTACCCAGGATCAGCAAAATGGCACCGCTCATGGCTGCCGTCTCGACGAGCATACGGTAGAGCTTGCGCGGTGCGATTCCACCGTAGAGGACCATGCCGACGATGAGAGCGTACAACACCGCGATCGTCGAGACCTCGGTTGCGGTCGCCGCACCGCCAGCTACAGCGCTGCGGATGAGGAAGGGCAGAACCAGCGCCGGAAGCGCAATCAAAGATGCCTTGAGGATGAACTTGCCGGGCGCTCGATGAATGCCTTCCATGCTTTCATGCCGTGCCTTGAAGCGTGCGAAGGCAGCGAGTGCCACGAGCAGCACCATTGCAATCGCAAAGCCGCTGGTGAACAAAGCCGCGATGGAGACGCCTGCCACCGACCCAAGAACAATCAAGACGATCGAAGGCGGCACCGTGTCGGCCATTGCCGCACCCGTCGCGAGCAACGCGATCATTTCGCTCGGCTTGTGGCCGCGGCGCTTCATCTCGGGAAACAATGCGGGTGCAACCGTAGCCATATCGGAAACCTTGGAGCCCGAAATGCCGGATACAAGAAACAGCGAGCCCAACAGCACGTAGGACATTCCCGCTTTAACGTGACCGAGTAGCGACGCGAGAAAGTCGACAATCGCTTTGCCCATTCCAGTCGCGTCCAGAATGCAGCCCAGCAGCACGAAGACCGGCACCGAAAGCAGGATGATGCTCGACATGCCTTCATCCATACGGCTCACCATCACTACGAGAGGCATGGTCGTCGTGAAGGACAGAAACATGAGGGTGGCGATGCCGAAACAGAAGGCAATTGGCACGCCAAGCGCAAGACACAATGCAGTGCCTCCCGCCAGGAATATAACGATGTTGAGGTCACCCAGCGATCGAAGCGAGGGCGACAGGTACCAAAGCGCCGCCGCCACTCCGAGAACGACCGCGACCGAGACGAGGACGTCGATCAGGTGGGACGATTTGAACAGCCGCGCCAACACCAGCACGAGCATCAGCGCGAGACCAATTGCAAGGGCCGCAACTCGGTAGCCCACGGGAATGTTCAGCGCGGAGGACGTTATCTCCATTTCGCCGATCGCATACTCGTAGGCGAACGGCAGCAGCACCACCAGAAACGTACCGGTTAACACGAGGCCGAAGGTTTCGGCCATTCCCTGTCGCCGCTCGTTCAGGCGCGAGAGCAACACTGTCAGGCGTAGGTGTTCGTTACGGTCAACAGCAATCGCTGTTCCGAGCATCGCCAGCCACAAGAAAGCGATGGACGCGGCTTCGTCGATCCAAACGATCGGTTGGTTGAAAAAGTATCGTGATACGACACCGGCGATCAGCATTCCGACGATCGCTGCGAGCAACACGACTGCCAGGGCCTCAACTGGCCTCATGAGAAGCGAGCCACGATGAGTCTGCAATACCTCGGCGGAACCCGATAGATCACTCCCAGCTGCATTTGTCACAGCGTTCATGACACCTCCCTTTGTCTTGTTAAAGCGGCCAAGGCTTGTATGTTGCCACTCCGTTTCGCTCCTCCCAGGGCGTCACGGTCGGGAAATGCGATCCTTCCCTTAGGTTCAAAATACAGAACTCATTGCCATATGCACGCAAGGGAAAACGTCTTCATATTGATATCATAGAATAAATTGGCAGAGGTCTCGGTTCATATTATGATCCATGCCGCCTCGCGATCGGTGGGCAAACGACTCGTACGTTGAAGGCGAAGGGTGGCGAGCACCGGGGAGCTGCACATGTTGCCCGGAGTCGACTGCAAACCGGAATAACGTTCAATCAACAGAGCGTTGGAGAAGCCGCCAGCGCGATGTCCAACCTGTTTGACGCTCCCCAAGAAAAGCGCTTCGGAGACACTTCCACTTCGAGTCCGAACAGCTGCCCGGCTTGGCGGTCAGCGCCTGGAAGGACGGTGGGCGATGCCGAGTCTGGCCCATCTCACTGTCGCGCATGCGTGATATTTTGGGGGGTCGGCCGATGTCATCTCCGAGACAGACTACGCTGCGCCTCAGCTCTTGCCGTGCTTCAGCGCCGCATGATAGGCGCGCTCGGCCCAAGCCTGCAGCTTGTCATCGTCTTCGATCACGTCGGCGGGAACTTCCCAGTAAGACTTAAGAGCGTGATCTTCCCCCTCGCTCACGTAACCCAACGCTTGGGAGCCCGCCGCCTCATACTCGCTTCGCGAGTTGTCATCTACCTTGAAATAGAGCGCTCCATGCCAGACCATGGCGAAAACATGGTCGGTGCGATATAGCGCAATGGCGCCGAACAGGGGCCGCGTGGTGAGTTTCGCCCAGTCTGAAAGCTGATCCACATAGTGGTCAGCGAGCTTTTTCGTCTGTTCGGATTGTTTCGACATTTGGTATCCTTTTCAGATCAACTATTCTGCGGGCCGCGTTCAGTCGAGGACGACAACATGCTTGCCTGGAGTGGTTCCCGCTTCGAGATCGGCCTGCGCGTCGCGAACCTGCTCGAGGCCGCGATAGACCTTCGCTACGGAGACTTTCAACCGTCCGTCCGCAATAGCCCGAAGCTGTTGGTTGAAGACGCTAGATGGCAGGTCAGCGGCCCCACCGCCATAGGCGGTCATCCTCACCCCGAATGGGATGTAGCCGAGCGGACTGAATTCCTGAATCACCCACTCGTCGGACAGAGCGCCTGTGAAGCAGACGGTGCCGTGGACCCGGGTCGCCTGAAGCGTGTCCCGTAGCGTGGGTCCACCTACCAGTTCCAGCCCCGCATCGACGCCGTTTGGAAAAAGGGCTCGCACGGCGTCTGCAATCGTTCCGTCGTCCACCAGCGGGTGGTCGACGCCGAGTGCACGCAGCTTTTCTATACGATCTGGGCGGCGAGTAGTGGAGATCACGACCGCGCCCATCTCTTTGGCGATAGTTGCCGCCGAGAGGCCGACAGTCGAGGTGCCGCCTCGGATCAGCAGCGTCTGACGGCGGCGCAGGTCGAGCCCCTTGGTCAACGACCCGTAGGCTGTCTGAAACATCTCGGGCAGCGCGCCGAGGACATCCCACGGCAGGCTCGTCTCAAACGGGATAACCTGCGCTGCGGGAACGACCGTGTAGTCGGCATATGAGCCGTCGAATGAGCGCCACATGCCCCCCATCATGGCGGCCACCCTTTGCCCAGGCTTCAAACCGCCACCTTCCGGCGCTTCATCCACGATGCCGACGCATTCAATGCCGAGCACGCGCGGCATCGTGAAATCGGCATCGGACAGGCCTTTCCGGCTAGTAACTTCGGACTCGTTGACCCCAAACGCCTTCACGCGGATGCGAACCTAGCCGGAGGGGCGCCGCGGTACGGGCACGTTTTCAAGGACGAGTTTGTCGACCCCGCCAGGTTCAGAGAGCACGACTGCTCGCATGGTTTTAGTCATGGCTCACTCCACTCTCGATGAAAGGCTGATCGGCTCATTTCCGCTGAAGAATCATGGACATCAGCCAGTTGTGCTCCGCGGGCCGGCCGAACATGCCGACCGCAACATCGGAACCATCGATTTTCGACTCGCCTAGAAGCTCTCTAACCCCATGAACGGCATCGGGAACCTAGCCGTTCGCTGAACCCGACTTAGAATGCTTTAGGCTGTGAATTATCCGACATTGCTTACGGCCACTAAAGGCAGAAAGCAGACATTTACTGATACTTTTCAGCTATTCGGATTTGAGCGTGGAAGCGCCTCTCAGTGAAACACGCCCACGTTGAGCAAAACTCCGAACTGCTTCGTCCGACTTCACAGTTGCCACCCGGAACACCAATCCAAGCCGGTGACCTCTGCCAAGGCCGCGGGACCTCGTCTAAAATCGACCAAAAGGGGGCTACTTCCTTCTCCTGCAGAGGAGGCTGCTTCCTGTTGCTCGACATCAGTATCTCCGAGGAAACACACATCGCGCGCGCCTCCGGACGGGCGCAGGCCGCGTTCAGAACATTCCAAACTCTCCAGCGCGCCCAACAGAGCTGAATTCCAAGTCGCTAATGCATCCAGCCGCTCACCCAGCCGAACCCTGTATACCGCCCGCCGGTCGAACTTTATCAGCGGAGCGGCTCCAGGGGACCCTTGCCACGTCGAGCAAGAGCCCCCTTGAACCGATATTTGCTAGCTGCCGGACCGAGCCGCGGAACATTCGGTCAGCATGAAATGTTGCGCTCAGCAGGTTGCTGGACCGCTCGCTCGGCGGCGCCGGCGCCCTGTCTTGCCCACCACTCCCGCCCCGGAACCGACGCAAGCAGTTCCCGCGTATACGGATGCTTTGGCCGATCAAACAGCTCCTGGGCGTCGCCGAACTCCACGATTTCGCCGGCCTTCATAACCACTATCTTGTCAGCGATCTTTCGTGCAACGCGCAGATCGTGCGTGATGAAAATGATGGCGATTTTGAATTTGGATCGAAGATCTTGGAGAAGCTTGATGATCTGAGCCTGTGTGGAAACATCCAAGGCTGACACGGCTTCGTCCGCAATCAAGATGTCTGGCTGCAGTGACAAGGCACGCGCAATGCCAATTCTTTGGCGTTGGCCGCCTGAGAATTCGTGCGGGAGCCGGTTGGCCGCGCCGCTGTCGAGGCCGACGGTTTTAAGGAGCCGGCGCGCGTTTTCCGAAGCTTCGACCCTCGGTACGCCATGAGCCACCGCGGGCTCCGAAATGATCGCACCTACCGAGGTGCGGGGATTGAGTGAGGCATAGGGATCCTGGAAGATCATTTGGACACGTGAGCGGAAGCGTCGCAGCGACTTTCCGGACAACTCAAGAAAATTCTCGTTCGCGATCGTCACGTTGCCATCGTTGGGTTCGATCAACCGGCAGAGGCATCGTGCTGCGGTCGATTTTCCCGATCCTGATTCACCTACTACGGCGATAGTCTCGCCTGGGCGTATCTCCAAATTGAAGTCGGCGAGTGCTACGCGTTGCTGCGGGCGGAGTGAAAAGCCTTTGCGGACGGGATAGGATTTACACAGACCGGTAGCCGTCAGGACCGGTTTGCCCATTCCACTGAACGGCTGGCTTTTCTCCTGATCCTTAAGGTCTCGAAGCAGCGAACGGGTGTATTCATGGCGTGGCGCGGCTAGCACGGCCGCAGTCGACCCATGCTCTACGACCCGCCCGTGCCGCATCACGATCACGGTATCCGCGATTTCGGCCACAACCCCGAAATCGTGGGTCACGAACAGCATGCTCATGTTTTTCTGCTGTTGTTGCTGCTTAAGCAGCCGCAGGATTTTCATCTGCGTGGTAACGTCAAGCGCGGTTGTCGGCTCGTCTGCTATCAATAGCTTCGGGCCGAGCAAGAGCGCCATCGCGATCATGACGCGTTGTCTTTGTCCACCGGATAGTTGATGCGGATACTTTTGATAAGTTTCTTCGGGATGAGGCAAATTGACGTCCGCGAAAGCGGCCAGTACGCGGGACCGTCGCTCCGTCTTCGATTTCACACCATGATAACGCAGGACCTCGTCTGTCTGAACCCCGACTCGCATGACAGGGTTCATCGCCGACATTGGTTCTTGGAAAATCATCGACATGGCGTTGCCACGGAGCTCCCGCATCCTTCGGGTGGAGGCGTGGGTGATGTCTTCGCCATCCAATACGATGCTGCCCTCACTGACGCCCAGCCTCTGCAGAGGGAGAAGTCCCATAACCGCTCTGGCCAGGGTACTCTTCCCCGAGCCGGATTCGCCGACAATACAAGTCAGCTGTCCATGGGGCAGCGAGAGCGACACATTTTCGAGAGCGTACTTGCGATCGCTACCAAGAGGCAGGGGAACGAAAAGTCCTTGTACTTCAAGCATGTTCTGCATCCTCGATCCCCTACGTTCTTAACCGCGGATTGAGGACATCATTTATGCCCTGCCCGAGCAGATTGATGGCCAGTACGGAGAGAGCAACTGCGATTCCGGGGATCGTGCAGACCCACCAGGCACTCCGCAACACGCTACGACCCGCGCCAATCATGTAGCCCCAGCTCATCACGTTTGGATCGCTGAGTCCGAGAAAGGACAGCCCGGACTCGATGAGGATCGCCGTCGCCACCATAAGCGACCCCATCACGATGATAGGGGATAGGCAGTTCGGCAGCATTTCTCGAAAGATGATGTGAAGTCGATTGAAACCAAGTCCTGTTGCGGCCAACACGAACTCGCGCTGCTTCAGGGACAGGAATTCCGCCCGGACCAACCTCGCGACCGGTGGCCAAGAGATGATTGCAATCGTGATCACGACGTTGCTGATCGTCGGCGTGAAGATCGCCAAGATCAAAATCGCGAAAACAAAAGCGGGAATTGTCTGAAAAACCTCCGTCAGTCGCATGAGCAGCGCATCGGTATAACCGCCGGCATAGCCCGCGACCGCGCCGATGCACGTGCCGATGATCACTGCAACAAGGGTGGCGACGACGCCGACAAAAAGCGACGCTCTTGCGCCATGGACCAATCCGGCGGCGATGTCCCGCCCGAGGATGTCCGTCCCCAACGGGAATGAACTGCCTGGCGGCAAGAGCGGATCACCGACAATCGAGAAGGGACTGCCGGGGTAAACGATCGGACCGATTAGCGCCATCGCAACGACAACACAAAGGAGCGTCGTTCCAAAGACGAGGGGCGGTCCGCCCACTCGCAAAAGTCTCGTGGCCGTCAATTTCATTTGGATACCTCGATTCTTGGATCGACCAGCGAATAGACCAGATCGACGAAGAGGTTTGCGACCACGACAAGTATGCTCGATATAAGGAACACACCCATCACGACATTCAGTTCGCGAGCATGGATCGCCTCATAGATAAGAGTGCCGAGCCCTGGCCAGCCGAACACCGCCTCGATTACGACGGAGCCGCCGAACATCGCGCCGAGTTGGATTCCGATCATGGTCATGACCGGAAGGATCGCAGTGCGAGTGATGTGCGAAACCACGCGCCTATTCGGCAACCCTTTCGCCACGGCTGTCACCGCGAAATCCATACCCGCCTGTTCCAGATACGATGCCCGCATGAGGCGCGCATACAGGGCTATGTAGTAAACGGACAGCGTGGCGACCGGGAGGACCATGTGATAAATGACGTCAGTTACCCGGTCATAGCCCGTATAGAACGCCGCGACCGTCTCCATACCGCTACTGGGAAGCCAGCCAAGATTGATCGTGAAAATCACGACCAACATCAGGCCGAGCCAGAACGCAGGCACCGCCGCCCCCACGACCACTGCGAACGAAATAATCGTGTCAGCCAGCCGGTTTACCTTGACCCCCGCCAAGATCCCCAGCCCGACCCCTATGATTACGGACAAGATCAAAGCAGCCGACATGAGAATGAGCGTCGGTCCAAGCCGACTGAACACCAAATCGGCAACATCTGCCGAGTAACGGAAGGAATGACCAAAATCCAGCACGGCCACCCGTGACAAGTACATGGCGAGGCGAATGTGGAGCGGCTCGTTGAGACCGAACCGCTCCTTCATTTGCTCCACGTACTCAGGCGACGCACCGCCGCTCTCACTGGCGAGCACGTCGACCGCGTCTCCCTCGGGAAGTTGAAGGAGAAGGAAGTTTACAGCCGCGACGACGAAGACCGTCGTCACGGCTACCAGTAGCCGTCTTAGAAACCAAAAAACTTGCGACATTCTTCTGACCTTTGCTTCGTTCTCTCGGATGAAGCGGTCAAGCCGCTTTGATCCAGAGATCATACCAAGGGCCGTAAGGTCCTAAGCCGGAAGTGCTGTGTTCCATCACCACCGTGTTTGATACGGTCGCGAACTGCATGTCGTGAATATGAAGAGATGGCATTTCGTCGGCGATGATGGCTTGGAATTCGTGGTACAAGCCGGCGCGCTTTTCGCGATCCAATTCGACCATGGCCTGCTCCAGCAGCTTATCAACCTTCTCGTTGCTGAACCGCGTGACGTTGACGTACGGCACGCCGGGCTTGATTGAACTCGACAGGAAGAAGCGATGCGCGCCCAATACGGGATCAATCAGATGGTAGTGATAGGTAGAGCTGAATTGGAAGTCGTATTCTGTGTAAAGGCGCCGCGTCCAGGTCGCGGCGTCTTCGTACCGTAACGTCACGCGGATACCGACTTGCTCGAGCGCTTGCTTGATGTATTCCCCGAGCCGGCGCCATTCTTCGCCATACGGAATGATGTCGTGCACAACCTCTGCCCTAATTCCTGACGCGTCCGGCTTCAGGCCCGCGGCATCCAGGAGTTCAGCCGCCCTGGCAAGGTCCTGTTTTCGCGGGTAGTTCGGCAGATCGCCAGGGTTGATGCCGATAGCGCTGAATTGGCTAGACAGGCAGCTTTTCGCGGGCGTGCCGAAGCCCTGAAAGATGTTCTGGACAATGTATTCGCGGTCGATGACATGCGAGACCGCCTGCCGCACTTCCTTCTTGTCGAAGGGGTGCACTTTCGTATTGAATTCCAACAACGATATTGAACTCAGGCTGCCGTATCCCTCGGTTGACATATTGAGATAGGGCAGTGCGTCGAGGCGCTTCGCTTCGATCGCGGGGATCGCGCCCAGCGCCGCAAGATGGACTTCGGAGTTCTCGAGAGCTGCGACGCGCGTTGCAGCATCGGCGATAAACCGACCAACCAACCGGTCGGGCCGCGGCAGCCCCTCCCGCCAGTAGTCCTGGTTCTTTTCAAGCAGAACGAACTGCCCCCGTCGCCATTCGACGAACTTGTAGGGCCCGGTTCCAACCGGTCGATTGGCGAGATCAAGGTTCTTGAGATCCTTGCCGGCCATTAGGTGCTTCGGAACGATCGGGGTATCTTTGCCGGATAGCACGCGTGCCAAGTATGGAGTCGCCGCCGAGAACTTCATGACCACCGTAGCATCATCCGGTGTATCTACCGACACCAGGTTTTTGAGGCTGATCGACGCCCGTGGATGAAGCTTCTTGAGAACCTCCATGAACGAGAATTGAACATCGGCACTGGTGAGCGGCTCGCCATCGTGCCACTTAACGCCCTTGCGGAGTTTAAACGTAGCGCTCAGACCGTCGTCCGCGATCGAGTACTCGCTCGCCAGCCCTGGCGCTGGCTGCAACTTCGCATCGACTTCAAGAAGACCTTCATAGATCTTCGTGCCGATTTGCTCGATCGGTCCAGAAGACGAGGCATAGAGCGCCAGCGAAGGGGGTTCCGGCTGAACGAGGAATATCATCGTTCCCCCGCTTTGAGGGGAATCCGCGGCGAGTGCGCTGCTGGTCAAACCCCACGGCACCAAGAATGCCACCCCACCGCCGAGAGCCAGTTTTAGTGCCGTGCGTCTGCTGCAAGTTGCATCGATCAACTTCGTCATTACAAAGACCTCCCAATCTTCGTGCGCTCCTCAGCTCAAGTCCCTCGTGGCCCGCCCGCCTCCAGGGCGCGACCGCTCGGGTCCGAAGCTTGATCAGACTATACTCATCGGTCGGCCTGTCAATCGCATAGGTATGCTTCACATACGAATGAGGATGTTTTCAATCAACGATATTTCCACGCTCGTGCTCGCAGATGGTAGAAGTTGAGCTGACTTAGAAGCGGGGCTCCTTTTTGCCTTTCAATCTCGACGGAAGCTGTTGCCAGCTCGTGATTGGAGGATGCGCCACACCCCTTCACCGCTGGCCACCGAGCTCAACCGAGGCTTCCCTACAACGCGTAACCCGCTGCCGCCTCTCACTCGGGAAGGCTCGGTCCATTTCACGTTGCAACCAGCAACTCTACCAGTTTACGCAGCCTGCGATCGGCGCTGTTGATTTCCACTGAGAGCTGATGGAGTGGATGCCCCCTTCCGACGGCATCCACTCCATCAGCTCTCAGTGGAAATCAACACCATGCACCATGAGCGGCTACAAGTGCCCTCAACGGCACAGCCGCAAGATCGTCGGGGCGAATCAACGAAAGGGCTCCGCCCTAACGACCGATCGGAGTGCGTGCATACGCGCAGCTACACGCCTGGTTCATACGAGCCTCCACTTAGGCTTTCTTAAATTTCTATGGGTTGGAGCCGGATCAGCTACTGCGCACGGCTGCGATCATCCGCTCTACGTCGCCCTGGCGATGGGCAGGGCCCATTCGTTTCGACAGTTCTTCTTGTGCGTTCAAGATATCGCGCAGCGCCTGAGTGCCAGCCCAGTGAATTGGTCCGCCGAGCCATCGAGGAAAACCGTAACCGTTGACCAGGACCACATCGATATCACCAGCCCCCGCGGCTACGCCGTCCTCAAGCACGCATGCCGCTTCATTCAGAATCGCCGCGAGCAGCGCACACTGTATTTGCGCCGTCGAGTAGGATGTCGCCACGATGTCTGCGGCGGCACGTTCGCGTCGGATGATCTGGTCTGCCTCAGCAGACTCCTGCTTGCCGTCGTCCCTGTAATCGTACCAACCCTGCTTTGTTTTGATCCCGAGCCGTCCTGCTTCACATAGTCGGTCCGGAATAGCGACGTACCGTTCGTGCGGGTTGCGCGTTTCGGCACGACGCCTTCTCATGGCCCATGCGATATCCAGGCCCGACATGTCCGAAACTTCGAACGGCCCCATCGGAAAGCCGAATTCGCGCACGGCTGAATCCACGGCCGCAGGGGATGCGCCCTCTAGCACGAGAAGCTCAGCCTGGCCTCGGTAAGCGGAATAGATGCGGTTTGCTATGAAACCTTCCCCGACCTTCGCGAGTACTGGCTTCTTCCCTAATCCACCGGACAACTTGAAAGCAGACGCCACTGCCCATGCCGCGGATTTGTCGGTCTCGATAACTTCCACAAGCTTCATGACATCGGCCGGGCTGAAGAAATGCAGTCCGACGAGCCGGTCCGCCCACGAAAGTTCTTTGCCCAATTGGTTGATGTCGAGGTAGGAGGTGTTGGTTGCGACCATCGTGTATGGGCGGAGATGAACGGACATTTCGGCGAACAGCCGCTTCTTGGCATCCGCGTCCTCGAAGATGGCCTCCACCACCAGGTCGCAACGGCTGATGTCATTGATGGAGCCACCTGTGAGAAGCGATCGCTGTTTCCGCGCCTCGTCTTTCGATATGCGCCCACGTTCGAGCCGTGCCTCGATTGCGTCGAACATCTTGCTCATCGCCATTCGCAATAGGTCTGGATCGCGCTCGATTAGCGTGACGAGGTAGCCCGCGTTGAGGAATGCCCTCGCGATGCCTTGACCCATCGTTCCGCCGCCGATGATACCGACTTCTTTGAAGTCCCGCGCCGCCTCCCCGTCAGCTGGCTGCTGGACCGCCTTCCGTTCGGCGAAGAAGATGTGCCTCAAAGCGGCCGCCTCCTCTGTAAGGCGAAGGCGTTCGAACTCCCGGCGCTCATCCGCCAGCAAAACGCCCTCCGAGCGCTTGATCAAACCGAGCGCGATTTCGACGTTGGGTCGTAGTTGGCCCCGCTTTCGAAGTACGGCCTCAGCCTTCTCCGCCGCATCGGCGGATTCCTCCGGCATTGCAAGCTGCAATGAGGGCCTCTTTCGGCCGCCGAGCGAGTGTAAGTGTTCGATAGCAACTGTAATGGGTGAGAAATTCGTGACGACCCGGTCGATCAAGCCCAAACTTGCCGCCTTCTGAGCTTGGACAATTTCCGCGCCACAGATCATCCGGATCGACTCTGCAATCCCGATACGTCGAGGCAAGCGCTGTGTGCCGCCCGCGCCCGGAATGATGCCAAGGCTGATCTCGGGAAGGCCCAGCCGCGCGTTGGAGGAGGCCACGATTGCGTCGCAACCGAGCGCGAGCTCCAATCCGGCACCCAAGGCGATGCCGTCAATGACCGCGACGACCGGAATCGGGAGAGTTTCGATGGCCGCTATCACATCCGGCATCGTCGGTGGCAAAATCGGGCCGGAAAACTCCTTGATGTCCGCGCCGGCCATGAATGATCTGCCGTTGCCAGTCAGGATTACACCCGACGCGCCATTCGCTGAAATAAGCGCATCCAGTAATCCGCGTCGCACCGCCAGCGACGCTACGTTGACCGGTGGATTGTTGATCGACACGATCAGAATGTCGCCAGACCAATGGGACAGGACGGCGGGTTCGCCGGTCGACGTTGCGGTTCCACTCATCACTGGGTTTCCGTGGTGGCGTCCATGATCGCGCTGCGGAGGATGTCGCACATCTCGTCGATCTCCTGGCGGTTGATCGTCAGCGGCGGGGAGAGAACACACATATTGGCGATCGGCCGGACGACTAGACCCCGCTCGAAGCAAAGCCTGTCGACAACCCCTGTCAACCTCTTGTCCGACTCGTCGGCGAACGTGCGTCCAGGCTCGGTGATGCATTCGACACAGCCTATGAGGCCGGCGGTCCGTACGTCCCAGATCGAAGGTAATGTAGCGAGCCCTGCCAGTCTCTCGGCGAAATAGACGCCGACTTTCCGCACGTGTTCCAGGAGGCCGTCATTCTCGATGACGTCCATGTTCGCCAGCGCGGCGGCCGAGCTCACTGGGTGTCCGGTGTAGGTGTAGCCATTCGTGAAATAACTACCATTGGCCGCCTCGCCGCTAATCCGGGCAAGAAGGCGCTCCGAAATCGCCAACCCGCCCATCGGCACGTAGCCGGAGGTTAGCCCCTTGGCGAAGGTGATGATGTCAGGCACGACGCCGAAGACCTTTTCGGAGGCGAACCATTCACCGCATCGACCAAAAGCCGTTACGACCTCGTCGGATATGTAGATGATATCATGGCTTTCGCAGATCGCCTTGATCCGGGCGTGATATCCACGTGGCGGAATGACGACACCACCGGACGCCAGCAGTGGTTCGGCGAGGAACGCAGCCACCTTGTCCGGCCCGATCTCGTCAATGGTGCTCTCGAACTCCTCGACTAGGTCCTGCAGGAAGGCGGCTTCGCTCCTCGTCCCCCTATGTCGCTTGTCGGGGCTCGAGATGAACTTGATGCGGTCGTTCGCAATGTCGAAGTTGGGCCAGTTGCCCTCGCGCCCGGAGCAAGATGCGGTGAGCTGGGTGCTACCGTGGTATCCGTTCTTCCGAACGATGATCTTCTTTTTCTCGGGCCGGCCCAGCACGTTGTTGTAGAACTCCGTGAACCGCAGCGCGGTGTCCACCGCCGTCGAACCGCCTGTGGTGAAGAAGATGCGGTTGAGATCGCCCGGAGTCTTCTCCGCGATCCGCGCGGCCAGTTCCGAGGACGGAGAATTGATGGTGTACCAGGGCGAATTGTAGGAGAGCTTCATCGCCTGATCAGCAATCGCCTTGGCGATTTCCTGACGGCCGTAGCCGATCTGCGTGCACCACATTCCGGCAGGTCCGTCGATGTATCGGCGGCCACTCTCGTCGAACAGGTACACTCCTTCGCCATGTGTGAGCAGCGGCCTGACTTCTGTGCCGAGCTTGGACATTTCCTCCGCGGGCATAAGCAGGTGTTTACGTGCGTTTTCGGTGGCCGGGTACGCGTTCGGCCGGAGCGAGGTATCCATAGTAGGTTCCTTCTTGTGTCGCGTGTAGCGATCCGGGCGATGCTCAGAACGCAATTACCGTTCTTCCACCAGTACTCTTCGCAAGGTTCGAGAACGCCAAGTTGATGTCTTCGAGGGGACGGACTTCAATCATTTCATCGAGCTTGAGAGAACCCGATTTGTAGAAATCGACCAGGCGCGGAAAATCCCTCTGGGGGTCGCATGATCCGTACCAGCAACCAACGACGCCGACCTCCCGCACCACAGTGTCAAGCACGTCGAGCCCAAGCACTTCCTCTCTCGAAGCCATTCCGACGAGGACCAGACGGCCGCCTCGCGCCAAAAGCGCCATCGCAAGGGCTATCGTGACCCTTCGCCCCACAGCTTCGAATGCGAAATCAACACCACCGTCCGTGATGGCCTGCACGTTCGCTATGACGTCGCCTTCTTCACTGTTGACGAGATGCGTCGCGCCGAGCCGTCGCGCGAGTTCCAGGTTCTCGGAAGACCGATCAACCGCGACGATCGTTTGCGCCCCTGCGATGCGGGCCCCCTGCACGATGTTCAGTCCCACGCCACCGCAGCCGACGACAGCCACCCGATCCTGCGGTGATAATTTCGCGGTATTCAATGCCGCGCCGACACCGGTCGATACAGCGCAACCGATCAAGGACAGAGCCGTCAGAGGAGCATCGCGGGCGACAGGAACCGCCGATTGCGACGGAACCACGGTTAGCTCGGAGAATGTGGATGTAGCTCCGTAGTGGAAGACCGTCTTTCCGTTTTTGCCAAAGCGGCTCGTGCCGTCCCTCAGCGTACCGGCACTCGGCCAAGACGCATCCTCGCAATTTGCCGGCCTGCCGCGCAGACAGGGACGGCATTTGCCGCAGCTTGGCAGCCACGAAAGCACGACGTGATCCCCTGGCCGAACGTTCGTCACACCTTGACCGACGTCCTCCACGATCCCAGCGCCTTCGTGCCCTAGCACAAGCGGAAGATTGTGTGTGTACTGGCCGTTGATGGCATGGAGGTCGGAATGGCATACGCCGGCGGCCTTGATCCGGACCAAGACCTCCCCTTCCTTTGGCCCTTGAACATCGACCTCGTCGATGACGAGCGGGGCGTTGTAGTCGACGAGTAGCGCCGCTTTCGATTTCATGCCGCAGTTCCGTGCAGGTTCGCGTTTCGTGAGGCCGCCCGCTCAGAAAGAAGGCGATCCAACCAATCCGGGTTCATCTCGGGCACCGAAGACAACAGGAGCTTCGTGTAGGGGGTCCTGGGATTGTCCAGAACCTGATCTTTTTCGCCTTGCTCGACCACGACGCCGTGCTGCATGACCGCAACCTCATCGGCTACGGCTTTGACGGCCGCGATGTCATGCGTGATGAAGATGTAGGACAGCTTCAGCTCGCTCTGGAGACGGTTTAGAAGGTTCAGAATGTCGTGCTGGATCACCTGGTCCAAAGCCGAAGTGATTTCATCGCAGATGATCACGCTCGGCTCCGCCGCCAGTGCCCTTGCGATCGCGACCCTCTGCTTTTCACCACCGGAAAGCTGTTGCGGACGACGGTCGAGATACTTTGGGCCCATCTCGACCTTGCGAAGAAGTTCCAAAGTTGCGTCTTGCAACTCTTTTCCCTTGAGACCGCGCTGACGCTCAATCTGTCTCCCGACCAGTTGGCGAACGGTCTGCCTCGGATTGAGCGCATTCTCCGCTGATTGGAAAATCATCTGAATCGACCGCAGAGTCTCCTTCGACCGATGCTTGAAAGTGGGACCAAGCTTGTCGCCATTAAAGCGTATGTCACCCCCGCTCGGCGGGTGGAGGCCGGCTACGACACGCGCGAGCGTAGACTTACCGCTTCCGGATTCGCCCACGATGGCAAGCGTCCGTCCGCGCTCGAGCCTGGTCGACACGGACTTGAGGACTTGAATATTTCCATATGAGGCGTCGAGACCTCGCACGTCGAGGATAGACGCAGAAGTAGGATTGGCATCCTTGTCGAGATTCCTGACTGACCAGAGGGTCCTCGTATACTCCTCATGAGGATCGGCCAGCATCTGTCGGGTCGTAGCCTCCTCGACCTTCCTACCGTCCTTGAGAACGAGCATTCGACTGGCGATCTGCGCGCAGAGCGCCAAGTCGTGGGTGATGTAGATCGCAGTCAACCTGCTGGTTGCAACGAGGGATTTGATCGCGGCGATCACCTCGATCTGAGTAGTGACGTCCAAGGCCGTCGTCGGTTCGTCGAACACTATAAGCCGGGGACGCGACATGATAGCCATCGCGATCATCGCGCGCTGTAGCTGCCCTCCCGAGACTTGATGCGGAAAACGGTTTCCAAAAGTGTCCGCGTTCGGAAGCTGAAGCTGTTTGAAGATATCGATGGCGCGGGCGCGTGCTTCCAATACGGACATCTTACCATGCACGACCACACTTTCGATGACCTGGTCCATGAGGCGTTGGGCCGGATTGAACGAGGCCGCTGCGCTTTGGGCCACATAGGCGATCTGTTCGCCTCGCAGTTTTCGGCTCACGCGGTCGGGGACGTTGACGATGTCCTGCCCCGCGAACTTGATGGTCCCGCTCCTGACTCGACAACCGGGTCTGAGGATTCCAATCGTCGCGAGGCCGATAGTGGATTTTCCGGCCCCCGACTCTCCAATGAGGCCGAGAACCTCGCCCTCCGCCAGCGAAAAGGTAACGTCCTGGACGATCGGAAAAGCGTTGCCATCGCTGAAGCCGTCTATGCACAGCCTGTCGACGGCGAGAACTGTTTGGGTGGCTTCAGCAGCCATCGCGACCTCCATGAATGATGTCCAGATACCAATCGACGACTACGTTCACGCTTATTGTCAGGACCGCGATCGCGGCGGCGGGCACGAGTGGCGTAATGTCTCCATAGGAGATAAGGGTGGCGTTCTCGCGCACCATCGATCCCCAATCCGCGGTCGGCGGCTGAATACCGACGCCGAGGAACGACAGGGCCGAAATGGTAAGGAAGATGAAGCAGAAGCGCAGTCCGAACTCCGCGACCAATGTCGGTGAGACATTGGGGAGGATTTCCCTCAAAACGATCCATGTCGACGTCTCGCCGCGCAACTGCGCTGCAGCCACGTATTCCATCACGACCACGTTAGCGGCGGTCGCGCGGGCGATGCGGTAGACACGGGTGGCGTCGAGAACCGCGATGATCATGATGAGGTTCGGGATGGAAGCCCCGAAGATGGCCAACAGGACCAGGGCGAATACGAGTTGCGGGATTGACATGAGGATGTCGACACAACGGGACATAAGGTTATCGACCACGCCGCCGGCGAGGGCCGCCGCCATGCCAAGGACGCCTCCTATGGTGAAGGCGAGAATGGTCGTGACCAGCGCGATGCCGACCGAATTGCGAGCCCCGTAAATGAGGCGGCTAAGGACGTCACGGCCGAGCTGGTCGGTCCCCAACGGAAACTGGGACGACCATGTGTCGAACGGAATCTGGGAGACGATTTCGGCCTCGCCGTACGGGGCGATCCATGGCGCGAACACGGCGATGCAGATCACGCCGATGACGACGACAGCGGCAGACAAGGCGAAGATCGGAGCTTGGCCTAGCTTTCTGATGAAGGTGCGCCATACCGACATCGCGTCGGAGGTCTGTGCTTTGAAGGGTAATGGGTTCATCTCGGATACAACAGCCTCGGATTGGAGAGCGTCGCCGTCAGATCGGCGAAGGTGTTGAAGACGATATAGGTCGCCGCGAAAATGAGTGCGCAGGCCTGCACGACGGGAACATCTCGCGCCCGAACGGCATCTACCATCGTCTGTCCGATGCCAGGATAGTTGAACACCGTTTCGATGACGACCACGCCCACGATGAGGTAGGAGAGGTTGAACGCGATGACGTTGACGATCGGGGCCCAGGCGTTGGGCAAAGCGTGCTTGAAGACTATCCTGCCAAGCGAGAGCCCCTTACAACGGGCCATCTCGATATAGGGCTGGGACATCACGCCGATGATGGCCGCGCGTGTCATCCGGAGCATGTGGGCCATAATCGTCAAGGTCAGGGTGAGGACTGGAAGACTGATACGCAGAACCAGTTCAGTCCAGGGCATCTGCCAATCGACCTTGGAAAGCGTCGGAAGCCAACCTAGCTGGACGCCGAGGAAGAACATGAGTACGTAGGCAACCATGAATTCCGGCATCGAGATCGAAGCGAGCGTGCTCGAGTTCAGTACGCGCTCGATGAACTTGCCACGGTGTACGGCGCAGAAAATACCGAGAACGACCGAGACCGGAACGGCGATCAAGGCGGTGATACCGGCAAGCAGGAGAGAGTAACCGAGCCGATCGCCGACTACGGAACTGACGGTTATGAATTGACCGTCCGAGCTGGCGTAGGATAGGCCCAGGTCGCCTGATAGGAAGCCTAGCAGCCACTGGATGTAGCGCGACAGCAGTGGTTCGTTCAGACCCAACTGTCGTCGGATACTTTCGACCACCTCAGGGGTGGCAGATTGCCCGAGGACCTCCGAAGCGAAGTCGCCCGGCAGCAGACTTATCGTGAAGAAGATGATGGCCGATACCGCGAGAAGCGACACGACTCCAAAAACAATCCTCGTCAAAACGAGGTTAAGTGCCGGGTTCTTGAACATTCCACAGCAATCCCAATAGTCGTAGATAGGTGATGCCGGCCGACGTCGAGACGTCGGCTGGCTCGGTTGACTTCGATGCGGATCAGGCCTCGTCGACCCACCAGCGTTCCGCCATTCGGGTGTTGTCGCCGGGGAAGATGCCTCCGACATCTCCGAACCTGACCTTCTCGGAAACGGCGTTCAGGTAGCTGAGGAAGGCAACTGTGATCATACCGCCATCGTCGTGCACGATCTGCTGCATTTCCGCATACATCGCCGCCTTCTTCGTGTCATCGGCCTCGGATCGCGCCGCCTTGTACAGCTCCTCGAAGCGTGGGTTATTGAACTTCGTTGTGTTCCAGGGCGCACCGTCGATCATGGTCGTCGAATATAGCCAGTCGACAGTCGCGCGACCGTACCACTCGACCGCATAGAACGGCTTCTGCAAGAAAATCTTGCTCCAGTAACCGTCATCTGCCTCCCGGACGATATTGACGATGACACCAGCGGCCTCGGCACGCGCCTTAAACAAAACGGCGGCGTCGGTGGCTCCGGGGAAGCCGGCTTCCGCGACCGAAAGGTTGACGGTCACGGTTTCGAGGCCCGCCTTCTTGAGGAGCTCCTTCGCCTTGGCCGGGTCGTAGGCGTATTGCGGGGGCGTCTCAGCGAAGAACTTCATCGATGAGGCGACGTTGTTGTCGTTGCCCACGCGCGCCGTGCCCAGGAACACCTTTTCGATGATCTCGTCGCGAGGGAATGCGTATTTGATCGCCTCACGAACATCGGGGTTGTTGAACGGCTCGAGCTGGGTGTTCATGTCGAACGTGTAGTGGCGGGTGCTCGCGATGTCCTGGATTTTGATCTCCTTGCGGCGCTTGAGCAGACCCAACGTCTTGAGGTCGCAATCCTGCATGAAGTCGATCTCGCCCGTCATCAGCGCGTTCGCTCGGGCGGCGACGTCGAGGATCGGAATGAATTCGACCTCATCGAGGTAGGGCTTGTTTTCCTTGTGGTAGTTCGGATTCCGCGAGAGCTTCGCGGAGTTGCCGGGCGAATAGCCCTGCATCACGAACGCGCCCGTGCCCATCGGGGCGCTGATGTCGATGCCACCGCCCAACTTCGAAGGCAGGATGGGCAGGTGATAGTCTGCCATCATGTAGGAGAAATCCGGGCTCGGTCCCTTGAGCTTGAACTGGACGGAGTTCGGACCGTCCACCTTGATCTCCTCGATCTGCTCGAGAAGCGACTTCGCAGCCGACTTGGAATCCTTGCCCATATGGTGCTGGATCGAATGAATGACGTCATCCGTGGTCAAGCTCTTGCCGTTGTGAAACGTGACACCGGACCTGATCTTGAACACCCAGCGGCTCGAGTTGTCGGCCGCCTCAAAACTTTCGGCAATGTCACCGACGATGGAGCCGTCGGGCAGGATTTCAGTGAGGTTGTTGCACATCGCGCCACCGAGCGCGCACTGCGCGAAGCTTCCCGGCCAAAGGCCCGGATCAAGAGAGTCGGTGGCCGAGCCGTCCGACATGCCGAAGCGGATTTTCCCACCGCGCTTGGGTTCTGCTCGCGCAACAGATGGGGCTATCAGGGCGGCAGGCAGCACACTCAAAGCCGATATGGCCGCGGTCCTGCCCAAGAAGTCGCGGCGCGAGATCGCGCCCCTCATCACCATGCCTGCAAGTCTGTCAAATTCCGTCATCGCATTTCTCCCGGTTCGATGAATTGTTCCCGTTTGTTTAGTTTGCAGTTTCCAGCCCGAGGAAACGGGCGGCATTCCCGTGAAGCCACGCGCGCTTCACCTCGGGCTTCAGTCCAAGGCCGTCGATCTCCTCAAGCGCACTCGAAAGGGGAAGAGTCGGATATCCCGACCCAAAGATCATCCGGTCCTTGAGCAACCCTTTTCCATACTGAAGCAGCGGTTCGTATCCCGAGTTCGGGATCGACAGGACCTTCGGGCGAATAAAGACGACGCCGATCCAGAGATTGGGGTGCTTCCAGGCGACGCCGATCAATTCATGGACCCAAGGCCATCCGGGAGGAGCGGCGCAGACCTTTAGTTCTGGAAAGTGGATCATTACCTCGTCAAGCAGCGATGGCTGACCGAAAGCCATGGTCGTGTCGGAGGAGAAGTTGATGCCGCAGTGAACATTCACGGGGATCGCGAGCTCGGCGCACTTCGCATAAAGGGGGTAAAGCCGTCTGTCGTTGATGGCGACCTTGTGCTCGAAGCACTGAATGTTCAGCCCCCGAAGTCCGAGTTCCTTCACCGAGTATTCGAGCTCGCGGACGGCGGCCATCCCTTTGTGTGGATCGACGCCGGCGAAGCCAATGTAACGAGGTCCATGTGTCCTGCAGAACTCCGCGACATCCTCGTTGGATATCTTCCTGCCGAAGGTCGTCTCAAGGTCGCGTGCCTTGATCACGACATGGCTCGCGCCGACGCGGTCATAAGTGCCGAGATAGGTTTCCAGCGCGTTTTCGGACGCCTCAGTTTCAGCATCGATGACGCTGCTGTACACACGGTCGTAGTTCGACAAATGCCCCGACTTGATGGATAGCTCCTTGAGGGGGGGCTTGCTTGAATAGTCGATCAGGCCAAATTCCGCGCTTGAGGATACGTCGTTCATCAGATCACTCATTTCGTCAGCCTCCGACCTTGGTCAACATGTCGAGCACCGGTCCCCTCTTCTTCAGGTCCCGCAGGACTTCGCGAGCAGCATTGTGGCCAGGCACACCCGTCACGCCGCCGCCCGGATGAGCTGCCGATCCGCAGAGATAGAGGCCGTCGATGGGCGATCTGTAATCGGCATAACCGCCGACCGGCCGCTGGAAGAACGTCTGATCCAGTGTGAGATCGCCATGGTGGACGTGGCCGTCTGGAAGCCCGAACCGTTCCTGCAAATCCAACGGTGTGAGCACTTCGCTATGCACGATCATGTCCGCGTTAAAATCTGGCGCATGGCGGGCGATTGTGCGTATCGCGGTCTCCAGCAAGCGTTGCCTCATCTCCGGCAACGACATGCGTTGGGTCGTGCACGGCGCATGGCCGCCCATAATCTGCATGAGGTGCATGCCCGGCGGGGCGACGGTCTCGTCGTAAAGGCTGGGGATCATGATCGTGAGGAACGGGTTCTCCGACGGATGGCCCCCAAGGTGCGAATGGAACGCCTCCTCCATATAGGCAACCGTCGTCCCGATCCTTATGGAGCCGGGATAGGCGAAGCCTCGGTCCTCGGGAGAGAACGCGGTGAATTTCGGTAGCTTCGAGAGAGCAAGGTGAATTTTGAAGATGGACGACTTCGTCCTGATCCCCTTGACGTCGCGCTCGAAACTGTCTTCGTAGGGCGAATTGCAGACGAGCTTGAGAAAGGTCGTCTTAGCGTCCGCGTTTGAGATCACACAACGGCCCTGTATGACCTCGCCCGATTCCAGTCGAACGCCGGTGACCTTGCCGGATGACACGAGGATTTCCTCAACCGGGCTGCCCGTGCGGACTTCTAGCCCGTGCTTCGCCCCAGATTGCGCGATGGCGTCGGAGACGCTGCCCATACCGCCTCGGATCAAACCGCCCGCACCGGCGGGAGTCCCGTTATCTCGCAGGAGCGGTCGAAGAAGTGCGAATGCGGTCGCCGGCATCTTCATAGAGCGGTTTGTGCCGCCGCCGGTCACATAGTAGCCAAGCGCAGTGATGACCTCGTCGCTTTCGAACCACCTCGAAAGGTAGTCGAAAGCGCTCATCGTCAGGATATCGTAGAGCTCGTGGATTGCGTCGGCGTGCTTCTTGTATCTCCAAGCGAATCCGCCGGTCCTCATCATCCCTTTCAGGGACAGATCGGAGGGATCGAGTGGTGTTTCCCAGATGATATCGCGCACGAATGGCATCAGCCGCTCGAGGTTCTGGCGGAACTTCGGATAGGCTGCGGCGTCACGTTCAGAGAACTTCGCGAATTCCGCGCAGGTCTTCGCGAGATCGCCCCAGAACACAATCGACCGGCCGTCGTCGAACGGGACGAATGTGGGCGAGTGGGCAAGGACCTCAAGACCGTGTTTCTGGAGTTCGAGATCAAGAATGATCTTCGGCTGCATCAGAGACATGAGATACGCACCAGTCGACACCCTGTAGCCCGGCCATGACTCCTCACTCACGCAAGCGCCACCCTGAAGGGATCGCCGCTCGACGTTGACAACCTTCAAGCCGGCCTTCGCTAGATACGCTCCGCAAACGAGACCATTGTGTCCCGCGCCAACAATGATCGCGTCATACATTACCGACACCTCCTGCCAGTGCTTCGGCAGGCTGCGCCTGACGGTCGAAAGTGTTCGCGAGAGGCTCGGACTCCGCGACCAGCAAGTGCTTGGCCACCTTGGACGAGCCTGTCTTGGGCAAAGCCTGCCGCGTCTCGAAGTAGCGAGGAACCTTGAACGGAGCGAGGTTGCCCCTGCAGTGGTCAATCAGGGCTTCCAAGTTGTCCTGTACGCCCGAGATGCCTTCCTGCCACACGATAATGGCCTTGATCTCTTCGCCTCTGACAGGGTCCTTGACCGGGATCGCGGCAGCCTCTGAGACCAGGTCGCACGATAGAAGAACCGACTCGACTTCGCGTGCGGCGATGTTTTCTCCACTCCGCCGGATGGTGTCCTTGATGCGGCCCACGATGTAGAAGAACCCTCCGGCGTCCTGTCGGAACAGGTCACCCGTTCGGAACCAGCCGTCACGGAATGCCGCTTGGGTGGCCTGAGGATTATTATAGTATCCCGTCATAATGCCCAGTCCGCGCACTACGAGCTCGCCGACGGTGCCATGCGCAACCTCGTGGCCGCTTTCGTCGACGATCTTGCACTCGCGGAATGGACAGGGAATGCCGCAAGAACCGGAGCCGACCATTTGGGTCGCTTCGATCGGAACGTAGAGTGTGGGACCGATCTCGGTCATGCCGAAAGCTTCACGAGCACAAAGATCGAACCGCTCCTCCAGCGCCGTGTGGAGGTGGGTTGGAACACCATACACGTTTGCACGGATGACTTTGTTTTGGCTGTCCAGAGGAGACGGGTCCTGCTTGAGAGTCAGGACGGGAAGCAGGCAGAATTCGATGTCGTTGTCCCTGATCCACGACATGAAGCGGGAAGCGCTCTGCCGCTTCTCGACGATGAGCGTCGCACCCTGATAGAGCGACATCAACAGGAGCCACTGTGGGTCCATGTAGTAGAAGGGGGTCGACGCGAAAATCTTCCGGTAAGCGCGCCCGTCGCGGAAGGCGTTCACTTTGCCCGCACTGAGCCAGTACCGCTGGGTGAGCATGCAACCCTTCGGAAAGCCAGTCGTCCCGGAGGTGTACTGGATGTTCAGGAGGTCGTCGTGTCCGACATCCGGCAGGATTAGGCCTGAGGGATCGGTCTGGACCAATTCCGAGAACGAATGATGGGGCCGCTCGACGTCGTCACCCACGACAATTACGTTTTCAACTCGTAACTTCGTCGCGCCGGCGGAGATGACCTCTTCAACAAGGCTCAGCGTCTCGCCCGAAGTGATGACGAACGTTGCCTCGCTGTTTCCGATTACGTACTCAACCTCGCGCTTGCTGTAGCTGTTGTTGACAGGCACCATAACCGCACCGAGCATGCCGATGGCAAGCCAGCTGAGCGGCATTGCGGCGATATTGGGAAGCATGACTGCAACGTGCACACCCCTGCCGATGCCGGCCCGCGCGAAACCGGCCGCAAGGCGGTTGAGAGTCGGCTCGAGATCGCGATAGGTCATCTTCTCGTCAGTCGCGAGAAAGTGCCACAGCAGCTTTTCTTCGTCAGCAGACGTAGCGGCGCGCACGAGCGCCGCAATGTTCTGTGGTAACGGCTCGCTTTCAATGCGAGCTCGTCTTTCATCATGGGATTCCACCTTCGTGGACACTACTTCAACACGCTTCACGACGGCGTCCCTCACGATGCGAACCAGGTCGCCTTCCAGTCGGTGTACTTGTCGATCGCGTGGAGCGACTTGTCGCGGCCATGGCCGGACTGCTTGAAGCCGCCGAACGGTACGGACATATTGCCGCGGTCGAAGCAATTCACCCAGACGACGCCCGCTCGGATTCCCTTTGCCACGCGCTGCGCGATTCGGATGTTCTCGGTCCATACACCTGCCGCCAGACCGTAGACCGTATCGTTGGCGACCTTTACGGCCTGCTCGGCGTCCTTGACCGAAATCACAGAGAGGACAGGTCCGAAGATTTCCTCCTGTGCGATCCGCATGTCGTTGCGGACGTTGTCAAAGATCGTCGGCTGCACGAAGTAGCCGCCCGACTCGACCAGTGTTTTACCGCCACCCGTGGCGATTCTCGCTCCCTGCTGGACGCCGATTTCCATGTAGGAGAGTACGCGCTCGTACTGTTCGCGGCTGACGAGCGGCCCCATCTTGGTTTCGACGTCGAAGGGATTGCCGACCCGCAGAGCTTCGGCGTGCTTCGTGACTTTCTCGACGAGGGCATCCTTGACTGACTCCTCAACAATCACACGGGAGCCCGCATTGCAGACCTGACCTGCATTGGCGAATATACCTGCGGCGATGCTGGCGGCGGCCGCGTCGAGATCGGCGTCGGCCAAGACAACTTGCGGCGACTTGCCGCCAAGCTCGAGACTGACACGCTTACCGTTGCTCTGGCCGGCATAGATCAGGAACATTTTTCCCACCTGAGTGGAGCCAGTGAAGGTCACGCAGTCCACGTCCATGTGGCGGCCGAGGGCCTGGCCGGCCGTTTTACCAAAGCCCGACACGACATTGAAGACACCCTCGGGAATGCCAGCTTCGAGTGCGAGTTCGGCGATCCGGAGCGCAGTGTAAGGGGACTGCTCGGCCGGCTTCAGGACAACGCTATTTCCGGCGATAAGTGCGGGAGCGAACTTCCACGCGGCCATCGACAATGGGTAGTTCCACGGCACGATCGCGGCCACAACGCCCAGCGGCTCCCGGGTGACCACAGCCATCAGATCGTCGCTGGTAGGACCGACTTCACCGTAAATTTTGTCGATCGCTTCGCCGAACCAGGCCACGCAATTTGCGGCGGATGGGATATCGCCGTTGGTCGCATTGACGATGGGCTTGCCAACGTTGAGGGTCTCGAGAATACCTAGTTCCTCACGGTTTGCGAGAATGAGCTCGGAAAAGCGCAGCATGATCTTGCGGCGCTCCTGCGGGGCCATCCGCGACCAACGGCCGGACCCGAACGCCTCCCGAGCCGACCTCACCGCAAGGTCCACATCGACTTCGTCGCAAGCCGCGACTTCACCGATCACTTTGCCGTCGCCGGGGAAGATACACTCAAGAGTAGCGCCGGAACGCGCGCTGACATGCTTCCCGCCGATGAAGGATTGGGTCGGCAGCTTCACTGCCTTGGGGAGAGTTTTGAGGATGTTGGATTCAGCGCCCATACACGTTCGGTCCTTTGTGACGGTTTCATGAATTTCAGCCAAGCTACCACTTGAGATGTCAGCGAAATAATACAAAGGTGGAATCACAAAAATGCGAATAAGTTATGGGTGCGGCGTTGGAACACAGGGGGTAACATCTTGATAAACGTACGACATTTGGCGGTTTTTCGGGCGGTCATGAAGACGGGAAGCGTTTCAGGCGCGGCGCGCATGCTCGCGGTATCACAGCCTTCGGTTACAAAGACTCTCCAGCAGATCGAATGGGAGATCGGAGTCCCTCTGTTTGAGCGTGTGAAGGGCCGTCTCCAAGCCACCACGGAGAGCCTCCTCCTGATGCCCAAAGTCGATGGCGTCTTCTCAGCGATCGAGCAGGTCGAACTATTGGCCGGGCAAATCGGACGCGGGCATGCCGGACAGATATCGATCGCGACGGCGACAACGCTGGCGGCATCCATTGTCGTGCCATCGGTCGCAAAATATCGGTCGAAGCGACAGAACATCCAGATCAAGATCAGGGCGATGGCGACGCGACAGGTCGTCGAGGACGTCGGAAACAACCAGGTCGACTTCGGTCTCGCGGATGCGGCGACAATCGAGGGTTCCCTTGAGACCGAGATCATCTGCTCTGCGCAGGTCTGCTGCATCATGAGGCGCGATCACCCGCTCGCGGTCAAGGGAGCGATCGGGCTCGACGACCTGCAGGGACAGACCCTGATTTCGTTTTTCGAGGAGACCTTGGTGGGTGCGCAACTGCGCCAGAAATTCCAGAAGCCGAACGGTGGGCTTGAGATTGCGATTTCCACGAACCAATCACTCGTGGCATGTTCACTTGTCGACGAAGGTGTGGGAGTTGCCTTAATCGATCCGTTTACGGCGATATCGAACCTGTTTCCCAACTTGGTAATTAGGAAATTGCGGCCCACCATCGAGATCAAACCGCGCTTCATCATTCCGCCAAATAGGCCATTGTCCCTTGCCGCCAAAGAACTGCTCAGCGTGATCCGAGACGAGCTCACCCGTAAGATGGAAGAGGTCACGCCGGCCTCCAACCGCCTGCTGGATGACAAAGCCTAGCATCGCTTCGCAACCCCACCGCAACCAATCTCGTCGCCTACGTTCTTGCGATCTGAGCGATGCCTCCGTATATACGATCTCAAGGAATGCCCGCTGGACAGGACCCTCGTACGTTGCCCTTGAGACTTTCGAACCGATCAGTTCTAGGTCGACGGCGATTGATTGTGGACCTGTCTTAGCCAGGACAAAACTTCCAGCAGTATGTGAATGTTGTTCTTCGCCAGCTCGACGAGTCCGGCGAGATTAAGAAAATCCAGCGCAAGTGGCTCGGCCCGCTGGTTGAACATATTAAGTACTGATCAAGCGTCAACAATGAGGCCACGCTCCAATGCTTAGAGCGTGGCCTTTTGATGCGGGCCGCAATAACGCGTTAGAGCGACAGCCGCCAAGCACAATATCGAGCATCGCCTCTCGGACTTGCGGTCGACAGGCTCGTGCCGCTCGAAGCGTTTTTGATCCTTCTCTTTTGGCGGTGCGTTTGTCGGTCAGTGCGTTTGTCGGTCAACGAGGAACAGCTCCGGGTTCCACCGAACGCCGGCCCTTGACAAAGCCAAACGCATACGGGCCTGCGTCCGTCGCCCAGACAGTCTCAGCATCGGCGAGAGCAAGCGTCGATACAGACAAGACTTCTACCGCCATGCCAAAATGCAATCTACGAAGCACCTCGGACACAGCGATACAGCCCGCTATCAACCCGACAAACGGTACGGCGATCGTCCGGGTCGCCAGGCGAACGAGCCCACACTTGTTCATCCCATCTTTGGCGAGCGAGTCATATGCCGGCGCATCCCGAAAGGACGGATTCGACTGGCCGATTTGCCGTCCCCAAATAAGGCCTGCGTTTCTCGATGCGGGAAACGTATGGACACCGATGCTTTTGAAAGGAATCGAGGCCGGCTTCCACAACGAGGCCGAATCCGGCCGAATCGAGAGCACAACGAGCCTCAGCGTTGTCAACGCCGCACAGTGCAACGCCCGGCTCCAACATTGTGCGTCGACTCCAGTCGCCGAACAGGCGTTCTTCGAGCATGGTGTCAAAACCCCGCTCCTCGAGCCATCTTGCCATGACACGCGCTTTCTTTGTTCCCACATCTTTTGGGAACGACAATAGCGAAGTGCTGTAATTGGAGGCAGCTATTCTGTCGATGTCCTGAAGCATGAGTCTGGCCTTCTCTGCTCCACCGAAATCGAGCGACGCTTTGGCCCAGGCATACGCTTGTCCAAGGTTGCCGAGGCCGATTCGAGAAGAACGCGAATGCCTCAGCAGCGCACACCGCTGCGACGAGGACAGGTGCAAGGCCAATCGCCTGCTGCTCGTCGAGCCGTTTCTGCCCTTCCATCACTACGCCGCCGCGCCAGCCGCTCCATGTCAGACGCCATTGCGGCGCTCCGTTTGACGCAGGTGCCGCATTGCCTATGAGCACGGTCGTGCGTGTCGCGCATTCCCCAGCGCAGGTGGAAAGCTTGCCTCCAAGTTCAACGACGACATCCCGAATATTCCGGCCCTCACACAGCGGCGATGTTGTTACGCGATCGGGCGCACCTACAACTTCGACACCACCAAGGAAGGTTCTCGACGCCAGATTCACCAACGTGAACAAAGCGGTTTGTTCCAAGGCAGACGATACCATCGATTCGGAGGCCCGTATTGATAGGCTGAAGGACTCAAGAATCGTCATGGCTTCGCCGTGGCTGGTCGCCTTTCCGCTGCCCATAAAATATTTAGCTGTGCGGTGCAGTTCGTCGGCAGAGATAACGGGCATAGAGCTGGCTCGGAAAAATCGGACAGCCGGTATAAGTGGAATTTCTGCCTGACTTTGGCTTAAATGCCGGAAACAGGAGAGAGCATGACGAGACGACCGCGCCGGAACCACAGCCCGGCTTTCAAGGCGAAAGTGGCACTTGCAGCGTTGAGGGGTGAGCAGACCCTTGTGGAATTGTCGCAGCAGTTCGACGTGCACGCCAATCAGATCAAGCATTGGAAGGACCAGCTCCTTGAGGGGGCGACGGGTGTTTTCGGCGATGAGACTGCGCGTAGCCCACGGCACCCACCGTCGATGTGAAAACACTCCATGCCAAGATCGGAGAACTGACGCTTGAGAATGATTTTTTATCCGGTGCGCTCGGCAAAGCCGGGCTGCTGAGCGGAAAGAAATGATCAACCGCAAACACGAACTGTCGGTCGTTCGTCAGGCAAAGCTTCTCGGCGTCAGTGCAGAGGAATCTGGAGAGATTGTCCGCAGAGCTATCGCGTCCATGAAGGGTATCGAGCAAGGCTCGACGGAAGTTGCTCGGATCATCGGCGTGATCGACGACATCGCATTCCAGACAAACCTCCTGGCCCTCAACGCAGGGGTCGAAGCAGCCCGAGCTGGTGAGGCCGGTAAGGGCTTTGCGGTAGTCGCACAGGAGTACGCGAACTGGCGCAACGTTCGGCTACGGCAGCAAAGGAGATCAAGACCTTGATTAACGCTTCCGGGTTGCAGTGCCGACCTTGGTTACTCCGCCGTCGATGTCGGTCTCTCCCGACTGGTATTTCTTGGGCGTCAGTCCAAAATACGCACCGACGGTGCGGGACTTTTCGAACCGACCCGGATCGTCGACTGCCGAGCGA
>NZ_LGAP01000028.1 GCF_001270265.1 Ensifer adhaerens
CGTTCAACTGCCAGCGCGTGATCCCGTGACGTTGCGCCGTGGCCGTGACCTGCCGCGGGCCATTAAAACTCTCCGCCACAATCGCCAGCTTCGCTTCATCCGTGAAACGCCGGCGACGGCCGCTATCTATAATCTCCATCCGGCTGAAACGCCCTGAGAGATCGTTTGTGATGTCCATTGAAGCACCGTCTATATTGCCGTCTATATAGACAGAGAATCCACAGTCTCACTCACATCCGCAATGCGGCCCTGCTCGGATGCGTACGTCACGCCGGCGGTCGTCAACGTTGCAGTGAGGTCTCGCGCTTCCGCCGAAACCAGTCCTCTTTACAACGATCCCTTCTTCCGCCGCTATTTCAACCTGCCTGAGCAGCAACAGCGGCTGAGCGCGGGCTCCGGCGTCATCGTTGACGCCGACAGAGGCTATATCCTCACGAATCACCACGTCGTCGCGGACGCCGGCGAGATTGCGGTAACCTTGAAGGACCGCCGCCGCTTCACGGCCGAGCTGGTGGGCACCGACAAGGCAACCGATATAGCGTTGCTGAAGGTCGTCGCTGACAAGTTGACGGCGCTGCCGTTTGGCGATTCCGGTGCCCTTCGGGTCGGCGACTCCGTTGTCGCGATCGGCAACCCGTTAGGGCTTGGTCAGACCGTCACCTCCGGCATCGTCAGCGCCCTTGGCCGTGGCGGCATCAATGTCGAGGGCTATGAGGTATTCCGCCCCAAGCCGGAACCGTCCCCTATTTGTGGTCTTCGGTCGGCGAATCCAGGCGTGATTTCGGCACGAACCCCAACGTGAATCCAAAGAGCCGCCCGATCTTGGCAACCGTGTCGACAGTCGGATTTGCCTTCCCGGTTTCAATCTCTGCAACTTGCCTGCGGGTGATGCCAGTCAGCTCCGAAAACTGTTTTTGGTTCAAACCAAGTGCCCTTCGCATCTCAGAAACAGCTTGGGGCAGCCGCAGATCCCCAGCCGCCGCTCTTACGGCCAGGCGCCTTCTCAATTCCCTCGTTTCTTCCTTGGTGGGCTTTTTCCATCTGGGCATATTCTCACACCCCCGGCGCTGAAGCGGCTGCGTCCAGCACCTTTCCAACAAGTTCGGCGCACCCCGACATCGCGAAATCCACGACTTCCGCGGGCACTCCCATTGACAGCGAGATTTTCGGTGCGTTGGCAAGCCGCTCTGCAAACGTCGCCATCTCCTCAAGAAGCGCGGCCGCTGCTCTATCGTCCTCCATGAAAACTTTACGGCAGACCTGCCACCAATCAGGGTCGCTGTCGCGGTGTGTGTCGCGCATCACTCCCCATCTCGTCGATCTAGCGATGCCTTCGATCGCCAGACGCATCGGCGCGAAGTCGAACAGCGGCGCAAGAGTGATGCCTCCACCAGGAGTCTTGCGCAGAGCGGTGTTCCGTCCATGGTTGCCAGGATTGCCCATCGCTCTATTGGTGAGATCGCGTTTCGCGTATTCCACGATATCGATGAATGGTTGGTCCGAATGACGCTTCAAGACATTCACATAGTCTTCGTGGTCGGCGTTGTGTCCGAACTCCGCGACGCCAATGCTAGAAACCATGCTTTCCTGGCCGAAGCGGCATAGCAGCCCTCCTTGGATCTCCCCATCAAAGCGCGGGATCATCAACACCCCTTGCTCATAGGCCGAGACTTCGTGAACCCGCAGGCCGAGCTCGTGAGCAACGCGCGAATAGCCGGATTCCGCCTTCCGCTGCTTGCTTGATGCGGACGTTGCCCACCGGGCTACCCGCTGCTCTCAGAAGGAGTGGGAGGTCGGATTCACGCGCATCCACACGCAGTCCAAGGTGGTCCGCGAGCTTACGTCGTGCGTGCCCCTGTGGCATGAGGTCTAGTAGGAAAGGAGGCCAAGTCGCCAGATATCGGCTCTCAAGGTCTACAGGGAACCTGACAGACATGGCTCTGGCGTCGCCTACCTCACCGTTGGCACTATAATCTGCGGCGGCGAAATTGGTGAAATAGTCGATGTCGTACTCAACGATCGACGGCCCGCGGTAACCAAGCTGGGCGTCGAGGATCTCGATTGTGCCGCATTCTCGCCAGTCGCCGTTCCAGAATGCTTCGACAGTCAAACGCATTTAATAATCCCCTTTAAGGGATATATTAATAGGGGTCTCTGTTTTTTCCAACCCATCAAAAGGGACTGTTTTGGTTGAGTTTTACTGCCGAGAACGACTGAATACAGAATTCGACTGCGTCGAGCGTCGCTACGCGACGATCTGGGACGCGCACCTTGCGTGTCGTCCCAGTGCTCACCTTGCGCTCAATCGGCAACGGGGACGTCGCTTACGACACTAAATCGCCCTGCGATCGTTCAGCGTTGAAAATACGCCAAACCAGAATTTGGAGTCATCGCTACGCGCCTCAGTCCAGGCATCCAGTGCGCAATACGCGGCGGCTGTCGCGGCCTGTGGACCATAAAGATCAATTGCGGCGGCGACGGCCTCCTCTGGCGCCAAGCCCCGAGCTCCTTACGTGCACGGGGCGATTTTGACGCATGCGGCCACAATTATGCAGCTTCTCCCCATGCGATCGTAGGAAGCACTTCCGGTCATCGGCGGTTCGGGCTGATTAGCTCAATGTGATAGCAGTTATTATAGGAGGAGTTTGCTATGAAAAAGCTCTTATCCGCCCTCGCAGCGATCGGCTTAGCTGCGTCGTTCGCCTTACCGCTAAGCGCCGCTCCGATTTTCGTGCCAAAACCGGTAGAAGTGCAGACAGGCGCTGCCGAACCCGTCAACCACTGGCGTCATCGCCAATGGCGCGCCGATCGTCGGTGGGATCGCCGCTGGGATAGGCGGCACGCTTGGCGTTCCTGCGGTTACTACGGCAGGTGCTACCCGCGCCATTACGGATACTACGGCTATCGTGACGGGTACTACGGCGGCTACCGTGACCATTACCGCTACCACCGGCGTTCGGGCGTCACCATCTACTTCAATTTCTAGCGGGTAGCGCGCGCAGCACTGCAGCACGTCAATGCACCGACTCCGCGCGTCATAGATCGCCGGGACTGCTCCAGCCCTTTACGTCTGCCGCAATCGGCATAAATCCTCCTTACAGGAGGATGCCGCGATGTCAGGAGAATGGCCGATGTTCATTCTGCAGTGTCTTGTCGTAATCGGCCTGGTAGGCGCTCTGTTCATCAGGGCAGACTAAAGCTCCACCAATACCGCTTCGTGCTTCGACATTTGCTCAGGTCCGCCACTTCGGCGTGCGCTGTGCGTTGTGTAGCAGCTCGCGGGCAGTAGCGAAGTGACCAAACAGGTACCTAAGTCTCTTTTCCTCTTCGTAGCAGAGGCGGTGTCGTTTGCAGAAATCGCTCACTGACCAGACTTTGGTTGCCGGCTCAGCAGCGAGTTTCTCTGTTTCTACGCGCTCCATGCTTGCCTCCCTACGATTTACATTCGATCATCCTACTAGAGTCTAATGTAGCGAAAAATAAACTAACACATAGCCACTTTGGGCTATTCCAATTGTGATGGCGCGCCTCCTCTCGAGACGTGGCAATTGTGCGGCCGCTCACCTGTTTACAGGATCGAGCGACCGCCTTTGTTATTGCGCCGGTGTTGTCGTCGACGGCTGCGTGGTTGACGGCTCGGTAGTGGACGGAGTCGTTGATGGTGTGGTGGTCGACGGTGCGGTCGTAGTCGGCTCCGTAGTGGATGGAGTAGTTGTCGACGGCTGCGTCGTCGTAGACGGAGTTGTAGACGGTTCCGTAGTAGTTGCCGGCGGGGTTGCCGTTTCTGTCGCGGTGTCGGTCGTCCCTGGCATTAGGAACATCACCGCCAAGATGATGATCACAACGGCGACGACTAGGCCAATTACGGTATTCCGGTTCATGCAGGCTCTCCTCCTACGTGTGGCTTTCACCTAAAGACATGGAGCGCAGCTCGGGGTTTTCAATGTAAGGGAGCCGATGTTCGTCAAGGTTGATCGCATGACAGCCCGCTCCAAATCGGCACGTGCCGCATTTTTGGTCTTGTAGAAGCGCTCGCGGCCGCTCCCAAGGTGTTCGACGAGCCAACTTTCCTTGCGACCATACGCCCGCGGCATGCCAGTGGCTTAGCCGTCCCACACCACGAACTTCCCATTTGGTTGACCGTCGACGAATTCCACAAAGCCGGGGTCGCGTTGCGTTGGGATGTTCATTGCTGTTCCTCTTGTCGCGTGAACGTGATGGCAAGCTGCACCACGGTCGGGAAGGGCGCAATCGCGACTTTGGGTGGTGGTCAAGATGAACCATGCCGCCAGCCAGGGGACGACTTCACTTCTTCAGCCTGTGCTGACGGCGGCATCTTATGCGTTGAAAGCCAGAGCGAAAACCTGCTTCAGCCTCTGCCATTCTCCGCTCACGCTAAGTCGACTTACGATCTCTCAGCGCTGAAAAAACGCCAAACCAGAATTTGTAGTCATCGCTACGCGCCTCAGTCCAGGCATCCAGTGCGCAATAAGCGGCGGCTGTCGCCGCCTGCGGACCATACAGATCGATTGCGGCGGTGACCGCTTCCTCGACTCTGAAGTTACTCCAGATGCTAGCCTTGCCGGCCGTATCGCTGATGCCGGATGATCTAACGAGAATTTTGGACAAGCTCAATCTCCCTGCTGTCCGGCAGGTGATGTTGATGTAGCCGGACGTTGGAACTCCGTATCCGTGAGCCACAGAATCCGCTTGGCGGTTCTTATCGTGTCGTCCCTGGCAGTTTTTATTCGACCGCGAACGCTTGTCCTCGTCGACAATCGATAGCCCTAAGATAGCCGTCAAGATCGGGTCTTGGCAACAACTTTTAGGCGCATACTGGCGCTCGGACTTCGCGCACGGTGGCGATCACAAGCGCGGTGTTCTCCTTTGACCGGACCTTCATAACTCCAATAAAAAAGAGATCTCTGTCTATCGCAACATCCGGTCCGCGCCAACGCAGGCCTGACATGACCCGTTTTCGGGCTCAGCCAGACCGGGTACCAGTGCAAACGATGACGCCAAGGTTTGTGACGGGCTCAATGATTTGTTGCATCAATATGAAGAACTATCATCGCCGTTTAGGAAAAACTATCCAGCAATCGTGCAAATCTAATAGAAATTAGGGGGTAAATAGCGATGCTTGATCTGTTATGAGTTTAGTTTGTGACATCAAAAATGCGGGGCAATGGATGAAACGCCAGCGAGCAACAGTCGCGGAGGCTGCGCGATGAAGCCTTTGATCCTTATCTGCCCGCGCAACGTGGACATCTACCTCCTGCTCACGCACATCCTGAACGTCGATGGCTTCCGAACCGTGCTGGCCAGTGAAGAAGAGGTCGGCGAAAAAGCGGCGGCGATGAAGCCTGAGGCGATTATCCTGGATACAGGCACAGATGTAGCATCGACTTTAAAGACATGTGTGACGATCAGGTCCAACGAGATCACCGCCGCAATCCCAACGATCGCCCTCGTTGCAGCCGGCGACGAGCGGCATTACCTCGATCTGTTGAAGGCAGGGGTGGATGAAAACTTTGTTCGGCCCGTGTTGCCGATTAGGCTTTTGAATTATCTTCATTCTCTTTCAAAATTGACCGCACGGCCAGCGCCAATAGAACCGCCGTTGACGGACACATTGGCGTTTGGAGGATTGACAATTCACGTGGGGCGGCGGCTGGTGATATATGAAGGCCGCGAGCTCCAACTCGGACCAATCGAGTTCAAGTTGTTGAGCCGGCTTCTCGAGGCTCCTGGCAACGTTTTCTCCCGCCAACAATTGATCGAGATTGGCTGGCCGCCAAACCTCTATGTTCAGTCGCGCACCGTCGATGTGCACATCGGCCACCTGCGCCGTTCGCTACGGCGCCTGACCGGCGGTAACCTCATCCGCACAGTCAGAGCGTCAGGCTACGCGGTGGAGCTCAATCGTTCTGTGGGTGAAGGTTGCGTTTCATAATATAGTATATTCTGAATTAAGTACCATCTAATTCAGAAGAACATGAGTTAGTATTCAATTTTCCGCTTTTATATTTTGCGAAAGTTTCAGAAATATTTGCGCAATGCTTCGTTGAATAGGCCCGTTACAACAGCCAGTCTCCAGTCAATTCATGTTCTGGAGGCACGAAATGTCGATCAACACCAAAACCGATCGAAACGGCGCAAGCAGGAGCATCCGCCGGAATACCGATACCCTCATCCGCCATTCGCGAAGCCACTTCGATGCCGCACATTTCCATGGGCTCATGGCGCTCTATGCGCGACCCTCGGCCGGTCGGGCTGTCGTTCTGCCGCATGAAGGCGAGCGCCGTGTTGTCGATTTCGTGCGCTGCTCCTATCTGGGGCTCGATAATCATCCGAAGATTATCGATGGCGCAATCGAAGCGCTGATTAATTATGGTGCCTTGCATTGGTCTTGCGCGCGAACGCGTCTCAATTTCGCGATCATCGGCGAACTCGAGATGGCCTTGTCTGAGTTGTTCGATGCGCGCGTGATTGCCTTCAGCACGGTGCTGGCCGCGAACATGAGTGCACTTCCTTTGATCGCCTCCGGTCACCTGACAGGCGGCGCCAAGCCCGTCATGGTTTTTGATCGTCTCGCCCATGCAACGCTTGCCTATCATAAGGGAACACTCGCTGGTGAAACTAAAGTCGAGACGATTGAGCACAATGACATCGAGGCGCTCGAGGCGTTTTGTAAAGAATACCCTGCGGTCGCCTACATTTGCGACGGCGTCTATTCCATGGGAGGTTGTGTCAAGCTCGAACAGCTCCGCCAGTTGCAAGATCGCTACGGCTTGTTTCTCTATGTCGACGACGCCCATGGCATCTCAATCTTCGGAGGCAAGGGCGAAGGTTATGCCCGGTCGCAGATTGGCGGTTCTCTCGGTGACCGCACGATTATTGCAGCGTCCCTAGGCAAGGGTTTTGGCGCTTCAGGTGGATTGCTGATGCTCGGCAATGACCACCAGGAGCAGCTCTTTCGCAGGTTCGCGGTTGCCCATGCATTTTCTGCATCTCTGAATGTAGCGGCGATCGGCGCTGCACTTGCATCCCAAGCATTGCATCGCACGCCGGAACTACAAAACCTACAGCGTGAGCTGCAGTCACGAATTGCTCTTTTTGACTGCCTCGTCCCAACCGAGCAGAGAGGATCCCCACTGCCGATACGAACAGTCGAGATCGGAGACGAATTGAGGGCGATCGCGGCGGCACGAACTTTGCTGAATAGAGGTTTCTACACATCGGCAATTTTCTTCCCGACTGTTCAAAAGGGACGCGCCGGATTGCGCATATGTCCGACAGCGGGACATAGCGAGGGCGATATTAAGGCAATCGGCGAAGCGATCGTCGCGGTCCTCGAAGAGTTTGAGCAAGCGGAGGTCGGATCAAATGCTGACTTCTAACGCTAAATTTGCCTTGCCCACCACCGCCAGCGAGCTGTGCATTGAGGTTCCTGGGGCCGCATATGTCGTCAGACGCCTGGCAGAACGTCCGGCGCTGGGTCCACTGCTCCAGACGGACGATGGCGATCTCATCAAATTTGTCGCTGGCGGGAGGATTACAATGTGGGCGCGCGGCAAACGATTGTTTCTGTTTGTCGAGGCAAGCGACCTCCTCATGCGTATCGCGATCGAAGACGTTCTGGCCGTGGAGCTTAGCTCCATCCACCCGACGCTTCCAAGCTTGCTGCTGTGGCATGCCGCCAGGTTCGATCGCCTGCGGTCGCCGCACGATCGTGAACATGGGCGAAATTCAGTTCCAGTGTAACCACATGCGCAAAACATCGGATTTCTCACGCCAGTGAAGGCTGCTCCTGCCAGCAGCCCGCTTCCACTGCCATCCAATGGAGTGAATCGACTGTGATCAAGAAAAGTCTATTGCTGCTCAAGGCGAGCTGGCCTGCTTCAGTCTTGCAAAAAGCGTATCCGATATCTCGAATTCGCGCGCCTTGCCCCGTCCCATCGCGTTCTTTGCCCAGCTCTCCCTCAAAAGACCGCGGGCAACCAGCTGATCGATCGGCTCTGCCGCTCCACCCCTCGTCAATCCAGTCTTTTCCGTGATGTTTGTCAGCGTCAACGGGATGTTGGCCAGGTGCAAGGTATAAAGCAGGCTCAGCATTCCCAGCTGCTTGAGGCGAGCCTGCGGGGTCTCCCCCTCTACTGGATTGTCCATGATCTCGCTCATTGCGAGCGACGAAAACGTAATGCTCTGCCAGCGGGCGTCAAATGATGTTGGCATGGATTTAACTGTCATTTTTGTGACACGCAGGCGATCTGACAAATCGCTCCCTCAAAGGTCGTCCAAGTTGCTTCGCGAGGTTTTCGCATGGTTTTCAGCATCTCTAAGATCGTCATGTCCGGCTCTTTGTCGATTGCAATATATGCCGTGTGCGAGACTAAATCCTATGCGGATAATTGGGCATGTGAAGTCCTTCTTTGCCTGTCGAACCCTGGCGGCCCAACCGAGTTCGTGGAATGCCGGCCGTCAATCCACAAGCTTTGGAAACATTTGGCGAAGGGGCGGTCCTTTCCTGTCTGTAGCGGCATCGGTTTTCGAGCGTCGCGTCCGGGTTATGAGCCCTATTACTGCGAAGCTGGGTATCGGTTGAGCCAGCGCAACGGAGACCGCGGTCGCGAGGCAACCTGCATTTCGTTGCAGCCGGTCCCAACAGGCAACGACAGTTGCACAAGGAGGTGGCAGGACGGGCGACAGGCGGGTCAATGGGAACGGACACAAGGACAACGCGTCTGCGTAGCCTACCGGCTGGAACCGCCCCATGTGCGCCAACGCCCCCGCTTCGTCGACCTAACGATTGATGGGGTCGGGCCCCAACGTGTCTGGTTTTGAGCCGATGCCCGTCCTATTCGTCGAATTGGCTGAGACCTGCGCACCGGCGATCTCAAGCGAGACCCTGGCGGCTGTCGTCAGCATTGAAAGCGGATTTGCGCCGTTGGCGATCCGTATCAACAGTGACTATCCGCTCGGCGCTCCCCCGCGCAATATCGGCGAAGCCGCCGATATTGCCGCCAGCCTCATTGCCGAGGGACAGAGCGTAGATCTCGGGCTCGGGGGCATAGGCCGCTCTGACCTTGCGAGCATGGGAATGAGCATCGCGGATGGCTTTGACCCGTGCGAGAACCTCAAGGCCACCGCGCAACTTCTGACGCAATACAGGATCGCTGCAGACCGCGCAGGGTTCGAAGGCACAGAACTCGATGCCGTCACGCTGCGCGCCTACTTCGGTCGAGGCGATGCCAAGATCGGTGAGATCGTCGGATACGACCGCCGTGTCCAAGAAGAAAAGGAGCGGTTGAGGCCACGCTTGGCAGCACTCGTGCTGGAAGATGTCGCGCGCCAGTCACTGTCGCCGCACGGAGCGATGGGCGGCGGCGGCATTGACTCAATGCCGAATGCAGACGCGCCGCTCGACGAAGTCACAAAGGCACACGGGGTTCAGCCGTTGTCCCTCGGCGGTCAGAATGACTGGGATGTCTTCGCTTCGAAAGCGGCCTCTTCGGTTCTCGTTTTTTCCAGACAAAAAGGAAGTTTCGAATGACCTTGCGATCGCATCTAAAGCCTGTTGCCGCGTCGATAATGATCACTGCAGTGACGACTTTGGCAATGATGGAACCAGCCTTCGCCCAGGCCGCCGGCATTGAAAACGTGCTTCAGAATATTGTCGATATGTTGACCGGCAATATCGCGCGCCTGCTCGCGGTCATCGCCATCATTGTCATCTGCATCTCCTGGATGTTCGGTTACATGGATCTGCGCAAGGCAGGATTCTGGATCATCGGTATCGGCGGCATCTTCGGCGCCACCGAACTGGTCAACACGATTGTCGGATGATGCTCGTGTCGCGCGCCGCTGCTGTTGAGGAAGACACGCTATTTCTTGCTTGCACGCGTCCCATCATGGTTTCCGGGGTGACGATGGAGGCGATGGCGATCAACGTGATGCTGACGACGACCCTGTTCATCGTCGCCGGCTCGATTGTTTATGCCCTCGTTGGCGTGGTTTTCCATTTCGCTTTCAAAGCGCTCGTCAAGCACGATCATAATATGTTTCGCGTCCTGCTTGCCTGCGTCGAAACGCGAGGCAGGGCGCGCAACGCGGTTCTGTGGGGAGGCTCGACTGTCACTCCCTTGCGCCTCCATCATGTCATGGCTGGAAGGATCTAGACCTTGCCTAGTCTTGCTAAGTTCAAAGCCCGCGAGCTGGAACCGGAAACCTTCATTCCCTACGTCCGTCACATCGACGAGATCGTGATTGGCCTCGATTCTCGCGCTTTGATGACGGTCATCGCCCTTGAAGGCATCGCTTTTGAAACTGCCGATCCCCTCGATATCAATGCATTTCACCGCGATCTCAACACGCTCTATCGCAACATCGCCGACGAGCGGCTGTCGCTATGGGCACATATCATCCGCCGACGCGACAACGACTACCCGCAGGGCGTTTATGCCAATGCCTTCTCCGACAGCCTCAATCGAAAATACCGCGACAGGATGGTGGGCGAGGACCTCTTCCGCAACGATCTCTATCTGACGCTAGTGTGGCATCCGGCCCGCGATCCTGCCCGCAAGATCGCATCGCTGCTCACCCGGCTACAGAAAGCACGGGCCACTGGCTTCGAACTTGATCGCCAGGCCCTCAAACATCTGGTCGACGTGACGACTGACGTCTCTGCCGGCCTGGCGCGGTTCGCGCCGCGCATTTTATCCATCTATGAGCGCGACGGCATTGTCTTTTCTGAGCCGAGTGAGGTGCTCCATCAACTTGTCGGCGGCAGGCGAGAGCCGATCCCGCTTACGGAAGGGCGCATTTCTTCAGTGATCTACTCCGACCGGGTCATCATCGGCCGGGAAACCGTCGAGATCCGACACGAAGCGGCGAGCCGTTTCGCCGGCATGTTCGGGTTTAAGGAGTACCCGGCGCGCACCCGCATTGGCATGCTTGATGGCCTGCTGACGGCACCGTTCGAGCTCATTCTCACTCAGTCATTCGGCTTTGTGAACAAGGCCGACGCCAAGGTAATCATGGGGCGCAAGCAGAACCAGATGGTCAGCGCCGGTGACAGGGCGAGCTCACAGCTGCACGAGCTTGCCGACGCCCTCGACGATCTGGAATCAAACCGGTTCGTCCTAGGCGAACATCATCTGACGCTCGCGGTCTTTGCGCCATCGGTGACGGAGCTCAATGACAATCTCGCAAAGTCGCGCTCGCATCTCACCAATGGGGGTGCAGTCGTCGCCCGTGAGGACCTCGGGCTCGAAGCAGCCTGGTGGGCGCAGCTTCCGGGCAATTATCGTTATCGGGCCCGCTCCGGCGCAATCACGTCCAAGAATTTCGCCGCCCTTTCTCCGTTCCATTCCTATCCCCGCGGTCAGAAGCACGGCAACGAATGGGGGCCCGCCGTCGCTCTCCTGAAAACGGCGTCCGGATCGCCGTTCTATTTCAACTTCCACCATGGCGATCTGGGCAATACCTTCGTGTGCGGGCCGACAGGATCGGGCAAAACCGTCGTCGTCAATTTCATGCTCTCGCAGTTGCAAAAGCATGATCCGCATATTGTCTTTTTCGATAAGGACCGCGGCGCCGATCTGTTCGTGCGCGCAGCAGGCGGGATTTATCTGCCTCTGCGAAATGGTGCTCCGACCGGATGCGCACCACTGAAAGGCCTTGAACCCACACCGCAGAACAAGATCTTTCTGTCCCACTGGATCGCGAAGCTTGTCGGCTCGAAGGCGCGTGAGCTCTCCGTCACCGAAGTCCGCGATATTGCCGGCGCCATCGACGGAATTGCCGACCTTTCGCGAAATGAGCGAACCATTGGCGCTTTGCGTGCTTTCCTCGACAACACCGATCCCGAAGGCATAGCGGCGCGCCTGCGTCGTTGGGAAAAAGGAGGGCCGCTTGGCTGGATCTTCGACAATGAGGCCGACGACATAGGCATCGGCGCGAAGTTCCTCGGCTATGACATGACGCATTTCCTCGACAATGAGGAAATCCGCACACCGCTGATGGCCTATCTGTTTTATCGGGTCGAGCAGTTGATCGACGGCCGGCGGATCATCATCGTCATCGACGAATTCTGGAAAGCGCTTGCCGACGAAGCCTTCCGCGACCTTGCTCAAAACAAACTGAAAACGATCCGCAAACAGAACGGATTGATGCTGTTTGCCACGCAAAGCCCACGCGACGCTATCGACTCACCGATTGCACATACGATCATCGAGCAATGCCCGACACAGCTGTTCATGCCGAATGCGCGTGGAAGTCACGCCGATTATGTCGATGGTTTCAAACTGACGGAACGCGAGTTCGAACTGATATCGCGTGCGCTCTCCAACGATGCCAGACGGTTTATCGTCAAGCAGGGCCACAACAGTGTTGTTGCTGAACTCAATCTCGCAGGCTTCGACGACGAACTCGCCGTGTTGTCCGGGCGCACCGCCAATGTCGAACTGGGGGATCGCATCCGTGCGGACGTGGGAGACGATCCGTCCGCCTGGTTGCCGCTGTTCCAGCAAATGAGGAGTACAAGCTCATGATCACGAAGAAGACAGCGATGATCGCTGCAACCGTCGCGCTTTATGCAACAGGGGTCCATGGGCAGGGGGTCCCGGTTGTCGACAACGCTGCAATCGCCAAGCACATCGAGAGCATAGCCCAGTTGACCAAGCAACTGGATACGATGAAGGCGCAGCTTGATCAGGCGCAGCAGCTTTACGGCTCCCTGAACAAGCTGACCGATATGGCTGATGTCGCGACCGTCTTGAACAATCCGGCGATCCGCAACGCACTACCCCACGATTTCTCAGCCGTCCAAGGGTTGCTGAAGGGCTCAGGCGCCGGCGCCTTTGGCGATTCCGCCACGAAATTCCTCGATGACAACAGCATCTATAAAACCAGCGCCAACGATTTCTACACCTCAGAGCTTGCTCGTATGCAGAGCCGCAACGCCGGCCAGATGAGCCTCGGGCAGCAGATCTATGACGCGGCAACCAAGCGCATCGTCGGCATCGACGAGTTGCGCAGACAGATCGCTGCGGCCGGCGACGCCAAGGACATTGCGGACCTTCAGGCCCGGCTGCTTGCCGAGACCGCCTTCCTCGAGACGGACACCCTGCGCATGCAGGCGTTGCAGATGATCCAGCAAGCGCAGGTTCAGGTTGATCTGCAACGCCAGGCCGAAGACTGGCGCAAGCGGATGGACGCAATGGGAGCCGCACTCAAATGAGAAAGTCGATACCGACCCGTCTCTTGTTGCTCGCCGCCTGCTCTAACGGTGAACCCGTTCTCATTGACTTGAACCTGCTCGCCGAGGCGGCCGCCCGGCTCGAGCGAATGAACAACGCGATTGGGGGCTAAGGCGGATGTACCAGGTCTTTGCTTTCCTCGACAATCAGTTCAAGGCTCCACTTGAGAGCTTCATTTCTTCCGGAACATCCAACATCAGCACGTGGGTGGCGGGGCCTTTGACTGTGGCTCTCGTGCTCTATGTGGTCCTGTATGGCTATCTGGTTCTCAGAGGTTCCATAGAAGCGCCTGTGCTGGAGTTTGCCTACCGCGCGATCAAGCTCGGCATTTTGGTGATGCTCGTGCGCAATGCTGCGGAGTATCGGGCGTTTGTAACCGATCTATTCTTCACCAGCCTGCCGCAGGAAATCTCCACCGCGCTCAACACCGGCACCGTACCGAGCGCTTCGACATTTGATGCGCTGCTCGACAAGGGGCAGGCGTCAGCCAACCAAATCTGGAACAGAAGCTCTTGGCCGCTCGACATCGCGACCGCGTTCGGTGGTCTCTTGATGGTCGTCGTTACATTCATCGTCGCTGCGATCGGCTATATCATCTCCCTCTATGCCCGCGTCGCACTCGCAATCATTCTGGCACTCGGTCCCATTTTCATTGCACTGGCGATGTTTCAGAGCACGCGGCGCTTCACCGAAGCCTGGATCGGCCAACTGGTCAATTTCGTTATCTTACAGATCCTGGTCGTTGCGGTCGGCTCGCTCCTGATCACAACGCTCGACACGTCGTTCACCACGGTCGAAGGCTATGAGGACGTCTTGATGCGGCCGATAGCGATCGGAGCCATTGGTATCGCAAGCCTCTATGTCTTTTATCAGCTCCCCGGTATCGCAGCATCCCTTGCTGCCGGCGGTGCGTCGCTCACCTATGGCTCGGCAGCCGTCCAGCGCACCGCACGGCGTGGTATGCGCGCCGCCGCTCGCCGCTTGTCGGCACACGACACGTCGTGAGCCTGCCATTGCTTCTCCAGCAAGGCGCCTCAACGGCGCTGCGCGCCACTTAAAAAGAGGATGAACAAGGGATACCGGTCGATATGCCGCGAACTGTCTTCTGCCTTTTATTGTTGGCCCTGGTCAGCGGATGCAACACAATGTCTTCTCATCTCCCCAAATGCGACGGCTACGCCAAACGCCCGCTCAATCGTTCAATGTGGCAATGGGAGGGCGGCAGACAGCTTGCTGCAAAACCGCTCGGCTACTTACTTGAAGAGCGTGTTCCCGCTGCCTTCGAGGATTTTGACGAACGCGCGTCCTATCGCAAATGCGTCGGGGAGCTGGGGCGCCAATGATCACCCCGGATGGTTTGAAGGCGTATTTCGACAGGGCGCGCCGTTTCGATCATGATCGCTTGATAAGCGTCGAACGTTCGGCACGAATTGCCTGGGTTATTGCGATTGTTGCAAGCTTCGTTGCCAGCGCCGCTGTCTTTGCCGTCGCCGCGCTCACGCCATTGAAGACGGCCGTGCCATTCGTCGTGCGTGTCGACAATTCGACCGGGATTGTCGACGTGGTGTCGGCCCTGACCTCAGGGGTTGGAAGCTACGACGAAGCGGTGACCAAGTATTTTGCCGCGCGCTATGTCAGGGCGCGCGAAGGCTATGTTTGGTCGGAGGCTAAGGAGAACTTCGAGACCGTCTCACTCCTGTCGGCGCAACCCGAGCAGATGCGCTTTGCCACGCTTTACCGCGGCAGCAATCCCGACTCCCCACAAAATGTTTACGGGCGCGGCTCGACGGCGAAAATCACGATCAAGTCGATCTCCCTGATCAACGCAAACGTCGTGTCGGTGCGCTATCTCAGCACCATCACCCGTGCAGGCGATGTCCGCGCGACCCATTGGGTGGCGACGATCACTTACTCCTATGTCAACGCCCCGGTCTCCTCGACCGACCGGCTGGTCAATCCGCTTGGCTTCGTCGTCAGTGAATATCGGGCAGATCCGGAGGCGATCAATTGAAGACAATTTCATTGCCAGTCTTTGCCGCCATTGTCGCCGTTACCGCGGTGTTTCATCCAGCCTTGGCCCTCGATATTCCGAGCGGCGCCGGGCAGGACAACCGTGTTCGTTTCGTCAACTACCAGCCCTACAACATCACCCGCATCGTCGGCACGCTTCGCTCGTCGGTTCAGGTGGAGTTTGCGCCCAACGAGGAGATCGCGCATGTGGCGCTCGGCAATTCGGTCGCCTGGGAGGTGGCGCCGGCTGGCAATATTCTGTTTCTAAAACCCCGCGAGAACCAGCCGATCACCAACATCTCCATAGTCACGACAAGACGAGATGGCTCCAAGCGCAGCTATCAGATGGAGTTGACGGTGCGCGACGGCTCCGTTGCTGCCGGGCAAGATACCTATTTCTATGTGAAGTACCGTTATCCCGCCGACGAGGCGCAGCGCAAGCGCCTGGAAGCGCAGGCCCGGGGCCAAGCGCAGAAAGCCGGTGCTGCAAATGACGTTTTGGCGCTCCATGAGCAATATGGCCCGCGCAACTGGCAATATTCGGTGCAAGGTTCTGCCGCGATCGAACCGCAGGCCGTCTACGACAACGGCAAGCTTACGACGTTTGTCTTCGCCGACAATCGGGAGATCCCAGCAATCTACCTTGAGAACTCCGACGGAACCGAAAGTCTCGTCCCGAAATCCGTCTCCGATGGTCTTGTGCTCGTTCATGCCATCAGCCGGAAGTTCATCCTGCGTCTTGGAGTGGATGTGCTCTGCGTCTTCAACGAAGCCCATACTCTTGGCGGCGACAATCCCAATACAAATACGACATCCCCATCGGTGGAGAGGGTCGTCAAGGCACCAGCTGAGGACACAGCCCAAAGAGACATACAATGACAGACGATCTTCAAACGACGATTCCCGGCGAACGCGGACATGCCCAGCTTCCACAAGGGTTTGACAGCAACCCGGCTCTCAGACGCGGCGTCGTTGTCGCAGCTATCCTCGCCTTCATCGGCTTCGGACTGTGGTCGATGCGTTCGCAGACCCTTGACCCGAATGCCAATCGTGAGGAGCGGGTGGTCATCCGGCAGGCGACCGACTTCGAGCCGGCAAAAGAGGAGCCGAAGACAGTGGAGCCATTGCCCGAAGTCAAATTGCCGACGCCGGTTATCGCCGAAACGCCCGTCGAACCCGAAAAGGACGAGCTTCTGGAATCTGCCCGGCGAGCGCCAGTTATGGCCTTCAGCGTGGGCCAAGGGATCGATCGCCGGTTGGAAAATGCGCAATCAGCGCCGGATCAATCTTCGACCTATCTGCCCATCAACGGCATGCTTGGTGGCGAGGTAGGCGAGAACGAAGATCAGCGTTTCGACCGCATGCTGAAGCCGACACGGCTCGAAGGTTCGCGCGCCGGACATCTCGGCAACCGCAACTATATCGTCGCGATGGGAACTTCGATCCCTTGCGTGCTCGAAACGGCGCTGTCGTCTGACCAGCCTGGCTTCACCAGCTGTGTCATCAATCGCGACGTGTTCTCGGATAACGGCCGCGTGGTGCTGATGGAGAAGGGCACACAGATTGTCGGCGAATACCGCGGCGGTCTGCGGCGCGGCCAGAAGCGGCTCTTCGTCCTCTGGAATCGTGCGAAAACGCCGACCGGTGTCATCATTGCGCTTGCTTCACCCGCGACCGATGCGCTCGGTCGCGCCGGTTTTGACGGACATGTCAACAGCCATTGGTGGGAGCGCTTCGGCAGTGCTTTGCTCCTGTCGATCGTTGGTGATGTGGCGAGCTTTACCGGAAGGCAGTTACAGGATCAGAACATCGACGCGGAGGGTACGACGAGCGCCGGCAGGCAAGCGGCAGCGATCGCCGTCGAGCAATCGATCAACATTGCCCCGGCGCTAAGCAAGCATCAGGGCGAGCTCGTGTCGATTTTCGTGGCGCGTGATCTCGATTTTTCCGGGATCTATGAATTGCTTGTGACCGAGCCACGCAACACTATTCTCGATCGTTCCGTCCTCGGCGACTTCAGCAAACGCGAGCGCGTGGTAACGAAATGAGGATCAGCGCATGACGGGAACGTGCGACGCGCCTGTGGTGCGCCAGCTTCTCCAGCCGATCGCCGGATTGCTGCAAAACCCCACACTCTATGAGGTGGTCATCAATCGGCCGGGCGAAGTCCTGGCCGAAGGTACCGCTGGCTGGTCGCGCTTTGACGTTGCGGAACTGACCTTCGACAGATTGATGCGTCTCGCCCGCGCCGTTGCCAGTCATTCGCATCAGGCGATCGACGAGGCGAGGCCGATCCTTTCGGCAACTCTTCCGGACGACGAGCGCATTCAGATCGTTATCCCGCCGGCAACAACAAAAGGCACGGTTAGCATCACCATTCGAAAACCCTCATCGGTGTCTCTGTCGTTAAGCGGCCTCGACGCAGCAGGGCTGTTTGCCGTGACCGCCGCGGTGGATGATCGATCCGACAGTCCGGACAGAAGGCTGTCGCAGCTTTATAGAGCAGGAAACTATGCGGCGTTCCTAAAGCAATCGGTTCTTGCCCGGAAGAACATCATTATTTCCGGGGCGACTGGGTCGGGTAAAACCACGCTGTCGAAGGCGCTGATCCAGCACATTCCGACGTTCGAGCGCATTATCACAATCGAAGACACAGCCGAGCTGGTCATACCGCAACCAAACCACGTTCGGCTGTTCTATTCGAAAGGTGAGCAGGGCCTTGCGAAAATCGGCCCCAAGGACCTGCTGGAGTCAAGCCTGCGGATGCGTCCCGATCGAGTCCTGCTGCAGGAACTGCGCGACGGCACGGCTTTCTACTACATCCGAAATATCAACTCTGGGCATCCAGGGTCCATCACCACAGTACACGCTGACTCGGCAGCCCTCGCGTTTGAGCAGCTGACCCTCCTCGTTAAGGAATCGGACGGCGGGCAGGATCTCGCACGCGACGATATCCGCAGCCTCTTGAAGATGTTGGTCGATGTCGTCGTTCAATGCAAACGGGTGGAGGGGAAGTTCCGGGTGACAGAGATATGGTCAAGTCGCTCGGCATAATCCCTTCTGCCGCAGCAGCCCCGGGTCGGATGCTCTTGGCCGGCGCTTCAGGACCTTCATGGCGAGTGGCCCCGCAAGGCCTATAAGGCTGCGCTGCGCAGGGCACACTGGGCCAATTGGGGTCGATTGATTACCTGGCCGCGGCGGCAGCCATCGCCTCTCACACTGTTTGACAACAACCGGGTATTGCCGGATCGTCTGTGTTTAGCAGTGAATTTCAATGCAAGCAGACTTTTGATGCAGCGTTGTCGGCGTGACGATGCCCGCTCGATTGAGCAGCAATCCCGTCGAGCGGTGCCCACGAGCCCCTTTTGAAGCAAAGCGTAGCCTGAACCAATATGGGAGGATAACGTGAGCGACCATGTCTACAAGAAGGTGGAACTTATCGGTAGTTCGAAAGTCTCTGTGACCGAGGCGATCGAGACGGCGATTATGCGGGCCTCGAAAACCATGAGAAATCTCGAATGGTTCGAGGTGGATCAGATCCGGGGACAGATCAAGGATGGCGCGGTGGCGCAGTATCAGGTGGTTGTGAAGGTCGGATTTCGGATCGACGATTGACACGCTAGGCCAGTTGTCTGTCCCGACGCACGAAGCTGTCTGCGCTTGTCGATCGGGTATTCATAGAGGCCGCGGATGCCGGTTACAGCATACCGGCGAGCAATACCTCTCGGTCAAACTGCAAGCACCCGAGATCGGCGTGATCTTCGGCAACTCGCGGACCTTGGTGGATCCTGCGAGCCTGTCCGTCGGCTGCCTCGGCTAATGACGAAACGCGCGGCGGCCTCCCAACGTTGCATTATTTCCGGGCGATAACGTTGCTCGTGAAATTCCGATCTCATGCGGCCCGCGATGCCGGTTTTTGAACGCCGGGATGCGATGGCGGGTACGGACCACGCGTCTCCCCGATCGGTCGCGTCGGAAACCATTCCCGTTCTCGATGTCGCCTTTCTAAGGGACCGGCCGCGCTCAGCGTCAACCCGCAAGGGGTTTCCCTCCGCTTCGCTGCGGTGACACTTGCGGCTCGGCCCCTTCTTCGGGCGCCATCGGGAATGGTTCCCGAGCAACCGAAGGAGACAGCACCATGGCCACCACGATCGCAACCCTTACCGAAAAGACCGACGGCACCCTCGAAGGTCTCTTCGCCACCATCAAGGTCAACGCCCCGATCGCTCTCATCCCGAATGCCCAGAAGGCAAGCGAAGGCGCCCCTGACTATCGCATCATCCACCGCCGCACTGGCTTCGAGATCGGCGCTGGCTGGTACCGGAACTCGCAACGCACCGGCGAGGAATACCTCTCCGTCAAGCTTGAAGCGCCCGAGATCGGCGTGATCTTCGGCAATGTCGCACCGGCACCCGGCGGCGAGGCGAACCGCAAGGTCATCCTCTGGAATGATCCAGCCTGAGCGCCGCACACGCCGGCCCCGCGGTGATCGCGGGGCCTCTCCGTCAAGCCCCTTCATCCTGGAGAATTCCAATGGACCTCATCACCGATGAAATCCGCGCGGCCCTCATCACCAACGGTCAGCGCTTCCAACGCGATCCAGACTTCGATCCGCTTCCGCTCGTCAAACTGTTCACGCCCGACGCGGCCGCCACATGGTTGATCGCCTCTGCCGAACCGGAGGATCCCGATCTGCTCTTCGGGCTCTGCGACCTCGGCGTCGGGTTTCCCGAACTCGGTTCCGTTCTTCTTTCGGAGATCCAATCCGTTCGCGGCCGCCTTGGCCTGCGCGTCGAACGGGACATCACCTTTAGAGCGGACCGGACAATTTCGGCTTATGCCAAAGTCGCTACCGCAGCCAGCCGGATTGTCGCCTAGCTGAGTACATAGCCAGGAGGGACCGTAGCCGGCGGGCTACGGTCCCAGTTTCTTTGTCGTCATTGCCGAAATGCTAAATGGTGAAGCTGCAATCGGTTCTTGTCAGAAGGCGAGGGCAGCCAGTCGCCAGCTTTTTCTAGGTGGCATACCCAACCCACCCTATCTGCTCAGAAACGTGAGCATGCCATGAGGGGTCGGAACGCTTCAAGGCCGCGCGGCCCCTCCAATTTTGCCGCAAGCGACAAAATCGGCTCCTCCGCGCGCCGGCTCCGCCGGTCGCGTGACGCGAGCCTTGACCCATTCCGACCCCTCATGACCGACGGCGTCATCTTTCACAAATTCAAGGAGATGACGATGACGATCGAACAGCACATCGAGGAACTGCGCGCCGAATTGCAAAACTGCCTGGACGCCGAGGAGCGCCACCAGATCGAAACCGAACTGGAAGCGGCACGGCAGGAACTGGCACGTCGCAACACCGATGACCCGCCTCCAGAATAGGCGGCCGTGCGTCATTGCTTCGACCGCAACCTATCGCCGAGCGGCGACGGGATGTGATCGTTCAGGTCGCCGCTGCCTTGACGAACCGGTTGGGTTCGACCGCCGCATTCATGTCCTTTCTCCGAAAATAAATCGCCCGACCGCAACGCAACGGACTGTGGCCCTGGACAATGATGATCTGCTCGTCCTTGCGCAGCGACTGGATAATTTCGTGCGGCATAATCAGCGGTCTGCGCTGAAGGCTGACACTCTCTGACCGCCTTGAACCTTTGTCCGAACTGCTCCCGCCGATATTGCGGGACCGACCTTCGACCTCAACGGTCATTTCACCACATTGAGCGGAAACGTTGCGGGCCGTGTCGAGCGCTTTGATCGCCGCATAGGATGCAAAGGCGCATCCATCGATCCAGGAGGTCGCGCCATCACGGCCAAAGTGCTTTTCGAGCTGGCCGACCGATTGATACATCAACATCAGCGTTATGCCGTATTTCCGGCCGTAGTCACGGGCATCCTCGAGCACGCGCATGAAGCCGAGTAGATCGACCTCATCGAGCATGAAGAGCGCGCGGCGGTGGAAGGTCCCGTCGGCCTGGATCATGGCATTGATCAGTGAGCCGACGATGACGCGGGCAATGCCCGGATAGCTGCGCAGGATCGATGCGGGAATGTTCAGGAAAACGTCGATCGCGCCCTTGACGATATCGCTCGATTTGAACGCCTTCCCGCAGACGAGTGCGGCATAGTCGTCGAGCGACAGCCATTGTGTATCCTTCGACGCGGTGGAATAGACGCCACTGAAAGTCTGTTCCGTCATATTGGTGAAGACGCCGAGCGTTTCGCGGACAAAGGCCGATTGCGATGTTTCCTGAATGTCGCGCAACATCGCCAGGACCGACGGTTCGGGCTCGGAAACGATCTGGCGCAGACTGCGTAGATCGCGCCGGCCGGCGTAATCCGGAGAGAGCATGACGTGCGCCAGCAAACCCGTCAGAAGATTGTGCGCCTGGTTCTGGAAATATGACCCCGTCGATGTTTCGATCCGAGAGCTTTCCGACAAAAGCATGTGAGCAACCGCGACGATGTCTTCTTCCTTGGATTTCGAGGTTTCGATCCAGTCGAGAACGTTGAAGCCCCAAGCGGGATTGGATGGGCCAAGTACGATGCAGGTTCGTTTGAGCTTCGATCGCCGATGGGCAACAACCATCGGCGCTACTTCGGTCGAGGGATCGAGGCAGATCAGCGGTCCGGTATAGCGCAACGCTGTCGGAATAACGTTACTCGTGGTCTTGTATCCGCCTGGGCCAGCGAAAAACAGCATATGAGTGGAATCGAAATCCTGCCTATAGGTGAGCAACGGTGCCTTGCCGCCTTTCCCCCAGGTTGACTGGTCGTCAGGCCGAAAGGGGACACTGCGGATCGCCTCTCGATCGACGCGGTAGCGCTCGCCGATGACGATTTCACCATCCGGCGGAAACAAAGTGGTAGCGGCCGTCATCGAGAGCCAATCGGCGTCGCCGAAGGTGCCCCGCCGGGCTCGTTTGACCGGTCCGCCGTTGACTATGGACAGACGGGCGGAGATCGCCACGATGGCAAAGCCGCCGATTGCGCCTACGGCTGCGTACAGGTCGAGATAGGAAAACGCCCCTGCCCAGGTGACCACTCCAGACTGAACGAAGGGGGATAGGCGGGCGTGTTCCCGCACGGCGTAAAATCCGCCAATGCAGAGAAACGTGATGACACTGACAAGCGCGATCGGTCTGCGCCGGTGCAGAGGCAAGACCGCCACAGTAATGAGCCCCGAAATCGGTCCAAAGAAAAGATTTGGGATCGGCGACGCACGCATGAACCAATAGGCGTACTCGGGCGCAACCATAGTCGCCATCGTCGGCCACTTGTAAGCTGTGAAAAGCAGTGTCGTAAGGCTCACTGCTATCGGCACGAGTGCCAGCAGGACCATCGGGCTGAACCGCCGCTTCGCCGTCATCCCGCACCCTTTCTTTACAACTTCATCAGTGCGCGGGCCTCCGCCCGAAAGGCCTCCGCGCCGAGGGCGCATAGCCGATCATGTTCCACCGTCCCGACCGGGACCCGGTTCGCCTCAATCAGCGCGCCGAGCAAGAACGCCCGATCGGCATTCTTTAAGCCTGCCTTGATGATTAATCCGCCGAGGATGATTTTCTCGCGGGTTTCGCGCTTGGGCTCTTGCGTCATCCTGCGTTGCCGCTTCCGTTCGAGAAATACAATCCGCTGGTCCATCCGCCTAAGCCGATGGACCATCGGCCCCTCGGACCCTTTCGCGAAATCGCGTGACGATCTCTGCGAAAATGGCGTCGAGCTCGCCGTCGGGAATATCGAGTTCGGCGAGACCGGCTTTCTGCGCCATCCGGGCGAAACGCTCGTTGGCTTTAACCAGCAGGTTCTTGCGCTTCACGCGCAGTGTTTCGATCTGAGCGTCGATTTCGGAGATGGTCGTTTTCGTGCGCATGACTCTTCCTTCCTCAGTCTGCGATGAGCCGCGATTATACGCGTACAAATATGATAGTCAAATCTTTCGGAATGAGGTATGAAAATTGAAGTTCAGAGCCAAAAAGCGGCGTGTTAAATGCGACATAGTCGGCGAATGGCGCAATATACGTCGCAGTTGCGACCCGCTTAGAAGAGGAGTTCGAGCTGATTTGGCTATCATGTTCGTGAGAGCACAGGTGATCAGTCGGAGTGCCGGACGCAGCATCATCTCCGCATCTGCCTATCGTCATCGCACTAAGATGATGGACGAACAGATCGGTAAGGAATTCCGCTACTATGGCGGGGCTGTGGAGCTGGTGCATGAAGAGCTTGCTTTGCCGGCCGAGACACCCGCATGGCTGAAAGCGGCCATAGATGGGCGCACGGTCGCTGGTGCCAGTAAGGTGCTCTGGAACGCGGTCGACCGTTTCGAGACGCGCTGCGATGCGCAGCTTGCTCGCGAGATCATTCTCGCGCTTCCGGTGGAATTAGACCGCAAGGAGAACATAGAACTTGTGCGCGACTTCGTGCGCGAGAACCTCACGTCGCGAGGAATGGTCGCCGATTGGGTTTATCACGACAAGGACGGCAATCCGCATGTCCATATCATGGCAACGCTGCGCCCTTTGGCCGAGGAAGGGTTCGGCCCGAAGAAAGTCGCGATCGTCGGCGAAGACGGCCAGCCGGTACGCGTCAAAACGCCCGACCGACCTGAGGGGAAAATCGTTTATCGGCTGTGGGCAGGCGACAAGGATGCGATGAAGAAGTGGAAGGTCGCCTGGGCGGAAACGGCAAGTCGCCATCTGGCGCTTGCCGGTCATGACTTCCACCTCGATGGTCGTTCCTACGATGAACAAGGACTTCGCGGACTGGAGCAGCGGCATTTCGGTCCGGATCGTGCTGCGCTTGTTCGTAAAGGCATCGAAACGTATTTTTCACCGACGGCATTGGCCAGGCGCTATGAGATTGCCGACCGGCTCATGGATGATCCGACCCTGTTGCTTAAGCAACTCGCCAACGAGCGATCGACCTTTAATGAGAGGGACATCGCACGCGCGCTTCATCGCTATATCGACGATCCGATCGTCTTTGCCAATATACGCGCCAGGCTGATGGCATCGGACGATCTAGTGATACTGCAGCCACAGCGGCTAAATAGCGAAACCAGCAAAGTCGAGCGGCCGACGGTGTTCACTACGCGCGATCTGGTCAGAACCGAATATGAAATGGCACGCTTGGCAACCAAGTTGTCGAAGATGAATGGCTTCGGTGTCTCTAAGACCTGTGTTGATGCCGCCGTTGCATCACTTGGATCAGAACGCTCTGCCGCGGGTGTTAGGCTCGACGCAGAGCAAATCGACGCCGTCCGGCATGTTACCGCCGGTGGCGCCATCGCCGCGGTCGTCGGTGTGGCCGGTGCCGGTAAATCGACATTGTTAAGTGCCGCCCGTACTGTCTGGGAAGCAGAGGGGCTGCGTGTCGTCGGTGCGGCACTCGCCGGCAAGGCTGCTGAAGGATTGGAGGAAAGCTCCGGCATTCGCGCCCGCACCATCGCCTCCTGGGAGCGTGCTTGGGAACGGGGAAACGACCTTCTCGGAAAAGGCGATGTGCTAGTCGTAGACGAGGCCGGAATGGTGTCGTCAAAACAGATGGGGAGTTTGTTGAAGCGCATCGAGGATGCGGGCGCAAAGGCGGTGCTCGTCGGTGATGCGATGCAGCTTCAGCCGATTCAGGCGGGTGCGGCTTTCCGGGCGATTGTCGAGCGCATCAGCTCTGCGGAACTGGCTGGTGTCCGGCGGCAGAAAGAGGAATGGGCGCGTACCGCCTCTAAGCAATTTGCCCGCGGCGATGTGAAAGCGGCCCTTGCCGCTTATGGCGAACGCGGACATATCGTTAGCGCCGAGACCCGTCAGGCTGCCATCAAGCGCATTGTCATAGACTGGACAACTGCACATCGCGAACTGGTAGCGGAGGCTGAAGGTCGCAAACTTCGTGGCGACGAATTGACTGTGCTCGCGCATACCAATGACGATGTAAAGGTGCTGAACCGTTCTATTCGCGATGTGCTTTCGACGGATGGATTGTTATCGGACGGCAGGCCGTTCTTGACCGAGCGCGGTGTGCGGGAATTCGCGGTTGGTGACCGAATCATCTTTCTCGAAAATGCCCGGTTCGTCGAGCCGTATGCCAAGAACCTCACTGTTCAGCACGTGAAGAACGGCATGCTCGGGACGGTTCGCTCGACGGCAGCCAGAAGTGAGACGACACTGCTCACGGTCCGGCTCGACAATGGACGCGATGTCGTTTTTGCCGAGGGTACCTATCGCAATGTCGATCATGGCTATGCCGCCACCATCCACAAAAGCCAGGGTTCGACCTTTAATCGCGCCTTCGTGCTGGCGACCGGCATGATGGACCAGCATCTGACGTATGTCGCGATGACCCGCCACCGCGATCGCGCAGATCTTTATGCCGCGCAGGAGGATTTCCAGCGGAGGCGGGAATGCGACAGAGCGCTGCGTGCCGATTACACCGACGGCGTTACCGGCGAGCTTGTCGAAACAGGTTTTGCGAAGTTTCGCGCGCGCGATGATGTAGGTTCAAGTCCCTATGCCGATCTTCGTATTGAAGACGGAATGACCCATCGTCTGTGGGGCGTCAGCCTGCCGAAGGCGCTAGAGGATGGCGGAGTGCAGGTCGGCGACACCGTAATGCTTCGAAAGGACGGGACAGAAAAGGTCACGGTCAAGGTTTCGGTCATCGGTGAAGACCCTGGCACAAGGCGCTTCGAAGAGCGTGTTGTCGAGCGCAACGTCTGGACGGCGGGGTTGATCGAGAAGGCAGAGGACCGACAACGCCGGATTGCCAGGGAAAACCGTTTGCCGGACCTATTTCCGCAGTTGGTTGAACGGCTCTCGCGTTCGGGCGGAAAAACGACCACGCTCGATTACGTGACGGAGGATGCATACCGATCACTGGCAGACGACTTCGCGCGGCGCCGCGGAATTGAGGTTGTTTCCGGCTGGAGCCTGGTTGAGAAAGCCTTTCGTGCGCTGAGCTGGGTTTCCGATCAGCGTGGTCGTGTGGTCCAGCTTTGGCAACGAGCAAACGCCGCGCTTGACATTGCGACTGAGCATTCCGAACGCATTGAGGCAAGCAGCAGTGCAGCCAAGCGGCAAGCTCCTAAGATCGCTACGGATGGCGATCCGGCATTACTCCCGGCAACGATGTCGTTCTCGCGGACACTCGAGGAGGATGCACGTCTTACCCATCTCGCATCACCTGCCTGGGCAGAGCGGGAAGCGATCATCATGCCTTTGCTCAAGCGGATTTACCGCGACCCGGCGGCCGCGCTTGCGCGGTTGAACGAGCAAACCTCGAATACCGCCAGGGATCCGCAGCTGATCGCAGACGGGCTTACTCGGTCGCCAAAAGGACTCGGGAACCTGCGTGGCGGCGAGAACCTTGTCGACGGTCAAGCGGCCCGGAAGGAGAGGGCGGTGGCATTATCAGCTGTGCCAGAGCTCGCGCTTTTGGCGCGAGCCCAAGCGACGGAGTTTCGCAGACAAGAAGCGCGCTTCCTCAACCGCGAGCGGATGCGCAGATTGCATATGGGCTTCTTTGTTCCGGCACTTTCCGAAAACGCAAGAGCGCGGCTTCTGGAGATCGAACTGGCCGGGGCGAAAGGGGGGGATGAAGCTTATCGGTCCGCTTTCCGGATCGCCACGCAGGATCGCTCAATAGTCCAGGAGGTCAAGGCCATCGACGAGGCCCTGACCCGTCGGTTCGGGTGGCTTGCGTTTTCCGACAAGGCAGATGGATTCGCTAAGCGCGACACGGCGATGCGAATGCCGGAAAGCATGGTGGAAGAAAAGCAGGTCGAACTGACAGCGCTGTTTTCGGGCGTTAGACGTTTTGCGGCAGAGCAGCGCATGATCGAAAAACGCGAGCCCGCTCAACTCATCGCGCCGGCAGCATTTGCTCCGCAATATGCGGTCGCGCGCCTGCCAATGCTGCCAGCTGCAACCGAATTCAAGACACGTGTGGAGGATGAGGCGCGGCTGAAGGCGGTGGAGGTATTGCACTATAGGCAAGAGAGGGCGGGACTCGGCCGGGACGCAGTTCGGATCTGGCGCGATCCGGCCGCCGCGGTCGCGACGATCGAAAGCCTTGTAACAAAGAAGATCGACCCCGAACGCATTGTCCATGCCGTTGTCGCTGATCCCGCCGCCTATGGTGCATTGCGTGGCTCGGACAGGGTGTTGGACAGGTTCCTGGCAGCAGGACGAGAGCATCGGGAAGCATTGCAGTCTGTCACTACCGCTGCCGCCTGCATTCGCGCAATGGGGCGTTCCTACGCCGCCGCCTACGAGGCGGAGTTGTTGGCAGTCAGCACTGAGCGAAACCGCATGACCGTCGCTATCCCCGGGCTGACCAAAGAAGCCGAGAGCGAACTCCGTCGCTTGACGGAACAGACGGCGATGAATGCGAAGCATCTAGCGCGGAAGGTCCGGGCGCTTAAACCGGAGATCCGTGCGGAGTTCGCAACCGTCTGTAAGGCGCTCGATGCACGTTTCGGACCGGGGGCACTCACCCGCGGCGACAGCGATGCGATTAAAGTGGTGCCGAAATCGCAATGGGCGGCATTTGAGGCGATGCGCCATCGTCTGCGCTGGCTTCAGCGGGCCACTGGCGCCTACCAAGCAGAAGAGGCAAGCGTCGAGCGCCAGCGCCGCGCGATCGACCAGGCACGAAGCCCCCCGCTATAGGGTGTCATTGGCCGGCACGAGTATGTAAATTGACAAGATCGGCTCGTCGAAATTGCAATTCGGATCTAGAGAATCGAAGCGCATTTTCCGATCAAGCGGCAGTCTTCGACACCGAAGGCGTCGGCGGCCCGGAGGCGAACGCGCTTGCCAGATTAGGCCGTAGGGAGCCGCAGAGCCGCACATGACGATGACCCGGCGTATCAACGCCGGGACCCTTTCTCGTGGATCAAATCACGCAGGTTTTGCGGCATTGACGGAAGCGGTCTTTAAAAAGCTGTCGCCGTGCCCGAAGGCACACCGCGTTCTGGCCCGAGCTCTAAAAAACGTCGGGCGATGTTGCTGCTGCGAAGCTCTCCGAAGCCGATTGCGCGCAATCCCCGCGCCGAAATTCTCCGCTGCAGCCAAACTCGGTGCCGGCGATTGTTAGCGCCGCGCCCCGCGGCTGTTCGCGGGCTCCAGCCCTTTGCCGCGATAGGCCACCGGGATGCCCAGCGTCTCATGGGCCGTGGCCAATGTTTCGAGCCAGGTCGCCAGTTCCGCCGGTACCTTTTCGTCGCCCGTCTCCATCGCCTCAATCCACGCCAGATTGCAATGAAGGGCGCTTGCGAGATTGATGGGCGTCCAGCGAAGGGTAAGCAGGCATTGGGTAAATCGTGCGGGGGTCATGTCAGTGCTCAAGATTGCGGAGGCGTTTGCTCAATGAGGCTTTACACGCAGAAATGAGTCAAGGTGATGACTTGTCGCGCCACGATCATGTGATCAGGTCGCCGATCCACAGCGATCGTCGGGATCGCGCAAAACCTGCGGTGGTCGGTGCGCGCGGTGCCTAACTTGCGTTTGTCGGCGCTGGCCGGTAATGCCGATGAGGATGGCAGACAATAGCGACTCGCGCAGCGCGAGCGGGCATGAGGACAGCCAAGACCGGGGCGATTGACCGTTGAACGCGACCATTTACCAGTCCGCCATCAACATTGCCGCAAAGGTCGGCCTCTATCTCTCGCTGACGATGTTCATCCCGGCATTGGTCGATCTCTATTTCGGCCATCCGGACTGGAAGGTCTTCGCCGTTTCGGCGTGCCTGATGGGCAGTCTTTCGCTTGTGACCGTGGCGGCAACGCAAGGCGGACCGCCGCCGTTCAATCGTAAGATGGGCTTTCTCCTCGTCAATCTCCTTTGGCTCGTCGTTTCCTTTGTCGGTGCCGTTCCCTTCTGGCTATCGTCGGTCAATCTCGATTTTGCCGAGGCGCTGTTCGAATCGGTGTCGGGCATTACCACGACGGGCTCAACTGTGATCGCCGGCCTGGACAACGCGCCACCGGGCATCCTCGTGTGGCGTTCGCTGCTTCACTGGCTTGGCGGTATCGGGATCGTGGCGCTCGGGCTGTTCGTCATGCCGTATCTGCGTGTCGGCGGGCTGTCCTTCTTCAAGATGGAATCGTCCGATACCACCGAGAAACCATTCGCGCGCATCGTCACTTTCACCCGCGCCTTCGTGCTGATCTACATCGTCCTGACGGTCACCTGTGCGATCATCTACGGCTATCTCGGAATGAACCGCTTCGATGCGATCAATCAAGCGATGTCGACGATTGCGACAGGCGGTTTTTCCACCCACGACGCCTCACTCGGCTATTTCAACAGCCTGCCGATCCTATGGGTCGCGACGTTCTTCATGACGGTCAGCAGTCTGCCGTTTTCGGTGCTGATCATCTTCATCGTGCGCGGGCGACTGGACACGCTGAAGGATCCGCAGATCATCGTGTTTCTGTCGTACCTGACGGTGCTCGCAATCGCCGCCAGCCTGTTTCAACGGCTGGAAAACGGTGTCGCATTCCATGAAGCGCTGGCGCATTCGTTCTTTACCGTGTCATCGATCCTGTCGACCACCGGCTTTGCCAGCGATGATTATATGCTGTGGGGCGACTTCATCGTCGCGCTCGCCTTTGCCGCGACCTTCATGGGCGGGTGCTCCGGATCGACGGCCGGCGGGATGAAAGCTTATCGCTTCATCATCATCTTCAATTCCATTCGGGCCGGGCTCTACAAGCTCATCTACCCGAACGCGATCCACACGGTTCGCTACGGCAAGGCACTGGTCGATATCGACGTGCAGCGGACCGTCTTTTTGTTTTTCACGGCCTATATGATGATCTGGGCCTTTGGCAGCCTCGCCATGGGTGCATTCGGCTACGACCTGCTGACATCGGCGTCGGCCATCGCGACGGCCCTTTCAAACGTCGGTGCAGGGCTTGGCCCGATCATCGGGCCGGCCGGAAACTTCTCCACCTTGTCCGATCCGGCGCTCTATCTGTTGTCGATCATGATGCTGCTCGGGCGTCTTGAGATCCTGACCGTTCTGGTCGTCCTGACGCCGTTGTTCTGGAAGGATTAGGAGAGCCCAAGCGGGTTGGGCTCCGGGCGCCTAGATCGGCTCCGCCTCGCGCCGGGTAGCGGCGTTGTCGACGTAGTATTTCTCAAAGCGGTGGCGATATTGTTCGGCGGCGCCGAAATCGCTGTACTTCGCCAGTTCGCGCATGTCCGTCTTGTTGAGAATGACGCCGAGGATCTTGGCGTTGATCTGCGGCTCGGCGTGGAGCAGGTCGCGCACGAGCCGTGACGGTGTGCGGCCCCATTCGGCCACGTAGATGAAACCGTCGGCAAGCGGCGAAAACGCCTTGGCATCGACGACAGGGGCGAGTGCTGCGAGGTCGACGATAACATAGTCGAAGGACTTGCGTGCGTTCTCGATGAGGCCTGCCATGGCCTGCGAGGCGAGCAGCTCATGGCTGTCATGCGGGTAGTGGCTGCTCGCTTCGCCGCCGACCGGGAAGATGGCAAGCTTCGTCTGATGGTCGATCTTGATGCCGGCCGGCCATGATGTCTCTCCGGTCAGCGCTTCGACAAGCCCGGTCTTCGGCGCCGGCGTGATCATCTTGCTCAGGCCAGGCTTGCGGATATCCGCATCGATCAGCAGCGTTCGCTTGCCGCTGGCGGCGAGAAGGGCGGCAAAATTGGCCGCCACGATCGATTTGCCCTCATCGGGAACGGCGGAAACGATGCCGACCACACGGCAGGCGTTTCCATGCAGCATCTGGTCACAGGCGAGCTTGGCGTTGCGGAACGTCTCGGTAAAGGAGGAGCGCGGCGCGTCGAGCACGATGCGACTGACGCGTTCGAAGGGCACCGGTTCCGGTATCGGTTGCGGTGGTGCCTTGTCCTTCACCAGCCGAGCGCGCATGTGGTCCGCGGCTGTCGGCGCGCGTGGGCCGATCAGTGGGACATAGCCGAGCGACCGGTGCCCGAGGATAGAGCGCACGTCGCCTTCGAGACGGAACGTCCGCTCCCGGAATTCCTGAAACGCGGCAAAAGCGCCACCCGCCATCATGCCGAGCACGGCCGACAAAGCCAGGATCATCGTCTTCTTTGGGCTTGACGGTGAAACGGGCACGCCCGCTTCGGAAATCACCCGCGCCTTGGCGATCGGGAAAGAACGCTGCTGTGCCGCTTGCTCGTAGCGACCGAGATAGGATTCGTAGAGCGTCTTCAGAGCCGCGGCCTTCTGCTCGAGTTCGCGCAAGTGTACGAGCGATCGGTTTGCGTCGGAGTTCCGACCGGTGGTTCCCTCGATGTTTTCGCGCAGCGAGGCTTCGCGTGATCGCGCGACTTCGTATTCATTGCGATAGCTTGAGGTCAGCTGCTGCAGTTCCTGGTAGATCTGGCGGCCGATATCGTTCTTCTCGGACCGCAGCGATACGGCCTGCGGATGATCCGCGCCAAAACTCTGGGTCACTTCCTGCTCGCGCTTGCCGACAGCGAGATAGCGGGTCCTGAGGTCACGGATCACCGAGTTGTCGCCGTCCTTCGACGAGATCGTCGCGTTGTCGACGGCTTTCTCCGGGCCTTGTTCGACGATTGCCTGAAACTGCTTGTAGCGGGCCGAAGCGGTGGCCGTATCGGCCTGGGCAATGATGAGCTGGCTGTTCAGGTCCGAGAGTTGCTGTTCCGACATAAGCTCGCCCCGCGCCGAAGTCAGCCCGTTGTCGGTGCGGAATTGCTCCACCTCCAGCGAAGCGACCTGCGATCGCTGCCTAAGGTCGGCCAAGCGCTCCTGCAGCCACACGGATGCCCGTTCGGTCGCCTCGAAATTGGCGTTCAACTGGTCGGTCAGATAGGAATCGGCATAGGCGCGCACCACTTGTGCCGCCAGCTGCGGATCGCTCGAGCGGTAGGAAAGGGCGACGACTGAGCTTCGCGACACGCGTTCGACAGCGAGGCCCTGCTGGATGAGCGCCGCCGCCTTCTGTCGCCGTCCGCTGCGCGCTGCCTCTTCCGATACCTCAGGACCGCCAGTAAACACGCCGGTGATCGTTTTCATCCAGTCCTTGACGACGCCGAAAGGTGAGCGCGGCGGATTGAGGATCGCGTCGTTGTCGGCAAGGTTGATCTTGTCGACAACCCGCAGTGCCAATTCGCCGGATTTGAGGATCTCTACCGCGCTTGCAATCTGGGTGTCGAGCATCTGACTGTTTTGCGGCGAAGCCTCCTCTTCCGCGTATTTGGAGAGGTTTTCGTCGAGCAGGATCTGCGTCATCGACGTATAGTTCGGCGTGGCGAAAAGCAGGTAAACGCCGCCGAGCACGACGAACAGGGCGACGAATAGCCCGACTGTCTTGCCGCGGCGAACGGCCACCGAAAAAAGCCGGTCGAGATCGATGAAGCCATCGGATTCCTCGGCTTCCCGGGGCAGGACGCTACTGAACGGTAGACTTCTTTGTTTCATTGGGTCGCTCTGTCCGTTTCCATACAGTCTATCGGCCGGCGCCCCTTATTCGGGGCGCCGGAACCGGGCTTATGCCGCGCGGATGCGGCCTTCGTGAGACAAAACCATGTCCCTGACGGATTCGTAGACCAGATCGCCGATATCCGAACGGGCTAGCGCAAAGGCGACGTTCGCCTCGATAAACCCGTGCTTCGATCCGCAATCAAAGGTGCGGCCATCATAGGGGTGGGCGTGGAACGGCTGGTCCTTGGAAAGCTTCAGCATGCCATCCGTCAATTGAATCTCGTTGCCGGCGCCGCGCTGCTGGCGGGCGAGAATGCCGAAGATTTCGGGCTGGAGAACGTAGCGGCCGTTGAGGTAGAAGTTCGACGGCGCCTCTCCCGCCTTTGGTTTTTCAACCATTTCGGTGACCGCGAAACCATGCGGCACGGTCGCTCCCTTGCCGACGATGCCGTATTTGGATGCGTCCTCGGGCGCGCATTGTTCGACGCCGACGACATTGCCGCCGGTTTGACCATAGAGATCCATCAGGCCGGCCATGCAGCCGCGCGCGCCATAGGAAAGCATATCGGGCAGGAGTAGTGCAAAGGGCTCGTCGCCGATCAGGTCGCGTGCACACCAGACGGCATGGCCGAGACCTAGCGGCGCCTGTTGCCGGGTGAAGCTAACGGAGCCGGCCTTGGGTAACATGCTCTCAAGTTCGGAAATCTGGGCGTTCTTGCCCGAGCGTGTCAGCGACGAAATGAGCTCGGGTGTGTCGTCGAAGTGATCTTCGATCGCCTGCTTGTTCCGGCTGGTGACGAAGACGATATGCTCTATGCCCGCTTCGCGAGCTTCATCGACGGCATATTGCACGACCGGCCGATCGACGATGGTCAGCATCTCTTTCGGAACAGCCTTCGTGGCGGGAAGGAAACGCGTGCCGTTGCCGGCAACCGGGATAACTGCTTTTCTGACAGTTCTGATACGGTCCATGGCATCATCCTTTTTTCGTGTGAGGGCTTTTGCCCGAGGTGGATCGTTCAGCCGCCACTGTCATCGTGGCGGGCTTCAAGCGCGACAGCGGCGCAATCAGGCGGCGCAGTCGCACAGCGATCGGCATCCTGAGATGCCGGAGCGCGCGGGGGCTGGAGAGCGCGGTTCTGACGGCGCTGGCCAGCGATCTGGACTTGAGGTGTTCGACGAGTTGCAGGAAGGCGCGCGCCTCGAAAAGGCTGCGGCTACGCTTGCGCTGCATCGCCATTGCGCTTGCGTCGATGGCGTGGGTGCTCAGGAAGTCGGCATCGGCGGCGATCATCGCATCGACGTGGCGCAGTTCGAGCACGCGGGAGATGGAGCCTTCGCGGATGTGATAGCGATAGCCGGCGGACGGATCGACGACGCAGCGCCCGCCTTCGGCGAGGGCCGAGGCCAGCAGGATGTAGTCTTCGCCGATGCGGATGTCTTCCTTGAAGCGCAGCCGCACCTGCTCGAGAAACCGACGTTCGAAGATCGGCTTCATGTAGCCGAAATTGTAGGTCGAACGGAAAAGCACGTTGGACTCGATGAAGGCGGCAAGCGTAAGGGTAGGTGTTTTCTCAAGCGTAGCCTCGGCAAACATCCGCTCGCGCCGGCCATCGAGGTTCAAGACTTCCAGATTGTCGACTGCGATGTCAGCGCTTTCACGGCGCGCCCGCGCGATCATTCGGGCAAGTCTCCCGGGCCGAACGGTGTCGTCGGCATCGAGAATGGCGACCCAGTCGCCGCGGGCTGCGTCGAGCCCGGCATTGCGCGCGCCGCCCGGGCCTCGATTGGCCGGGAGCCGGATCAGCCGGATACGCGGATCGGCCAAGGCCTCAACGAGGGCAGCGGTTTCGTCGGGTGACGCATCGTCAACAACGATCACTTCGACCTCGACGTCTTCCTGGGCAAGCGCGCTGTCGATCGCGCGCGCGATCGTATCCGCCGCGTTGAAGGCAGCGATGACAAAGCTGACATCTGGGTTGGTTTTCGTCATCGCGCCGCCACTTCCGATGCGCCGTATTGCTCAAGCTCGCGAACACCGAGTAGGCCGCTGACGACGCCGGCATGCATGATGGCGCGCAGGGCATAGCGCGAGCGAACCACCGGCGACACCACGAAGAGCAGGCTCGCGATAGCGCAATAGCCTGACTTGGCGGCTGCACGAACGATCCCGACTGCCCTGCCGCCGCCTGCCGCGGCTTGCGCAAGCAAACGACCATGGGTCTGGCCGGAGCGAAAACGCCGTTTTGCCAACCATTGGAAACTGGCTCGGTTTTCCGGCACGATCTCATAGACCAAGGCATCGGACGCATAGGCAAGGCGGCCACCGGCCTTGTGCATATGCGTGAAGAACTCCGTATCCTCACCGCCGGTGCGGCCAAGCGCCAGGTTGAAACGCCGGCCGACAAGTGCCGGGTGGTTGCGATCGAGCAGGACGTTGCAAGTGTAGCCCGTCACGATCTCGCCGCCGACCCACACGGGTCGCGTCGAATGAAAATCGCCCCGCCGCATCCAGGACGGTGCGGACAGGTCATACCCAGCACGGACCGGGCCAAGAACCGCCTCGGCCCCGGTGGCGACGGCCGTTTCCAACAGTCGGAGCAGCCAGTCACGCGAAACCGTTTCGTCGTCGTCGACGAAGGCAAGGTAGTGGCCCGTGGCGTTATCGAGGCAAGCGTTTCGTGCGATCGAGATGTTACCTGCCGGGCAATGGACATAGTCAATCTCGAAGGGAACTCCCGGCCGCAAGGCATCAACAAGCGGGGCCGCGCTTGGCTGCACGTCGTTATCGGCGACGATGATGCGGATTGCCGTCCCGTCAGGCACAGCGATGGCAGCCAGCGAGCGCAGAGTTTCGGCAAGTTCGGCTCGACGAAACGTACAGACTGCGATGTCGACCCGAACATCCCGGGTCATTTCGGTGGTTGGCTTCGTCATGGTGCGACCCGCCTGCTGCGAAGGTCGAGCAGTTCGCGCCAGAACCCGGCGGACCAGGCGAAATGCATCACCATCGCCGAAACCGCGGCCAGCGGGCCGTAGGGGTTCTTCTGGCCAAGCGCCATCCAGGCGCCGTAACCGATGCAGGCTGCGGCCCAAAGAACGACCGGGATGACGGCAATCCAGTTAATGACGGCAAGCAAAGCGCCGATGGCCACCGGCGCCACGGCGAGCGGCAGCAGTTGGCGCAGGCTTGGCACGACGCGATGCTTGAGCACATTGCGGGCTCGCCCGCGGCCATAGCTGAAATACTGCCGGAACAGCGGCCCGATCTTTGCGCGGGGATAGTAGACCATGCTCGTCCTGTCGGTCATCCAGATGCGGTAACCGGCTTTGCGGAACCGATAGTCGAACTCGGCATCTTCGTTGTGGCTGAAGCTCTCGTCATAACCGCCGATTGCCTTGAAGGCTGCGATCCGCATCAGCGCATGATGTCCGTGATCGGCCCAGTGGCTTGTGGCGCCGAGCCGGTGTTTGGCGCCGCCGTTTCCGAGTTTGGAATTCTGGGCGTAGGCGGTCGCCTTTTGGAAGGGCGTGAAACCGACCGTCTCCATGGCAACCACGACGGAGTCTGCGCCGGTGGCGGTCACTTCTTCGACCAGCCTCTGGCAATAGTCGCTCGGATAGGTGCCGTGAGCATCGATGCGGATGAGATAATCGAAGGACGAGCCATACTCGCCTACCGCAAGATTGATTGCGGCGCTCTGGATACGTTTGGGATTATCGAGCGTCAGAACGGACGGATCGTCCTGTGCCAGCCGTGCGATAATTTCACGCGTCCCGTCGGTGCTGCCGCCGTCGACGATCAGGACCACCGCATTGAGCGGCGCCAGCGATGGACGAAGCTTGTCCACCAGAGCTTCGATATGGTCGGCCTCATTGAGGCAGGGGATGACGATCAGGCTGCGCGTCGACGTCAGATCTGTTGCGTTCATGACAAACCACCTTCGTTTTGACGGGCGTGGGAAAGGGGTGTCGCGGGCTCGAGGGCTGTCGAAGCGATTGCCGAAAGGCGCCTCACGAGGTTCTCGCAATCATTGCGACCAAAGATCCAGGTGTCGGAATTGCAGGCGGCAACCCGCCCCGACGCGTCGGCGTAGCGGTCGGCATCGACGGCTTCAAGAAGCGAAACGAGGTTCTCCGGCTCGGCTTCATCAAGGAGAAAACCGAGGCCGCGGACGGCCAGAAAGCGGGCAGTCTCCGTACCGCGCATGGCGATCGGAACCCGACCGTAGCGGCAGCCCTCGTAGAGCCGGTTCGGAAGCAGCCATTTGGAGTTCTGGCCTTCCTCGAAGAAATCGATCGCCCAGGTGAAATCGACCTCGTCGTAGATCGCGCCGAGGTCTTCCGGGCTGCGGTAAGCGCCATGGAAGGTCATGTGTGGTTCATTGCGAATGAAACCATCGAAATCGTCGAACTCGGAATAGGCTGGCCGGCCGCGAAGGACGATCTCATAGCGGCCCTCCATGCGGCGAGAAAAGGCCGACAGCAGTTCGAGCGACTTTCGGCAGCGCAGTGCGCCAAACCAGCCGATCCGCCAGGGCCCGTCCGGTCGAGGGGAGGCGGGTGGGGAAACCCGAGGGCCGTCGCCGAGCTCGAGTACCTTGTTCTCAAGCAGCATGACCGGCGTATCAAGGCCCGACAGTGGTCGGAAATAATGTTCGACGAAGGCGGGCGAACTGGTGATCAGCTGCCGCGCATTGCGTCCGAGATAGGCTTCACTAGCGCGCATGGCGCGTCCAGCCACATCCTGGCGCAGAAGCAGGCGATGAATGTCGAGGCATTCATAGACGACAGGAACATCGCCGCCGAACATGCCAACCGCCTTGTTGGCGACGGCCAGCATATCGAGATTGCGTGCGATGATCAGGTCGGGCCGGCCGACCGCGCGCAACTTGGCGGGCAGGGAAAGGCAGGCTTTAGTGATTGCTGCGACCCGCTGGACAAAGCGACCGTCGCGCGTCGTGCCGAGTTCGATCGGCTCGATGCCTTCGATTGCAGCCAGTGCGTTCGCGCCACGACGAAAGCCGGCAAGCGTCACGCGTGCGCCCCCTGCCGTGAGCATCAGGATCCGGCGGCGAACCGCGGGGTCAGCCAGATCCTGTGCGAAATAAAGTATCTGCAGCATGAAAACATCCGTTTCCTGCTCAGCCCGAGCCAAGCTTGATTCAAGAAATCGTGCATCGCAACGTTGGCGTTGCGATGCACGGAAGCGGCGGTGTTCTGCCGTCCTCAGTTCAATTTGCAGGCGATGGATTCAGCGAACTGGCACTTGTCATCAGGTGCGGTGAAGGCGATCCGGTCGACCTGCAACGCCGTCGGCCCCTTGTAGGCGAACGTGCCCATCCAATCGCTGAGCGTGTCGGTGCCCCACAGGCTGAAGAAGATCTTCTGGGCGTTGGTCGGGATCTTGGCGGGATCGGTCACTTCGTGGACCAACTCGCCATTGACGTAATAGCGGATCCGCTCCTTCTCCCAGACGAAGGCGTAGTCGTTGAACCCTTGATTGGCGCCGCCCGGTACGTCGGCGAGCTTCTCGTTGCTGCCCTTGGCCGACACATATTGATTGAGCTGCACCTTTGCCGGGTTCTTGCCGAGCACTTCGAAGTCGATCTCGTCATGCGGCTTTTTGTCGGCAGGGCCGATATAGGTGAAGAAGGCCGAATTCAGCCCCGATCCGTCGGCGGCCTTGATGCGGGCTTCGTAGGTGCCATAGCCGAAGCGCTTGCGGGTCTGGACTTCGCCGCAGGCATAGTTGCGTTCGCCCGTCTTGCCCTCCTCGAACTTCAGCTCAAGGATGCCGTCAACGACCACCGCCTGCTCCTTGGACCAGGTGCAGTTTTGGTGCGGCCCGTTGTTCCAGCCATCCGAAACATACCAGTGGCCAGTGTCGAGCGTGTCGAAGTTGTCCAGGAACGATGTGCCGGTGGCACCTTCCTGTGCCATTGCGGAGCCGGCAAGGCCGGCGGCGAGACATGTGAGCAGGGCGAGGCGGTGAGGTCGGATCGATCTCATGGTCAGGTCCTTTGCTGTGGCGAGTAATCGGAGCGACGGCCCGTGTCCGGGCGCGCATCGGCTTGGGAGGGGCCGGTGCGGCTGCCGGTCAGGACGGCGGTGAATCCCGGTGCCACGCGCTTGGCGAGGCCATGCGCGACAACGAGGATGACGATCGTGATGAACGGGATCGTGAAGTAGAACAGGCGATAGTCAGTGATTTCGGTGCGGTTCCAGGCCATCCAGAAAAAGATGAGCAGGGGATAATGGGCACAGAAGATCCAGAAGCTGAGGCCACCGGCGCGCGCAAAGCGTTCACCGAACCGGGTGCGCACGAGAAGTGCTGAAACGGCCCAGGAACCGATGATGCCGGAAAGTGCTGTCAGGCTGCGCAGCATATCGACCCAGACAGGGAACTCCGGACCGGTCTGGTAGAGAACGATCGAGAGCGCGACGGCAGCAGCCAGGAAAATGGCGGCGATCGATCGGGCGTAGGGGTCGAGCAGCTTGGCGTCGATACGGTGCAGGCTGACATAGATACCGGTGCAGAAACCGAAGAGGATCGATTTCTTCAGGAATATACCATTCGGCAGCGGGAACACCGCATAGGCGAGCAGAACGCCAAGGGTTTGCAGCGGATAACGCTTGATCAGCCAGGCCAGCAATGGCGACAGCAGGATGCATAGCAACAGATCGCGCAGAAAGTAGAGTGGAACGTTGATCGGCAGCGCCTCGAGCGCAAAGGCGAGGCTCAGCCATTCCCGTGGCGTGGCATTGACCACACCCGGAAGGTAGCCGAAGCCGATATTTTTGAGCTGCGCAAAATAGACGAGTGCCAGAAAGGCCAGGTTCCACAGGAGGAAGGGGAGCAGCACCGTGCGCGCTTTGGTTCGAAGCGTCTTCTTGTAGTCGAACGTGTCCAGACCCCGGCGGAACAGCAGATAGCCCGAGATCGCACTGAGGCAGGGAACGCCAACACGAAACAGGCTGTCGCCCAGAAACACGCGCAGCCAGTCCAGGAACCCATAGGTTCCCAGGAACGGGCTCGTCTGCGGATCATGCGGAACATGCACGAAGACGATGCCCGAGATCAGCATGATGCGCATCAGATTGATCCGCGAGGAAATGTTCGCGTCCATAGCCACGATGTCCGTCACTCCTATCTGCCAGCGCCATTTTCGGCGCCGTTTCAACAGAGCAGACTAGAGCCCGCATCGATTAAGCTAGGGCAGGGGCGTGGATAAAAATATGGCGCTGCAACAAAAGAATCAGCCATGTTTTGCTGCGATGCAGCATTCGCCACATTTCGAATTCACCTCAGATCGATGGCGAAATCACCGCAGCAGTCCTTAAAAGCCCACCGGTTGTCGCATGTTGCGGCATATGCTTATATGCTCATATGCCGAAGTCTTTGGTTGAATAGATCGAAATAAAAAACCAGCAAAGATTGTAGCTTTTTTTTTCGTTGACCATTGTCAATTCGACGTTTTTTGCCACCGGCGGCGGGAATTGCGGCGAGTGTAAGGCACTGTCCACGTCGCCAACCCCTATCATTCCGCGGGTTCCGGCGTGGCACCCACTGCGCCGCGCTGCCGGACCATCCGATGCAGTTTCAAGAGCAATTGCCGCTCCGTCAGAACCATCAGAATGAGGTAGATGAGACCGCCGATCGCGGCCCCGACCAGCACTTGCAAGATCGCGTTCGGGACGAGGGAACCGAAGCGCTCAAGGAGAAAACGCACGGCAAGCGCCATGGCAAAGGCTGCAAACATGGGCCTGGTCGAGACGAAGAAGCCTCTCACGAACGGCATACGATCTGCCCGGAAGACCACCCATGAATATCCGACCAAGGTCAGAACGTTGACGATGCAAAGAGCAATCATCGCGTCGATCAGAGAGCCGTTGATTGCCGCATAGGCAACCGCCCCGGTGGTGATGATTGCCCGGATCACAGCCCACCAGAACAGGACCGTACCCTGGCCGATACCCTTGAGATAGGGCACATAGGTGCTGCAAGGGGTGAGAATGCCCTTGGAAAGAGCGAGCAGGCCGAGAACCGGCCAGGCCGCCGCCCATTGGCTGCCGAAGAGGACGAGCATCGCCGGTTCGGCGAGCGCCCACAGCCCGAACATCATCGGAGCCAGCAGCACGGTGGTGACCTGCGTGCTCAGAATCAACGCCTGCGACCGGCGCTCACGATCCTCGCCCATATGGCTGAAGGCGGGGAAAAGCACGCCCATCACCGCCGAGAGCACGATCTGGTTGGGAATGCTGGAGAAGCGGTTGGCGGCGGAATAGGCGCCCGCATCGGAAAGACCGAGATAGCGGGAAATCACCACCATTGGCGACTGGAAGGTAATGAAATTGGCGATCTCGGAGCCCATCATTCCGAAACTGAAGCGGCTCAAGGCCCAGACGCGTCGAAACGAGAAGACTAGCCTCGGCACATAACCGGAAACGGCATAAAGGCCGGCGAGGCGGATCAACGCCGATACGAAGAGTTGCCCCAGGAGCGACCAGACACCGAAGCCGGCGAGTGCCATGGCAACCGCCACCAGAGCGCCGAGCGTCTCCGAAATCATGCTCCAGGCGGCATCCTTGCTGAAATTCATGCGCCGGGCCAGAAGCGCATAGGCGACATCGCCGCCAAGCTGCAGCGGAATGAGCAGGCTCATAATCTCAAGGAGATAGGCAGCTTCTGGCGCGCCCAACATCGTTGCGAGCGGTGCGGCAAAGACAAAAAGGCCAAGCGCCATCAGCAAGGAAATCGCTAGATTCGCCCAGAATGCGGAATGGACGAGTTCCATTTCCTCGTCGCGCTGAATGATCAGCGCGGAGGCCAGACCGGCGCCGCCGATCATCGCAAGAAATTGCACGACGGTGAGCGCGACGGCGACCGTTCCGAACTCTTCGGGCGTCAGGATACGCGCCAGAATGGGCACGGTGACAAATTTCAGCCCGAATGTGCCTGTCTTTGAGAGCACGCTCCAGCCGACGTTACGGGTGACGGATTTGGCATTGACGGTTGAGGGCATGGCGAACATCCCGTGAGCCCTTTGAAAGGATGAGTGACAAAGGACAAGCGATAGACATACGGCCGCGACCCGGTGGGAGGAGACCACGCAAGACTCTTTGTAGAGAAACCGCAGGGGCGAAAAGATGGCAAAGCTGACGATTATTATCCCTTACTACCAGAAGGAGCCGGGCATCCTTCGGCGGGCGCTGGCGTCCGTCTTCGCCCAGACATTTCAGGACTTCCATGTTTTGGTGGTCGACGATCAATCTCCTTATCCGATCGATGAGGAACTTGCGCCGCTCGGCGAAGGCATACGCGAGCGCATCGCTATTGTGCGCCAATCCAACCAAGGGCCAGGCGGCGCGCGTAACACCGGGCTCGACCATGTTCCCCAGGACACGGAGTACGTGGCGTTCCTCGATTCTGACGACATCTGGACGCCAGATCACCTGAGGAATGCCTATCAAAGCCTGACGCGATTCGACGCCGATTGTTATTGGGCGTCGATATCGGGAGGCGATGCGTTCTACTATCATTTCGGCGTCGCCGATCTCTTGAAGAGCGATACCTGCATCCGGTTGCAGGAGAGCCCGCTGGTGGTGGAAATTCCTGATCTTTCCAACGTGATGTTGAGGAACTGGAGCTTCCTGCATCTGTCCTGCATGGTGATCGGGCGCTCGCTGTTTCAGACCATCCGCTTCGACGCCGCACTGCGGCTGGCGGCCGAGGACGTGCTGTTCTTCTGCGATTGCGTGCTGTCGTCCCGTCGGGTGGTGCTTTGCGATGCGGCCGGCGCCGAACGTGGCGAGGGCATCAATATCTTCCATTCGATCGACAACGATTCGCCGGAGTTTCTCCAACAGCAGTTCAACACCTTCGTGGCGCTTGAAACGCTCGAGAGCCGGTTTTCGCGCCGGCCGTCGGAAATCGCCTCGATCCGTTCCTACCAGCACACGGCCCGCCGCCAGGCATTGTGGAGTCAGGCACGGCGGCTGCGCCGCAAACAGGCACCACAGTTCAGGCTGCTTGCGCGCTGGGTGTGGCGCGATCCGAAATTGCTGCAAAGCGCCCTCGAACTGGCCGTCGGCAAACTATCACCGCAACGCTAATCACGAAGACAGCATCCCTCAGGAGGGAACAGATCCGCCGCTTGCGGCGCCGGACACATTTTTATTTGAGAGAAGGGACCGCTTATGAAGCCCTATTACTGGGAATCACATCACGGAAATTTCGGAGACGACCTCAATCTTTGGCTCTGGGATTTCCTCTTGCCTGGTTTCCGCGACAGCCATGACGACATCCTGCTCGTCGGCGTCGGTACGGTGCTCAATCGAGCGTTATTGCCCGACGGCATGCGAAAACTGGTGCTCGGCAGTGGCTTTGGCTACGGGACGCTTCCGGATATGCGCGATACCGCGGAATGGGACATTCGCAGTGTGCGCGGTCCACTGACAGCCGAAAAGGTCGGCATCGAGCCCGAACGCGGTATTATCGATCCGGCCGTGATGGTTGCCGAGATGCCCGAGTTCCAGAACTTGCCCAAGATCCACAAGCGCAGCTTCGTCCCGCACTGGGAGAGTGCGATTGCCGGCATGTGGCCGACGACCTGCGGCACGGTCGGCCTTCACTATATCGACCCACGCGGCGAGGCCGGAACCGTCATCCGGGAGATCGCCCAGTCAGAGCTGATCGTGGCGGAATCGATGCATGGTGCGATCTTGGCCGACGCCTTTCGCGTTCCGTGGGTAGCGGTCTCGACATCGAACAGCATCAACAGCTTCAAGTGGAACGATTGGGCCCGCACGGTCGGGGTGACCTACCGCCCTCGCCATATCCCGGTTTCGAGCCGGGCCGAAGCGATGATCAAGGGCACCCGGTTCTGGGGCATGGGGTTCGACATACCGGAAACCTATGGCGAAGATCCGAATAGGCGGCAGATCGATGGAGACTTGGTCGTCGCCGCGACGCAGCCTAAGCAAACGTTTCTACGCGGAGCGGCCAAGCAGCTTTTGGCGGCGCCGTCGACGCTGGCATTGTGGCAGGCAAGCAGAGCCGAGCCGCAGCTGAGTGAAGACCGTGTTCTTGCCGAGCGCAAGGCGCGCTTCCGCGATGTCCTCGATACGGTTCGTCGCGACTATCTCTGAACGTAGACGTGAAACGGCGCCCCCAATGGGCGCCGTTTCACTGGCGATTAGCCCAGATCGGCGGAAGCTGGCAGCAGGTAGCGCAGCCGTCCCGAGCCGCCGAGCGCCGCCGGGGCATCGGGTCTGCTCCGTGTCATGCGTTCGGTCTTATCCGCGAAGATCCCACCGGCTACTGCCGGAACTGCCGCCGGCTTGCCGAGCAGGTAGGTGACGGCAGCGATCGGGCCGCCCTCGCGTTTCAGGTCGAGAAAATGTCGATGTTCGTAGCGCCCACGAATATGGCGTTCGTGCCGGCGGATCACGGCCGCCGCTTCTGCACTCAATTGATTGTCCGCGAGGATGGCCTGGTCGGCCTCATAAAGCCTCTTCAGGTCTTCGGTGCGGTGACTGCCGCTTAGCGAATTGCCACGTACGATGGCCGCATAGCCGCAGCTGTGGATGATCTTGTAGCGCGCGCCCTTGGCAAGCGCTCGTAGATAAAGGTCGTAATCTTCGCCCAGACGGAGGGTCTCGTTGTAGGCGAGTTGATGGGTGGAAAGAAACTCACGGCGCATGAGGGGTTTGAGAAAACCGATCTCACCCCGCCTGACGCCGCGGCGCGAGATGTTACCCTCAACGAAGCCGGTGAGATCAAGAAGGCGAGGCTCCGGTTGGAACCGGTCCACTTCATCCGCTGCATCAGCGGCGGCCGTCTCGTCCATAAAGGCGATGTTGTCGGCGACGAAATCCCAATCAGGAACCTCAAGAAGCCGGCCAAGTCTGCCGGGCAGAAAGAAATCATCGGCATCGAGGATGGCGAGGATAGGCGAGCGGCTGATGGAGATCGCGTGGTTTCGTGCTGCAGCCGGTCCTCTATTCTTCTCGAAGCGCACGATGTTCAGCCGTCCGGTGTCGTCGGCAACGGACAGGGCGGCCGATGCGGTCGTGTCGGTCGAACCATCGTCGATGACGATGACCTCGGCGGTCTCGGGCTCGGCCAGGGCCGAACCGACGGCCCTTGCGATCGTTTCGGCGGCATTTTTTGCGGCGATGATGACACAAACGTCCATCCTTGCAGCTGCGGTCATTGTGGCCTCCAGCGTTACGTCGGGCATTTCCGGCATCGGTATTGCCTGCCGGCGCGCCGCACGATGCAACGGGATCATGTCGCAACCGCGTCAAAACGTTGACATTTTTGTTGATGGCACCGCCGATGGGGTGGGAGGCAGTTTATCGCGCGTCAGGGGTTGAAGTGGCCTGGCCTGTTCAAGCGCCCCGTTGAAACCTTACCCGCCTGCTTTTCGTCGCTCTTTGCGCGTGCGTTCTCGGCTGCCTGCCTGTCGCGTTCGCGGGCCTTCTTCCAGACGAGAAAAACGACAGCCAAGAAATAGCCAATCTGCATCAGGACGGCGCAGATCAAGGTTTGAATAAGGGTCGAGGTAAGCGAACCGTTCAGCAGATAGGTGACGATGGCAAACACCGTCAAAGCGCCGATCATGCTCGCAAAGACGCGGGGTGCGAACATCGCGCTACCTAGCCATCGGGTCTGTTGTTGGTGTCTCCATCGGAGCTAAGGCCCTTCCCACCACAGAGGTTCAATATATTGGCGGTTATCCCTCGGTTCAACCGACAATAACCGCAGATGCAATATAAGCCGCTATAGCCCCTAAAATGTTTATGTCGCCTTTAGAACAGGCGGCTGCCAATCAAATTCCGTTGATTGCACGCAGGGGAGCGCACCCAGGGAATCGGTTTGAACCCGACCATATTGAGGGTGGGCGAAACTGAACAGGACGCAATATGCCGTCCCATATTCCACCCTCTGTGGGTTTCGCCTTGTTTCGTTCGTCTCGAGGTTGGCCTTCGATCCGCCTTCATTATCAACTTTTGTTACAAGATTCGCGTTTGTGAACGTTTTGTGCGTGCAGTGCAAAAGAATGCTGCATTGCAAAATACATCGGAGAATTTGACGGATCTCAATTTACGAAAGGCGAAAATATTCCGGCGCAAGAGGAAAGCAAACATCCTTGGTTGAAGGTATGGTGCATTTGTTCATGAGTAATTTCCGATTATCCGGAAACTACATTGAGATCGACTGGAAGCCACTTGGTCTTCAATGAATAGATGATCTTCGTTCACGAGGAAATATTACATATTCGCAATCAATGATATACGTTCGCGAGCGGTGGGCGCGGCGTCGGTCATCATTTCGCCTTTAAAAAGCAAAATCTAACCATACACTCATTCTTGGATACGAGTGCGCCCCAAGGGGACCGACCAATCGCCAACGTAAATGGAGTCTTCTCTATGAAGTCTGCGACTCGATCGGCCAATTCGCCGTTTTTCAGTACCGCAGAGTCGGGAGCATATCGTCCGGTAGGAGGAATCTCGAAGCGTGGCTTCGACATCTTCACCGCGTCGCTGGCTCTTGTCTTTCTCAGTCCGCTCTTCCTGCTCTTGATGATGCTCGTCAAGTTTTCCGACGGCGGTTCCGTTTTTTACGGGCACCGCCGTATCGGCCATAATGGCCGCTCATTCCGCTGCCTGAAGTTCCGCACGATGCGGGCGGACGGGGATCGGATCTTGCAGGAATATCTCCGCAACAATCCGGCCGCCTACGAGGAATGGCGTGCAACACGCAAGCTGCAGGACGACCCGCGGGTGACCGTCGTCGGCAGCGTGCTGCGCAAACTCAGCCTCGACGAGCTGCCGCAGCTCATCAACATCATCCGTGGCGAAATGAGCATCGTCGGCCCGCGCCCCGTCGTCGAAGACGAACTTGAACTCTACGATGCGGCAGCTGTGTTCTATCTGCAGTCCCGCCCGGGCCTGACGGGCCTTTGGCAGATCAGCGGCAGGAATGACGTTTCCTATGCCACCCGCGTTGCCTTCGACACGCATTATGTCCAGAACTGGTCGCTGATCCGCGACTTCTCCATCGTCGTCAAGACAATCCCCGCAGTCTGCTTTTCTCGCGGCAGCTACTGACGAACGCTGCGCCACGGAGCCTGACGACCTCAGTCGTCGGACGCCGGCGCGAGCGACCAGCAACCGGGAAACTGTAATGAAACATCAAATTGCCAAAGGGAGATCGCGTATCTCCCTCCCCAAGCCGTATTCCCTAAAGGTCGCCATGCTGGCGGCCATAACAGTGTTCGGCGCACTGCCTGTTCATGCCGACGAGTACCATCTCGGTGTCATGGACAAGTTGAAGATCCGCGTGGCCGAATGGCAAACAGCCGAAGGCGCGGTGCGCGACTGGTCGGTGGTGAGCGGCGAATATACCGTCGGTGCCTCCGGTATGGTTTCCATCCCCTTCATCGGCGACTTGCCGGCGGCCGGCAAGACGACGAATGAGATGAGCGAGGCGATCGGCGTCAAGATGCAGACGCTGTTCGGCCTGCGTGACCGGCCTTCGGCTTCCGTCGAACTCGCCCAGTACCGTCCGGTCTATCTTGCCGGGGAGATTCAGAAGCCCGGCGAATACCCTTTCGCGCCGAACCTGACGGTCCTCAAGGCCATCAGCCTTGGCGGCGGCTTGAGGCGTTCGGAGAGCGGCCAGCGCTTTGCACGCGACTATATCAATGCCCGTGGAGATTCGAGCGTGCAGGTTTCCGAGCGCAACCGGCTGCTGATCCGACGCGCGCGCCTGCAGGCGGAGATCGCCGGCAAGGACAAGATCGAGCTGCCGAAGGAACTCAAGGACGCGCCTGACGTCGCCGGGCTGCTCGAAAGCGAGGCGGCGTTGATGGTCTCGCGCGACAAGAGGCAAAAGCGCCAGCTGGCGTCGCTTGCCGATCTCAAATCGCTGCTCGAAAACGAAATCCAGGCGCTGGCGAAAAAGTCGGAAACCCAGAACCGTCAATTGGATCTGGTGATCGAGGACCGGGACAAGATCGAGGGACTTGCAGAAAAGGGACTGGCGCTGAGTGCGCGCAAGCTCGCACTGGAGCAGCGCGTGGCCGAGCTGCAGGCGGCCGTTCTCGATATCGACACGGCATCCTTGAAGGCAAAACAGGATGTCAGCAAAGCAACCCAGGACGACACCAACCTGCGCAACGACTGGGACGCCCAGCTTGCCCAGGACCTGCAAAACACCGAAGCCGAGCTCGATACGCTCGCGATCAAGCTTGGCACCAGTCGCGACCTCATGACCGAGGCGCTGTTGCAATCGGCCGAAGCGGCGCAGACCAAGGACAACACGTCGGAGGCTGTCGTCAGCTATTCGATCGTCCGCGAGAAGGACGGCAAGGCGCAGCAGATCGCGGCCGACGAGAACACGCCGGTGCTGCCAGGCGATGTGATCAAGGTCGAAGCCAACCTGGCCATGCGCTAGAGCATTTCCAGGAAAAGTGCGAAGCGGTTTTCCGTCAGGAAATGCGTAGAAACAAAGAGATAGAGCGTTTCTGTAACTCCGTTTAAACCGGAAACGCTCTGAGGGATAGCGATGAGGATTTCCAAGGCAAGCCTCGTTTCTCCTGGTGGGAACCAGGCCTACGGTACGTTTGCGCTGGCGATATCGTTCTTCGTCTTTGCCTATTCCTCTCGGTTTGGGCAGGCGTCGATCCTCGTCTACTACGCGCTGTGGCTGCCGCTGGTCCTCGTCGACTATCGAAGGGTGCTCGGCAATTACGGCAAATACATCTGGATCCTCGCCTTTGCGGTCTTTGCCTGCCTGTCCGTCTTCTGGTCGGCAGCACCTGGGATGACCGCAAGGACCGGGATTCAATATCTCTCCCATGTCATTTGCGCCTTGGTTGCCATGCGCACGATCGACATCCGGACGCTCGTGCACGGCGCATTGGCGGGTGTCGGCATTGTGCTCATCTATTCGCTGCTGTTCGGCGTCTATCACCTCGATCCGCTGGACGGCACTTTTAGCTTCGTCGGTGCCTTTGCGTCGAAGAACCAGCTTGGCTTTTACGCGTCTCTCGGGATCTACTTCGCCTTCATCGCGCCCGTCGCGCTCGGTGAACGCAGGCTTTGGCTCGGCGTCGCTGGGGTCGTGGGGCTGATATCCGCCTATTCGCTGTTTGCCTCGCAATCGGCGACGTCGGTTCTGACGGCCGTCGCCATCGTTGGCTGTTGGCTCGGCATGCGCGCCGTCGGCATGCTGTCACCTGGCCATCGCAAGGGATTGTTCCTGGCCGCTGTTGTCGTCGGTGGCGTAACCGCTATCGCCGCGGTCTACGGCGGTGGCGTCGATCTTGTTCTCGGCCTCTTCGGCAAGGATTCCACGCTCACCGGACGAACCTATCTTTGGCAGCAGGGGATAGGGGCTGCGCTGTCATCGCCTTTTGTCGGCGTGGGCTACCAGGCCTATTGGGTTCAGGGCTTCTCGGAACCAGAGCGCCTCTGGGAGGAGTTTTTCATCGCGACCCGCTCAGGCTTCCATTTCCACAACACCTTCATCGAGGCGATGGTGGAGACCGGTGCGATTGGGCTCGTGCTCCTTTGCACCGTACTTCTGGTCACCGTCTTCGGCCATATCAAACGGTTGCTGGCCTATGACCATCACACGGAGTCCTCGGTGCTCTTCGGTGTGGCCATGCTGCTTTTCGTACGGGCGTTTGTCGAGATCGACATCATGAATCCCTATCACGTCGGCTCCTTCTTGCTCTACTTCGCAGCCGGCAAGCTGACGATCAGGCAGGGCCGGCGCGTCGTCAGCGAGCGCCGCCTCGCTGAGGGCAGGGTGCTGGCAAGCCACCATCCGCAGCTGAGGTTTTGATGACGCCTGCGCCGATGAAAACCATCCACGGCATACAGTACCTGCGCGCGCTTGCGGCGCTGGGGGTCGTGCTGTTTCACGCGGCCGAGAGGACGGGCCATCACTTCGCGATCGGGGCTGCCGGCGTCGACGTCTTCTTTGTCATCAGCGGCTTTATCATGTGGGTGATCAGTGACCGTCGCCCGGTCGCTCCGCTTTCCTTCCTCAAGGAGCGGCTGCGCCGGATCGCGCCGATCTATTGGCTCGCCACCGTGGTGATGATCGGGGGAGGCGTTGCGGGTCTCTTCCCGAACCTCGTGCTGACGGCCGAACATATCCTCGCATCCCTGATGTTCATTCCTGCACGCTCGCCGAGCAGTGGCGAGATCTGGCCGGTGCTCGTGCAAGGCTGGACACTCAATTTCGAGCTGTTTTTCTATGTCGTCTTCGCGGCATCGTTAATCCTGCCAAGACATCGCCGGCTGCCGATGATGGCGGCATTGTTTCTGGTGCTGGTGTTGCTCGGCCTTGCGATCGATACCGAAAACCCGCTTCTCTTGACCTACACCCGCCCAGTCATCCTGGAATTCGTCGCCGGCATGATCGTCGCTGAATTCTGGTTGCGGGGCAGGGTCGTTGGATCGCGGCTCGGCATCGTACTCTTCCTTGGAGCACTGGCCGGATTTGCAGCTCTGGCCGTGTTGCGCCTGCCATTTGACGAGAAGATATTGGGGCCGCTGGCGGTCATGCTTGTCGTCGGCACCCTTGCGCTTGAAGCCGACGGCCGGTTTCAGAAATGGGCGTTGCCAACCCTGCTCGGCGATGCCTCCTATTCGATCTACCTCTGGCACACCTTCGCCATATCGGTCGTCGTTAAGGGGGCTGCGATGATGGGTCTGGACTCAGTGTTGACTCTACTCTGCGCACTAGCCGCAGGCACGCTTGCCGGCGTCGCAGCCTATCTCATGCTCGAGCGTCCGCTCATTCGGCGCACCCGCTCCAGATTGCCTCTGAACCGGGTACGTCAGGCATCCTGACCATCTAAGCCAAGTATGCGGTCAGCCGAAGCGCCTGATGTCAGGCGCCCTGGTTGCGGCGGGAATGCCAGTTCCAGGCCGTGCGCGTGATCGCCGCCAGGTCATATTGCGGCTCCCAACCGAGCACTTCGCGGGCCTTGTCATTGTTGGCGACAAGCGTGGTCGAATCTCCTTCGCGACGATCGACATAATCGATGCCGAAGTTGCGACCGGAGACATCGGCGATCGCGTTCAGCAGTTCCTTCACCGTCGTGCCGGTACCCGTACCGAGATTGAGTTCGACGCTGTTGCCGCCTTCAAGCAGGTATTCGACGGCGCGCACATGGGCGTCGGCAAGGTCGAGGACGTGGATATAGTCACGCACGCAGGTGCCGTCGCGGGTGTCATAGTCCGTGCCAAAGACCTTGAAGCTGTCGCGGCGGCCAAGGGCGGCATCGATCGCCAGCGGGATCGCATGGGTCTCAGGTTCGTGCCACTCGCCGATCCGCCCTTCCGGGTCGGCGCCGGCGGCGTTGAAATAACGCAGGATGACCGAGCGCAGCCCCTTGTACTGGCCATAATCCTTCAGTGCCTGCTCGCAGACCCACTTCGTGCGCCCATAGGGGTTGATCGGCGCCTGGCGGTGCTGTTCGTCGATCGGCACGCTTTCCGGCAGGCCGTAGGTGGCGCAGGTCGACGAAAACACGAAGGCTTCGATGCCGGCGGAAAGTGCCGCCGACAGAAGGGTCAAGGTCCCGATGACGTTGTTGTCGTAGAAGGAGACCGGGTCCTTGACGGATTCACCGACCTCGATCATCGCGGCGAAATGCAGGATTGCCCGCGGCTTGTGGCGTGCAAGCACCTCATCGAGGCGCTGGCGGTCGCGGATGTCACCCTTTTCCAGAACACCCCATTTGACGAACTCCTCATGGCCGTTCGACAGATTGTCGTAGACCACGGGTTCGAATCCCTTGGACGCAAGCTGAAGGCACGTGTGCGAGCCGATATAGCCGGCGCCGCCGACGACAAGAACCTTGTTATTTGTCATGAATATCTCAATCTCGGGCTTGGAAGGAATTGGCAAAGTTTTCAATGAACAATGGCCAAATTGTCAATGGCTCGTGAAGCATTTCGCGCGAGTTAGTGCACGCTCTTTCCGCGCCATGATCCGCATGCCGCTTGAGACCACCAAAAGAAGGCAAGGAAGCGGCTTCGGGAGAAATATCTCCAGCGGCTCGGCGACGGGGATGCTTCTTTCCCTTCGCTTGAAACATATAGCATATTAATTTACTAGATTTAGTTGATAAGCCGGCGCTTGGTCGTACGATAGCCTTCAGACATCTAGAGGAAGGCTCCCATGACGACGAAACTGAAACGGCTCGCGCTGACGCTGGCGACACTGACCGCCTCCGGCTTTTTCCTGCCCGGCGCTTTTGCAGAGGGGGCAGGCGACCCGGTCAAGGGCGGGACGCTGATCTATCTCGAGCAGCAGGCCCATACCAATCTCTATCCGCCGGCCGGCGGCTTTTACCCGAATGGCGGCATTCTCAATCAGATCACCGACAAGCTGACCTACCAGAACCCGAAGACGCTCGAAATCGAGCCGTGGATCGCAGAATCCTGGACGGTCAATGCCGAGGCGACCGAGTACACCTTCAAGATCCGGCCGGGCGTCACCTTCTCCGACGGCACGCCGCTCGATGCTGCAGCCGTCGCGAAGAACTACGACGTCTTCGGGCTCGGCAACAAAGCGCTGAAACAGCCGGTCTCTGAAGTGATCAACAACTATGAGCGCAGCGAAGTCATCGATCCGCTGACGGTCAAATTTTACTTCAAGAAGCCGTCGCCAGGCTTCCTGCAGGGCACGTCGGTGATCGGCTCGGGTCTCGTCGCCGCAAGCACGCTGGCGCTTCCGTTCGAACAACTGGGCGACGCCACCAAGATCATCGGCTCCGGTCCGTTCGTCGTCGACAGCGAGACGATCGGCAAGGAGCTGAACCTTAAGGTGCGCGAAGAATACGCCTGGGGACCGGCGAAGTTGGAGCATCAAGGCCGGGCCTATCTCGATGGCATCAAATACATCATCACCGGCGAAGACAGCGTGCGCATCGGCGCTCTGCTGGCTGGCCAGGCCGACTTCATCCGGCAGGTCCAGGCCTATGACGAAAAGCAGGTCGAGGCACAGGATTACCAGATCTACGCGCCTTCGACCCGTGGTGTGAACAACAGTGTCGTCTTCCGGCCCGACAATCCGCTGGTCGCCGACGTCAAAGTGCGCAAGGCGCTGCTGCACGCGACCGATACTAAGGAAATCGTCACGACCCTGTTTTCCGCCAACTACCCTCAGGCCACATCGATCATCGCCTCAACGGCGCTCGGCTACCGCGATATTTCGGCAAAGCTCGCCTTCGATCCGGAAAAGGCGAAAGCTCTTCTTAATGAAGCCGGCTGGACGGTCGGTGCCAATGGTCTGCGCCAGAAGGATGGCAAGGAACTGGTGCTGACGGCCTATGAATCCCTGCCGCAGCCTCAGAACAAGGAAACGCTGCAGCTCGTCGCCCAGCAATGGGGCAAGCTTGGCGTCAAGCTGACCGTCCTTGCCGGTGACAGCGGCAGCAGGATCGTCGACGATCTCGACCCGCTGAAGACGCCGGTTTCGCCGGCCATGGTGGGGCGCGCCGACCCTGATGTGATCAAGAGCCAATACTATCCGAAGAACCGCGACGTTTTGCGCCAGAAGGGCGGACAGAGCGACAAGGTCCAGAGCTTTGCCGACGACAAGCTGAACGGCCTGCTCGAGGCGCTTGCCTCTGAGCCTGATCGTGAAAAGCGGCTGACGATTGCCGGTGAGGTTCAGGACTACGTCGTCGACCAGGCCTATGCAATTCCGATCTTCGAGGAGCCGCAAGCCTTCGCCGGTGCTCCTTACGTCCAGGGTATCGCCTTCGAGGCGGTCGGCCGACCGAGCTTCTACAGCACCTGGCTTGCCGAACACTGATACTGACACTGGCACCGACCTCCCGGCCACGCGCATTGCCGTGGCCGGCCTCGCAATGAGACCAAGCAGAGGAACGGCGAATGTCCGGATATTTGCTCAATCGCCTGGGGCAGGCGTTGTTCGTCCTATGGGCGGCTTTCACCATCTCTTTCGTGTTGCTTCAGGCGATGCCCGGTGATGCCGTCCTTATCAAGTTTCAGAACCCGGAACTCGGGCTCAACCCGCAACAGATCGCCGATATCCGGGCGTCCTATGCGGCCGACAGTGCCATCTGGGTGCAGTATCTCCAGACGATCGGCCGCTTTCTCACCGGCAACTTCGGTTACTCTGTTCAGGCGGGCGTTCCGGTCAGCACGATGCTTGCCGCCCACCTGCCGGCGACGCTCAAACTCGCATCCCTCGGCTTCATTCTTGCCGCTGTCTTTGCCGTTGCCATCGCCTTCGTGTCGAGCCTCACGCCCTTCGCCTGGCTCCGTGGCGCGATCCAGTCCGTGCCGTCGCTTTTCATCTCGATCCCGACCTTCTGGCTCGGCATCATGCTCATCCAGATCTTCTCCTTTCGCCTGAAACTCGTGCCGGTGATCAATCCCGGCCCCTGGCAGGAACTGATCTTGCCGGTCATCACGCTGGCGGTGCCAATCGCCGCGCCGCTTGCCCAGGTGCTGGTGCGCAACATCGACGACGTGCTCACACGACCCTTCGTCGCCGTTGCCCGCGCCAAGGGCGCGACCCGCCACTGGGTCCTGTGGCGGCACGTTGCCAAGAACGCACTCCTGCCGACGCTCACCATCGCCGGCGTGCTCTTCGGCGAACTCATCGCCGGCGCGGTCGTCACCGAGACGGTCTTCGGCCTCAACGGCATCGGAGGGCTGACGGAAAGGGCTGTCGGCAGCCAGGACGCCGCCGTGCTCCAGGCGATCGTCGTGCTCTCGGCGCTCGCCTTCGTCATCATCAATCTCATCGTGGATCTGCTCTTTCCTGTGCTCGATCCGCGTCTTCGAACAAAAGCAGGAGCCACGGCATGACCACCTTCGACACCGTCCACGACGACATCATCGCGCCAGGGCGGGGGCACGGGGCGGGCAGGCGCTTGTCGCTGCCCCTTCTCATCCGCCGATTGCCGCCGGGTCTCGCGCTGTCCTGGCTGGTCTTGGCTATCGCCTTCCTATGGGCGGTCGCACCATCACTTTTCACCAGCTACAACCCGCTCGAAGGAGTCGGCGGCGAACAGCTGCGGCGGCCGGATGCCAGCCATCTGCTCGGCACTGACGCGCTCGGGCGCGATCTCTACGCCCGCATTGTCTATGGTGCGGTCCATTCGCTGACGGGCGCCTTCGTCGCCGTTGCCCTTGGTCTTGTCATCGGTACCGGCCTCGGAGTTGTTGCGGGTTCGGTCCGGCGCCGGGTTGACGATGCGATCATGCGGCTTGTCGACGTTTTGCTGTCGATCCCGCCCTTGCTCCTGTCTCTCAGCATCATCATTCTGCTCGGCTTCGGCACGGTCAATGCGGCGATTGCCGTTGGCCTCACTTCGGTTGCCGGCTTCGCCCGTCTGGCGCGCTCGGAAGTGGTTCGTGTCCGGCGCAGCGATTATGTCGAGGCGGCTTTCGGCAGCGGCGGCACCTTCACCTCGGTTCTTCGGCGGCATGTGTTGCCGAACTCGCTGACCTCGGTCCTGGCCATTGCCGCTTTGCATTTCGGGTCGGCGGTGCTGCAGATCTCGACGCTCGGGTTCCTGGGCTATGGCGCACCGCCGCCGACGCCCGAGTGGGGGCTGCTGATTGCAGAAGGCCGCAACTACATCTCGACGGCCTGGTGGCTGACGACCGCGCCTGGTGTCATCGTCGTTCTGGTGGTTCTGGCGGCCAATCGCGTCAGCCAATCCTTCGGCAAGGTGCCAGCATGAACAGCTCGATCACCCCATATCCGCCGGTGCTCGAGATCGAGAACCTGTCGATCTCCTACAATGACGGCGTAGCCCATCGCCGGGTCGTGCACGATGTTTCGTTCCGGATCGAACCCGGCGAGGTGGTGGCGCTCGTGGGGGAATCCGGCTCCGGCAAGACGACGACGGCGCAGTCGATCATCGGTTTGCTCTCGGCCAACGGCCGTATCGAAGGCGGCAATATCAAGCTCAACGGCACGGACATTTCGCGTTGGTCGGATCGTCAGCTCGATACGGTGCGGGGCGCCAAGATCAGTCTGGTGCCGCAGGACCCGGCAAGCTCGCTCAATCCCGTCAAGACGATCGGGGCGCAGGTTGGCGAGATTCTTCGGATCCATGGCGCCGCAAGCGGTCGCGACGTCGAACCCCAGGTGATTTCGCTTCTAGAGCGCGTCGGGCTGAGCGAGCCTGCGCTCAGGGCGCGGCAATATCCGCATGAGCTTTCTGGCGGCATGCGCCAGCGCGTGCTGATTGCCATCGCGATCGCGCTGAAGCCGCAGCTCATCATCGCCGACGAGCCGACAAGTGCGCTCGATGTCACGGTCCAGAAACGCATCCTCGACCTGATCGACGAATTGCGCACTGAGTACGGCACATCGGTGCTGCTCGTCACGCACGACCTTGGCGTTGCCGCTGACCGCGCCGACCGGCTTGTCGTGTTGCAGGGCGGGCGGATTCAGGAGCTTGGGGCGACTAAGGTCGTGCTTGCCGCGCCGCGCAGCGCCTACACCCGGCAGTTGATTGTCGACGCGCCGTCGTTCTCGGCCGTTGCCCGCAAAGCACCGGCGACCGCGCGTGAAAAGCCCGTACCTTCAGACGACGATGTCGTTATCGTTGAAGGCCTTGTGCAGGACTTCGTGCGGTCGGACGGCGATGGAAAATCGTTTCGTGCCGTCGACGGTCTCAGTTTCCGGGTCCGCCGCGGCACGACCCATTCCATCGTCGGCGAATCCGGTTCCGGTAAGACCACGACCATTCGCGCTATCGTCGGGTTTCAGAAGCCGACAGCGGGCAGCATCGAGATCGATGGCACCGATCTCTCGCAGCTTCGCGGCGAAACACTGCGTCAGTTCAGGCGCAAGATCCAGCTTGTCTACCAGAACCCCTATGGTTCGCTCGATCCACGTCAGGCGGTGTTCGATATCGTTGCCGAGCCGTTGCTGAATTTTGGAAGGCTCGCCCGCCCGGCACGCGAAGAGAAGGTCCGGGCGATCCTCAACCGCGTCGGCCTGCCGGAGGCGGCCCTCAGTCGCCGTCCGCATGCACTTTCAGGCGGCCAACGGCAACGCGTGGCTATCGCACGCGCACTCGTGCTCGATCCCGACGTCGTCGTCCTCGACGAGGCGGTCTCGGCCCTCGACGTGACGGTGCAGGCCCGCATCCTCGATCTTTTGGATGAACTCCAGCGCGATCTCGGGCTGACCTACTTGTTCGTGTCTCATGACCTCGCGGTCGTGCGGCAGATCTCCGATACGATATCCGTGCTGAAGGACGGACGTCTGGTCGACGGAGGAACGGTCGAGGACGTCTTCGAACGACCGGGCAGCGACTACACCCGTGAACTCATCAACGCCATCCCCGGGCAAAAACGAGCAGCCCTGGTCTAACGACGCGGGAATGAATGACAGGACGGAAAATGACTAAGACGACGCCACGCAAGCGACTAGGCTTCTTTACACGTCTCCTCGACGACGTTCCCGCCGGCGCACGCTACCACTATGCGGCCGAGCAGATAGCAACCGCCGAACGCTTCGGCTTTGATACGGCCTGGGTGGCCCAGCACCACTTCCATGCCGATGAAGGCGGCTTACCGGCACCACTCGTCTTCCTGGCGCATGTCGCCGCGCAGACGTCGCGGATCAGGCTCGGGACCGGCGTCATCACCCTGCCACTGGAAAATCCGATCCGCGTCGCAGAGGATGCGGCCGTGCTCGACCTTCTCTCCTGCGGACGTGTCGAAATCGGCTTCGGTACCGGCGGCACACCGTCCTCCTTTACCGCCTTCGGCCTTGAAAGTGCCGAGCGCGGAGACATTTTCGCGCGGCATCTGCGTGTGGTTCTCGATGCCTGGGCGGGGCGTAGCCTTGCGGGTGGAGACCAGCTTTATCCGACCGCACCGCAATTGCTCGACCGGATCTGGCAGGCAACATTCTCCGTCGCCGGCGGAGAGCGAGCAGGGCGCGCCGGAGACGGCCTCATGCTGTCGCGCACGCAGCCCCGGACTGTGGAACGCCCGGATGCGCCACTCGCCGAACTTCAGAATCCGATCATCGACGCCTATCTCGCGGGATTGCCGGCAGGTCAGACGCCGCGGATCCTGGGATCCCGTAGCCTCTTCGTGGCTGACAGCCATGCTGAGGCACTGCGCCTGGCCGAAATCGGTTTGCGGCGCGGCGCTGAGCGGCTGATTGCAGCCGGCCACAAGCCGACCGGCAATTCGCTCGCCGAGCTGATTGCCGCTTTCGATGTCCATGTCGGTACGCCCGACGATGTGATCGAAAGCCTTCGCGGGGATACGACCCTCGATCGGGTCACCGACCTCGTCTTCCAGGTGCACTCCATCGATCCGCCACACCCGCTGATCCTGCGTTCGATCGAGCTGATCGCGACCAAGGTCGCACCGGCGCTCGGATGGGCACCGGAGGAAAAATTCGCACCCCGCCGTCTCGGGGCCGTCGGCTGACCGCATCAATCACAGCAGCGACACCGGCGGCGCCACCCAATTGAAGGAAGGAGACTTACCGTGACCACATCAACACCCGATATCATCGACCTGTTGGCCGGCATCAAGCCGGGCTCATCGCTCGATCGTATCCGCACCCAGCGGCCGGAAACGCGCGAGCAGGCGCAGAAGAGCTATCTCGCACTCTTTGAACCGGACAATTTCGGCGATGTTTCGCTGGTCGAACGCCAGGCAATCGCCAGCTTCATCGCCGGGCTGCATCGGCAACCGGATATTTTTGAGTTCTACGTCAGTCCCTTGGAAGAAAGCGAAGCAAACCGCTGGCTGGTCGAGGTGATCAAGGCCGAGATCGGCGCGGCCCAGGCCGTCGGACCCTATGGGCAATATCCAGCCGGCCCTTTGAGCGTCGAGGAGGCGTCCGGCCCGATCTATCAGGTGTCGAACGCCGGCCGCGAAGCGCTCGGAGCAAAGCTCGCAGCAGCACTGGAACATGCGCATCTGCTTGTCTTCCATCTGCGTGACGCGAGCCCGAAAGCGTTGCAGGCGCTCATCGATGCGGGTTGGACGACAGATGGCATCGTAACGCTGTCGCAGCTCGTCTCATTCGTTGCGTTCCAGATCCGGGTGATCGCCGGCCTTGGTTTGCTGGCGGCCTCCAACAGGCGTGCAGCCGCCTGAGCTTCAGAAGGAAGTGTTTCATGACTGACCACATCATCACGCCCACGATCGAAAATCGCCCCGTCGAGTTCACGCAGGCTGAGATCGGCTGGACCCCGTGGCTTGAGCCGCTCGCAGAGGACGACCTGACGCAGGCGCATCTTGTCGGCCTCGTCGAAGCATCTCGGGCGAAGTCGCCCTACTTCCGCCTGCTCGTTCGCGATCCCGCGGTTCTCGAAGCGCGAACGAAGACGGATAAGGATATTTTCTACAACACCCGCACGGGCTTGCCGCGTGCCGAGCGTGAGCTTGCAGCGACCGCCGCGTCGCGGTCGAACGGCTGTATTTTCTGCGCCTCCGTGCATTCGCGTTTCGCCTCGCACCACTCCAAGCGCGGCGACGACGTGCAGAAGCTACTCGATGAGGGTGTGGATGCCGATCTTGGCGAACGCTGGAACGCGATCGTTGCAGCCTCGGTGGCGCTGACGGCGACGCCCCCTGCATTCGGCGATGATCATATCGAACGGCTTTCTGCAGCCGGCCTCGACGAACTCGAGATCGCCGATGTCATTCACGGCGCCGCCTTCTTCAACTGGGCAAACCGCCTGATGCTTTCGCTCGGCGAGCCGACACCGGCGGTGCAATGATCTGAGATTGAGAGGCCCGGGGCCGGCATAGTGTACGGCCCTGCCAGATGCCCTCACGCGATCGTTCCGTGGCCGAAGGCTCAAGTGTTGTGAAGAGAGCCAATGGCTTTGACGGTACGGCCAGGCCGTATCGCTCAGCCTCATTGAGGACGAACCGAACAAGGCGCGAGCATTGCCCGCGCCTTGTTGGTATTCGTTATTGGTCCCCACCACGGCGGCGGGCCATCTGATACTTAACGCCAATCCGGCGACCGACGCCTATTGGGTCGGGGCGAGCGGTGGTTCGACCTGTCTGCGCACGAGCTTTCCTTCCTCCGCCTTGTAGAAGAACTGGCTCGAGACCAGCCATCCCTTGAGCGGCCGAAGAGGCGGTATGCACGTGAGCAACATGAACGGACCGGTCACAAGAAGGTGCATCCAAAGCGGCGCGCTGTATTGCACTTCCAGCCAAACGCCGAGCAGCACGCTTGGCACGCAGCCGAAACAAATCACGAAGAATGCGGGGCCATCGGCGGGATCGGCGAACGAATAGTCGAGATCGCAGACCTCGCACTTCTTGCGCATCTTGAGGAAGCCTTCAAACAGATGACCCTGGCCGCAACGCGGACAACGGCCGCGCAAGCCGGTTTGCATCGGGGGTATCGGAGGCCAGTCGTGATCCGAAGACATATGCGTTCCTTTCAGGCGTCTGCGGCGCAGCGCTTTCCAGCGCGCCTGCTGATATGCCTGGGTGCGGTCGACGAAGATTCGGTGCCGCCTCAGGCCTGCCGGGATTAAGCGCCCAAAACCATACATTGTCAATTTATTGTATGCATACATTGCTGCGACAATTTCGCCGACGGCAAACACAAAGCCTCAAACGACGAGGCTCGATGCCGCTGGAGATTGCTCGATCAGGTCCGCAATCGTCATCAGGCTGCGCTGCAACTCCTCATGCGTCCGCGCCGCACCAAGGCCAAGGCGCACGGCCTCCGGCGCCGGACCGAGCGCAAAGGCATCGCTGGCAACGACGCTGATGCCCGATGCCCGCAACCGGCCGGAAAAATCGCCTCGCGTCCAGGGCGGCGGCAGGTGTAGCCACAGGTGGAAGCCTTCCTGGTCCGTCTGGACAATGTCCTTTGGCAACAATCGGCTGACCATCGCCTGCCGGATTGTCACTTCGCGGCGGATGGCGCCAAGGACTTCGGCTGCTGTGCCGTCTTCAATCCAGCGTGTCGCAATCGCGGCATTGAAGGGAGGAGCCATGCCGCTCGTCGCACGGATCGCGCCCTCCAGGCGAACGCAGCTTTGGCGATCCGGAACGACGAGATAGGCAATCCGCAACGCCGGCGACAGGCACTTGGCGAGACCTGCGATGTGGTAGACAAGGTCAGGCGCAAGCGCCGCCAATGGTGTCGGCACAGAAACTGGAAGCGCGCCATAGGCGTCATCTTCGATGATCGTCACGCCATGGCTGCGCGCAATGGCGACGATAGCCTTGCGGCGCTCAAGCGACAGCGTCGATGTTGTCGGGTTGTGAAGCGTGGGATTACAATAGAGCGCCTTTAATTTTCTGCTTCTGCAAACGGCTTCAAGCTGCTCTGGCATCATGCCATTTCTGTCGACGGCAACGCCGAGGAGCTCGATGCCGAGATGGGCGGCCAGCGCCCGCAAGCCAGGATAGGCTATGGCCTCCGACGCAATCGCTTCACCAGGCTTTACGAGACTGCTGATGGCCGCAAGCAGAGCGCTTTGTGCGCCTGCGCAGATCAGCACGCGCTCGGGCGGGATTTCTCCGAGGCGCGGCCGCAGCCAGCCTGCGCCGACTGCACGATTGTGCAGCGCGCCGCCCGCCGCCTGATACCGCATCAACAGATCGAGGCCGTGCTCGCCCTGCAGGCTGTTGATGTCGCTCCACAGCCGCATCGTCAGGGCAGCGTCGTCGAAAAGCGGCGGCAGGTTCATGCTCATGTCGACAAGGCCATCGGCTGCGGGCTGCAGGCCCTTCATCCTTCGGGTCTTAACGTAGGTTCCCTGACCGACGCGCCCTTCCACCAATCCGCGGTGTCGTGCCTCATTGTAGGCCCGGCTCACTGTGGTGAAGTCGATGCCCAGGGCGCTGGCGAGCGCGCGCTGAGGCGGTAGACGTGTGCCTTCGCACAGGCGACCTTCGGCGATATCAGCAGCGATGGCGTCGGCAATGGCGATATAGAGCGGTCCGTTCGCTTTCCGGATAGCCGGCAGCCAGGTCGTCTCCGATGCGTCCGCAGTCATGGCGCTACCTCAAATCAATATTGTATGGATATTGCATGTTTCCATACGCTGACGCAAGTTGTTGTACCTTGAGGCGGTGCCAGCTTGCTCATCGCTTCCGCATCAGTGCGGAGATCGGTAGAAACCGTCGAGCTGTTTTCCGTTGTCGCGGAAACCCTGGGAGCTTTTGGACGTTCAACTTACCCGGAGACTTGAGAACTGGGCGCTCGTTGCAGACACGCGGTTGCATTTGCCTGAGGGCTCACCCGGTGGCCAATATACCATCGTGGCCCGCGTTGCCCCCGAGGCTGACTTGGACAAAACTTGTTTGCCATATCGCGCGGCTGTCATTTGCGCGAAGAGCAACAATGTCATACGCTTAAGCCGTGATGCGCTATTCCCGCGGTTGTTTCGCCGCCGCAGCGCGCAAACGAAAAATGCAACAGAACCGGTCCACCTTAAGGGCCGTGGAGCAGCGCCATGCAGATCCCCAAGCCAATGCCCATTCGTTCATCTGTCGCAACCGGGGAGGGTGGGTTCAGCGACACAGTCGGGATCAAACGCGCCACGCGCGGCTGTGTCAAACGTTCGGCCATCGGACTGTCTGCAATCCTGGTGACGCTCACCCTCTCGAACCTTGCCTATGCGGCGAACTGCAAGGGCCCGTCGGCGCCGGGCGCCGACTGGAGCGATTGCAACAAGAAACAATTGATGCTCGGCGGCATCGATCTCGAGGGTGGCAATCTCGTCAGTACGGACTTTACCCTGACGGATCTGAGGGGCGCCAATCTTACGGCGGCAAACCTGGAGAAGGCGACGCTGGTGCGTTCGTCATTGGCTGGCGCCAGAGCCGACAAGGCGAATTTCGCCAAAGTTGAAGCCTATCGAACCAGTTTCGCCGGCGTCTCGGCGGAAGGCGCTTCCTTCAACAGTTCCGAGTTGCAGCGGACGAATTTCAGCGGCGCCAAGTTGACGGGCGCCGACTTCGAGAAGGCCGAACTCGGGCGCGCCAATTTCGAGAAGGCCGTGCTGACGGGCACGCGTTTCCCGATGGCCAATCTGTCGCGCGCCACATTCAGCGGCTCCACCTTCGAAGGCCCGATCGACTTCACCGATGCCTTCATGTTCCTGACGCGTATCGAAGGCGTGGACCTGTCGGCCGCGACCGGGCTCGAGCAGGAGCAGGTCAACCTGACATGCGGCGACAGTGCCACCAAACTGCCGGCGGGGTTATCCGTTCCGGCCAATTGGCCTTGCCCGGTCGACTGAGCGAGGGCAATCACTCAACTGAGATGTTGCTTGGCGGCGATCGCCAGGCACTCTTTGAATGCCTCGAGGTCGGTCAGGCGGTCGGCTTCGGCCACTTCGCGTTTAACGAAGGTTCCGCCGCGCGCCAGGATGCCGCCATCAAGCATGAGATTGTCGGCCATATCGAAGTCTTCAATGCTCAGCCCGTCCGGACCAGCCATGCGGCCGTCCGGGCGCACCGCGGCGTCACCGCCGTAATGTCCGTGAAGGATGCGGTCGTAGTAGCTTCGTGACGTGTTGGTGTAGGCATAGACATGGCGGCCACGGCCGCACATGAAGCCGAGCTCGAAAACCGTGCCGACGTCGGCGCTGATGCCGCGAAACGGCGTCAGATTGGCGATGATCATGTCGCTGGCCAGCATCATGCCTTCATCCACACCGTAGATGGCAAGGCCACGGGCATGCTTGGTTTCGGCCGGCGGAATTTCCAGGTCGCCCGGCACGAGCGGCGTAAAACCCGCCACACGGGCAAGCTCGGCCTTCTGCGCCTGGATCTCCACAGCATTGCTCAGGAACACTTCAGGTCCGGCCAAATATACTTTCACGATCATGCCTCCTTGCGGATTTCCCAGCCAGTCTAGGGAGGGCAGCCTAGGGAGGTCGCAGGCAAGCGCCTAGTGGGCATGCTCGCGCGGGCGGCGCTTACCCACTGCTATTTCGACACCTATCTGCGCTGACCGCAGGAACAATCGATGAGGGCACGGCATGGACAGGCGGCTTTGTCATCCGCTATCTCTCAGCCGTTTCGTCCAGGCATATCCTTCAGCGAGGTCCAGAGATGCCGAGCCAGCCTTTGACCACCTATGTCGGCGTTGCGCATCCGTGGATGTGCGACACGATGGGGCATATGAACGTCCGCCACTATGCGGCGATGTTCGATGATGCCAGCTTTCAGCTCCTCGGCCATATTGCCGGGCTCGATATTGAGGGCGAGCCGGGCAGGGGCTGGGCGGACGTGCGCTCGGAAGTGGAATACAAGCACGAGACGAAGGCCGGCACGCTGATCACCATCCGTTCGCGGGTCGTCAAACTCGGGCGCTCGTCAGTGACCTTCGAGCAGGTCATGTCGGGCACGCTGGATGACGTTATTCACGCGGTCAACCGAACGGTGACCGTTCGCTTCGATCTTTCTGCGCGCACGGCCATGGCGCTCGAGCCGGCGGCCCGCGGCCGTGCAGAGGCATTGCTCCAGGCGTAAACTGCCCCGGCGGTTCGTCGTCAGTCCTCATAGATCCGCTCTTCGACCGGGGTTCCGGCGATCAACGCCTGCAAGCCGGCAATCAGGGCCTTTTCGGCGCGGTTCATCGCCTTGTCGGGATTTGTCAGCATGAAGATGTCGATGGCAGGCGGTGCCTCGTAAGGTGGCAGCCGCCATAGCACACCATCTGCCACATCGCGTCGCGCCACGTGCAGCGGAAGAGGGCCGACGCCGAGGCCCGCTATGATCATGCGGCGAACCTCTTCGAGGCTGGAGGAGACACCGACGACATTGGCGTTAAGCTTGGCTTCGCTGCGCAGAAGCGCAACGGGTCGCAGTGCGTCGGCGATATGATCGGTATGAAACGAGACGGACGTTTCGCCCTTGAGGTCGCCGAGTTTCAAACCCTTCGCCCCGAACAGCCGGTGGTGCGGGCCGCAGAAGAAGCCGAAGAACTCGCGAAAGACCAGCAGGTAATCAAGCGCAGGGTCGCGCACGCTGACGAGACAGAGGCCGAAGGACGCCCGTTTCTCCCGCACCTGGCGGGTGACTTCACCGCTTGCGGCCACCGAGATGTTCAGCGTTGCGCGCGGGTAGTTGCGGTGGAATTCCATCAGCGCACGATCGAAGATTGGCGATACCACATGGCTGGCGACGGCGATCGTCACATGCCCGGTCACATCGTCGCTGACCCCGCGCACCAGTTGCGGCAGTTGGGATATGGTCCCGAAGACTTCGACTGCCTGCTCGTAGAGAAGTTGGCCGACTTCGGTCAGGTCGAAGCGTGTCGCGTCGCGCTCGACTAGCCGGCGCCCGACCCGGTCCTCCAGCCGTTTCAACGCGTTGCTGACGCTCGGCTGCTTCAGGTTCAGCCGCTCCGCCGCACGCGTGATGCTTTTCACCTCCGCGATCACCACGAAGGTGCGCAGGAGGTTCCAGTCGAGCTCCCACACGAGCCGTTCAGATCGAGGCGTCACCATTCCTGAAATCTATGCCTTCTATTCCCATTATCTATTTGCGCAATGCTGATGCAAAAGCAATCATGAAATTCGGAAGGCGCCTCTATGCCCGTCCCAAGCGCACGAGAAGGCGCATTCGTCCAGAGGAGCAAGGAACATTTCATGAAGACCATTTTCTCCGGCCTTTTGGCCGCTACCCTGACCATTGCCGCAACTTTCTCCGCCGTGTCGGCACGTGCTGACGACCTCGCATCCGTGAAGTCTGCGGGCGAGCTGAAGATCGCGATGAGCGGGCAATATCCGCCCTTCAACTTCGTCAACGAACAGAACCAGGTCGTCGGCTTCGACGCCTCGATCGGCCAGGCGATCGCCGAACGCGTCGGCGTCAAGGGCACGCTGGTGACGACGGCATGGGACGGCATCATCGCGGGCCTGCTCGCCAACAAATACGATACGGTCGTCGGCTCCATGACCATCACGCCGGAGCGCGAGAAGGTCGTCGATTTCGTCGGCCCGTACTATCATGCCGGCCGCGCCGTCTTCGTCGCCGAGGGCTCCGCCGTTCAGAAGCTCGACGAACTCAAGGGCAAGACACTCGGCGTGACGCTCGGCGAAACGCATGAGAAATGGGCCCGCGAACAGGGCGGTTGGGACGTGCGCACCTATAAGGGCCTGCCCGAGTTGATGATGGAACTGAAGAGCGGTCGCGTCGATGCGATCGTCGTCGACAACATTCCTGTCATGGTTGCCGTCAAGGAAACCGGTGAGAAGGTCCGTCGTCTCGAAACGCCTGACATCGAAGGCGGCAGCGTCGCCATCGGCATTGCCATCCGCAAGAACAATCCGGAGCTGAAGGCTGCAATGCAGAAGGCGCTTGAGGATATGCTGGCAGACGGCTCCTACGAGAAGATCGCAATGGAATGGGTCGGCAGCGACATTCGCTAGTCCCTCGCTTCTAACGTCTCCGGCCGCCCGCTAACGGTCGCGGTCGGAGACCGTCGCTTTCTCCCCCCGGAGTTTTCCAATGGACTTTTCGCTGGTGCAGCGCGTCTTCCCGTTCTTCGTGGAAGCGGCGTGGATCACGATCGAGATATCGGTGCTTTCGCTGGCACTCGGGCTCATCGTCGCCTTTCTCGTGGCGGCGGCCAAGATGTCGCGCTCTCTGCCTTTGCGCGCCTTCGGTTCCGCCTATGTCAGCCTGTTTCGCGGCACGCCGTGCCTGATCCAGCTTTTCGTAATCTATTTCGGTGGGCCGCAGATCGGCATCAACCTTGAACCGTTCGCCGCCGGCGTGATCGGGCTCGGGCTCAACATCGGCGCCTATATGGCTGAAGCCATTCGCGGCGCGATCCTGTCGGTCGACCGCGGCCAGACCGAGGCTGCGCGGTCGATCGGCTTCAGCCGGTTTCAGACGATGCGCAAGGTCGTGTTGCCACAGGCTGCGCGGTTGATGATCCGGCCACTTGGCGTCAATGCCGTGGCTCTGGTGAAAGGGTCGGCGCTGGTATCAACGATATCCGTGGTCGAGCTCACCTACACTGCACAGCGCTATATCGGCTCCACCTACAAGCCGTTCGAGATCTTCGGCGTTGCCGCCGTGCTCTACATGCTCATCGTCTATGTCGTCGCGCGGATCGTCGATCTGCTTGACCGGCGCTACGCCATAGCCTGAGGGAGAAGCGCACATGCAAGGTCTCGATTTCAGCGTCGTTCCGCCCTATGCCGATATTCTCTGGATGGGGGTCTGGTGGACGGCCGTCCTTACCGTCTCGGCGGCCGCGATCAGCTTCATCTTCGGTGTCGGCTTTGCGCTCGTTGTGCTCTACGCGCCAAAAGCAGTGGCATTGCCGGTGCGGGCGTTCATGTGGCTCTTCATGGGTACGCCGCTGCTGCTGCAACTGTTCCTGATCTACTACGGGCTCGGGCAGCTCGGCTTCAAGATTCCGGCACTTGTCGCCGGCATCATTGGTCTCGGCCTGCATTTTGCCGTCTACAACGCCGACATTCTGCGCGCTGGTATCGTCGCGGTCGATGTCGGGCAGACGGAAGGTGCGCGCAGCCTCGGCTTCGGCCGCTTTCAGACCCTGCGCTACTTCATCGTGCCGCAGGCCGTGCGCAACACCATTCCGGCCATGGGCAACAACCTGATCGTGCTTTTGAAGGAGTCCTCGCTGGTGTCGATCATCGGCATTGCAGAGCTGGTCCATGCCGCTCAGCTCGCGATCAGCGAGACCTTCCGGCCGTTCGAGTTCTACATCACGGTCGCAGCACTCTATTACATCCTAAACCTCGTCCTCGAAGCGGGTCTGCGCCGGGTCGAACAGAACGTGGAGGTATCACGATGACCGCCCAGCGACCCATGGTCGAAGTCAAGGGTGCCCGCAAGGCCTATGGCGAACTTCAGGTTCTGAAGGGCATCGACCTGTCGGTGGCCCGCGGTCAGATCGTCGCCATCATCGGCCCAAGCGGCTCCGGCAAGAGCACGCTCCTGCGCTCGATCAATCATCTCGAAACGCTCAACGGCGGTGAGGTCTGGCTCGATGGCGTCCAGGTCAACCAGAACCTACGCGGCCAGGCCTTCGAGCGCCACATCAACGCGGTGCGCCAGCAGATGGGCATGGTGTTTCAGCACTTCAATCTGTTCCCGCACCTGACGGTGATCGAAAACGTCACGATGGGGCCGATCATCCTGAAAGGCATGGCGAAGGCCGCTGCACGCGAGCTCGCCGTCGAGCTTCTGTCCAAGGTCGGGCTGGCGGAAAAGGTCGATGCCTATCCCTCACGGCTTTCCGGCGGCCAGAAGCAACGTGTCGCCATTGCGCGAGCGCTTGCGATGCAGCCGAAGGTCATGCTCTTCGACGAGGCGACCTCGGCGCTCGACCCAGAGCTCGTCGACGAGGTCAATGCAGTGATGAAGCAGCTCGCCGCCGAGCACATGACCATGCTGATTGTCACGCATGAGATGCGCTTTGCCGGTGAGGTCGCCGACCGCGTGTTGTTCATGGATGGCGGCGTTGTTGTCGAACAGGGCGCGCCGAGCGAGATCTTCCGCGAGCCCAGACAGGAGCGCACGCGGGCCTTCCTCAAAAAATATCTTGCGGCGTGATGGATGCGATGAAGACGACCAGCAACCAATTCCCCGATTTCGGGCTGACGCCTGAGCAACGCCGTGAGGCCGTGCTCGGCCACTACTACGAATACCCCGGAATGGATGGCGAGCGTGGCGAAATCTGGTGTTACACCGACGCCTATGCCTACCCGCCGGGCGCGACCGTCCGGCTTCAGGTGAGTTCGACCGCAGCCCTGTTCGAACTGGAGATCGTGCGCGACGGCGCCGTCGAAACGTCGGTCATGAAGCGACGCGGCATCGCCGCTCGCTGGCAGGATACGCCGGATCAATGCTCGGTAATTGGCTGCGGCTGGGAGACGACACTTGAATTCCAGGTAGGCGAGGACTGGTCATCCGGTGCCTATCGCATCACCTTGACAGCCGAAGGTCGCGATGGTGCACCCATTCGCTGTCAGCATCTCTTCATCGTCCGTCCCGAGGCCGGCCGTAAGCCGGGCCGCGTGCTGCAGGTGGCGGCGACGGGTTCCTGGACGTCCTACAATACCTGGGGTGGATCGAACCACTATCAGGGCATTACCGGCCCCAACCGCGACCAGTATGCAACGACGGTCAGCATCGAGCGGCCGTTCTGCCGCGGCTTCGTCCAGCTTCCGACCGATGCGCCGCGGGTGCCGCTGGAAATCTATTCTCCGATGGCAGTGGCCCCGCGCTACCCGCATATGGAATGGGCCTACGCCAACGGCTATTCCAAGAAATACGCCTCTTCCGGTTGGGCGAGCTATGACAGCCATTTCTTCCGCTGGGCCGAGCGTGAAGGTTATGCCGTCGATCTCGCCAGCCAGCACGAGCTGCATTACAACCCGGAAATCCTCGGCGGCTACGATTGCGTCGTCTTCGTCGGCCACGACGAATACTGGACTTGGGAGATGCGCGACGCGGTCGACACCTATGTCGAGCGGGGCGGCCATGCCGCGCGCTTTGCCGGCAACTTCATGTGGCAGACGCGCCTGGAGGACGGCGGCAAGCGGCAGGTGTGCTACAAATATCGCTCGCGCGCCGAGGACCCTGCCTACCGCTCCGCCGATCCGACACGCACGTCCGGTTCCTGGGAGGCGAAGGAGATCGGCCGTCCCGGTGCTTCGACCTTCGGGCTCAACGCCACACGCGGCCTCTATGTCGGCTGGGGCGGTTGCGCCCCGCGCGGCGCCCGCGGCTTTCCGGTCTATCGGGCGGGGCATTGGGGTTTTGCCGGGACCGGTATCTATTATGGCGCCATCCTCGGCGCAGAAGGGCATGCCTTCGGGTATGAGGTCGACGGCCTTGCCTACATCATCCGCGGCGGGCTGCCGGGACCGCCGGAGGGTAGCGGCGCTCCGGATGGCCTCGAAATCCTGGCGCCCGGCATGTCGTCGCTGAAGGAAGAAAGCGCCGACATTCCCGCCGACGACCAATTCCTCTCCGACGCAGACGCCAAGTTCGTCGCAGAAACGCTGATCGGCGATGCCGGCGAGGCGGCAGTCGATCGGATCAAGCGCGGCTGCGGCATGATCGTCAATTTCCCACGCGGCAAGGGCGAGGTGTTCCACGCCGGCAGCTGCGAATGGGTGGCTGCACTGAGGCGCGGCGACGCGATGGTCGAACGCGTCACCGCAAATGTTCTCAACCGTTACCTCAAACGCTGACAGAGACCGGACATGCTCAAGACGACAGCTTCCAACGAACGGCCCGCTTCACACCTGTTCTACCAGTCGCGTCTTCGCCGGCCGCTGGTCGACCGGGCCGAGGGCATCTACCTCTGGGACCAGGATGGCCGCCGGGTGATCGACGGCTCCAGCGGCGCGATGGTGGTCAATATCGGTCACGGCAATCGCAACGTGCTCGAGGCGATGAAGCGACAGATGGATCGCGTCACTTTCGCCTATCGCCTTCACTTCGAAAACGAGCCGGCGGAGGAATTGGCCCGCCGCGCCGCTGAAAAGCTGCCGGAAGGCATGGACAAGATCTTCTTCGTCCCGGGCGGGTGGGAGGCGGTCGAATCCTGCCTGAGGCTCGCCCGCCAATGGGCGGTTGCGACCGGCCAGAAGGAGCGCTGGAAAGTGATCTCGCGTTTTCCCTCCTATCACGGCGGCACGCTTGGCGCGCTGGCGGTCACCGGTTACGCGGCGCTCTCCGATCCGTTCTCTCCGATGATGCGCGAAATGCCGAAAGTGCCGGCGCCGACTGCCTATCTCGATCGCGACAACCTCTCGATGGAACAGCGCGGCATTAAATATGCCGACATGCTGGAAGACAGGATCCAGTCCGAGGGCCCTGAAAGCGTGCTCGCCTTCATCATGGAGCCGATCGGTGGCGCGTCGACCGGTGCCCTGGTCGCCCCCGACAGCTACTACAAGCGCATTCGCGAAATCTGCGACAAATACGGTATCCTGTTGATCCACGACGAAGTCATGAGCGGAGCCGGTCGCACCGGAAAGTTTCTCGGTGGCGACCATTGGGACTGCAAGCCGGACCTGATCGCGCTGTCGAAGGGCTTCGCCTCGGGCTATTGCCCGCTGGGCGCCATGGCCGCGCCGTCGAGGCTGGTCCAGCCGGTGCTCGACGCCGGCGGTTTCCAGCATGGTTTCACCTATGCCGGCAATCCGCTTGCCTGCGCTGCCGGGCTTGCCGTGCTCGACGAGATCGATCGCCTGGGCCTGATCGACAATGCGGCTGTGATGGGCGACGCGCTCAAGGCCGAACTGGTCGCGCTTTCCGAACGCTTCCCGTTCATCGGTGACGTCAGGGGCAAGGGGCTGCTGCTTGCTGCCGAGTTCGTCTCGGACCGCGAGACGATGAGGCCCTTGCCGAAGGAATTAAACGCGCACCAGCGGGTCGTAGACCTCGCATATGAGCGTGGACTGATCATCTATTCCAGGCGTACCCGCGGCGGGGTCGAGGGCGATCATTTCCTGGTCTGCCCGCCGATGATCATCACCAGGGAGCAGATTGGTGAGATCGTCGCCATCCTCGGCGACGTGCTCGAGCAGCTTGCCGTCGAGCTTAACCTACCCGTCAACCGCTGAGATCGACATCATGACGAAAACCAAGACGTCGCGCAGGAAGGTCATCATCACCTGCGCGGTGACGGGCTCGGTGCACACGCCGACCATGTCGCCCCACCTGCCGATCACGCCGGACCAGATCGCCTCGGAAGCGATCGCAGCGGCCGAGGCCGGCGCTTCGATCCTTCATCTGCATGCGCGCAACCCGACTGACGGGCGTCCTTCTGCCGACCCGTCGCTGTTCATGCAGTTTCTGCCGCGCATCAAGCAGTCGACCGACGCGGTCGTGAACATTTCCACCGGCGGGTCGTCGCTGATGGCGCTGGAGGACCGCCTGGCGGCATCGTTGCAAGCCGAGCCGGAAATGTGCTCGCTCAACATGGGCTCGATGAACTTTGCCCTGTTTCCTGCGCTCGACAAGCCGGCCGCCTGGAAACACGAGTGGGAGCCGGAACTGCTCGAGGCGACGCGCAGCTCGATCTTCAAGAATACCTTTGCCGACATGGAGTTCATCCTCACCCGGCTCGGTCAAGGATGCGGTACGCGGTTCGAATTCGAGTGCTACGACGTCGGCCATCTCTATTCGCTGGCACATTTCCGCGACCGCGGCCTGGTTTCCGGCCATCTGTTCATCCAGTTCGTCTTCGGCATTCTGGGCGGCATCGGCGCCGATCCGGAGAACCTGACGCACATGAAGCGGATTGCCGACAAACTCTTCGGTGACGACTATTCGTTCTCGGTGCTGGCCGCCGGCCGGCATCAGATGCCGATGATCACCATGGCGGCGGCCATGGGCGGAAATGTGCGGGTGGGACTGGAAGACAGTCTCTACAATGGCCGCGGTCAACTTGCGACCAGCAACGCCGAACAGGTTCTGCGTATCCGTACGGTTCTGGACGCCTTGTCGCTGGAGGTTGCCACCCCTAAGGAAGCGCGTGATCTTCTTGGCCTCAAAGGCGGAGATCAGGTGGCATTCTGACGCCGACGGCTCGCGCATGGTTCGCCTGCGGCCTTCGGCCGACGGCGGCGAAAGGGAACGACAGTGACGACTATGCAGAGCATGGCTGCGGATATCCGCATTCGCGCAGGTGAACCAAGCGACGCCGACGCCATACATGGCGCGATCCTGGCCATGGGGCGCGGGCTCGATATGCCCGACAAGGTCACCTGCACGGTCGATGACTACCGCCGGTTCGGTTTCGGTCCGGATGCGGCCTTCGGCAGCTTGATTGCCGAGGTGGATGGAGACTTTGCCGGCCTTTGCCTGTTCTTTCCGATCTTCTCGACCTGGCGCGGGCGGCCGGGCGTCTTCGTCCAGGATCTTTATGTCGACGATCGCTTTCGTGGCCGCAACATTGGTGAGCGCTTACTGCGGGAGGTGGCGTCTTGGTCGAGGGCGAGGGGCGGGGATTACCTGCGCCTTTCCGTCGACGTGGAAAATCTGCCGGCCCAGCGGCTTTACGAGCGGCTCGGCATCACCTGGCAAACGCGAGATCGCGAGCATGCCGTCTATGGCGAGGCCTTCGTGGCCCTCGCCGGGGGACTGAAAGTTTGAATTCGCAGGAACGGGAGAGAGCATGAAAGCCTTCTACGCACAGGAACAGAAGCGACACGATCCGAAGGCTTTCCTTTCGAGTGGTGCGCCGCAGCCGAACCCGGAGCAGCCCGAGCGGGTCGAGCGGTTGCTGATCGGCGCTCGCGACGCCGGATGCACCATGCATCGCCCGCGCGATCACGGGCTTGGTCCGATTGCCGCGGTGCATACGCCCGAATATCTCGAGTTCCTCGAGCATATCTACGCCCGCTGGCAACGCATCGCCGAAGCCTCTGAAGAAGTGATCCCGAACATTCACCCGCTGGCGCGCGATGGCAGATATCCGGCTTCCGCGGTGGGGCAGGCCGGATATCACATGGCGGACACCGCATGTCCGATCTCCAGAGAAACTTGGGAGAGCGTGCGCTGGAGCGCCTGGAGCGCGGTCGATGCAGCAGACGCCGTGATGGCTGGCGATCGGGTCGCCTATGCGCTCTGCCGCCCACCCGGACATCATGCCTTTGCCGACGTCGCCGGAGGCTTCTGCTTCCTCAACAATTCCGCCGTCGCTGCGCAGCGCTTTCTGTCGAATGCGGCGCGTGTCGTGATCCTCGACATCGACCTCCATCATGGTAACGGCACGCAGGGCATCTTCTACCAACGCTCCGATGTGCTGACGGTCTCGATCCATGCGGATCCCGTGCGCTTCTACCCCTTCTTCTGGGGGCATGCCGACGAGCGTGGCGAGGGCGCAGGCCTCGGCTATAACCTTAACCTGCCGCTCGAGCGCAAGTCCGGTGACGCGGAATTCCTGGCGGCCCTCGACATCGCCTTCCGCCGGATCCGCGCCTATGCGCCGGACGCTGTAGTCGTGGCACTTGGCCTTGATGCGTTCGAAGGCGATCCCTTCGGCGGTCTTGCGGTGTCGACATCAGGCTTTGCGCGGGTCGGTGAGGCGATCGCGGGCTTGGGCTTGCCGACGGCCATCGTTCAGGAAGGCGGCTATCTCTGTGATGCGCTGTCCGACAATCTGACGTCTTTCCTGACAGGCTTCGGCGCGACCGCCAAGCTCTGAGGCTACCGTTACGTCAACGAACGGAAGTTATGATCTATTGTGTTAGAGACGACGCAGAGATGATTGTTTTTCCTGTAGCTTTCTGAATAGGCGGCGGCATGCGAAAAGTCTCGTCAACGTCGGGCAACAGGCGGCTTGCCTCGTCGATGAAACCGCGGATCAGCGGCAAATGGCGGCGCTCCGCCAGGCAGATCGCGTATTCGTCGATGATTTCTTTTGCATCGTCGATCGGTACGAAGGAAAGCCTGATGTCGTGGCCGAATTCGAGATCGGCAACGACGCCGCAGCCGACGCCATTGGCGATGGCTTCGCGCACACCCTCGCGCGAGGAAATCTCGACGATCTGATGGATCGAGATGGCGTGATCGGCAAGGTTCTTCTCGAAGATCTCGCGGGTGCGCGAGCCGCGCTCGCGCATGACGAAGGAGAGCCCGTCTAGGTCCTTCATGGTGACGCCGTCGCGCGTCGCAAGCGGATGGGATGCCGGCACGCACAGGCCGAGGCGCATGCTCAAAAAATGCACGCCGTGCAGGCGCGGATCGTCGGGGATCTGCGCGGTGATCGCGACATCGGCGCGATAATCGATGATCTGGTCGATCACGCGAGCGGAGTTATCGACGGCAAGGGAAAAGGTCAGCTTCGGCCGGTCGATCTTCAATCGGGAGAGGATCGGTAGCGCCAGGATGGGCCCATCGGCTGCAACGCGCAGATGCCCGCCATTCGAACCGGCCTCGCCGCGCAGGAAGGCGTTGGCCTCCTTTTCCGCCTGAAACAGGCGCGAGGTGATTTCGAAGAGGCGCTCCCCATGGGTGCTGAGGCTGACGCCGCGCGCCTTTCGATCAAGCAGGTTCTGCCCGCATACCGCCTCCAGTTCCCGCACATGCTGGGACAGCGTGGACTGGCTGATCGCCATGTCGCGAGCTGCCTGGGAGAAGCCGCCGGACTGGGCGACGATGTGAAATGCTTTCAGTTGAGTGATCGACATTGCTTCCGGTTCTGCTGCCTGCGGGCTAGATCCACGCCGGCATCATTGTCGGAAAAGCTGACAGGGGCATGACACCCGCATTTAGCACATCGATCGGACGCCCCTAACGGCGGGTGAAACCGATGGCGGCCATCGGAAAACGCTATGGCCGTTTTACGTTTTGTTAAGCAACTGTCATCTGGGCGGTAAGCGTGGCGGCTAACGGTGACGCACGGCCAAGAGCCGATCCCGTTCACTTTTAGAGAGAAAGCCGACATGACTTCCTCCCCCAATTCGATTGCGACGCCGATCCAATCTTCCTCCGATTGGCTCCTGAATATTCCCCGTGTCCAGGCACAGCAGGGCATTCTGGTTTCGCCCGGCGGCACCGGCAATGTTTCATCCTACAGCCTCGTCTACGACGTCTACTTCCCGTCGGCCGGCTCCAGCGGCTGGATCCCGTTCCTGCAGACGGATGTCACCAACACGTCGGACGGCGATATCTTCGGCAAGGTCGGCGGCGAGAGCTTCGGCCTCGGCATCAACGGTGACTATCGCGGCGCCGCCAAGCTCGATGCCTGGAACCGCATCGGGCTTACGATCGACAAGGACGCCAGCGGCGGCGTCTCGATGAAGAAATACATCAACGGCGAGTTCGTTGCCGAACAGAAGATGACCGGCACGCTCGCCGCCCGCTTCACCATCGACAAGGCCAAGGGCTTCCTGATCTTTTCCGACGAGGATGGCGAGACGTCTTCCGGCTACCTCAGCAACTTCCTCTTCATCGAAAAGGTCCTCACGGGGTCGGAGCTGTCGGCCCTCGGCAATGCCAAGCCGGAAGGCATCGTTCCTGATGCGCTGAAGACTGACGCGCTGTCGTCCAACGGCACCGAGTTCCGTTTCGGCGAAGGCTCGACCACGCCGGCATTCGGTGAGGGTAGTCTGAGCGGCAAGGGCACCACCGTTTCGACGACGACCTCGGCAACGGCGGGGATTCCGGCCGTCGGCCAGGATACGACGCCGAACCCCGGCTCCGTCGTCAAGACCTCTGCCATCAAGGACATGATGGTCACGCCGAATGCGGACAATGTGACGATCGACCTGTCGCAGCACTTCTCCGGCGAAAACCTGACCTTCACCGTGCAGAACAGCAAGGGTGAAGTACTGAATGCCGTCCTCACCAACGGCAACAAGCTGGTGTTGGATTTCGCGGCACTCGGCCACTCCGACGTCCGCGTGACGGCAACCGATAGCACCGGACACGCAATCACCGACGATTTCCGCGTCCGCGTCGCCGGTGCGAACGCCTATACGATCGCCGTGTTCCCTGACACGCAGGACTACACGTCCAACGATGGCATCAAGCATTTCTTCGGCGACATGACGCAGTGGCTGGTGGACAATCGCCAGAGCCACAACATCGTCTTCATGACCCATGTCGGCGACATCACCCAGAACAACCGCCCCGGTGAGTGGGACATCGCGGAAGCGGCCCTTCGCAAGCTCGACGGCAAGATCCCCTATGCGCTTCTGCCGGGCAACCATGACCAGGCCAACGGTGGCAATGCTGCCGACCACTCGTCGATCCATCTCGACCAGCGCTTCTCGCCCGATAAACAGACGGCGACCAACCCGGGCACCTTCGGTGGCGCCTACGATCAGGAACTGATGAGCGCCCGCAATACCTACAGCACATTCACGGCCCCTGATGGCACCAAGTGGCTGTCGATCTCGCTCGAGTTCGGCCCGCGCGACGACGTGATCCGTTGGGCAGGCGACGTCATCGAGGCGCATCCCGATTATCGCGTCATGCTCGCCACCCACTCGCTGACAAGCTATGCCGGCCGTCAGGACAATCTGGCTCTTCCGCTCTACGACGAAGGTGCCGGCTACGACTACGGCATGCGCACCGACCAGCGCGGCGCCAACGACGGCGAATATGTTTCGCGCGAGCTGCTCGCTCGCTACCCGAACATCGTCATGACCTTCTCTGGCCATATCTTCGGCGATGGTGCTGAAACCGACATCACCTACAACCAGTACGGAGAGCCGGTTTTTCAGTTCCTGGTCAACTACCAGAATGGTGTGTCGCGCGAGATCACCGGCAACGGCAATGAGGCGAAGGGCAACAATGGCGGCAACGGTGCCATCCGGCTGATCACCATCGACCCTGACAACAACCGCATTTCCACCGAGACCTACTTTACCGGCTTCGACGACTACCTCGACGGCTTCCGCACCAAGCCGGAACTCGATCGTGACGGCCTCACCGGCTTTTATCGCGGTCATCAGGAAGTGTTCGAGAACATCGACGTCAGCGGCGGCAAGGCACGCGCCATGGCGGAAGCCGGCGACGACATCATCGCCGACGCCGCTGCCGGCGCCTCGTCCGCCAATGTCGCACTTTCCGGCGCCAAGTCGCTGCTGCCGGCAGGTGTCAAGAGCTGGGTATGGACCAACGAGAACGGCGACGTGGTGGCTGAAGGCAAGGACGCCAGGGCCGAGCTGGAGCTTGGCAAGCACAAGCTGACGCTGACCACCACCGATTTCAACGGCATCAAGACCAGCGACACGGTCGATGTGATTGTCCGCGGCGATCGCACCCTGCTCGTCGAGACCTTCAACGACGGCAACGCCAAAGGCTGGGCGACCGATATCGGTGCGGCCAACGGCAACACCGGAAACTTCCTGTTGAAGGGAACGGTCTTCTCGCGTCCGACCGGAGCCGCAGGGCTTGCCGCACCGGAGGCTGCGCTCTTCGACCAGAGCGATGCCGCCCGCAACAAGCTGGTCTTCGTCGGCGAGGGCTCGTCCACCTGGACTGACTACGTCTTCGAAGCGTCGCTGACGCAGCTCGACAACGACATGATCGGCGTTCTCTTTTATTACAAGGACGCCAACAATCACTACCGCTTCACGCTCGATGGTGAGACCAACCGTCGCCAGCTGGTCAAGGTGGCCAACGGCGTCGAGACCATACTGGCATCGGTGAACGAAGGTTCGCCCTACAATATGGAAATCCCGCTGACCGTGGCCGTCGCCGGCGGCGCGATCAACGTCTTCCTCGCCGACAAGAATGTCTTTGCCGGACCGGTCACGGACGCCAATGCACCGCTTACCGGCGGCACCGTCGGCCTCTACTCCAGCGGCCAGCGCGCTTCGGTCTTCGACGATATCGTCGTCACCAAGGCCGACACGACGGCAAAGGCCGGTATCGATCAGCGGACCTACGACATCGACGGCGACGGCAAGGCTTCCGTCAAGCTCGACGCCTCAGGCTCGTTCGGGCCGAAGCAACTGGTCGACTACGTCTGGACGGACCTCGCCGGCAACGTCATTGCCAGTGGCAAGACCGCCAACGTCAATCTCGACACCGGCGTCAACAAACTGCTGCTCAAGGTGACGGCTGTGGACGGTTCGGTCTCGACCGACCGCGTCGATATCACCGTCGTCGACCGCACCAAGATCCTCGTTGCCGAAGACTTCTCGTCGCCGCAATCCCTGTCGCGCTTCAATATCGTCGATGAAGGCGAACTTGGGGGCATCGGACCGGACGGCAAGGCATCCGAATGGCTGCTTGCCGACGGAAAGCTGGTGCAGACGACGGGTCTTGCGAGCCGCGAACTGACCTGGAGCGGGGCAACGGCTGCGGATCTGTGGAAGCGCGGCTGGAGCCCGCTCGGCGACGGCGTCAACGTGCTTCGTCTCGGCACTTATGCCCTGTTCAAGGATCCGGCAGCACTTGCCTGGACCGACTATGCGGTTGAGGCGACGATCCAGACGCCTGACAAGGACGGCCTCGGCTTCCTGTTCCGTTACAAGGACAACAAGAACTACTACAAGCTCGAGCTCGATGCCGATGGCATTCTCGACCGTAGCCCAGGCAACGGCGCCGGCAGCATCTTCAACCTCGTGCGCATGAAGAACGGTGTCGAGGAAATTCTTGCACAGGTTCCGGGCAAGTATGAGCCGGGCCAGGCGATGAAGCTGCGCGTCGAAGTCGTCGGCGACAAGATCACCGCCTTCCTCAACGATGAGGCACTCTTTGCCTATCCGGTCGGCGACCGCGGCCTCGATGCCGGTACCTTCGGCCTCTATTCCTGGGGCAATGCCGGGCTGTCCTTCGACGATCTCACGGTTGTCGATCTGAAGTCGGGTCTCGAAGGCGGCCAGGTGATCAACGGCACCAATGCCCGTGACATGCTGGTCGGCGGTGAAGCCGGCGAGACGATCTACGGTCTTGCCGGCAATGACACCCTCATCGGCAACGGCGGCGCTGATCGCCTCGATGGCGGCGACGGCGACGATACGTTGATGGGTGGTGTCGGACGTGACGGGCTTGCTGGCGGCAAGGGCAACGACGTGCTGATGGGCGGCGAGGGTGCCGACATCATTGCCGGCGGTCTCGGCGACGACCTGATCGAAGGTGGCGCCGGCAATGACGTGCTGATCGGCGGCGACGGTTCCGATACCTATGTCTACGGGCGTGGCGAAGGTTCCGACGAAATCGTCGAAACGGCAACGGCTGCCGGGGACAATGACGTTCTCGTCCTGCACGACATCGCCCGCGGTGAAGCGGTCCTGCATAAATACGGCGAAGCTGTCGAGGTCGAATTCGCCAATGGCGAAAAACTGACCCTGAAGGGCCAACTGGCAGGCGGTGGCGTCGAGCTCGTCACTTTCAGCGACGGTACGGTCATGAACCGCGCAGTGATCGCCAATGGTCTCGTCAATCGTGGCCCGGTTGCCGCAGGCGATACGCTTGCCGCGATCGATGAGGATGCGCCGTCCTTCGTCATCCCGTTTGCGAGCCTGCTCGCCAACGACAGCGATGCCGATCTCGATCAGCTGAAAGTGACCGGCGTCACCTCGGTCGTCGGTGGTACTGCCATCGTCGAGGAGGGCGGCATTCGCTTCACACCGGCCGCGAACTTTAATGGTGAAGCCTCCTTCCGCTACCAGATCTCCGACGGCCGTGGCGGCTCGAGCGAAGCTGGCGCCACCTTCGTCGTCAAGCCGGTCAACGATACGCCTGTAGCATCGTCGCTGACGGTCGAAACGAACGAGGACATGTCAGTCAGCGGCACGATCACGGCAACGGATGTTGATGGCGATACGCTGAGCTACGCTGTCAAGACAGGTGCTGGGCCGGCCAATGGCAGCGTCGCGCTCGATGGTAGAACCGGCGCCTGGACCTACGTTCCAAACGCCAATGTCAACGGAACGGACAGCTTCATCGTCGTTGTATCCGACGGCAAGGGTGGCAGCAGCGAGAGCACCGTCAGCGTCACGATCAAGCCGGTCAACGACGCGCCGGTGACTGTCGCTGACGCCGGAGCCGTTGCCGAGAACGAGACCGCCACTTTCGACCTCGTTGCCAACGATGCCGATGTCGAAGGCGACCGGCTGACGCTTGTCGGCTTCGCGGTGACGGCGGTTACCGGTCTGGCGTCGACGAACGCTGAGGCTGCTACAGCCTTCTCGATCGTCGATGGCAAGCTCGTCGCCGATCCGTCTTCCGCCTTCCAGGCGCTCGAAGACGAGCAGAATGCCATGGTCACCGTCACCTACACCGTGCGTGACGCCCAGGGTGGAGAATCGACAGGCACAGCCACGATCAAGGTCGACGGCTACACCGAGTACAACGTCGTCGAAGGCACCGACGGCAACGACACGCTGGTTGCCACCGACCGCAAGGACATGATCGAGGCCGGCAACGGCAACGACACGGTGCTGGCGGGCGACGGTAACGACATGGTCGATGCCGGTGCAGGCAATGACCGGGTTGTGGCCGGTGACGGCAACGATGTGGTCGAAGGCGGTGCTGGCAACGACGTGCTGATGGGCGGCGCTGGCAACGATGCGCTGAGCGGCGGCGCCGGCAATGATCAGCTCAACGGGGGTGCGGGTAACGACACGCTGAACGGCGGCACGGGCAATGACGTGCTGACGGGCGGTGCGGGTGCCGACACCTTCGTCTTTGCGGCCGGCGACGGTCGCGACGTGGTGCTGGACTTCCAGGCAGGCGCCCAGGGCGATGACGTGGTCGTGCTGTCGAAGGACGTATTTGCCGATTACCAGGCGCTGCTGTCCTCCGGCGCCTTCTCCGACGGCGATGCCGGTGCCCAGATCGCGTTCGACGACGGGTCCTCCATCACCTTCAACGGTGTGAAAACGGAAAACTTCGTTATCGACGACTTCCGCTTCGCCTAACCAAAGCGAAGGGGCGCGCCACCCGGTGCGCCCCTTCCTGCGCGGCGTAGGCTTCAGCCACTTCAAGCATGTCATCCCCTTGTGATGCCTGCCTGCTACCGCCGCGATCTCAACGGATCAGGGACCATGCGCGACAGTTCTTCCAATAGAAATTCCAGCCAGTTCAAGGGCGTATTCGCCGGTTGCGCCAGCGCCTTCGTCGGCATCGGCCTGATGAGCGCCGTCGTCAATGTGCTCTACCTCACCGGATCGCTCTTCATGATGGAAGTGTACGATCGGGTGCTTCCGAGCCGGAGCCTACCGACGCTCGTAGCCCTTCTCGGCATCGTTGTCGTGCTCTACGCCTTTCAGGGGCTGTTCGACGCCTTGCGTGGCCGGCTGTTGGTGCGCATAGCCGATCGGCTCGACCAGGCGCTTTCGCCAAGGATCTATGATGCGATCGTCGGTCTGCAGTTGCAGGTGCCGATCAGCGCGCGTTACGCCCAGCCATTGCGCGATCTCGATACCATCCGGGCCTTTCTGTCCGGCAGCGGGCCGACGGCACTTTTCGATCTGCCCTGGCTGCCTTTCTATATCGCCATCTGCTTCGCGTTTCATTTCTGGCTGGGTGTTACGGCGCTGGCGGGTGCCGCCTTTTCGCCGCGATCACCCTGCTGTCGGGACTCGTTTTCCAGCGGCCGGGCGAAGAAGCTGCCCGCCATTCATCGAAACGCAACCGCATGGCCGAGAGCGGCCGTCGCAATGCCGACGTGATCTCGGTTATGGGGATGGGCCCGCATCTAAGGCGCCGCTGGCAGGAGGAGAACCGGGCGTTTACGCATGAGCAGCGCCGTGCGAGCGATGTTTCCTCAGGGTTCGGCGTGATGAGCAAGGTGCTGCGCATGATGCTCCAGTCGGGCATCCTTGCGGTCGGCGCCTGGCTCGTCATCAATGAGCAGGCGACACCCGGCATCATCATCGCCGGTTCAATCCTTTCGGCTCGGGCGCTGGCGCCGGTCGATCTGGCGATCGCCAACTGGAAAGGCTTCATCGGGGCCCGCCAAAGCCGCCGACGCCTGCAGAAGACGTTGGCGTTGCTCCCAGATGCACCTGGTCGCATGGATCTGCCGGCACCGAGCCGCGCGCTTTCCGTCGACCGTGTCAGCGCTCTTCCGCCGGAAACGACTGACGCCGTGTTGCAGGATGTCACCTTCACACTGGAGGCTGGTACCGGGCTTGGCGTCATCGGTGCGAGCGGCTCTGGCAAAAGTTCGCTTGCGCGTCTGCTTGTCGGCATCTGGCACCCGGCGCGGGGCGCGATCCGGCTCGATGGCGCCACGCCGGACCAATGGCCGGCCGCAGCCCTTGCCCGCCATATCGGCTACATGCCGCAATCGATCGAACTGCTTGACGGCACCGTTGCCGAAAACATCGCCTCGTTCGATCCCGACGCTGAAGCCGACGACATCATCGCGGCTGCACGCGCAGCAAGAGTACACGATCTCATCGTCAGCCTGCCGGAAGGCTATTCAACAGAAGTCGGGGAAAATGGCCGTCCGCTTTCCGCCGGCCAGAAACAACGCATCGCACTGGCTCGGGCGCTTTACGGGACCCCCTTCGTCGTCATTCTCGACGAGCCGAATTCGAACCTCGATTCCGAAGGCGAGGAGGCTCTGACTTCGGCGATCCTCGGGATCCGTGAGCGTGGCGGCATCGTCATCGTCATTGCCCACCGGCCCAGCGCTCTGCTTGCGGTCGACAAGGTGCTGATGCTTGCGGCAGGCCGCCAACAGGCTTTCGGCCCGAAAGACGAGGTTCTCTCAAAGGTACTGAGGCAAACATCCGCCAATCCGGGTGCGCTCAAGGTGGTGCAGACCGCAGAAGCAGCAAAGGCATGAACATGGACGATTGGCAGACACTCAGACGTTCTATCCGTACCCACCTGATCGTGGGCGCGCTCGGGTTTGCCACGCTGGTCGGGATCTTCGGCGGTTGGGCGATCGGCACGGAGATCGTTGGAGCGGTGATCGCTCAAGGATCAGTGGTTGTCGAAAGCAGCCTGAAGAAAGTGCAACACCCGGTGGGCGGCGTCGTCAGCGAACTGATGGTGCGTGACGGCGATCATGTGAAGGCCGGGGATATCGTCATGCGCATCGACGCGACGATGACGAAGGCCAATCTGGCGATCATTCTCAAGAGCCTGGATCAGTTCGCAGGCCGCAAGGCGCGGCTGGAGAGCGAGCGCGACCGTACAGAGCGTGTCGTTTTCCCCGAGACATTGCTGTCGCGCGCTGGAGATCCGGAGGTCACAGCAATGATGCATGCCGAGCAGCGTCTCTATGAAAGCCGCAGGGATGTGCGCGAGAGCAAGAAGCGCCAACTCGAGCGGCGGGTGCAACAGCTGAACGACGAGATCCGCGGGATGGAGGCCGAGCGCACCGCTAGCAGCCGTGAGCGGTTGCTGATCAACGAAGAGCTTGGTCGCTACACCTTCCTGCATGACAAGGGGCTGATGGAAAAGAGCCGTCTCAGCACGCTCGAGCGCCAGGCGACCGATATCGACGGCGAGATGGGCAGGCTGCTTGCCGGCGTCGCCGGCGTCAACGAAAAGATCGCCGAGACATCGCTGCAGATCATCCAGGTCGATGAACAATGGGCTGAAGAAGTTGGAACCGATCTGCGGGAAATGGATGCCCGGATCGGCGAGTATGTCGAGCGCAAGGTGGCCGCCGAAGATCAGCTGAAGCGTGTCGATATCGTTGCGCCGCAGAACGGCATCGTCCACCAGCTCGCCGTCCACACGGTCGGCGGCGTGGTTGCACCGGGTGAGCCGATCATGATGATCGTGCCTGATATCGACAAGCTCGTCGTGGAGGCCAAGGTCGCGCCTCAGGATATCGACCAGATCTATTCCGGGCAGAGGGCGATCCTGCGCTTCTCCGCCTTCAGCCAGAAGACGACGCCGGAAATTTCAGGCGCGGTCGAACGGGTGTCAGCCGATGTGTCCGTCGACCAGCGAACTGGTGCGAGCTACTCCGTCGCGCGCATCGCGATCGCGCCCGAAGAGATCCAAAGGCTTGGCAATGTCTCCCTGATGCCCGGCATGCCGGTCGAAACGTTCATTACCACGGGCGAGCGCAGTGTTGCGTCCTATTTCATCAAGCCGCTGATGGATCAGGTCAGTCGAGCTTTTCGCGAAAGCTGAGCCAGCTTGCGGTTAGGGGCTCCGCGGGCATTTCTGCAATAATGCCCGCTAAGGGAATTTGAAGTTGTTTGATTTGAAGCGGTTAGCCAGGATCGGCCTGAAGCGTTCGAGGGGGCGGTCAATTTCGTTCCAAAGGTAATCGCCGGTGAGTGCGATGTGGGCCCACGGAAGTCGTGCGACCTGGGACAGAAGCTCGTCGGACATGACGATGCCTGAGCGTGACGATCCTGTCGCGGTCAGGCCAACTTTCCCCATCAGATGCAATATCAGCATTTTCTAAAATTACGGAGGAACGCAAATATCTTTGCGCGGCGACGGAACGTTGGTTGGGGCTGCTGGCCGGGTACGGAGGACTTTGTTCTCATCCTCTATTTCCTGTTTCGCGGCGGCCAGGACTTCCGCAAGATAGGCGCTCTGAGTTGTAACGACCTTTGAGCCTATATGGGCGGTGTGAAGCGCCGTGTTTTCCACCGTTCTAAAGGGGGTACGCTTCACAGACTGACCGGCTTCAAGCTTCGCCCAGTATCCTCTCGGGGGAACGGGCACGAGGTGTCGCTCGCAAATTTTGGCCAATCCGCGATCGGAGAGGCCATAGATTTCCGCCGGCTTTTGCATCGGCGTCGACCAGACAAGGTCGTGCAGTTCTTCGCGGGTAAGAATCCGCTTCGGCTGTTTCATGCAGGGCTAGGCTCCAGATCGTCGATGACGCCGAAAAGCTGCTAGCGACGCGCTGAAGAGTCAATCGGATGTTCGTACGGCCAGTTGCGTCAAAACGGCATCGAAGCGATGGTCCAGTGCAACCGGTTCGTCGTTGCTTGGGTCAACATCGCTGGGTGCTCAGAGAGCATGAGATGCCATTCCAGGTTTAGCTTTGACAAGGTCACCAATTTAAAGTTCAATAACGCCCCTGAACCATCGGGACACAATCACCTTCGGCGCTGGAAACGCGATGGAGGCCAACAAGGCTATCCACATCATCAATCCGCTCAATCCGCAATCATACAACACGAGGATCTACGCAGACGGCCGGCGAACGGCGCGGGTGATGAGCACGTATACCGGCACGGCTATCGGACCAGTGAAGTCATCTGGCGGCGCCACTGCAGACAAAAGTCCAAAGCCCTATGAAGGTAATTGCGAATTCGACGACGACATTGCGGCAGACGGTTCCAGGTGCGGCCCACGGTCAGCAGAATCGCGTGCCGGTGGGCATGAGCCGAATGGCGGGTAATCATGGGAAAGTGGATAGCTCTGTCGTGAGTTTCAAAAGCGAGAAGCAGCGGAGAGCGCGGACTGCGAGGCGATCTTGGTCGCCGTGGCTGGTCGCTCTGCCTGTCGCAGCCATTCCGCTTGGCATCGCCTATGGCTGGGCCACCATGCCGCCGAATGACGATATCGAGGCTTCGTTCCCGATATGCGGGATCTCCGCTCGGATCACGTGCGTTGTCGACGGTGACACCTTTTGGCTAGATGGCGTGAAGTACCGTATCGCGGACATTGACACGCCTGAGATCAGCGAGCCGCGTTGCGCAGAGGAGAAGGCACTGGGCGAGCAGGCCAAGATCCGCCTGCAATCGCTTCTGAACGCCGGCCCATTTGGTTTTAAGGCGGGTTTCCGCGACGAGGATAAATACGGACGAAAGCTCCGCGACGTCTACCGCAGCGGCCAATCGCTCGGCGCCCAACTTGTCGATGAGGGATTGGCGCACCGCTGGCTCGGCTTCAAGCAGTCGTGGTGCGGCTAGTGTCGTTGTCGGCCATGATTTTCTTCGGCTTTTCGACGTATTGCCGGATCGCCCGCACCAATGCGATTTGCCACGTTCCGAGGTCGATGAGATCGGCGGCATCAAGTCGGTGATAGAGACCAGAACGGACCCCCGCTACCAAGGCTACGATTTCGTACGCTGACCTGCGATTTTCGTCCGTTGTAAGGGGCGGCGATTGGGGCCGGTTCGAAGTGGCTGACCGTGATCGTCACGCCCGATAACCAGCGGCCTCGATGAGCTTTGACGCACTGCACTGCACTCTATTCTTTTCATCCCAGTCGGCATGAAACTCGTTGCGGTGGGCCCGGTGCCTGAATGACGCGCAGTACGACAACAGACCCTACCTCGACAAGTGATGAGCGCCGAGGCGTTGGGATGCGGGCAAGCCGAGCGCGATCGGTCTACCTGACCGGGCAGTGGCGATCACCGCCGTAGAGACACACATTAGGCTCTACAGGAGATCACCCATGACTGAACCTAGTTTCCTCGCTCAATTATCTTCCACGATCGTCGAGACCGCCGCTACGGTGGCGGAGAGCATTGTGGAAATTGCCTCAACCCGTTCGCTCGCCACCGGATTCGTCTGGCGCGAAGGGCTCATCATCACCGCAGATGAAGCTCTTTCCGACGAAGGGCAGATACTCATCGAATTCTCGGATGGCACGCAGCACCCGGCCAGCCTGGTGGGGCGCGATCCGTCGACTGACATCGCGCTGCTTCGCGTCGAGGGAGCCGACGCGCCGTCGGCTGTGCTCGACCAAGAGGTGCCTCGACCTGGCGCACTCGTCGTGGTCGCCGCGGCGGCCGAGAGCGCGCCACTTGTTTCATTCGGCAGCGCGATCGCGGTTGGTCCTGCGTGGCGATCGATGCGCGGCGGCAAAATCGATGCACGCATCGAGCTCGACGTGAGATTGCGACGTCGCGCGGAGGGGGGCTTGGCGATCAGCGCGGAGGGCAATGTCTTTGGAATGGCCGTGCGCGGGCCCCGGGGCCGAACCCTCGTCATCCCCTCTGCGACCGTTGAAGGCGCGGCCGCTCTTCTCCTGGCGCATGGCGAAGTCCCGCGTGGCTATCTCGGCCTCGGGCTCCATCAGGTCGCCTTCACCGGTGGCGGCCACGGGGCGATGGTCATGAGTGTTGACCCCGATGGACCCGGCGCTATTGGTGGGGTCCTGCAAGGAGACATCATCGTCCACTGGAACGGTGAGGCCGTTCCTTCGGTCAATGCGCTCGTGCGGACCCTCGATCATCAGTCGATTGGCAGATCGGTCTCCTTGGGGATCAGGCGTGCGGGCGCTGATGTCGAGGCGGCGGTCACTATCGCGACCCGACCCCGCCGATGAGTGACACGGGCCCTGTTACGATCGCGGTGCGCATCGATGATCCGGCGCTTGCGAAGCGGTTGAGCGAATTGCTGACATCAGTCGATTGGGTGCGTCTGGCCCCGGAAGGGGAGGTGTCCGAGCTGGTCCTCTCCACGGTGCGGGCCACCACGGAGGGGGCGGGCCTGACTTCCCGCGAACGCGAAGTCGTGGCGCTTCTCGCAGAAGGCCTTTCGAATAAAGAGATTGCTCGCAAACTCGGCATCTCTGTCGATACAGCGAAATTTCATGTCGGCCGCGTCATCGACAAGCTTGATGCCACCGGCCGCACCGATGCGGTCGCCCACGCCGCGCGGCGCGGCGTGATCCATCTGTGAAAGCGCTTTTATTATGCTCGATACACCCCCAACCGACAGTCATTCTGATGACGATTCATCCGCTGACCATCCCATAGACGCCTATTCGCGCGCTGTTGTGCATGTCGCGCAAGCCGTAGGATGTCGAAATCGACGCGGCGCGGGAGGTAGTGGTTCGGGATTCATTGCTCATGACGGGCTCCTGCTTACGAGCGCTCACGTGGTCGCCGGCGCTAGAGAACTGAAACTAACACTCTCCGATGGTGAGACGACAAGCGCAATCGTGCTCGGCGAGGACGGCGAACATGATGGCAAGCAGTGGGCCACCGCCTACGCTGCCGGTGGACGATACCGAATCGACTTTGCCTTTTCCAAGGCTTCGATCGTATCCTCGACGCTCAGGAGGACTGTCGTCTCAATAGAACTGAGCGCACCTCCTGCGCCGATAGCGAGCGCGACAGCCGCCATCGAGATGTTATCAGGCGCCTCCCACAGATTCCAACCATCATGCTCGCCAAAGGCGTACCAGAACCCATGGAGCTTTCCGCCGACGGATTCAATGTAAGTGCGTGCCGCCTCCCGGCGATCCTCGGGGTTTTCGATCATTAGCGCCCACGTTTCGGGCGTGTAGCTAAAGCGCGTGAGATAAATGGCCATGATTTGCCTCCTCCGCCAGAGCAACACAGTTAACGCTCAAGGCGAGGAGAACGCGAGTCATCCAATGTGCGGACTTGTCGTAGTGAACGGTTTCAACTTCGCAGTTTCTGGGCGCGCCGCGGGCAGCCTCAGATAGCAGACGTCCTTTCGCAGAGGTGGAAGTGACGAGACCGGCAGAAATCCACTCCATCGGAGACGTCACATAACTCGCCATCGCCGATATTTTGGCAATCGGTCCGCCTGAACGCGCAAATAGAGCGGCAAAATGCACTCATTGCGGTGGCACGGGCGGAGATCGACGCCGACGATGCTGTTCTTCTGTTGGCCCGCACGAACGAATCTCGCATTCGGCAGCTCGTGGCAAAAGGCTCTGTCTCGATACAGTCTCTGGATGAGGCCGTGTCGAAACTCTCGACAGCTCGAGCAAGCCGCGACAGTCATGTTACCGCTTTGGACGCAGCCAAACGGCAACTCGATATCCTCGGCAGCCAGCTGGAAGGCGCGAGGGCATCGCTCGAACAGGCGAGAGCGAGCTTGGCCGACGTGAGTTTGCGGCTTTCTTATTCGAGGATCGTGGCCCCGATTTCAGGGACAATCGGACAGAAAGGCGTCAGAACCGGCACCTATGTCACTGTCGGGACCATGCTTCTGTCGATCGTTCCCCTGGACACGGCAGCTTTGGGCTCAATTGAGCCATTCGTCGCGTGCGTCGGCAACGACAGCAACGGGTCGCAGCATGCTGTCCACGAGGTGCCCATCTAACCACCGTTGTATGGCGGAAACCGGCCTTATCCCCGTCGTGTGGACGTTGCCATGATGCTTAGGGTGTCATTTCGGAAGGAAAGGCCGCGATCGCTGGCGCCCAAGGGTTCAGCACCGGTCTCGAAAGCCGCCCGTGCTGTCTTTCTACGCAATCGGGTCGCTGAAGTCATGGCCTATCAGGCTTCCGTCAAGGCATCGTTATTCACGACGATCTTCACTCCCAGATGGCCCCGCTCCGTGGGCGCATATCACGCTCACCGGCGACTATCGCTGGAACTAAATTGATCCACCCATCGGACGCTTCAGGCAGACTCGCGCCAACCGCTTCAATCCAAAGAACTTCCAATCCCCTTAGCGGGTATTATTGCAGAATTGCCCGCGGTCCCCCGATTAGCGATCGATCGGCCGTTTCGAACGAATTACAGCCCGTCCCGTCCGGTCATCCGACCATAGCGGGGCGGGCTGTTTTTGTGTCTCGGTTGCAAGGAGACCGCGACAGCCTGCGGTCTGCTGAGATGGTTCTTTGCTCAGCCCATCGTGCCTTTCGTTAACGGCACCCTGCCGGGAAAAAGTAGGCTGGCACCCCGCTTTGCGAGTCAGGTCTGTAATAGGCCGCTGCTTCAAAGCCGCTGAATTCGCTCCGCTTTTCCCCATAAAACGGCACTCGCTAATTCTTGCCAACAAAATTGTCGACAAAATAGTTGACATTAGCGCCAACAACTTCAAATCTAGCGGTGTCAGCCTCAAGCGATCGAGGGATCGCGGACCGACAGGGTCGGCACGGTGACGGATGAGAAAAACAGAGGGAACCACATGAAACTGAGAAAGCATCTCCTTGCGGGGTTGGCATTCGCCTTTCTCGCCTCGACGGCATCGGCCGAAACGCTGCGCTGGGGCAGCCCGCGGGATATCTTCTCGCTCGACCCATACTCCTACGGCAGCACGTCGAACCTCGCCTTCCTCAATCACGTCTATGAGGGCCTGACTCGCTACACGCCGGAATTCGTCGTTGAGCCGGCACTCGCCACCAAGTGGGAAATGGTCTCCGAAAGAGTCTGGCGCTTTCACCTGCGCAAGGGCGTGAAGTTCCAGAACGGCGCCGATTTCACCGCCGACGACGTCCTTGCCTCGATGGCACGCGTCAGCCACCCGACGTCGCCCCTGCGCGGCAACATTCCGGCCTATGTCTCCACGACGAAGGTGGACGACTACACGGTCGATATCGAGGTGAACTCGCCAAGCCCGCTGTTCCTCAACGACATGACCAACATCTTCATGTTCGACAAGGACTGGCTGATCGAGAACAAATCCGAATTGCCGACCGATGTCGGCGGCAAGGTCGAGGGCTACACCACCTATCACACCAACGGCACCGGGCCGTTCATTGTTGAATCGCGCGTACCGGACAGCAAGACTGTTCTGGTTAAGAATGACGGCTGGTGGGATACGCCGAAGCACAATCTCGACCGCATCGAATTCACTCCGATCACATCCGCTGCGACCCGTGTCGCTGCCCTCCTGTCGGGCGAGATTGACCTTACCGACGGCGCGCCCGTACAGGACCTCGATCGGCTGAAGAGCGATCCGAACATCAAGGTCGTCGAGCGCTCCGACCTGCGCACGATCCACCTCGTCTTCAACCGTAAGGACAAGCTCGCCGACGGTCGCGAAAACTTCTTCAACGACATCAAGGTCCGCCAGGCGATCGATCATGCGATCGACCGCCAGCTGATCTTCAAGCGCGTAATGCGCGGTAAGTCGCATGTTGCCGGCACCATGGTCGCGCCCGAAATCCCAGGCTACAGCGCCGAACTTGACGTGCCGACCGCCTATGATCCGGAACTCTCCAAGAAGCTCTTGGAGGAAGCAGGCGCCGTCGGCACCGAGTTCACACTCGTCTGCATGAACGACGAAAGCGTCAACGAAGAAGACGTCTGCAGCGCGCTCGTTTCGATGCTGTCGCGTGTCGGTCTCAAGCCGACGCTCGACATCGGTCCGCGCGCCGTCCAGGCGCCGAAGCGCGCCGGCGGTAAGTCCGACGCGTTCATGATCGGCTGGGCCAACGAGCCGACGCTTGATGCCTACTCGATTCTCATCCAGGTGCTTTCGACCCGCGAAGGTGCGGCCGGCGTCGCCAACTATGGCGGCTGGTCCTATCCCGAACTCGACGCCATGGTGAAGAAGGCCGCCGTTGAAATGGATCGCGAAAAGCGATTGGCAATCGAAACCGAAGCGCTGAAATTTGCCAAGGATCAGATCATCATGATCCCGTTGCATCAGCAGCCGATGGCATGGGCGATGTCCAAGGAAGTGACCGACGTCACCATCCGCGCCGACAACAAGCCGCGCCACTGGCTCACCCGTATCGGCGATTGAGTCCATATTGCCCCGGCAGAGCTTGCTCTGTCGGGGTTTCTCATTGAGCGGGAAAACCAATGATTGTCTTTCTCATCAAGCGGCTGGCTAATGCCGTGCTGGTCATGCTCGCCGTCGCGTTGATGGCCTTCATGATCTTTCGTTTCGCCGGCGACCCGGTCGAACTGATGGCCAACGAACAGATGTCGCAGGCCGATCGTCTCGAACTGCGTGAAAAGCTCGGGCTGAACGATCCGTTCCTGACCCAGTATGTGCGCTTCGTCGTCAACGCGGCTCAGGGCGATTTCGGCATCAGCTATCGAAACGGCCAGGACGTGATGACGCTGATAGCCGAACGTTTCCCGGCGACCATGGAACTGGCTCTGGTGGCCACTGTCCTGTCGCTGCTGATCGGCATTCCGCTCGGCGTTCTGACGGCGATCCACAGGGGTCGCTGGTATTCGGAAGGCCTGCAATTCGTCAGCATTATCGGCGTCTCCCTGCCGAGTTTCGTCGTTGGTATCCTGCTGATCCTCGTCTTTGCCGTCTCGCTTGGTCTGGTGCCGGCCTTTGGCCGCGGCGACGTCGTCCAGATCGGCTGGTGGAGCACCGGCCTGCTGACCGCATCCGGGCGAGCCTCGCTGCTTTTGCCGTCCTTTGCGCTCGCGCTCTATCAGATCACGCTGGTCATGCGGCTCGTTCGCGCCGAGATGATGGAAGTGCTGCGCTCAGATTTCGTCAAATTCGCGCGTGCCCGTGGCGTACCGCGGTGGCGCATCAACTTCCGGCATGCGCTTCGAAACTGTCTGATGCCGGTCGTCACCATGACCGCGATGAATGTCGGATCGTTGATCGCCTTCGCTCTGATCACCGAGACCGTATTCCAATGGCCGGGAATGGGCATGCTGTTCATTCAGGCGGTGACCTTCCTCGATATCCCGGTGATGGCAGGCTACCTGTGCATCGTCTCCTTCATCTTCGTCACGCTGAACACGCTCGTCGATATCGCCTATGCGGTCATCGATCCCCGTCTTCGCGATGCCACACGTTGAGGCCGCCCCATGACTGACCAGGCTCAGGAAACAACCACGACAGCCAAGATCGGCCGGCTCGCGCGCTGGCGCCAGAGCGATCTCTGGTGGTCTTTCACCCGCAGCCCGTCGGCAATCGCCGGCGCGCTCATCCTGCTCGTCCTCATCGCCGCTGCCTTTGCCGCGCCCTTGATCGCACCGCAAAACCCGTTCGATCCGGCCCAGCTCGATCTCTGGAACTCGGAACTGCCGCCGATCTGGCAGGCCGATGGCCAATGGCCCTACATCCTCGGCACCGACACCCAAGGCCGCGACATGCTGTCGGCCATTCTCTACGGCTCGCGTATTTCGATCCTGATCGGGGTCTGTTCGGTGATCCTGTCGCTGACAGTTGGCCTCAGCCTCGGTCTCGTCGCCGGTTATTTCGGCGGCATCGTCGACAATATCCTGATGCGCATCGGCGATGTCCTGCTGTCCATCCCGACGATCCTGATCGCCATCCTCGTCAGCGCCGTTGCCCGCCAGATGCTGCCGCCGGAGCTGCGTGATGTCGGATCAGGCGCAGTCCTCGTTTTGGCGATCACGCTCAGCGCCTGGGTTCAATATGCCCGCACCGTGCGCGCCCAGACGATCGTCGAGCGCGGCAAGGAATATGTGCAGGCGGCCCGCCTTCTGAAGACGCCGGCGCGGCGGATCATGCTCAACCATATTCTGCCGAACACACTGACGCCGATCATGGTCGCCGCCACGTTGAATTTCGGCATGGCGATCCTGACGGAAGCTACACTCTCCTTCCTCGGCATCGGCATGCCGCCGAGCCAACCCAGCCTTGGGACGCTCATCCGCCTCGGCAACCAGTTCCTCTTCTCCGGTGTCTGGTGGATCGTCCTGTTCCCGGTGCTGCAGCTTTGCCTTCTCGTTGTCTCGGTCAACCTTCTGGGTGACTGGCTACGCGACGCACTCAATCCGAAACTGAGGTGAATGATGTCCAATCTTTTGATCCGTAACGTCCGTCCCCACGGCGGGGCACCGACGGATATCCTGATCCGCGACGGCAAGATCGAAGCGATCGGCGAGAACCTTGAGGCCGATGGCGTGGCGATCGAGGATGGCCGTGGCCACATCGCCATTCCCGGTCTGGTCGAAGCCCATACCCATCTCGACAAGTCCGTCTGGGGCATGCCCTGGCACGAGAACGCCAAGGTCGCGACGCTGCGCGAACGCATCGATTTCGAGCGCGAGAAGCGGCTGGAAATCGGCATCGATCCGCATCGCCAGTCCATGCGCCAGGCAATCCTGCTGGCGGCAAATGGCGCCAGCCATATCCGCAGCCATGTCGACATCGACACCACCCATGGCCTGCGCCTAATGGATGGCATCATCGAAACGCGCGAGGCTCTCGATGGCATCATCGACATTGAGATCGTCGCCTTTCCGCAGTCCGGGTTGGTAACGCGCCCAGGCACCGTCGAGCTTCTCGACCAGGCTCTGAGCAATGGCGCGGAAGTTCTTGGCGGAATTGACCCTTGTGGTATCGACCGCGATCCGAAGGGGCACCTCGACGCCGTCTTCGGCCTCGCCGAAAAACATGGCAAGCCGATCGATATCCACCTGCATGAAGCCGGCGAACTCGGCGCCTTCAGCATGGAAATGATGTTCGAGCGCATTCGCGCGCTTAGCATGCAGGGGCGGGTTGCGATCAGCCACGCCTTTGCGCTCGGCGCTCCCGATTACTTGCGGGTCGCCGGCCTTATCGAGCAGATCGCCGATCTCGATGTGCGCATCGTCACAACGGGCTCGCCGTCCTCCACGGTACCGTCAATCATGCGCCTCAAGGAGGCTGGCGTGAAAGTGGCCGCCGGTTGCGACGGCATTCGCGATACCTGGGGACCCTGGGGCCAGCCCGACATGATGGACCGCGCTCGCATCCTCGGAATGAAGAACGGGCTGCGCCGCGACGTCGATCTGGAGCACGCGCTTCATGTCTGCTCGACCGGCGGTGCTGACGTCATGGACATTGCCGGTTATGGCCTCGACGTCGGTTGCAATGCCGATTTCACCCTGCTCGTCGGCGAGACGCTCGCCCATGCCGTCGTCGAAGCCGCACCACGTCCGCTGGTCGTCAAGCGCGGCCGCGTCGTCGCTCGCAACGGTGTCACGGAGGTGGCCATCCCATGATCGATCTCAAGGATTTGAAACTCGGCACGCGCGCCGAAGGCCGCACGCTGCTGACGGCCCAATGGGTGCTCGGCCACCGCGACGGCACGCACCGCCTCATTCCGAATGGCGAAGTGGTCATCGAAGGCGGCAGCCTGCTTTATGTCGGGCCGCACTTCGAGGGCGAGGTCGCACGCAGGATCGATTTCGGCGCGGCAATGATCAGCCCCGGCCTGATCGATCTCGACGCTCTGTCGGATCTCGACACGACGATCCTTGCGGTCGACCATCAACCGGGCTGGGCCAAGGGCCGGGTCTGGCCGCGCTCCTATGTCGAGCGTGGGCCTTACGAAATGTACACGCAGGAGGAACTGGCGTTTCAGAAGCGCTTCGCCTTCGCCCAGCTCCTGCTGAACGGCATCACCACGGCAGCACCGATCGCGTCGCTATTTTACCGCGAATGGGGCGAGACGGTCGAGGAGTTCGCAGCAGCCTCGGATGCTGCCGGCGATCTTGGCCTGCGCGTTTATCTGAGCCCCGCCTACCGATCCGGCGGCATGGTGTTGGAAGCGCCGGGACAGCTCGAGGCCGTCTTCGACGAGGCGAGGGGCCTGCAGGGTCTCAACGACGCCATCGGCTTCATCCGCGATCATGATGGCCGTCATGGCGGCCTGGTTCGCGGGCTGCTGGCGCCTGACCGGGTCGAGACATGCACGGAGCGCCTGCTCCGGCAAACGGCGGATGCCGCCCGTGAACTTGATTGCCCGATCAGGCTTCACGCAGCGCAAGGGACAATGGAGGTCGACACGGTTCGCCGCCTTCACGGCAAGACGGCGCCGGAGTGGATGGCGAGCTTCGGCTTCCTGAGTTCGCGGCTGATCGCGCCGCACGCCACGCAGGCAACGGCCAACGACCTGCAGCTCTATGCCGACAACGGCGTCAGCATCGTCCATTGCCCGCTGGTCTCGGCACGCGGCGGCAGCACGCTAAACTCCTTCCGCTCGGTCAAGCAGCGCGGCATCAACATCGCCATGGGCACCGACACGACGCCGCCTGACATGCTGATGAACTTGCTTGTTGGCCTCATTACCTGCCGCGTCGTCGAGGGCGATACCGCAGCCGTCAGCTGCGCCGATCTCTTCGATGCCGCCACCCTGGGCGGAGCGAAGGCGTTGGGGCGCAACGACCTCGGGCGGCTTGAAGCAGGTAGCCGGGCTGACATCGCGGTCTTCGACCTGATGGATCACCATATGGCGCCGGCGATCGATCCGATCACGACGCTGGTCGTGGGCGGCTCGGGGCGTGTAACCAAGACAGTCTTCGTCGACGGCCGGTTGTCCATGCATGAAGGCAAGGTGGCCGGCATAGACATGGATGCGGCACGCCGGCAGGCGCAGGGGCAGTTCGATGGGCTGATTGCCAAATACCCTGAACGTAGCTGGGCACACCCACCGGTCAGCGAAATCTTCCCACCCAGCTATCCCTTGGAGGTACTGCGGCATGAGTGAGCTCGTAACATCGCCGGTTCTCGACGTGCGAGGACTTTGCGTCGAGTTTCCCGGACGGCACGGCACTGTTGCGGCATTGTCCGACGTCTCGCTCAGCATTCGGCCAGGCGAGATCCTGGGCGTGGTTGGCGAATCCGGCGCCGGCAAGTCGATGACCGGCCTTGCCGTGCAAGGCCTGCTCGAACCGCCGGGACGGATATCCGGCGGCGAGGTCTGGCTTTCGGGCCGCCGCATCGACCAGCTTTCCGACACGGAAATGCAGGGCGTGCGGGGCCGGCAGATCGGCGCGATCTTTCAGGATCCGCTGACATCGCTGAACCCGCTCTTTACCGTCGGCGCGCAACTGGTCGAGACAATCCGCCTTCACCTGAAGCTGTCGAAGCAGGGTGCCAAGGATCGTGCCATCCACCTGCTCAAGGAAGTCGGCATTCCCGCGCCGGAGGCACGCTTTGATCACTATCCGCATCAGTTCTCGGGCGGCATGCGGCAGCGCGTGGTCATTGCCCTTGCGCTTGCGGCGGAGCCGAAGCTGATCATCGCCGATGAACCGACGACGGCTCTTGATGTGTCGATCCAGGCGCAGATCACATCGCTGTTGCGTCGCCTCTGCGACGACCACGGCACATCCGTCATGCTCGTCACCCACGACATGGGCGTAATCGCCGAGACCGCCGATCGCGTCGCGGTCATGTATGCCGGGCGCCTGGTCGAGATCGGCCCGGTGGAAGAAGTGCTGCGCAATGCGCGCCATCCCTATACGCGCGGACTGATGGGCTCGATCCCGGCGCTCGGCCGCCGGGTCGAGCGGCTGAACCAGATCGATGGCTCGATGCCGCGTCTGAATGCCATCCCGCGCGGCTGCGCCTTCAATCCGCGCTGTCCCGAGGCGGGGCGGCGTTGCCGTGAAGATCGCCCGGAGCCGACCCCGGTCGGCCTCGGTGTCAGTGCTTGCTGGCTCAATGCAGGAGGAGTTCTATGAGTGACGCCCTGACCGTCAATGATCTGACGTGCAATTTTGATGTGTCGGCCCCGTGGCTGAACCGGGTCCTGGAGCGCAAGCCGCGCCAGTTCGTGCGAGCAGTGGACGACATCAGCTTCACTGTGCCGATGGGTGGCTGCCTTAGCCTCGTGGGAGAATCGGGCTGCGGCAAGTCGACGGTGGCGCGCCTCGTCACCGGCCTCTATCGGGCCTCAGAGGGCGAGGTTCGTTTTGCTCCGGGTCGTTCCGGCGAGCCTCTTTCCGCCCAGATGATCTTCCAGGATCCCTTCGCCAGCCTCAATCCGCGCTGGCGGGTAAAGAACATCATCGCCGAGCCGCTGCGTGAGCTGAAGCTGCGCAACTCGGAAGCGGAGGTGATGGAGCGTGTTGGCGAACTGCTGCGCATCGTCGGACTCGCGCCTTCGGACGGCTCGAAGTTTCCGCACGAATTCTCCGGTGGGCAGCGTCAGCGCATTTCAATCGCGCGCGCGCTGGCCGGCGAGCCGGAGTTCCTCGTCTGCGACGAACCGACCTCGGCGCTCGACGTTTCGGTGCAGGCTCAGATCCTCAACCTGATGCGCAAATTGCAGGATGAGATGGGGCTCACTTATCTCTTCATCAGCCACGACATGAGCGTGGTCCGCCATATGTCGGATCGGATTGCGGTGATGTATCTCGGCCGCATCGTCGAGGAGGCGGATACAGAAACGCTTTTCGCCAATCCGCGCCATCCCTACACGCGGTTGTTGCTGGAGACGATCCCCGACATTGCCGAACCGAAGCGCCAGCGCAGCATCACGGCAGGCGAAGTGCCGAGCCCGCTCAATCCACCATCGGGCTGCACCTTTCACCCGCGTTGTCCGCTGGCCGATGCCCGCTGCAAGAGCGAACGCCCGGCGATGAGAAGCTTTTCCGATGGTTCCCGTGCGGCGTGCCACCGCGCCGAGGAAGCTCTAGGTCGTGTGGACACTTACCTGATCCAGAGGACGATGGCTGCGATTGTGACGACGGCTCGGTAGTTTTGTGCCGTTTTCTCGTAGCGCGTGGCTACTCTGCGGAACTGCTTGAGTTTTGAGAAGCAGCATTCGATCAAGTGCCGCAGGCCATAAAGGTCTTTGTCCACTGGGTATTTGCGCGCGCGGGACGGATTGTTTGGGATGACTGCCACGGCCCCCTTGTCGGCGATTGCATCGCGCAGGCGGTCGCTGTCATAGGCGGTGTCTGCCATGACGACGTCTGCGGGCAGGCCCTCGATCAGGGCGTCGGCTTGCGGCGCATCGCCCTTCTGGCCTGCCGTGAGTGTGAAGCA
>NZ_LGAP01000029.1 GCF_001270265.1 Ensifer adhaerens
GGCGGCAAACCCAAGATCGTCGCCATCGTCGCAACCATGCGAAAGCTGCTCACCATCCTCAACGCCATCATCCGGGACCGCAAACCATGGCAAAACGCTTGACCCACAAGACAGTCGCTCTCCCCGCAAGCGGGGCGAAGGGAGATGCAGCGCCATCCGTATCCCGAACAACCGCCCGCTCAAGCCAGCATTTTCCATAACGTAAGCCGCCGGCAACCGCGCACCAAGGCCGCGTCCCCTCGCCCCGCCTGCGGGGAGAGGGTTAGGGTGAGGGGCAAATCTTGCTGTCGCGTTTCTAAAGCAATTCCAGGAAAAGTGTGAAACAGTTTTCCGCCCGGAATTGCGTAGTTTCAAAGAGTTAGATCATTTCACTGTTTCAATGAAACAATGAAATGATCTAGCCCGGCAAGGCTTCACATTCCTGCAGCGCCATCGCCGCCCGATCCCATTCGGGCCGACTGCGCGTGAAGATCGCATCCGTCGGGGTGAACGCGGAGAGATCGTCCAGCGTGCCGGCATAGATCGTCAGGCGGCCGTCATCCGGCAGGCCGCTTCCAAAAATCTGGCTGCCGCAGGTGTCGCAGAAATGGCGGACGGAGATGTTGCCGTTTGCGGCAACGGTCTGGTAGCTGCGATAGGACCCAGTCGCAATCACATCCGAACGATCGAAGATCATGTAGCAGCAATGACCGGTACCGGTGATCCGCTGGCAATCGCGACAATGGCAAAAGCCGGAATAGGACGGCGCGCGCCTGGTCTCATACCGAATGGCCCCGCAAAGACATCCACCCTTCATGCCTGCCTCCTCCTAATATTGCAGCAAACATAGCGCGCAGCGGCCGGCGTTCAAAAGAAAACCGCGCGCCGGGGTGCGGCGCGCGGATCGGCATTCGGGTATCTACGCCCCGGAAATTACCAGCTCGGGATCAGAGCGCCCTTGAAGGTGTCATTGATGAAGGTCCGGACCGACTCATCGTGGTAGGCCTCGACGAGCGTCTTCACCCAGGGTGCATCCTTGTCGGCAGTGCGCACGGCAATGACGTTGGCGTAGGGCGACTTTTCACCTTCGATGGCGATGGCGTCTTCCTTGGGATGCAGGTCGGCCTCGAGCGCATAGTTGGTATTGATCACCGCTGCGTCGACGTCGGCGAGCGAGCGCGGAAGCTGGGCTGCATCCAATTCGGCAAACGTGATGTTCTTCGGGTTTTCCGTGATGTCGGAAGGGGTGACCTTCAGGCCGACTTCCGGCTTGACCTTGATCAGGCCCTTGGACGCGAGAACGAGCAGCGCGCGGCCGCCATTGGTCGGGTCGTTCGGGATACCGATCGTCGCGCCGTCCTTCAGCTCGTCGAGGCTCTTCACCTTGCTCGAATAGACGCCCATCGGCGTGGTGATGGTGGTGCCGACGCTGACGATGTCGAAACCGCGATCGGCGATCTGGTTGTCGAGATAGGGCTGGTGCTGGAACGAGTTGGCGTTGAGGTCGCCGTCGGCAAGCGCCTGGTTCGGAACGACGTAGTCGGAGAATTCAAGGATTTCGATGTCGAGGCCCTTGGGCGCCGCGACTTCCTTCACCTTCTCCATGATCTGGGCGTGCTCGCCCGGCGTTACGCCGACCTTGATGGTCTCGGCCAGGGCCGTACCGGCCGTGAGGGCTGCGATTGCCGCAGCAATGATGAGCTTCTTCATGGGTATCTCCTTGTTGGTGACTTGAGCGCCTTGGGAAATCAGTTCTTGCGGCTGCGTCTGTCGAAGTGGCGCGCCAGTCCGTCGCCGGCGCTCTGCACGAGCTGCACCAGCACGATGAGCACGATGACGACGACCAGCATCACGTCGGGCATGAAGCGCTGGTAGCCGTAGCGGATGCCGAGATCGCCGAGCCCGCCTCCACCGACCGCGCCGACCATGGCGGAGTAACCGATGAGGCTGACGGCGGTCATGGTCAGCGCCATTGTCAGCGCCGGGCGCGCTTCGGCGAGCAGCACCTTGAAGACGATCTGCATCGGCGTCGCCCCCATGGCGCGGGCGGCCTCGATCAGTCCCTTGTCGATCTCGCGGATCGCCGCCTCCACCAAGCGGGCGACGAAGGGAATGGTGGCGATCGTCAGCGGCACGATCGCCGCCTTGGTGCCGATCGACGTTCCGGTGATGAGGCGGGTGAAGGGAATGATGGCGACGACGAGGATGATGAACGGCGTCGAGCGTGCGGCATTGACGATCAGTCCGACGATGCGGTTGATCGTCGGTGCCGGGAAGAGTTCGCCCTTGCCGCTGGTCGCGAGGAATATGCCGATCGGCAAGCCGATCAGCGAACCAATCAGACCGGCGGCCGCGACCATGTAGAGCGTATCGAGCGTGGCGCCCCAGATCTTTACCAGAATATCAGGCGACATAGCCGAGCACCTCCGTGACCAGACCGTTTTCGGTGAAGAAGCGTTCGGCACGGCCTGCGGTTTCCGCATCCGCGCCATAGGCGACGACCAGCGAGCCATAGGGCCGGCCGCCGATCTCGTCGATCGTGCCGGCAATGATGTTGACCTCGGCGCCGACCGACTTGATCAGCTGCGAAATCAGCGGCCGTTCCGCCGCCGCCCCAAAGAAGGTCAGGCGCACGACGGCGCGGTCACCGGCCACGGCCTGCGGCCTCAGCGCGCGCGACACGGCGTCTGGCAGCTTCGAGCCCGGCAGGCCGGAGAGCATCGCCCGTGTCGTTTCGTGCCGGGGATGGGTGAAGACGTCGAAGGTATGGCCGCGTTCGACGATGCGGCCATGATCGATCACGGCGACGTCGGAGGTGACTGCCTTCACCACCTCCATCTCGTGGGTGATGAGCAGCACGGTCAGGCCAAGCTCGGCATTGATGCGCTTCAGGAGCTCGAGGATCGATTGCGTCGTCTCCGGATCGAGCGCCGATGTCGCCTCGTCCGACAACAGCAGCTTCGGCTCGGTCGCCAGCGCCCGGGCGATGCCGATCCGTTGTTTCTGCCCGCCGGAAAGCTCGGCCGGGTAACGACCATGCTTGTCGGCAAGCCCGACGAGATCGAGCAGCGGCAGCACGCGCTTCTCGATGGCGTGCTTGTCCATGCCGGCGATTTCGAGCGGCAGCGCCACATTACCGAACACGGTGCGCGACGACAGAAGATTGAAATGCTGGAAGATCATGCCGACCGAGCGCCTGAGCGCGCGAAGGCCTGCCTCGTCGAGCGCGCCGACATCGACGCCATCGACGAGCACCGTGCCGCCCGTCGGCTTTTCCAGCCCGTTGACCAGGCGGATCAGCGTCGACTTGCCGGCGCCGGAGCGGCCGATGATACCGGTGATCGAGCCGCGCCCGACCGAAAGCGAGACCGTGTCGAGCGCCGTGAAGGCGCCGCTCTTGCCGGACGCTGCGAAATGCTTGGAAACGCCATCGAAGATGACGGCGGCGTCACCGGGCGCCGGCGCTTTGTAGGCGGAAACGCTCATCGTTCGGATACCCCCGAAAGAGGCGCTATCGTTATGGACGGGTACATAGGTGCTCTCGGATGCTGGAAACTCAAAATCCCGGGCTTTGAGCGCGGGATGGAAGGCGCGTCTTGTCAGGCCGACATTCGACAACGCATTCGGAACAGGGAGCACATCTCTAGCATTAGCCAACCGGTGAGTTCAACGTCATTGCCGCAGGAAGAACATGCGACATAATCTACGGCCCTTATGGACAATAGATCCCGGCTTTTACAGGTATGTTTTTCCGGGTTGCTTCGCGTTTGCGGAAAAAACCGCTCTTTCGCGAGCGCCGTGGCAAGAGGAAAGCCGTGCACCGACCCGACAAGCGGGCCGATGCCGACGATCTGCCTGCGACGGTCAGACGCCGATGGCGTGGGCAACCGGAGCCAGGTGCGGCCAGACCTCAATCGAGCCGCGATAGATCATGTTGAGCGCCACATAAAGGATGATGGCGAGACCGACGTAGGCGATCCAGTGATAGCGGTTGAGCAGCCGGGCGATGAAGCTTGCGGCAATGCCCATTAGCGCGATCGAAAGGACAAGGCCGAAGACGAGGATGCTCGGATGCTCGCGTGCAGCACCGGCGACCGCCAGAACGTTGTCGAGCGACATCGAGACGTCGGCAATGACGATCTGGATCGCCGCCTGAAGGAAGGTCTTTCGCGGCGCCGAATTGGCGCCCTCACCCTCGAAATCTTCTACTCCGCCGGAGCGGATCTCGCGCCACATCTTCCAGCAGACCCAAAGAAGCAGAAGACCGCCGGCCAGCAGCAGCCCGATGATCTCGAGAAGCTGCACGGTGACACTGGCGAGCGCGATGCGAAACACGGTTGCGGCAAGGATGCCGACCAGGATCGCCTTGCGGCGCTGCTCAGTCGGTAGACCGGCGGCTGCAAGACCGATAACGACGGCATTGTCGCCGGCCAGAACCAGGTCGATGACGATGACCTGCAGAAGCGCCAGCAGCCCGGCAGAAGTGAAGATTTCCATTTTTGATAGTCCTCGGGCGCCCCACACGCCTATTCGCTATCGCTAACGCATAGAACAAGGGGAGTTGGCGGATCAAGGGCCTGAGGTGGGCAGCTTCGCAATACGCACCGGAATGATGATCGCCACAGGGTGAGTTGACCCTTCGACTGCCGCCGCGGGAATACGGCGCACTTCACGGTTTACTGACCACAGTTCTCTGATACGAAACACGGCGAGATTGAGTCGAAGGGCAGGAGAGCCGATGCGCATCGTTTTGACCGGAAGTTCGGGGCGCGTCGGCCGGGCGATCTACAATGCGTTGGCACCCCATCATGACGTGGTCGGCATCGATCGCGCACCTTTCGCGACGACAGAAATCTCAGGCGATCTTGTCGACGGCGTGCTGCTCGAGCGCGCCATGCAAGGGGCCGATGCGGTCATTCATACGGGCGGGCTGCATGCGCCGCATGTCGATACGATCCCGGACGCGGAGTTCGAGCGTGTCAATGTGATGGGGACCCATCTCGTCATTGCCGCCGCGCAAGCCACCGGCGTCAGCCGCATCGTCTTCACCAGCACGACGGCGCTTTACGGCCATGCGGTAAAGGAAGGCGCCTGCACCTGGATCACCGAGGAGACGCCGCCGCAGCCGCATACGATCTACCACCACACCAAGCTTGCTGCCGAGGCGCTCTTGGAAAACGCCGCCGACCGGGCGCTGCACGTCCGTGTCCTGCGCATGTCGCGGTGCTTTCCGGAGCAGGCCGACCGCATGGCGGCCTATCGGCTGCACCGCGGTATCGACGTCCGCGACGTGGCGGACGCGCATGTGGCGGCACTCGACAATGACGGGCCTGCCTTTCAGCGGTTCATCGTCTCAGGCGAGCCGGCCTTCCTGCCGACGGATTGCCGGCATCTGGTAAGCGACGCCGCCGCGGTTCTGCGCGAGCGGGCAACAAAATTTTCCCAGGCCTTTGCCGAACGCGGCTGGTCGCTGCCTACCTCGATCGACCGCATCTACGATCCGAGTGCCGCCATCGGCGCGCTCGGATGGAAGCCGCGCTTCGGCTTCAAGGAAGTTCTGGCCCAGCTCGATCGCGGCAGCCTCGAGGTGCTGCCGGTGCGCAAAGCGGCCCCGGGGCGCTTCGATTGACTGGATGCCTTGCGCGCCTGAACGAGCGCGCATGGCTTTTGGCCATCAGATGTGGTTGCCGCCAGGAAATTCCTCGGCCAATGCCTTGTACCAGTGGCCGCTCTTCTTGATCGTGCGCACCTGCGTTTCGTAATCCACATGCACGATGCCGAAGCGCATCTTGTAGCCTTCGGCCCACTCGAAATTGTCCATCAGGCTCCAGGCGAAGTAGCCACGCATCGGATAGCCCTTGGCAATCAGGTCGGCCGTTACCGACAGGTGCTCGGCGATATAGTCGAGCCGCGGCTGGTCGTCGACCGCACCGTTTTCGACGCCCATATTGTAGCAGGCGCCATTCTCGGTGATGTAGCAATCGGGCAGGTCGTAGCGGGCGTTGAGCGTCTCCACCAGCTGGCCGAGCGCCGGCGCATAGACCTCCCAGCCGATATCCGTCTTCCCATCGCTGGCCGGCTTGGCATTGATCGTCGCCGGATATTCGGCACCGGCCTTTGGATCGTCGCTGACGCGCATCGGCGTGTAGTAGTTGAGGCCCCACCAGTCGAGCGGGCGCGAGATCGTTTCCATGTCGCCGTCTTCGATATCAGGCATGCGATGGCCGAGCGCGCTCATGAAGCTCTCGGGATACTCCCCCTTGAAGATCGGACCGAAGAAGACGCCGTTGTGGAAATCGAAGGCGCGCTCGGCGGCCGCCTTGTCGGCGTCAGCGTCGCTGCCGGGATAAACCGAATGCGCATTGATGACGATGCCGGCAGGCAGGTTCGGCCGCTCAGAGCGGATGGCGTCGACACCGAGGCCGTGCGCCAGATTGGTGAAATGCAGCGCATGCAGCGCGGCGTCCATGTTACGCTCGCCCGGCGCATGAATGCCGTAGAGATGGCTGAGCCAGACCGAGCACCAGGGCTCGTTGAAGGTTGCGACCGCGTCGAGCCGGTCGCCGAGGCGGGCTATCACCGTCTTGGCATAACGCTGGAAGGCATAGGCCGTGGTGCGCGCCGTCCAGCCGCCATCGCCCATCAGGGCCAGCGGCAGGTCCCAGTGATAAAGGGTGGCAAAGGCCTTGATGTTGCGCGCCTTGAGGCCGTCAACGAGGCGGTCGTAGAAGTCGAGCCCCTTCTCGTTGATCGGGCCGGTGCCTTCGGGAATGATGCGCGGCCAGGCAATCGAAAACCGGTAGGCCTCGACGCCGAGGCTCTTGATCAGATCGAGATCGTCGTCGAGCCTGTTGTAGTGGTCACAGGCGACATCGCCATTGTGCCGGCCGAAGACCCGGCCCGGCATGTTGGAGAAGGCATCCCAGATCGATGGCTTGCGGCCGTCGGCCTTGGTGGCGCCTTCGATCTGGAAGGAGGCGGTCGCCACTCCGAATACGAAGTCACCCGGAAAGCGCTGGGCCAGGATCTTGGGATCGGTCATCTCTCTGTCTCGTCTTTTGCGGCCCCGCCCCGGTAAGGCGTTGACCTCATTGTTTTCGGCTTATCTTGCGCGTTGGCCTAAACCCGTGCCGGCAAAAGTCAACTCGCGAAAAAGGGCGAGGTATGTCCCGCCCTTCCGCCCGGCGCAAACGTTTCGCTACACCTTTACCCAAGCACCATTTCGTTTGGATGACTGGACGCAGGCATCGACGAACATCATTCCCTTCATGCCGTCGTCGATGGTCGGATAGGTGATGGCCGGATCGACCTTCTCGCCCTTGCGCTTGGCGAAGATCGCGCGGGCCGCCTCAGTGTAGATGTTCGCGAAGCCTTCGAGATAGCCTTCCGGATGGCCCGACGGGATGCGGCTGACACGGCCAGCCGCTACACCTGAACCGGCTCCGGCGCGGGTCAGCAGCCGCTTCGGCTCGCCGAACGGCGTGTACCAGAGATAGTTCGGGTCCTTCTGCGTCCATTCCAGTCCGCCCTTGGTGCCGTAGGCCCGCACCATCAGGCCATTCTCGTGGCCGGGCGCCACCTGGCTGCACCACAGCAGCCCCTTGGCGCGCTCGCCGTCCTTCGCCTTGAAGCGCATCATCACATGGGCATTGTCGTCGAGCTTTCGGCCCGGAACGAAGCTGTCGAGATCGGCGGCAAGCTCTTCCAGTTCCAGCCCGGAGACGAAGGCGCCGAGATTATAGGCATGGGTGCCGATGTCGCCGGTCGAGCCGCCGGCACCGGAGCGCGCCGGATCGGTGCGCCAGGCCGCCTGCTTCTGGCCGGACTGCTCGATATTCTCTGTCAGCCAGTCCTGCGGATATTCCATCTGCACCAAACGCACCGCGCCGATATCGCCATTTTCGACCATCTCGCGCGCCTGGCGCACCATGGGATAGCCGGTGTAGTTGTGGGTGAGCACGAACAGCGCATCGCTGTCATCGGCCGCCTTCTTCAGCTTCTTCGCATCCGCTAGCGTCGAGGTCAGCGGCTTGTCGCAGATCACATGGATGCCGCGCTTCAGGAACTCTTTTGCCGCGGCATAGTGCACGTGGTTCGGCGTGACGATCGCCACCGCTTCGATCCCGTCCTTCAGCTTCGCCTCACGGATCGCCATCTGCTTGAAGTCGGAATAGACGCGCGACGGGTCAAGCCCGAGCTCGCGCCCGGAACTCTCAGCCTTCTCCGGCGTCGACGACAGGGCGCCCGCCACCAGTTCAAAGTGATCGTCGAGCCTTGCGGCGATGCGGTGCACCGCGCCGATGAAGGCGCCCGAGCCGCCGCCGACCATGCCCAGCCTTATCCGCCGCTCGCGCTTCTCGCTCGTTCCTTCGATTGCCATCTTGTCTCTCCTCGTATCGTTTCATTGTCGTATCGTGAGGTCGCCCCTCATCCGCCTGCCGGCACCTTCTCCCCGCCTGGGGGGGAGAAGGGACTTACCGCGCTGTCGGCGTTTCATCCTCTTTGCCCAATAGCGGGCAGAAGATCGATTGCGGCGCCCTCTGCTTACTCGGCGCAACCGTGGGCCACGTCCCCTCTCCCCGCCTGCGGGGAGAGGGTTAGGGGTGAGGGGCTGCGGCCGCAGCGGGCCTGGAGCTGCCGCTGGACCTATGGTTCTGCCTCAGATGCCCAGCAGGCGCCGGTTGGCCGCCTCGTCGGTACCGCTGTCGGCAAAGTCGTCAAACGCCTTCTCGGTAACGCGGATGATGTGGTGTTTGACGAACTCGGCGCCCTCGCGCGCGCCGTCTTCGGGATGCTTCAGGCAGCACTCCCATTCCACCACCGCCCAGCCGGAAAAATCATTGGCCGCCATCTTGGAAAACACCGCGCCGAAATCGACCTGGCCGTCTCCAAGCGAGCGGAAGCGACCGGCCCGGTTGACCCAGCCCTGGTAGCCGCCATAGACGCCCTGCCGCCCGGTCGGGTTGAACTCGGCATCCTTGACGTGGAACATCCGGATGCGATCCTTGTAGATGTCGATGTTGTCGAGATAGTCGAGGCACTGCAGCACATAGTGCGACGGGTCGTAGAGCATGTTGGCGCGGGCATGGTTGCCGGTGCGCTCCAGAAACATCTCGAAGGTGATGCCGTCGTGCAGGTCTTCGCCCGGATGGATCTCGTAGCAGACGTCGACGCCGCAGTCCTCGGCATGGTCGAGGATCGGCCGCCAGCGTTTCGCCAGCTCGTCGAACGCGGTCTCGACCAGGCCGGCCGGGCGCTGAGGCCAGGGATAGATGAACGGCCAGGCAAGCGCGCCGGAAAAGCTCGCCATCGCATCAAGCCCGAGGTTCTTCGACGCCGTCAGCGCCAGCTTCACCTGCTCGACCGCCCATTGCTGCCGCGCCTTCGGGTTGCCGCGCACTTCCGGCACGGCAAAGCCGTCGAAGACCTCGTCATAGGCCGGATGGGTGGCGACCAGCTGGCCCTGCAGATGGGTCGACAGTTCGGTGATCTCGACGCCGTTGTCGCGAGCAATGCCGGCAAGCTCGTCGCAATAGGTTTTTGACGTCGCCGCCTTCTGCAAATCGATCAGCCGCGCGTCCCACGTCGGCACCTGCACGCCCTTGTAGCCGCAATCGGCCGCCCACTTCGTGATCGACGCAAACGAGTTGAACGGCGCCGCATCCCCCGCAAACTGCGCCAGAAACAGACCGGGGCCCTTGATCGTTTTCATCCCAAACATCCTCCTGATAATATGGCTGCCGGCAAAGCCGGCCTGTTAGGCCAACGACAGGAAGAAGCGGAAGAAGGCTTCATTTTCGCTGCAGCTGAAGCACCTGAAACGTTGCAGGCGCCGAAACTAGCAGATTTTTTGCATGGAGCAACCGGCCAGCGCGCAGTTTTTAAAGGTCGGTTTCAATCCCTCTTCGGACATGTCGGCAATGCAGACGTGCAGCCCTGTTGCCATTTGTGCCGTGGATACCGCGGCAACGAAAAAGGGACGGCATCATGACGCCCCTTTCCCCTTGTCCGTCGCCAATTGTGACGATTATCCGTAACGCCGGTTGCCGGCGGTAAAGCCAGGCCTTGCCTGGCTCCGCCCTCCGTTCATGAAGCGCTTGCGAGCACCGGGTCAGACGTAACGGTTGACGACATTCTCCAGCAGTTCCTGCTTGCCGGACTTCGGCTGCGGGTTCAGGTCGGACTTCAACACCCAGGCTTCGATCTCTTCCAGCGAGAAGCCGCCCTCGAGCATCTTCTTGGCTTCCGGCACCTGCCAACCGGCATAACGCTGGTCGAGCGGTGCGGAAAGTGCCTTGTCCTCGATCATCTGGGCAGCAGCCTTGAGACCGCGGGCGCAGCAATCCATGCCGCCGATATGGCCGATCAGCAGGTCCTCGGGATCGAGCGACTGGCGCCGCAGCTTCGCGTCGAAGTTGGTGCCACCGGTCTTGAAGCCGCCACCGGCCAGAACCTGGTAGTAGGCAAGCGCCATTTCCGGCACGTTGTTGGGGAACTGGTCGGTATCCCAGCCCGACTGGTAGTCGTTGCGGTTCATGTCGATCGAGCCGAAAATGCCGAGCGCATTGGCAAGCGCCAGTTCGTGCTCGAAGGAGTGGCCGGCGAGGATCGCGTGGCCCTGTTCGATGTTGACCTGCACTTCCTTTTCCAGGCCGTACTTCTTGAGGAAGCCGTAAACGGTGGCGACGTCGTAGTCGTACTGGTGCTTGGTCGGCTCCTGCGGCTTCGGCTCGATCAGGATCGCGCCCTTGAAGCCGATCTTGTGCTTGTACTCGACCACCAGGTTGACGAAGCGGCCGAGCTGATCGAGCTCGCGCGACAGGTCGGTGTTGAGCAGCGTCTCATACCCTTCGCGCCCGCCCCACAGCACATAGTTCTCGCCGCCGAGACGCTGGGTAGCGTCGAGGCAGGTCTTGACCGTCGCAGCCGCAAAGGCAAACACATCCGGATCCGGATTGGTCGCGGCACCCGACATGTAGCGGCGGTTGGAGAAGAGATTGGCCGTACCCCAGAGCAGCTTGACGCCGGTTTCCGACTGCTTCTTTTCGAAGTAATCGACGATCTCGTTGAGGTTTTTGGTGTTCTCGACGAAGTTGCGCCCTTCGGGGCGGACGTCCGCATCGTGGAAGCAGTAGTAGGGAACGCCGAGCAGCTGGAAGAATTCAAACGCAACGTCCGCCTTCAGTTTGGCGGCGTCCATCGTGTTCTTGAACCAGGGGCGCTCGAACGTCTGGCCGCCGAAGGGGTCGCCGCCCGGCCAGACGAAGGTGTGCCAATAGGCGACCGCAAAGCGCAGGTGATCTTCCATGCGCTTGCCGAAGACGACCTCGTCCTTGTTGTAGTGGCGGAAGGCGAGCGGATTGCTGCTCTCCGGTCCCTCGTAGTTAATTTTGGCGATATCGCCGAAAAATCCCGTGCTCACGGTCTGGCTCCTCTCATGGGTGGTGTGCCGGCGTCGCCATTGCAAAACGTCCGGCCATTACGTGGAAGGTAATTGGTTTCATTCCCTCGGGCGGCGATAGCTGGGGCATCGAAATGCCAAACCAAAGGAACAGTCAGATGAACGACCTCAACCGGATCGCCCAAGCCTATATTGCCGCCTGGAACGCCGAGCCTGGCGATCGCAGCGCCCTGATCGAAAAGGCCTTCTCGGCGGATGTCGCCTATCGCGATCCGATCATGCAGGGTGACGGGCATGAGGGCATCGGCGGCCTGATCGCCGGGGTAAAGGGCCAGTTCCCTGGCTTCCGCTTCACACTCAAGGGCACGCCGGATGGCTTTGCCGACACGATCCGCTTCTCCTGGGCACTCGGTCCCGAAGGCGTCGAGCCCGTGATCGAGGGCACCGATGTCGGCCTGATCGAAAACGGCCGGCTGAAGCAAGTCACCGGCTTTCTCGACAAGGTGCCGGCGCAATAGGCCCGGTCGATCGGCAACAGCCATGGAAGGGCGCGATATGGTCATGTCGCCGCGCCCTTGATGGCGGGATAAAGGCGTCGATAGCGCTGATAGGCTTCTTCGTAGGCAGCCACCAGGCCGGTATCCGGCGCGATCGTTTGCGCCGTTTTCGGCGGATGGCAGGTCGCGACCGGATCGGCACCGGTTGCCGCGATCAGCCCAAGACGCGCAGCGCCGAAGGCCGCGCCGAAATCGCCGTCGGCAGGCAGATCGACCGGCAGATCGAGCGCGGTCGCAATCGACTTCAGCCAATAACGCGAACGCGAGCCGCCGCCGATCGCCGTCACCCGTGTCAGCGTGGTGCCGGCCGCGCGCAATGCCTCGAGGCTGTCGCGGATGGCGAAGGAAACCCCTTCCATCACTGCCTGCGTCAGCACCACGCGGCTGCTCTCGTGGCCGAGGCCGGCAAAGGCGCCGCGGATCCCTGCATCGTTGTGGGGGGTTCGCTCGCCGGAGAGATAGGGAAGGAAGGTCACGCCGCCTGGCGTCTTCAACGTATCGCCCAATTCCGTACTGAGGTCGGCGGCACTGCGACCGGCAATCCCCGAATACCAGTTGAGCGCATCGGTCGCCGACAGGATGACGCCCATCTGATGCCAGGTGTTCGGCAGAGCATGGCAGAAGGCGTGAACGGCACTTGCCGGATTGGGCAGGTAACTGGCGTTGGCAGCAAACAGCACGCCGGACGTGCCGAGCGAGACGAAGGCATGGCCTTCGCCGACCGTGCCCATGCCGCAGGCGGAGGCCGCATTGTCGCCCGCCCCGCCAGCAACGACGACGCCGTCGCCCATGCCCCAGCGCGACGCCAGCTCTGATCGAAGCGCTCCCGCCCGATCCGTGCCTTCGACGAGATCCGGCATCTGCCGTTCATCCATGCCGGTGGCCGAAAGCAGGCTTTCCGACCAGCGTCGCTTGCCGGTGTCGAGCCAGGCGGTGCCGGCCGAATCCGACATCTCCGAGATATGCTCGCCGGTCAGCCACAGGCGCAGATAGTCCTTGGGCAACAGCACCCAGCGCACCTTGGCAAAAAGATCCGGCTCGTTTTCACGCACCCAAACGAGTTTCGGCGCGGTGAATCCGGGGAAGACGATGTTGCCGGTGATGGCGCGGAATTGCGGATCGGCGTCGAGTGCCGCCGCCTCGCGAAAACTGCGGGTATCGTTCCAGAGGATGCAGGGCCGCAGCACCTTGTCGTCGGCGTCGAGCAGCGTCGCGCCATGCATCTGGCCGGAGAGGCCGATGCCGCGCACGGCCGCAAGCGCTGCCGGGTGCGCCGCCTTCAGGCCTGATATCGCCTGCTCGGTAGCGCGCACCCAATCGGCCGGATCCTGCTCCGACCAGCCGGGATGCGGCCGGGAAACGTCGAGCGCACCGGAGGCCGAACCGACAATGCGCTGATTGTCGTCCATCAGCATCGCCTTGACGCCCGACGTGCCGAGATCCAGTCCGAGATACATGCATGCCTCCATTGAGCAATTCCAGGAAAAGTGTTGAACCGCTTTCCGTCAGGAATTGTGTAAATTCAAAGTATTACGCCGGTTCGACCGGCAGGTTGTCCTTCAGAAAAATATCGATGCGGATGCGCTCCTGTGCCTCGATCATCGAGAGCCCATCGGCGCGCGCCTTCAGCACGCGAATGGCGCTGCGCACCTCGTGCCCCGCATCCTGATTGAGCAGCGCATCGATGGTGCCCGAGACGAGTGCGGCACGGCTGTACGGCGTCAGCTCGTGGGCGATCGCGCAGATCTCGGCCTGACGCCCGGCCTTTTCGAGCGCCGCGATCAGGCCACGGTTGCCCGCGCCGAGGCTGTAGATGCCGGCCAGGTCCGCGTGCGACACCAGCAGGTCCTGCACCAGTTTCTCGACTTCGGACGGGTCATCGTGCCCCTCAACCACGGGCAGCAGATGCCGCTTGGCCACACTGTCGTTCATGGCAGCGCTGAAGCCCTCAAGCCGATCCCTGTGGTCTCGCACCAGCATCGAGCCGGCAACGATTGCCACCGGACCGTCGCGGCCACCAAGGAAACGCCGCATCAGGCTGCCGGCCGTGCGCCCGGCGGCGATATTGTCGACACCGGCGAAATGATCGCGCTCGGAACCGGTCAGGTCCGAGACGAGCGTGACGACGGCGATGCCGTCTGCGCGAAGCCGCCCGACGGCCGCCACCACTTCCGGCGCCTCGACGGCAACGACGGCAACGCCGGCAGGCTCCCGCCGGCGCGCTTCGTCGAGCGCCTCGGCCAGTGCCGACGCATCGAAGGCGGGAACGGAGAGAATGGTGATATCGGTCCGCTCGACGGCGGAGCGGGCTCTGGCGGACTGGACCTCGGCCTCAAGCCCGCGCATGAAGGCGTTTTCACCCTCGGGCAGGATGAAGATCAGCGGATAGCTGCGGCTCTTGGCAAGATTGGCCGCCGCCACGTCCCTGATATAACCGAGCGTCGCGATGGCGCGCTCGACCTTGTCGCGCGTGACCTTCCGAACACCAGGGCGATTGTTCAAAACCCGATCGACGGTCGCAAGACTGACCTCGGCTTCTGCAGCGATATCGTGAACTGTAGGGCGCATCATTTCCTCCCGCAAACTGCCTTAGAGGAATTTTTGATGTACGTAAATCAAAAATGCACGGAGGAAAACCAACCGCTGTTTTCGCGGCTAAAAACGCTTGCTGAAGGCTTGCGTGAAAACGATCTCGCCGTGGCCCTTGCCGGCCTCGGCAAGCACCACATCCATGAAACCGTCGGTCACGCGCACGAGGGCGAAACCGCCCATATAGGCAGCCTTCGGCTTGAACAGATCTAGCCCTTCGCGGCGATAGATCATCGCGGTTTCGTGCTGGTGGCCGTGAAAGAGGCCGATGACATTGCAGCCCTTGATCGCGCCGACGAGTGCCTGGCGCTGCTCAATGCTCCACCAGTGCGGCGGGCCGTCGCCCTGATCGTCGAAGGTCCTGGCGGCGGCGTCCCAGACTTCCGTGGAGAAGGCGTCCCAGCCATAATGCTGGAACAGGATCACCGGTCGGCCGTCAGCGGCATAGGACGCCAGATCCTGCTTCAACCACGGCAGCGCATCGACGGCTCCCTTGCTGACGTCGCCGCCGAAGCGCTGGAGCTGAACGAGATGCAGCCCGCCCCAATCCCAGGAGTAGCAGTCCGACAGCGGGTCATAGTTCGTCACCGGCACCGGCGGCTTGTAGAACACCGTCTGGCGATGGTTGAGCTCGACATAGTCGCGCAGCTCGCGACGATACCAGTCGACATGCGGCGGCGGTCCGTCCTGATCGAGGTCATGATTGCCGAGGCCGACATAGACGGGGAAGTGCACGCGGTCGGCACCGGGTCCCTCCTGGTAACGGCTCGAAAACTGCTGCAGCTGCCGGCCCTCGCGCGGCTGGTGCACCTGTCCGCCGCCGTCGTCGGTGACGTCGCCACCCAGCACCAGGCCGAGCGGCCTGCCGATCCGCCTACGGGCGCTGCCGAGCCCACTCGGCTGACCGGCAACGGTTTCCGGCCAATGCATTGCCGCCAGAGCATTGAGCGCCGCGACGTGACGAAGCAGGTTTTCGTCGGTCTTGCCCTCCGCCGCACAGTTCGGCGCAAGGCCTTCGGTCGAGACGAGGCAGGCGTGGATATCATTGGAAAACAGGAAGGTGGCATCAACGGGCGGGTGTACCGCTGCCCGCGCCGCCGGCGCCAGCAGCGCTGCGCTCGCCCCAGCCGCACCGACAAGGAAGGAACGCCGGGAAATGCCGAACCGTCCCAATGACTGCATGAATGACCCCGTTTTCAGCCGGCCAGGGCGCCAGACCGAAGATCGGGACCGGCCGGAGATTGTTTTTCCGGCCGGATTGTGCAGCAACGCGACGATCGCGTAAACCGTGCAAACGGAACTAGTGGCCGCCGTCGCTTGGGCCAACACCTTGCGGTTTCTTGATCATCATCACCCCCAGGATCAGCGACAGGAACAGCACCGTCAGGATGACGAAGACGTCGCCGAACGACAGGATCATCGCCTGCTTCTGCGCCATCGCCGCAAGCTGCTTGATGGCGATGGTCGCACCGTCAAGGCCATGGGTGTTGAAGTTCGCTGCCATGTTGTTGAACCGCTCCATCGCCTCCGGGTTGCCCCACTGGATATGCTCGGAAAGCCGGGCATAGTGCAGGTCCTGGCGCTGGGTCAGGATGGTGTTGATCACCGCCAGGCCGACAGCGCCGCCGAGATTGCGCGTCAGGTTGAACAGACCGGATGCGCCGCGCATGCGCGCCGGCGGCATGGTGCCGAGCGCGATGTTGTTGATCGGCACCATGCACAGCATCAGCCCGACGCCGCGCAGGATCTGGGGGATGAACAACTCGTAGAAGTCCCAGTCGGCCGTCAGGTGCCCCATGATCCAGGTGCCGCTGGCAAAGCTGGCAAAGCCGATGGTCATCAGCACGCGCGGATCGAGCTTGCCCGACAGGATGCCGGCGACCGGCGCCGTCAAGAACATCGCCAGACCCGAGACGAACATCGTCTCGCCGATCATCAGCGAATCGTAGCCGCGGATGCGCCCGAGATAGAGCGGATAGAGATAGGTGAGGCCATAGAGCCCGATGCCCATGACGAAGGAGAACATCGAGCCGAAGGCGAAGTTGCGGTTTGCAAACGCCCTGAGGTCGACCACCGGGAATTCAACCTTGAAGGCCCTGTAGAAGAAGATCACGGCGGCGATCACCGTGGCGACGGCGCCCATGACGATGTGATCGTCATTGAACCAGTCGTTGGCGTTGCCTTCTTCCAGAACATATTCGAGCGAGCCGAGGAAGATCGCCATCGAGGCAAGCCCCCACCAGTCGAACTTCTTAAAGAGGCTCAATTCCGGCTTGTCGAAATCGATGAAACTCCAGGTCAGTGTCGCGACAATGATGCCGGGGATGACGTTGACCAGGAACAGCCAGTGCCAGGAGAAGGCATGGCTGAGATAGCCGCCGACGGTCGGGCCGATGGTCGGCGCAAGCGTGGCGATCAGGCCGATGATCGGCGAAACGATGTTGCGCTTCGACGGCGGGAAAATGGTGAAGGCGGCCGCAAAGACCGACGGGATCATGCCGCCGCCGATAAAACCCTGGATCGCCCGGTAGACGATCATCTGGTCGATATTGGTGGCGGTCGCGGCGAGCGCACTTGCCGCGGTGAAACCCGCCGCCGAAACCGAAAACAGCACGCGCGTCGAGACGATGCGCGCCAGCGTGCCCGACAGCGGGATCATGATGACTTCGGCAATGAGGTAGGAGGTCTGCACCCAGCCGATTTCGTCGGAGCCGGCTGACAAGCCCGCCTGGATTTCGGCAAGCGACGCCGAAACGATCTGGATGTCGAGGATCGCCATGAACATGCCGACCACCATGGCGAAGAAGGCGATCAGCCTTCTCGGATCCATGTGTTCCTCGACCTTCGGTGCGGCTGCCGCCACCGAGCCTGCTGTTGCCGTTGCGGCCATCTGAGCCACTCCCTGCGTGTAAAGGCGCATCGGCGCGTTCCATCGAACACGCCGGCGCGTCAGGCCCGATTATTTCGCGGCGGCGATTTTGGTCTCACCGGGCGCCGTGCGCGTGTCGACATCGACGACGACGCTCAAGCCCGCCCGCAGATGGCCTTCCGCCAGCACATCGGCCGGCAGCGTGATGCGCACCGGCACCCGCTGGATCACCTTGGTGAAGTTGCCGGTGGCGTTTTCGGCCGGCAGCAGCGAGAACACCGAACCGGATGCCGGCGAGATCGAGGCAACCGTGCCTTCGATCGCGTTCTCGTCATAGGCGTCGATGTGGACCTTGACCTTCGAGCCTGGAACCAGATGCGCGATCTGCGTCTCCTTGAAGTTGGCGTCGATATAGAGTTGGTCGACCGGGACGAGGGCGGCCAGTCGCTGACCGGCAGAGACGAGGTCGCCGACCTGGACGGCGACGTTGCCGATGACGCCGTCATAGGGCGCCTTCAGCACGGTGAAACCGAGGTCGCGGTTCGCCTTGTCACGGGCAAGTTCCAGCGAGCGGATCGTGCTTTCCGCCTCGGTGCGCTGTGCCGCCAGAACAGTGATGTTGGCGTTCGCCGCCGCGATGTTGGCATCGGCGCCGACGAGGTTCGCGCGGGCCTGATCCAGCGCCACGTCAGCATTGTCGCGCGAAGCAACGGTGCCGACGTCCTTGGACTGGAGGTCGCTCGCGCGTTTCTGCGCGAGTTCGGCGCCGCGCACCGTTGCTTCGAGAGCTTTCTTCTGGGCTTCTGCCTGGGCAAGGCTTGCCTTGGCACCGGCGATCTGCGCGTCGAAGCGGCTGAGCGCCAGCTTCTGCGTGGCGATCTGCGCCTCGGTCTGCTCGGCGGCGATGCGGTAGTCGCCATCGTCGAGCGTGACGAGCGGGTCGCCGGCCTTCACCTGCTGGTTGGCGACGACATCGACCTTGGCGACATAACCCGAAACCTTCGGGGAGATCGTGGCGATGTCGCCTTCGATATAGGCGTCATCGGTCGAAACCATGAAGCGGCCATTGGTCCACCAGTCATAGCCGTACCAGCCGGCGGCGGCGAGAGCAGCGAGGCCGAGGACGGGCAGCAAGGGGCTGCGCTTCTTCTTTTTCGGAGCGGCCTCGACAGCGGGCGCTTGCGTCGCTGCTGGCGCCTCGGCAGTCGCCCCCTTGGCCTCGGGCGCGGCCTCATGGGTCTGCGGAACTTCAAAATCCTCGCCGACAGGGCGAACGCGAGCAACGCTGGACGTTTTGGATGCGGACATGGGTACCGGCCTGGTTAATGGGTGGCGACTGAACTGAACCGTTCGGTTCGATCGGAAGCTTGACTTAATCGCTTTGACGTCGCATATCAAGAGGAAATCGAACCACGCGGTTCGATGGACGAAAATTAATGCGAACGGGACGGCACAGACGGCGATCATGGAACCAGCGAAGACCGAGCGAAACGAGACCATCCAGCCTGATAACGGCGCGGACGAGCAGCTTTGTCCCGGCAGCGGACGCCATGCGGCGGGTGAAGACCCTGCCAAGCGCGAACAGATTCTCGAGGGTGCCCGGCGGGTCTTCATGAGCCAGGGCTTCGACGCCGCGAGCATGAACGACATCACCCGCGAGGCGGGCGTCTCGAAGGGCACGCTCTACGTCTATTTCGAAAACAAGGAAGATCTGTTCAAGGCGCTGATCATCAGGGGCAAGACCCTGGTGGTCCAGACCGCCAAGCACGCCCTCAACGACCACGAGGACGTCGAGGAGTCGCTCTACGATTTCGGCGTCACCTTGACGAGCAGCATCACCTCCGAGGATACGATCCGTTCCATGCGCATGGTGATCGGCGTGATCGACCGCATGCCGCATCTGGCGGAACGCTTCTTCAGCGAGACGCCCGAAAACGGCTATACCGTCCTCAAGACCTACCTCGACAGGCAGGTCCCGGCCGGCACGCTCGCTATCGACAACACCGAAGTGGCCGCGCGGCAGTTCATCGAGATGGCCCAGGCCGGGCTGTTCAAGCATCGCCTGTTCGGCGGCATGTGTTCGGCGCCGCCGCGCGAGCAGATCGAAGGCACAGTTGCCGCTGCCGTCCGGGTGTTCATGGCCGCCTACGGACCCAAGAAGACCGGTTGAGCCAAGCCGAGCCGCCCGTTCGTCCGGCAATCCTTCAATCCAGCAATTGCGATCAAGCGCGCCTTGCGGCAAGACCCTATGAGCATGGGCTGTCTGCCACGGGAGTGAACATGAGTGCTATCGGACGGGCGATCTGGTTCATCGAGAGCCATTTCGCGAGTGATATATCGCTGGAGGAGATCGCCGAGGCTGCCGGCCTTTCGCGCTTCCACCTGTCGCGCGTCTTCGGACTGGTGACGGGCCGCTCCATCAGCGTCTATATCCGCGGGCGGCGCCTGAGCGGCGCTGCACGAAGCCTTGCCGACGGCTCCTCCAACATTCTCGCGGTGGCCCTCGAGGCGGGCTACGGCTCGCACGAGGCCTTCACCCGTGCCTTTCGCGAGCAGTTCGGCGTGACGCCGGAAACCGTGCGCAAGCAAGGGCACCTCAGGAATATCGAACTGACGGAGCCTCTCAGAATGGACGACACCCGCCTCCTCAAACTGGACCCACCACGCTTCGAAGACAGTCCGCCGCTTCTGCTGGCGGGACTGGCGGAAACCTACGCCTACGGCCGGACCGAAGGCATTCCCTCGCTTTGGCAGCGTTTTAACGCCCACTTCAGCAACATCCCGGGACAGAAGGGCAACGTCGCCTATGGCGTCTGTAGCCAGAGCGACGGCGAGGCCGGGACTTTCCGGTACATGGCGGCGGCAGAGATCGACGATACCGCTGCCCTGCCCACCGGCTTTACGACCATCAAGCTGCCGAAGCAGCGTTATGCCGTGTTCCTGCACCGCGGCCATATCTCGGCGATCGCGACGACAGCACACCATATCTTCGGCACATGGCTGCCGGAGGCCGGCCTTCAGCATGGTGAAACGCCCGACCTGATCGAGCGGTATGACGATCGTTTCGATCCGCATTCGGGCATGGGCGTGGTCGAAATCTGGGTCCCGATCAAATCGTAAACGGTAAAGCGCCGCCGCAAATGGCCGGCGGCGCTTGTTACTTTCGCGATGCTGCTTAAATACTGCCGCGATTCTTGCGCGACGACGCGCCACGAGACAAGGAAAGATCGCCGATGCAGGATTTAATGCTGCTTGCCCAGGACCCGGCCGCCTGGGTCGCCCTCATAACACTGGTTGTCATGGAGGTGGTTCTCGGCATCGACAACCTGATCTTCATTTCCATCCTCACTAACAAGCTTCCGTCCGAACACCGCGAGAAGGCCCGCCGGATCGGCATCACGCTGGCGCTCGTCATGCGCCTCGCTTTGCTCGGCACCGTCGCCTGGATCGTCAAGCTGACCACGCCGGTCTTCGAGGCCTTTGGTCACGGCTTCTCGTGGAAGGACATGATCCTGATCGCCGGCGGTCTCTTCCTCGTCTGGAAGGCGACCAAGGAAATTCACCACAGCGTCGACCCCAGCGACCACGGCGAAGACTTCATCGCCTCTTCGGCAATCAACAGCTTCGCCGCCGCGATCGGCCAGATCCTGCTGCTCGACCTGGTCTTCTCGGTTGACAGCATCATCACCGCCGTCGGCATGACGCCGCATCTGCCGATCATGGTCATCGCCGTCGTCGCCGCCGTCACCGTGATGCTCGTTGCCGCAACGCCGCTTGCCAATTTCATCGAGAGGAACCCGACGATCGTCATGCTGGCGCTCGCCTTCCTCTTGATGATCGGCACGACGCTGATCGCCGAAGGCATGGGCCTGCACGTGCCGAAGGGCTACATCTACGCGGCCATGGCCTTCTCGGCGCTGGTCGAGGTTCTCAACATGGTGGCACGCAATGCGCGGCTGCGAAAAAAGGAAGCCGGCAAGCTGCACTGAGGCGCTGCCACGAACAAAAATGGAAATGGCGGGGCGCAATGTCCCGCCTTTCTCGTTGCGCCGAAAAAAGGCCTGCATCACAGGGGATGCAGGCCACCTTGCTGCGGGAGTTTGTGAGGACGCAAGCCGGACGGGTCAGTGAGCCCGACTGCCGTTTCATTGGCCACGGGAAGAAATCGGAAAAATTCCCGTGTTCGCCACCTCCGTCATGTCCGATTGGCACAGCCCGCGCCTCTCGATCGGATAACGCCTCATCCGGTAAATCGTTCCGGCTGGCGCCATGCGTCAGGCATCTGGACGGTGCCCGATCTCGACCAGGATGTTGCCGGGTATGACCATGTAGAAGACGTAGGCGCCGTGCCGTTCTTCCGGTTCGGTCATGCGGATTCCGCTCGGCAGGATGCGCCGATAGGCGTTTTCGACCTGCGACCTCTCGGGCAGCAGGAAGCCGATATGGTAGGTCTGGGCGCCGAGGCTGACCTGGTCGCCGCCGCCGAGCTTGGCAATCGGCGGGCTGATCACGAGCACCATGCCGGCACCGTCAGCCAGGCGATAAAACGCATCCTTGCCACGCGTTTCGACAAGCGTGAAGCCAAGGTGGTCAAGGAAGAACGTCGCCGTTTCGGCAACGACGGGGCTATGAAGATCGAGATGGTTCAGTCGCATGTTGCAGTCTCCGTGTTTGAGAAACGCGGCGGACTGCGTCTGATCCGGATACACCCCGCCGCGGACCGATGCGGATGCATCGGAACCACGCCGCGGGTTCGAACGATCAGGTTCGAGCAGAGCTTCGCAAAGACTTGGACAGCCTCACGAAGGGACCGGGCTTACCATATCCGGTCCTGCCTTTTTCGACACGGGATGTGTAGCGCAGGCAAACTGCGCCAGCAAGATCGCTGAGATCAGTTCTTTTCTGCGTCCGGATCCACTTTCTGCAGCTCCTGCAGATAGGCGTCGAGACGATCGAACTTCTCTTCCCAGAAGCGACGGTAGCTGTCGAGCCAGCTGTTGACATCCCGCAAGGGTGCCGCTTCGAGCCGGCAGGGGCGCCATTGCGCCTCGCGGCCGCGGCTGATCAGCCCGGCGCGCTCGAGCACTTTCAAATGCTTGGAAACTGCCGGCAGACTCATCTCGAACGGCTCCGCAAGTTCGCCGACCGAAGCCTCGCCGAGAGAGAGCCGGGCGAGAATGGCCCTGCGGGTGGGATCGGCAAGGGCTGAGAGCGTGGTCGACAGGCGATCTTCCGGCATTTTCTAAAAAACCTTTCAGTTAAATAACCTTACGGTTCAATATAACCAGCCATTGGCGGTGTCAACAAAAACCGACGTGATCCACTTTCCGTTGACATGCTCCATGTTCTATGGTCTCACGCGAGCCGACTGGAATAGCCCGCCGATACCGCTGGTGCGGCACCCCTACGGGCCTTTCCTTCCCATAAAATGCGCGCCCGGCGGTCGGACTTGTCTTCCGGCAAGGGGCGAGAAGCACGTCAAACGGGCAAAGACCATGGCAGATTCAGCAGTTCGGGTACGCATCGCACCCTCCCCCACCGGCGAGCCACATGTCGGCACCGCCTATATCGCTCTGTTCAACTACCTCTTCGCAAAGAAGCACGGCGGCACCTTCATCCTTCGTATCGAGGATACCGATGCCACGCGCTCGACGCCGGAGTTCGAGCAGAAGGTGCTGGACGCGCTGAAATGGTGCGGGCTCGAATGGTCGGAAGGCCCCGACGTCGGCGGTCCCTATGGCCCCTACCGCCAGAGCGATCGCAAGGACATCTATCTCGACTACGTTCGCCAGATCGAGAAGAACGGCCACGGCTTCCGCTGTTTCTGCACGCCCGAACGGCTGGAGCAGATGCGCGAGGCGCAGCGCGCCGCCGGCAAGCAGCCGAAGTATGACGGCCACTGCCTGAACCTGACCGCCGAAGAAGTCACGCGCCGCGTCGACGCTGGCGAGCCGCATGTCGTGCGCATGAAGATCCCGACCGAGGGTTCCTGCAAGTTCACCGACGGCGTCTATGGCGACGTCGAGATCCCGTGGGATTCGGTCGACATGCAGGTGCTGCTCAAGGCCGATGGCATGCCGACCTATCATATGGCGAACGTCGTCGACGACCATCTGATGAAGATCACCCACGTCGCGCGCGGTGAGGAGTGGCTGGCGTCCGTACCGAAGCACATCCTGATCTATCAATATCTTGGCCTGACGCCGCCGGTGTTCATGCACCTGTCGCTGATGCGCAATGCCGACAAATCGAAGCTGTCGAAGCGCAAGAACCCGACGTCGATCTCCTATTATTCCGCGCTCGGCTACCTGCCGGAAGCGCTGATGAACTTCCTCGGCCTGTTCTTCATCCAGATCGCCGAAGGCGAGGAACTGATGACGATGGCCGAGCTTGCCGAAAAGTTCGACCCCGACAACCTGTCGAAGTCGGGTGCGATCTTCGACATCCAGAAGCTCGACTGGCTGAACGGCCGCTGGATCCGCGAAAAGCTGAGCGACGACGAATTCCTCGGCCGGGTGCTGGCCTGGGCGTCCGAGAACGACCGCCTGAAGCAGGGCCTGAAGCTGTCGCAGTCGCGCATCTCCAAGCTCGGCGAACTGCCTGGTTTGGCCGACTTCCTGCTGAAGTCCGACCTCGGCCTCGAGCCCGCGGCCTTCGCCAAGATCAAGTCGAGCCCGGAAGAACTGGTCGAGATCTTCAACACGGTGCAGCCGGATCTGGAAAAGATCCTCGAATGGAACAAGGAAACGATCGAGGCGGAATTGCGCGCGATCGCCGACCGCATGGGCAAGAAGCTCAAGGTCGTGCTGGCACCGCTGTTTGTCGCGGTTTCCGGCTCGTCGCGCTCCCTGCCGCTCTTCGACAGCATGGAACTGCTCGGCCGCTCGGTCGTGCGCCAGCGGTTGAAGGTTGCGGGCCAGGTCGCCGCCTCGATGGCCGGCAGCGGAAAGTAAGGACAGGACGATGAACGACAAGACCGAAGCAACAGCTCTCTCCTCCGACGTCACGGAAGTGCGCGCGCAGAAGCTGAAGCTGCTGCGCGAGCAGATCGGCGACGTCTATCCGGCGCATTTCCACCGGACGATGACCAATGCCGAGCTGGCAGCGAAATACGAAAACCTCGAGCTGGACACTGAGACGCAAGACGTCGTCACCGTTGCCGGCCGCGTCTACTCGTCGCGCAACTCCGGCATGTTCATGGACATCCATGACGCATCCGGCAAGATCCAGATCTTCAGCCACAAGGACACCACCCCGGAAGATGCACGCGCGCTGCTACCGATGATCGACATCGGCGACATCATCGGCGTGACCGGCGTTGTCCGTCGCACCAAGCGCGGCGAGCTGACGATCAACGCCCAGACGATCACCATGCTGACGAAGTCGCTGCTGCCGATGCCCGAGAAGTGGCATGGCCTCTCGGATATCGAGCTGCGCTATCGCAAGCGCCATCTCGACATCATGACCAACGAGGAATCCAAGCTCCGCTTCCAGCAGCGCAGCAAGATCGTCTCCGGCATCCGCCGCTTCATGGAAGACGACGGCTTCATGGAAGTCGAAACGCCGATGCTGCATTCGGTCTATGGCGGCGCGACGGCCGAGCCGTTCAAGACCCATCACAACACGCTGAAGCTCGACATGTACCTGCGCATCGCGCCGGAACTGTACCTGAAGCGCACGCTGGTATCGGGCCTGACCGACAAGGTGTTCGAGATCAACCGCAACTTCCGCAACGAAGGCGTCTCGACAAGGCACAATCCCGAATTCACCATGATGGAGTGCTACTGGGCCTATGCCGACTACGAGGACATCATGGACCTCGTCGAGCGGCTGTTCTCCAAGCTCGCTCTGTCGATCCACGGCTCGACCGAATTCATGTTCGGCGACAAGGAAATCTCCTTCAAGGGACCGTTCCGCCGCGTGCCGATGCCGGATGCCGTCAAGGAAGCGACCGGTATCGACTTCCTGGCGATGAAGACCGACGAGGAAGCCCGCGCAGCCGCCAAGGCCGCCGGTTTCGAGGTCGAGAAGGACTGGACCTGGGGCGAGTGCCTCGCCTTCCTCTTCGAAGAGAAGGTCGAGCCGACGCTGATCCAGCCGGCCCATGTCACGCATTTCCCGAAGGACATCTCGCCCTTCGCCAAGGAAGTGCCGGGCGAGCCGCGCCTCGTCGAGCGTTTCGAGACCTATTGCAACACCTGGGAACTCGGCAACGCCTTCTCCGAGCTCAACGATCCGGAAGAGCAGCGCGCCCGCATGGTCGAGCAGCTCGAGCAGGCCCATGCGCGCGGCGAAAAGGCCAAGCAGCTCGACGACGAGTTCCTCGACGCCATCGACCAGGGCATGCCGCCGGCAGGCGGCCTCGGCATCGGCGTCGACCGCCTGATCATGCTCCTGACCAACGCGCCGTCGATCCGCGACATCATCCTGTTCCCGGCGCGCCGCAACAAGGCCGACTGATCAAGGCCATAACGGCACAAAACAGAAAAGCCCGGCGCGATTGCGGCGGGCTTTTTTCGTTTTCGATGATGGATTGCAAGTGCCTTATGGCGCGAACGGCGCGTCAGTGGCCGGCCGGCGCCTCGGCGCTTTCGACCTTGTGCTCTTGCGTTTCGGCCTCGGGCGCCGCCGCGCCCTCGACGGCAACGGCATTCGGATCGATGCAGGGCGAACGATCGTCCATGCCGGCCATCATGTCGCGGATATCGCCCACGGAAAGATCGACCGTGCTGCCGTGAAAGAAACCGGCCGAGTTTGCCTTGCCGTCATTGTAGGACGCGCGGAAAGGCGCATCCATCCCAGGCACGCTTTGCGGACCCGGCGCGAAGAGAACTTGCGCCCCGATCGCCGCGCCACGGACCCCTGCCCGCTCTTCCGACCCGGCGGCATCGAGAACGACGACCTGGTAGAGATCAGCCTTCTCCGCCTTCGACAGGGCGCCGACCACGCGCAGAGCCGTGCGCATGCGCGCCTCGCCGTCGGCGCGGTCCGTCTTGATGTGCATGCGGACCCAGCGCTGACCATGATGGCCGAGCTTCAGGGTTCGGACCAAAGTGCATTCGAGGCCGGAGATGGCTGGCTTGGAGATCCGCTCCATCAGCGCGTCGCGGCCGACATAGACGGCGGCAGCACCTGAGGCAGCCGACACGCCGAATGCCGCGGCAAGAATGACGACCAGCCTCTTCGAAGGGCGCAACTTGCCGAGAATAGCCTTCACGAGAATGGCTCCGCTGTCATATCAGGAATTGCAACAAAAGCCCGAAGGCGCCTTGCAAGGATAGGCGCCCCACCTTTCGGAAAGTTTAAGCAGGCCGCGATGTAGCGGAAATCCGCACCCCGACCGACGCCGGGATGCGGAGCAGCGGCGATATCAGTCGATCTCGATATGACGGCGGTCGCGGCATTCGCGGTACGGCACGACCTGCAATTTGCCCCAGGCATCCACCCATTCGCGGCGCTCGACGCAATAGGCCCCGGACTTCACCAAGATCGGCCGTGGGCGGCGCTTGTTGTAGTTGTCGTTATAGTGCGTGAAGGTGGAGGCACCCCGATACCAGTCACCGCTACGGTCGGATGAACTGTGTCCGCTGTCCCGGCCCTTGCCAGCGCTCTGGGCGAAGGATGGTGAGGCGACAACGGACGTCGCTGCGGCAATGACAACCATGGAAACCAGTACGAACTTACGCATGACATTTCCTCCGTGATTGACTGCGGATGAGCCCGTTCCCATCCATGTCGGGGAGAGTGCCACGGCCGTGCCGATCTGGTTGTTCCCGCGGAAACCGCCGTCAAAACGCCCCATCGCAACGGGAAACCGGGCGCACCAGTCCGAAGTGACACCGGCTCCGTATCGAGGGTTTTCCGAATGCTTCCGCGACATCGCCTTCGCCGGAGCTTCGACATGCACCGGTGAAATCGATCGTAATTCTGACATCCCTGGTGGCAGGCCGCCGCCGTGCCTCCGTCCACACGGCGCTTTCGATAGCAGCCGAACGGCGATTGACTTTCGCCGATATCTTGCCTCCATTGCGACCCGTCAAACGCAAGAAAAAGAAAAGAAGAACACATGCACAAGGTTATCTTTGATACGGATCCGGGCATCGACGATGCGATGGCCCTGCTCTTCCTCCACCGCCACCCGGATATCGACCTGATCGGCATCACCACGGTCTTCGGTAACGCCTCGGTCGAAACGACGACGCGTAACGCGCTGTTCCTGAAGCGTGAGTGGGGCATTAAGGCACCGGTCGCAAAGGGTCTCGACAAGACCTTCAATCCGGACCGGCCGCATGTCGGCTGGCCGACCTTCATCCATGGCGACGACGGTCTCGGCAATATCGACGTGCCCGAGAACATCGACCTGCCTGTCGATCCCCGGCCGGCGCACCGCTTCATCATCGACACGGTACGTGCCCATCCCGGCGAAGTGACGCTGATTGCCGTCGGTCGCATGACCAACCTGGCGCTGGCACTGCGCGAGGATCCGGACTTTGCGCCGCTGGTGCGCGAAGTCGTGATCATGGGCGGTGCCTTCGACGTCAACGGCAACATCACGCCTGCCGCCGAAGCCAACATCCATGGCGATCCCGAAGCTGCCGACGTGGTGATGACCGCCCCCTGGCCGGTCACCGTCGTCGGTCTCGACGTCACCACCAAGACGGTGATGACCAAGGCGATGCTCACCGACATCGCCACGCGCGGCGGAGCGCCGGCAAAGCTGCTCTCGGACATCTCGCAGTTCTACATCACCTTCTATGAGCAGCATGTGCCTGATGGCATGGTGGTGCACGACAGCTGCGCCTGCGCCTATGTCGTGGCGCCGGACCTGTTCAAGGTGCGCAGCGGCGTCATTCGCGTCGTCTGCGGCGGCATTGCCGATGGCCAGACGATTCAGAAGCCCGACAGCCGGCTGTTCCCGCCGAGCCCGTGGGACAACCTGCCGAGCCAGAAGGCCTGCATCGACATCGACGCGGCGAAAACCCTGAAGCTGATCGGCGACACGCTGGCGCTGAACGACTGATGCCACCTCGGACGGATCGGTTTCTCCGACCGTTCGAAAAACTTTGCGGCGATGGCTGGCGGATACGTTTTCGCCGGCTATCTCTAAGGGCATGAAACCGGACGCCCTGCTCTATCCCGCCCCGAAAGGTCTCTATTGCGAGATTGGGGATTTCTACATCGATCCGGTGCAGCCGGTCGACCGCGCCCTGATCACCCATGGCCATTCCGACCACGCCCGTGCCGGCCACGGTCAGGTGCTCGCCACCCGCGAAACACTCGATATCATGCGCATCCGTTACGGCGACGGTTTCTGCGGCACGAGCCAGGCCGTTGCCCTGGGCGAGACGATGGTCGTCAACGGCGTGGAGGTGCGTTTTCACCCCGCAGGCCACGTGCTTGGCTCGGCGCAAATTTCGGTTATGGCGAAGGGCACGCGCATCGTCGTGTCGGGCGATTACAAACGACGGCGCGACCCGACCTGCTTGTCGTTCGAACCGGTCCCATGCGACGTCTTCATCACCGAAGCAACCTTCGGGCTGCCGGTGTTCCACCATCCGGACGACCGCACAGAGATGCACAAGCTGCTGACGTCGCTGAAGCAGTTTCCCGAGCGCACGCATGTGATCGGCGCCTATGCGCTCGGCAAGGCGCAGAGGGTGATCGCCCTTCTGCGTGAGCAGGGCTACGACGAGCCGATCTATATCCATGGTGCCTTGCAGAAGCTCTGCGATTACTATCGTGGCGAAGGCGTAGATCTCGGCGAAATCCGGCCGGCGACGCTTGCGGCCGACGAGAAGCAGGATTTTGCCGGAACCGTCGTCATCGGCCCGCCCGCCGCCTTTTCCGACCGTTGGGCCCGGCGCTTCGTCGATCCGCTGGCGATCTTCGCCTCGGGCTGGATGATGATCAGACAGCGGGCCAAGCAGCGCGGCGTCGAACTGCCGCTGGTGATCTCCGACCATTGCGACTGGCCCGAACTGACCCAAACCATCCGTGAGATCGGCCCGTCAGAGGTCTGGGTCACCCACGGCCGCGAGGAGGCGCTGGTGCGCTGGTGCGAGCTTGAGGGCATCGCCGCGCGACCCTTACATCTCGTCGGCTATGACGACGAGGGGGAATGAGCGATGAGGGCCTTCGCCGAACTGCTTGACCGGCTCGTGCTCACCCCGCAGCGCAACGCCAAGATCCGGCTGCTGGCGGATTATTTCCGCACCGCGCCCGATCCGGACCGCGGTTATGCGCTCGCCGCAATCGCCGGCACGCTCTCGCTTGCAACCGTCAAGCCGGCGATGATCCGCGACCTGCTGCTCGAGCGCATGGACGAGGTACTGTTCCGCTATTCCTACGATTATGTCGGCGACCTCGCAGAAACGGTCTCGCTGGTCTGGGAACCGCCCGCCGGCGTCGCAACACACGATATTCCGCTTGGCGACGCAATCGAGACGCTGCAGACGACCGGCCGTGCCAATGTGCGCAGCGTCGTGCGCGACATGCTCGACCGGCTCGACACATCGGCGCGCTTCGCCTTCCTGAAACTCGTGACCGGCGGCCTGCGCATCGGCGTGTCCGCAAAGCTCGCCAAGCAGGCATTGGCGGAAATGGGCGGCAAGGACGTCAGCGAAATCGAAACGCTCTGGCACGGGCTCGCCCCGCCCTATTCGCCGCTCTTCCAATGGCTGGCGGGAGAGGCGGAAAAACCGGTCCTTTCGACGCCCGCCGTCTTCCATTCGGTGATGCTCGCCACCCCGGTCGGCGAAGGCGACCTCGACGAGCTCGATCCCAGGGATTTTGCCGCCGAATGGAAGTGGGACGGCATCCGCGTGCAACTTGCCAATATCGGCGGGACCAGGCGGCTCTATTCGCGCAGCGGCGACGAAATCTCCGGCGCTTTCCCCGACGTGCTGGAGGCGGCCGATTTCTCGGGCATCATCGACGGCGAACTGCTGGTCGGCGGCACCACCCGCACCAACCGCGCCACCCGGACCTTTTCCGACCTGCAGCAACGGCTCAACCGCAAGACTGTCAGCCGCAAGATGCTTGACGAATATCCGGCCTTCATCCGCGCCTACGACGTGCTCTTTTCGGGCGAAACCGACGTTCGACCGGAGGGTTTCCTGGCACGGCGGGCACTGCTGAGCGACCTCGTCGAACGGGCTTCGCCGCAGCATTTCGACCTGTCGCCGCTCGTGCCGTTTTCCTCCTGGGAGGAGCTCGACCGGCTCCGGTCCGATCCGCCCGATCCCGTTATCGAAGGCATCATGCTGAAGCGTCTGGATTCGCCCTATACCGCCGGCCGCGCCAAAGGCCCCTGGTTCAAATGGAAACGGGCGCCCTTCAATGTCGATGCCGTGCTGATGTATGCGCAGCGCGGCCATGGCAAGCGCTCCAGCTACTATTCCGATTTCACCTTCGGCGTCTGGACTGAGATCGACGGCGCGGAAACGCTGGTGCCGGTGGGCAAGGCCTATTTCGGCTTCACCGACGCCGAGCTGGAAATTCTCGACCGCTTCGTCAGGGACAATACCACCGAGCGCTTCGGGCCGGTGCGGGCGGTGCGGGCCGAACCCGATTTCGGCTTCGTCGTCGAGGTCGCCTTCGAAGGCCTCAACCGCTCGACGCGACACAAGTCGGGCGTTGCCATGCGCTTTCCGCGTATCGCACGGCTGCGGCAAGACAAGCTGCCCCGCGAAGCCGATCGGTTGGAAACCTTGCAGGCGATGATCGAGAGCAAATCGTGATCGAAAGCGGGGAACCGGCCCGCCCGGCCGGCGTTTGAGCTATTCGAACGCACGCAAGGAGATGCGACATGCCTGCAAAATCGAAAGCACAGCAGAAGGCCGCCGGCGCAGCACTCGCCGCCAAACGTGGAGACATGAAGAAATCCGAACTCAAGGGTGCATCACGCGACATGGAAAAATCCATGACCGAAGGCGAACTTGAGGAACTTGCTGAAACCAAGCACAAGAAACTGCCCGAGCGGAAGGCGGCAAAATGACCTCGGGCAGGCATAAAAGCTCGAACTAAAACAATAATTGTTAATATCAATTTGGGATCATCCCGGACGTTTTGTACCATTCGCACGCCGCCGGGGTGATCTTGTGCCTGCCAGACATGCCTTCGACCTCGGGAAAAAGACACTCTCCAGAGTTCTGACGCCGAACTACCTTCCCGCGATCATCGCCTCTTTCGTCGTCCTCGTGGCCGGCATCCTCGCGGACAATCAGAACCAGGTGGTCTCCGAAGCGCGGGTGCGTTCCCAAGTCGCCGACGAACTCAACCCGATCCGCTCCAAACTCGAAGCCAGCATCAACGGCAATATCCAGCTCGTCCGCGGTCTCATCGGCACGATCGCGACCGAACCGGGCATGGATCAGGATCGTTTCGCCGCCCTTTCCCGCAGTATCTTCACCGAACGCTCCCAGCTGCGCAGCATTGCCGCAGCACCCGACCTCATCGTGCGCATGGTCTATCCCATGCAGGGCAACGAAAAAGCGATCGGGCTCGACTACCGCAAGAACGATGCGCAGCGCGCCGCCGTCATGAAAGTCAAGGACACGGGGAAGATGGTGCTCGCCGGTCCGGTGGACCTGGTGCAGGGCGGGCGCGGACTGATCGGCCGGTTTCCGGTATCGATCGATACCGGCGGCGGCAGCAATCGCTTCTGGGGGATCGTATCCGCCGTCATCGATGTCGATCGTCTCTACAACGACAGCGGCCTCCTGTCCCATAAGCTCGGCATAGATATCGCCATCACCGGCCGAGATGGGACGGGTAGCAACGGAACGGCCTTCTTCGGCGATCCCAAGGTTTTCGATCAGGCACCGGTGGGTATGACGGTCCTGCTTCCCGGCGGCTCCTGGCGCATCGCCGCCGTTCCCAAGGGCGGCTGGCCGCAAACGGCCCGCAACGCCTGGCTGATCCGCGCGCTGATCGTTGCCGGCGGCCTGATGATCATTTTGCCGATGCTGCTGACCGGTCGGCTGATGAGCGAGCGGCAGAACAACATTCGCGCGCTCAGACAGAGCAAGGCGCAGTTGCAGGAATTGTCGCACCGCCTGAAGATCGCCCTCGACACCTCGCAGATCGGCATCTGGGAACTCGATATCGCCAGCGGCAAGCTGCTCTGGGACGAGCGGATGAAGGAGCTCTACGGCAAGACCGGATCGGTCCGCCAGGCCTATGACGACTGGAAGACGACCTTGCATCCCGACGATCTTGCCCGGGCGGAAGAGGAATTCGCCGAAGCCCTTGCCTCGGGCGGCGCCTACAATTCCGAGTTCCGAATCCGGCTACCGGACGACACCATCCGGCATATCCGCGCTATCGGCTCGACCTATGACGGCGCCGACGGGCGCAAGAAGATCGTCGGTGTCAACTGGGACGTGACCGCCGACATCAGGACCCGCGCAACCCTGTCGGAAGCCAAGCGCCAGGCTGAAGCGCACAGCGCCGAACTGGAAGCGGCACGTCACCGCATGGAATTCAATGCTCTGCACGACCCCTTGACCGGCCTGCCGAACCGGCGCTTCCTCGACCAGGTGCTTGCGGACAGAAGCCATCACTTCGATGCCGAGGCGAGGCTCAGCATCTTTCACATGGATCTCGATCGCTTCAAGCAGATCAACGACACGCTCGGCCATGCCGCCGGCGACGAGATCCTGCGCCACGCCGCCGAATTGCTGCGGACCAACGCCAAGGAGAAGGATTTCGTCGCCCGCATCGGCGGCGACGAGTTCGTCATCGTCCGCCAGGATGGCGGCGCCGAGCCCGATGCTCGGCTCGCATCCTGCATCATCGAGGCGATGAGCGTTCCGGTTCGCTACAAGGATCAGGAATGCCGCATCGGCGTCAGCATCGGCATCGCAGCCCAGGCCAAGCCGACCGACGATCTGTCCCAGATCCTCGTCAATGCCGACATCGCCCTTTACGAGGCCAAGCGCCGCGGGCGCAACCGTCACGAAACCTTCACCGGCGACCTGAAGACTGCCGTGTTCAAGACCAAGCAGACCGCCGACGAGATCCTTCGCGGCCTCGAGCACAAGGAATTCATCGCGCATTTCCAGCCGCAGTTCTGTCCGAACACGCTTGAGATCATCGGCGTAGAAGCGCTTGCGCGCTGGGACCACCCGACCAAGGGATTGCTGGGTCCGCACACCTTTCTTAGGACTGCCGAAGACATCAACGTCGTCGCATCCATCGACCAGGTGATCCTCGAGCAAGCGCTGTTCCAGATCTTTCGCTGGGAAGCCAACGGCATCCATATTCCGAAGGTTTCGGTCAACCTGTCCTATGCCCGTCTGCACGACGACGGGCTGATCGGCCGCCTCGAGCAGCTGCAGATCCCGCGCGGCCGCCTGTCCTTCGAGCTTCTGGAATCGATCTCCTTCGACGAGAGCGACGTCACGGTGCTGTCGAACATCCGCCGGATCAAGGAACTCGGCATCGATATCGAGATCGACGATTTCGGCACCGGCTATGCCTCGATCCTCAGCCTGTTGAAGCTGACCCCGCGGCGCCTGAAGATCGATCGCCAGTTGATTCTGCCGATCCTGAATTCGCCGGCGGAAAAGCGCCTCGTCGAATCGATCATCGATATCGGCACCTCGCTCGGCATCGAAGTGATCGCCGAAGGCGTCGAAACGCTCGAGCACGCCCACATTCTGAGAGAACTCGGCTGTCATGGCCTTCAGGGCTATGTCTTTGCCCGGCCAATGAGCGCCGACGATCTCGCCGCCTTCGTTTTCGAGCGCAGGTGGCAGGCCGCCTGACGGCGCCTCCAGCCGGCTGCGACAGTTCGGCGCGCGAGCGAGCGGGCCAAAAATGCGCTGCGCGCGCATTTTTCCAAGTGTCGAGGCTTGGCAGCCCCAGGGAAAATCGTCATAAAAACATATGCCTGTTACCGCTATGCGGACCATGACGGCATCGTCTGCGACCGTTGCGTCAGCGATGGTCCTTGAGGGGCCTCGGCACCCAATCTCCATTAAGCCCAAGAGAAGGGAACGGTACGATCGAATACGCGGGGAAATTGCTTTCTGTCTTTATCCTAGCCCCGTTCGCGGGAAGCCTCATTGCAATCTTCTTTCCGTCCGATCAACGCGGCGCAACGGCCTGGTTCGCAGGCGCGATCGCGCTTCTCTGTTTCCTGGTTGCAGCCGGCCTCTACCCCTTCGTCACCTCCGGCGGCGTTCTGCGCTATGAACTTGCCTGGATGCCGGAGCTCGGCCTCAACTTCACCTTGAGAATGGACGGCTTTGCCTGGCTGTTCACGGTGCTGGTGACCGCAATCGGCGTGCTCGTCGTGCTCTACGCTCGCTATTACATGGCGGCCGAAGACCCGGTGCCGCGCTTCTTCGCGCTGTTCCTCGCCTTCATGGGGTCGATGCTCGGCGTCGTTCTCTCCGGTAATCTGATCCTGCTCGCCGTCTTCTGGGAGCTGACGAGCATCGTCTCCTTCCTGCTGATCGGCTATTGGCACCACAACGCCCATGCCCGCGACGGTGCCCGCATGGCACTGACGATGACCGGCATGGGCGGGCTTTGCATGCTTGTCGGGCTGTTGATCATGGGCCGGATCGTCGGCAGCTACGATCTCGACGTCGTGCTCGCCTCCGGCGACACGATCCGCAATCACCCGCTCTACGTCACGATGCTGATCCTGATTCTGCTCGGTGCCTTGACCAAAAGCGCACAGTTCCCGTTTCATTTCTGGCTGCCGCACGCCATGGCGGCGCCGACACCTGTCTCGGCCTATCTGCATTCGGCGACCATGGTGAAGGCGGGCGTGTTCCTGCTCGTGCGGTTCTGGCCGGTCATGGCCGGCACCGAGGCCTGGTTCTGGATCGTCGGGCTCGCCGGCGTGACGACACTGCTTCTTGGCGCCTATTTCGCGATCTTCCAGCAGGACCTGAAGGGGCTTCTGGCCTATTCGACCATCAGCCACCTGGGACTGATCACGGTTCTGCTCAGCCTCGGCAGTCCGCTTGCCGCAGTCGCCGCCGTCTTCCACATCGTCAATCACGCGACCTTCAAGGCATCGCTGTTCATGGCGGCCGGCATCATCGACCATGAGACCGGGACACGCGACATGCGCAAGCTCGGCGGGCTCATACGCTACATGCCCGGCACCGCCGTGCTCGCCATGGTCGCGAGCGCTGCAATGGCCGGCGTGCCGCTCCTCAACGGCTTCATCTCCAAGGAGATGTTCTTCGCCGAAGCCATCGAGACGCACCAGGCCAACATCCTCGATACGATCACACCCTATGTCGCCACGCTCGCCGGCATGTTCGCAGTGACCTATTCGCTGCGCTTCATCCACAGCGTCTTCTTCGGCCAGACGCCGAGCGAGCTGCCCAAGATCCCGCATGAGCCGCCGCGCTGGATGCGTGCGCCGATCGAGTTCCTGGTGCTGGCCTGCCTCGTCGTCGGCATCATCCCGGCGATCACCATCGGCCCGTTCCTGCATACCGCCGTCGTGTCAATCCTTGGGGCGAGCACCCCACAGTACAGCCTCGCGGTCTGGCACGGCTGGAACCTGCCGCTGGTCATGAGCTTCGTGGCGCTTCTCGGCGGCGTCGGACTTTATTTCCTGATGCGCAACTATCTGGCGACCAGCACCGAGGGACCGCCGGTCTTCCGCCTGCTACACGGTCAGCGCATCTTCGAGCGGGTGCTGGTGACCCTCTCATGGAAATGGGCGCGTTCGCTCGAGCAGAGGCTCGGCACGCGCCGGCTGCAGCCGCAGATGCGGTTCCTGGTCTTCGTCGCGATCGTCGTCGGTGCCCTGCCACTGCTCCTCAATCACTTCGAGCTGCCGCCGCTTCTCGTGCGCGGCATCGACCCGGCCTTCGCCCTGCTCTGGGCCATCGGCATCGCCTGTGCGGTGGGGGCGGCCTTTCAGGCGAAGTTCCACCGGCTGGCCGCTCTCGTGCTTCTTGGCGGCGCCGGCCTCGTCACCTGCATCACCTTCGTCTGGCTGTCGGCGCCCGACCTCGCCGTCACCCAGCTCCTCGTCGAGATCGTCACGACGGTGCTGATCCTGCTCGGCCTGCGCTGGCTGCCCAAGCGCATCGAGGATACGCAGGAATCCGAATTGCTGTCGCTGCGCGTTCGTCTGCGGCGCCTGCGTGACTTTCTGCTCGCCATCGTTGCGGGCGGTGGCGTGGCGCTGATCGCCTATACGGTGATGACCCGTCCGATGCCCGAGACCATCGCCAGCTATTTCCTCGAGCGCGCCTACAAGGAAGGCGGCGGCACCAATGTCGTCAACGTCATCCTCGTCGACTTCCGCGGCTTCGATACGCTCGGCGAGATTGCAGTGTTGGCGATTGTCGCCCTGACCGTGTTTGCGCTGCTCTTGCGTTTCCGTCCGCAGGCCGACAGCCTGGAGGCACCGGAACAACAGCAGGTCCAGAATGCCTTCGACGACGATCACCCCGACCGCGCCGAGGGCGACAGCGTCGCCGAATATCTGTTTGTTCCCTCGGTGATCATGCGCTGGATGTTCCCGGTCAGCGGCATGCTGGCCGCCTATCTCTTCCTGCGCGGTCACGACCTGCCGGGCGGCGGCTTCGCGGCAGGCATCGCCATGTCGATCGGCTTCATCCTGCAGTACATGTCAGGCGGCACCCGCTGGGTCGAGGAGCGGCTGCGCATCCACCCGCTGCGCTGGATGGGCATCGGCGTCATCGTCGCGGCGGCAACCGGCATCGGTTCATGGCTGTTCGGCTATCCGTTCCTGACCTCGCACGCGCAATATGTCACCCTGCCGATCGTCGGGAAATTCCCACTGGCAAGCGCGATCTTCTTTGATCTTGGTGTCTTCTCGCTGGTGGTCGGGGCAACCGTCCTCATCCTGATCGCGCTTGCGCACCAGTCGATCCGCGCACCGCGTGCCCATGCCCGTGCCCTTCGCGCCGGAAAGGAGGCGAAGTAATGGAGATCATCCTGTCTGCCGCCATCGGCGTTCTCACCGCCTCGGGGGTCTATCTCCTGCTCAGGCCGCGCACCTATCAGGTGATCATCGGCCTGTCGCTGCTCTCCTATGCCGTCAATCTCTTCATCTTCAGCATGGGGCGGCTGCGCGTGAACACACCTCCCATCCTCGAGCCCGGCGGCGTCGGCGATCTCTCGCGTTATACCGATCCGGTACCGCAGGCGCTGGTGCTGACCGCGATCGTCATCGGCTTTGCCATGACAGCGCTCTTCCTCGTCGTGCTGCTCGCCTCGCGCGGCTTCACCGGCACCGACCATGTCGACGGAAGGGAGCAGCGCAGTGACTGATTGGCTGCACCACCTGATGGTCCTGCCCATCCTGCTGCCGCTGATGGTGGGCGCGGCGATGATCCCGATCGACGAGCGCAACCGCATGGCCAAGGGCGTGATGGGCTTCGTCTCGACGCTCGCCCTCTTCGTGCTCTCGATGGTGCTGATGCGCGCTAGCGCCTCGACAGAAGGCTTCCTTGCCGGCACAAGCGTCTACCAGCTCGGCAACTGGCCGGCGCCGTTCGGCATCGTGCTGGTGCTCGACCGGCTCTCGGCGCTGATGCTCTGCCTGACGAGCGGCCTGGCGCTGGCTGCCCAGGTCTATTCGATCGCGCGCTGGCACACCGCCGGCCACCACTTCCATTCGCTGTTCCAGCTGCTGATCGCCGGGCTCAACGGCGCGTTCCTGACGGGAGATCTTTTCAATCTCTTCGTCTTCTTCGAGATCATGCTGGCGGCATCCTACGGACTGCTGCTGCACGGCTCCGGTCCGCTGCGCGTCAAGGCCGGCCTGCATTATGTCGCGATCAATCTTGCCGCCTCGTCGCTGTTCCTGATCGGCGTCAGCCTGATCTATGGCGCCACCGGCACGCTCAACATGGCCGACCTCGCCGTCAAGCTCGCCAGCATCTCGCCGGAGAACCGGCAGATGGTCGAAGTCGGCGCCGGCGTGCTCGGCGTCGCCTTTCTGGTCAAGGCCGGCATGTGGCCGCTGAGCTTCTGGCTGCCGACCGCCTATTCGGCGGCGACGCCGCCGGTTGCGGCTGTCTTTGCCATGCTGACCAAGGTCGGCATCTACATCATCCTGCGCCTGTCGCTGCTCGTCTTCGGTGCCAATGCCGGGGTTTCCGCCGGTTTCGGCCAGACACTGCTCGTGGTCGGCGGCATGCTGACGATCGCCTTCGGCGCGATCGGCGTGCTGGCGTCGCAGGCGATGGCCCGGCTTGCCGCCTATTCGGTGCTGGTATCCTCCGGCACGCTGATGGCAGCGATCGGCCTCGGGCATTCCGGCATGATTGCCGGCGCGCTGTTTTATCTCGTCAGCTCGACGCTGACGATCTCGGCGTTCTTCCTGCTGATCGAACTGGTGGAGCGCGGCCGTGACGCCGGCGCCGACGTTCTGGCAGTGACGATGGAGGCCTATGGCGATGCCGACGAGGACGAGGAACCAGACGAAGCGGGCGCCGCCATTCCCGGTACCATGGCGGTGCTTGGCCTCTGCTTCTGCCTCTGCGCATTGCTGCTTGCCGGCCTGCCGCCGCTCTCCGGTTTCGTCGCCAAGTTCGCGATCCTGAGCGGTCTCTTCGGCCTCTCCGGCCCCGAGGCGGCTCCGGCGATTTCGCCGGCCGACTGGACCTATGTCACATTGCTGATCCTGTCCGGTCTCTCGGCCATGATCGCCATGAACCGCGTCGGCATCCGCACCTTCTGGGCCTCGATCGAGAACACCGAGCCGCGCGTCTTCGTCATCGAGATTGCCCCCGTTGTCGTGCTGCTCGGCGCCTGCATCTTCTTGAGCCTGCAGGCCGGGGCGACGATGCGCTACATGCAGGCAACGGCCGATTCCCTGCTTGATCCGGCGAGCTATACCCAGCGCGTCCTCACGGCGCCGCGTGTCGGAGGGCAGTAGCCGATGCGCACCTGGTTCCCCTACCCGTTGTTGTCCGTCGGCCTGCTGCTCATCTGGCTGCTCCTCAACCAGTCGGTTGCCCCCGGCACGATCGTCATGGGTACGATATTGAGCATCGCGCTCGGCTGGGTGACGCTCAAGCTGCATCCGGTCCATTCGCATCCGCGCCGGTTCCTGCGCACGCTGCGCTTTAGCGCCAGCGTGGTCCTGGATGTCGTCCGCTCCAACATCGCCGTGGCGCTTGTCATCCTGCGCGTCGGCAGGCGGGCGCCGAACTCGGGCTTCCTGACGGTCGACCTCGATCTCGAGGATGAAAACGCGCTGGCGCTGCTCGCCTGCATCATGACGGCGACGCCGGGCACCGCATGGCTGGAATATGATCGCGGCCGGAAATCGCTGCTCTTCCACGTGCTCGACATGGAAAACGAGGAGGTCTGGCTGCAGACGGTGAAGCGCTACGAAGCAGGTTTGAAGGAGATGTTCGGATGACGGAGCTGGCAATCATCTGGTCGATCCTCGCAGCCCAGATCATGCTGGGGCTTGCCATGGCCTTTGCCCTCTACCGCATGGTCAAGGGACCACGGGCGCAGGACCGCATCCTCGGCCTCGATACCCTCTACATCAACGCGATGCTGATGCTGTTGTCCTTCGGCATCCGCACCGCCAACAGCATCTATTTCGAATCGGCGCTGATCGTCGCGCTGATCGGCTTCGTCTCGTCGATCGCCTTCGGCAAGTTCCTGATGCGCGGGGAGGTGATCGAATGAGCCACCTGACCGACCTTCCGACCTGGGCCGCCGTCGTCGTCTGCGGGCTCGTCCTTCTCGGCTCGGCGATCGCGCTGATCGGCTCGCTCGGGCTGCTCAGGCTGCCGGATTTCTATACGCGCCTGCATGCGCCGACGCTTGCCACCAGCGGCGGCGTCATCCTCATCTGCACCGCCTCGATCGTCTGCTTTGCCGTGCTGCAGAGCCGCTGGGTGTTCCACGAGGTGTTGATCATCGTCTTCGTCATCATGACGACGCCGGTGACACTGATGCTGCTTGGCCAGGCCGCGCTCTATCGCGACCGCGTCGAGGAACGCCGCGGCGTCCCGATGAAGCAGAAGCCGCTTCCCGAACAGACCCCGGAAGAGACCAAAGAGTAAGTTTACGCGCGCCCTCTGAAACGCCGCTGATAGGCAGGATCGTAGAGCGAGCTTTCGCGGAAATCCGAGGCTTCCAGGCCCGGACCGACGAAGATCAGCGCGGTACGCTCGATCGGTTCCTCGGCCACCTTGGTGGCGATCGTGCCGAGTGTGCCACGCACCACCCGTTCATCCGGCCACGACGCCTTGACGACGATCGCCACGGGGCATTCGGCGCCATAGAGCGGCGTCAGCTCCTCGACGACCTGGTCGAGCGCATGGATGGCGAGATGGATGGCAAGCGTCGCACCAGTGGCGCCGAAGCCCGCCAGCGTCTCGGTGTTGGGCATCGGCGAGGCCCGACCGGAAACCCGCGTCAGCACCAGGCTCTGCGCAACGGCCGGAATCGTCAGCTCGCGTCCGAGCGTCGCGGCCGCCGCAGCAAAGGCCGGCACGCCGGGCGTCATGGTGTAGCCGATGCCGTGTTTCTCCAGCCGGCGGATCTGCTCGGCGACAGCACTCCAGACCGAAAGATCGCCGGAATGCAGCCGGGCAACATCCTCGCCCGCTTCCGCGGCGCGCACATACTCTGCCTCGATCTCGTCCAGCGACATCGGTGCCGTGTCGACGATCCGGGCACCGGGCGGGCAATATTGCAGCAGTTCCGGCGAGACGATCGAGCCGGCATAGAGGCAGACCGGGCAGCGTCCGATCAGGTCGCGGCCGCGAACCGTGATCAGATCCGCAGCTCCCGGACCGGCGCCGATAAAGTGTACCGTCATATGTCTCTCCGAATTTTTTGGAGCGTTTCCCGAACGCTCTATCTCTTTATTTTCAAGCAACCCGAACGCAAGATGCTCCGCCCTTTCGCTGGAATTGCTCTAAAGCACATCGCGTATGAACGCATTCATGCGATGTGCTTTACGCCATTGTTCGCACGCATGTCGTTGTCCCGAAACCGCTGCGCACTTTCGGGCGACATGCATTAGCTCTTGGTCCAGGACCATTGCGTCACCGGCATCGCCGGCCGCCAGCCCGTCATGCCGCCGACTGGCAACGCCCGGGCGATGTCGATGCGGATCAGCGATCCGCCGAGCCGGGCGTGCCGATTAAGCAGCACCGCTTCCATTTCCGTCGTCACGGCGTTGGCAACGAGCCGGCCGCCGCTGTCGAGCGCAGCGATGGCCGCCTCCATGACGCCAGGCTCGCTGCCGCCGCCGCCGATGAAGATCGCATCGGGACGCGAAAGGCCCGAAAGCGCCGCCGGCGCCTTGCCCTCGACGACGGTGAGACCGGGCACGCCGAACGCCTCGGCGTTGCGGCCGACACGGGCCGCCCGCTCCGGCGAGGCCTCGATGGCGATCGCCCGCATGGCCGGATCGGCCAGCATCCATTCGATGCCGATCGAGCCGGAGCCGGCACCGATATCCCAGAGCAATTCGCCCTTGCGCGGCGCCAGCGCCGACAGGGTCAGCGCCCGCACCTCCCGCTTGGTGATCTGGCCGTCATGCTCGAACAGCAAATCGTCGCGCCCGGCCGAAAGCGGCAGCACCCGCCCGCCCTGATCGGCGGCCACTTCGATGGCGCAGACGTTGAGCGGATGGACCAGGCCCAGCATGAAGCGCGCGGCAATCTGCGTGGTCACACGCTCGCCGGCACCGCCAAGTGCCTCCAGAACAGTCAGCCGTGACTGACCGAAACCGCTCGCCGCGAGCAGTTCGGCGAGCGCCTTGGGCCCCGCTCCATCCGAGGTCAGCGCAAGCACCCTGTTGCCCGGCTGCAGATGTGGCCGCACCAGGTCGATCGGCCGGCCGTGCAGCGAAACGAGCGTCGCCTCCTGCAGCGCCCAGCCAAGGCGCGAGGCGGCAAGGCTGAAGGAGGAAGGAGCCGGAAGCGTGCGGATCTCCGCCGCGGCAACGCGGCGCGCAAGCGTGGCGCCAACGCCGAAGAAGAAGGGATCGCCCGAGGCGAGCACGACGACCGGGCTGCCGCGTCGCGCGACGATCTCCTCGACCGAACGCCCGAACGGGCTCTGCCAGACGCGCCCCTCGCCCTTTATCAGCGAGTGCGTCAATTCCATATGGCGGGCACCGCCGTAGACCACCGGCGCGGCGGCGATCAGCCGCTTGGCCTCGTCGCCGAGACCGGCTACACCATCCTCGCCTATGCCGATGATGGTCAACCAGGGGGAGACGATGGCCGGATCGCTGTTCGATACATCAGCCATGGAAAAACCTCGCATATTGATTCTCGGCGGGACGACCGAGGCCCGCGAGCTGGCATCTCGCCTGGCCGACGACACGCGTTACGATACCGCGATCTCGCTTGCCGGGCGCACGGCCGATCCGCGTCCGCAACCGGTCAAGACCCGCATCGGCGGCTTCGGCGGCGCCGAGGGGCTTGCGGCCTTCCTGAGCGCCGAACAGGTCGCGCTGGTCGTCGACGCGACGCATCCCTTCGCCGCCCAGATTTCCCATAACGCCGCCGCGGCGGCACGGGCTGCGCAGGTGCGCCTGCTGGCCCTGCGCCGCCCAGAGTGGCAGGCGGAAGTCGGCGACAACTGGACTGGCGTCGGCAGCGTCGCGGAGGCGGTCACCGCACTTGGCGACGTCCCGCGCCGCGTCTTTCTCGCCATAGGCCGACAAGAAGCCTTTCAGTTCGAGGCCGCGCCGCAACACCGCTACGTCATCCGCAGCGTCGATCCGGTGACGCCGCCCTTGAAGTTGCCGGATACGACGGCGATCCTTGCCACCGGCCCATTTGCCGAAGCCGATGAGATCGAGCTGCTCAGGGCCCATCGCATCGACGTCATCGTCGCCAAGAACAGCGGCGGAGCCGCGACCTATGGAAAGATTGCGGCTGCGCGCAAGCTGGGGATCGCGGTGATCATGGTCGAGCGCCGCAAGCCCGCCGACGTCCCGTCGGTGGGAGACTGCGATGCCGCACTCGAACGCATCGATCAATGGTTGTCTCCCGCATAAAAGCGCGGCGTATAGACCAGATCCGGCTGGCCCTCGCGCGCAACGATGCGCGTTTCCGGCGAGCCGATGATGACGCAGGTGGCCATGTCGGCGCGATTGGCATCGGCCTCACCGAGCGGCATGACCGCGATGCGCTCGTCCGGCCGGCCGGCGGCGCGGCCGAAGATGACCGGTACTGACGCCGGCAGCACGCCACGCAGGATCTCGAAGGCTTCACCGAGTTGCCATGGGCGCGCCTTGCTGATCGGATTGTAGAGCGCGATCACCAACCCGGCTTCCGCCACCAGCTTCAGCCGCTTGGTAATGACCTCCCAGGGCTTCAGGTTGTCTGACAGCGAAATGGCGCAGAAATCATGGCCAAGCGGCGCGCCGATGCGCGCGGCAACGGCCAGCATTGCGGTCACACCCGGCGTCACGACGAGATCGACGGACTTCCATTCCGCCGGTCCCTTGTCGATCGCCTCGCAGACGGCCGCGGCCATTGCAAAGACGCCGGGGTCGCCGCCCGATACCATGCAGACCTTGGCGCCGGCCGCAGCGCGCGTCAGCGCTGCCTGCGCGCGGTCAAGCTCCTCGCGATTGTCCGATGCGATGCGGATCTGGTCGGGTCTGAGGTTCAGGCGATCGAGATAGGGAATATAGCCGAAGAACTCCTGTGCCTGCGAAACCGCTTGCGCCGTCTCCGGCGTCATCTGTGCGGCATTACCGGGGCCGGTGCCGACGACATAAAGCGTGCCGCTCATGGCCTGTCCCTCCAGCCGGGAACGAGCACCAGCGAGAAATAGGGCGCTTCGTCATCAGGCTTTTCGGCAAGTGCTGTCATCGCCGCATTCTTCATCGTACCGCGCTCGACATAGACCGCCTGGTCGAGCCGGCCGGAGGCAGCAAGCGCCCGGCGGATCTTCGGCAGGTTGCGCCCGACCTTCATGATGACGGCGGCCTCGGTATCGGCAAGGCGTCGTCCAAGTTCGCCTTCTGCCATGGTGCCAGGCAGGACCGACAGGACGTCGTCGCCCTGAACCAGCGGCAGGCCTGCGAGCGACCAGCAGCCGGACATGGCGGTGATGCCGGGGGTGACTTCGACCGGGAAGCGGCCGGCAAGCCGCACATGCAGGTGCATGTAGGAGCCGTAGAACAGCGGATCGCCCTCGCTCAGTACCGCGACGGTCCGCCCGGCTTCGAGATGGCTGGCGACTGCGTCGGCAGACGCGTTGTAGAAATCGGTGATCTGGCTCTTGTAGGCGCCGTCGTCCTTGTCGATCTCGGTGGTCACGGGATAGTAGAGCGGCAATTCGACGAGGCCCGGCTTCAACAGCCCCTCGACGACGGCGCGGCCATTGCCGCCGCGGCCCGCCTTGGCGAAATAGGCAAGCACGTCCGCCTCGCCGAGTGCCTTGACGGCCTTGACCGTCAGCAACTCGGGATCGCCGGGGCCCGTGCCGACGCCGATCAACCGGCCTTTGGCCGCCCCGCTCACAGGCCCGGCCTCGCGAGCGAATTGAGCGCGGCGGCCGTCATGGCACTTCCGCCGAGGCGACCACGCACAATGGCGAAGGGCACGCCATAGGAATTCTCGGCCAGGGCGTCCTTCGATTCCGCCGCGCCGACGAATCCGACCGGCATGCCGATGATCGCTGCCGGCTTCGGCGCGCCGTCGCGCAGCATTTCCAGCAGATAGAAAAGCGCCGTTGGCGCATTACCGATCGCAACCACGGAGCCTGCCATATGCTCGCCCCAGAGTTTCAGCGCCGCAGCCGAGCGGGTATTGCCGATCTCGGCTGCCAAGTCTGCGGTACGCGGATCGCGAAGCGTGCAGATCACCTCGTTGCCGGCCGGCAGACGCGCGCGCGTCACGCCCCGCGCCACCATCTCGGCATCGCACAGGATCGGCGCGCCGTTCTTCAGGGCGCCGCGGGCAGCGGCGACGAAGTCGGGAGAGAACACGAATTGCTTCGACGCCTCGACCAGGCCGCAGGCGTGCACCATGCGCACCGCGAGATCGGCTTCCTCCTCGGAGAAGGCGGAAAGATCGGCTTCTGCCCGAATGATGGCGAAGGAACGCTCATAGATGGCGTTGCCATCCCGGATGTAATCATACTCAGGCATTTCTATCCCTGTTCGAACGCAGCCGAGACGCGCGCGGCACCCAGCCGTGTAAGACAGGACCGCGCCGATTCGCCAGCGTCTTTGTTTTCCCGCACCAGGCCGGCCAGCCGTTCCAGCGCGGATTTCATTCCATTTTCATCGGTGTAGGCATTCGCGCCATCCTTGGCCGCCCCATTTACGACAAGCGCATATCCTGATGGCGCACCCACCAGCGTCAACGCCGACGCCTTGGGGCGGGCGCACCCCTTGACGCAACCGGAGAGATGCACCGTCAGCGAGCCGTCGAGCAGATCCGGCACCGTTTCCACCCATAGCCGCGCCATTGCCTTGGTGTCCATCCATGCGGACGCGCAGCCGGTGCTGCCGGCGCAGGTGGCAATGTGGTTTCGCGGGTCATCCGCTGCGATCCGAAGGCCCTGCACCAGGGCCAGACGCTGGACCATTCCCGCCGCTTCACTCTCAAAGCCCAGTACGAAGAAGCCGTGCCCGGGCGCGAGCCGAGTTTCGCGCGCGCCAAGCTCGCCTGCTTGTCGCAGAAAGGCAATGAGGCTGACCGCGTCGATTTGGGCATAGGCGAGCCCGAGGCCAAGGACGGTACCGGCCGGACCGAGATCGTGCATGCCGACAACCGGAGACGCCAGCGTCGAAGTCGGAGCGATGCCGACACTTTCGGCACCCGGCGGACAGAGCGCCTGCACCACATCCATGTCGAGATCCCGGCCACGCGCGGCCGGCCCGATGTCGGTCAACGCTTCCAGAATCCGGATAACGACCGGCACGACCGCCTCGGTTCGAAGCGCGCAAATGGGCTTCGCCGTCGCCGCCGTCCCGGCAAGCGACAGGTGCCACCAGACCTCGTCGCCGCGCTCAACAGCCTGCAGGCGAAGATCGGCAATCGTGTCGCCAAGATGGAAGCGACCGCCGCCATCGACGATGATGGCAAGCTTCGGCGCCAGCTTCAACGCGGCCCCTCGTGCGGCGATCGCTTCCCGCAACGCAGCGGCGAGGATCCGAGGGTCGGCGATTTCTTCAGGGTCGATGCCGGCAAGCGGCGGCGTCTCGATCGCGACGCCATCGGGAACTGTGATTGCCGCTTCGCCGATCGCCTCGGCAAGCCCGGGAACGGTCGACGCCGTCAGCCCGCGGACCTGCAGGTTGCCGCGCGCGGTAACTTCCAGGATGCCGTTGCCGAAACGCCGGGCGGCCTCCGCAACGGCCGAGAACTGCGACAGCGTCAGGCTGCCACCGAGCGGCCGCAGACGCACCAGCAGGCCATCGCCGGTTGGCATCGGCGCGGCAAGCGACGGGCATGCGCCCCGACGCATCGATGCGGCAGCATCAGCTGTTTCCGGTATCGGCATGGCGCAACTGGTCATAGGCTTGTCTCGATTGCTCCTGGCGGTTGCCCTCTGATTGGCCCCTTTTTCACCAGACGCTATAGCACAGTCGCCGACGTTGAGAGAGATCAAAGACGACGGGAAAAGGCTGGAGAAAGCAGGCGAAATGGCGCCTATTCCTCGAAATCTGCCCCCTTGCGCAGCAGGTAGATATCCATGATCCACCCCATGCGCTCGCGCGCTTGTGCCCGCCTCGCCAAAATCTCGTCCTTGACGTCGGCAAGGCGGCCGGAGATGACAATTTCGTCAGGCGTTCCGAGATAGGCGCCCCAGTAGATCTCGGCATCGGGATCGTCGATCCGCCGGAAGGCCTGTTCGCCGTCGAGCATGACGACCGAGGTCTGGCTGCGCTCCGGAAAACTCTCGGAAAGACGGCGACCGGTGGTGATCTCGACCGGCTTGCCGACGAGGTTCAGCGGAATGCGATGGCTGGCGCAGAGCGCCTGTAGGCTGGTGATCCCCGGAAGAACGTCATAGTCGAACGCGACCTTGCCGCGCGCCTTCACCCGCTCGACGATGCGGATGGTGCTGTCGTAGAGCATCGGATCGCCCCAGACGAGAAAAGCGCCGGTTCCGTCTTCGCTGAGTTCGCTGTCGATCAGGCGCTCGTAGATTTCAGCGATGCGGGCGTGCCAGTCGTCGACGCTGCCGTCGTAGCTGACCCCCTCCGTGCGGCGGACAGGCACGGCGAATTCGACCGTACGGCTGTCGGCGCGCGTGACGTAGCGCGCGCAGATCTCGCGGCGCACCTCGGCAAGCTCGGTCTTCTTCTCGCCCTTGGTCGGGATGAACAATACGTCGGCACGGTTGAGCGCATTGATCGCCTGTACGGTCATATGCTCCGGGTTTCCGGAGCCTATACCGATGATCAGAAGTTTTCGCATGCGCGCGCCTTTGCCGTTGCTATCTTCAGCAGATCAAAGTGTTACAGCGACCTTTGCACGCCTGAACAGGCGCGCGGCGCTGTAGTGTCTTTGGCGGATCACCGATTGAGACGCAAGACCCGCCGGCGACAGCGACGCAGCCGCCAGCGTCATTGCTTGCCCGGAGCGTTCAGGACGCCTCCGGATTTTCGGGCAGTTGCCAGTCAATCGGTTCGAAGCCTTTCGAAGCGAGGAAAGCATTCGCTTGGGAAAAATGCCGGCAGCCGAGAAAACCGGAATGTGCCGAGAGCGGCGAGGGATGCGGCGCCCGCAGCACGAGATGGCGCGATCGGTCAACGAAGGCGGCCTTCTTCTGCGCGTAGGAGCCCCACAGCATGAAGACAACCGGGTGATCGGCCTCGTTAACAGTGCGGATGATCGCATCGGTGAAGCGCTCCCAGCCGCGCCCCTGGTGCGACGCCGCCTGCCCGCGCTCGACCGTCAGCACGCTGTTGAGCAGCAACGCGCCCTGCTTCGCCCAGCTTTCGAGAAAGCCGTGGCGGGCCGGCGGAATGCCGAGGTCGGCGTTCAGTTCCTTGTAGATGTTGACGAGCGACGGCGGTGTGCGCACGCCCGGACGCACGCTGAAGCAGAGCCCGTGCGCCTGGCCGTCGCCATGATAGGGGTCCTGTCCGAGGATGACGACGCGCACCTTGTCGAGCGGCGTCAGGTCGAGCGCCCGAAAATACTCAGGCCCCCGCGGAAAGATCTGCCGTCCTTCGTTGCGCGCGCCGACCAGGAACTGCTTGAGCTCGCCCATATACGGACTGGAAAATTCCGGCTCCAATGCCGCCTTCCAGGTCTCTTCGAGCTTTACTGCCGTTTCCATCACGCCTCCGGTCCGTCTCATCCGCTTCAAGCCCCGGAATTTAGGCCGATCGCCGGCCGTCGCAAGCGCTAACCGCGCGGCCGGCCGCTTGTTTCACGGCTTTTACTAGCGCTTTCCAACAGCATTGTATTTCAATGGATACAACGCTAATCAGGAGAAGACATCGTTATATCCTGGAAAATATCTCGAACTTGATGGAGGCAAGATTGATGAAACAACGCAGACAATGGCTGAAGGGGCTGGTGCTCGCCCTTGGCGTCGCCTGGGCCGGCGCGACTTTTGCGCCACAAACGGCGATGGCCGAAGACAAGGTAACGGTGTTTGCCGCCGCGAGCCTGAAGAACGCCCTCGATGCAATCAACGCCGAGTGGCAGAAGGAAAGCGGCAAGGAAACCACCGTTTCCTATGCGGCCAGCTCCGCGCTCGCCAAGCAGGTGGAACAGGGCGCACCGGCCGACGTCTTCATCTCCGCCGACCTCGCCTGGATGGATTACCTGGCACAGAAGAAGCTGATCAAGGACGACACCCGCTCCAACCTGCTCGGCAACCACATCGTTCTCGTCTCGAGCACGGAAGATGCAAAGCCGGTCGAGATCAAGCAGGGCTTCGATCTCGCAGCGCTCATCGGCGACGGCCGCCTGGCAATGGGCGCCGTCGATTCCGTGCCGGCCGGCAAATACGGCAAGGCAGCCCTTGAAAAGCTCGGCGTCTGGTCGAGCGTCGAACAAAAGGTTGCAGGCGCCGAGAGCGTGCGGGCCGCGCTGCTGCTCGTTTCGCGCGGCGAAGCGCCCTATGGCATCGTCTACCAGACCGACGCTGCAGCCGATCCTGGCGTCAAGGTCGTCGGAACCTTCCCCGAGGACAGCCATCCGCCGATCATCTATCCGATCGCGATCACCACGGACAGCAAGAGCGCCGATGCCACCGCCTATGTCGATTTCATCAAGTCCGACAAGGCAGCACCGCTCTTCGAAAAGCAGGGCTTTACCATCCTGAAATAACGGTCGCCTCGCCTGTCCAGAAACGGGCGAAGCATCTATCGTCGCTACTGCGCCACGTCTGGTCAGACGCGTGGCGCAGTAGCACTTTGAGTTGCTGCATAATTTTGTCCCTAAATCGATTGCGATTTAAGGATTTATGCAGTGAGCGCCGTGCGGACGACACGCGGCGCTGGACATTTCGACCGGGAGTGGGACGTTTTGGATTGGTTGGCAGTGAGCGACGCAGAATGGACGGCGATCAAGCTGAGCCTGCGTGTGGCCACGGTGGCTATGGTCTGCAGCCTGCCGTTTGCGCTTGGGGTCGCCATGCTGCTCGCGCGCGGGCGCTTCTGGGGCAAGACCGTGCTGAACGGCCTCGTCCACATGCCCCTGATCCTGCCGCCCGTCGTCACCGGCTTTCTGCTGCTGCTGCTGTTCGGCCGTCGAGGACCGATCGGTGCGTTTCTCGCCGACAACTTCGGCCTGGTTTTTTCCTTCCGCTGGACCGGCGCGGCACTTGCCTGCGCCGTCATGGCCTTCCCCTTGATGGTGCGCAGCATCTGGCTGTCGATCGAAGCAGTCGATCGCAAGCTCGAGGATGCCGCAACCACGCTCGGTGCCGGGCCGGTCTGGGTGTTCTTCACCATCACCCTCCCCTTGATCCTGCCCGGCATCATCGCCGGCATGATCCTCGCTTTCGCCAAGGCGATGGGCGAATTCGGCGCGACCATCACCTTCGTCTCCAACATTCCCGGCGAGACACAGACGCTGTCATCTGCGATCTACACCTTTACCCAGGTGCCCGGCGGCGATGCCGGTGCCATGCGCCTGACGATCATTTCGATCGTCATTTCCATGGCAGCACTGATGCTGTCGGAACTACTTGCCTCGCTTGCCGCCAAGCGGACGGCTGCAGCATGAGCCTCGTCGTCGAAGCCCGCCATCGGCTCGGTGGCTTTTCCATCGACGCCGCCTTCACTTCGGACGGCGGCGTCACCGCGCTGTTCGGCCGCTCGGGCTCGGGCAAGACCTCGCTGATCAACATCATCGCCGGCCTGATGAAGCCGGACGGCGGCCGCGTGGTGCTCGACGGCGACATCATCGCCGACAGCCAACGCCGGATCTTCACGCCTGTCCATCGCCGCCGCTTCGGATATGTCTTCCAGGAAGCTCGTCTTTTCCCGCATTTGAGCGTCAGGCACAATCTTGCCTATGGCCGCTGGTTTGCCGGTAGGTCAAGAAAGGCCGCCGACATGGAACGCGTCGTCGAGATGCTCGGCATCGGCCATTTGCTCGAGCGCAATCCGTCGGCGCTTTCGGGCGGCGAACGGCAACGGGTCGCGATCGGCCGTGCCCTGCTGGCCGCCCCGCGCCTGCTGCTCATGGACGAACCGCTCGCCGCACTCGACGATGCGCGCAAGGCCGAGATTCTGCCCTATCTCGAGCGGTTGCGCGACGATGCCGGCATTCCGATCGTCTATGTCAGCCATTCCGTCAGCGAGGTCGCACGTCTGGCGCAACGGGTTGTGGTGCTGGAGGATGGCCGGGTGAAGGCGTCGGGCGCTGCGGCCGAGGTGTTAAGCGCGCCGGCAGCGGCACTGGCAACCGGTCGGCGCGAAGCCGGCGTGTTGCTGGAGGGCATCGTCGAAACCCATGATGCCACCCATGACCTGACGACGGTCCGCGTCGGCGAACGGCTCATCCGGGTACCGAAGATCGAGGCGCCGCAGGGGCACGCCTTGCGCCTGCATATTGCCGCACGCGACGTCATGCTGGCGACGGTTCGCCCGGAAGGTATCAGCGCCCTCAACGTGCTGGAGGGGACGATCGTCGAGCTGACAGCGGGCGAACATGGCAGCGTCGACGTGCGGGTGGATTGCGGCGGCGCGACGATCGCCGCCCGCATCACCACCTTTTCGCGCGACGCCCTTCAGCTATCTCAGGGAAAGCCGGTTCACGCGATCATCAAGTCCGTGGCGATCGATCACTGACTGGCCCATTCGCCTGGTCCGGATCGCGGACGGCTTCCAGCCAGGCAAGATCGTCGGCGATGGCCGCCTTCGCCTTTGCCTCCATCTCGCGATAGCGGCGGATCAGCGTTTCGCCGAAGGGCGTCAGCATCGCGCCGCCACCCTGCTTGCCGCCACGCTGGCTTTCGACCGACGGTTCCCGGAACATCCGGTTCAGTGCATCGACCAGCAGCCAGGCCCGGCGGTAGGACATATCCATGGCGCGGCCGGCGGCGGAGATCGATCCGGTCTCGCGGATGAGTTCCAAAAGCATGATCTTGCCGCGCCCAAGCCGGTCCTCGGGCGGGAAGTCGATGCGCAGAACAGGGCGAAGGGGGGCAAAGCGTTCACTCATGCGGGAAACATAGAAGTTTGCACGCCAAATCGAAAGCCGTTCACAGCGAAGCCGAGCCGATTTCACATCGACCGATGCGGGCACCCGCCAAAGGAGCAGAAAAGCTAGAATCCGGGCCTTGATCTGGCGGTGTCGGCATGCACCGATGGCGCTTCCGCAAAACCCCGCCTGAAAGCTTGCCCCCATGCCCGGTCCCATTCTCGATGCCGTCGAAACCGATCAGATCCTGCCCGCGAAAGCCGATGTCGTCATCGTCGGCGGCGGCATCATCGGTGTCAGCACCGCGTTGTTTCTCGCAGAACGCGGTATTGATGTCGTGCTCTGCGAAAAGGGCGTGCCCGGAGCCGAACAGTCGAGCCGCAACTGGGGTTGGGTGCGTGTCATGGGGCGTGACGAGCGCGAGATCCCACTGGCAATCGAGGCGCTGAAGATCTGGGACACGCTCGATGCCCGTATCGGCGGCGAGACCGGCTTCCGCCGCAGCGGTATCCTCTACATCTCGGAAAACAACAACGATATCGCCAACCGGGACGCGTGGCTGGCCATGGCGAGACCCTATGGTGTCGACAGCCGGCAAATCGGACCCGACGAAGCCGGGGCGCTGATGGCAGGCGCCGGCATCCGCTACAAGGGAGCGTTGCACACGCCAAACGACGGCAGGGCCGAACCGCAAAAGGCGGTACCGGCCATCGTTGCCGGAGCCAGGCGCGCTGGCGCACGTATTTTATCGGGTTGCGCTGTGCGCGGCATCGAGAAGAAAGCGGGGCGCATCAGCGCCGTGATCACCGAGAAGGGCCGGATCGAAACGTCGAGCGTGGTCGTGGCCGGCGGTGCCTGGTCGCGCCTCTTCCTCAAGGGGCTCGGCATCCGGCTGCCGCAACTGAAAGTGCGCAACACCGTGCTGAGGACCAGTGCGGTGGCGGGCGGCCCCGAGGGGGCGGGCGCAACCGGCACCTACGCCTATCGCAAGCGCCTCGACGGCGGCTACACGATTGCCGATGGCGGCGCCAACCTGCATCCGGTGGTGCCGGACAGCTTCGCCTTCTTCCGCGATTTCCAGCCGGCGCGGAAGGCCGAGGGTGACTCTGTTCAGGTCGGCCTCAGCGCCCAGAGCTGGCGCGAACTCTTCGAGATCGGCACTGTCCCGCTCGATCGCAAAGGAGCTTTCGAGCGGCACCGGGTGCTGGATCCGCAGCCCGATCAGCACTCGGCATTGCGCGCGCTCGATGAAGCCAGGAAGGCGCTGCCATCCCTTCGCGACGCTCGGGTGCAACAGGTCTGGGCGGGCCTGATCGACGTCACGCCCGACGCCGTTCCGGTGATTTCGACGGTCGAAGGCCTGCCCGGGCTGGTGGTGGCAACAGGATTTTCCGGCCATGGCTTCGGTATCGGTCCGGGTGCAGGGCATCTGGTCGCCGACCTCGTCACCGGTCAAAGGCCGATCGTCGATCCCACCCCTTTTCGCCTGTCTCGCTTCTCTGATGGCACGCCGATCACCATCGCCCCGCCGGTTTGAGCACCCGAACCGGAAGGGGTCGCGCAAGAAAATTACGCGGGGGATGATCCGAAATCGCAGCGACGCCAGCCGCTGCCATGCCCGTTGCAGGAATCTGTCTTTCTTCGAGTGCAAGCATGCCGAGCCACCGAAAGGCCTTCATAAGCCCCTGAACTCGTGGCAGTCTGTGTGCATTCCCGTCGGGAGAACGGGGCTGAGGAGGAAGGCGTGACGATCCGGGGCGAAGGAGCCTGCGGGTTGTAGCGCTCACTTTTGCCATCAGGCGACATCCGTTTTCCCTATGCTGACTGGTGCGCGCTGCGCACTCCGGAGGGAGGCCGGAAACCGCATGAGCGATCCTGATCGACTTAGCCTGCATGTCCCCGAACCGGCCGTCCGGCCGGGTGGCGAGCCGGATTTTTCCAACGTCAAGATCCCGAAAGCCGGATCTGTTCCGCGCCCCGACATCGATGTCGCCCCGGAAGAGATCCGCGATCTCGCCTATTCGATCATCCGCGTGCTCAACCGCGACGGCGAGGCGGTCGGCCCCTGGGCCGGGCTGTTGTCGGACGACGAGCTGCTCGCCGGCCTCAGGCATATGATGATGCTGCGCGCCTTCGATGCGCGCATGGTCATGGCGCAGCGGCAGGGCAAGACCTCGTTCTATATGCAGCATCTGGGCGAAGAGGCCGTCAGCTGCGCCTTCCGCAAGGCGCTGAACAAAGGCGACATGAACTTCCCGACCTACCGTCAGGCAGGCCTGCTGATCGCCGACGAATATCCGATGGTCGAGATGATGAATCAGATCTTCTCGAACGAGAGCGACCCGCTGCGCGGCCGCCAACTGCCGATCATGTACTCCTCCAAGGAGCATGGCTTCTTCACCATCTCGGGCAACCTCGCCACCCAATATGTCCAGGCCGTCGGCTGGGCCATGGCCTCGGCGATCAAGAACGACACCAAGATCGCGGCCGCCTGGATCGGCGACGGCTCGACGGCGGAATCGGACTTCCATTCAGCACTTGTCTTCGCCTCCACCTACAAGGCGCCTGTCATCCTCAACATCGTCAACAATCAGTGGGCGATCTCTACCTTCCAGGGCATCGCCCGCGGCGGCTCCGGCACCTTTGCCGCCCGCGGCCTCGGCTTCGGCATTCCGGCGCTGCGGGTCGATGGCAACGACTATCTCGCCGTCTATGCGGTCGCCAAATGGGCGGCCGAGCGCGCCCGCCGCAATCTCGGCCCGACGCTGATCGAATACGTCACCTATCGGGTCGGCGCCCATTCCACCTCCGACGATCCGAGTGCTTACCGGCCGAAGACGGAATCGGAGGCCTGGCCGCTCGGCGACCCGGTCCTCAGGCTGAAGAAGCACCTGATCCTGCGCGGCGCCTGGTCGGAAGAGCGCCATACCCAGGCGGAAGCCGAAATCGTCGACGCGGTGATCCAGGCACAGAAACAGGCCGAAGGCCACGGCACCTTGCATGCCGGCGGCAAGCCGTCGGTGCGCGACATCTTCGAAGGCGTCTATGCCGAGATGCCGCCGCATATTCGCCGCCAGCGCCAGAAGGCAGGATACTGATATGGCCAGAATGACAATGATCGAGGCCGTGCGCAGCGCCATGGATGTTTCCATGGGGCGCGACGACAATGTCGTCGTCTTCGGCGAGGATGTGGGCTATTTCGGTGGCGTCTTCCGCTGCACGCAAGGGCTTCAGGCGAAATACGGTAAGACTCGCTGCTTCGACGCACCGATCAGCGAAAGCGGCATCGTCGGCACGGCGATCGGCATGGCGGCCTACGGGCTGAAACCCTGCGTCGAGATCCAGTTCGCCGACTACATGTACCCCGCCTATGACCAGATCACCCAGGAAGCCGCCCGCATCCGCTATCGCTCCAACGGCGACTTCACCTGCCCGATCGTGTTGCGCATGCCGACCGGTGGCGGCATCTTCGGTGGCCAGACGCACAGCCAGAGCCCGGAAGCACTGTTCACCCATGTCTGCGGCCTCAAGGTCGTCGTGCCTTCCAACCCCTATGACGCCAAGGGTTTGCTGATCGCCTCGATCGAAGACCCCGATCCGGTGATGTTCCTGGAGCCGAAGCGGCTCTACAACGGCCCGTTCGACGGCCATCACGACCGGCCCGTCATTCCCTGGTCGAAGCACGATCTCGGCGAGGTGCCGGAGGGCCATTACACGATCCCGATCGGCAAGGCGGAAGTGCGCCGCAAGGGTTCGGCCGTCACCGTCGTCGCCTATGGCACCATGGTGCATGTGGCGCTGGCAGCCGCGGAAGAAACCGGCATCGACGCCGAGGTGATCGACCTTCGCAGCCTGCTGCCGCTCGATCTCGACGCCATCGTTCAGTCGATCGAAAAGACCGGCCGCTGCGTCGTCGTGCATGAGGCGACGCTGACGTCGGGCTTCGGCGGCGAAATCGCCTCCCTCGTCCAGGAGCATTGCTTCTATCATCTCGAAGCCCCGGTCGTGCGCGTCGCCGGCTGGGACACGCCCTACCCGCATGCCCAGGAGTGGGATTATTTCCCCGGCCCGGCGCGCGTCGGACGCGCGCTCGTCGAAGTGATGGAGGCCTGAGCATGGGCGAATTCGTAATCAAGATGCCGGATGTCGGCGAAGGCGTGGCCGAGGCCGAACTTGTCGAATGGCATGTGAAACCCGGCGACCCCGTGCGCGAGGACATGATCCTGGCGGCCGTCATGACCGACAAGGCGACGGTCGAAATCCCCTCGCCGGTCAACGGCACGGTGCTCTGGCTCGGCGCCGAGATCGGTGACACGGTCGCAGTCAAGGCGCCGCTCGTGCGCATCGAAATCGCAGGCGAAGGCGCCGGGACGCCGGCAGCCGAAGAGAAGCCAACGGCCAAGGTGGAAGAGAAACCGGCGCCGAAAGCCGAGATCCCGGCCGTAGCGCCGAGCCAACCGGCAAAGGTCGAAGCAAAGACAGCGGAACCGGCCAAAAGCGGGGTGCATGTGGCTCCCGAGCGCCAGGAGAAGGCATTGGCCTCGCCCGCCGTGCGCTTGCGCGCCCGGGAAAGCGGTGTCGACCTGCGCCAGGTGGCCGGCACAGGGCCTGCCGGGCGCATCACCCATGACGACCTCGACCAGTTTCTCGCCCGCGGCGCGCAACCGGCCGTAGTCCCTGCCGGGCTTGTGCGCAAGACCGCGATCGACGAGATCAAGGTGACCGGCCTTCGCCGCCGCATCGCCGAAAAAATGACGCTGTCGACCTCGCGCATTCCCCACATCACCTATGTGGAGGAGGTCGACATGACCGCGCTGGAAGACCTGCGCACCATGATGAACCGCGACCGCAAGCCGGATCAGCCGAAGCTGACGATCCTGCCCTATCTCATGCGCGCGCTTGTCAAGGCAATCGCCGATCTGCCGGGCGTCAACTCCACCTTCGACGACGGCGCCGGCATCATCAGCCGTCACCACGCCGTCCATATCGGCATCGCCACGCAGACGCCGGCGGGCCTGACCGTGCCGGTCGTCCGCCATGCCGAAGCGCGCGGCATCTGGGATTGCGCCGTCGAGCTCAACCGGTTGGCGGAAGCAGCCCGCACCGGCACCGCAACGCGCGACGAACTCACCGGCTCGACCATCACCATTTCCTCGCTCGGGGCACTCGGCGGCATCGTCTCGACCCCTGTTATCAATCACCCCGAGGTCGCCATCGTCGGCGTCAACAAACTGGCGGTTCGCCCGGTCTGGGACGGTGCGCAATTCGTGCCGCGCAAGATCATGAACCTGTCGTCAAGCTTCGATCATCGCGTCATCGACGGCTGGGATGCGGCCACCTTCGTGCAGCGGCTGAAGACACTGCTCGAAACGCCAGCGCTGATTTTCGTGGAGGCATGAGGCGATCATGAAGGAAATCTCCTGCAAGCTGCTCGTCATCGGCTCCGGCCCCGGCGGTTACATCTGCGCCATCCGCGCCGGCCAGCTCGGCGTCGACACCGTCATCGTCGAGAAGGCGAAGGCCGGCGGAACCTGCCTCAATGTCGGCTGCATTCCGTCGAAGGCCCTCATCCACGCCGCCGACGAATTCCATAAGCTGCGCGCAGCCGCCTCGGGCCGCAGCCCGCTCGGCCTGTCGCTTGCCAATCCGACGATCGATCTCGCCCGCACCGTCGCCTGGAAGGACGGCATCGTCGGCCGGCTGAACGGCGGCGTCACCGGCCTCCTGAAGAAGGCGGGCGTCAAGGCTGTCATCGGCGTCGCCCGTTTCGTCGACGGCAAGACGGTCGATGTCGAGACCGAGACCGGCCTGCAGCGCATTCGCGCCGAAGCGATCGTCATCGCCACCGGCTCGGCGCCGGTCGAGCTGGCCGACATGCCCTTCGGCGGCTCGATCATTTCATCGACCGAGGCGCTGTCGCTGAAAAGCGTTCCCGCCAGCGTCGCCGTCATCGGCGGCGGTTATATCGGACTGGAGCTCGGCACCGCCTTTGCCAAGCTCGGCGCCCATGTCACCGTGCTCGAGGCGCTGACGCGCATCCTGCCGCAATATGACGCCGACCTGTCGAAGCCGATCGCCAAGCGCCTTGGCGAACTCGGCATCGAGGTGTTCACCCAGACGATCGCCAAAGGGCTCTCCGCCGACGGCAAGAGCCTGCTCGCCGAGCACAACGGCCGCCCGATCGAGGTGCCGGCCGAGAAGGTTCTGGTCACGGTCGGCCGCCGGCCGGTGACCGACGGCTTCGGGCTTGAGGAAATCGACCTCGACCGCGCCGGCAAGTTCATCCGCATCGACGACCAGTGCCGCACCTCGATGCGCGGCATCTATGCGATCGGCGACGTGACCGGCGAGCCGATGCTGGCGCACCGCGCGATGGCGCAAGGGGAGATGGTCGCGGAGATCGTCGCCGGCAATAAGCGCGCCTGGGACAAGCGCTGCATTCCCGCCGTCTGCTTCACCGACCCGGAAATCGTAACCGCCGGGCTATCGCCGGACGAAGCCCGTGCCAGCGGCATCGAGATCAAGATCGGCCAGTTTCCGTTCCAGGCCAATGGCCGCGCCATGACGACGCTGTCGGAGGACGGCTTCGTGCGCGTCGTCGCGCGCGCCGACAACCATCTGGTCCTCGGCATCCAGGCCGTCGGCCACGGAGTGTCGGAGCTTTCGGCCAGCTTCGGCCTTGCGATCGAGATGGGCGCGCGCCTGGAAGACATTGCCGGCACGATCCACGCCCATCCGACGCAGTCGGAAGCGTTCCAGGAAGCAGCCCTCAAGGGCTTGGGTCACGCGCTGCATATTTAGCGACGCCTGATCCCACGGCATTTGCTGGCGAGAAAAGCCCCTCACCCGGCCTCCCGGCCACCTTCTCCCCGCATGCGGGGAGAAGGAAACCCGCGGCACCCGCTCATCTGCGCTGCAACCGCTTTAGATTCCCGCCGTTCGCCAACAGTAGCCATCGAGAGCAGCGTGCGTTTGCCACGTCCCCTCTCCCCGCGAGCGGGGAGAGGGCTAGGGTGAGGGGCATCTTCGCCAAGGTTCGATAAGTTACCCCCCGACCAATCGCCGCATTGCAGCAACCTAGCCGTCCCTCGTTACTGCAACAGCTCCAGCCCGACGGCCGTCGCCTCGCCGCCGCCGATGCAGAGCGAGGCGATGCCGCGTTTGACGCCCTCGGCGCGCATCGCATGCAGAAGCGTCACGATGATCCGGGCGCCGGAGGCGCCGATTGGATGGCCCAGCGCGCAGGCGCCGCCGTGGATGTTGACGATGTCGTCGGAAAGGCCGAGGTCACGGACAGCGGCCATGGCGACGACGGCGAAGGCTTCGTTGATCTCATAGAGGCCGACGCTGTTCTTCTCCCAATCGAGCTTGGCCAGCAGCTTCTCGATGGCGCCGATCGGTGCGGTGGTGAACCAGGCCGGCTCCTGGGCATGGCCGGCATGGCCGGCAACGATCGCGAGTGGCGTCAGCCCGCGCTTCTCCGCCTCGCTTGCGCGCATCAGGATGAGCGCCGCCGCACCGTCGGAGATCGAGGAGGAGTTGGCGGCCGTCACGCTGCCGTTCTCGCGGAAGGCCGGCCTCAGCTTCGGGATTTTTGCCGGGTCCGCCTTTCCAGGCTGCTCGTCGCGATCGAGCGTCACCGTCTGCCGCTTGCCGGCGCCGTTGATGGCAACCGTCTCCTCAGCAAACGCGCCATCCTGCAATGCCTTCACAGCGCGGTCCAGCGAGCGCAGGGCAAAAGCATCCTGATCGTCGCGGGAGAATTGATAATGCTCGGCGGTGTCTTCGGCATAGGTGCCCATCAGCCGACCGGAATAGGCATCCTCAAGGCCGTCGAGGAACATGTGATCCTTGACTTCGCCATGGCCGAGGCGAAAGCCGCCGCGCGCCTTGGGCAGCAGGTAGGGCGCATTGGTCATGGATTCCATGCCGCCGACCGCAAGCGCCGTGGCGCCGCCGGAAAGCAAGGTATCGTGGCCGAGCATCAGCGCCTTCATGCCCGAGCCGCAGACCTTCGAAATCGTGGTCGAGGGCGTTTCCATGCCGAGGCCGGCGCCGAGTGCCGCCTGGCGTGCCGGGTTCTGGCCGACGCCCGCGGGCAGCACATTGCCCATCAGCACTTCGTCGACCGCATCGAGGCCGGCGCGCTCCAGCGCCGCCTTCAGCGCAATGGCGCCGATCTCGGGCGCTGTCAAATCCTTGAGGCCGCCTTGAAAGGCGCCCATCGGTGTGCGTGCCGCCGAAACGATGACGACCGGGTCAAGCTTGTCCATGTCTTCCTCCTGCACCGCCTCTCTCGCGGTTGGAAGCGACTATAGCGCAGCGATTGTGCAGTGCAACGCGACTTGTTGGCGCCGGTGATCAACGTTGGTTGCGGCGCTCCATCGCCGGGACGAAGCCCGGCAATGGCAGGTCAAGCTGACGGCCGACAATCAGCCCATGCGCTCGGAAGCGTAGCTGCCGGGGCTCGCCGGGAAGACGACGACGCGGTTGCCGTTGATGAAGCAGCGATGGTGGATATGGGCGTGAACGGCACGCGCCAGCACCTGGCTTTCGACGTCGCGGCCGATCGAAACGTAATCCTCGGCGCTCTGGGCATGGGTGATGCGGGCGATGTCCTGCTCGATGATCGGACCTTCGTCGAGATCCTCGGTGACGTAGTGCGCGGTTGCGCCGATCAGCTTCACGCCGCGCTCATAGGCTTGCTTGTAGGGGTTGGCGCCCTTGAACGATGGCAGGAAGGAGTGGTGGATGTTGATGATCCGGCCGGACATCTTCTTGCAGAGCTGGTCGGAGAGAACCTGCATGTAGCGGGCGAGCACGACCAGATCGGCATCCGTCTGCTCGACGATCTCCAACATGCGCGCTTCGGCCTGCGGCTTGTTCTCCTTGGTCACCTTGATGTGGTGGAAGGGGATGTCGTGGTTGACGACCACCTTCTGGTAATCGAAGTGGTTGGAGATGACGCCGACGATATCGATCGGCAGGGCGCCGATCTTCCAGCGGTAGAGCAGGTCGTTGAGGCAGTGGCCGAAACGCGACACCATCAGCACCACCTTCATGCGCTCTTCGCTGTCGCGGATCTCGCAGGTCATGTCGAAGCGCTTGACGACAGGCGCAAAGCCTTCCTTCAGTTCCTCCAGCTTTGCGCCTTCCTGGCTGATGAAGGTCAGGCGCATGAAGAACAGGCCGGTCTGCAGGTCGTCGAACTGCGAACTGTCGGTGATGTAACAGCCTTTTTCGGCGAGATAGCCGGTAATGGCAGCAACGATGCCGCGGGTGGACTTGCAGGTGACGGTCAGCACATAGCTTTTCATCGGTATCTGTCTCTCGCTCCAGAGGTTTTCCGGCCCCCCTTATACGGCCAGTCACCGTGAAAACTAGCGCGGCCTTCGATCGCCCGTCGATCCATTCGCGACATCGGCTGGACTTAACCGGCCAGACCATGCCGACGCCGGTTCGGAAAAATGGGCGGTGCGCCTAGCGCGGCGTCCGGTCGGGATGCGCGCGGGCAAAGGCGTCGATCTCCGCGCAGCGCTGGTCGATGGCGACAAGTCTCGGGCAGGCGGAAAGATCGACGTCCCAGCGGCGGGCATTGTAGACCTGCGGCACCAGGCAGAAATCGGCCATGCCGGGGCTGTCGCCGTGGCAGAAGCGGCCGGTTGACGGGTGGTCGAGCAGGCGCTCGAAGGCTGCCAACCCCTCGCCGATGAACTTGCGCATCCAGTCGCGGCGCGCGGCCTCGCCGTCTGCAGCGTTGGCCATCACGAAGGACACGACGCCGAGATTGCAGACGGGGTGAATGTCCATGGCGATGGCATAGGACAGCGCGCGCACGCGCTGCCGTCCAATCGCATCATCAGGCAGGAACCCCGCCTTTTCCCGCGTTTCCGCCAGATATTCGATGATGGCGAGCGATTGCGTGAACCGCTCGCCATCGATGTCGAGAACGGGCAGAAGCCCCTGCGGATTGCGATCCAGATGCTCGGCCTGGCGATGGGCCTTGGCAAGCAAGTCCACCGGCACCGAGCGATAGGCCTCGCCGAGGCTGTTCAGCGCAATACGGACACGGTAGCTCGCCGACGACCGCCAATAGTCAAAAAGTACGGTCTCGTTCACGCCCTGCTCCCTCATCCCGCTTGCGCCTCAAGCTTAGGCCTTTTCGTAAGGCCCGACCGACTGCTCGATCGCGCCGAAGATCGAATGGCCCGCCTTGTCCTTCATCTCGATACGCACGATGTCGCCGAAGCGCAGGAAGTGCGTCTTGGGCGCGCCGCCGACGATCGTCTCGATCATGCGCAGCTCGGCAATGCAGGAATAGCCGGCGCCACCTTCGGAGACCGGCTTTCCGGGGCCGCCGTCGAGCTTGTTGGAGACGGTGCCCGAGCCGATGATCGTGCCAGCTGCAAGCGGCCTCGTCTTGGCCGCATGCGCGATCAGCTGGCCGAAATCGAAGGTCATGTCGACGCCGGCATCGGCGCGGCCGAAAGGCTTGCCGTTGAGATCGACATGCAGCGGCAGATGCAGCTTGCCGCCATCCCATGCGTCGCCCAATTCGTCCGGCGTGACGGCGACCGGCGAGAAGGCCGATGACGGCTTCGACTGGTAGAAGCCGAACCCCTTGGCGAGCTCGGCCGGGATGAGACCACGCAGCGACACGTCGTTGACAAGCATCACCAGGCGGATGGCGGCACGTGCCTCCTCGATCGAAGCGCCCATCGCCACGTCGTCAACGACGACGGCGATTTCGCCCTCCATATCGACGCCCCAGCTTTCGTCCGCCATCAAAATCGGATCGCGCGGCGCAATGAAGCTGTCGGAGCCGCCCTGATAGATCAGTGGATCGGTCCAGAAGCTTGCCGGCATCTCGGCGTTGCGGGCCTTTCGCACCAGCTCGACGTGATTGACGTAGGCAGAACCGTCCGCCCATTGATAGGCGCGCGGCAGCGGCGAAAGCGCGTCGTGTTCGTGGAAGCGGATCGTCGGCTGCGCCCCGGTCTCGATGCCTTCGGCAACACGCTCAAGCCGCGGGCCGGCATGGGCCCAGTCGTCGAGTGCGGCCTGCAGCGTCCGGGCAATGTGCCCTACCTCCGAGCAGCGGGTGAGATCGCGGGAGACGACCGCGAGTTTTCCGTCACGCGAGCCATCCTTGAGTGTCGCCAGTTTCATGCAATCCTCCCTCTACGCAGACGATTCGTCCGCAAGTTCCACAACAAGGCCGTCGGACGCGATCGTCAAGGCACCAGCCCAGCTTTTGCGCGTGGCCGCGGTCCAATGAGCCTCTGTGATTTCCGGATCGTCGGCCGGAATGAGATGATGCAGGACCAGCCGCCCGACGCCGGCGGCCGTGGCAATCGCGCCGGCTTCTTCGGCAAAGCTGTGGCTCGCAAGCAGGTGTTCCCTCAGCCGGGCACCATTGCCGGTGCGCGCCACCAGGCGGTCAACGCCCTCTGCCAGCATCGCCTCATGCACGAGAATGTCGGCACCTCCAGCAAAATCGGCGAGCGGCGGGAAATAGGCAGTGTCGGCCGAAAACACCACGCTCGCCTCCGCATGGTCGAACCGCAGCGCGAAACAATCGGTCACCGGCGGATGATCGACGCGCAGCGCGGATACGGTCAGGCCGTTTTCGGACAGAACTTCGCCCTCGCCAAATTCGACGATATCGACGAGTTCACGCAGATCGGGCCGGCCCTCGTCGATGATGCGGATATCGATGTCGAATTTCATCGCCTGCAGAAAACCGTGCCAGTAGTCGCGTGTCCCCGGCGGGCCGAAGACGCGCACAACGGTGGCAAGACCCGCGGTCCAGGCCGTGTGGATCAGCGGCCCGAGCTCGAGCACGTGATCGGAATGCAGATGGGTGATGAAGACCAGATCCAACGCCTTGAGGCTGACGCCGGCGTCGGTGAGCCCCCGGGTGACACCGAGGCCGGCGTCGACGACGATCGGGCGACCACCGATCTGAAGCAGGGACGAGGTCGGCGAAGGGCCGCCCGGACGGATTGCCGGACCACCCTTGCTGCCGAGCAGAACCAAGCGTGCTCTCAAGACCAATCGCCTTCCGGCGTGCCGTTGAAGCGCTTTTTCAGATCGGTCCAGCAGTCGATATAGTTGTCCTGCAACGTCTCCAGTTCGGCGGCGAAGCGGGTTAGCTGCTGTGGGAAGCGGGTCTCGAACATGAAGGCCATCGTATGGTCGAGCTTCACCGGTTTCAACTCGCTGTTTGTCGCCTTGTCGTAGCCGGACGCATCCGGCCCGTGGGCCAGCATCATATTGTGCAGGCTCATGCCGCCAGGCACGAAGCCTTCCTCCTTGGCGTCATAACGGCCATAGATCAGACCCATGAATTCGCTCATGATGTTACGGTGATACCAGGGCGGCCGGAAGGTGTGCTCGGCCACGAGCCAGCGTGGCGGGAAGATGACGAAGTCGACATTCGCCGTTCCCTCCTCGCCCGACGGCGCGGTGAGCACGGTAAAGATCGACGGGTCGGGATGATCAAACAGGATCGCGCCGACCGGCGAAAACGTCCTGAGATCGTATTTGTAGGGCGCGTAATTGCCATGCCAGGCGATAACGTCGAGCGGCGAATGGCCGATCTCGGTCACGTGGAAGGCGCCGCACCACTTCACATGCACGCGGCAGGGCGTTTCCTTTTCTTCATAGGCCGCAACCGGCGTCTTGAAGTCGCGCGGATTGGCAAGGCAGTTGGCGCCGATCGGCCCGCGGTCGGGCAGCGTGAACTTGGCGCCGTAGTTTTCGCAGATATAGCCGCGCCAGACCTTTTCGTCGCCGAGCCTCGTCACCTTGAACATGGTGCCGCGCGGCACCAGGCAGATTTCGGAGGGCTCGACATCCATCTTGCCGAGTTCGGTAAAGACCTGGATGGCGCCGCATTCCGGCACGATCAGCAGCTCGCCGTCTGCATTGAAGAAGTAGTCGTCGACCATATCGGCATTGAAGGCATAGGCATGAGCGGCCATGCCGCCCTGCGTCAGCGCGTCGCCCGCCGTCGTCATCGTGCGGATGCCTTCGAGGAAGTTGAGCTTTTCCGACGGCTCCGGCAGCGGTCCCCAGCGCAGTTGCCCGAGCGCCAGCGAATGATCGGCCACATGCGGCGCGGTCTTCCAGTGCGGATAGTCGATCTTCTGGAAGCGCCCGGTGTGGCGCACGCTCGGGCGAATGCGGTAGAGCCAGGAGCGCTCGTTGGTGCCGCGCGGCGCGGTGAACGGCGAACCGGAGAGCTGTTCGGCATAGAGGCCGTAGGCGCATTTTTGCGGGCTGTTCTGGCCCTGCGGCAAGGCGCCGGCCAAGCTTTCGGTCTCGAAATCGTTGCCGAATCCCGGCATGTAATCAAGCGCTTGATCAGCGGTCGACCCGGCGCCCGCGTTCTTTTGTGCCTTGTCCAACATGGCTCGAACCTCCTCCTCAGGTGCCTGCCCCACCGACGATCACGGCTGATCCCGGAAAGCCACGGCACGTTCAATGCGTTTGGGCGCCGCCTGTGCCCGGGTGGACGATGGCGCGCTCCCGGCCTATTAGTTGCAATCGTAACTATCGATTTTGTAACTATCAAGGATGGCACAGATGGCGGCCGAAGGCTTCGAGCTCAACGCGTTCCTGCCCTATAGACTGAACCGCGCCGCCGAGTTCGTCGCCGTGCGCTTCGCTGCCGAGTACAAGGCGCGCTACCAGCTGACGCGCCCGGAGTGGCGCACGCTGGCGGCCCTTGGAAGCTCGGCTCGCGCCATGACGGCAACGGAAGTCGGCACCCATTCGGCCATGCACAAGACCAAGGTCAGCCGCGCTGTCTCGGCGTTGGAGGAGCGGCGCTGGCTGAAGCGCAGCGAGGACGCAGACGACCGCCGGCTGGAGCATCTGGAGCTGACGAAGGCCGGCCGGCTCGCCTATGGCGAACTCACGGACCTCGCGAGCGCCTACCAGGCGCAACTGGACGAACTGATCGGCGTCGGCGGCTTGAAGGCGCTATGCGCCGGCCTTGAAGCGATCGAGCGGGCGATCGACAGGGCCGAGGAGCGACATCCCCGCAAGTAAGGCTTATACCAACCTGCGCTGATATTGACCTCTTGCGCCGGAGCGATTTTGGTTTCCGGCAAGGAGATAACCGGAGCCGGACCAAACGGTCCGGTGAGGATTATCGACGCCGTCCGGAGGCCAAAAGCGCCCGGCCCTTCGGGTGGGCCGTCTGTCGGCCACCGACAGCGTCGCAATCCTCGACCGATGCTACTGCATAATTCCTTAAATCGGATCCGATTTAAGGATAAAATTATGCAGCAAGTTTAAAGCGTTACAGCGTCCTTTGCGCGTCAGATTTGACGCGCGGCGCTGTAAGGCATCGCTCCGCGGTATGCTCCTCTCCGGATGCCCGCACACGGTCCCACGCAACCGGTCAATATCAGCGCAGGTTGGTATTAGCCCTTCATGCGTTCCGGGATCGGCACGCCCTCGAAACTCTTCAAGGTCTCGAGCACGATCGACGTCTTCACATGCTGCACGCTGTCATGCGGCAGCAGCACATCGTTGACGAAGCGCGAAAGGCCGGCAAGGTCGGGTGTCACCACCCGCAGATGATAGTCCATTTCGCCGGTCAGCGCGTAGGCCTCCAAGACTTCGGGCAGGCCCGAGATCAGCTTGCCGAAGCGCTTGGCGTTGTCGCGGTTGTGGGTGGCGAGCGTCACCGAAATCACCACCATCAGGTCGAGCCCGAGCTTCTGCCGGTCGATCTGCGCCTGATAGCCTGTAATGAAGCCCTCCGCCTCCAGGCGAGTGCGGCGGCGCGAGCATTGCGAGGGCGAAAGCGCGATGCGCTCCGATAGCTCATTATTGGTAAGATGCCCGTCACGCTGCAGTTCGCTGAGGATCTTGAGATCAAACCCGTCAAGCTGCTCCATTCATGCATCCTTATACAACATTTCGCACGTTTCGTGCGGCATCTCGCCCGGAACGCGCAAGAATACAAGCATCATGCATCGGATTTGCGTCATACTCCAGCAAAGTTTGGAGGCCAGAGAAATCTGGAGAACTTATAAGAGGAGACTTCCGATGGGCCCGTTCCCACATGACGCCCCGCCCGCAACGATCACGGCGGATAATCCGGCCGGTACGGATGGCTTCGAATTCGTCGAATTCGCCCATCCGGAACCGGAGAAGCTTGCCGAGCTCTTCACCCGCATGGGCTACAGCCCTGTCGCGAGGCATAAGAGCAAAAACATCACCGTTTGGCGACAGGGCGACATCAATTACATCCTGAATGCCGAGCCGGGCTCGCATGCCATGCGCTTCGTCGACGAGCATGGCCCCTGCGCCCCGTCGATGGCCTGGCGCGTCGTCGATGCCAAGCATGCCTTCGATCACGCGGTCTCAAAGGGCGCGATCCCCTATACCGGCACCGACAAGTGTCTCGATGTTCCGGCGATCGGCGGCATCGGCGGATCGCTGCTCTATTTCGTCGAGACCTACGGCGCCAAGGGCTCGGCCTATGAGGCCGAATTCGAATGGACCGGCGAACGCAATCCGAAGCCGGCAGGCGTCGGCTTCTATTATCTCGACCACTTGACGCACAACGTCTATCGCGGCAACATGGACAAGTGGTGGGCCTTCTACCGCGAACTGTTCAACTTCACCCAGATTCATTTCTTCGACATCGACGGCCGCATCACCGGCCTCGTCAGCCGCGCGATCACCTCGCCCTGCGGCAAGATCCGCATCCCGTTGAACGAGTCCAAGGACGACACCAGCCAGATCGAGGAATATCTGCGCAAGTACAAGGGCGAAGGCATCCAGCACATCGCCGTCGGCACCGAAGGCATCTACGACGCCACCGACAAGCTGGCGGACAATGGCCTGAAGTTCATGCCCGGCCCGCCGGAAACCTATTACGACATGTCGCACGACCGCGTGCACGGCCATGACGAACCGATCGACCGGATGAAGAAGCACGGCATCCTGATCGACGGCGAAGGCGTGGTGAACGGCGGCATGACGAAGATCCTGCTGCAGATCTTCTCCAAGACGGTGATCGGACCGATCTTCTTCGAGTTCATCCAGCGCAAGGGTGACGAAGGTTTCGGCGAGGGCAATTTCCGCGCCCTGTTCGAATCGATCGAAGCCGACCAGATCCGCCGCGGCGAACTCGGGCCGCAGGCGGCCGAGTAATAAAGGACAGCGCCGCGGCCCTTTTTCCGGTGCCGCCAAGCTCAAACTTCAAAAAAAAGCCTCTCGCCCACTGGCGAGGGGCTTTTTGGTTCCGGCACTGTCGCCGCACTCAGTTCGAGGCGTCGTTGACCACGCGCCAGTTCGGCCGACCGAGACCATGCGGCCATTCATGCACGTCCCGATCGTTGAAATAGACGACCTCGACCAGATCAGGGAAATCCGGGTCGGGCTGCGTCGCCGTGTCGATCCAGGGCTGCATGTAGGGCCTGCCGCCCTCCCAGCCGAGCTCGGCGACCCAGATCGGCTTGTTGTATTTGGCGACAAGATCATAGCCGGGTTTCAGGGCCTGCTTGAAGGTGCGCGGCCCGCCGTATTCGATGGCGTCGAACGGTTCGAGACCGAACACCGAAAGACCGACGAGATCGACATAGTCGTCGCCCGGATAGTATTCACCAAGGTTCGGCAACCCCTTCGGCGACCACATCAGCTGCACGTTCGGCACTCGTTTGCGCACGATATCCATCGCGTGCTTATAAGCCTTGACGTAGTCCTGCGGCGCCCATCCAGCCCAGGAGAACCGTCCGGACGTGTCTTCCATTTCCTGTCCCCAGCGCACGATGACCGGGCTCTTCAGCTCGGCAAGCATGCTGGCGATCGCTTCCATGTTGGCGTCGTAGTCGCCCCTGAGCGTCCGGTCGCGCAGCTGTGCCGGCGTCAGCTTCCAGTCGAGCGACCAAGACCAGGGCTCGATGGTGACCAGCAGCTTGCGCTTGCGCTGAAGCGCGTAGGCGTCGGCGATCCGCAGTGATTCCAGATCCACGTCTTCCCATGGCAGAAACAGGGCCTCTGTCGATACATCGGTCTGGCCGCCGAAATCGCCGTGCGGATCATAGGCACCGAACCGCGTTCCGCCGGGATGGATGACGGGGCGCTTGTCGGCCATTGTCTGTGTCTGACCTGCATTACCATTGGCGGCAAGATCGGCCTTCTCCTGTGCCAACGCGGATACGAGACCTGCGCCGGAACCCAGATGAAGGGCAAGCACAGTGCATAGTGCGAATGCCAATTTGCGTTTCATGTCATCCTCCAGTGGCGTTGCGACCGCCCTTCTTGACCAGGAATTGATCCTTCAGGCGTAACGCCTTTTCCGTGATTCCGTCGGAAGCGACGAGTTTCCTGTATTCGTCGCCAGGCTTCGGTTTGGCATGTTTGAAGACGTACCACTCGCCATTCGGCACGCGCCGCTGGTAGATCGTGTCTCCGATCTTGCTGTGTCCGAAACAGGTGCGGGCCGGGCCGGAGCCGTCGGCCGCCGTCCACCTTGCCTGCATGCACATCATGCCAAGGTCGCTGACATACCAGTTGCCTTCCGCAAACGAGCGTTTGCCCTTGTTGTCGACGTAAGCGACCAGTTTCCTGTCGTGCGCGGTAAAGCGAGCGCCCCCCGTCGGCCATTGCCAGGTCTTGTTCCGGTAGAGGGAATAGACCTCGTAGGCGCTCAAGGGGATCGGCTTGATCTCCATTTTCGCCCTCGCCGGCTGTGCGGCCGTATAGGCCGCAAAGGCTGCGAGAGGCAGCAGAAGCGGCAGAAGCAATACATTCATGGACCGTTTCATCACTTTTTCTCCTCGCTTGAGGGCCGTTTGCGGTGCGAGGGGCCTGCGGCACGCTGCGCTTACAGCGATGTCTGAAGCCGGCCGACCTTGCTTGTAACCCTCGTCTCACGTACCTCCGGCAAGCCGGAGCCTTTCCGCAGCCCGTCTGTCGCGGACGGCGAAAACCCTTTCCATTTCAAACGAAACCGCACGACCCTGAGGTCCGACCCGCCCTGCCCGGCACCGGCAACCGAAAATTTCGCTTCGGTCAGCCCGACGAAACCGAGCCCCTGCGACAGCGCTTCGGTGGCCTCAGCGCCATGGCGGATGGCCGACTGCCCCGACAGCACCGAGATGACCACGAGGCAGCCACCGGTCAGCGCCGTCATTGCCGTGCGCGGAACGAGCGCAAGCCGGTTTTCCCGCGCATGCTGGACATGGATGGTGGCAGCGAGCCCCGCATAGATCAGGGCGTTGATGCCGGCAAAGATGTAGAAGCCGCGCGCCGTCCCGGCGTCGGAGACGAGCCAAAGCGCAAGAGCAGAGCCGAGCGAAAGCACGAGATAGGGCATCATGACGCGCAGCGGCAAGGGTGCTGCCGGCCCTGCTCCCTTGGGCGTGATGCGGAAATCGACGAAGGAGCCGCTGATGTGATCGCGCACCGCCGCCACGCAACCGAGCAGCGACCACGGCCAGCGGGCAAAGAGAAACAGCATGCCCTCCCAGCTGAGCACCCGCGCATCATGCGGCCTGAACGTGCCGGTCGAGCGCCAGAAATAGGCCAGCGCGACCAGAACCAGCGACAATGGCGCAAAATGCAGCACAAAGTCGGGATAGGTGGCGGCGACGAAGCTGCGCCCCATGACGAGCGCCATGATCGGCATGACGAACATCAGCGCCATGAACAGAGAAAACAGCGGATACCAGAGCTGCGAGAAGATGAACTGGAACTTCAGCCGCATCGGCAGCCGCGGCACATAGATCGGCGAATACTTGAGCAGGATCGTCACAAGGCTGCGCGACCACTGGAATTCCTGGATGACGAGATCCGCAAAGGTGGCGGGCCCGTCGCCATGGGCGATCGCATTGAGGGCGTGTACGCCCTTCCAGCCGCCGGCGTTCATCAAGAGCGTGGTCGAATGGTCTTCGGCGAGCTCCGGTCCGAGACCGCCGACCTGCTTCAGTGCTTTGGTCCGGACTGCATAATGCGAGCCGATGCAAAGCGGCGCCCAGCCGTTGTTGTAGCCTGCCTGCAACGAGCCGTGGAGGCTCGCTTCGGCGTGAAGACGGCCGCGTGCCGACCAGCTGCGCCCGGCATTGGCATCGCAGATGCTCGGTGCCGAGACGTAGCCGACCTTTGGATCGTTGAACGGGCGCAGCACCTCGACGAGATAGGTCGGCTCCGGCACGTGATCGGCATCGAACTGGGCGACGAAATCGTAACGGTCATAGCCGTAGTGATCGTAGAAATAGGCGAGGTTTCCCTCCTTGCAGCGGGTGCGCCGCGGCCAGGTGACCCGGTGGTAGTCTGCAACACCCTTGCGTGTCGAAACAAACACGCCCTGCCGTGCGCACCAGTCGATCGTTTCGGGTGACGGATCCTCGTCCGCCAGCCATACGTCGTAGTCGCAGCCGATCTGATCGAGCAACGCAAGCAGCGTCTTGCGGACAACAGTGAAAGGCTCCGACGGCGCCTTGGTCACCACCATGGCGATCCGGCCCTGCGGAACGGCCTGGCCGTTCTTGCCCGCGACCTTGGCGCCTGCGAATATGAAGATGAAATAGGCGGGCAGCAGCGTGATCCAGCCGACCACAATCGTAATCATGACGTAGGATGGCCAATCGTTGACATGGGCTGGGTCGAGCCACCACGCCCAGAAATAGATGAACGCTGCGAGCCAGACGGAAATACCGAGACCGTTGAGGAGCCTCATACGGGCCGAGAACAGCGACACCAGCCGCCGGGCGTCAGATGTGCTTGTCCCGGCGGTCCTTGCCATACCGGGGGCTTGAAGCCAGGCGGCTGCGGCTTTGCGGGTCATGACCGCACCTCCAGCCCGAAACCGGGGGCAGCCGTTCTGATGATGGTTGCGATATCGGACAGCGACGGCCGGAAGCCAAGCGTCTGGCGTGCCCAGGCGGTGTCGGCATAAAGCACGGGCGGATCGCCGGCGCGACGCGCCAGCAGCTGCACCGGGACCCGCCTACGGGTGACCTGGTGGATGGCATCAATCACTTGGCTGACGGACGTGCCGTGGCCCGAGCCGAGATTGGCCTTGAGCGGGTCGCCGCCGTTGCGCAGGTAGTCGACGGCGGCAACATGCGCCTCAGCCAAGTCCATGACGTGAATGTAGTCACGGATGCAGGTGCCGTCGGGCGTATCGTAGTCATCACCGAAGACGTCAAGTCTGTCGAGCCGGCCGGCTGCGGCCATCAATGCCCGCGGGATCAGGTGGGTCTCCGGATCGTGCCGCTCGGTCAACTGTCCATCGGGATCGGCACCGGCAGCATTGAAGTAGCGCAAGGCGACGGAGCGGAACCCGTAGGCCCGGGCATAGTCGCCAAGCATCAGCTCGATCATCAGTTTCGTGCGGCCGTAAGGATTGACCGGAAGCTGGATCGTATCCTCGGTGATCGGCAAGCGCGGCGGCACGCCATAGGTCGCGCAGGTGCTGGAAAAGACGATGCGCGCCAGCCCAGCCTGCCGGCACGCCTCCAGCAAGGAAACGCTGCCGGCGACATTGTTGCGATAGTACTTTCCGGGGTCCTCGACCGATTCTCCGACATAGGCGGAAGCGGCGAAATGAATCAGGCATTCGGGCTTGTAGGTCTGGATCGCCTCCACGATCCGTCCCGTGTCTTCGAGCCCGCCCTCGACCAGCGGCCCCCAGCGGACATTGGTCCGGTGCCCCGTCGACAGATTGTCGTAGACGACCGGCAGGATGCCGGCCCCAGCGAGGCGCTTGCAGGTATGGCTGCCTATGAAGCCGGCTCCGCCGGTGACAAGAACGACGCGCGACATATCATACCGCCTCTCCCGCCACGGCGAGGTCTGACGTGCCCAGGCGGCGATCGAAATAGGCAATGGCGCGTTGAAGCCCTTCGCGCAGCGCGACCTTGGGTTCCCAGCCGAGCTCTGCCATGGCCTGGGAAATGTCCGGTCGGCGCTGACGCGGATCGTCGACGGCTGCCGCGCGGTGCACGATGCGCGAGCGCGAGCCGGTCATCGAGCGAACCATCTCGGCAAGTTCGAGAACCGTAAACTCGCCAGGGTTTCCGAGGTTGATCGGACCGATGCAACCGTCGTCCGAGACCGACAACCGGATGAAGCCCTCGATGAGATCGTCGACATAACAGAAGGAGCGCGTCTGCTGGCCATCACCATAGATGGTCAGATCCTTGCCGAGCAGCGCCTGCACCACGAAATTCGAGATGACGCGTCCGTCGTCGGGGCGCATGCGCGGCCCATAGGTGTTGAAGATCCGCGCGACCTTCGTCTTCACCCTGTAGGTGCGGTGATAGTCGAAGAACAGCGTTTCGGCGGAGCGCTTGCCCTCATCGTAGCAGGCGCGCGGCCCGATGGGGTTGACGTTGCCGAAGTAGCTTTCGCGCTGCGGGCTGTGCAGCGGGTCGCCGTACACTTCAGACGTCGACGACTGCACCACCGTGGCGCCGGTGGCACGGGCATTTTCCAGCACGTTCATGGCGCCGAGCACATTGGTCATCAACGTTCCCACCGGGTCGGCCTGGTAATCCGGCGGCGACGCTGGCGAAGCGAAATTGAAGATGACGTCCACATCGAAAAGAAAGGGCTTGCGCACGTCGTGCTCGACGATGTGGAAGCGGCTTATCTCGCTAAGGTGGGAAAGGTTTTCTCGCCGACCGGTCGAGAAATTGTCGAGGCAAACGACGCTGTGCCCCAGAGAAAGAAGTCTTTCGCAAAGATGTGACCCGAGAAATCCGCCACCTCCGGTCACCAGTATTCGCTTGGGTATGCCTGCTACTTTCTTCAGAAAATCCTGTCTGCCAACAACCGGCAGCTCACCACGACCGACCTTACGCATTACACACCTCCAATTATTATACACACCATTAAATCTGGTGATTGGAGACGAGTCGTGACTGAAAACTACAATAAGGAAACATTCTTTATTAAGGATTCAAAACACAACCCGACATTATAAAAACAAGAGACAGAAGAACCACGAATTCTTCCGAAGAATTTACAATATTAGACATTTATCAAATAATTAATCAATAGTCAATGCGTAACTAAAATAATAAGTATAAGATATCTTAAGCCGTCACGTTATTATTGGTAACATTTCATCTAATTGGTACAACAAAATTGGCGGACAACCGAAAGTATATTAAGATATGCAACAGATGTGACTACTTTAATTAGAATAGCCGCATCAAAATTACCGACATTAAAGGGAAGATACTCCCTAAATCCGCCATCTGGCCTCAACACCTTACCGGACCTACGCCATACGGTTGTGCTTTCCTACACGCGCTTGTCGGCAACACACAATGCGTGCAGCCTCGCTACGCTATGCGCGGCCGACACAAATTCACGGCGGTCACCAAAGCCACCACCATAAAAGGTCACGGTAGACGCCGGGGCGTTTTGGGAAGGACACACTCTACCCCGCACTTATCGACACCCAAATTCGTCGATAAGCGACAAGCGGCGGAAGCGTCACTCCCGGCGCATCACGACATCAATTTTTCCAGCGCGAAGAAAACGGTCCTGCCGGGTGTTCGTCCGCATCGGTGGTAAAGTAGCGCGATGCCGCCTCTGTGCGGTTTCGCACATTCATCTTCTTATAGATGTTGCGAACGTGAACTTTCACCGTGTTTTCCGACAATCCAAGACGATCGGCGATGATCTTGTTCTGGGTACCCATGCAGATCAGGTCGAGGATCTGGACCTCGCGGGTCGTCAACCCACCCAGACTGGCCTCGCGCCGCCGCTTTCCCGCGTTGGCGTAGACAGCCGCATCGGGCACCTCAGCCTGCCGGCCATAAAGCTTGGTCGGGGCATAGGGGTCCACCGACAGCCGTCGCAGCAGTGCGGCTGGGAAATGCTCGCCACCCTTCATCAGCAGATCGATCGCAGCAAGGCAGACATCGAGGTGCAGATTGAGGGGAAGGACGCCATGGATCAACCGCTCCTCAACAAAACCGGCGATCGACGGATCGAGCTCTTCTGCATTTTCCACCACCAGCCCGATCGAGGCCTTGGGGTGGAACTCGTGAATAGTCCGCAGGATAGTGGGAAATGTCTTAGCGGACATGCGGTAGAGCATGATCAGCGTCACATCGACGAGATTGCCGTCGAGCAGATTGTCGGGATCGGAAAGGCTTACGACGTCATGCCCGGGGAACCGTGAACCGACCGCCTGCATAAGGCACTCGGCAAACAGGTCGATCTTTGCAAGCATGACAATCTTTTTCTTTTGCGACAAAGCTTTGTTGTTGTCTTCAAAATCGCCCACGTTGGAGCCTTCAGGATGCATTACGCCCTCCTTGGGTTTCCCATTTATTTTTATGGGTGCGCCAGCCTGACTTGGAGTTACGCCCATCTCAGCAAATTTATTCATAACCAGTGAAATAGTGCGAACTCACCCCACAGACGGAAAATTCGCGCTAGCTAATGTATCGTAAAGGCAAAAGGGGTGAAACAACCCAAAAGGATTAGAAGGCCCCTGGAATCCCCCTTAAATCGATCTAAATCGAACCATCTTTGGGGTATTCATTAATCAAATATTCAACAACACCACCTCAGAATGATCGAATCTACCCTCAGCCTAGACAATACGGCCGCTCCGCCTCATCCGTTTCCATCACTGGGGATGGCGCGGACACCCTCCGCTGGGTCGATATAAGCCGTCAGCAATAGCCTCCGATCTAATCGGGCTACGGTAAAATACCTAACAATACTTCCTAGTAGCTATCATCAGGGTGACATCATCCCACTCGATAGGGCGCCTGACAAGCGCGCCGACGCCTGAAAGCGCTGCTGATGTACTAGGTCTAAAACTCCACCAGATGCCGATTCATAAAACTTAACAAAGTCTTGCCAATCTCGGAAACCTGTCAAACAGCGCGGAATTCGCCCAAAAATGGGCCTTCTAGCTCCAATTGGTGTCTATCGTCGCGCTGCGTTCGGAGCCACACTTCAGCTATCGCACTCGAGTTTCGTGTGATCCGAGCCTGGTAAATGTGTGTGCGTTCTGGCTCGCGGCCCGTGTGAATGCGTAAGCGTAACAATGCGTATGCAAGTATTTTTAGACAAGAGCATTATCACACGTAATGATTGAGTGCAGGGACATACCTGCCGCCAAGACATACTCAAAATAACACTGAAATATATCGAAACCCAACAGATGAATATCCCGCGGGAGCATCATCTGAATTTCAAAAAAAGAGCCAGCCCCGGATGAAAACCCCATAAAAGATGTAGGGGTTTCGGTGCTGGCTCCTTCTCAGGAGGAGAACCACATGTCCGCACTTCTCGACGATAGCATCAAGGCCGATGATGATCTGAAAGTCGGCGCTCTCGCCGATGGGCTGGCAACCAGTGCCGCTAATGATCTGGACGTTGACGACGGCTCAACGAGTAACGTTGGCATCGGCAACGGCAACCACTCCACCGACAATTCGCAGGACAACGACACCAAGACGGACGTCGACGTTGACACCGACATCAAGACCGAAGCCAACGAAAACGGCGACAACCGCAACAATTATACCGACAGCTCGACCGACTACGATTACGACTACAAAGACAACAGCAAGGTCGAAACCGACATCGACCAGAAGAACAATGGCGATAACCGCGACAATTCCTATGACTGGGATTACGACAGCAAGGTTACCATCAAGACCGACATCGACACCGACATAAAAACCGAAGCCAACGAAAACGGCGACAACCGCAACAACTATTCGTCATCCGACAACGACATCATCACCAAATCGGACGACGACTTTGCGACGCTCAAGGACGTCAAGGACTTCGACAATCTCGGCATCGCCGGTGGCGATCTCGCCTTCAATATCGGCGACGACTTCTCGTTCAACCTGAACGTCGACCACATCCTCAACAACTCGCTCGAAGGCGCCGGCAACGACACCGGCTTCAGCGTGGTCCAGGCCAACAATCTTGCCGATCAGGATCAGGCCTACGACATCAAGATGAACAACGCCAACGCCACCAACGATCTGCGGGCAAATGGCGGAGATTCGGATGGCGGCGATGGTCTGAACTTCGACACAAAGTCGGATTGGGATCTCAAGGCCGGCGACGGCATCAACGGCAGCACGACGTCGGACGCTTCGGCGATCCTGGCCAACTCCGGCTTCCACCAGGAAATCGTCCAGGGCGCGAACCTCGTCAGCAACACTGTCGACTCCAGCGTCATCGGCGGCAATTCGCACACCACGGATGTCGGTCACGACACCGACAGCTGATCGATCCATCTTACAAGAGAAGACTGCACCGGCCCCGCTTGGCCGGTGCAGTCGCGGAAACGTGATTTCGGATCGGTTCGTTCTTTTTACCGGGGCATTCCTGTCTAAGCCCGCCGAAGTCTCCCTTTGATGCGGAAAAAAGGGAAGGATCGGGACGATGCAAACGGAAAGACTGAATGAAATCATTGCACATTTCATCGGCATGTTCGAAGCGGATGCCGATGAAGCACGGCTGAGAGCAAAGCAGCTCGAAGGCGGCGATCTCAGGGAAGCGGTGCAGCAGGTCGACGACGGCGATACAAAGTCGACTGACTTTGCATCCTCGCTCCAGTTGATCGACTACGATCCCGAAGTGCTCTATCGAGCCCCCTCCCATGACATTGCCGATGTGGATCTGTTCGGACGGATCCGCGGCTTCGGCGACCATTTTGCCGATGGCGTCGCCCAGCACGGCAACGCCGTTCCGGTGAAGCTGTTCGGCAGCTTCGGCCAACCGGACGGTGCGCCCGTCGAAGACAAGCTGATCGTCCACGACGGCCCCGGCTCAGTCATTGCCCATGTGGTCCAGGCCAACATGGTGCGCGACGACGACGTCCTGAACATGACGGACGCGACGATTGCGCCGCGCGATACGACCTACGTCACCTACGAGCTCGCCGAACTGGGCGGCGAGGCGACGGCGGCCACACCATTCGCGCACTACAGCCGCGTCGATACCTATGACGGCCTTTCCAAGATCGCCGACGAGCTGTCGAGCTACGCCGCTGCAAACCGACCGCCGGAGCCGCCGGCCTCAGGCAGCGACCCGGACGGCAACACCGGCACCGATCCCGGCACCACCGCTGCCCTTGCCGAACAGCCCGCCGATACGGATCCGCTCGACGACGAGATCAATCTTCCCGAGACGGTATCTCCCGACGAATTGCCGACGGACGGCAACGGCAATTTCGCCCTGGCCGCCGACAGCATCGAGGGCGTCTACGTCAACGGCTGCCGCGTCGATGAAGCCCCGGTTCTTGCCGATTTCATGCCCGATCGTGGACTGGCGCAACCGGTCGCCGATCCCGAGGGCAGCGACGTCCCGCTGCAGGAGGAAGACGATAGCAGCGACAATTCCGTTTACGTCGAAGCCGGCGCCAACATCGTCGCCAACATCGTCAGCATCGTCGAGACCGGCGTCATCGCTCCGGTGACGGCGGTGATGGGCGGCTACCACCAGATCGACGTCATCTCCCAATCCTACGCCTATGCCGACGGCGACAAGCTGGACAAGGTGCTGCGCGAAAACTCGGCCGAATCCGCCTCAAGAACGGTTGCGATGAACATCGCCAATTTCGGCCGCGAGGCCTTTCATTCCGGGTCGTCCGATCAGGAAGACGATGCCGCGCAGTCCTCGATCTTCCCGAATTCCTGGCGCGTCAGCGTGGTCGATGGGGATGTTTCCTTCGTCCACTGGATCGAGCAGTACAACTTCCTCAACGACAACGACACGGTGACCGTTACCACCAGCGGCGTTCAGACAACGGCCCTGACCGGCGGCAATGTGGTGGTGAACCTCGCATCCTTCCTGGGGATCGGTGATCAATACGATCTGGTGATCGTCGGCGGCAAGATCCTGGATCTGAACATGATCACCCAGGTCGCCGTGTTTTACGACAACGACGATGTCAATGGCATCACCTCCGGCAACGGCATGACTGTCGACCAGAGCGGAAACCTGATCTGGAACCAGGCATCGATCCAGAACGTCGGCGCCAACGACCGCTTCGAGGCGATGCCCGACTACATCCAGAAAGCCGTCGACAACATCAACGATCGCGCCAACGAACTGCCTTCCGGCTTTTCGCACGATTTCAACTTCCAGGGCTATGAAGGCCTGAACATTCTCTACATCACCGGCAACCTTTATGACGTCAACGTCATCAAGCAGGTCAGCGTTCTCGGCGATGCCGACTCGGTCGCTTATGTCGCCAACAGGATACTCAGCGACAATCCGGACGCCGAAGTCACCATTCACACCGGTGGAAACGTTGTCGTCAACAGCGCTCAAATCATCGACTACGACAGCTTCGGTCAGACCACTTATGTCGGCGGCGAGGTTTATTCCGATGCCATCCTGATCCAGGCCGGCATCGTCGACAACGACAGCTGCTCCTCGGATGTCTCGCCTAAGGGCGACCGGCTCGCCAACGAAGTGATCGCCTTTATCGGCGACGACGACACGCCATCGCACCCGACCGAAACGGTGATCGACGCCGGCAACGACATGTCCTGGTCCAACGGCCAATGGAACGACGTCATGCACACGGTGCTGACCTAACAAGAACACGACGGGGGGAAGGCATGAACGATCTTTCGAAGTGGCGTAGCGGTGCTGGCAGGCCGCCTGCACAGGGTGAGCCGGTTCTGGAAGCGGTCGACGAACTCGAAGCAGCGTTGACCGACAAGTGCATCGCCGCGATCAACGAGGCCGTGGAAGGCCTGCGCCAAGTCGGCCTCGATATCCGCACGACACAGGAAGCCATCTCGCGACCCAAAAAAATCGCTGAGACCCCCGCGTCCGGCGACCACGACGATTCCGATGCCGAATTGCTTGCCGTTACCCATTCCCTGGCAAACCCCATCCGTCATACCGAGAAGAAACAGGCCGGCTATCAGTTCGGCCCACGGCGCGAGGGCGCGTTGTGGCAGAGCCGCGAAAGCGTGCCGCTGCAGGAAATCGAGCCCGTGGCGCCGGTAGAAGCACCGATCATCGAGGTGCCGCTTGCGAAAGCCACGCCGACGAACGCCTTGCCGGCAGAACCGCAGGAGCCAAAGCCGCTCGATGCGCAGGCGAGCCCGGTCCAACAGGAAACCACAGCCCGTCGTGGCAACGACAGCGACCCGGCCGATGAATTGAAGAGCCGACCGGGTCGCCCTCTGCCACAGACGATCGACAACGATCCAGGCCCGCTGAAGGAGAACGACCGCCGCCCGACCGTGCGCGATGGTGGCGGCAACAACGGCGTTCCCACCGATGGCGGCGGCGGCGGTGGCGGCGGCGGCGACAAGCACACATTCCACAAGCGCATGGGACCGATCAATTTCGCCGCCAGCCTGCGCAACGGCATGGCGGTCGTTCGCCGCAACATGATGATCGTCATCGCGTTTACCGTCGCGATCAACGTGCTGGTCCTCGCCATTCCGATCTATCTGTTCCAGATCTCCGACCGGGTGCTGACCAGCCGCTCGCAGGATACGCTTGTCATGCTGACGATCGCCGTGCTCGGCGCCATCGTGTTGCAGGTCATCCTCGATTCCATCCGCCGTTTCATCCTGATGCGGACGGCGGTCGAAATGGAGGTCCAGCTCGGTGCGCCTATCCTAAGTGCGGCCGCAAGAGCGTCATTGCACGGCAACGGTCGCGACTACCAGGTATTGAGCGACCTTCAGCAACTGCGCTCCTTCATCGTCTCCGGCACCTTGATCTCGTTCCTCGATGCCCCGCTGATGCCGTTCTTCGTCGTGGTGGTCTGGATTATCCAGCCGCAACTCGGCCTGATCGTCATCATGTGCTGCGTCGTCCTGTTCGTGATCGCCTATCTCAATCAGAAAGCGACGTCGCAGCCCTTCAGCGAGGCCAACGCCTTCCTCAGCCGCGCCAATTTCCATCTGGATTCGATGTCGCGCAATTCGCAGATCATCAACGCGCTGGCGATGATCCCCGAAGCGGTGAAGATGTGGGGCCGCGAAACGGCAGGCTCGCTGAAATCGCAGGTCTATGCCCAGGACCGCAGCATCGTCTTTACCGGAGCCTCGAAGGCGGTGCGGATGTTCACCCAGGTCGCCCTGCTCGGCTGGGGCGCGCATCTGTCGATGGACGGGCACCTGACCGGCGGCATGGTCATCGCCGCCTCGATCATCGCGGGGCGCGCGCTGGCACCGGTCGAAGGCGCGATCGAGGGCTGGAACCAGCTCAACCACTCGCGTGCCGCCTATGGCCGGATCAAGCAGTTGCTGGTCAATTCACCGTTGAACTTCCCGCGGCTGCGCCTGCCGAAACCGGAAGGCCGGCTTGATGTCGAACGCATCCTCTTCGTGCCGCCGCCGCAGAAGCGGGTGATCCTCAACGGCATTTCCTTCTCGCTCAACAAGGGGGAGTCGCTTGCAGTCATCGGCAATTCCGGCTCCGGCAAGACGACGCTCGGCAAGATGCTCGTCGGTTCGATCGTACCGACCTCGGGCAATGTCCGCCTCGATCTCATGGACCTGAGAAACTGGGACCAGCGGCAGTTCGGCGAAAGCATCGGCTATCTGCCGCAGGACGTGCAGCTCTTTCCCGGCACCATCAAGGCCAATATCTCGCGCATGCGCGACGATGTCGAAGACAGCACCATCTTCGAAGCGGCGGTGCTTGCCGACGTGCACGAATTGATTGCCTCGTTCCCGCAGGGCTACGAGACGATCGTCGCCGCAGACGGAGCGCCGCTTTCCGGTGGTCAGAAGCAGCGCATCGCTCTGGCGCGCGCCTTCTTCGGCAACCCCAAATTCGTGGTGCTGGACGAGCCCAATTCCAATCTCGACAGCAATGGCGAGGCGGCTCTTGCCCGGGCGCTGGTGCATGCCAAGAAGCAGGGCATCACCACCGTCACCATCACCCAGCGCCCCGCTTTGCTGCAATGCGTCGACAAGATCATGGTTCTGAACGAAGGAACCGTCGCCATGTTCGGCGCGCGCAACGACGTGCTTGCCGCCATCAGCGCCAAGCCGAAGGACGAAAAGTCCGCACCCCGTATCGCCGGAGAATGACCATGAGCCGCGAGAAAAAGAATGCTGCCGAGGAACATGCCGTCGAGTGGTATTCGGAGGTGCCGCGATCGATAAAGCTGCACAGCATGGCCGGCCTCGCCCTGATCCTCGCGTCGTTCGGCGGCTTCGGTTACTGGGCCTTTGCTGCGCCACTGGCGGCCGCGATCATCGCCCAGGGAAGCTTCGTCGCCAACGGCAACAACAAGATCATCCAGCACCTCGAAGGCGGCATCATCGAGCAGATGCTGGTGGCGGAAGGCGACAAGGTCAAGACCGGTGATATCCTGGTCAAGCTCGACCAGACACCGTCGCGCGCCAACGAGCGCGCGCTCAACCTGAAGCGCCTGCGTCTCGAAGCTGTGGTCGCGCGGCTACGCGCGGAAGCCCTGGGCAGTGGCACATTCAAGATCCCCGACATTGTCAAGAAAGAGGCAAGCGATCCGGATATCCACGCGATCATCGAGAGCCAGAACGTCAACTTCCACAGCAAGAAGATCAAGCTCGACGACCAGCTGAGCCTCATCGAGCAGAACATCAAGTCGCTGGAGTTCCGCGCCAAGGGTTACGAACGCCAGCAGGAATCGTTCAACAAGCAGCTGGACATCCTCAACGAGGAACGCGCCGCCAAGAGCAAGCTTGCCGAAAGCGGCCTGATCAAGAGATCGGAACTGATGGCGCTCGACCGTGCTGCTGCCGACGCCATGGGCGAAATCGGCAGGCTCGACGCCGAGGTCAAGGAGAGCCTGTCGCAGATCGATCGCTATCGCCAGGAGGCGGTAATCGCCGTCAATGCCAACAAACAGGCGGCACTCGATGGGCTTGAAGCCGCCGAGGCCGACCTCGACGGCGTGCGCGAGCAGCTACGCGAGGCAAGCGAGGTCCTTGGCCGTGCCACCATCCGTTCACCCGTCGACGGAACCGTGGTGCGCAGCTATTTCCATACCGCCGGCGGCGTGATCGCGACCGGCAAGCCGATCATGGAAATCCTGCCGGCCAATGTACCGCTGATCATCGAAGCGCAAGTGTTGCGGACCTCGATCGACCAGTTGCGGGTGGGCGAGGACGCGACGATACGCCTGTCGGCGCTCAACCGCCGCACGACGCCGGTGCTGAGCGGCAAGGTCTTCTATGTCTCCGCCGATTCCGTCGAAGAAGTGAGCGGAGGCCAGCAGCGCGACGTCTATATCGTCCGCGTAGAGGTGCCCGTCAGCGAGATCCACCGCGTGCATGGCTTCCATCCGGTGCCGGGCATGCCGGCCGAAGTACTGATCACCACCTCGGAGCGCACATTCTTCGAATATCTGACGAAACCGATCACCGACAGCATGTCGCGAGCCTTCAAGGAAACCTGAGACGAAGCGGGGAGGCTGACGATGACGTCGGCGCACGATCGGAATCGGCTGCAGGTTTCGGCTTTTTGCCCCCGACCTCTCGCCGTCTTGAAGGCTGGATTATTTCCTTCAAGATGGTCTTCGCCGGTGATGGCAGCGTGCCGTGGGTCGCGTAAAGGGGAGACGTTTGATGGCAGCGATACACGAGGTGCTTTTGCTTGTCGGCCGCCTCAACTACGTCTGGACCAATACCGAAAGCCTGCTGATCTATGTCATTGCCCACCTGCTGAATGTCGACAAGGAGCAGGCGATCGTGGTCTTTCTGACCTTGAACACCACGCGCGCCCGTATCGACCTGACGGAGCGCCTGGCCAAGCTGCCGGCCACACCCGCCGACACGCGCGACAGCGTTCTTTCGATCATGGATCGGCTGAAACAGCAGTCGAAGATGCGCAACAAGTACAACCACTGCATCTACTCCTTCGACGAGCAGGGCGAAATCTCCAGCACGCAGCTGATGCGCCTGGTCGAAGGCGACAAGGACATTCGCTACGGCAAGGTCGAGCAGCTGGACGCCCGCGAACTGGAGCGGCTCGAAGCTGCCATCCGGGAGATCACCGAGATCAGCAAGAGCCTCTGGGCGTTCATTCGCTCCCGGCCGAATTTCGACGAGCGTTCGATCTAGAGCATTTCCAGGAAAAGTGCGAAGCGGTCGCCGACGCCGGCAGACAATGCATTCGAATAATATGAATTAGTACAGCCGGGCTATGGATTGACTAATACCTAAGGTAATTTTGAAAACGAACAATCCGGACATATGCTTTTAGGAAAGTATTTATCTGTTGCGTACCGGGGGCGTTATGAAAATAGATATTTTTGACACTTTGGAAGATTTTGAAAAAATTCGCGAAGATTGGGATCGGATTTACTTGGAAGATCCCGAAGCTCATCTTTTTCTTTCGTGGGGGTGGTTGCAAAAGTATCTGTCGCACCGCCACCGCTGGTTCGTTCTCGCGCTGAAGCAGGAAGGCGATGCGCATTACTGCGCCTTCATGCCATTGAAGGTGGCGACCTACCAGGACGAAAAGACCAAGCTCTTCTGTGACGAAATCCGAATGGCAGGCAATTACGGTGCCGACTATACCGGTTTCCTGTGCCGGCCCGGTCTGGAGGACGAGGCGGCCGATGCCTTTTCCGTTCATATCGGCAAGGAGAACTGGACAACCCTCACGTTCGACTATTTCTATACCGCCTCGTCCCGGCTCGACCGCCTGCTCGGCGCTTTTCCCGAAAGCCAGTTCGTGCAGACCAGCAACGAGCGCAGCAATGCTGACAACATCGACAATACGATCTGCCCCTATGTGAACCTGCCGGAAAGCTGGGAGGAATATCTCAGCACGCATATGAGTGCGCAGACGCGACAGAAGCTGCGACGCTTCATGCGGATGGTCGAGGCCTCACCCGATTACCGCATTACCCACGCGACGAAAGAGACGATCGAAAGGGACCTCGATACCCTGTTCCGGCTGTGGCGTATCAAATGGGCGGAGCGCAAGGGCAGCAAGGTCGACCGTCTGATCACCCTGACGCGGGAGATGTTGCTCGACGCCTTTAACCAGGGCGCGCTCGACGTGCCCGTTCTGTGGTATCAGGACCGGCCGCTCGGCGTGCTTGCCAATCTGCTCGACCGGCAGAAGCAGACCATTCTGTTCTATATCACCGGTCGCGACGAGGCATGGACGACCCCTTCCCCCGGCCTTCTGCTGCACGGCTTTGCCATTCGCGATGCGATCGCCGAGGGATATCGGGTCTACGATTTCCTGCGCGGCAACGAAGACTACAAATATTCCTTTGGCGTCGAGGAACGCCGCATTCGCAGCATGCTTGTCCGGACCCTGTCCGGTCGCAATCTGCGCAATTGTCTCAACCCGCGCAGCATCGAATATGTCTACGATCGCGCTGTGGAACTGCACAAGCAGGGGCGATTGGACAAGGCGGAGCCTGGCTATCGACAGGTCATCCACACTGCGCCGACACACGTGCGCGCCCGCTACGGCCTCGCCCAGCTTTTCGACGACAAGGGCGAACACGACGAGGCGGAATATCTCTACAGAGGCTTGCTTGCGACGATGCCGGGTGCCGGCAAGATCCAGCATCGCCTCGGTGATAGCCAGATGGCGCAAAGACACTACACCGAAGCAGCCGAGACCTTCGAGGCCCTGCTCGCTCGCCATCCGCTCCTGAGCCTCGTGCGCTACAAGCTCGGCGTCGCGCTCTGCGCGACCGGCCGAGGCGAAGAAGCCCTCGGCATCTTCACAAGCTTCGAGGATATCCTTTCCGACGATCCGGATCACGTGCGCTGCAAGCTGAAGGCGCAGGAAGCCGTCATACGACTGAAGGCAGCCATGCAAACCCTGCAACAGGACGAGGTTCCCGAACCGGCGCAAACCCCGGTATCGATCGCCCCACCGCCGAGAGTCCTGGTGCCGCCGAAGCGAACGCTTGACGCCTCCGTGCGCCTGCCGACCACGCCGCCCCTGCTTCAGCCCTCTTTGCCGGCCGGCATTTCGGCGCACCTGCAGGCACGACCGAACAAGCCGGGCGACACGGGCTCACGGATCAAGCACTGAAGCATATCGCGCAAAAGCGCGCAGTGGTGCGGCCGGCCGCTCACTCGGCGGTTTCGGTCCATTCGAGCGCCTTCAGTTCCTCGCGAAATGCGAAACGGATGATATGGCGCTCGATCACGTCCTTGCATTCCGCCAGCGCCTCGGCATCCGGCGATACCGCGACGAACGACAGCTGATCTCCGCGGGCCGTCATGCGCGCGGTGCTGGCCCCTATCGTCGCAACCGAATCCGTCTCAGTGTACTCGACCGTCGTCTTGTGCGCGAAATGCTTGGACATCTGCTGCAGGTATTGCGACGCGCGCTCGGTGGTAAAACCGCTCGTGGCTTTCAACATGTTCTTCTCCACACTGCATGGGGATCGATGGGTAGGCAAAGGCCAAGACGGGCGGCATGATCGCTCCTGCCGCCCTCTGCAAATTTTTGCTTACTTCTTGCTCAGCGCTTCCGTGAGCTGATCGACGATATCCTGTTCGGACTTGAGGCCCGAGCTCGTCAGGTAGAGCTTGGCGGAATCGAGATAGATGACCCGCTCGTTCTTCCAGGCCTTGGTCTGGCGTACCAGCTCGTTGTCGAGCAGGGCTGCGGCCGGCTGGCCTTCCTGGCCGATCGCCGCGTCGCGGTCGACGACGAAGATCCAGTCCGGATTGGTCTCGAGGATATATTCGTAGGAAACAGCCTGGCCGTGCGTCGCGACCTGCAGCTTCGGGTCCGCCGGCTCGACGCCGAAGATGTCGTGGATTTCGCCGAAACGCGACCCCTTGCCATAGGCGCTGATCTTGCCGCCGGTCGTCAAGAGCACGAGGCCGCTGCCGGCACCCTTGGCAACGCCGCGCAGCTTCTCGATCGAGCCGTCGAGCTTGTCCGAAGCGGCCTTGATCTCCACTTCCTTGCCGAAGATGAGGCCGAGAATGGCGGCATTCTTCTTGACGCTGCCGATCAGATCCTTGTCATCAGAGGTCAGGTCGATGGTCGGAGCGAGCTTGGCGAGTTCGGCATATTTCGACTGCGAACGGCCGCCGACGATGATCAGGTCAGGCTCGGCAGCATTGACCGCCTCATAATCGGGCTCAAACAGCGTGCCGATCTTCGGAAAGTCGTCGGACTTGTATTTTTCCAGCGCCGGCGGGATCGCGGAGCCGGGAACGCCGGCCACGGCAACGCCGAGCATATCCAGGGTCTCGAGCATGCCGAAGTCATAAACCAGCACGGTCTTCGGATTCTTTTCGACATCCGTCACGCCGCTGCTGTGCTCGATCTTCAACGTTTCGGCGCTTGCGGCAGGCGCCAGTGCCAAAACGGCAGCGACAGCAACACTACGAAGACCATTAGAAAACAGAGATATATTCATGACTATTTTCCTCATCTTTTCGATCGTCCTAGCGCGATTTTCCAAAGAGGGCAACAAGACCGTTCAACGTCCGGCAAAAGTCATCGGGCAATGCGAACCTTAGAACCTGGACGGGGGACAACAGAAAACGCCCTTCCTGCCTCCCGTCATTTCAGGCCACTGCGGCGTTCCGCGCGACGAAACTTGACTAACGATGTCATATATATGATTGAGACTCAGCCCCAGTCCGGTGCCTGACCGGAGAGGCTTTCGCGATGCCGAGACATGCACGAACGAAACATGTCTCAAGTTGTTCGGAGGCGACGGAAGAATGAACGGCAGCCAGCCGGCCACGAAGAGCGATTTTCGGCCCCCCATTGATCATCGGGCAAGCGCCGACGGGACGTCGAACAGCAGGCGGCTGGCAGCTTGCAGCTGGCTTTCGCGTCATGAAAGGCTGGAGGCGACGCGCAACGCGCTGGAGGAGCGCGGCACGATCATCGCCCGGGCTGCCTCTATCGTCGCTGACACCACTCCCTCCAACTTTACGACGGCGTTCAAAAGGGCGTACGGGGGTTCGCCGAAACACCGGCGCGCGTAAGACCGATCGATGAAACCACTTCTGATTGCCATTCCCTTCATCCTGCTGCTTGCCGTCATCAGCGTCCTGACCGGCGTCGGCAGCCTCGCCTCCGGGCTTGGCGGCGATGGGCGCGGCTGGCTGCTAATCGTCGAGAGCCGGGTGCCGCGCACCCTGGCGCTGATGCTGGCCGGAACCGGTCTCGCCGTCGCCGGCACGATCATGCAGATGCTCGCCCGCAACCGTTTCGTCGAACCGTCGACGGCAGGCACAGCCGAATCGGCTGCCCTCGGCATGCTGCTGACGATGATCTTCGCGCCGGCCCTGCCGGTTGCTGCGAAGATGGCCGTCGCCGCCCTCACCGCGTTGGCCGGCACGGCGCTGTTTCTAAAAATCCTGCGCCAGATCCCGCTGCGATCGGCGCTGATGGTGCCGCTGGTCGGCATCATGCTCGGTGGCGTCATCAGCGCCGTCACCACCTTCATCGCCTATCGCTACGACATGACGCAGTCGATGGGTGCGTGGATATCAGGCGATTTCTCCGGCGTGCTGCGCGGTCGCTACGAGCTGCTATGGATCGCCCTTGTCCTGACGCTGATCGCCTATGTCACCGCCGCCCGTTTCACCGTCATCGGCATGGGCGAGGACATCGCCCGCAACGTCGGCCTCGACTACAATAAGGTCGTGACGCTCGGCCTTGGCATCGTTTCGATGGTGACGGCCACCGTCGTCGCCACCGTCGGCATGGTGCCGTTCCTCGGGCTGATCGTGCCGAATGTCATCAGCCTCGTGGTCGGCGACAACCTCCGGCGCACCCTGCCGCTGATCGCCGCCACCGGCGCCGGTCTGGTGCTGGCCTGCGACATCGTCGGCCGTATTGTCATCGCGCCCTATGAGATCCCAGTCGGAACCGTCATGGGCGTCATCGGCAGCGTCGTCTTCCTCTATCTGCTGCTTTCGAGGCGCGCCCATGCAGGCTGAAATCAAAAGAGCCTCGCCCGCCGGCGTGCTGGTGGTGACAGCTGTGCTCGCTCTGCTGTCGATGCTGGCCTTCATGACGCTCGGCGCCAGGGGAAGCTGGGCCTTCATCCTTTCCTTCCGCGGCGCCAAGCTCGCGGGCATGGTCCTCGTCGCCTATGCCATTGCGGTCTCGACCATCCTGTTCCAGACGATCTCCGGCAACCGCATTCTGACGCCGTCGATCATCGGCTTCGACGCGATGTACGCGCTGCTGCAGACGGTCATGATATTTTTCCTCGGAGCCGCTGGCGCCACCGCCGTCGACCCGCGGCTTCAGTTCGTCATCGAGACGGCGGCAATGGCCGGCTTTTCCGTGCTGTTGTTCCGGGCACTGTTTTCCGGAGGCACCCGCAGCCTGCATCTCCTGATGCTGGTCGGCATCATCCTCGGTGGGCTGTTCCGCAGTCTCTCCTCCTTCCTGCAGCGCATCCTCGATCCCAATGAGTTCGTGGTGCTGCAGGACCGCCTGTTTGCCAGCTTCAACACCGTCAATGCCGACCTTCTCGGCATTTCCGCCATCGCCGTCGCCGCCGTGACCTTCGTTCTGTGGCGGCTGTTCCCGACCTTCGACGTGCTGTCGCTCGGCCGAGAAAGCGCCATCGGCCTGGGTGTCGACCATCACCGCACCGTCACCATCCTGCTTGTGCTCATCGCCGTCCTCGTCTCGGTCTCCACGGCGCTTGTCGGCCCGGTGACGTTCTTCGGCCTTCTGGTCGCAAGCCTTGCCTGGCAGATCACCCCGACGGCCAGCCATCGCTTCGTGCTGCCGATCGCCGTGTGCCTTGCCATCGTTACGCTCGTCGGCGGCCAGGTGATCCTGGAGCGGCTGTTCGCCTTCAACACCGCGCTCAGCATCGTCATCGAATTCGTCGGCGGTCTTGTGTTCATCTTCCTGCTTGTCCGAGGCTCCGCCCGATGATCGAAATCCGCGACGTGACCAAATCCTACGGCAGCAACGCGGTCGTCGACCGGGTCTCGATGACGCTTCCGGCCGGTGGCCTGACCTCGATCATCGGCCCGAACGGCGCCGGCAAATCGACGCTGCTGTCGATCGTCAGCCGCCTGATGCCGATGGATGGGGGACAGGTTCTAGTCGATGGCCTCGACGTCAGCCGCACGGCCGGCGACGTGCTTGCCCGCCGCCTGTCGATCATGCGCCAGGACAACCACATCACCGCGCGCCTCAGCGTCCGCGACCTGGTTACCTTCGGTCGCTACCCCTATTCGAAGGGGCGCCTGACGGCGATCGACGTCGAACATATCGACCGCTCGATCGCCTATGTCGGGCTCAAAGCCTTTGAGCACCGGTTCCTCGACGAACTGTCCGGTGGCCAGCGCCAGCGCGCCTTCATCGCCATGGTGCTCTGCCAGGATACCGACTACATGCTGTTCGACGAGCCGCTCAACAATCTCGACATGAAACATGCCGTCGAGACGATGAAGCTGCTGCGGCGCTTGGCCGACGATTTCGCCAAGACGGTCGTCGTCGTGCTGCACGACATCAACTTCGCCTCCGCCTATTCCGACCGCATCGTCGCCATGCGCGACGGCAAGCTCGCCTTCGAAGGCGCACCGAAGGACATGATCGAGCCGTCGCGCCTGCAGGCGATCTTTGACGTCGACTGCCGCGTGCACGCCGTCGGCGAAACGCGGCTCGTCAACTATTTCGAATAGGCCACCCGCTCAGTGACTCGAGCCAGACACAAGTTGACTGCCATTGCGTGCCGCATCGGCAATCTTGTCCTCGTCGGTCACCGACGACAGCCGCTTCAACCGGCGGCCCAGGCGAACGCCGATATCATCCATCATCGTGAACATCACCGGCACGAAGACGAGGCTCAGCATCGTCGAGGTGATCAATCCGCCGATGACGGCGATCGCCATCGGTGCACGGAAGGATGCATCCGCACCGACGCCGATCGCCGCCGGAACCATGCCGGCAACCATGGCGATCGTCGTCATGATGATCGGGCGTGCGCGGGTCGTGCCGGCCGTCAGCAGGGCCGTGCGTCGGCCGGCCCCCTCGTTCCGGCAGACGATCGCATGGTCGACCAGCAGGATCGAGTTCTTGCAGACGATGCCCATCAGCATCAGAATGCCGATGGTCGAGGACAGATCGAGCGCCGCACCAAAGAGGATGAGCGCCAGCGCAGCACCGCCGATCGACAACGGCAGGGCGATCAGGATGGTGATCGGCTGCAGGAAATCCTTGAACAGGAGGACGAGCACCGCGGCGACCATCAGGATGCCGGCGAGCAGGGCGAGCGCGAAGTTGCGGAACATTTCCGACATGTATTCGGCTTCGCCGTAGTTCGCCTGTGAAACCCCCGCCGGCATTTTGGTCATCGCCGGCAAGGCAGAGACTGCATCGAATGCCGTGCCGAGCGTGATGCCGTTCAGATTCGCCTCGACCGCCATCAGGCGCTTGCGGTTGAGGCGCTCGACGCTGCCCTCCTCCGCGCCGAAGGAAATGTCAGCGACTGAGGTGAGCGGCACCAGCTTGCCGGAATTGGTTCCGACCCGCAGATTGCGCAGCGTGTCGAAATCCGCCCGTGCGGTTTCGTCGAGCATCACACGGATCGGCACCTGCCGGTTGCCGAGATTGAACTTAGCTGAATTGCTTTCGCTGTCGCCCATCGTGGCAATGCGCGCCACCGTGCCGATCGACGTCACCGAGACGCCGAGGCGGGCAGCCTCGTCGGGGCGAGGCTTCACCCGCAGCCCCGGCGACAGCAAGGGCTCGGTCGCTGCACGTTGACGAGACCCGGCATCGCACGCATCTCCTTTTCGAGCTGGCGCACGGCTTGGGTCAGGGCCTGCGGGTCGTCGCTGGTCAGGTAGATCGACAGATCCTTTGCGCCCTGTTCGGAAGCAAAGGTCGCCTGGATGTCCGGCGTCTCCGCAAGCAACGGACGCAGGGACAGTTCGAACGATTTTCGGTCGAGCTTGCGCTCCTTGCGCGGACGAAGCTTGATCAGCAGGTCGACCTGATTGAGGCTCTCGGCAGTCGCGAGCACGCTATCGACCTCCGGTCGCTGCCTGATCTTGCGCGTCATCTCATCCGAGATGCGAGCCGTTTCCTCAAGCCGCGTGCCCGGTGGCAGGCTGATCTTCAATGTCGAAAGATTGCTGTCGCTTGTGGGTATGAAGCCGGTCGGCAACATCGTCAGAAGCGCGATCGAGCCGACAAAGATCAGGGCAACGATCGCAAGCGCCGTCTTGCGGTGATCGAGCGTCCAGCCCAGCAATCGAACATAGACATCACCGATGCGTGAACGCTTCGCCTCGTGGTCGTGCCCCGCCCTCGGGCGAAGCAGATATGCCGCCATCAACGGCGTCAGCAGGCGGGCAACCGCCAGCGAGAATAGCACGGCGATGGCGACCGTCAGACCGAACTGCTTGAAATATTGCCCGACTGCGCCGCCGATGAAGCTGACCGGCGCAAACACCGCCACGATCGTCAGCGTCGTCGCAACGATCGCAAGCCCGATCGCGTCAGCGGCATCGATCGCAGCAAGGAACGGCCGTTTGCCCATGTCCACGTGCCGCTCGATGTTTTCGATCTCGACGACCGCATCATCGACCAGGATGCCGATGACGAGCGTCAGTGCCAGCAGGCTGATGCTGTTCAAGGTGAAACCGAGCAGATCCATCACCATGAAGGTCGGAAGGATCGAAAGCGGCATGGCGAGCGCCGAGATCAATGTCGCACGCCAATTTCGCAGAAACGCAAAGACGACCACGACCGTAAGCGCGGCCCCTTCCAAAAGGGCCGTCACCGCCGCGTCGTAGCTCTCCTTGGTGTATTCGACCAGCGAGATCAGTTCCTTGATCTCGATGCCGGGCGTGCGCGCCTGGATTTCCGCAAGCCGTGCCGCAACGCGATCGGCAACCACCGTATCGCTCGCGCCCTTGCTGCGCGAGACGGAGAAGCTGACGACGGGTTCGCCGTCGAGCCGGGCAAAATTGCGCGGTTCGGACGACGTGTCCTCGATCGTCGCCACGTCCGAAAGCTGGACCCAGCGGCCGCCCGAAATCGGGATCGACAGGCGCGAAAGCTCTTCGACAGAGGTGGCGCTGCCGATCGTGCGGATCGACTGCTCGCGGCCGCCGATCTCACCACGCCCGCTAGGTACGTTGGTGTTGAGTTCGCGCATCGCCGTGTTGACCTGGTCGGCGGTGACGCCGAGCGCCAGCAGCCGCTCCGGATCGAGCGACACGCGAACTTCGCGATTGACGCCGCCGAGGCGCTGGACCTTCTGCACCCCTGGAAGCGTCAGAAGCTCGCTGTTCAACGTGTCGTCGACGAACCAGGACAGCTCGACCGCCGACATGTTGGGCGCGCGCACGGTGTAGTAGACGATGGCGCTGCCATCGACGTCGACGCGCGACACTACCGGTTCCTGGATCGACTGCGGCAGATCGGACCGGATCTGGGCGACCGCTTCGCGCACGTCGTTTGCGGCACGGTCCGGGTCGGTGCCGATCTTGAACTCGACCGTGGTCGTCGACACGCCGTTGGTAACCGTCGAGCGAATGTGATTGACGGCGACCAGGCCGGCAACCACCCCCTCGACGCGCCGTGTGACCTGCGTTTCCATTTCCGCCGGCTGGGCGCTCGGCTGCGTGATGGTCACGGTCACGACAGGAAAAGACACGCTCGGATTGGCGTTGACGGGCAAACGCAGGAATGAGGCGATGCCGACGAGGGTCAAAACGACGAAGAGGACGATCGTCGGAACGGGCTTTCGGATCGCCCAGGCGGATATGTTGCTGGTCATTTCTGCACGCCTGTCTGAGCGGGTTCGACATCTTTGGTGGCGACAGCCTCACCCTCGCGGAGAGAAACGCCAGCCTTGGCAACAACGCGCTCGCCGGCGTCCAGACCCGATACGATCTCCACCTTGCCGTTCTGGCGCATCCCGGGCTGGACGGTCTTGCGCTTGACCTTCCCGCCCTCGACGATGAACACCGAGGGCATACCGTCCAGTGCGCCGTAAAGCAGCGCCGAATCGTCGACCATGATTGCCGGACGTTCGGCAACGACGATTTCCGCGCGGCCGAACGTTCCGGCATAGGGCGGTTTATCGGTCTTCAGCGCAATCTTGGCCGTGCCCAACCGTGTCTCGCTGTCGATTTTCGGATTGATCACCCGCACATGGCCCTCGATCGCGCCCGTGCGCCCGGAAAGCCTGACCTTCACCTTCTGACCGACGGCAAGCAGCGGCAACTCGCTCTCCGGTATTTCGGCAGCAAGCTCGATCTCGCCATCGCGGATCAGGCGCATCAGCGGTTCCGATCCAGCCAATGCACCGGCGCGGGCAAGGCGTTCCGAAACGATGCCGGCGGAGGGCGCGACGATCACGGCGCGTTCGAGCTTGCGGCGCGCCTCCGCGCAGAGAGCCTGGGCCTGCGCATCATCGGCGCGGGCAACCTTGACCGCCTCCAGAGCGATCGCCACTGCCGAGACACGCTCCTCGAGAAAAGTCTCGGCTTTCAGGTGGCGCAGCTGGCGCGCCCGGTCGAGTTTCTTTTCTTCCTGCCGGACGGTCTCTTCCTGCTGGGCAACCGCCGCACCGGCGCGGGCGACGCGCCCTTCGGCTTCCCGCAGCAGGTTTTCCAGCATCTCCGTTTCCAATCGGGCAAGAACCTGCCCCGCAACCACCCGGTCGCCGACCTCGACCTCAACCTTGGCGATCCGCTGCTCGGTCAACGTCGTGCTGACGGCGATCTCTTCGCGGGCGACGAAGATGCCGGCAAAGGAGCGCATCCATGTCTGCGGCTGCCTGTCGGCGACGAGCGTCGAAACGGTACGGCTTGCGGCCGAAGCATCGGCGCTGACCGATGCGGCCGCCTCGTTGGCAAGCGCCTGCCCTGCCGTGGCAACAAGTGTGAATGTGGCGACAATTGCTGCGGTCAGAACTGGGGGACGTCTCATTCTGATTGGCTTTCGCTGGCGGGAGCGGACGCCGCCTACCCCTGGGGGATTGCATCGACAGCTCCCTGAGTATGGCGTTCAGGAGAAACTTATTTATTCGATTAGTCAATCTACTAATTTCATTCGATAAACGCGTCAATAGTATGGCGATCGCATACAATCATTGCGGGAGCATGGCGTCTTGCGGCAACAGCGCCCCTCTCTTGACTTCGCAGGCCCCCGCACCGCATATGAGATCGATTAGTCTATTAAAGAAAATAGACCGTTGGGGAGAAGCACGATGCGCAAGATCGACCCGGAGAAACATGCCGCAAGGCGGCAAGTCATCCTCGATGCAGCCATCGCCTGTTTTTCCCGCAAGGGGTTTCACGGCACATCGACGGCGGAAATCTGCGCCGAGGCGGGTATGAGCCCGGGCAATCTTTTCCATTATTTTCCGACCAAGCATGCCATCATCGCCGCGATCGTGGAGGAGGAACGTCAAGAAACGGCGGAGTTTTTCCGTGAACTCCATGAAGCGCCGGATCTTTTTGCCGCCCTGTTGGGTTTCATGGACGTTGTTCTGCGGCTGGCGGCCGATCCGGTCTATTCCAGCCTGGCGCTGGAGATCGCGGCCGAGGCCATGCGCGACGAGCGCATCGGCGAACTTGTTGCGGCGAACGATGCCGAGCTGCGCGCCGCCCTCTTTGCCCTCATCAAAGCCGCACACGAGCGCGGACAGATGGATGCCGCCGTCAGTCCCGAAGCCGGCGCGCGCTGGCTTGCCGCGATCATCGACGGCATCTTCGGGCGCATCGCCGTCGATCCAGGTTTCAAACCGATCGAAGAAGCGCCGATGCTGCACCTGCTGCTGACGCGTTTCCTCTGTCCGACACCTTGAGAAGCCCCGCGTCGCAAGATTGGACTGCTTCGCGGCGGCGCATCTCTGCTGCTCGGGCATAGCCGCAGGCGCCTGCAGGATAGGGTTGCGTCCGGCACCTGCTTGACCATGGGCGGCATCCTATTCCCGCATCCGCCGCCCGACACAGTGACCTGCACCAGCCGAACCGAAGCGCTCTTCTAGGAAGCGCGCCGGTTCGAACTGACTGCTTTAGGCGAGGTCGAGCACCTCGGTTACCGGCCGACGCGGCTTTGGTGGCCAGTTGTCGGCAGCGCCATGGCCCACGGCCAACAGCATCACCGGAATCTCCTGCGGCCCAAGCGCGAACTCGCGCACGACGCCATCCGGATCGAAACCGCCCGTCGGGCAGGACGCAAGACCGAAGGCCTGCTCTGCGAACATCAGTGTCGCCCCGGCAAAAGTCGCCGTCCGGAAGGCTTCGTCCCGCTGCCGGCCGGGATGATGCTCATAGGTCTGGCGCACCGCCTCCTCCCAGCCGGCTCGACGGCGGGGCGTAACCGCGCCGCCACGTCGTCGTGCTTGGGCGGCAATCCGGCGATGATGAATGTCACGGCAGCGTCGCTGATCTTCGGCTGGTCATTGGCCACGGAGCGCAGCCGCGCCTTTGCTTCAGGCGTATGAACGGCGATAAAGCGCCAGTTCTGCAGATTGTACGCCGTCGGCGCATGTGTCGCCAAACGCACCAGTTCCTGGATCTAATCGACCGGAACGATTTTGCTCAGGCGCGCTTGTTGCTGTCGTGACCGAGTGGCCGTTGCCGTTGACGCACGTTTACGCGGTTTACGGTTCTCGGGTTCATTTGGCCTTGAAGGTCCGGATTTTTCTGGACTTTGTTTTGGGCGAGCTTGGGGGTGCGCGGGTTTGAGGGCTAGACAACAAAAAAAGCCCGCGGACATTTCTGTCTCGCGGGCTTTTTGATTTGGTTGCGGGGGCAGGATTTGAACCTGCGGCCTTCAGGTTATGAGCCTGACGAGCTACCGGGCTGCTCCACCCCGCGCCAAGCGTAA
>NZ_LGAP01000003.1 GCF_001270265.1 Ensifer adhaerens
GCCAGGCTCAAGGCCGCGGCCGAAAGCCACATGACCGGCCTGGCACAGTCGCCAGACGCCGTGCGAGCCTTCTTCCGCGACCCCCGATGCCGATACGCAGCCTAACTATCACCGTGCCGGATCAATAATTGCGTGGTCTTCCCAGTCCCCGCCTTTCAGACGGCTGCTCAAGATGAACCTCTTGGCAGGCGACCCTTTTAACCGGTCAAGCCGCGCGCGAACGGGCGCTGGCAGCTTCGCTGCCGTCGCCTGGGGCGCTCGTTGCTAGTGGCCGCCATACCTCGGCCTCCTTCGCCAATCCCGGATGGAAACCCCTGGGCAAAACGACCTGCGCCGAACTATGGAAGCACCGCGTTAGCCTCGCAGATCGCTTCCGACGTTGGGGATCTGCCTGTCGACCACATCCTGAGCAGGGCTTTAGAAGCTTCCTGGGCACCTACTTCGGACAAGGAGAAGGCCGGCTTTGCTTTGCTAAGACCCTGTCGGTCGTCGCCATCTTGAGGTTGCCGCGATCCATTGTCTTGTTCGACCCTCGGGATCCTGGCTACGTGTAATGTCGGTCACGACCGCGGCACAATCCGCGCCGTGTGAGAGAACGCCATCTATGCGCTCCACAGTCAGACCCCCAATTGCAATGAGAGGGGTCGGCCCGATTTTCTCCTTCCATGTGGCGAGGCGGGCAAGCCCCTGCGGCTCCCACTTCATCTCCTTGAGAACCGTCGGATAGACCGGTCCCAACGCGACATAGTCGGGCGCGACGGTGAGCGCCATGTCGAGTTCGGCCCCGTCATGCGTGCTGATGCCGAGCTTCAGTCCGGCCCCACGGATCGCGGCCACATCGGCTTGCGCCAAGTCTTCCTGACCGAGATGAACGAAATCGCAGCCCTCGTCGATCGCTATGCGCCAATGGTCGTTGACGACAAGTTGGCAACCGTGTCGGTCGCATATGGTCCTGGCGATGCGGATGTCGCTACGAACCTCGCTGTCAGGTCTTTCCTTGATGCGAAGCTGGACAAGCCTGACCCCGATTGGAACGAGGCGTTCGATCCACCCGGCGCTGTCGACAATGAGGTAGAAGGGGTCGAGCCTCATGAGAAGACCGCCTTTCCGATCACCGGGGTGGAGGGGACCGCCATGTCGCGCGGTTCGAGCATGCCGGCTTCAAAAGCCTGGCGACCAGCCTCGATCGCCTTGGCAAAACCCGATGCCATCATGGCAGGATTTCCCGCACCAGCCACCGCGGTATTCAGGAGCACCGCATCGAAACCGAGCTCCATCACGGTCGCTGCATGCGAAGGGCGGCCGATGCCGGCATCGACAATCAGCGGCACATCAGGGAAATGCGCGCGCATCGATCTCAAGGCGGACAGATTTTGCGGCCCCATGGCACTGCCGATCGGGGCACACCAGGGCATCAACACGCGGCAGCCAGCTTCCAGCAGGCGCTCGGCAACAACCAGATCATCGGTCGTATAGGGAAAGACCTCGAAGCCTTCGTTCGAAAGGACCCGTGCGGCTTCGACCAGCGCGAACACATCCGGCTGCAGCGTGTCGTGATTGCCGATCACCTCGAGCTTGATCCAGTTCGTCCCAAAAACCTCGCGCGCCATCTTGGCAGTCAGCACCGCCTCCTTGGTGGTGTGGCAGCCGGCGGTGTTCGGCAATATCTTCGTCCCGAGCTCTCGGATCAGTTCGAAAAACGCACCTCCCGCTCTGCCGCCGGCCGTTTCCCGTCGCAAGGAGACCGTGACGATTTGCGTCTGTGAAGCCCGCACGGCGTCCGAAAGCACGGCTGGCGCTGGATAGCCTGCTGTGCCCAGGAGCAGTCGGGAGGAGATTTCCGTGTCGTAGACGTGCAGCATGTTCAGCCGCCTTTCATCGGTGAGAGGATTTCGATGCGGTCATGGTCGCGCAGGCGCCAGCCATCACGGTCGGCCGCGTGAACGAGTTCGCCGTTAACGGCGGTCGCCAGCCAGCTCCCCTCATAGTCGAGCGCCGCCATCAGTTCGGCGAGCGTCGAGCAGGCGATCTCGTGTTCGTCGCCATTGACGTTAAGGTTCATCATGGAACTCCGATTGGTGGTTCGGGTTGAGCAGCCGTTCGGCAACGTCATGCGCAAGCGCTGGCGAGAGCAGGAAACCGTGTCGATACAGACCGTTCACGCAAAAGGTCGAGCCGCTTCTGGTGATTCTCGGCAGGTTGTCGGGATAGGCAGGGCGAACACCAGTCCCGGTCTCGGTGATCTCCGCCTCGCCGAAGGCCGGGTGTAGGGCATAGGCGGCGTTCAAGAGCTCCATCAGCGAGCGTGCAGCAATAGGGCCGCACGTTTCGCTCTCGATCATTGTTGCCCCGACCATGAAGAGACCCTGGCGACGTGGGACGACGTAGATGGAGTGTCGTGGATGCAGGAAGCGCACTGGGCGTGACAGTTGAATGTCGCCGGTACGCAGGTAGAGCATCTCGCCGCGCACGCCCCGCAGAGCGGCGTCATCCGGGAGCCTGGCACGGCCGGTGCAATCTATACGCCAACCGAAACGGTGGCTGATGGTGGCATCGGTCGCCTGGCCGAAGTGGAAACGCACCCCCATGGCCATCAATGTGTCACGGAGTGACGACAGCGCTTCTCTCGGGTCGAGATGCGCTTCTCTGGGGAAGTAGAGTGCACGCGAGAAACGGCCGGCAAGATCCGGTTCCAGTTCGGCTATCTGATCGGCGTCAAGCCATCTGTAGCCTGTGGTTCGCGTCGCGAAGCGATCGAGCTCGCGTGTGTCGCGCGCGGCGGCGACGACGAGTGTGCCCTCTTGCGCGACTTTGCCGGGCAGCGCCGCCTTCCACCACTCAATGGCTGTCGCACCGACGCGTTCGACTTTCTCGTCGGCACTCTCGCGCTCACACCAGGGCGCCAGCATGCCGCCGGCAAACCAGGATGCCCCTGCGCCAATCCCTTCGGATCGCTCGACGACGTCGACATCAATGCCGCGTCGTGCCAGCTCGTAGGCAGTGACAAGGCCGACGACACCCGCCCCTTTGATCAGTACCGGCCTCATTTGGCTGCCATTTGTGCAGTTGCTTGGTTGGCGCTGTCGCACCATTCACCCATGCGCCGGCGCGCTAACGTGCGTAAGTGTAGCCGCCTACCCACGGGGTTTCGATCGTGTACGGCATCTGCAAAATCCATTGGCTGGCTCCAACCTTCACGTTTGGAGACCCAGATCTTGGAGCTGGAAAGATAGAGACACGTCCACGCGACAAAAAGGAGCTGTCGCGACTGCCGTCGTTCCCACCGTCCCTACGCCAGCATGAACTGGATCAGGTTCAACGGGTCACTGCGCTGCGGTCGAAAGAGCCGATCCGCCCAGCAATATCTCAGCCCCTTGTCGGGACCCCCCTGGTGAATGAACCGAGTTGAACGACGATAGCCGCACTCTGTCAAGTGTTGGAGCAGAATGATGATTGAAAACGCCGCCGCAAGGGACAACGCTCAGGCCGCGTTCGGCCACATGAGATGCGCTGGTCGCGGAAACGTGCTCAAATCTTGCTCAATGTTCGGACCACAACCGATTACGCGCCAGTCGCATTGTCCACACACAGCCTTGCGCTCAGAGACGTTAGAGCATGGCGCATAGCTATGTCATTCGTCGAACGACCCAGAGCGACCGGCCCGCATGAGCGATTCCGGAGACGAGTCGCAGGCGAGGATCATCCTTGAGCCGCTCAGCCTCAGCCGCATCAATAGTCAGGACCATCTGATCGGTTTCGTTTGCGTTCGGCGTAATCCACCAGCGCCGATCCTCGCAGCAAAGCCCGGCTTCCGGATGCTCCTGGAGGTACTCAATCGCATATTCGGCGTTCACTTTTCGCGGTCCGGCGTCCTCGGGCATTTGTTTTTCCTCCATCTCACATTCCTTGAGCTGGCTCGACAACAAGGCTGCCGCAAATTATCTATAAAAAATGACCGCGATCAATGACGATACAGTTGCCAGCCGCATCAGCCGCATCCTTGCTGACCGGATCGTGACCGGCCAATTGGAGCCAGGCACGAAACTCCGGCAGGACCATATCGCCGAGGAATTTGGGGCGAGCCACGTGCCTGTGCGCGAGGCATTCCGCAGGCTGGAAGCGCAGGGTCTCGCCATTAGCGAACCGCGTCGTGGCGTGCGCGTCGCTTCATTCGATCTCAAGGAGCTTCGCGAGGTCGCGCAAATGCGCGCTGCGCTCGAAGTTCTGGCGCTGCGTCATGCGGCCCCGCACCTGACGCCGGCGATCCTCGATCTGGCTGAAGAGGCGACGGTCGCCGCGGACAATTCCCGCGATGTGCGCTCCTGGGAGGGGGCGAACCGGCGCTTTCACCGGCTGCTAGTGACGCCGTGCGGCATGCCACGTCTGCTTGCTGTGATCGACGATTTGCATGCTGTCAGCGCCCGCTTCCTGTTTGCGACCTGGCGGTCGGAATGGGAGGTGCGGACGGACCACGACCACCGAGCAATTCTCACCTTCCTTCGGCAAGGCGAGATCGAAAATGCAGCCGCGGCCCTGGAACGCCATGTCCAGTGGATCGGCCGGAAGCCGGTCAAAAACGCCTCCGGGTCCACTCGGGATGCCTTTGCTATCGTCGGCTGACGGTCGGCGCGCGGCACGCTGTTTTTTAAGGCTTTTTGGGGTCCCGGTTGGACGGCCGCGACTGCCAGTCAACCCCTTCTAATACCGCTGTGGTTGAATTCGCCTGCTGCCTCGCCCTTTAGTCGGTTGCGCCTCCGTCGACGGGAAAGAATTATAGATAATATTAGATTCTATCTATAATACCGACACAAGCAACGAGGGCGATCAACTTATGCTGGATGCAAACGTGCCGAACGAGGGAATTTCGGCCAACTCCCCGACCGCCGAAGAGGGCTCGAATCTCGCCGAGGCGAGAAAAATCTATAATCTTCCTTTCAACGACCTCCTCTTTCGCGCGCAAACCGTCCATCGCGCGCATTTCGATCCGAATGCCGTGCAGATGAGCCGGCTGCTGTCGATCAAGACCGGCGGTTGCGCGGAGGATTGCGGCTATTGCAGCCAGTCGGCGCACTATCCGACCGGGCTCAAGGCCTCGAAATTGATGGAAGTCGAAAGGGTTGTCGCGGAGGCCCGTAAAGCCAAGGCGGACGGCGCCACCCGCTACTGCATGGGTGCTGCCTGGCGCAGCCCGAAAGGACGCGACATGGAGGCGATCGTCGCCATGGTGCGCGGCGTCAAGGCGCTCGGCATGGAGACCTGCATGACGCTCGGCATGCTGACACCGGCGCAGACGGCGTCGCTCGCGGATGCTGGCCTCGACTACTACAATCACAATGTCGATACGTCCGAACGCTTCTACGGGGAGATCATCACCACCCGAACCTTTGCCGATCGTCTCGAAACGCTCGCCACTGTGCGCGAGGCCGGCATCAAAGTCTGCGCCGGTGGTATCCTGGGGATGGGCGAAACCGTCGACGACCGTATCTCCATGCTTGTGACGCTCGCCAATCTTCCTGTGGCCCCCGAAAGCGTGCCGATCAACATGCTGATCCCGATCCCTGGATCGAAGCTCGCCGATGCGCCACCGGTCGATCCGATCGATTTCGTCCGCACGATCGCGCTCGCCCGCATCCTGATGCCGCAGTCCCATGTCCGTCTTTCGGCCGGTCGCACGGACATGACCGACGAGATGCAAGCGCTCTGTTTCTTCGCCGGGGCTAATTCGATCTTCGTCGGCGAGACGCTTTTGACCGCCGTCAACCCCGGTGAGGATCACGATGCGGCGCTTTTCCGCCGCCTTGGACTGAAGCCGATGGAACTGGAGCCGGCCCAATGACCCCGGAGGCCCTCGGCCGCTACAAGAGGACGCTGGCGGGGCTTGACCGCAAGGGGCGTCGTCGGCAGCTCGTGGCCCAGGACGGCGTCGATTTCACCTCGAACGACTATCTCGCGCTTGCCAATTCACCGCGCCTGAAGGCGGCCGTCGCCGCCGCGATTGACTGCGGCGTGCCAGTCGGCGCCGGCGGATCGCGGCTGCTGCGCGGCAACCATGCGGAGCACGAGGCGCTGGAGACCGAAGCGGCCGAATTCTTCGGCACGGAGCGGGTGCTCTATTTCGGCAGCGGCTATGCCGCTAATGCCGCGCTGTTCTCCACCCTGCCGCAGCGCGACGACATCATCATTCACGATGCACTGATCCACGCGAGCGCCCACGAGGGCATTGCGGCGAGCAAGGCGCAGGCGCTGGCCGTCAGGCACAACGACGTCGACGCCTTCGCAAACGCACTCCGGCAGTGGCGCAGCGCCGGCGGAACGGGGCATCCGTGGATTGCGGTCGAAAGCCTCTATTCGATGGACGGTGACCGGGCGCCTCTGGCGGAACTCGCCGAACTCGCAGATCGCCATGACGGCTTTCTCGTGATCGATGAGGCGCACGCGACTGGTGTTTTCGGTCGCGGCGGCCGCGGCTTTTCGGCTGAACTAGAAAGTCGGGAGAATGTCGTCGTGCTGCATACCTGCGGCAAGGCTCTCGGGTCTTCCGGTGCCCTGCTCGGCGTGAACCGGGTGCTTTGCGACTATCTCGTCAACCGCGCGCGCGGCTTCATCTACTCGACTGCGCCATCGCCGCTTATGGCCGTCGCCGTCCGGGAGGCACTGAGAATGCTGGCGGACGAACCGCAGCGCCGGGCGGATTTCGAAGAGCTGCGCACCTTTGCCAATGAGGCGCTTGCCGCAACGCTCGGTGTTGCGGGGAGTGGATCGCAGATCTTGCCGGTGATGATCGGCGATAACAGCCGTGCTGTCAGGATCGCGGCGCGCATGCGCGCGGAAGGTTTCGATATCCGGGCGATCCGTCCACCGACCGTTCCCGAAGGCACCGCGCGCCTAAGGCTCGCGATCACGCTCAACGTCGAGAGGCCGACGATTTCGTCCATGCTTGAGCGGCTCAAGATCGCGATCGCGGAGGAGCGGCCATGATGCCCCGCTTCGTGGTTACCGGCACGGATACGGGTGTCGGCAAGACTGTCTTCGCCGCAGCACTCACCGATGCGCTTGCGGGCTGCTACTGGAAGCCGGTGCAGTCCGGTCTCGACGGTGAAACGGACAGCGAAACGGTGCGGCGGCTCGGCCGAATACCGCCCGGTCGCATCCTGCCGGAGGGCTACAGGCTAACGACGCCCGTCTCGCCGCATCTATCCGCCAGGATCGATGGCGTCTCCGTCCTGCCGGAGGTCCTTTCGCCGCCCCAGTTGAGCCTGCCGCTCGTCATCGAAGGGGCAGGCGGCCTGCTGGTGCCGCTGACGGAACGGACGGTGTTTGCCGATCTCTTCGCGCACTGGCAGCTTCCCGTCATTCTATGCGCGCGTACCGGGCTTGGGACGATCAATCACACGCTGCTGTCGATCGAAGCGCTTCGTCACCGCTCCATCCCGATCCTTGGCGTCGCCTTCATCGGCGACGCACAGGCCGACACCGAGAACATCATCGCCAAGCTCGGGCGTGTCCGCTCGCTGGGCCGGCTGCCGCCGCTCGATCCGCTGACGCCGGACGGTCTGAGACAAGCGTTTCGCGACCGTTTCGATATCGATTGTTTCAGTGAGGCGCTGGCATGAAACGCTCCCCGGTCTGGCATCCCTTCACCCAGCACGCACTGGAGCCGGCGATGAAGCGCATCGCAAGGACGGAAGGTGCCCATCTCATCGGCGAGGACGGTTCGCGGATTGTCGACGCGATCTCGTCCTGGTGGGTCATCACCCACGGGCACCGGCACCCGGCGATCATGGAGGCGATCCGCGACGCCTCGGAAACCTATGACCAGGTCATCTTCGCCGAATATACCCATGAGCCGGCGGAGGAGCTTGCGAAGGGCCTGATCGAGATCGCGCCGTCCGGACTTGAACATGTATTTTATTCCGACAGCGGCTCGACCGCAGTGGAGGTCGCGCTGAAAATGGCGCTTGGCTTTTTCCACAATGCCGGAGCGCCACGCGGCCGCATCTGCGTCATGGAAAACGGTTACCACGGCGACACGATCGGCACGATGTCGGCCGGAGAGCGCGGCGTCTTCAATGCCGCTTATCAGCCGCTTCTCTTTGCCGTCGACCGGCTGCCGTTTCCGGAAGCCGGCGGCGAACAGGAGACGCTCGACGCGTTCGAGGCGTGCTGCGTCTCCGGTCAGGTGGCTGCATTGCTGATCGAGCCGCTGGTTCTCGGCGCCGGCGGAATGAAAATGTACCCGGCTCGTGTTCTCGGCGAGTTGAAACGGATTGCCGAACGCCATGGCAGCCTGCTGATCGCCGACGAGGTGATGACCGGATGGGGTCGGGCGGGCACTCTCTTTGCCTGCGAGCAGGCGGCAATAGTACCCGATATTCTCTGCACGTCGAAAGGATTGACGGGGGGCGCCCTGCCGCTGGCGGCGACCCTTTGCACGGCCGAAATCTTCGATGCCCATCTTTCTGAGGACCGCCGCAAGACGTTCTTCCATTCGAGCTCCTATACGGCTAACCCGATCGCCTGTGCGGCGGCGGTCGCCAACCTTGCGATCTGGAAGACGGAGCCGGTGCGCGAGCGTATTGGCGCGCTCGCCGAGAAACAGCAGGAACGATTGGCGCGCTTTGCCGCCGATCCCCGGTTCCGCAATGTCCGCCAGGCAGGCACCATCGCCGCGCTCGATCTCGATGTTCCGGCGCGCGGCTATCTGTCGGATGCCGGCCCAAGGTTGAGGGCCTTCTTCCGCGAGCGCAAGCTGCTGATCCGCCCGCTCGGCAATGTCATTTATCTGATGCCGCCCTATTGCGTGACGGATGCCGATCTCGATCGGGCATACGACGCGATCGATGAAGCGGCATCGGTCATTACGGCGGGGCAACTATGACCGTCGTCCGCTCCTCTCGCCTTGCCGGCTTCGGCCATGCCGTGCCGACGCGGCGCGTCGAAAATGCCGAGATTGAAATGAAACTCGGTCTGGAGCCGGGTTGGATCGAGCGCCGGACCGGTATTCGGGCGCGACACTGGGTCGAGGCGGGGGATACGCTCACAGGTCTTGCAGCGCGAGCGGGCGAGGCTGCGCTTAAGGATGCGGCCGTAGCCCGGGGCGACATAGCCCTGACCTTGCTCGCGACCTCGACGCCGGATCCCTTGCTGCCGCCTTCGGCGCCGCTGCTTGCGCATCGGCTCGGCCTCCCCAATTCCGGCGCGCTCGACCTCGCCGGTGCCTGCTCGGGCTTCCTTTACGCACTGACGCTCGCCGACGGCTTTGTTCGTGCGCAGGGAAAACCCGTGCTCGTTGTCGCCGCCAATATCCTCAGCCGTCGGATCAACCCGGCGGAGAGGGCGAGTGCCGTGCTCTTTGCCGATGCGGCCGGCGCGATCGTGCTCGCGCCCTCTGATGACCCCGAAAAAGGCCTGCTCGGGGTCGATCTCGCCTCCGACGGTAGCCGCTACGATCTGATCTCGATCGCCGCCGGCGGCAGCAACCGGCCCTTCGCGCCAAGCATGGCGACGGAAGATTTCCTGATGACGATGCGCGATGGGCGCGAGATGTTTACGCAGGCAGTAGCGATGATGACATCTTGCGGCAGCCGGGCGCTCGCGCAGGCCGGGCTTGGGGCCATGGATGTTGACCGCTTTGTACCGCATCAAGCGAACGCGCGTATTTTCGATGCCGTCTCAGGCAATCTGGGCATCGGCCCGCAGAGAACCGTGCGAACGATCGAGGACTATGGCAATTCTTCCGCCGCGACCATCGCGCTTTCCCTGTCGATTGCGCATCAGGAAAAACCGTTCGTTTCGGGGGAAAGGCTGCTGTTGACCGCTGCCGGAGCAGGGCTGACGGGGGGAGCGGTCGTTCTTGGCCTTTGAGGCGGGGCATGCCGCGCGAGATTGGAATAGCAGCAACCGATGGGAAAGTATGTTGGCGCCGCAATTCAGTTTGCCGCATTCTCAGTGCGCGCTGCTCATTGGCAACCGACCCGTCGGCGATGATCCGCCGTTCGGAGTCGATTGCGATGACGGTGGCGTTCTTGACGAGGATATCGGCCTTGGACGTGCGGTCTCCGTTCGATCATCAGGCGATCATCCCAAGGCGCTCTGCCGCGAAAGGATGCGGTCGAGCGAGGGCGCAAGCCGCAGCAACTCCTTGGTGTAATCGTGCTTCGGCGCGGTGAACAGTGCTTCGGTATCGGCAAGCTCGACGATCTCGCCTGCCTTCATCACCGCGATGCGGTCGCACATCTGGCGGATCACCGCGAGGTCGTGGCTAATGAACAGCATGGAGAGGCCGGCAAGGTCGCGCAGGTCTTTTAAGAGGTTGAGGAGCTGCGCCTGCACCGAGACATCGAGCGCCGAGGTCGGCTCGTCGCAGATGAGTAGCGACGGACGCGGCCCGAGCGCGCGTGCAATGGCGATGCGCTGGCGCTGGCCGCCGGAAAAGGCGTGCGAGAAGCGCGCACCGGCATCCGCCGGAAGGCCGACCGCTTCGAGTAGCGTCTTCGCATCCTGCCGGGCCTCTTCGGCATTGGAGGCGAGCTTGTAGAACAAGATCGGCTCGGCGATGGCGGCATTGATACGCAGGCGCGGGTTGAGAGCCGAATAGGGATCCTGGAACACCATCTGCAAGGACTGGCGGATCGACTTTTCGCGCCGTGCGCCAAGCGTCGTGCCAAGAAAGTCGATCGTACCCGAACTCTGGGTGACGAGGCCGGCAATGGTGTTGGCGACAGTTGTCTTGCCGCAGCCGGATTCACCGACGAGACCGAAGATCTCGCCGCGCCGGACGTCGAAGGAGACGCCCTTGACCGCCTTGAAGACGGAGGCTTTGCGACCGGGGAAGAGGGAATGGCCGCCATATTCCACCGCAAGATCGCGCACGGAGAGTACGGCGTCGTCGCGGCTGCCGGTTTCGCTCTTCGTGCTCTTCCGGCGCACGGCGGCGCGGGCCTCGAGCGTCCCCTGTGTTTCCTCGCTCGGCACCGGCAGGCGCTCGAGCCGGGTTTCGATCGGCGGCACGGCGGCGATCAGCGTGCGGGCATAGGCGGCCTTCGGGGCCGTCAGCACCTCGCGCGCGGAGCCGCTTTCGACGACCGAGCCGTTCTGCATGATGGTGACGCGATCGGCGATCTCGGCGACGACGCCCATATTGTGGGTGACGAGCAGCACGCCGACGCCCCGCTCGTCCGCCAGATCGCGGATGAGTTTGAGGATCTGTGCCTGCACCGAGACGTCGAGCGCCGTCGTCGGCTCGTCCGCGACGATGAGCTTCGGGCCGCAGGCAAGCGCGGTGGCGATGACGACGCGCTGACGCTGGCCGCCGGAAAGCTGGTGCGGATAGCTACCGAGGCGGCGTTCCGGCTCGGGAATGCCGACGGCCCTCATCAGGTCCAGCGCCCGCGCCTTCGCCTCCTTCGAAGAAAGTTTCAGATGCGCGAGCATGCCTTCGCAGAGCTGGCTTTCCACCGTGAACAGCGGGTTGAGGCTCGTCATCGGGTCCTGGAAAATCGCGCCGACATCGCGGCCGGGGACGATGCCCTCGGTGCGGCCGGTGCGCAGGTCGACCGGCTTGCCGGCAATGGTGATGGAGCCGGAGACGATCTTGCCGGGGGCCTGCAACAGGCCCATCAGCGCATTGCCGACCGTGGTCTTGCCAGCGCCGGATTCACCGACGAGGGCGTGGATCTCGCCGGGCCGGATCAGAAGATCGGTGTCTTTGACGGCTGTCAGCGTGTGGCCATTGGCCAGCGGATACTCGACGCGGAGGTTGCGGATGTCGAGGACGGGGGTCGTGGTGTCGGTCATCTCAACGGGCCATCAGTTTGGGGTTGAAGCGGTCGCGCAGGTAGTCGCCGATCACGTTGACGGCGAGCACGAGGATGACCAGCACTGCCGCCGGCATCACGGCGATCCACCAGAGGCCGGAGAACAGGAACTGGTTGCCGATGCGGATCAGCGTGCCAAGCGAAGGATAGGTCGGCGGCATGCCGGCGCCGAGAAAGGAGAGTGTCGCCTCCGTCAGGATCGCACCGGCAAGGTTGATGGTGGCGATGACCATGACCGAACTCATGACGTTCGGCAGGATGTGGCGGCCCATGATCCGGCCGGACGGCAGGCCGATCACCTTGGCGGCACGCACATAGTCGCGCGCGACCTCCACCATGGTCGAGGCGCGTACTGTGCGGGCATATTGCACCCATTCGTTGATAGCGATGGAAAAGATCAGCACGAGCGGCGCCCAGGTGAGCATCGTATCGGCACTGAGCTGCGCCCGCGCGATGCCGCTGATGAGTAGCGCAACGAGGATCGTCGGGAAACTGACGAGCACATCGGCGATGCGCATCACGATGCCGTCGACCATGCCGCCGAAGAAGCCGGCTATGAGGCCCAGCACCACCCCCAGCGTGGCGGCGAAAAGCACCGCGCCAAGGCCGATGACGACGGAGATCCTGAGGCCGAACAGGATGACCGAGACGAGGTCGCGACCCTGGTTGTCGGTGCCGAGCAGGAAGCGCGGATCGCCGCCCTCCATGAAGGCCGGTGGGATTTCCATGTCGATCAGCGAATAGGAAGAGACGTCGCGCGGGTCCATCGGCGCGATCAGCGGGGCGAAGAGGACGAGGATCAGCATGATGAAGAGCACCAGGCCGGCGATCATCACGGAAACCGGCGGAAGCCGGTGCATCAGGGATTGCGTAGCCATTATCGTGTCCTCAGGCGCGGATCGATGAAGGTGTAGAGAATGTCGGCGATCATGTTGATCATGACGAAGAGGAAGCCGACGAAGAGCAGGTAGGCGGCAAGCACCGGCACGTCGGGATAACCGACGGCATTGGTGAAGAGCAGGCCCATGCCCGGCCACTGGAACACCGTCTCGGTGACGATGGCAAAGGCAATGAGCTGGCCGATCTGGAGGCCCGTGACGGTGACGACCGGCATCAGCGCGTTGCGCAGCGCGAGCCGCCGGTAGATATAGGCTCGCGGAAGGCCACGGGCGAAGGCGAAGCGGATATAGTCCGACGACAGCACGTCGATCATCTCCGAGCGCACCAGCCGCATGATCAGCGTGAGCTGGAAGAGCGCCAGCGTGATCGACGGCAGGATCAACGATTTCAGGCCCGAAAGACTGAGGAAACCCGTCTGCCAGAGGCCGAGATCGACGAGGTCGCCGCGCCCGGAGGACGGCAGCCAGCGAAGATTCACAGCAAAGATGAGGATCAGAAGCAGGCCCGTGACGAAGGTGGGCATGGAAATGCCGACGAGCGTCGTGGCCTGCGTGAGCCGGGAGAGGAAGGAATTCGGCTTCAGCGCGCAGAGCACGCCGAGCGGAATACCAACGGCAAGCGCCAGCACGGTCGCGACGACCACAAGCTCCAGCGTGGCGGGAAGACGGCTGAGCAGCAGGCTGGTCACGGGTTGCTGGTAGCGAAAACTTGTACCGAGATCGCCGGTCAGCACCTGGCCGACGAAATTGCCGAACTGCACCAGGACTGGCCTGTCGAGGCCGAGCGCCACACGCAGCGCGTCTTTTTCCGCCTGGGTTGCACCCTCGCGCACCATGGAGGCGACGGGATCGCCGACGAAACGGAACATGACGAAGGCAATGGCCGCCACGGCAAGCATTACGAGGACGGCCTGGAGCAACCTGACCGAGAGAAGTCTGATCATCGGATAGTCCTTGCGCGGGAGCGATCGAGCCCGAATGGGGCGGAAAACCGGCCGCTTCGCTCCGCGTCCTCCGCGCCGTCATCGGCCTGCGGAGGGATAGAGCCGGTTTTGCGATGCGATCCCGGCCGGCTTTCACCGGCCGGGATCGTTCCTCGGGAGAAAGCCGTTACTGCTGGATCTGCGCGAACCAGGGGCGAACGTATTCGTCGGGGAACTGCGGCATGTCGACCTTGTCGCTCATCGCCCAGGCAACCGGCTGCTGGTGGAGCGGCAGGTAGAGCACCTGGTCATGGGTGATGCGGAAGGCCTGCTTCAGCAGGTCGACGCGCTTGGCCTCGTCGAGTTCCACGGCAGCGGCATGGGCCAGCTTGTCGATCTCGGGATTGGAAAGCCCGTCGGCATTGCTACCGCCGAAAACGCCGTCATTGGTCGCCAGCAGCGCCTGCAGTGGGCTGAAGCCATCCATCGGTGGCAGGGAGGCCCAGCCGAGAAGATAGCTGTCGAACTCGCCCTTGTCGGTCCGCGGGAAATAGGTCGTCTTGCTCTCGACGCTGAGCTCCGCCTGGACGCCGACCTTCGCCCACATGGAGGCAACCGCAAGGCATATCTGTTCGTCGGCGATGTAGCGGTCGTTCGGGCAACCTAGCCCCGTCTTAAAGCCATCTGGATAGCCGGCTTCGGCCAGCAGTGCCTTGGCCTTGTCGAGGTCATAGGGCAGCGGCACGTCGATGGATTCGCCGTGGCCGGTCACCGCCGGTGCGACGAGCATGGCGGCCGTGCGTGACTTGCCGCGCATCAGCCGCTTCTGGATCGTGTCGGCGTCGATGGCGTGCCACAGGGCCTGACGCACCCGCACGTCGAGCAGCGGGTTGGGCTTGCCGGGGGCCGCATGAAGCTCCGGCCGGTAACTGAAGACGAGGAAGATCGTGCGCAACGACGGGTTCTCGACGACCTTCAGCCCCTCGGTGGCGGCGATGCGATCGACATCCTGCAGCGGTACGGGGGCGATCATGTCGACTTCACCGGAAAGCAGCGACGCGACGCGAGTGGCGTCCGAGGCAATCGGCCGGAATTCGACTTCGTCCAGATTGTGCTGCGGCTTGTCCCACCAGTCCTTGTTCACCTCGAAGACCGAGCGGGAATCCGGCTCGTAGCTCTTCAGCTTGAAGGCACCGGTGCCATTGGCATGGTTGCTCGCGTAAGTGACAACGCCGGTCGAGGCATTGCCCGGCTTCAGCGCGTCGTGCTCCTCCATCCAGGGCTTGCTCATCATGTAGATGGCGGCGAGGTCGTTGAGGAGCAGCGGATAGGGGCCGCGCAGTATGAGGTCGACGGTGTATTCGTCCACCTTCTCGGCACCGGTGACGGTGGCGAGGTTTTCGCGGTTGCGCGCGCCGGGGTCGATCTGGCGTTGGATGGTGGCGACCACGTCGTCAGCATTGAACGGCTGGCCCTCATGGAACTTGACGCCCTGGCGCAGCTTGAAGCGCCAGCGGGTCGGCTCGATCACTTCCCAGGATGTGGCGAGCGCCGGCTCGAGCACGAGGTCCTTGTTACGGCGCACCAGCGGGTCGAACACCATGTGATGGACGCTCTGGGTGAAGCTGTCCACTTGCGCGTTGGGGTCGTACGAAATGACGTCGCCGGCCGAGGACCAGCGCAGCGTGTTCGCAAGCGAAGGCGTTGCCAGCGGCACCATGACGGCAAGCCCCGCCAAAAGGGTCTTCATGTAGGTCTTCACAGGGTTCTCCCACGGTTGGTATACATATTATCGTATTTTTTGCATACCGTTTGTTCCAAGAATTACTGTACATGTGTGGTACACAAGATCAAGATAGCTGGGTCGCTTTTTGCGTCGGTATGCGTAAAAAGAGCCGCTTGGGTATACCGGAGGGGGAGATTTCGATGGCCAAGAACCTACTGATTGAAAACGCTGTGATCGTCACGATGGGCGAGAACCGGCGCATTCACGACAAAGGGCATGTGCTGGTCGAAGACGGCCGGATCGTTGCTGTCGGCGACGGTGCGCTTGCGGCACGCCCGGACGTGGAGCGTATCGACGCTTCGGGCATGGTCGTCATGCCCGGCCTCATCGATACGCATGCTCACGCCGGACACATGCTGACGAAGGGGCTGGGCGACAATTCCGAGGAGTGGATGACCGTGACGGGCCGCATCTATGCTGAGGCGACCGATCCCGAATTCTGGGCGGCGGAAGCGGCCTTGTCCGCCTGCGAACGCATAAAATGCGGCACGACCACCGCTGCTCTCCTGTTTGGCGGCGGGCCCGACATCATGCGGACCGAAGTGCCGGAAGCCGCCGAGGCGCATCTGGCTGCCATCGCCGACATGGGCGTGCGCGAGGTGCTTGCCGTCGGTCCCAACCGGCCCACTGCCAATCATGTATACCGCAATTACACCCAAAGTTCGCATACCGAAGTCGCAGTTTCGCCGGAATCGCAACTCGCCGTCTGCGCCGAACTGATCGACACTTGGGCGGGACGGCACGATCGCCTGCGGCTTGCCATTTCCCTTCCAGTGTTCGACGCGCGCGAACTGGAGAACGAAAGCGTATACGATCTGTCGTGCAAAACGCGCGATCTGGCGTGGGAGAAGGGCGTGCCCTTGGTTCAGGACGGGCATCGCGACGGCTCCCTCGCCGCCAATGACGCGCGGCTCGGCCTCTTCGACCAAAGCTCGCTTCTCGCCCATTGCATCGATCTGACCGATGAAGATGTGGCGGTACTGAAGCGCACCGGCGCAAAGGTCGCCCACAATCCGAGCGCCTTGATGTCGGTTTCAGGCCGTTGCCCCGCGACCGAGTTGATGGAAGCCGGCGTGACCGTATCGCTCGGAACGGATGCCGCCGCGCCCGATCGATCCTTCGACATGTTCCGCAACATGTTTCAGGCGCACCGCTATCATGCGCGGCATTTCCGCGACGACAGCGTCTTGCCGCCGATGCAGCTTCTGGAAATGGCGACCATCGAGGGCGCACGCGCATTGTCGATGGAAAACGAAATCGGCTCGCTGGAGGCGGGTAAGCGCGCCGACATCATTCTCGTCAACATGCGCCAGCCGCACCTCTGGCCGCCGGTGCATCCGCTGCAGAGGCTGGCGCGCCTCGCCAATGGCGCCGACGTGGACACAACCATCGTCGGCGGCCGTGTCCTCATGCGCTCGCGCACGCTTGTCGGTCACGACGAGGGGGCGATTCTGGATCGCGCCGAGCGCGCCTTCCGCATGATGATGAAGCGGACGCAGCTAGCATAGTGCCGCACCGACGATGACAAGAAGCAGCGAGAGGTAGAAAATGGCCGCAGATATTCTCATTCGTGACGTCAGGCCGTTCGGCGGTGAGCTGGCCGACCTTTACATCCGCGATGGTCGTTTTGCGCGACTCCAGAGCGACGCGGCGCTGGAGATCGACGGCAAAGGTCGGATCGCCCTGCCGGGTCTCGTCGAGGCGCACACGCATCTGGACAAGACACTGGTCGGCATGGGCTGGTTCGAGAACCGCGTCGGGCCGACGCGCAACGACCGGATTCTGGCTGACCGGCAAGCCAAGCGGGAACTCGGCATCGATGCACGTAGGCAATCGTTCCGCCAGATCATGCAGACGCTGGCCTTCGGCGTCCTGCATATCCGCAGCCACGTCGACGTGGATACCGAAATCGGCATTGCCAATATCGAGGGTGTCGTTGAAACCCGCAACGCCCTGCGAGATCTGGTCGACGTGCAGATCGTCGCCTTTCCGCAAAGCGGCATGTTGGTACGCGACGGCACGCTGGCGCTGATGGAGGAGGCGCTGAAGGCGGGCGCGGATATCGTCGGCGGTATCGACCCCGCCAGCATCGAGCGCGACCCGGTGCGCCATCTCGATGCGATTTTCGCGCTGGCGGATCGCTATGGCAAACCAATCGACATTCACCTGCATGAAGGGGGAGAGCTGGGCGCTTTCTGCCTCGAACTGATCCTGGAGCGGACCCGCGCCTTGTCCTTGCAAGGGCGCGTCATGGTCAGCCATGCCTATTGCCTCGGAATGCTGGAGCCATCCCGCCAGCGGTCGTTGATCGAGGCGCTCGCGGCCGAAAGGATCGCGGTGATGACGGTTGGCAGTCCTTCTGCGCCCGCCTTGCCGCTGCGGCTGATGCGCCAGTGCGGACTCATTGTCGCCTCCGGTTCCGATGGAATTCAGGGAACATGGGAGCCATGGGGCAATGGCGACATGCTGGAACGGGCGAAATATCTGGCGCAGCGTAATGGCATGGCCAACGATGCCGATCTGGAAGAGACCGCGCGCGTCTGTACCTTTGGCGGCGCGGAAGGCATCGGGCTTGCGGATTACGGCCTTTCCGAAGGCTCTTGCGGCGATCTCGTGCTGGTTCCCGCGCGCACACTTGCGGAAGCTGTCGCGCTGACCCCGCAGAAGCGGACCGTCATTCGCCGCGGGCGCATCCTCGTCCACGACGGTGTACCAGCCGGAGGCCTGCCACATGTCGACTAGCGCCAGCACAGAGCAGGGCGTGGGACCGACGCTGCTAACCGCGCGTTGGGTCGTCGGTCATCGCGACGGCCGTCATGTCCTCTACGAAAACGGCGAGGTCGTCTTCGAGAACGATCGCATTCTGTTTGTCGGCCATCGCTATGACGGCCCAGTCACGCGCCGGGTCGACTACGGTGTGGCTCTCATCGGCCCGGGCTTCGTCGATCTCGACGCGTTGTCCGATCTCGACACGGGCGTCCTCGGCCTCGACCACCAGCCGGGCTGGAAGAAGGGGCGGGTATGGCCGCGCGACTACGTCGAAGCCGGCCCAGTCGAAATGCTGAGCCGCGAGGAGTTGGCGTTTCAGAAGCGATATGCGTTCGCGCAACTGATCCGCAACGGCATCACCACGGCGCTTCCCATCGCCTCCCTGTTTTATCGCGCCTGGCACGAAACGCCGGACGAATTCGCATCGGCGGCCGAGAGCGCCGCCGATCTTGGGCTGCGCGTCTATCTCGGGCCGGCCTTCCGCGCCGGTCATCGGTCGTGGAGGCAAATGGCACGCTCGTCCCCGAGATCGATGGGCAACGCGGCGCGCGAGGGTTGGAAGAGGCGGTCGCCTTTTGCGCGGCCCATGAACATTCCTATGGCGGTCTGGTGCGAACGATGCTCTGCCCGGATCGCGTCGAGTTCTGGACCGCCGACTTGCTGAAAAGGACCGCCGACGCGGCGCGGGATCTGGACGTTCCGGTGCGGTTGCACTGCTGCCAGTCGGAATTCGAGGTCGATACCATTCGACGCCGCTTCGGCACGTCATCCGCGCGCTGGCTTGACGATATCGGCTTTCTCTTCGAGAGAGCCTTGCTGCCGCATGGAACGCATGCCGATCGTCAGGATCTTGAGATTATCGCCGATTCCGGCGCGACGGTGGTGCATTGTCCGTTGGTGATGGCCAGACACGGGGCGGCGCTCAATCATTTCTCCGGGCTTCGCCGGCGGGGTCTGCGCATCGGCATGGGCACAGACACCTGGCCGCCGGATATGATCCTCAACATGCAGATAGGGCTGATGCTCGGCCGCGTGATGGCGGCCGACATGGAAGCGCTGAAATCGGCCGATCTCTACGATGCGGCGACGCTCGGTGGCGCTGATGCGCTAGGCCGTGCCGATCTCGGGCGTCTGCAGCCTGGCGCGACTGCGGATATCGTCATATTCGACCTTTCGCACGATCGCCTTGGACAGGTGATCGATCCCATCGCCTGTCTGATGACCTCGGCGAGCGGCCGGGATGTCCACTCGGTGATCATCGCCGGGCGAACCGTCATGGCCAACCGCACCATTCCCGGTTTCGACTTCGAGGCGGCCCATCTGCGTGCGCAGGCCCAGCTCGAGCGGCTTATCGGACGCTACCCGGAGAGAACGTGGCGGCATCCTACGGTCAAGGACATCTTCCCGCCGAGCTATGAGGCGTTCAAGCCGTGAAGACGTCGCGAGAGTTGTCCGCGGAGATTGAGATGAAGCGGCCCGACTTTACCGGCTTGCCGATGCGGTGATAGTTGTTTGCGGTTCGTGGCTCGGCAGCCGCTTTTCGACCGTATGCTTGGATTTGGTTCAGGACGATCATGACACCCAAAGACAAAAATCAGAAATCCGCGATATCCAAGTCAGACGCTGTCTATCGCACCTTGAAGCGCGCCATCCTCGACCAGGCGCTGGCCGCGGGAACGAAGCTCCCGGAAGATTCGATCGGAGAACGGCTCGGCGTCAGCCGCACCATCGTCCGGCAGGCTCTGGCCCGACTGAATGGCGAAGGCTTGATCGAACTGCGCCCGCGCAAGGGCGCCTGTGTCGCACAGCCCAGCTTGGAAGATGGGCGCAATATTTTCGCCGTGAGACGGGCATTGGAATCACTGGTGGTCGACAGCCTGATCGGCAAACTGACGCCACAGCAGATCCGGCAGTTGAAGACGCATGTCGAAGCGGAAGACAACGCGAGAGTCAATAATAAGGCAACTTCGATCCAGCTTGCGGGAGAGTTTCATGTCCTTCTCGCAACGCTGACTGAAAACGACGTGCTGTCGCGCTATGTGACAGAGCTCGTTTCGCGTTCATCCCTCATCCTGTCACTTTATGGCCGGCCACATTCACCGGATTGTGCCGTGTCGGAGCACCGTGAACTGATCGCCGCTCTCGCTGAAAACGACCGGGAAAAAGCCTGCGCCCTGATGGAGCATCACATCGACGCCATCACAACGCGCGCATTGCTGACGAAGGATTCGGAGAAGGACTTTCCGGATCTTCTTGCCGCTTACGCCAAGGAGGAGGGGCTGTGACGGTTTCGCCTGATCTTCGGCTACAAGGAGGCGCCGGCTGATTGCCGAACCGGCCGTCCCGGGCCGCGCGGAGAGCGGGCCCAGGACGGGTAGGGCATGTTGGGCGTGTCCCGCTTAGTCCTTCGGCGAGATGTCTCGCTTGAACCACTTTGTCGCGAGACGCGATAGCGTCCCGTCGGTGATCGCCGCGTTGATCGCGTCGTCGAATCGGCGCAGCTTGCACGGTTTCAGGGGGGGCGGGCAACGGTATTCGAAGTCGGCTTATCTGCGGCGCGGAGACTTCTCGCCTGGCATAGAGGTCAGGGGCGCGCCGAATTCACCAAGTCATACGCTATTTTGCGCCCCAAGTGTGTCCGCAGAGTGCATTCCATTTTGCGCTATATTTGCATACAATATAGTCTCAATGGTGCAGTTGAGCTGGCCACGGCAACCGTCGAGACGTCCTCACGTGAGCCATCGTGCGTTCCGTGCCGGCCGCAACGGCGAGCCGGGCCGGACTATGGCGTGTGCGGCTCGCCCGTCGCTCAAATAGAAGTCCAAGCTTGACGAAGGCGGGAGCCGAGACCACGGGGCTGGCATTTGGGCGTCACTTCTTTGACCGTTCAGTTCCGGCACACGGCTACTGATCTATGGGATCGGCCGCGTGCCGCCGCCGCAGGACGTCATCGCCGTCGCGACCTTGGTCGTGGTGTTCTTCTCGAGGCAGTATGACGTCAAGCCGGCTTTAATTCGCCGTCTGGAAACGACATGGCGCGCGTGTAGCCTTTTGGCGACAGCTGCGTCGTCAGCACCATGACGATTGCGATGCTCACCAGATGCCACCCCCACCCAGCCACGTAGGCTCCTGTCACGTCGTGCAGCACCGCAACGAGCCATGGCGGTATTGCCGCAATCAGAAAGCCACCGCCCTGCATCAGCGCCGACAAGGTGCCCGCTTGCTCGGGAGCGGGTAGATGATCGAGAGCCACAACCATCGACAGCGCGAAGCAGCCACCCAATCCTGCGCCAAGGAGCACGGCCCAAACCGTCGGGACTGCATCCGGGGCGAACGCCAGGCCGGCAAACCCCGCTGTCTGCATCACCAGGGTTGCCCAGAGCCAGGGTCGCCGGTCTTCGCCCTTGCTCGCGAGTATTGGCAGCACGAGCGCGGCCATGGCCTGGCATAGCGCCAGCACGGCCAGCAAGCCGCCGCTTTCAGGCCCGCTCCAACCTCGCTCCTGGTAAGAGGGCGCCAGCCAAGCAACGATCGAGGAATAGCCGCTATTGACGAGACCGAAGCAGGTCATCAGCAACCATGTCCGCGGCCGCTTCAGGAAGATCCGTGCTGGGGGCCTGCGCGATTGCGAGCGAATGTCGGCAGGCAAGAAGCAAAGCGCCAACACGGCGGCGATCAAGGCGGGCGCAGCCAGCCAGGCAAGCCCGACATGCCAGTTTCCCGCTTTGGCGGCGATGATCGGAGATAGTTGCGCCCCGAGAGCGCCGCCCCCCATCAACATCGAGGAGTAGAGGCCCATCATAGCGCCAACATGTTTGGGAAACTGCCGCTTGATGGTGCCCGGAAGAACGGCCTGCACAATCGCAACGCCGAAGCCGATAGTTGCCGCCGTAGCGATCATCGCCCAGCCGGTCGAGGCAAACAGGCGCAGGAAACAGCCGCCGCACAGGAGAGCAAGCGCCCCGATCACCGATCTGCGCGCGCCAAATGCGCCTTGCAGGGACGGCCCGATGAAACCGACAAGTCCCATCAAGAGCATCGGCACAAGCGTCAAGAGAGCCATGCCCTGCAAGCTGAGGCCGGTTTCCGCGCGCACTGATGTCGCCAGCGTTCCCACACTCGTGATGAATGGTCGCAAGTTTAGGCCAACGAATGCCACGCCAGCGATAAGCGGGAAACACGCTGCTGATGACCGGTTTCGTAGCATATGCTTACACCTTAAACTCGCTCTTGTGTTTTCAGTCGCAGTTGAGGATCCGTCCGCGATCCTCGCCGAACCGGCACTTGCTCGATCGTTATGGGTTAGTCGGGAAAGTGCTTCGCGCGATCCGCATAGAGTGCAGCCGTCATTCGGCGTAGGACAGCTCGCCTATTGCGCAGTCGACGATGGTGCCGACCTTAGCATCCGTGTCCTATGCAAGGCCTTCGGCAGCGGCATAGCTGGCAAGCACGTCCTTGATGTTCATGCTGTCTTCCTTGGGAAGCAGCGCCCGTGTCGTTATCGAATCGAGGTGATGTGCCATGAGGGCAGCTGCCTCTTCGGTTTTCCCGGCGATCAGCTTGTCGAGTAGGTCTCGATGTTCCGATACGGCGCATTCCGAAGAATGCGGTCTGCCGTAGAGGGCAAGGATCAGCGAGCTCCGCGCGACCAACTCATCCACATAGCGAATAAGACTGGTGTTGTCTGTCATCTGCGCGAGCATCGTATGGAACTCGCCAGCCAGGCGGATTGATGTCGCATGAGCCGTTCTAGCGGCCTCCTCGGCTGCAATATGAGCAGAAAGCGCCTCAATCTGTTCTGGCTTCAATTTGCCAGAAAGCGTTTCCACGACGAGGCGCTCCAGCGCCATGCGCGTCAGAAAGAGATTCCTGCCCTCTTCGAGGGTTGGCCGGGCGACGGTCGCGCCCCTGTTCGGGCGCAGGTCGACCAATCCCTCTTCGCTCAAGCGAACCAGCGCCTGGTGGACAAGGGTTCTACTAACGCCCAGGCGCTCGCCGATCGAGTCTTCCGGTAATTTTGACCCGGGCGACAGCGCCTGGTCGAGGATTGCTCGCTTCAGGGCGCGATGAACGGCCTGAGCGCGGCCACCGCCCGCATCGCTCGCTTTCTTTGCCATTTCGACCTCTCCAATGTTCCACGATTTTTACTTCGAATTGCATACAAAGTGGCCGCATGTCCAGCCATTTGGTGCGTCAGAGCAATCTCGCAATCAGTAATCTGGGGCCCGTCGAGCCGGTCCTTGCGATCAGGAACATTTGCGTTTGGTGAAGGAAGGCGCTTTACGAAGCAATAAATGCATGCGAAAAGTCAGAAAAATTGCATACAATGATAGAACCAAAAACTGGGACGGTTGCATGCTTGCATTCATCGCAAAGAGAACGCTCAGCATGTTTCCCGCGATCGTCGTCGTCTGCGCCGGCCTTCGCGCATGTCACCTGGTGCGGCGCCTGGTGTCACCCCGTACCTCTACGAGGATGGGGTCGGTGCTGACGTCGAGGGGGTTCGAATCGTTGAGCGGAGACGAAGCCGTGTTTGGCATCAAGTGAGTGGACGCAGGGGGATGAAACGCATGCACGACAGTATCACGGACAACAGAACGGCGTTCGACTTCACGCGACTTACGGCGCGCGAACGCTACAAGCTGATGATCGGCACGATTATCCCGCGACCGATCGCGCTCGTCACGACGGTCGACGAGCACGGACGTTTCAATGCCGCGCCGTTCAGCTTCTTCAACTGCCTCTCCGCCGATCCTAGCGATCGGCGTCGAGAACCAGCCCGATATGTCCTTCAAGGACACTGGCCACAATATCCGCATGACGGAGGTCTTCACGGTCAACATTGTTTCCCGCGCGATTGCCGAGGCCATGCATGTCTGCGGCGCGAAATACCCGAGGGGAACAGATGAGCTCAAGGAAGCGGGCCTGACGGCCATGCCCGGCGAAAAGATCGCATCGCCCTGGATCAAGGAAGCGCCTGCGGCGTTCGAGTGCCGCAGGCACGTCACTCTGGAACTCGGCAAGTCACGCCAGATCATCATGGGCGAGATTGTCTTCGCGCATTATCACGATGGAGCCGTGGATGATGGGCTGCATGTCGATCCGAACGTCATCGATTCAGTCGCACGGCTCGGCGGTGACACCTGCTCCACCATCCGGGACCGATTTGAGATGCTTACGCCAAAACTGGCGTGACGTTGATGGATGCAACTCCAACCCACGATGAGGCAACGATCTTGAAACAGACACTACCGCAAAGCCGCAGGACATTTCTCAGCCATGCGGGAAAACTGACCACCGCCTGCACAGTCGCCGGACTGTCCGGCGGACTGGTTCGCGAGGCAGCAGCTAGCACGGGGGACTGCATCATCGAGACAACCACAAACGTTCTGGCGGATCGCCACTACCTACTGACCGGCGTGCGGCTGGAGGAGGGGTTTGAGTATGACGGAGAAACCGTCATCGCCACCCGCACCGCGCTGTATTCGCTGGAGATCAAGGATGGCAAGATTGCCGCCCTGCATCCGGAGAATTCGACACTGCCTGGCGGTGTGCCACGTTATCAGGCGCATGGGCAACTGCTGTTGCCAGCGATGCGCGATATGCACATCCACCTGGACAAGACGTTCTATGGCGGCCCCTGGCAAGCTCCGCGACCGCGCCAGGGAAAAACCATCATGGATATGATCGCGCTGGAGGAAAAGTTGCTTCCCCAATTGCTGCCGACCTCACAGCAGCGCGCCGAGGGTCTGATTGCTCTGCTGCAATCCAAGGGAAGCACCGTTGCACGCAGCCATTGCAACATCGATCCAGTCAGCAGCCTGAAAAGCCTCGAGCATCTCCAACGCGCGTTGGAAAACCATCGTGACGAATTCGTCTGCGAAATCGTCGCTTTCCCGCAGCATGGTTTGCTGCACTCCAAGGTTGACCGCCTGATGCGTGAAGCGATGCAGATGGGCGTACAGTATGTGGGCGGGTTGGACCCGACGAACGTTGACGGTGCCATGGAAAAGTCGCTTGACGCCATGTTCCAGATTGCCCTCGACACCGGCAAAGGCGTGGACATCCATCTGCATGAAACAAGTCCGGCCGGGGTCGCGGCGGTGAATTACATGATCGATACCGTGGAGAAGAATCCCGCCCTACTAGGCAAGGTAACGATCAGTCACGCCTTCGCCCTGACCACACTCGCTCCGGAGGTCCTTGAGGAGACGGCCTCGCGCCTGGCGGAACACCAGATAACGATCGCTTCGACGGTGCCGATTGGCAGTCTGATGATGCCCTTGCCGCAGTTGAGCAAGAAGGGTGTGTTCGTAATGACCGGAACCGACAGCGTCATCGATCACTGGTCGCCATTTGGCAGCGGAGATATGCTGGAAAAGGCCTACCTCTACGCCCAGCTTTATCGAGGCTCGGATGAATTCCAGCTGTCGCGGGCCATGTCCATCGCCACCGGCGGCATTCTACCTCTCGACAATGAGGGCAAACGGTCTTGGCCCAACGTCGGGGACGATGCCGCATTCACGCTTGTCGGAGCAAGCTGCTCGGCAGAGGCGGTGGCCCGTGTGCCAGCGCGTAGCGCCACCTTCCACAAGGGACGTCTGGTGTCCGGCAGCATCGGTAAAGCCTGATGATGGCACACCGTTGCCGGGACGATATTGGTTTACGCCAACATTCTTGCCCCGACTGAATGCCCATGACCACACCGATGGCGGCGGCATTGCCGGCCGCCGTTGTCGTAAGTTCCCGTTAACCCAGGACACTAAGAGCATTTCCAGGAAAAGTGCGAAGCGGTTTTCCGTCAGGAAATGCGCAAAAACAAAGAGGTAGAGCGTTTCTGCGACTCTGTTTCAACCGGAAACGCTCTAAGATCTGCACGGGAAGAAGCGCCTTTTCCGCCAACCTGGGTCGCCTCTTCCTGCGCGGTCGAATGCGCGCCGAGTCCGCTTCTTTGCACCTTCGCATTCCAGGTTCATCTTCGGTGGATAACAACTTAATGACGCCGCCAAACAAATTCGCGAGCACCACGCGTTCACCATTTACTTACGATGGAAATACGCGGAAAATTAGCGCCGTGGGAGGAAGGCATTCGGCCCTCACGACTAGCGCGCCCGAACGGCTTCTGCCCCTTTCAAGGGAGGACCAGTTATGAGGCGTATTTTGTTGCACGCGGCAGCATCGGTCGCGGCGCTCTCGCTTGGCGTCTCGTATGCAGCCGCGCAATCAGGCAGTGTCGAGAAGGCGGTCGGCGGCTACAGTTTCGAGGACGCCGCAAAAGAGGCGCCCGGTACCAAGGACTTCCATTCGGCCGACGGCCACCTCACCTTTGGCATCGTGACGCACACGGCCGGGAACGGCTTTTTCGATCCCGTCTATGTCGGCGCCACGGTGGCCGGCAACATGATCGGCGCCAAGATCCTGCTGCTTGGCTCGGAGTCGCCGGTGGACGATCCGGCCCGCGAGATCGAAATCCTTAATCAGATCGTTCAGGATCCGACGATCGACGGCATCATCATGACGACGCCGCAGGTCGGCGCATACAACGACATCGTAAAGGCCGCCGAGGCAAAGGGCATTCCGGTCGCCACGACGAACTCGTTTGACGGGACGCTGCTCAACCGCAGCGGCATCAGTCATACCGGTCAGGACGCATCCGCGGCCGCGATCGGCGGCGAAGCACTTGCCAAATGCGTGCTCGACAGCGGCAAGACCAGCGGCTCGATCCTGCTGCCGTCCTCGACCGCGATGGGCAATATCGAAGTGAACAATCGGGTGACCTCGGCCTTTAACGCCATCGTCAAGACACTGAAAGACGCCGGAAAGCTTGAAAGCTTCAAGGTGGACGCCGGGCCGGAGAATGTCGGCATCGACACGAACCCGAATGATCCCGTGAACGCGCTCGTGTCGCTCTTCGAGTCGCGTGGTGACGTCGTCGGGGCCTTCACCGCAAACAACGTCTTCACGCCGCCGCTCGTCAAGGCAGTCGCGCAAATGGGATGGACCGGCAAGTTCTGCGCCTTCGGCTTCGACCTGGGGCCGGCGCAGCAAGAGGGCATCGCCGCGGGGAACCTTACGGGCTCGCTGGGACAACAGCCATTCCTGCAAGGCTTTTGGCCGGTCATGCAGCTCTACCTGCAGATCGACCGCGGCATCGCGGCCGCCAATCTCGACACGCGGGCCCAACTGGTGACGAAGGCGACCGTCGCCAATGTCGGCAAGCGCTTCGAGAACTGATTTCGCTCGAGCCGCCTGACATACGGGCGGGAGGGCTGAACGGTCCTGCCGCCCGCACCAGTGCAAAGATCGACCGGACAAACCCATGGCGCCTGTGGAGACGACATCGCTCGGCCGTGCGCCTCCGCAGCTCGCCGGGGGCTGGGAGGCCGGTCTCCTACTGTTCCTTGTCCTGCTCTATGTCGGCGGCGTGTTCGCCAATCCGACCTTCTTCGCCTCGACGGACGCGCTTCACGCCCTGCTTCGCGACACCTCCCGCGTGGGGATCATCGCCGTGGGGATGACCTTCGTCATCGTCAACAAGGACCTCGATCTGTCGGTAGGTTCCACCTACGGTCTCGTCGCGGTGGTGTTCGCCCGGCTTTTTTCACCGAGCTTTCTCGATCTCGACATCACGGCCTCGGTCATTCTTTGCCTGCTGCTGGGGACCGCGATCGGGCTGCTCAACGGCGTGCTCGTGACCATCCTGAAGGCGCCGGCATTCATCGCGACGCTGACGATCCTCTTCATCGGCCGCGGTTTCGTGCTGGCGCTGACGCACGGCCAGGCGATCTATTATTCCGGCAAGGCGGGTGAATTTCCGCTCTTCTTCCACCTGGGCGAAACCAATGTCCTCGGCTTCAACAACCAGATCCTCGTCTTCGCCTCCGTTGTCGCGCTCGGAGCCTTTGTGCTTGCCAAGACCCGCTGGGGCTACGAGACACTCGCCACCGGTGGCAACGAACAGGCGGCAGTCTATGCCGGTATTCCCGCGCGCTGGGTGCGCATCCGCGCCTACCTGATCTCGTCGCTCTGCGCGACCCTTGCGGCGCTCCTGTCGGCGGCACAGGATAAGGGCGTAACTCCCCTTTACGGCGTCAGCTGGGAACTCACCGTCATCGCATCCGTGGTCATCGGCGGCGCGTCGATCCTCGGCGGTCGCGGTCGCGTGTTAGGCTCTTGCCTCGGGGCCGCGGTCGTCGTGCTGATCGACAAGGTCTTGCGCGAAGGATGGCCAATCACGCGCATCGTCGTCATCGACGGCGAGAGTATTGCGGTCAACGCCAGGTTCACCCTGCCCGCGGGCGCGGTGCTGGTTTTCCTCGGCCTCCTTCTCGTCACTGCCGTGCTGATAGAGCCCTACCTCATCCGACGCCAGGTCGCGGGCCGCTTCTGGGCGTGGCTGCGCGGCCGCCCGCCGCCACCCGCCTATGAGATGGGCGGCGTGGCCCTCGAGGGCGTCCAGACCAAGGGAGCGATGGCGAGCGACCTGGCGCTGACGGCTACCGGGTTCGGCCAGTTTCTCGCCCGCCGCGACGCGCTTGCCATCATCCTGACCGTCCTGTTGTGGCTGACCGGGCTAGCCCTCAGGCCCGACTACTGGTGGAACCTCTCCAATACGTTCGCGATCCTGCTCAACTACACAGAACTTGCCCTCATCGCGGTCGGGCTCACCTATGTCATCGCTGCCGGCGATATCGATCTCTCCGTCGGGGCGGTGCTTGCGCTTTCCGGCAGCACCGCGGCCTATTTCCTGAAGGTGCTGGGCGCCGACCCAATGACCGCCGTGGCGATGGGTCTGCTTGTCGGAATGGCAGCCGGCCTCGTCAACGCCACCGTCACGGTCGGTTTCAAGCTGCCGGCCTTCATCGCTACGCTGGGCATGTTCTACATCGCCCGCGGCCTTGCCGCCTGGTTCGTCGCCGGCCAGCAACTGACGGGCTGGCCCGAAAGCTACAACCTGCTCGGCCGCAAGGCGAACGACGTCCTCCTGTATTTCGGCTTTTCGCTGCCGCCTGGCTTTCTTCGGACCGTCGCAGAAGTCGTCAGCGTGCAGACGATCTGGATGTTCTTTGTCGCCCTGGCGGCTGGCCTCGTGCTCGCTTACTTGCCGTTCGGACTGAAGGTCCTGTCCACCGGCGGCAACCTCCGCGCCGCGGCTTACGCGGGAATCAACACGAACCGGGTGCGTTTCCTCGCGCTCCTGTTGTCGGCGCTCTGCGCCTCCATGGCCGGGATCATCAACGTCGCCTACTTCCGCAGTTTCAACCCCGTCGCCGGCCAGTTCCGCGAACTGGACGCCATCGCCTCGGTCATCATCGGCGGCGGATCGATCTTCGGCGGTTACGGCACCATCATCGGCTCGCTTGCCGGCGCTGCGGCGATCACGCTCGTGCGGGCGCTGCTGCAATTGAACGTCCAGGGGTTCACCATGCCGCAGCACTGGATCAATGTCTTCATCGGCGTCATCCTTATCGTGGCCGTGCTCGTCGACATTTGGGTGCGCCAGGCCAATATCTTCGGGCGCATGCGCTCCTATTTGGCGCGACGCGGACAAGCATCGGAGACCACTCATGCCCGCTGATACCCAAGGCACACTGATCGTGGAAATGCGGGGCATCGAAAAGGCTTTCGGTGCCGTCCAGGCGCTACGCTCGGTCGACCTGGTGCTCCATCCCGGCGAGATCCTCGGTCTCGTCGGCGACAATTCCGCCGGCAAATCGACGCTAATGAAAATCCTGACCGGTGCCTACCAGCGCGATGCTGGCGAGATTTTCGTCGCCGGACAGCCGGTGCATTTCAGGAGTCCGCATGAGAGCCGCGACGTCGGTATCGAGATGATCTACCAGGATTTCGCGCTGTGCGGGAACATGGACGTCGGGCAGAACATTTTTCTGGGCCGCTGGCCGCTCACAGGCCCGTTCGTCAATCGGCGGAAGATGTATGCGGAAGCCGACAAGGTGCTGAAACGGCTCAAGGTCGACGTCAACTCCGTCTTTCAGAAGGTCGAAAGCCTGTCGGGCGGCCGCCAGCAATCCGTGGCGATCGCCCGCGCCATCTCGTTCGAGCCGCAGGTCGTAATCCTCGATGAGCCGACCGCCAATCTTTCGGTGATGGCGACCGAACGCCTGCTTGAAACGATGCTGGAGTTGAAGAGACAGGGTGTAGCCCAGATTATCATCTCTCATCGGCTGGTCGATATCTTTGCCGTCGGCGATCGCGTGATGGTGCTGAAGCGCGGCGAGTATGTCGGCGACCGCTATATCAAGCACACTGACGAACACGAGATTCTGGAGATCATTGTTTCCGGCACCCGCGAACGGGCACTCACGGCCGAGCAGGCAGCGCGTTGACCGGGCTGTCGAGTGGCCCATCGCTCAGCGGGGCTACGGTTCGAATCCGTTTATATGGCGGGGTCCCGCCCAATAGATGCGTCGCCAATTGTGAGGTCGACGGTTCAGATCCGCTCAAGGCGGCTGTTCTGTAGGCGGCCGTATTAGGCGGCTGGTTCATCGGCGATGAAACGCCAGCCCTCGACCGCGCCGAGCGAAGACGACATGGTGCGGCAGCTTCAGGCGACAGGGCGATATTGTATCCTGAAGAAACTAGAAGCTCGTCCGGTTGCCTCCAGCCCGTCGGGCGTTGAGGGACGATGGCCCATCCAGAGTCCGAGCTTCGAGCGCGACTACCCGATGTCCACACATGGCGCGGAGAGGTTGCTCATCGGGCCGGGAAGTAGACGCTCTATCGCACCCGCACACCGCGTTCGGCTTCAAAGAGGTAGAGGTTGTCCTTCGACAATCTTACCCCCACGGCGTTGCCGACCTTCGCAGAGAAATCCTTCGCCGCCTTCACCGTGAGCATGTCCGACTCGGTCTTGACCGTCACTAAGGTGTGATCACCGATGAGTTCGATCGCGTAGATATTCCCGTTCACGTCGGCGTCCTCGGGCGCCGTCAAGGCGCAGTCCTCGGGACGCACGCCAAGCACGGCCTCTGCAACCTTGCCCATCACCGGAACCATGATTTTCGTCCCGCCCGCCATGAAAAGATTGCCGTCAAGCGTACCGCGCACAACGTTCATCGATGGCGAACCGATGAACTGCGCGACGAAGAGATTGGCAGGATCGTTGTAGATATTCGCCGGTGTATCCAGCTGCTGCAGCTTGCCTCCTTCAAGCAGGGCGACGCGGTGAGCCAATGTCATCGCCTCGATCTGGTCATGGGTCACATAGATGGTAGTGATCCCGAGGGCATGCTGCATGTGACCGAGTTCTGCCCGCATGTGACCTCGCAATTTGGCGTCAAGGTTTGACAGGGGCTCATCCATCAGGAACACCTTGGGCCGCCTGACCATAGCCCGCGCCAGCGCCACGCGCTGTCTCTGCCCGCCCGAAAGCTGGCGGGGATAGCGCGCGAGGTAGGGCGTCAACTGGACCTGGTCTGCCACATCCTTGATGCGTGCTTCCATCTCGGGCCTTGGAAGTCTTCGGATCTTTAGCGGATAGCCGATATTTTCGGCGACTGTCTTGTGCGGATAAAGCGCATAGGACTGAAACACCATCGCCACGTCGCGGTTCTTGGGCAGCACATTGGTGACATCCCGCCCCGCGATGGTGATGATGCCGGAACTCACGGTCTCGAGCCCGGCGATCATCCGCAGCGCCGTAGTTTTCCCCGAGCCCGAAGCACCGAGCAACACGAGGAACTCGCCTTCCTTCACGTCGAGATCGAGTTCGTGCAGCACCCGCACCGAACCGAAGAACTTGGCTACCTTCTCGAGCCTGACGGTCATGTGTTCAACCTTTGACGGCGCCAACGAGCAGTCCCTTGGCGATGAAGCGTTGCAGGACAAGGGCGAGCAGAATGACCGGCACGATCATGATGATGATAAGCACGCTCATGTACCACCATTGCGGTCCGCGCGTCGCGTTCTGTGCGGCGACCAGCAGGGGCATGGTCTGGGCGTTGGCTGTCGAGAGGAACAGAGCCAGCAGGTACTCGTTCCAAGAGAAGATAAGCACCAGAAGGCTCGTGGCGACAAGGCCCGGCTTGGATAGTGGCAGGATGATCTCGAAAAAGATGCGGATTCTCGAGGCGCCGTCGAGTTCGGCCGATTCCTCAAGATCCTTGGGGATCGAGACGAAGAAATCGTACATCAGCCAGACCACGATCGGCAGGTTCACCGCCGTATAGGTGAGGATCAGCGCCACGTGGGTATCGAGCAGGCGGACCTGTTGGAACATCACGTAGATCGGGATCGCGGCCACGACCGGCGGAAAGATGCGTTGCGAGATCATCCAGAACAGGATGTCGGGATTACCCAGCGTGGGCGAAGGGGTCCTGCGGAACATTCCTGCCCCGATGACGGCCAGCGCCACCCCGACGGTGACCGCGATCAGCCAGTTCACGCCCAGTGCCGCGACCAGCACGATGACGAGGGCGACGGCGAGTATGAAGATGAGGATGGTCAGCAGCCGCGGCCGGAACGTGAACCGCGACAGCGCGTAGGCGGCCAGCGACCCGGTGATCATCACAAGAAGCGTCGAGAAGACGGCCACGACCACCGAGTTGAAATAGGGCCGGAACGTATCGTTGCCCAGATCGAAGAAGATGTAGCTCCAGGCGTGCAGCGACGGCAAGAAGTCGACGAAGGGCAGGTAGAAGGGGCCGCCGGATACGGCGATGGGCAACTTGAACGAGGTGATCAACACCCAATAGAGCGGGAACAGGACAATGAAGGTCCAGATGCCAAGCACCCCGTAGACCACGATCTTGGTCCCGACGGCCATTTCGCCGAGCTTCTTGGATTCGAAAATGCTCACTGGCGCGCCCTCCTCGCAGGATTGACGACGAAGTTGAAGAACGACACGCAGATGATCGTCGAGGTGAAGAGCAGGACATAGGAGATCGCGGCCGAAGCGCCCAGATCGAGGGCGCGCCACTGCATGAAGGCGTGCAGCGTGAGGGATTCGGATGCGATTCCGGGACCGCCATTGGTCAGGACGTTAGGAAGGTCGACGATCTTGAAGGCCTCGATCATGCGGATCAGCACGATGGTTGCCGCGACCGGGGCGACGGAGGGCCAGGTGATGTCGACGAAGATCTGGAAGCCGGAGGCGCCGTCTAGTTCGGCCGCCTCGAGTTCATCCTTGGGCTGGCTCTCGAAGGCAGCCAGCATGACCAGGAACATGAACGGGATCCATTGCCAAGAGTCGCCCAGAACGACCACGAGCCGCGCCGACCAGGCATTGGTCGCCCATGAGAAACCGCCCAACCCCAGCCAGTGCCAGAGGGGCGAGATGGGCCCCACCGTCATGTCGGCCATCATGCGGAAAGTGTAGGCGATGCCCACCGGCGTGACCATGAGCGGGACGAAGAACACCACGCGAAAAAAACTTCGCCCGCGGATTCTGAGCGAGCAGAGAAAGGCCAGCCCGGCGCCTATGACGAACTGGATGGCGACCCCCAGGAAGACGTAGAAGATCGTCGTCGACAGCGAGCCGATCTGGCCCTTGTCGCCGATCGTGGCGGCGAAGAGCCAGGCGAGCGCCGCGAAAAGACCAAAGGCTATGAGACGACCGATCGTGCCCATGACGGTCACGTGGCCGGAAGTGACGAAGCTGCGAATGCCCCAGCCGATCAGGACAATCGCGGCCGCGACAATGAGCCAGCCGAGCCACGATGTGGGCATGAATGTGCCAAGCAGATGATACTGCTCGGAGCCGAACAGCAGCTTCCTGAAATTGTTCCAGCCGACGAAGATCAGCTCGTATCCTTCGCTGCCCAGCTTGAAGCGGGACAGCGCAAGCCATGCCGAAATGATCAGCGGGAAGATCGAGAAGGCCAAAATGAGCAGGCTGGCCGGAAGCACGAAAAGCCGCCCAGAATGCCGATCGAACCAATCGACAGCGCGTGTCTGCCAAGTTTCCAAGGGCGTGTGCTCCATCTGGATTTGACGCTTCTCCCGTCCCTGAGGACGGGAGAAGCCGGGTCGATGTGACGCTAGTTTGCGCCGATGGTCGACTTGTAGGCGGTGAGCTGGTTGTCGCGGCCAACTTCGTCGGTGATCTCGTTCCAACCGTCTTCGATGGTCTTCATCGTGGTAGGAATGTCTATTTCTCCGGCGAGCATGCGGGCAATCGCCGTATCCAGCACGATCTGCTGATACTTCTGATTGTTCGGAATGCGCAGGTCGAGCACCATGTTGGGCGAATTCAGACTCGCCTCAATTGCGCCCAGATAGTCCTTGGCCGCAGCTTCGCTCATGCCTGCCTTGCTCCAGTTATCCAGGCCCTGGAACTGCGATAGGCGGTAGGGGTTGAAGCCGGTGATGCCGATAGTGACGTCGACATTGGACTGCTCGGGGGCACTCATGTAGCTGAAGAAGGCGTAGGCCGCATCCTTCACCTTCGGGTCCGCCTTGGCGTTGATGCCGCCCGACCAGCCGCCGAAGGCCGCGAAGGGCGCGTGGTTCACCCCGTCGATGGCGTGGGGGCAGATATTGGCTGTGCAGTCGACGAGCTTGCCGGTATCACGGTCGAGCACCTTGGCGGACCCCGGCAGGATGACGGCGCCTACCTTGTCGATCACCTTGGACTTCTCCGGGTCGATGGCGAGCGTGCCGATGTCGCCCCAGTCGATGGTCAGCGCACACTGACCGGAGGTGAACAGGTTGCGCGTGTCGCCCACGTCGAGGTTGATCTCGTCAGGCGGGGCATATTTGGTGGTCTCACTGTAGACAGCGAGCGCCGCCGCGAAGGCCTCGTTGTTGACCAGGGGTTTCATGTCCCGGACGTCGAAGAAGGCGCCCTGCGACGTGCCCATGGATTGCAGGTAGGCGCCAGCGACCGAGGTCACCATCCAGTAGGACTGCGCATTGCGCTTCTTGGCGATGCAGGAGCCGAAATCCGGCTTGCCGTCGCCGTTCATGTCCTTGCCGTTGGCCGCCTTGGCGAAAGCGATGTAGTCGTCCCAGGTCTGGGGCGCGCCGAGGCCAAGCTCCTTGGCCACATCGGTCCGGTAGTAGACCATCTGGAAATCACCATCGAGGGTAATGGTGTAGGTCTTGCCCGCGAACTTCATCGAGAAATCGCGGAAAAACGCGCCGATGTCGTCGAGCTTGAGAGCGGCGTCCGCCTCGACGCGCGGGCTAAGGTCTTCCATCAATCCCGGTGTCACATAGTCCACCATCCACTGCGGCGCGAACACGCCGGCGTCGAGCGAGTTGGTACCCGTCGACCAGTCGGTGAGGATCTTCTGGTAGAGATCGGAGAAGGGAACCGTGATCACATTGATGTGGGCGCCCGTGAGCTTCTCAAAATCAGGAGCGCGGCGTTGCATCGGCTCGGCAATCTGCGGGCCGGTGAAGGTGATGACATTGACGGTCACGCCGTCAAACTCGCCAGCCCATGCGGAACCCGCAAAGCCCATAGCTGCCACGCCCGCCATCAGAGCGCCGGGAAACAATAAACGAATAGCCATTACTTCCTCCCTTTATTAGGCATCCCATTTGCGAGGCCGCCTGTTAGTTGTTGATTTTCTAGCTACATTGCCATTTTCCTGAAACTAGGTCGGGGTCATGTTGGTGGAGTCGAAGGGAGTCGAACCCTCGACCTCCGCAGTGCGATTGCGGCGCTCTCCCAACTGAGCTACGACCCCATTCCGCCCCGTAAATTCGACACTCGGCCGAGCGTGCCAGTAACCGTATGCACGCATCAAGGTAGAGCATCTCGCGAATCATGAACGGTTCCCTATTCTTTGCAAGGGGGTAGCTGTTGGGCCCGCCCCGATGCCGTAACTGGTGGCGAAGGGGGCGAACCCTTGGCCTTCGCGACGCCATCGCGACGCTCACTCCGTATCCTCGACAAAGGGTACAGGTTTGCTGGAATCTCCCCCATCCGCCGTCATTCACTGTCGTTTCAGGTTGGGGCAGGGGGAAACCGTTGGGAACGTCAACGGCCCCAGATCGCTTCCTTAAGGGGCGATCTCGACCGGGCTGCCGACCGCGAGGCCAAGCTCGCGATCCGCGCGTCCCCGGTTGACCGCGATCTCGGCAAGCCCGTTCGAATTCTCGTACCAGAACGCGTTGCCCGGCAACCGGTCACTGAACGTTTTGGCCCGCTCCAGCATGCGGCCGGCTACCGCAAGTTTCGCGTCGAGGGGCAGCATGGCTGCCCTCAGCCCGGTCATGGCATTGCCGTAATGGTCGAGATAGACGATCTCGGCGAGGTCGTCCGGCCAATCTGGCCGCCGATCGAGATCGTCGCTCGGCTGGCCGGGAGGCGGCTCGCCGCGCGCCAGCATCGCCGCGACCGGCGCGAACAGGTCGCGCCCGTGGAAGCTGGCCGACAGTTGTTCAGGCCTCCAGTCGATCTCCCACGATTTTGGCTTTCCGGCGCGCCGCTGGACCAGTTCGAACAGGCCGTTGCCGGGGCCGACATACCACCGCCCATTTGCCTCCACGATCACGGCCGGCCGCTTGCCGCCCACGCCGGGATCGACGACGCAGAGAAAGACCGTGTCGGCCGGAAACCACACGGCATAGGCCGCCAGCAGATAGGCCGATGCTGCCGGATTGGCGGCCGGTGCATCGGCGAAGAGGTCGACGACCGGAATGCCTGGCGCTTCCCGGTGCAGCACGGCCTTCATTTGCCCCGTATAGGGCCCGTTGAGGCCGAAATCCGTAAACAGCACGATCATGTGGCCAGCTTGCGCTTGAGGAGCGGGGGGATGCAAGCGGGATTGGGGCGAAGGTCTCTGCCGGGTGGCAAGCCGAAGTTCGTGCAAGCACCGTATACGTCGGCATTGCGCCATTCCGTGACTCGCCACCGCGATAAGCCCCACCAAACCGCTACGCGGAAACCGGCTTCTTTTCCGTCGCGAAGGGGCTCAGGCCAAGCCAGGCATGCATCTGGTTGGCGACCTGACGATCGCCGGTGAGCACAAGCTTTCCATCGCTCATCGCCTGACGGACGGTCGCCTGCCCCATCCAGATCGCAGTCATGGTACGCAGGTCGGTGGTGACGTAAAGGTCGATATCGAAGCCGGGATCGACCGAGCAGAGATCCACCTCGGCGCCGGGCTCGATGAGAAGCCACCACTTCCGGCGAGCGGCAGGCAGCTCGGGGTATAGGAACTGAATCACGCAGCGTCGCGGCGGCAACGTTGTGGGCTCGAGATTGCGGTGCATGTCCCACATCAGCAGCGACGGATCGAGATGTTGCAGCGAGACATCGGCTTCGAACCAGCGCTGGCCCCATATGCCGATAGCCTCGACCACCGGCTTTAAGTCCCGTCCGGCAGGCGTTAGGTGATATTCAAGAATTCCCGGCTCGGTCCGCGAAGCAACACGACGGACGATGCCGGCCCCCTCGAGATCGCGCAGCCGCTTGACTAGGAGCGCCGGCGACATGCGCGGCACGCCGCGGCGCAGATCGTTGAAGCGGGTCGAGCCGGCCACCAATTCACGCAGGAGCACGACTGTCCAGCGCGTGCACAGCACCTCGGCAGCCAACGCTACCGGACAGAACTGTCCATAGCTGGCTTGTGCCATGATGAACCTCCTCACCAAGTTCATCTGACGTTACGGCAGATGGCGAATCTTGGCTAGTTCAGATTCTATACCGGGGCACTTCAATTCCTGAACTAGAGCTCGCTTCCTCCCTTGTGCGATATCCGTGATGGTTGCGCCAACATCAGCGCTCAAGGATGGGAGGATCACGGGAATGGCGGACCAATGGCTTTTCAAGAGCGAAACCTACGATAACTGCAGCTGCGCGATGAATTGCGGTTGCCAGTTCAACTTGCCGAGCACCCATGGCTATTGTCAGTCGGCCTTTATCGGCAATATCGTTGAAGGCCACTTCAAAGACACGCCCCTCGTGGGCCTGAATTGGGCGGCGCTGTACAAGTGGCCCGGCGAAATTAAGGACGGAAACGGCCGGCGTCAGATCATCATCGACGAGCGTGCGGATGAGGCTCAACGGTCCGCGCTAGAAACCATCATTTCGGGCGCGGCGTGCAGACCATTGAGCAATCTCTTTGCAGTCTTTGATTCAACATGCTCGGATTTTTGCGAGACGTTGTTCCTGCCGATCGATCTCAAGGCGGACTTGGATGCACGAACCGCGAAGGTCGCGATCCCTGGCGTCTTAACGAGCAGCGCCAGCCCGAAAATCAACGAGTTCACGGGCGAGCCATTCCACATCGCTCTGGCACGACCGAGCGGCAGCTTCGAGTTTACCTACGCGGAACTCGGGCTCGGTACGACCTCGGTCACCGGTGATATGGAAATGGCGTTCGAAGATTCATGGGCGCATTTTTGTGTTCACCACTTTAATCAGGATGGCTTGGTTCGAGAAAGATCAAGGCTCACGGCATGGCTTGGGTAGTATCGCCAGCTGAGTCCAAGGGGATGAGACATGTCGATTGATGCTGCCATCGAGAGCGCCCTCAGGCGCGAAACGGACGGTTCGCTTGATCGTTTCGCCGGGCCTATGGAAGTTCGATTTCGCCGTCCACCACGTGTTGGAGGCCGGTGCCTTCCGACGTCAGCGTCATGCGGACCTTCAGCTTCTTGCCGCCGATCTGCCCTTCGCGCACTGTCTCCTCGATCTTGCGCTGCGAGGTGATGCCGACTTCCTTCAGGAACTTGCGGATCGACATGTTGAAGGCGTCTTCGCTCATGGCAGAACTCCTCTGTGTCCGGAAATCATTCCCATCATCGAATAGTGCCCTCGGTAACATCACAGCCTTGCGCAGAGCGCGGGGCACATGTCTCCAGCGGGCGGATGGCTGGCGCTGCTCCGCGTCGCACGATGATGAAGGAGATCGCCCGGGTCCTTGGTTCGATTCCGTTCACATCAGGATTTTGAGGTCAAGGGCTATCTAGGTGTTTAGTACCCAGTCATCTCCAGATACCCCCTCCCGCCGACGTTGCCGCCGAAGCTGATCGGGCCTTCCCAATACGGTGTGGACGTAGACATCCATGCTTGGTCGTTCAACGGTGTGGTTGTGACGTCAAAGCCGCGACTGGGAATTCGTACGTTCCAGGCCACTGGAATCCGACGCCCTGCGACCTTGGCAGTCCGGACGGGAACGATCTGGAGAGCTCCCGCGGGTAAGGGCTCCGGTCGCCCCTCGGCAGTGATCCAGGTCGCCGAGGTAAATCCCTCTCCAGCGTCTCGAAGACGGAAGCCCATGAGCTTCTCCCCTGTATCGAGATGCAGCGAGAACCAGTCCCAACCCGTCTGATCTTCCGCGAGCGGCTGTGACGACCACTCGCGGTCAAGCCAAGCCTTCCCCGTCACCGCGACATTCCCGGTGGGCAGCGCAAGCGAGCCGGTCACCGCGTAGAACGGTTGCGAATAATAGTAGCTGGCCTGTCCCTTCGCTGATTTCACCGAATAGCCGTTATCGCCATGCGGCACGAGCGGGCCGGTGGCCGACAGGCGGAGTTCGTAGCCGAAGTCCTTTGCGGCTGCAGTCACGTTGAGATCGGCCAGCTGATCCGATCCCGGGGCTGCAAGTCCCTTCATCTGCCAGTCATCGATCCAGGCCGAGAAAGGCTCCGCGACGACGCCAGCCTGCCCCACTCCCCCGCGTGAAATACGTTCTGCCACAAAGTGGTCTCCGGAAGTCGTGACGGCTGCGTGACCCATCCAAAGCTGTGGGCTCGACCACCCGCTCGCCTCCCGTGGAGCAAGCGCTGACCGGAAAAGGGTCCACTGCGCTCCGTATCGCGTCCCGTCGGGAGCTTCAAGATTGGCCGTTAGATACCACCACTCTATCCGGAAGTCCGGATGTGGGCCGTGGTCAGCGGGGAAACGGAACAGCAGGCCGGGCTGCGGAACCGAAAACCCTTCGGCCGCCGAGCCGAGGCCAGCAAACCCCTCGGAGGCGGCTTGGCTTCCGGACAAGCTCGCCATGGTCATTACCGCCAAGGCGAACGCAATCGATCTAACGCTCATTGGCGAATACCTTCAGAAGGTCCGACGGCGCGAGTCCCGCCAGCCGGCGAAGCGGGATGAATACGGAAACGACCGCAGCGGCGAGCACGACGAGACCGAGCCTGACCCACTCATAAGGAAAGATATGCATCGGCAGACGCCAGCCGAAGGCTTCGACGTTCACCACCGCGAGAAGCACCCACGCCAGCGCCAGACCGAGTGGCAAAGCGGCAATAAATGTCACCAACCAGAGCACCAGGGTCCTCAGAAGCTCAAGAAGGGCGAGATCGCGTCTTGTGATCCCCATGGCCCACACGGGCGCAAGCTGCGGGAGGCGCATTTCCGAAAGCGTGAGGAGGCTCGAGAACATAGCTAATGCCGCAACCCCAAGTGTGAATATGTTCAACGCGCCTGTGACCAAAAATGTGCGATCGAAGATCCGCCGTGACTGTTCCTTCAGTGCCGCCTGATCGACGACGTTATCCGGTGGTAGTCCGAATTCGTCCGAGAGCCTCGATCGTAGGTCCGCAACCTGATCAGGCTGGATCCGCAGACCGTAGCGTAGGCGCGAGACCTGCGGGTAGCGAGAGGTCAGGGCGTTTATTCCGGCGATGACCTGGCCCTTTGGGTTTCCGTAATCCGAATAGACGCCGACAACCGTCGACTTCCAGTCGCTGGCCAGATCCAGCTGATCGCCGATGCGGAGCCGGTCCCGCCTCCAGAACTGTTCGTTGACCAGCACGCCTTGACCGGACGCCACCCGATCCCAGACGTCCGGCAAGCCAACGATCAGGGGCCAGTGCTTCCTGTAGGTCGGATCGTCAACGACACCGAAGATCTGCATCGGCTGCCCCCGGATCTCGGCATCTACGCTGGAGATCGGCAGCACCGATTCCACCTTCGTTGCGAGCCATGTCCTGAGCCTGTCTGCCTCGCCCTCGTTCCGGGCAGCGACGTAAAGCTCGGCGGCGAGACGTTGGTCGAGCCAGCCGACGAACGTGAGACGGAAGCTCGACACCATGGTTCCGACGCCGACGTTTGCCGCCAGAGCAAGAAGCAATGCCATGAGCGCAAGGGAAAGTCCGGGGAGCTGCTGCCGCGCATCGGCCCAGAACCACGTGACGAGCGCGCGCGAAGACGTCCGCTGCATCACGGTGAGGAATCCGGAGAGCACGGTGGGGAGAAGTAGCGACGCCCCGAGCAGAAGACAGCCAAGAACGCCAAAGCCCGCCTCAAGTCCTTCAGCCCACAGAAGAAGAGCTCCCGAGAGGGCTAGCAAAGCCGCTGCGGCCAGCACCTGAAACCGCCGCCCCGCTTGCCACGATCGCCCCCAGGTCTGGGGCTGGGCCGCCGCGAGCAAAGGCACCCTCGTCAAGCGCAACAGGCTCTGTGCCGACGAAACCAATGTTCCGGCCACCGCGATGGCAAAACCAGAAACCCACCACTCCGGACGCAGGGAAAGCGTGCCGGGCACGCTGGCTCCGTAGAGTCCTTCGAGGGTTGCGGCCACTCCGGGCAGCAGCAGCGACGCGACCAGATATCCGATAGCGACTCCGACCGCCCCGGCGGCGAGGGCGAAAAGGACTAGCTCGGCGAGCAGCAGAACCGCAAGCACCCTCAACGAAACGCCAAGACAGCGAAGGGTTCTGAAGGTCGGCCGCCGTTGCTCGAAGGCGAGGCCGATCGTCGAGTACACGATGAACAGCCCGACGGCGAAGGCGAGTAAACCGAAAGCCGTCAAATTGAGATGGAAGCTCTCGGTAAGATGCTCGACGTCGGTTTCTGCATTCGGCTCGCGAACTGAGAGCGTTGGAACAAGCTTTTCAAGCGGCTCCAGACCGGAACGTTGGTTTTCGGCGACCACAATCCGACTGAGTTCGCCGTCTCTTCTTAGTAGCCTCTGGGCCAAACCAATATCGACGAAGGCGGCCCCGTCCAGCATCCGATCCGAAACACGCAGTGCGAGGTCGGTCTGCCCTCGTATTTTCTCCGCTGTTCCAGCAGAGACAACCAGCGTGCCCGGAGGCGAGATGAAGGAAAGCAAGTCCCCGGCATTCCCCAGATCGATGGTCTGCGCCTCCGCTGGCATCGTCAGGGGCTCGATGCCGATCACCCTTAACCGGGTGGTTCCGAACCGATAGTCCCCCTCCACAACTGGCGACACGTTCCAGCCCGCCCGTCTGAGCCGCACGAAGGCGGACTGAGGAACCGAGCTGCCGTTTGAAGAAACCAGGTTCGCCAAACCATTCTGGTCGAGTACAACCGCGGCGCGGGTGTAGCTCGCGCGGGCTTCTGCGTTGATCGCCTGCACTCCGGACCACAGGGCCGTCGCCAGCGCCAGGCCCGACAAGAGAGCGCCGAACTGCAGCGGCCGTCGTCGCCAGTGCGACAGGAGTGCCGTGGCTACGGTCCAAGTCGTCATGTGATTTTCCCGGACCGCAAATGGACCTGCCGATCGAGCCAATCCGCCAGTCTACGCGAATGCGTCGCCATGAGCAGCGTCGATCCGGTTCCCTTCGAAAGCGAGAGCATCAGCTCCAGGACAGCGTCTCCGTTGGCCTCGTCCAGATTTCCTGTGGGTTCGTCTGCCAGAACCAAGCCGGGACGCGCGGCGAGCGTCCGTCCGATCGCCACTCGCTGCTGTTGTCCGCTGGAAAGCTGCTCGGGATATCTGGTCAGCAATGTCCCGATTCCGAGGCGCTCCACCAGTTCATTTTCCCAAGCGGGATCGTGGCGTCCCGCAAGCTTGGCGTGGAAGGCTATGTTCGCCGCCACGTCCAGTGAGGGGACAAGGTTGAACTGCTGAAATACGAGGCCGACTTCTGTCCGCCTGTAGCCGGCGCGTCCCCGGTCATCCAGCTTGGAGATGTCGCGGCCCCCGATCACGATCTCGCCTGAGTCCGGGCGGTCGAGGCCGGCTACGAGATGCAGCAGGGTGCTCTTGCCGCTGCCAGACTCCCCTGTCAGGGCAACGCTGTCTCCCGCGCCGAGATCGAGATCGATCCCTCTCAACACTTCAAGCCGCCCTTCGGCAGTCTCATAGGACTTACTAAGATTGCGGAGTGCGATCACCATGGCGGCCAAGATCAGGACGATTGCACATATGTAACGCTCCATGGCCGCTTGGAAAGGCCCACGGCGAGGAGATGCGAATGCCGACCCCTTCGAAGGTCGGGTTCTTCGCAGATCGGCTCGTCGCAAAGAAGCCGAGCGTCTGCATGGGCGAGGCAAACGGTCGTTCAGAGTAGTCTGTGATGGGTCTATTGCGCCAAATGTCCACGCGCATCAGACCGTCTCGAGCCGGCTGAACCGAACCGGGATGAGTTGCCGCGCCGCGAGTTGTCCCGCCGAATCCTTATCGATGACAGTCAGAAACTGGTGTTCAGAGCCCACAGGAAGAACCAGACGGCCCATTGGCTTGAGCTGCTCAAGCAAAGCCGGCGGCGCCTCCTCGGCCGCCGCCGTGACAAGGATCTTGTCGAATGGCGCGCGCTCAGGCCAACCGCGAGACCCGTCGCCGATACGAATGCCGACATTTGACATGCCGAGGCCCCGGAGGAGAGCCTCGGCATGGTTTGCAAATTCCTCGATGATTTCGACGCTCCAAACTTGCCCGGCGAGTTCCGCGAGGATTGCGGTTTGGTAGCCCAAGCCGGTGCCGATCTCGAGCACTGCCTCATGCGGTTGGGGAGCAAGGAGATCGGTCATGAGAGCGACCATGAAGGGCTGCGACACGGTTTTATCGAAGCCGATCGGCAGCGGCATGTCCTGGTAAGCAAAGGGCGCAGCCGGTGCGGGCACGAAGAGATGCCGGGGCACCCGCAGCATCGCTGCCATCACCCTTTCATCGAACGCCGCCTTGCCCAGTTCTTCGCTTTCAAGGTCGGCATAGATTGCAATCACCTCGACCATGTGCCTGCGCAGAACCGCGAGGTGCTTTTCGTTCATTGGCTTCATGAGCGCGGGTCTCCTCAGCCAGTTGGCTGCCAGCTAGGCTTCTCACATTAAAGGGCCATGGGTATACGATCGCAAGATCAAAAGGCGAACAATGGCCCCAGCGATCCTTGGCGCGTCGTAAGAACATGGCGAAAACGCGACCCTCACGATCGCTGGAGCAGGTGGAAGACATAGCCGTAGCTGCCGCCAGCCGAGTTGAAGATCTCGATTTCCTTCAACGTCTCCTGCGCGAACGATCGCACTGCGAGATCCTTGTGCCCGATGAGTGCCGCGGCGCGCGGCTCGAGCACCTCGTAATAGCCTTCGATCCATGCTTCTGGCGGCAGGGTGTGCGTGCCCAGAACGCGGTAGCCGATCGCGTCAGCGAGCTTGATGTCTTGTCGAAGGTCCGCTTAGGGTCGATCTTCATCTTCCTCAGAGCGCGTGCACGCGTCCGAGCCGGCCCTTAGACGCGCGCACCAGCGGGATGTTTCCGTTCTGTGCTCAAAAGATCGCATGATGTGTCAACGGGAGCGCGATCCTGAGAATGCCTCTTTCAGCTGGCCAGTGGCCCGCCGATGCTTGTCGTCATCGTTGCGAGGAGGCGGACCCAGCCAACCTGCGCATCGTGCCGCGTATCATCCCCAGTAATGGCGAAACGTTGTTGCTTGAAGGCGAGACTACCGCAGCGTAACCTCGTCCTATGTCGGACGATGGCGAACCGATCTTCATTTCTGCCGGACCCGAAAGGAAGCTGGCAGTGATTCTTGCGGCTGATGTCGCAGGCTACAGTCGCTTAATGGAGCGCGACGAGGAGGGCACTCATGAGCGACTGCAGGTGTTGTTGCGCGATGTCGTTCGGCCGGCCGTGGAAATACACAGGGGGCGTATTGTCAAAACGGCAGGGGACGGGCTCCTCGTGGAATTCGCGAGCGCCATTGAAGCGGTGCGCTGCGCCGTAGATCTCCAGCGAGCGATTGCCGAGCGGAACAGAGGTGTTGCCGAAGACCGCCGACTGACATTCCGCATTGGCATCAATCTTGGTGACATCCTGACTGACCACGATGACTTGTTCGGGGATGGGGTCAATATCGCTGCGCGACTGGAGGCGATGGCTGAACCAGGGGGTGTACTTATAAGCCACACTGTCCATGAGCACGTCGAGCGCAAGTTGCCGGTCCACTTTGACGATCAGGGTGAGTGCGCGCTGAAGAACATCAGCCGACCCATCCGGGTGTACCGAGTTGGCTGGGAGGCCATGCTGGCACACCCCGCACCCCTAGCGCTGGAGGTTTGGAACTCAGGCGTCTCGGTGGAACTCCCGCAGGTGGCTTCGATCGCCGTCTTACCGTTCACCACGATGAACAGCGACGTGGAGCAGGCATATTTTGCCGATGGTCTCGCCGAAGACCTAATTACCGATCTTTCCAAGGTTCAAGGCCTATTGGTGATCGCCCGTCATTCGAGCTTTGCCTACCGGGACCGATCGAGCGATCTGCGCGTGATCGGCAGAGAGCTTGGCGTTCGCTATCTCATCGAGGGCAGTGTGCGGAGGGCATCAACGCGCGTGCGGATCAATGCGCAGCTGATCGATGCGTCCAACACGAGCTGTCTGTGGGCTGAGCGGATCGATCGCGATTTGGCGGACATCTTCACACTGCAGGACGAAGTCACCGCTAAGATCATCAACGCTCTTGCCGACGTTCTGCCTGCGGCGAGACCCTTTCCTAAGCGTAGGGTAACCGATCTCGAGGCCTATGACCTGTTCGTGCGCGGGCGGGCGCTGGCGACGCAATCACTTCGGGAAACCAGAGCGGCGCGCCCACTGCTGTCCAAGGCCATCGAAATTGATCCGGACTTTGCAGCGGCACACGCTTGGCTCGCGATGAGTCACCATTTCGGTGCGTTGTACTGTGGTGAGCCTGTCGAGGAACATCGCAAGTTAGCTCGATCTGCTGCCCGAAAAGCCGTGGAAATCGATCCGGAAAATGCGGACGCCCACATCGTTCTGGGATTCCTGCGGGCTTACGAGGGTGAACTCGAAGCAGGTGTGGCCGAATTCGAACAAGGGCTTCGGCTGAACGCCAATCATGCCGAGGGCTGGGCCATGCTTGCCGATCTCAGGGTGTTCGAGGGGCGGGCTACGGAAGCGATTGAATGCGCACAGAACAGCTTTCGTTTGAACCCATATCCTCCCGGAGACTATTTCTCGTTTCTCGGCTGGGCCCAATATGCCGCCGGTCGATATAAGGATGCCGTCGAAACGCTTCGCAACCCATTGGCAGGTGGACCTGGCGCAAAACGCAATCTCGCGGCGGCGTTGGCGCAACTTGGGCGGACAACGGACGCGTGCAAAGTGGCGAGAAAATTCCTTGCGGAGTTTCCGCATTTTGACGCCGGAGAGTGGGGGAAGACGCAACCGTTCCGCCACGATGCGGATCGCCAGCATTTTATCGAAGGTTATCTCAAGGCGGGCCTGCCAATTCGAGGACTCGGGTAAGCAGGCGATGAATCTGCGATTGTCAGATCGCTGCGGCATCCGAACCTGCGGTCAACGGGCGCATCAATTTCTCATCAAGCGGCAAGGCCATGCCCAATACGGATCTCCGGGGACGGCCGGGCCACACTCTAAAATCCGCTAACCTGCGCATGACGAATTTCACTCGGTCGGCGATTTTCACTTGCACCTCTAGTAGCTAGAGGTCGTACACAGGCTCACGAACAGCATGAGGATTGATCGATGAGCGGACCGCTGCAGACGAGATTCAGAGTTGAGGGTATGGACTGTGCTTCATGTGCGAGCAAGATCGACGCCGCTGTCAGGCGCATGCCTGGAGTCTCTGATGTCTCGGTATCTGTTACGGCTGGCACGATGACAGTAAGCCATGATGGCAGCAGCGATCTTGATGCAATCGGCCCAAAGCTGTCCCGGCTCGGCTACAAGGCGAAAGCCATCGAAGCAAGGCCCAGCGTGATCGGCGAGCCGAAACCGGGCCACGCGCACGGACCCGGCTGCTCGCATTCACACGACGACCACGATCACACGCATGCGGCCGTCTCCCAACCAAGCAGCAGTCAAACCCGTTTTCGTGTCGGCGGAATGGATTGCGCCTCCTGCGCCAGCAAGATCGATACCGCCGTCCGCCGCCTTCCGGATATCGAAGAGGTGAGTGTGTCGGTGACCTCAGGCACGATGACTATCACCCACGCGCCCACGGCAGACCTCGATGCTCTGCAGAAGAAGGTATCGGGCCTCGGCTACTCGATCGCGCCGATTGTCAGGACCGCAAGGGTCTCGGCTGCCCCAACCCCGGCAGCCGGTGAACACGCGGGCCACGAGCATGAGGCATCTTCCGGAGCGGAAATCGAAGGCCTGCACGGACACGACCATGGGCCAAGCGAAGGCCTTTGGTGGCGAAGCAAAAAAGGTCGGCTGACGATCCTGGCCGGAGGCTCGCTTGTCGTGGCCTATGGCATCGGCCATCTTTTCCCGGCGATCGAGACCTACGCGTTCATGGTCGCTATGTTGGTTGGGCTCGTTCCGATCGCCCGACGCGCCATCATGGCCGCATTCGCCGGGACGCCGTTCTCGATCGAAATGCTCATGACCATCGCGGCGGTCGGGGCGCTGGTCATCAACGCCACCGAGGAGGCCGCCGCGGTTGTCTTCCTGTTCCTCGTCGGCGAACTGCTCGAAGGTGTCGCCGCCGGCAAGGCGCGCGACAGCATCAAGTCGCTGACCGCGCTGGTGCCGAAGACAGCACTGTTGGAGGTGGGTGGAAAGACCCGCGAGGTTCCGGCTGAAACACTCGCCGTCGGATCGATCATCCTCGTCCGACCCGGAGATAGGATCTCCGCCGACGGCGTGATCGTCGCTGGTGAAAGTTCGGTAGACGAGGCTCCCGTGACGGGCGAGAGCGTTCCGGTCCGCAAGGGTGTCGATGACCTAGTCTTCGCGGGCACCGTGAACGGCGACGCGGCGCTGCGCGTACGCGTGACGGCCGCGGCCCAGGACAACACGATCGCCCGCGTCGTGCGCCTCGTCGAGGAAGCGCAAGAATCGAAGGCTCCGATGGAGCGCTTCATCGACCGCTTCTCACGCTACTACACGCCAGGCGTCGTCGTAGTTGCCGCACTCGTCGCCATCATACCGCCGCTCTTCGCCGGCGGCGTCTGGAGCGAATGGGTGTACAAGGGCCTTGCGGTGCTCCTGATCGGCTGCCCATGCGCGCTTGTCATCTCGACCCCGGCGGCCATTGCGGCGTCGCTGTCTTCGGGTGCCCGCCGCGGCCTGCTCATGAAGGGTGGAGCGGTCCTCGAGGGACTTGGAAAGCTGACCGCCATCGCCTTCGACAAGACGGGCACGCTTACGGAGGGCAAGCCCAAGGTGACGGATGTCGTGCCGTTCGGCCGCAACGTGGAAGATGTGCTGCGCTACGCTGCCGCGCTCGAGACCGGATCCAGCCATCCACTCGCACTCGCCATCCTCGACAAGGCAAACGAGGACGGGATCGATGCTCCGGCCGTCACCGAGGCGAAGGCGCTTGGCGGCAAGGGCGTCACAGCGGTCGTGGACGGCGTGGAAGTGTTCTTTGGCTCTCCGAAGGCTGCCGCCGAACGCGTGACGGTGCCGATGGCGCACTCCAGGAAGATCACATCGCTCAACGACGAGGGAAAGACGGTGTCGGTGCTGATCGTCGGCGACGTCCTCGCAGGGGCCATCGCGATGCGCGACGAGCCGCGGCTCGATGCCGTTGCGGGGCTGAAGGCCCTGACCGATGCGGGCATCAAGACGGTGATGCTGACGGGCGACAACAAGCGGACTGCCACGGCCATCGGCGCGCAGCTCGGTATCGAGGTCCGTGCCGAGCTCATGCCCGAAGACAAGCAGCGGATCGTCGGCGAACTGAAGAAGGACGGCTACGTCGTCGGCAAGATCGGCGACGGCATCAACGACGCTCCGGCGCTTGCGGCTGCCGATGTCGGGATCGCGATGGGTGGGGGCACCGACGTTGCCCTCGAGACGGCTGACGCGGCTGTGCTGCACGGTCGGGTAGGGGATGTCGGCCTTATGGTCGATCTCTCGAAGCGGACGATGCAGAACATTTTCCAGAACATCACGATAGCGCTTGGGCTGAAGGCCGTGTTCCTAGTGACCACCATCATCGGCATCACTGGGCTATGGCCTGCGATCCTCGCCGACACAGGAGCAACCGTTCTGGTCACGATGAACGCGCTGCGGCTGCTGCGCCCGATCAGGTGAGGCGTCCGTGATGTCCAGCGTAGTCGGCGTCGTTTCGGTGTGGAATCCGATGCAGTTGTTCGGCTATGGAGACCTCTGATGGGATTCGACTGGTCCGCGTGTGGAGAATACTGAATGAAGTCCAGGATCGTAGAAACAGGCGGGTCGCGGCTCTCATGCTTGCGCTCGCGGTTCCCGGCATTTCCGCCGCGCACGATTTCAAGGCCGGAAGCCTGGAGCTGAAGCATCCATGGTCGGCCAAGGCACCTCCGGTGGCTCCGGTACTTGGCGGATATCTGACCATCGTGAACACAGGCGCGGAGTCTGATCGCCTGCTGGGCGGGAGCACACCGGTGGCCGCGCGCCTGGAGATCCACGAGTCCTCGATCGTCGACGGGGTCGCGAGGATGCGGCCTGCGAAGGACGGGATCGAGATAGCCCCGGGCGCGACCGTCAGCCTCCAGCCGGGCGGTGCGCATATCATGCCCTTCAACCCCAAGGGGCGGCCCGCCGAGGGGGAGAAGTTCAAGGCTACGCTGCAGTTCGAGAAGGCGGGCTCGGTCGAGGTCGAATTCGTGGTCCAGGGCAAAGGTAAAGTCACTGCGACGCCGCCCGCCGAGGATCACAGTGCCCATGGCAAACCATGACGCCGCATCGGCGTAACGGATAAGCTGCTGCTGCGCGGCGCTCTCGCAGGTCCATCTGTTGGCGATGGCGTCAGATCTTGACGAGCATGGCGGTCGCGTACATGAACGCTAGCCCGGCCGCGATACCGCTCAAAGCTGCAGGTGTCAGAACCTGAGTGTAGCTGGCCCGGTCGCTGTCGCTCCTGGCAAGCAGGCCCGTGACTTCCAGTATGACCTGCGCGATAGCACCAGCGCCGATCGCCAGAGCAATTGCGGTCCACTGCGGCGCGACGGCGAGGCTTCCGAGCCAGATCCCGAAGACCGCGGGGCCGCCGGCGAGCAATGTCAGGCCGAGAAAATGAACGAGCTTCGGGCGGACTTTCAGGAGGGGGGCGGCGATGCCGATCCCTTCGGTGATGTTGTGAAGCGTGAAGCCGAGCACCAGGAACGTCCCGAGCCCCGCCGCGCCCGCCGCAAACGCAGCACCGATGGCCAGACCTTCGCCGAAATTGTGCAGTCCGATGCCGAGGGCGATATAGGCCGCAAGCGCAAGACCGGTCGGTGAACCCTGGCGGCGGCCGATCGCGACGAGCATGAGGAAGCTGGCCACCGCTGTCAGGATCACCATCACGCTGCCCTGGAAAATCGCCGCCGACGCGGTCGCGAATTCCAATGCTTCTTGGATAGTGTCGACAAACAGGAAGGCAAGGAGACCGACGGTCATCGCCAGCAGGAACGTCATGGTGTTGCGGCCCGCGCCGCGCAGCGCCGGATAGCACAACAGTCCGATTGCCACTGGCAGGATTCCGACGAAGGCTCCGAGCAGTGCTTGGGAAACAAGTGCGTTTCCGCTGACCTTCGGCGTAGGGACGGCCACCGGAATTTCGTGATCGAAGGTCGCACCAGTGTTGGTGACGAATGTGACCTTGTGCGCCTCACCGAGAACCCACGGGAAGGGGATCGCCACCCAGGCAGTGTCGCCGCGCGGTATCGTTCCGGCGGGTTCCTGAGTGAACTGCCAGTAGGCGGCGTCGACCTGCACCTGCGCGATCGTCATCGGTTCCGATCCGCCGCCGCGCACCTTGAGCCGCAGACCGTTTTCATCGAGCACGGTTCGTTCGATCGTCAGGTTCTCGACAGGCGGGGCACCGTTGTTGAAACCTCGCAGGGGGTCGCTCTGCAGCAGCCACAGCACTGCGGCGATCAGCACGATCAGCGGTAAGACGAGCCACAGAAGATGCCGTGGGGTCGGCGCGACGGTGGAGACCGGGCGGAAGTTGCGCGGGTTCTCGTTCATGACAGCGTCTCCACGACATCGAACATGCCCATCCAGCCGAGTTCGGCGAATTCGGACTGGTGGGCGTGGAACATGTAAAGCCCGACTTCGTGCTCCCTGTAGGTGAACTCCAGGATGCCGCGTTGTGCCTGGCATTGCATGATAAGATCGACCGTCCGCAGCGTCGGGGTCAGCGTCGTTCCCTGGTCGAAGTAGTCAAAAAAGTTCCCATGGAGGTGGAACGAGTTGATTGGGTCGAACTCGGTGATGTTGACCAGATAGATCCGTACCGGCCTCCCTTTTTCGACCTTGATCGGTTCCTTCGTATAGCAATGGGCGATGGTGTTGCAGGCATAGAACTCGTTCTCACCATCGAAAGTGGTGTCGAAGGCGTTCATGACCATCGCCATCTCCTGCCACTCGACATTTTCCGGCGAACCGAGGAGGCGGGATTTTGCCATTTCGGCATTCTCTGGGTGACGCGCCGGGTCCGGGTCGATGACGAAGATACCGTACATACCCTTGTGAATGTGCCTCGCCAGAGGAAGGGCATGGCAGTGATAGAGATGGCAGCCGAAAGGTCTGGCATCGAATTCATAGACGAATTCGTCTCCGGGCGCGATCACGCCCGCGCCGGGCACTCCATCCATGCGAGCCGAGTGGATGCCATGGAAGTGCATTGAGTGGGGATGGGATCCGTTGTTCCTGAAGACGATCTTGAGCCGCTCCCCCTCGGTGGCGCGGAGCGCCGGACCCGGCACGCGGCCATTGTAGGTCCAGGCGGGAAACATCACGCCGGGCGCGATCTCGATCTCCTTATCCTCGGCGGTGATTTCGAAGGTCCGGAGCTTTCTTCCGTCCGGCAGATCGGTGACCGTGCCGGTGTACCAGTCCGTCAGCATTTTCGTCGGATGGAAGCCATTGCGTTCATTGTCCACCGTCCCGACGGTGATCATCGCCCCGTGCCCGGACTGATGGGAGGGCACGGCGGCGGAACTCTGCGCCCCGGCTGCCGTTGCATGGTTGCCGTGGTTTTCCTGAGCCACCGTGTTGGTGGAGCAGATCGCTGTCGCGCCGATCGTCGCGGCACCGCCGCCCAACAGCAGGCTCCGTCTGCTCAATGCCGCCTGCGCCCATCTCAACATGTTGGCTCCGCCCTCAATTAGCAATTTACAAGAAATAGAGCATAGGAGGTTGATTATAGCAAGTGCTATAATTTGATGGAGATGCTTAGTGCCGCTGCCGCTCTCGCACGCAATGAATATTCGGTGCTGGATTGAAAAATAGCCTTGGCTATACTATCTCATGGTCATAGCACTTCCATACAAGGAACATTGGATTGTCGAAGCATGAGAAAATCGGGCCCGAGGTGGAATCGAGCCTGATCAATGCAGACGCGCAGGTCGAGAGCTTCCGCCAGACGCGGAACAATCGCCGGACCGAACTCGTCGAAGACTATGTCGAACTCATCGCCGACCTGATCGAGGATGGTGGGGAAGCCCGCCAGGTTGATATCGCCCAGCGTCTGGGGGTGGCCCAGCCGACCGTCGCCAAGATGCTGAAGAGGCTTATTTCCGAGGGCTACATCCAGCAGCGCCGCTACCGCGGCATCTTTCTCACGGAGGCCGGCCAGAAGCTCGCGGAACTCTGCCGCGAACGGCACCATATCGTCGAATCCTTCCTGTGCTCGATTGGCGTCTCGCCGGAAACGGCACGCATTGACGCGGAAGGAATGGAGCATCATGCCAGCGCGGAGACGCTCGAGGCGTTCAAGGCCTTTCTAGCCCGCGCCACGCCACCGCGCCGCGTCGCAGGTCAGGCGTGATCGGTCTCGCAGAGGTCGTGGTTCGCAAGCGCCTGTGGGTGAAGAAGGGTGGCGAGGATGTGAGGCCCTTCGAATAACCATTTCCCAAACCCGCCACGAGCCGATCGTCGAGCCTCTCGTGGGGTCCCGGACGCTGGGAAATCAGGCGGCTATAAGAAGGCCCAGCCGGTTTGCACCGGCTGGGCCCGATTTTTCTCGTTTCCGGCTGCTGCATTATGCCGCCTGGGTGGCCTCAAGCTCCGGATAGTCGATGTAACCTTTCGCGTCGCCGCCGTAGAACGTAGCCTTGTCAGGCGAATTGAGAGGCGCATCCTTCGCAAAACGGACGGGCAGGTCGGGATTGACGAGAAAGGCAGCGCCGAATACGGTCGCATCGGCTCGGCCCGCATCGAGGGCAACCTCGGCGGAAGTCTGGTCGAGCCCGCCTCCCATCAGGTACGTGCCTTTGAAGCGAGGCTTGAGAAGCGCGTGGTAGTCGATCGGCGCGCCGAAGAGTGCGACATGAAGATGGGCAAGGCCAAAGACATTCAGCTTGTCCACCAGTTCCCAGTACGTCGCCTGCGGGCTCTCGTCGACGATGCCGTTGAAGTTCATCTCCGGAGAGATCTTCAGGCCCACGCGATCGCCGCCGGCTTCCTCAACAATGGCTGCCAGCACTTCGAGGATGAACTGTGCGCGGTTGGCCGTCGATCCGCCGTATTCGTCCTTGCGTTTGTTGCTTCCGGACGCCAGGAACTGTTCCGGGAGGTAGCCGGAAGCGCCGTGAAGTTCGACGCCGTCGAATCCGGCCTCGATAGCGCGTCGCGTGGCGGTGCGATATCTGGAAATGACCTCGTGGATTTCGGCGACCGTCAGTTCGTGCGGGGTCACAAAGTCCTGCTGACCGGTTGCCGTCCAGGTCTGACCCGGAGGCTGGATCGCCGACGGCGCGACAGGCAGCGCGTTTCCGGGCTGCATCGAAGGATGCGAAATCCGTCCGCAATGCATGATCTGCATGAAGATGCGGGAACCGCGGGCATGGACAGCATCCGTCACACGCTTCCAGGCCTCGACCTGGGCGTCGGTCTCGATGCCAGGCGTGCTGACGTAGCCCTTGCCGTTTGCCGACGGGTAGACACCCTCGCTGATGATCAACCCGGCGCCGGCGCGCTGGCTGTAATAGGTCGGCACGATATCGTTGATCACGCCGTCACTGTCGTTCGCGCGGGATCGCGTCATCGGAGCCATGATGACGCGGTTGGAGAGTTCGTAGCGACCGAGGCGAACAGGGGTGAAGAGTTTGCTCATGTGTGGCAGTCCTTGCTGATTGCGTCCTCATACAGATGGCTGCTTCACGAAGAGCGATAAAGTGGCTAAAATGGAAATGATTGATCCATTGGTGAGGCAATTCATTGGAGCTGCTGAACGACATGGCTCTGTTCGTCGAGGTTGTGAAGGCGAAGAGCTTCCGCGGAGCCGCAGAGGTCATCGACGTCCCGAATTCGACCCTATCGCGCCGTATCAGCGCCTTAGAGAAAGCAATCGGGCTCAGGCTCCTGCACCGGACGACACGCCGGATCGAACTGACGGAAGCCGGGCAGATCTATTTCGAACGATGCAAGCGCATCGTCGATGAGGCTAGGCTCGCCCACGAACAGCTCGGGGAGATGCTGGAACAGCCCAGCGGGCTTCTCAGGGTTTCCTTGCCCGTGGACTTCGCCAACACCTATCTCGCGCCGCTTATCGCCGACTTTGCAGGTCTTTACCCCGGCATCACGTTCGAGTTCGACCTGACGCCGAGACGCGTCGATCTAGTCGCAGAACCTTTCGACGTCGCCATCCGGATGGGCGAGCCGGAACCCTCTCACATGATCGCGCGCCCGCTCGCCCGCCTGTCTCCCCATCTCTTCGCGTCACCTCGGTATCTGGAACGCAACGGGGAACCGACGAAACCCTCAGACTTGGCCGAACATCAATGTCTCTACATGCTGAAGACGAAGGTGTGGACGCTTCACAATGGCAAGGAGACGGTGGAGGCCGAGATCGACGGGCGGTTCCGCCTCAACAGCGTGGGGATGATCAGACGTCTCGCTTCGCTCGACATGGGGATCGCCATGCTCCCAGACGAGATCGTCTCCGAGGAGCTGGCCGACAACCGGTTGAAGCGGATCCTGCCAGGCTGGTGCGGGGCGCAGACGCCCGTCTACGCAATCACGGAGACGAGACTGCTGCCAGCGAAAACCCAGCGCTTCATCGAGTTCCTTAAAGCGCGGCTGAAATAGAAAGACCCCGCTCGCCGTTGCGGGCAGCGGGGGAATGTCATCGCAGTATTGACCCTTCAGTTCCGGACGTTGCCGCCGTCTGCCGCAATGGTCTGGCCTGTCACGAAAGACGAGTCCTTCGAGCACAGGAACAAGATCACGCCGACGATGTTGGAAAGTCTGACCGATGCCGGCGGCGGCTCCGGTGACGACGGCAGTTCCTTTGGACGCGATGATATTCTCCACTTGCATCTGCATTCGAGCAATCAGCCGCTCATCGTACCTTCACGGGAGTAATTCGAACTCCGGTCCACGAGGAAGACGACAAGGTCCGAGCCCACGGCTGCCGTCACCATCGCGGTCTGATCCGCCGCAATCATGAGTGCCGCATGCTTTCCGATCCGCTGCTCACCGACCGATGCCTCGCCGTTGAAGACGTAGAGCCATCGGTCGAAGCCGACCTTTGATGGCACGTCGATGCTTTGGCCAGCCGACAGGCGAATGTCGTAGAGGTACATTGCCTGGCGGACGAAAGTTGGAGCGGTCGCACCGACCGGACCCGTCAGGAGCCGCCATTGACCATCACGCTGCGCCTCGTTGAGTTCGACGAACTGGACTTCCGGCTTCATCTCAGCCGCCTGGGGTCGGACGAAGATCTGGAGCATCTCGATCTGATCGTTGCCGACCACTTCCTCCTCGTGGGACAAGCCGTGGCCGGCATTCATGACCATGAGGCGATCGGAGGATATGACCTCGCTACGTCCGGCGGAGTCGGTATGCTTCATCCGGCCAGCACGCATGTAGCTTATGATCTCATCATTGCGATGCTCATGCATCCTAACGACGAGGCCGGGCTGCAGCTTGGCGTGGTCGATGGTTCCCAGCCCGCCGAATCCCGCGTCGCTGGGTTGTCCCAGTGTGATGCCGGGACGGATACGGCGAAGCTGGAACGGCCCATGCGCCCGCTGCTGATGGGTTTCGGGCGGTACGATCGCGGCCCCTCGGATCGGAGTTGCTTTTGCAGTCATATCTTTTCTCCTTTCGAAAGCGCGGGCGCGTGTCGGTTACGAATTGATGGGCGGAAGAACGTCGGTGAACAGCAACTGGATCAGCTTCTGTCCGTTTTCAGTGCCCCAGTTCTGGGCTAGTTCGGCGATCATGGTGTTGGTCGCGGTCAGGATTACACCAGCGTCCTGCATGCGGCGGCGCGACATGTCTTCGGACAGCTCGTAAGGCGAGCCGGGCGTCCATCACGGCCTGTACGCTGTAGCCTTCACTGACGGCGTCGATCGCTGGGAATACCAGGCAGACGTCCGTCGTGACGCCGGCCATTATGAGGTTCTTGCGTCCGGTCGCTTCGACGGCGGCCCTAAAGTTGGCGTCGGTCCAGGCGTTGACGATGCCCTCGCGCTTCACGCGCTTTTCGAAGGCGACCGGAAGGATTTGCTGCAGTTCAGGCAGCAGAGGACCCTGGACACCGTCTTCCTGGCTGGACGTCAGCACGGTCGGGATGCCGAGGATGTTGGCGGCCTTGGCCAGCGCCAGCGACATGCGCTTGGCCTGCTCGACGTCGATGTTCTTGATAAGTTGCATCGTGCCGACCTGATGATCGATCAGAAGCAATGCGGAATTCTCGGGTGTGAACAACTTGGACATGATGTGATCTCCTTGTTTCGAAGAGCGTCATCGCTCGCCAGTGAAGTTAATGCTGAAACGATGATGCGAGGAGACTTGAAAACGGCGCACCTTATGTTCCATTTATGGAACATGAAGACGTTCGGAGACTTCGACGGCCTCGCCCTGTTCATCCGTATCGTCCAGGCTGGCGGTCTGGCCGCGGCCGAGCGGGCCACCGGCATTTCCAAGGCCACCCTCTCGCGGCGACTGTCGGCGCTGGAGGCCACCCTGAACGTTCGTCTCGTCCGGAGGACAAAGAAGGGCGTCGTCCTGACAGAGCACGGACAGCAGCTCTATGACCGGAGCCGTGAGGCTTTCATGGTGGCCGAAGAGGCGGTAGCGGGAGTGCAGGACGAAAAAGTGGCGCTCTCCGGCACAGTCCGCCTGTCCCTTCCGCCGGACATCGCGACAGAAGTCCTCGCCCCGGCGTTGGTCCGCTTCAAGTCCCGCTATCCGGACGTGATCATCGAAATGACACTTGCGGACAGAAGGGTCTCCTTGGTCGAGGAAGGATACGACCTCGTCGTAAGAATGGGGCCAGTTGCCGACTCAGGGCTGGTGTTCAAGAAGATCGCCAACCTGCCGCGGACTCTCGTCGCCAGCCCGAACTATCTGGCAACCCATCCCAACCTGAAGGAGCCGAAGGACTTGGACGATGTCCCGGCTCTCGCAATCCGTCGTGACCTGGTGGAGTGGGATCTGGGCAACGACGAGGGTGTCACAACGAAGGTTCATCCGAGGATCGGTTTTGCGGCGAACCGACAAACTATTTTGATCGATGCTGCCGTCGCCGGACTTGGCGTCGCCAACCTACCCAACTTCATGATCGAGGCCGCTCTCAGTTCGGGCGAACTCGTGCGCGTCTTGCCTGAATGGACGCCGTCGCCGGTCGAGATGACCGCGCTCTGGCAGAAGGACAGGATTACCGGACGATTGATAAAGGCGATCGTTGCCGAGTTCATCGAAGCGTTCACGACGAGGCAAGGCGTTGGACAACCTGTTGACCCACCGACTGCGTCTGTCCGTCGCAACTTTCCGTGACCGACTTCCAATCGGACTTTGCCTATGCAAGCATATACGCATGTTGTTCGTTGCCCTCCGGCGTTTTCTGCTTTCGCTCGTATTGCTCGGGATCGTGTTCGGTCCGGTGAGCGTCGGCGCGGCCGCCAGTGCAATGGCACTTCCCGGCGAAATGCAGATGGCGGCCATGCCCGGCATGGACAATCCCGACGACATGTCGTGCTGTCCGGAAAAGAAACCCGTTCAGAAGAGCGACTGCGGGAGCGCATGCCCATTAGCGTTGATCTGCTCCTCAAGCATTCTGGTGCATGAGCCGAGAACCGACGGCTGGCGGGTCAATCTTGCATGGCATGGCCTGTCGCATGACCTCCTTCAGGAAAGCCATCTGCCTTCGGCCCTTGTCGAACCGCCGGCGCGACCTCCCAAAGCCTGATTTCACCCTCCGAGTAACCGGATAGAGGCGCTACGCTGTGCAGCGATGCGTCCGCCCGATCATCGTTGTTTTTTTGAAGGACGCGGTCCGACGTGCCCGTCCTGGGTGAGATTTTCCATGACCACAAATTATCTTTCGCCGAGCGCGATCCTCGGCTCCGTGGCCATTGTGTTGGCCGCAACGACCACATCCTTCGCAGCCGCAACGGACTACGAGTTCCAGCTCGTGGAGACGCACGTCTCCCAAGGCCCCGAAGCGACTGTCGCCGCCCGCCTCATCGACAAGAGGACGGAAAAACCCGTGCCCGACGCCGTCATCTTCACGACGCGGATGGACATGGCACCCGAAGGCATGGAGGCCATGACCACGCCCGTCGAGCCGCTGCCGTCGCCCGAACCTGGCGTCTACACGTTCAAGACGAACCTGAGCATGGAAGGTGGCTGGCGCTTCAAGCTGGCGGCCAAGGTCCAGGGCGAGACCGACACCGTCCAGGGCGAACTCGTTTTGCAGGCGACGCCGTGAATACGTCCAAATTCCTGCTCTTCGTCAGCTCCCTCGCCATCGCCGGCGGGGGAGGGTACGTGGCTGGCACGCGTGGCCTTGCCCCGGAACTCAGCGCATTTCTCTCCGGGTCCGCGCTCGGGGAGACCATCAGTCAAAGACCCGCACCGACGGGCGAAGTCATCTACTACCAGCACCCGGACGGAACGCCGGAATATTCAGCCACTGCGAAATCGACAGCGGACGGTCGGGCCTTTCGGGCCGTGCGGCAAAGCGAAGACGTGAGCTTCGAGCCGACAAAGGCGGTCGCGACCCACGCGGATGCCGGCTCGTCCGGTGACACCAGGAAGATACTGTACTACCGGAACCCGATGGGACTGCCGGACACCTCCAAGGTGCCGAAGAAGGATTCCATGGGCATGGACTACATTCCCGTCTTCGACGGTGACGAGGAAGACAGTTCGATCGTCAAGGTGTCCCTGGGCAAGCTGCAGCGCACGGGCGTGAAGACCGCCACCGCGGAGCGCAGCGTGATCGCCCGCGAGGTGCGCGTACCGGGAACAATCGCCTTCGACGAGCGCCTGATCCGGATCGTCTCGATGCGGGCGGACGCCTTCATCGACGACGTCGCCAATGTCACGACCGGCGACCGCGTGCGCAAGGGTGACGATCTCTTCCATTTCTACTCGAAGGATATAGCGAGGGCCGGGGCCGAGTACGCCACCGAACTCCTGAGCGGCGGCAAGGCGAACGCCAACGTTGGAGCGGCGCTGCAACTGCGCAACCTCGGCGTCGCGGATGAAACGATCGCCGCCATTGCCAGGACCAGGGCGGTGCCACGGAGCATTCCTTATCTGTCGCCGAGCGACGGAGTCGTGCTGGAGCGCAGCGCGACGATCGGAATGATGGCCGAGGCAGGCAATGTCCTGTTCCGCATCGCCGACACGTCGCGGATGTGGGTGATCGCGGATGTCCCCGAATACGATGCCGCGTCCATCCGGCAGGGCGCTGCGGCGACGGTGACGCTCCGAAACGTGCCAGGCAGGACCTTCAACGGCATCGTCGACCTGATCTATCCGGAAGTGCAGACGCAAACCCGGACCGCCAAGGTTCGCATCGAGCTTGCGAACGCCGAAGGCCTGCTGCTCGCCAACACCTATGCCGAGGTCGACATCGACACTGGTGGGACCGAGGCGGTCGTTGCCATTCCCAACAGCGCCATAATCGACACGGGCGATCGCCAGTTGGTGTTCGTCGACAAGGGCGAGGGGCGGTTCGAGCCGAGGAACGTGTCTCTGGGCATCCGGGGCGAAGACAAGACCGAGATTCGTAGCGGGATCGATGCAGGTGACAGGATCGTGGTTTCGGCAAACTTCCTGCTCGACGCCGAAAGCAACCTCAATGCGGCGCTGAATGCGCTCGGCACCAGCGAGGACCAGCCATGATCGCGAACGTCATCGCCTGGTCGGCCCGTAACCTCGTGCTGATCGTCGTCGGCGCGGTGCTCGCCATCGCGGCGGGCATCTACTCACTACGCACGCTACCCCTCGATGCGATCCCCGACCTTTCGGACGTGCAAGTGATCGTCTTCACCGACTATCCCGGTCAGGCACCGCAGGTCGTCGAAGACCAGGTCACCTATCCATTGACGACATCGATGCTGACGGTGCCGCGCTCCCGGGTCGTTCGTGGTTTTTCGTTCTTCGGTGTCTCTTTCGTCTATGTGATCTTCGAGGACGGAACCGATCCCTACTGGGCGCGCAGCCGTGTGCTCGAGTACCTGAACGCCGCTTCAAGCCGTCTTCCAGACGGCGTGTCGCCTAGCCTCGGACCCGACGCGACGGGCGTTGGCTGGGTCTACCAGTATGCGCTCGTCGCAAAGGAGCTTTCGCTCGCGGAACTCAGATCGCTTCAGGACTGGGTTGTGCGTTTCGCGGCTTCCAAATCCGAAGGCGTTGCCGAGGTCGCGAGTGTCGGCGGCTTCGTGAAGCAGTATTCCATCGTCGTCGATCCGGCGCGACTTAAGGCCCAGAACGTCACGCTCAGGCAGATCGCCGACGCGGTGCGTGCCAGCAACCGCGATGTGGGCGGACGGACCGTCGAAATCTCCGAGTTCGAGTTCATGGTCCGCGGCAGAGGATACCTCCGGGGCATCAAGGACATCGAGAACATCGTGTTGATAATCGAGGGAGGCACGCCGCTCCGCCTCGGCGATGTCGCCCGCGTGGAGATCGTTCCGGACGAGCGGCGTGGCATCACCGAACTGAACGGCGAGGGTGAGGTCGCGAGCGGCATCGTGCTGCAGCGCTTCGGTGCGAACGCCCTGACCGTCATCGACAACGCCAAGAAAAGCCTGGATGCGATCAAGGACAGCTTGCCTGCCGGAACGGAAATCGTGCCCGTTTATGACCGCTCCGAGCTGATCAATGCCGCGATCGAGACGCTGAAGGGCACGCTGGTCGAGGAGTCGATCGTCGTCGCACTGGTGACCATCGCCTTCCTTCTCCATGTCCGCAGTGCTCTTGTCGCGATCATCATGTTGCCGATCGGCATCCTGATGTCGTTCATCGCGATGCACGCATTGGGAATCGGGGCGAACATCATGAGTCTCGGCGGCATCGCCATCGCGATCGGCGCGATGATTGACGCCGCGATCGTCATGATCGAGAACGCCCACAAGCACCTCGAACGCGCGCCGCCCGACAAGTCCCGCACCGAGGTCCTGATCAAGGCCGCGAGCGAGGTCGGGCCTGCGCTGTTCTTCAGCCTGTTGATCATCACCGTTTCGTTCCTGCCGATCTTCACACTGGAATCGCAGGAGGGCCGCTTGTTCGGGCCGCTCGCCTTCACGAAGACCTTCGCCATGGCGGCGGCCGCGCTGCTGTCGATCACGCTGGTCCCCGCCCTTATGGTTGTCTTCGTTCGCGGTCACATCGTCCCGGAGCACCGCAATCCCCTCAACCGGTTCCTGATCTGGATTTACCGCCCGGTCATATCTGGCGTGCTTCGGGCGAAGACGGTCACGATCCTGCTGGCCGTGATCGCCCTGGCCGTGACGGTATGGCCCGCGCGGCAGATCGGCAGCGAGTTCATGCCGAACCTGAACGAAGGCACGCTGATGTATATGCCGACGACGTTGCCGGGGTTGTCCGTGACGAAGGCGGCCGAGCTGATGCAGACGCAGGACAGGATCATCAAATCCTTCCCGGAAGTTGAGACAGTATTCGGCAAGGCGGGCAGGGCGCTGACCGCGACCGATCCGGCACCGACGGAGATGTTCGAGACCATCATCACCCTGAAGCCGAAGTCCGAATGGCGGCCGGGTGTGACGATCGACAGCCTCAAGCAGGAAATGGACAAGGCGCTGCAGTTTCCGGGAGTATCCAACGCATGGACGATGCCGATCCGCGCGCGCATCGACATGCTGTCGACCGGAATCAGGACGCCGGTCGGCGTCAAGGTATACGGTACCGACCTCAAGGAGATGGAGCGGATCGCCCGCGATGTCGAAACCGTCCTGAAGACGATCCCCGGCACATCGAGCGCCTATGCCGAGCGGGTGATCGGCGGATACTATCTCGACATCGTTCCGGACCGCATCGCGCTCGGGCGTTACGGCCTGAGCATCGACGACGTCCAGGAGGTCATCGGCACGGCGCTCGGCTCCGAGGTGGTCACGTCGACCGTGGAAGGCCGCGAACGCTACGGGGTGGCGGTGCGTTATCCGCGCGCCTTGCGAAGCGATCCGCAGTCGATCGCCCGCGATGTCCAAGTGGCGCTGCCGGGCGGTGGAACGGTCCCTCTCGGCGAGGTCGCCGAGGTGAAGCTGACGCGGGGTGCGACGACGATCCGGACCGAGAATGGACAACTGGCGGCCTACGTCTTCGTCGATATCGCCGGACGCGATCTGGGCGGCTATGTCGGGCAAGCACAGCAGACCGTTGCCGATAGCGTCAAGCTACCGTCCGGATACTCGGTCGCCTGGAGCGGCCAGTATGAATATCTCGAACGGGCTAAAGCGCGGCTGGCGATCGTCGTTCCGCTGACGCTCGCGTTGATCTTCCTGCTGCTCTACCTGAACTTCAAGGCGCTCGCCGAGACACTGATCGTCATGCTGTCGCTGCCGTTCGCGCTCGTCGGCGGCATCTGGCTGATGTGGTGGCTCGGCTTCAACGCCTCCGTTGCGGTCGTCGTCGGTTTCATCGCGCTCGCCGGAGTCGCGGCCGAGACCGGGGTGATCATGCTCATCTACCTCGACCAGGCCTGGAAGGAGCGGCGGTCTGGCTGCCAAGCCGAAAATCGGGACCTGACGAGAACCGATCTTCACCAGGCGATCATGGTCGGGGCGGTCGAACGCGTACGGCCGAAGATGATGACCGTCGTCGCGATCATGGCGGGCCTTGTGCCGATCCTGTGGAGCACGGGTGCCGGCTCGGAAATCATGCAGCGCATCGCCGTGCCGATGATCGGCGGCATGATCTCGTCGACGATCCTGACGCTGGCGGTGATCCCGGCGATCTACGGGCTGGTCAAGGGATGGCGGCTACCGGCGGACGCAACCGCCCGGTCGGTCGCAACCGAGGTCGCGCAGGCGGCCCTGAAGGAGGCTGCCGAGTGAAAGGAAGATGCCATGATGAACGATATGATGGGCGGCGGCATGATGTGGGGCATGGGCCTCGCGGGTCTCATCGGACTCGTACTGATCGCGCTCGTGATCGCGGCGCTCGTCAAGTACCTCTTCTTTCGCTGAGGCGTCCGCCCGCGTCGCATAACGCAATGTTGACGCCCCGGCCCGGCGGGGTGACGCATCATGGCTTGAATTTGCGGGAATTCGGCGCGATCCTCTCTGGTGCCATGAAGCACGTGTCGTTCCGACAGCTTGGCATCGTGTTCCTCGCGGTCCTGGTGGCTGCGGGGATGGGGCTGGCAATCGGCCAGGCGAGCGGCATGGCTGCCAAGATGGCGGTGATGTCCGAAATGGCAGCGTCGGATCACGGTGACTGCCAGGATTGCCCCGAGCAGCCCGCCGATAGCGCTATCAAGGCGATGGCTTGCGGCAATGTTTGCGCCGCTCCCGTGGTCGCGCCGCTACCAGTCGTGGTGCTCCTGCCGATCGGGGAGAAGGTGGCTTCCTTCGCGGCCGGCGGTCTGCTCCTCAATGGCAGGGTGTTGCCGCCCGATCCCGATCCACCACGAACCTCCGACATCGGCTGATTTCCGGCTATCGCGACCCAAGCGACCGAGCCGGACAAGCGAACGCGTGCGCATTGAAGGCCCATGCGTTCCATCATCTCGATGATCGGAAGGATCGAACGTGGCTGAAGAATCCAACAGCGTCGTGTCCCGTCGGAGCCTGCTCCAGGCCGGAGCGGGCCTTCTGCTCGCGACGGCGTTGCCGCCGTTCCCGGCAGGTGCTGCATCGTCCGACGGCTACCGGATTGTCGCAGAACCCGCCCGCGCACGGCTTGCTGGTCTGGATCAGCGCGAGACGGATGTCTGGACCTACAATGGCACTGTGCCAGGCTCGCTCGTCCGGCTCCGCCAGGGCGAGCCCGCTCGCCTCCTCGTCGAGAACCGGCTTGCCCAGGAGACGACCGTCCATTGGCACGGCATAAGGCTGCCCAACGCGATGGACGGTGTGCCCGGACTGACGCAGCTTCCGATCAGGCCGGGCGAGCGCTTCGTCTACGAATTCACGCCACTCGATGCAGGCACCTTCTGGTACCACCCGCATGCCAACAGCCTGGAGCAGCTCGGTCGCGGTCTCGCCGGAGCCGTGATCGTCGAGGAACGCGAAGCCGTCGCCGTCGATCGCGATCTTCTCTGGTTCGTAACCGATTGGAGGCTGAACGAGGACGGTGGGATAGCCTCCGGCTTCGGAAATCGCATGGAGGCGGGGATGTCCGGGCGGGTCGGCAATACCGTCACGCTCAATGGCCGGGTTTCTGAGGCTGAAACGGTACGCGCCGGCGAACGCGTCCGCCTGCGTCTCGTCAACGGATCCCTTGCGCGTATCATGGCGCTGCGTTTCGAAGGGCATCGGCCTGTGATCGTGGCGATCGACGGACAGCCGTGCGATGCGCACGAGCCCGAGCGCGGCCGCATCCTGCTCGGTCCGGCTATGCGTGTCGATGTTATGATCGACATGCAGGCAGACCCGGGGCGGCGCTACGGCGTCATGGACGAATTCTACGAGGGTCTGTCGTACCAACTGACGCAGCTCGCCTATGACGGGCGGTCGCCGCTTCGCGCGCATCCGCTCGATGCTCCGCTTGATCTGTCGCGCAATCCATTGCCGGAGCCAGACCTTGCGGCAGCAGAGCGACAGGATCTGACCATCCAGGGCGGCATGATGAGCGGTATGATGACCGGAACCGGCAGCATGATGGGTGGGGGGATGATGCACGGTACGATGATGGGCATGGGCGGTGCCCCGTCATGGGCGATCAACGGCATGTCGATGACGGGCGACGGTCATGCAGGCATGGAACCTGCCATCACGTTCCAGCGTGGACGCAGCATCATACTGGTGCTGCGCAACGAGACGGCCTGGTGGCACCCGATGCATTTCCATGGTCACAGCCTGAGGGTGCTGAGCCGCAACGGCGTGGCCGTACCGCATCGCCAATGGCAGGACACCGTGTTGATGGCGCCGAAGGACGTCGTCGAAGTCGCCTTCGTCGCCGACAACCCCGGCGACTGGATGCTGCATTGCCACGTGATCGACCACCAGATGGCCGGGCTGATGACCGTGCTTCGTGTCGCCTGAAACAAACAGAGCTAATCAAGGAGAATCGAAATGAACCGCACCATCCGCTTCGCCAGCCTCACCGCTCTCGTTGCTTTCGCCACCCCGGCGCTGGCCGACCCCCTCCAGGCAACACTCTACAAGAACCCGCAATGCGGCTGCTGCGAGGGCTATGCCGCCTATCTTCGGGATAACGGCTTTAACGTCGACGTGAAGCCCACCAACGACCTCGCCGAAATCAGCCGCAAGGCGGGCGTAGCGGAGGGGATGCAGGGCTGCCACACCATGTTCATCGACGGCTATGTGATCGACGGGCACGTGCCGGTGAACGTCATCCGCAAGCTTCTCACCGAGAGGCCAGCGATCGCCGGCATTACCCTGCCAGGAATGCCGATGGGGTCACCCGGCATGGCCGGCACCAAGACCGAGAAGTTCGTGATCTACACCGTGCCCAAGGACGGTAAGGCCCCCTCCGTCTATGCGCAGGAGTGAGGTCGGACGGGAGGTGATCGCCATGACCGAACTCATCATGGAGGCAACATCGAAGGCGGAGGGCGGGCCGACATCCGCCTTGAGTCGTCGGCTGCTGCTGGCGCTGCCGGCTATCGCATTCGTGGGACTGGCCGCCGTGTTTGCTTGGGGCATCAGCCGCGATCCGAGCCAGCTCCCGTTGGCGCTGATCGGTAAGGCAGTGCCGACCTTCGATGCCTCCGCTTCACTCGCGGTTCTGCGGTCGTGCTGCTCGTCCACGCACGGCGATGCCACCGCTTTCGAGAGGTGACCCATGCGCGCATTGCATTCAGCCCTGATTGTCATCGCAATGACGGTGGCTTCCGGCGTCCCGGTGCTGGCACATTCGCTCGAGGAGGTCGATCAGGACCTCCGCGCCAAGGAGACATACTTCCAGGCGGTCGACAAAGAAGGGCCCGCATTCACATTGCAGGATTCGGCGGGCCGCACCGTCAGCCTGTCCGACCTTCGAGGCAAGGTCGTCGTGTTGAACTTCGTCTACACCAACTGCCCGGACGTTTGTCCCCTGCATGCCGAGCGAATCGCGGAACTCCAGACGATGATCAACCGGACGCCGATGAAGGCGATGGTCGAGTTCGTCACCATCACCACGGACCCGAAGCGCGATAGAGGCACGGTGCTCAGCGAGTACGGACAGGGTCTCGACCCGGTGAACTGGATGTTTCTGACCGCAGCGCCGGGCCAGTCGGAAGACAATACCCGCAAGATCGCCGAAGCCTACGGCCTCAAGTTCACCGAAAGCGAAGAGGGCATGCAGATGCACGGCATCGTCACCCACGTGATCGACCAGGATGGCCGTCTCCGAGCCCGCTTTCACGGATTGAAGTTCGAGCCGGTCAATCTGGTCGTCTTCGTCAACGCGCTCACCAACCGGACCCAGAAATCCCACGGACATCCGGAACCGGGGTTGTGGGAACGATTGAAGGGATTGATACGATGACGACCGACGAGTCCCGCAGCCCGTCCATTCTCGAATCCGTGCTGACCTGCCCGCATTGCGGCTTTGCAAAACGCGAGACCATGCCCTTGGATGCCTGTCTGTTCTTCTATGAATGCCTCAGTTGCAAAACCCTGCTACGCCCAAATCCCGGTGACTGCTGCGTTTTTTGCTCGTTCGGTTCAGTGAAGTGCCCGCCGATCCAACAGCAGCACGGGTGCTGCGGGTAGGGCTCGGCTCCGATTTCCGAGGCGATTTCCCGGTTTATCGACCTGTTCAGGGCGGCACCTGCGCTCCTAACGAAGTTTGGCCACGGTGCGATACGCGTTGATCAATGCTTCACGACCACCTGACAGCCCGGCGCGGCTGCCCTTTTCGCTCGACGCTTCGAGTGCTCGCAGCAGGTGCTCGGCGACGTCCAGCCGACCCTGTCGGCAAGCTTGTTTGAACAGAGTGAGGATGTTCTCTTCTAGTTTGTCGGCGCGACGGTCCATTCCTGGTGACCTCCATGCTGGACGGAATCTTACGGCTTCCAACGATGGCAAGGTCAAGCAAACAGAAGGAGGAGAGTATCCCGTTCCAGCTTCTTGGAGCGTCAAGGCGCTATCCGATCCTGATCCTCTGATCATCGAGGAAGGCGTAGGGCAGGATTTGAAGGTTGTGCGGTGCGGGGCCTTTTCGAACCCGTCCCGAAGCATCGTAGATCGAGCCGTGGCAGGGGCAGAACCAGCGGCCGTAGGGGCCGCGCGGATCGCTGTCTTTTGGCCAAGCGGGATACAGCCGAGGTGAGTACAGACGCCCACCAAGATCAGCCATTCTGGCCGCGGCGCGCGTTCGCTGTCGGTGCTGAAGACGTCGGCCATGGCACCACCGTCCCGAGGAGAACCTTCGTCCTTTCTCTCCCGTTCATCGATCCATCCGCCTCCGTCGCGGTCACGTCAACGCTTCTTGGAGCGAGACGGTGAGCCAGTGTTTCGGAGATCGCGTGATCGGCCGGACGACCGACCTTTTACGCTCATTGCAGAAGCAAAGATGAGCTGCGCAGTGCAACGATCGAGGCGCATTTCAAGTCGCTCGACCAGCCTGTCCAAGTGCCCGATTCAGCGCAACCGGAGAATGTCCGCGAGCCGTTCCTGCTTCTTTGCCGCGAGGCCGACGTCGAGCCCCGACAGGACATCCTCCAGATGGCTTTTCATCAGCTCGGCGGATTGAGCGGCGTTGCCATCGGCGATTGCCTCGACCAAAGCCGCATGCGCATGGCTTTCGCAGGTTGTCTCGCGTTTTTTCCAGTAAAGCGCGACCACGAGGGAAGAGCTGGAGACCAGTTCGCGAACGAAATTTGTGAGCACGGTATGATTGGCGATCTCGGCGATTTCTATATGGAATTGCGCGGATGCTGCGATAGCGTCGCTTGTGTCGCCGGAGCCGACGGCCTCGTGCTCGGCCTGCATGTGCTTGCGCAGCTTGGCGACATCCGACTTCTTGGCGACCTCTGCGGCGATAGCTGCAACTTTCGGCTCGATCAAGAGCCGTGCTTCAAAGACCTCACGTGCTTCCTGCTTGGTCGGGCTGGAAATGAAGGTGCCACGATTTGGCTGGAGTTGCGCGAGCCGATCGTGTGTCAGCGCCTGCAGCGCCGATCGAACAACGGTTCGGCTGACATCATAGATCGATGCCAGTTCATCCTCGGGCAGTTTCGTCCCGGGTGCCAGCCGATGACTGACGATCGCATCGCGCAGCGCGACATAGATCGGCCACCAACTGGTCTGCTTCTCGACGAATCGGTCGCCTTTAAACATGGAGTTGTCTCGAACACCTTAAACCCGCGATTTATTATCTTAGTGGTTTTGCGTCTAGCCGGTGTAGGCGACTCCAAGCAAAGTATCGTCGATAGTTGCAGCAAGGGGGATCATTCCTCGCAGTCAATGCGGTGTTGTTGCGAGCGGGGGACCGGGTTGGTGGCCGAAGCGCCACTTACAAATCGGCGCTTCGGTACGCCGGAGCGTTAAGGCCGCTCGGCCGTTCCATCGAGGTTCTGTCCGCCGGCCCCAGACGGGATGCTGGGTTTTCTGACCTACCCTTCGCCTCGGGCACCGGCCCGCCGTAGCCGGTAGCGATATCGTGGTGAACGAACTCGTCCGGCTTTGTCAGCACGAACTGATTGTCGGCGACGATGTAGTTGTTGGCATGCAAGCGGGCGATAGGCTGGTAGACTTCCGGAAGGACATAGCGGCCGCTCGCATCGAGGCATTCGTCGCGGACATACATCTGCACGACTTCGCCGATGACGATCGAGCGGCGGCCGTAATCGAGGATCTGCGACACGCGGCATTCCATGGCGCAGGGTGATTCCTGGATACGCGGCGGTGCGACCTTGATGGAACGTCAGCCCGGAGACCTGGATTTCGTCGACATCGCTGGGGAGGTTGATGCCGGTGATGATCATCTCCTTGGCGATCGCCATGTCCACCATGTGAGTGACGAATTCGCCATACCGCCACCCACATTGTATACAATAATCATCGATATTGCTGAAAGCATCAGGCGTCTAAGGTGCTCAGGATTCGCGCCTTCGGCACCTCGTTGCAGGCTTAGCGCGGCGAGAGAGCCAATAATCCCAGATCATCCTCCTCCTGATGTTCGTCGATTTCGCATTTCGCCTGCCAAAGTGTCGACAATCTAAAATACGATCTTGACGCAATATTGTATGCATGAGACAGTCCATATGTCTATACAAAACGGCGTGGAGGCCGCTTGTATCGACGGCGCGAGGAGCGCCAAAACGGAGGAGAAAACTCATGTCAGTGAATAGGCGTACGTTCCTGCAGGGGGCGGCCGGCGCTATCGGCTTGGCTATGGCGCAGGGTGCTTTGTCGAAAATTGTCTATGCGCAAGGTGCCGCGGGCACGCTCAGGGTTGCTATCGCCAAACCTGCCGGCAACCTCGATCCGCAAAGCCATTATGCGATCTGGGCGATCCAGGATCTGATGTTCGAGCCGCTCGTGAAATACGGTAAGGGCGGCCAGATCGAACCTTGCCTGGCGACCGACTGGAAGATCGAAGACGGCGGCAAGACGCTGCATCTGACGTTGCGCGAGGGCGTGACGTTCCAGGATGGCACCAAGTTCGATGCTGCCTCGTGCAAATGGAATCTCGAGCGCTGGATGGGCCTCGACCAGTTCAGTTGGATGAATTGCTCAAAGCATTTCCAGTCGCTGGACGTGGTCGACGACTACCACATCACCCTGAATTTCAAGGAGCCGGTGCTCGCGCTCATGCAGGAACTCTCCTACACGCGGCCGACGCGTTTCCTTTCGCCCAAATCTGTGGGTGCCGACGGCAAGTTCGGCGAGCCTGTGGGCACCGGGCCGTGGCGTCAGATCAGCGCGGATGATACCCAGAGCGTCTTCGAGCATCACGAAGGCTACTGGGGCGAGTTGCCGTCCTATGAACGCCTTGAAGCCAAGGTCATTCCCGATGCGCGGTCGCGGGTTGCGGCGTTGCGTGCCGGCGAACTTGACCTGGTCGGCGGCTTCTGGATCGCGCCCTTGACCCCGGAAGAGGGCAAGCAGCTCGAGGCGGCCGGCTTCAATGTCGTCGTCGATCCGGGCAACGTCACGCTGGTGATGGCATTCAATCCCGACCGCGCCGAGGCGCTCAGGGATGCGCAGGTGCGCAAGGCCGTCAGCATGGGCATCGATCGCGCAGCTATCTCCAAGGTGCTCTACCACGGCTACGCGAAGCCCGCCGGCAATATGTTCTCGGGCGCTTTGCCCTATGCCGGAACGCAATATGACGCACCCGCCCGCGATGCTGCGGCGGCATCGGCACTGCTCGAAAAGGCGGGCTGGACGGGTAGCCCCATCCGATCCAAGGATGGCAAGCCGCTGGCGCTGGAGCTGGTTGTCAGCCCGGATGCCGTGCCGGGGTCGCGTGTGATTGCCGAAGTCATCCAGTCCGAGATGAAGGAGATCGGCATCGATCTCGTCATCCGCTCGGTCGACCATGCCTCCAAGCACACGGACATGCTGGAGCAGAAGTATGACCTCGGCTTCTTCCTGACCTACGGCGCGCCCTACGATCCGTTCGGCTCGATCGTGGGACTGTGCCTGTCGACCTTCCACAACGACGTCGAGGGCAAGCTGGTCACCGATCCGACCAATCTGGATCCATTGATCAACGCAGCGATGGCGGCAACGGGGGATCAGATTCAGCCGACCATTCAGAAGGTCTATGACTGGCTGCGGGACAATGACGCGATTGCGCCGCTGGTCTACGTGCCGAGCATCTGGGCGCATTCCAAGCGGGTGCACGGCTTCAGCAGTCCGGTGACCGAATACGACATGCCGTACGAAAACATTTTGCTGGCCGAATAGGGGAGGGTACCTTGATCCACTTCATCAGCAAGCGGCTGAAGCATTCCCTGGTCCTTTTGTTCATGGCGTCCCTGGTTTGCTTCACACTCGTGGTGTCGGCACCCGGTAATGTTGCCGTCCTGATCGCCGAGCTTCGCGGGGCGGTCGCTACACCGGGTTATGTCGAACAGGTCGCCGAAGAGATAGGACTGCACAAGCCACTGCTGATGCGCTACGTGGATTGGCTTGGCGATGCTGTTCGCGGCGACTTCGGCATTTCCTACAGAACAGGAACGGACGTCAGCGCGGACCTGGCGAACCGGATGTTCGTGACCGGGACCCTGATTGTAGGTTCGGCTGCAATCGCCACCCTCATCAGCCTGGCTTTGGGGTTCCTCGGTGCCTTTTGGCCCTACAAATTGCCGGACCGCGTATCGCGCGGTCTGGCGCTCCTCGGCGCGTCGACGCCGACGTTCTTCGTCGGTGCGCTGATGATCTATGGCTTCTCCGTCACCTTCCAGCTCTTGCCGTCGTTCGGTTTCAACGGCCCGAAAAGCTGGATCCTGCCATGGCTCACCGTCGCCGTTCTTCCGGCCGCAGTCCTCAGTCGCGTTGTGCGGGTCGGTTTGGAGGAGGCGATGACGAGTCCTTTCGTTCTGACCGCGAAAAGCAAGGGCCTCGGCCGCACTGCCATCTTGTTCCGGGAAGCGTTGCCCAACATCACACCCCTCTTCATCAATGCGCTCGGCACCCAAGTCGGTTTGATGACAGCGACAGCGATCATCGTCGAACCGCTTTTCGCCTGGCAGGGCCTTGGGGATTATTTCCTCGCCGGCGTCCGCTTTCGCGACTTCATGGTGGTGCAGGCATGCCTGCTCATCTTCCTGACCTTCTTTATCGTGGTGAATCTGATCGTCGATCTAGCGGTTCTTTTGACCGATCCGCGCATTCGCCGCCAATGGAGCTGATCATGAACATGCTCAATCCTATCCTGGCCCGATTGAAGAAGATGCCGCGGGCGGCATTGATTACCATCGGCCTATTCGTTGCTCTGGGTACTTTCGCGCCCTGGCTTGCACCCCAGGACCCAAGCGCCCAAAACCTGCTGGAGGCCGGTCTCGGTCCAATGGCCGCACACTGGCTCGGAACCGATCACCTCGGACGTGATACGTTCAGCCGTTTGATTATCGCTGCGAACACGTCGCTGGTGAGCGTCGGCTCGGTTCTCGGCATCGCCATGACCATCGGTATCGTGCTCGGAACGATCGCTGGTTACCACCGGGGCTGGGTGGACGACCTCCTGATGCGCATCGTTGATGTGGGTCTGTCCGTACCGAGCCTGATCATCTCGCTGGCCGTGATCGGGATCGTCGGCCCCGGATACTGGACCATGGTGCTGGCGCTGGCACTTGCCTGGTGGCCCATGAGTGGGCGTATCAGCCGCGCCGTGGCCGTCAGCATCATGAGCAAGCCGCATATCGAGGCGCTGCGGGTGCTCGGTGCCAGCCCCTGGCGCATCTATTTCGGTCATCTCCTTCCCGGCACGATCGGCTCGGTAATGGTCTATGCCACGGCCGACGCCGGCACGGCTGCCCTGGCGGTCGCGACGCTGAGCTTCCTCGGCCTCGGCATTCAGCCGCCGACGCCGGAATGGGGCCAGATGCTCGTCGACGCGTTGCCCTATCTCGAATCCGACCCGCGTCAGGTTCTGTTACCGGGACTTGCCCTCACGGCAGCCGTCATCGGCTTCAACACCCTCGGGGAGTCCATCGCTCTCAACCGCATTCCAAAACCCCTCACTCGCCGCATGCTCGCAGCGCGCCGGCTTGAGGTCGCAAGCTGGGACAAGGAGAATTCCGATGCGTGACGAGGCGCTCCTGAACGTCAGCAACCTGACGGTCAATCTGTTGACCGCGAAATCGGCGGTCCGCCCGGTCGACGGTGTCAGCTATTCGGTCCGGCAGGGCGAATGTCTCGCCATCGTCGGCGAAAGCGGCAGCGGCAAGACGGTGATGAACTTCGCACCGCTCGGGCTGATGCCGACGGGCGTGACGACCATGCTCTCCGGCTCTGTCAAGCTCGAGGGGCGCGAACTGATCGGCTTGCCTGAGCCCGAGATCCAGAAGCTTCGCGGCAAGTCCGTCGGCTTCATCTTCCAGGACCCGATGAGTGCCCTCAACCCTGTGCGCCGCATTGGGCGGCAGATTGCCGAGATGGCCGAATTGCATCTCAACATGACGCCCAGGGCGGCCGAGGCACGTGCCCTCGAGCTCGTGAAGCTTGTCGGGATCTCCGATCCTGTGGCCCGGCTCCGGCAATATCCGCATGAGCTTTCCGGTGGGCTGCGGCAACGCATCGTCATCGCGATTGCGCTTGCGGGCGAGCCGAAGCTGTTGATCGCCGACGAACCTACCACCGCGCTCGACGTGACGGTTCAGGCGCAAATCTTGCGGCTGTTAAAGGACGTGCAGCGCCGGCTCGACATGGCGATGGTGCTGATCACGCACGACATGGGCGTGGTCGCCGGCGCCGCCGACAACATCGTCGTCATGTATGCGGCGCGCGCTGCTGAATGCGGTCCGGTGGACAAGGTTCTCGTCAGCCCACGTCACCCCTACACCAGGGGCTTGATCAACGCGATACCGAGGCGGGAGGATCCAATTGGGTCGGAGTTCAGAGGTCTCCCCGGCATTCCGCCGACGCTCGGTGCGCCGATCAAGGGCTGCGCACTTGCGCCGCGTTGCGAGCTTGCCGTCCCCGCATGCAGCAATAGCCGCCCCCCGTTGGTCCGGTCGGACGACAGCTCGGTTCTCGTGGCTTGCCCCGTCGTCAATCAAGGAAAGGCCGCCGCATGACACAAGCACCGGTTCTTAAAGTCGAAAATCTCCAGACGCGCTTCAAAAGCGTTCAGCGGGGCAAATTTGTCCATGCCGTCGATGATGTCTCGATCGAACTCTATCCCGGTGAGATCGTCGGACTGGTCGGTGAATCCGGCTGTGGCAAGTCGACGCTCGGACGCACCATCGTCGGGCTTGAGAAGGCAAGCAGCGGACGGGTGTTGCTCGACGGTGTCGACCTCAGCGCCCTATCGGGCGCAGCCCTCCGTGACAGCCGTCGGGCGCTGCAATATGTCTTCCAGGATCCCTATTCATCCTTGAACGATCGTCAGACGGTGGGTGAAGCCATCGATGAAGCTCTCGTCATCGCAGGCACCAGAACGCTCGAGGAGCGGGATCGTCGCACGAAGGAGCTTCTGGATCAGGTAGGCCTTGCGTCCGCGGTCAGGGACCGTCACACGCGAGAACTCTCGGGCGGTCAGCGCCAGCGCGTGGCAATTGCCAGATCGCTCGCCGTGAACCCGAGGGTGCTGATCTGCGACGAGCCGGTGAGCGCGCTCGATCTTTCGATCCGCGCGCAGGTGATGAACCTGTTTCTGCGCCTGCAGAAGGATCTGGGTGTAGCATGCCTGTTCATCGCCCATGATCTGGCACTGGTGCGGCAGGCGGCTTCGCGGGTCTATGTCATGTACCTCGGCAGGATCGTCGAGCATGGCCCGTCCCAGGAGCTCTACGATCGTCCGAGCCACCCCTATTCGCAGATGCTGTTGGCATCCGCGCCCGAGGTGGATCCGCGGATCGAAAAGCACCGCAGAGGACCACTGATGATCGGTGAAGTCCCCAGTCCGACAAACCCGCCGTCGGGCTGCCGGTTCCGGACCCGCTGCCCCCTGGCGGTGGACGACTGTGCCAAGGCAATGCCGCCGTCCCATGGCCTTTCGCCGGGCCACAGCGCCGCCTGCATCTTTGCCGCGGACCTACATCGCGGTAAGCGGTCGGCTCTCCTTCACCAGGAGGCATCGGCCGCGTGAATTGGGAGGAAGCGCTTGCCGACGGCGAACCGGCATCGGCGGCGCTTTCGATCAGTTTAGATGTTGCTATTCCCCCCGCGTCCCCATGATCTGGATGCGCGCCTGCCCCGCTATCAAGCGGGGCCTTTTTTGTCGCTGTGGCTTGATCTCCGGCCACAAGGCTGCCCGATGACTTACGCTCGGCTTCAAGTCAACGCTGTCAGTCGCTAGCTCGCCCTGGCCAGAAGTGGTGGATGACGGTCGCGCGGTCGTTGGTCAGGCCGGGCACGGGACGCGATCCCGAGAGGTCGCTTCTGGCCCGATCCCTCGCTCAAGCGGAGCGGCTTGCCGGTTCCGAAACTTTCGAGGAACCGCCCAACGATTGAGCCGTGGCCAATAAGAACCACTCATCCAGAGAGTAGCTCTCGTCCTCGTCTTCGGTGTTGCACACCTTCATATCTGAGGCGTTCTGAGATCACTGAATCCGTCTGACGTTCACCGTTTGTGGAAGAACCACAGGGCGCCGCTCGAGTGACACGATTGCAAGGAATGCCAAAACCCCTGCCAAACCCACCGCTACCGTCACCCAGATCGAGGCCACGACGCCGAATCCTGCCATCGACATGGACATAGCGAGCGGGGCAATCGCCGACATCATCTGTTTGGCTGACGTGGCCCAGCCGAGACGACTGCCGTAACCCTTTGATCCAAACAATTCGAGCGGCAATGTCCCCCCGACAATGCTTGTGAGACCGGAGCCCAGTCCAAAGCAGATTGCGAACATTACCGCTCCGGGCACCCACGGTGTCGTCATCAGAAGGATCGTCAGACCGATTGGTAGAAGTCCAGTCGCGATGACGGCCAGCCATTTCTGCGACAGCTCGCGGCCGAAGAGCAGGTTGATCAGGCGGCTTGCAACCTGGGCTGGACCGAACAGGGAAGCAACCAGCAGACCTGCTGCACCAAACCCGAGCGCCTGTGTCAGCGGTACCATGTGAACCAGGATCGCCGACAGGGCATAGCCCTCGATGGCAAAGCCGAGCAGCATCAGCGAGAACAGCAGTGTTCCGTTCGCAATAGGGCGGTGTTCGCTAATAGGGGCGGTGCTGGTCTTGGAGACTGACACTGCTGTGGTCGTCAGCCGGGCAAGCGCCAAGTGCACTGGAAGGCAAATGAAGAGGTTCAACGCTGCGAACAGCAGATAGACTTCCCTCCAGGACAGAAAACCATGCAGCCAGGACGTCAGCGGCCAGAAGACCGAGGAGGCGAAACCTGCGATCAGCGTCAGGTGAACAATGGATTTCTGCGCATTTTGTCCTCCAGTCTGAACAATTGCAGTGAACGCGGTGGCGTAGAGAACGGCGACCGAAACGATCTCGGTCAGCGCCAGTGCGACAGCGAAGGTGATCGGTCCGGTGGAGACGGCCATCAAGACGAGTGTTGCGGACGCCAGCAGCGATCCTGCCGCCATCAACCGCCCCGCGCCAATCCTGTCGGCAAGGTATCCTGACAGGGGCGCGGCGAGGCTCCCAACTAGAAGAGCTACCGAGAAAGCTCCAAACACCCATTGCTGCGATTTGCCGATATCTTCTGCGATTTCCGGCACAAGGATACTGAACGCATAGTAGAGGGTGCCGTATCCGATGATTTGCGTTGCGCCGAGCCCCGCAAGCGCCCATGCGGGTAGCTTCCGTTCTCCCATCATCACGCTCGCTCTTCTTCGACAACTGGTGCCGCACAGCCGCATCCGGATTTTCCATCGGCCTTCGCGGTCGCATCAGCGACACAGCAGGCGTCCGCTTCTACGGGCGCGGGTCCGCCGCAGCATCCCGATGTGGCGTTTACTGCGAGATCGACGGAGCACACACCCGTTTCAGGAAGAACCAGTTCCACCCGTCGTGCGGCAACGTGATCTCCCGCAAGCTCTGCGACCACGGAACGAACCTGTTCGTAGCCGGTCTTCATCAGGAATGTTGGAGCGCGGCCATAGGATTTCGAGCCGACAATGTAGAAGTCCTTCTCCGGATGAGCCAATTCGATGACGCCGTGGGGCGGAACGGTACCGCAGGAATGAAGGTTCGGATCGATCAGTGGAGCCAGGGCTGGCGGAGCCTCGACGGCAGGATCGAGATCAATGCGGAGTTCTCTGAGAAACGATAGGTCGGGCCGGAAGCCAGTCGTGACCACCACCCGGTCTAGTGCCAGTCTCACTGGCTCTCCGTTTGCCATGGCCTTGACGACGATCCCTTCGTCTTCGGATTTCACGCTCCTGGCGGAAAAGGACGTCAGCATTCTGAGGCGACCCTCGTCCATGGCCTTCTTCGCAGCCAGTCCGAGGGCACCGCGCTCGGGAAGCTGGTCATTGAGACCGCCGCCGAGCAGGCGGGCCACACCATGATGGCGGAGCGCCCAGAAGATTTCGGTCGCAGGATCACTCTCCTGAAGTTCCAGCAGGGCCAGGGCGACATTGATTGCTGAGTGACCGCTTCCGACAACCAGTGTTCGCTTGCCGGCGAAGTCAGACCGCCTGACCCCGGCAACGTCCGGTATGCCATAGGAAACCCTGCTGGAGGTGCGTTCGCCGACGACGGGCAGACCGTTGATCCCCATCGGGTTCGGTTGCATCCAGGTGCCGGAGGCATCGATGACAGCTCGTGCCAGAACTTCGTGCTCGCCCCCGGTATCGTCGTATCGGACCACGAAAGGCGCATCCTGACGGCCGTTTGATGAGACCTTGTCAAATCCCTGGCGGGTAATCGCCGTGACCGTTGTGGCGAGCTTCAGGTTGGCCGCGACCTTGGGAACACCCGCCAACGGCAGAAGATAGTTTTCAACGATTTCCCGGCCCGTCGGCACACCGTCAGGCTGCGGGGCGTTCCAGCCGAGATCATCGAGCAATCGTCGCGCGGCATCGTCGATGTTGTATTTCCAGGGGGAGAAAACCCGCACATGGCCCCAGTCGATCAGGGACGAGCCTACGGAAGCTCCCCGCTCCAAGATAAGGGGCGTGATGCCTGCCTCCACCAATCTTGCCGCAGCCGCGAGTCCAACGGGACCAGCGCCAATGACAGCGACCGGAAGCTTTTCAGGGAATGCCATGTGCTTGTCCTTTCGTATTTCTGGAAATTTCGAAATTTGAATACAAAAAAACGCCTTCAGGCCACGGTTTCGCGGGTTTGCTTCAAGCATCCCGCATCGGCGCAGCACTCGTCAGCGAGGTAACCGATCAGGGCATTCATGTGCTTGTAGTTCGCGGTACAGATCAGCGTCGTCGCCTGACGGTCCTGGATAACAAGGCCAGTGTCGATGAGTCGCTTCAGATGGTGTGAAAGCGTGGACGCTGGAATTTCCAGCTTTTCTTGGAGCCTCCCGACCGGCAGGCCATCGTCACCTGCACGCACGAGCGCACGATAAATCTGGAGGCGTGTGACGTTGCCGAGGGCTTCGAGTTGGGATGCTGCTTTTTCGATAATCATGGAAATAGGCTACGGCCCCACCCACGTTCTCGTCAAGTTGTTATTTCCATGATTGTCGAAATATTGGCAAGGCGAGCGACCTGATCGTCTCGCGGTTGGTGCTGCATGTCAGATGGCCTTGAGCTGGACACGCTTTTCCAGCTTCTCCGCATCCTCTTTCCGCTCGCTATAGCGGTCGGTGAGGTAGGGCGACGCATCTCGGGTAAGCCAGGTAAATTTCACCAGCTCTTCGCAGACATCGACGACGCGGTCGTAAAAGGACGACGGTCTCATCCGCCCGTCGGCGTCGAATTCCTGCCATGCCTTGGCAACCGAAGACTGGTTCGGGATCGTGATCATCCGCATCCAGCGGCCAAGAATGCGCATCTGGTTGACGGCGTTGAAGGACTGGCTGCCACCAGACACTTCCATGACGGCCAGTGTCTTGCCTTGCGTCGGTCTGATGGAACCGATGGAAAGCGGTATCCAGTCAATCTGGGCCTTCATAATGCCTGTCATCGCGCCATGCCGCTCGGGGCTAACCCAGACCTGGCCTTCCGACCACTCGGAAAGATCGCGCAGTTCCTTCACCTTGGGATGGCTGACCGGCGCTTCATCGGGCAGCGGCAGGCCCTTCGGATCGAAGACCCGTACTTCGCAGCCGAAGTGCTCCAGCAGGCGACGAGCTTCGTGAGCGAGAAGTCGGCTGTAGGAGATTTCACGGAGCGAGCCGTAGAGGATCAGGATACGCGGCTTGTATGTCGAGAACTGAGGACGCAACGCATCGACATCAGGCATGCGAAAGTGCTCAGTGGCGGCAGGGAATGCTTCAGACAATGCGCTGGCCCTTCTCATCGAGGACCCGTTCGCCGTCTTCCTTGGTGAAAGCGCCCTTGTGGGTATCGGGAAGGATTTCAAGGACGACTTCGGACGGACGGGAAAGTCGCGTACCCATCGGCGTGATGACGAACGGCCGATTGATGAGGATGGGGTGCTTCAGCATGGCGTCGAGCAACTGTTCATCTGTCAGCTCCGGGTTATCGAGGCGGAGTTCCGCGTACGGCGTGCCTTTTTCGCGAATTGCCTCACGGACGGTAAGTCCCGCATCGGCAATCATTTGCACGAGTTGGTCACGCGTTGGAGGCGTGTCCACATATTCGATGACAGTCGGCTCGATGCCCGCGTTGCGGATCATCTCCAGCGTGTTGCGGGACGTTCCGCAGCCGGGGTTGTGGTAGATGGTGACGTCCATGATCATGCCCTTTCGGCGATAGTTTTTTCGATGACGGTGTTTCTGGCGACGGATGGGCTTGCTTCGTACCAGCCCTTGGAACGGTTCACGATCCAGACGACGGACAGCATCACCGGCACCTCGATGAGGACCCCAACGACGGTTGCCAGCGCAGCACCCGACTGGAAGCCGAACAGGCTGATGGCGGCCGCGACCGCGAGCTCGAAGAAGTTTGATGCCCCAATCAGTGCGGATGGCCCGGCAACGCAATGCTGTTCGCCGGACATGCGGTTCAACAGGTATGCGAGGCCCGAATTGAAGTAGACCTGGATCAGGATCGGAACGGCAAGCAGCGCAATGATCGTCGGCTGGGCGATGATCTGTTCGCCCTGGAAACCAAACAATAGGACCAACGTTGCCAGCAACGCCACGAGCGATAGGGGCTGTAGCTTGGCCAGGAGCCCATCGAGAGCCTTCGTCGTGCCATCGGCCATCAGCATTTTCCGGAGGACCTGCGAGATCGCCACCGGGATGAGGATGTACAGAGCGACCGAGATTATCAGCGTGTCCCACGGCACGGTGATCGCCGAAAGACCGAGCAGCAGGCCGACGATGGGAGCGAACGCGACAATCATGATCGCGTCGTTGAGCGCGACCTGCGAAAGCGTGAAATGCGGCTCACCCTTCGTCAGGTTGGACCAGACGAAGACCATGGCGGTGCAAGGGGCTGCGGCAAGAATGATCAGCCCGGCGATGTAGGAGTCGATCTGATCTTCGGGCAGCCACGAGCGAAATAGGTAGCCCACGAACAGCCAGCCGAGCAACGCCATTGAGAAAGGCTTGACCGCCCAGTTGATGAACAGGGTGACACCGATTCCGCGCCAGTAGCTACCGACCTTGGACAACGATCCGAAGTCGATCTTCAACAGCATGGGAATGACCATCAGCCAGATGAGGATGGCCACGGGAATATTGACCTTGGCGACTTCCGCTGCACCGATGGCCTGGAAGACGCCTGGCAAGAAATGACCAAGCGCAATGCCAACGAGAATGCAGAGAAACACCCAGACGGTAAGGTATCGTTCAAACGCGGACATCAGCTTGCCTTCTCCTGGGGCTGCGAGGAGCCTTCCATCTTGCCGATCTGGCGCAGATGCTGCTCAAGGGCGAGCTTGTCGATTGAGGAATGCGGAAGACTGAGAAACGCCGATATGCGGTTCTTGAGGAACCTCGCTGCTTGAGCGAAGGCCTTTTGCACCTCGACTTCTGTCCCTTCAACGGCTGCCGGGTCTTCGACACCCCAATGTGCGGTCATGGGATGGCCGATCCAAACTGGGCACGCTTCGCCCGCCGCGCTGTCGCAGACGGTGAAGATGAAGTCCATCTGCGGTGCGCCTGGCTCAGCGAAGACGTCCCAGCTTTTCGAGGAAAACCCCGTGGATGGATAACCGAGTGCCTCAAGCTCCTTAATGGCGTGAGGATTGACCTCGCCCTTTGGATTGCTGCCAGCGGAATGGGCGCGGAAGCGGCCCTTGCCCTCGGCATTGAGGATGGATTCGCCAAGAATAGAGCGAGCAGAATTGCCCGTGCACAAGAAGAGCACGTTATAAACACGGTCAGACATTGTCCTTGTCCCTAGTGGTGTTGATCCGGCTTTTGAGAAATACGGAAGCTCATGCGCTCGCCTTCACGGGCGGGCAGCACGGTGTGAGTTCGGCGATGAGCGGCATGCAAATCTCCGCGTTGCCCCCACAGCAGTCCTTGATTAGGAACAGCGTCAGTTCGCGGAGCACATCGAGGTTTGCGCGGTAGATGATTGAACGGCTTTGACGCTCTCCGGATATTAGCCCAGCCTGAGCCAGCGTCTTCAGATGTGCCGACATAGTATTTTGCGGCACGCCGATAATCCTCGCCAACTCGCCGACGGGCAGGCCGTCAGGCTCATGCTTGACGAGGAGGCGGAACGTGTCGAGACGGGTGCTCTGTGCAAGAGCGCCGAGTGCAGTGATAGCTTTTGAGTTATCCATATATCCGCATTACTGGATATATGGATGGTAGTCAACCGGTAAAGCCTTCACCCCTCTGAGGCAACTCTTTTAACCGGTCAAGCCCCGCGCGAACGGGCTCTGGCAGCGTTGCAGCCGGCGCAGGGGCTCATCAACAAGTGGCCAGCTCAGTGGTTCGACCGCCGGTGGCGGCGGGTGACGTGAAGTAGGCGCCGGGAATCCTGGATGCCCCGGTTCGAACCCGCCTCGACCCAGACCGAAATCGAGAAGGACCCTTCAAGCAGGGTATCGTGGACAAGATGGAGAGGCCGGCGGACTGCAATCCTGTCGGCGAGGTTGGACGGGGCCAGGGCCAGGGGCAGGCTTGCCGAGATCGAGGCGCATCGCACTTCAAATACTCTTATGCATAGTGGCCGATCTGTCGCGGCCGCAATTGCGAGATCTGCGGCTCTAATCACCTCAGGGCCGGGCTCTAACCATGGCTAATTCAGCCACTCGCACCGGTAAGCCCGGATTGGCTTTGCAAACCCCTTTAGCCGGTGGCGGCCACCATGAGTGAAGACATCAGCCTTGCCATACTCTTGGTATATGTTTTCGGATATCAGGATTTGATCGCTATGGGCGGCAGCGCAAAGCCTTGCTGCCAGTTGCACCGTGGTGCCGAAGAGATCATTGCTGTCCTCGACAGGTTCGCCACAATCCAGTCCGATGCGGATATGGATTGGCTCGGCATTGCCTGCGTTGTAGCGATGGAACTCGCGTTGGATCTCAATTGCACAGTCGACTGCAGATACCGTGGAGGAGAACGCCGCCATGATTCCATCTCCGGTGTGCTTGACCTCACGGCCGGATGATCGTCCCAGGCAACCGCGAACGAGGGCATCATGAGCTCTGATGAGTTCAGTGGCCATACGATCGCCAAGGCGCGACGTCATCTCGGTAGATCCAACCATGTCGGTGAAAAGGATCGCCCGGTGGCCGGCATCCATGCCTTTCGAGATCGATTCAGCCGCCTCAGGATCTTGTATTCGCCCGAGAAATGCTTCGACAGCTGATAGCGCCACCTCCACGACTTCGCCGGCAATGAACCCGTGGGCCTCACGATGAACGCATTGCGCGGTTTCAGCGTCCGGCGCATCTATCAGACAGAAGGTCGTTCCACGCCGGTGGTCAAACCAGTAGGTCAGGAACTTGACGCCGTACTGGTCCTGTATGCTGAGATCTTTAAGGTGTGCTTCGGCGACATCAGCAGCGGAAGCGCCTGCAAGATCATGCCGGTCCATGAAGATAGGCATTCGTTCGCTCCCGAAGGGGCCGTCGCCACAGCCAGCCTCAGTTTACGACAGTGCCGGGCCATCGTCTATCTCGGATAGAGCGCCGTCGCGCGAGTTGCCCACCGGCTCCAAAAAGCCGCGGTTCAAGCGGCCATTCGCCGTTACTTCGGGAACAAGAACGTTACTGCCGCTCTGAAACCCCAACCTTCTGGACCGTTCTGAGGTGCTTGTGCCCAATACCGAGCACCCGCTGTCAAGCTCACGGGTTGCTCGCCGAATTTCACCAGCTTCGACACCTGAAAGTTAACGGGAACTGACCACGCGTCGTTACTCCAGTCGTACGAGCTTTCGGTATTCAGCGCAAAGGTCCAAGCATCGGGTGTCGTATAGGAAAGGAATGGCTGCAGAAACGTCGAACTGACATCCTGCCGGTCACTTTGCCCGGCGAAGGACCAGATATGGTTGGCCAGGATCCCGTATGTCCATGGCCCGTCCTGTTTCAAGGCGACGGCCGTGGGGCCAGCTCCCCATTTTCCACGCCCAAGCAGTTCATCGGTCGCGGTTGGGATAAGGAAGACCGGTCCAGCACCCCAGATGATCCCGCCTGGGCCAGGTTGCTTGGGGGAAACGAAAAGGCTCTGGGTGATATCGCCGAGACCGAACTGGTGCCCGGATTGCCCCGCTATGTCATTTTGCGAGATCACGGGCAAGATTGTGCGCGAGATGATGTTCCAGTCTTCGTTTAGCGAGATTGGGATGACTGGTTGTATGTTGAGGACTTCGCGGTTGCCATTCTCCGGGCCGTAACCGCGATCATAGTTGAACTGAAAGGGCACGCTGATGAGCGAAGCAATCGGATTGCTGAGCTTCTTGGCGAGGTCAGCGCCAGACTCTTGAGCAACGGCTGACCCGACCGTGGCCATGAAAGATACAGTCAAACAGATAATTCTGTAGTGCGGCTTCATATTGTGATCTCGGCCCCTGGATTCGAAGGTTTTCTGTGCTGCTTTGCCTCAAGACGGCAGTGGTGCAACTCGCGTGACGGCACAGTCAGCGGACCACGATCGGTCCGCTCGTTGTCTACAAACGTCCGCTGAACGTCCGCGAACGGCACATGAGCATCCTAAAACCGTACGACCAGTCCGAGGATGGGCCCCTGCTGAACGGTGTCGAACACGAACCCATCATCGCTGTAGTCGACGCCCAAAGCGCGGTAGCCGGCAACTGCCGAAATCGTGTCGCTAAACCGGTAACCAATCGTCGCAGCGACGTCCCAGTCGAGATCGGCCCCCCCTGCCCCAATGAACCCCCACCCTGTCAGATAGATTTCGGGAGTGAGCGAATAGGTGCCCCGAAGGCCGGCTAAACCGTCCACCCACGTTGCATCATCGCGTCTGGAACGCCCATCCAGAATGCCGCCACTGAAGGAAAGCTCGCTTTCGACGGACCAGACGCGCAGACCACCGACGATTTCGAGCCGCGCGGTGCTGTCCTCGAAAACGGAATACCCTGCACCGAGCAGCCCGGCGAATGTCTCGGATGAGAGCTCGACGTCGGTTGCAAGGATGCCTCTTGGCGTGCCAGCCTGCCCCGAAATCTTCGTATACATGACATCGCCGAAGATGCTGTAGGGCCCATTGCGGGCTTCGCCCATCGCCATGGCTCCGAAATCGAGGTGATCGAAGATGTCGCTGAAACTGGAGTCTACATGCACCGCCGGTAACCCGAACTGCGCAACGTCCCCCGACAATCCAGCCGCCCAGAAATAGGGGGCAAAAGTAAAGGTCCAGCCGCCCTCGGCGGTCGTCTGCTGAACCTCCGGCGTCATGGGCGAATAGATGTCCGCAGCGCTCGCTCCGCTACTAGCCAGACCGATCCCCATCGCTGTCAAAGCGCGACGTAAGTATAATTTCATGCTAGCCCCCAATAACTGTCGTGTCGTCTACCAAGGAGCAAAGCGCTTGGTCAGTCTTGCTCCTTGGGTACTGGCTTTGTCTGTTCCTTGCGCCCCCCTGCGCAAATGCCGACCGGCGCCAACTGTCCCAGGGCACGATGACCACGAGGAACAGAAAGCGTCAGCACAGACGGCGAAAATTATCCCGCCACGATGATGCCGGGCGGCTGCCACGTCCCTTGCCCCGGCGGCAGGATGGATGGCGCTTCCGTCTTCGGCCAGTACAGGCGCATCACGAGATAGATCGTGTCATTGGGCGCAGGCAGCCAATTTGCCTCCTTGTCTGCGCCGGGGCTGTCTTTCTGGATGTAGAGGGTGAGCGAACCGTCGTCGTTCTTCTTCATGGCTGACAACATCGGCGAGTTGATGAGGTAGCGGTTGATCGGGTTTTCGATCAGGAGTTGGGACTTACCATCATACATTGTTAGCGACCAGAACGAATTCACCGGTGGTAGGTGTCCCGCCGGGAAGGTCAGTGTGTAATTGTGCTTGCTGCCGTCCAGCGTCTGGCCGTCGCTGTCAACGCGCGTGAACGGATAGGTCGCTTCCGCCGGGTCATTACCATAAATTCCGGCTTGAGCGGCGATGGCACGCTTCAACCAGTCGCCATTGTAGTGGGCGCTGTCGCCTGGAAGACCGCTAACCCGCCAGCCATTGATCGCCTTGCCGACATCGGCGACGGCCTCGTCGACCTTCCGCTGGCCTTCCTTCATGCCGAGGCCAAGCTCCAGCTTGTGCTCCAGTGGTAGGTCTTTGAAGTTTAGGGTCTTGCCTGGCCCGACGCCGATACGTGCCAGCTTGGCGCGTATCTCCTTCTCATTACCCTGCGCCGGCGCGAATTGCAGCGCAAAATCGAGATAATCCAAGAAGTTGGTCTTCACCAGTTCCTTATCGATCTTGGGGAATTCGATGGCTGGCGCGGCCGGCGGCGGCGTCTGCTTCAGATAGGCGGAGAGCATCTGCACCTTGTAGCCCGCCTGCACCTTCTTGACGTTGTCGAGATCATCCGGGCCGAAAAGTTGGGTGCGATAGCCCGCGAGAGAAAACTGTGTGCTCGAACGAAATACCTGCTTGATGCCCGCCGGGGTGTCGCCCTCCCACTCGGGCCCGACCACCATATAGTCGCCGGGCTCGTTCCCTGTGGCACGGGTGCCGATATAGCCGTAATTGTAGGTATTGCCGTCGCAGAGCATGACCGAGTAGTAGCGCTTCGGATCGATCGCCGGCACCGAGAGCACCACCGGTTCCGCCCGCAAATCCATCCACACGAAGGAATAGGGTGTGTCGCTGTTGGGCGTGACGATTGCCGTATCTTTGTAGGTGAAGACGTTAGGTTCGTTCTTGATCTGATTGAACGGCGCCTTGAACTGCCCCGAATTGCGATCTACCGCGTACTCGTACATGATGGCATAGTTCATCACGAGCGGCAGACCGTAGATGAAACCTTCCTCGGCGATGTCCTTTGCCTCGATGATGCCCGGGTAGCTTTGCGCCATCAGGAGGCTTGGCCTCGCAATCGCGGCGCTAGCGGCGATCACCGCGGTGGATCGAAGTAGATCTCTCTTCGTCAGCATTTGACGTACTCCTTCAATATTCGGTGAGTTATCGAAACGACGCGAGCTGTGGGGCAGCCCCCGGAACCCTGGACGCAATTGTCCGCTGCTGAAGCAGCCCAATGGCAAACGCCCAGCGAGCAGATTTAAGAACGCACCGCCTATGCAAATGCCGGCTGTCGCTAACTATCCTCGGTCATGATGACCACAAGAAGCAGAGGCGCCAGCCAAGCATCAGCACAGTCGGGGGAGAACTATTCGGCCACAGTGATACCGGGCGGCTGCCATGTCCCTTCGCCCGGCGGCAGAATCGAAGGCGCTTCTGTTTTCGGCCAGTAGAGCCGCATGGCCGTATAAATCGGGCCGTTCGGCGCCGGCAGCCAGTTCGATTCCTTGTCCTCACCCGGCGACTTGTGCTGGACGTAAAGCGTTAGCGACCCGTCGGCGTTCTTTTTCAAAGTCGGCAGCATCGGCGAATTGATCAGATAGCGGTTGATCGGATTCTCGATCAGCAACTGGGTCTTGCCATCGTACATGGTCACCGACCAGAAGGCGTTGACCGGCGGCAATTGATCGGCCGGGAAGGTCAGCGTGTAGTTGTGCTTGCTTCCGTCGAGCGGTCTGTCTTCCGAATCGAATTTTCCGAGCGGATAGGTCGCCTCCTCATCGTCGTTTCCAAAGATGCCCGCCTTGGCGCCCGCGGCGCGTTTCAGCCAGTCGCCATTAAAGAATGTGGCGTCGCCAAAGAGGGAGCTGAGCCGCCATCCGTTGACCGATACGCCGGCCTTGTCGACGGCCTCGTCGACCTTTCGTTCTCCTTGCTTCATTCCGATGAGAATCTCGGCTTTGTGCTCAAGCGGGAGATCCTTGAAGCTGAAGGTTTTTCCTGCGCCGACACCGATGCGCGCAAGCTTCGCCCGGATATCCTTCTCGCTCTCCAGCGCCGGCGCAAACTGCAGGCAGAAATCGAGATACTCGAAGAAGTTCGTCTTCACGAGTTCCTTGTCAATCTTCGGAAAATTCAAGGCCGGCGAAGCGGGCGGCGCCGACTGCTTCAGGTAGGCGGAAAGCGGCTGCGCCTTGTAGCCAGCCTGCACCTTCGTCACGTTGTCGATGTCGGCCTGATCAAAAAGCTGGGTGCGGTAGAGAGCGAGCGAGAACTGCGTGCTCGACTGGAACACCTTCTTCACTCCAGCGGGAGTTGCTCCCTTCCAGTCGGGTCCGACGACCATGTAGTCGCCGGCATCGTTCCCCGTGGCGCGCCTGCCGATATACCCGTAATTATATGTATTGCCGTCGATAAGCTGGACGGAATAGTAACGCGTTGCGTCCACAGCCGGAACCGAAAGCACCATCGGTTCCGACCTCAGGTCCATCCATACAAGTGAATACGGCGTGTCGCTGTTCGGCGAAATGACGGCGGTGTCTTTATAAGTGTAGACGTTGGATTCGTTCTTGATCTGATTGAACGGCGCCTTGAACTGCCCCGAATTCTGGTCAACGGCATATTCGTACATGATGGCGTAGTTCATCACGATCGGCAGACCGTAGATGAAGCCTTCCTCGGCGATGTCCTTGGCCTCGATGATGCCCGGGTAGCTTTGCGCCATCAGGAGGCTTGGCCTCGCAATCGCGGCGCCAGCGGCGATCACCGCCGTGGATCGAAGCAGATCTCTCTTGGTCAGCATTTGCCGTATTCCTTCATTATTCGATGAGTTATCGAAACCATGCTAGCTGTAGGGCAACCCCGGAACCCTGGACGTAATTGTCCGGTTCGTTGGCTGTTGGTGAGTATTCGAAAGAGCCGATGGGGGCTGCGGGCAGGACCGTACCGAGCGGCAATCCGGCAGGTGCTAGTACAGAAACGCCCGCCGGTAGCCGCGCCTGGCCACGCCCGCATAGGAGAGCGGCGTCAACGGCATGCCGATGATGTCGATGAACACAGAGACATCGGAGCCCTTCTCCGGCATTTCGCCACCAACCACCTTCACCGTGTAGGTCAAGTTATTGTCGTGCAGTTCCGGATTCTCCAGCACGACGACAACCTGTCGGAGCTTGCTCCCTTCGAGGATCGACAGGTCGGCATTCGGCGGATCGGAAAGGAAGCTGTCCTTGCCCTTGCTCCAGAACGGCACGAAAGCGGCCGTGTCCATGTTCCCGGCAATACGCTCGGGACGGTCAGAGAAAAACAACGTGGCGCCGCCAATACCTTCGAGCGTCAGTTTGCTCGACGCCTTGTCGAATTTCATGGCGCTTGCGGTTTGAACGAACAGGAAGTCGGCGACTTCGTCGGTTGCCTGCGCCAGTCGCGGCATGAACGGCACTGTCGTCGCCGCGACAGCTGTGGCTGCCAGCAATAGGTTCCGTCTGGTTGTCATAGTCGCTCCCCTCCTACAGGTCGCAAGATGTTCAAATCTCTACTTGTGCTACTCACATGTTTTACGGCACTAAACAGTATTCGCAATACGAAACCACTCATTTTGCGCCACGGTTGTCTTATTTCTGGAGTGTTGCATACATGGCTGAGATCCCGGTCATTTCCAACCGCATCCTCTCTGGCATGCCGGCCTTCATACGGCGTGAAATGGGGCAAAAGGCGCTGCTGCAGGCCAATCGTGCCATCGGCTTCGATCTCGAACTGACCGAGGGAGAGAACTGCTTCATCCCGCACGCAGCAGTAATCGGCTTCGTCGAAGCGGCCGCACGCGCCGCCGGCGAGAGCAATTTCGGAATCCTGATCACTCCGATGATGAATGCCGCCAACTATGGCAGCTTCGGTCACTACGTATTTGGCGCCGGCAGCCTCGGGCAGGCCCTCGAGCGCAGCATTGTTGGCCTTCGTTATCATAGTACGGTTGATAGGATGTCAGTCGCGGTGGTTGGCGACGAGGTACGGTACAGCTATGTGTTCGCTTTGGCCGGCCACTCTGGATATGCCAGTATTGTCTGTGCCGCCGCGGGCGTCCTGCTCAGCCTCTTCAAGTCTTATCTGCCCCCTGACTGGCGACCGCTGCGCGTCGAGCTTGACACCGACAGACCGCGCCAGACGGGCCTTTTTGAAGATCTCTTCCAGTGTCCGGTTCTCTTCAACGCACCCGCGACAAGCATCGTTACGGATCGCCATCATCTTTCCGCTCCTGCGAGGCCCGCTTCATGGCCAATTGTCACCATCGAGGATGTGGCGCGAGACCGGCGAGGCGGCGCTCCACGGGATCTGCTCGAGGTCATCATGGAGCAGGTTCGGGTCCAAGTTCTCACCGGCAGCGTGTCGATCGATAGTGCCGCGCAATCGTTGGACACCAGCGTCCGGACCCTGCAACGTGAGCTGAACAGAGCCGGCACGGATTTTCGTGGGTTGGCGGGCGCGGCAAGGGTTCAGCGGGCCATTGAACTGCTGCGGCACACGAACGGCTCGATCACGCGCGTGTCGGCGGAGTTAGGATATTCGTCTCCAGCCAATTTCGCCCGGGCATTCCGAAAGGCAACCGGCAACGGACCGCGGGAATTCCGCTCGAATATCTCGCGTTGAATGTACGGCCGTTGGCCGTTCAGCAACGCGAGCGGCCACCAAGATCAGAAGTACCTGGTCAGTCTTGCTCCATGGGGACTCGGTCCATTCGTATTTGCCGCAACAAATTCCGTCCGGCGATCAGCAATTCGAACAGGAATGCGACAAGCGATCCGATGAGCGAGACTATGGCACCACCAAAAAACCAGAAGAGATTTTCTTGCCGCAGTCCAATGGCAAGAGCGCCAGCAAGTAGATTTAAGATTGCGCCGCCCGTGCAAATGCCGGCCATAACCCCAAGCACGACCGCAACCTCCAGTGCAAGTGCCCTTCGCCGCAGATACGCGATCTGCATGCGAAACAACTTGCCCTGCTTACCCCTATCCGCGACCTCGTTCAGCCGGTCCGATACTCTCCCGAGCCGAATGGTGTAGATACTGACAAAACCTGCGGTACCAGCCAACAAAAAGACCGGCGCAAGGGATGTTTGTATGACAGAGGCAAGGTCGTTGACGATCGGCGGTGTGTCCATAATTCCTCTTAGAGCATTTCGAGGAAAAGTGCGAAGTGGTTTTCCGTCGGTAAATGCGCAAAAACAAAGAGATAGAGCGTTTCCTGCGCTCCCTTTAAACCCGAAACGCTCTAGAAAGCTGGCCCATTGGGTCCCGGTGGAGCAGTGGTGCCTTGAAGTTGCAGCGTGGTGTGAGCCGCAGCAGTTGAACCTTTGTCATCTCCACTAACCTGGACTACAGGCTGAGCGAAATCGATCCCGTTGTCGCCAAACAACTGCATTAGCATCGTATATGCCTTGCGGCGGATCACGGTTTGATCGCCAGGCTTACAGGTGAAGCCAACGCCGAGTTCGATGCCGTACTCGCCAATTTGCTCGACGCCCTTGAGCTTGAGTGGCTCGATGAATGACGACCCGAGCTCCGGATCGGCCTGCAACTGCCCGCCGATTGTCTTGATGAGCTTGCGGACCTTATCGAGATCCGTTTTGAAGGGGACACGGATGCGGAACTTATCAACCGTCCAGTCACGGCTCAAATTCTTGATAGCGCCAAGCGACCCGAAGGGCACCGTGAATATCGGTCCGCGATGGTGCCGCAGCCGCACTGACCGTAAACTGAAGGACTCGACTGTGCCTATGTAATTTCCCGCCTCAATATACTCTCCGACGCGGAACGCATCGTCCAAAAGATAAAAAATACCACTGACGACGTCCTTGACGAGCGTCTGTGAACCGAACCCAATAGCCACGCCCACCACGCCAGCACCGGCGACGAGTGGGCCTATCTGGACCCCCATCTGCGAGAGGACCGTAAGTGCGGCCACACTCAGAAGTCCCGCGGCCAACGCGTTGCGGAATACAGGCAGCAAGGTACGAAGCCGGCCCTGGCGCGCGATCTCATTCGGTGCGAGTGCTCCTCCCTCGCCAACGCGGCCGAGCTGACGGGCTATGTAAGCATTCCCCAACCGCCAAACGAGGTCGATGACCAGCAAAATGACGACGCTGTTGAAGGCGCCGGCTATGATTGTCTTGGCGAGCGCCAGCTGACCGGTAATGGGCTGGAAATTGTGACGCCAAACGAATGCGATCCAATCCACTGCGATGATGACGATGATAGCTCGCGCGCCTCGAACTAGCAGCACTGTCTTCGGGTCTGTCGCACCATCGTCATTCCAGCGTGAAGCCGCAACCGCGTGGGTCAACCTGTCAGCGATTGAGAGGGCGCGGGGCACAACAACAAACATAATGCCGAGCCAAAATAGCGCCAGGAAACCACCGCACCAGAGCAGCCAGAGCGTTACAGCGCCGGTAATGCCGGTTGTCCGAGGCACGCCTCGGCCCAAAAGCTGTGCATCATCGCCTGAGCGGTTGCGGCCGATAGCTTCGATCGCGATCAGGAGAAGCAGACCCGAAAATCCAATGGCAATCAGCGAACGGACGTCCGTGGAAACGGCGAGGCGCTCGCATATAGCCGAGAACGCCATCGCCAATGCCAGCACCGCGACGAACAGCCGGACACGGGGGTAGGCCTTAGCCATCGGCACGGATACGGTCATCGCGAGCCGACAGATCGCCAGCGCGCTTCGGTAGCCGACTGTCGCGACGAGCGAATAAAGCACGACCACGCGCATGAGCGGCGGCCAGGCGAAGATCAGAAAGACGAAGGCAACCGTCGCCGTGAAAATCAACGGTGGCGCAAACTCCCTGTGAACTTGCGCCAAGAGATGATTGGGCAAGGTCACATCCGGCCCTGAGCGACGAAAGAACCATTCCACGCCAAAACCAATGCCCGCGATTATGCCGATCATCAGGATCCCGGGGGCAAAGCCGCTATCGTGCGCCTCTCGCCGGACCGAGGAGGCTGCGCGGTAGAGTTCGCTGCCTATACGCGGCACAGCAGACAGGAGGACGTGGAGGCGGGTACGCGAGCGAGCCTCTAAGTCGTCGATGACCCGCGCCACCTCGGCGGCGCCCTTTTCGGGAACTGCTGCTTGCCTTTGCGCCAACCATGTCTTCACGTCCGCATCTTCGAGGAGAAGCAGCAGCTCGGCCACCTTTGATGATTCTGCTGTGCTCGTTGCCGGCGCCTTCGCCTGCGCGTGCGACAGGGAAACAGTCGACAGGCAGATGAGCAGGCTCAGTAGCAGAAAGCGAATGATGAACATGTAACCCCGTCGCAGCAAACGAGCGCTGGCCGCTCTCAAACAAGGCGGCAAATAATCCCAGCTGATGCTGATCCGACACAACCAGTCGGATCAGCATTGAAGATGAAAACCAGCATGGAGGCGAGCGCTAATATCGCGATCAGTTGATCACGGATATTCTGATCACTCGGCCAGTTCGATTTCACCCGGCTTCCAGGATTTATCGAACCACGACTCCAGCGGACCATAGAGGCGCAGGAGGACGTTCCAACCTTTGCCGGGAACGGTCTGCACCCAGTTAGCCTCGTGACCTGCCGGTGCTGTCGGGCCGAACCAGACATCCACCGAAGAGTCTGCGTTGACGACAAGGTCCTTCTTATCGCTGCCTATGCTCGGGAACTGATTGTCGGTCTGTAGCATCGACCGGGTCTGGTTGTCATAGACGACGAATGACCAGAAGTCCTTGGCGGGGATATTCGGCGGCAGGTGAACCTTGTAAGTCTTGCTACCGTCGAGAGGCTTTTTCTCGCTGTCAGTTGTTGCTCCAGCGTATTGCGAACCGACGCCGACACGCTTTATCGCCATAGCCGGCGTGATCCCGGTCGCGTAGTAGTGAAACAGCACCCGGGCGTCGAGGTAGCGAACGCCGGGCTGCTGAAGGAATTCGTAGCTACCGCCGACAAAACCGGTGAACCAGGCGCTGTTGGGATAGTAATATGCGTCCTTCATCCGTGTATCGAAGGTAATCGTGCGAGCCGTCGCGTTCCCGACAGCCACGGCGTCGGTGAGGATCTTCTTCATGCGCTCGTCAGGCGCGAAGGGCTTGCCCTTCTCGATGCCGATTGCGGCAAGTTGTCCAAGCACTTCCGGGTGGTAGGCCTCGTTCGGCTCGTACTGAACGACGTCGTTTATTTCCTCGTAGAAGTGGAAATCATTGGAATGGATCGTATTGAATTCCTTGCCGCTGACGTTAACGAATTTCATCGGCGGCGGATTGGCGGTATCCGACAGACGATACACCTTGGCGAACTTCTTGGTGTTCTCGACCGCGGTCTTCGTGCTGCCGTTTTCGAGAAAGCCTCGCCAGAAAAACAGGTTGCCGTAGGTCGAACTCCGGAGCACGAAATAGCCGTCTGGGATCTCGCCCTTGTAGCCGGGGGGCAGCAGCAGGTACTTGCCACCCTTGCCCCGGTCCGGACCGGCATTTCCGAGGTCTCCGACATATTCGAACCAGTGCGTATCGATCATGCCCAGGATATTCGGTGGTGTTTCGATCACCAGTGGCCCTGCTTTGGTGTCGAGCCACATCAGATTGTAGATGCTCTCGGTATTGCCGGTGAGGAACAGCGAGCGCGAGTCCATCAGGTCTTCGAAAATGAGGATGGTCTGGTTGTTGTCCGCACCTTGGCTGGCAAGGCCAACCCTCAACGCCTCGACCGACGCCCCCGGCATGGCATTGAGAAAGGCGTCGACACCGCGCATGAAGTCGAGGTTGTTGTAGAGTTTCTCGGAAGTGGCTTTGTCCGGGAAACCATCGACGAAATTCAACGTTCCAAGCCGGGTTTCAACTTTGTCCGGGGTGGTGATGGAATCCGGTATCGGCGTCGTCATTTCCATCTTCGGCGCCGTCTGCCCATGGGCGACGCCGGCAAGAAGTACCAGTGCAGAGGCCCCTGCGAGCAGGGCTTTCATCGAGCAACTCATCATATGGCTCCTTTTAATTCCACCGAGACGACCGTACAGTTCGCTCGCTCTGTACATCGAGGGCGAAGTACAAAGTGGGAAAAGGCTGAAGATTTAAATTGAACTGGTGCAATAAGCTCTGGCATCAGTCGATGTAGACGACGACGTAACGCCCATCATAGGGCTGGTAGTAGATCCCGCCGCAGCGCCAGATCAAAACGCCGTTGATGCTGGTCTTGACACAGCCGGAGGGAAGCGCTGCGACGTAGACCGCGGAGCGGCGGATTACACGGCGGGTGGTGCGGCGCGCAACACCGGCAACACTGCCCGGGGTCACAGGACGCCCTACGACCGCCTGCGCTTCGGACACGAACGAGCCGAACGGCATTGGCATGAGACTGTCGACTGCGAGCATGGCGAGGCCGGCGATTGCGGCGCAAAGGACTTTTCTCTGCAACTTGCGCATCTTCATTCTCCCGCCTCGAGCAACATGTCGCCGGTAACGTCGGCATGTACGTGTTCGAGTTTCTTGGCGTTCGCTGGCGGTGTGAACTTAAATTGAGCGGCACCAATGCCAGCTGACTTCCAGTTGCTCAGCCGCAGCGAGTATTCCGGCGCTCCGGTTACCCATTTGGTCGTGATGACATATTTGAGCGGCAACGGATTGTTGCCCTTGCTGACCCAGATTTGCCAGTCGACAATATCTGTTCTGAAGGCGAGGTGATCGCATTCGACTCCACCAACGAACGCCGATCCGACAAGGGTTCCCTTGGTCACACCATCAGTGAGAACCGCATAGGGGTCGCTTGCCAACAGGTCGGCCCCCGGCGCATCGAGTCCGGTGGCGACGCGAAGTTCGTCTGCTGCCGCTTCAACACTTGGCCCCGGACTTTGCACCTGCGCATAGACATTCATGCCTTTGCTGTGAAGCGATATCGTATTGCCGTCGAATATCACCTCCGCATCGGAGAAAGGCCCCTTGCGCGTCAACAGAAAACCCTTGCCGCGATCGAGCGCGATGGTACCCGATGCGCTGTACTGGATCTTCTGCCCCTCAAGATCGACGATCTCCTGATCTGCGTCATAGTTGACGCTAAGAGTCGGCATCGACCTGAGATTATCGCTCATCGCAGCGAGAACCTTGGCAGCCTCGGGTTCTATCGTGTCCTGGGCCGAGGCGGACCACGCCGCCGCGCAGGCGGTGGCCGCTATCATCAATGTGTACGGGCGCCGAGCTACCCCAGGCCATTTCAGTTTGAATTTGCTCATCCGCTCACCTTCATACCCAGCTCCTCCGACGCGGCTCGCAGACGATCGGCTGTTCCGGCCTCGCCCCCTGCACAACTTCCTTGCGAAATCTCTCCGCATACTGCTATAGCGGACATGTTCCGTCTTGCCTTTTCATGCCAAGGTTGCGTCTCGGATGCTGAATTCTGCACCTTCGATCAGGATCAGGACGTTCTTGGCCATTGCGCCCTATCTGGCGAAGCACGATGTCTCGGCGATTGAGTTCTGCAAGCGCCTCGGCATATCGCCAAACGTATTCCAGAATGCCGATGGCTGGCTTCCGCGCGCCCAGTGCTTTCGCTTGGGCAATGACCTGGCGGCCGTCGCGGGGGATCCGTTCGCAGGCGCGCATGTCGGCTCCTCGACCGACCTCCGCGAGCTCGGCGGGTGGGGACAATCCGTTCTCGCAGCAAAGGATGTGGCTCACGCATGCGCGCTCGCGTCCGGCAATGTGCCGTCGATTCACCGCGGTTCAGATGTACGCTTCCTGGTGGAGGGCAGAACCGCTCGAATCGTCTTCCGCTTCGCGGATCGTTGCGAATTCGATCCCCGGCAGTTCATCTTCGGTAGTCTCGCGGTCCTGCGAAAGGTGCCTCTTTTGGCGGGGGAACCGTCCGGCATAAAGGTTCGACTGACCGCGACGAAGACGCGAGGGGTCGAGGCACTCGAGGAGTGCCTCGGGCCCAATATCGAATTGGGCTGCGAGCACGACATGATCGAATTCGATCGCGAGTTGCTCGATCTGCCTCTCAAAACCCACGAAACTGGCCCCTCAAAGGCGACGACGGCCCTGACATCGACGGTGGAGGTGGCACGGCTGCTCAGCGACAGGCTCTCCGACGACCATGAGCTTAGCTTGAAAGCCATGGCAGGAAGAGTTGACGTGTCCGTGCGTACCCTGCAGAGGCGCCTAAAATACTGCGGCGTCGAGTTCGAGGAACTGCTTGACGAGACTCGGCGAAGCGAGGCTATCCGACTGATCCGCGAAGGCGGTCACAGCATGACCGAGATCGCCTATCGGGTGGGTTACAGCGATCCCGCGCATTTCACGCGCGCATTTAGACGCTGGACAGGAAAGGCGCCATCTCGCTTCCAAAGCCAGGATGGTGAATGATCTTTTCCCTGCGATAAAGTCGTGCGCAGACGCTGGAAAAAGGTTCTCCCGGAGCGGTAGATGTTCAGCTTACCGTTCAGAAATCGATGATGCATGACGTCAGCCATCACTTTTCTATCCACGCCGCGAGATTTCAATCAAGCAGCGTGTTCATCATCAAAGGCGAAAGCCGTCATGCCCTTGCCCGTGAGATTCCCACGGTGCCCCTTATTGAGCCACGGAAATACCCGGACTTGCTCTTCCGGACAGCCAAAGGGCAGATCTCGACGCGGCGATGGATCGACGACAGATGGCCTATATCGACCAATTTATCATGTTCTGCGCTGGCGTTTGGATGACGGCGGTGGGTCTGCGCTATCTCGACATCGGCTCCCGGCAAGACTGGCTGAAACAGTTTGCCAGGCATTTCCGCTGGATGGGGCCGCTTTTGATCGTCATCTCGGTCCTTCTGCTGTTTGCACCGAGGTAGCGCTTTGTCCACCGGCCTCCAGGGCAAAGAAGGAGGTTGTCCACTGAGTCAGAGCTGGCTTTGCATTCCGAGGCCGGGACACCTGGCATGCAAGGAGGTACGGTTCTCGATTTGCCGCGCAGGCCGCCAAGCTCCGCGCTAAGATCGTCAGCGATCTGGAAGCTGGTGACCCGGTAGAACGTCCTTGTTGTAGCTCGGATTGCTGCGTGACTTGGCGACGGTCCGGATGTCGACCACTTCAGCGACTTCGCCAGCCGCAGCAAACCCGCGAACTGCTGCATGCGCCGATTGGAATGTACATTGGAAAGCGGTTACCGGAACGGCAACCTGAGCCAGGCATCCGGCCGAAACTGCTCTTTGCAGATTTAACCTGACATCACCCGGTTACCCCTTCTTTCAGAGCGTCTTCAGCACATCGCCGAGTGCATCAGCGAGCATATCGGCGTTCTCGCGGGAGAAGACGAGGGGAGGACGGATCTTCAGAACGTTAGCATTGGGGCCTGAGGCGCTGATCAGGATGCGGCGCTCGCGCAGGCCGTTGACGATGCGTGTCGTCAGGGCCGCGTCAGGACGCTTTGTGGCCGAGTCGGCGATGATCTCGACGCCGATGAAGAGCCCAGTCCCGCGCACGTCGCCGATCGCCGGATGGGTAGCTGAGAGGCTCTTCACCCTATCCATCAGGTGGCGACCAACCACCAGCGCATTCTGCTGCAGGCCTTCAATGCGGATCGTGTCCAGCACCGCTTTGCCGGCGGCGGCAGCGACTGGATTGCCGCCGAATGTGTTGAAATAGCGCGCCCGAGGACCGAACTCGGCAATGACCTCCGGGCGAAGAACGATGCCGGCCATCGGATAGCCGTTGCCCATCGGCTTGCCGATCGTCACCATATCGGGCGCGACGCCGTGGCGTTCGAAGCCCCACATGGCCTCGCCGGTGCGGCCGAAGCCGGGCTGTACTTCATCCGCCACGAAGAGACCGCCTGCCTCATGGATGGCGTCCACCGCCGGCTTCAGAAAACCTTTCGGCCCCTCGAAAATACCGTCGCTCGAAAAGATCGTGTCGGTGATCAGCATGGCCGGCTTGATGCCGTGGCGCTTCAGGTCAGCAATCGCCGCGCGCACGTCGCGGCCGAACTTTTCCATCATCTCCTCGGCGGAATGACGGTAGCTGTCCGGGGCGGGCACGGTGCGCACATGCCGGCCCAGCGTCACGGCTTCGCCGAGGGAGGGCGAGAATTCCGCGACGGCGCCCGTGAGGCCGTGATAGGCAAGCTCCGTCGCGATGATGCCTGTGCCGCCGGTGACGAAGCGGGCGATGCGCACCGCAAGGTCATTCGCCTCGCTGCCGGTACAGGTGAACATGGCCTGGCTGAGCGCTTCGGGGAAAGTGGCCGTCAGCGCCTCTGCATAGTCGATGATGCCTTCGTGCAGGTAGCGCGTGTGGGTGTTAAGCACGGCGGTTTGCCTGGTGATCGCCTCCACCACGCGCGGGTGGCAATGGCCGAGCGAGGCGACGTTATTGTAGGCATCGAGATATCGTTCGCCGGCCGCGTCATAGAGAAAGACGCCTTCGGCGCGCACGAGATGCAGCGGTTTTTCATAGAAGAGGCGGTAGGCGGGACCGAGCACTTTTTCCCGGCGCGCGATCAGCGCCCGTTCGGCCTCGTCGAGCCGTTCGAAATCTTCGTGCGAGAAAGCATTCACCATCGACATGATCAGGCCTCGGAAAGGTTGGGCACGAGCCTTTTCAGCCCGGCCGGCGTCAGATTGGATATGTTTTGAAGCCCCCGCCAGGCGGTGGCGTGGTTGCGCATGATGTAGTCGCGGTTTTCCGGGAAGCGTGCGGAGCGCCACTCGGCGATGATGAGGGACATCGCCAGCCGTGACCGGGTCAACACCGGCAGAAGCTCCATTTCGGCAGGCTCCAACGCACGTGCCGAAAGAAACCCCTCCAGGAAGGAACTCGTGCGCGCCGCCCAGTTTTCCGTCGCCAGATGATAGGAAAGCGCCACGGCAAGGTCGTTGATGAGCGGCGCATGGACCATGTCGCCGAAATCGATGATGCCGACGACTGCGGTGGGTGCGGCCGGATCGAGCAAGACATTGTGCGGGTTGAAGTCGTTGTGGATGATCTGTCGCCGCTTGAGCCTGGTGATAGCGGGAAGCGCCCGCTCGAATTCCGCCAGCACGGCTTCCGCCTGCGCCCGGCGTTCGGGCGCGACATGGTCGACGACGGCGGTGAGATCGAGCGTGTGGGAAATGTCCCACATCAGCTTTCCCGCCGGCGGGCGTCCGTCATAGTCCTCAAGGCCAAGCCCGAGTTCCGCAAGTGCCCGGCCGACGTTGCGGCTCTGCGCCTCGGAGGCGGGTGTGCGGTACTGCAATTCGCCGCGCAGGAAAGTGAGCAGGCGCATGATGCGCGGGCCATCGGCGGTGGAAAGCGTGTGGCTCGGCTCTCCGCTTTTCGTGGGTATGAGCCGCGGCACCGGGACGGCGGGGGGGGCAGCCTCCAGATGCAGGAGCGCACCGTCCTGGAATTCCAGCGCGGCCGGGTCCTCGGCGGGATTGGCAATCTTGAGGATGAAGTCCGTCCCGTCCGAGCGGGTGAAAAGAAAGGTCTCGTCTCTTTCGCTGGAAAGCCGCCTGATCGTGCCGGCCACGCCATAGACCTGCATTACCGCGGCCTCGGCATCGGAAAGCGATGTCGCACTCCACGTCGCCGACATGGAATCGGCCTTCTTGGCGGTGGGCGATGGCTCCGTCATGCTTGCTCCGTTGGGTGCGGTTTCCCACATTTCATTCTATTGTCTGCGCCGTCTGCTGACCACGGCGCCGACTATATTGCCGCGGCAAGCCGATTGGCGGATGATGCCCGCGACATGTCATACTTGAAACACACCGAAAAAGATGCATCAAGTATCTTGTTATTCGATTTTGCGGACCAATTCCATGCCTCAATTCACGTCACTGGATCATGAGAACCTCAACAGCGCCGTTTATGGTGCGTTGTGCGATGCCCTGATCCAGGGCCGGTTCCAGCCCGGCGACCGGCTGAAGATCCGCGATCTGGCGGAACAATTCGGCACGAGCGTCACACCGATCCGCGACGCCATCCTCCGGCTTGCCAATGACGAGGCGATCACCTTCCGCTCGCCGCGCGACATCCGCATCCCGGGTTTGAGCGAAAACCGCTACCGTGAGATCCGCGCAATCCGTGTCCGGCTGGAGGGATTGGCGGCGGAAACTGCCGCCCAGGTGGCGACGAGCACGGATATCGAGGCGTTGGAACGCATCTTGCGCGAAAACGAACAGGCAATCGAGGCCGGCGACCGGCTGAAGGGCACGCAACTCAACCAGGCCTTCCACTTCCTGCTGCCGCAGATCGCTGGGCTGCCGGTGCTGAACGGCATCCTGCGGCGGCTCTGGCTGCAGATGGGACCGCACATTTCCGATGCCTATATAGAGGGCGGACGTGCGATGATCGACCATCACTACCCGGTCGTCGAAGCCCTGAAACGGCACGATTCCGCCGCCGCCTCGATGGCGATCGTCGACGATATCCTGCTCGGCGGCAAGCCAATCCTCGAGCGCATCGAACGGGACACGGAGCAGGAAGCGCGCCGGGCCTGACACCGCTTGGAAGAGGAGGCTTGCAATTCATGGGCGGCCTATTACGATGTATCAAGCATCAAGAGGAAACGCTCGCATGACTGAAGAATGCCGCTACATGTTGCTGACGGGGGCGAGCCGCGGGATCGGGCATGCGACGGTCAAGCTCTTCCAGTCGAAGGGCTGGCGCATTCTCACCGTTTCCCGCCAGTCCTTTTCCGAGGAATGCGCCTGGCCGTCCGCCCGCGAGAGCCATATCCAGGCCGACCTCGCGGATCTCACGCAGATCGACCGCCTGGCAGCGACCGTGCGCGAGCGCCTGCCGAACGGCCGGCTGCACGCGCTCGTCAACAATGCCGGCATTTCGCCGAAGGGGCCGGGCAAGAGCCGCCTCGGTGTGCTGGATACGGATGCCGATGTCTGGACGCAGGTGCTCAACGTCAATCTTGTCTCGACCGCTTTGATCGCACGCGCGCTCATGCCGGAACTGGAAGCGGCGAAGGGCTCGATCGTCAATGTTACGTCCATCGCCGGCTCGCGCGTCCACCCCTTCGCAGGCGTTGCCTATGCGGCGTCCAAGGCGGCGCTTGCCTCATTGACCCGCGAAATGGCGCACGAATTCGGCCAACGCGGGGTCAGGGCGAATGCCATCGCGCCGGGCGAGATCGAAACGTCGATCCTGTCGCCCGGAACGGATGAACTGGTGGCGGCGGAAGTGCCGATGCGAAGACTGGGCGAACCGCGCGAAGTCGCGGAGACCATCTATTTCCTCTGCACCGAACCATCGTCCTACATCAACGGCGCGGAAATCCACATCAACGGAGGACAACACGTCTGACGATCGTCAACGGGGGAAAATCCCCTCAGACCGACAAGGACCAGAATGCATCATTCGGTCGGACGAACGCCCGGGGAGAAAGGGCGCGACGACCGGAGAGGCAGAAATAATCGCGATACGCCAAAGACAGGGACGGGTCAGCAGTCCGCATGAGATCGTCAACTGAGCCGGCGGCTGACGTCGGCGCCTTCACAAACAAAGAAAAGGGGAGTGCAATGAAGACTATCTTGAAAGCGGGTGTTCTGGCGGCCGCCGTCGTCGTGCTGTCGGCAAGCCTTGCCGCACCGGCATTCGCACGGGACCTGACCGTCGTCTCCTGGGGCGGCAACTATCAGGATGCGCAGCGCAACATCTATTTCAAGCCGTTCGCCGAAAAGTCCGGCAAGCCGGTGCTCGACGAAGCCTGGGACGGCGGCATCGGCGTCATCCAGTCGAAGGTCAAGGCCGGCGCACCGAACTGGGATGCCGTGCAGGTGGAAGCCGAAGAGTTGGCGCTCGGCTGTGCCGACGGTCTCTATGAAAAGATCGACTGGGACAAGATGGGCGGCAAGGACAAGTTCCTCGATTCTGCGGTCGATGACTGTGGTGTCGGCGCCATCGTCTGGTCGACGGCGATCGCCTATGACGGTGACAAGCTGAAGGAAGGCCCGGCCTCCTGGGCGGACTTCTGGGACGTCGAAAAATTCCCCGGCAAGCGCGCGCTGCGCAAGGGCCCGAAATATACGCTCGAATTCGCGCTGCTCGCCGATGGCGTCTCTAAGGACGAGCTGTACGACGTGCTTGGGACCGACGAAGGGGTCGAGCGCGCCTTCAAGAAGCTCGATGAGCTGAAACCGCACATCGTTTGGTGGGAATCGGGCGCCCAGCCGCTGCAGTTCCTCGCCTCCGGCGAAGTGGCGATGACGTCGGCCTATAACGGCCGCATAACCGGCATCAACCGCACAGAAGGCAAGAACTTCAAGGTCGTCTGGCCGGGCAGCATCTACGCCGTCGATAGCTGGGTGGTGCTGAAGGATGCGGAAAACAAGGACGCCGCACAGGACTTTATCGCCTTCGCAAGCCTGCCCGAACATCAGGCGAAGCTGCCGGAATTCGTCGCATACGGCCTGCCGAACAAGGAAGCCGCAGCCAAGGTTCCGGCGGAATTCGCGAAGGACCTGCCGACCGATCCGGCGAACATGACGGAGTCGATCTCGCTGAATGTGGACTTCTGGATCGACAATGCCGAAACGCTGACGCAGCGCTTCAACGCCTGGCTGGCCCAGTAAGAACATCCGCCGCGAAGGCGCCCCGACGGGCGCCCTTCCAGCCTGGCCGGATGCGTTCTCACGGGTTTTCCGGATGGCGCATCCTTCGCCTCTAGCGATGGAGTCTTCCGTGGCCGAATTCATTCGATTTGACCGCATCACCAAATTCTACGGCCCGCTCTGCGTGGTTGAAAACCTGGCTCTCGGCATTGGGAAGGGCGAGTTCGTAAGCCTGCTCGGCCCCTCCGGCTCCGGCAAGACGACGCTCCTGATGATGCTGGCGGGTTTCGAGCAGCCGACCTCCGGCAATATCCTGCTGGACGGAACGGCGATCAACGACGTGCCGACCCATAAGCGGGATATGGGCGTCGTCTTCCAGAGTTATGCCCTGTTCCCGCATATGTCGGTCGGCGAGAACGTGGCCTTCCCGTTGCAGATGCGCAGGCTGGGCAAGGCGGAGATCGCCGAGCGCGTGGCGCGGGCGCTGGATATGGTGCAGCTGTCGGCCTTCGTCGACCGCCGGCCTTCGCAACTCTCCGGTGGGCAGCAACAGCGTGTGGCGCTTTCCCGCGCCCTGGTCTTCGAGCCACGCGTCGTGCTGATGGACGAGCCGCTCGGCGCGCTCGACAAGCAGTTGCGCGAGCAGATGCAGCTCGACATCCGTGACCTGCACCGCCGCCTTGGCGTGACGATTGTCTTCGTCACACATGACCAGTCGGAGGCGCTGACCATGTCGGACCGTGTCGCCGTCTTCAACAAGGGTAAGATTGAGCAGATCGGCACCCCGCGGCAGGTCTATGACGAACCGGCGACGCGCTTCGTCGCGGAATTTATCGGCGAGACCAATCTGGTCGAGGGTGTCGTCGAGGCGGTGCAGGGGCAGGAGGCGACCGTGCGCCTGCGGTCCGGCGCGCATATCGTTTCGGCCGTTTCCGGCAGCGTCGCCTCCGGCCAGCCCGTCTTTCTCTCCATCCGGCCGGAGCGGGTCGATCTCAGCGAGACGCGCGGCGAAGCGCGCAATTGCCTGGAAACGGAAGTGACCGATTCCGTCTATCAGGGCGATCATCTGCGCGTGCAGTTGCAGAACGCCGCACAACCGTTGATCGCAAAGCTCGGTCGACGGTCGCGCGAATTCCCGCCGGGCACCAAGGTCTATGCGGCCTTTTCAGCCGGCGATTGCCGGGTCATCGCGCCATGAGTGCAGTCTCGTCCCGGACCGGGCGGTCACTCGTTCTTCTTGCGCCGCTGCTTCTCTTCCTCATCGGCTTCTTCGTCTGGCCGCTGTTCAGCATGATGTCGCAGGCCGTGTCGGATCCGGCCGTGCTGCGCCTGCTTCCGCGCAGCGCCGAGGTGCTGACGGATTGGGATCGAAAGTCGCCGCCGACCATGCCCATGCAGACGGCGCTGATGGAGGACCTGAAGGCCGTCGATGACGACCAGGCGCTCGGCGATATGGTCCGCCGCCTCAACAGCGCCCGTTCCGGCTTCCGCACGCTCATGTCCAAGACGATGAGCGCGCTCGAAGACACGGCGAACCCGCCCGCCGACCTCGTCTCCATCGACAAGCGTTGGGAGAAACCGGAATTCTGGCTGGCCATCGCCGATGCGCTCTCGCCGCTCACCGATCGCAACCTGCTCGCCGCCGTCGATCTCGGCCGCAATGCCGCCGGCGATATCGAGCACCTGCCGGCCGACCGGTCCGTCAACCGCGTTATCCTCGTGCGCACCTTCTGGATCGCCGCACTCGTCACCTTCGCCTGCGCCGCCATCGGCTTCCCCTATGCGATGATCGCGGCTTCGCTTACCGGCTGGAAGCGCGATCTGATGCTGGCCGCCGTGCTGCTGCCGCTCTGGACCTCGCTTCTGGTACGCACCGCCGCCTGGTTCATCCTGTTGCAGGAAAAAGGGCTGATCAACGACCTTCTGCAAACGCTCGCCCTGATCGACGCACCGCTGCCGTTGATCTTCAATCGTACCGGCGTCATCATCGCCATGACCCATGTGCTGCTGCCTTTCATGGTGCTGCCGATCTATTCGGTGCTTATTACCATCCCGAAGAACCTGATGCCGGCGGCCGCCTCGCTCGGAGCGCCGCCATGGCGCGCGTTCCTGCGCGTGCTGCTGCCGCTGAGCCTGCGCGGCGTCGCCTCCGGCAGCCTGCTCGTCTTCATTTCTGCGATCGGCTACTACATCACGCCGGCGCTGATCGGGGGGCCGGGTGACCAGATGATCAGCTCGATCATCGCCTTCTACGCCACAGGTTCTGCGAACTGGGGCATGGCCGGGGCGCTTGGCGTCGTGCTGCTTATCGCGACGCTGCTGCTCTATAGTGTCTATGCGCGGCTCTCCACTGACGAGCCGGGGAGGCGCTAGGTCATGCCGATGAAGCTCGCCAAGTTCGCTTTCGCCTCGCTGACGATCCTCTTTCTCGTCGCGCCGCTCATCGCCATCCTGCCGCTCGCCTTCACCTCGAGCGTCATCCTTACCTATCCGATCCCGTCCTGGTCGCTGCGCTGGTTCGAGGAACTTTTCACGGCGGATGCCTGGCGGCGGGCGATCTTCAACAGCCTGATCATCGGGACGGGCACGACGCTGCTCGCCACCGTTCTCGGCACCGCCGCCTCGCTCGGCCTGCGCAACCGCCTCCTCTTCTTCTGCGGCTCGATACGCACGCTCTTCCTACTGCCGATGGTGGTGCCTGCCGTCGTGCTCGGCGTCGGCATGCAGGTGCTGCTTGCGGGTTTCGGCCTGACGAACAGCTATGCCGGCGTGATCATCGCCCACACGGTCGTCGCCGTGCCCTTCGTCGTGGTCAGCGTCATCGGCGCGCTTGCCGGCATCGACGAGCGTGTGGAACTCGCCGCGCAAAGCCTTGGCGCTTCGCCCGCAACGGTCTTCCGCCGCGTAACCCTGCCGCTTGCCATGCCCGGCGTGCTCTCCGGCGCGGTGCTGGCCTTCGCCACCTCGCTGGACGAGGTCGTGCTGACGCTCTTCGTCGCCGGTCCCAACCAGCGTACGCTGGCCCGGCAGATGTTTTCGAGTATCCGCGAGAACATCAGCCCGGCGATTGCGGCAGCGGCCTTCCTCTTCATCGTCGCGACGATTCTGATCGGCCTCGCGGTTGTGCTGTTTCGATCTATGCTGGCGAAGCGGCGTTAGACAATTTCGCCCTGTCACGTTTCAGTGGTGCTTCTCAGAAGCGGCCGTGTTGAGAGACGACTGAGAATGCCCTTCGCGTAATTTTCAGTGTTCTGCTCGCCTTCGCTCCTGCCGAAGGCTTGGCGGAATATCTGAGCTTCGCCACACAATCTTGGATTCAGCAGGATTGTTTTCATTGGAGAAATCGCCCTGTCCAAACGGATCATTTTGGATCCTCAGGCGCACAATTCTGGATCAGGCAGCGTGCTGCACCCATAATACTGGACTGATTTTCAGGGGTAGAATCGATGCCGTCATGGCGCTTGTTACAATGAGAAAGCGGGGCGGGAATGATGTCAATGGCGCCCGTGATGTGACACCTATCTGTGGTGCAGGGTACGCACGCTTCTCGCTCCTGCAACGTCGGAATACTGATCTGGTGGAAGAGCCGTTTGAAAGGCCAGTGCATTGCATCGACGATGCTGTGCATTCGAATCTCTCTTGATTTTCGGTAAGCGGTGTTCTCAGGCCACGGCCTGCTCCGGAGCCCGGATGTAGGCCCAGGGGAGGAGATCGTCGATCTGGCTGTTGGGGTGCCCGTCGACAATCCTGCGGCCATGGCGGCGGTTGGGAGGCGTGAATGCCTAAGCTTTGCCAGCCTTCTGAGGTTTTGGGCAGTGGCGGCGAGACGGAATTCATCGCGTGCACCACATGGATTGCGCAGTCTCAACCTGGCCATCCGCAGGATGCGCTTGAGGTGAGCGAAGATGCGCCGGAGCCGCCTGAAAACCCATCTATCGCCTGATCCCCTGCCAAATCACTCAGAGGATTGAATCACGCGTCCCAAGGGCCTGCAGTAACGAGTTTTTCAACAGTATCGACCCAAAGCGGTCGCACAGAGTCCGTCTCGAAAGTCGCCGGGGTTTGGCCGTCTCGAAATCTGCTTACGGGATCTTCTCGACATCCGGCATCTTCCAACTCTTGTCGAAGAAAGCCTTCTCTGGCCCATAGAGGCGGAAGATCAGGAAGAAGTTCTTACCCGCGGTCGGGACCCAATTTTTCTCGAATCCCGCCGGCGCCTTCGGGCCGAAATAGAGGTCCACGGACCCGTCGCCGTTCTGCTTCATCGCCGGCTTTTCGAAGGACGACAGCCCAACCACGTTGTCCGCCGTATCGCACGGCCCGGCGCAGACGAACGCTTTCGAGTCGCTGTCATAGACGATGGCCGACCAGAAATCCTTTGCCGGCACAACCGCAGGGACGCGCAACCGGTAGGTTGCTTGTCCGTCGAGTAGCTGCCCTGCGGAGTCGCGCAAGCCCACCAGATAGAACGAGCCGCCGCCAAGCTTCTTCGGCAGGAACGTCGCGTAGTAGTACACACCGCCCGCCCTCGCATCAATCCAGAGCGCGTCGGGGGTTTCAAAGGTGAACTGGTGCGCCACGCGCATTGTCGACGGGGACAGTGACATCCACTGGCTGCCGGGCCACCACGGGACGAACGTGGATTCCTCGAAATAGTGCTGCATGATCCGCCTCGCGTCAACGAGTGCGGCGTCAAGCGTCTTCTGCATTTTCGCATCGGGCTGAAACGGCTTGCCGCGCTCGATCCCGATCGAGGCCAACATGCCCATCATCACCTTGTCGCGTTCGCGCACCGGCTCTTCGTTGACCATCGCCGCCAGCTCGCGGAACCAGCTTGCGTCGTAGACCGGGAGCGTATGGTAGGGTTTAGCAGAGCCATCGACAAACCGCGTTGGCTTCGGGGCCGCTGCGTTCGCCAGCGGATAGACCTTCAACTGCTGGGCGTAGCTATGGGCGTCCTCAGCCGTTCCGCCGTTTGCCGGCACCGGACGAAGGGCCGCGGAAACGATGTAGCCCTCCATCCGAACCGGAAGGTAGCCGTCCGGAATCGGCTCCGAGTATCCAGGGGGCAGGAACAGGTATTTGGCGCCGCGCCCTTCGTCCTCCCCCGACGGACCGACATCAACGATCGGGGTCTGCCAATTGTCGATGAAGCTGCCAAAGAGCAGCGCCTTCGCACCGGCGGCCGGGATTTCCACCACTACCGGACCCTGCCGGAGGTTCAGGTAGGTGAACATGTAAGGCACTTGGTTGTTTGCCGTCAGCAGCTCGTGCTTAGGCGTCGCGGGCTTGCTGAACAGGACCACGTCGTTCCAGGAGACGCCATAATCCTTGAACGTAGCCTGCTGAAGCCCGCGGATGCTGATCGCCGGTATCGACCAGATGACCGCCTCGATGCCACGCTGGTAGGCGAGCTGATCGTCAAGATCTACGGTCTGCGCTCTTACACTCGCGACCGAGCCGACGATCAGCGCGAGGCATAGACTGGCGCCCTTCAGTACCGTCATAAAGATGCTGTTCATAAGCCACTCTCCCTTGGTGCTGACGATCGGCTTGGGACACACGCAACTCACCGAACCAATTCGATCTCGCTCGGCCGCCACTCCTTGGTGAAGAACGGTTCGAGCGGGCTGTAGAGGCGAAGCATCGGGAACCAACCCTTGCCTGGCATGGTCTGTATCCAGTTACCCCGCTTGACCCCCGCGGGCTGGGCCGGACTGAAGTAGACCGTCGTTGAGCCGTCGGCGTTTGGGTCGGCGGCGGGCGATGGATAGCTCTGGCTGCCCGCTCGCGGGTAGCGCTGCGGCGTATCCAGCATCGAGCGCGTCTGGCTGTCGTAGACCGTGAACGACCAGAACTTTTCCGCGGGGATCCCCTTCGGCAGCGTCACCTTGTAGGTCTTGGCCCCGTCGAGATATTGCTTGTCCGCATCCACCATGGCCCAAATGTATTGCGACCCAACGCCTGTCAGGCGCATGCTCATCGCTGGCGTGATGCCGGTGATGCCGTAGAACCATAACGTCCGCGCATCCAATGTGCGATAGCCAGTAGGCGGGAAGGGTTTGGCGCCCTCGCGCGTAATTTCGGGGATCGGCGTCTCGAACTCGGAGCCGCTGATGAACAACGGATTGAACCACGACGAACCTGGGTAGTAGTACCAGTCCGCCTCGCGCGGATTCATGAACAGGCCGCGCGAGGTGGCATTGCCGACCGCGACCGCCTCGGCAAGAATCTTCTTCATCCGAGCATCCGGGGCGAAGGGCTTGCCTTTGACGATCCCGATGGCGGCCAACGGTCCCATCAGCTCGGGGTCGAGCGAAGTGGCCGGTTCCTGTTGCACCACCTCGTTGAGCATCTCGTAATAGCTAAAGTCGTTGGGTGGGATCGTGTTGAACGCCTTGCCACTGGCTTCATGGAACACGGTCGGCGGCGGCGAGGTGACTGGGCCGAGTTTGGCCTTGCCGCCCAGGAATTCGGCGATGCTTGTGCCGACGCCGCCGGCTTCATAGGGATAGATCTTGGTCGCCGACTTGATCAAATCCACCGCGGGTTTCGGATCGTTGTTCTCCAGGAACGAGCGACCGAACCACAAGACGCGGGTGGTCCGGGCCCGCGATACATAAAACCCACCCTCGGGCAGCGGGCCATCGTAGCCGGGTGGCAGGATGAGGTATTTCCCGCCCTCACCGCGATCAGGCCCAGGCAAACCGAAATCGGTGACCCAGCGGAACCAGTCGTCGTCGATGGCGCCGAGCGCCTTGGGCGGCGGCTCGAGCACCATCGGCCCATTGGAGAGGTCGAGGAAGCCGAAGAAATAGACGGTGTCCGCATTCGCGGTCAGGAATAGCGACTTGGCATCCATCAGCTCGGAGAAGATCATGACTTCGTTGTCCTTCACCCCGATGCTGAGAAACCCCTTGCGGATGGCGGCTACGCTGACGCCCTGCATGGTGTTCACGAACGCTTCGAAGGCGTGAGTGAAGTCGAGATTGTCGTAAATCTTCGCCATGGTCGCCGCGTCGGGCGCACCGTCCTTGAACTCCAGCACGCCGAGTCGCGACTCGACTTTATCCGGCGTGGTGATTGTCGAAGGGATTCCAGTGGCCGTCTGTGCGGCGGCCAAGTGGGGCATTGCCAGCATGGCACAAGCCACGACTACTGCTTGCGGTTTAAAGACCTGCTCCATTGTGACGCTTCCTTTTTTCCCCAAGAGCCAACACCGATCCGTTTTCCTGTTATGAGCCCTCGCTTGGTGCAAACTCATCACATGGAGGGAGCGAACAGCGCTGCCGACCTTTCCGCTTCGGGAGAAGATGTTAGTACAAACTGGTGTGCACCGATATTGCCCATGACGAAACGGCCGCGTCATTAATCGGACAGCGCGTCGAAGGCAATCCTTCACAGGCGACAAAATTTTTTTCAATAAAGCCGGTGACTTACGAGATTCGGCTACGTGTCTGATTCATCGAAACAATCTTCGGAAAAACTAAAATTGTGGGATATTATTCCTAGCTGGCGCCGTATTGACTCCGATTTCCAGAAGGAACATTACAGGAACATCAGCATTCAAGCGACATGATGTCGTCAGTTTCAACGCGATCTGAACAGGATTCGTGACCGATGTCCGCTGTCCGAGCGCACGTCATAGCCGACCTTCGGGAACGCATCAGCTCCATCGAGAGGCATGCGGTGAAGAAGGCCGGGTGCCTGGAATTCGGCGTGCCGGAGATCGACGCGGTTCTCCCGGGAGGCGGACTGGCGCACGGCGCTCTCCACGAGTTCGCGGGAGGCGGGGTGGGCACGGTCGATGGCGCCGCCGCCGCACTCTTCGCGGCGGGGATCGCGACCCGAACGGCAGGGCCGATCGTCTGGTGCCTCACCCGGCCCGACCTCTTCATGCCTGCGCTGGCACAGGTCGGCCTCCATGCAGACCGCGTGATCTTCGTTGAATCTGACAAAGAAGAAGACGTGCTTGCGAATATGGAAGAGGCGCTCGCATATGGGAGTCTCGGCGCCGTCGTCGGCGAGATCGTCCGACTTCCGATGGCGGCATCACGCCATCTGCAGCTCGCGGCCGAGAAGACTGGAACGATGGCCTTGGCGGTCAGGCGGTGGCGGCGACAAACGGAGGCGAACGACTTCGGCCAGCCGACGGCGAGCACGACACGATGGCGGGTGAGTGTTAGGCCGTCCGAAGTGCTTCCGGTGCCGGGAGTGGGGCGGCCCAGATGGTTTCTGGAACTGATGCGCGTGAAGGCGGGTGAATGTGCAGAGTTTCTCGTAGGAGCGTGTGATGACCAGGGTCGTATCGATCTTCCTTCCCGATCTGCCGACGGATCGCATTCGTCGCGCCGATCCATCCATCCCGGCTGACCAGGCGATTGCTGTGATCGCGAGGTCGGGATCAAAGCGCTGGGTCTCCGCTGCCGATGCCGCTGCTCGAAAGGCTGGCGTTCACTGCGGCATGCAGGCTGCCAAGGCGCAGGCGCTATTCCGCGGCCTCACGATGATCGATGCCAATCCTATGGCAGACGCCGTCGCACTCGAGCGGATTACCTTCTGGGCGCTGACCCAGTATTCGCCGATCGTTGCTGTCGATGGCACAGACGGGATCGTCATGGACACCGAAGGTGCCGACCACCTGCAGGGTGGCGAGGAGCCGATGCTGACGCGGATCGCCAACCAGTTCCGCGCCAAGGGGCTGACGACGAGGGTTGCGATAGCCGACACCTGGGGAGCGGCGAATGCCTGCGCGCGGGCGATCTCAAGAGACACCGTCATAGTCCCGCGCGGCGAGACCGTCAGGGCAGTCGAAAAACTCCCACTCTCACTTCTGCGCCTTCCGGATAAGATCGTCGGCGATCTTCGAATGCTCGGCTTCAAGACCATCAGTGAACTTGCCAACACCCCACGCGCGCCGCTGACGCCTCGTTTCGGACCGGAGGTTGGTCGTCGCCTCGACCAGATGTTCGGCAGAACGCCTGAGCCGATCGATCCCATCCGCACGGCGGAGTTGGTCGAAGTCAGCCGTGCATTCGCCGAACCCATCGGCGCCGCGGAGACGATCAACAAGTATGTCGGCCGACTGGTCGTCCAGCTTGTCGACGAGCTGCAGAGGAGAGGTCTCGGTGTCCGGCGGACCGACCTCATCGTCGAGAAGGTCGACGGAACCAGGCAAGCCATTCGTGCCGGCACCGCCAAGCCTGCTCGCGATGTCGCCTGGCTGACGAAGCTCTTCAAGGACAGAACCGAGAAGATCGAACCCGGCTTCGGGATCGAGAAGATGACCCTGGTCGCCGTCATGGCGGAACCGCTGGAAGAAGCCCAGAAGTCGTCGTCGCTGGTCGAAGACGAGGTCATTGATGTGACACCCCTGATCGACATCTTCGGGAACCGGGGAGCGCGGGTGTATCGCGTCGCCCCCGTTGCTTCGGACGTTCCCGAGCGTTCCGTCCGGAGGATCGGTGCCGCATCCGATCCGGTCGAAGCCTCGTGGGTCAATCATTGGCGCCGTCCCGTACGTTTGCTGGCGCGGCCGGAACAGGTCGATGTGATGGCGCTGATGCCCGATCATCCGCCCGTGTGGATCATATGGCGGGGCAAGCGACGGAAGGTGAAGAACGCCGACGGTCCAGAGCGCATCTTCGGCGAATGGTGGGAACGCAATTCCGAGATGGCCGCGGTCCGCGACTATTTCGTGATCGAGGACGAGGGCGGTGAACGGCTCTGGATCTTCCGGTCCGGCGACGGCGTGGATACGGAAACAGGCAGCCATAAATGGTTCGTGCACGGGGTCTTCGCATGAGATACGCGGAGCTGCAGGTCACGACACATTTTTCGTTCCTTCGCGGTGCGAGTTCGGCGCAGGAGCTGTTCGAGACCGCCAAGGAGCTTGGCATAGATGCCATCGGTGTCGTTGACAGGAATTCGCTAGCCGGGATCGTGCGTGCTCTCGAAGCATCACGATCGACCGGTATCCGTCTGGTCGTCGGCTGTCGTCTGGATCTGCAGGACGGTATGTCGATACTGGTCTATCCCACCGACCGCGCCGCGTACTCCCGGCTGACGCGCCTGATCACGCTTGGAAAGTCACGTGGAGGGAAGAACAACTGCATTCTGCATCTGGACGACGTGGTCGCATATGCCGATGGCATGATCGGCATCCTGGTACCGGATCTTCCCGACGAGACCTGTGCCGTCCAGCTTCGGAAGTTGGCCGAGATATTTGGTGACCGCGCGTACCTGTCTCTCTGCCTTCGACGACGTCCGAACGATCAGCTCCGGCTCCATGAGCTGTCGAATCTCGCAATCCGCTTCAAGGTGAAGACCGTCGTGACCAATGACGTGCTTTTCCACGAGGCGGGGAGGCGGCAGCTTCAGGACATCGTCACCTGCATCCGGCACAACACGACCATCGATGCCGTTGGTTTCGAGCGCGAGCGCCATGCCGATCGGTATCTCAAGCCTCCCGAGGAGATGGAGCGTCTGTTCCCGCGCTATCCGGAAGCGCTCAGGCGCACGATGGAGATCGTCGATCGCTGCAAGTTCAGCCTCGAAGAGCTGACCTACCAGTATCCGGAAGAAGCCATCGTCCCCGGCAAGACCGCTCAGGAATCCCTTGAGCACTATCTCTGGGAATGCGTGCCCAACCGCTATCCAGAAGGCCTCCCACCCGAGGTGCTGAAGACCGTCCGCCACGAGCTCGATCTGATCCAGAAGATGAAGTACGCGCCGTACTTCCTGACGGTCTTCAGCATCGTCAAATATGCGAGGTCGCAAGGCATCCTGTGTCAGGGCCGCGGATCGGCGGCGAATTCGGCTGTCTGCTACATTCTCGGCATCACCAGTATTGACCCGTCGACGAATGATCTCCTGTTCGAGCGCTTCGTTTCGCAGGAACGGGACGAGCCGCCGGACGTCGATGTCGACTTCGAGCACGAACGAAGGGAGGAGGTCATCCAATGGATCTACGAGACCTACACCCGCGAGAAGGCCGCTCTCTGTGCGACGGTCACCCGATATCGGGCCAAGGGCGCTATCCGTGATGTCGGCAAGGCACTCGGATTGCCCGAGGACGTTATCAAGGCCCTTTCGTCGGGCATGTGGTCATGGTCGGAGGAGGTGCCTGACCGCAATATACGCGAACTCGGACTGAACCCCGAGGACCGCCGTCTGGCGCTGACGTTGATGTTGGCCCAGCAATTGATGGGTGCGCCGCGTCACCTCGGCCAGCATCCTGGCGGCTTCGTCCTGACCCACGACAGGTTGGACGATCTCGTGCCCATCGAACCTGCCAGCATGAAGGATCGGCAGATCATCGAGTGGGACAAGGACGACGTCGAAGCGCTGAAGTTCATGAAGGTCGACGTGTTGGCCTTGGGCATGCTCACCTGCATGTCGAAGGCTTTCGATCTGATCCGAGAGCACAAGGATGACGACCTCGACCTCGCCAAGATAGAGCAGGAGGACAGTGCCACCTATGCGATGATCAGGAAAGCCGACACCCTCGGCACGTTCCAGATCGAGAGCCGCGCGCAGATGGCGATGCTGCCCCGCCTGAAACCACGGACGTTCTACGACCTCGTCGTTCAGGTGGCCATCGTTCGTCCAGGCCCGATTCAGGGTGACATGGTCCACCCCTACCTCAGGAGACGGGAAGGGAAGGAGCCTGTCGAATACCCGACACCCGAACTTGAAGCCGTGCTCGGCAAGACCCTCGGCGTACCGCTTTTTCAAGAGTCAGCGATGAGGGTCGCCATGGTGTGCGCCGGCTTCACGGGCGGGGAGGCCGATCAGCTCCGGAAGTCGATGGCGACTTTCAAGTTCACGGGCGGAGTCAGCAGGTTCAAGGACAAGCTCGTATCCGGGATGGTGAAGAACGGGTATTCTCCGGAGTTTGCTGAGAAGACGTTCTCGCAGCTCGAAGGATTCGGTTCCTACGGCTTCCCGGAATCCCATGCAGCATCGTTTGCTCTGATCGCCTACGCCTCGAACTTCGTGAAGTGCCATTATCCGGACGCGTTCTGTGCAGCGCTCCTGAACTCGCAGCCCATGGGATTCTACGCTCCGGCACAGATCATCGGCGATGCCCGAAATCACGGCGTCGAGGTTCGACCCGTCTGCATCAATCAATCCCGCTGGGACTGCACGCTTGAACCTATCGGCAACACCGGCCGCCATGCTGTCCGTCTCGGGATGCGAATGGTGAAGGGGCTGGCCGCCGTCGATGCCGCTCGCATCGTCGCCGCGCGGATGCAGGTCGGCTTCGATAGCGTGGACGACATGTGGCGGCGTTCCGGTGTCCCGCCCGAAGCGCTCGTGCAGCTCGCGGAAGCGGATGCTTTCCGCCTGTCGTTGAAGCTCGAGCGACGTGACGCCCTCTGGGCCATCAAGGCGCTGCGTGACGAGCCGCTACCTCTGTTTGCGGCGGCTGCCGAACGAGAGATGAAGACGATCGCCGAACAGCAGGAACCTGAGGTAGTGCTCCGGCAAATGACTGAAGGCCACAACGTGGTCGCCGACTACAGCCATACCGGGCTGACACTCCGGGAGCATCCGATCGCGTTCCTGCGCAAGGATCTGCAGAAGCGGAACATCGTGACCTGCGCGGACGCGATGAACGCGCGGGACGGCCGCTGGCTGATGGCGTCGGGACTTGTCCTGGTGAGGCAGATGCCAGGGTCGGCAAAGGGGGTCATGTTCGTGACCATCGAGGACGAGACCGGGCCTGCAAACATCGTCGTCTGGCCGAGCCTGTTCGAGAAACGGCGGCGGGTTGTGCTGGGATCGTCAATGATGGCGATCAACGGCAGGATCCAGCGGGAAGGCGATGTCGTCCATCTCGTCGCCCAGCAGGTCTTCGACCTGTCCGGCGATCTCTCTGGACTGGCCGACCGCGACATCGACTTCAAGCTGCCGACGGGCAGGGGTGACGAGTTCGCGCATGGGTCGCCGGGAAGCCCGGATTCTCGGGATCGGCCGAAGCCAGTGCCACACCCCAGAGACATCTTCGTTAGGGATCTGCATATCGACGCCCTGAAGGTGAAGGCGAGGAATTTCCACTGACACGACAGGCCGTTCCACTCGTGCTATCTGTGCGAGAGGCATCAAGGCGGAGAAATTCCGTGTTGTTCTTGTGGCTGAGGGCACTGTGCGACAGCCGTTGGCGGAAAACGGTCAAGATCCGATTAATTCGTGAGCCACGAACAGCTTCCGGCCTCTAGCACAACCGGACCCTTTCCGAACATCGTCAGAACGTATTCGCCGTTGGATGCCGTATAGCTAAGCATCACGCCGTTGCCGCTGCAGAAGATCTGATCCCCATCCGCAACTGAGGAGCAGGCGAGCGAATCCGGAAACCTGTCGCCAGATATCTCGTCGTCCTCAATACGAAGGGCGAAATAGCTTTTCGGCTTGAACCGGACCGCATTCCGGTTTCCTTGGGCATCGATTGATAGGCCAGCCGCGCCCTTACCATAGCACGCATAGTTCCCTGCGAATGCCGCGGATGGCATCAGTGCGATAATACAAGCCACGACCGCTCGACGCATGAAGTGCTCCTAATATGTGCGCGCGACCCCATCTGAGCAAGCCCGTCGCGGCAGGTCTGCGAAGCCGGCGAACTCAGCTTCCATTTTGCAGTCCGCACTTGCCCAAGAGGGCAATATCGGTTCGGCGATTTCTCATGTAAGTTGAGCGTACCGGGGCACGTGGTGCCATGCACGTCAAATGTCCTCCTCACAGAGCAGAGGAATTCAAACATGTCGATGAAGCCTCGCGGAACCAACCAACGCCAACACCGGTTCGGGGAAATTGACCGTCGGTCTTTTTTCCCCCTGCTGGGAGCCGGGGTCCTCTTGATGTTGCCCGGAAAGGCTTGGGCGCAACAAGTCCCCATACCCACAAACGCCGATCAGGTTCGGGGCACACCCGGCGGCACGGCCATGACCACGGCCTACGTGCAATCGTTGGGACGCATTGCGTATCGGTGGGGCTGGCCACTGGTCAATTCGGTCAACCGCTCCATAGCCTTTTCCAAGGCTCCCCAACCAGGCTTGATAGGCGGAGTGGTTCCAATCGCATTCAACGGGAACGCAATGCTGACCGGGTATATCAGCCCGGACCAGACGATCATCGCCTGCCCGAACCAGGATGTCGCGTATGGTGCCGGCTGGATGACACTGGACAAAGAGCCCATCGTCTTCCAGGTACCGGATTTTGGCGATCGTTTCTGGGTCTACGCGCACTATGACGCGCGCACCGACGAGTTTTCCGAGATCGGCAAGCAATACGGCACCAAGCCCGGCTTCTACCTGATGGTGGGTCCAGACTGGAAGGGCGAAACGCCAGCCGGCATCACGGCGGTGGTGCGCTCCTCCACGTCGCTTGCCTTTGTCATTCCGCGCATCTTCATCGATGACAGCGCCGAGGATCAAAAAGCCGTCCAGCCGTTGCTCAGCCAGGTCGTCTACTACCCGTTGTCGGAGTTCGACGGCAAGATGAAGATCAGGGACTGGAGCAAGCTCCCGCATTTCCCGGCACCGAAATCCACCGGCAAAGGTGAGACCAAGTGGGTAAACCCGGAGACCTTCTTCGACGAGTTACCTGAGGTGATGAAACAAGTGCCGCCGATGCCGGGCGAGGAAGCCCTCTACAACTGGATCGGTAGCGTGCTGGACGCCGCCGCCAAGGATCCTGCGATCAAGAAGACGCTTGTGGAAACTGCTGTCGCCGCCGAGGGTGAACTGATCTCACCGTTCTTTAAGTGGGCCAATAACGGCCGCCCCGCTAGCAATGGTTGGAATTCGCCGGTGAACAACGCGGAGTGGGGGAACGACTACGTCAATCGCACGGGCCCTTCCAAGTCGAACATGTACGACAACCGGCCTGAGGAAACCAAGTACATCTACACGGACAACGACAAGCAGGGTGCACAACTCAACGGACAGAACAATTACACGATCACATTTGCCAAGGGTCAGACGCCACCGGTTAAGGGGTTCTGGTCGTTGACCTTGTATAACGATGTCCACTTCTTCAACCCAAATCCACTAAGGCGCTATTCATTGGGCACGAAGAACAAGACCATCAAATACAACGCGGACGGCTCGCTGACGCTTTACGCCAGCGCCAAGTCGCCGGGCGCGGACAAGGAAAGCAACTGGCTGCCCGCGCCCGAAGGTACGTTCTCGCTCTACATCCGCGCCTATTGGGCCGACCAGGCCATCCTCGACGGCACCTGGCAGCCCCCGACCGTCACGGTGGCGAACTGAAACCCCAAACAACGCGGAGGGTCATGACAGTGACAACCATTCGCCCACTCAACCTTCTCGTCGCCGCGCTGGTTGGCGGTTTGGCAATGAACGGCTTCGCTACGCAGGCTTTCGCTCAGGAGACCTCCTTCGATAAGTTGGCCAACCTCCCGTTCGCGGAAGGCCGGCCCACAAAGGAGACAGCGCAGACCTTGCGCGACGAACTGCTCTTCCAACGGGCGACGCAGACCTATCTCTGGGCGCTGCCGTTGATCAACACCCTCGGGATGCAGGTCGGGTCGGAAAAGACATTCGGCACCGGCTACAACGTCCTGCCGATCTGGAAGAAGCGGCTCGATGCCAAGACCCTGGTGACTACCCCCAACTCCGACGTCCTCTACGCCATGAGTTACGTTGACCTGGGCAAGGATGGTCCGCTGGTGATGGAAGCGCCGTCTGAGTTGCAAGGCATCCTGCTGGATTACTGGCAGCGCCCCATTCCGGTGGATGGCGGCAAGTTCTTTGGTGACGTCGGTCTGTTTGGACCGGATGGCGGCAAGGGGGGCAAGTTCCTCCTGTTGCCACCCGGCTACAAGGGAGCGGTGCCGGACGGTTACTACGTTTACCGGTCAGGCACCAACAGCGTCTTTATCTTTCTTCGCGGGTTTTACGAGGACCCGAAGAATCTGACACCCGCCGTCGCGCACCTGGAGAAGACAAAGATCTATCCGCTTAACGGCGAGGCTGGCGCCAAGCCGATGGAATTCCCCGATGGCTCCGGCGTCCCGGTCAACATGCTGCCGATCAGCGACGGCAGCGCCTTCGATCAACTCAAGCTGCTGGTGGACCGGGAGGGTAACAATCTCGCCGGTCCCGATTGGCTCGGCATGCTGGCGGCCATCGGCATCGTCAAGGGCCAGCCGTTCGATCCTGATGCGCACACACGCGAGATCCTCGATCGGGCCGCGAAGACCGGCTACAAAATGAGCCGTGTCATCGGCTTTGCCGACAGGGCAAGTGGTCTCTCGTTGCTCGTCTATCCAGACCGCCGCTGGCTCAATCCCTTCGCCGACGGGACTCCCGCGAATCCGGGTGGGTCGATGAATCCGGACTGGGAGAATGTCGCCGGAGCGTATCCATATCTGGCCCTCGATGCCCGAATCTGGATGTTCACCGACTACTACTCGATCAGCCCGGGGATGATGTCCCAAACCCCGGGCAAGGGCGCGAAGTACATGATAGGCTTCACCGATAGCGAAGGCGTGCCCTTGTCGGGCGGTAGCAACTACCGCCTGAACCTGCCCGCCAACATTCCAGCCGCCAACTTCTGGTCGGTGACGCTCTACGAGGCTGAGAATGCTTCGGGTCTCGCAAATGGGCAGCCTTTCCCATCGTTGGGTTCAAAGGACAGGCCGGCGCAGAACGCTGATGGCAGCACGGAGCTTTACCTCGCCCCCAAAGCACCCGAGGGCAAGGCCGGCAATTGGCTCGTGACCGTGCCGGGCAAGGGGTACTTCGCCATCCTCAGGCTCTACGGCCCGACCGAAGCGGCCATCGACAAGAGCTGGGTCCCAGGGGACATCGAGAAGGTGGAGTGACCCCCGTGCGCTCAGCGGCTTAAGGCCCGAAAAGCCGCTGTTCGACAAGACGTGGAAGCTCGGCGACATCGAGGAAGTGAAGTGATCTCCGCCTACGCCCGACCGAAGCTGCTGAAGGGAAATGCAATTCAATAGGAATGAGAGCGACGGCTTTGCTTGTTGAGCCATGTGTTTCGCGGCCTGCAGGTCGAAGGGCGGACCGTGAGCGCCGCCCAGAAGAAGAGATGGCCGAGCGCGGCGCAGGATGGTACGCACCATATGGCGCGTTGGTACGCTTTGGTGCGCACGGGTTGGTACGTTTTGATGGGGGCGACAGCCTAACTAGCCGTCTGGCTGGCTATTCCAAGGGTATGAATCCTGCCAAATTGACCGAAACGAGACCTTGAGGATGGCGTTCGATAACTTAGTGGGTGACTGTACTTATTGTCGATACGATATGTACTCAAGAAAATGGAACATAGTCTTGGCTATTCCGAATTCGTTTTAGCGCACCACAGCGCACCACATCTTTATTACTTTGCGAAAAAAGTAGCGACACGATCAAATAAATCGACGGAAATCGCGCAGCCGAGCATGGGGCAACGACACCGAGTCAGGATTGGCGTCGAAGGGCGGTTAGGGCAGAAGGGAGCATGAATCCAAAATTATGGGTGCACAGTCCAAGAATGCGTGACCACAATCCAAAATTATCTGGCGACGCTCAATATCTGCAGCGATGTACCCGGCTACAAACATTGTGGCAGCCGAGTTGAACTGTCCGCTTTGGCGCAAAGTTAAAATGTCACTTTGGATACGTCTTCAGCCATTTAGAAATGCGACACCCGACATCTCCACTTGCGCTGAGGCAAGCCCCCGACCGGACCGGCTGGGCCGGGTTGCAAGGGAAGGGAGGGGGTGGGCGTAGGGCACCCCGTCGGCTTTGGCTTTGAGAGCCCGATCAGTGGATCATTCCGCAGCATCAAGTCGGGACAGGACCTTCTCGCGTCGCGCGATCACCCCCGGATCGTTCATGAAGTCCGTCCGCTTGCCCGGCTTGCGGCCACGCGGTTTGTAGCCATTCTTCTCGCTGTTCGTCTTTAAGGCCGGCTTCGTCTGCTGCTCCTGACGCTCCTTGATGTAGGCCAGGACATCACCGAGCCGCTTGTTCTCGGTGATCGCCGCATGCGTCACCCGCTGGTCCTTGTCGAATACCCGGTAGGGTAGGGAATGCCCCAGCGCACATCCAGCCTGCCGTCGGCAAGCGCGTAGGTCTCGACATAGCGACCGACCAGCCCGCGCGTCACCTCGGTCTCCTCCAGCATGATCCGCTGGCGCTCGAACGAAAACGTCAGCTGCGATCCGACATAACGCTGCTCACGTTTGCACAGGACGTCGCGCAGCCGATCCGGGGCAAGGTTCAGCGGCCGATGCAGATCATCAGATCGGGCAGGGGTAATGGCAAACTGGCGGTTATAGCGCTCCATGAACCGAGGCAGGAAAGCGTTGCCGTCGTCCATGCCGCAGATGCCCTCCAGGCGCAGATCCTTGATCAACCGGTCCTGTAGCGTCCGGTTCATCCGCTCGACCCGGCCTTTGGCTTGGCTGGAGTTTGCGCAAAGAATCTCGATGTTTAACTCGCAAAGTGCACGCCCGAACTGGGTCATGCCCTGACCGCCCCTGGCATCCTTCTTCGCAACCCGAAACACCGAATGCTTGTCGGAATAGAAGGCGACTGGAGCACCATGCGCCTTCAGATAGAGCTCGAGCGCCTCGAAATAGCTGAACGCACTTTCCGATCGTACAAACCGCAACTGCATCAGCTTGCCCGTCGCGTCATCGACGAACACCAGAAGCGAGCACGGCGGCCCGCGATCCTCAAACCAGCGATGTTCCGACCCGTCGATCTGCACCAGTTCACCGTAGGCCTCGCGCCGCAATCGTGGCTGATGAAACGTCCGTCGCTGCTTGCGCGACAGCCAAAGTCCGGCATCCGCCATCCATTGGCGCAGGGTCTCGCGCGACACCGTCAGACCATCACGCTCGGCAAGCTTCTCGGCCGCCAGCGTCGGACCAAAGTCCACATAGCGCTCGCGCACGATCGCCATGGCATAATCGCGCACGCCGTCACAAATCCGATTGTTCGATGGCCGGCCGATCGCCTTGTGCCGGATCGACGCTGCACCGCCAGTGCTGATCCGCTCTAACAGTCGACGCACCTGACGGGTGCTCAGTTCAAGCACATGCGCCGCCGACACCAACGTCATGCGGCCCGCGATTACCTTCGACAACACCTCGATCCGCTGCAGATCGCGCTCGCTCATCGCAATCAACCCCATCCGCAATCTCCCACGTCATCAAAACCCGGGGAGAGTGACATTCTTACTTTGCAGGATCAGGACACTTTAACTTTGCGGGCACATCAATCGATCAGATAATGTACATTATGGAACTTCTCTATTCGGCGTCTTGAGGTCAAGCACTATCGAGCCTTCCACTTTCACCGATATTCGACGTCGTTCACGGGGCCTTGCTTCTCTTCGGGATCGGGCCTTTGCCCCTCCCATTATGGGGTCAGTAGAATGAAGTAGAACAATCTAAGACGCGTCCTGGTCGGTAAAACCCGATCGGTACAAGTTCCATAGCGGACTCACTTCATCCATCGTCCCGTGAAGGACCTCTTTCCACCGGCGGGTGGAATCTAGTCGTCTAAAATTGCTCAGGCCTTTGCCAGGTCGGGCACGTGGTTCGTACGAATCGGCACATCCGCGCTTTTGAAGGCACCATGAAGGCAGAGTTTCAAGATAATCGGGCAGTCATGCGACATTGCGGATCAAGGCCGTAAGGCGCTAGGCCCTGTTGATGCGCAGGAAGAACTGCCACGCCTTGACACATGCCCGCGCCCCTCGGTCCTCACATCCCAACAATCAGGAAGTAGCAGGGTGGAAAGCGGTCTTCCGCCGGACCAGCCACCGACACTGCAGTCTCACAACGTGAAAGCAATATCGTCGGCAGATAAGTCCGCAAGCGAAACGCCTTCGATGAGGATACCTTCGGTTTCACCATGAAAGGCTACATAGACACCCTCCTCTGTGTCATGCGAGGCAGCCACAAAGGAATCGAAATTATAGATGTTGGTGTCGCCAGGATAGAAGCCCCCCAACTCGATCACGTCGCCACTTTGGGTGTCAAAATCGACGATATGGTCGATGCTGCTATGGCGACCCTCAAATCCACTCCAGTGGAATGTGTCAGCGCCCTCACCGCCGATCAGACGATCCGCTCCCTCTTGGCCGTAAATTATGTCATTGCCGCCTCGCCCCTCGAGAAGGTCATCGCCGCTTCCTCCCTGGATAATGTCGTTACCGGCGGCGCCGCGCAGGCTGTCATCATGGTCACCGAGAACGCGTATCTCGAAATCTTCGACATTGACAAAAGTCAAACCCGTTGAGCTTGTTCCACTCGCGGCGTCAACATTGATCGCAGCCGATAGATCGGGGACGGTGATCTCAAGCGTATCGTGGCCATCGCCGCCATCAATGTCGGTTAGTCGAGCCGCAAAGATTGTGTCGTCACCGGCGCCGGCCCTGACAGTGGTGATCTCGGTCGTATTGGAATTAACGACCGCAAAATGGTCATCACCATTGCCGCCGTCGAGCATATCGGCGCCACCGTAGCGGTTATCGAGCCAATCATTGCCTTCGCCGCCGAATAACGTGTCATTGCCTTCATCACCATCGAGGAAGTCAATACCGTCGCCTCCAGAGAGGTGGTCATCGCCTTCACCCCCACTAAGTGAGTCGACTCCGGCACCGCCTTCAAGGCGGTCATCATCGCCTTCGCCATAGAGATAGTCATTATTTTCGCCGCCAAACAGGCGGTCGGCCCCATTGCCGCCGAAGAGGTTGTCGCGACTGAGGCCACCGAGCAAAGTATCATTGCCGCTGCCGGTATGTGCGTAAACCCGCTCAAAATTGTGAAAGGCCGTACCGGTCGATGTAACGCCATTGACCACATCGACCGTGACATCATCGGTCCGATCCGCATCCTCGAACCGTAACGTGTCGTCACCGTCGCCGCCGTCGAGTTCGGCAGATGAAAGTGTCGTTGTGATGCTGTCGTCGCCACTGCCGCCAGAAAGATGATTGGCCCCGAACCGATCGATTATCGTGTCGTTGCCTGCACCGGCGTCGATAACATCAGCACCCAGGGAACTTTTTTCATTATGGGTGTTCGGCAATGACTGGCCGCCGATGATGTCCGCGCCGTCTCCGGTCGAGATCACGTCGTCACCCGTGCCACCCTCGACAATGTCGTTGCCGCTACCGGTCGTCAGCTTCAGCCGCTCAATGCCGCGGTAGAAGATGTGATTGTCGGTCTCAGCTGGGTCACCGAAGGTTACGTGGCGGTTCATGCCGTTAAACGTGACTCGGTTGCCCGTCCCTGAAAGATTGATGACCAGCGTATCGATGCCGGCACCTCCCCGCGCCGCGCCGCCCGTTCCGTTGAGTTCCAGCCGGTCATCGCCATCGCCGCCATCGAGCTCGTCATAGCCGCTGAAACTCATCAGGCCGTCGTTGCCGGCCCCGCCATAGAGAAAATCGTTCCCAAGCCCGCCGTCCAGCGTGTCATTGGCGCCGAGACCCCAGATATTGTCGTTTTCGTCTGTCCCGAACAGGGTGTCGTTCGCATCAGTGCCGACTATCTTTGAGATTGTTTTCATCCTCCCGAAAGCAATCTATAAGCAAACAACAATTGCAAACAAGTATTATATTTATGACGCATTATTATGTTCAGTCATTTATTGTAATTCAATTATAATTCAAAACTTAAATCAATATCCATCACTGTCATTCAAACAGCTGAAAACTGGCGCGATCCTGGAACAACTGGCGTTGAGATCGATGACGCTAGGTGACACTACGCTACTGACATCGCCGTTAGCGCGACGATCGCTTCACTCGCGCACGACATCAGCCGCAGCTTTTTGCGCCGCCATATGCCGCTCCGCAACTTCAGCCAGGCTTGGCCCGGCCCCTTCAATTCTCGCTTCAACCATTGCCGCCCACTCGAAGAGTCGGGGTAGGGATGCCATGAAGGGAAGCTCAAACGCGTCAGGCTATGGGCGACGTGGGAAATCGACCGCCGCCGCATCGGTCGCGATCTGCGCCGCGAGACCTTCCCTAATTTTCGAGTAGCCTGAGCGGCGTCGGTGAAGAGATCGAAAACCGGCGACTCGCAGCTTTCACAGTTACCGCTGGCCCTATCCGCCAGGCGTCGTGCCTCCCTGTGAGGCCGGCTCCCGAGGCTGATGCGGATCAGACCGCCAATTTGCCAATAGCCAATCTCTTTGGACACCTTAATCTGAAAAAGATAAACGGAGCCTGACCGGACTAGGTACCGCCCCGGCGAGGGTTGTCGCCGGCATTCGGCCGTGTGATTCATGCCCGCTGTTTGCGATACCGGACGCGATGAAAACTTCCCGATCAGTATGCTTGAGAGCCGTTTCTGCATCTCCTTCCCGATCGGTAAGAATAGTATTGAGATCTAGGGATTCTTCCTGTACGGTAAGCCAACATTGGGGAGACGCGATGATCCGGTCAGCACAGGAGTTTGGAGCCCTAGTCCGGCAAAGGCGCAAGGCGCTCGCCTGGACGCAGACCGAACTTGCGACCCGTTCCGGCACCGGGGAACGCTTCATCGTCGAGCTCGAATCCGGAAAGCCGAGCTGCCAGCTTGAGAAGGCTCTTGTCGTTGCGCGGACAGTCGGCCTTGAAATCGGCGACCTCAAAGCGGCACCGCCGTCACCGGCCAGCGCGGAGGAGGACGAGCTCGGCTTCCTGCCCACTTTCGGTGACAAGCGATGACGTCGATCTATTACGAGACCCTCCCCGTCGCGCACCTGACCTTCGCAGACGAATGGCGGCTCGACTATGATCCGTCCTGGGAGGCGCGCCGGTCGGCCTTTCCGGTCTCGCTGACCATGCCGTTGCGATCGGGACCTGTCGGCGCAGACAGGGTGCTGCCGTGGCTCGCCAATCTGCTTCCAGAAACTCATCTCGCCGAGATCGGTCAGCGCCTGAAGGTGTCGCCGCAGGACATTGTCGGTCTGCTCAGCCACATTGGCCGCGATACGGCCGGCGCCCTATCGATCGGCGCCCCAAGGAAAGCAGGCGTCAACCTGCAGCCCATCCCGGACGAGGCCGCTCTGGAGCGCATTCTCAACGAGCTTCCGGCCAAACCTTTTCTGGTTGGCGAGCACGGCATCTCAATGTCGCTTGCTGGTGTGCAAGAGAAGCTGCCCGTCTTCGTCGACGAGGATGGGAAGATTTCCATAGCCATCGATGGGACGCCATCGACACATATCATCAAGCCCGATACGGATCGCCTGACGGCCAGCGTGGAAAACGAGGCGTTCTGCCTGGCCTTGGCACGGGTGTGTGGCCTCGAGGCGGCGGAAGCGACGATCGGTCAGGCCGGCAACCGACGCTACCTGCTGGTGAAACGATATGACCGCTTCAACGACCCGCAGGCGCAGATCCGACGACTGCACCAGGAAGACCTTTGCCAGCTAACGGGTCATTTTCCGGCGCAAAAATATGAGCGCTCATCGACCGATCGCGGCGTGACACTGAAGATGATGTTCGATGCAATCAGCGAGCTTATCTCGCCCGGCGAGCGCCTGAAGCTTCTGGATGCAGTGATTTTCAATGTGCTGATCTGCAATTCCGACGCGCATGCCAAGAATTATTCCATCCTGATTGGCGCGGCTGGATCTGCCAGGATGGCACCGCTTTATGACCTGATGTGCGCCGCCGTGTACAGGCAGGTCGATCAAAGCCTTCCTCAAGGGATTGCCGGGCGGTTCATTGCCCCTGACCTGCGCGGCAGCGACTGGAAGGCGCTTGCGGAGAATGTCGGCCTAAGCGGGGCATCCACGCTCAAGCGCGTCAAGGAGCTTGCAGAACTGGTGAGCGGTGCCTGCTACGACATAGCCACCAACTTGTCCGCAGTAGCGGGCGACCCAAGCAGAGTCCTGGAACGCATCACCCACGAGATCAGGAAACGATCGCGGCGCGTTCAGCAGCAGCTTTGAGGAGGGCGGCGTACGGGCGCTCCAGAGCCTCTGGAGGGAGTGTAATTGCCCTGACCGAACCACGGTTTGGGCTCACGGCCTCAGTCAGTTCGCATGGCTGCGAGAAAGTCCCGCATGGTTTCTCTTGAAGGAGCCTTTCGCCTGCGCAGTGCTCGCCATGAGCCTTTGCTCCGGCGCTTACACCGCCGAAGTAATGCGCGGCGGCTTGGCCGCCGTGCCGAAAGGGGCAATCGAGGCCGCCCGTGCGCTCGGACTGTCGCCGTTCAAGGTCTTGTTCCTGGTTACGGCGCCCATTGCAGTCAGGCGCGCGTTGCCCGCCTATAGCAACGAGATTGTCGTGACGCTTAAGGCGACTTCGCTTGCCAGTACCATCACCGTGATGGAACTGACCGGTGTCGCAAAAGACTTGATGAGCGAGACCTTCGCAGTCATCCAGGTTTTTTGCATGGTGGCCGCCATTTATCTCGCCATCAACACGATCCTGATTTTCGCATTGCGTTCGCTGGAGATTTACCTGGCCCCACCGCATGAGCGCCCACGGGCCCGGCGGGGTATCGCTAGTCAAAATGTCGCCGTGCGAACCGGCAGCACGTGATGGCGGGAACTGCCGAGCAGAAAACCTGCTCAAGGAAGCGCGGTCGAGCCCGGAGCCAGTCCTTAGGAGGCATCGAGATCGACTTGCCACCAGGTGGCGCGGATCCGAGAAGCACCGGACTTCAAAGGATGATTGTCATTGATACCAACGTGCTGCCGAAGCTTTTAGGGGCCAGCTCCCACTCCCGTTGTGGAGGCTTTGGCTCGGGGCTCAACATGCGGCGGTCGTCTCTATTACCCCAAAAAGCATCCCAGCATTCCAGCAAATCACCAGAACGTTGGGATGCCATTCTCTTGAAGCTGACGTAACGGCGGTTACGCGGCCGCCTCCCGCTTGGGCAGTACCCAATTCGCCCGCGGAAAGTGGCAGGTGTAACCGTTGGGATAGCGCTCCAGGTAGTCTTGGTGCTCCGGCTCCGCTTCCCAGAAATCTCCAGCCGGCTCGACTGAAGTCACGGTTTTTCCCGGCCACAGGCCCGACGCGTCCACATCTGCGATGGTATCTTCGGCTATTCGTCTCTGTTCATCACCCAGAACGAAAATCGCCGATCGGTAGGAGCTGCCGATGTCGTTGCCCTGTCGGTCGACGGTGGTTGGGTCGTGAATCTGGAAGAAGTACTCCAGAATCCGGCGATAGCTGATCGTCTCGGGATCGAACACGATCTCAATGGCTTCGGCGTGTGTGCCGTGGTTGCGATAGGTCGCATTCGGTACGTCGCCGCCGGCATAGCCCACGCGGGTTTTGATGACGCCGGGCAGCGCGCGGATTAGATCCTGCATGCCCCAGAAGCAGCCACCGGCCAGAACAGCTTTCTCGGTCATTTAATAGTCTCCACTTGGTTGAGATAGGCACCATAGCCCTCGGCGTCCATTTCGCCGAGCGGAATGAACCGCAGTGCCGCGGAGTTGATGCAATAGCGCAACCCGCCCCGGTCCGCCGGGCCATCTGTGAACACATGGCCGAGGTGACTGTCGGCATGAGCTGAGCGTACTTCGGTGCGGATCATGCCATGAGAGCCATCCGCCACCTCCTGAACATTCGCGTGTACGATAGGCTTGGTAAAGCTCGGCCAGCCGCAACCGGAATCAAACTTGTCGGCGGAAGCAAACAGCGGTTCGCCGGAAACGATGTCGACGTAGATGCCCGTTTCCTTGTTGTCGGTGTACGCCCCGGTAAAGGGGCGTTCAGTCGCACTTTTCTGGGTCACTTGGTACTGAATTGGCGTCAGCCTGCCGATCGCGTCGTCGGTCTTCGTGTACTTCACTGCCATAACTCCTATTGGCTCGGTTGCTCCCAATATGGCGAGTGGCCGGCTGGTTTCCCAATAGAGGACGTGCATAGATTCAATAGCGGTGCCATGACGCGTCTCGGCTCAGTCCCAATCATGACGGGCCGCCATCTGTGCGAGCTTGCGCACCTCAAGTGGCGTGCCGGACCCGGAAATGGATACCAACACCACCTCTCGCGCCAACGACATGCCCTCAATCTTGCGGGTGGCTATTCCCTGCACGACGACCGAGCGCTCGGGCATAATGCATATCGCGCGCCCTTCCGCCACCAGCTGCTGGACCCAGTCCTCGCGATCGGCGCTGAAACGCGGTTGCATCACCGCATTTTGGTTCATCAGGTGCTCTGTGATCTGGCTATGGAACTCGCAGGCGAGCCGGTCGACATATGGATAGGAGGCGATGTCCCCGGCGCTGACGACGTCATCTCCTGAAAGTGGATGCCCCTCCGTGCAAGCCAGCAGAAATCTCTCACGAAACAGCGGCACGATGTTGAGCTTGGGGTTGGCGCGCGGCGCCTCCGGCAGGATACACGCATGATACTTGCCGGAGAGCACCTCGTGCGCTCCCTCACCGGCCAATAGTTGATGCATGTTGATGTTTACGGCGGGGAGTTGGCAAAGCACATCGTCAAAGAATGCCGTGAATGCAGCGGGACCGATGGTCGGGGCAACGGCGATGTCGAGAATACGGCGGCGGCCGTGCACTGTACTTTCTGAATGTTCGCGCACATTTCGAAGGGCGAGTTCAACGCGCATGAATTCGGCCTGGACGTCGCGACCGAGCGCCGTCAGTCGGCTGTCCTTGCCATCGCGGTAGATCAGTGGGCTGCCCAGCTCTTCTTCGAGGCGCTGAATTGCTCGCGTTAAACTGGGCTGCGAGACGCCGCTTCGCCGCGCGGCTTCGGTGAAATTCAACGTTTCAGCCAGATTGAGAAAGTATTTGACCTGATTGATGTCCATTTCTGACGTTCCACGTTGGCTGCCTGCATGCGGTCCCAGAAGGCCTGCTTACGCTCCTGACAGACAGTTAGCTTGCCGCAACCCTATGCTGAGGTGAAGGGCATGAGCGGCATTGATTTGGAGCGGATCTGGGTGGTCGGCTGTCCGTGCTCCTATAGAATGCGCGCTTCCCAGCAGCGAAGGAGCATTCATATGGCTTTCAGTTCGCAACGGCTCCAATTTTCCGGCCATTCCGGCGCAACTCTTGCCGCCCGCCTCGACTCCCCGAGCGGACCTTTGCGCGCATACGCTGTCTTTGCGCATTGCTTCACCTGCTCGAAGGATCTGGCGGCAGCACGTCGCATAGCGGCCGAGCTTGCGCGCGAAGGCATCGCCGTCTTGCGCTTCGATTTCACCGGGCTGGGATCGAGCGAAGGCGAATTCGCTTCGACAAACTTCTCCTCCAATGTTGCCGACCTCGTCTCCGCGGCTGACTATCTACGCCATCACTTCCAGGCGCCCGCGTTGCTCGTCGGTCATTCGCTCGGCGGAGCCGCAGTGCTGGCGGCGGCCAAGGACATCCCTGAAGTCCGCGCGGTCGCGACGATTGGCGCACCGGCCGACGTCGGCCACGTCTTGAAGAACTTCGGAGCGAGCCTCGAGGAGATCGAGACGTCCGGCGCGGCGGAAGTGGACCTCGCCGGGCGCAAGTTCCTCGTCAAAATGCAATTTGTCGAGGATGCGCGCGCACGCCGCATCCAGGATGCCGTCGCGTCTCTGAAAAAGCCGCTGCTCATTCTGCATAGCCCATTGGACCAGACGGTCGGCATTGAGAACGCAACCGAAATCTTCGGCGCAGCCAAGCATCCCAAAAGCTTCGTATCACTCGACAAAGCAGATCACCTGCTCACCAGCCCTGAAGATGCAGCCTTCGCCGGACGGGTCATTGCGGGATGGGCCACGCGCTATCTCGCCGCCGATGCGCCGCAAGGTACGGAGCCGACAGAGCATGTCCGCGTCATGGAAACAGGTGATGGCAAATTTCAGAACACTGTCCAGGCCGGGCGACATCGTCTTTTCGCCGACGAACCCCAGGCAATGGGTGGCCTCGATTCCGGTCCGTCACCCTATGACTTCCTGTCCATTGCGCTTGGCGCCTGCACGTCGATGACGCTGCGCCAATACGCCGATTACAAGAAGCTGTCGCTCGGACGCATCGGCGTTGATGTCTCCCACGCGAAGGTCCATGCCAAGGATTGTGCGGAGTGCACTGAAACGGAGCGCAGCACCGGCGCTAGGATTGATCGCTTTGAACGCGTCATTTCGATCGACGGCGAGGTCTCAGAGGAACTTCGACGTAAGATCGCTGAAATCGCCGACAAATGCCCCGTCCACCGTACGCTGGAGGGTGTCGCAAAGATAATAACGGTCGTGAAAGCGCCGTCGCGGTAGCCGCTTTCGGTATCGGCATGCCGCGGTCCGCGGATACACGATGCTCGACGCCCGGCATGATCGTATCCGGCGCCGGCACGCTGGCCCTCACCGGCAACAATACCTACACTGGCACAATCACGGTCAATGCCGGCACACTTCTGGTGAACGGCTCAAGCGTCTGGTCAGTTGTAGGGGAACGGGGCGATGGAGTTTGACTTGATGTTCGGCGGCGGCCATGTCCTCATCGCCATGCTAGGGCTGCTCGGTGCGCTGCTGCTGATCGTGTCGGTGTTCATAAACAACCAAGTCGCCCACTACACGAAAAGAGACGAGCGACATAAGGAAAAACAGCTCGAATATTATCGCAATACATTTTCGCAGCTTGGCGTGATCCTCCTGGGGATCGGCGTTTCGCTGTTCATTTTCTTCTTTCAGCAGAACTACCTGGAAACTCAGAGACAGCACTCCCAAACGCAAGAGCTTTTGGGAAAGCTTGCGGTAAGGCTGAGCCGGGCGGCACCGCTTCTCGAATTCGTCGCTCAGATTGACCCAGTTCTGGACGATGGTGGCGCCTATCTCGACCCCAAGGACGGCGGGGCGAACCGAGCCGCAACCGCAAGCGGCTCTGACTTGACCAAGCAGATCGAGGCCATTGGGCTGCTTGAGCGGGAGATCGATCTCGATGGATTCGCGGCCATGCAGTTCTCAGACGATTTCCAATCGTCACCATTGGTGAACCGAATAGACCCGAACCTGTGGTTTGGCATGGTCAAGGACGAGGCGGATCTGCAGTATGCAGTAGAACAGCTTCGCCAGGACTATGGTGACCTGCAGGCGGCGATCGCGGCTCGCAAGGACGACGAGGTTGTGGCTGACACCAGTCCTGGCGGCAGCGTTAAGCGTGAGGTGCTGGATGTGCTCTGGGACTACGCTTGGCTCCGCGACCGCAGCCGGCGCCTCGTCGGGCGGGCCTGTTGGTTCTTGAGCCACGGCCCGCAATTCCTGTCGCTAAAGCCGATTCATGCCGTCGAGGCCAGATACGCATCGCACCGCGAATGGCTTGAGCAGGCGCAAAAGACCTACGAACAGGTCTCGGCCGGCGGAGAGAATTGCTACGCCACACTCAGGGTTGCCGAGCAGTCCTGAAGCATCCCCAGCGCCGACACTGCCTGGCCGACGCTGCTCGACGCACCCCGGAAAAGGCTCACCGCCGTCCTTGGCGCAGACATCGGTCACATGATCGCGCAACCAGAAGGGCCCGGCGGATCGAGCCGGTGCCTTCTTCATTTGGAGGATGTGCAGCGATGAATGATTTCAAGAAGGCGATCACAGGATCGCTCGACATATTGTTGAGGGCACGTGGCAACGCCCAACAGCAGACCTGATCGCGCGGAGGCCGGCGCTGCGTACCAGACCGACAGCGGCGCAGGCGACAGGCCGAACGGCAGCGTTTCCCGCACGATGGAGACATCTGGCGCGCCAGCGGGAAGGCGCAGCAGAACGGCCAGACCCGCCGTATTGACGATGATCTCCTCCGTGCGCGCTTCCAGACATCGCAGCAATGCGTCTCGGCGCGCTGCATATGCACGCTTCGTGCGCCGCAGATGCCGCAAAAAATGCCCCTCGGAAATAAACTCCGCGGTGGCGAGTTGCACGGATGGCCCAGGCGGAGGCGCCAGACATGCGGCCACCTCGGCGAAGCGGGCTTCCAGAAACTGGGGTACAAGGACAAAGCCAAGGCGCAATGTGGGGCTTATGGTCTTGCTGAACGAGCCGATATGGATGACCCTGCCTGCACGATCGATCGAGGCGAGCGCTGGCGCGGCGCGGCCTTTCAGCTGCAACTCGCCCAAATAGTCATCCTCGATTACCCAAGCCCCCTGCTCCGCCGCCCACTCGAGAAGACGCAATCGCCGCGCGAGCGACAGCGTCGTCCCAGTTGGGGCCTGCTGGCCGGGGGTCACGACAGCAAGTGCCGCTTCCGGAGCGTATTGAAGGCCGTAGTCGACATCGATGCCCTCGCGGTCAACCGGGACAGGTACAGGCAACAGTCTCGCCAGCTCGAGCCCGCGCCGTGTGAACGGAAACCCAGGATCCTCCATCCATGCCTTGCGCCCTTCGAGCCCCAGCGCGTGGAGCGTCAATCCAAGACCGCTTGCAAAGCCGCAAGTAATGAGGATCTGGGAGGGCAAACACTCGATCCCGCGGGCGATGGTAAGATAGGCGGCGATCTCTCTGCGCAGCTCAAGTTCGCCACGCGGATCCGGATACATCGCCGGCGCGCTCGCCTCGGCGCGCACACTGTGGGATCGGATCCTGGCGAAGAGTGTTGCGGGAAAGGTCTCCTTCGCCGGCACGCCCATCTGGAAAATCGCCGGGCCCGCGATCATCTCCTGATACCGCTCCATGAACGATCCAGGCTCCGGTGGCGGATCCTGTCGTCGGGATAGAATCGGTCGCTCTGTCACGCGCGTTCCCGTTGCGCGGGAGGCAACGATAAGCTGAGCTGACGCCAGTTTGTCGTATGCCAACCGCACTGTGCCGCGTGCGACGCCCAGTTGGGCCGCCAGGTCGATCCAAGAGGGCAGCCGTGCACCCGCTGTCAATACGCCACTGTCGATGGCGGCGGTGATGCCCATGCAGATCTGGTCGACCAGTGGGGTCTTCGCAGTGCGGTCGATCTGCAGCTCAAACGGTTTAGCCATTCCGTCCCGTGGTACAAAGTTTTCCTGCGTTCTTGGTGCTTATTACAGGACCAGCCGGAGCGTATTTATAGCGGGCAGATGAACAGGCCACAAAGGAGAAATGTCATCATGAATGCACGATCCATCATCGGTGCAGCCTTCGCCGCAGTCGCCATCGCCAGTGCAATGCCGGCCGCCGCGCACGATCCCCTCGAAACAGTTACGCCCGCTTTCGAGCAGAACATCCCGAACATTCCCGGCAAATCGGTTCGCGCCGTGGTCGTCGATTACCCCCCAGGCGGTGCGTCGCTGCCGCATATCCATGCGAAGTCGGCGTTCATTTTTGCCTATGTTCTGTCCGGAGAAATCGAGTCGCAGGTGAACGATGAAGCCAAAAGGATCTATCGTCCCGGCGAAAGCTTCTACGAGACCCCTGGCTCCAGCCACCTTGTGAGCCGTAACGCAAGCAAGGCCGAGCCCGCGAAGCTCCTGGCTGTCTTTGTCGTCGACACCGACGACAAGGAACTGACCACCACGACCACCACAAAGGAATGAACAGATGTCGGCCCGTCTGGATTATAACCAAATCGCTCCTGCCGGCGCGAAAGCGCTGGGCGGTGTCTACGGTTACGTAATGCAAAGCGGCATTCCTGCCGTTTTGCTCGAGCTGGTCTACCTGCGCGTTTCGCAAATCAACAACTGTGCCTATTGTCTCGACATGCACACGCGGGACCTTCTGAAAAAGGGACAGCAGATCGAGAAGCTCGCGTTGCTACAAGCGTGGAGGGAAGCCGGCAATCTCTTCGACGAGCGTGAGCGTGCGGCGCTCGCCTGGGCGGAAACGGTGACGCGCGTCGCCGAGACCGGCGTGCCTGACAACGCCTATGAAGCCGCAAGTGCGGTCTTCAGCGAACGTGAACTCGTCGATCTCACAATCGCGATCAGCCTCATGAACAGCTACAATCGGATGGCCATAAGCTTCAGGAATGTGCCCCACGCGGCGATCGGCAGATAACCCCGAAGCAGCGCTTGCGGACCGCGACTGTTCGCGCGTCCGCGGCGCAATCGACATCTGACCTTGATAGAGCCCCAGCGGATCAAGCGCGACATCCCCTGGATCGGCCCGACGCGGCTTGGCGTTAGAGCCTCTCCGGGCTCCCTGTGAACCCCGCCCCGCCAGCGCACCAAAGTCGAAAGGAAAACTTATGCCAGATGTTTCAAAGAATTTTTCCGGCAAGGTCTGGCGCGTCCATCAATTCGGGCCGCCAGATGTAATGCAATTGGAAATTTCAGACACACCCGAACCGAGCAGGGACGAAGTCATCGTCAAGGTGCATGCAGCCGGTGTTGGCCCCTGGGATGGGTGGATTCGCGCAGGCAACAGCGCCCTGCCCCAACCTCTCCCGCTCATTCTAGGCTCGGACATCTCAGGCGAGGTGGTTGCTGTTGGCGAAGCTGTTACACGCTTCAAGGTCGGAGATGATGTATACGGCGTCACCAACAAGCGCTTTTGTGGTGGTTACGCCCAATACGCAGTCGCCAGTGCTTCCATGCTCGATCATAAGCCAGCCTCTATTGGCCACGTCGCTGCAGCATCGCTGCCGGTGATCGCGGTGACAGCTTGGCAAGCACTCTTCGATCAGGCTGGTCTGGAAAAGGGACAAACTGTGCTGATCCACGGTTCAGCGGGAAACGTGGGTGCCTACGCCGTGCAATTCGCCAGAGAGGCAGGCCTTCGGACAGTATGCACCGCCTCTTCCGGCGACATCGACAGCGTTGTTGCTCTCGGTGGTGAAACGGTCATCGACTATACGAAGATTAGATTTGACGACGAAATCCGCGGGGTCGATGCCGTAATCGATCTGGTGGGCGGGGACACCCAAAGTCGATCCTTCCGGGTGCTGAAAAAGGGAGGGCGATTGATTTCGGCCGTTTCCGTTCCCGACCAGGCACTGGCAGAACAACACCGGGTCTTGGCCAAGTTTTTCCTCGTCGACGTATCGACCGAGAGCCTTGCCCGCATTTCATCTCTCATCTCCAGAAACGCCCTCAAGATGAATATCGGGGCGACATTACGGTTTGAGCAAGCGAAGGAGGCGCACTTGATGCTCGAGGGTCAGTTGCCGCGACCGAAGGGGAAGATCGTCCTGGCAACGGGAGAAGTCGGCCAGCGCTAATGCATGACGCCCGAAAGCGAGCAACGGTTTCGGCATAACACATAAGACCAAGTGCCTAAAGCGGGTCACATGCATCCGTTTGCATGCGACCTGCTTTCGCAGCTCCGGACTACTGGAAAGATGGAGCGATGGCTCTCTTTAGTGGACTCTTCTTCCATGAAACACGCGGATCGCCAGAACGACCCCGGCGATCAGGATCGCGACGCCGGCTCCTTCCAATACCGTGGGCATTCGGGCATGGACGATGAGCCCGCCGACGACGCCGAAGGCCGTCTCTGACACGATCAATTGAGCGGCCAGCGCGACAGGTAGGCTGCGCGCGGCCACATTCCAGGTCCAGACCCCACCAACGGTAGCGACCAAGGCGAGCGACACACCCCACAGATACAGCGGCGCGGCAGTGTCCCATCCAAAGCCAAGCCTAGGAAGCTGGAAGAGCTCCATGGCGGCACCAATCGGGTAGAAGACCAGCATCAATATGCCGCCGCCGATCAGGATGAGTGCCGACCATACACCTGAAGGCATGCCGGGTCTGGCAGCCAGTGCCGACTGGTTGGCAATGGCAAACCACACCCACAACACGACCGCTGCGATGGCAAGCGGAACTCCGATCCAGAGTGAACGTACCGAATCCAGCCCACCGGCGGTGAATGCTGCGCTGTTGACAAGAACAAGACCGATCAACACCAGCATGAGAGGCATCATCAAAAATCGCCACCGAAGGGAGCCTTGCCGCTGATTGCCAATGAGGGCGAGGACGATCGGGACAAGGCCGAGGAAAGCAGGTGCAATTACCGGCCCGGCATAGATGGCAGCACCCGTTACCGTGAGGAAATAGCCGACATAGCCGATGAAGGCGATCCAGGTCGCCATGAGCCAGTTGCCGGGCGTAAGATACTGAGCCACCCCTTTTGTAGCGAACAAGAGATACAAACCCACCAGCGCTGAAACGACATGTCGGATCAGGGCAAAGTCAAAGGTGGAGTATTCGCCGATCACGAACGGCACGATGAAATTGAGAGAAAAGGCGAATGCCGCGAAAATCGCAGCGAAAACGCCGATGTGAAACTGCCTGTCCATCAATGGCCCCGATCTGCCAAGCGAGGCGGCCCCGCCGTCCGCGTCGTTCGCTGCTACAGTGATTTACTCTTTAGGACCGCAGCGCTTTGAACGCGGCCCTCAGCTCTTCGCTGAAGAGCTCGGGCTCTTCCCAGGCAGCGAAGTGTCCACCTTTTGCGACACGGTTGTAATAGATGAGCTGAGGATAGGCTTTTGACAGCCAGTTTTTGGGCGGTCTGTAGACCTCTCCCGGGAACACCGTGACTGCGACCGGAACCTTTATGGCGGTCAGCTTCGCTCCGGACGTGGTGTTCTCCCAATAAATCCTTCCGCTGGACGGGCCCGTATTCGTCAGCCAGTAGAGCGTGATGTTGTCGAGGATCTCGTCCCTGGTCAGAGCGAGTTCGGGATGGCCGCGCGTGAATACCCAATCGGCAATCTTGTCGTACAGCCACGCAGCCAAACCGACAGGCGAATCCGCAAGACCATACCCTACCGTTTCTGGCCGGGTCCCCATAATGGCAGCGTATCCAAAGCCATTGTTCAGGAAGTCGCGGGCGTCGGAAAAGATAGCCTTCTCTTCCGGGGACAGGCTGTCGGGCGCAGGTCCGCCGCTCTTTAGAGCTTGGGCCGCATCGGCGGGGAAAGTGGTCGCGCGTTCAACCCTGTTGACGTGGATCCCCAGCAGTCCTTCCGGCGCTTGACGGCCCAGTGCATCGCTGATGATTGCCCCCCAGTCGCCGCCTTGGGAGGCGTAGCTGGTGTAACCGACACGCTTCATCAAGACGTCCCACGCAGCGGCAATGCGCTGCGGGTTCCAGCCTGTGGTCGTGGGTTTCTCAGAGAAGCCGAATCCCGGGATCGAGGGAATGACCAAGTGGAAGGCGTCTTCGGCCTTGCCGCCATGAGCGGTCGGATCGGTCAGTGGACCAATGACCTTCAGCAGTTCGAACACCGAGCCCGGCCATCCGTGCGTCATAATCAATGGCAACGCATTCTGATGGCGGGACCGCACATGGATGAAATGGATGTCCAGGCCATCGATCTTTGTCAGGAACTGCGGAACTGCATTCAGCCGTCTTCCCGCCGGGCGCCGGTCGTAGGACGACCGCCAGTAATCCACCAGTTCCTTGAGTTTATGTGACTGAACACCCTGGGAGCGGTCAGTCACAGTCTCACTGTCGGGCCACCGGGTCGCGGCGATCCGCCGCCGCATATCGATGAGCGCGCCTTCAGGAATTTCAGCCCTGAACGGGCGTATGTCGCCGGCGCCTGCATTCGTCACAGGGGCGGTTTTCGTCGCGGCCGCAACGGGCACGATTGCGGACGAAAGCCCGATCGCCGCTCCGGCGAACAGCAATGCGCGTCGTGACAGATACGTCTTCTCAATCGATGGCTGTGTCGTCATGACAAGCATCCTTTTTGTAGAGCGTCAAAGCTCCGTCGATGGGTTCGACAAAAGCGACGCGTTTCCCTTTGATCTAAGTCGTTCGTTCGAAAGCCTTGCCGGCATTGACGTTATCGTCCGGGTGTCCTTGATGGCAATTAACCGGCCTGGTAGCGGGCCGCTGGCTTGCTGGTGGACAGATTGTCGGCCATTGCCTGGCGGGCGGCCTCATAGGCATCCCACTGGCCGACATCGTGAAGGCTGGGGATCGTGACGAATTCGTTGCGGGAGAGGCCCATGAGCGCGGCGTCGACCAGAGCATCGGCCGGCATGACGATTTCCTGGGGCAAATGCTGCACGGGCAGGCCGGCGATATCCCAGAAGTCGGTTGCGGTAGCCCCGGGGAGGACGACTTGTACATGAACATTGCTGTCGGCTAGTTCCTGGCGCAGGCTTTGGCTGAAGGCGAGAACAAAGGCCTTTGTGCCGCCGTAGACGCCATTCAGCCTCTCAGGTGCAACCGCCACGATCGAAGCGATATTGATGATGGTTCCCGCGTTGCGCTCGACGAAGCCAGGAACCGCGGCATAGGTGAGGCGCATCAGCGCATCGACATTGAGGGCAATCATCGCGCTCATGGCCTGAGGGTCAGATTGAAGCAGCGGCGCGGTTGCACCGACGCCGGCATTATTGACCAGCATTGTTATCCGCGGATCATCGGCGATTTGGGCAGCGACCCGCCCCACATCGTCCAAGACCGTGAGGTCGGCAGTGACCGTCTCGACCGTCCGGCCCGTTTGCGCATGAATGGTCGCCGCGACACGCCGCAGCCGGTCGCCGTTTCGTGCGACGAGGATCAGGTCATAGCCCTTGCGGGCCAGGCGATCGGCGTAAAGCGCACCGATGCCGCTTGATGCACCAGTAATGACGGCTTTCCCCAATGTCTCTTGCATCGTCGTTCCTTTCCGATTTTGGTGAGCGCAGGCCGCAATCACTGGCGAGCTTCGGTGGCTGCTCATGCCCTGTAGATTAAGCTGGACACCCAGCGGCCGGTACTGAGGGGAAATGAGAGCCAGCCTCTCGTTTTTTAGTCTCGGGTCAGTCCGGAAACCGATATCGCGGCGCCGGCTCGCCATTCACGAGATCATCGAGCAGCGTTTTGCGCGCGTTTTCGTACTCCGCCCATCGGTTCGCCCTCGCCAGCGAGGGAATGGTCAGCGGCTCCTGACGGTCGAATCCGATCAATGCGGCATCCACCAGGTCTGCGGCACTCATCATTCCGGGCAGGACTTCGGGTTGGCATCTGGGAAACGGCCAGACATCGGTGCGGATTGCAGCGGTTAGAACCAACTGCACATAGACGCCGTGATTTCCCAGTTCTTGCTGCATCGTGCGGGCCAGGGCGATCACGAACGCCTTGCTCGCGCCATAGGCACCGGTTGCAGTTTCAGGTGCGATGCCGACGGCAGACGCCACGTTGATGATCGCGCCGCGGTGCCGAAGAGCCATGCTTCGCGCAGCAGCTGCCGAAATGCGCGTGAATGCCCTGACATTCACGCCAATCAGGCGGTCGAGGTCGCCCGCCGAACCTTCAGTCAGCGTCTTGCCGGGCGGCAAGCCGACATTATTGACTACGACGTCAAAGCCGGTTCCTCGAGCGAAACTGGCTTCCATTTCGTCCAGGCCTTGATCGGTTGAGAGGTTTGGAGCGAGGATCTCGACCGCGGCATCAGTCTCGGCTTGCAGAATACGGGCAAGGGCGGCCGGTCGATCGGCACCATTTGCAAGCATCACAACATCGTATCCGCGTCGCGCCAGCCGATCGGCATAAAGGAGGCCGATCGCGCATGACGCGTGGGTCACAAGGGCCTTCGGGTGCGTTCGCGACATGACATTTCGTCCTTTCGCGACCGGTGTATTTCATTCCACCCCGTTTGGGACTTGCCGACATCAAGAGGCTGCCTCTCGCATTCTCGCTCTACCGGCCACGGGGGCGACGCTCAATTCTTATGCCAGGCCCTGAGTGTTGCTGAATGACAAACAGGCTGATCGAACCACCATTTTCAAACCTTCTGGGAGAGAGACATGAACATCCACGTGAAACGGAAAATCGCATTCGCCCTGTCGATGGGCATCGTGACCACGGGGATCATCTCCTTCACGCTTCTCGCTTTCAATCTGGGCTTTTCGAATGGATTTGTCCTGACGTGGCTGCGTTCCTGGGGGATCGGCTACGTGATTGTCATTCCGGCAATTCTTCTGATCGGCCCTCGCCTTCAGGCGCAAGTCGATCGCCTGGTCAGCTAAGCCGACGTTACAGAGAGGAAACTGACAAATGTCAAAGTCATCAATTCGGACGCTGTTTGCAACCGTCGCGATGCTTTGCGCTTCCATCGCACCGGCAAGCGCCCAAGACACCCAACAACCAAGGGCCAACATCGAATTCTTGGAGATCAATGCGGACATCACACTTAGACGAATGGTGGTGCACAACCCGAGACCGAAAGGGACCGTTCTCTTCCTGCATGGGTTCCCGGAGACCCTCTATGCCTGGAAAGACATTTCGCTCACGCTTGGCAATGACTACGAGGTTCATGCTTTCGACTGGCCAGGCTACGGTCTCTCATCAAGGCCCGCGGTCGACAGATTTTCCTATGCGCCCAAGGACTACGCGCGCGTCTTGAATGAATACGTGGCGAAAGCGGGCATCGACACCTCGAATCTCACAATCTACGCAACCGACATCGGAGCTCTGCCGGCGCTTCTCCTGGCACTGGAAAACCCTGATATCGCCAAGACAATCATCGTCGGGGACTTCGCCCCATTTAACAGGCCCGACTACATGTACGAGAGCCTGCAAAGCCTGAAGGTGGCGGGATCGACCGATCAGGCGCGCGCCCAGCTGAACAAGAACCGCGCGGATATCCTCGAGAACGCCTTCAGACGAGGCCTTCCCAGCGAAGCGCAGTTCGAGGTTTCGCAGGAATTCAAGGGCGACATGGCCAATGGCTGGAACCATGGCGCGATGACGACGGCAGACGCTTTCGCCCATTACTACTCTCATTTCACGCGGGATCAGGACCATTTTGAATCGCAATTGGCCCGGCTCAAAACATCAGTAAAAGTGGTTTGGGGCGAGAAAGACCTCTACATCAAGAAAGAAATGGGGCTCGAACTCGCCGCCAAGCTCAACGCCGAGCTCAAACTCCATGCCGGCATTGGGCACTACCCTCATCTGCAGAGCCCGAAGCAAGCGGTTGAAGAGGTTCGTGCCGCATTTCAGTGACACAGCGTGGGTGTCAGGCCGCAGCCCCATAGCGACTGCACGTTGCACGAAGCCGTGGCAGGGCCCAGTCGATGAATGCGCGCACCTTCAATGCGAGAAGCCCTTGGCGCGAGTACACGATGTGGATCGGCCTTGCCTCGCCGCCATGGTCTTGCAGGATCGGCACAAGCGCACCGGTGGAAAGTTCCTCTGGTACCTGGTAGTCGAAAACCCGGGCAATGCCCACGCCGCTTAACGCTGCGGCTACACAATTAGCCGCCGTGTTGACTTCGATCCGGGCTCGCGGGATCACTTCGATCGGTTTGCCGTCAACATCAAATCCCCAGAAGAACGAGCGGTTATTGAACATGATGCCGTCGTGCTTCGGCAGGTCGCTCGGATGCTCAGGCACGCCATGCCGCTTGAGATAAGCTGGGCTGGCGACCGTCAGAAGGCGAAATTCACCAGCCTTGACTGCGTAAAGAGAGCTGTCGGCTAGTTCGCCGAGACGAATGGCAACATCCACCTGCTCGTTGACGAGATTGACTGAGCGGTCCAACGATAAGATGTTCAAGGAGACTTCCGGGTGCTTGTCGATGAAATCCAATGCAATCGGCAGCACGTAACGGCTTCCGAACTCCACGGGCATCGTGATTGTCAACGTGCCGCGCGGTGTTTGATACTCGCCCGAGGCGCGTCGCTCGGCCTCCTCTAGGTCCGCCACGATTTTCCGTGCCGCTTCGACGTAGTCGCGCCCGGCATCGGTAAGTTGCAGGTTCCGACTTGTGCGAATGATGAGATTTGCACCGAGGTGTCGCTCGAGATCTGCGACCTTACGACTGACACTCGGCAAGGGAGCATTCAGCTTTCGGCTGCCAGCCGACAAACTTCCAGCGTCGACCACCGCAAGCAGTACCCGCATAGCATCAAGTCGATCCATTGGACCCCGCGACCAGAGTTCTCATTCAGCTTGTGCAATCGGCCGACGGTGCCGAGAGGCCAGCCGCTGGCGAACATATTGTAGCCCCGAAGATTGCCGAATCGCTATGGCTGCGTTTCAACTCTTCGAGATCAGTGCCTGTCTGTGTTGTGGAGCGTTGGCCGCCTGGTGGCTGTTGCAACCCAGATTCCACTCCCTATGCAGCGCACTGCCCAGCGGTTTCCGGGGTTTTCGCACAATTGCAGAAGCCGTAAACGCCGCCTCTCTCCAACCAAGCGGAATCACTGGATAAATCCATCAAAAATTGTCCTTCGCAAGGCATGTGGGTTTTTGCTGACGTTGGTACATGTCTGGGATGGCGGCCCAGTTTTCTGCTGTCATAAGCCGCCCCCGGGGACGGGCTGCGATGCACGAATTCAGCCTGGCAAAGGTCTCGCTGCCGCCGTATTCCTTTGGTTGCTCGACACTTTCGAAATGAAAGGATTATGCCTTGATTTATGCTCGTCATCTCGCCGCGCTTGCAGCAAGCCTTCTTCTGCTCGGGGTTGCCGGTTGCCAGAAGGAGCCGGAATCCGCCGCTGCCCAAGCTGCTGGCGCTTGCAAGCCGGAGGCTGCAGAAGCGCTGGTCGGTAAAGACAGAATTTCCGACGAGGACGCAAAGCAGTTGACGGGTGCGACGATCGTCCGGCAACTGAAGCCCGGGGATCCGGCGACGATGGATTTTCGGCAGGAGCGCGTGACGATCGAAACGGATCAGGCGACGGGTAAAATCGTGCGCGCCATGTGCGGATAGGCCTCGACAGAAGGCATGAAAACGGCCGGTCTTTTCAGACCGGCTTCCGCCAAATTCGACCGCCTTGTCCGCCGGCGCGGACGGCCGCTGTCGAGCCGATGATTGGGCTCCCTATCACGTCGTTGAAGAACTCACATCAACAACGTGAATCGGTTCGCCCCAACCGATTCAAAACTCTCATTGGACGCCGACTCCTCGGCACGCGAAGCTGTGTCCATGACCCAGCAGTGCTCCAGCCTCTACTTTCAGCGGATAGACCCAAACCGAAACATGGCGCGTTATTATGCGCTTTCGATACAGCCGACGCTCTTTGGCGAAACCTCTCTTATCCGTGCCTGGGGGCGCATCGGCACGCTCGGCCAGGAGATGATCCATCACTTCGCCTCCGAGGCTGACGCCGTAGCACTCCTTCTCGATATCGCCCGCCGAAAGAGGGCGAGAGGCTATGTTCCCATGCCAAGTTGTGGACAATCACCAGAAGAGGCGGTCGTTGTTGCGCAAGGCCGATGACATCCGCTCTATTCGCGCAAAGGATCATCGCGTCAAAAACGAGGAGGGACACCCTTTGACGACCACAACGGAAATTGCAGAAAAGATCGCCAGCGAGCATGGCCTCACGAAGGTTCAAAGCAAGGCAGTCGTCGAATCCGTGCTTGCGGCGATCTCCGCCGCCTCGGTCTCCGGCAACGAGACTTCCCTGCCCGGCTTCGGCAAGTTCAAGGTGAAGGCCACGCCAGAACGTGAAGCCCGCAATCCTGCTACCGGAGCAACCATCAAGGTCGCGGCAGCAAGGAAGCTATCCTTCGTGCCGGCAAAAGCTCTGAAGGACGCGCTCAACAAGTAACCACTCGACGCCTGCGGCTCCGCCGACGCGCGGAGCCGCTTGAATCTGAGTTGTGCCGATGCTCGGCCACGAGCATGTTTCAATGGTCATGTCCCGCCAATGCCGTCGGTGTTTGCATAGACCAAACCCACGTCTTCGGTCCGCTTGAAGTCGCGCCCCCCGGGGCGCCCGGCCGACGTCGTCGATCTACCCGACAGGAGGAACAAACTTGCGATCTGGGCGTTCTGCGGCGAAACGGAGGCAACGCAGATGCAGGGCATCAATTGGGATCACCCCGTCAGGGTAGGCACCAATGGGGAACGGTGTATCAACGGGCCAGAGGACGCGCTTCAGTATCTAAGCGAATGGCCGCAAGGAGGATGGTTCTACGAACGGGCCAGAAATCGCTGCCACGCGGCGCTCGAGCGCGGCGAGAGCCTTGGGCTTTCGCGGAAGGCCTTCATTGGCGCGGCCATCGAATGTTCGTTCCCGATTGCAGAGGACGATATCGCCTCTTGAGTTGCTGGCAGGCAGCCTAATCTCACCGCTGATCGCAAGATTCGCTAGGGAGAACGGTATCGACCCTGATGGTTTCGATCCGGATGCCATTTTGGAAGCCGAACGCTTCGTCCCCGATCCCAACCGGCTTCAGGCTGTGGGCATGGGTCTCGGACTTCTAGACCTGCTAAGACACGAAAAGCTCACAGCGAGACAGGCTGTGCGCCGCTCGGAGGGCCATCACCGTCTGCTGCTCGGCACGCCGGAAGAGGTTGCCGACGCGATCATCGATCTGTGGGCCGACGGCACCGTGGACGGTTATACCCTACAACCACCTCGCGCACCCGATGATATCGAGGAGTTCATCGACAAGGTCGTGCCGATCCTGCAGGATCGCGGCGTCTACCGCAGCCGATATGAAGAGCGAACGGTCCGCGAGCGTTATGGTTTACCTTATCCTCCCTAGGACAATTGTTGCCGCGCCGCCGGACCGAGAATTAACGCGATGGAAAGCCAATGCTGCTAGCACTCCTGGGTTGAAAAGGAGAGCCCATCATGCTGCCTGCCTCGTGGAAGCCGATTGACGCCGGCGGCCTGATCCGTCTCGGATCTCCGCGTGACGGCGGCTATGTCGTATCGGAGCGGGCGGTTCGTGCCTCCAGGCTTCTGATCAGCATGGGATTGAACGACGACTGGCAGTTCGAGAAGGCGTTTCGCAAACATGCCGACGTCAGTGTCGTTTGCTTCGACCACTCCGTCACCTGGAAGTTCTGGCTGCGCTACTATGTCGAGCAGGTCCTGCGCCTTCGCTGGGCAAGGCTGACGCGCTATCTGGACTATCGGTGGTTCTTCAGCCGGCCAGGGGTAGAGCATCGCCCCATTCGAATTGGTTATGATCAACCGGGCGAGGTCAGTGTCCCGGGCCTGCTAAGAGAATTCACCGGGAATGACATCTTCCTCAAGATCGATATCGAGGGCTCCGAGTATCGCATCCTTGACGACCTGGTGAAATATTCGGACCGCTTCACAAGCGTTGTGATGGAGTTCCACGATATCGACCTCAACAGAGATCGGATCGCGAGGTTTGTGGAGGGAATGGCGAACTTCTCGACCGTCTTCCTTCATGCCAACAATTACGGCGGCACCGATGGTCAAGGCGACCCCCTGGTCATCGAGATGAGCTTCGTGAGAAAAGATCTGCTCGACCCGGCCAAGCCGGGAGAAGCACGGCCCGAGCTACCGGCAAACACGTCCCGACTTCCCGACATCGAATTGCGGTACGCTCCGGTGGACACTAACGCTACGGCTGGCGTTGCCCGCGCCCTTCAGGCTGGAGCCAACTGACGTGCGAACAAGCGGCCCACGACAAGTACAGCCGCTTCGTCGGATAAGACGATCCCCCCGGGCGGAATGAAAACCAGCCGCCCAGAGGAAAGATGCGACGTTACGACGAAAGGTACCTTGGTCCTGTTCCCCGTCCCGTCAGCAGCCATGAGAGGCTTACGCTAAGAACGCCGGCAATCATCGCCAGGCGATTGGCACGCGGAGCAGCTCGGTCATTTTCCCAATCGAACCATGTACTCGTCTCAACGCCCACGACCTTGGCAACGCTTTGCGCCGAAACATCGAGCGCATCGCGGGCGAGCGACATGCGTCCGCCAATCGTGTCATCCTGGGTGCAGATCGCGTTCTCACAATCATTGAAGTTCATCGATATCCCTTTCCATTCTGATGCGAGCGGTCGCCCGGCACCGTTTGACAGGAGCCGGGCTGTCTTTCCGGGGGTTGACCGGCTTACTTTCCGGTCCAGGCTTTCACCTGGTCGGGATGGTCCGCGATGTATTTTTCAACCGCAGCCTCGTACGAGGTCTGCTGTGCCTGGAACATCGCGGCTTCCAGATCGCCGATCGGGAGCTTCATGCGGGAAAGGAAGCCGGCGACATCCGGATTGTCCTGCTTGAACCCCTTGCGCGCCAAAACGTCGACATGTTCGGCTTCACCGAGCGAGCCCTTCGGATCGGCGATGTAGCGAAGGTCGTATTTGCCGAACATCCAATGGGGGCTCCAGGACGTTGCAACGAACCATTTCTCGGTCCTGATCGCGCGGTCGACCGCCGTGAGCATCCCGGCTTCGCTGGAGATCTGAAGCTTGTAACCATCAAGGCCGTAGTCCTTGAGCGCCTTTTCCGAAAGACGCGTCAGGCCGGCGCCGGGATCGATGCCCTGAACCGTTGAGGCAAGCTTCTGGTTGATCTCGGGCTTCTGCAGATCCTCGATCGAATTGAGCTCACTTTCGGGGATATAGGCCGGGACGACCCATCCGAGCTTGGCGCCTTCATAAACGGTCCCGAGCGTCTCAACCTTGTCTTTTACCTTGCCGTAGTAATCGGCATGGGTCTGCGGCAGCCATGCCATCATCATCGCATCGAGATCGCCACGGCTCACACCCTGATAGAGCGGTGCCACGTCGGTCTGTACGAGCTCGACGTCACGGTCGAGTTCATCTTTAATGATCTTCGCCGCCAGCTTGGTGACGAATTCCGCGTCCGACCATGCTGCCCAGCCAATTTTCACCGGCTTTGCTTCCTGGGCGAAGCTGGCGCCCGCCGGGCCGCCGATGAACATGGCCGCAAGGCCGATGGTTGCGATTGTCTTGAACATATCCAATCCTTCCGTACATTTCGAATGACAGCGGGGCTCATGCCCGCCGATGAAGAAGCCAGCGCTCAGGCGGCTTTGGCCTCGGGCTCGCGCAAGCCAAATTTCGCGAACGGCAGGCGCCAGGAGGCGCCCTTCTTTCCAAGGCTTTGGGTGAGGCGGTCGAGAATGACGGCGAGGATGACCACGGCCAGACCGCCTTCGAAGCCGGTGCCGACATCAAGCCTTTGAATGCCCGTCAGCACCGTATTGCCGAGGCCGCCGGCCCCGATCATCGAGGCGATGACCACCATCGACAGAGACAACATGATGGTCTGGTTGATACCCGCCATGATCGACGGCATCGCATTGGGTAGCTGGACCTTGAGGAGAAGCTGGGTCGGCGTGCAGCCAAAGGCATTGCCTGCCTCGACGAATTCCACATGCACCTGCCGGATGCCGAGATTTGTCAGCCGTACGACCGGAGGCATCGAGAAGATGACCGTCGCAATGGTGCCCGGAACCGCACCCAACCCAAAGAACATTGCCGCCGGGATGAGGTAGACGAAGGCCGGCATCGTCTGCATCAGATCAAGCCCCGGACGGATGATCGCGGCGACGGAATCCCGGCGCGCCATGGCCACGCCGAGTGGCAGGCCGATGACCATCGCGATCAAAGTCGAAGCGATGACCAGGGACAGCGTCTCCATCATCGCTGCCCACAGCCCCATCTGCCCGACCAGTGAAAGCGCCAGGCCGGCAAAGACCGCGAAGCCGAAGGAGACGCGCCATAAAGCGAGAAGAACAAAGATTGCGATGCCGAGAGGCATGGGAATGCCGAGCAGGCCGCTCTGCAATCCGCTCGTCACGAACCCGATCGAAGCGGCGATGAAGTCGAGCGTGGGCGAAAAATTGTCGAGGATGTAATTGACGGCCGAATCGATGCCGTCTCCGATGTCGAAGCTCATGGTTTTATCCGATTGGCTGGTGAGGTTCAGTTGGCGCGGTCGAGCGTCTCAAGCAGAGCCGACTTGCTGATGGCGCCGATGTAGCGGTCTTGGTCGTCGACGACCGGAACCGGCCATGCGCTTGCCGCAACTTGTCCAAGGACGCTCGAGAGCTGCTCGCTGGCAAGGATCGGCGCTGCGTCCGCAAGGAAAGCCTTGTGATAAGGGTCTTCCGCCTTCGAACGGATCTTCTCCATCAAGGACGCCTGGCTGACCATGCCATGGTATTTCATGTCACGGCCGACGATGATCGCAAACTCGCGGTCTCGGCTCGTCTTCTGCTCAAGCGCGGCGGCGGCGGAAACACCCTGGCGATCGATGATCGTGATCTGAGTCTTGCGGGCCACGTCGCCGGCCTTGAAAACCTGAGAGACGTCGACATTGCGGAAGAACGACCGCACGTAGTCATTGGCAGGATTGCCGACGATTTCGTCCGGTGTGCCGACCTGAACGACATTTCCATTCTGCATGATGCAGATACGGTCACCTATGCGCATCGCCTCATCGAGATCGTGGCTGACGAAGACAATCGTGCGGCTTTGCTCGGATTGCAGACGAACCAGCTCGTCCTGCATTTCCGTGCGGATCAGGGGGTCAAGCGCCGAAAAAGCCTCATCCATAAGCAGGATCGACGGTTCGCTGGCCAGAGCGCGGGCAAGGCCGACGCGCTGCTTCATTCCGCCCGACAGCTCGTCCGGACGGCTGTCACTATAACCGTCGAGCCCGACGGCTTTCAGCGCCGCCATGGCCTTCGCCTTGCGTTCGGCCTCGCCGACGCCGGCCACTTCCAGCCCGAAGGCGGCGTTGTTGAGAACAGTGCGGTTGGGGAGAAGCGCGAAGGACTGGAACACCATACTGATGTCCCGACGACGGAGTTCGATCAGAGCCTTGCGCGACATCTTCGTAATATCGTGGCCGTCGATCTCGATCGATCCGGATGTCGGCTCGATCAACCTGTTGAGGAGGCGCAGAAGTGTGGATTTGCCGGAACCGGACAGGCCCATGATCACGAAGATCTCACCCGCCCTGATATCAAAGCTGGCGTTGTTGACGCCAATGGAGCAACCGGTTGCTCCGTGAATCTCTGTCTTGCTCTTGCCGGAGCGAAGAAGCTCCAGAGCATCTTCGGTGTGCTCACCGAAAATCTTGTAGACGTCCTTCAATCTGATCTTGGTCGAACCCTCGGACGTGCCGTTCTCGTGTTCCGTCGTAAAAGCCATAAAAAATTGCCGCCTGCTCAATAGCTGACGCACTCTCCTTGTTTGTGGTTTTCAACATTCCTCAAGCAAAGCTCACTCAAGGAAACGAGTTTTTCAGACATCACCATCCTCCGTTTGAAAGATGCTGAAGTTATTCCTCGATAATCGCCAGATGAGTATTATTATAATAATACATGCTGCGTTGATGAGCGCGAAGAAACTGCCGTTTCTACAATGGCAAATAGATGCCGAGGCGCAAAGGATTGCCTTTATTACGACACAGAGTTCCGGATGTCCATTGAAAATTCTATTTTTTTGGCGACCAGGACGCGCCGGCGCAAATCAGCGATGCTCCTGCGACGCCCAAACGCCTTGCAAAAGCGCGCATGCGCGTGCTCGGTTTTGCGTCCGAGATCGGTGAGCGACTGCTGAGTGCTAGCCGCACACAAGATGCGCCATTCGCGGTCGCAATCGTTGTCAAAACGTTAACGAAAAGTGCCTGGAAAACCGCCCCGCTACCCGAGATCGGGCGCAAGCCCAGCGCACAGCCGTGCTTGCGCCCTGAATGGCTGTTTCGTGCGACGCTGATAAAAATATCGTGACTCGATTGTGTTCGCCTCAAGGGTCGACTCTCGGCCGTTTGCCGGCAAACATGAACGGGAGATGAACAGATATTCGACCAATGCCCGGAGCAATCGCCCATGTTCGGCCTAACGTTCGCATCGTCTGCCCCGTCACAACCCTTTGACATTGCTGGGGTAATGGCAGTGAGCGCTGCCATCGCCTACTGTGACGACCTAGCGGAAGCCGATATTTCGGTGACCCGCGAACGCGGCGAGATCTACCTTGACGGCGTGGTGTCCTCCATCGCGATGCGCGATGAAGCTCAGAAAGTCGCCAAGGAGGTTACCGGTTCGCCTGTCAGAAGCCGACTTCGCGTGGCGAAATAAGGCGCGGCCGCGCACAATGAACAGCCGTCTCTGGTCAAATCGTGATGCCGCCGTCTACGTTGATCGCCTGACCGGTGATGAATGCGCCTTCGTCCGAAGCGAGAAACGCGCAGATGGCTGCGATCTCCTCGGCTGTTCCGAACCGGCCAGCAGGCTGCCGGCTGATGAAGGAGCGATGGGCTTCCTCGCGGCTGCCGAGCTTTGCCGCCAGTTCGTCGATACGGGCTTCGAGCGAAGGCGAAGCGACGGTGCCCGGGCAAACGGAATTGCAGCGTATTCCTGATGACACATAGTCTGCGGCAACCGCCTTCGTCAGCCCGATTACGCCGCCCTTGGCGGCACCGTAGGCTGCGCGCCTCGGGAAGCCCTTGATCGACGAGGCCACCGAACCAATCGTGATGATGCTGCCACCGTTCGCCTTCATCTTGGGGATCGCCGATGCGAGCACATGATAGGCGCTGTCGAGCGTGATGCTGACGGAACGTCGCCAGTCATCAACCGAGCATTCCTCGATCGTGCCCTGATGTACATAGCCGACGGCATGCACGACAATGTCGACCTGCTCGAAGCTGGAGAAATAGTCGGCAACGGCATTTGCATCGGTCGCATCGAGCGTGGTTGTTTCGGCGCCTGTCAGTGTGGCAAGCGCCGTCGCATTGATGTCGCTGGCATGGACCTGCGCACCTTCGGCAACCAGGCGCTCCGCGACGGCCCGGCCGATCCCCTGGCCAGCTGCAGTGACCACTGCCACGCGCCCGACCAGTCTCTGTGTCATACCGTGCATCATTGCTTCAGCCTTTCCGTTGCCGCCGGACATCAAATCGCCCGCACTGTCTGACGTTGCTGGCCCAGCCCTTCGATGCCGAGCTCGACGACATCACCAGGCCTGAGATAGCGCGGCGGCTTCTGCCCCATGCCAACGCCGGGAGGCGTGCCGGTGCAGATAAGGTCGCCCGGCTCAAGCGCGCAAAATTCGCTCATGTAGGAAACGATGGTGCGAACATCGAAGATCATCCGAGCGGTATTGCCGCTCTGCATGCGCTCGCCGTTGACATCCAGCCACATCGAAAGGTCTTGCGGGTCAGGAACCTCGTCGCGCGTCACCAGCCAAGGGCCGGTCGGGCAGAAATTAGGAAAGCTCTTGCCCTTCACCCACTGCCCGCCGCGCTCCATCTGCCAGGATCGTTCCGAGACATCGTTCACCACGGTGTAGCCGAGAACGTGATCCATCGCCTTGTCCGGCGATACGCTGAGCGTATGTTTGCCGATGACGATGCCGAGCTCGACCTCCCAATCGAGTTTGCTCATTTTCGGCGAATGGAGAAGCGGGGCGTTCGGGCCGCAAAAGGTCGCGGCCGACTTGTTGAAGAGGATCGGTTCCAGCGGGACCGGCAATCCGGCTTCCTCTGCATGGTCAGAATAGTTGAGCCCGATGCACCAGATCGTTCGTGGGGTGGGCACCGGCGGCAGGAGATCGGCGCCATCAAAGGAGACTTTTGGCAGCGCCGATAGGTCGGTCGCCAAAAGTGCGTCCAACGACGTGGCGAGCACGGAAGCCGAAATGTCCGAGACAACAGAGGACAGATCTCGTGCGGCTCCTTCGGTGTCCAGCGCGCAAGGGGTGACTGAACCAGCGATATCGAGGCGAAGCAACTTCATGGTTTTTGTCTTTCGGTGGGCGGTCGGGTGAAGACGAAGTTCAGCCCATGGGTGCGGCTTCGACGGAGAGCCGGTAGCGCGTGGTGAATGGCTCATCGGGATGGAAGGACAGCGATGTAGGGGTGGTCGGCGAAGCCACAGGATTGTCGGCCGTCGACACGGCTGGACCGAGATCGAAGGCCGAGCAGACCGGCTCTACGCCAAGTGCCAGATGTTTCCCGTCCCACGGATAGGCCGTGCGGCCGCGATTGCTGTACCAGAGCAGCAGGCTGGGAAAATGCTCCTTCTGCCATTCAAGCCGGGCGCGAAAACCTTCGTCACGGTAGTGCAAGGCAACCGCACCATCGATGCCGACCAGTTGCAGCAGTTCCTCGACATTCTGGTCAAGCGGCACCGATGCCGCATCAATGGTGGCGCCATCTCGGGCATCGACATTCTGGAGCTTCGACCATCGTCCACCCGGCGCAAACAGCGTCGCCTCCGGCTCCACATCACCGGGAAAACTGCGCACCTCGCCATAGTTTCTGGGTTCGAGCCCGACGGACCCCGGCCGCGGTGACAGGCGGAAAGTGGGATGCAGGCCGATCGGAAGTCTGCAGGGTCTGCGCACCTCGATTTCGAGCGTGATGTCGACAGCGGCTGCATGCGGGTCCGGTATGATGCGCCGGCGCAGTTGGCGCACCGGATGGCCGTCCGGATAGCTGCACGTCAAGACGATCTGCTCCTCGTCGCAGTCGCCCCAGCTCCAGTGTGCGTTTGAGCCGTGGCCGTGCGGCACATCCGCTCCGGGGAAAGTGTCGCCTGCGTCCGACCAACCGGCGGCAAGCGGGCGCGAACCGTCGCTGCCGAAGGGCACGCAGGGCCATTCGCCGCGCAACTCCTGCAGGATCGGCGGCAGCGTCGTTCTGTTCGGATCGTGGCCCCAGGGTGCCACATGCAGCGGGCTTACCTGCCGGCCGTCGGGCAACAGGAAGGTGACCGGCCCCAGCATGCCGCCCAGGGATTGCACCGCGAGGCATCCGTGCGCCCAGGCCAAACCGCGCCTTGTCGTCTCAGCCATCTCTAAGCTGCCCCGCCAAAACGGTTCTCCACCAGTCCGGAGGTATCGACTTTCAGCGCATACAAGCTGCCGGCCAACCGTTCTCCAGGTTTCGAGAGGATGCTGGCCGTCGTCACATAGAGCGTCTTCAGATCGGCGCCGCCGAAGGTGCAGGTCGTGATGTTGGTGACCGGCATTTCGATGATCTCCGCCACGGTGCCCGCGGGCGATATGCGTGCGATGCAGCCGCCGCCGAATCTGCAGTTCCAGAGATAGCCATCGCTATCCATCGCTGAGCCGTCCGGCGAACCGCGCGAGAAGTCAGCAAGGAAGGTCCGTTCGTTCGAGATCGACCCGTCCGCCATTGCGTAGTCGAAGGCGTAGATCTCGTTGGCAAGCGTATCGGCAAAATGGAAAGTGCTGCTGTCGGGGCTCCAGCACAGCGTGTTGGAAATGCCGAGCCCATGCCGCCATTCGCTCACCGCTCCGTCCGGGGTGATGCGGTAGAGAATGCCCTCGCCTTCTGCCGCCTCGCCCAGTTCGCCATCGGGCAGAACATTGTTCTTCATCGACCCGACCCAGAAGTTTCCCGCCGGATCGGCACGCCCATCATTCAGGCGCACGCGGGGATAGCCGGGCAAGCGGAAGCCGTGATCCTCCCGCCGGTCGGCTTCCGGCCACCACCAGACCAGTTTTGAGGCAAGCGCCAAAAGCAGCCGCCCGGGCTCGTCGGTGAGGGATACCGCGACCACCGGCTCATCAAACAGCCAGAAGCGGACCGAACCACTCACCTCCTCATACCGATGAACGAGGAAGCGATTGATGTCGCTCCAGTAGAGCGCTTGCTCGGATGCCGACCAGACGGCGCCCTCGCCGCATTTGTCGCCGACCGGGGCAACGCAGGTGACGGATCTCTTCATCCTCGCTCCTATTCAGCTGCGAGATCGTGGGCAAGGGATCGGGACGGCCCGAGCGCATGGGCGTTTTGTACCAATGCGCGCATGTACCCAAGCGCAAAGGCCTTGCCCGCATGCCATGAGGCGGCGCAGGTCATTGCCGGCGTATGGTCGGGGATCATCACGCCCTGGTAATTCTCATCACGCAGGATGCGCACGATTTCGGCCATGTCGATATCGCCTTCGTCGACGAAGGTTTCGACATAACGCGGCATCTTGCCCTTCACATTGCGGAAATGAATGTAGCCGATGCGCCCCGAGCGCGCGAAACGGCGAACATGCTCGTAGATATCGCCGCCGGGCATTTCCTGGAGCGAACCGAGGCACAATTCCATCCCGTTCGACGGAGAATCGACGATCGACATCAGCCGATCGTACTTCTCCGGCCTGTTGACGAGGCGGGCCGTGCCACGCAGCACGTCGGCCGGCGGATCGTCCGGGTGGGCGCCGAGCATGACGCCGGCTTCCTCGGCGACCGGAACCACATCTTTCAGGAAGCGCGACAGACGATCCCAGATCTCGGCGCTGCTGACCGAGACCGGTTGGGCGCCTGGCACGCCGCGCCGATACCGCATGTTCCAGACCATGCCGTCGGGGATGGGAGCGTCCGGATCAGGCACGACGTCCGGCGCATCCTCGACGCCGAATCCGACGGATTCGGCACCGCCGCGCGCATAAGGGCCGCGCGTCCAGCCATAGACGCCGGCGAGCGAGAAATTGTAGCCGATGCAGGGCACGCCAGCGCGTCCGGCGTCGCGGATCAACTGCTTCAGGGCCTCGATCTGCGCATCGCGTTCCGGCCCGTCGAGCAGGATGTCATGCCAGAAGCGTGGCGAAAAATTCTCGATCGCGGCAAGCTCGAGCCCGGCTGCGCGAACATCCTGAACCAGAGCCGACAGTTCCTCATAGGTCCAAAGCCGATCGGTGGAGCAATCGCCCCATCCGCCGTTGTCGCCACTGTCGATCTTGGGATCCTTGCCGGCGAAATAGTTGGTCAGGTGCGCGACGATGTGGGTCGCGCCGGACTGAAGTGCGAAGCGGAAGTTGTCGGGCGTGAGCTGTTCACGATAGAGGCCAAGGCCGATCTTCATCTTTTTCTTTCCCTGTGCGTTTATTTCACGCCGATGCCGGCGGTGAGCCCGCCGTCGATGCGGAAGTCCGATCCGGTAATGAAGCCAGCGCGATCGGATGCGAGATAGGCGACGAGTTCTGCGACTTCCTCCGGTTCGCCGATCCGGCCGATCGGATGGGCGGCGCCGAAGCGGGCAAAGGCTTCCTCCTCACTGACGCCCTCGCCGCCATAGGTGCGCGCGGCAAGCGACAGGAGCGGCGTGCGCACGGAGCCGGGGCTCACGGAATTCACCCGCACCCGGGCCGCGGCGTGATCGAGCGCCATTGCACGGGTCAGCGCATGTATGGCGCCCTTGGTCGCGACGTAAGCCGCCACGTTCTGCTGGCAGCTATGGCCCTGAACCGAGGAAATGTTGACGATCGCGCCGCCGTCGCGCTTGGTCATCTCGGGGATGGCGAAGCGACCCGTCAGGTAGATCGAGCCGACGTTGACGGACAGGCATCGGTTCCAGGTCTCAAAGCTGGTATCGAGCACGGTGCCAAAGGGATGCACGGCGGCCGCGTTGACGACGATATCGAGTCCGCCATGGCGCGACACCACGTCCGCGACGGCACCCGCCACATCAGCCTCAAGCGATACGTCGACCAATCGGGACGCCATTGTCAGGCCGCGCTCGTTTGCGATCCTGTCGAACGTCTGGTTGGCCGTGGCATCGTTGCCGCAGGCCAATACCTGGGCGCCAGCCGAAGCAAGCCTTATGGCCGATGCCAGTCCGATGCCGGAGGTTCCGGTCACCAGCGCTACTTTTCCTGCAAATTCAGTCATGATCGGCTCCGAATTTCCCTTAACGCACACGTTCCAGAACTTGGTTGAGAAGCACGGCGCCCAGGATGATCCCGCCACGCACGACGTACTGCCAGTATTCACTGACATTCATCAGCGTCATGCCGTTGGAGATGCAGCCGAGAAACAGCACCCCGATCAGGGTTCCCCAGATCCGGCCCTTGCCGCCGAAGAGCGAGGTGCCGCCGATGATGACGGCCGCAATCACGTCAAGCTCCATGCCGGTTGCGGTCGTACCGGTGCCGGCGCCGATCTGCGACGCGATCAGCGTCCCCGAAATCGCCGTCAGCGCGCCGGTGAGGCCGAGTGTCAGCGCCTTGACCTTCCAGATGTCGATACCCGAGAGCCGTGCCGCTTCCATGTTGCCGCCGACGGCATAAACCTCGCGGCCGAAGCTGGTGTATTTCATCAGGAAGTGCATGGCCGCGAAGGTGAGCGCGAAAATGTAGACCGGGAAGGGAATGCCGAAGAGATAGCCGCCGCCAAGGAAATCGAAGCCGGCCGGAAACGTCGACAGCGGAAATCCGCCGGTGATGAGGTTGGCGACCCCGCGAAGGGCGGCAAACAGGGCGAGCGTGGTAATGAAGGTCGGCACGTTGAACCACTGCCGGAAGCGGCCGGTGAGGTAGCCAAGTGAAAAGCCCACGGTGAGAGCGACAGCAAAGCCGAGGATGACCGCGTTCCAGCCGCCGATTGCGTCCGTGTAGGCGTCAGTGAACCAGGCAACGATGCATCCAGCCAGAGCGACCCCGGCGCCGACCGAAAGATCGATCTCGCCCGAGATGATCACCGCCGTCATGCCGAAGGCGATGATCCCCAGCATCGCCACGGTTCGCAGCACATTGAGGATATGGGCGGTCGAGGCGAAGCCCGGCGCCATCAGGATGAGAAACAGGACCAGACCCGCCAGGATGATCTCCATCGGGTAGGTCTTGAGGAAGCGCAGGGGCAGGTTCTGCTCCCTCGTTTCGATGGTTTGGCTGACGAGTGTCATTGGGAGGCCCCTTCCATGCATAGGCCGTAGAGTTGGGTGAGATCGGTCCGGGTGGGGTCCACCTCCGCGACCACATTGCCGTGGTGCATCACCAGAATGCGGTCCGCCACTTCGAGGACCTCCTCGAGCTCGGTCGAAACGAAGATGCTCGCCAGGCCGTCTGAGGCCTTTTGCCAGATGATGTCGAAGATCTGCCGCTTGGCCTGGACGTCGACGCCGCGGCTCGGCTCGTCAAAGAACATCACCGAAGGAGCGGTGTTCAGCCATTTGCCGATCACCACCTTCTGCTGGTTGCCGCCCGACAGGGAAGACACCGGCAACTCCGGATCGCCGCACTTGATATGCAGGTCGGCGATCTGACGATCGATATGCGGCTGCTCTCGGCGACGCGAGATGAGCCCGTTGCGCGCAATGGGGCCGAGACTTGCCATGCAGAGATTGTCGGCGGTCGGCAGCGATTGCACGAGGCCGACCTCCTTGCGGTTCTCCGGCGTATAGCCGAGGCCGGCAGCACGCATCTGGCTCGGTGTGGCCCCCGTCATCGATCGCCCGGCAAAGTGAACCGTGCCGGCGTCGGTACGGTCGGCACCGAAGATCGCGCGCATAAGCTCGGTCCGGCCCGAACCGAGCAGGCCGGCAATGCCGAGGATTTCGCCGCGATAAAGGTCGAAAGATACGTCGTTGAAGTGCCCTGCACGGGTCAGGCCGCGCACTTCGAGCAGCGGTTTCACGCGGTCGATCGTCTGGCGTGGCGGACGCGTCGTCCGGGCGGCGTCGCCGAACATCATGCCGACGATCTCCGAGGGCGAAGTCGCCCGCATCTCGACCGCGCCGATATAGTGGCCGTCGCGAATGACGGTGCAGGTGTCGGCGATCTCGAAAAGCTCGCTCATGCGATGCGTGATGTAGATCATCGTCACGCCGCGGACGCGCAATCGCTCGATCAGCGCGAAAAGCTGCTTGACCTCTTTCGAGGCGAGTGCCGATGTCGGTTCGTCAAGCAGCAGGATCGACGGGTTGAAGGACATCGCCTTGACGATCTCGACGACCTGCTGCTGCCCAACGCTGAGCGCGGAGACCGGCTGGCGGGAATCGATCGAAAGTCCCATGTCGGACAGAAGCTCGGTCGCGCGCCGATGCAAACCCTTCCAGTCGACGACACGCAAGCCGGCGCGCCTGACGTGTGGCAGGCGACCAAGAAAGATGTTCTCGCCGACGGACAGTTCGGGAACCAGCGAGAGTTCCTGATGCACCGTCACAATGCCTGCATCGAACGCATCGTGCGGCGAGGTAAAGGTCTGGTCTCGTCCGTTGACGCTGATCGTGCCCGAGGTGGGTTCGGTCACGCCGGCGAGAAGCTTGATCAGCGTCGATTTGCCGGAGCCGTTCTTTCCCATCAGGGCGTGAACCCGCCCCGGGGCAAAGTCATGGGTAAACTCCGACAGGGCAACCGTCGGGCCGTAACGTTTCGTGACGGATAGGAACTCGAGCCGCCCTTGGGCGGCATCTGTCCGGGGCTGAGAATAGGTCATCCGTGGTTCCCGGTTGGCGCAGCAAATGGTGGGCAGGGCCAACAGGCCCCGCCCGGGAGCCTCATTTCAGAGCCTTCAGGCCCTCCTTGTAGGCGGCCACGCCGTCGGCATTTGCGCGCGTCAGAGGAAGGACGGGAACATTGACCTTGGTCTCGAACGTCTTGCCTTCCAGAAGTTTCTGCGCCGCTTCGATCGCCTGCTTGCCCACTTCGAGAGGCTGCTGCGCGGTCGTCGCCTGAAGCACGTTATCCTTGTCGAGAAGCATGTTGGCGAGCTGTTCGGAACCATCGGTGCCGAAAACGAACACCTTGCCCTCAAGTCCAGCCTTCTTGACCGCCTGGACGGCGCCGATCGTGCCGCCTTCGTTGGCCGCGTAGATCACCTTGATATCCGGGTTGGCGGTCAGCATGTCGCTGGCAACGGCCAGCGCCTTCTCGGCCAGCCAGGCATCCTGCTGGGCAACGATCTCGACCTGAGAGGACACGACGTGAAGGAAGCCTTCGACGCGAGCGTTCGACTGTTCCGGCAAGAGCGCCTTGAAGGCGAGCGTCCCGATCTTGACCTTCTCGCCATTGCCGAGGGTTTTCAAAAACGGGGCGGCCGCCTCACCGGTGCCGATGCCGATATCCCGATCCGAGCTGGTCACCGTCGCCTGAGCGACGTCGCCATTGGCAGAGGTGCCATAGGTGACCACGGTGATGCCGGCATCACGTGCCTTCTTGAGCGCGGGAACCGAAGCGTCGGCCGACAGCGGCGCGACCACGATCGAGTTGACGCCGCGCGCGATATAGGTGTCGATCAGCTGCGCTTCTTTTTCGAGCTTGCTGTCGCTGTTTCCGGCCAGTAGTTCGTCGCCGGCGGCCTCCGCCGCCTTCTCCATCCCGATCTGGATGCCGCGGAAATACTGGTCCTGCTGGAAGACGATGCCGGCGATCGCCTTGCCGTCGGCAAGAACCGCGCTCGGTGCGAAGCTGACGCTCACCAGAAGTGCTGCGAACGTCAGGACGTGGCGTTTTGCATTGATCATATTGGGTCTCCTCCCCGATGCCCTTGATCGTATTGCCGGACCCGCGGGCAGTGGGGCCGGTACTGACTGAATGCTGGAAACGTTGCCGCCTTATGTCTTGGCCGCGGCGTGTCGGTCGCCCGATGGCGCTCCGACGAATTTGAGGCCGAATTCGAGGTGGCGGCTCATGAGATAGGCGTAGGCAATTCGGTCGCGTGCTCTCAGCGCACCGATGATTTCGGCATGGGCCTCGTAGGTCGCCGACTGGACCGGCCGCTCCGCCTTGCCGAGGCGCATGACTTCCTCGATGACCGTGCGCATCATCCGGTAGGCAGCGAGCGTCGTCCTGTTGCCTGACAGTTCGACGATCGCCTCGTGAAATTCGTAGTCATAACGGGCCGCTTCCTCGACGCTCTCCGCTGTCCGGATGCGGGCATTGGTCGCTTCCAGCCTGTCGAGGTCCGCTTCGCTCGCATGGAGGATAATGTGGTCGCCGACGCCGGTTTCGATGATGCGGCGGAAACCTTGAAGGTCGCGGAAGGAATCGGGCGATATGCCGTTGTGAAACGCAAAAAGCCTGCGGATCGCCTCGCCATGACCGCCGCTGATGACGGCGCCAACCTTGGGCCGCGTTTCGACCAGGCCATAGGCGCGCAGAACCTGAAGCGCCTCGCGAACCGTGTTCCTTCCTGCCTGAAATTGTTCGCCGAGATCGCGTTCGGTCGGCAGCGCATCACCAATCCCGAGGCCGCGCTCGGCGATCAGGTCCCTGATCTGTTCGACGAGCCTGTCGACCGCCGACGTCTTGCCGACTTCAGCTGGCTCGACGCCTGTCGAATGCTCCGGTTTTGCCGAATTGTGCACCACGCTCTCCTCCTGTGTGCGTTTCTATTTGTTGGTCCAGATTGGATGATAAGTCAAGCGCGACGCCAGAAAATTGATTATTTTGCGGATCAAATAACGATTATCGCCTCTTTTCACTTGAAATCCTATCGATGGCGATCCTTAATGCTTCATCTGGTCCAACAATAAAGACCATCACGAAACAGCAGGGAGTAGGAGATGAGGCCGATGGAAGAGTGCTTTCGCTGGTATGGTCCGGATGATCCGGTGCCGCTCAGCCATATCCGGCAGGCAGGCGCGACGGGCATCGTCTCAGCGCTTCATCACATCTATGACGGCTCGCCCTGGTCCGACGATCAGATCCTGAAGCACAAGGCATTGATCGAGGCAGCGGGCCTGCGCTGGAGCGTCGTCGAGAGCATTCCCGTGCACAATTCGATCAAGCTCAAATCCTCAGGCAGCGCGCGCTACATCGGCTGGTACAAGGACACGATGCGCGCGCTCGCGCGCTGCGGCATTCGCACGGTCTGCTACAATTTCATGCCAGTGGTCGACTGGACCCGCACCGAACTCATGCATCCCCTGCCGACCGGCGGATACGCGCTGCGTTTCGATGCCATGGATTTCGCAGCCTACGATCTCTTCGTCTTGAAACGGCCGCGCGTCGAGCAAAGCTATTCGCCGGCCCAGATCGAAACGGCGCAGACCCGCTTTACGGCGATGGATCCTGCGAAGATCGACCGTATCGAACGCAACCTGATTGCCGGCCTGCCGGCGTCGGAGCGCAAGTTCGATCGCGCGGGCTTTCTCGGAGCGCTCGCGGAGTACGATGGCGTCGAAGCCGAGGATCTGCACGAAAACCTCGCACACTTCCTGCGCGAGATCGTGCCGGTTGCCGAGGAGATCGGGGTGAAGCTCTGCATTCACCCGGACGATCCGGCCTTCCCGCTCTACGGCTTGCCGCGGATCGTTTCCACGGCGCAGGATGCGCGCCGCATCCTGGCTGCCACCGACAGCCCGGCCAACGGTCTTACCTTCTGCACCGGATCCTATGGCACCCGCGCCGAGAACGACCTGCCCGCCATGGTGCGCGAATTCGGATCCCGCATCCATTTCGCCCATCTGCGCAACGTCCAGCGCGAAGCTGACGGGTCGTTTCATGAGGCCGACCATCTCGGCGGGTCGAGCGATATTCCGGCCGTCATTCTCGCTTTGCTGCAAGAGCAGGAGCGCCGGCATGCCGCGGGGCGCGACGACTGGCAGATCCCCGTTCGCCCCGACCATGGGCATCTGCTTGCCGACGACATCGGCAAGGAAAGGATCAATCCCGGCTACTCGCTCATCGGTCGCCTGAAGGGGCTGGCTGAGATCCGCGGCGTGATGCAAGGCATTTCAGCGGTCAGGGCCGCACAGAACGAACGGGTGACACTATGAAGACCTTTCAGGACGATGCCGAGTTGTTCGCTGCGATGCGAAGCCGGCTCTTTACCGCCGTAGTCGGCGATATTCTGGACACGATGGGGCTACAGCACCAGTTCTTGCCGCCTCGGATCCGCGCCTTGCGTGATGACATGGTGGCGGTCGGGCGTGCCATGCCGGTGCTGGAGGCGGATTTCTTTGCGACCACTGGTACCGGCGGCCACGCCGAAATCAGCACCAAGCCCTTCGGCCTGATGTTCCATGCGCTCGACAGCCTGAAACCCAACGAGATCTACGTCTGCTCCGGCGCCTCGCCGCGCTACGCCGTCTGGGGCGAACTGATGTCGACGCGCGCCATCCAGCTAAAAGCAGCAGGCGCAATCTGCGACGGCTACTGCCGAGATAGCGGCGGCATCCTCGCTCTCGATTTTCCGACCTTCTGCTACGGAGCCTATGCGCAGGATCAGGGCCCCCGCGGCAAGGTCGTCGACTACGCGGTTCCGATCGAGATCGGCGGCATCCGAATCCGGCCCGGCGACATTCTGTTCGGCGACCGTGACGGTGTTTTGGTCATTCCGCGCGAGGCGGAACAGGAAGCGATCGCCCTGGCATTCGAAAAGGCCGAGACGGAAAACAAGGTCCGTCTGGCGATCGAAGCCGGCATGACCACGGTCGAGGCATTCGAGCGCTTCGGCGTCATGTAGAAGATCATGGGCGGGGAGCACCAAGCCGCCGACGTCTTCTCGCCGCGCCGACCAATTGCCGGGAACGGCCAGTACCGGCAGTCGCTGCCCGCAGATGTAGTCGGACGGAGATCCGAGGGCGGCAACAGGTGCGATATAGGCAAGCCATGACGGCTTGCCCGGCCTAGACAGCGTCGGCATCGGCGCGCGACGATCAATGGTGCGAATTTGTCGGCGGGACAGGCGTGCGAGCCAGCGCCGAATTCGAGATATTTTCTGTCCCTACGGGCGATGTCGGAACGATCGGGGTCGGGGTTAAGCGCCGGGTCCCGGTTGGCCGCCGCCTCAAGACAGGCGCCAGATTGGCGTCTTCTGGAAAAAGAGGAAACGACACGCTTCGGCCTTGCAAGCCGCCGGAGATGCGCGTGCGTTGATGTATGTTGCAGGTGCGCGAAACTCCAAGCCGTATTGTAACGGCTACGGCACGACAACGGCCGCCGTCGTAGCTGGTTGCGGCAATATGTTCTGGTTCATGTGAAAATGATTGTCTGGATCGTAGATGCGCTTGATCTTCTGAAGTCTTGAGTAGGTTTCAGCGCCGACAGCATTGCAAACCAGGTTGTCACCTTCTCCGAGCCCGGGAAAATTCAGGTAGAGGCGCCCGGTAGAATGGCGTTGCATATCCTGCCAGGTATTGCGAACCCAGCTGATGTTCGCCTCATCATCTGACGGATCGGACCAGATCGCATCAAGGCTCAACATGAAAGGCATGGTGCGATCGCCGAAGGCAGTGGCGTCGGAAGCAATCCGCTGGACGGCGCCGCCAAATTTCCAGATCGACGCGTAGGTCATCTCGGAGGGTCGATTGGCCAGCCGCTCGATAATCTCGTCGACGACATCGTCACCGAGGCCAGAGAGGTAAGTCGATTTCCAATAGCAGCGGTCGCGCCCTTTGGGGAACAATCCGTCATAGATGGACTGGAGCTCGCGATAGGACATCCGCCCACTGAAGTCGAGCAACGGCTCCCCAAAAGCGCGCAGCGGCTGCGTGATGCACTCTCCCATTTCAGCTGGACCGTCATAGACGGTAGCGAGCGTTATCACCCGCCTGCCCCATATCTCCTGCGGATAGGCCTGATCGCTGGGTATGGTAGAGAATTCCGCAAGACCACTGACTTCATCAGGAGCTGAGGCCATATAGTCGCGCCATTTTGGGATGATGTCGACGGCGTGCTCCTCAGGATAGGCGGGAGCGCAGAACATCACCTGATCGGCGATCGGGTGAAGACGAAGCTCAAAGTTCACGACGATACCAAAATTCCCACCGCCGCCCTTCAGTGCCCAAAGCAAGTCGGTGTTTTCGACTTCGCTCGCACGGATGAGACCGCCATCCGCCGTAACCACATCTGCAGCAATGAGATTGTCACAGCTCAGGCCGTGGGTGCCACGCAGCCAGCCAATGCCGCCCGACAAAATGAGCCCGGCCACACCTGTCATTGAAATCAGTCCGCCGGGCGTCGCTCGCCCAAAAGGCGTGCTCGCGGCATCGACATCGGCCCACGTCGCCCCACCTTCGATAAGTGCACGGTCAAGTCCCGGCGCGATGTGGACCGCATTCATGAGTGACATATCGATCATCAAACCATCATCGCAGACAGCGTAGCCGGCGACATTGTGTCCGCCGCTACGAACGGCGATGGTGAGCCGATGATTGCGAGCATGGTTTACCGCCGCGATGACGTCGGCGGCATTGCGGCACCTGGCAATCAGGGCCGGTCGCCGGTCGATCAGCCCGTTCCAAACCACTCTAGCAGCGTCGTAAGCAGAGCTTCCCGGCTCGAGCAGTTCGCCACGCAGAACACTGCGGAGCAGATCATGGGACATATCGAGACCTCCTCTTGGTCGACAAGAACCTAGTCGCGTTCGACGCTTGGTACTAAAGTCAAAAATGCTGGAAGGCGGTCATTTCTGCCATGCTTGATCAAGATTGTCCGATCAGTGTCGCACTTCTCGCGGTGCCCGAAGTCACGGCCTCCGCCTTGTTCGGCATGTTTGATCTGTTTTCATCTCCCGGCCGCGACTGGCCGTTCATCGTCAAAGGCCAAGCGGGAAAACAGCGCATGCGTCCCTATGTCGTTGCCCGGTCACGTGACGGTTTCCGGGCCGCGAACGGCATTTGGGTCAAACCAGACTTTGCTTTCGGCCACTGCCCTTCACCCGATATCGTGTGCATCCCGGATTTCTTCGTCAATCCGGGCGAAAGCGTCGCGGGACTGTATGAGCCTGAAACAAGATGGCTAAGGCGATCGCATGCGGATGGGGCGATGCTTGCCAGTGCCTGTTCCGGTGCAGTCCTGCTCGGCGAGGCGGGACTGCTCATCAATTGCGACGCGACTATCCACTGGGGCTATGCGGCGACCCTTTCCAACAATTACCCGAGCGTGAACGTGCGTGTGGATCGATCTCTGGTGTTGAGTGGCGAGGCGCAGCGCATCGTCATGGCGGGAGGCGGGTCAAGCTGGCAAGATCTCGCGCTCTACCTCATTGCGCGGTTTGTCGGCCTCAAGGAAGCGATGGAGGTCGCCAAGGTCTATATGCTGCAATGGCATGACCTGGGACAACAGCCATTCGCATCGCTCATGAGCCTCCGGCAGACGGCTGACGCGGTAATCAACACCTGTCAGCAATGGCTCGCGCTGAACTACAAGACCCGCGCGCCCGTCGCCGCGATGGTGGCTCTTTCCGGGCTGTCGGAACGCTCGTTCATCCGTCGCTTCACCAAGGCCACAGGCATGACGCCGCTCGCCTACGCACACGCGCTCCGCCTCGAAGAAGCCAAGCAGATGCTCGAAACGACCGACTTGACGATCGAGGCGATCGCCAACGAAACAGGCTATGAGGACGCAAGCTTCTTCGGCCGCCTGTTCCACCGCGAAACGGGCCTGACCGCCGCGCACTATCGCCTGAGATTTGGCTCGTTGAGCCGAGCCTTGAAGCATAGCTAGCCGGACCTTTGCTTGGGCGCCGTCACATTTGCTTCAACGGGATGGGCCCGACATTCGCTCAACTCGTTCTCGATACCAGCCAACGGATGATGTTTGACCGTCGCGGCGCCGAACTGACAAGAGCAATGCCTGAGGCCGTCGCTACATGCGCGGCATCAAGCCATTCAGGACCGTTTCGGATATCGTGCGGGCTGCCGAACTGTAGTCGCTCGCTTTGAGTTGCCCTACCTGCAAGGCATCGCAGGCCAGGGCCTCGAACTCGGCGTAGAACTGCGTCGCCGACCACAGCATTATGAACAGATGTCTCGGGTCCACCGGCGCAAGTTTTCCCGCCGCCACCCACGCGTTCAATACCTCAGCCTTCTCGGCGGTGACCTCCCGCATGTGCTGGCGGGCATCGGCAGGCAGATGTTCAGCACCTTGCAGGATCTCGTTTGCAAACAGGCGAGTCTCGGCAATGTTTCGCCGCGCATGCTCGAGCTTCGCCTTGATGTAGGCCTCGATTGCCTCGGCCGGTTCTCGATCCGCCGAGATATGGCGGAACGCCTGGTCCCAGCTGTTGATCAGGTGAGCGATCGTTGCCTTGTAGATCTCTTCCTTGGAGGAGAAATAATAATAGACGTTTCCCTTTGGCAGGCCGGAAAGCTCGGCGATCTCGTTTATTCTGGTGCCATCCAGACCCTTGCGCGAGAATATCTCCGTCGCCGCTTTCAATATCTTCAAAACGTTGCGCGCCCGAATACGCTCGTCCGCGTTGTCGGTCGCGAGCTGCTTTCGCGATTTCTCAGCACTGGCCATTTTGCTGACGATCCATTGTTGTTGATCTCATAGGGTCACTGATCCCGGTCGACATTGCCGACGCCCTTCCGGCCGAACCATTAGGCCCCTTTCTAGCACAACTGGCGAGAGTGGACTCAAACGGCTCGGTCGATCACCCCTTAAAAAACAAGTTGACAATTTGGTCAACTTTTTTCATGAATTACTTGACCGTTTGGTCAGGTTTTTTTGGCCGACCACGAAACGGGTCGCCTTGGGAGGGGTGCGCATTGGCCATGCTGTTGAAAGACGCCATGAGGGAGTTCACGACAAACTGGTCGCTGGACCTCGACGCCAACTGGCGCGCCCTCATCGGCCAGGCAGAACCTGATATCGATGCGATCGCAGCGGAGCTCGAGCTCGATGTCTGGGAACCGATCTTTCCCGTGCGTCGCGGCAAGATCTTTCCTGGAATGCCGGCAGGCGCGCATTGCCTACGCGCCTTCGACGCCATTGCGCCTGAAGATGTCCGGTGTGTCGTTCTCGGCCAGGATCCCTATCCGGAACCGGGCTTTGCCACCGGCCGCGCCTTCGAAACCGGCAATGTCGCTGCCTGGCACGAGCTCGACAAGATGTTCTCAAAAAGCATTCGCGCCTACATGCAGCTGATCGTGGCGGCGCGCACCGGCGATCAGAGCTACGCCCGCACTTTCGATGATTGGCCGAAGACGCTTGCCGCGATGGAAAGCGGTCTGGTGGACATGGAACCGCCGGCGGGTATCGCCGATCGCTGGGTGACCAACGGCGTCCTCCTGCTCAATGCCTCGCTCACGCTCACGCGCTTTAAGGTGTCGATCGACCCGCATCAATCGGCCGGTCACCTGCGGCTTTGGCGGCCCATCGTCAGGCAAGCGCTGCATGCGCTCGCCGAGCGCGGGACACCGCTGGTGTTTATCGGCTTTGGCGATGCCGCTGCGGAAGCCCTTCTTGAGGTCGGTATCGATGAGCACAGCGCAGGTCACCTGCGCTGCATCCTTCGCGATCATCCCGCCAGGGCCGAAGCGGTCCTCTCTCGGCCAAACCCGTTCATCCTTTGCAACGAATATCTGGAGGCGATGGGCGCAAAGCCCATTGCGTGGTAACCATGGCGGCTCACGATACTTACGACTTCATCATCATCGGCGCCGGTTCAGCCGGTTGCGTGCTGGCAAACCGGCTTTCGGCCGATCCATCGCACAAGGTTCTCTTGATCGAGGCCGGCGGCAGGGATGCCAACCCGCTCTTTCGCCTGCCGATGCTGATGGGAAAGCTCTTCCATTCCGGGATCTACAACTGGCACTACCACACGGAGCCCGAGCCGTTTCTCAATGGCAGGTCGCTCTATTGGCCGCGCGGAAAGGTTCTCGGCGGCACCTCGACAATCAACGGCATGATCTATGTGCGCGGCAATCGCCACGACTATGACCGCTGGGCACAGATGGGATCGTCCGGCTGGTCCTATGACGAGGTTCTGCCGGCGTTCCGACGTTCGGAGGCGCATGTTCAGCGCCGCGACGAATACCACAATGGCGAGGGCGAGCTGACCGTCTGCCGCGCTCGCGGCTGGAACACGCTGCTTGACGTCTTCAACGAGGCCGGCGGACAGGCAGGGCATCCGCTCAACGACGACTTCAACGGCGCCGACCAGGAAGGCTTTGGCCGCTACGATTTCACGATCAGCAAAGGCAAGCGCTGCTCGACCGCGTATGCCTTCTTGCGTCCGGTAAAGAACCGCCGCAACCTGACGATCGTGACCCGGGCTCAGACGCAACGGATCATCGTCGAGAACGGTCGTGCCGTCGGCGTCGAGTTCCGCCAGAAGAACGGAATTCGGCGGGTGCATGCGGATCGCGAGGTGATCCTTTCTGCCGGCGTCGTCAACTCGCCACAGATCCTCATGCTGTCGGGCATCGGCCCTGCCGACGAGCTCGCCAAGTTCAACATCCGCAGCGTTCAGGACCTGCCGGGCGTCGGCAAGAACCTTCAGGACCATGTCGACTGCGTCATGGCCTATGAATGCCCGCAGCCGGTGACACTCTACTCGGATCTGAGAGCCGACAAGCTCACATGGTCGGTCATCCAGGGCATGCTGTTCGGCAAGGGCATCGCGACGACATTTCCTTACGAGGCAGGCGCCTTCGTCAAATCACGATCGGACCTGACCGCCCCGGATATCCAGCTGCATTTCATGCCGGCGCTCGAAAAGACGGCCAATCTGCACTTTCCAAATCCCTTCAAAAAGGTGCCCGTCGAGGCCAATCACGGGTTCTCGATCCGCGTCGGTCCGGTCAATCCGGAGAGCCGCGGCGAGATCACGCTGCGCTCCGACAATCCGATGGAGCCTCCGAAGATCAACGCCAACTATCTGCAGACCGATTTCGACGTGCGCACCATGATAGATGCCATCCGCATGACCCGCGAGATCATCAACCAGAAGGCCTTCGACAAATACCGCGGCCGGGAGCTTGCGCCGGGACCGACGGTCGACAGTGACAGCGACATGGTCAAATGGTTGCGGGCAAACGCCATGACGACATTCCATCCGGTCGGCACCTGCAAGATGGGCAACGACCCGATGGCTGTGGTCGACAACCGTCTCAAGGTTCGGGGGATCGACGGACTTCGCGTCGCCGACGCCTCGATCATGCCCATCATCTCCAGCGGCAACACCAATGCCCCCGCCATCATGATCGGCGAACGGGCCAGTGACTTCATTCTAACGGAGACATCGCGATGATCGTCGAACACCGCACCTATACCTTCCGCCCCGGCACGGTCGACGGCTGGATGAAGAAGTACGAACAACAGGGACTGCCGATCCAGAAGCGGCACCTCAACCGTTTTCTCGGACTTTATGTCAGCGAAATCGGACATCTGCACACCACGGTGCTGATGTGGGGATATGACAGCCTGGCTGACCGCGAAGCGCGCCGGACTGCCATGTATGCCGATCCCGAGTGGCAGACGTTCATCTCCGGCGTCTGGGCGCTCGACGCCATCCAGAGCCAGGACGTGATGATCATGAATCCGGCGCCGTTTTCTCCCGGCGCCTGAGCATGCCGGGTGCGAGGTTCGCGCCCGTTTACGCAGAGAAGGTGGCGAAGACGTCGCCTCGACAACGAAAAGAACCGGAAACCGGAACTCCAGAAGGAACATCGACATGACGAAAAAGATCACTGATGGGATGAGCCTGATTAATCGTGCGATCGATCGCCGCTTTTTCCTCAAGGCAACCGCCGGGTTGGGCATGGCCAGCATGGCGAGCGGCTTGCTTGCCGCGGTCGCCCATGCCTCGGGAGGGCTCGTGGCCCTCGTGCATACGCAGGCTGCCGGAGACGCCGGCCCGGTCGATTCCATGATCGCCAGGTTGAAGCAGCTCTCTGATGAAAAAGGGTTCGAATATCGCGCCGTCTATGCGCAAGATCCCGCAACCTACGAAACGATATTTCGCACGCTCGGCGACGCCGGCGCAGCCGTGATCGTCTCGACGTTCAACGAAGTCGCCGAGCCGTTCAAGGCGCTGGCGCCGTCCTATCCCAACACCAAATGGGTGCAGCTGTTCGCCGATCCCTTCGAGCCGGCCATCCCGAACGTTGTCACGGTTTCCTACGACTACTATCTCGGCTGCTATCTCTCGGGCATCTTTGCCGCCCGGATGAGCAAATCCGGTAAGCTCGGCTTCATCGGTGGTGTTTCGATCCCGCCGATCAACGCGGATTTCAATGCGTTCAAGGCCGGCGTCCTTTCTGTCCGACCGGACGCGACCGTCACATCGGCATTCGCGGGCTCCTTCCAGGACCCTGCAAAGGGCCAGGAAATCGCCACACAGATGTTCAGCAGCGGCATCGACTTCATCCAGACCGATGCCGCGGCCACCGACTTCGGCATCATCGCGGCCGCCAATGAAGTGCCTGGCCGGCTGGTCAGCGTGCTCGATCCGGCGCAGTTTCCCAAGGGTCCGCAATCCGTCATTTCGATCGTCGGCCTGGATTTCGGAACGTCGCTCTACAACGAAGTGAGCAAGGCACTGGGGTCTGACTGGGCGGGTGGCACGCACGAGCATACCGGGCTCGGCACTGGCGTGATCGACTTCATCCCCTCTCCCCTCTTCAAGGAGCAAGGGCCGGCAGAAATCGTCTCTGCCGCGAAGGCGACAGAGGCGGAAATCGACGCGGCGCGAGCTGCGATTCTCGACGGATCGCTGAAGGTCGAATTCAACACCAAGCTCTAAGATACCCGAGCTGAACGGATCATGCTGCGATGATGGAAGACAGATCCCCCATATTTGAGTGCCGGGATGTCACCGTGCGCTACGGTGACATTACGGCACTTGCTGATGTCGGCGTGACGTTCGAGCGCGGCATGATCCACGCCGTCGTCGGTCAGAACGGCGCGGGCAAGACAACCTTTGCCCGCGTTCTGGCCGGCCTCGTCCGGCCGGCGGCCGGCAGCCTCAAGTTCAGCGGCCGGCCGCATGCCGGCGGTAGTGTCAACGATGCCCGCAAGGCCGGCGTCGAACTCGTGCATCAGAGCTTCGCACTGCCACCAACTTTTACCGTGGCGGAAGCAATGCAGTTCGGCGCCGAAGGGGGCAGCCTGTTTACCCGGTCTGCCCTTGAACGCCGCTGGCAACCGCATCTCGACAGCCTCGACGTGAAGGTGAAGGCGCGCCAGCGCATTCGCGACCTGCCCGTCGAGATCCAGCAGGGCGTGGAGATCGCCCGCGCGCTCGTCTCGGAGGCAAAGCTTCTCATTCTCGACGAGCCGACTGCTGTGCTCTCCCCGGAAGGCACCGAAAAACTCTTCGAGCGAATAAGGCGGCTCAAGGCGCGCGGCGTCACCGTCATCCTGATCCTGCACAAGATTAGGGAGGTATTGGCGATTGCCGACACCGTCACGGTGCTGCGCAGCGGCCGCCTCGTCGACGGCCCGCTTGATTGCACTGAAATCGATGCGGACAGGCTTGCCGAGCTCATCATTGGTCCGGCGGCCGCACGCGGCCTCAATGCCGACGACAAGGCGGCCCTTACCGGCTCTGCGACCGTCGCCCATGCGCACAACGAAACACCTTCCGCTGGGAAGAACACAGTCCTGGACATGCGCGCCGTCTCGACACGGCCCGATACGGAAGGACCGGCGCTCGACAACGTCGACCTGACGATCTCGGCAGGTGAGATCATTGGTGTCGCGGGCGTCGAAGGCAACGGCCAAAGGACGTTGGTGCGGGCAATCTCCGCGCTCGTCGATGTTGTCGACGGCAAGCTCGCCATCGGTGGCGACAACGTCACCGGCAAGCAGCTGGCAGCAAGACGGGCCGCCGGTCTGCGCATCATTCCCTTTGAACGAAACGTCGAGGGCCTCAGCCTTTCAAGCTCGCTCTGGGAGAACTGGTCAGCGCGCAGCCTGCTGCAAATGCCGCTTCTCGCCGCCATCAATCCGATAACGATACAAAAGCGTTGTGCGGCGGCGTTGAACCGGTGGGACGTGCGCTATGCCAACGTTACCCAGCGTGCCAGCTCGCTTTCGGGCGGCAATGCGCAAAAGGTCATTCTGTCGCGCGAGATGGACGATGACGCCCGGCTGATTCTTGCCGCACAGCCGACCCGGGGCCTCGATATCGGCGCAACCTCCTTCGTCTGGGATGCCATGCGCGACGCGAAGGCGCGCGGCTGCGGTCTCCTGTTCATCTCGTCCGACCTCGATGAAATCTTCGACATATCCGACCGTGTGGTCGTTATGCTCTCCGGTCGGATCGTCGCGGAATTTCGCCCGCCCTATGATATTTCCGCTGTCGGCGCCGCCATGACGGGAGTCCTGAAATGAACGAACGTTTCGTCTCGGTGCTACGCGCCGTGATCTTCGTGCTGCTTGGCCTTGCGCTTTGCGGCATCATGTTCCAGCTCGCGGGCTACTCCGCTCCGCTGATGTTTCAGGCCATCGCTGACGGCGCGTTCCTCAGAGCGGGCGCGCTGCAGCAGGCCCTGCGGTGGAGCCTTCCGCTGTTCATAACTGCCACGGGCGTCGCGCTTTCGTTCAGAGCCGGCTACTTCAACATCGGCGCGCAAGGCCAGTTCTACGTCGGCGCCGTGTCGGCAGCCTTCATGGCCGAGTGGTTGAATGGCGCCCCCGCCGCGATCGTCATCCCAGCCTGCATTGCCAGCGGCATGCTCGGTGGTGCTGCCTGGGCGCTTTGGCCGGGACTGTTGAGGCTGAAGTCAGGGGCCGATGAAGTCATCACAACGCTGATGGGCAACTTCCTTGCCGGCCTCGTCCTGCTCTATGTAACCTCCGGCCCGCTGAAGGATCCTTCCGGTTCCGGCCAGCAGGCATCGAGCCGCCCGCTCGACGCCGCCTATCGCATCAGCGATTCCATGGGGCTGTCGCCGACGATCGTGGCCATCGTCGCTGTTGTCGGCGTCGCGATCTGGCTCCTCATCAACCGCACGACCTTCGGCGTTCTTTCGGGTCTCGCCGGCCGTAACCCGACGATGGTGGAATGGCAGGGCGCCCGCACCTGGCGGATTGGCTTGGCCAGCTTCCTCATCAGCGGCGCCTTGGCGGGGCTTGCCGGAACCGTTGAGTTGATGGGTCCGAACGGGCGGTTGACTGGCGGGTTCCTGCCCGGGCACGGCTTCACCGCGATCCTCATCGCCCTCGTTGCCAATTTTTCGGTGGTTGGCACCGCATTCGTCGCCCTGTTCTTCGGCGGCCTGGCGTCGGCCGCACTTTACCTGCCCATCATGGCGGGTCTGCCATCGGCTGCCATCGATGTCATCAATGCCGCCATCGCACTCTTCATCACGGCCAAGTCCAGTCTGATCGACCGGATCGCAAAACTTAAGGGACGGACATGGAAGACATCGTGATCGCCATTCTGCGGTCGGGAACGCCGCTCGTCTACGTCACCCTTGCAGGCGTCATCGCCCAGCGCGCCGGCATCTGGCATCTCGGTCTTGAAGGGCTGATGATCACAGGCGCTTGCGCGACCGTGCTTGGCATCGTCCTGACCGGTTCTATCTGGGCAGCGCTGCTTTGGGCTATCGCCGTCTGCGTTGCGGGCTCGGTGCTGTTCTGGTTCGTCGTCGAGAAGCTGCGCGCCAACCAGATCATCGCCGGCCTCGGTCTCACGGGCCTGGGGCTTGGCGGTACAACACTCGCCGTCCAGTCGATCTTCGGAACGCAGGCCGCCGTCAGCGCGCCATTCGGCCTGCCTCGATTGGGACCCGCCTTCGGCGCCTATGGCTCACTGTCCGTCCTCGTGGTCTTGATGCCCGTCCTGGTGCTGGCGGTCTGGGTCATGCTTCGACGCACCCGCTTCGGTCTTCGGTTGGCAGCCTCTGGCGAACACCCCTTTGCCGCGCGCAGCGTCGGCGTGAACCCATCGGCCATGCGCCTTGCCGCACTTGTCATGGGCGGCGCCCTTTGCGCTCTGGCGGGTGCCGAGCTTGCCACCGGCAGCCTGCAGATCTTCGCGCAAAACATGACCGCCGGCCGTGGCTTCATGGGGTTCGCAGCCGTCATCTTCGGCGCCGGGCACCCGATCGGCGCGACGCTTGCTGCGCTGTTCTTTGCGATCGTCGGCGCGATCGGTATCAAGGCCCAGCTGATCTTCGGCGACCGCATCCCCCACGACCTTCTCTTAGGACTGCCCTATATCGCGACCGTGCTCGGTATCTGGGTGAGCACCAAGCTACGAGGCGGGACCAAAGCCGCAAACGGCTTCACCGAGTTGCGCAACGAGTGACGCACACAGCACGCCGCGATCAACCTATCGCCAGGAGCCGTCTATGAACCAGATCGTGATACGCAAGGCGACCCTACTGACGATGGAGGGTACGAACGGGTGCAAACCCTTCGAAGCCGATCTCCTGATCGAAGGAGGCCGGATCGCCGCCATCGGCGAAAACGTCGTCGCCAGATCCGACGCCAAGGTGATCGACGGTCGCAATCGCCTGGTCATGCCCGGCCTGATCAACGCGCACACGCATTCAAGCGAGACTTTCTTTCGCGGCCGCTATGAAGGCATGCCGCTCGAGGTCTGGCTCCTCTATGCCTATCCCCTGCTCATGGGCCCGGTGATTGACGAACGACTTCTCTATCTCCGCAGCCTGCTGCTGGCGATGGATTCGCTGCGCAACGGCGTGACGACCATCTGCGACGACTTCTTCGATCCGCCAACTCATGATCTTTCACGTCTCGGGGCCGCATTTCGCGCTTACGAACAGGCCGGCATCCGCGCCAACGTGTCGAGCGCCGTCATGAATGTGCATACGCTGGATGCCTTGCCTTATGCCCGCGAGGTTTTACCGAAAGCGCTGCAGGACAAGCTCGATTTTGGCCCGCTCATGCCGGCAGGCGATTACATCGATTATTGCCGATCCGCATTCGCCTCGCTGCACGGAAAGCCCGAACGGTTGCGTTTCATGATCGCGCCCTCCGCGCCACAGCGATGCACGCCGGACATGCTTGCCGCCTGCCACGATCTCGCTATCGAAATGGGCGTTCCGCTCCACACCCATGTGCTGGAGACCAAGACGCAGGCCGTAACCGGCCCGGAATTCTACGGAAAGAGCCTGATTGCCTACATGCACGAGCTGGGCGCTCTGTCGCGCAACACCACCATTGCGCACTCCGTGTGGGTGAGCGACGCCGACATCGCGTTGATGGGTGCTGCAGGTTGCTCCATTGCCCACAATGCCGTGTCGAACCAGAAACTCGGCGCCGGCATCGCGCCGATCCGCAAACTGCTCGATGCCGGCGTGGTTGTCGGACTTGGCACGGATGGCGTTTCTTCAAACGATACTGCCCGCATCTTCGATGTCATGCGGACGGCTGCCCTCATTCACAGCACATCGGGGCCCGATTACGAGCGCTGGATCAAGGCGGAGGAGATCCTCGCCATGGCGACGATCGGCGGTGCGCGCAGCGCCATGCTCGAACAGCGCACCGGGTCATTGGCTCCGGGCAAGGCGGCCGATCTGTTGATCCTCAACCTCAACACGTTCAACTTCTTTCCGCTCAACGACATACCGAAGCAGCTGGTATTTTCCGAAAACGGATCATCCATCGAGACCGTCATGGTCGATGGTGAGATCGTCGTTCAAGGCGGCCGCCTCCAGACCGTCAACGAAGACGATGTGCTCGCCGAGATCCGCGAGCGCGTTCCCGCGCATCTCGCAGCGCATGCGGAACTGGAGAAACTCAACTCGATTTTCCACGTTTCTGTGGCTGAGATCCATCGCCGCGCGACCGCGCAGCCGATCGGTTTCGACCGTTACGCCGGAGACGCAATGCGTTGATCGCCGCTCTCGCTCAGCACCGATACAACCCTGTCCCGAGCCGCTGAACGAGGAATATCCTGATAACCGTCAAGACGGCCTACACCCTGGCTTAAGGGGCGCCGTCGCAGGCGCCGGCAGTGCATCAATAGTTCCGGATTAGACGGTGCCTTGAACCTTTTACGCTGAGTTGCGCGAACGCCACGGCCTGGGTCCGGCGCGCGGACGACAACAATCAGTGCTAGCTACCGTCAGGATGGTGCCACCAACTGACCGAGTGACGTCAACCCCTTGTTGATCTTCTCCTTCGCACCCACCTTGACGTCGATCGGCAAAAGGTAGGTCTCGAGCAAGAGTGATTGATTTCCCCTATCGAGAAATGCCAAATCCGGCAGATTGACGTGTTCCCGCGAAGACAAGGTTGAATTTCATGACCGAGAAACCCCCCGCCGACAATTTCCCCGCCGGCTATGAACCCCCCAAGGTCTGGTCCTGGGACAAGGGCAATGGCGGCGCGTTCGCCAGTATCAACCGCCCCACCGCCGGCCCGACCCACGAAAAAGCACTTCCCGTCGGCAAGCATCCGCTGCAGCTCTATTCGCTCGCCACACCCAATGGCGTGAAAGTCACGATCATGCTGGAAGAGCTTCTGGCCGCCGGCTATTCGGGCGCCGAGTACGATGCCTGGCCGATTCGCATCGGCGATGGCGACCAATTCGGTTCCGGCTTCGTCGAGGTCAATCCGAATTCCAAGATCCCGGCACTGATGGACCATGGGCCGAAGGGCGGCGGGAAGCCGGTCCGCGTCTTCGAATCTGCTTCCATTCTGCTTTATCTCGCGGAAAAATTCGGTGCGTTCCTGCCAGCTGCGCTTCGCGCCCGCACGGAAACCTTCAACTGGCTGTTCTGGCAGATGGGCTCCGCCCCCTTCCTCGGCGGCGGCTTCGGGCATTTCTATGCCTATGCGCCGATGCAAATCAAATACGCCATCGACCGCTATGCCATGGAAGTGAAACGCCAGCTCGACGTGCTTGATCGCCATCTCGAAGGCAATCAGTTCATGGCCGGTTCCGAATACACCATCGCCGACATGGCCATCTGGCCCTGGTACGGCAACCTGGCACTCAATCAGGTCTATGGCGACGCCGGCAATTTCCTCGATGTCCAGAGCTACAGGCACGTCCAGCGCTGGACGGCCGAAATCGCCGCGCGCCCGGCGGTCAAGCGCGGCCGCATGGTCAACCGCCTGAGCGGCGATCCGTCCGAGCAATTGCACGAACGCCACGATGCCTCCGACTTCGATACGAAGACGCAGGACAAGATTGCCCAGAACGAGATCGCGTAAGGAGGACCGAATGGCCAAGCTGCCTGACATGACGAAACACCGGGGTTTTCCCTACGCCATGCCGGGCACCGGCATCCAGTTTGTCATCCGCCGCGCCAATCCAAAAGGGGCGACGCCGATCAAGGCGTTGCCCCGCCATGCCCGCCCGGGCTCGGGCGCGCACCGCATCGACGCGGCATTCCTCCACGCCCTTTGGCACCATTTCGGCGCGGAGCCGTTTGAGCGTGGCAATCTTGACGCCGCCCGGCTTAACCTCCTGTTCGGCCGCGAGGTTTTGTCCGCTGAAAAGGACTTCGACCCGACGTCCTACGAAGCCTTGCTCGTCATCAACGAAAGGGTCGCCCGCCAAAGCTTTCCGGAATCGTTCGAGGACGTCTTCGAGGTATGAAGTCAATGGGCCAGACCGACTGGCCCATCGACCACGGTTTTCCTGGCGCTCAATGCTTGAAGCAGTTCTCGCGATGCCAGCGCAGAAAATGGGGATGCGGTCTATCAAGTGCCCGCAATGGCACGATCGCTTTGCCGGTTCTGTTGATCAGACCTCGAACACCATCGGGATCGTTGACTTGTCTTGAGACCATGATGTCGAAGTCATCTGAAAAGCTGATCAGGCCCCGGTCAAACATCCAGTGAGCGGTTCCCGAAAGGGCAATTCCATTGGTAAGAATGTCAGGCCCATTCGCCTCGACCGGCCGAATGTGGGCGGCATCCACCTCGGCGCGGCCTCCCCCATTGATGAGTTTCAGGCCGGTGACCGCGCAGCGTTTGTCGTAGACTTGAAGTACCCGGCGGCGGAAGAGCCGGTCGCGGACAATCCGTGACGATAGGAGCGTGACGCGATCACGCTCCTGCTCGATGATGAAGGGTGTCTGGGGCGCTTCGTCGAGCTCACGAACTTGACCTGTGTCGATCGCCTCGCCCACGCGCGGTAGCTCAGGCTCTTGCTCATCAATGCCCAAGGACACAATGCGATTGAAGTCCCCCGGGGAGATCGGCCTTACAGCAGACTGCGCCCTGCCCGAAATCCGCAAGTCCTCATTGAGGACGCCGCGTTCGACCACGCCATCCAGTCCGCTGAATGGTACCGGGTTGATAAAATCGAGATAGCTGCCGGGCTCGATGAGCGCGACGAACATTCCAGGCGCTTTCGGGTCGGGGATGACCTGAGATACTTTCGCAACGGCAAAATAGCCCCGAGTGGCTGCAACCTTGCGTGGCTCGTAGTATATTATCCAATCTCCGACACAGGCTTGAACGCGACCGAGATACTGCCGCGGGAACTGATACTGTTCCGCCGGACTGTCATCGTAGATCGAATCTGAGCGATGAATGAAAACTCCGAATCCCATCCTGCCTGCTTAACAGGTTGTACCGATCCTGAAAATCGCGTGCCTGGTGAGCGCGCGCACAAAGCGATCGGCAGGTTTCGCGGTTGGGGCGGCGAGATCTCAAATCGCTGCAGATGACCGGGATACAAAGCATCCTTTTATTCTGCATCCATCATATTGTTTTTGCTTGCAAATATTGAGTGAAAATTTCAGATTTCGACAAAACCAAAGATAAAAGTCAGTGGCTGATTTCACTCTCCCCGAAACGGCAGCAACAACGGGGGCACCGGCGTTCGATCAGCTTTTGAGCTCCGCCCCATCGGCGACACCAGCTATGGTAGAGAATCATTAACCATGGCTCGCGCTGCTCGGGCAACCCTCATAGCGAATTTCTAAGCGGACAACGACGCTGGGGTCGGCGCCCCTTGTGATCGCCTGGGCGAAACGGGCACTTTCGGGGTGGAAAAAAACGGCTGGGCGCCTACTTCGAGGCATAGCGATGGGGACAGGGCCGGATGGCTCAAGAGCGAAAGGAACCCGCAATGGCAAAGAATACGATTTGCGTCTGGTACGATAAGGACGCCGAGGCCGCCGCCCGCTTCTACTCCGAGGTCTTTCCAGACAGCGCCGTGAGTGCCATACATCGCGCACCCAGTGACTACCCAGCCGGCAAAGAAGGCGACGTCTTGACGGTCGAATTCACAGTTGCGGGCACATCGTGCCTCGGCCTGAACGGCGGCCCCGCATTCAAGCATAGCGAAGCTTTTTCGTTCCAGATCGCCACCGACGATCAGGAAGAGACCGACCGATACTGGAACGCCATCGTCGGCAACGGCGGCCAGGAGAGTGAGTGCGGCTGGTGCAAAGACAAGTGGGGAATTTCCTGGCAAATCACTCCGCGGGTACTGATGGACGCGCTGGCGGCTGGCGGCGGCGAAGCAAAGCGCGCGTTCGAGGCGATGATGACCATGAAGAAAATCGACGTCGCCAAGATCGAGGCGGCGCGGCGCGGTTGACATCCTCGCGACGCAACGATCGGCAAAACGGTCGCACTGGTTCGGCGGCCAGTTAGCGCTGCAACCGTCAATGCCATTCACGACGCCGCCCCGCTGGAAGCCCTTCCTTGCGTGGTAGCCGGTGCGTGTCGGCGCCATCGTGCAGATCCCAGGCATGTTTCGCTACGCGCCTTTCGGGCCTGGGTCCCTTTGGAACCTTAAATCGAGCTCCCTTTGATCACCATGGAAGCGGCTTTTTCGGCGACCATCATCGTCGGGGCATTGATGTTGCCGGCCGTGATGTTGGGGAAGATCGAAGCGTCGATGACGCGCAACCCTTGTACGCCGTGGACCTTCAGCGATGAATCGACGACGGCGGTTGAAGCACCCGGCCCCATCGCCGCAGTACCGCACAGGTGATAGATCGAACCGCTATGTTCCCGAAAGTAGTTCAGCAGCTCGGCGTCGGTGGAGGCTTCTGCGGAAGGAGGCATTTCGCTTGCAGTAATCGAGCGCAGTGCCGGCGCACCCATGATTTTGCGTGCAAGCCGACTTGCCTGAAGGACTTCGGCCTCGTCGTGAGCCGTCGTCAGGTAGTTGGGGTTGATGCGCGGCGCATCGGTAAAATCCGGTGAAGCGATCGTGACGCTGCCGCGGCTTGTTGGTCTGCATGCATTGAATGCCAACAGGAAGCCGGAATAGGGTTCGGGCTTCAGTCCTGCACGTGGGTCGGACGGAATGCGATAGGAAAGCGGGTTGAAGTAGAGTTGGATGTTGGGCCTTTCCTCCCCCGGTTGACCGCGCAGGAAGCCGCCGGCCTGGTTGACGCTGAGAGCCAAGGGGCCGCGCCTTGTCAGCGCATAGCGCAGCGCCTGCCGAGCCTGGCCGAACAGGCTCCCCAGCTCGTCGTTCAGTGTCGGGACCCTCGAGCGGTAGTAGAAGCTCGCGCAAAGGTGATCCTGGAGGTTTCTCCCGACCGCCGGCGAATGTCGGACAACGGGTATGCCGAACGCCTGCAGCTCTCGGCCATCGCCAATGCCGGAGAGCTGCAACAGCTTCGGCGTATCGACCGCGCCGGCACATAGGATCACCTCGCTGCGGGCGGAATGGGTTACCATCCCTTCAGGTGAGGCTACCTCCACGCCGACGGCCTTTCCTTCGTCGAAGACGACCCTGCGGGCGCGGGTTTTGCGCTGGATGGAAAGATTGGGACGGTTGAGAGCCGGACGCAGATAGGCAAATGAAGAGGAAGAGCGCACGCCATTTCGCGTGTTGATATCGTAAATCCCTGCGCCCTCGATCGATGCGCCATTGAAGTCGGAATTGAGCGGCAGTTGCAGTTCGGCACAGGCGGATAGGAACCGCGCGGTAATCGGATGGGTTTGATCGCGCATCGGCGTGACGTGGACAGGCCCATCTCCCCCATGAAATTCGGACTGGCCATCGGCATGGGTTTCAAGTTTCTTGAAATAGGGCAGCACATCCTCATAGGCCCATCCGGGATTGCCGGCCTTGGCCCAGTCGTCGAAATCCGCCGCGGCACCACGCACGAAGATCATGGCATTTATCGAGCCCGAACCTCCCTGCACCTTGCCGCGCGGCGCATAGATGCGGCGATTGCTCAGGGCGGCTTCCGGCTCGGTCCAGTACATCCAGTTGACGTTCGGATCGTAGTAGGACCGGGCGTAGCCCAACGGGATGCGAAACCATGGCGAGCTGTCGTTGCCGCCCGCCTCGAGCAGAAGCACGCTGTGCTTGCCTGCCTCGCTCAGGCGCGCCGCAACGATACAGCCGGCGGACCCGGCCCCGACGATGATGTAATCGTAGGTCGCCATGTGATCCTCAACCGCGCGCCGGGGCAAATGCCTTGATGTCGGCGGGCTTGTCGTCCATCTGCAGGTGCAGACGCTTTCCTTCGTAGGGAGAGTGCTTTTCAACCACCTGGAGATCGAGCTCCACGCCGAGCCCCGGCTCGCGCGACGGAATGAGATAGCCATCGTCGAACTGCAACGGCGTCTTGAGGATCTCGGCGTAGAATCCGGAGAAGTCGACGATCGCCTCATGGATGAGGAAATTGGGGGTGGCCGCCGCCAATTGGATGCTCGCCGCCGCGCCGACTGGCCCGTTGTAGACGTGCGGCGCGACCTGGGCATAGTGCGCCTCGGCCATGGCAGCGATCTTCTTTGCCTCCAGCAAACCGCCGCACCGCGCGACGTTCATCTGCAGGATCGAGGCTGCACCCGTTTCGAGCACCCGTTGGAACTCGTATTTGGTGGTCAGTCGCTCGCCGGTGGCTATCGGGATCGAGGTCGCACTGGCGACTGTCGCCATCGCTGCCTCCTGGCCGGGCGGCACCGGCTCCTCGAACCAGAGCGGATCGTACTTCTCAAGCCGCCGCGCAAGCCGAATGGCCGAGGACGGCACCATCTGGCCATGGGTACCGAAAAGCAGATCGGCACGCCCGCCAACCGCGGCGCGGATCTTGGCGCAAAACTCTTCGCACCGCTCCATGACGCCAATCGAAAGCTGGTGACCGGAATAGACGGTATAGGGTCCGGCAGGATCGAACTTGACGGCCGTGAAGCCCTTCCTGTCGACCATTTCCGCAGCAAAGTCGGCGGCAAGCTCGGGATCGTTATAGTCGTATTCGCCGGCTGCATTCTTGGGGTAGAGATAGGTATAGGCGCGCAGCTTTTCGTGTACGAGGCCACCCAACAGCTTGTGCACCGGCCGGCCGGCCGCCTTGCCGATAATGTCCCAGCAGGCGATTTCGAGGCCGGAGACAACGCCCATGATCGTCGGATCCGGGCGCTGCGTGAAGCCGCTCGAATAGGCCGAGCGCCAGAAGCGCTCGATATCGTGCGGATCGTGGCCGAGCAGGTGGCGCTCGAACATATCCTCGATCAGCGGCACCAACGCCTTTGGATGGAAGGCGGTCGCATAGATTTCCCCAACCCCTTCGATGCCGTCCTTCGTGGTGAGCCTGACAAAGATCCAGTACATCCCGCCGATATGGGGCGGCGGGACGGCAACGACATGAATGGCGAGCGAAGCGATCTGCATGTTGACGTTCCTTCTGGCAATCCGATCAGTGCTTCAGCACCACAAGACGGGTTTGCGTGAATTCGAGCATGCCATGCTTGCCGTCATCGCCTCCGAGACCCGAACGCTTCCAGCCTGCATGAAATCCTTGATAGGGATCGGCCGGAAATCGGTTGACGTAAAGTTCACCGGCCTCGATGGCGTCGGCGAAGCGCATGACCGTGCTGTAGTTGTTGGTGAAGAGAACCGAACTCAGGCCGAACTGGTGATCGTTGGCAAGCGCCAAGGCTTCCTCGGCGCTGTCATAGGACAGCACGGCGAGAACCGGGCCGAACACCTCTTCGGCAACGACATCCATATCCTGTCGGCAATTGGAAAGCAGGGTTGGCGGATAGTAATTGCCCACGCCCTCCGGCAGCATGCCGCCTGCCTCGATGCGTGCCCCCTGCTCCACCGCATGGCGAACCATCGCATGAATATTGACCTGCGCCGATTTCGTTTCCAGCGGTCCCATGCGCGTCGGGTCGTCGGCGCGGTTGCCGAACGCCCTTGCAGTGAAGCCGGTGCGAAGCCGTTCGATAAGCGCGTCATGGATGGAACTGTGCACATAGACCCGTTCCGGCGCAGTGCAAACCTGCCCGCAATGATTGGTCTTGGCGGCAACAAGCTGAGCGGCAACCGCATCGAGATCCGCATCGGGTTCGACGATGACAGGTGTCTTGCCGCCGAGTTCCAGCGATGGCTTCGCGATATTGGCCTTGCAATATTCGAGAACCACGCGGCCTGCCTGCAGGCTGCCGGTGAGCGTTATCATGCCGACCGACGGCTGGGTGCAAAGCGTCGCGGCGACATCGTGCGACATGGTCAAGATGTTGACCAGCCCCGGTGGAAGCTCGGCTTCCAGCGCCGCTTCGGCGATCTCGAAGGCGGAGGTCGGCGTCGAATTGCTCGGCCGCACCACGACGGCGTTGCCGGCGATCAGTGCGGGGGCAATCTTGCGCACCAGCGTATAGACCGGAAAATTGAACGGGATGAGGCAGGCGACGACCCCGATCGGCTCGCGCTTCAAAAGCAGAGTCTCACCCGGATTGTCGCTCTGGATCACCTCCCCCTCGATCCGGCGCGCCCATTCCGCATGGTAGCGCATCAATTCCGCGCCATAGATCGCCTCCGCCGTGGCATCGGCGAGGCTCTTGCCGGACTCAAGCGCAAGCGCCTGGCCGATCTTTTCGGCGCGCGCCTCGATAGCCGCCGCGAAACGCCGCAAGGCATCCCCGCGGGCGATCGCCGGCAAGGCTTTCCATGCCTTCTGCGCTGTAGCGGAGCTTTCGACCGCTGCGATTGCCTCCCGTGCGCTTGCCGCCGGCACCCGCGCGGAGGTCTCTCCGCTTGCGGGATTGAGCACCGGGACCAGGTCCGACGCGGGCTGAAACGCGCCGGCGACAAAGTTGCGGTAGTCGGTCAAGACGATATCCTTCCGTGTTTACGCCGGAGGACGGGCTTCAGAACGTGCTCGATTCCCTCATTCATTCCTCCTCCTTAGATCACATTCGCTCAGGCGCCGTCGCTGCTCGACACCAGGCGTAGCACCGGCTTTTCGCCTTCGTCGCGATTGTGATTTCTGAAACGGCTGATGAGCCATGAACGGAAGCCCGCCATCAGCGGGTCGGCCAACCCTTCGGCATCGATTTTCAGATAGTAGCCGAAGCCTTCATAATGATGGGCGTCAAAGGGAGCGACGACGCGCCCGTTCTCGATCTCGTCACGAAACAGAATGGGATCGACCAGGGCCAAGCCCTGACCGGAAAGCACATATTGGATGGCGAAGCTTGCCGTGTCGAACGTGACGCCGCGAGCCGTCGTGACGCCGGAAATGCCGTTCTGCGAAACGAAGCGCTGCCAGGTGTGGTAGGGCTCCGTCTCGACGATCTTCACATGGACAAGCTCGTTGGCGTTGATGAAGGCTGCAATATTATTGGATCCGCGTCCCACCAGATCCGGATGGCAAAGGATCGCCGGACGGGCCTCCCAAAGAAGATCGGTAACCCACTCGTCCGCAGTCGGTCGTGTATAGACCACGGCGACGTCGAACTCGGTTGTCGGCCCGCCATATGGTGTCGAAACCTCAAGCACCACATCGGGAAAGCTCCGCTGAAAATCGGTCAGGAGCGGCACTGCCAGCTTCGTCGCAAAGCTGGGTGGCAGGTTGATCCGCAGCTTGCGCTGGTGATGCCCCGGCTGACTGCTGATTTCCTGCAGCGCCTGGTCGATCCGGTCAAATCCCTTTGCTACACCTGCCAGTAAAACCCGGCCCTCCCTCGTCAACTGAATGGCCTTGTGACCCCGCTCAAACAGCTTGCGCCCGATGCTCTCCTCAAGGCTGATCACATGCCGCGACAGGGCGCTCTGCGAGATGCTGAGAGTGGCTGCCGCCGCCGTAAAGCTGCCAAATTGAGCGACGGCCTCGAAGGCGCGCAGCGCGTTGAGCGGAAGACGTCGGCGATCCATCAGCGGATCCTTTCTGTTCGAGTTGACACAGGCTTCCATCATTGCACGGAAAGCCCCCCGAACAGCATGCACTTGCTCTCCAAATACACGTCGAGGCCTCACTGGCGCCTTCGCGCCCAAGCACCGATTGCCTGAATCCGCCGAACGACGCGACCTCGGTGGAGACCACCCCTTCGTTGATGTAGACCATGCCCGCCTCAAGCGTAGCCGCGACGCGCCAGACCCGGCTGAGGTCGCGAGTAAAGAAATAGACCGACGAACCGGTCGGCGTCGCTTTTGCAAGCACGATGACGCTCGACCTTCGCAAGCGCCGGCGCGTTGATCCGCGGCCGCTGTGCCGCCCTCTCGTCGGTGCTGGCGCGTCCTAAATGAAGTTTCTCCCTGACGCGGACTATGTCGACGGGGGGTGCGTCTGACAAATAGACTTATTAGATGCTGTCATCTCAAAATGAGATAGCGTCAGGCGCGGTCAACGCGGAAAGAAACGATCTCAACGTTCTAGATCGCGTTCGAGGTCTCTTCCGGACGGAAGTTGGAGCATGAAAGCACGGCTCATCCAAACGAGAGGCTTCCATGCTCAAACTTCCATTCTGCGTCATCGGGTTATGGCTAATGACCACATCCCTTGCCCACTCCGCCCCCGCCGTCGGCTTTCAGCAGACAAACCTCGACAAGAGCGGTTCGCGACCGCTTCACGTCAGCATCTGGTACCCTACTGAACAGAGTACCGAGACGGAAATCGTCGGAGAAAATCCCGCCTTTTACGGCGTTCCAGTCATACTCGATGCCGCACCTTCCTCGTATGACCTGCCACTGGTTGTTCTATCGCATGGCTACGGAGGCAGTTGGCGCAATCTCTCCTGGTTAGCCGAAGAGTTAGCCAGACACGGCTACATCGTAGCGGCACCGGACCATCCCGGTACGACGACTTTCGACATGGATCCTGTGCGGGCAGCGATGATGTGGGAGCGCCCACGCGATCTAAGCCGCGTCATCGATGCGCTGGAACGCGATTCAACGCTGGCGGGCAAGGTCGATAGAAACAGGATTGCCGCCATTGGACATTCGTTGGGAGGATGGACGGTTGCGGCGTTGGCCGGTGCGCGTTTCGACACAAAACGGTTTGAAGCGGACTGCAAAGCCAACACCAGCCCCGAGCATGTGATCTCAAGAACGAGCTAGGCCTTGGCCGCAAGGAGCTCGAAAGGGACATGGAGGACACACGGCTAAAGGCGTTCGTGTCTCTCGACCTCGGCATTGCAAGAGGCTTTTCGCCCGAAAGCTTGGCCACCGTTCAAATGCCGGCCCTTGTTATCGGCGCGGGGATTGATATTGGAGGATTACCGCCGAAGCTCGAATCCCGATATCTCGCGGAGCATTTGCCAAAGTCGTCCTCGACCCATGTCGAGATTCCTGACGCAATGCACTTTGCTTTCGTGGGGCTCTGCAAGCCGGACGCTGTTGCGTTCATAGAAAAGGTGGAACCCGGCAACGGCGTCATCTGTAAGGACGGCGGAACGCGCAGCCGCGAAGAGGTGCACCGAGAAATCAGCTTTCTCGTGATCGGTTTTCTCGTCAGATCCATTCCGGTCAAGCCGTAGCGCAGCGCGCGCGTCCGGAAGTTCACCCGAGCGGCGATAGTCGCTCGGGGTCATGCCGGCCAGCGCGCTGCCGCACCCGCGCCCCTTGAGGGCCTACGGCCGTTTGGGCTGCCGCTACGCCGACAGGCTCTTGAACTCGGCGAGGATGGCTTCGCCCATCTCGCCCGTGCCGACCTGGCGGGCGCCTTCGGCCATGATGTCGCCGGTGCGGATGCCCTTGTCGAGCACGGTGGCGATCGCCTTCTCCAGGTTGTCGGCTTCCTTGACGAGGTTGAAGGAGTAGCGCAGGCACATGGCAAACGAGGCGATCATGGCGATCGGGTTGGCGATGCCCTTGCCGGCAATGTCCGGCGCCGAGCCGTGCACCGGCTCATAGAGCGCCTTGCGCTTGCCGGTCACGGCATCCGGGGCGCCGAGCGACGCCGAGGGCAGCATGCCGAGCGAACCGGTCAGCATCGCCGCCACATCCGAGAGCATGTCGCCGAACAGGTTGTCGGTGACGATGACGTCGAACTGCTTGGGCTGGCGCACCAGCTGCATGCCGCCGGCATCCGCCAGCATGTGTTCGAGCTGGACGTCGGAATATTTCGCCTTGTGGGTTTCGGTGACCACCTGGTTCCACAACACGCCCGACTTCATGACGTTGCGCTTTTCCATCGAGCAGACGCGGTTGTTGCGGGTGCGGGCCAGTTCGAAGGCAACACCGGCGATGCGCTCGATCTCGTAGGTGTCGTAGACCTGGGTGTCGATGCCGCGCTTCTGGCCGTTGCCGAGATCGATGATTTCCTTCGGCTCGCCGAAATAGACGCCGCCGGTCAGCTCGCGCACGATCAGGATGTCGAGGCCTTCGACCAGTTCCGGCTTCAGCGACGAGGCGGCGGAAAGCGCCGGGTAGCAGATCGCCGGGCGCAGGTTGGCGAACAGCTGCAGGTCCTTGCGCAGCCGCAGCAGGCCGGCTTCCGGACGAACCTCATAGGGCACCGCATCCCACTTCGGACCACCGACGGCACCAAACAGCACGGAGTCGGCGCCGAGCGCCTTTGCCATGTCCCCTTCCGAAATCGCCTGGCCGTGGGCGTCATAGGCCGAGCCGCCGACAAGGCCTTCATCCGTCACGAAGCCGCTACCAAGCTCGGCATTCATGTAGGCGATGATTTTGCGGACTTCCGCCATGGCTTCCGGGCCGATGCCGTCGCCGGGAAGGATGAAAAGCTTACGATCGGCCATTTCGGCACTCCTGTTAAATTGTTCTGTGGTTGTCGTTTTGGCGGTGGTTCGCCGCGTTGGTGTTTGTGCGGAGCTTCGTCTGACTAGGATACAGCGGCGCACCCACCATGTTCGAGATCCTGCGCGGGCTGCGTTCCCGCAATCTGGGCGATGCGCTCCCGAAGCGTGTTGGAAACGGCGTGCGAGGCCGACGACACGTCGATGTCGAGCCTCGCTTGCCCGCCATCGACCTCGACGGCAAGCTTCGAGACGCTGACACCCAGGCGGCGCATCACGTCGAGCAAGCGTGAGAGGATGTTCTCGAGATCGTCGCTTTCGACGGTGTAGCGCATCGTGTGGCTCATGCCGTGACCTTGGGCCAGGGCCGCTGCTGCGGGCGCAGGGTTTCGAAGGACCGCGCGAGGCGCAGGACGCCGATATCGTCAAACTGTTGGCCAATGATCTGGAGCCCGATCGGCAGGCCGCCGGCGGTATAACCGCAATTGAGCGAGATCGCCGGCTGACCGCCCATGTTCACGGCAACCGTGAAGGCGATGTGTTCGAACGGTTTTTGCGGGTCGTTGATCGGCGAGGCCCATTCGGCGGGGTAGGACGCTGTCGGTGCCGTCGGCGAGAGGATGAAATCAAAGCCGGTCAGCGCTGCGTGGATGGCACCCCGCATGGCGTCGATCTGGGCGAAGCCGGTATAGACGTCACGGCCGGAAAAGTCCTTGGCCGTCTCGATCCAGTTGAAGATGTAGGGCAATATCTGCGCCTGCTGTTCCGGCGCCAGGCGCGATACGTCCTCCCAGCCACGCGCCCGCCAGAAGCGATCGAGACCATCGATCATCTCGCGGGTCAGGAAAGGCGCGACAGGCTCGATGATCGCACCGGCATCGGCGAAGAGCTTCGCCGCTTGGCTGACTGCCTGCGCTGTTTCCTCGCTCACCGCCTGGCCGAAGCCGGCATCGAGCCACAGGCCGATCTTCAAGCCTTTTACATCGCGGTCGAGGTCGAGCCAGGGAATATCGGCATAGGGCAAGGACATCGTGTCGCGCGCATCCGGCTTCGACAGCACCGACATGTAAAGCGCCGTGTCGGCCACGGTGCGGGTCATCGGGCCGGCCACGCGGCCGATGAAGGGCGGATTGATCGGGATTCGGCCCGCCGACGGTTTCAGACCAACGATGCCGCACCAGCCGGCCGGCAGGCGAACAGAACCGCCGATATCGGTGCCGATATGCAGCGGGCCGTAACCGGCGGCCGCAGCCGCCCCCGCACCGGCGCTCGAGCCGCCGGGATTGGTCGACAGGTCCCATGGATTGCGGGCCAGTTTGTGGAAGCTGGAAAGGCCGGACGAGAGCATGCCGTAGTCCGGCATGGTGGTCTTGGCCAGAATGATGCCGCCCGCCTCGCGGGTGCGCGCCGCCGGCGGCGCGTCTTCGGAGGCCGGCACCAGCGGCACGGCGGCGCAGCCAAGCGGCACGGCCGTTCCCTTCGTCGCGATGTTCTCCTTGATCGTCACCGGCACGCCATCGATCGCGCCCAGAGGTTCGTTTTTGGCCCAACGCGCTTCTGATGCTTTTGCGCCTTCACGCGCCTCATCCGGATCGTAGGCCCATAGCGCATTGAGCTTCGGCTCCGAGGCATCGATGCGCGCGATCACGGCATCAACGACATCAACAGGAGAGAGCTTTCGCAGGCGATAAGCCTCGACAAGATCGACGGCGGAGAAATCAGCGAGATCGGACATGGGTGAAAATTCCTGCAACAAGAGCAACTCCAGGAAAGTGTAAAACGGTCTTCCGTCCGGAGTTGCGTCATTTCAAAAAGTTAGATCACGTCACTGTTTCAAGGAACTGATCTAGGCGAAGTGACAGCGGGCAGACCAAGCCGGGGTCACCGGCTTGGCCTCGGGCGTTTGGGTCAGACAGAGATCCTGCCTGCGCGGGCAGACGGCGGCATAGGCGCAGCCGGCTGCCGTCGTTGCGGTGTGAACCGGCGTCGGCGGCGGCGCATCGGAGCGGACCCGCTTGCGGCGTCCGGAAAACGGCTTCGGCACGGCGGCCACCAGCGCCTGCGTATAGGGATGACGAGGGTTGTCGAACACGTCACTTGTCGGTCCCTCTTCGACGATCCGGCCGAGATGCATGACCGCGACCCGGTCGGTGATGGCGCGAACCACGCCCAGATCGTGGCTGATGAACAGATAGGAAAGGCCGAGCCCCTCCTGCAGATCCATCATCAGGTTCAGGACCTGCGCCTGGATAGAGACGTCGAGCGCCGAAACCGGTTCGTCGGCAACGATCAACGCCGGTCGGGTGATGAGTGCGCGCGCAATTGCGATGCGCTGGCGCTGGCCGCCGGAGAACTCATGCGGATATTTGTCGGCCGACGCCAGTGGCAAGCCGACCGCCTCCAACACCTCTGCAACGCGCCGGTTGCGCTCAGTGGTGCTGGTTCCGCGCTCCAGCGAAAAGATCGGCTCGGAGACGATCGTCCGGACCGTATGGCGCGGATCGAGCGAGCCGTAGGGGTCCTGGAAGATCGCCTGAAATCCCCTGCGCGCCTCGCGCAACCCTGAGCGGTCCAGCGCATAAATATCCTTGCCGGCAATGGAAACCTGCCCTGACTGCGGGCGTTCCAGCCCCATGACGGCGCGCGCAAGCGTCGACTTGCCGGAACCGCTTTCCCCGACGATGCCGAGGCTCTTGCCCGCGGCAAGCTCGATGCTGACGCCGTGCAGGACGCGCAAGCTGGTCTGTTTCGAAAAGATCGATGGGCGCGGCAACTGGTATTCGCGCACCAGGTCGGTGGTCCTCAGAATAACGTCGCTCATGGTGCCACCATCCTTTCGCGTGGATGAAAGCAAGCGGCGCGATGCTCAACATTCCTGTCGGTGTCGATCAAGTCCAGGGTCGGTATCGCCCGCTGGCAATCCGGCTGAACAAAGGCGCAGCGCTCGGCGAAGGAACAATGGGGTGGACGGCCAAAGGGGTCCGGAACGATGCCGGGGATGGCGTTCAACCTCGGCCTTCCCTCGCCGGATTGACGCGGTGCCAGTGCAGCTCCATGCGGAGACGCGGCGAACAGGCCCCTCGCATAAGGATGCGCCATCCGCGCGAACACATCGTCGGTGCGCCCCGTTTCGATGATGCGTCCGGCATACATGACCGCGATGCGGTCGGTCATTTCGGAGACGACGCCGAGATCGTGGGTGATCAGCATGAGCGCCGTGCCGGTGTCTTCGATCAGGTCGTCGAGCAGATCGAGGATCTGTGCCTGCACCGTCACGTCGAGCGCGGTCGTCGGCTCGTCGGCGATCAACAGGTCCGGTTCGCAGGCGATCGCCATGGCGATCATCACGCGCTGCCTCTGGCCGCCGGAGAGCTGGTGCGGGTAAAGGTCCAGATTGAAGCGCGGCGCCGGCAGACCGACCCGGTCCAGAAGCGCACGCGCCTTCTTCTCGGCATCGGCCCTGGTTTCACCGAGATGAAGCCGCCGCCCTTCGGCGATTTGGGCGCCGATCGACTTTACCGGGTTGAGCGCGGTCATCGGTTCCTGAAAGATCATCGCGATGCGCCGGCCGCGATAGCTGCAGTACTCGGCTTCCGGCAGGCCTGTGAGGTTCCGGCCGTCGAACAGCAACTCGCCGCGAACCCGCATGCGTTGCGGCAGCAGGCCCATCACGGCAAGCGCCGTCATGGATTTGCCGCTGCCGGATTCCCCGACGATACCGAGGCGCTCACCGCGGTTGAGCTCGAGATCGACATCGCAGACGATATCGACCTGGCTCGTGCCCGCTGACAGCTCGACCGACATTGCGGCCATTTGAAGCAAGGGTTTCGTCATCTTTGCCGCCTCACGCGCGGATCGAGAATGTCGCGCAGGCCATCGCCCAAGAGGTTGAGGCCGAGCACGGCGAACGTGATTGCAAGTCCCGGGAAGATGGCAAGCCACGGGGCCTGATAGATGAAGGTCTGGGCATCGTTCAGCATCTTGCCCCAGCTCGGCATCGGCGGCTGTGTGCCGAGGCCGACATAGGAAAGACCGGCTTCGGCTACGATCGCTAAGGCGAACTGGATCGTCACCTGGACCAGGAGCACGTGGTTGATGTTGGGTAGGATGTGCAGAAGCGTGATCGCCACGTCGCCGCGACCGGCGCAGCGCGCCGCCTGCACATATTCGCGCTTCCACAGCCCCATCGAAGCGCCGCGGGTCACGCGGGCAAAGACGGGAATATTGAAGATGCCGATGGCGATCATGGCATTGGTCGCGCCGGGGCCGAAGATGGCGGTGATGATGACCGCGGTCAGCAGTGCTGGAAAGGCGAAGGCAAGGTCGCTCATGCGCATGACCAGGCCGTCGACCCAACCGCCGCGCGCTGCAGCCCAGGCGCCGAGCGGTACGCCGATGCCGGCGCCGACCAGCACCGCGACGATCGAAACGGTGATCGAATTGCGCGCGCCGACCATGATCATCGAAAGGATGTCGCGACCGAAATTGTCGGTACCGAACCAATGGGCAAGGCTCGGCCCCTGAAGCTTGTCGCGGAAGTTCATCGCTGTCGGCGAGAACGGCGTCCAGACATAGGAAACCAGGGCCATCGCCACGAGGATGGCGGTGACCGTGACGCCGAACATCAGGCTTCGGCTGCCAAGCAGCTTGGACAACAGACCGGGCTCTGAAGCGATCGCTGGGTTGCTCATCAGTGGCCTCCCCGCGACAGGCGCGGATCCAGATAGCCGTAGACCAGATCGATGAGGAAATTGATGGTGATCACGGAGGCAGCCAACAGCGTCACCAGCGTCTGGACCGTCACCAGGTCGCGCTGAGCAATCGCCTGAAAGACCAGGCGGCCGATGCCCGGCAGGTTGAAGACGTTCTCGATGATGATCGTGCCGGCAAGCAGGAAGGAAAACTGCAGGCCGATGATCGTGACGACAGGGATGAGTGCGTTCGGCACCGCATGCTTCCAGAGAGCGCCTGAGCGGGTAAGGCCCTTGGCGCGGGCGGTGCGGATGAAATCCTCCCCGAGCGTTTCGATGACGGCCGAGCGGGTGACGCGCCCGAGAATGGCGGCGAGCGGCAGGCCGAGCGCAAAGGCCGGAAGGATGAGGGAGTGCAGGCCGCTCCAGATGCCGCCTTCCCAGCCGGCAAAGCCGGAGGCCGGGAACCAGGCGAGTTTCAGCGCGAACAGCAGAATGAAGAGCAGGGCAAGCCAGAAATTCGGGATGGCGACGCCCACCTGGGCGATGCCCATGACGACGGTGTCGCCGGTCTTGCCGCGATTGGCCGCGGCATAGACGCCGATCGCGATGGCGACGACGACGGAGATCGCCATGGAGAGCAGAGCGAGAGGCAACGTCACCAGGATGCGCGGCCCGAGCAGTTCGCGGATCGGCACCGAATAGGTAAGGCTCATGCCGAAATCGCCGACGACGAAGCCGCCGATCCAGTGGAGATAGCGAATCCAGATCGGTTGATCGAGGCCGAGTTGCCGGTGCAGTGCCGCAATCGCGTCCGGGTCGGCGTTCATGCCGAGCATCAGCACCGCCGGGTCTCCGGGCAGCACCTGCATCAGCAGAAAGACGATGACTGAGGCGACCAGTGTCGTCAAAACGAGCGACACGAGGCGACCGCCAATAAAGGAAATCACATCAACCTCCCGGAATGAGCGAGCGTTGACCGCCACCGGGTGCGGCGGTCAGCGGCTGATCTGCATCCGCCCCTCGGATGAGGGGCGGATGCCAATCGTCAGTTTTCCCAATAGGTCTGGGTCTGGTCGTCGGCCGGCACCGGCATGTTCTTCCAGAGGCCCTTCACCTTCTTGTTCCAGACGCCGATCTTCGGCAGCGCATAGAGGAAGACGTTCGGCTCGTCGGCCGCCAGCTTGCGCTGGAGCTGGCCGGCGAGATCCAGCTGCTCGGCTTCCGTCGAAGCGAGCGTGAAGGACTTGTAGAGCGCCTTGTATTCCGGGTTCTGGTAGTTGAAGTAATATTTGTCGCGAGCATAGATATCGAGATCGCGAGCCTCGGCATGCGCGATGATCGTCGCGTCGAAATCCGAGTTCTTGAATACCTGGTCGAGCCATTGCGCGAATTCGATCGGAACGAGGTTCACCTTGACGCCGACTTCGCTGAGCATTGCGGCGACAATCTCGCCGCCGCGGCGCGCATAGGCCGGCGGCGGCAGCATGATGGTCATCTCCAGGCCTTCGGCGCCCGCCTCCTGCAGCAATTGCTGCGCCTTGCCCGGGTCATAGGGATAGGTTTCGTTCAGATCGACATAGCCGGGCTCCACCGGTGAATAGTGCGAACCGATCGTCGTGCCGAAACCCGAATAGGTGCCTTCGACCAGCGCCTTCCGGTCGATTGCATGGGCAAGCGCCTGGCGGACCCTGACGTCGTTAAACGGCTTGCGCGCATTGTTGAGGGAGAGCACGACCTTGCCGGAGGTGCTGCCGACCTCGACCTGAAGGTTGGGATCGCTCTGGAACTGGCTGACGAGTTCGGCGGCCTGGAACATCGGGAACGCATCGACATTGCCGGCGAGTACGGCCGCTGCGGCCGCCGACGGGTCGCTGATGAACTTGAAGGTGACTTCGGTGAGCTTGGCCGGTTCGCCCCAGTAGTCGGCGTTCTTTTCCAAAACGACCTTGTCGCCCTTCGCCCACTCCTTGAACGTGAAGGGGCCGGTACCAACAGGCTTGGTCTTGTTGTCGGCCGCCGATGACGGCGCAATCATGACCGCGTCACCCCAGGCCATGTTGAACAGGAAGTTGGACGCCGGGCGCTTGAGCGTCACGACCGCCGTGGCCGGATCCGGGCATTCGGTCTTTTCGATCGGCTCGAAGAGGCCCTTCTGGGCATTGGTCGAGTCGGCCGATACGGCGCGTTCATAGGAGAATTTCACGATCGAGCAGTCGAAGGGCGTCCCGTCGTGGAACTTGACGCCCTGACGAAGCTTGAAGCTGTAAGTCTTCTGGTCATCGGAGACGGTCCAGCTCTCGGCCAAGAGTGGCTTCACGGTGCCATCCTCCACCACGCGCACCAGACCTTCGAATAGGTTACCATAGGTGATGTAGCGGATCGGCGCGGCGGCACCCGCGGTTGGGTCGAGGCCCGGCGGCTCCAGCACCTGGCCGACGGTAATCGTATCCTTGGCCATCGCCGTCGTCAGCGATGCGGCAATGAAGCACGAGGCAAGCGCCCATTTCGTCAAGTTAAGCATGGTTCCCCCGCTTTGCGGTTTCGTTGTTTATGGTCCCACTGCATGTTTCCGTTAATCGTATCCGATTGAAGGACAGAAACATGCAGTCAATCAAAGTGCTACAGCGACCTTAGCGCGTCTCAAAAGACGCGCGGCGCTGTAGTCATCAGATCGAACGTCCGCCGTCGACGTCCAGTGCAACGCCGGTGATCATCGACGCCTGCGGCGATGCGACGAAGGCTGCAGCCTCGGCGAGATCCTCGGGCTTCAGCAAGCGTCCCAAGGGAATGGAATCGCGGAACTTCTTGCGAATTTCCTCGCTGTCCTCGCCCATGAAGGTCGCCAAAAGCGGCGTTTCGCCGGCAACGGGATTGAGTGCGACAACGCGAATGTTGAAGGGCGCGAGTTCGATCGCCAGCGCCTTGGTCGCGGAGACCACCCAGCCCTTGGTCGCATTGTACCAGGCTAGGTTCGGCCGCGGCCGGTTGGCGCCGGTGGAGGCGATATTGACGATCACGCCGGACTTGTTCTCCTTCATGTGTGGCAGCAGCGCGCGCGTCATGAGATAGACGCCGCGCACATTGACGCCGAGGATCCGGTCGAACTCGTCCGGCTCGACAAGTTCGGCATTCTGCGGCTTGTGGCCGATGCCGGCATTGTTGACCAGAATATCGATGCGCGCGAATTTCTCGAGCCCTGCCGCAACGGCGGCATCGACATCCGACTGCTTGGCGATATCAGCGACGACAGCAAACGCATTGCTGCCGAGTTCCTTGGCCACCCGCTCCGCCCCGGCGGCATCGCGGTCGACAACGACCACCTTTGCACCGCCTTCGATGAAACGCTTCGCAATACCCTCGCCGAAGCCGGAGCCCGCGCCGGTGATGAGAGCGACCTTACCTTCTAGTGACATTTGTTCCTCCCGACGCTGAACTAGCCGTGGTAAACCGAGATGGTTTTCATGCTGGCAAAGCCGTAGAGGGCTTCGAAACCCTTCTCGCGGCCATGCCCCGATTTCTTGACGCCACCAAAGGGCAGCTCAACGCCGCCGCCCGCGCCGTAGTTGTTGACGAAGACCTGACCGGCGTGGACGGCGCGCGCCATGCGCAATTGCCTGCCGCCGTCGTTGGTCCAGACGCCGCAGACGAGACCGTATGAGGTGCCGTTCGCGAGACGAACGGCTTCCTCTTCGCCGTCGAACGGCATGATCACCTGAACCGGGCCGAAGATTTCCTCCTGTACCGTGCGATGGTCATGCGGCACGTCGCGCAGCAACGTCGGTGCGACATAGGCGCCTTCAGCGGGTGCATCGGCGACGATCTCGCCCTGCGCCGCAATCCTCAGGCCATCCTTCGCAGCATCGGCAAGGAAGCCCTCGACGATCGCCTTTTGCCTGTGCGAGACGACCGGGCCGAGCGACAGATCGGCGTCGGCCGGACCGACCTTGAGCGCGCGATATCTTTCGCTCATCCGCGCCACGACCTCTTCGTAGATGGCGCGCTCGATGAGGATGCGCGACGAGGCCGAACAGGTCTGGCCGGCGTTCTGGATCCCGGCATTCACCAGGAAGGGAACAGCCCGGTCGAGGTCCGCATCGGCAAAGACGATCTGCGCCGACTTGCCGCCGAGCTCAAGCGTCACCGGCACCGCATTCTTCGCCGCCGCCGCCTGCACCTGTTCTCCTGTGCGGACCGAGCCGGTAAACGAGATGTGATTGACATCAGGGTGTTCGGAAAGTGCGGCACCCGCTTCCGAGCCAAATCCGGTGACGACGTTCAGCGCTCCGGGCGGTAGGCCCTCTTCTTCGGCGATGCGCGCAAACTCCAGGATGGTCAGGCAAGCCTCCTCGGCCGGCTTGACCACGGCCGCATTGCCCATCGCAAGTGCGGCGCCAAGGCTGCGACCAAGGATCTGCATCGGATAGTTCCACGGGATGATATGCCCGGTGACCCCATGCGGCTCGTAAACGGTCAGAACGGTGAAGCCGTTCTGGTAGGGGATGGTGTCGCCATGCACCTTGTCGGCGGCGCCACCATAGAATTCGAGATAGCGGGCAAGCGCGACGACATCCGCTCGCGCCTGCGTCAGGGGTTTGCCGACGTCCTGCGCTTCGAGTTCCGTCAAGAGGTTGATGTTGCGCAGCACTGCCCCCGAGATTCGGCTCAGCACCCGCCCGCGCTCGGTTGCGGTCATCTGCCCCCAATCGCCGGAGAGAGCCGCGCGTGCCGAGCGCACGGCCAGATCGATGTCGTCCCGGGTTCCCCGGGCGATGCGCGCGAACTCCTGGCCGTTGGAGGGATCCCTGACGGCGATGTGTTCGCCGCCGACTGCGTCCTGCCATTTGTTCGCGATGAAATTGCCGTAGGTCTTCACATCATGCCTCATTGTCGGTCTCGCCCTGCGGGAGGAGCGTTTTCAATCTCATTGCCGTCGCATGGATATGCGCACGCGCCAGCTTCTCAGCCTGATCAGGATCCCTTGCCGCAATCGCCTCGACAATCAGCCGGTGCTCGGCAACAGCAGTGCTGGCGCGTTCGCTGGAAAGCGAAAAGGCCGGAGCAAAGACCTGCGAGGTCATCCGCAGAAGTGGTCCGAGCGACGCCAACGACGCATTGCGCGAGGCGCTGACGATAGCCTCATGAAAGACGACGTTCGACTGGGTGTATGCGCCGGGATCCCAGCGCTCGACGACCTTTTCCTGCCGCTCGATCTGTTTCGCGAGCTCCTTGATTTCTGATGCGGTTGCGCGCTCGGCGGCGTTGCGTGCTGCCACTCCGTCCATCGCCTCGCGCACGGCATAGGCGTCCAGAAGCTTCGGCAGGTCGGCGGTGGCCACCCTGACGCCACTGCCGGGCTTGTTGACCACGAGCCCGTCACGCTCCAGCACCCGCAAGGCTTCACGAAGCGGCGTGCGACTGATGCCGAACTCGGCGGCGATCCGCTCCTGGCGCAACGTCGCCCCAGGTGCATAGACGCCGGCATAGATGCGCTCGCGAAGCGCCTGGGCAACTTCGTCGAGAAGGCGCGATTGACTTCGCCATTCGAAGGTTTGGCTCATAGATCCCTCCCAAGATCGAGGCAAATTGTATCCAGGATACAGGCGATGTCAATTGCATTGATACGCCGGCGCCCGGTACCGGAACATGGCAGTCACATCTCCGATCCATGGCAGCAGGGTCGGGACCTCCCTCGTCCAGCAGAATCACGATGCCAGCGAACAGCATATCCGGTCGTCGGCAAGGGGCTGGGCGACATGGGCGGAGGTGTTGACCCATGGCCAGCTCGACATCGCTGTCGTCCACGATCCCCGCGTGCATCCCGGATGGGAGCCGAGCGGCCTGTCGTTGGTTCCGGCATCGACGATGATGAGGTTGAAATCGAGAGCGAGGACCTGGTCGATCCGGTTGCCGATATCCCGGGCCTTCTGGCCCGAGACGCCGGCGTTGAAGCCAGTGAAGCCGCGTGTCACGCCCACCCTGATGGTGGAAACGAAAGAAACCATTCAAACGACCCGCGAGGCGATCGCGTCCCGTCTCCTCGATGCCGGCAAGCTTGTCATTTTGCTGCCGATCCTTGCTGGCCAGCCGGCGAATCGGAGCGGGCCAAGGCGCAATGGATCAACCAGAAAAGCCGTGCTTTCGCGGCCTGCAGACCTCGCTGCCACATTTTCGACTGGCACAGGCCGCACGGCAGCCTAAAGTCTCAAACGCCAATCGGCTGACTCGGCCCGGCCGAGGGCAACCTCTTGATGCTCCATCACCTACCCGAGAAATCAGGATAGCCAGTCGTCCATAGACTGCGCTTCGCCACTCGCCGACTGCGTTTCATCCAGAGAGTAAGCATGAATGTAGTCGATCCGCATTTCCGCTCCGTCGCCGAAGTCTGTGTTCGGCTGCCCCGCTGCTCCTCCCACGGCGAGATTGACCACCATGTACATGGGTTCGTGCATGTCGGAGGGCGTATCGGCGCGCGCCACGGCGACGTCGTCGAAATACCAGACGATCTCATCCTCTTCCCATAGGACGCCGTAGGTATGGAACCCTTCGGTACTGGCTACCTTGACTGCGGTCGTCTCGCTTGTCTGTTCGCCGGTCTCGTTGCTGTGCACCGTTACGTTGACAGTGTTCGGCTGCTGCCCCCGCATCTCGACAACATCGAGTTCGGGAGGCCAGGTGCCATCTGCCGGCAACAGCCAGAACGCCGGCCAAGTGCCCGTTTCGGCTGGCATGTCCGCTCTGATTTCGAAATAGCCGTAGGTCTGCGCAAAGGTCGAGTACGTCGTCAGCATGCCGGACGTGTATTCGTACCCGTCGATCTCTGGTTTCAGTGCATCCGGCGTCGGCTCTGCCTTGATCGTCAGGACGCCATCTTCGACCGAAAACGGATTGATTGCGGCTGTCCCCGCATGGGCGGGATTGATGTACCACTGCAGTTCGCCATTGCTGGCCAAGGTTCCGCCTTTTTCAGGCGCCCACCAGAACTTGGCATCCCATACGCCCTGATCGCCATCATGAAGGGAGAGACTGTCAAACTCGTCGGCAAAACTCAGCGCAAGGTTGGAGCGATCGAGACTGAGCTGAAATTGCTCCGGCGCGAGATCAGCCACGGTCGTGTCTGCGAATAACAAGCTCTCGCCATCGCCGAGGTTCAGCCTTAAATCTGCGCCTTCCTGCGTCGCAAGGCTGATGACCTGTTGGAAGCTTGTTAGATCGTAACCATTCAGCCGGACCGTATCGGAACTGTCGAAGTCGACGATCAGATCACTGCCGCCACCTCGACCGACGACGAAGATGTCCGCGCCGCCGCCGCCGACCAGAATGTCGTTGCCGCCGCGACCGTCGATCGTCTGGCTACCTGAAGCCCCCGAGATAATATTGTCGGCGTTGTTGCCGAAAGCATGCCGGCCGCTGCCGGTGACCGTCAAGTTCTCAAAATTCTCGGGTAGGGTATAGCTCATCCACGTGTTGATGGTGTCGACACCAGCTCCAGCCGTCTCCATAGCGCGGTTGATGCTCGAATAGAGATAGTAAATGTCATCACCTTTACCGCCCGCCATGGTGACATTGACGGAGCCATCGCCCCAGATCGAGTCGTTTGCCTGAGTGCCGTAAAGCACTGGCCCCGAACCCGTCGCAGAGAACCACGCAGTGGATGGTCCACTGTAAAAAAGCGGGGTGCCCACGGCGTTGACAATCGATTTTGGCATGGTCAGCTCCTTCGGTTTCCTCCCGAAGGCAAGCTAACATCGCCTGGCAGACGGTGACACCGCCTGCATTTATGGGTTTTTGGTTTGACTTGCTGCTGAAGAAAGCAGGCGATCTGGCGACGATCTCAACGGTTTTCCGGCGGCAAATGACACGACCCGGGCCACGTTGTTGCCTGCCAACTCTGTCATTCGGCTCCGACGTTCGTCCATTTTTCCAACCAATCCAGGAAAATTCCCGCCATTCCAAATTCGACAGGCTTTGAAATGTCGTAAGCGCCGACGACGGGTGCCACCGATGCCGTCAAGGCTACAAGCTGACCCGATCTCAGTTCGTGTTCGATAAACAGCGGACTCGCCTGCCCCACTCCCAAGCCCGAAATACAGGCGTCAATCGACGCCTCGTCGGTGTCGAACGCGATGCTGCCGCCCCGCGGCTCGAACGTGAGGCCCGCGGAATTGCACCAGCACCGCCAAGACCATGCGTCTGCTGTGTCCAGCAGGATGGGCAATTCGAGGATGTCACTGGCCTCGAACTGGCCCCTGCTTCCGGCTATCAATTTCGGCGAGCAAACCGCCATCGTCCTGTCCAACAAGAACGCCGACGCGACTTCCGCAGCATCAGCGCTTCGTCGATATGTTATCGTTAGGTCGGGTCTCTCAAGCGAGCCCAGCGCCAGCGATTGGATGACAAGATCGGCGGTCGGGTTCTCCTGCCGGAACGACCCGATGCGCGGGATCAACCATCGACGGGCGAGAGTTATCGGAGCCTGGATAACGAGCCGCGACCGTTGCGTGTTCAAACCACGCGCGCCCGTCTCGAGCATCGCGAGAGCCGCATTCACGTACGTTAGGAAACGCTGTCCGGCATCCGTCAGCGTGATGGCGTTGTGGGACCGGTGAAACAAGGTCACCCCAAGCGCATCTTCCAGTTGCTTCACTTGCCGGCTCACGGCCCCGGGAGTGAGGTGCATTTCCGCAGCCGCCAATGTCAGGCTGCCGCGCCTGCTTGCGGCTGAGAACGCAATGAGGGTGTTCAACGGAGGGTTTTTCAGGCTTTCGGCTTGAGTTTTTTTCATGCTCGCTTGAGAAACTTTCGATTGCTTTAAAGTGGACTATTAATATCAACAATCGCATAAAGCAAAGCGCTGTAAAGGCTGAGATCCCCGATGTGGGAACCGAGCCGGTCCCGCAACGGCTTGCTGAGATGATCATTATTCATGCCTGGCACATGCCGGGACCACACATCGATGGAGACCCTGATGCTACACGCCAGCTTGGGCCGCGCCGCGGCCGCAGGACATGCCATAGCTGCTTTCCTTGCCTGGAATGCATGCGTGCTGCCCGCCAACGCCCAATCGCCTTCAACGCTCAACGTCATTGACGACCGTGGCGTGATCGTTGCAGTGCCGGCCGACGCGAAGCGGGTGGCGTCGGTATCATATTTCGCTGCGGATGTAGCACTCGCCCTTGGTATCAAGCCAGTCGCCGCCACCTACATGGTCGAGGGCCGTAATCCTGACTTCCTGGGTGGTTACCTGGAGGGCGTTAAGCAGATTGGTCAGCGCGCCGCTCCAAATCTCGAGCTGCTCGCCGAGGCCAAGCCCGACATAACCGTCGCCATCCGGCGCTACACGGAAGGCAATGCCGTCCAGTATCAGAAAGTAGCACCGTATCTGGCCTACAACCTCGAACTATATGCCGACAGCGACCGCACGATCGGCCAATTGGCAACGATCCTTGGCAAGCCGGAACGCGGTCAGGAACTGAACAAACAGTTCAAGGCAGACCTTGAAGCCTACGCAGCGAAAGCTCCAAAGGATGTGCATCCGCGTTTCGTCGTGATGTGGGGTGGAGAGACGCCGTGGGTCTTTCGTTCGGAGAACATGACGGCCGCCATTCTCGTAGCACTCGGAGGTGACAACATCGGCGGCCAGAATCCGACACCATCAGTACCCGACAACTGGGGCCTGGAAATGAGCCTCGAAACGATGCTGGAGAAGGATCCCGAGGTTATCTTCGTCTACGACTATGGTCCGGACCGTCCTCAGGAGAACAATCCGATCTGGCAACAGCTGAGCGCCGTAAAGAACGGTCGCGTCCACTATGTCGGCGATCATTGGGTTGAAGCGCATGGGCCGATCGCCCGCGAACTCGTGCTGAAGGAAGCCGCACATCTGCTTCATCCCGAGACGTTCCAGGCCGTGGACGTCAAGGCCGAGGCCCGCAAGTTGATACCGGAATCGGTCAAGTAGCACCAAGTTTCCGGCCCTTCGGGGGCCGGCCCAATCCGGACCTTCGCAGTGTCAGACAGCACCCCTACCCTTCACGAAGCGCGGCGCATCGCCGAGTTGGCGCTACCGCTTTCATTCATCCAACTCGCTCAGGTCGCCATTTCAACGACCGACATGGTGATGCTCGGCTGGTCCGGTGGCGCTGCGATTGCGGTCGGCGCACTCGGCTATACCTTGTTCAACCTGCTGCGGACGATGGGGTTCGGGATGCTCATCGGAGCATCCAACCTGGTGGCGCAGGACAGGGGCGAGGATGTGGGCAGGGAGCATCTTGCGGCCGCCCTGATCATGGCGTCGATCGCGGCCGTTGCTGCAGCGGTCATGCTCGCCTTGGCAGGGTCCACGCTGGAATGGTTCGGGCAAGATCCGGACATTTCGGCGCAAGTCCGCGATTACCTGATTTTCATTGCACCCGGCTACATCCCTCTATTCTGGTTCTATGCCTACCGAGGTGTGGTGGTGGGACGGCGCAAAGCCAACGTCCTGCTCGCGATCACATTGGGAACCGTCGTCATCAACGCGGTCTTCGACTACGGCTTCCTGTTCGGTGCTTTCGGTCTGCCTATGCTTGGCATACCCGGCGTTGCTGCCTCCAGCTCGATTTCCTTCCTCCTGCAATTTGTCGCGGTCGCAGTCGCGACGCATCGAACGACCCGGTTTGCGCCGGTGAAGTCCCGCGCCGAGGTTCTTGGGTCTTTCCGCCGGCTGCTCGCGATTGGCTTGCCGACCGCAGGCTCCTACGGATCGGAGGCGGGCTTTACACTTTCAATCGCGCTGATGATGGGCGCATTTGGCGCTTCAGCACTTGCAGCGCACGCGGTGGTCAATCAGATCATGTATGTCGTCTTCATGCTGTCGATTGGGATGTCGCATGCGACATCCGTGGGCGTCAGCGAGGCGCTCGGCAGCAAGGACAGGAATGGAGCCCTGCGCGTTGGGCGTAGCGGCTTCTGCCTCGGCCTGGCTGTCGTCGGCCTCTTCTCGGTGCTGTTCGGCCTGTTTCCCGGGCCGATCCTGCGACTGTTTTCACTCGATCCGGCGTCAGCCGCCCAAGCTCATGGGATAGCCCTTATCCTCATAGTGATGGCCGCGTTCATTCAAGTGTTCGACTTCGTCCAGAATATCGGCGTTGGCGCAGTGCGCAGTGTCGGCCGGGCGGGCCACGGGTTCTGGATAACGATTGCCTGCTATTGGGCGTTCGGCCTGCCGCTGGCCTGGGTGCTTGGCACGCAGACGGAGCTCGGCGCATATGGCGTCTGGCTCGGGATGGGCGCAGGTCTGGTCGCCGCCGGGGTCGGCATGGTGTTTCTCTTTGAGCAGACGGCCGCCAAGCTCGAATTTTCCCGGTCCATGTCATGAGACGGCACTCGCGTTCCGCGTCCTCACTTCTATTCATTCTGGCAGGCGCACTCGTCATGTTCGTTCTCGGGCTGCTCTACGGAGCCAAGCCCATGACCCTTGCCAAGGCCGTCGGCGCGCTCCTGTCTCCAAATCAGGGGACCGACGGATTTATCGTCTGGACGCTTCGGATGCCACGCAGCCTGGCCGCGTTCCTCGCGGGGGCGGCACTGGCGACCGCCGGCTTCCTGCTTCAATCGGTGACGCGAAATCCGCTTGCAGCGCCTGACCTGACGGGTGTCTCGGCTGGAGCCGTCACGGCGATCGTCACGACCTTCATATTCTTTCCCGACGTATCGTCCGCCTACTATCCGCCGATCGGCATGGCAGGCGGCGTGGGCGCGGCAGCGCTGACGCTTTTTGCATCGAACGGCCGACGGGGCTCGCCACTCCATTTTGCGCTTTCTGGCGTTACGGTCGCGCTTTTCCTGAGCGCAATCACAACCTGTGTGCTGCTGCGCGGCGGTCCGCAATCCCCATCGGTGCTGTTCTGGCTTTCCGGTGGGTTCCAGGGTCGCTCCTGGCCACAGGTCGTTTACATGCTACCCTGGATCGTCATCGGCCTCCTCGGCGCGCTTGTCAGCCACCGGGTGATTGGACTGTTCGGTCTTGGCGACGAGGCGGCGGCAGGCATGGGCGTCAACACCGCCGTCTGGAAGCCGATCGTGCTGATCTGCGCCATCATTCTGGTTGCCGGCGTGACGCCTGTCGCCGGCCCGATCGCATTCATCGGCCTCGCTGCTCCCCACCTCGTTCGTCTTCTGCGACCGGCAGACACGCTCTGGGCGATCCTGCTCAACATCGCACTCGGTGGAGCCCTGTTGGTGACGGCGGACGCATTGGCACGCTCCGTCGCGGCTCCGCGCGAAATCCCTGTCGGCATCTTCACGGCGTTGATCGGTGGCCCGGTGTTCATCTATCTGATCCAGCGACGGCGTCTGGGAATGACGACGGGACCACGCCCATGACCTCAAGCACCAACAGTGCAACACGCGCGACGCCAACGCGCGGCATCCTCGCCCTCACACTTCTGGCTGTGGGCCTGATATTGATCGCGGTTCTCCTCGGCGTCGTTGATATCCCCACGACCGAGGTGATTGCGGCACTGGCCGGCAACGGCTCTGAACAGTCGGACCTGATCATTCTGACGATCCGCCTTCCCCGCATTCTGACAGGAATACTGGCCGGCATTCATTTCGCGGTCGCCGGGACGCTGCTGCAGTCCATCACCCGCAATCCGCTCGCCGACCCAACCATCATCGGCATATCGCAGGGCGCTACCCTTGCGGTGACGGTGTTCCTGTTCTTTGCCGTCTATCGCTTCAACTCAGATGCCAACGCGCTTTACACACTGCCCGTTTCCTGGCTGCCACTGGTAGGCTGTGTCGGAGGGCTGATGAGCGGCCTTGTCATCTACAGTCTTGCAATCGCCAAACGCATGGCCGCGCTGCAACTGACGCTGTGCGGAATCGCCATCGGCGCCTTCCTGCATGCCATTGCCATGGGCATCGTCGTCGGCTGGGGCAGCTCGCGTTTCGAGATCGTCATGCAGTGGCTTTCAGGCAGTCTCTATGCGCGCGGATGGGAACACGTGCTCTTCCTGCTGCCGTTTACTGTGGCCGGCCTTGCCGTCCTGCCGACGCTCTATCGGCCGGTGCTGATGTTGCGTTTCGATGAGGATGTTGCACGATCCTTCGGTCTTTCGTACCGGCTGTACTTCAGCCTGACGCTTGGCGTCGCCTCGATCCTGGCCGCCAGCGCCGTGGGTGCCGTTGGGCCGCTGATCTTCGTCGGCCTCGTCGTGCCGCACCTGGCGCGCTTCGTCGCCGGCAGACATTTCGCACTGGTCATCCCATTTGCCGCGCTGATCGGAGCGGCGCTTGTGACCGGAGCGGATCTGGCGGGCCGACTGGTCGGCGGCCCCGAAGAAATCCCGATCGGAGTGGTCACAGCCTTTGCTGGTGCGCCGTTCCTGCTTTTCCTGCTCCGCCGATATCGATGAGGCCGCTATGCCGTTGAGAGCCGACGAGATTACTATCAAATACGGAGCGATGACCGCACTGGACGGATTGTCGATCGAGGTGCGCCCGGGCGAGATTACGTCGCTGATCGGTCCGAACGGCTCCGGCAAGAGTACGGCGCTGCATGCTTTGGCCGGCCTTGCACGCTGTACACGCGGCACAGTCAGCCTTGATACCAAGCCGATCGAAACCTGGAGGCGGCGCGACCTTGCCAAGCGGCTCTCCTTCCTGCCGCAGAACCCGACATCTCCCGAGAACATGTCCGTCGAGCAACTCGTTCGCCAGGGCCGGTTCGCGCATCTCGGTCTGTTCCAGAGCTTTTCGCGGAAGGATCTCGCAGTCGTCGACTGGGCGCTTGAGCAGACGGGCCTCGTCGCGCTCTCAGACCGTGATCTCGCCAATCTTTCGGGAGGAGAACGTCAACGGGCCTGGATCGCAGCTGCATTGGCGCAGGAGGCGGAAATCCTCCTGCTGGACGAACCGACCTCATTCCTCGATATCGGTCATCAGGTCGAAGTCCTGGAACTGCTTGATCGGCTGAGCACCGAGCGGGGCATCGCGGTCGTGCTTGCCATCCACGACCTAAATCATGCGATGGCCGTGGCCGACAACGTCATACTGCTCTCCAAGGGCAAGCTCATTTTTGAAGGTCGGAGCCAGGCACTGGCCAACACCAGCTACCTTCAGACAACCTTCGAGGTTCACGGAAACTTTGAAGCCACTGCCTCCGGCGAGCCATATTTCCGAGTGCCGCTCGCCAGCACGCCGACGTGACCCTCTGCCGGCGAAGGCCGAAAACTCGGCCTTGCCTTTACGGATCACCGACGTTTGCGCCTATGGCTCGCTCATCGGTCTCCAGCCCGATCTGCATACATTGACCCTGCCTAAGATCTGACCCTGAGGGCTTTCGGATCATAGGCCGGTGAGAGGTGTGCGGTCACAGAAAACCTGATGCCAGCGAGCTCGACTTCGAACCGACCGGCCTCCACGAACGCCTTGTTGATGCCAGTGGAATGTTCGATGAGGCCAAGGGCGACTGAGCGGCCGAGCGTGTGACCGTAGGCGGCCGAGCGGACTTCACCGACCGGCTTGCCATCGCGAAGGACCAGCTCACCGCCCCATAGCATGGGCGATGGATCATCCACCGTGAACTGCACGACGCGCCGCGTGGCCCCCCCCTTCTCCTTGGCTGCGATCAATGCGTCGCGGCCGATGAAGCCACCCGGCTTGTCGAAGGAGAGCGCGAAGGCAAGGCCCGCCTCGTAAGGGTTGATGTCCGGTGTCAGCTCGCGGCTCCAGGCGCGATAGCCCTTTTCCAGCCGAAGTGCCTCCAGCGCATAGTAACCGCAATCGGTCAGCCCGAAATCGCGCCCGAGCTCGTGCAACGCCTCGGAGACACCGACTGCGAACTCCGTCGGCACGATCAGCTCCCAGCCCAGCTCACCGACATAGGTCATGCGGTTGGCATAGGCCGTGGCATAGCCGATATCGATCTCCCTGACTGTCGCGAAGGGAAAAGCGGCATTGGAGAGATCGACCGACGTCAGTCGCGACAGGATGTCTCGCGCGCTTGGGCCCATGAGGGCGAGGACCGCGTAGGCGGAGGTGACGTCGGTGAGCGCCACATGCGCGTCTGCCGGCAGGTTCTTGCGGATCCAGTCGGCGTCGTGCACCGGCTGCGCCGAGCCGGTGATGAGAAGGAAGCGATCCGCAGCAAGCCTCAGCACGGTCAGGTCGCTTTCATAACCGCCGCGCGCATTGAGCAGCCCGGTATAGACGGAGCGGCCGATCGCAACGTCGATATCGGCGGCGCAAACACGATTGAGCGCCACGGCGGCATCGCGCCCCTGGACCAGGAGCTTGGCAAAGGAGGTCTGGTCGAAGATGCCGGCCGCCTCGCGAACTGCCTTCATCTCGCGCTTGACCGCCTCGTGCCAGTTCTGCCGGCCAAAGGCATACTCCGTTACCGGCTTTTCGCCCTCGGCTGCAAACCAGTTGGCCCGCTCCCAGCCCATTTTCGAGCCGAAGCAGGCACCCCTTGCTGCAAGCCGGTCATAGAGCGGCGAGCGGCGGAAGGGCCGCGCCGTATCTAGCTCGCGGTTGGGCCAGGGCATGGCGTAGTGCAGCCCGAGTGTCTCCTTGACGCGGTCATGCAGCCAGCGCGGATTGTTGTTGAAGGTTGCGAAGCGACGGATATCGACCGGCCAGAGATCCATGGTCGGCGCGCCGTTGACGATCCATTCCGCGAGGGCCCGCCCGGCGCCACCGGCGCTCGCGATACCCATCGAATTGAAGCCGGCGCCGACGTAGAAATTTTTCAGCTCCGGCGCCTCGCCGAGAATGAAGTTGTTGTCGGGCGTGAAGCTTTCAGGACCGTTGTAAAACTTCTTCACTTCGGCCGTTGCCAGCTGTGGCACCCGCTGCAGGGCGCTTTGCATCAGGATTTCGAACTGGTCCCAGTCATCCGGCAGCAAGGCGAATTCGAAATCGTCCGGAATGCCCGCCATGCCCCACGGTTTCGCCTCCGGTTCGAAACCACCCATGACGAGGCCACCGACCTCTTCCTTGAAGTAGATGTAGCCGTCGGGATCGCGCATGACCGGCAGATCCGGGTGCACGCCGTCGATCCTGCCGGTCACGATGTACATGTGCTCGGCCGAATGCAGTGGCACCGACACGCCGCACATCAGTCCGACCTTGCGCGCCCATTGGCCGGCGCAATTGACAACGATCTCTGCTGCAATCGTCCCCTGGTCCGTTTCGACGCCGGTCACCGCGCCATCGGTAACCTCGATGCCGGTGACGCGCACGCGCTCGATAATGCGTGCACCGCGATTGCGTGCGCCCTTCGCCAGCGACTGCGTTAGATCGGTCGGGTTCGCCTTGCCGTCACCGGGCAGCCAGACGGCACCCGCCAGGTCGTCGATCGCCATCACCGGCCAGAGATCCTGAGCTTCCCTAGGTGAAATCACTTCGATGGCGACGCCCTGTGCGCGGGCAGACGCGGCGGTCCGCTTCAGCACGGTCATGCGGTCGGCAGATCGCGCCACGGAAACGGAGCCGCAATTCTTCCAGCCGGTGGCGAGCCCGGTTTCGGCTTCCAGCTCGCTATAGAGCTGCGTCGAATATTTGATGAGGCTCGTCATGTTCGCGTGGCTGCGGAGCTGGCCGACAAGGCCGGCTGCGTGCCAGGTGGTGCCGCCGCTTAGTTGCCCCTGCTCCAAGAGCACGACGTCCGTCCAGCCGAGCTTGGTCAGGTGGTAGGCAACCGAACAGCCGATAATGCCACCGCCGATGATGACGACCTGTGCCTGCGTTGGAAAATTCTGAGCCATGAAATAGCCTCCCGAAGCCATGGAAGGCCACACCATAACAACAGAAACGCAAATAACAAGACAAAAAGTTACAAAATATTACATCAAGCGGCGACGATCAGGCCAGGGCCCCGCCGTTCCAGCGCTTCGCAGATCGCCTGCGGCGGTCGCGCGTCGACGATCACCCCGGTTGCCGCTTCGAAACGCGGGATACGCAGCGGCGTCAACCGGCCGAACTTCGAGCTATCGAGAATGAAATAGGCCTTGGCCGCCATCGCGATCATGCGGGAGCGTTGCTCGGCACCATTGCGGGTAAAGTCCGTCACCTCGCCATCTGGCGACAAACCACCGCCGCCGAGGAAGGCCACATCAACCCGGAAATGGCTGATCGCCTCGAGCGCATCAATGCCGACGGCCGCCTCTTCCGCCGGATCGATCTCGCCACCGAGCATGTGCACCCGCACCAGCGGCTGGCGGCACATCTGCAGTGCGATGGAGAGGGAAGTCGTGCAAATCGTTAGGTTCTTCCGCTCTGCCAGCGCATGAGCCACCGCGAGCGTGGTCGTGCCGGAATCGAGAAACACGACCATGCCGTCGCGCACAAGACCAGCTGCGGCCCTGCCGATCGACGCCTTCGCCGCCGCATTCTCCCCACGCCTCTCCGTGAAGGCGGCCTCGGTCGCCTCAAAAAGTGTCGCGCCCCCGTGGACGAGATCAAGCTGGCCGCGCTCCGCCAGATGCTTCAAGTCGCGGCGGATCGTCTGCCGCGACACATCGAAGAAATCCGCAAGCTCGGTGATGCTGACCGTACCGTCGGCAGCCAGACGGCGAAGGATCTCGCCATGACGGCGGGGGGCAAGGGCTCGAGCGTTTTGACTATCTGACATGCGGATATCTGCGATCATTTTTGGCGTTTTGACAAGACGCACCGCAAAACGCGTCACCGCAATCCAATTGTACCGTCATTCTTCTCACCTGAGACGGGTCAAACCGTCCAGTCGCGCATAAGCGCGCAGAAGCGATGTCTATTTATGTTGCATAATGTAACTATTCTTTGCATTATGTCCTGAGGCACTCATTAGTGGAAAGGGAGGCAGGCCGTGCAACAGGCATGCACACAAAGCCGCCGATTCACCTTCTACCTGCTTGACGGCTTCACGCAGCACGCATTCACGTCCGCGCTCGAGGCGCTTCGCCTCGCCAACGATGTCCTGGGCAGACCGTACTATATCTGGCGTATCGTGACGCGGGACGGCCAGGCGGCGCGGTCAAGCTGCGGAATGCGCATGGCGGCCGACGCAGCGCTCACCTCCGAGCGGGACGGACTGCATCGACCGGGGCGCCCTGACATGATCGTGGTCTGCGGCGGCCGCGCCATCCCTCCCGCCGACGGAAAGGCGGAAGGCTGGCTACGGATGTCCCGGCGGGGCCGGGTTCCCGTCGCCGGGCTTGCGGGCGGCCTCTACAGTCTGGCGCGCGCCGGCGTGCTCGACGGGCGTCGCTGTGCCGTGCATTGGGAACACTTCCCAGATTTCTCCGAACGGTTCTTCGCAGCGAAAGCTCGCCAGACTGCATTCGAGATCGATGGCGAACTTTTTACCTGCGCTGGCGGCAACGCACCATTCGACATGTTCCTGCGCATAGTCGAAGACGATCTCGGCCGGGACGTTGCAAATCGCATTTGCGAGGTGGCTCTGTCGGAACGGGTCCGCAAGGCCGGAGAGCGCCAGCGGCTACCCCTTCAGACCCGCGTCGGCATCGACAACCGTTTGCTGATCGGCATCATCGAGCAGATGGAGGCGAACCTCGCCGAACCGTTGAAACTTGCCGAAATGTCTACCCCGACAGGATTGTCGCGTCGTCAGATCGAGCGCCTGTTCCGCCGCGAGATGGGGCAGTCCCCCAAACGCTACTATCTCCAGATGCGGCTGGAACGGGCGCACCTGCTGCTCGTCAATTCGTCGCTTCCCGTCTTCGAGATCGCCGTGGCATGCGGGTTTTCCTCGGCTTCCCATTTCTCCCGGACCTACAGGGACATCTACGGCTGTACGCCGCAGCGCACGCGCCTGGCGGCATATGAGCACCGCCAGCCTATGCGTGATCGCGTGTCGCCAGTCAGGAGGGTGGCCTAGGCGACCATCTCTAGCCCGAGACGGCATCGGCACAGGGCGGCATTTCGCGCTGACTTCCGGCGACCGAAAGCCGCCCTGTGCCGATGCCGAAAAGCCTACCGCCACGCCTGCGTGCGCACGAGCAGTCCACGGGCAACCGCCGCGTGGATGAGCTTGGCCACGACATTGGTGTAGAAGATCATCATGCCCATTGCGGCAGCCGGTGCGATGTCGCCCGCGTCATCCATGTTGAGCACGGCAACCGAGGCAAGCTTGGTGTCCGTGGCATAGAGAAAGACCACGGCGGAAACCGTCGTCATGGCGTTGACGAAGAGATAGATCCCGATGTTGAGGATCGCCGGCAGGCAGACCGGCAAAGTGACCCGGAAGAAAAGCCGGTGGAAGGGTTGCTTGAGCGACGCTCCAACGGATTCGAATTCCGGATCCATCTGCTTCAGCGCGGTCAGGGCCGTCAGATGCGCGACGGTGTAGAAGTGCGTCACCGTGCAGACGACGAGGATCGTCATCGTGCCATAGATGGAGTTGAGCGGATTGGCCGGGTTGTTGAAGAAGAAGATATAGGCAAGCCCGAGCACCATGCCCGGCACGGCCATCGGCATCATGGCGAGGAAATGGAAGATGCCCCGGCCGAAGCGGAACCCATCCGCCTTCTCGACCATATAGGCGCCAGCAAAGACGATCACCGAGCCGAAGAATGCCGTCAGCAAGGCGAGCTTGATCGAGTTGGCATAGGCCGCCCACCCCCCGCCATCCATCAGATCGAAGGCAAAATTCTTCGTCGTCAACGTCAGGTCGTATGGCCAGAACTTCACCAGCGCCGCGATCTGGCACATGGCGATCATGCCGAGAATGAACAGGCTGACGAGGCATGAGAAGGCAAAGCAGAAGCCGTCCATGCGGACATTGCGTTTGGGCGCATAGGGCACCGCGCGCGCCGAGAGCAGCGCCACCTGGCGCTTCTGCATCCGGCGATCGACGGCAAAGGCAAGCACCGCCGGCACCAGAAGAATGACGGAGACGACCGCTCCCATCTCGAAATTCTGCTGGCCAATCACCTGCTTATAGATATCGACGGCCAGCATGCCGTATTGGCCGCCGATCACCTTGGGCAATCCGAAATCGGTGATGACCAAAGTGAAGACGACAAAGGCGGCCGACACGAGGCCGTAACGCGCGCCCGGCACCGTCACGGTGGTGAAGATGCGCCATTTGCTGGCCCTGAGCGACGCCGCAGCCTCATAGTGGCGCGCATCGGCGACGGACAAGGCGGTCAGGATGATGAGGAAGGCATGTGGCAGCGTGAAAAACACCGAGCCGATGACGATGCCGATCGGGCCGTAGATGGAGTAGCCCATCAGCCAGTCCCTGAAGACACCCTGATTGCCGAAGAGGTAGACGAGCGCAATGCCGGGCAAAAGCGACGGCACGAGGATCGGTATCGTGAGAATGCCCCGGAACAGCCCCTTGAGCGGCATGCAGCTGCGCGTCAGTGCATAGGCGAGCGCAAAAGCGATCGAGACCGTCACCACCGTGCTGATCGACGCCATCAGGACTGAATTGTAGATCGAGCGGGCAAGCGCCGGCGTCGAGAAATAGGTCTTGAAGTTTTCGACGCCGAAGGTGCTTGCCGGGCGCAGCACGACCCGCCGAAATGTGGCGGAATCGTATTCGCGCCATGCCGTGCCCTTCTCCAGGGTGGAGCCGACGAGAAACGCGGCATCGTCCGTGACGCCACGAATGCGATAATGGACGGGGCTGCGGAAATTGAATTGCGGGAAGAATTTCGTAACGGCAAGGCGTCCGTCCGAGTTGGTGGCAAGGTCCTTCTGCGCGACAACACCGAGTTCTTTGTTGAGCGCATCGGCGGTGACGGCCGTTGCCCAGTTCGCGCCGGTCTCGTCGCTCACCTGAAACTCGAAGGCACTCAGATCGAAGCGATAAGTCGAAAGCGACTTCGACAGCATGACGAAGAGCGGCGCGCCCAAAGCGACGATCAGGTAGAGCCCGATGACGGCCATGAAGCCGAGTTTGGCGAGATCGTCGCGCGAGGCCTGCTGGCGCAGCTTTTTCCGCGATGGTGCATAGTCGATCGTTATGCTCATGGTCACGCGCCCCTCGGATAGAGCAACAGGCGCTCCCGCGGTATCTCGACCTGGATGACGCCGCCTGTTTCGATGTGCAGCCGGCGCACGGCATTGACTGAAAAGTCGGCGACGAGCGTCCGGTCACCGAGCCGCGGTGCGGTCAGTCGCGTACGCCAGAACATGCCGAGGAACTCCATCTCATGCACTTCGGCATCGATCAGGTTCTGCGGTGTTGCCGGCCGGTCGAGCGAATGGACCGCATGCGCGTCGGCACCGTGCGGAATGATATCGACCGGACGGACAACGGCTGTGGTCGCATCCCCGGTAGCAAAGCCATCCGTTGGACAACAGAAGGCGGAATGGCCGATCTCGACCTGAGCATCAGGCAGAACTTTTGCCGGAAACTGGTTTGTCTCGCCGATGAAGTCGGCAACGAACAGGGTCTTCGGGTGGCGGTAGATTTCGGTGGGCGATCCGACCTGTTCAATGACGCCGTGATTCATCACCACGATCCGGTCCGCCATGGCGAGCGCCTCCTCCTGATCGTGCGTCACCATGATGGTCGTGACACCGAGTTTCCTTTGCAGCGACTTGATCTCATGGCGCAGATGCACACGCACCTTGGCATCAAGTGCGGAAAGCGGCTCATCGAGCAGAAGCAGGCCGGGGGAGATCGCAATAGCGCGGGCGAGAGCGATACGCTGCTGCTGTCCGCCGGAAAGCTGGGCGGGGTATTTCTTTGCCTGAGCCGGAAGCCCGACCGTCTCCAGAAGCTCGGCGATGCGCGCGGCGACCTCTGCCTTCGAGCGGCCGGTATTTTCCAGGCCGAAGGCAATGTTCTGCTCGATGCTGAGATTGGGAAAGAGCGCGTAGGACTGGAAGACGATGCCGTAGTCGCGCTTCGATGCGGGCAGAACCGAAATATCGCGGCCGCCTTGCCGGATGACGCCCCGTGTCTGCAGATCGAGGCCGGCGATCGCCCGCAAAAGGGTCGTCTTGCCGCAGCCGGAGGGCCCAAGAAAACAGACGAACTCACCCTTGCCGATGTCGAGCGATATGTCGCGCAGCGCCGTGAAATCGCCATAGCTCTTCCAGAGATCGCGGATTTCGAGATAGGGGGATGACGGGGTGATCGCCTGGTCAGCGGCGCGGGGAATGCTCGTGGGTGTCGGTTCGATCGACATGGCATGTCTCATCTGCAAGCTCCGCTGGCTGTCAGGGATTTCTGGAGAATGCGACGGGCGGAGCGCACGTGCACCCCGCCCGAGATCGATCAGAGCTCAGCTCTTCGGTTCCGACTTCGCGTCGTAACGCTTCTGCCATTCCTTCAGGATGATCGCGCGATTGTTCGCGGCCCATTCGAAGTCGTTGTCGATCATCTTTGCGGCGATGTCGGAAGGCAGATGCTCAACGGTCTTGGCGATGCCCGGATAGGCGACCACGGCATAGCCGACATTGTACATTTCGTTGGCTTCCTTGGTGACCGACCAGTCGACCAGGGTCTTGGCCGCATCGAGGTTCGCCGTGCCGGCAATGATCGCCGTCGCCTCGGCCTCCCAGCCCGACCCTTCGGCGGGGAAGATGATGTCAATCGGCGCGCCGGCGCTCTTGGCCTTGGCGCCTGGAAATTCGAACGAAACTCCAATGACGGCCTCACCGGCGCCGGCCATCTTGCAGGGCTTCGAGCCGGAATGCGTATAGGCGGAGATATTCTCGTGAAGCTTGTCCATGAAGGACCAGGCCTTCTCTTCGCCCCACATCTGCATCCAGCCGGAGACGTCGAGGAAGCCGGTGCCCGACGAGCTCGGGTTCGGCATGACGATGTGGCCTTTGTATTCGGGCTTCGTCAGGTCTTCCCAGGTTTGAGGCGGCGTCAGCCCGAGCTTTGCGCCCTCTACCGTGTTGTAGCAGAGTGCTGCCACATAGGCGTCCATGCCGACCCAGCTCGGCGGCGTGTCACCGTCAACGAATTTCTTGTCGAGCGCCTCGACGCCCTTCGGCTGGTACGCTTCCAGCATGCCCTCTGCTTTCAGGAGAAGCAGGGATGTGGCAGCAAGCCCCCAGACAACGTCCGCCTGCGGGTTGTCCTTCTCGGCAAGCAGTTTCGCCGTCATGACGCCGGTTGAATCCCGGACCCAATTGATCTTGATATCGGGATGCGCCTTCTCGAAGGTCGCCTTGTAACGATCAAGATCGACAGCCTCGACGGCGGTGTAAACGGTGAGCTCGGTCTGTGCGGATGCGATGACGGGAAGAGCCACGGACATGGCACCGGCAAGCATAAAAAACATGCGTCTGTTCATGCTGAAAATCTCCTCTGGAGGCCTGGAAAAAATCCGGGAAGCATGGCGGGCAATCTGTCGCTGCCCTTGTCTCGCACGCTTCAGGAGGCATTCTGCGTGGACGTATTCAATTAGTAAAATTTATTATTCTTATCATTGTCAAAGTAAAAACTATGGGTCAGACGCAGCCTCACTGGACGCAAGCCGTCCACACAGCCTAGCGTTCTGAGACGTCCGGATGGAGGCTGTACTCGAAATAATCCATGGGGAGCAGCGTCTCACAGCCGTCAAGCCAGCGTTCCCTGCGTGCAACACGGCAAATGCCCAGTTCAAGCAACTGTCCCTCGCTCAAGTCGTCGTTCTGTCCCCGGATTGCCAGGCGACCTCCCCATATTTTCCAATGGGTGGCCAAAATGCCCAGCCTTCCGAGAAGCCGTAGGAGACCGCTGGTTGTGATGTGTTCGCCTAAGGGCTTGGCGAGCTCTGCCTCGACCCGCCGTCCGTCCGTCATCAGAAACACCGCCAGTGCACAGCACAGCAGGCCAAGGGACGATGGCAGCCCCTGATGTCCGATCAGTTGCATCGCCAGCCCTGTCGCGGGCGAACCCACGATGCCGCCGATACCCCATACGAACGCGAAGGCGGCGTTACCGGCGATCAGGGCCTGGCCGGTGAAACGCTCGCCGAGCTGGATCAACGACATGGTGTAGATCCCGAACGAGACCCCGCCCCAGACGAAGACGAGCGGCCAGATGAGCCACGAGTCGAAGATCGACGGCAGCAGCAGGCAGCCGACCAGCGACACCAGGGCGCACAATGACATGGTCCGCGTCGAGCCAAATTGTTCGGCCACGCGCCCGAGCACAATCTGCAGCACGGCATTGCCCGCAATGAAAAAGGTGATGAGCGAAGTGATGCGCGCCTCGACGCTGCCGAGTGCTGCGCCATAGATCGCGAACAGGGAAAGCAGGATCTGCTCGAAGGCGGCGGCAGTGAAAACCGCGAACAACAGGAGCGGCGCCAGTGCGAAAAAGCCGGCGACCGATGTTGCCTCGCCTTCCTGCGGCATATCAGGCAGGCGCGGCACGACCGCAAGCACGATCAGGCCGCAAAGAAGGAAGGCCACGATGCCGATCATGAAGGGCGGCCAACCCTGCGTGCCGACCAGCCCGAGCGACAGCGGGCCGATAGCAAAGCCACCCGAAACGATCGATGAATAGAGGCCCATGATGCGGCCCCGGCGCGGCGCTGGTGTAATCGACATCAGCCAGGTTTCGCTGATCACGTAAAGCGGATTGGCGAAGAAGCCGAGCAGCAAGCGCAGCGGCATCCAGGCCCAGACGTCCTGCGCCCAGGCAATCGCGACCAGCGCGAGCGCGGCCAGGATCGAACACAGAATGGCAAGCCGCGCCCCGCCCACGCGCCGCGCCAGCGCCGGAATGAAGGGCGCGGATACAATGAAACCCAGCGGCGTCATCGCCGCCGACAAGCCGATCAGGCCGGGCGTTGTCCCCTGCCGCTCCAGGATGAAGCTGAGCAGCGGATAGGTCAGACCCTGTGCCACGGCGAACACCGTGACGGTCGCGATGATACCCGCCATCGCGGCCCATGGGATCCGATCCTCTCGCGGTAACATCGTGCTTTCGGCAGTCATGGAGATTTCGCCTTATGCTTGCCAGAAGGGCTTGGCGATCTCTGCCTCGACCTGCCGTCTGGTCAGACCGATATCGTCGATCAGATAGGGATCTTCCTTCAACTTTCGCTCAAGGTCGCAGCGAACGCGTTTCCGCTCGTCCCAGGTCGCGATAATGCTTCGCAGGGTCGCCAGGCTGTAGTGCCGACGCGACACTTCCGCCGGCCCCACGGGCGTTCTCGGCCGCGATGCCTGATGCGGCGCCGACGCAAGAGTGGGAGTATCGTCCATGGCAACCTCCAAGGGTTTGAGCGGCCTGAGCGCCTCGACCTGAAAGAGGATGAAGTCTGGAGGATACGAACGGCGGCGTACTTAAGCCGTCCCAAAAAGTTCTCAAAAACTTCCAAAGGGTCTATAGATGCGCCGTATGCAGGGATCGCGCTTTGCCTTTGGTCCGTTCGTGCTTGATCCGGATGCGGGAACACTCCTTCGGAACGATGATCCTGTTGCCGTTGGCCACCGCGGGCTGAGGCTGCTTGCGGCACTCGTCGGACGGCCCGGCGAAATCCTTGGAAAGGCCGAGTTGATGGACGCGGCATGGCCGGGCACGGCCGTGGAGGAAGGCAACCTCACCGTCCAGATCGCACAGTTGCGCAAGCTGCTTGGCCCGGCCGCCGACGGCGGTGAATGGATCTCCACGGTTCCGCGCGTCGGCTACCGCTTCACCAGGGCCATCGAAGAGCTCGGGGGCGCGAAGCGAAAACCTCTGCCGCTGCCCAGCAAACCATCGATAGCCGTGCTGCCCTTCGTGAATGTCAGCAACGATCCCGAGCAGGAATCCTTCGCGGATGGGTTGACCGAAGACCTGATCACCGACCTCTCCAGGATCTCCGGCCTGTTCGTCATCGCCCGCAACTCGGCCTTTGCCTACAAGGGAAAGCCAATGGACGTGCGCGGGATCGCTGAGGACCTTGGTGTGCGCTACCTGCTGGAGGGCAGCGCGCGCCGCGCCGCGGGGCGTGTGCGCATCAACGCCCAACTGGTCGACGCGGTGAGTGGCGATCATCTATGGGCGGAACGCTTCGATCGCAGCCTGGAAGATATCTTTGCCGTGCAGGACGAAGTCACCGGCAAGATCGTGGAGGCGCTGCTCGGCCGGCTGCGCGCGCCGCCGCCGCGCCATCGGCCCAAAAATCTCGAGGCCTACGATCTCTGCGTGCGGGCGCGCAAGCTGATGGATGACTCACCGCAGGCGGCGCGGGAAGCGCATCTGATGCTCACGCGCGCAGTTTCGCTCGATCCTGATTATGCCGAGGCCTATCGCTGGCTTGCCATGAACCACTGGATGGGATGGGTACATTCCGGCGGACCGACGGAACCTGGTCGCAGCGCTGCCTTGGAGCTGGCGCGCAAGGCTGTCGCGATCGATCCCAACGATCCCGGCAGTCGCTGGATCCTGGCGTATCTGCTTGCCTATGAGCGCAGCTTTGTCGAGGCGGATCAGGAATTTGCCACAGCGATCGAGCTCGACCCGAACGAGGCTGACACCTGGGCGGCGCTATCCGACATCGCGGTCCTGGCCGGGCGGGTCGAGGAAGGCCTCGAGCACATTTGCAAGGCGTTCCGGCTGAACCCGTTTCCAGCAAGTTGGTACTATCTGACGCTCGGCCAGGCGCAATATGCGGCCGGCCAATACGAAGCCGCTGTCGAGACACTGCGCAGGGACGAGACTTATCGCACAAGCTCAAGGCGCTTCCTGGCGGCAAGCCTTGCCCAACTGGGCCGGCTCGACGAGGCGCATGCAGAGGTCGAACTGTTTCTCGTCGGCAACCCGAATTTCACAATCCACCACTGGGCCACGACGGAGCCATTCCGCGACGCTGCGACCCTTGCGCATTTCGTTGATGGCTATCGCAAGGCCGGTCTTCCGGAATGACCTATAGCGGCGGCCTCGCACCGATCGTGAGACCTACTCCTCAAAGCGGCTCGTGGCGTCACGGTCGCGGTCGTATCGTCTCGTGATCGGAAACGGCGGCAACCAGGACTCGCGACGGACGATCCAGCTTTCGTAGGTTGGCACCAATTGGTCAGTGGCATCGAGGGAGCCCACACTCACTTCGATTTCGTCTGCTGTGCGCGCGAAAACGGACGAGCCGCAGCGGGGACAGAAAAACCGCCCCGCATAGTCGCGTGTTTCGCCATCGATCGTCACCGCATCCTGAGGGAATATCGCGGAAGCGTGAAAAAGCGCCCCGTGATGCTTGCGGCAGTCGAGACAGTGGCAAAGGCCGACCCGGTATGGCCGTCCCGACGCAACAATTCGGACGTTGCCGCACAGGCAACCGCCAGTGAATCGGTCCATGCCGTGTCTCCTTTAAAACCAAGCGGAGGGAATGCTTACAACCAACAACATTCTCATCGCAATTGCCGCTGCGGACAGGAGCGCGCCGTTCTCCCGTAACGGGCGATGGTGATCATCCCTTCCGGGCGAGCAGAGCCTATCAGATGATACACCCGCAACATCAAAGTGTTTGCATGCCTCGCGCAGCACACAAGGCTGCCACGTGGGCACTCATGGATATGCTAGCATCCGCGAGCCACAGATGCTGACAAAGCGTCTCGCAGCTTGCGTCAAGAAAAAGGGAGCTGCCGACCGACAGCTCCCAGGAAGGGTGATTTGGCAGGGGATGCCCAGATCACCAGGGCCCGGATCACCAGGGCAGGGAAAACGTCTTGACGTTCGTGAAACTCTTCATCGCCTCGATCACGCCCTCCTTGTAGCCATTGCCCGAATCCTTGATGCCGCCAAAGGGGGACATTTCGATGCGATAACCGGGCACTTCCCAGATGTTCACCGTACCGACCCTGAGGCCGGCGATGTATTTCTGCATGCGGCGGAAGTCGTTGGTGCAGACCCCGGACGACAGACCGAAGGCGGTCGAGTTGGAGAGCGCAATCAGGGCATCGTCATCGTCGGGCGCCCGCACGATCGGGATGATCGGCGCGAAGGTTTCCTCCATCACCAGTTCGCTCGAATGCGGCACGCGATCGACCACGATCGGCGGCAGCAAGGCGCCGCGGCGGCCCGGATCGTAGAGGATATCCGCCCCCTGCTCGGCTGCCTGATGCACCCGACGCTCAAACGTCTCGGCGGCACGGGCATGGACGACCGTGCCCAGTTCCGTCGCACGATCCATCGGATCGCCGAAGCGGAGCTTCTTGGCCCGTTCCAGAACGAGCGGCACGAAACGATCGGCCACGCTCTCCTGGCACAGAATGCGCTTGACCGCCGTGCAGCGCTGGCCCGAGTTCTTCGTTGCGCCTGCGACCGCGAGGTCGGCCGCCTTTGCCAGGTCGTCGTCCGACAGGTCGTTGAGGATGATCAGCGGATCGTTGCCGCCGAGTTCGAGGATCTGGCGCTTGTAGTGCGCGTTCGCGGCGATCAGCTTGCCCACCGGCACGCTGCCGGTAAAGGTGATAAGGTCGAAGTTCGGGTTGGTCATCATTTCCATCCCGATATCCGCCGGCCAGCCGGTCACCACCGACAGCATTTCCGGCGGCAATCCCGCCTCATAGAGAATGTCGGCGAAGATGAGCGCCGTCATCGGCGTCAACTCCGTCGGCTTCAGCACCACGCAGTTGTTGGTCGCAATCGCCGGCGCCACCTTGTGCGCCACCATATTGAGCGGGTGGTTGAAGGGCGTGATCGCAGAGATGGCGGTCAGCGGCTCGCGCATCGTGAAGATCTTGCGTGCCTTGCCGTGCGGGGTGAGGTCGCAGGAGAAGATCTCGCCGTCATCGCGAATGCACATCTGGCCCGACAGCGTCAGCACATCGAAGGCGCGGCCGACTTCGTAGAGTGAGTCCTGCTTCGATATGCCGAGCTCCAGCGTGATGATATCGGAGATCTCCTCCTTGCGGGCGACCAGCATGTCGGCCGCCTTCAGCAGGATGCGTTGGCGCTCGTATCGCGTCAGCTTCGGCTGATAGGCCGCCGCAATCTCGAAGGCCTTGCGGGCGTGCTCGGCGTTGCCGGCCGGAACGGTACCGATGACGGCATCGTTCCAGGGATAGTGCACCTCGATCACCCCCTCGGCATCGACCTTCTTGCCGACAATGCGCATGGGCTCGTGGCGTAGAGCGAATGTCGTTTCCACCTTGGTCATCGTCCGCTCCTTAATTTGCCGGCTGTGCCGCTGCGACCAGCGCATAGTAGAAGGCGTCGAAGTTGCGCAGGGAGGCAGCGGAGGTAAGCTCGGGCAGCTTGCGGTTCGAAATGAAAGGCACCTCCTGCTCGGTGAGGCCACCATGCGAGCGCAGCGGCTCGTTCAGCGCGGCAAGATCGTGGCGATGCTCGCTGGTGCCGAGTGTCTTGTTCTCCGAGGAGATGATGACGATATCGCCGATGCGGTCATCCGGCAGTTCGAAACGAATGCAGGCCTCGGGTCGCGAAAGAACGACGTCGATGCCGTCGATCGCTGCCAGCCGCTCGATGATCTCTTCCTTGTCGGCACGCTCGGGTAGGTAAGCAGTTGCGAACGAACCGAGCGCACCGTGATGCACGACGTAGGGGTCCGTAATCGGCAGGATGACGCGCGCGGCATCCTTGCCGAGCCATTCGTCGAGCACGTCCTGCACGTAGATGACATCGGGCGAACCGTCCGCCTTGTGCTTCGGCTTCATGCCGTGATCGGCCGTCACGATGATCGCAGCGCCAAGCGCGTCGAGTTCGGTCAGGTACTTGTCGAACATCTCGTAGAAGGCGTTCGCCTGGGGAACGCCCGGGGCATATTTGTGCTGCACGTAATCGGTCGTCGTCAGGTACATGACGTCAGGAGCGAACTCCTTCAGCAGTTTCACGCCGGCGGCAAAGACGAATTCCGAAAGCTCCGCCGAATAGACCTCCGGCACCGGGCGGCCAAGCCAGGCCGAAGCGTTCTCGATACCGTGTTCCGCCTTGGTCGACTTATCGGCCTTTTCGGATGAGAAGCAGACCGCCCTGCCCTCGTCGAACTTCAGGCCGTGACCAAGCAGCGCACGCAGCTTGTCCTTGGCGGTGACGACCACGACCTTTGCGCCGGCATCGTAGAAGGCCTTGAAGATGGTCGGCGCGCGCAGGAAGCGCGGGTCGTTCATCATCACTTCGTTGCCAGTCTGCGGTTCGTAAAGGTAGTTGCCGCAGATACCGTGAATGGCGGGCGGACGGCCGGGCGCGGTGGGAAGGTTGTTGGGGGTTGTGAAGCTCGGGGTGACGCTGAGCGCCGTACGCCCCGTGCCCGTCTGGCGAATGCGCGCAAGCGTCGGCATCAGCCCGGCCTTGATGGCCTCGTCGAGATAGGCAGGCTCGCAGCCGTCGAGGCAGATGGCGATGGCCGGGACGTTCGGCCAGGGATATGTGCGCCGGTTGGCGGTGACGGCGACGTTGATCTTGGACATCTGGTTCATCGGGAAAATCCTATCGTTCGGTTCAAGCGGCGAGACGGCTGCGTTCGGCAAGGGCGATCTCCGGAGGGGCGGCACTGGCGACCCCCATTTCGGTCAAAGAACTGCGCGCGGCTTCGACCACCCGGCGCATCACATGTTCATCCATGCGGCCGATGCAGCCGACGCGGAACGAGTCGACGACCGTCAGCTTGCCGGGGTAGATGATGAAACCCTTCTCCTTCATCAACTCGTAGAAGCGGTCGAAGGCGAAAGCCGGATCGGCGGGACTGAAGAAGGTGACGATGATTGGCGACAGCCAGCGGTCGGCAAGCAGCGTCTCGAAGCCTGCCTCGCGCATGCCGGCGACCATGACGTCGCGGTTGCGAGCATACCGCCCCCCGCGAGCAGCGACGCCGCCTTCCTCACGATGCAGGCGAAGCGCCTCCAGGAACGCGGCGACAACATGGGTCGGCGGCGTGAACCGCCACTGGCCGGTCTTGTTCATGTAGTCCCACTGTGCGTGCACATCGAGGCTGAGCGAATGGCTGCGGCCCTTGGCGGCCTCCAGTTCGCTTCTGCGGGCGATGACGAAGCCGAAGCCAGGCACGCCTTCGATGCATTTGTTGGCCGAGGAAACGATCGCCTCGTAACGGAAGTCGGCAATCCCGGCCGGAACGGCGCCGAAGGCACTCATCGAGTCGACCAGCAGCTTGCGACCGCTGTTATAGACGACCTCCGAGATTTCCTTGAGCGGATTGAGGATGCCGGAACTGGTCTCGCAGTGAACGACGACGACATGGGTAATGGCCGGATCCGCATTGAGCGCGGCGGCGACCTCGGGGCCGCGCGGCGGCATGTAATCGCCCTTGTCGATCGACACGTGGTCGCGTCCGAGATAGGCGAGCGTCTGGGCGATACGCTTGCCATAGGCGCCGTTGATCAGCACCAGCACCTTGCCGTCGCGGGGAACGAAGCTGCCGAGCATCGCCTCGACCGAGAACGAACCGCTGCCCTGTATCGGGACGCAATCGAACTCGCCCTTCGCATCGCCGGCAATGTCGAGAAGCTGGCGACGCAGTTCCGCCGTCATCGCGCGGAAATCACCATCCCACGACCCCCAGTCCCGGAGCATCGCCTCCTTGACTTCGTAGGCCGTCGTCAGCGGACCGGGCGTCAGCAGATAGGGCTCGCCGAGTCTCGGCGTTTCCAGCTGTGCGATGGTTCTGTCAGAAGCGGTATTTGGCATTGTCCGTCCTCACGTTGGCGTCTCCGGGACTGAGAATGCGGCGGGCAGACATATATGTAAAATCGTTCTTTTGTATAAATCTATAGATTCCACTTATGCAACTAGGCCGCCGGAACGAGACGGCTTTCGAGCAGATCTCCGGTCTCGCGAAGACGGGGATAGGCCATCGTCGTGACCAGCGAATTGAGTTCCTTCAGCGCACGGACGATCTCCAGGTGCATGTCGCTCGAGTGAATACTGGCGACAACTCCCTGCCTGAGCCGCTCGAGATGGCTTTGACTGCTTTCCTGCACCAGCCGGCGCACGTGTTCCTTCTGGCGGACCATCTCGCGGGCAATCACCGGTTCGGGCGAAACGAGCAGGTTGGCGGCAAGTTTCACGTTCGAAAACACCGCGGCGTGCAACGCCATCAGTTCGTGCCAGCCTGCAGTCGAAAAGGCGCCGGCGCCTTCCAGCCGCTCCTCCGCCATGCGCAACAGGCTCTTCGACACGACGTCACCGGCATATTCCAGATGAATGGCCGCCTCGGTGAGTTCGATGCCGCGCCGGGATTGCTCCTCCGTCAGCACGCCTCGATTGACTGCAGCGATAAAAAGCTTGATCTCGCTATGGGCGCGATGGATGTCCTCATCGACGCGGCGCAGCGCATTGACCGTCTCGGGCGTCGGCGACGCGATCACCCCCATGACCGGTTCGAGCATGCGCATGATCATGTTGCCCATATGCAAGACTTCGCGTGCGGCCGCCGCCAATGCCTGCGCCGGCTTGTCGATCAGAGACCGGTCGAGCGCACTCGCATGCGCTGCAAGACCGGCTTCTTTTCCCCCGGCGTTTTCGGGCGTGAGAAGGCGAACGAAGCGCGCCATCAGACCACACGATACGAGGCCCAGGAGCACCAGCGCGGCATTGAAGAGCACATGCAGATTGACGAGCTTGGCAGCGACCGTCTCGCCAGGCAGCCACGCAAAAGAGACCTGCATGGAAAACAGCGCGAAGACGGCGGCACTGAACAGCGCGCGGAAGAAGAGATTGCCAAGCGGCAGCCGCCTGCCCTCTATCTTCAGGCCGCGGGTCAGCCACAGGGCGATCAGTCCGCCGCCAAGATTGACACCAAGGATGAGGGGAATGCCGACGTCGAGCGGCAGCAGACCTTTTGCAGCAAGGGTCAGGATCAAAAGGATAGCCGCGACGCTGGAATGCAGCCCCCAGGTGAAGACGGCAGCGACGATCATCACCGTTAGAGGGTCCTTGCCGAGCATGTCTATTGCTGCGGGCAGCAGCGGGCTTTGACCAAGCGGCAATGTCGCATGGCCGATCATCTGGAGCGACAGAAGCAGCAGTCCGATCCCGAGCACCGCACGTCCCGCTTCGACCGGCTTGCGAGATCGCGCCTTGAGATGCAGGAGACCGCCTCCGGCAATCAATAGTGGCGCCAGCCAGTGCAGGTCGAAACTCAGGATCTTGACGACCAGCGCCGAACCCAGGTCCGCGCCGAGAAGGACCGCCAGACCGACATCAAGGCTCAACGCTCCGCTTACGGCAAAGCCCGCGGCGAGTATGGCGACCGCCGTCGAACTCTGCAGGGCAATCGCGATCAGACAGCCATAGGCCGCTGCGCGCGGTCTGCCGCCCGCACCGCCGACGGCACGCGTAACCACATCGCCGCAGGCAGCTTCGACACCCTTCTTGACGAGGCTGACGGCGTAAAGCAGCAGGACTGTTGCAGCGGCGAGTTCGAGGGCGACGGCCGAAAGGTTCATAGGCGCGCTCCGGAAAGGTTTGGGCTCCCGAAACTATCTTTTGCCCCTTTACATAAATCAAATCGTTCGTTCTGATGGTTCCATCGATAGAATTTATCTGTGGGGATGTTACCGTGCGCTATGTCCAGCTCCGTGCCTTTCACAATGTGGCCATCCACGGCGGGTTCTCGCGGGCCGCCGAAGCCCTGTTTCTGACGCAGCCCGCTGTCTCCGACCAGGTACGCAAACTGGAGGAGGAATATGACGTCCTGCTCTTCAATCGGAACAAGAAGCAGGTCACGCTCACCCAGTCCGGCCAACAGCTTCTGGAAGTCACCCGGCGCATGTTCGATGTCGAGCAGCAGGCACTCGATCTTCTCTCGGAATCGCGCGCATTAAGGGCCGGAAAGCTTAGGATCGTCGCGGACGCTGCGCACCATCTGCTGCACATTCTGGCCGCGTTCCGACGGACCTACCCGACGGTGCAGGTGTCGATCGACGCAGGCAACACGGAGACGGTCATCACCAGCCTGCACGCCTATGAGGCGGATATCGGAGTTCTCGGTGAAATCCCGCAGGTGGGCGACTTCGACGTTCTGAAGCTCAATTCCACACCGATCGTCGCTTTCACAAGCCGCGACTATCCCCTGGCGACGTGTCAGAGCGTCACCTTCGCCGAGCTTGCAAAACATCCGCTCGTCATGCGCGAGCGAGGCTCCAAAACCCGCCAGAAGCTCGAGGCGATGGCCGAACAGTGTGGCGTCACGCTGACGCCGCTCATCGAGGCCGAGGGCCGCGAGGCCGTTCGCGAGATCGTCGCTGCCGGCGGCGGCGTCGGTTTCGTCTCCTCCGCGGAGTTCGGCCAGGACACCCGCCTCGTGCCGATCAAGATCGATGCCCCGGAAATGCTGATGGACGAGGCGCTCATCTGCCTGCGCGAACGCAGCAATGGGAAACTCGTCCATGCATTCTACGACATAGCGCGCAAACTCACGCAAAGCGCGGCCGGTGATGTCAAGCCTACGGGAGAAGCAGCCCCTCCGGACGTATGGTAAACTCTGAAGTCTGAAACTACGGGCTCTGGGACGCAAATCCCCAAAGCCCGCAAACCACTGCCGTTCGAAGCGTCCTTCGCACCCACGGCCTTAACACCGAATGCGAAATTGTGGCCTCCTGCGCGAGGGTTCAGATGCGTTCCCAACATTAAACGTATCACCAATATTCTTGCATGCAGAATTAAATGTGATACATAAAATATATGAAGATCACCTACAACAACCACAAGCGCCAGTCCAACATAGCCAAGCACGGCTATGACTTTGCCGATCTGGACGGCGAGTTCTTTCCAGCGCGACGGCGTTATCGCCGTTGTGTTCGCCCACCTTGGAACGGAAGGCATTTCCATCATCTCCATGCGTGACGCTAGCCGAAAGGAAAGGAACCTACTATGACCAACCAACCCCGCAAGGTTCGCCGCCTCTCCGATAAAGAAGAGGTTGAAATCCAACGCAAGATAGCCAGTGACCCGGACGCGCCAGAGGCAACTGATGCGCAGTTATCTCAAGCAAGACCGTTTGCGGAAGCTTTCCCCGACCTAGCTGAGACCATCAAGAGGTCTAGAGGGCGCCCGGCCGTCGATAAACCTCGCCAACAGATATCCATTCGGTTGGACCCCGACATAATCGAGCACTACAAGCGCAACTGCGGTAAGGGCTGGCAAAGTCGACTGAACGACGACCTTAGGAAGGTCGCGGGATTGAAGAAAGCTAGCTAACCCCGCCCTCGGATTATCCGGGGACGGGGTGTGAATGTCGTGATATCTATTCGGCCTGCGAGCGCGCCGCCGCGAATGGTAGTTCACCGATTGTTGTCCCAAGTGTCGGACACTCGATGCCGTACTCTGAGTTTCCACCGGCTCGCCTTGGGCACATAGCCCTTCCGGCGGACAATTTCGCGAAGGAGCGCCACTACCCGTCAACGGCGTGGTGCCAGCCCGCGTAAACGGAACCATAGAAGATAATGGCGGCAAAGGCCCAACCGATAAAGCCAAGCCATCTGTTCAAAGATGACGAGAACAGCGTATTGAGCACTACGAGGCCCACGTGCACGCTGGGCATAGCCGAGATTCCGCTACCGAGCCGCGCCTGGTCCGCTTCGTAAAGTTCAAGCAGGCAATTCGCGTATTCGCGGACGCGGTAGCTGTGGTCGAGCTCGTCCATCACGCTGGCAGATAGTGCTCATGCCCAATAGAGGAGAAATTCAACGAGCCGATGTTTTCGACCGGACGGGTGAAACCGAGGTTGATCTGGCCGTTCTCCACTCACTGGCGGCTATTACGCCGGGAACGACATCGACCGGAATGCCGTCCTCCTGCAACCGGGCGATCTCTTCACCGGCACATCCGGAAATCATCGCATCGCCGGATTTCAGCCGGACGACCCGTTTTCCGGCGCGCGCCAACGACACCATCATGTCATTGATATCCTCCTGCCGGCAGCTCGTGCGGTCGCCGATGAGAAGGCGCTTGGCCTCGCGCCGGGCAAGCTCCAGGACCTCATCAGAGACCAAGTCGTCGAATATAATGACGTCAGCTGCCTGCATGGCCCGCACCGCCTTCAGCGTCAGATGCTCCGCCTCGCCGGGGCCGGCGCCGACGAGCGTGACGCGGCCGGTGTCAGTTCGGTTCGCCGCAAGGCGATCCATTTCCGTCACCAGCCGCGTCTCTACACCCTCCTCCGGTGTCTCTCGAAAGGCATGATCGACAAAGCGCTCCCAAAAAACGCGCCGCCCAAGACCGGGCTTCAGGCGTGCATTGACCTTGTCGCGGATCGCCTGCGCCAGCGACGCCCAATCCTTCAGAGCCGGTGGCAGCAGCGTCTCGATGCGGCGACGGATCGCCTGGGCCAGGATGGGAGCGGCGCCATCGGTCGATATGGACACGACGACAGGCGAGCGATTGACGATGGAGCCGAACTGAAACTGGCAATAGGCCGGTTTGTCGATGACGTTGACCGGCACGCCGGCCTTTTTGGCCGCCTCGAAGAAGGCTTGGGCATCGCTCTCAGCCTCGCAGTCGGCGATCGCAAGCGCCGCGCCGATGATCGCTTCCTTTGTCCAGGCTTCGCGGTGATGGACGAACCTGCCGCCCGGGTGAGAGGAACCGCCCTCGAGCAGGCGGGTGCACACCTCTCCGAGTTCCTCAAGCGGCGCATAGAGATGAACCTCCGCGCCGCAGGCCGCCAACAGTTCCGCCTTCCAGGCAGCGGCGTCGGAGCCACCGGCCACGACGACGCGGCGGCCGTCGAGCGCCCAGAACACGGGCAGCTTCGCCAGTGGCATCATGCGCGGCGGCTCCGCGCGTAGGCGCCTTTCATTCCGCGGCAGCAGCAAGGCATCCATCGACGATCCCCCTGATCTCGGCGCGGCAGGAGCCGCAATTGGTTCCGGCATTGAGTGCCTGGCCGACCGCCTCGACCGTGCGGCAGCCGTTGCGCACGGCAGCAACGATCTGGTTGATCCCGACATTGAAGCAGGAGCAGACGGTTGCGCCCGGATCGGGCTTATCCGCTCCCGGCCGCCCAGCCACGAGCGCGAAGCGCAGGCGTAGATCCGAGTGCGAGACATCGAGCTGCTCGACCGCCCAGTTGCGGGCGACCGCGACGGGCTCTGGTGCGAGATAAAGTGCCAGCAGAAGCCGATCACCGTCGAAGAAGGCAAGCCGGCGAAGGCCCGACGGCCCGTCCGCGTAACCGATCGGATCGATATCCCCAGGGAGGTCGAAGATGCGCCGGCACCAGGCGACCCAATCCTCAGGCATGGTGTCCGCCGCCAGTTCGAGCCGCCACCCTCCCCGCGCCTTGGCGAGCGCCCAATAGGTGCAATCGAGGCCTTGAGGCTTTGCGGCACTCACCGCAAAGCCATAGGTGGAGGCTTCGAAACGGCGGGCGGAAACAGCAACGTTCTTGGAAGCCGGCTGTCCCGAAACGGGATCGGTGATCGGCGGCACCAAGGCATCGATGCGCGCCTTGGCCGCGAACTGGTCGTTCCAGTGCATCGGTACGAAGAGATTGCCGCGTGCCTGGCGTTCGGTAATCAGTGCCCGAACGATCGCCGCGCCATAGGGGCTTTCCAACACCACGAGATCGGCGGGCGATAGATCAAGCTCCATCGCATCGCGCGGATGGATCTCGACGAAGGGCTCGCCGATATGGGCCGACAGCCGCGCGCTCTTTCCGGTCCGGGTCATGGTGTGCCAGTGGTCGCGGACACGCCCGGTGTTGAGGGTGAAAGGGAAGGCATCGTTGACGCGATCGACAACGCGACTTGTGGTCGTGATGAAGCGCGCGCGCCCGTCCGGATGGTAGAAGCTGCCATCGGCGAAGAAGCGCGTCGTCGCGCTCGCCGCACCTCGCGGCTGCGGCCATTGGAACGGTATCAGCGCATCATAGCCGGCATTATCGATCGAGGCATGGGCACCGATATCGAAATCGCGGCGACCGTCGTTTTCGAAGCCGGAAAGACCGGCATGTTCGGCAAAGATTTCGGACGCGGATGCATAGGCAAATGCGCCGGCAAAACCCATCCGGCGGCCGACTTCGGCAAGCTGCCACCAATCCGCGCGTGCGCCCTCAGGTGCCGACAGAAAACCACGCTGGCGCGAAATGCGGCGCTCGGAGTTGGTGACCGTGCCATCCTTTTCGCCCCAGCCGAAAGAAGGCAGCAGCACATGCGCATGACGCGTCGTATCGGTCTGCTTCAGGACATCGGAGACGACGACGAAGGGACAGATCTTGAGCGCTGCCTCGACGGCATCGGCATCCGGCATCGACACCACCGGATTGGTCGCCATGATCCAGATCGCCTTGATGCGCCCGTCGGCAACGGCGCGAAACATGTCGACGGCCTTGAGGCCCGGCTTGGCGGCGAGCGACGGCGCGCCCCAGAAACGCCGGACCTGATCGCGGTGCCCGGCCTTTTCGATATCCATATGGGCGGCTAGCATATTGGCAAGGCCACCAACCTCGCGACCGCCCATGGCGTTGGGCTGGCCCGTCAGCGAGAACGGCCCCATGCCGGGACGACCGATGCGGCCGGTTACCAGATGGCAGTTGATGATGGCATTGACCTTGTCGGTACCGGCCACCGACTGGTTGACCCCCTGGCTATAGCAGGTGACGACCTTTTCCGTCGTTTCGAACAGCCGGAAGAAGGCAGCTATCTCCGCCGCCTCGAGCCCCGTCGCCTGCGCCAAAGCGGTCTCATCCAGCGCACTTGCTGCGGCGAAGGCCTCGGCGAAGCCGCTGGTATGGGCGGAAATGTAGCCCTGATCGACGGCCGGGCTCGCAGCCAGGTGCGCGAACAGGCCATTGAACAGCGCAACATCACCATCCGGTCGGATCGCCAGATGCAGATCGGCGATGTCGGCAGTCATTGTCCGGCGTGGATCGATGACAACGACCCGCATCTGCGGCCGTGCCACCTTGGCCGCAGCCAGGCGCTGGTAGAGAACCGGATGGCACCAGGCGAGGTTGGAGCCGGTCAGGATGACGAGATCCGCCAACTCCAGATCCTCGTAGCAGCCGGGCACGGTATCGGCACCGAAGGCACGGCGGTGGCCGGCCACGGACGAGGACATGCACAGGCGCGAGTTCGTGTCGATGTTGGCCGAGCCGATGAAGCCCTTCATCAGCTTGTTGGCGACGTAGTAATCCTCGGTCAGCAACTGGCCGGAGACATAGAAGGCAACAGAATCCGACCCATGTTCGGCGATCGTGCTTGAGAAACGCTCGGCAACATGATCGAGCGCCTCATCCCAATCCGCCCGTTCGCCGGCAATCTCGGGATAGAGCAGCCGTCCGTCGAGATCGAGTGTCTCTGCAAGCGCCGACCCCTTGGAGCAAAGCCGGCCGAAGTTGGCCGGATGATCCGGATCGCCTTTCACGCCGACGCCGCCGTCATCGCCAACCGTCGCGATCACGCCGCAACCGACACCGCAATAGGGACAGGTGGTTTTGACTTCGGTTGCCATGACTATTCCGCCGCGATCATCAGACTTTCGAGCGCGATAAAGAGCGCGCCGCCGTCGTTGCGCACCGGGATCGTGCGCACCGCCCCCTCGTCTGCGCCCAGCGCCTTGCCGGTTTCGAGTGAAATCACCCAGTTGTGCAGCGGGCAGGTCACGGCCGTGCCGTGCACGATGCCCTGTGACAGCGGCCCACCCTTGTGCGGGCAATGATCCTCGATGGCGAACACCTCGTTTTCGGCCGTGCGGAAGACGGCGATCTTGCCTTGAGGCGTTCGCACGCAGCGTGCGCCCCGGAGCGGAATGTCCGAAATGTCACCGATTGTGATCCAGTTCATGTCCATCATCTCACTCCGCTGCCTGGGAAAAACCGACCGTCGCCATCGGTCGGAACTCGTGCTTGTCCTTGCCGGAGACACGCTCCGACCAGGGATCGACCTGGGCGAATTTCTGGCTGAAGACGAAGCGGTCGAAGAACGCCTTGCGCCGTTCGGCATCGTCCATGATCTGGCGGCGGATTTCCTCGAGGCCGACGCGCTTGGCCCATTTGTAGATCCGCTCGAGATAACGGGCCTGCTCGCGGTACATCTGCGTCAGCGCGACGATATGTTCGAGCGCCTCGTCCTCGGTCCTGACCAAACCGAGAATTTCGGTGCCCTTGATGTCGAGCCCGGCGGCACCGGCGAAGTGGATCTCGAAACCGCTGTCGACGCAGATCACGCCGATATCCTTGCAGGTGGCCTCGGCGCAGTTTCTGGGACAGCCGGAGACCGCCATCTTCAGCTTGGCGGGCGTCCAGGATCCCCACATGAATTTTTCGATGCGGATGCCGAGACCGGTCGAATCCTGGGTGCCGAACCGGCACCAGTCGGAACCGACGCAGGTCTTCACCGTGCGCAGACCCTTGGCATAGGCCTGGCCCGACACGAAGCCGGCCTTGCCGAGATCGGCCCAGACAGCGGGCAGGTCTTCCTTCTCGATGCCGAGCAGATCGATGCGCTGGCCGCCCGTAACCTTGACCATCGGGATTTCGAACTTGTCGACCACGTCGGCGATCGCGCGCAATTCCCCAGAGTTGGTGACGCCACCCCACATGCGCGGGACGACGGAATAGGTACCGTCCTTCTGGATATTGGCGTGCACACGCTCGTTGATGAAGCGCGACTGGTAGTCGTCGGCATATTCATCCGGCCAATCGCAAACGAGATAGTAGTTGAGCGCCGGGCGGCACTTGGCGCAGCCGCAGGATGTCTTCCACTCCAGTTCCTGCATGACGGCAGGAATAGTCTTCAGGCCCTTGGTCTTGATCAGGCGACGAACATCGTCATGGCCGAGTTCGGTGCAGGTGCACATCGGCTGGACGGCGGCGGGATTGTAGGCATCGCCGAGCGTCAGCGACATCACCTGCTCGACGAGCCCGGTGCAGGAGCCGCACGAGGCAGACGCCTTCGTGTGTGCCCTGACGTCATCAAGCGAAGAGAGCCCCTTGCCCTTGATCGTCGCGACGATCTTGCCCTTGCATACGCCGTTGCAACCGCAGATTTCCGCATCATCCGGCAAGGCTGCAACGGCCGCCGTAGGGTCCAGCGGGGACCCTCCCTGATAGGCCTGGCCGAAAATGAGCGTTTCGCGCATTTCCGAGATATCGGTGGCTTTCTTCTTCAGATCGTTGAACCACGCGCCGTCGGCGGTTTCGCCGTAAAGCACGGTGCCGATGATGCGGTTGTCCTTCAGGACAAGGCGTTTGTAGACACCGCCGGCTGCATCGCGCAGCACGATCTCCTCGCGGTCATCGCCTTCGGCAAAATCACCGAGCGAGAAGAGGTTGATGCCGGTCACCTTGAGCTTCGTCGGCGTGTCGGAATGGACGAAGGCGGGCGTATGATCGCCGGCCAGGTGCGAAGCGGCGATGCGGGCCATTTCGTAGAGCGGTGCGACGAGGCCGTAGACCATGCCGCCGACCTCGGCGCATTCGCCAAGCGCCAGGATATCTCCATCGGAGGTCTGCATGCCGGCATCGACGACGATGCCACGATTGACCGCAAGACCGGCTTCCTTGGCTATGCCCGCATTCGGCCGGATGCCGACTGCCATAACCACCAGCGTTGCCGGAATGATTGTGCCGTTATCGAGTTCGATGCCCTCGACCTTGCCATTACCGATGATGGCTTTCGTGTTGGCCTTGCAGATGACCTTGATGCCACGCTCCTCGACGGCTTTCTGCAGCAGATAACCGGCCGCCGGATCGAGCTGGCGCTCCATCAGCGTCGGCATCACGTGCAGCACGGTCACATCCATGCCGCGCGAAGCAAGGCCGGCGGCCGCTTCAAGCCCGAGCAGGCCGCCGCCGATGACGACAGCCTTTTCGCGCGACTGGGCGGCAAGCAGCATGGCGTTGACATCGTCGAGGTCGCGGTAGGTGATGACGCCGGGCAGATCCTTACCGGGAACGGGGATAATGAAGGGTACGGAGCCGGTAGCGATGACGAGCTTGTCATAGCTTTCGGTGACGCCATGATCTGAGGTGACGGTCTTCTTGGCGCGGTCGATCGAAACGACCTTGTGGCCCTTGTAGAGCGTGATGCCGTGCTTGATGTACCAACCGTCACCGTGGATGATGATCTGCTCGTAGTCCTTTTCGCCTGATAGCACCGGCGAGAGCATGATGCGGTCGTAGTTGACGCGCGGTTCGGCGTTGAAGATCGTGACCTGATATTGTCCGGGAGCCTGTTCGAACAGATGCTCCAACATGCGGCCCGGCGCCATACCGTTGCCGACGATGACGAGTTTTTCGGGGGTTTGATGAGCCATGGGGATCACTCCGCAGCTTCGACGAAACGGTGGCGCTCGTAGAGGAACTTGAGCACCGCTTCGCGGCATTTGAGGTAGGTTCGGTCGGCCGCAAGCTCGATGCGCCGGCGCGGGCGGGAAAGCGGCACGTCGAGGATCTCGCCGATGCGCGCCGAGGGGCCATTGGTCATCATGACGATCCGATCGGAAAGCAGCACCGCTTCGTCGACGTCATGGGTGATCATCAGCACCGTATTGCCGAGCTCGGCGTGGATCTGCATCACCTGGTCCTGCAGATGGGCGCGGGTCAGCGCATCGAGTGCACCGAACGGCTCGTCAAGCAGCAGCACCTTCGGTTCCATGGCCAGCGCCCGGGCGATGCCGACGCGCTGCTTCATGCCGCCGGAAACCTCGGACGGACGCTTGTCTGCGGCATGCGCCATCTGCACCAGCTCGAGATTGCGCATCGTCCAGTCATGGCGCTCCGCCTTTGATTTGCTCGAACCGAAGACCTTGTCGACGCCGAGGCGAACGTTCTCGTATACCGTCAGCCAGGGCAGCAGCGAGTGGTTCTGGAAGACGACGGCGCGGTCCGGCCCCGGCTCGTCGGCGACCCTGCCATCGAGCAGCACCACGCCGGTGGTGGCCTGCGTCAGGCCAGCGACGATATTGAGCAGCGTCGACTTTCCGCAGCCGGAATGGCCGATGATCGAGATGAATTCGCCCTTGTCGACGGAAAGTGAAACCTGCTTCAGAACTTCCGTCCTGACGCCACCGCGTTCAAAACTCTTGTCGATAAGCTCAAGCGAGAGATAGCTCTTGGTCATGGTCTTTGCCTTTCTCACGCGGTTGCCGTGCCGCGCGTGACGACGCGGCCGATGAGGGCGATGAGACGATCGAGGAGGAAGCCGACGATGCCGACGTAGATCAGCGCAACGATGATGTCGCTGATCAACGAGGAGTTCCATGCATCCCAGATGAAGAAGCCGATGCCGACGCCACCGATCAGCATCTCGGCGGCAACGATGGCGAGCCACGAAAGGCCGATGCCGATGCGAAGGCCGGTGAAGATGTAAGGAGCCGCCGCCGGCAACATGATCTTGCCGAAATATTCGAAGGCGTTGAGCCGCAGCACCTTGGCGACGTTCTGATAATCCTGCGGAATATTGCGGATGCCGACGGCCGTGTTGATGATGATCGGCCAGATCGCGGTGATGAAGATCACGAAGATCGCCGAGGGGGTGCCATCCTGGAAGGCGGCAAGCGACAGCGGCAACCAGGCGAGTGGCGGTACCGTGCGCAGCACCTGGAAGATCGGATCGAGCCCGCGCATGGCAAGCGCGCTCTGGCCAACGAGCGCGCCGAGCGCGATACCGACGACGGCCGCCAGCGCATAACCAATCGCAACACGCTGCAGGCTGGCCGAGATATGCCAGAACAGCCCCTGATCGACGCCTTGTCCGACATAGAACGGGTGCGCAATGAGCTCCCAGCTTTCTTCGAGAACGCGTGTCGGCGCCGGCAAGCTCGAGTCGGGCGCCGAACAGATCACCTGCCAGGCAACCAGGATGAAGCTCAGGGTGACCAAGAGCGGCACGAGGTTGGTCAAAGCCGTCATGAGTGCCGCCGGCAGCCGGCGGCTGGCGCCGGGCCTGGCGGTACGACTAAAGGCGATGACACGGGCCGCGTGCGGTGGGGCAGCATCCTGCGGAAGCTTGAGATTGGTGACGGACATACCGTTCTCCTAAAGGTTCAAGTCGAGCGGCGGCGGGATTCGGCCGCCGCCACGAAGGCTCAGGCGACGCGCGAGATGCTCAGGCTCTTGAGGTAAGCCTGCGGATCTGCCGGGTCGAACACCTTGCCGTCGAAGAATTTTTCGATGCCGCGCGAGGTCGAGGAGGGGATGTCGGAGACGCCGAGCTCCTTGGCCGCCTCACGCCAGATATCCTCGCGATTGACCTTGGCAACGAGCGCCTTGACGTCGGTGTCGGGAGCAAACTTGCCCCAGCGGATGTTCTCCGTCAGGAACCAGCTGTCATGGCTCTGGAAGGGATAGGAGGCGTGGTCGCGCCAGAACTTCATGAAATGCGGGCTGGCCTCGACGACCTTGCCGTTGCCATAGTCGTATTCGCCCTTCAGCCGGTCGACGATGTCCTTCGGCGGTACGTTGAACCAGCTGCGCTTGCCGACGATCTTCGCCAACTCTTCCTTGTTGGCCATGTCGTCGCACCATTGCGCCGCTTCCTGGATGGCCATGGTGAGCGCCTTGGCGGCGCGCGGGTTTTTCTCCACCCAGTCGGCGCGCATTGCGAAGGATTTTTCCGGATGTTCGTTCCAGATTTCGGCGGTGTTGACGGCGGTGTAGCCGATCTTCTGGTTGACGAGCTGCTCGTTCCAGGGCTCGCCGACGCAGAAACAGTCCATGGTGCCGACCTTCATATTGGCGACCATCTGCGGCGGCGGAACAACAATCGTCTCGACGTCCGAGTCCGGATCAATGCCGCCCGCAGCAAGCCAGTAACGCAGCCAGAGGTCGTGTGTGCCACCGGGGAAGGTCATCGCCACCTTGGCAGCCGCGCCTTCCGCCTTCTTCTTCGCAAAGGCCTCCTTCAACGCGGAAGCATCGAGCCCGACTTTCAGATCGGCATAGGCGCCACCGACCGAGATCGCCTGCGCATCGAGATTGAGGCGGGCGAGGATCGCCATCGGCAGCGGCTGGTTGTTCTGCGTCACCTTGCCGGTCGAGATCAGGTAGGGCATCGGCGTGAGAATATGGGCGCCATCGATGCCGGCACCGGCCGAACCGAGCACAAGGTTGTCGCGCGTCGTGCCCCAGGAAGCCTGCTTGACCACATCGACTTCGGTCATGCCGTACTTGTCGAACAGGCCCTTCTCCTTGGCGACGATCAGCGGTGCGGAATCGGTGAGCGCGATAAAGCCGAGCACGGCCTTGGTCGTTTCCGGACCCGCAGCCTGAGCGAAGGCGCCGGAGGGGAATGCCGTCTTGACCGCACCGAACAGGGCGGCCGTGGCCGTGGTCTTCAGCAGGCTGCGGCGGGTCAGGCCGCCGGTCGAAAACTTGGTCATGCGCAGGTTCCTCTGCTGCTGCCGGGCAAAGCCGGACATAAAAAAACGCCGCTTGGTGCTTGCGTCCGGGATCAGGAGGAATCCGCGGGAAACAAAAACCTTGCGACGTCAGTGTCTCTGGCAAACGCGATCTGGCGTTTGAACTCACTTCAATCGCCGTTGACCGAAGCAATTTCTTAGAAGCAAGGGCCGTGCCAGTTTCAGAGGAATAGCTTTAATATATTGAAATCAAAGGATAAAAATACATCTTGATAAAGTCGCCTAGAAAAATGGCTATTATAGAATCTGCTGAATTATTGTGCGCCGCACACAAGTGGCCTGGCGACTCTGCCCAAACAAGCGGCCGACGCCTTCAGTTGTCGGCGTCAAAAGCGGCTACGCCGCCCTTCGCACGCACGGGAAACGCCTCGACATAGGCCTCGATGGCGGCAGGGTCGAAAACATGCCCGTCCACGAAACGATCGTCGGCAGATGCGCCCTCGATCCTGACATCAGCACCCACTGGCGCCACGCCATTCCCGAGCGCGAGCCGATAGAGGTCCGGGCGATAGGCCGAAGCCACCGCCGTCATCCCGTCCGGGTTGAGGCCAACCTGCCCCCAGCGCGCCATCTGGCTGTAGATCCACAGTGCATGGCTCGGTCGGGGATAGTTGGCGAAACGGCGATGGAAGACAAAATAATCGTCGATGACCCGGCGCTGTCCGTGAGCGTCGATGGTGAACTCGCCGGAAAGCACGCGGCGGATGATCTCGACCGGGGCGCCGACATAACGCTGGTCGGCGAGTGCGTCGGACAGGGCACCGCGGTTCTGCGGATCGTCGCACCACTGCGCGGCGGCATCCAACGCCACGATCAATCGTGAAACGGTTTCCGGATTGGCCTCGGCCCATTCAGGGCGCATGCCGACGACCTTTTCGGGCGCCGACGGCCAGATATCCTGCTTGGCGGCCACGATACGCCCGACGCCGCGCTCGGATGCAACCATGTTCCAGGGCGCACCGACGCAGAAACCATCGATCGCGCCGGCGGCCAGCGCGTCGGAGGTCATCGGGGGCGGCACCACCACAAGCTTGACGTCGCGGTCGGGATCGATGCCGCCAGCCGCCAGCCAATAGCGGAATTCGTAATTATGCGAGGAGAAGGGGTAGGTCACGCCCAAGGTCGGCGGCCCTTCGCCGTGTGCCGTCATGCGTCGAAGCACGGCAGCAAGCGCTCGGGCGTTGGCAAGCGCGTCCTCAGCGCCCCCGAGCGCCTCTTCCTCGGCCATGCGGGCATAGAGCCGGTTGGACAGCGTGATGGCGTTGCCGCCGCGCCCGAGCGAGAAGGGTGTAATTGCAGGCGAAGGGTTGGAGCCGAGACCGAGCATCGCCGCAACGGGCATGGGCGCGAGCATATGGGCAATATCGAACTGCCGGAAAGCCAACCGATCGCGAACATTGGCCCAGGATACATCCTTGACCAGATCGAGTGTCAGGCCTTCTTTGCGAGCAAAGCCGAACTCGCAAGCGGCAATCAGCACCGATGCGTCCACCAGTGGGATAAAGCCGGCGCGCAGCGTGCGGGCATCCTCGCTGCGCAGCTGTTGCGGCGCCGGCAAGCCGTCGCCGGTCGAAGCCTGGCCGCTGCCGATATCGCCGAAATTGGCCATGATGTTCACTCCGCTCACTCCTTGCGACAAGGCCGATGCACCGCGCGCGCCATCACATCAACAGGCCCGCAGCCGTCACCACGCTTTGCGCGATTTCAGACATCTTCTTCTTTTCGTTCATCGCCGTCTGGCGCAGCAGGGCAAAGGCTTCCTCTTCCGAGAGACCGCGGATCTTCATCAAGATACCCTTGGCGCGCTCGACAACCTTGCGCTCCTCGAGCGCGGACCTTGCGTCGGCCAGTTCCCTTTGCAGCCGGCTGAATGCGTTGAACCGACTGACGGCCATGTCGAGGATCGGCTTGACGCGCTCCTTCTTCAGGCCGTCGACGATATAGGCCGACACGCCCGCTTCCACCGCCGCCTCGATCGAAGCCGTGTCCGAGCGATCCACGAACATCGCGATCGGTCGCCCCACCGTGCGCGTCAGCTGGAAGAGATGCTCCATCATGTCGCGATTGGGGTTTTCGATATCGATGACGATAACATCGGGCCTGAGGCTGTCGATGATGCGCGCGACGCCCTGCACCTCATGAATGACCGTGACCTTGCGATGCCCGGCCTCATGCAATCCTTCCTCGATGATCGAGGCACGGATGGCGTTCTCGTCGATAACGAGAATGGTGAGGTCGCGGTTTGTCATGGCACGATCATGATGCAGCGCAGCAATTTGCGCAACCAAATTGCCTATTTTCTTGACAAATTTGTTGCGGCCTAATTTTTAGGCTGATTGCGCATCATGTTAGCACAGCCGGGTCATCGAGATGCTACACAAACCGAAGCGGCGCATTGAGGCCAGGCTGCCGACCGGGAGACGGCCGTGCGGAAACCCGTTCGGATTGCTTGTCACTCGCCCAGGTTCATGCGTGAAGCGGCCCCGTGGCCGGAGCCGTGAACCTAGTTTTTCTCGACCTGTTCCGCCAGCCGGCGCAGCCCGGCCAAGTCACAGAGAAGCAGCTTCTGACGCCCGCCCTGGACGAGACCCCGCCCCTCCCAGGCGCTGAGGATGCGCGAGACAGTGTGGAGGGTGGTGCCGGTCATTTCGGCGATGTCCTGGCGGGAAATGGGAAAATCGATACGCACGCCGAGCTCTTCGCGTTTACCCGCCTGTTCGGCAAGGCGCAGAACCGCGTGCGCGACCCGGCGCTCGACTTCCTCGGTCGACATCTCGCGGATGCGGGTATGGGCCTCGTCAAGCCGCTGACCGATTGTGTGCATCGCGTTCACGGCCAGATGCGGATTGCTCTCGACGAACACGTTCCAGAGCTCGGTCGGCCAGGCGAGAACAAGGCTTTCCGTCGCTGTCATCGCCGTGCCGGGATAGTCGCTGCGCTGCAGCGCACGGGCAAAGCCGAACAGATCGCCCGGATTGACGACACGGACGATGATCTGCTGGCCGTCGCGGGTGACTTGGGTGACCTTAAGTCGTCCATGCAGAAGCAGGTAGAACGAATCCGCCGCAGCCCCCTGCTCGAAGACGGCCTCATTCTGCGGGACGCGCCTGACGGTCGCATGCGCCAGGAGCTTGTCCAGCTCCTGATCGCTCATCTTTTGAAACAGCGGGAGCGATTTGACGAGTGTTCGGTCCAGTGCAGCCACGTCGTTTCCTGTCTCCTGCGGATCGGCGATGCGCGCTGCTATATCACGTGCGATCGGGCGGAAGAAGCGGACAGCACCCCGTCGTAGCCCCAAAGCGGCGATAATGAGGGCCTGCGCTGTTACACCGCACCGGGAAAACGGCGCTCGAAGGCATACAGCATGTTCGCATACCAGCGATCGTCGCGAACCAGGCGGAAACCGAGATTGTCCGGCGGCACGCCGACGGCGCAACCACCGCTCTTCGGATCGCGAATGAAGAAGCTCATCGAAGCGCGGTGCTTGCCGTCGACGACGTAGATGCCGCAGGCGGGCGCCTCCTTCAGCACCTCGCCGTCCTCGCCGATCGTCACGCGGCGGTGGCAGGTTTCCGTCCATTCCCAAACATTGCCGTCGAGATCGGCAACGCCGAATTCGTTCTCGCCGAATGTGCCGGATGGCTGGGGCATCGGGTTCTTCGACTTCTGTCGGGTGGATTCGCGCTCGTAGTCGGCAAGCCACCTCAGCGCCGGGTTGTCCTTGCTGCCGTCGATGCCGAGTGCGTCGTCGGGAAATTTCTTGCCCGCCGCAAAGGCCCATTGCCGATCGGTCGGCAGCCGCCAGACCTGACCCGTCCTTTCGGTCAGCCAGGCGGCATAGTTGCTGGCATCCGTGTAATTGACGCCCGTCATCGGCGTGTCATTGCCGAGGCTTGCCGCCGGCTCGCCCCTCTCGCAGGCGCCGTCTTCAACGCAGCGCTGATAATCCCTGCGGCTGACCTGATACTTCATGATCCTGAACGGGTTCGCGAGCGTCGCATCGACAAGCGGCGCATCGACGGCAAAGCCGTTCTTGATGAAGTGGCCTTCGGCCCGGTACTCCATTTGGCGTGGTTCGATAGTCACCGTCACCGGCGCTTCGATGCGGGTATCGACCGATGCGTCCATATCGTCCAACAGCCCGACCTTGGCCGAAAGCACGCCGCCAATGGCAACCAACAGCATTGCTGGAACGGCGACCGAAAAGACCGAAACCGAATTCTTGTGACGTTTATCGCGCATGACCTTCCCCTTCTATTGGCAGGCGCCGATGGCTGCGGCGCATGCCCTTGTCGCTCCGGTTGCCGCCCGAGGATTTCCCCGGGCGGCGTAGCCGATTGTCATGCCTGGGTTACATCGACGCCGGCTTGACGACCGAGGTCATCAGATCGTCGTTCCACTCGCCGGTGACCTTGAAGTGTCCCGCCGCGCCCAACTCAAAAGCCTCGATCAGGTTGTGGTTGACGTAGGCGTAGACGCCCGGCTGCCGGAATGTGTAGAAAGCCGCACCGGCGGTGCCGCCCGGAATGAACCAGGTTTCCTGGTCGAGCTCCGGCGGGTTGCGGAACTTGCCGGTCGCCCAGACATAGTCACCGTGGCCACCGATCAGGTGTGGCCGCGTATCGCGGTTGGCCTGCGAATGGATGACGAGCACATGCTCGCCCACGGCTGCCGTCAACGCCTTCTCACCGGTCAGCGCTCCGACCGCGCCATTGAAGACGACGTGCGTCGGCGTCAGCGTACGCATGGCCTTGACGGTGTCTTCGTAGGCTTCGCCGGGCGTTTCGTATTTCTTGTAGTTGCCGGCCTCGTCGCGCGGGATGTAGAAATCCTGCTCGCCCACGTAGTAGACCTTGTCATAGGTCAGCGGCTGTCCCTTCTCATCCTTAAGCCCGTCACGCGGCAGCACCATGATGGCGCCGTTCATGCCCGAGGTGACGTGCCAGGGCACCATGCCTTCCGGCGCGCAATGGTATACGAAGACGCCAGGCTTGGTCGCCTTGAAGCGCAAGGTCGTCTCTTCGCCGGGATTGACCTGCGTCAGGCCGCCACCGCCCAAGGCCCCCGTTGCTGCGTGAAAGTCGATATTGTGCAGCAGCGTGTTGGTGGCGGGGTTGATCAATCTGAGTTCGACATAGTCGTTCTCGTGGACGACCATCAGCGGACCGGGAACCGAGCCGTTGAAGGTCATGGCGTGCACCTCGGTGCCATCGCCATCGATCACCAGCTTCTTTTCTTCGATGGTCATGGTGAATTCGACCACGCGCGGACCGGTCTTGGCGACCTGATCGTGAGCATGAACGAAGGGCGGAGCGACGAGGTCGACCTTCACCCGTGGCAATGTCGCAATGTCGACCGGTGCCGCGCCCGCAGCCGCGGGAGCGGCGGCCGTTGCGGCCTGGGTCGAGGTCGCCGTCAGGATCGGCGTCAGCGCGCCAGCGAAGGCGGCGCCGGCCAGAATCGTCCGGCGAGTCATCTGCAGCTGTTCTGTCATCATTGCTCTCCTTGTGCACGACCGCGCGACCGGAATGGCCGTCCGAAAATCATGCCGATATTCAACGTGTTACGGTGTCCTCTGCCGTCCCTGGCGGGCTCACCTCAGGTTTTGACCACCGGTTTTCCAGCAGTCATGTCTCAAGTAGAACCGAGAGCGAATGACGTCTTTGTCTTGGAACAAATCGGCCCGGGAAGTAGATATTTTTCTGCAAATCTTCGCGCGAGGCGGCAATAGCCGGGCTCTATAATTGCGTTTTCGCAAAGAGGGCTCGGCAGGCCACGGATAAATCGTTCCTATCCAGAAGTCCGCTGGACGAAAGAACAGGATCGAACAATGCTTAATCTACTTAGAAAACCACGGCCCCGCGGCGGAATCCCGCGTGGGCTCGCCACCACTGGCCCCGTTCTCTTCTCCTATGGCTTCAGGCCGTTTTTCCTCGGGGCCAGCCTCTGGGCGATCTTCGCCATGGCCGCGTGGATCGCAGCCCTTGTCAGGGGTATCGCCATCGCCGGCGATTATGGCCCTGCCCATTGGCACGCGCACGAGATGCTCTTCGGGTTCTCATCAGCCGTGCTCGCAGGCTTCCTTTTGACTGCGGTTCCGAACTGGACCGGAAGATTACCTGTCTCCGGAAGGCCGCTCGCTTGCCTGTTCGGCCTGTGGGTCGCCGGGCGACTGGCGCTGCTGACAACAGATGTCATCGGACTGAAGCTGGCGGTCATCATCGAAGCCGCGTTCATGCCGGCATTGCTGGTGATCTGCGCGCGCGAAGTCATCGTCGGGCGGAAGTGGAAGGATCTGAAGGTCGTCGGCGGATTGGTCCTCCTTTCGGCCGCCAACGCGTGGTTCCACATCTCCGTCGTCCGCCAACTCGACGTCGATGCTGCGGCACGGCTGGCGATCGGCGCCTATGTCATGCTGATCATGATTGTCGGCGGCAGAATTCTGCCGAGTTTCACCCGCAACTGGCTGAACAAATTCGGCCGAACCGACTTTCCGGTTCCTTATAATCGCTTCGATACAGCAACCATTCTCGTCGGCGTCGCAGCTCTTGCCTGCTGGACATTCGCACCGCAACATATCGTCACCGCCACTATAGCGTCCGCCGCCTCCTTGCTGCAGGCCGCCCGGCTTGTTCGCTGGCGTGGCTGGACCACCTGGCCGGACAAGATCGTGTTCGTCCTGCACGCGGCCTACGCCTTCGTTCCGCTCGGCTTCGCCGCCGTTGCGGCAGGTGCCGTCGGCGCCCTTGACGGGTATCCCGTCATGCATGTGATGACCGTTGGTGTCATGGCCTGCATGATGCTGGCCGTGATGACGCGCGCAAGCCGGGGACACACCGGGCGGCCGCTGGCTGCATCGAACCTCAGCTGCGCGTCTTATATCGCCATCATCGGCGCGGCGCTGGCGCGCCCCTTCGCCGAGGTCCTACCGGCGCACTATCATCACCTGATCGCGCTGTCGGGAACGCTCTGGATCGCAGCCTTTGCTCTGTTCTGCATCGAATACGGCCCGATGCTGGTTCGCGATCGGCGCTCGCCACGTGGGGCCGCGTAGAGCATTTCCAGGAAAAGTGCGAAGCGATTTTCCGTCAGGAAATACGTAAAAACAAAGCGATAGAGCGTTTCTGCTTCTCCGTCCAAGGCGGAAACGCTCTACCCCCCCGGGAAACTCGCCCTATAAAAATGACGAAGGAGGTTGCCGCATCTGCGGCAACCTCCTGGAGCCCCTTTTCCGGTTACAGCCCGACAGCTGCCTCGAGCATCATCTCCGGCGTCCAAGGCGGCTCATAGGTCAGCCGCACTTCGGCATATTCGACGCCCGGCACGTACCAGACGCAGTTCTGCACGGCCTCCTTGAGAAAGGCGGTCGCCGGGCATCCCTTTATCGTCGTCGTCATCGTCACCCGGACAAGACCGCCGTCCTGGACGGCAATGTCGTAGATCAGACCGAGATCCACGATATTGGAGCCCATTTCCGGATCGACGATCATCCGCAGGGCGTCGCGGATCCTTTCGACCAGCTCTTCGCTTTCAGTCGGCTGCATTTTCGTGCCCCTTGCGTCCACCGACGCGGATCAGGATGCGATAGGTCTCGCCGGCCGCATCGAAATTGCCGGCCCATTTGTGGCCGCGCTTGGCAAGCTCGGGATAGAGAAACAGCGGCTCGCGCGCGAGCAAGGCGAAAAGCACCTCGCCGGCCTGCATCTTTTCCACCACCGCGAGGATGCGCACCATCGGCTCTGGCGGGTCCAGATCCGTCAGGTCGAGCTGGCGCGCGGGATCAGGCCATGTGTCCAGATCTGTGTCGCCGGCCGAGACCCTGACCTCGTCCACCTGTTCCTCCGGCGTGAACAGGACCTCCCAATCGCCGTTGCCGAGAGGCTGGTCCTGGTGCGCAAAGCCGCGGCCGGCCATGACGCTGAAAAGTGGCACCGGCCTGAACGTCGCGCTCAGCTTCAGAGGTTGCCCGGGTGCCAGACCATCGACGGCGCTCATGATGGCCTGGAACGGATCGCTGCCGCTCTTGAGAAGTGGCCTGACGTCTAGCTCGTAGGGATCTTTTGTCATGGTTGTCTCCGTGACTGGAACGGTGGGAAGAAAAGGTGTGGCCGGGCGAAGCCGCCAGACAGCCGAAGATTGCTGGGCACGTTGCTGAGCCGTCGTGTTGCGACGAATTCCCAAAGCAGCGCATTGACCGCAATCAACTGGCCAAGGCTGCTGACGCGAAACAGAGATGCGTTGTCGAGGCAGAGCGCGGCGGAGGCAACGATCACTGTAAGATAGAACAGCCGGAACCAGAACGCAGCGCGCGTCTCGACAACCAGATCCTGGACCCGCGGCGTCGGCATGCGCCCGAGCAGCGGGCCGTAGCATTCGAGCCAGGTGATGAAAGGGACGATCTTGTAGAGCTGCGCCAGCCCCATGCCCGTCAGCCAGCCGAATGTGACGAGATAGACGAGCGGACCCACGCCTCTTTCGATCTGGCCACTGACGGCCAAGGCCAGGAAGAATATGGTCGCAACAGTCAGCGCCGCGAAAGCGCCGATGCCGGCACGGCTGTTCAGCTCGATGAGCTTGCGTTTGCGCCCGCGGTAGATCCGTACGATGTCCGCCATGTAAATTCCGATGGCGATCACACCGGCAAGCGCGGCGATCAAAAGCAAGACGACGCGCCCGGCAGAACCGGAAAGGATCATCGGCACGATGCAGGCGACAATCCCGAGGGCCGCCGCTCCGAGCGCCCAGACGATCCTGCTGCTTTGCCGCTCCCGGTCAGGAGACAGCATGAACATGGTCAAAAGCCGGTAGCTGACGCCCATGGTCGTAAAACTCAGCCAGCCGCCCAGCCCCAGCGCCGCGTGCAGCGAAAGCCCTTCCAGCGTCAGATCGATCGCAGCCTGCGTATCGGAGAGCCCGGCAAGGACGAACGCATAGGTGCCGCCAAGGGCAATGGTCGCGACCAGCGAGCCGAGACCGACGGCGACGAAACGCGCTGGCAACGGCAACGGCCGTGCCTGCCACAGCGTTGTTGCAAAGACGATGACGAGCAGGCCGAAGCCGGCGATCGTCACAGTCGCGCCGAACGGGAGCAAAAGTGGTGAAAAGCTGCCGGCCCCAGCGAGGCTGACAAAGCCAAGGACCAGGCCGGTTATGCCGACAACCAGCAGCACCAGAGCCGGGAGAGCCAGGCCCGGGAGGGAAAGCGGCCGGCCAACGAGGACCGGCACGAACTGCAACAGGGCTCCCGCCATCAACAGGCTGAGCCAGCCAAGCGCAATGGTGTGAACGAGTGCAAGCGTCTCAGGGGCTTCGATGGATGAGACCGGATATCCGAAACCGAGGACCATCATGACCTCGCCGATGGCAAGAAAGATCAGCGCGGCCGCGAAATAGGACATCGTCCAGCGGGAAAGCGTGGCTCCGAACATCGCGGTTCATCCTGACGAGAGCATTTCCAGGAAAGTGTGAAGCGGTTTTCCGTGAGGAAATGCATAAAAACAAAGAAATGGAGCGCGTCTGCTGCCCCGCTCAAACCACAAACGCTCTCGCTGGGGGCACCCGTCAGTGGCCGCTGCTGCTGCCGCAGCAGCAATCGCAGCCGGAGGCCTGTTGCCGGCCGATCTCGACCCGCCAGACAGAGGGTCCCTGCTCAAGGTATTCCCAGGTGAATTCGCCGGGATAACGGGTTTCCAACTGGTAGTGCAGCGGGCGCGGGTCGTGGTCGTTGACGATGATGAAGGAGCCGCCTTCGGCCAATGCATTGAGCATGCCGAAGATCTTCGGATGGCGTTCCGCCGGCGGGATCGTTCGCACGTCGATCAAGGGCTTCGTTTCTGTTTCTGCAGTTGTCATGTCTGTCCGTTCGGGGCGCCGTCGTTGCTTCAGATCCCGGGAACCGCCGACGCAAACGGCCCGGATTTGCAAAGCCTAGTGCCGGCTGCACCGCGACATTTTGTCGAAGCGCAAACAAATCCCGTTTTGCCTCCTTGTTGCTCGCCTGCTTGGCTTTTCGCAAAGAACGACGGTGTGCATCCGGCCTAGAAACGGATCGATTGTTTTTGCCGATAGGAAGAGCACCATGCAGTCCACCGCCCTTATGAAATATGCCGAGATGCGCTTGCCGCGTTACACCAGCTACCCGACCGCGCCGCGTTTTTCCGCCGGTGTCGGACGCGAGACCTACGCCGACTGGCTCGGCGCGGTCCCAACGGACCGGGATGTCTCACTCTACCTGCACATCCCCTTTTGCCGCTCGATGTGCTGGTATTGCGGGTGTCACACCACGATCACCCGCCAGGACGAACCGATCCTCGATTACCTCAATGTGCTGAGGCAGGAGATCGGCATGGTGGCCGATCATGCGGCCGGTCCGCTGCCGATCGGTGAGGTGCATTTCGGCGGGGGTACGCCGACGATCATCGAACCGGAAGAGTTCCTGGCGTTGATGGCGCTCCTGCGTGAGCGCTATCGGTTTGGTCCGGAGACGGGCGTGGCCGTCGAAATCGATCCTCGGCGCCTGACCGCCGCCATGGCACAAGCGCTTGGCGCAGGTGGGGTGAGACGGGCCAGCCTCGGCGTTCAGAGCTTCGACCCGGTCGTCCAGAAGGCGATCAACCGCATCCAGAGCGAGCAGCAGACAGCCGATGCCGTGACGCATCTTCGCAACGCGGGTGTCACCGGCATCAACTTCGACCTGATCTATGGATTGCCGCACCAGACGGTTCGCTCCTGCGTCGAAACGGTCAAGGCCGCCACGGCAATGCGGCCGGAACGCTTTGCCGTCTTCGGCTACGCGCACGTGCCATCGTTCAAAAAACACCAGCGCATGATCGACGAGAACGTGCTGCCCGACGCTTCCGCACGCACCGACCAGGCGCTCGCCATCAGTGAAGCGCTTTGCGAAGCGGGTTACCACCAGATCGGGCTCGACCACTTCGCCCTGCCCGACGACGATCTCGTGCTTGCGCAATCCTCCGGCATGCTTCGGCGGAATTTTCAGGGCTATACGACGGACAATTGCGAAACGCTGATCGGTTTCGGCGCCTCGGCAATCGGCCGCTCACAAGACGGTTATGTGCAGAACGAGGTCCCCCCGGGGCTTTATGCAAGCCATATCGCGTCCGGCCGATTGGCAACGACGAAGGGCTACCGTTTGACCGACGAGGATCGCCTGCGTGCCGCGATCATCGAAAGGCTGATGTGCGACTTCACGGCCGACATCAAGGCAATCGCCACTGCACATGGACGGGACCCGGATTTCCTTCTCGGCGGCAATGAGCGTCTGGCGAGGATGGCCGACGACGGTGTGCTGGATATCGCCGATGGCGTCATAACTGTAAGGCAGGATCATCGCTTCGTGATCCGCGCCGTTGCCGCGGCATTCGATGCCTATATCGATGACACGCAACGCACCCACAGCAAAGCGGCCTGAAGCGCTGCTAACCACCAAACACGAAAAGGCCCGGTCGCGACCGGGCCTTTTCGTGTTCCATCTGATCGTTCTATCCCGCCAGGCTTCTGTAGATCGCCGGCAGTGCCGCCGGCAGCCGGGCAATGTTGCCGACGACGGCATAGCCGTTCTGGCCGAACATGGCCGGCACGTAGGACCGCGCCTCGCGGTCGACAGTGACGGCAAAAGCGCTGATACCGCTCCGGCGCGCCTCCGTGACCGCCTTGCGGCTATCCTCCAGCGCGAAGCGCCCCTCATAATGGTCGACGTCGTTCGGCTTACCGTCGGTCAGGACCAGCAGCAGCTTCTTGCGGTTGGGCTGCTTCTGAAGCTCGGCCGTGGCATGGCGGATGGCTGCACCGATGCGGGTGTAATATCCCGGCTTCAGGGCGGCGATGCGGCTTTCGACGAGCGCGCTCATCGGCTCGTCGAAAGCCTTGACGCTTTCCACCTTCACCCAGTCGCGCCGCCGTGAGGTGAAGGTAAGGATCGAATGATTGTCGCCGCAGGCCGAAAGGCCGTGGGCGAGAATGAGCAGCGCTTCCTTTTCGACATCGAGCACCCGTCGATTATCGGACCAGGCATCGGTCGAAAGCGAGACGTCAACCAGGATTGTGACGGCGAGGTCGTGAACCTGCGGGCGGCTCATCAGATGAATGCGGTCACTCCCCTGGCCGCCGGCAGCCAAATCGGTGCGGGCGCGCACCACGGCATCGAGATCGAGATCAGCGCCGTCGATCTGCGCGCGCAGGATCTCGTTGCGTGGCCGCAGCACTTCGAACTGGCGCCGCACGCGCCGGATCAGGCTCCTGGTTTCCGGCGTCAGCTCAGCCCGGTCTTCCACGCCTGATGCCGGGCCTGCCAGCACCCGGCAATGATCTTTCAGGTAGCTCGACGTCCTGTAGTTCCATTCGGGATAAGTGAGCTCGGCCGTCAGCGGCGTCGGATCGACGGCTTCAGGCGGCAGGTCGAGATCGAAGCGAAAGCGCGCAGATGGTCTGCCCTTCCGTTCGCCAAGCGTCATCTCGTCGAGATCCTGCGCGGCCTTGTTGTCATGGTCGTCGCTGTCGTCGGACGGCCGATCGACATTGACCATCTCGGCCATCGCCAGGATTTTCTCGAAGCGGTTGAGGATGAAGGGGCTGCGATCCCCCTTGCGGTTCTCGGGGTTCTCCCTGACCGCAATGTGGCGCTCGGTCTCGGCGATCTGGCTGGAGGCGGTCCCCGTTGCCGCGACATCGTCATCGCGCTCGGTGGCAGTCTCCGGTCGCAACAAAGTATCCGGCCACAAGGGAACCGGCAGCAGCGGCAGATATCCCGGTGGAGCGCGATGCGGGAAGATCACCGGCAAGGTCGCATCCGGTTGGCCGGCCGCCTTGCGCAGCAGCCGCAGGACACGGTTCTCGACATGCTGCTCCACCGAAGGGAGAGAACCGCGCTGGCGCTCGACGAGAACGGCTTCGGCTAGGTGGCAGTACTTGTGGCGCATGCCCGGAAAGCGCTGGAAGACCTCGGCCACGGTTTCCTGCGCCCGCGACAGATAGGCCAGGTCGGACTGCAATGGATCCGTTTCTGCAGCGGGATCGAGCGGCATGGTCGCCATATAGGCGACCAGCCAGAAATAGAGATCGATGTTGAGGTTCCGGTCGGGAAAAATGTCGATCTCGCCGGGCAGCATCAAAGACGCATGATCCCGGCCGGGCTGAACGAGCTTTTCCTCGCCGAGCCCCATTTTCTGCCGCCACTTCAGACGGTGGCCGGACGTGCGGCCGCGGGCCGGAACGATCTGGACCGCGGCCTCGCCGCCGTGTCCTCGAAAGCAGATCGCCAGCATCGGCATCATATCGGCCAGTTTGACAGCCTGTTCGGGATAACGCCGCCAGGTGCCGGTATTGCCAATGAAACGGTGCCAGGCGCGCCCGACGGTTTCTTCGAGTTCGAGGAAGTCCAGCATAACTCAATCCTCAGGCAATCAAGGAGGCGGCAACCTCAAGAAGCGCCGCCCGCACGTCCGGCTCATCGGTCAGCGGCTCGATCATCGCCGCGCGCACCGCGTCCTTGACCGGCATTCCGGCATCGATCAGGCAGGCGCAATAGACGAGCAGACGTGTCGACACGCCCTCCTCAAGGTCGTGACCCTTCAGTGCACGCAGACGAGCCGCGAGATTGACGAGCGGCGCCACCTGGCTTGCGGCCAGGCCGCTCTCACGGGAGACCACCTCGATCTCCTCGTTGCGTGGCAGGAAATCGAACTCGATCGCGACAAAACGTTGACGCGTGCTGGGCTTCAGGCTCTTGAGCAGGTTCTGGTAGCCGGGATTGTAGGAGACGACCAGCATGAACGCTGGAGGCGCTTCGAGCAGTTCGCCGGTCCGCTCCAGGGGCAACATGCGGCGGTCGTCGGTCAGCGGATGCAGCACGACGGTCACGTCCTTGCGTGCTTCGACGATCTCGTCGAGGTAGCAGATCCCGCCCTCGCGCACTGCACGTGTCAGAGGGCCATCGACCCAGACGGTATCGCCGCCCTTCAACAGGTAACGCCCGGTCAGATCCGCTGCGGCCAGGTCGTCATGGCAGGAGACGGTCGAAAGCGGCAGGCCGAGCTTTGCCGCCATATGGCTGACGAAACGCGTCTTGCCGCAGCCGGTCGGGCCTTTGAGCAGGAGCGGCAATTGCCGGACCCAGGCATTCTCGAACAGGGCGCACTCGTTGCCCGAGGGGCTATAGGCGGGAATGTCGATCGATACCGGAACCAGGCTTGGTTGAACAATGCTCATGGCATGTCTCCGTGAAAGAGGAGGAAGGAGATTGGCCGGTCCGGGCAACCCGGACCGGCGCGTTCATTCATTCTGCAGGCTGCATCGATGCACTCAGCGTCTTGCTGCGTTCCCGGCCGGGGACGAGGATTGCCCAGACGAACATCAGCGCCGAGATCAGCACGAAGACGCCGGAGCCAAGCCGGATCCAGTAGAACAGCGCGAGCTGATCCTGGACGTCCATGTAGCTGTCGCCCAAGACGCGCTGCAGATGAGCCTGCAGGACGCCAGCGAAGGTGAGCGCGAAGGTCATGACCGACATCGCCGTGCACATGATCCAGAAGCTGACCATGGACAGCATCTGGTTGTAGGGTGCCCGACCGCGGATTTCGGGGATCGCATAGGCCATGACCGCAAGGTTGAGCATCACATAGGCGCCGAAGAAGGCAAGGTGTCCGTGCGCGGCAGTCACCTGCGTGCCGTGGGTGTAGTAGTTCACCGACGACAGCGTGTGCAGGAAGCCCCAGACACCGGCGCCGAAGAAGGCCATCACCGAGCAGCCGATCGACCAAAGCAGTGCCGCTCTGTTCGGGTGCTTGCGTCCAGCCTTCCAGGTCATCACGAACGTGAAGATCACCATGGTGAAGAACGGCGCGACCTCGAGCGTCGAGAACAGCGAACCGATCCACTGCCAGTAGCCCGGCGCACCGATCCAGTAGTAGTGGTGACCAGTGCCGAGGATGCCCGAGAACAGCGCCAGACCGACGATGACGTAGAGCCACTTCTCGACGACCTCCCGGTCGATGCCGTTGAGCTTGATCATCAGGAAGGCGAGCACCGACGCCATGATCAGTTCCCAGACGCCTTCGACCCACAGGTGAACGACGTACCACCAGTACATCTTGTCGAGCGCGAGATTGATCGGATTGTAGAAAGCGAAGAGGAAGAAGATCGCAACGCCCCAGAGCCCGAAGATCAGGATGTTGGTGACGGTGGTCTTGCGGCCCTTAAGGACCGTCAGCGTGATGTTGTAGAGGAACATCAGCGCGACGATGACAATGCCGACCTTGATTGCGAAGGGTTGCTCGAGAAACTCTCGCCCCTCGTGGATGCGCAGGAGGTAGCCGACGACGGCGATGGCAGCCGCGATCAGGAAGATCCAGAACTGCGCGATCGCGATCTTGGTGCTGTAAAGCTCGGTCTCCGCCTCTTCCGGCAGGAGATAATAGGTGGCGCCCATAAAGCCCATCAGCAGCCAGACGATGAGGGCGTTGGTGTGCACCATGCGAACGATGTTGAAAGGCAGCAGTTCGGACAAGGTATTGGGAAGGACATAGATGGTGCCGGCAAGCACGCCGAACAGCACCTGGGCGAGGAACAGGCCGATCGCTCCGTAGAAATAGAGCATTGCGACCTTCTGGGTTTGGTATTTCATGATTTCACACTCCAATCGCAACGCTTAGCCGGCCTCGTTCGGCGGCCAGTTCTGGGTCTTGATACGGCTCGTCCACTCCAGGAAATCCGCGAGATCGTTAAGCTCCTGTTCGGTCAGGTTGAACTGCGGCATCTGGCGGCGCCCTTCGATGCCGCTCGGCTGGGCGGCCATCCAGGCCTTCATCGTTTCACGCGCGCCGTCCGGATCTGTCTCGCCGCCCCAGCGCTTCCAGACATTGCCGAGCTCGGGCGCGAAATAGGCGCCTTCACCGAGAAGCGTGTGGCAGTTGATACAGGCGTTCTTCTCCCAGACGTGTTTGCCGCGGGCGACCGCGTCCGTCAGGGTCGACTCATCGGTCGAGACCGTGCGCATGTAGTAGTGGCTGTGGGCGGTGAGCCCGACAAAGATTGAAAAAAAGAAGAAGGGCCCGCCGTAAAAGACGTTTCGGGCCCCGGTCTTGGTGAGGCGTTCTGCCATCACGTGATCCTTTCGACTTCGGCCGGCCTTAAACACCTTGGCCGGCTTATCTGATCCCCTCCCCGCTTGGCGCCGCGACGTGCGGCACCGACGAACTATCGGGGCGCGGACCATGTCTAGGGATTTCCGAAAGGCCTTCTTTGCGTTTTGGCAAACAAGAGGAAGAGTGGTTTCAAGCGGATGGCACTGCGCCCATTGCAAGTTTTGCCAGAGCCAGAAGCGCAAGGATGATGGGCCACGCCAGCAGGCCGAACCGCAGACCAACCGGGGCCTGACGCAGGCCCATGAAATCCAGAGCCACGAGCCGGCACTTGACGACCGCCAGGAACAGCAGCGTCACGGTCACCGCAGCCGTGCCGCCCCAGAACGTCATCATGACCATGCCCGAAAGCACGATTGCGACCAGAACGGCCCAGGTGTTGTGAAGTCGGCGCGCATTGTGATGGGTCATGGCAATCACACGAGATAGACGAGCGGGAACATCACGATCCAGACAAGGTCGATGACGTGCCAGAGGGTGGTGATCAGCGCAATGTTTCCCGGGCTCGGACGCCAGGCGACCAAGAGCAGGACGGCGCTGCCGAAGGCAACGTGCAGCAGGTGAAAGCCCGTGATCAGGAAATAGAGCTCGAAGAAGGCACCGAACTGCGGCAACCCGGCGACGTCGACCTCGGTCGAATACTCGAAAAGCTTGATGACGACGAAGGCAACCCCGAAGAGGGCAGCAAGCATGAGCGCTCGTCGCCGTGCAGCGGTCGACGCGACCGGACGCGCCGCCAAGGCCGCCTGCCAGCCGCTGGTCAGAAGAACGAGCGTATTGATGCCCGCAAGCAGCGGATTGAGATGCGAACGGGCTGCGGCAAACGCGTCCGCCTGTATGACACCGACCACGAGAAAACCGGTCAACAGGATGCCGAGGGCAGCAAGTTCGCTCCAAACAAGCACCCAGAGCAGGAGATCGTCTACGGATGCATGTTCTTCTGTTTGTTCTGTCTCGACAACCGGAAGGGCGTGCCCGTCCATGCGCCAACTCCTTTGCTAAAACCGGCGTCAGCTAGGCAGGCAGGTATCCCTTGTCTTTGCGATTGCGCAAAGAGGCGGGGTAACGGGGCTGTTAGCAGCAAGCTCATTCCAGGAGTTTTCCGATGACAGACGCTCAAATCGGCCTTTCCGTCGCAACCCCGATCATTGTCGGGTTCGCCATCCTTCTCTACCGCATGGGTGTCCTGCAGCGCGCGGCCACGCTGTCGGCTGTCCTGTTCTCCATCGCGATCGCCATCGTGCTCTTTCTCGATCCTTCGCAGTAACAGCGTCACGCAGCAGATGCCCGCCCCAGCCGGTCGCCATCCACTTTGCGAAATGTCAAAGATCGCCCAATCGATTGCGCCTAGACGATTGAGGAATGACGAATCTCGATCATGGAGCTGCCGTTGCCCGAACAAAATGCCTTGGAAGAGGGCTATCAGAGCCTTCTCGGATTGTGTGATCGCCTCGAGGCCATTGCCGATTCCCTGCCGCGCCGCATCGATACGGCCAGTTGCCGCGTAGTTGCAGAAAGGCTTTCTTCAACGCTCCTGACCGTGCACAGGCTGGAGGATGAGATCCTGTTTCCAGCCATCACGGCTGCGAGATGCCGCGACGACGGGCAAAGGTTGATCGAACGCCTGCGCGACGAGCACCGGCATGACGGGAAAGCGGCCGAGCAAGTTGCGCGCGTCCTCAATGAACTGCTTCATGGTCGCAGTCCGCACAGTTGGGAGGCGATCGGCTACATGCTGCGCGCCTTTTTCGAAACCGTCCGGCGCCACGTCGCGACGGAACGGTTGCTTCTCGCGGAGAGGATTTGAGGTCCCGTCGATGTATAATTTTCTCACGGCATTTTCGGTTTTCCTCGCCCTTCACATGGTGCCGGCCTGGCCGACGCTGCGTCAGCGGCTCATCACCCTGCTGGGGCGGCGCGCCTACTTCGGCATCTATTCGCTGCTTTCGATCGTCGCGCTGATCTGGGTTTTCCAGGCAGCGCTCGCGCTTGATTTCATCCCGCTCTGGGAGCCCGCCCCGTGGCAGGCCTGGACGACATTCGTCCTCGCGCCATTCGGCCTCCTCCTGGTTCTCGCCGGCCTGTTCAGCGAAAACCCGCTGTCGATCTCCATTTTTCAGGGCAACGAGCGGAAGGGGGCAATCGTCAGCGTCACACGTCATCCGGTGCTCTGGGGCTTCCTGCTTTGGGCCCTCGGCCATGTCATCGCCAATGGCGATTTGCGTTCCCTAGTGCTCTTCGGCAGCTTCGCGCTGTTTGCGTTCGGTGGGTTCTTCATGGTGGAAAAGCGCGCGCGGCGCCGTCTCGGGGAAAAATGGCCGGCGGCCGGGCAAGGCACCTCGATTTGGCCCTTTGTCGCGATCCTGAGGGGCCAGGCGCCCCTGCGCGCCGATCCGGTGATGATCCTGTCGGCCTTCGCGACCGCAGCGATCACCTTCTGGCTGCTCGCGGGCGGCCACTACGTTATGTTCGGCGCAGATCCGCTGTTGCAGGCATTGCCTTTCGACTGAACCTCTCCCTGCCAGGCGACGGCAAGCGGTTTGATCGGCAGCGACAGAAGGTCGATCGCCCTTGCCGCGAGATGATCGACGATCGCCTCGACGCTGTCCGGCCGGTGGTAGAAGGCCGGCACCGGCGGCATGACGATTGCGCCCATTTCCGTCACCGCGCACATGTTGCGCAGGTGCCCGAGGTGAAGCGGCGTTTCGCGCGCCATCAGCACGAGACGCCGGCGCTCCTTCAGGTGCACGTCCGCGGCGCGCACAATGAGGTTGTCGGCAAGCCCATTGGCAATGGCGGCAAGCGTGCGCATCGAACAGGGCGCGACGATCATGCCGGCAGTCGGAAACGATCCGCTGGCGATTGCAGCGCCGATATCGTCATGCTCGTAGGTCCGGTCCGCCTTCTCCAGCAACCGCAACAGCGCATGTCCGCCAACCTCATGGGCAAGCGTGCGATCAGCCGATGGCGACAATACCAGGTGCATCTCCACGTCCTCGATCTGCGCAAGTCGCTCGGCAATGCGCAATGGAATGGCGGCACCCGATGCACCGGTTATGCCGACGACAATTCGGTGCCTGCTCATGATGCTTTCCTTTCAAGTCCGAGATCGGCCCATATGGCATCCACCTGGCGCACGACATCGGGCGTCATATCGAGCACCTGCCCCCATTCCCGATCCGTCTCTGAACCGATCTTCGTCGTTGCATCCAGCCCGAGCTTGCCGCCGAGGCCGGAGCGCGGCGACGCGAAATCGAGATAGTCGATCGGCGTGTTGGCAATCACGGTGACATCGCGGCTGGCATCGAAGCGCGTGGCCAGCGCCCACATGACGTCGGGCCAATGGCGGACGTTGATATCCGGGTCAACCGCGATGATCAGCTTGGTGTAGCTGAACTGCGGCAGCATCGACCAAAGCCCCATCATCAGACGCTTTGCCTGCCCGGGGTAACGCTTGTCGATGGCGACCACCATGGCGCGATAGGAACAGGCTTCCGGCGGCAGCCAGAGATCAGTGATCTCCGGGAACTGTTTCTTGGCAAGCGGAATAAACAGCGTGTTCATGGCCTCGCCAAGCCGCGAGGGCTCGTCCGGCGGCCGGCCGGTATAGGTGGAGAGATAATAGGGGGCACGGCGCGTGGTGATGGCAGAAAGTGTCATGACCGGAAACGGTTCGACCGAATTGTAATAGCCGGTGTGGTCGCCATAGGGCCCTTCATCGGCGGTCTCGGTCGCCGACACCGTTCCTTCGAGGACGATCTCGGCGTTTGCCGGAACGGCCAGCGGCACAGACGTTGCGGCCACGAGCTGCGTCCGGCTGCGCCGGAGCAATCCGGCGAAATTGAGTTCGCTCAGCCCCTCCGGCAGCGGCATTACGGAGGCAAGGATCGTCGCAGGATCGGCGCCGATTGCCACGGCAACCGGCATATTGCGACCTTGGCGCTGCCACAGACGATGGTGCCGGGCGCCGCCGCGATGGGCAAGCCAACGCAGGATCACCCGGTCCCGGCCCAGCACCTGCATACGATAGATGCCGACATTGACGTCGAGCGGGTCGTCCGGCGCGCGCGTGATCACCAGCGGCCAGGTAATCAGCGGTGCGGGTTCGCCCGGCCAGCACCATTGGATCGGCAAGCGGGCAAGGTCGATGTCCGTACCACGCCAGACGATGTCCTGGCACGGTGCGGATGTCACCTGTTTCGGCCGCAGGAAGAGTGCAGACCGCAACAGCGGCAGCCGGTCCCAGGCATCGCGCAGCGACCCGGGGGCGCGCGGATCCCGCAGCTCAGCCAGCTCGCATGCAAGCTCGACAAGTCCGCCGGTGCGTAAACCGAAACCGCGCTCGATCCGACGCTCGGTGCCAAAGAGATTGGCGAGCAGAGGAATGTCGTGGACGCGCCCGGAAGCATCGACCGGCCGCTCGAACAGCAAGGCCGGTCCCTCATCCACCAGAACGCGCCGGTGGATTTCGGTCACCTCATGCACCAGCGAGACGGGACGGGAGATGCGTTTCAACTCCCCTTCACGCTCGAGCGCGCAGGCAAAATCCTGAAGCGAGACAAAACCCTTGGCGGAACGGAAGCTCTTGTTCATGCCGCCTCTTAGGGTCGGCAAATGCCCGATGTCTTTGACGTGGGACAAACAGCGGCAGCAGCGCGCCGACTAGCATGCAGCCATTCTTTGCTCCGTTTTCATGCAGGCAGCCCATGACCCTACCCTTCGCGATGACCGCACCTTTCCGGATCGCCCCGCTCTCCGTCATAGAACACGCCACGCGGCTCGTCTTTGCCCAGGTCGTTCAGCAGCATCCGGATCTTTTCGACCGGCTCGGGGAGCACGCCGACAAACGATACGCCTTTGTGCCCACGGACCTTCCAGTGGGCTTTCTGGTAGAGCCCTCTGCCCGCCGCATCTCCGTTCACCGCAAGCCGCATCTGCCGGTCGCTCAGGCCTGCATGGGCGGCAAGCTCGTGTTGCTTCTGGCGCTGCTCGAAGGCCAGATCGACGGCGATGCCGTGTTCTTCTCCAGAAGCCTGACGATCACGGGCGACATGGAAGCCATGTTGGCGCTGCGCAACGCGCTCGACGACTGCAACATCGACCTGCCAGCAGATATCGCCCGCATGAGCGGGCCGTTCGCACCGTTGGTCCGGCGCGCAGCGGCTGAAATCAGGACACGCGCCTTGTCCAGGGAGGCCGCCACATGGAACTGATCTGTCCGGCGGGCACGCCGGCTGCTTTCCGCGAGGCCGTGGATGCCGGCGCCGATGCCGTCTATTGCGGCTTTCGCGACGAGACCAATGCACGCAACTTTCCCGGCCTCAATTTTTCCCGCGACGAGCTGAAGACGGCGATTGCCTATGCGCGTCAGCGCAAGGTGATGACCTTCGTCGCCATCAACACCTTCATGCGGGCGGGGCAAGAAAAGCTCTGGCATGACGCGGTCGACGATGCCGTGCGCCTTGGGGCCGATGCCCTGATCCTCGCCGACTTCGGGTTGATGGCCTACACCGCCGAGCGCCATCCGGAGCAACGGCTGCACGTCTCGGTCCAGGCCTCCGCCTCCAACGCCGACGCGGTAAAATTCCTTGTCGAAACCTTCGGTGCGAAGCGTGTCGTGCTTCCGCGCATTCTCACCATTCCCGATATCGCGCGCCTGGCGCGCCAGATCAGTTGCGAGATCGAAGTCTTCGTTTTCGGCGGCCTTTGCGTGATGGCCGAGGGGCGCTGCTCGCTCTCGTCCTATGCCACCGGCAAGTCTCCCAACATGCACGGCGTCTGCTCGCCGGCAAGCCATGTGCGTTACCGCGAGGATGGCAGCGAACTGGTGTCGGAGCTGGGCGACTACACCATCAACCGCTTTCCCGCCGGCGAAGCCGCCGGTTATCCCACGCTCTGCAAGGGACGTTTCGACATTGCCGAGGAGCGTGGATACGCCTTCGAGGATCCGGTTTCGCTCGACGTCATGGACCACATCGATGCCTTGCGTGATGCCGGTGTCGGCGCGTTGAAGATCGAGGGACGCCAGCGCGGCAAGGCCTATGTCGCCGAGGTCGTGTCCATCATGCGTCGTGCTGTCGCTGCCAATGCGGACGAGAGGCCCGCCTTGCTGTCGCGTCTCAGGCGGCTCAGCGAGGGACAGAAGACGACATCAGGCGCCTACGAGAAGCGGTGGAGGTAACGACATGCCCGCATCAACACACCCCTCGCTCAGCCTCGGCCCGGTGCTTTACCTCTGGGACGGACCCAAGTGGCGCGACTTCTATTTCCGCATTGCCGACGAAGCCCCGGTCGAACATGTCACCATCGGCGAGGCGGTCTGCTCGAAGCGTCTGCATTTCATTGAACCGCATGTCGCCGAGGTGATCGAACGCCTGGAGGGCGCCGGCAAAAAGGTCAGCCTTGCCTCGCTTGCGCTGGTTACTTTGGAACGTGAAAGCCAACTCGTGCGCGGCCTTGTGCGCGACAGCGTCCATCCGATCGAGGCCAACGATCTGTCCGCTCTCGGGTTGCTTGCCGGCAAGCCGCATTCGGTCGGCCCTTTGATCAACGTCTACAACGGCGCGACCGCCCGTCTGCTGGCGTCGCGCGGTGCGACCAGCATTTGTCTGCCGCCGGAGTTGCCTATGGCGTCGGTGCGCGACATCGTTCGCGATGCGCCTGATATCGCGTTTGAAATCTTCGGTTTCGGACGCGTGCCGTTGGCGATCTCGGCACGCTGCGCCCACGCCCGTTCCAAGGGCCTGGTGAAGGACAATTGCCAATTCATCTGCGGCGAAGACAGCGACGGGCTCATCGTCGACACACTCGACCGTCAGCCGTTCCTCGCCCTCAATGGGGTGCAGACCATGTCGCACACATGCCAGAGCCTTCTGCAGGAGCTTGGCGAACTGACCGCCGCCGGCATCGGCCGCATCCGGTTGTCGCCGCAGGACTGCGACATGGTGATGGTCGCCCGCATCTATGACGATGTTGCAACCGGACGATGCTCGTCCGCCGAGGGCATTGAGCGCCTGGCGCTCGCCTATCCCGGCGTGCCGCTGTCGAACGGTTTTCACTATGGCCAGACCGGCGCGTCGTGGATCGCAGCGCCCGCCGGCTCGCCCCATGGAGGTGAACGATGGCAGATGAGTTGATCCTTTCGGCTAAGGAGACGACGGATGATGGCAATCTCGCTGACATCATCGGCAGCGTTCGTCGGCTGATCGATGGCGCGACGCTCGATTGCGCCTGCCGGACAGAGATCGATCAGTTGCTCTTCCAGTTCGAAACACTGGCTGCCGGCCACCACCGTCGGCGCAGGCTGGACCTTGCCAGGGGGCAACGGCGACGCATCGCCGCCATCATGGAATTGCTTCGCGAACTTGACGAGATTGGCTACGAGGAGGCCGACGGCAGCGTGCTGGCCGAGGCGCAATTGCTGTTCGAGGATATCGCCGAAGCCGCGCGCCACGGCGCAGATATCCTGGTCGGGGCAATGCGAGGATGCCCGGAAATCGAGGCTGGCGCACGATGAGCAGGCAAGGCACTACAGGCACGCCGCGTCTCCCGCTCGAACTGGAACTGGCAAATGAACCAGGCTTTGCCAATCCTGCGTCCCTGTCCTGGCCGGCTGATGGCCGGCTTCGCCATCGCCGTAGCCTTTCTCCCCGCCTTGCCGACCACACCTTTTCTTCTGCTGGCGGCGGGCCTGTTCGCATGGGCATCACCGCGGCTTGAGCGCTGGCTGCTGGAACCCCGCACGTTCGGCCGCTTCTTTCGGCTTTGGCGGGAAAAAGAGGCAATGTCAGCGCGTGCAAAGGCGTCGCCATCGCCTTGATCGCCGCGAGCTTGATCTTCTTCTATATTCTCAGCAAGCCGAGCCCGACATAGATGGTGTTCGTCGTCGGGGCGGTGCTGCCGCCGGCCTTCTTCATCATCACCAGGCAGACCGCCTGAGGGATCAATCCTTTCGCGCCGCATCGGGCGGCTTCGTCGGGCGCGGGCCGGTCATTACTCGCCCTGTCTCGTATCGATCTCCCTCTGCGGCGGCACAGCCGCATCGTCCTGCAGACCGCGCTTGAAACTGCGAATGCCCTTTGCGACATCCCCCATCAGTTCCGGGATCTTGCCGCGTCCGAAAAGGACCAACACCACCGCAAGCACGATCAACCAATGCCAAATACTCAAGGAACCCATATCTTTGCTTCCCTAAAACTGTCTCGATGCCGCTGGGCGGCGACTGGATCGCCGACTGCAACACTGGATTAGCGTCCGTTGGGCGGGAAATCCTTGTCGCGCGACAAACAGTGAGCTGCGATGTCCCCAAACCGCTTGGACCAAGTCGCCATGCGCGATGCTGCGCCTTGTCGGGGAGCGATGGTCAGAGATTGGGCGGAAATGGCCGATCACTTCGATGGATCCGCCCTTGTCGGTTCGAGATCGTAGCCGCTAACCGCCGATTGAACCCGCCTGCGAAGCAGATCTTTCGCTACGGCAAGGCCGCGGCTCTGGCGATCAATCTGATCGCCCTCCACGAAGGGATCGACGTAAATTCCTTGGTCGCCAACCTATGGGAAACAAGTTTCCGATAAACCACTGGTCCTGGGACGGACCGCCGGATGACGTCCCTCCAGCATCTGGAGAGGGAAAATGCACGAAGACAAGATCCGTCAGGCTCTTATCGAGCTTCTGTATCGCAACTCCTATGGCGTGGTCATCTCCAACATCGTCATTTCCCTCGCCGCCGTGTCCGTCCTTCGGCATGCCGTATCCGCGAGCTGGCTGGCCGGATGGGTTGGCGCGCTCTACCTGCTCATCGTCATACGTGTCCTTGCCTCCCGCCGGTTCTTCAGCCGTCCAAGAGATGCCCGGTCCATCATGCGATGGGCCTGGCTCGCAGCGGCATTCACCTGGGCGTCCGGCCTCATGTGGGGCACACTCGGCTGGGTCGGTTTTCTTCCCGATGAGCCCATTGTGCTATCCTTCACGGTTATCGTGCTGACCGGCCTCGTCTGTGGCACGGTACCGTCTCTTTCAGCTTTTCCGCCCGCGCTCATCGGCTCAATTCTCGTGACGGTCCTGCCGATTGCCGCGCGCTGCATTCTGACGGACAGCGATATTTCCGGCGCTTTCCTGTTCCTGCTCGCCTCCCTTGTGGCGATCAATTTCTATTATTGTCGCATCACCTATCGGATGTTGCGCGAAACCGTCAGCCTGCGACTGGAGAACGAGAGTCTCGTCGGCCACTTGCAAGAGGAACGCGACCGGGCACAGGCAGCAGATCGCGCCAAGACGCGCTTTCTGGCAGCTGCCAGTCACGATCTGCGCCAGCCGATCCATGCGCTAAGTCTGCTGGTTTCCACACTTGCAATCTTGGGGCAACGCGGAAACGTCTCTTCCGGCGATGCTCGCGATCTGGCAACGCGGGCGAAGTCCGCCGTCGGCAATCTCAGCGGACTGCTGAATGCGCTGCTCGATATCTCCCGGCTTGACGCCGGCATCGTCACGGTTGCAAACGAGACGGTGGCGTTGCGCGACCTTTTTCGCGATCTTCGTGACGAGTTCGCCGCGGAAGCACACCAGCGCGGCCTTGAACTGCGGATCGTCGACAGCGATCTGCTCCTCGACAGTGACCCGATGATGCTCCGGCGGATCCTTAACAACCTGTTGTCTAACGCCTTCCGCTACACGAAAGCAGGCAGCATCCTGCTTGGCTGCCGCAGGCGCGGCAATACGGCCGAAATCCAGGTCCTGGACACGGGCTCCGGCATCCCTGCCGATCAGCAAGCGATGATCTTCGAGGAATTCGTGCAGTTGCAGAACCCGGCAAGGGACCGCGCACAAGGTCTGGGCCTGGGTCTTGCCATCGTTCGCCGGACGGCCGAGTTGCTGCAACATCCCTTGAGATTGATTTCCGTGCCTGGGCGCGGCTCCATGTTCTCGATCACGGTTCCGAGAGCCCACCCGGTGACCTCCACTCTGCAACCCGGTCAGCCGTCTCCCGCGGCGGACATCACGGCCGGCATCATGCTGGTGGAGGACGAGAAGGACGTCTTCGACGCTATGGTTCGGCTACTTACGCTGGAGGGGCATCGCATCTATGCCGGCCGATCTGTTGGGGAGGTGCTAAAAATCCATACGGAAGCCCTAATGGCCGGCGACGCGCCTGTCGATCTTATCGTTGCCGATTACCGCCTTGAGCATGGCACCACAGGCTTGGACGCGATCCAGGCCCTCAGCGCCCACATCGGTCGCCGCGTTCCGGCAATCATCGTCACCGGCGACACCTCGCCGTCGCGCCTCAAGGAGGTTAGCGCAAGTAGCGTTCGTATCCTGCACAAGCCCATCACCGGAGAGGAGCTACGGGAAGCGATCCACGCCACCTTGAACGGGATAGAGCCGTAGACCCGCCCAACCCACCTGACGGGGCTCGGAAACCGGTCTAAACCAAGACCTGCTGGATCGTCTGGCTCGGATGAATGCAGACGATTTCCAGCTGGTCGACGCCGACATTTTCGAAACGATGGGGAATATTGGCAGGCCCGACAACGATATCGCCGGCCGAGCCGCGTGTTTTTTGATTGCCTATCGTGAATTCTGCTTCGCCTTTGCGGATCACCCAAGTCTCCGCATAGGGATGCACGTGCAGTGCGGAACCGCGCCCGGGATCCGCATCGACGACAAAAAGCGATACGTCACTGCCAAACTCACAGCCTTCGAAGCGCACGGTGCGGCTCGCGCCGGGTTCGGCTTCTTGATGTCGGCGAACTGAAATCATCATGAACTCCTCCCACTTCGCTGAGATCTGAAATTTATCTTTGCGAGAAGATATATTAAACTATCTTCTCGTCAAGACATATATCTTCGCGCAAAGATACCTTTCCAGCAGCGCTGACGCGATGTATGTGAAAGCTTGGAAGCCATAAATGACGATGAAGGACGCAAGGCAAATGCTGTCGGCACAGGATAAAAACCGCGGCTTGGAGACGGGCTATGCCGAAGACCATGTCGATCGGCTTCGTGCGCAATGGGCGCGCGAACTGCCGGGTGTGGACACGGAGCCCATGGCTATCCTCGGCCGCGCAAAGCGCCTTGCCAATTTGGTTGGCCCATCCATCGAGGACACTTTTGCAAAATTCGGCCTCGACCGAGGCGAGTTCGACGTAATCGCGACCTTGCGGAGATCCGGGCCACCCTACCAGCTCACGCCGACGGAAATGTACACGACGCTGATGCTGTCTTCCGGCGGACTGACACACCGCCTCGTTCGATTGGAAAAAGCGGGGCTGATTGCGCGCGAAAAATCGACCCGCGACGGTCGAAGCGTAGTTGTTTGCCTGACACCGACTGGCGCAACGCTTGCCGAGAAGGCATTTCGCGTGGATATGGAGAACGAACTGGTCTTTCTTCAGGGGCTTGATGCGGAAGAACGCGCCACTTTGGCAGACCTGCTGCGCAAGCTCGTCGTGAGCCTCGAGGAGCCGCGCGAAAGCTGAGAGTGCAGCGGCAGCTTTCATGATCATGGCCACGCCCCGGTAACGTCGGCACGACTGGCGACCGCCCGGCCAAAAGCGCCCGGCCCTTCGGGTGGGCCGTGTGTCGGCCACCGGCAGCGTCGCAATCCTCGACCGACGCCACGGCATCGCTCTGCGGTATGCTCCTCGCCGGATGACCGCAGACGGTCCCACGCAAGAGGTCAATATCAGTGCAGGTTGGTATCAGCGCTGGGCCTGTTGGCGCTCAACTCAATGGGAAGCCCATTGCCGAGACCAGCCTGAGCCACGGCTTGCGCCATCCGCCCTTCCGGTCGGCGGTATCAAGCGCGTACATCGTGACTTGTGCCCCAAGCCAGCGGAAAGGTTCCGGCGGCACGACGTTGGGCAATTGCGTTGCAAAATCCAGCCTGCTCTCCGAAGTCTTCGACCCGTCGAGAATGTCGAGCGCTATGCGTGCGCCGAACCTCGACGCGGAGACACCAAAACCCGAATAGCCGCCGGCATAAACGACCTTGCCTGCGTGGTATCTCTGGAAATGCACCGCCATGCGTGTGCTAAGATCGATCGGGCCGCTCCAGGCGTGCGTGAAACGGAGGCCCTGCAACTGCGGAAAAGTGTCGAAGAAAGCGGCGGCCAGCGGCTCGTATGTCTGGACGTCGCTATCCACGCCTGATGACGTCGTGCCCGCAAAGGCATAGCCCAGTCTTCCCCCGAAGATGATCCGGTTGTCCTTCGTCAGACGCATGTAGTTCATCTGGGTCCGGGTGTCATAGACACCCTGCCGGTTCTTCCAACCGATCGATGCCATCTGATGTTCAGACAACGGCTCGGTCGCGAGCACACGATCCCGGATGGCGACGACGCGACGCTTGATGCCCGGGTGGCCCGAGGCAAACGCGTTGGTGGCGAGCAACACCTTGGGTGCGGTCACCGAGCCGAACGGCGTTTTCACCTCGATCCTCGCTCCTGCCTCGTCGAGCGACAGCAGTTCCGTATTCTCAAAGATCTCGACGCCGAGAGAAAGGGCGGTTCGTTTCAAACCCCAGGCGAGCAACGCCGGGTGCACCGTCCCACTGATGTCCTTTGACCAGATCCCGGCCCTGTATCGCGGCGATCCGATCTGCGCCTGGACCGCGTCCTGATCCAGAAACACGGCCTGATGCCCGTATTGAAGGTGCAGCTCGTGCTCCCGGTGAAGGGCTTCGATATGGTCTGCGTCCACTGCGACGGTTAGTTCGCCGCCCCACTCCGCGTGGCAGTCGATGCCATGGTCGGAAATGGTCTGCATGAAACCATGCATGTTCTCCTTGCCCAGTCGCTCCAGCTCGGCAATGTCGTTCGGGAACACGCGCACCGCATTGGACAGACCGTGCATCACCGATGTGGAGACGACGCCGCCCGGACGACCGGAAGCGCCATTGGCGACGGTGCTCTTTTCGATCAGCACGACATCGAGACCGGGCTGCGCCTGCTTGGCCTGGATTGCGCCCCAGAGGCCGGTGAAACCGCCCCCGACGATCAGCAAATCAGCCTTTCGATGGGCCGTCAGCGGCGGCAGCGCTTCGGGAGCATCCGGCCGATCCAGCCAGAACGGCGACATCTTCACATCGGCAAGCGATGCCGCCGATGATCGTTGCGTTGGGTGCGCCATGGATCACCCGTCGGTCTTCGCGGTGTGCAAGACATAGACTTTGCGCATCGTCTCCAGCACCTCGAACCGGACCTCCACCCCCTGTGGCAGCAAGTAGCTTTCGCCGGCTTGAAACGTTTCCACCGATCCGTCCGAGTTGGTGATCGAGACTTTGCCTGAAAGGATGACGCTGTACTCCACCCCATTGGGGTAGGAGAGCATTTCGGCATAGGGCGTCGATTGCCATGTACCGACGACGATCGAGCCGTCGGCGCTTTCGAAGTGGACGTCACCCATCTCGTCGGCAAAACCCGACAGGATCGCTTCGACGGGCACGACGCTGCACTTTTCCAGTTCACGCAGGCCGACGCCATTGCGATCGATTTTCATTACCTTGGACATGTATGCTCCTGGATGCATGGTCAGCTGTCGGCGGGACACGAGGAACATGGTCCCGCCGGATGCGGTTGGATGTGGCTACTTCGCCCGATAGACTTCCGTTCCCGCGACGTAGGTCGCCTCGACATGCCGCTCACGAATGGTCCGATCGACGGGATCTGGAAGCTTGGCGTCAAGCACGACGAAGTCCGCCCATTTACCGGTCGAAATCGAACCGATCTCATCGGCCCAAGGCGTCATATTGGCGCCGGCCTGGGTATAGGCGAACAGCGCCTCGTCAAAGGTGACGGCCTGCTCGGGATGCCATGGACCGTCGCCGAGCCCGAAGGGGCTTTCGCGGAAAACGGCATCGTTGATCTGGGTCAGCGGGCTCAGAGGCGACGTCGCCCAGTCGGATCCAAACACGACCGGAACCTTGTGCTGAAGCATCGATTTCCAGACATAGGCATGGGACTCGCGCTCATGGCCGACCCGCTCCGTGATGTATTTTCCGATCGTGCCGGTGGCATGGTTCGGCTGCATCGACGCCACGATGCCGAGCTTCTTGAACCGCTCGACATCGGGCGGGCTGATGATCTCGATATGCTCGACGCGATTGGGATACTTGCCGGGCGATTGCCCCTTTTCGAATGCGTTCAGCGCCATCTGGACGCCGGCATCGCCGATCGCGTGAACGGCGGTCGGAAAGCCGTTCTCGTTGGCAGCCTTGATCAGGGCGCTCATGTCCGCCTCCGACTGGAAAGGCTCCCCCTTCCATCCCGTGCGATCCGAGTAATTTTCGAGCAGGTAGGCCGTGTGGGTCGAAAGCACCCCGTCGACGACCGATTTGGCGTAGCCGACCGTCAGGAGTGGCCCCTTGACCTTTGTCTCACCGCTGGCAGCCACACGGCTGTCGACGGCTTCGCGATCCTTTGCCGCTGCCGGAATGTTTGCGGCCTTGTCTTCGAAGAAGCCGTACCAAACCCGCAACGACAGGGTCTTGTCCTCGACGAGTTTCAGATAATCGTAGGCGGCAGCGATGGACGACATGTCGTGAACGCCGGTCAGGCCGACGCTGTTGGCAAACTTCACGGTCTGCAGCAGCGCTTCGGCGCGCTCCTTGTCGGAATAGGCTGGCTTCTTGTTGGTGACGAGGTCGCCCGCACCTTCGAGCAGGATCCCGGTCGGTTCTCCCGTCTTGGCGTCGACGACGATCTCGCCACCGGCAGGCACCTCGGATTTCGCCGTGACGCCGCCGATTTCCAATGCCTTGCTGTTCACCCAGATCGAGTGGAAATCGATATCGCGCAGAACGACCGGGCGATCCTTGACCACCGCGTCGATGTCTTCCTTCGTCGGAAGTTTGCCTTCCCCAAGCGTATAGTCCCAGCCGCCTCCAGTGATCCACACGCCTGGCGGCAGGCGTTCATCCGCCTCCTTGATCTTCTTCAGCCACGTTTCCTTGTCAGGGATGTAGGAGAGATCGACGCCGGTGACGTAGTCCGTGCCGCTTGTCAGATGCGTATGTCCGTCGATGAAGCCGGGCGTGACCGTCTTGCCACCGAGATCGAGCACCGTGGTCTTGCCGTCGGCGAGCGACCGGATCTCGGCGCTGGTGCCGACTGCCACGAACTTTCCGCCTTCGACGGCAAAGGCCTCGGCTCGCGGCGTGTTCGGATCGACGGTCCGCACGTCGCCGTTGACGGCGATAAGGTCGGCGGCTGCATTTGCAACCGTAAAAGATGATCCGGCCGCAAGCGCGGCGAGCATGGTGCCAGCCAGAAGCTGGTGCAGCAGAACACGTGTTTTCTTGGTGCGCACGTCTTTCCCTCCCGAAGTCAGAACAGATGAACCTGATGGAAGGAGTAAGCGGCAATGCGGCCGGAAGCGGAATACTCCAAAGGGCTAGGTCCGCGCGATCGGCGACTGCCGAAAGCATCCTTGCCCGTTCAGCAACAGGCTGCGGCCGTCCCTTGCGGCTGTTTTGAAACTGACCTACGCTCGCGCGAGGGAGGACGCAGGCATGAATGGGAGTATCGCGACGAGCGAGCCAGGCACGGTGACGCAGTCGCCTGCAATCAATGAACTGGCGATGTCACTGATCGGCAATATCGGTCGAATGGATTTCCAGGAGCGTTTGGCCGAAGCCTTGAAGCAGCATGTTTCAGTGGATGCAGGGCTGATCCTGCTCTATCGGGGCGACAGTGCGCCGAAGATACTCTTCAACGATTGGCAGACGCATCGCGGCCTGTCCGACATCCGGCACTATCTTCAGGGACCTTACCGGCTCGATCCGTTCTATCAGCTCGCGGTCGAGAACGAGGATGACGGGCTTTATCGCCTGAGCCAGATCGCGCCATCGTTCGATCGAACGCAATACTACCGCGAATACTATCAGCACTCCGGGCTTCACGACGAGTTCAACTTCATCGTCAGCCTCGACGATGCCTCGAAGATCGCCATCTCCCTCGGCCGCAAGCGGTCGAGCATAGCCTTCAGCGAGCAGGAAGTGTCGTTGCTCGAGAGCCTTGCTCCGATCCTGCGGACGGCAGTCATCCGCCATTTCCGCGACCTGAGACCCGAGACGCTCGATGGCGAGGGCTCCGCGTTGCAGAAGGCGCTTGCCCAGGCGATCGGCAATTTCGGCCGCAGCATCCTGACGGAGCGCGAATGCCAGGTCGCCCAACTCGTATTGCGCGGCTATTCCGTCAAAGGGGCTGCGACGCGGCTTGGCATCTCGCCGGCAACGGTGAAGCTCCACCGCCGCAATCTCTATGCGAAGCTGGATATCACGTCACAGACGGCGCTGTTTGCGTTGTTCATAGATGCCGTCTCTTCGGCCAGGAACGTCTACGAAGACCCGCTGTCGGGCTACCTCGCCAAGCGCGGGCAGCTAACGGGCGAGCTTGCCTGCAACTGACGGGCGTCCGTTGCAGGCAGCCGAAGCCTTATGATCGGCATGTGCTCGGCCACCTGACCGTGCTCTTATACGGCAAGACTGCTCTTCGCCGATGGCCTGGAGACGATGCGTGACGCCACCAGGCCGAAGACGACAACACCGAGGATGATCGTCGAGATGGCATTGACCTCAGGGGTCACACCAAACTTGATCTGCGAGTAGATCTTCATCGGCAAAGTGGAAGCTCCGGGTCCCGTGGTGAAGCTCGACAAGACGAGATCATCCAAGGACAGCGTGAACGACAGCAACCAGGCCGAAACGAAGGCCGGAGCCATGTTCGGCACTGCCACTTTCATGAATGCCAGGAATGGCGGGCAGCCGAGGTCTCTTGCCGCTTCCTCCAGCGACGGGTCGAGCTCGGCCAGTCGGGATTGCATCACCACCGCCGCAAAACACATGGTGAAGGTCGCATGCGCAAGCGTGATCGTCACCGGTCCGCGATCGATGCCCAACGTCACGAACATCAACAGCATCGACACGCCCATGACCACCTCCGGCATCACCATCGGCGCCACCAGCATGCCGTTGAAGATGTGATGACCGCGAAAGCGCCGAATTCTCACAGCCACGATCGCCGCAAGCGATCCGAGCGCGGTCGCGAATGTTGCCGAGATCGCCGCCACGAGAAAGCTGATCTTAGCACCCTCGACGATAGACTGATTGGTGATCGCGGACGTGTACCACTGGGTGGAGAACCCTCCCCAGACGGTGACCAGTCGCGAAGCGTTGAAGCTGTAGGCAACCAGAACCACGATCGGCAGGTAGAGGAAGGTGAGCCCGGCAAAGATGGAAAGCCGATTGAACCAGGATGGCTGGGGCATAGTCGCTCCTCACTTAGAGGTTCGAGACAAACGTGTCTGAAAAAGGACGATCGGTATCACAAGGATGACGAGAAGCAGCACGGTGACGGCGGAGGCCACCGGCCAGTCCCGGTTGTTGAAGAACTCGATCCAGATCGTCCTACCGATCATCTGAGTGTCCGCACCTCCCAAGAGATCGGGCACGACGAACTCGCCGATGACCGGGATGAACACCAGCGCGCATCCGGCGGCGACGCCCCGGAGGCTGAGCGGAAATGTGACGCGCCAGAACGCCGCGATGCGTGAGCATCCAAGGTCGCGTGCCGCCTCGATCAAGGTGCGATCACTGGCACTGAGATTGGCGTAGATCGGCAGCACCATGAACGGCAGGTAGGTGTAGACGATGCCGATATAGATCGCGGTCTCGGTGTTCATGATCCGCAGCGGCTCGGAAATGATGCCGAGGTTGAGGAGCAGCGAATTCAAGAGTCCGTCGTTGCGCAGGATGCTCATCCAGGCGTAGACGCGGATCAGCATCGAACTCCAGAACGGCACGATAACGAGGAAGATGAGGAAGGAGCGTGACCCTGGCGAGCAACTTGCGATGCCGTAGGCCAGCGGATAGGCGATCGCCAGCATCAGCGCCGTCGAAATCGCCGCCACTTTCAGGCTCGTGAGATAGGCAAGCAGATAGGTATTCTCGCCCAGGACGAAGACGAAGTTCTCAAGATTGAGGCGAATGCTGAGCAGCGATCCCTGCCATGCATAGAGCGGCTCATAGGGTGGCATGCCGAGGCGAACGGACGAGAGGCTGATCGCCAGCACGAGCAGAAACGGCATGAGAAAGAAGACGGCCAGCCAGCCATAGGGGACGAGCACCAGTGCACGCCGGCCCAGATCGGGTTTTGATTGCATCATGTCGTTCCCCTAGTCGGCCAGCAGACGGGCGGCCTGCGGCATCCATGACGCAAACACGGTGTCGCCAACCGACAGATCGTCCTGCGCACCTGAGTTGACGCGCCGAGCGTCTAGCGTTGCTCCGCTCTTCAGGCGCACCCGGTAATGCCGCCCGGCCCCGGCATAGCTGAACTGTTCGATGACGCCCTCAAGGCCGGTGCCCTGCTTGCTGAGCTCGACTCTTTCCGGCCGCACCGACACCCAGTAGCGACCATTGGTCGAAATATGGTCGCTGGCCGTGGCAAGCACCGAGCCGCCTGCCTCCGCACTTTCGATTTTCAGCTCGTTGCCGGAGCGTCTAGCGCTGCCGCCTTCAAACACGTTCGCCTCGCCGAGAAATTTCGCGACGTAGCGGGAAACCGGTGTTTCGTAGACCTCGGCCGGCGATCCGATCTGCAGCACTTTGCCCTGTCGCATGATCGCGATGCGCGACGACACGGTCATTGCCTCATGCTGATCGTGGGTTACGATGATGAAGGTCAACCCCAGCTCCCGCTGGAGCCTGACCAGTTCGTGCTGGGTTTCCGTACGAAGGTTCTTGTCAAGCGCGCCGAGTGGCTCGTCCAGCAACAGCACTTTGGGACGCTTGACCAACGCCCGCGCCAGCGCGACGCGCTGCCTTTGTCCGCCGGACAGCTGCTGCGGCTTGCGATCCAGCAACGCTGTCAGTTGGAGCTTTTCGGCCACCTCGCTGACGCGCTGCCGGATCTCGCCGCTTGCCAACCGGTCCTGCTGCAGGCCGAAGGCAATGTTCTTGCCCACCGACAGATGGGGAAACAGCGCGTAGGACTGGAACATCATGTTCGTTGGCCGCCGATGGGCCGGAACGTCGGTAACCTCATCCCCGTCGAGCCGGACGACACCCGACGTCGGTGTTTCGAAGCCGGCGATCATGCGCAGCAGGGTGGACTTGCCGCATCCGGATGGACCAAGGAGCGAAAAGAATTCCCCCTTCCCGATGCCGATCGAAACGTCGTCAACGGCGCTGAACAGACCGAAGGACTTGGATAGGTTTTCAATTGATACGTAGGATTGCAACACGGATGTCCTTCTGCTTCCGCTTCTCAGGCAACGCACTCAGTTGCCGGCCCTAAACGCGGTCCACACCCGGGTGCGTTCGCGCGCCTGGCGCGGCGGAAGCGATTTGTCGACGAAGAGCTTGGCGCGGACTTCGGCGGGCGGATAGACGTTTGGGTCCGTGCGGATCGCCTCGTCGACCAGAGGTGTCGCCGCAGCATTGGCATTGGCGTAGAACACGTGGTTGCTGATGTCGGCGACGGTCTTCGGCTCGAGAACGTAATCGATGAAGGCCAGGGCTTGCTCCGGGTCGGGCGCGTCGCCAGGGATGGCCATCGTGTCGAAGGAGATGATGGTGCCCTCCTTCGGGATCGAATAGCTGACCGCAATGCCATTGTTGGCTTCTTCCGCGCGCGCGGCGGCAATGCCCGCGTCGCCGCTCCACATCATCGCCAAGCAGAGCTGGCCGGAGGCCATGTCCGCCACCAGCTGGCCGCTCTGCATGTGGCGGATGTACGGGCGCAGCGTCAGGAGCAGATCCTTGGCCTTGTCGAGATCTTCCTGTTTTGTCGAATAGGGATCGAGACCGAGATAGTTCAGAGCGATCGGGATCACTTCGTTGGGCGCATCGACGATGCCGATGCCGCAGTCTTGAAACTTCTGCGCCAGCTCCGGCTTGAAGAACATGTCCAGGCTGTTCGTCGGCGCGGCACCAACCCGCTCCTCGACGAGCTTCGGATTGTAGGCGATCCCGGTCGTCAGCCACATGTACGGGATCAGATATTGATTGCCGGGGTCGTGTTCGGCAACAAGCTTCAGGAGATCCTTGTCCAGGTTCTTATAGTTTTTGAGACCGGAAGCATCGATCGGCTTCAGCGCGCCCGATTGGATGAGGCGCTCACCGACAGTTGCGCTTGGAAAGGCAACGTCGAAACCGCTTCCCCCTGCCAGCAGACGTGTCTCCAGAACTTCGAGCGAATCAAAGAAATCGACACGGGGGTCGACGCCCGTGCGCTTGGCGAAGGTCGAAACTGTGTCTTCGGCGAAATAGTCGGAGAAGTTATAGATAAAGAGCTTATCTTCAGCCTTCGCTCCTGCGTGCGCATAGAGCAAGGCGATCGAGGCGACGGCAACCGAGTGCATCAGCGAACGGCACGAACCAGACATGTTCCCTCCCAAGGATGACTTTTCTTGGGAAAAAGCCTGCTGGGGTAACGGGGAAGGGTCAACACTCCCTTTGGCTAGGCTGGTGGCGGTTCGGTGACGCGGCACATGACCAACGTCTCTAAAAAGAGCCATATTCCCAAGTGTCTTAGTGCAACTATACCGCGTCGAATACTGGTGCACAGCAGACAGTACCTACAGTCGAAGCACAGATTGCGTGCGGGTCAGATTTACCCACATTGAAAGCGCCTATGATGGCTTGCAGCTGCGCAAAAGGCCTGGCAATCCGTGTGGCGGACAAAGGCGCTCTGAGCTCTTTCGAGCGAACAGAGAAGTACTTTGTGCTGCCAGCCTATGTTCGGTTTGAATCCTGCAAGGATTGAGGCTTGACGCGTGACGGTCGTTCCAGCTCTTCCCTCAAGCCGGCTTTCTCAGACCTATTGCCGTTGTCGGCACCAATCAGCTCCATAATCTCCGCCAGCACGGGCATCGACGTTCCCGCCCCCTGCCGGGTCACCGCTATAGCCCCGAACGCATTGGCAAGCCGGCAGCATTCAGCTCCGGGCAATCCGGACAGCCGCCCGATAATGTGCCCGGCCGCGAAGGCATCGCCGGCCCCGGTCGTGTCGACGGCAGCGACGAAAAACCACGGCGCGCTTTCAACCCCGGAATTTTGGTGGAGAGACGACCCTGCGGCATCATGCTTGAGGGCGATCCTTTTCACACCCTGGTGCAACAGCGACTTGATCGCCTCTTCGGCAGGTGTGTCGGAGCCTGCTCCTGCCAGCGGCGCAAGATCGGCTCCGCCCAGCATGATGGTGTCGAGTTTCGGCAGCAGATTGCGCACCTGCGGCGCGACCGACAGGGCAATCCCGGCGGGAATATCTAGAGTGACGGGGATATGCCGCTCCTGCGCAAGCTCGATTGCTCTCATCGCTGCGTCGGACTGCGGACTTTGCAACAAGGCGTAACCGGAGAGATGAAAGAGCGCCGCATCGTCAAACGTATCGCCGACGATCGATGCCGGGGACAGGTGCGCGTTGGCCCCGCGATAGGCAAACATCGTTCGCTCGCCGCCCTTGCCGACGGTCACGATGTTCGTTTGCGTCGGCTCCAACGGGTCCCGGCCGATCCATGCCGTCGAAACGCCGGTGTCTTCGAGCGAAGACAGCGCCTGCTGTCCCCATGCGTCTTGTCCCACCCGGCCGATCAGCCGGCAGTCGTGGCCGGCGCGCGAAAGCGCGATAGCTGTATTGGTGGCCGAACCACCCAGCATGTGCCGCTGGGCGGTTGCGATCGCCTCTCCGCCCTCGGGCGGATACGCAGGGATATCAAGCACCAGGTCGATATTAATATCCCCCAGGAGGACGATCGCTGCCATTGCACAAACCCTAGATATCGAGATGCATTTGTTCTATCGCCTGATCTACGTCGGCGATGATGTCGTCAACATGTTCGATACCGACCGAGAAACGCACCAGGCCATCGACCACGCCCATCGCCTCGCGCTCCTGGCTGGGAATGTCGAGAAAGGCCATGGTCGCGGGCATCTGCGTTGTGGTGCGCAGTCCACCGAGGCTCGCCGCGAACGAGCCGAGCTTCAGGCGCTTCAGCAGCCGCACACCCGAAGCCTCGTCCTCGACGCAGAAAGAGAGCATGGCGCCGCCGCCGCGCAACTGCTCGCTCGCCGAGGCATGGTTCGGATGCGAGGGCAGTCCCGGATAGAAAACCCGCTTGACCTTGGGATGGGCTTCGAGATGTTTTGCAAGCGCTAGCGCATTGGCGCATTGCTTTTCAAGACGCAGCGCAAGCGTCTGCGCACCGCGGAGCAACAGCCAGGCATTGAACGGTGACAGCGGTGCGCCGAGCTTGTTGAGGGTGTTCCAGCGCACGTCTTCCAGCCAATCGGCAGGCAGGATGTCGGACTTCAGCGTGATCACCCCGCCGACCGCATCATTGTGGCCGCCGATGAATTTGGTCGCGCTTTCTACGACGACGTCGACACCGAACTCGTGGGGTCGGCAAACCGCAGGCGATGCGAAAGTGTTGTCGCAAATCACGACGATGCCGCGCGCATGGGCAAGTTCCACCAGCGCCTTGAGCGGCGGCACCTTCATGGTCGGATTGGCGATCGCCTCGACGTAGAGAACCTTGGTCTCATCGGTAAACGCGTTTTCGACGGCACGGACATCGGTGCAATCGACAAGGCTGACCTTCAGCCCGAAATCGGCCGCGCGGTGATCGAAGAACTCGTGCGTGCTCGAATAGGTGGTGAGATCCGCAACGATGTGGTCTCCCGCCTTCAGGATGCCGAACAGCGCATGCGAGATCGCGGCCATTCCGGAAGCCGTCGCCAGGCAGGCAGTACCACCCGTCAGCTGGGCGATGTGTTCTTCGAACTTGTATTCCGTCGGGTTGCCGCAGCGCGAATAGATATTCACTTCCTTGCGCGCGCCGGCGACGATCTGGTCGTAGATGTCGCCGCCATACTGGAAGTTCGCCGACATGTAGATCGGATAGCTGATCGACTGGGAATGCTCCTCCGGGGTGTAGAAGACTGCCCGGCTAGCAAAATCGAGCTCTTTAGGCGACATGAAACTTCTCCTGCATTGGACCAGGCTTTACCCAAGTCATTAAAGGCTATTCCTTGACGGCACCGCCGAGCAAAGCGGCGGTGATCTGGCGTTCGAAAAAGATGAAGAGGACGAGCGGCGCGATTGCCGCGATCAGGATTGCCGCCAGCATCACCGGATAATTGGTGATGTGCTCGCCGACGAAATCGGTAAGCCCCACGGGCAGCGTCTTGCGCGCCGGACTGTTGATGAAGACGACCGGAAACAGGAAATCGTTCCAGACCCAGATCATGTTGACGATCGCCGCGGTGAACATCGCCGGGCGGGCGATCGGCAGCGCAACACGGGCGAAGATCGACCACTCGGAGGCACCATCCATGCGCGCCGCGTCGAAGAGTTCACGCGGAAGCGTGTTGAAGAAGGCCTGCATGATGAAGATCGTGACCGGCACGTTGAAGGCGGCGGTCGGCAGGACGACACCCATATGCGTGTCCAGCAGTCCGGCGCCACGAAGCATCACCACCAAGGGCACGAGCGCCACATAGGCGGGTATCGCCATGGCCGCCGTCAGGCCGAGTTCGACCGCAGGCATCCAGCGCGGACGATAAACCGCTAGCGCATAGCCCGCCAAGGTCGCGACGGCCACCGTGATAATCGTCGCTCCTGCCATGATCAGTAGCGAATTGACAGCATAACCGCCAAGCGCGCCGCCACTCCAGGCGCCGACATAGGCGTCAAGCGAGAAGCTCGTGGGCAAAGACCAGACCGAACGCATGAACTCCTTGTTGGTCTTGAAGGTGCTGTAGATCATCCAGATGAACGGGAACACCACCAGCAGCACATGCAGCGTCAGGAGAACAAGGACCACCGTGTTGGTCACAGTCCAGCGGCGAACGGCACCCATGGCTCAAGTTCTCCCGCCGACGCCGGCTCTTTTCAGATACCGGAAGACGAGCCAAGCGCCGATCGCAGTCAGCAACATCTGCGTGAAGCCGATCGTTGCGGCGTAGCCCATCTCGAAGCTGCCGAAGCCCATCTTGTAGAGGTAGGTGGAAACCACCTCGCTTGCATGGTTCGGGCCGCCATTGGTCAGGACAAAGACGAGTGAGAAGGTCTTGAGCGAGCCGATGATCGCAAGGAGAGAATTGGCACGCACCGCGTCTCCGACCATCGGGATGGTGATCGAGAAGAACTTGGTGAAATGGCCGGCCCCGTCGATCTCGGCAGCCTCATAGACGCTTTCGGGCACACTCCTCACCGCGGCCACGAAAAGCAGGACGTAGAGGCCGAGATAGGTGAAGCTCATCACCACCACCACGGCCGAAAACGCAGTGCCGGATTCGCCGAGCCAACCGCGCTTCAGGCCGTCCAGCCCAAGCGCGCCGAATGCCGCGTTCACCAGGCCGAAATAGGGATTGTACATGAAGCGCCAGAGCAGCCCGATGCAGATCTCGCTGACCATCACCGGTACAAGATAGAAGAACAGGAATATCCGGCTGAAGGCGGGCACGATGCGCACCAGGCAGTAGGCGATGCAAAGCGCCAGAAACACCTGGAAAACCATCGCCGAAAGCGCGACGAGAAGGTTGCGGCCAAGCGCTCGCCAGAAGATCGGGTCGCCGGCCAGGCGGACGAAATTGCCTGCCCCTTGGAAGATGGGTGCAGACGCTCCGTCCCAACTGAAAAGCGAAAGCCAACCGGCATAGACGACGGGATAGGCGACGAAGGCTGCAATGAGCAGGAATGCAGGTGACAGGAACAGGAGTGCCGCCCTGTTGTGGCTGTTGCCAAAGCCTTTGCTGGTACTCATCGATCTTACGCTCCATGGAGGGCTTGCGCGGCGAGCGGCTTGCCGCGCAAGCGGATCATGTCGCTGGGGCCAATTACTTGTCGGCCCGCAGCGCATCCTCGAGACGCTTGGCCGCATCGGCCGGCGGCACCGAGCCGTCAAGCACGCCCTGGAGCGATGTGTAGTAGATGTTGGTAGATGTTGGTCGCAGCCGGCGGCATCGCCGTGTCGTAGAAGGGATCGAGGTGGCCTGCATCAGCCATCAGCTTGCTGCTGATATCGAACAGGACCGGGCCTGCGGCGGCCTCAGTCGTCGCGTCCTTCACAGTGACCATTGTCTTTCGAAGCTCGACATACTTGGTCATGACCTGGCGCGACGTCAGGAACTTGAGCAAGGTCACGGCATCGGCCTTGTTCTCGGCCTTCTGCGAGATCCCGAATGTGGCGGCGACGCCGGCCAGGACGTCAGACTGGTCACCAGCCCCGTCCTTGACTGTCGGGAATGCGAAGTAGCCGAGCTTGAAGCCTTCAGGCGCATCCGCGGAGGCGCCGATCTGCCACGTGCCGTTCAGCATCATGGCCGCCTGGCCGTTGAGGAAGAGCATGTTGGCTTCCTGGTCGCCCATGCCGTTGAAGCCGATCGGGAAATAGCCCTTGCTCGAAAGCGCGGCGACATGTTCCAGCGCCTTGGTTGCCTCGTCGCCGAGCGTGGCTTTGGCATCCTTGTTGACGAAGGAGGAGACCACACCGGATCCCTTGAGACGCATTTCGAGATACTGGAACCAGAACGTTGCCGGCCAGGCGTCCTTGTTGCCAAGCGCGAACGGGACAACGCCCTCGCCCTTGATCGTCTCGGCCAATGCCAGAAGCTCATCGTAGCTCGACGGCACCGTCCAGCCTTTTTCCGCAAAGAGCGCTTTGTCGTACCAGAAGACGACGGAGTCGACATCGACGGGAACGGCGTAGGCATGGCCATCCTTGCTTGTCTGCGCGAGCGCGCTTTCAAGGAAGCTGTCGCCCCAGCCGTCCTTGGCAAGGTCCGCGTCGAGCGCATACATCTGCCCGCCATTGACGAAGGCGTTCAGGAATCCGCCGGGCAGCGTGTAGAACACGTCAGGCGGATTGCCCGACGCCATGGCCGTGTTGAGTTTGGTCTTATAGGCCGACTGCTCGGCCGCAACGACATCCAGCTTGATGTCGGGATGGACCTTGGCAAATTCGTCCAGTGCGAAGTTGATGAAATCGACCTTGTCCTGCTGACCCGCATAGGCGTGCCAGAAGGAGAGTTCACCGGCCGCGGCCGGAAGGGCGGTCAGCACCACGGCCGCACCAGCAATCAACAAACGCTTCAGTCCCATGACATCCTCCCAGAAGTCCAGCAGCGCATCTCATCGCGTCAATGCAGTGATGCCACATCATATCAATCATGTCTATAGTGACACCACAACATGACTGTGCTAGCCTCCTCGCCAGGCGCACCGCGAACCCGAAAAGGGCCCCGTCAATGATCAATGATTTGCGAGGCAACAGCATCCCAGCCAGCAGCCGGCTTCGAAGCGTGCTGCCGAAATTGTCCGATTCCGAACGACGCGTGGCGCTTTGGATGCTCGACAACAGCGACAGCGCCATCCGCCAGTCGATGTCGGCAATCGCCCAGGCGACGGATGTCAGCGATACGACCGTGCTGCGCATGTGTCGCACCGCCGGCTTCGAGGGGTTCACCGATCTCAAGCTGGCGCTGGCCCAGGAGCCGCGCACCGTTCAAGCCGAAATATCGACCGAGCCGCAGACAAGCGACCTGCAGGCTGCCGCCAGATTGTTTCGGGCCATCAGCCAGGCCCTGACCGATACGCTCGGCGTTCTCAATGAAAAGACCCTGGCCGAAGCAATCGATCTGATGGCCGGTGCCAGGCACATATTGGTCGGAGGCGTCGGCGGATCCGGCATCGTCGCGCAGGCATTTTATCAACGCTGTATTCGGCTGGGTCTGCGCTGCGATGCGCCGGTCGATTCCCAGTTGCAGATCATGCATGCGGCGCTGACCGGACCAGGCGATCTCGTCGTCGCCATCTCCTATTCGGGCATCACCAGCGATCCGGTTCTGGTGCTGCAGGAAGCCAAGTCGCGTGGCGCCTCGACGCTCTGTATCACCGGCAACAGCAGCTCACCGCTCGCCCGCCTCGCCGACGTCGTTTTGGTCAGCGTCTCGCATGAGCAGGGCAGCGAGCCGATGGCAGCCCAGATCGCGCAGATGACATTGGTCGACGCGCTCTATTCCGTCTTCGCCGCACGCAATACCGAGCGGGTTCAACTCACCGAGGAGCGCATGGTCAAGGCGATCCTCCCGAAATCCATCTAGCCAAAACACGAGCAAGTCCTTGAAAACACAAATCTATACCATGCAGACAGTGACTGAGGCGCTTGCTGCAGCCGAAGCCGGCGTCGATTATCTCGGCGTCACGCCTTCGAACCGGGGTCTGCCCGGAGAGATCAGTAACGCCGCGGCGCGCGAAATTACCGATGCCCTCAAGGGGAAAGCGCAACGAGTGGCGCTGTCGGTTGAGAGTGATCTCGAGGCGATCGCCGAGATGGTGGACGCGGTGCAGCCCGACGTGCTGCACCTGTGTGGCGACATCGAACTCGTGACCCCCGAGCATGTCAAAACGTTGCGCACCAAGCTGCTTGCAAAGTATCCCGACCTGCAGATCCTCCAGGCCATTCCGATGACGGGCCCCGAGGCACTCGATCACGCCGCAAGGTTCGAGCCGTTCGCGGACATCTTCATCCTGGATTCCGTCGCGGCCCATATCGGTGGTATTGGTGCGGCCGGCGTCACCCATGACTGGTCGCTCAGCCGCGAAATTGTCAAACGCAGCAAGCGACCGGTGATCCTGGCGGGCGGCCTCAAGCCGGAGAATGTCGCTGCAGCGATCGAGGCGGTTCGGCCCTGGGCGGTCGACTCACTCACCCATACGAACCGCCCGCTTCCGGAAGGCGGCTTTCGCAAGGACATCGACAAGATTGCGGCCTTCGTGGCCGCGGCCAAGCACGCCTGAAGTTGAAGCCAGGCGCATTCCGGCGCGCAGCACCGCTGCGCGTCCTCGGGCCGCTTGGCTTGCGAATTCAACCGTACCGCACCCGACGGTGGCGTTCAGAGAGCGACGGATTGCCAAGGAGGTGGCCGTTCATCCGCGCGACATGGCCCTATCCAGGACCACCGACAGCAGCACATCGGCCCCAGCCGCAACGTCCTGGGGAGAGGCGTATTCCTGCGGATTGTGACTTATGCCATCACGGCAGGGAACAAAGATCATCACCGTCGGCATCCGTCGTGCCAGATGAAAGGCGTCGTGGCCCGCCCCGGACGCCATATCGTGCGCGGCAAAGCCGAGACGTTCGGCGCAGGACCTGACCAGGTTTGCGAGGTTCGTGTCGAACCGGACAACGGGCGAGTGCCAGCGAGGCGTGACGTCTAGCCTTATTGCCGGGTAGTTGCGCGACAGGTCGCTGCAACCACGCATCAGCGCATCATGCATTGCTTCCAACTCGATTTCGTCGGGATGCCGCAGGTCGACCGTCATCTCTATACGGCCCGGCACGACATTGATGGATCTGGGAAGAGCTCGGATCTGCCCAATGGTGCACCGTGCCTGCGGATCGCGACCGCCGATCTCATGGACAAGGTCGATCATTCGCGCGTGCAACGGCACGGGATCTTTCCGCAGCCTCATCGGAACCGGTCCGGCATGGGTTTCCTCGCCATGCAGCGAGATTTCGTACCAGCGGATCCCCTGCCCGCCGGTTACGACGCCGATGGTCTTTCCGTTGTTTTCGAGAATGGGTCCCTGCTCGATGTGCAGCTCGACATAGCAATAGTGCAAACCGATATCCGGCGTCGGCCTTGCGGCATCGCGCATTGGGATTTTTGCTCCACTTGTGAAAGTGGCAATTTCGTTCTACCTTCACAATCACAGCAAGAATTCCTCAGGCCCGCCACAATTCGTCTCTGCGACAGGGGAGAAGTGCATGGAGCTCTTGGATTCGTCTCGCGACAAGAACGCATATGTTTCGACTGGTCGCCTACCCCCCGCAGATGCAGTTTCTAGACTGGTGACTTCCGCACACGAGCGGTTCGCCGACGTTGATCTCGGCCACAACTCTCAAGTCTATCCGGCGCTTGCGAACGTACCGAGCGATCTGTTCGGTATTTGTGTCGTGGGGCTCGACGGACGCATTTTCTCGGTCGGGGACGCCGAACATGAATTCACGATCATGAGTGTTTCAAAGCCGTTTCTGTTCGCTTTGATTTGCGATGTGATCGGCGCGACCGGAGCCCGTGACCGACTTGGCGTCAATGCCACGGGTTATGCGTTCAACTCTTTGACGGGCGTCGAACGAGATGTCGCGGGACGCACGAACCCCATGGTCAACGCCGGTGCAATCGCCACGACCAGCCTCGTTCCGGGAGAAAGTGTTGAGCCGGATGGCAATTCATTCTCCAGGGTTTATCCCGCTTTGCGGGCAAGGACCTCCGCGTGAACGAGGAGGTTTATGACTCGGCCTCGAAAACCAACTCCAGAAACAGAAGCATCGCTTGGATGCTCCATAGCGTCGGGCGCATCTACTGCGATCCGACCGAAGCTGTGGAGCTTTACACGCGGCAATGCTCGCTGAATGTCAGTGCACGCGATCTCGCGGTCATGGGGGCGACGCTTGCCAACGGCGGCATCAACCCGGTGACCGGGGAGCAGGTCGTCAAGCAGGAGGTTTGCCACTACACCTTGGCCGTCATGCTGACAGCGGGCCTGTACGAAACTTCGGGCGATTGGCTCTATGAAATCGGCCTGCCCGGCAAGAGCGGGATCGGAGGCGGAATAGTGACGGTTTCACCCGGAAAAGGCGGATTGGGTACGTTCGCACCGCCTCTCGATGAAGCTGGCAATAGCGTCAAGGGACAACTCGTTGCGCAGTTCCTGTCGCAACGGCTGGGGCTTGATCTGCTGATTTCCTCTTCCGGCAGTTAACCGTCGCCAGGGGCACATCGCAATTTCGATCTGATTCACAAGGGAGCGAGACCATGTCCACTGCCGCATCCGCGCCTGACACCGACATGGACGTTCGCGCTTCATGGGTTCCCATGATCGCGATCGCCTTTGGCCAAGCGATAATGTCATTCAACGTCGCCTCGTTGCCGGTGGCATTGGGAGGGATGGTCGACAGTTTCGGTGTGGCGCCAACTGTGGTCGCCACGGGGATCGTTGCCTATTCTATGATCGTGGCAGGCTTCGTCATGCTCGGCGCAAAGCTCGTTCAACGCTTTGGCGCGTTGCAGGTATTTCGCATCGCCGTCGTCGTGTTCGGATCGGCACAAATCCTCATGACGCTTAGTCCGAATGCCACGGCCATGATCACCGCACAGGGCCTTTGTGGCGCGGCGGGTGCTGTCATCGTTCCCGCCCTTGTCGCACTGATTGCGGAAAACTATCGGGGTAGTCAGCAGGCTACGGCCCTTGGCACCTTGGGATCTGCCCGCGCGGGCGCCGGCGTGCTTGCGTTTTTGATCGGTGGCGTGCTCGGCACCTATATTGGCTGGAGGCCGGTCTTTGGCATCCTCGTCGTCGTCTCAGCCATCGTTCTTCTTCTGAGCTTCCGCCTAAAGCCGGATCAAGGCCGCCCCGAGGTAAAAATCGACATGATCGGCGTGCTGTTTGCGGCCAGTGCAATCGTTCTGATCAGCTTCGGATTTAACAACCTGAATGGTTGGGGCCTTGTCTTGGCAAGCCCAAACGCTCCCTTTGATATCCTTGGCGTTTCGCCAGCACCGGCCATGATTGTCATTGGCATTGTATTGGGGCAGGCCTTCTTCCTTTGGACCCGGCGTCGCGAAGCGTCAAACCGCACACCTCTGCTGCCACTCGAGGTGCTCGATTCTCCTCAGGAAAGGGCCGCCGTTTACGCGATGTTCTCAGTCGTCGCGCTTGAGGCCGCGCTTAATTTTTCCGTCCCACTCTATATACAGATCGTCCAGGGACGCTCACCGCTCGCGACTGCTGTCGCGATGTTGCCCTTCAACCTGACCGTCTTTTTTGCGGCGATGCTGATCGTTCGGTTCTATGACAGGATCACTCCAAGACAGATTGGGCGGTTCGGCTTTGCGGCCTGCGCGATCGCGCTGTTGTGGCTCGCTTTTGTTGTGCGCAACGATTGGAGTTCCGGTCCCGTATTGTTGGGGCTCATCCTGTTCGGAGTTGGCCAAGGATCGCTGGTCACTCTCTTGTTCAACGTGTTGGTGACGGCCTCGCCGAAGCAACTGGCCGGGGACGTTGGGTCTTTGAGGGGGACCACCAACAACCTCGCTGCCGCCGTGGGTACCGCCGTTTCCGGAGCTCTACTCGTAGGTCTCCTAAGCTCCGCGGTCATGCGTCAATTGGCGGCGAACCCAACGCTGCCGATCGAAATCCAGTCCCAGGTCAATCTCGATAGCATCACATTCGTTAGCAACGATCAGCTGGCATCGGTGATTCAAGCAACGACTGCCACGCCTGAGCAAAAGGCGGAGGCGTTGCGTATCAATACCGAAGCAAGGCTTCTGGCCCTGAAGATCGGTTTTTTGATTATGGCCGGACTTGCGCTTCTGGCGTTGCTACCACCGGGTCGGCTTCCAAATTATCGACCAGGGGAAATACCAGACAACTGAACGCGCCCACCGGAAGCGTCGTCGCATCCGCGCTGGATGCAGTGGGGGCTCAGCAGTCCCTAGCTTAATTAGGCGTTGTCCGCCCAGTTCTCGTGACCGTGCCGGACACGGACAATGAGAATATCGCCGTCAGCTCGACCCGTTAGACGACAAGATGGGCTTTGAACGGATGGATGCGCATCGGCGGCGATAACTCTGAACGCTCGCGCGCCATGCGAGGACTAGCGGCAATCAGGACGAAAATACTGAAAAGCTAGTCATGATGCCGGCTGGCCTGAGCGGCTCCGAAGAGGCACACGCCTTCCTCGGCAATAGCGATAATGTCTTTTTCTGCAGCGAGGGAAAGGCGGAATCCCATTAACGATGGTCGCGCGGCGTTTCAGCCCGCGCCAATGCCGCAGCGAAAAGTTCGTCCTTCGAGCGATTACCGACCCCGCTTTTCAGGCCATCGTCGACAAAGCGCTGCATGACGGCAATCTTGTCATTACGCTCCTGATCCCGACGAATGAGATCGCGCACATAGTCGCTGGCGTTTGCATAGCGGCCTGTGCGCGTTTGTGCTTCGACCCAGTCCTTCATCGGATCGGGCAACGATACGTTCATCGTGGCCATATTCAGCCTCCATAGCTACCTCCACGATGACATAGTTTGCCAAAGTTTATCAAATATCTGGAATGCGCGCGGCGCTGCTGCCACGCGCTTTTGAGACGTGTAGTGGCACGACTTCGCACCAATTCGAGGATAAGGAGATTTCAGTGCGCAACAGCAAGATCCCAAAAACCAGCCTGCCATACGCGGGCCGCGGTAGCGACAGGAGCCCGTTCGCGCGCTGCCTGACTGGTTAAAAGGCTCGCCGCAGGAAATTCAGCTTGAGCAGCCGGCGATCATCCGAGAACCGGGTCTGACCGCTCGATCGAGAGACATCGCTCGTTGCCGTTGGGAACACGGTCCCGCCTCCACGGCTCGCGCCGGCAAGCGTGCGATTTCGAGACGTTGCCCTGGGCGGCGGTCGGGCTTTCTTATCAGCGGTTCAAACCCCATTCGGATAGCCGATGAAGCCGATTGACCGCGTGCCTCACCCCACGCTCAATAGTAGGGCGAAATGCACGCCTGTCGCGGACCGTAATAGGGCTGGAACGTGTTGTCGTAGGCCCTATAGGAACGGTAGCGCGCATAGCACCAGCGCGCATGTGCATTGCCGCCGTAGTAGACTTGGCGGGAATAGCGTGGCGCATAATAGCGTGGCGCATAGTAGCGCGGACGGTAGTAGGTCCGGCCGTAGTAGTCCGGCTCATAGTAACTGGGGCCATAATAGCTGGGGCCATAATACCTGGGCTGCGCCAGCAACCCGCCGATGACTGCACCGGCGGCAAGCCCACCCAGCGCCCAAGCCCAATCATCGCCGCCGTTATGACGATGTCCGCGGTAATACCCGCCGCGATATCGCCTGTACTGAACCAGCTGAGCTTGCGGCGCTTCAATCCTCGGCGCGGCAATTGCGGGAAACGCCATGGCCGGCGGAGCGCTTGTCAACGCCGTCGCCAGCGCCAGAGCAACGATTGCAAACCTTTTCATTGGCTTCACCTTCCCTCTGCAGCGCCACACGTCGAATTCGGCGCGCAAAGGACACTGCAGTCCTTTAATCGCGGCGTAATTCTACCCTAAAATCGAACGGGAGTTGAGGAATTATGCATTCGCAGGAAGGCATCCCCTTCCATGCTTCGAACGCGGGAGTGCCTGTCGTCTCGACGAACCCTCGATGATGTCCCTGCCGCTACAGGCGCGCCAGTTTGCTGGCCGACAGTTGCCGTTCGACCAGAAGCGGGAGGCACTTAAGATGGGCGATCGCCGGAAGGAAGCTGGCAACATCGCTTAAGCGCACGACCTTCACAGGCCCGGGGTCAACTTCCCGGGCCCGCCGACTTGTCTGTTAACCGCCCGTCATTCGACGGTCGGCGGAGGAAGCGTATCGCGGATCTGATCGATCTTGCCGACCTCGGGCCCAACCCCGAGGATATCCTTGGCCTCGTCAAGCATATCGTCGGTCACGACACCATCTTTCGAGAAGCCGGCAAGCGCGTCGCGCAGGGCCTCGTCGCTGAGAGTCGGATCGCTTGGGATGGCGTCGACGCCGTTCTCAGCTTCGAATTCGGCATAGGCGATAGCGTAGGCAGAAACCGCGGCCATTCGGGGATCGTTCGAATTGATATAAGCGTGATAGTTGCGGTTCAGCGAGCGCAGCCCCGGGGTGCCGGCGCCAGCACCGACCGGGTCCACCTTGGCCAGCTTGTCAGCCTTGGCAGATTTTTTTGCTGTGTCCGGTGCCTTGTCACGTGTGAAGAACGATTTCAACGTCGACTTGTCGCTGGCCTTGCTCGACCGGGAGTCCTTGTTTGCGCGCGCGGTCTCCGATTTGCCATTGCTGGAACCTGAGCCCCCGCCATGGCTGCCGCCATTTCCGTTACCGCCCCCACCACCGGAATTGCCATGGCCGTCCTTGGCAAAGGCTGTGCCCGCCGCGCCGACCATCCCGCCCGCCGCGGGAACTACGGCCAAACTCAGCGCCACGACGCTACGAGCGATTGCTTTCGTGAAAACCATAAGAAACTCCTCTTCGAATACCCGCGGCGCCGAATCTGATGAAGGCCGCGCTTGTAGAGGAGTTGAACCTATCTTGGGCAAAAGGGATCGGCTATGACCCCTGGACCATTGCGGCGGCCTATAGGACCTTGGTCCTGTCGGGCAGGCAGTCAAAGGTCCGATAAAAATTGAGAACCGAACCACGGCATTGACCGGCCTGCCCAACCGGATAGGTTATCGTGGGTTTGTTGTACCACAGCGACGCTGGCGATCAGCGGTCGATCCCGGGAAATTTCGTGCGCGCCAGCCAACTCATCAAAAATTGGAACGCCCGCTCGTTGGCAACACAGTTCTTGCTGATAGGCGGCCTTGTTGCGGCGTCTGCAATGGTGCTGGTCGGGGCGTTTGTTTCGCGCCTAATCGAGGAAGCCGTCACTCGAAACTCCGCCGCGACCACGGCCCTCTACGTGGACAGTGTGATCGCACCGTTGTTGCCCGACATGCAAAGCACCCAGGTCCTCGACGGCGCGGTGGCGCGCGCGCTGGACGAAACGCTTGGTCAAGGCGCTCTGGGAAACCGCCTCTTGTCCTTCCGTCTCTGGCGGGCAGACGGCACGGTTCTCTATTCAAGCGACGAGGCCCAGATTGGAAAACGGCTCGAGCTCAGCGACGAGCTGCGAACGGCGTTCTCCGGCAGCATGGTGGCGCTCTTCGATCAGGCAGGGGAGCAGTCAGACAAACGCCCAGCCGATATGCCCGTCCTTGAGATCTACAATCCGGTGCTGCAACCGTGGTCGGGAGAGGTCGTCGCCGTTTCTGAATTTCATGAAGTCTCCTATGATTTCCAGCACGGCTTGAGCCAGGCGCGCTTCTACAGCTGGTTGGCGGTTGCAGCCTTTACGCTGGCCTTTTTTGTGGTCCTCTCCGCGATCGTGCTGCGAGGCAGCCGGACGATTGAAAATCAGCGCCATGCACTCAAGGATCGGATCGCCGAGCTTTCAGCGTTGCTCGCTCAGAACGAAGCTCTGCGGGAACGGCTCCAGCGGGCCTCGCAACGCACGACGGCGCTCAACGAAAGCCACCTGCGCCGCATCGGCGCTGATCTGCACGACGGGCCGGCGCAGTTGCTGGCGTTTGCATCCCTGCGACTCGACAGCGATGCTTTCACGAACCCGAAATCAGCACGCGCCGCACGCGAACGCATCATCGGCGAAATCAAGGAAAGTCTCGATGAAGCAATGCAGGAGATCCGGACGATCTGCAGCGGCCTCGTCCTGCCGCAGATCGAGACGGCAACCTTGTCCGAGATCTTGAAACGGGTGGTTCACGCTCATCAGCAGCGAACGGGAACGGCCGTGAACCTGTCGGTTTTCGACCCGCCTGATCACCTGTCTCTATCCGCCAAGATCTGCATCTACCGCTTCGTGCAGGAAGCCCTCAACAATGCCTACCGCCATGGCGGCGGCGTCGGCCAGCGCGTCTCGCAATCGACGAAGGGTGAGCAGGTGACGGTCGAGGTCGGGGACAACGGGCCCGGCTTCGACCCAGATCTCGTGCAGCCGACGGGCCTTGGTCTTGAGGGATTAAGGGAACGCATCGAAAGCTTGGGCGGAACCTTCGAGATTAGCGTCTCCGCCTCCGGCACCGTTGTTCGTATGACAATCAGCACTGAGGAGACAAAAGCGGCATGACGACAGCGATACGCGTGGCCGTGGTCGATGACCATCCCTTGTTTCGAGAGGGCGTAACAAGAAGCCTGCTGGAGATCGGCGGCTTCGAGATCGTTGCCGAGGGGAGTTCTAGGGATGATGCCCTGCTTATTGCCGAGAACTTGCGTCCTGATGTCTTGCTGCTGGACATCTCCATGCCCGGCGGCGGCTTGAACGCAATCCTCCCGATCCTCGAGTTGTCGCCATCGCAAAAGATCATCATGCTAACCGTTTCCGAAACCAGCGATGATGTCACCGCGGCCCTTGACCGGGGCGCGCTCGGATATGTGCTGAAGGGCGTAGGCGGTCGAGCGCTGGCGGACATCATTCGCAGCGTGGCCACGGGCGAAAGCTATGTCACTCCCGCGCTTTCAGCCAAACTTCTTTCCAACCGCGCACGCGGTCCAGCAAACCTGTCGGCCCTGGTCGCCAACCTGACCGCGCGCGAACATGAAGTGCTGCAGTTGGTGGCGGCGGGCATGAGCAACAAGCACGTCGCTCGGAAGCTCGACCTTCAGGAAAAGACAGTAAAGCACCATATGACGCAGATCATGGCCAAACTCGGTGTCACCAACCGGACTGAGGCAGCCATGGTACTGCGCGACGCCGTTGATTGGCGCCCCCTTACTGAATGAGGGACTGAATTCGTTTCAGGTCTGCGAGGGTCGCCCTTCGGTTGATGATCGTGCGCCCTCGCGCATCCTTCATGATGTAACGGCCGCCACTGATCTCCTCGCTTATGCCATCGGCATGGCGCACGCCGATGCTGGAGGCACCGCCGCCGATAGCAGCTCCCCCGCCCCCGGCTCCCGTCGAATTGCCACGGGCGTTGCCGCCGCTCGATTTGTCTCTTTCGGACTTGCCGCCTCCGTTCCCTCCGCCGTTACCACCGCCATTTCCTCCGCCGTTTCCGCCACCGTTTCCGCCACCGTTGCCCCCACCATTGCCGTTGTTCTCCCCGCTCTTGGCAAAGGCGGCCTGGGGAACAAGTTCCAGCAACGAGCCGGCAGGGCCGACGGTATATGGAAGAGCTACCGCAAACAGACAAACGGCTCCCGAGCTGACTGCGGTAAGAAACTTCCGACGCGTAGGCATGACATCTCCTCAGAACTGAACTTTGCCGGCCCTTTACAGGCCGTCGAGATTACGCACGTTTGATAGAGCCATAACCAAGGCCCTTTCTGGCAGTGCTCGTCCCCCGTACCCTCGTCAACAAACGCCGGCAATGAAGGGACCAGGTGATTGAGACCGAGGTGGCTCCCCTGATCAACGCATGGCAGCAGGCCGTCGTTGGGAAACGTGCACGCCGTCAGCCCGATCCATCCTCTCGAGAGAGGACATGAGCCGCGCCTCGATATCGCGACAAAGGACGTCGAGCTCACGGATCGCTTCTGGCCGCGGATTATCTTCTGCCTGCAATCTGTGCAGCTCCATTACCACCAGGCTGTAGGCTTGCCACAGGTCAAGAAGAGACTCCAGGGCGTGTATGCTGATTGCCGGCTCCTGCGGATCCGGCGGGGAAAGAAGTCGGCGCAGAGAGTTCTTGATCGACATGTTCGCGACACCAGCCCAACAATCCTATCAGCCTGCGGAACAAGCGGGTTTGTGTCAAAGCGGACTGAAGTCGGATCAGACGTAGGACCAAAGTCCGCGACCGTGACAACTCACGGCATTTTTTGATGCCGTTACCGTGTCTCGGGTTTGTTCTCCAACTGAAACCGCCCCCCGTCGCAGGGGCCTTTTTCTGTTCAGCACGCGGCGCAATCTCGAAATTTGAGAGTTGCATCGTGCGATATCGTAGGAGCATCGCGGATGCGCAGAACCTTGCGCTTCCCGTCTACATCTGGGTTTGTGAACAAAATCAGCGACGTCCCGTTGTTCAGGACGAGAGAGGACAAACGAAATTTCTCGGACGCCATCTTGAATTTGCACGCGAAGCGCGAATATCCAGGCAGTCATATGCCGTTTTGGTGCATTCCCCTAGGTAATCTGCGCGGTGCATAAAGTTGTAGATAGCTAGGAAAGGGAATATCCATAAAACTGCACTAGACCGATTATCGTCAGTGAATCGGGAGCTGGATGCATGCAGAGAGAGGTACCATTCAACGGGCAGAAGGACTGGCGGATCGTGCGCTATGTCCTCGGCGGCATCGTTGGTTTCGCCATCCTCGCCCAGGTCCTGGTCTATCTCAGCCTGGTTGCTCTCGTCGATCGCCCCTATGCGGCGGCCGTTGTGGGCGCGGCTTTGATTTCCTTGCTGATGGGTGTGCCGCTGATCGTCATCGCGGCCATGCAGTTTCGCCGGGCCCAGCGTCTCCGCAACCAGATCAACCATGTCGTTGCCCATGACACCACGACCGGCTGCGTCACCGGCCGCGGGCTCGTCCAGTATGTCAATGGTCTTGAGCGCCGCCGTCAACGCGCTGTCGAGGAGCTTCACGGGGCTCTCATCCATCTGCGGATCAACAACCTCGACGATGTCGGCGCCGCCTTCGGCCCGGAATGGAGCGAGGAACTGCTGCAATTTGTCGCCTCGACCATCAGCACCTCGGTGCGGCGCGATGATATCGTCGCGCGAACCGGCCCAGCGAGCTTCGACGTCCTGTTGGTCGGTGCGACCGAAGTCGATGCCGACCAGGTTTGCACCCGCCTGACGAAAGCGCTGACCTCGTCGCACTTCTCTGCCGATGGCAGCAAGGTCGATCTCGCCCTCAGCGTTGGTGGTGCGTTGTTCGAGGGCAGCGTCGATCTGGAACGGCTGCGCCGTGCCGCAGCCTCGGAGACCGTTGCGGTTGCTGCCGGGGCAACTCAGAGCGTCGGTTTCGTCCGTCTGCCTTCGGCCTGAATCGATGCAGGCCCGGCGCCCGCACCAGCTCAGTCCATAGTCTTCGCTCGCAGCGGCTGAAGTGAAGCCACCGCATTCGCGTCGGCGTTAAGTTGAGGGCGGTGTTCTGGTCGATCTGAGCCGGCTCAGGTCCTGGAGCAGTTCCGCACGCTCCATTTCTTTTCAATAGGTTAAAAGATTCTCGTGCAGCGGGACGGCTGTTCCATTTTTGCAACATAGCCGTGCGAAAGCTTGCGGTGGTCTGGAACGACCCCAAATTTGGTGGCCGCGTTTTATTACCGCTGTATTATTTAGCAGGCAGGTTTCTGCAGTTTTAACGTCCGCCTGGATTTGCTGGCGTGACGAACTGATTGCGAGGGGGATAGTATTGACCGTGGGGAAAACCTTAAAGGGCGGATTGTTTTCCATTCTGCTCGCGTCGACCGTGTTCGCGGGGAGTGCGGCCGAAGCGATGACGCTCAGGGAAGCGCTTCAAATCGCAATGGAATCGAACCCTGAGATTGGGCAATCGATGGAGAACCGCGAGGCGATCGAGTTCGAACTTCGGCAGGCCCGCGGTCTCTATCTGCCGAGCGTCGATTTGGAGGCTTCGACGGGTGCTCGCCATCTCGAGGACAACAGTCGTCGACTCGCCTCCATCGAAAACGACCCGCTCTATCCTTCCGATGTCGGTTTGACCATTACGCAGAAACTGTTCGATGGCGGCGGCCGACGGGCCGAGCTGGAGCGGCAGGCAGCACGCGTCGATAGCGCCTCCTTCCGCGTCCTGGAACGTTCCGAAACGATCGGCCTGCAGATCGTCCGCGAGTACTTCGAATATATTCTCCAGCAGCAGATCGTGGCGGAGGCTCGCAAAAATGTCGGCGTGCATCAGCAGATCCTGTCGGATATCAGCTCGCTGATATCCGGGGGCGCTTTGACCGATGCGGATCGCCAGCAAGCAAGTGAACGGCTACTTAACGCAAAGGCTCGCCTGCAGGAAGCGGAAGAAGCGCTCGACACCGTCAAGATCAGCTTCAATCGCCTGGTCGGCCAGCCGCTGACCATGCCGTCCATGCCCAAGTCGGTTGCCGGCGCCCTACCCAACACGCTGGAGACGGCGATCGGGATCGCCCGCGGCAACAATCCGCGCATCAAGGCCGCTGACGCCGACATCAGTGTCGCCGATTCGCAGGTCAAGGCCGCGCGCTCGAACATGCTTCCCGAAGTCTTTGCCGAAGGGCGCGTGCGCACCGGCAACGATATAGACGGCTCTACCGGCAATACCTGGGACGCGCAGGCACGGATCGTCGCGAAGTGGAATCTCTATCGCGGCGGCATCGACATCGCCAACGAACAGGAGCAGATGCGTCGATCGAGCGAGCAGCGGCTGGTGTTCCACCAGGCGCATCGTGAGGTCGAGGAGGCCGTTCGCATTTCCTGGGAGCGCCGCACGAGCCAGTATGACATTGCCCGCACACTGAATGCGCAGGCCCAGATGAACGTGCAGCTCGTCGAGTCCTACCGCGAGCAGCTCAAGGTTGGCCAGCGTTCGCTGCTCGATGTGCTGAGCGCGCAGAACGCGCGCTTCAACGTCAGCATCCTGGCGAAGACGTCGCAGTACGCAGCCTTGTTTGCCGAATATCGCCTGCTTGCCGCGACCGGACAACTTCTGTCGACGATGCAGATCAAGGCACCGGCTCAATCCGAAGCCTACGCGCGCACCGAGTTCAATGTTCCAGCCACGCCTGCTACGGAAACCTATCGCCGTGTCCCGTCGCGCCAGACAAACGACTTGCCGCTCGACTTGTTGGCGCCGATCCGGCAAAAATAACAGTCCTCGTGAGGGCGGACACAACCGGTGGTGATGCAAGGTATCGACAGGCATGCGCAGATTAGCCCGAGCCTGACCGGCTTTTCCGAGGCGTTCAAGGAGATTTGCATCTTCTTGAACCGCCCCTCGTCAGACAGTGTGCTCTATTCCGACGTCCCCTTCGACGCCCGGTCGCCGAGCGCTGAAGACGTCTCCCGCATAGCCGAACGGGTGGGTCTGGAGACAGAACTCGTTTCGACGCGCGCGCTTACCAATCGCGATTTCGTGTTCCCGCTGCTGCTCATCTTTCGCGACGGCAGCGCCAGGGCGTTGTTGGAAGAGGCTCTGGACGGCACTCTCAGCCTTTCGAACAAGGTGGGCAGGCCCGACGAACCGGCTATCAAGCTGTCTGATCTGCAACTCGGTGGGCTCGCCTATGCCGTGTCGTTCTCGGCCACCTATTTGAATGCGGCGGCCGGCCGGGGCGTGGGCGAGGCGCGCAACATCGACCGCCGGCACTGGTTGACCGCGACGATCAAGCCCTTCTGGCAAGCCTATGTGCAGGTGGCGATCGCGGCATTCTTCATCAACGTCCTGGCGCTCGCCGCGCCGCTCTTCACGATGAACGTCTACGATCGCATCCTGCCGAACAAGGCGATCGCGACGCTTTGGGTTCTGGCGCTGGGCATCAGCACCGCCATCCTCTTCGACTTTCTGTTGAAGACGGTGCGCGCGGCGCTGATCGACTACGCTGGCCGAAAGGCCGATCTGAAACTCTCCTACATGCTGTTCGAGAAGATCCTGCATGCAACCATGGCCTCGCGGCCGCCGTCCACCGGTGAATATGCCAACCGGGCGATGCAGTACGAATTCGTGCGGGAGTTTTTCACGTCGAACACGCTCAGCACGATCATCGACAGTCTTTTCGTCTTCGTCTTCATCGCGGCCATCTATGCGGTCGCGGGCTGGATCGCGCTCGTTCCGGCGATCGCTTTTATCTTGAGCCTCCTGATTGGCTACGTCGCGCAGTATAAGATCGGCCACCGCGTCGCCGCGGCTTCGAACGAATCCGCCCAGCGCCAGGCGCTGCTGGTCGAGACCATCGGCGCGATCGAGACGGTGAAAACGCTGCAATCGGAAAAACAACTCCTTCGCCGCTGGAACGAACTGGCCAAGCATTCCTCGAACACGGCGGAGCAGATCAAGGAAATTTCCTCCTGGGCGTCACACGCGACGCAGTTCGTGCAGCAATTGGTGACGGTCTGCATTGTCGTGGCCGGCGCCTATGAATTCACGGAGGGAAATATCTCCTCCGGCGCGATCATCGCCGCGAGCATGTTGGCTGGCCGCGCCGTCGCACCCCTCGGCCAGATTGCAATGACGCTGGCGCGGCTGCGCCAGGCGCTTCTGTCACTGCGGATCCTGAATGCGGTGATGGAGCAGCCGGAGGACAGACCCGATACGATCGGTTTCGTCAATCGCGAGATCCGCAACGGCAGCATTTCCTTCGTCAATCTCGAGTTCGCCTATCCGGGTAACGACCACAAGGTGGTCAGTGGTATGAACGTAACGATCAAGGCGGGCGAGCGGGTCGGCATCATCGGCCGCATCGGCTCCGGAAAGACGACGATCGGCCGCCTTCTGGGGGGGCTCTATCCGCCAAGCGCCGGGCGCATCCTGCTCGATGGCGTCGATATCCGGCAACTGCACCCTTCCGTCGTTCGCTCGGCGGTCTCGTTCGTGTCGCAGAATTCCGACCTGTTCTCGGGCACCATCAAGGAAAACCTCCTGATGGCGAATCCGACCGCGAGCGATGAAGAAGTGGTCGCGGCAGCGCGGCTCGCCGGGGTCGACGAATTCGTTTCCTACCATCCACGCGGCTACGACATGCCTGTGGGTGAGCGCGGTTCGCAGCTTTCCGGCGGGCAACGCCAGGCGGTTGCCATCGCCCGGCTGCTGTTGCGAAAGCCGAAGATCGTTTTCCTTGATGAACCCTCCGGGGCGATGGACCTCGCCAGCGAACGCGAGCTGATAAACAAGCTCTCCAATGTCTTCAGCAGCGATGTCACTCTGGTGATCTCGACGCATCGCCACAGCATGCTGAGCCTCGTCGATCGGCTACTGGTCCTCGACCGCGGGCGCGTCGTTGCCGATGGTCCGAAGGCCGAGGTCATCGAGCAGTTGCAAAGGCGGCCCGGTCCTTCCGGCCCACCGGCGGGAGCTGGCCTATGATGCACGTCTTCAGCAAGAGCGCGAAACGAAGCCGGTCGGCAAGTGGCGGAAGGTGCCAGCATGACTGAGAAACCGCCGCTTGCCGCGCGCGCCGGGCTGCTTGTCGTAGGCTTGCTGATCAGTTCTTTCGTCGCCTGGGCGGCGATCGCCGAGGTGGATGAGATCGCCCGCGGAGAAGGCAAGGTCATCCCCGTCTCAAAGACGCAGATCATCCAGTCGAGTGAGCCCGGCATCGTGCGCGAGATCGCGGTGCAGCCAGGGCAGGTTGTTCGCCGCGGCGATCTGATCCTCCGGCTTGACGATACTGCGAGCGGCTCCTCGCTTGGCGAGCTCGAGGCGAAGGCACGATCATTGCGCGCGCAAATCGCGCGGCTGGAGCTCGAGGAGACCGGCGCCTACGACGCAAAATACAAATGTCCTGAGGAAATCACCAAGGTCGCGCCGGCCATATGCGCCAACGAAGAACAGCTGCTTCAAGCCAAGGCCGGTAATTTTAACAACAAGCTGTCGGTCATGCAGGCACGTGAAGGCCAGCGCCAGAAGGAACTGGCCGAAGCACAGGCGAACATCAACCGGCTGACGGAGAGCTTGCGGCTAACCGAGCGCGAGCAGGAGCTGCTCGCGCCGATGGTCAAGCGTAAGCTCGTCGCGCAGACCGAGTCGCTCAGGGTCGAGAAGGAGCTGACCGATACCCGGGGTCAGCTCGCCCTCTGGAAGGAGTCGGTCGGAAAGCTCGAGGAGGCACTCAGGGAGGCAACCCTGCAGGTGACGGAACTTTCGCTGCAACTGAAGCAGGAGGCCCTGGCGGAGAAAACCGAGGCGCTGTCGCAGCTTTCCGTAATCGAGGAAACCATCCGCGGTGCCAGCAGCCGGGTCGCCAACACCGACATTCGCTCGCCGGTCGACGGCATCATCAATACACTGGATGTCAACACGGTCGGCGCCTATGTGACGCCCGGTGGGGTGATCGCAGGCGTCGTCCCAACGTCAGAGATTCTGCTTGTCGAGGCCCGGCTTTCGCCGCGGGATGTTGCCTTCGTGCGCGCCGGTCAGCCGGCGCTGATCAAGATATCGGCCTATGATTTCTCGATTTACGGCGGCCTCGGCGGTGTCGTCGAGACCGTCAGCGCGGACAGCCTGGTCGATCAGAACAACGGCGAAACCTACTATCTCGTACGCGTCAAGACCGACACGGCCGCGCTCATGAAGGATGGCCGCGAATATGCCATCATGCCCGGCATGATTGCGTCGGTGGATATCATGACCGGCAAGAAGACGATCCTTGCGTATCTGATGAAACCGATCAACAAGGCGCGCGAGGAAGCTCTGCGGGAGCGCTGACCAATGAACGAGACGCCGCCTCCCCCGTCCGAAAAGGACCTGAGCGCGCTGCGGTTCCGGGTCGTCACCGTCGGTGGTCAGCGCCACGGAATTAAGCTCGAGGAGATCTATTGGCAGAGCCTTGGCGAGCTTGCCGCGCGGCATGGCCGCAAGCTAGCCGATATCGTTGCCGCCTGCGAAAGAGAACTTGAGGGCGAAGGCAACCTGACGGCGCGGCTGCGCTATATCGCCACCCGCCACCTGCGCGACGAGCTTTCGGCGGCCAAGGCGCGCAGCAATCTGGCGATAGTCACGAGCCAGGTCCGCGCAAGCCCGTCGCCAGCCTTTGCGCTCACAGGGGGCAAGCATATCATTGCCTACAACCCCCCATTCCTCTCCTTCGTCCAATCTCGTGTCCTGCGGTCGCAGCAGCCAGAGCCAGCCCGGGGCTTGAAGCTTTCCTTCGACGTTCAGTTTGTCGATCTCGTCGGCCGCCTGAAATCGGCTCCCGGCGAGCCGCAATCGGCCGGCTTCACCATAGGAGTGCAGGGACAGGTCACGCGGGGCAAGCTCAACGCCGCCCTCGCCCCACTCTCTGATCAGGACGTGATCATCGGCTTTATTCTGATCTGATGACGCGGCACCATCGCTGCCGCAGCGCAGGTTGGCACGATAATGGCGATTTCGAACGGCGACCCGTGCGGCGAAAGGTTCAGCGAAGCGCGACACCCTCGCCGGGCATGACATCGAACAGTGGTGCGGTCGACGCGACCTTGTCGCCGGTCGATTTGACGCCGTGGATCCAGGAGCGGTCGGCGCTGACCGAAAAGAGCGGCTGGTAGTTGGGCAGCGCGCTGTCTAGCTTCACCTCGTCGCTCAGATTGTCGAGGATGAAGTGGCCCTGGCTGGTCGTGATCGCGAGCACGGCATGATAGAAATTGCGTCGGACATCGCGAAGAACGACGATCGCCATGGCTTCCGCCGGAAGGCCGGCCGCCTTCAGAGCGGCCATCTTCAGGATGGCATAGTCTTCGCAATCCCCCTTGCCGCCGCCGAGAATTTCGTCCGGCGTCGCCCAATAGTCCTTGGAGCCGTAGTTTTCGGCGTCTGGCTGGTAGCGAACGAGCCGGTTGACGGTCCGGTTGATGCCGCTGATCTTCTGCCGGAAGGCGAGACTTTCGGCGTTTTTGATCGCCTTGCCGAGGATGCCGCGGGCGGCACAACCACTCTGTTGTGCGCAGTGGCTGAAATCAGCCGCGGCAACCGTCGGGAAGACAGTCTTCCATTTGCGGGCGACAGGGATCGAAGAGACGCGAAAGGCGACGGAATGAAAGACGGCGGAGGGTTCCGACCGTGCCGGCGTTTGGCTGCCAATGTTGGCGCGCGTTGTTATCGCCACTTTCTGGACCTGTTGACGCTTGAGCCCTTCGGAAGCTTGGTGCGACCAGGCGCCGATTACCTGCGTGGCGACGGCAGCCAACGGGCTTGCAAGGCTCATCATCTGCTGGAAGAGAGCGGGCTGGAGCATGCCGGTTTGTCCGGCCTGTACGGACGAAGTTGCAGAAAGCGACACTAGGCCCATCGCAATCACTGAAGTCTTCAGGTATTTCGCGCAGTGGTTCCAGCTCTTCTTGTTCATCACCGTGCCTCTCGTTGCATGAAGGCACTCTACGAATGAAAAGAAAAACTCCGGTAAAGCGGCATGTATTATTTAGTATGCCTCATAACAATACGCTTTATCTAAAATTTTATTCAAATTTTATACTTGTGTATCCTTTTGGAGCAGAGGGCAGTGCGATGGTTTTCCGATAATCAACACTTAGGGAGAACGAAGATCGAGCGTTGTCAGGCTGCTCGCTGCTTCCCAGATAGGTTGAGCGGCCCCCTGGCCGATTGTCTCCGCAGCGCGATCCAGAGAGGAAGTCGGAAGCCTTCCGAAAGGCGATGCGCGCCATCAGACCGGCGAGGTAAGGGGCAAGATATTGTCGGCGACAATTTCACCGTGCGAGCGCAGATGCACACGCCGCGATGACGAGGTCCATGTCCGAGGCACGGTATTGCGCCTACGTGGCGCGTGAAGCGCGCGCCAGAACGATCGTCAATGCAATGTGAACAGCAACCGCGGGCCATAGGAGCACGCCCGTCGGCTCACCTGCGAGACCGAGGTAAGCACGATACAGCGTGACCACCGTGCTGTAAGTCAACATGCCGACCGGAGCCGAATTGCGCCAACAGGCGACCCCCAATGCTATCAGGGCGATGCCAGCCACACGTGCCATAGGTACGGCAGCGCCTGTGAGGGCTTCACCGAACAGCAGCAACCCAACAAGCGATGGATGAATCAGCAGCGCCAATCCGGCTGCAGCTTCGCCGACAGCGGCGATCATCAGTGCCTTCTTCATCACCGGATCCTGCTTGGCTCTCGAGTCTGCGATGTCGTGCCTGGATCGCGCATATTGAAAATCGCGCTTCGCACGTTTGCCGACGGGAGATGCTTCACGGCGCCGGCGTGTACCAGATCGGCGAGGTATAGGCCCGCTCGGCGACAGTCATCGAGGTACCCGGCAGGGGCTTCACCCCAAATCGCTTCGCATCATAGGATGTCCAGCGCGGCGTCGGAATCTCGATCACCCGGCCGTAGTAGAAGGCGGGCAGGCTGGGGTCGAATTCCGGATCCTTCCACACTGTGATGAGTTCGGGCGCGCCGATCGTGTTGGTCCAGGTGGCGTTTGCCTCGTCGACCGTATTGCCGACCACGGGAAGCTTGCCGTCGCTGCCCGGCTTGCGGTCGCCCGACCAGACGGCGTCATAGACCTTCTCGTGAAGGTTGCCGTCCTTGTCGAGCCAGCCCTTGACGATCTGGTAGCGGTCGAGGTTGGCCCCGATCGGATCCTTCAGCGCGGCGACCAGGAATGTCGGCGCCTTGCCTCCGGGCGCGGCCCTGAGGTCGCCGCCCATCGGAACGCCCTTGCTGTAGCCGATCCGCGCCGGCAGACGATCCTCGGCGTCGGTGGCTTCGAAATCCCATCCGCCGAAGAGCCGCACGATCATGCGGGGGCCGGTCGTGGCGTAGGTCTCCTTGCGCTGCATCGCGTCCCAAATGGATTCGCGTGTGTTCTCCCTGGCCCACACCGCCGCATAGCCGGAGGCAGAGACCTCCCAGTCCATGATCTTCACGCCGGTCTTCGGATTGTCGACGAAGGCTTCCATCATCCGGTGGGGGCTCGGCTCCTGCGGCACGGTCTTGCCGAAGAAATTGTCCTCCTCCATGGCGGTCAGGGCTGTGTGCGCATCACTGCTGCCGATAAGGCCGAATTTATAAGGGTTCGTGCCGAGCTCCTTTTCGAGCTTCAACCCGTTCTTATATGCCGAGCGGGCATATTCGAATTCGAGCATCTCCTTCTTCTTCGGGACGCTGCCATCGAGGTTGCCCTTGTCCCAGATCTCGAAATTGGCGAACTCGTCGTTCGGCGACAGGAGAGGATGGGCCTCGCCCGTGCCCTTGGTCTGGGTGGTCTCGTAGAGACGCTCCCACCTCGCGCGCGTTTCGACGTACTCACTGTCAATTTTCTTGCCGAACTCCTCGACCACGGGAAACATCAACCCGTTACTCAGGTTGCCGTTGTGCGCGATGGCCAGCACATTGCCGCCGGTCTTCGTTTCGTAGGCCTCCATCCATTTCCACAATTCGACGGGGTTGTCGCTGCCAAAGGGCGGGTAGACCGTGAACGGCTCCACCTGGCTCGCCTTGTCGCCATTGTCTCGGAAGATGACGTTGCGATGCAGGTTGTTGCCACCCGTGTTCGATGTCCACTCGTAGCCGATGAAAGCGGTGAAGCGGCCCGGATCGTTGAAATCCTCGGCGGCGGCAATCGTCTCCTGCCAGGCGCTGTGGTAGGCGGGCGTTCCGGGGAAGTACATGAGGTCCTTCGGGAAGGTCCCATGCGAGAAGGCGACGATGATTGCAATCGCCGCATCGGCGCCCTTGCCGGACTGTATCATGTCGTACCATTGGCGGCCTGTCGGGTCGGCGAGCAGATTCGGCTTGCCGGCGAACAGATCCGGGAAAAAGCCCATATTGTCGGAATGGTCGGCGACGACGAGGAAGTCGAGCGGACGGGATAGTTTCACCGGCTGCCCAGTGTTCGAGGTGACCTCCTCGCCTCGGGCGAAGCGGTAGGCATCGCGTGGCCCGAGCCGGGCGCCGAAGGCACCGGCATCCATCGAAAACGAGGTATGCAGGTGGGTGTCGCCGAAGAACGGCCGCGTCGGGAAATCCCGCCCGACATAGGGAGAATAGGCCGGTGGCCGCTGCTGCGCCTCCTGGGCCTTCTTCGGGTCGAGCGAACCGGCGTCCTGCGCGAGCGCCGGCACCGCGAAAACGGATGCCAGCAGGACCGCGAGCCTTATGCCCTGAAGTGAAGTCTTGGTCATTGGTCACTCCTCCGCAGAATTGATTGCTTCAATGATGTGCGGGGCCGCAGGCAATCGCGCCGCCGACCTCGGATGCAGTAGATTCGGGTGTGGCCAGTGCTGTCATCGACACTGACTGAGGTTGAATGGCGCGCAACGCAGCTCGCCCTGTGCTGTGCCCAGGCGTCGATTGGGTCTGATGACCGCTGAGACCGGCCGCGGGCTTTTCGCCCCCGACCGAGCGATAGGCGGCGATGAATTCCGCCTTCTGGCTTTCGGAGCCATAAAGGCGGATCAGCCCGAGCCGCAGCGCCTCGCCGATCGTCAGCCGACCGGCTGCGACCTCGCCGATGACGGCCTCGCCGGAAACCAGGACCAGATCACCGGGCTCCGGGGTCGTGACATGAACATCGACGCCGAGCCTTCCGTGCGCAGCTTCGAACCGCGTCCATAGCATCGGCTCGAGAAGCACGAGCGAAAACGATAGTGCCGGCACCCGCCTGGAAGCTGTGGGGAACGCCCTGCCAAGCTGCTCTAGTGCCTCAGCCGTTCTGCGATACCGGGAGCCGAACAGGTCCGGTGTCGTTATCACCGGCGGGCAACCGTCGCTCGGCGACCGCCGCCGACATGGCGCCCAACACATGGAGCGCATCCGGATAGACCCAGTTGATCATCCCCCGCGCCATGGACACGTCGTCATGGTAGCCGCAGGCAAGCGCCGCCGGCGGCGGTGCCAGCCACAGGACCGCCGCGATCGGTAAAACCGCTGATAGACGCTGCGATGATCCACCCATGCCTGCCTCCCGAGCGTTTAAGGAATGGAAAACATCGCGACGCGCTGGATCGTCCAGAACATCGCCACAGTGCCGATCGCATAGGCCGGGACGCGCCGCGCCCAGGTCGGCAAAGGGAAAGAGAGCCACCGCGCCGTCGCCAAAAGCAAAAACACCGCCGCGACAAACGTGAGTTGGCCCGCCTCGACTCCAAGGTTGAAGAAGAGAAGCGCCAGCGGAATGTGCCCTTCTGGCAGGCCGATCTCGCTGAGCGCGCCGGCAAAGCCAAAGCCGTGCAGGAGCCCAAAGCTGAAGGCGACGATCCACGGCGCGCGCGCCGCTAGACCCTCGCGGCCCTCATCCCGGTGCACGAGCTCGAGCGAGACGAAGACGATGGAAAGCGCGATCACCGCCTCGACAGGGGCTTGCGGCGCATGAACGAAACCTAGCGTCGCAAGCGCTAGAGTGATGGAATGCGCAATGGTGAAGGCAGTAACGGTCTTCACCAGCAGCCCCAACCCACGCGTGAGCAAGAGGAGCGCCAGCACGAAGAGCAGATGATCGACGCCGAACAGGATGTGTTCGACGCCGAGTTTCAGATAGACCCAGGCAACGTCGAGCGCGGTTTCGGCCGCAGGAATGATCGCCGCCGGCGCGCGCGGGGTCAGCCGCTCAGTCCAGGACGTACCGTCCAGATATTCGACCCGCGCCAGCACGTCCGTCATCGTCGCTTCAAGACCGCCGATCGAGAGCGTCTGGCCGCGCAGCGCCGGGGTCTTGAGCGTCCAGCTATCGATAGCCGCACCTGAAACCATGCGACTGACCGGCATGGACGATCGCGTCTTGCCGGAAAATTGCGGTTTGAGAGCCAGCCGCATCTCGCCCTGCATCGGCACCTTCCAGAGCACCGAAAATTCGCCTGGCCGCTCCTCGCTGAGTTGGAGATAGGCCGGCCGGACCTCGTGCGCGACGGCGGCCGTCGACAGGAGGAAAGACCACACGATTGTGAGGCAGAGGATGGCAAGTCGGCTCATTGCCCCGCCTCCACCTCACCCGGTAGCGGCCCGACCAGAGCCTTGACGCGCTCGTCCGCGACGATGTGGTATTTCCCGAAGAGCTCCGCGAAATAGCGCTCCTGATACCGGCGCCGCTGCTCTTCGCGCCATTGTTCGAGAACGTCCGCCTTCACTTTGTCGAATGGGCGCACCTCGCCAGGCGCCATCTTGGAAACGCGGACCAGATGCAGCCCGTAGGCAGATTCGAGCGGCCCTGTCCATTCGCCCGGCCGCAGCTCGACGACGGCACGTGCAAACGCAGGGCCGAACTGCGCGGCGATGTCGCTCTCGCTGCTCTCCTCCAATCGCGACGCAACCAGCAACTGATCGCCCTGGTCGACAATGCCTAGGTCGTCGCGGCCATCCGATGCTGCAAGCACGCGCCGAGCGTCGGCGGCCGCGTCCGGCCGCTTCGAATTGCTGAAGAAGGCGTGAACAAAGGATATCCGCCTGCTCTGGCGGAATAGGCCCAAATGAGCTTCATAGAACTCACGCAGAACCTGTTCCTTCGGCTCTGCAAGCCGTGCAGTATCCTCGATTAGGAAGGTCATTTTTTGGGCGAGCCTTCGACGGATGATCGTGTCGTCCTGGTCGAGCCCCAAGGCGCGCGCTTCGCGCGCGAGCAACTCTTCCTTGACCATTTCGGCGACGAGGCCGCGCAATTCGTCGTTAGATGGTTCACGCTGCCATTGATTGGTCCATGTCTCACTGATCCAACGCAGATGGCCGTCATCGATTCTAATCTCCGGACGGTCACCGGCACCGACGTCGTCATTCAGCCAAGCATAGGCGAAAAACAGGGCGACGCCGCCGATGGCGAAGTGGAAAAGAGGTTCTCTGAGCAGCTTCATGACACCGTCCCGCTAGTGCTTCGGTGATCGTGACATCGGAAGAACATTCGCTCGGTCCAGCACCCTGTTGATCTCATCCGCAAGCTCCGCCACCAGCTCCTCGTATTCCAGGCGCCGCGTCATGCGATTGTTTTCCGGCAAATGCTCGGTCGCCCAAAGGGCCTGCTCGGCAGCTGCAAGATCGTCGCACAGGCCGCGAAAGTTCTCGTCTCGCTCAAACAAGGCCTCGATCTGAGAGCCCCGCTTTGGGAAGCGGCGAGTGGCGGCCTGCAACCCGCTCTTCCCGGTCGCGCTCTCCCGTTGCGAACCCATTTTCCGAGACCTTTCTCGAAACTGTTTGGGGTAGAGCATATTGCTTTAGATCAATGCTGGGATGTAGTTTACGTGAGCAAACAGGAATATGTGGCGGGCTACGAACCTGCTGCGGCCTGTGGGAGGGAAGGCATGACCCAGACCCGTTCTGTCGAAGCCGACTCTGCGTCGGGAATGGCCTTGCCGACGGAAGCTGAGATTCGGGCGCAACTTGAGCGGATTCAATCGAGTCCGGAATTCGAAGTGCCGAATAGGGCCCATAAGTTCCTCGCCTACATCGTGGAGGAAGCGCTTGACGGGCGGGGCGATCGAATAAAGGGCTATTCGATCGCTGTGCAAGTCTTTGGCCGCGACTCGTCATTCGAGGCGCAGACCGATCCCGTCGTTCGAATAGAAGCAGCACGCATACGGAGAGCGCTTGAACGCTATTACCTCGTGGCGGGCCAGGACGACCCGATCGTCATCACGATGCCGAAAGGCGGATATGTTCCCGTTTTCAGTCGCAGCGATCTCGGCACAGTTCGAACAGCAAACGCCGAGCAGGTAATCGAAAAGCTCGGAGGGAACGGTAAAGGCAATGAAGGGCGTTGGAAGCTCGTTGTGCTTGCCGCTGCCGTTCTCGTCCTTGCGGGAATTGTCTTCTTCGAATTCTGGCAACCCGACCAGTCGGCAAATTCGCTCTCCGGTTCTGCGGACGTGGCGCGGACGGCGCCAGATGTACCAAGACTGATCGTATTGCCTTTCGAGGACCTGACGGGAACCGGCAGCTCTAGGATCGTCGCGAGGGGCTTGACCGATAGGGTCATCGAGCAGATTTCCAAGTTCAAGGAAATCGTTGTAATTGCCGGGCAAACCACCGGGGGCTCGCGTGACCCTCTCTCGAGCGGCGCGTCGTCAGCTCGCTACGCGCTCTCGGGTGGCGTGCGGCTCGACGGCGATAAGCTCTGGCTGACGAGTCGCCTTGTCAATCGCGAGGACGGTTCGGTCCTGTGGGCCGAAAGCTACAATGAGAGCCTCCAGGTCCGCAGCCTCCTCGACCTCGAAAGCAATGTGGCGCGCGCGGTGGCCACGACGCTGGCGCAACCATATGGGATTATCTTTCGCGCGGATGCTTCAAGGGCAGCAAACATGCCCCCGGACGATTGGGAGGCGTATCAATGCACATTGGCTTACTATGGCTATCGCGCCGAGCTCAATCCGCAGAGTCATGCTTCGGTTCAGGGCTGCCTGAAGCGGTCGGTCGAAAAATTTCCGGGCTATGCCACCGCATGGGCGTTGCTCTCTCTTACCTACCTCGATCAATTGCGTTTCCGCTACCGGCTCGACGCTCCCGCTTCGTCGCCGCTTGATCTGGCCATCGCCGCGGCCAGACGCGCCGTCGAACTTGATCCGCAGAACGTTCGAGGCCTGCAGGCCGAGATGCTTGCCTTCTTCTTTCGCGGCGAGGTCGATACGGCCTTGAAGATAGGCGCGCGTGCACTGGCAATGAATCCGAACGACCCCGAACTGAGCGCGGAATATGGTCTTCGGCTTGCCCTGTCGGGTGAATGGGAGCGTGGCTGCGGGCTCGTCGCGGAAGCGGTCAGCAGAAACGCCGGACCGATCGGCTACTTCGAGACCTCGCTCGCACTGTGTTCCTACATGCAGGAGGACTATGCCGCCGCCGAACAATGGGTCAAGGCGGCCGATGTACAAGCCAATCCGCTCTATCATTTCATCGTTGCAGCTATCCTAGGTCAACTCGACAAGTCCGATGAGGCGGCAAGGGAGCGCCATTGGATCGAAACCAACGCGCCCGGCCTTCTGGGAAACATTCGCCGCGAGGTGGCTATGCGTATCCACCGACCTGAGGATCAGGCTCACTTTCTGGACGGGCTGGCGAGGGCTGGCCTTTCCGTTCCGTAAGTCCGGCGCCGCCTTACGACGAGAGCCCGTCACGAGAGGGCGTGGTGTGCCTCCGGCATCGGTGAACGCGGTAGATGTTACCTGATGCTACATGTGCGCGGTCCGCATTCATATTAGGAATCTCTGAAGCCGAGCGTGCAAACGCAAACCAGGTAGATGAAGAGGAGGTCGGCATGAACAGCTCACCGTCAAACGGCGCATCATACGCGCTCCTCGTTAAGAGGGGCCGGCTGGCATTTTCCACACTTCTCCTCGCTCTTGCGGTCGCCTCGCCGGCGCTCGCCGAGGGCGAAGACGCCAAAAAAATTCTGAAGGCGATGTCGGACTACGTCACGGGGCAGCAGCACATCCTGTTGAAATATGACGTCGATATCGAGGTGATCACTCCGCATCTGGAAAAGCTGCAATTCGCCTCCTCGGGCGAGGCGAAACTCAGCAGGCCAGACAAGCTGCGCGTGACGCGAACCGGGGGGTACTCGGAAGTCGAACTTGTCTTCGATGGGAAGACCGCTACCGTCCTCGGAAAGGATAGCAACACCTTCGCGCAAGTCGAATTGCCAGGGTCACTTGACGAGATGATCGATCGTCTGAGAGCCGAGCACCACATCGAAATGCCGGGCGCCGATCTGCTGCTATCCGACGTGTATGACGAGCTCGTCGCCGGTGTGATCGAAGCGAAGCACATCGGTCGCGGTGTCGTGGATGGCGTTGAATGCGAGCACCTGGCCTTCCGCAACCAGGAAACGGATTGGCAGCTCTGGGTGGAGCTTGGTCCCACGCCAATTCCCCGAAAATATGTCATCACGAGCAAGACCTTGGCTGCCGCGCCGCAATACACGTTGCGGATCAAGTCCTGGGACACCGACACGCCACCTGACGCGAAGAGTTTCGCCTTCGCCCCACCGCAAGGGGCGAAGTCGGTCGATTTCACTTCATTGGCTGATGTCAGTGAACTGCCGGCTCCGGCAGAAGCGCTGAAGGAGTAGTTGAAATGGCTATTCGTCGAACTACAACGCTCGTACTCGCCTCGGCCGTCGCGATCTTCGAGTTATTCTGGAGCGGCACAATGCTTCCCGAACGACCGGCGGATCTGCTCTCGCAAGCGGAAGCGAGAATCGGGAGACCAGCAACGCCGGTGAGCTACGCCGGTGTCGCCCGCCGCACGACCCGGCGATCTGTTTACGCCGGAGCCGCCGCTGCTACATATTACGCGCCGGGATGCGTGCCGGTCCGGGATGCCTATGGCAACGTCGTTGGCTACCGATGCCCCTAGGCCGGTTTCCACGCGGATTTTACGGTATCGATCCCACCTGACAGTGTTCGCAAGGTTGGCGAGCGCGCCTGGCCGCGCAGGCTTCCACCGGACCCAAAAACGGATTTTGCGACGATCAAGGCACAGGAGATCGATCGGTCCACCGCCGAGACCTGGTTGAGCAACTCGGTGCGCAAGAGTCCGGACCGCAGCGTCCTCGTATTCATCCACGGCTTCAACAACCACTTCGAGGGCGCGGTCCACCGCTTTGCGCAGATCGTTCACGATTCGGGAGCGCACAGCGCCCCGGTCCTGGCGACCTGGCCGTCGCGTGGCAGTCCGCTGGCCTATGGTTATGATCGCGAAAGCACGAACTATCCACGCAATACGGTGGAGAGATTGTTCCAGTATCTGGCGCGCGATCCAGAGGTCAGGGAAGTCTCGATCCTAGCAGCCTGTCGGACTTAACATCTACAGCTTTTCGTCAGGGATGTAGGGGATAAGGCCGTTATCGAATGCGAGCTGCTGGACTTGTCTGGGAGCATTGCGGACGTCGATGATGAACCCGTTGATTTCCAGCATCCAGATGAATGGGTTCTTGTCAGTCAGGCTTTGAAGCGACCAGGTTGGGTCGAACCGATTGGCATTGATGGCCTTGCGAATGGAGGCTGCCTTGTTGCCTGCAGTGCTTTGAGCAACGCCGAAGCCAGCGCAAAGGTCAGCCATAGCCATATGAGGCTTTGTTGTCGCGTCAGCAAGGAAATTGATCTGTCCAAGCGTGTAGACGATGCTACAGGCCCAGACACGCGCTTGACCCGAGGCGAGTGGGCTTGGCCGTTTACGGGATAAGGCGGCGGTCATGCGGCAGGCGAGATCGGCATATTCGTCGTTGAGATGAGTTCGACAAAATGCATCGGCGAGCGCGACGATCTCATCGTAGCGTGGCTTGATCGCTTTTGGGACTGAGGCGGCGAGGGCTGATTTAGTCATTGCCGGGAAGTATGAGCGCGCGGGCTGGCCGTGACCAGAGTGGCCTGTTGTAACGAGGAAGCTTTCTGTGGATGATTACGGGAGTGATGCGCCTGAAGGGCATTGTTCAAGGGGTGGGGGGGTGACTGAACAAGACCGGAAATCTCCGCAAGATGAAGGTTATGTGTTTGTTATTGCACCATATATTTACTATAATTCGTTATATTGAAGATGTCCGCGGAGCCTTTCGCATCGATGAGAAACTTCCGTCAGATAGATCGTGATACCAGCTTTCTCTTGCCTCCTTCGATGGATGAATGGCTGCCACAAAGACATCTGGCGCGGTTTGTGGTCGACGTTATTGACGGATTGGATCTTTCAGCGATGACCAGAAGTTATCGCGGCTCAGGCTCGGCCTCCTACCATCCGGCCCTGCTATTGGGTGTTGTGGTCTACGGTTATGCAACGGGGGTCTTTTCCAGTCGCAAGCTGGAGCGGGCGACCTATGATTCTGTGGCGTTCCGCTTCATTGCGGCCAATGAGCATCCCGACCATGATACGATTGCAGCCTTTCGGCGGCGCTTTCTTCCTCAGATCGAGGAGCTGTTCGTCAAGGTTCTTTTGCTTGCCCGGGAGATGGGCATGCTGAAGCTGGGGACGATCGGACTGGACGGAACCAAGATACACGCCAACGCCAGCCGCCATAGTGCGCTGTCCTACGAGCATGCGGGCAAAATCGAAATGCAATTGAAAGCCGAGGTCGCTGAACTGACGGCTATGGCCGAAAAAGCCGATCAGGCCGATCTTGCAGACGGCCTGTCCATACCCGAAGAATTGGCGCGGCGGGAGGAACGGCTGGCCCGACTGGCTGAGGCACGGGCCAAGATTGAGGCCCGCGCCAAGGAGCGCTTTGAACGCGAACAGGCCGACTATAGGGCGAAGATGGCCGCCCGTGCAGCCAAGGCGAAGGCGAAGGGTAAAAAACCTGGCGGAAAGCCTCCAGCGCCACCGGTCGAGGGACCACGGCCGACCGATCAGATCAATCTGACGGATGAAGACTCGCGTATCATGCCGGTTGCCGGCGGTGCCTTTGACCAATGTTACAATGCTCAAGCCGTTGTAACGGCGGGAAGCATGCTGGTGGTGGCCACCGATGTCGTCCAGGCAACAAATGACAAGGAGCAGATTGAGCCCATGGTTGGCAGGATTGCAGCCTTGCCACAGCTATTGGGTACACCAGATACTCTACTGGCCGACAGCGGTTACTTCAGCCAAGCCAATGTTGCAGCTTGCCACACTGCTGGTGTGGAGCCGTTGATCGCTGCTGGACGGCAGCGGCATTATCCGGCCGTGAGTGGGCTCTTCGCCGAGGCTTCGCCCGCACCCGAAAATCCAGGCCATGTCCAGGCAATGCTTCATCGGCTACAAACACCCGAAGGCAAAAAACTCTACGCAATGCGCAAGTACACCCCGGAGCCTGTGTTTGGCATTATCAAATCAGTCCTCGGCTTCCGTCAGTTCTCCTTACGCGGCCTCGACAAGGTACGTGGTGAGTGGAACCTGGTGACCATGGCCTGGAATATAAAGCGAATGTTCGCGTTAATTCCGGCATATTGAAGCAAGGATGGCAGCGATAGGACTCCAAACTGTCTAAAACCTGCCTGTTGACGACAACACCAGCCAAAGCAATCGCCTGCGTTCTCCAAGGCAACGCGGCCCGTACGCCGTCTATCTCGCAAATACCCAGTCCGACAGGCTGCTAG
>NZ_LGAP01000030.1 GCF_001270265.1 Ensifer adhaerens
TGCGGCAGATGGCCCGCATCGACGGCTCCAAGGGCGAACTCTTGGCCCGCATCGCCGAGGCGCTCGGGCAGATCAGCGAGTTGCGCATCAAGCTGATGTCGATCGACCAGAACAACCGCAAGGAAACGCAAGGCCAGATCGTCGGCATCGAGGCCAAGATCGCCGAACTGAGCGAACGCGCGGTGGCGGCCAAGGACCGGCTGTCGCGCATGGACGTGCGCGCCCCCGTCGACGGTCTCGTCTACGACCTGCAGCTCCACACCATCGGCGGCATCATCGCCCCCGGCGCCACCGCCATGTCGATCGTGCCCGAGGGCGAGGACCTGACGGTCGAGATCCGCATCCCGCCGGCCGACATCGACCGCATCGCCCCCGGCCAGCCGAGCCGCATGCGCTTTACCGTCTTCAACCAGCGCACCACCCCCGAACTCGACGGCCGCATCGACGTCGTCGCCGCCGCCACCACGCTCGACCGCAACACCGGACAGCCGTTCTATCTCGCAACAGTCGAGATCACCGAGCCGCTCGACAAGCTCGGCAGCCGCAAGCTGATGCCCGGCATGCCGGTCGAGGTCTTCGTCCAGACCGACGAGAGAACCGCGATCTCATACCTGACAAAACCATTCACCGACCAGATGCTGCGGGCCTTCCGCGAGGAGTGAGGGGGAGAGTGTCGGTAGGGGTAAACGGTAGCGACAGGATCTATCGCTTGGCAACAGCATGGCAAACGTACGCGAACGTTTGAGGCGCGCACAACGAGTGGTGCGGTTCATGTGGCACCAAGTCGGCGTGGAAATTCCTGCCGCAGCAAAGGTCTTCGTACTCGGAATTGAACCCGGCGCAAGCGCGCTTGGCCGTCGGCGCGGCGGCTGCGGGCTCGGGCAGCGTTTATTTGCTCAGCGCGTCCTTCAACGCTTTGGCCGGCGCGATTAGGTGTATACCTTCGACGGCAACGGCTGGAAGCAGGTGGGCAAACTGCCGCGCGGGCTGGCCTCTGGAGTTTCATTTGCCGTGCCCGGCGGTGTTCTCTTCGTCAGCGGCGAAGACAGTTAGGGCAAGCTCCGCAACGAAGTCTTCCTGCTCAAATGGGACGGCAGCATCTGTCGATCGAGAACTGATGCCGGTTCAGACGCTGCGGAATGCCTGACTTTCCGCAGCGTCCGTTCAAATCTGCAGTGTAGTATCCATCGTGTCCGCCGGAGCGGGTGTGGGCGACCACGACGGAAGCGGAAATGTCATTCGGCGAACAGATCGGGTCCGAACACCTCGTAGTGGATGCGCGATTCGGGAATGCCAAGGCTCAGCAAGGCGTCATGCTGCATCCGCATGAAGGGGATCGGGCCACAGATGTAGTAGTCGGCGCCCTCGAGCAGGATCTCCTTTTCAATCCGCTTGATGTCGACAAGGCCGGACCAGTCATAGTCTCGCCCCTGAACATCTTGCGGCAGCGGTTCGTTGTAAAACACGAACAGCCTCAGATTGTCGTAGCTCTGCGCCGCGTCGCGCAATCGGTCGCGCATGGCATGCACGGCGCTGTTGCGCGCTCCATGGACAAACACCACCTGCCGGGGCGGATGCTGCAAGGCCTTCTTGAGCATGCTGATCATGGGAGTGAGGCCGACACCGCCGCTGATCAGGACAATCGGCGTGCTGGCGCTGACATCGATGAAGAAGCTGCCGTACGGAGCGGCGAGATTGATTTCGTCGCCAACCTTGACCTGATCGTGCAACAGACAGGAGACATAGCCAGGCGTAGTCGGCCCGCCATCTTCGCGCTTTACCGAAATGCGGTAGCTCCGGCCATTCGGCGCGTCTGACAGGCTGTACTGCCGGATCTGCTGCAAGCCGAGTTGCGGGACCTGGACCGCGACGCTGATGTACTGGCCCGGTTCGAAGCTCGCAACCGGCTCGCCGTCAACCGGCTCCAAGACGAACGAGGTGATGACGTCGCTTTCGGGTCGCTTGTCGCGGACGACGAACCTGCGCCAGCCAGTCCATCCGCCCGATCGCTCCGCGGAACGCTCATAAAGTTCGCTTTCCATGCCGGCCAGGATGTCCGCCAGGTTTCCGTACGCCTGGGCCCAGGCCGAAATGATCTCGTCCGTCGCGGCTGCCCCGAGCACCTCCTTGATGGCTGCAAGCAGGTTTTCGCCGACGATCGGATAGTGCTCCGGCCGCACGCCGAGACTCGCATGCTTGTTGGCGATGTCTTTCAGCACAGCCGAAAGGCTTTCGGGATTCTCGATATTTGCCGCATAGGCATAGACCGCCCGGGCCAGCGCCTGCTGTTGTTCGCCTCGTTCCTGGTGCGCCATGTTGAAGATGTTCTTCAATTCGGGATGTGCCTGGAAGAGGCGCTTATAGAAATGCTGGACGATGGCGTATCCATGCTCGGCCAATACGGGTGCCGTTGCCTTGACGATATCCTTGGTTTTTTGCGTCAGCATGGGATTTCTCCTTTTCGCATGCGCTTCTGGCCCGACTTTGGGCAATTAGCGCGGTCGGTTTAGGGGGGCTTGCAAGAGCGGGATCAGCGCGACGCCGTCACACCGGCGACCCGCTGAGGGGCGCTCTGATCCAGGTCTAATCGGTGTCGTTTTCCTTTTTGCGTTTCACGCTGCCTGCGCGTCGATGCGCAAGAGCGAACCGAGAACAGCCTTGTTCTGGATGATGTCGGCGAGCGTGTATTTGTCGAGAACTGTAAGAAAGGCTGCGAGCGCTTCGTGCAGCATGCCCTTGAGCCGGCAGGCCGGCGATATCGCGCAGGCCCGGCCATTCGCCTGCATGCATTCGGCCAGTGAGAAATCCTCTTCCGTTGCGCGCACCAGCGCGCCGATGGCGATCTCAGCCGGCGGCTTGGCAAGCCGGATGCCGCCCGCCCGGCCGCGTGTCGTCTCGACCAGCCCGAGGTCGCGCAGGGTCTGCGCCACTTTGAGGAGGTGATTGCGCGAAAGCCCGTAGGCCTTCGCCACGTCGTTCACGGTGCACACGCCATTCTGTCGCGCGGCGACGTAGATCAGCATGCGCAGGGCATAGTCCGTGTGGAGCGTCATTCGCATCGGCAAATCCGGCTTTTCGAAGGTGCATTAAAGAGGTATTTCAGATGTCACTTTTAGCGCGAGGACCGCTGCCCTGAAAGTGCCAAAGCGTCGCAGTCCCGATCCGGTCAGGCAAAAACAGATAGGCTCATCCATCCCTTACAGACCGGAGTTGCCGATGATTGAAAAACTCTTCGCCAGGAATCGGACATCGTCAGCGGAGCGCAAGGCCGGGAAGGCCGATTATTTCGAGCGCCTATCGTTCATGGTCCATTCGCGCCTTAAGGTGAACGACGAGCTTAAGCACGCAGAGACTTCTTCTGCGACATCCCTGGTGCGACGTTCAAGTTGCGCGCAGTGTACAGGACCAATGTCCTTCCGCGCCGAGCTTCCTGACGACAGCGAGCAAGATTTTCTGTACCTCAATCGCCGCCCGCGTCGGCGGATGGTTGACCGGCATGTCGAGGACAAGTCGGCGGGTGAGGCCGGGACGCGTCAGGACGACGGCCGACAGGGTCCCCTTTGCCCGATCGTCATGGACGGCACCCCGGCCAAGGATCGATAGGCCAAGACCGGCGCGGATTGCCGCCTTCGTGCTTGCCACTCCTTCAATTTCGCGCACGACGTTCATCTCTCGTCCGAATATCAGCGCCTGCCGTTCAAGAAGAATGCGGATTCCGTGGCGGCGGGTGGGCATGATCAGCGGCATGCCGAGCACCTGCTCCACCGTCACCTCGGCATCGGGAGAAAGCTGCCCGAAAGGGCCGACCAGATAAAGCGTTTCATCGAAGAGGGGCACGGAGGTCGCTTTGGCGACACTGTCCAAGGTGACCGCGAGATCGTGGACACGCGTATCGATGGCCGCGCGAAGCGCCTGGCTGTCACCCTCGCTGACCGTCAGGCGTATCTTCGGAAATCGACGGGAGCATTCTTCGATCACAGGGACCGAAAGCGTCGGACAGATCGAACTCAAGATGCCAAGCGAGACGTCGCCAGTCGGATATTTCGCCTGTTCCTTCGTGGCGGCTTCCGCCTGATCGAGAGCACGAAGAATGGCCTGGGCGTGGGAAAGCAGTGTTTGTCCCGCCTCGGTGGCGGTCACGCCCCGAGGCGTCCGGTTCAGGAGCTGCACGCCCAGCTGTTCCTCGAGCCCACGCATATGCAGGCTAAGTGCCGGCTGCGCGACACCGAGCTCGCTGGAGGCACGTGTAAACGATCCGAGCTCGGCAATCTTCGCGAAATAGCGCATTTTCAGAAGGTCGAGAGCCAAGGCGTGCTCCAGGAAAATCTATACCGAATCGATATAGCCAATATCTTCAATATATATTTGTTTGAATTGCCCTTCAAATCTAAAAAAGCCTGACAGCGTGAGGATGCGCTGCCGAGGAGGAGAATATGAAGCTGAAGCTATTCCTGGTTGCTGCGCTTTTTGCCGCCGCAGCTTCCCACACCACGATCGCGTCTGCCGGCCAGCTTGATGACATCAAGGCCGCTGGTGCCCTGAATTGTGGTGTTCTGACCAACTCGCCGCCACTCGGTTTCCAGGACCCCAATACACGTGAGCCTTCTGGCTATGAGATCGATCTTTGCGGCATGTTCGCCGAATATATCGGCGTCAAGCCCAAGCTCACTCCGGTTTCGCCGCAGACCCGGATGGCGGAATTGACCCAGGGCCGCGTCGATATTCTGGCGTCGCTCCTTAGTTACAGCAAGGAGCGCGCGGAGCAGGTTGATTTCAGCGGCGCCTACATCGCGGAAGATTTCAATTTTGTCGTTCTCGATGCCTCGGACATCAAGTCAGTCGATGATCTGTCGGACCAGCGCATCGGTCTCGTCAAGGGATCGGTACTCATCCCGTTGACGGAAAAGAGGCTTCCCGACGCACGGGTGCTGTCGTTCGAGACGAGCGCCGCATCCTTCCTCGCCCTCCAGCAGGGCAAGGTCAAGGCGACCGTCTATCGTTATTCCGAGGGCAAGGCGGTCCAGCGAAACGCGGGTGACGACATCAAGGGCCTGCGTTTCCTCGACGAGCCGCTCCTGTCGATGCCGTCGGGCTTTGCCTTCCGCAAGGGATCTCCTGAACTCGTGAAAGCCGCGGACGAATTCCTGGCAAGCATCGAGAAGAACGGAGAGGGACAGAAGCTCTATGACAAGTGGCTTGGCAAGGATTCCGATCTGAAGGCAACGCGGAAATTCGATTTCGGCAAGCCGCAAAAGACGTGGTTCGCGAACTGATCCTGAGGAACGGCGTGGGCTTGCAAGAACATGGGCTACCAGCTCGATTTTGGTAAAGTCCTGCAGGGTGAGTATCTCGAACTCATCCTGCAGGGGGTTCAGACCACAATGGTACTTTTCGTGCTGTCGTGGATTTTCGGGCTGGTGCTCGCGATCGTCCTGACCGTCGTTCGGGCGATCGAGTTTCGGCCGACGCAATTACTCGTCGCGGCCTTCGTCGAATATCACCGGAATGTTCCGGTGCTCATCCAGCTGTTCGTCTGGTATTTCGGGCTCGCGGTCGTGCTGCCCGACGTCGTCAACGACTATCTGAACGATATCGGGGCGGAGATCGGTTATGCGATCGTGGCTCTGGCGCTGAACAAGGCCGCATATATGTCGGAAGATTTCCGCAGCGGCATGCGATCGATCCACCCCGCGCAGATGGAGGCGGCACGCTCGATCGGCTTGACGTATCTCGGCGCGATGCGCTGGGTCATCCTGCCTCAGGCATGGCGCCTGGCGCTGCCGGCCCTTCTTGGCCAGACGCTCATTCTCTTCAAGGGCACGAGCCTTGCCGCGGGTATCGGCGTTGCGGAGTTGAGCTATCAGGCACGCTACATCGAGGAACAATCCTTCCGGATATTCGAGGCCTACGGCATCGCAACGGCCATCTACATGCTGATTTCCTTCGCGATCATGTGGCTTTCCTCGGCTCTCTCCAAGCGCTTCCGGCTGAGGGTGAAATAATGCTCGAGATCCTTCGCGAATACGGTCTCATGCTGCTGGTCGGCGAATATCCGCATGGCAAGCTCGGCGGCCTGGCCCTGACCCTGATCATCTCGATCGCCAGCCTTGTCATTACTTTTCCCTGCGCGGTCATGATCGCGCTGGCGCGAACCGGCCAGTCTCGTCCTTTCAAGGCGGTTGCAAGCGGCTTCGTTCATTGTGTGCGCGCCGTACCGCTTCTGATGCTGATCTTCTGGGCTTATTTTGCGCTCCCGATCGTCATCGGCTTTCCGATCGACGCCACCTACACGCTGATCCTGGCAATCGTCATCTATCAGGCCGCCTATCTCGGCGAGATCATCGCGGCGGGGATCGAAGGTCTATCGAAGGGACAGATGGAGGCCGCCAAGGCGCTCGGCCTCGGCTATATCCCGACAACCTTTCGCGTAATCCTGCCGCAGGCGCTGTTCAATGTCATTCCGGGCATCGTCAATCAGCTAACGACCATCATCAAGGAATCGTCGCTCGGTTCGATCATCGCAGTCTCCGAGCTTTCCTATGTGATGTTGCAGGTCAATTCGAACGAGGTGACCAAGCCGCTGCAGATCTTCGGGATCCTGGCCGCCACCTACTTCATCCTGTGCTTCGCGCTCAGCCAGGCAACGAGCTGGCTGGAACGGGGCATCGCAAGCAAGCGGACAGGGCGCGTGGTCGTGGAGGCCGTGGCATGATCGAATTTGATGGTGTCTCGAAGTGGTACGGGGCCGTCAGGGTCCTCAGGAACATTTCCGCGAAGGTCGAAAAGGGAGAGACCATCGTCCTTTGCGGTCCGTCAGGCTCGGGAAAGTCGACGCTGGCGCGCACGGTTAACCGGCTGGAGCCGATCCAGGAAGGCACGATCAAGATCGATGGCACGGACATTCACGCCAAATCGATGAACGTGAATGCGTTGAGGACCGGAATCGGCTTCGTCTTCCAGCAGTTCAATCTTTTTCCGCACCTGAGCGTCGTCGACAATGTCATGCTGCCGTTGCAGCGGATCCGCCAGCAATCGCGCAAGGAAGCCTTGCCGACCGCGCTCTTGATGCTCGAGCGCGTCGGCCTCGCGGACAAGGCCAACGCCCTTCCGGCCGACATTTCCGGCGGCCAGTCCCAGCGGGTGGCCATTGCCCGGTCTCTGATCCTGAAACCTCAGGTCTTGATCCTGGATGAGCCGACTAGCGCGCTTGATCCCGAGATGGTGGGGGAGGTCCTGAAGCTCCTGCGCGAACTGTCGAGCGAGGGCATCACCATGATGTGCGTGACCCACGAGATGGGCTTTGCCCGCGAGGTATCCGATCGCATCTGGTTTCTCAGGAACGGAGAACTGACGTTCGAGGCCAAGCCCGACCTTTTCTTCTCCAGCAATACCCACCCGGATGTGCGGGGCTTTCTGTCCTCGATCCATTGAACGCAGCAACTCAAGAACATTCGAAGGTCACCATGAGCCACATCAAACAGGTTTCTAAACGCCCGACGGCCGCCGAAGTTGAAGCGGTTGCCAAATTCTCGCCGGCAACGATCCATGAGGCTCAAGGCCGGCGGGGCGCGCTGTCGTCCCGCATCAAGCCGGTCGACTATCGCATGAAGCTTTGTGGTCCGGCCTTCACGGTCCGCTGCGCGCCGCGCGACAACATCATGCTCCAGCTTGCGATCAACTACGCCAAGCCCGGCGACATCATCGTCGTCTCAGCCGGCGAATATGAGGAAGCGGGCTCCTTCGGGGACGTGCTCGCCAATGCCTGCCTGGCAAAAGGCATCGGCGGACTGGTGACGGACAGCGGCGTGCGCGACACGCTGCAATTGCGCGACCTCGGCTTCCCGGTCTTTTCGCTCAGCGTCTGCATCAAGGGAACCGTCAAGGAGACACTGACCGCCACCAACGAGCCCGTCGTGGTCGGAGGCGAGCTCATTCATCCCGGCGACATCATCGTTGGCGATGCCGACGGCCTGGTCGTTGTCAGGCGGGAAGAGGCCCATGAAGTGGCAAGGTTGTCGGAGGCGCGCGAAGCGGCCGAAGCCGAGTACATTGCGGCATACAAGGCGGGCAAATCAGTCATCGAAGTCAGCAATCTCGAAGCGGTGCTGAAGGCGAAAGGCCTCGTCGTCGAGGCGTGAGTGTGGAGCACATCTGGCATGGGTGCCGACCTCCCGCGCAACCGCGCGGGCTTGGGCGTCGATGCCGCATGCCCTGAATACTGTCGGAGAAATATCATGAGCAAGATCGAAATCCTTCAGGTCGGCCCTTATCCCGCGTGGGACGAGGAACGCCTGAACGCGAGTTTCACCATGCACCCCTATTTCCAGGCGTCGGACAAGGCGGCGTTTCTGGCAAAGCATGGCGGTGGCATCCGGGGTATTGCGACGCGGGGCGAGCTTGGGGCGAGCCGGGCGATGATCGAGGCGCTGCCGAAGCTGGAGATCATTTCGGTCTACGGTGTCGGGTATGACGCGGTGGATCTTTCGGCGGCGCGCGAACGGGGCATCCGCGTCACCAACACGCCTGATGTCTTGACCAAGGACGTTGCCGATCTCGGCGTCGCCATGATGTTGGCGCAGGCGCGCGGCGTCATCGGCGGCGAGACATGGGTAAAGAGCGGCGACTGGGCGAAAAAGGGCCTTTATCCGCTGAAGACGCGCGTCCACGGCAAGCGGGCTGGCGTCCTCGGTCTCGGCCGCATCGGCTTCGAGGTCGCCAGACGCCTTGCCGGTTTCGACCTGGAAGTCGCCTATAGCGACACCGGCCCGAAGGACTATGCGAAAGACTGGACCTTCGTCGCCGACCCGGTCGAGCTTGCCGCCCGTTCCGACTTCCTCTTCGTGACGCTCGCCGCCTCGGTCGAGACCCGTCATATCGTCGGCCGCAAGGTCCTCGAGGCGCTCGGACCGGAGGGCATGCTGATCAACATCTCGCGCGCTTCCAACATCGACGAGGAAGCCCTGCTCGACGCGCTGGAGGCCAGGAGCCTCGGTTCTGCCGCCCTTGATGTTTTCGAGGGCGAACCGAACCTCAACCCGCGCTTCCTGGCGCTCGACAATGTCCTGCTCCAGCCGCATATGGCGTCGGGCACGGTCGAGACCCGCAAGGCGATGGGCGCGCTGGTCTTCGACAACCTGTCGGCCCATTTCGACGGCCGCGCGCTGCCGACCGCGGTTCTGTGAGGGCGGCCCGATGAAAGCGATCGTCATTCATGCGGCCAAGGACTTGCGTATCGAGGAGAGTAGCCTCGAGGCGCCCGGCGCGGGGGAGGTCGAGATCCGCCTTGCCGCCGGCGGCATCTGCGGTTCGGACCTTCACTACTACAACCACGGCGGCTTCGGCACGGTACGGCTCAAGGAGCCGATGATCCTCGGCCATGAAGTCTCCGGCCATGTCGCGGCGTTGGGCGAAGGCGTGTCGGATCTCGCGATCGGCGATCTTGTCGCCGTCTCACCCTCGCGCCCCTGCGGCTCTTGCGAATACTGCCACAAGGGTCTGCCGAACCATTGTTTCAACATGCGCTTCTACGGCTCGGCCATGCCCTTTCCGCACATCCAGGGCGCCTTTCGTCAACGGCTCGTCGCCAAGGCAAGTCAGTGCGTGAAGGCGGAGGGCTTAAGCGCTGGTGAGGCGGCGATGGCGGAGCCGCTTTCGGTGACCCTGCACGCCACGCGCCGGGCCGGAGAGATGCTCGGCAAGCGCGTCCTCGTCACCGGCTGCGGCCCGATCGGGACGCTCTCGATCCTTGCCGCCCGCCGTGCGGGGGCGGCCGAGATCGTTGCGGCGGATCTTTCGCAAAAGGCGCTCGGCTTCGCCCGTGCCGTCGGCGCCGATCGGACGATCAACCTGTCGGAGGCATCGGACGGGCTTGTCGCCTACAGCCAGAACAAGGGCTATTTCGATGTGCTCTACGAATGCTCAGGCGCCGCCCCGGCGCTTGTTGCCGGCATTGAGGCCCTTCGGCCGCGTGGGGTCGTCGTCCAGCTCGGTCTTGGCGGCGACATGAGCATCCCGATGATGGCGATCACGGCGAAGGAACTGGATCTTCGCGGCTCCTTCCGGTTCCATGAGGAGTTTGCTGTCGCCGTCAAGCTGATGCAGGGTGGCCTGATCGACGTCAAGCCGCTGATCACCCATACCTTGCCACTGTCGGATGCGCTCAGGGCTTTCGAGATTGCCTCCGACAAGGGACAATCGATGAAGGCGCAGATCGATTTCAGCTGATATGCGAAGCGACAAACCGCTCCGGGAGGAACATGAGCATCCAACTCTTCGACCTGACGGGCAAACGCGCCCTTATCACCGGCTCGTCGCAGGGCATAGGCCTTGCGCTGGCGCGCGGCCTGGCCGAGGCAGGCGCCGAGGTCATCATCAATGGGCGCGATGAGGAAAAGCTGAAGGCGGCGGCCGAAAGCCTCGGAGCAAGGCATACACTCGCCTTCGACGCCACCGATCATGATGCGGTGCGCATTGCCATCGACGCGTTCGAAGCTGAAGTCGGCGCAATCGACATTCTCGTCAACAATGCCGGAATGCAGCACCGCACGCCGCTGGAGGACTTTCCGGCTGATGCCTTCGAGCGGCTCTTGAAGACCAATGTTTCGACTGTCTTCAACGTCGGTCAGGCGGTTGCCCGCCACATGATAAAGCGCGGTTCCGGCAAGATCATCAACATCGCCAGCGTGCAGACGGCGCTCGCTCGCCCCGGCATTGCGCCCTATACGGCCACAAAGGGCGCGGTCGGCAATCTGACCAAGGGCATGGCGACCGACTGGGCGAAGTACGGTCTGCAATGCAACGCCATCGCGCCTGGCTATTTCGACACGCCGCTGAACGCCGCGCTCGTCGCCGATCCGGCCTTTTCCGCCTGGCTGGAAAAGCGCACGCCGGCCGGACGCTGGGGCAAGGTCGAGGAACTCGTCGGCGCCTGCATCTTCCTGTCTTCGGATGCTTCCTCTTTTGTGAACGGACACGTGCTCTATGTCGACGGCGGGATCACGGCTTCTCTCTGAGGCGCGCCCTCATTCCGGTCGAGGCCGCATCGTCCTGATGGGCGTCGCCGGTTGCGGCAAGTCCGCAGTGGGTGCGGCGCTCGCGACGCGGCTCGGTGTGCACTATCTTGATGGCGACGATCTGCATCCACCGGAAAACATCGCGAAGATGAGCCGCGGCGAACCGCTCACCGACGACGACCGCTGGCCCTGGCTCACGCTCGTCGGGCAAAGGCTCGCGTCTTCGCACGGTATCCTCATCATCGGTTGCTCGGCGCTCAAGCGCCGCTATCGCGACCATATTCGCAAGGAGGCGGAAGGTCCCGTCACCTTCGTCCACCTTTCCGGCTCGAAGGAGCTGATCTCCGCTCGCATGGCCGCCCGCGCGGGCCACTTCATGCCCACGATCCTGATCGACAGCCAGTTCGAAGCCCTCGAACCGCCAACCCCGGACGAAAGCGCGATAACCGTCGATATCGACAAGGCTCTTGACGGCATCGTCGACGAGATCCTGCTAACCATAACATCGGCTTAGCAAAACCCAAGTGCCAAGTGGACGTTCGACTGGCTGAGCACCAGCTTGTTGAAGGGAATGTCGCACGAGGACGACAAGGCGATCTTCTGAACGGCAGTTGCCATCATGTCCGACGAGTCCGTTATTTTGATCAATCTGCTGAAGGCCAACCCGGGAAGCACGATGCGCTGATCGCGTTCTTGAGGCGGAACACCAGCACGGTGGTCCGCACACGGCGATCCACGGAAACCCCATGCGCGCTGCCGACGCCGGTGCCAGCGAAAGCGAGATCAAGGTGCCGTAGTGCGGTTTTTGGTGCACATGCTGCAACACCGGCTCAAGTTCTGACTTGCGCGCGGGCGGGGGACCGTGATCCGCGAAGCGTCGGGGGGGGGAGAAATCGCGCCGTGGTCACTCGGGCAACCCCGCCCGGCGCAGGCCATCGGCGAACCGCGCAAAATCCTCCGAGCGATGGATCGGAAGCCAGTCCTTGAGGTTGGAGATGCGCAAGGATGGGTCGAGGGTGCGCAGGCGCTGCATCGCCTGCCGCGCTTCCTCTTGTCTTCCCGCAAGCGCTTGGCTCGACGCCAACAGAGCGGCTGCTACAAGGAGGCTTGGCAAGTTCCCGAGCGCCATTTCCGCCCAGGCAGAGGCGGAATCGAAGCGCCCGGCGAAAAAATGCGCGAGAGACGTCGCCGCCTGCATGCGAAACATTTCTGGATCCAATGGGCTCAAACGAACGGCATGGCCGAGATCCTCGATCGCGCCACCCGTTTCACCACGGAAAACGCGCAGGGCCGCACCAAGGAACCAGGCGGGGGCGAAATTGGGATTGAGCAGCCGTGCCCTGTCGATGAGCGCGATGCCGCCGTCAAGATCGCCGGCAAGATGCCCGAGCGCGTGCCCGCCTCGTGTCAGCGCGACCGCATCATCCCGGCCAAGTTCCACGGCCAGCCGGGCCAGCCGCACGCCTTCGGCGATCTCGCGGGGGCGGTCGACCATCCAGCCGTTCAGCTTGCGCCAGAAATAACACCAGGCCGCCCCGCCATAGGCTGATGCAAATTCGGGGTCGAGCTCGATTGCCTTGTAGAACAGGGTGAGTGCGGTCTCGATCGCTTCGCGGGTGCCGATATGCAGCTTCGCCATGCCGCGCAGGTAGTAGTCGTAGGCATCCAGGCTTTCCGTCGGCTTGCGCTTGGCGCGTTCGATTTCCGCCCGTTCGAGTTGCGGCGAGATCGCGCCGACGACGCTTGCCGAAATCTGGTCCTGAAGTTCAAAGATGTTGTCGAGCGCGCCCTCGAAGCGCTCTGCCCACAGATGCGCCCCGGTCGTGGCGTCTATCAGTTGCCCGGTGATGCGCACCTGGTTGCCGGCCTTGCGCAGGCTGCCTTCGAGCACATAGCGCACGCCCAGTTCTCGGCCGACTTCCTTCACATCCACCGCCCGGCCCTTGTAGGTAAAGCTCGAGTTGCGCGCGATGACGAACAGCCAGCGGATGCGCGACAACGCTGTGATGATGTCTTCGACCACGCCGTCGGCGAAATACTCCTGCTCCGGATCGCCGCTCAGGTTCTGGAACGGCAGCACGGTTATGGATGGCTTGTCCGGAAGTACGAGCGCAGACGGTTGCTCCTTCAATCTGTCGGAGTCGTGTTCAGTGGCGCCAGCCCCGCCAGGCCGGCGTGCCTGTCCGGTCTCACCGGCCGCGATGTCGCCCACGAAGCGGAAGCCCTTGCGCGCGATCGTGCGAACCAGGCGCTGCTCCTCGCCGCTGTCTCCGATGGCCTTGCGAACCGCGTTGATGTGGCTGGTGATCGTCGATTCCGAGACCACCCGGCCGCCCCACACCGCCTCCAGCAGGTCGTCCTTGCTGACGACCCGGTTGCTGTTCGCCACGAGGTGCAGCAGAAGGTCGAAGACCTGCGGTCCAACGCCCACGACTTGCCCGTGCAAGGTCAGTTCCCTGCGCTCCTGATCGAGCACGTAGTCTCCAAACATGAACTGCAAGGCCGGTATCCCTGACCGAGTGCCATCGGCTGGTGGCCGAGGCAACTGACGAAAAATATCTGACATCGATCGCGAACGCCTGGACCGCCCACCCGCCTGAAAGGGCGTCGGCCAGGCAGGCGTCTTGGACATATATTCAAGCATCCTCCAAGGGCAATTCAAGCTTGCCGCAAGGACTTCCCGCAAACCCGCAGGTACTCTCCATTTGCATAGACGGCAATGGTTGCGGTCGAGAAAAGCGGAGAAAGCCCATGAAGATCGTCGTCATCGGAGGCACCGGCCTCATCGGATCGAAACTTGTGAAGAACCTGCGCGAGCGCGGTCATGACGTACTCGCTGCCTCTCCCAACACGGGCGTGAATACCATTACCCGCGAGGGCCTCGCAGGAGCGATGGATGGCGCCGAGATCGTCGTCGACGTGGCGAATGCGCCGGTTTGGGAAGACAAGGCCGTGCTGGAGTTTTTCGAGACCTCGGGTCGTAACCTGTTGGCGGCCGAAGCTGCGGCGGGCGTTCGCCACCACATTGCCCTGTCGATCGTCGGCAGCGAACGGCTTCCGGACAATGGCTACTTCCGGGCGAAGATCGCACAGGAAAACCTTATCAAGGCGTCCGGCATTCCCTACACCATCCTGCGCGCCACGCAGTTCTTCGAGTTTGTCGACGGCATTGCGCAATCGGCCACCGTCGATGGCGAGATCCGCCTGTCGCCGGCGCTCTTCCAGCCGATCGCGTCCGACGACGTGGCGGCCGCGCTCACCGATGTCGCACTCGCACCGCCGGTCAACGGCACGGTCGAAGTCGCCGGCCCGGAAGCTGTTCCGCTCGATGAGCTGGTGAGGCGCTTCCTCTTGGCAAAGCGCGACACGCGCAAGGTCGTGCCCGACGTTCACGCACGCTACTTCGGCGCCGTGCTTAACGATCAGTCGCTGACACCAGGCGAGAAACCGCGCCTCGGCAGGATCCGCTTCGAGGACTGGCTCGGCCAGCAAGCCGCACATTGAGGTTTGCGCCGGCAAAACAGAAAAGTCTCGCCCGGGACCTGGCACCATTTCCCGACAAATACTCTCGAAGGAGAATGACAATGCTTACACGGTTGCTTCAGGCCTTTGCCCTGACCGCGCTCTCGATCACCGCGGCGTCGGCCGCCGACCGGCCCGAGGGCAAGATCACGATCGTCTTCGACCACGCCCTTCCCAACGTCCCCGGCAAGAGCATGAAGGGCGTGCTCGTTGAATACGGGCCGGGTGGCGCATCGCCCGGCCATACGCACCCGGACTCATCCTTCATCTATGCAACCGTGCTTGAAGGCTCGATCCGCAGCAGCGTCAACGGGTCGCCGGAAAGGGTCTACGAGGCCGGCGACAATTTCTACGAGGAGCCCGGCGCCCGTCACGGCGTCAGCGCGAACGCCAGCGACACGAAGCCGGCGCGACTGCTCGCGGTGTTCATCGTCGACACCGACGAGAAGGAACTGACGACGCCTATCGGCGAGTGACGCATTGAACGCGTTTCGGCGTATGCAGCCCTGGACGCAAGTCCAGGGCTGCCCGCGGTCACTTTCATTCAACAGGAACTGAGAAAATGGATTCGCTCGAGGACAAGCTGGCTTTCGTTGAAGGCTCCGCAACTGGTGGCGCCGCGACGCAAGGCAAAAAGAAAAAGGTCGTCGGTCTGCTTTTGTGCCTCGGTGCCGTGATCGCCGTTGCCGGCGGATGGGCCTGGGCTCGTCCGAGCGGCGAGGCGTCGACCGACAATGCCTATGTGCGCGGTGATGTGACCTCGCTTGCCCCAAAGGTCGCAGGCTATGTCATGGCGGTTGAGGTCGACGACAACCAAACCGTAAGCGCAGGACAGGTGCTGTTCCGGATCGATGATCGAGATTACAGGGCACGGCTTGCCCAGGCGGTTGCGAATGTGGAAGCTGCTCAAGCCCGCCTCATCAATGTCGACGCAGAGACAGAGCTTCAGCACGCCCTCATTCGACAGGCCGAGGCACAGAAACGTTCGGCTGTCGCCGAGATGGATCTGGCGACCAAGGCCTCTGGCCGCCGGCGCGAACTGATCCGCAGCAACACGATCAGCCAGGCGCATGTCGATGAAAGTGACGCGGCACGGTCGAGGGCCGAGGCGAGCGTATCGGCCGCCTCCGCGACGGTCGAGGCTCAACAGCAACGCATCGCCGTCCTTGGCGCCCAGCGCGATGCTGCCGTCGCCGCCGTGGCACAGGCGGAGGCCGCCCGCGATCTGGCCCAGATCGATCTCGAAAGCACCGTGGTTCGCGCGCCTGTTGCCGGTGTTGTCGGCAACCGTCAGGTTCGCGTCGGCAGGCTTGTTGCGCCGGGCAACGCCTTGCTCGATATCGTTCCGGTCGCCGGTGTGTGGGTCGTGGCGAACTTCAAGGAGACCCAGCTCGAACATATCCAGCCCGGCCAGCGTGTACGCATTCGCATCGACGGTTATCCCAACGATGCCCTTGAGGGCGTAGTCGACAGTTTTGCGCCTGGCAGCGGGTCTGCCTTCAGCCTGCTCCCCACCGACAATGCGACGGGCAACTTCGTTCGTGTCGTCCAGCGCGTCCCGGTGAAGATCCGGCTTGCCGGCAATCCGCTGCTCGGTCGTCTGGTTCCGGGCCTTTCCGCGCGCGTCGCGATCGATCTGGGGAGGGGATCATGACCACGGCCGTCACTGCGGTCCCGAGCCGTGAGAGATCGACGGCGGGGGCCCTTCTTGTCGCGGGCATCGTGCTTGCCGCACTGACGGAGGCGATCGCCAGCACCGTCCTGTCGCTCGGGCGTGGTGATATCATCGGCGACACATATGCGACGCCAGATCAGTTCGCCTGGCTGGATGTCGGATACACCAGTTTCAAACTCATCGGGTTCATGGTGGCCCCTTGGCTGCTAAGCCGGATCAATCCGCTCCACCTGATCATTGCCTCAACACTTGCCATGGGCATGGCGTGCGGCATTGCCGCCGCAGTTGCTCGCTTGGACCTGCTGGTCGTGCTTCGTCTGATTCAGGGCTTGTCCGGCGGCACCCTGCTGGTTAGCGGCCAGGCGATTATCTTCTTCGCCTATCCACGAACCCATCAACCGGTGCTGCAAGCATTGTTCGCCATCGGAGCCGTCGTCGCGCCGGCGACGATCGCCCCGGCGCTTCAGGGATGGTTGCTGGACAGCCAATCCTGGATGTGGATCTTCTTCAGCATTGTCCCGGTGGCGCTTGCGGCTGCGGGCCTTCTGCTGATCGCAGACGGGCCAATGCCCGCGAAAACGGCGCATCGCCCGTTTGACTGGATTGGCTTCGCACTAATGTCCGTCGCGCTCTCCTGTTTCACTTATGTCCTCAGCCAGGGCAGCCGATGGGATTGGTTCGAGGAGCCCCGCATACTGTGGTTGACGGTGATCGGTATGGTCACTCTGCTGGCGTTTCTCGGCCAACAGGTGCTGGCAAAAGGGCGGGGCATGCTCGACTTTACCCTGTTTAGGTCGGAGGATTTCAGCTTCGCCTTCATCGTCAGTTTCGTCGCCGGCGCCGCCTTGTTCGGCAGCGCTTTCCTCATTCCGTCATTTGCCGTGTCCGTTCTCGCGTTCACGCCCACCGACGCCGGGCAGCTCCTGTTGCCGAGCGGCGCACTGTTCATCGGCGCACTCCTCCTTGCGGCCTATCTGATGCAGGCTCGCCATCTTCCGCCCTTCGCCACGGTACCTTTTGGAATCCTGATGATCATGGTGGCGATGTGGATGCTGTCCGGTTCGACCAGCGAGAGTGGTGCGGACGACATGATGGCAGCGATCCTGTTGCGCGGTCTGGGTCTTGGCTTCCTGTTTCTATCGATTACCCTGATTGCCTTCAGCAACCTCAACAGCCGAAACCTTGCTTCTGGGATCGGCCTCTTCAATACGGGTCGCCAGCTTGGCGGACTAATCGGGGTCGCAGGCCTCCAGACATTGATCGATCATAACGTCGCCGCCAATGTCGCAGTGCTTGCCGCCGACGTGACCGCAGGGGAGATTGCGGTCCTCGAACGGCTGAAGACCACGACGGCCATGCTGATGGCGAAAGGGATGGAAGGAGCCGCCGCAAGCCGGGCAGCGACAAGCCTTTTGGGCCGGGTCGTGACAGGTCAGTCGACAGTGATTGCCTTCGACACTGCATTCACCGCAGTCGCACTGCTTTTCTTGGTTGCCGCCCCGGTGCTGGTCGGCATCAAGATCGCATTGGCCCGATATGCAAAGGCACGCGCTCGGCGGATGCTAGGCAAAGCAGTTCAACTGTGAAAGGCGGACGACACAGGATTTTTCCGGATCATCGCTCGCGGCGATAAAGGCGATCCTCTCGAAAACTAACCCTTAATTCGCGCATGTACATTGGTAAGCGCTCGCGCCAAGGCGTCTGATCCGCCCTCTTGTTCGAAGTCCCGGAAAGCTTGCTCATTCAATCCACCCTTGGTGGAAAACTCGCGGCTGAGCTCGATGAACGCAACATCCTCGCCCGCCGCAGCCGCCGTTTGCGACAGCTCCGCAAACAGCGGAGCGAGATAGGCGCGGGCTTTTTCTTCCGGCAGCCCTCGATCGGCGAGCCACTCCGTCGTGCGCTGCATGATCCCGAAATAGGTGCCCATCAGGGCGCTCGCCGCTGCGAGGAGATCGTATTCTTCCCTGGTATCGCATTCCACGGCGTTGCCGAGCGCATTGAAGATCGCAGCGGTTTGATGATCCGGCGGATAGACGGCCGTGACACCTTTCCGCCTGGACACAAAAGGCAGTGGAATAGCCTGGGTCAGGTGCACGTCCGCCCCGATCCAGTCCGATAGCGTGGGTCGGCCGGTTGCTGCGATGACGCTGATTACCTTCTGGCCGTCGCGGAACCGGAGGGGGCGGATGACCGCTTCGGCGATCTGCGGCCGGATCGCAAGGACGACGGTATCGCACTCATCGATGATCGTCTGATTGTCGACTGAGACGACAACGTTGGGGAGATCGGCGGCGAGTTTTGCGGAAATTTCCGCATTGCGCGACGAAAGCATGACCTGCGACACGGCGACTGGCTTGGCGAGAAGGCCACGCACCATTGCGTCGGTGATCGTGCCGGTTCCGATGAATCCGATCTTCTGAGGGAGGGGCATGGTCTATTCCGCAGCCGCGAGGGGACCGAAAGCGACGTCGGTCGTGTAGTTTTCGCGCAGGAACGCGATGAAGTTGTCCTGGAATTGACGGGTATGGGCATGCGCCAGTTCATCGGCGCGCTCGACGTTCTTTTCCCGGATCGCCTCCAGCATCAGTTCATGCTCGTCGGTCAAGAGATAGCCGTCGCCCGTGCGCTCGAGATACTCGAAATGCAGGTGCAGCATGCGCTGACCCTGGTTGAGCAGCCGCTCGTAAAAGGAGGCGAGATAGGTGTTCTTCCCGGCGTAGGCGACGGCCATGTGGAATTGCTTGTTGGCCTCCGACATCTTCAGGTGAAGGCCGGTCCTGACCGCGGCCTCGAATTCCTTCTGGCGTTTGGCGATGATCTTCAGATCCGCATCGGTCCGAAGCGCTGCGGCAAGCCGCGTGTTCATGCGCTGGGCGACATCGAGCGCCTCGACATACTTTGGAAAGCTGGCGACCTCGATCGGGGCGACGATCGTACTGCGATTGGAAAGCGTAACCACCAGATCCTCGCCCGCCAGCCGGATCAGCGCCTCGCGCACGGGCGAACGGGACATGTCGAAGCGTTCGGCAAGCGTCGTCTCATCCAGGAGCTGGCCCGGGGGCAGGGCGAGGGCGAGGATTTCGTTTCGCAGCGTGTCATAGACGCTTTTCCAGCCGGTGCCGCGCACCCGTTTCGATTCAATTTCGTCAGACACTTACGTCCCTTTCCGTATTTCACCGGCATTGGGCCAGAAAAACGACCGCGCAGCAATTGTAAAATTTCCGCTTGACTTTGTCGACACGGAGACGACATAAATTTGTCAGTCGACACGTAGCCGACACAAAAAGACAAAAGAACGGCCGCAGCCGACCGGTGGAACAGCGCATAACGCGCGCAAAAATGGGGTATGCACATGCTTTCGAGAGTGATGACGTCCGCGCTGCGGGCGACGGCGGCGCTCGTCCTGGTGGCGAGCCTTTCTCCTACGGCCGCATCGGCTGAGACCGCAGAAGGATATTGGCAGGGCGTCCAGAAGACCGGGACGCTGCGTTGCGGAGCGGCGGGGGGCCCGCCCTATGTCATGCGTGGTCCGGCAAGCGGGGGGTATTCCGGCTTCTTCGCCGACCTCTGCCGGGAATTCGCGGAAGTCCTGAAGGTGAAGCCCGAATTCGTCGACACGACCTGGGACAATATCGTCGCCGGACTTCAGGCCGGCAAATGGGACGTGTCGCTGGCGCTCAACCGCACACCGGCACGGGCCATGGCCGTTCAGTTCTCCGTTCCGGCGATGGAGTATCAGATCTCACTTGCCTACAACAAGGACAACCCGAAGATCCCGGCTGGTGCGGCCGCAGTCGCCGATATCGACAAGGCCGACGTCACGCTTGCGGTCATGTCGGGAACGGCACAGGACAAGGCCATCTCGGCGGCAATCAAGAATGCAACGATCCTTCGGCTCCCCGGCAACGACGAAACTCGTCTGGCCGTCGTCTCCCGCCGCGCCGACATCCTCGTCGATGCTTCGGATACCAATCAGCTCTTCACGCAGTCCAACCCGGATTGGGCGGTCGCTTTGAACCCTACCCCGGCACTTGCCAAGCAAGGCGTTGCCTTCGGGCTACCGCACCAGCTTTCGGCGGCCGATGTCGAAGTGGTCAACATCTTCCTCGAGGAGAAGGTCGCCACCGGTCACGTGCAGGACCTGATCCGCAAGGCCGTCGACGACGTCTTGAAAGCGTCGAACTGAACGATGACGGAGCCGGGCGGATGTCCCGGCTCTACACCACTTGTCGGCCAAGGAGGAATGTCATGACGTCCGCATCCGCTCCGCTCGTCTCGATCCGCTCGCTTCACAAGAGCTACGGTCCGCATATTCAGGTGCTCAAGGGGCTCGATATCGAGATGAAGCCCGGCGAGCGCGTGGTCGTCATCGGGCCCTCGGGCGGTGGCAAGTCGACGCTTCTGCGCGTGATGATGGGCCTCGAAAAGATCGACAGCGGCTCGATCACCTTTGGCGGAAAGCCCTATATCTCGTCCGCGAACGCTGACGCGAAGACCGCCATCAACACCGACGTCCGCCGTTCCATCGGCATGGTGTTCCAACATTATACGCTGTTTCCGCATCTCAGCGTCATCCAGAACCTCGTGCTCGCCCCCTGCAAGGTGCGCGGCGAGAAGAAGGCGAGCGCCACACAGCGGGCGCAGGCCCTGCTTGAACGCTTCGGCCTTGGCGGCAAGGCGAACGCTTTTCCGGCCCAGCTCTCCGGCGGGCAGAAGCAACGGGTCGCGATCGCCCGCGCCCTGATGCTCGATCCGAAATTGATGCTGTTTGACGAAGTGACCTCGGCGCTCGATCCGGAGCTCGTGGCCGAAGTCGAGCAGGTGATCCTCCAGCTCGCCGAGCAAAACCTGCCGATGATGATCGTCACCCATGACATGTGGTTCGCGAAGAACATCGCCTCCCGCGTCATATTCTGCGCCGGCGGGGTGGTCGTGGAGGACGGCCCACCGGAACAGGTTCTGGGCTCGCCGCGCGAGGAACGAACGCGCGATTTCATCGACCGCGTCTTTCACATCAAGCAATAGGAGATGGCGGTGAACTATACGTTCGACTTCAACGCCGTTTCCCTCGGTCCGCTTTTAGATGGGCTGATAGTCACCCTGAAACTGACGGTCGCCGCCAACATCATCGGCGTCGTGCTCGGCTTCCCCTTGGCACTGCTCATCATGAGCCGTGTTTCGGCCATCCGCATGCCGGCGATGCTGTTCGTCGAGTTCTTCCGCTGCACGCCGGCCATCGTTCAGATCGTCTGGTTTTTTTATTGCGTGCCGATGCTCTTCAACGTGTTCCTCGGATCAACGACCATGGGCATCCTGGCGCTCGGCCTGAACCTTATGGCTTTCAATGCGGAGGCCTATCGCGCCTCGATCCAGGCGGTCCCGCGCGAGCAGGTCGATGCCGGCATTGCTCTTGGGCTTAATCCGCTCCAGCGCGTCCTTTACATCGTGCTGCCCAATGCGCTGCGCGCCTCCGTCCCGGTGCTGCTGACCAACGGCATCGTCATCTTCCAGCAAAGCGCCCTGGTTGCAATCGTTGCCGTGCAGGACCTGATGTACCAGGCAAAGACGCTGGCGACCGAAACCTACCGGCCGATCGAAACCTTCACCATCGCTGCGCTCATCTACTTCGCGGTATCTTTCCCGGTCACGCAGATCGTCGGTCATCTCGAACGCCGCCGTCAGGTCATGACGAGCTAGGAGGCAGCCAATGTCGCTCGATTTCTCAGTTCTCCTGCGCTTCCAGGAAGCGCTCGCGCTTGGTCTGTGGACGACCGTGAAGCTGACGCTCATCTGCATCGTGCTGGGGTGCTCGCTCGGCTTCCTCGTCGGTCTTTCCAGAACGTCGCCGAGTGCGATCGTGCGCGGCATTGCCAGTATCTATGTGGAGTTCTTCCGCGGGACGCCGGTGCTGATCCAGCTCTTCTGGATCTTTTTCTGCCTGCCGCTGGTGCTCGGCGTGGAACTCTCCAATCTGGCCTCCGGCGTCATCGCGCTGACGCTCTACATGGGCGCGATAACCAGCGAGACGTTTCGCGCGTCGCTCAAATCCGTCGGGCGCGAGCAGATGGATGCCTGCATCGCGCTCGGCCTACCGCGACGGGTTCAGGTGACGAATGTGATCCTGCCGCAGGCGGTGCTTCGTGCCGCGCCGACGCTTTTGTCCAATTGCATCAGCCTGTTCAAGGAAAGTGCGCTGGTCTCGGCCGTGGGCATGGCCGATCTGATGTTCGTCGGCCAGAACATTTCCAACAACACGGCCCGGCCCGTCGAGGTGCTGACGATCGTCGCCCTCATCTACTTCGCCATCGCTTTTCCGCTGACACGGGCCGTCACGCTCGTCGAAGGCCGCATCCTCAAGAAACTCGCCATCTGATCCGAATCCCAAGACAGGAGACACTCATGAAACTCTCAGGCGTCATGCCGGCCCTCGTCACTCCCTTCGACGCGAACAACCGGGTCGATTTCAAAGCTTTGGAAAAGCACATGACGGCGCTTCGCGCGGCCGGCGTCACCGGCTGGGTGCCGATGGGATCGACCGGGGAATATTTCTCCATGTCGAACGCAGAACGTGAGGACGTGCTGAAGTTCGTCAAGGATTTTGCCAACGAAGGCGAGGCGCTGATCGCCGGCACAAATGCGCCGGCCACCCGCGAGGTGATCGAGAACACAGTACGGGCGAAAGAAATCGGCTACGACACCGTGCTGCTGGCGACCCCCTTCTATACCCGCCCGACGCAGGAGGAACTGCTTGCCCATTACCAAGCCGTACTTGATGCGACAAACGTCAACCTCGTGCTCTACAACTATCCGCCGAAGGACGGCATCGAGATATCCTTCGAATTGCTGGATGCACTCGCAGATGATCCGCGCGTAATCGGAATCAAGGAAAGCTCGGGTATTCTACAGCGCGCCGTCGACATCCATGCGCGCTATCACGGTCGAATCGACCTGATTTCCGGCTCCGACGACATTGCCCTCGACTTTATGTTCTGGGGTGCCGACTGCTGGATCTGCGGCCCGGCCAACTGCATGGCCAAGGCCTGCGTTGATCTCGACCGCACGTTCCGTTCCGGCGATCTCGCCAAGGCCCGCGAGCAGATGACGACGCTCTATCGGGCGATGAACATCCTCGAAAGCGGGAAGTTCGTGCAGAAGATCAAATACGGCTGCGAGCTTCAGGGCACACCGGTCGGCATGTGCCGTGCGCCGCTCGGTGAGTTGACCGAGCAGGAGAAGGCAGACTTCCGCGCGGCGGTCGCGCCGATCTTGAACTGACAGGACTGAGCCGGAGGCTTTTCCCTCCGGCTCCCCGAGCTTTCGAGGAGCAGCCCCCGTGTCATCCATCGCCGTCGTCGGCGCCGGCATCATCGGCACAACAATCGCCTACCGACTTCAGCGCTGCGGCTTCACGGTGACGCTGATCGATCGCGATGCGCCGGGTAGGGGCGCATCCTATGGCAACATGGCGAGCATCGCCGTCACGGAGTTCATGCCGGCCTCGCGCCCCAGCGTCTGGGCGCAGATGCCGAAATGGCTGATCGATCCGCAAGGGCCTGTTCGCATCCGGCCGGCCTACATACCGAAGCTGATCCCCTGGTTCGTGCGTTTTCTTGCCGCCAGCCGGCCCTCGAAGCTGCGTGAACTGGAGGCGGCGGGGGCTGCCCTTTGTGGCCGCGTGCATGAGGACCTCGATGCGTTGCTGCAGGAAACGCGGCTCACTTCCATGTTGAGCGCAAAAGGTTGCCTTAGCCTCTATGCCGACGAGGCGGAGTTTCACGCCGACCGCGACCACATCGAAGTTCTGAAGCGCTTTGGCTTCCGCCATGAAATCCTCGCCGGCAACGCCATCCGCGATATCGAGCCTGCCTTGACCAGGAAGATCACCAAGGCCGTGCTGCTTCCCGACAATCGTTCAGTGGCCAACCCTTACCTTCTGGTGGCGGCGCTTGCCGAGAAGTTACAGGCGCTCGGCGGCCGCATTCAGTCCGGCGAGGTCGTCAGCTTCGAGGAAGGCGAGGGCGGCGTTTCGGCGCTGCGCTTTGCCGACGGACGCCGGTTGGCGACGGATCGCGTGGTCCTGGCGGCCGGCGCGTTTACCGGCCGGCTGTCGCGTCTGATCGGCGAGCCGATCCCGCTCGAAACCGAGCGCGGCTATCACACGCAGATCATGGCGCCCGGCATTTCCTTGGACCATTCCATCATCTGGCCGGCGCGCGCCTTTATGGTGACGCCGACGGCGGGTGGCATCCGCGTTGGCGGGACCGTGGAGATGGCGGGGCTTGATGCAGCCCCTGACTATCGCCGCGCGAAGGTGCTGGTGAAGCGGGCAATCGAAGCGCTGCCCGCCCTAAAAGTCGAACAGACGAGTGAATGGATGGGGCATCGTCCTGCTCTGCCGGACACGGTTCCCGTCATCGGCCCCTCGGCCAAGCGCAAGAACGTCTTTTATGCCACCGGCCACGGCCATCTCGGTCTCACCTATGCTGCCACGACCGGCCGCCTGATCGTCGACCTCATGATGGGCGCAACCCCGCCCATCGATCTTAAACCCTACCGCGTCGACCGTTTCTGAGATTGGCGCAGGGCAAACGGAAAGAAAAACCATGCGAAGCGAACTCTATATCGACGGCAAGTGGACCGCCGCGTCCGACGGCAAGACGTTTGAAGTCGTCAACCCGGCAACGGAAGAGGTCATCCACCGGATCTCGGCAGCGACCGCCAAGGATGTCGACAGCGCCGTCAAGGCCGCTCGGCGTGCTTTCGACAGGGATGGCTGGCCGAAGCTGACCGGTGCCCAGCGCGCTCGATATCTACGTGCCATCGCGGCAGGCATCCGCGCCCGGCAGGCGGAAATCGCCCGCCTCGAGGTGCTCGACAATGGCAAGCCGCTCCCTGAAGCTGACTGGGACATCGCCGATGCAGCCGGCTGTTTCGATTTCTACGCGGGCCTTGCCGAACAACTCGACAACGATCCGGAAGAAGCGATTGCACTTGCGGACGATCGCTTCACTTCAAAGGCCGTGCGCGAACCGATCGGCGTCGCAGGCGCCATCATCCCGTGGAACTACCCGCTCCTCATGGCCTCATGGAAGGTCGCGCCGGCGCTTGCCGCCGGCTGTACTGTGGTGCTGAAGCCTGCCGAAGTGACCTCGCTGACGGCGCTGGAACTCGCAGCCATCGCTGACGAGATCGGCCTGCCACCGGGCGTGCTCAACATCGTCCCGGGAGCGGGTTCTGTCGCCGGCCAGGCGATCATCGACCACAGCCAAGTCGACAAACTCGCCTTTACCGGGTCCGGCCCTGTCGGCTCGAAGATCATGGCTGCAGCCGCTCGCGACATCAAGCGGGTCAGCCTCGAACTCGGCGGCAAGTCGCCCTTCGTCGTGTTCGACGATGCGGACATCGAAAAGGCGGTCGAGTGGATCCTGTTCGGCATCTTCTGGAACCAGGGTCAGGTCTGCTCGGCAACCTCGCGTGTTCTGGTGCAGGACGGGATCTATGGTGCGTTGCTGAAACGGCTGATCGAGGAGGCAAACAAGATCCGTATCGGTGACGGCCTTGACGAGGGCGTGCTGCTCGGCCCGCTCGTCTCGAAAAGGCAATATGAACAGGTTGTCGCAGCCATCGATGCCGCCAACTCGGCCGGCGCGACGGTCGCCTGCGGGGGCACGCGTCCGGAGGGTTTTGACAGGGGCTATTACTTGCGCCCCACGGTCCTCACCGATGTACCGCTCGACAGCGCCGCCTGGGTCGAGGAAATCTTCGGCCCGGTCGTCTGCGTGCGCCCCTTCAAGACGGAGGAGGAGGCGGTCGCACTTGCCAACGATACCCGCTTCGGCCTTGCAGCTGCCGTCATGTCCAGGGACGACACGCGCGCAGAGCGCGTGGCGAAGGCGTTCCGCGCCGGCATCGTCTGGATCAACTGCTCGCAGCCCACCTTCACCGAAGCGCCCTGGGGTGGCTACAAGGAATCCGGGATCGGCCGTGAACTCGGCCGCTGGGGTCTGAACAACTACCTGGAGACCAAGCAGATCACGAAATACATGAGCGAAGATCCCTGGGGCTGGTACATCAAGTAGGAGCCGGTGCGATGCGTTTCGAAAAGTCGCTGGAATTGCTACTCGTCCATTGCCAAGGCGAACTCGGACATGTGCTGGTGGGCGGCGCGCCGGAGCTGCCCGGCAGCACCATGCTCGACAAGATGAACCACATCAACGAGGTGGACGACAGCCTGCGCCGCTTCGTCACTTTCGAACCGCGCGCGCATGTTGCCATGTCGGTGAACCTCCTGCTCGCGCCGACGCGCGCCGATGCGGATGCCGGATTCATCGTGCTGCAGGCTGACCGCGCGCATCCGATGTCCGGCAGCAACTGCATCTGCGTCGTCACCGCCCTGCTTGAAAGCGGGCGCGTGGCAATACGGGAGCCGGAAACAATGGTGCGGCTCGATACGCCGGCCGGCCTGATCGTGGCGCGGGCGCGGTGCGAAAATGGGCGTTGCCTTTCGGTCAGCCTCGACAATGTGCCGAGCTTTGCGGAGCTGCTGGATCACGAGATCGACACGCCGCAATGGGGCCGCATCAAGGTCGATATCGCCTTCGGTGGTGTCTATTATGCACTGGTTGATGTGGAGCAGATCGGGCTTGCCATCGAGCCGGCGAATGCGCGGGCGCTCGCCGAAGCCGGCATCGAGCTCAAACGATTGCTGGTCGACCAGGTGAAGGTCCGGCACCCGACGCTGCCCGGTGTGGAGGGGATCGCCTACGTCATGTTCCGGGATCATGAGCCGGACGGGGCCGTGCGTACGTGCACGACGCTGCAGCCAGGTCGGGTCGATCGATCGCCCTGCGGCACGGGCAGCTCCGCCAATCTGGCGACACTCCATGCGCGTGGACTCCTGTCGGTAGGCGACACGCGCGTTTCGCGCTCGATTATTGGCGGGGAGTTTCGCGCCGAGGCCATCGGCGAAACGGAGGTCGGCAGCCGCAAGGCCGTGCTGCCGCGCATCACGGGTAGTGCATACGTCTATGGTCGCACGGAACTGCGCCTCGACCGGGAAGATCCATTCAAGGCCGGTTTTGCGCTGTCCGACACATGGGGCCCGCAGGTCAATCTTTTGAGATAGGGGGAGAGATGAACAGGTCACTGCAAGGGCAAACTGTTCTCGTTACCGGAGCCTCGGGCGGCATAGGCGCCGCCATCGTCGAGTGCCTTGCCGCCGAGGGCGCGCGCCCGATCATTCACTATGGGCGAGACAAGACAAGTGCCGAGGCCCTGCTTGCGCGCATCGGCGGCAACGGTCTGATCGTGCAGGCCGATCTTTCGGCAGCCGAAGGCGCCTTCGAACTGTGGGAGAGGGCCGTGGGTGCGGCGGGCCGCATTCACGCCCTCGTCAACAATGCGGGCACACGCACCGAGATTTCCATCGAGGCCCCGGCCGACGATTGGAAGGCTGCATGGCAAAGGGAGTTCCAGGTCAATGTCTTCGCTGCTGCCGATCTCTGCAAGGAAGCGATCCGGCATTTCAAAGCGCAAGGCGGTGGGCGGATCGTCAACATGGCGAGCCGTGCCGGGCAGCGCGGCTATGCCGCCGACGCCATGCCCTACGGCGCCACGAAGGCAGCTTTGGTGAACCTGACGAAGTCGATAGCACGCTCGTTCGGCGGCGATGGCGTGACCGCGGTTGCGATAGCGCCGGGCTGGGTGCGGACGGACATGGCCGAGGACTTCATCGCCGCGCACGGCAAACAGGCCGCCGTGGCCGATATTCCGATCGGCGAGATGGCGGCGCCGTGCGAAGTGGCCGAACTCGTCGCCTTCGTGCTGCGCCCCTCGCAGGCCTCGCTGAACGGCGCCACGCTCGACGTCAACGGCGGCAGCTATATCCGTTAATGCAAGGAGGAGATGTCCATGAAACGTTTTGAGCACAAGGTCGCCATCGTCACCGGTGCGGGCGGCGGCATCGGCTCCGCCATTGCCCGGCGTCTGGCGGAGGAGGGCGCGCTGGTCGTCGTGACCGACGTCAACGGCGAGGCCGCCGCACAGGTCGTCAGCGATATCGTGACGGGCGGCGGCAAGGCGAAAGCGATCGCCGCGGATATGGCGAAAAAAGACGCTTGCTTTGGTCTCATCGAACAGGCTTTCGCGCTTCAGGGCAGGATTGACGTGCTGGTCAACAATGCCGGCATCAACCGGCGCGGCAATCTCCTGTCGCTTTCCGACGAGGACTGGGATGTGAGCTTCACCGTCAACCTGGATTCGATGTTTCATCTGTGCCGCGCGGTCCTTCCCCACATGATCGCAGCCGGCGGCGGCGCCATCGTCAACACCGCCTCGCAATGGGGCCTTTATCCTGCCCCGAACCATATTGCCTACAACACAACGAAGGCGGCAGTGGCTGCGTTCACGCAGAACCTCGCCCGCGACTACGCGCCGGACAAGATCCGAGTCAATGCCGTGTGCCCCGGCGAGATACACACGCCGATGCTCGAGGCCGGTGTGAAACGCTCCGGCCGCACCATCGCCGACCTCGACAAACTCGTCCCCTTCGGCCGCATCGGCAAACCGGACGAGGTCGCCGCGCTGGTGGCGTTTCTGGCCTCCGAAGAAGCTGCTTTCATGTGCGGTTCGCTGGTGGAGATAACCGGCGCGCAGGCGGTGGGGTGACGGATAAAGGGGAGAGCGGATGGGCCAGCGGTTCAATGCTAAGATATCTCGCAACCCAGCCATCCGCGCCGAGGAGGCACCTGTCGGTAAGCAGCCGCGGCGCTTATGAAGGCGTGCTCGTTAAAACTGCCTCGCGGGCTGCTTCGGCGGCAGGCTTAGCGCATTCGGTCCGATGTTGAGGCCAATCTGCAGGCTGTCGGCGATACGCCTCGCGCGGTCGAGCAGGAAATTTGCCGCCTCACCGGCGCAATGTTCGAAGACGGTCGCTTCGAACATTACAAGCCAGTGCTGGAAGTGTTCGGGCGAGAGGTCGAGGCCCTGATGGACGACGTGCGGCTTCCCGCCGTAGCGCCCAGATCTCAGCGCAATGGATGACCAGAAGTCGACCAGCGTCGAAAGGTGCAGATCCCAATGCTCGCCGATGCGCGCGTTGAAGATCGGCCCGAGCAGGGGGGCGCGTCGGATGCGGCCGTAAAAGTCGTGAACGATCGCCTTGAGCAGTTCTTCGGATATGGTGGTGGGGAGCAGTGTCGCACTCATGATGTTTCCATCGATGCATTCTGATTGGGCATTCATTAGGCGACGGGAGCAACGCTGTAAATCCGTAGCCATGCGGCATCGTGTCGTGTTGGCCTGCGCCAAACCAAACTAGGCCTATCTTCCGCAGCTTGCGTTGGCGCAACGAGGAGACGACATCTCGAGCCTACCAAGGATCAAACAGGTTTCCCGCAGAGCTCCTCTCTGCATCGCTATCTGACGCAGCCAAGGTTCAAGAGATGATCAAGACAGAGACGAGGGATGCAACGTTGTGCGCCAGTGCGGTGGAGATCGCCGAGCTGTTTGCTGGCGCGCCATCGGCCGCCACTGATGGGCAATTGCTCGATCTCCTAGCGCATCGCCTCGAAGCGTCACGCGACCTTCTGCAGCGACCCGTCAACGGGCCACGGTTACAGTCGTCACCTTCGGCGACGACCTTCTGATGGCCGGAATCCGTATTGTTGTAATCTGTGAGCTCGCATGCCGTGATGACCCTGGTGATCAGGATGGATGCCCGCGCACCCTTATTCGTCACAACAGTCCTTCATCGGTGGAAACAGGCCTGAGATCCTTTTTTACGACCATTCGCTATTGCATTGGCTTGGCTGGTAGCGCGAAAATCGAAACCTCGAAGAGGGCGATCACCGGCGCTTTGCGCCTCATCGAGAGAGCCGCATCCTCAGGAAGAGCAGTCCGATGCTGACGTTGACAAACAGGCGAGTTTTACGTGTCGAGCGCGATGCCGGCGGTGATTTTTCCGTTCCGGCAGCAACGATGTCGTCAGCACTTCGCCTGCCGCCGACGGAGTTGAAGAACCGCCTGAGCCGCGGGGAAGTCAAAAGCCAGGTCGAGATCGGTCAAGGTGAGCACTCTGGAACATTCAGACTGACGTTGCGATGCGGCGGTCGCCTCTGGACCGCGACGGTTTCTGCCGACGGAATGGTGATGGACGAAGTTTTCTCGTTTGATCGCGAGCGTCTGGCCAGTTGGCGCCGCCGTCACGGTATCCACGGTTCGGGTCGCTGACGACCGCCAACGTCGCCTTGACTTCCGTTGCGCCCGGTTCCAGCGCCCCGAGACCGAAGCGTACCCGATTGCCCGTCTGACTCAAAATGTCGACGCCGAGATCTGCCCGTGTTTCGATCAAGCTGCTTATCTCTGTCGGTTGCATGAGGCAGAGGGCGGTCGACAATGCATCCGCGCTCACTGCGTCATCCGCAACAACGCCACGCGTTTATTCGAAGGCATGGGTCCAGAAGCGTTCGCCATTGGCGAGACGACCGATATTCTCTTCACCGCGCCGTCGGTGCTCGTGCCGCTACCAGACAATTTCGGCAGCGGTGCTCTGCGAATTCCTGATTGAGCGATACCTCACCTTTCCGAGCGCGAGCGCGAAGAGCATCTGCGTCAACGCGCTCAAGCCTTTGCAGCAGCGGCGATCCATTGTCTGCAGTGCATCTGTGCCAGAGCGGGCGGAAAAGCGGCAGTGGTCGCGATCTTGCCGAATTGAACTTGCGTTCCAACAAAGAACGCTCAGGTGAATTGCATAGCTTCTCACTTGATCAACGGGTCATGAATCGGTTTCGCGTCAACTTCTCTCGCGGATCATGGCCTCTCTGCATCAAGGAGAGCACATTTGACTAAACTGAACTTGGACACGACCGTGGGCGCGATCGCATGCGAACTTCCAGGTGCGGCGGAACTCTTCCGGCAGCATGGCATCGGCTTTTGTTGTGACGGCGATGTTTCGCTAGCGGATGCGGCGGTGGAAGTCGGGATTGTCGCGAGAGATCTGCTCGAGCGCCTTCAGGCGCTCGAGCAGGCGGCAAGGCGCGATGCGCCGGACGGCACAAACGAGCTTATCGCTCATATACTGGAGCGGTATCATCAAACACACCGAAATGACCTCGAATGGCTGATCCCGCTGGCGCAGAAAGTCGAGCACGTTCACGCTGCGCATCCGGACGCGCCACTCGGCCTTGCAAAGGCACTTGTCGATCTTCAAGACCAGCTTGTCCCCCATATGGCTCGCGAGGAGCTCGCCCTATTTCCGATGATGCGTAACGAGCCCGACCCGGATATCGAACACTTGATAGGCAGAATGCGAGACGATCATGTATGCGAAGGCGAAAGCCTCGCCACCATCGAGCATCTGACGCACGGCTTTACGCTTCCGGGCGATGCATGCCGTTCTTGGACGGCACTTTACGTTGGCCTTCGAAAATTTTCAGACGACCTGGTCACGCATATGCATCTGGAAAACAAGGTTCTGTTTCCTCGTTTCTCCTACCTTGGGGAAGATGAGGGCGCCGCGCCGCCCTCATGACGGCACCGTCAAGTTAACCGGTCATCGATCAAGATGTGGGATCTGGCGGCATGACCAGACTTGCCCGTGATCCTCTATGTCGTCGTCATCGACTTTCAGTGGACGTGATTGCCCATGCCGTTTGGCTGTATTTCCGGTCCCGCTCAGTCTGCGGATGGTCGAGGATATGCTGGCGGCCGTGGCATCCTAGTCTCTCACCAAACGGTGAGGCTCTGGGCGGAGAAATTCGGCAGGCATTTCGCCAAAGATATTCGGAAGCGATCGGCGGGCAGGCTCGGCGATAAATGGCACCTCGATGAGGCTATCATCACCATCGCCGGCAAGAAACATTGGCTGTGGCGCGCCGTCGACCAGGACGGCTTCGTGCTTGAGGTCCTGGTCCAGAGCCGTCGCAATGCCAGGGCTGCAAAGCGTTTGATGCGAAAGCTGCTCAAGAGCCAAGGGCACCCACCACGCGCCATGATCACCGACAAGCTCCGATCGTACTGTAGGTGGCTGACCGAGCGCGCCAGACGGTCGAGGCGCACGGCCACGAGGGTGTCGCCGGCGCCAATATCTCAGACAAGCTTTGCAAGGGCGGGACGAGCACGAGAGGCGCCGGAGCCGTGTTCCTGCACGATCGGAGCGCAACCGGCCGCGCGCAGCTTGATCTCTTGCGCTTCTGTCGCTTGCTCGTCTGTGGAGACGCGCGCATAGCCAATCAGGCGTCTAGTTCGGCGATGGTGATCGTGGACAGATAGAGGGTTTCGACTATTTGCGTGTCGATCCAGGTCAGCACGCTGGAATCTGGCTCGACCTTCCACAGCTCGGAAATCACGTTGGTATCGAGAACGATCAAAGCTCATCGGTTCGACCGGGATCTTGTCGCGTAGCTGGTTGAAGCGCTCCACTTCGGCATCGGTCAGCCCGCCCGCTTCGCGGGCAATGGACGTCAGTAATGCGCCGAGCTTTAAACGGCCTTCGGGCTTGGCGGCTTGTTCCAGAATGCTGCGGATTTCAGCTTCGGGGCTGCGGCCGTGCAGTGCCGCCCGGAAGCGGATGGCGCGATGCACCTCGTCTGGAACGTTGCGGATTGTGATGGATGGCATTGTTTTACATCCTCAAGTGTGATTGCGTTGCTCGCACAATTTCAAAACGCAATCAAATCGGCAACCTGAAGCAAGGTCGAATACGGCGGGTATCCCGCCACCATGACCCACGCATCGATGGGCGTGGAAGCGCGTAAAACTGCAGGGATCGGTGATGGGTTGCTGCGCATGTTCGTCGGGTTGGAGAGCGAGCGGGATCTGAGGGATGATCTTGCGGAAGCCCTCGCTGCGATTGCTTGATCTGCACAACGAACGGGCAATCTGCCCGGCCGCGTGCCGGATTTTCCTGCAAATCGTTCTCCTCGCATAGGTTCGAACGCGCCGAAGCCGGGGTGTTACCGGATGGCCCGGCTTTTGCTTTCCTCTGTCTGAAGCACGAACTCGAGGGTTGGGCAGACGATGTGGAATGGATTATTGCTATCCCTGTTGCTGAGCGTTTCGATGGGGTTCAGTTTCAAGGGAGTTACTTCCGGCTTGAGCGAACACGTTGAGGAGGTGCGCGGCAATGCGGTGCGGGCAACGGTCGCCACATCCGTCGGCTTGACCGCGCTCGGACTGGTGTTCAGCTATCAGGGTCTCTGGCTTGGCGTTGCGGCGGTGTTACTCGGAATCGGGCTTTCGTTCGTGGTTGCCAGACTGGTTTCGCAGACGGTCTCGCTCGTCATCTCGACTGTGGCTCTCTGCTTCTATTTGCAGCTAGGGGGACCGTTGGTTTCAACCGTTTGACCGCTGGCCGGAGAACCGGCGCAGGCCCGTCCACTGGCCTCATGTTCGCAACCGTGTCCGCAGTTCGGTGACGATCGCGTCCATGGCAATGTCGTGCCATTGCGGACGAATGCTCTCGATCTTCTGCCGTTCGAAACCCACTCCGATTACAAATGGTTTTGGCCTGAGAACGGCCAGCGTGCGGTCATAATAGCCGCCGCCGTAGCCCAGGCGAAAACCGTCCTTGTCGAAACCCACCACAGGTGCAACGACGACCGATGGTTCGACAGGCTGTCCGGCGGCCGGCACCGGGATGCCCCAGACGCCTCTTTCTAGCGGTTCGCCCGGTCGCCACGATCGAAAACTCAACGGCTGCGCTTTTGCAACAACGACCGGCAACAGACAGAGGGCTCCGCGTTCAACGAGCGCGTTCATCCAGGGGCGCAGGTCCGGTTCGCCACGAAACGGCCAGTAAAGAGCAATCGCCTTGCCCTCGACGTCAGGCACGAGTGGATCGATCGCCGCCTGGATCGCCTGTGTCCACACTGCGCGTTCCGCAGCAAGTGTGGCCCGTCTCGAATTGATCAGCGCTTGACGCAACTGTTTGCGCCATTCGTAGGTCGAGTTCGGTTTGGCCACTTCGAGACCCATATAGACAGGATCCACCTCGTTCATGAGACATGGCGGCGACGAATAGGTTGGCGGAATGTCGTCCTCATTGTTTCCGTTCATGATCGTCTGCCTTTCTCTTGATCCGGCGAAGTTTCGAAATCCAATTCCTGCGGCCGCCTTGATTGTCATTCCGATATCGAGAACAATAAGGCAGTTTCATTCTTCTTGCAGGCTAATAATGGATTTCACGAGTCTCGAAATCTTTCTGGCAGTCGCCGAGCATGCCAGCGTGACGCGGGCAGCCACTGCGGCGGGTCGCGCACCATCCAATGTGACGAACCGCGTTCGTGCCCTTGAGGAGGAACTCGGCGTCGAACTCTTCAGTCGCCAAGGCAAGAAGATGACCTTGACGCGCGATGGTCGAACGTTTCGGTCCTATGCCAGCCGTCTGCTCGCGCTAGGCAAGGAAGCGCGCGACGCGCTCAAGCCTTCGGCGATGCCCAACATGCTGCGAGTAGGCAGCATGGAAAGTACCGCCGCCACACGTCTGCCACTGGTACTGCAGGCATTCAATCTGGCCCATCCGGATATCGCCGTGCGATTGACAATGGGTTCGTCAGAGGAATTGACCCGGGCTGTCCTTGCCGAGGAAATCGACTGCGCCTTGATCGCACGGATGCCAGCCGACATTGTCGATGCACGGTCAGAGATGCTCGATGATCTTGATGCCGAGCCGATCTATGAGGAGGAGGTGCTCATCGTATTGCCCGCGTCCCACCCGCCGATCACGACGGTTGCCGACGTGCGGGTCACTTCCTTGGCAGCGCTTGAGCCCGGCTGCACCTATCGGCGCGTGGCGGAAACTTGGACCAGGCCAGCCGGGTCGATTAGGACCACGGAAGTCTCGTCCTACCACGCGATACTGGCAAGCGTCGCAGCCGGCGACGCGATCGGTGTGATGCCGAGATCCGTGTTTGATCTCATGGATTGGCCGGGTGCGGTCAGGATACACCCGTTGCGCGCTGTCCAGACACTGCTTGTCTGCCGCAAGGGCAGTCGCTCCCCGGCGGTCGAGATCCTGCATCAGGCGATGCTGGCCAATCCCGGCCCGTCCGCACGCTGATTTCTCGAACCAGCAATCGGCTATCTCGATTTCGAACGCGCCGCCAGTAACGGAAAACCCCATGGTCGATTCACCCAATATCATGCCGCCCGCAGGGCCGCCCCGGCGTTTCTTTGTGCCAATCCTTGCCGGAGCCACATTGCGCGAGCGTCTGCTCGGGTGCCTCGGGGCACTGGTTGGCATCCTGTTGACCGGTATGATTAGCGGCAGCTTTTTCGGCGCTGGTGCCAGCCTTCCGCTGATCGTGGCGCCCATGGGTGCATCCGCAGTCCTCCTGTTCGCTGTGCCGGCCAGTCCACTTGCTCAGCCCTGGTCAATCATCGGGGGCAATACGATCTCGGCATTTATCGGCGTCCTGTCAGCGATGCTTATACCGGACCCGCTAATTGCGACCGGTATCGGCGTCGCGCTTGCAATCGCTGCCATGTCGTTTGCCCGCTGCCTCCATCCGCCAGGCGGCGCTGCCGCCTTGACTGCGGTGCTTGGGGGTCCGGTCGTTGCAAATTGGGGCCTTTGGTTCCCCCTGGTGCCCGTTGCACTCAATTCGTGCCTGCTGGTTGCGCTCGGCGTCCTGTTTCACAAGCTCGCCAGACGCAACTACCCTCATGTCGCAGCGCCTGTTTCGAATGCCCATCAGACAGTTGACCCACCGTCTGATCGACGTGTCGGTTTTACGAGTGCTGACGTCGACGCGGCACTCGAGGCGCTCGAGGAGACTTTCGACATTAGTCGCGACGACCTCGATCGGCTGTTGCGGCAGGTGGAATTGCAAGCTGCGATCCGCGCGACACCAAATATTCTGTGCCGGGATATCATGTCGCGCGACGTCATCAGCGTGCGTGATGAAGACAACAGTGAATTGGCGCGCTCGCTTCTGCTCAAGCACAATGTTCGCATTCTGCCGGTCAAGGACGGGGAAGATCGGCTCGTGGGCACAGTTGGGCTGAGAGAGCTCTCACAAGCCGGTACGACGCTTTCCAACAGTCTCGCGGTGCCGGTAACCGCCGGTCCGCAGGACCGGGCCATGAGCCTTCTGCCTGCCTTGACGAGCGGCAGGATACACGCGGTCATCATCGTCGATGAAAACAGCCATGTCCTGGGGCTAATCTCTCAGACCGATCTGTTAGCTGCGGCCGCTAGAGCGATTTTTGAAAGCAAGGTTGCCGACGAGGACGCGGCGTAATCGACAACGCACGGCGATGGCACATCCTCATGGCTGGTGTCCCGGCGACCGTCCTATCTTCCCACTCTCCTCAGCGTGCAAACGCTGCCGCCAGATCGGATGGCGCAGGTCCGGCATCCCCCGGGCATCCTTGGTGTGGGCACCCTCCACTGGTCCATGTCTTTTGGTTGAACGCTGGCAGGAGCTTGTCAGTTATTTAAATAAACCTGTTATACAGATTTGACAAGTTTGCGCGCATCTGTCTAAGTATGTGTCATACAGGATGGCGGGGAGCCGGCCATTTTCGCATACCGGAGGAACAATGATCATCACCGACGTCGACGTGCGGGTCTTCCGCACGACCACGCGCCGCCATTCTGATAGTGCCGGTCACGCACATCCAGGCCCGCCGCATCAGGTCGAGCAAGCAATGCTGACCGTTCGCACGGAAGATGGTCAGGAAGGGCACTCCTTTACCGCGCCGGAAATCGTTCGACCGCATCTGATCGAGAAGTTCGTGAAGAAGGTTCTCGTCGGTGAGGACCATCGCGATCGTGAACGGCTGTGGCAGGATCTTGCTCACTGGCAGCGCGGGTCGGCCGCGCAACTTACCGATCGTACGCTTGCGGTTGTCGATTGTGCTTTGTGGGATCTTGCAGGAAGAACACTCAATCAACCTGTATACAAGTTGATCGGCGGTTACCGCGACAAGGTGCTGGCCTATGGCTCCATCATGTGCGGTGATGAGTTGGAGAATGGCCTGGCGACACCGGAGGATTACGGTCGTTTCGCCGAGACGTTGGTCAAGCGCGGTTACAAGGGCATCAAGCTACACACCTGGATGCCGCCCGTCAGTTGGGCGCCTGACGTGAAGATGGACATCAAGGCCTGTGCCGCCGTGCGCGAAGCGGTAGGGCCGGATATCCGCCTGATGATCGACGCCTTCCACTGGTATTCCCGCACGGATGCGCTCGAACTCGGGCGTGGCCTTGAAAAGCTCTGCTTCGACTGGATCGAGGAGCCGATGGATGAGCAGTCGCTCTCTTCCTACAAGTGGCTTGCGGACAATCTCGACATCCCCGTGGTCGGCCCGGAAAGCGCTGCGGGCAAGCATTGGCATCGCGCCGAGTGGATCAAGGCCGGCGCCTGCGACATACTGCGCACCGGCGTCAACGACGTCGGTGGCATCACGCCTGCGCTCAAGACCATGCATCTCGCTGAGGCCTTCGGGATGGAATGCGAGGTGCACGGCAACACTGCGATGAACCTGCATGTGGTGGCTGCCACCAAGAACTGCCGCTGGTACGAGCGCGGCCTGCTGCATCCGTTCCTCGAATATGACGACGGCCACGATTACCTGAAGTCGCTCTCCGATCCAATGGACCGGGACGGGTACGTCCATGTGCCAGATCGGCCAGGTCTCGGCGAGGACATCGATTTCGACTTCATCGAGAACAACCGCGTGCGGTGACGAGCGAGGTAATTGGGCAATGAAGACAGTTCTCGCCTTCGGCGACAGTCTGACATGGGGTGCGGATCCGGCGACAGGTCTGCGCCATCCCCCCGAAAGTCGCTGGCCGGAAGTTCTCAGCCGGGAACTTGGCGGCTCGGCAAAGATCGTATCGGAAGGGCTCGGCGGGCGCACCCCCTGCTATGACGACCATGCCGGACCCGCCTGCCGGAATGGCGCCAAGGCGTTGGAGGTGGCGCTTGCCAGCCACATGCCGCTCGATCTCGTGATCGTCATGCTCGGAACCAACGACATCAAGCCGGTGCACGGTGGGCGCGCCGAGGGAGCGGTTTCCGGCATGCGCCGCCTGGCGCAGATCGTAGACACCTTTCCTTACAAACCGAGCGGGGCGAAGCCGAAGGTCCTGATCGTCGCACCGCCGCCATGTTCGCCCGGCCCAGGCGGGTACCCGGCGGCGGGGCGAAGCGTGGCGGAATCCGAGCGGCTTTCCCCGCTTTACCGCAAGCTCGCCTGCGAACTCGGCCACGCGTTCTTCGATGCTGGCGCAGTCGCTCGCGGCTCTGAGATCGACGGTGTGCATTTGGAAGCGGCCGCGACTGCAGCCATCGGCCGCGCACTCGCAGCCCCCGTCGGCGCAATTCTTGGCTGATCCGTTTCAACGCTTGCGGAGGAGCAGGCGGGCGGATCGTGGAACTGGTAGGCCACAATCCGCAGGGATGGCCGCAAAAGGAGGAAGTATGAGACACTTTTTCATAAGAGCCGCGCTCGGCGCGCTTCTCGCCACGGCCGCGCCGATCGGCGTGCTCGCCGAGACACCGGCCGACCAACTCGTCGTCGCCACGACCATGAGCAACATTCTGACGCTCGATCCCGCGGCCATCACCGGCCGCGAGACCGTGCAAGTGCTCAACAACATCTACGACACGCTGGTCATCCTTTCGCCGCAGGACCGTAGCGTCCAGCCGCGCCTTGCCGAGCGCTGGGAGATCGCCGAGGATCGCAAGTCGATCCGCTTTCACCTGCGTGGTGATGCGAAATTTGCTTCCGGCAATCCCGTTACGGCCGGCGATGTTGCCTGGAGCCTGAAGCGTCTGCTTGCCCGCAACCTGGCGCAGTCGTCCTTCCTCAAGACACGCGGCTTCACGCTCGAGGATGCCGACAAGGCGCTTGTAGCCGAAGACGATCGCACCTTCGTCATTAACTCGCCGAAGCCCGATGACCCGAACCTGCTGCTGATGATCCTGGGGCAGAATGGTCCCGGGTCCATTCTGGACAGCAAGACGGCACTCGAGAACGAAAAGGACGGCGACCTCGGTGCGGCATGGCTGACGCTGAACTCTGCCGGCTCGGGTCCTTTCACACTGACGCAGTGGAAGTCGAACGAATACATCATCCTGACGAGGAACGACGAGTATTGGGGCGAAAAGGCCGCGATGAAGCGCGTTCTGATGCGCCATCTGCCGGAATCCCAGTCGCAGCGGTTGCTGCTGGAAAAAGGCGACATCGATGTTGCCTATTCCCTTCAGGCGCCGGATCTCAAGTCGCTGGAGGCCGACAAGGCGATTACCATCGCATCGACGCCGGGGTCGGGCTTCTACTATCTCAGCGTGTCGATGAAGGATGAGCGCTTCGCCAACAAAAAGGTACGCGAGGCGCTGCGTTACCTTATCGACTATGAAGGCCTCGACAAGGCAGTCATGCCCTATTACGGCAAGCTGCATCAACGGCCGCTGTCGACCGGCGTTATCGGCGCGCTCCCGGATCAGGGCTATAAGCTGGACGTGGAAAAGGCAAAGGCGCTGCTCGCCGAAGCCGGCTATCCCGACGGGTTTAAAACCACGCTCAGGGTCCTTTCCGAAGACCCGTTCATGAAGGCGGCGACCGCGATCCAGAACACGCTCGGCCAGGCCGGTATCCAGGCGGAGCTCATCAGCGGTTCGGGTGATCAGATCTATGGTGCAATGCGCGAACGAAACTTCGAGTTGCTGCTTGGTCGCGGTGGCGGCGGTCAGCAACCGCATCCGGACAATAACCTGCGCTCCATCGCCTACAATCCCGACAATTCCGACGATGCGAAGCTTACCAACTACCAGAGCTGGCGTACCAGCTTCCACGACGAAAAGTTGAACAAGCTGATCGAGGAGGCGCTGGTCGAGCGCGATCCCGCCAAGCAGGCCAAGCTTTATGAAGGCGTGCAGGCCTACATGGACGAGATCGTCATGTCGATCCAGCCGTTCTCGGAAGTGGTCGATACGGCTGCGTTCCGAAGCGATGTGAAGGGCATGATCGTCAGTCCCTGGCTTTCCCGCTTCGAGGGCGTCGCCAAGGAGCGTTGATCCTTCCTGGTGTTCTCAGCGAGTACGCAACAGGCGCGTGGCAACACGCGCCTTTTCACGTTCGCGAGGCAAAAGCTGCGACAGCAACCCGAACCGGCACCTCGTCGGCACACCGGAGAACAAAGATCGCCGCCGTCATCAGCGAGAGCGAACATGTCCACGGAGCGCCGCTGCGCGCTCGTCTCTGGCTTCACAATTACAGTCCGCAGGGGAAACGAACGGCGCGTCGAATTCACGTCAGGCGTCATTCTGCGCACTTGCGACAAGTCGACGTGAGAAGGACAGACGCACAAGGTGGGCCTCTTGGGGCGCGCTCCGCAATGCCGAGAGGATGCTGGCTTGGGGCGCACGTCAAATACCGTGGCACAGCCCCGGAGCTCGAGGGTACCAGTCAAAGGGATCCGTCGACCCGCACCGCGTTGACGGCAGTCGTTTTGCAAGATCGCGTCGCTAGCCGTTTCGGCGCAGACGCCAGTGCTAGACTTCGTTCGTCGTTCGGGTTGGGCCGCGTGATCCAGCAAGCGCGCCGCGATCTCTGCCTTGGGAGCGGGGACAAAGTTGCCGCAAACGCGGCCGCTTCTGGTCACTTCACGTATCAGCGACAGGTCGTTGGATTGACCGGGACGTCAAAAAGCGCCTTGGAGCTTCAAGGGCGCTTCGTCAAGATTACCAGACCTCGAACTGTGTGAGGTCGATCAATGTGCGCTTTCATATTCAAGCGAGGCGCCGATGAGCTCTCGGGCATAAGGGTGGGTAGCGCCGTTTGCAGGGATCGCTTCGCGTGGCAGCACTTCGGTGATCTCGCCGTGCAGCATGACGGCAAACCGGTCGCACATGTGGTCGACCACGGCCAGATCGTGCGTCACCATGATGTAGGTGAAACCGCGCTCTTCGCGCAGGCGCTGAAGCAGGTTCAGGATCTCTGCCTGCACCGAGACATCGAGCGCCGACGTGGGCTCGTCCAGAAGCAGGAGCGATGGCTCCAGGATGAGCGCCCGGGCGATGGCGACCCGCTGCCGCTGGCCACCGGAAAGCTGGTGTGGAAAGCGATCGAGGAAGGAAACGGGCAGGCCGACATCGGTGATCGCCTTGCGCATGCGCTCTTCGCGGTCGCCGAGCCTATGGATTGCGAGGGGCTCGCTGAGCACGGTGCGCACCGACTGGCGCGGATGCAGCGAGCCGTACGGATCCTGGAACACCATCTGCAGCGTGCGGCAGCGCTCGATAAGCGGCATCTCGCGTACCGGCTTGCCGTCGATGAGAATGTCGCCGGTCCAGATGTCGGTCAGCATCGAGATGCAGCGCAACACGGTGGACTTGCCCGAGCCGCTTTCGCCGACGAGGCCGAAGCATTCGCCGGGACCGACCGAGAAGCTGACACTCGGCAGGACCCTGACGGCGGCAGGGCCGGCGCCGAAGGTGATGGACACATCGCGAGTTTCGACGGAAACGGACATCAGGCTTTCTCCTCCAGCCATTCGAGTTGGCGGTCGAGCACGGCGAGGGGTGCACGCCCGCCGCCGATCCGCGGTTGAGCTGCCAACAGGCCGCGCGTATAGGGGTGTTCGGCCCTGTCGAGGTCACGGGCGGCGAGTGTTTCGACCACGCGACCCGCATACATGATGAGCACGCGGTCGCAGAAATTGCGCACGAGGTTCAGGTCGTGACTGATCATGATGAGGCCGATGCCACGGTCGCGCACGAGGCCGTCGAGGATGTTCAGCACTTGAAGCCGGACGGTAACGTCGAGCGCGGAGGTGGGTTCGTCGGCGATGACAAGGTCCGGGTCCGCCAGCAGCATCATGGCGATCATCACACGCTGGCCCATGCCGCCGGATATTTCATGCGGATATTGGTCATAGACGCGCTCCGGGTCCCGAATCTTGACCGCTTCCAGCATAGCGAGCGCCTTGTCACGAGCCTCTGCCTTCGAGCACCTGAAGTGGCGCAGATAGGTCTCTGCCACCTGGTCGCCGACGCGGCGGATCGGGTTGAGCGAGAATTTTGGATCCTGAAGGATCATCGACATGCGCCGGCCGCGGACTTTCAGCATCTCTTTTTCGGAGAGCGTCAGGAGATCGAGCTCTCCAAAGCGCAGCTTGTCGGCCGTGATCGTCGCGCCGGGCAGCAGACGCAACAGGGCACGCCCGACGGTGGACTTGCCGGAGCCGGATTCGCCGACGATACCCAGCCGTTCCCGGCCAAGGGTGAAGGAGACCCCACGTACGGCTTCGGCCGAAGCGCCGCCATAGCGGATACGGAGATTGTCGACCTCGAGAATGGGCTTTTCCATCGGGCCTACCTCCGGTTCATCTGCTTGGGATCGAGCGCATCGCGCAAGCCATCGCCGAGCAGGTTGAATGCGAGGCTGACTGACAGGATGGCGATGCCGGGGAAGGTGACGAGCCACCAGCTGTCCAGCATGTAGCGGCGACCGGTCGCGATCATCGCGCCCCATTCGGGCAGCGGCGGCTGGGCGCCGAGGCCGAGGAAACCGAGGCCGGCGGCCGTGAGGATGACGGTCGCCATGTTGAGCGTCAGACGGATGAGGACCGAGGGCAGGCACATGGGCATGATCGACTTAACGATGATGCGCGCCGGCGATGCGCCCTGCAGCCTGGCGGCGGAGATGTAGTCCGCTTTGCGGAAAGTCATTGCCTCTGCCCGGGCGAGCCGGGCGATCGGCGGCCAGGAGGTGAGCGCAATGGCGACAATGGCGTTGTTGAGGCTTGGGCCAAGCGCTGCAACGAAGGCGAGCGAGAGAATGAGGCTCGGGAACGACAGAAAAATGTCGGTAATGCGCATCATCACTGTATCGACCTTGCCGCCCAGATAACCGGCGGTGGTACCGATGATGAGGCCGATGGGGCCGACGACAACCGACACGAGGAAGATGATCGTCAGCGTGATGCGGGCGCCCCAGACGAGACGGCTGAAAATGTCGCGGCCAAGCTCGTCGGTGCCGAAGAGGTGTCCATTGCCCGGTGCCTGCAGCGTCAGGGCAAGGTCCTGCGCATAGGGATCGTGGGTGGCGATCAACGGCGCGAAGGCAGCGACCAGGATGAGCAGCGCCAGGACTGCGAGGCCGAATGTCGAGGTCGGACTTTTCAGCAGGAAGAGCACGATGTTCTTCAGTGCAAGGAGCGGAGCCGGCAGACGGAAGGTGGTTTCGGTGCGGGTAGACATCAGCGCGTCCTTGGATCGAAGATGCGGTAGAGAACATCGGACAGGAGATTGAGGCCGATGAAGATGACGCCGACGATCAGCACGCAGGTCATGACGGCATTCATATCGCCGGTGATGAGGTTGTTGGTCAGGTACTGGCCGAAGCCCGGCCAAGCAAAGACGGTCTCGATCAGGACTGCACCTTCGAGCAGCGAACCGTAGGCAAGAGCGATGATGGTAACGAGCTGGACGCGGATGTTGACGAAGGCGTGCTGCCAGATCGTCTGGTTGCGCGAAAGCCCCTTCACCCTGGCTGTCGTCACGTACTCCTGGCCGAGTTGGTCGAGCATGAAGCTGCGGGTCATGCGGGTGATGTAGGCGGAGGACGAATAGCCAAGCAGCGCCGCCGGCAGGATGATGTGGTTTACCGCCGACCAGAAGACATCCATTTCGCCGGCGATCAGGCTGTCGATCAAGAGGAAACCGGTGCGCTCCTCAACCAGACCGATATAGAACTGGTCCATTCGCCCGCTGCCGCCGACCAGTCCGAGGTGGGCGTAAAAGACGATAAGCGCGATCATACCCGTCCAGAAAATCGGCATCGAATGGCCGAAGAGGCTGAAGACGCGCACGACATGGTCCGGCCAGCGGTCCTTGTTGACGGCTGCAAAGACGCCGAGCGGCACGCCGAGGCCGGCGCCGATGAGAATGGCGAACGTGGCGAGTTCGATGGTCGCCGGCATGACATGCAGAATATCCTGGATGACGGGCTGGCCGGTACGGATCGAGGTGCCGAAATTGCCCGTGAAGACGTCGCCGAGGTAATAGGCGAACTGTTCCCAGAGCGGACGGTCAAGACCGAGCGAGCGATACACCTGCTCATAGGTTTCACGGGTCGCATCTTCGCCGATAATGGCGCGGACAGGATCGGCGGGCATCAGCCGCCCGATAAAGAAAGTCAGGAGAAGCAGGCCGAGCAGCGTGACCGCGATGGTCCCGACCTGCCCGGCCGCGCCGTAGAAGCGTATGCGACGGTGTGACATGGTTCCTCCGTTTGTCATTCGCCAGACGGTGAGGCGGTACAGGCTCCTATCCTGTATGACAACTTAATGAAACCTGTCACAGGTTGTTGATGCTGTCAAGGCAATCCGCTCAGAGGAAGTCATCCCGCCTTGGCGTAAAGCAGTCGATCAGCTCTCCCGCCTCCAGGCATTGGCAGCCGTGCTCGGTGTTGCCCGGGATGACCAGACTGTCGCCAGCTTTCAAATCATAGGCTTCGCCACCGCGGAAAAAACGAAAGCGGCCGCGTGCGACATAAGTGGATTGCACGTGCGGATGACTATGCAGCCTGCCTTCGGCGCCGCTTTCGAAGCGGAAGGACACGACCATGATCTCCGGCGAGTGAGAAAGCACCTGCCGGGTGATGCCCGTGTCGGTTGGGGTGATGGGAAAGGCGGGAAGGGTCATGGAGGCCTCGTTAATGATGTATGACATCATTAACATACATGTACTTATATCTGTATGACAAGCTACGACAGATTTATATCTTCGGGAGCCAGGGTGCGTGAGCGCAGCAGTACCTTGTAGCGATCGAGACTGCCGCGAAGATGGGCACGCATACGCTCGCGTGCTGCCTCGGCATTGCCTTCGATGATGGCATCGACGATCAGGGCGTGCTCCTCCTGAAGGTGGAGGTTGTAGTCTTTCGGGCGCGAGCCGGGGGCCGAGCCTTGCAGCTCGCCGCGCGGGATGATGCCGGATCGGATCAGCTGGAGAAATTCGGGAAAGCGGCGATTTTGCGTGGCTTCCGCGATGGCGAGATGCAGCTCGAAATCCGCATCTCGGGTCGGGCTTCCGGCAGCCAGGCACTCGCCGACGTGATGGTGGGCCTCAAGGATCGCTTCAATCTGTGCGGCGGAGCGGCGCGACGCGGCAAGTCCCGCCGATTCCACCTCGAAGACCGTCCTGAGTTCCAGAAGCTCGATCACCGAAGAAATCCGTTCGGTGGTCAGATCCTTGAACGGCTGTTTCTTGCCCTCTGAGGTCTCGAGCGCGAAGATGCCCGCACCCTTGCGTGCCTCCACCAGGCCGTCGGCTCGAAGGATTGCGATCGCCTCGCGCACCACGGTACGGCTGACGGAATACTCGCGGGTCAGCGCGCTTTCGCTCGGAAGCCGGTCGCCGGGTTTGAATACGCCATCGGCCAGCTCGCGACGCAGGTCGGTGCTGATTTTCGCGGCCAGCGACGTGCCTCTGGCGTGATTGTTCTCGGCTTCCATTTCTGTTCCACCTGCATTGAACCTGTCTGGCATGTTATCGGTTATCTGTCCGAATGCAAGGGAGGGCTGTCTTGACCTGTACTCAGCGAGATGTTCGCAGTATGGCGCGATAGCGCGCCTGGCTGTTCTTCAGGTGAGCGCGCATGGCGGCGCGAGCCGCCGTTTCGTCGCCATTCTGAATGGCAACGAGGATTGCTTCATGTTCCTCCACGAGCCGCTCGATATCGGCCGGGGGGAGAGCCGTCTCCTCGCCGCTCTCGGTCACCGCGCGACGGGGTATTAGCGTCGGGCCGAGCATCTGCAGGAATTCGCCGAAGCGCGGATTGTTGGTCGCCTGGGCAATTGCGATGTGAAAGGCGAAATCGGCTTCAGCGCTCGGTCGGCCTTCGGCCGAACTCGTGCGGAAAGCGTCGAGGGCTTCGATGATCTTTTCTTCCTGCCCCGGCGAGCGCCGCAGCGCGGCAAGGCCCGCAGCATCGCCCTCAACCGCCGTTCGAAGTTCGAGCATCTCGATCAGCGACGACACGCGGGCAAGGTCGACATTCTGAAACGGACGGCGTTCGGTCAGGGCAGGGTCGAGAACAAAGACGCCCGCGCCTTGGCGCGGCTCCACCAGGCCGTCGGATCGAAGGGCGGCGATCGCCTCGCGCACGACCGTGCGGCTTACGCCGAATTCCTGCGTCAGCTGGGCTTCCGAGGGAAGCCGGTCGCCCGGCCTGTGATGGCCCTTGGAAATGCGCGCGCGAAGCGCATCTGCGACCTTTACCACCAGCGTCGTGGCCTGCTGGGGAGCCGTATCTTGTGCGGTCGCTTTTGTCATGCACTTAGCCATTCGGTGAGTGGGGCGGTAATCCGCTGTTGATCGTGGATACGCCATTGCCGGGCAATGGCGCAATCTTTTGCTAGATCGATTTGAGGTCCTCGCATTGCAACGCCTCCGGAATGTTCTGGTAGGCGACCGGCCTGAGGAACCTTCGGATCGAGAGGGTCCCGACGGAAGTCGCGCCGAAGTTGGTGGATGCGGGATAAGGGCCGCCGTGGACCATGGCGTCGCAGACTTCGACGCCGGTCGGATAACCATTGGCCAGCACGCGACCTGCCTTGCGCTCGAGGGCTGGCAACAGTCTGCGCGCCAGTTGTGTGTCGGCTTCATCGAGATGCAGCGTGGCGGTGAGCTGACCGGCAAAGCTTTTCGCAACGGCGACCATCTCCTCGATGGTCTCGACCGTAACAATCAGGCCGAGCGGACCGAACACCTCTTCGGCAAGCCCGTGGTTGGAGAGCCAGTCATTGGCGGAAACACGGAAAAGGTAGGGCGTAGCGTTGCGCAAATCGCAGGCGGTGCTCAGGACCTCGCGCACGCCGGCGCCGGCCGCGATGCGTACGCTGCCCTCGCGATAGGCCTTGGCCATGCCCTCTGTCAGCATGACCTGCGGGCCGACTTCGCTCAGCGCGGCGCGGGTCGCCTCGGCAAATGCATCGGCGTGGTCGGAAAGGATCACGGCAATGCCTGGATTGGTGCAGAACTGACCTGCCCCCATCGTCAGCGAGTTCGCCCATCCCCGGGCGATCTGAGCACCACGGGCCTTCGCCGCTTCCGGCAATATGAACATCGGGTTCACCGAACCCAGCTCGCCAAAGAAGGGAATGGGTTCGGGGCGCGAGACGCAGAGATCGAAGAGGGCGCGGCCACCGGCAAGCGAACCGGTAAAGCCGACCGCCTTGATGAGCGGGTGTGTGACGAGCGCCGTGCCGACATCGCGGCGGCCGCCCTGAATCAGCGAGAATACGCCCGGATTGAGCCCGTTTTTCCGGATGGCGGCATCGGCGGCTTCCGCCACGATCTCGCTTGTGCCGGGATGGGCGGAGTGACCTTTGACGACGACCGGACAACCGGCGGCGAGCGCCGAGGCGGTATCGCCGCCCATGGTCGAAAAGGCGAGCGGGAAGTTGGACGCGCCGAAGACGGCGACGGGGCCGATCGGGCGCTGCATAAGGCGTATATCGGGGCGGGGCAGGGGTGTGCGGTTCGGCAACGCCTCGTCACGGCGTCTGTCGAGATGTTCACCCTTGCGGATATGCGAAGCAAAGAGGCGCAATTGCCCCGTTGTACGGCCGCGTTCGCCTTCCAGGCGGGCAGCCGGCAAACCGGTTTCCGACGTGCCGATCTCCGTAATTTGGGCACCACGGGCCTCGATCTCATCGGCAATGGTGTCAAGGAAGGCGGCGCGTTTCTCCCGGGAGGAATAGCCGTAGGACCAGAAGGCTTCTTCGGCGGCCTCGACCGCCTTGTTCACCAGTTCGACCGTGCCGACGGAAAATTCGAAGGCATCGCCGTGGGAAGGCTCGCTGCGGAACGTGGGCTGCGTTGCGAGCCATTCGCCCGCAACCAGATGCTTGCCATGGGGCACATAGGTCATTCTCTACTCCTTGAAGATCGGATTGTTGACGAAGCCGCCGCCCTGGAAGCGGACCATCGGGTCGCTCGGGTCGGGTTTCGGGGTGTGGGTTGCAATGCGCGCGCGGAAGGCCTCGGCATTGTCATTGGGCTTCCAGCCCAGCCAGCCGAGATGCGAGTTGTCCCACCAACCGGCGTCGTTGTCCGAGCTGCCCCATATGACCGGGCAACCGAGTGTCGGCGCGCGGAAGATCGCCTCGATCATCGAGGTGAAATCGTCATGGGAAAGCCAGGTCGACAGCATGCGGTAATTGGTGGGTTCCGGTGTGCAGGAGCCGATGCGCACCAGCGCAGTCTCCTGCCCGAATTTTTCGAAGTACATACGAGCCAGCGCCTCGCCGAAGCATTTCGAAACCCCGTAAAGCCCGTCAGGGCGAAAGGGCGCGTCCGGCCCGAGGCGCTCGGTCTGTGGGTAGTAGCCGATGGTGTGGTTGGAACTGGCAAAGACGATGCGCGGCCGGCCGTGGGCGCGGGCGGCCTCATAGAGATTGTAAAGACCGACGATGTTGCCGCCAACAATCTGGTCGAACGGCCGTTCGACGGAAACGCCGCCGAGGTGGACGATGCCGTCGCAACCGGCGACCATTTCGTGCACTGCGGCCGCGTCGGAAAGATCGCAGGATATGCACTCCTCATTCTCCTCAGGGGAATCGAGAGGAGCAAGATCTGCGAGGCGAATCGTCTTGGCGAGTGGTGCAAGGCGTTTGCGCATCACCTGGCCGAGCTGGCCGGCCGCGCCGGTGAGCAGAAGGCGTCTCAATTCCGGTTTCCTTTTATAAATCGCAGCACCGCCCCGTGCGGGCATGCGCCCCATGTCAGACGACACCGTCAGCAAGAACGGCGCTGCCGCGCGCTTCGATCTGACCGAAGCGAAGTGCGGTTAACGCTGGCGAAACCCCGGTCCCAGCGTAAGGGTCGTCAGGCCGATCCTTGTTGCGGTCTTGACCGACGTTCAATCGAGCGACGGCCTCGCATGGCTCCGTGTCCAATGATCCCATGATCGCTTCACTCCAAATCACGCACATTCCCGCATCGCTCCTTCCGGCATCTTGACCTCTGGCAACATATCATACAATAACGGTAACATATATTATGTGTTGTCTACAACTCGATGGAGGAATTAATGCTGACTGTGGAAACAAGACAGGCGGTCAACCCGGAATATGCCAAGACACTCGATACAACAGGGCTCCGGCGGCATTTCCTGGCTCAGGGCATGTTCAGGACCGGCGAGATCCGGCTGATCTATACCCATTACGATCGTTTCGTGATCGGCGGGGCGGTGCCGGGCGATCAGCCCCTGACGCTGGCCAAGGTCGAGGAAACCAAAACTCCACTGTTCCTCGATCGGCGTGAAATGGGCATCGTCAATATCGGTGAGACCGGTACCGTGGTGGCCGGTGGTGAAACCTACACCTTGAGCCGCGGCGATGTCCTTTACCTCGGTGCCGGAACGGGTGAAGTCACCTTCGCTGGCAAGGGCCGGTTCTATATCACGTCGTGCCCGGCGCACCGTCGTCTGCCGGCACGCCTCATCACCGCTTCTGAAAGCAAGGAAGTGAAAATGGGGACGTCGGCAACCTCCAACAAGCGCACCATCAACCAGTTCATTCATCCACTCGTGATGGAGAGTTGCCAGTTGGTGCTTGGCTACACAACGCTGGAGGACGGATCCGTCTGGAACACCATCCCCTCGCATATCCATGACCGCCGCATGGAGGCCTATCTCTACTTCGGCATGGACGAAAAGTCCCGGGTTCTGCATCTGATGGGCGAGCCCCAGGAGACCCGTCATCTGTTCATCTCGAATGAGGAAGGCGCGCTTTCTCCACCCTGGTCGATCCATTCCGGTGCCGGTATCGGCTCCTACACATTCATCTGGGCCATGGCCGGCGACAACGTTGATTACACCGACATGGACTTCATTCAGCCGGAGGACCTGAAATGAAAAATCCCTTTTCGCTTCAAGGCCATAAGGCGCTAGTCACGGGCTCGAACACCGGTCTCGGGCAGGCGATCGCCATCGGTCTCGCTGCAGCCGGGGCGGAGGTGATCTGCGCAGCTCGCAGGCCGCCAGAAGAGACCCTCGATTTAATCACCGAGGCAGGCGGCAAGGCGATCGGACTTTCTCTCGATTTTGTCGATCCCATGGCCGCGCGAGACGTGTTCCAGGATCAGGGCGTCGACATCCTGGTCAACAACGCCGGCATCATCCGTCGCGCCGATGCGGTGGATTTTACCGAGGAAGACTGGGATGCGGTGATCGATGTAAACCTGAAGGCGCTCTTCTTTACGACCCAGGCGTTCGCGAAGGAATTGCTGGCCAAGGGGCGGCCAGGAAAGGTGGTCAATATCGCTTCGCTCCTTTCCTTTCAGGGTGGCATCCGTGTCCCATCCTACACAGCTGCGAAACACGGCGTGGCTGGTCTCACCAAATTGCTTGCAAACGAATGGGCGGCCAAAGGCATCAACGTCAACGCGGTTGCGCCCGGCTACATCGAAACCAACAACACTGAAGCGCTTCGCGTCGACGCTGCCCGCAACAAGGCAATCCTCGATCGCATTCCGGCCAATCGCTGGGGTCGTCCGCAGGACATCGCCGGTGCGGCGGTCTTCCTGTCGTCGCCGGCAGCCGATTACATTCATGGGGCGGTTCTCAATGTCGACGGCGGCTGGATGGCGCGCTGACCTGCTGAATAGAGAGTCATCACACAACTTGTATGATGACTTATTGACATATGTCGTATGTGTAGCTAAATGTTTGCACGAAGCACGTACAAAGGAAAACTGAAATGAACCCTGAACAAATCAAAGCCGCTCTCGGCTCCGGTCTTCTCTCCTTCCCGGTCACGCATTTCGATGCCCAAGGGCGCTTCGCGCCGGAAAGCTACAAGGCGCATGTCGAGTGGCTTGCCGGCTATGAGGCTCCGGTGCTTTTCGCAGCCGGCGGCACCGGGGAATTCTTCTCGCTGAAGCCGGATGAAATCCCGGGCGTGGTTGCGGCTGCCAAGGAGGCGGCAGGAGAAACCGCCATCGTGTCGGGGTGTGGCTATGGCACCGATATCGCCGTGGATATCGCCCGTTCGGTCGAAAAGGTCGGAGCCGACGGCATCCTGCTGTTGCCGCACTACCTGATCGATGCGCCTCAGGAAGGCCTCTACGCTCATATCAAGAAAGTCTGCCAGTCGGTGGGTATCGGCGTCATGGTCTATAACCGTGACAATTCGGTGCTGCAGGCCGATACTCTTGCCCGGCTTTGCGACGAATGCCCCAACCTGATCGGCTTCAAGGACGGCACGGGCGATATCGGCCTGCTGCGCCAGGTAACCGCCAAGATGGGCGATCGGCTGATGTATCTGGGCGGCATGCCCACGGCCGAGCTCTTCGCCGAAGCCTACCTCGGTGCCGGCGTCACCACCTATTCGTCTGCCGTGTTCAACTTCGTGCCCGGTCTTGCCAACGAGTTCTACGTGGCGCTTCGCGCCGGCGATCGCTCCACCTGCGCGCGCATCCTGACGGATTTCTTCTACCCGTTCATGGCTATCCGCAATCGGGTCAAGGGCTACGCCGTCTCGGCAATCAAGGCGGGTGTGCGGCTGCAGGGCTTCGACGCTGGCCCGGTGCGCGCACCGCTCGTGGATCTGACCGATGAGGAGCATGCCATGCTCGACACCCTCATCGGAGCGCACAAGCGCAAGGCCTGACAGGGCGAATTTGGGAGGAACGCGATGAAGATCACCGCCGTTCGCACACATCTCCTGGAACACCGGCTCGACACGCCGTTCGAAAGCGCCTCGATGCGCTTTGACCGGCGCGCCCATGTCCTGGTGGAGATTGAATGCGATGACGGAACGACAGGCTGGGGCGAATGTCTTGGCCCGGCCAGGCCCAATGCGGCGGTGGTCGCAGCCTATTCCAATTGGCTGATCGGTCAGGATCCGCGCCAGACCGAGAAGATCTGGGCGGTGCTCTATAATGCACTGCGCGATCAGGGACAGCGCGGTCTGACCATCACCGCGCTGTCAGGCATCGACATTGCGTTGTGGGACATCAAGGGCAAGCACTATGGTGCCTCGATCTCCATGCTGCTCGGCGGGCGTTGGCGCGAAAGCGTGCGCGCCTATGCGACCGGCAGCTTCAAGCGCGACGGCGTCGACCGGATATCCGACAACGCCATGGAAATGGCCGAGCGCCGTTCGCAGGGGTTCCATGCGTGCAAGATCAAGATTGGTTTCGGCGTCAACGAAGACCTGGACGTCATACGGGCAGTGCGCGAGGCGATCGGCTCCGACATGCGGCTGATGATCGATGCCAACCACGGCTACACCGTCACCGAAGCAATCCGGCTTGGCAAGGCAGCGGCAGAATACGACATCGACTGGTTCGAGGAGCCGGTGGTGCCCGAGCAGCTCTCCGCCTACCGGGATGTACGCGCCGGTCAGCCTATCCCGGTCGCCGGAGGCGAGACCTGGCATACGCGCTACGGCATGTGGTCCGCGCTCGAGAGCCGTGCGGTCGATATTCTCCAGCCGGACCTCTGCGGTTGCGGCGGCTTTTCCGAAGCGCAGAAGATCGCGAGCCTGGCGACGCTTCATGGCGTCCGCATCGTTCCCCATGTCTGGGGAACGGGCGTGCAGATCGCCGCCGCGCTGCAGTTCATGGCGGCGATGGTCCCTGATCCGGTCCGCGGCAACCCGATTGAACCGATCATGGAATTCGACCGTACGGAAAACCCGTTCCGCCAGGCAGTGCTGAAGACGCCGCTGGAAGCGGTCAACGGCGTCGTCGCCATTCCGAACGGGCCGGGTCTCGGTATCGAGGTCAATCGCAATGCGCTCGTCGAATTCAAGATGCCGGGAACCTGACGAAGGACCCAATCCGGTCGCAGTCCGTCCTACGCCCGTTGCCTCTCCATTGCGCGGGTGGCGGCGAGGCGGATTTCCTGTTCCGGCTCGTCGAGCTGCAGCAAATCGCCGTGCCGGCTCTGGTGGACCTTGTTCATATGACCGCGCGGGCTGAGGCCGAGCGTACGCTTGAACATGCGCGAGAAATAATAGGGGTCGGCATAGCCGACTTCCGCCGCCGCGGCCGCCACTGAAAGGCCTCCCTCGAGAAAATGCATGGCGCGCTCCATGCGCTTGAGTTCCTGGTACTTGCGCGGCGTGCGGCCCACCCGCTTCTGGAACTCGCGCAGGAAATAGTCGGCGTTGTAGGGCGAGGCGTCGACTGCCTTTGCGGCAATCTCCGGATCGAGCGGATTGGCCGAGATCATCGTTGCAGCCTTCATCACTGCAAGGTCGATCGCGTCTGCCCCCTCCGGCTGATAGGTCGCATGATCGCGCCAGCCGAGAAACGCATCCTCGATGAAGGCGATGAGCAGGACCATGAAAAGATGATGTTGACCGAGCGAGACGGAGGAGGGAGGTGCGCTCTGACGATAGTGGCGGGCAATCGGCTCGAGAAACGGCCAACGGCTCAATCGCAGTTTCGGTCTCAGGTTCATCTGCGCGATCAGGTTATGACGACCATAAATGTCGAGCGTAAAATGCTGCGCCACGCCGATATAGGTTTCGCGCCCCTCGTTCCAGCCAATGAAGCGCTGGCCGGCACTTATCAGCATGGCGTCGCCCGGCTCCATGACGCATGGCTCGCCATCGATCAGGTAGTGGCCGCGACCCTCAAGGCAGATGATGAGATCGTCGACCGGGTTGGATTTGTCGATCCTCCAGGTTTGCGAGTGCTCCATGCGGATCGCCGCTCGCGTCAGATTGAGTGTCAACGCCGCAGGCGGAATTGCCGATAGAATGCCGCCTTCGATTTCGTCCATCTTTTTCCTTCCCTTTGTGAATTCATTCTGATCTGAAAAAGGGCAAATGTCACTGCACCGACCGCTTCTTCTGGGGAGGAGATCGGTCCGCACGATAGGTAAGGGCGTGGCCGCTCATCCTTTCTGCACCGAATTGGGAGCCAGATTTGTACAAAATTGCATCTAAGTCCACTGCGCTCAAGTGCTGCCCGGGAGGCAGGCTATGAAGATGCAGCGTCTTTTGGGGCTGGGCTATCTTACCCCCTACATCGTCGGCCTTCTTGTCTTCACTGCAATCCCGTTCATCGGGTCGCTTTATCTGAGCTTCACCAGCTATGATCTGATGAGCGAGCCGCGATGGACGGGGCTTGCCAACTACGAACGGCTCTTCACGCGTGATCGCACCTTCATCAAGTCGCTGAACGTCACGCTGCTCTATGTATTTTTGACGGTGCCTTTGAAGCTCGCCTTCGCGCTCTTCATTGCGGCGATCCTCAATTACAAACTGATGTTCATCGGCCTCTTTCGGACCGCCTTCTACGTGCCCTCGATCCTCGGCGGCTCGATCGCCATTGCCGTTCTGTGGCGCTACATTTTTGCCACGGAAGGTCTTGCAAACATGGCCTTGGCGACGGTCGGTCCTTCCCCGGTGGATTGGTTCGGTGATCCGACGAACGCGCTTTTCACCATCACGCTTTTGCGCTGCTGGCAGTTCGGCTCAGCCATGGTGATCTTCCTCGCCGCGCTGCAGTCTATCGACAAATCGCTTTACGAGGCGGCGGCCATCGATGGTGCGGGCAAGGTGCGCACCTTTTTCTTCATTACATTGCCACTGCTGACGCCGGTCATCTTCTTCAACCTCATCATGCAGATGGTTCAGGCATTCCAGGAGTTCAACGGCCCCTACATCATCACGCAGGGCGGCCCCCTGAAGGCGACCTATCTGCTGCCGCTCTACATCTATGACGAGGCCTTCAAGAAGTTCAACATGGGCTACGCCTCGTCCATCGCCTGGGTGCTCTTCACCATCGTCACCGCCCTGACCCTCGTAGCCTTCTGGTCTTCCAAGAAGTGGGTTTTCTACGCCGGCGACAAGCGGAGCTGATCTCATATGACCGATTTTACCTTCAACGACCTCCAGGCCGCGCGCCGCGCAAGGCTGCGGCTGATCTCGACGGCGATCCGCTACATCCTGCTCTTCGCGGTCGGCTTCGTGATGCTCTATCCGCTGATCTGGCTGGTCGGTGCGAGCTTCAAGACGAACTCGGAAATCTTTTCGGGCGCCGGCTTTCTGCCGGAGAAGCCGACTGCCGCCGGCTACATCAAGGGCTGGCAGACATCGACACCCTACACGTTCGGACGCTTCTTCTGGAATTCGTTCCTAATCATCCTGCCGAAGGTGATCGGCACGGCCATCTCCTGCACGTTGGCGGCTTACGCCTTCGCGCGGTTCGACTTCCCTTTGAAGAAGATACTCTTCGGCTCGGTGATCGCGATCCTGCTGCTGCCCAATGTCGTCACCCGCATTCCGCAATATATCCTGTTCCGCGACTTGGGCTGGCTCGACAGTTTCCTGCCGCTCTGGGTGCCCTCGGCGCTCGCCGGCGACGCGTTCTTCGTCTTCATGCTGGTGCAATTCCTGCGCTCATTGCCGACCGACACGGAGGAGGCGGCGCGGGTGGATGGCGCCAACAGCATCCAGACGCTGATCTATATCGTGGTCCCGATGCTCGCTCCGGCACTGATCTCGGTGTGCCTGTTCCAGTTCATGTGGACCATGAACGATTTCCTCGGGCCGCTGATCTATCTGTCCTCGGTGGACAAATATCCGGTGAGCCTCGCTCTCAAGCTTTCCATCGACACGACGGAAGCTTTCGAATGGAACCGCATCCTGGCGATGTCGGTGCTCACGATCGCCCCCGCGCTGATCGTTTTCTTCGCTGCGCAACGATACTTCATTGAAGGGATCTCCTCCGGGGGGATCAAGGGCTGAACATGGCTAAGGTTCAACTGAAAAATCTCGAAAAGGTCTATGGCAACGCCTTTAAGGCTGTCCACGGTATCAACCTCGATATCGACGACGGCGAGTTCATGGTCTTTGTCGGCCCCTCGGGCTGCGCCAAGTCGACGACGCTGCGCATGGTCGCGGGACTGGAGGAGATATCCGGCGGGGAGGTCGTCATCGGCGATCGACGCGTCAACGATCTGCCGCCCGGCAAGCGCTCGATAGCGATGGTGTTCCAGAACTACGCGCTCTATCCGCACATGAAGGTGAGGGGCAACCTTGCATTCGGGCTGAAGATTGCCGGCAAGCCAAAAGTGGAAGTCGACGCCGCGATCGAACGGGTCGCCAAGATTCTTGAGATCGAGCCGCTCCTCGACCGGCTTCCCAAACAGCTTTCAGGCGGTCAGGCCCAGCGCGTGGCACTCGGTCGCGCGCTGATCAAGAAGCCGGGTGTCTTCCTGTTTGACGAGCCGTTGTCGAACCTCGACGCAAAATTGCGAGCCTCGATGCGAGTCCGCATAACCGACCTGCACCGCCAGCTGAAAGCGGAAGGCTTGTCGTCGACAGTCATCTACGTGACGCATGACCAGACCGAGGCCATGACGATGGGCGACCGCATCTGCGTCATGCAGGCAGGCCATATCATGCAGGTGGCGACGCCGAAGGAACTCTATGACCGCCCGGCGAACCTGTTCGTCGCTGGGTTTATCGGCAGCCCGGAGATGAACCTGATCGATGCGAAGCTCGACGGCTCCTCCTTCTCGGTCGGCAGCCAGAGCCTGCCGCTCGGACCGCACCTGGAAGGCCGTCTTTCGAGCCGCCCGGCCGAAGCCGTCATCGGCACTCGCCCGCAGCACCTTTCGCTTGCCGCCGATGGCCCGGCGTTCACAGCCAAACTCACCAATGCCGAGTTCATGGGCCACGAAGTCTACATCCATGCCGATCTGGAGGGCCACAGGGTGGTCAGCGTTGTTGGCGCAACCGATTTCGAGGCGCTGGGTCGCTCGGAGATCATCCGCCTGCGTCCGGAACCGGAGCGGTTGCACATTTTCGACAAGACCGACGGCCGCAACGTCTCGCTGTGAGGAGGCGACGTTGAGCCATTCATCAACAAGGAGGAGAACCATGAAGACAGCGCGAACCTTGCTTGCATTAACCGGCGTCGCCTACGGCGCGCTTTCGCTCGGTGCCACCGCTCAAGGTGCCGAATTGCGCATGGCGTGGTGGGGTGGCGACAGCCGTCACGTTGCCACCCAAAAGGCGACAGCCGCCTGTGGCCAGAAATACGGCCACACCGTCAAGGGCGAGTTCACCGGCTTCGACGGCTATCTCGAAAAACTGACGACCCAGATGGCCGGCAGGACCGAAGCCGACATCGTTCAGGTCAACTGGCCGTGGCTGCCGCTGTTTTCCAAGAACGGCGAGGGCTTCGCCGATCTGCGCAAGTTGAAGGCGATCGATCTGTCCAACTGGTCGGAGGGCGATCTCGCCGCCGGCTCGATGAACGGGGTCCTGCAGGGGCTTTCGGTCTCGACAACGGGGCGCGTCTTTTTCTTCAACGCGACCACCTTTGAGAAGGCTGGCGTCGAAATTCCTGAGAATTGGGACGAATTCTTCGCCGCGACCGCAACCATCAAGGACAAGCTCGGTAAGGACCACTACACCTTCAACGCGGTGAAGGAGACCGCCCAGCTGCTGGTGACGCTGGCAGTCGTGCAGAAGACCGGCAAGGATCTCGTCGACCAGACGAGCAACCGCGTGGCCTGGACCCCGCAGGAGCTTGCCGAAGGCATCTCCTTCCTCGGCAAGCTGGTGGAGACCGGCGCAATCCGCTCTCAAAAGGAAGAGGCCGCCGACGGCAACGTCAATCTGTTCGAAAAGCCCGCTTGGGCCGAAGGCAAGGTCGCCGGCTCTTATGAATGGGATTCAACCTATTCCAAGTACGCCGATCCGCTGAAAGACGGCCAGGTGCTGAAACCTGTGCCGATGCTGAAGCTGGCCGGAGCCGTGACCGAAGGCGTCTATCGCAAACCGTCCATGGTGTTCTCGATCTCCAAGAACTCGAAGAACCAGGATGCTGCGGCTCAGATCGTCAACTGCCTTCTGAACGAGCCGGAAGGCATCGACGCTCTTGGCACATCGCGTGGGCTTCCCGCGTCGAAAGCCGCCGCCGCCCGGCTTGGCGACAAGGGTGAGGTCGAGGTTCGTGCCGCTAATGCCATCGTCATGGCCTCGACCGGACCGACGGTTTCGCCCTTTAACGAGCATCCGGAAATTCGTGCCGCCTTCATCGATACGCTTGAGGAATACGCCTACGGCCAGATCACGGCCGAAGAGAGCGCCCAGCAGATCATCGACACCGTGAACGACGTTCTCGTCGAGTTCGACTGATCACGAGCACTGCCCGCCGCGGAATGCCGCGGCGGGTCTCCCGCCCGCGTGGCGGGCATGGAACACGAGGCAAGACATGATCCGACCTTCCATTATCGCGCGCTCGGCGCGAACGGCGGCGCTATGCCTGCCTGCACCCGGCGCGCTTTACCATCTTCGAGCAAGGACGGCCTGGCGGCTGTCTTCGCCGGATGAGAACACGGACCTGCAACAAGGAGAGACAGAAACCGTCGTCACCCTGCTGCATGGACTTCATCCGGCGCGCCGCTACCTTTTCGAGGCGGAAGGGTTTCTGCCGGTGTCCTTCGAAACGGCGCCGTGTGCAGGGCTCGTCGACGCTGCCGATTTCGGTCTCGTGCCCGACATTGTGCCCGACGATCTCGACGGCGCTGGCGCCAATGCCACAGCACTTGCCGAAGCGGTCGCAGCTGTTCCCAAGGGAGGTACGCTATGCCTCGCTGCTGGCCGGTGGACGTCGTTGCCGGTCGGGCTCAAAGGTCAAATGACCTTGCACCTTGCCGAAGGAGCGATCCTGCGAGCGCCATCGGGGCGCGGCGGTTGGCCAATTCTGCCGGCCCACGATCATTGCGGCCGCGTGCTTGGCAGTTGGGAAGGTCTGCCTGCTGCCTGTTTTGCCGCCCCGGTACATGCGGTCCTGGCAGAGAACCTGGTGATCGAGGGCAGGGGCGTCCTCGACGGATCCGGCGACAGAGGCGATTGGTGGAGTTGGCCGAAGGAGACGCGAGACGGCGCGCGTCGTCCACGCGGCTTGCATCTGATCTCCTGCCGTGACGTAACCCTGCTGGGCTTCACGATCCGCAACGCGCCGTCCTGGACCATACATCCGCAGGGTTGCGAGCGATTGACGGCTGCCGGCCTTACGATAATTGCGCCGCCCGACAGCCCGAACACCGACGGTTTCAATCCTGAGAGTTGCCGCGACGTAACGATTACAGGTGTGCGTTTTTCGGTAGGCGACGATTGCATCGCAGTCAAGGCGGGCAAGCGCGGGCCGAACGGCGAGGACGGTCACCTCATGGAAACGCGCGGCGTTCGCGTCAGCCGCTGCCTGATGGAGCGCGGCCATGGCGGTCTGGTGATCGGCTCGGAAATGTCAGGCGGCGTGCATGAGGTCTCCGTTGAGGATTGCGAGATGATTGGCACCGATCGCGGCCTACGGCTGAAGACCCGTCGCGGTCGCGGTGGGGCGATCACCAACATTTCCATGCGTCGGGTGCGGCTCGATGGCGTCGAAACCGCGCTTTCGGCCAACGCCCACTACCACTGCGATGTCGATGGCCACGACCCTTGGGTGCAGAGCCGTGAGCCGGCGGAGATCAGTGCCGCAACCCCAGTCATCGTCGGTGTCACCATAGAGGACGTCGAGATCCATGGGCTCTCGCATGCGGCAGGCGCCTTCCTCGGTCTGCCAGAGGCGCCGATCCGCAACGTCAGCATCCGCGGCCTGAAGATCATCTCGCTTGACCCAACGGCCGTCGCGACGCCACCCATCATGGCCGACCGCGTGCGGCCCATGCGCCATGAGGCAATCGTCGCCGAGCAAGCGGAGATCGATTGCGACGATCCGGCCTTGCTGAGTGCCTCCTCCGTTTCCCTTTCCTTAGAATGAGATCCGCCAGTGTATCCGACAGACTATTTCGATGAATTCGCCACGCGCTACATCAGCTACAAAGGCGGTAGCTGGTGCTACGAGGATGGATGCGTCTATCGCGGTCTCATTCATCTTTTCGAGGCGACGGGCGACGCGCGCTGGAAGGCGCATCTGCACCGCCTTGCAGATCCGCAGATCGCGCCTGACGGTGCGCTTTCGGGCTACGATCCGCATGAATACAACATCGACCATATCTTTGCCGGGCGCTCCTTGTTCGCACTCGCCGAAGGGTCTGACGATCCCCGCTATCTTCTGGCTGCGGACCGTCTGGCCGGGCAATTGCAAAGCCACCCCCGCATCGCCGCCGGCAACTACTGGCACAAGAAGCGTTATCCGCATCAGGTCTGGCTAGACGGGCTCTACATGGGGCTGCCGTTCCAGATCGAGTACGGAAAATCCACCGGCCGCACAGGCCTGATTGCCGACGCCCTGCAGCAATTTTCAACGGCACTGGCTTTGACGGCGACTACGGGCGGCCTCTACGTCCATGGCTACGACGACAGCCGTCAACAGCGTTGGGCCGACCCGGTGACCGGTCGGTCTCCGGCCGTCTGGGGGCGTGCAGTTGGCTGGCTGGCCATGGCACTGGTCGACGCTCTGGCTATGCTGCCCGCCGACGAGGCTACCGCTTCGCTTCGCCAGCGCACCAGCCTCCTTCTAACGGAGATCACGACCCGCCAGGCGACTCCCACCGGCCTCTGGCCGCAGGTGCTCGACGCGCCGGATCTCAAGGGCAATTATGAGGAAAGCTCCGCCTCGGCCATGTTCGCCTACGCGCTGATGCGCGCTGCCCGTCGTGGCCTGGTTGACCCGGATAGGGCCGCAGTCCTGGCTGTCGCCGGCAGACGCGCGCTCGATGGCCTTCTGCGTGCCCGGCTCGTTGCCGATGACGAAGGCATCACTCGTTTCACAACCATCGTCCATGTCGCAGGCCTTGGTGGCTTCGAGGGCAACTATCGCGACGGTTCTGCACGCTACTACCTCACCGAGCCGACCGTTGCCGATGACGCCAAAGGTGTCGGGCCACTGATGATGGCCTATGCCGAAAGCCTGATGGCGGCATACTAAGCATCAGACGGCTATCCTTGTGATCGCCAAGCCAATTGTAGCGGTCAGAAGATCGTCCGAGGGATCTGCCAACGTCAGCCAGGCAGGCCCCTTCGATCGCGGGCGGATGAAAATGGCGCACAGGCTCACATGCCGTTGCCGTCCGATCCGCCCGGAAGCACGAGGGGAAGAAGCCAACCGATCGGTGAGATTCCTGAACGCGATCACGATTTCGGCGTCGGCACTGATTGATACAAAGTTGCCGTGAAGCAATGCGTTCGGCGCAGGATCGAATGCGCTCAAGGCGGCCACCGAAGCTGTTTGCCCAGTTGCTAGGAAACAGCTTCCCCCAGAGCTTTCTGGAGCCGTTCCAGATGTTCAATGCAGACATACTTCACTACGCGGAGCAATTCGTCAGTCCGCACTCCCAGCCAAATCAACGCTTCCTCGCTGATCTCGTAATGTTTCGAATAGCGTGCTTTCACATACGCTTCGTTGAGCGTGTTGAACCAAGCGCGTTCGCGGTGCTGGTCGCGTGGAAATGCCTCCGCAAGGCGGCGGTCCTGTTCCTCTGCGAGAGCGCGCAGGAACGTGATGTTGTGCGCTGGCGGCGCGTAATTGGTTAAGGTCAGAAGGACGCAGGTATAGGCCTGCTCCAGCGCCTGGTGAAGCTCGAACGCTGCACGCTTACTATATTGTTTAGTGTGAGCATATTTGGCCAGGTCTGCGAACTCGGTCGCGGCGGCATACCTATCGTCAAAGTACTCACTTGAGACCTTCAGCCGTTCCTCTGCCGTGAGCGGCTGCGGCTCCGCGAGCGGCTCATCGTCGAGTTCATAGAGGACGACGCCTTCCTTGCGGATGTCGGAGAAGAAATACTGCCCCTCCTTCAGATAGGTATTCACCTCGCGACGGGAATGCACGATGAAGCTGACCGGCGTTTCGATTGAAGGATCGCGGATCAGCCGATCGGCGGCCTTGTGCCAGTACTCCGCGTAGTCGCAGAGCTTGCGATTGTTGACGATGATCAGCAGATCGAAGTCCGAACGGTAGCCCTTCATGGTGAAGGGTTCGTCCACCCAGCCACCCTTGGCGTATGAGCCGAAGAGCAAAATCTTCAGGATGCGGCCGCGCTTCTTGAAGTCGGCCGTTCCTTCCTTCAGCGCGTCCTCGAACTCTTCGTGCAGGATCTCGACGGCGCGCGCGAGTTCTCGCTGCTTGCGTGGCGGCATATGGTCGAGAGATGATTTCATCATGGCGGTAATATGATCCGCGGGTCAGGTGGAAACGATAATCAAATCAAACGTATGATATGGGCTGATGTTACACCAGTGGGAAGCCAACCACAAAGCCGCACAATCGCCTGTCTGATGGTCAATGTCATCCTGACATCCTCTCCCCGTTCCCGTCGGACAATGACGCCGGCGCAAGAATATCCTCACAACTCCTGTCGCAATCACGCGTGAGGGAGCCCGGCAGCTCCGCGCGCAGCCAGCCGCAAGCGCCATGACAGCACGCCGGCAAACGCGATCTTGAACCGGCAGCCAAAAAGTTCGGCCGCGATGGAATAAGTCTGCACAAGCTTTCGTATACTGCTGCATGAACGATAGATCGCCAGGCTTCAATATCGTCAGCCAGCTGGCAGCGCTGCTCTATCTCAACTTCGTCAACATCTTCCAGCTCCTCCTCAACTTTACCGGCGAGCGGGAAGGTTGAGGCCAGGCAAAAGCAGCATCAAAGCTGCTGGATGTCGATCTTGTCGACGAGGCCGATCGCTATTCGACGCTTGCCGGGCTCATCCTGTGGCGGCTCGGTCACCTTCCGAGCACCGGCGAGACTGTCGTCTACGGCAGCCTTTCCTTTGAAGTCGTGGCCTTGAACGGCCGCAACATCGGCAAGGTGCGAATTTCGCAGTCGACGGTCAGCGACGCGCTTGCGTCCGCTCTGCGAGGGAAGCTTGGGGTAGCAGCCGATACAGCTCGTAAACACAGGCGTCGCGATCGACGCCTGTGTTCGGGTCGTTTCCCGGCTATCTATCGTTTCCGGGAGCAATCGCCGGTCACAGGAGCTCGTAGCGCCGCAGAATTTCCTCGATCTGGGCGTCCTGATCCTTGTTGGGCAAAAGGGCCGGCTGGCGGCTGGCGCCGACGGAGGCGTCCTGCAGATAGAGCGAGCGCTTGACCATCGCCGGCGCGAAGCCGAGGGCGTAGAGATCCGTACGAAAGGCCGAGTAGATCGCCTGCTGCCGCTCGGCTTCGGCGATATCGCCGGTGTTGAAGGCGTTCAAAATCCCCGCCAGAACGTTCGGCATGGCATTGCCGAGGCCCGATATGCATCCGGCCGCGCCGTTCTGCAGCGCCCAAAGCACCAGATGGTCTGGGCCGGAGTAGACTTCGAAACCCCGCACGTCTTTGGCCACTTCGAGATAGGCCTCAAGCGTTTCTTTCGCTCCGCCGGAATCCTTGATGCCGGCGATGTTGCCGTGGCGCGACAGCGTGCGCGCGGTCTCCGGCTCGATGTGGTTCTGCGTGCGGGCCGGAATATCGTAGAGATAGACGGGCGTTTCGACGGCATCCGCGACCGTCGAAAAATGACGGATCAGACCGTCCTGGGTGCAGGCGATGAAGAACGGCGTTATCACGGCGATACCGTCGACGCCGATGCGGTCGAATTCGCGTGAAAGCTTCAGCGTTTCGAAGGTGGCGGGCATGCCCGCATTGACGATGACCTTGACGCGACCGGCGACTTCATCAACCACCTCCTCCGTCAGGCGAACTTTTTCTTCGAAGGTGAGCGCACTGAAGTCACCGTTGGTGCCCGCGCACATGATGTTGTTGCCGGCGTCGACCTGTCGACGCACCTGCGCGCGCGTTGCTTCATAGTTGATGGTCTCATCGTCGTTGAAGCAGGTGACGAGCGCGACAAAGGCTTGCTTGGACATTTCAGTCTCCAGGGATTGGGGGACGCCTCAGGAGGCGTATTCGAGCCGGGCGGCGCGATTGGCCGCCTGAACATCGGGGTCGGGATCAAGTCCGGCTGCCAGCAGCGCGCGGGTATAGTCCTGGCGCGGGGTTTCGAATACCTCCTGCACCGTGCCCAATTCCACGACATTCCCCTTCTGCATCACCATGACGTGGTCGGCGAAGTCACGAACGACGGGAAGGTCGTGCGCAATGAAGATGAAGGCGATGCCCATGTCCTTGCGAAGCCTGTCGAGCAAGGCAATGACCTGGGCCTGGACCGAGACGTCAAGCGCTGAAACCGCCTCGTCGCAGATGATCAATTGCGGCTCGAGAGCGAGCGCCCGGGCAATGGCGATGCGCTGGCGCTGGCCTCCGGAAAACTGATGCGGATATCGCCCCATATGTTCCGGGCCGAGACCCACCTGAACCAGCAGTTCGGCCACACGTTCGCGCCATTTTGCCTTCGGCAGAATGTCCGGATGGATCACCCAGGCCTCGGAGATCAGCTGGTAAACGGTCATGCGCGGATTGAGCGACTGGGTGGGGTCCTGGAACACCATCTGCAGGTCGCGCCGTAATTTGTAGAGTTCCGCCGGCGACAGCTGAAAAAGATCGCGGCCCTTCCACAGCGCGCTGCCGCTATCGGGCTCGTCCAGCCTGAGCAGAATGCGGGCGAGGGTGGATTTGCCTGAACCGCTCTCGCCGACGACGGCCATGGTCTCGCCAGGCATGAGGTCAAAGGAGATGCCTTTCAGCGCCTCGAAGTTGCCGTAATGCTTGCGCACGCCGCGGACCGACAGAACTGGCTCGCCGCGCCCTCCCGGAGAGTGCATTTTTCCCTTACCAGGTGCGGCGGCGATCAGCTTGCGCGTGTAAGGGTGCTGCGGGTTCTTGTAGACATCGCGAACCGTTCCCGCCTCGACCAGTTCGCCCTTCTCCATCACCACAACGCGGTCGGCGATCTCGGCGACGACGCCGAGGTCGTGGGTGATGATGAGAACCGCCATGCCGGTTTCCTGCTGCAGCTCTTCGAGAAGCGCCAGCACTTCGGCCTGTACCGTCACGTCGAGCGCCGTTGTCGGCTCGTCGGCGATCAGCAAATCCGGGCGAAGCGCAAGCGCCATGGCGATCATGACGCGCTGGCGCTGGCCGCCGGAAAATTCGTGCGGATACTTGTCGAGCGATTTTTCCGGGTCGGGAATGCCGACGCGGGTGAGCAGGCGCAGAGCTTCTGACTGCGCCTCGGCCCTTACGGCACCATGGGTCGTCAATGCCTCACGTATCTGCCAGCCGACCGTATAGACCGGGTTCAGATGGCTGAGCGGATCCTGAAAGATCATCGCAATGCGGCGACCGTTTACCTCGCGTCGTTTCTGCGCCGGCATCTTCAGGAGGTCGACGCCGTCGAGCAGGATCTCGCCCGAGCTGATACGCCCTGGCGGCATGTCAATCAGGTTCATGATCGCCGACGAGGAGACCGACTTGCCCGACCCGCTTTCCCCCAGGATCGCGAGCGTCTCGCCGCGATCGAGATGGTAGGAGATGTTGCGGACGGCTTTGACCACGCCCATGACCGTGTGAAATTCAACCGAGAGGTTGCGCACTTCCAGCAGATGGTCAGCCATTTTTGCGGCCTTTCATTTCCAGGCGCCAGCGCTGGACGGGATCGAGCGCGATGCGCATCCAGTTCGAAAGCAGGTTCAGCGACATGGTCGTCAGGATGATTGCAAGGCCCGGCCAGAAGGACAGCCACCAGGCATTGGTGAGATATTGCCGCCCTTGAGAGATCATCAGGCCCCAGGTGATTTCGGGCGGCTGGATGCCGATGCCGAGGAAGGAAAGAGCGCTTTCCGCCAGCATGACATAGGCGAAGTCGAGTGTGGCGAGCGTCGTCAGCGTCGGTAGCACCACCGGCAGGATATGCCGGAACAGGATGCGCCTGCTCGATGCGCCCATGACGCGCGCCGCCTGCACGAACATGCGTTCGCGGATCTCCAGCACCTCGGCGCGGGTCGTGCGCAGGTAGACCGGAATGCGCGTGATCGAGAGGACCAGCATCAGGTTCAAGATCGACGAACCGAGGACATAAAGCACGATCACCGCGATCAAGAGCGACGGGAACGACATGATGACGTCGGCCAGCCGCATGATGATCTGGTTGATGCGCGCGGAGGAGAAGCCCGCGATCAGGCCGAGGGTCGTACCGACGACGGCGGAGATCGCCACGGCGCCGGCCGCGACCATGAGCGTGTTTTGCGTTGCCACGATGATGCGGACAAACAACGGACGTCCGAGGGCATCCGCCCCCATCCACCAGACCCAGCCGCGTTCCCACTCGAACGGGGCGGCATTTCGGCCCCGCAGGTTCTGCTTGGTCGCAAGATCGCCGAGCCAGCTCGGGCCGACGATCGCCACGACGAGGATGATAATGAGGAAGATGGCGGCACAGAGGGCGAATTTGTCGGCCCACAGCATGCGCGCCATGCGGACCAGGAACCCCGGTTCGGCGGCGATTGTCGTATCTGTCGTCTGTAAGGTCATGGCCGGACTCTTCAATGACGGATGCGCGGATCGAGCAGCGCATAGGCGAGATCGATCAGCAGATTCATGACGAAGATCGCGAGCGCGGTGACGAGAATGGCGGCGAGCACCACATTGAAGTCACGTTGCAGGATGGAATCGATCATCAGCTTGCCAACGCCGGGAAAGCCGAAAATGGTTTCGACGATGACGGCACCGTTCAACAGGCTGGCCGCTTGGTCGCCGATGACGGTGATGACGGGGAGCATGGCGTTGCGCAATGCGTGGAGGAAGATGATCGGCCCGGACTTAACGCCCTTGGCGCGTGCCGTCTTTACGTAAGCCGAAGAAAGAGCGCTGATCATCGAGCCGCGAACCACCTGGACGATGATGCCGAAGGGGCGAACGAACAGCACGCCGATGGGCAGGATCCAGTGCAGGAGAGAACCTGTGCCGGATGTGGGAAGCCAGGCAAGGTTCACCGAGAAAACCACGATTGCGACAATGGCGAGCCAGAAATCCGGTACGGCTGCACCGATCAGCGAGATCACCGAAGAAAGGCGATCGAAAAAGCCGCCGGCGCGGAATGCGGCCAGCGAGCCGACGACGATGGCAGCGCCGGTCACCAGGGACATGGTGATGGCGGCAAGCCAGAGCGTCCACACGAAAGCTTCCAGAACCACGTCGAGTGCCGGGCGTGCCTTGCGCAGGGACTCGCCGAAATCGCCGGTTACGACGTCGCCGACATAGCGGGCAAACTGAACCATGAGCGGATCGTTGAGGCCGTGGATCTCGCGAAATTGGTCCTTCATTTCCGCCGAGGCTTCGACGGGAAGGAACAGCGCAGCAGGATCTCCCGTCAGACGCGAGAGGAAGAAGACCATCACGATCAGCCCGATCAGGGAAATCAGGCTGGCCACGGCGCGTTTACGAATGAAGCTCATCATTGTGCCCCTCGATTGCATAGGGCGGCGAGATCGTCCCGCCGCCTTGATTGCCTCACTGGCGGATCTGATGATCGCCAGAACGGTTCACTTAATGCCGATTTCCGAAAGCTGAAGCATCGAGTTGGTCGCCATGGTGGGCTTGAAATCCAGGCGTTCGGAAACGCGCGAGAAGCCGACCATGTGGAAGAGCAGCACGTCGGCCACCACTTCATCATGCACATAAGCGATCGTCTCAGACCAGAGCTTGGCGCGTTCGTCGCCAACGGCAGCGGAGGCGCGCTTGATCAGATCGTCGACCTTGGGATCGGAGAAGCCCGACTGCGTGCCCTCGGTTGCATATTTGAAGAACATCGAGAAGGACGGGTCACCCTTGGAGTTGTCGTGCATGGCGGCGACAAGCTGCGGGCCGCGACCCTCCTTGAACGGCTTGGAATAGTAGCCTTCATGCTCTGCGACCTCGACGAACTTGAGATCGATCTTGAAGCCAACTTCCTGCAACTGGGCCTGAATGGCTTCCATGATCTCCGTCACGTTCGGGAAGTTTGCGGAGCGCGCGATGATGGTGATCGGTGTCTCGACCTTCACGCCTTCCGCCTTGGCTTCCTCCAGCAGTTTTTTCGCTCCTTCCGGATCGTAAGGGAAGACCTTGACGTCCGGGTTCCAGCCGAGCGTCGGCGGCGGCACGATTGCCGTTGCGAGCAGCGCGCTGTCTGGAACCAGGGTGCCAAGGAACGCCTGACGGTCGATAGCCATGTTCAGGGCACGGCGGACGCGCACGTCGTTCATCGGCTCGATATTGTGGTCGATGCGCAGATAGACGGTCTCGCTGTCGAGATAGGAGAAGTCGGTCTTGGGGTTTGTTGCGTCGAGCTGCGAGATGGAAGGTGAGAGGTCGGCCTCGCCGGCCTGAACCATCGCGGCACGCACGGACGGGTCTGCACGGAACAGATAGGTCGCTTCCGTGACCTGCGGCTTCTGGCCCCAATAGTCATCACGTCCACTCAGAACGATCTGCTGGCCCGGGGTCCAGTTGGTCAGCTTGTAGGGGCCGGTGCCGATCGGTTCGCGGATGAATTCGAGCGGCGTTTCTTCCGGAACGATCGTGACCAGCGACATCAAGAGCGGCAGGATCGGCTGAACCGGATCGGCGCTGAAATCGATCGTATGCTCGTCGACGACGTTCGCGGTGACCGTCATCCCGCCAAAATAGCGGCGGGACTCACAGGCATTCTTGTCGCTCATGATGCGGTCGAAACTATGCTTGACGTCCTTGGCGTCGAAGGTCGTGCCATCAGAGAATTTCACCCCCTGGCGAAGATGGAAACGCCAGCTTCCGTCCTCGTTCTGCTCCCACTTCTCGGCAAGGCGGGGAATAACGCCCTTGTTGCCGCGAACGTCGAGTTCGGTCAGGGTTTCGCTGACATTCTGCATGATGACGCGGCCGATATTCGAGCGGGTCGCCATGCAGGGCTCGAGCAGATCGGCTTCCTCCGCCAGCACGATCTTGATCGGCCCTGATGCGGCAAAGACGGGCGACATGGTAGAGCTCAACAGGAGCGCACCCAGGATAAGCGTTTTCTTCATTGCATTCTCCTCCCTAGAAAGTCTGGTTCAGTTCGACGTGTTGTCAGATCCGAATTTTCCGGAACGCGCGGCAATCAATGCAGCGCAGCATATGAGCGCACCTCCGCCGATGGTGGTCAGCGCGACAGTTTCGCCGAACAGGGCAAATCCGCCGAAGGCCACAAGCGGCAGGCGCAGGAAGTCCACCGGCGCTACGACGGTCGCCGGCGCCAGCGAAAAGGCATGGGTCATCAGCCCCATGCAGGCGGTGCCGACCGCGCCCTGAAGCGCAAGCAGCCCCATCTCCCTTGGGCCGGGAATGGCGAAGAAGGGGATGGCGAGCAGCAGGGCGATCGGCACGGTCAAAAGAAGGTTCCACACGACGAGCGTCGACGTTGCGTCGCCTTTCGACATGGATTTGAGGATCAGCTGGATCGTTGATTGAAGCATGGCGCCTGTAAGCGCCAGCAAGATCGCCAGCGTGAAGCCCGTTCCCGACGGGCCGATCACCAGCATGGCGCCGGCAAAACCGAGGGCGACCGCTGCTAACATCGCCGGGCCCGGTCGCTCGCCGAGCGTCAGGGCTGCACCAAGCACGACAAAGATTGGAGAGGTGAAAGCGATGGCCGTCACGTCGGCCAGCGGTCCCCAACTGAAGGCGGCAAACAGCGCGACCATTGCCAACAGCTTGAAGGCGGCGCGCAGGGCGTGCTGACGCATCGGGTGCGTCGTACGAAGAACGGATGGGCGCAGCGCGATCCAGGGAAGAAGGATGAGCGCGCCGAAGAACGCGCGGAAAAATCCGATGACGAAAGGGTGCACCGCACCGCTCAGCGCCCGCACGATCACGGCATCTGTTGCTGCGAGCGTTGCTGCTCCTGCTGCAAAGACGACGGCCGTCGTAGCCTGATGGCGGCTGCTGGCGTTGTACATGAAGGTCCTCCGTCCCCGGCATCCTCGCGTCGGGTTGTCGTGACCATCTAACTTTCGAGGAAGTTTGTCAAATTATTTTGCTATGTAAAATTTATATGCGATTTCATTTCGCCAAAAAACTAGGTATCATCAATATGATAACGCGTTACAGAACGTTTTAATAGCAAGCCAAATAACATTAATAAACTTGACAACTTCAAAAATTGGTCGATTTTCGAGCGTGACAGGAGGGCCTAAATGCATCCCGATGAAATCGCTCGCAACATGAACGGCGTGCTTCGATCCGTGTCCCCAGGGCGCGACGAAGCCTTACTGCCTTCGCCAATGGTTCAGAACCACGCGGCATTCCTGCACTTGCTCGATGACGGCACGCTCGTGTGCGCCTGGTTCGGTGGAACGCTCGAGGGCAAGTCGGATATTTCCATCTTCGCTTCGGTACTGACGGAAGGCTCGATGACCTGGGGACCGCCCCAGCGCCTGAGTGACGATCCTTCGCACTCGGAGCAGAACCCGGTGTTGTTTTCCGCGCCGGACGGAGCGCTCTGGCTCTTTCATACTTCCCAGCCTTCCGGCAATCAGGACGAATGCCGGATCCGCATGGCTGAGGTGACGCGCGATCCAGCGGATCCGCAAAAGCTCGTCGCCAAACAAGGTCGCCATCTCGATCTGCCGCGTGGTTGCTTCGTCCGCGCACCCGTTGTCGTTCGCGATGACGGAGCGTGGCTCTTGCCGATCTTCCGCTGCGTGCAGCGGCCCGGCCAGAAATGGAACGGCAGCCACGATACGGCAGCTGTCGGAGTATCCATGGATGGCGGCGAGAGCTGGCACCTCGACGATATCGACCAGTCCACGGGCTGCGTGCACATGTCGCCCGTAGCCCTCGGAGAGAATCGATATGCCGCTTTCTTTCGGCGCCGGCAGGCCGATTTCGTCTACCGCAGCGAGAGCCACGATGGGGGGCGGTCCTGGTCCGTGCCTCACGCCACGGATGTGCCGAACAACAATTCATCACTTGCCGCCGCCCGCCTTCGCGACGGCCGGATCGCCATGATCTGCAATCCCGTTAATGCGCTCTCGTCGACCGACCGACGCGCCTCGCTCTATGACGAACTGGGCGAGGAGGATAGCCGACCGGATGCGGATCCAATCGGAGGTTGCGTTCCTGTCTGGGGTGTGCCGCGCGCACCCGTGGCGCTCTGCCTCTCCGATGATGGGGGGCGTTCCTTTGCGATGCGCCAGTCAATCGAAGATGGCCCCGGTACCTGCCTGTCCAATGATTCGACCGATGGCCGCAACCAGGAAATGTCCTACCCGTGGCTGCTCGAAGGTCCCGACGGCACCATGCATCTCGCCTACACCTATCATCGGCGCGCGATCAAATATGTCCGCCTGGCTCCCGGTTGGGACAGTGCGGCTCGACGGAGTGTTTCATGAGCAATATCATCGGAATAACCATGGGTGACCCATGCGGGGTCGGGCCTGAGATCGCGGTCCGCGCCCTGGCTGAAATGTCTCCCGAAGATCGGGATCGGACGCGGATCTACGGCAATCTGACCACGCTTGAAACAGCTCGATCCGCACTGGGCCTTGATATCGATCTTGCGCCGTTCGTGGTCGATCTGCCGATCGAAGGCGCACCTCTGCCGTGGGGGCAATTGAGCGCGGTCGCGGGCGACGCGGCTTTCCGCTTTATCGAGAAGGCAGTGCGGGACGCCGAAGCCGGCGCGATCGGCTGCATCGTCACCGCACCGATCAACAAGGAGGCGCTGAACCTCGCCGGCCATCACTATGATGGTCATACCGGCATGCTGCGCAGCCTGACCGGTTCGAAGGCCGCCTATATGCTGCTCGCCTCCGATCGTCTGAAGGTCATCCACGTATCGACGCACGTCTCGCTGCAGGAGGCCATCAGGCGGGCGACGACCGACAGAGTGCTGGCAACGATCAGGGCAGGCGACGCGCATCTGAAGCGCATCGGTTACGCCGCGCCGAAAATCGCGGTCGCCGGCATCAATCCGCATTGCGGCGAGAATGGCCTGTTCGGCACGGAGGATGACGACCAGATCGCGCCCGCGGTCGCAGCGGCGCGTGCGGAAGGGATCGACGTCTATGGGCCGATTTCGGCTGACACCGTGTTTTATCGCGCCTATTCCGGCGCATTCGATCTGATCGTCGCCCAGTACCACGATCAGGGACACATCCCCATCAAGCTCGTCGCCTTCGATACCGCTGTGAACGTCTCGGTGGATCTGCCGATCGATCGCACGTCCGTCGACCACGGGACTGCTTTCGACATCGCCGGAAAGGGCATCGCCAACCACGGCAACATGAACTCTGCCATCGCCTACGCGCGCAAGCTCGTCGCCGGCCGTGCCACGCAAGGATGACCAAGCCATGACAATTGCTCAAATCACCCTTCATCAACCCCGCCGGCTGGCGGTCGGAGCCGGCCTCATCGGTGAAGTCGGCGCCTGGGCGGCAGACGCGCAGTCCACGCTGGTGATCGCAACACCGATAACGGCGGCGTTTGCCGACCGGCTGAAGCTTTCCGGTCGCATCACCGTGTTCGATGCAATCCCGGGGGAACCGGATATCGCGACGCTGGAGGCGGCGCTGGAGGCAGCGCGCCAGTGCAAACCTGAGCTGATCGTCGGGCTCGGCGGTGGGTCGGTGCTCGGCGTGGCAAAGCTGGTTGCCGTGCTTTGGGGTTCGGGTCAGACGCTTGGCGATGTCGCCGGGCCGAACCGCGTTGCTGGCCGCCGCACGCGCCTCGTTCAGGGCGCGACAACAGCGGGAACCGGCTCAGAGGCGGGCATTCGCTCCTTGATTACCGACCCGGCAAAGGCCAGCAAGATCGCCGTGGAGAGCCCGCACATGATCGCGGACTTTGCCGTCCTTGACCCGGAACTGACCTATTCGGTGCCGCCGGCGGTCACGGCAGCGACGGGTGTCGACGCGATGGCCCATTGCGTCGAGGCGTTCACCAATCGGCGGGCGCATCCGATGATCGACGGGTTTGCGCGAATGGGCTTCCGTCTCGTGGGCAAATACCTAGCGCGCGCGGTCAAAGACGGCTCGGATACCGAGGCGCGGGAAGGGCTTATGCTTGCGTCCTATTACGGGGGCATCTGCCTCGGCCCAGTCAACACGGCAGCCGGACATGCCATTGCCTATCCTCTTGGGACACGGCTCGGTTTGCCGCACGGCCTTGCCAACGCCATCATCTTTCCGCACGTGCTCGCCTTCAACCAAGCGGTTGCGGCGAAGAAGACGGATGAGATCGCGCTTGCGCTAGGGTTCGGCGAAGCCCTGTCCGAAGCTCAGCTTTTGAGCGCCGCGCACGGTTTTTGCAGGGGCCTCGGCATTGAAATGTCGCTTTCCGCTCACGGCGCGACGGCAGATGACCTGCCTCGCTATGCAAGTGAAGCGCACGCAAACCGCCGCCTGATGGACAACAATCCGATCGACATGAGTGTCGAGGATATTCTGTCTGTGTATCGCGCAGCCTTTTAGACGGGCAGACCTGCCTTCCCACGAAGAAAAATGCCTCGGCGGAAAGCCGAGGCATTTTTCCTTGAGGTGCAGTCAGTCTATCTGGTCGTCTGAAAAAGGCGCTCGCGCGAGCCGGTCAGGTGATCATGCATGAGTTGCTTTGCCTTCGAGCCGTCGCCGGCGGCAATCGCTTCTGCAATCGCCTCATGTTCGGCAAAGACACGGGTAAGGCCGGCGGCCTCGCGCTTGACCGATGCGCCATGGAATTTCATGCCGACGGCAATATGGTCCTTAAGGGCTTCCATGGCGGTGGAGAAATAACTGTTCTGCGCCGCGCGTGCGATCGCCAGATGGAACTGGAAATCCGCGTCCTCGCGGTGCGACTGGCGATTGGTGGCGTCGCGCATCAACTCGAGCGCCTGGCGAATGGCGCCAAGGCTGGTGGTATCGTGGCGGGCTGCGGCGGCGGCGGCGGCGGCCGGCTCGACCGTCAGCCGGAATTCATAGCAGTTCAAGAGATCCGCAACATTCTCCAGCTGTCCGAAGCCTAGCGGCTCCTTCATGCCGACGGCGCGCACGAAACTGCCGGCTCCCCGGCGCGAATAGATCAAGCCCTGGTCGCGCAGACGCCGCAGCGCCTCGCGGATCACCGGCCGCGAAACCTCGAATTCCGCTGCCAGGTCGTGTTCGGTCGGCAAGCGCTCATCGGGCTGGTATGCGCCCGATTTGATCGCGCGGTGCATCCGCTCGAAGACGACGTCGGCCAGGCTCTTGCGTGTCGTTCCGTTCTCCAGTCCCATTTGTCATCCCATATTGCGGAGAATCCTGTCCGCAATCTCCCTCAGCGTTCCCGGTTGTCCGAATCCTCCGGATTTAGCGATGATGCAACGACCGTCGGCGTGGGCCAAGCCCAGCCCTGGCATGCACTCGCCCACCAACCTGAAACGCGTGATCCCCATTTTCTCTAACACGGCTTCCGCGGTAGCGCCGCCGGAAAGAAGCAACGTGGAAGCGACCTCAGTCAGTGCTGGAAAGACGCTTTCCGCCAAAAGCCGGGACACTTCCTGCGAATTCGTCGGCGCAGCCCCTGGAACCGCCTGCACCAGAGTTATCAGGCTTCCATCTGCGATCGCATTGGCAAGTCGGCCATTTGGCGCAGGCAAGTAATGCGGCCTGCATGTGGCACGCAACTCTTCGATCTGCGCCAGCGTGATCGGATCGCGCGAACCGATAACGAAAAGTCCCGGGCCCGGTGGGATGTCGGCAGCAAACGCATCTGCACCGCCGCTCATTTGGTGGGCGAGTGCCTCGGCCAGTCCGCGCGCGCCGATCAGCAGATCCGCCCCCGATTGCTGCGACGATTGAAGCCAGTCGTTCATTTCCTGCGGGGTCGCGACATCGGGGATCGTCATGCGGCGTGCGTGCCGGCCGAGCTTTTCAGCAATCGATATCGGTATGTCGACGCCGAAACCCTGGACATGGCCGGCCTTCACTATCCGCCCGAAATCCGGAATGGCAGGCGCAAAGAGTGCTGCGTGAAAAGGTGTAACGTCGAGCTCGGCTTCTATGTTGCCCTTGAGGCGCGAGTCGACCTTCTTGAACAGGCGTGTGCCAGGCGGCAACGCGGCGAGCGCCGCCGCTGTTGCTTTCTGTGCTCTTGCGGCGTCCAATTCCCGTGAGCCAACATTGATTGAAACCACCTGCGGGTGCTCGTTCAAGGACTCAGGAATCGCTCCGACAGTGAGCGCTATCTCCGTATGCAGTCCCCTGCTGGCGAACGGGGCGGCTGCATCCAGTGCGCCGGTCAGGTCATCGGCGACAATGGCCAGCATCAAACCAACTCCGATAATTTGTTGTTATCTTTAATTCAGGCACTTTTGTTTGAAATGTCAAGGAAATTTGATTGCGATATTACAAATATGACTATGTGATGGGCTGCTGCCAAGGGAGGCGCGACATGCAGTTATAGAGGGCCGCGCTCGCTGTCGATCGTCGTAGGGCGCTCCGCCAGCGTCCGGTTCCTTACACATCCCCTGCACCTCTATTTTCACTGGCGCGTCCCTCACAAGTGCTGGCGAAGAAAACAAAAGGCACGAGCCAGCCACGCGTCGGTTCAAGCCAGCGCGTGCGGTGGGAAATTGAGATGACGGATGTCGTGTCACGACCTGAGGGGGACGTGAGATTGCACGAACCATTTCGAGGTTTTGCGCAGCCGGTGGAGTTTGATCTGAGACGCATCTCGCAGCAGCAGATCCACAGGTCCGCTCGAACAGCCGGCAAGATCGCGCACATCACATATCATGCTAGATAGTTATTGACATGTTATACCAGTTGGGAAATATATCCTCGGCGCTGGAGAGAGGCGTGGGCATCCAGCTGACCCAGGTGGGTAAGCTCAGGCATTTAAGGAGACTTCGATGACATCGATCGCGCTGTTTGGTGCCGGTGGTAAAATGGGCTATCGGCTTGCCAAGAACCTCAAAGGGTCGCGCTTCGATGTCCGGCATATCGAGGTCAGCGAAAGCGGCAGGGCCCGGCTTGCCGACGAACTCGGCATCGACTGCGTTTCGGCCGAGGCGGGTCTCACCGGGGCTGAGGTGGTCATTCTCGCGGTTCCCGATACGGCGATCGGCAAGGTCGCGGCCGGCATCGCCGACAAGCTGGAGCCGGGCACGATGGTCATCGCGCTTGATGCCGCGGCGCCGTTTGCCGGCCACCTGCCGCAGCGCGCCGACCTTACCTATTTCGTCACGCATCCCTGCCATCCGCCGATCTTCAATGATGAAACGGACCCTTCCGCCAAACGTGACTTTTTCGGCGGCATCGCTGCAAAACAGCACATTGTTTCTGCTCTGATGCAGGGCCCTGAAAGCGCCTATGCACTTGGTGAGGAGATCGCCAAAGTGATCTGGGCGCCGGTCATGCGGTCGCATCGGGTCACGGTCGAGCAGATGGCGCTGCTCGAGCCTGGCCTTTCGGAAACGGTCTGCGCCTCGCTGCTCGTCGTCATGCGCGAGGCCATGGACGAGTGCGTTCGCCGCGGCGTTCCCAAAGAGGCGGCTCGCGACTTCCTGCTCGGCCACATGAACGTGCTCGGCGCCGTGATTTTCGAAGAGACGCCGGGGGTCTTCTCCGATGCCTGCAACAAGGCAATCGAGTTCGGCAAGCCGGTACTCATGAGGGAGGATTGGAGGCGCGTGTTCGAGCCTGCGGAAATTGCGGCCAGCATTCAACGCATCACCTGACATGTGGCGGGCTTTGCCCGTCGTTTTTAGGGCGTCTTGCGCGCCCGAAAGAAGCGATTGCACCGGAGGGCCACTTTCAATGGAGGGGTGGTCGAGGAAGTCCTGTGCCTAACTGGGAGGAGAATATGAGAGTTACCCGAAGATTGATCACCGTCGGCTTCGCTGCCGTCCTGGCTGCAAGCGCCGCAATGCCGGCTTTCGCCGCCGACCTCATCGCGATCATTACGCCGAGCCATGACAACCCGTTCTTCAAGGCGGAGGCTGTCGGCGCAGAGGCCAAGGCCAAGGAACTCGGCTACGAGACGCTGGTTCTGGTGCACGATGACGACGCCAACAAGCAGTCGCAGCTTATCGATACCGCCATCGGCCGCGGCGCCAAGGCGATCATCCTCGACAACGCCGGCTCCGAAGCATCGATTGCTGCGGTCAAGAAGGCCAAGGACGCAGGCGTTCCCTCCTTCCTGATCGACCGCGAAATCAATGCGACCGGCGTCGCCGTCTCGCAGATCGTCTCGAACAACTACCAGGGTGCGCAACTCGGTGCCGAAGAATTCGTGCGCCTGATGGGCGAGAAGGGAAATTACGTCGAGTTGCTCGGTCGTGAAGCCGACCTCAATGCTGGTATTCGCTCCAAGGGATACCACGATGTCATCGATGAATATCCGGAAATGAAGATAGTTGCCCAGCAGTCGGCCAACTGGAGCCAGACCGAGGGTTACTCCAAGATGGAGACTATCCTTCAGGCCAACCCGGACATCCAGGGCGTGATCGCCGGCAACGACACGATGGCCATGGGTGCGATCGCAGCGCTTCAGGCCGCCGGCCGCAAGGATGTCATTGTCGTTGGTTTCGACGGCTCCAACGACGTGCGCGACTCGATCAATGCGGGCGGCATCAAGGCAACCGTCATGCAGCCGGCTTACGCACAGGCCCAGCTCGCCGTCACCCAGGCGCACGAGTACATCACGACCGGCAAGGCTCCGGCGGAAGAAAAGCAGCTTATGGACTGCGTGCTGATTACCGCTGACAACGCAGACAAGCTCGAGACGTTCGCGCTCTCCGAATAACTTTTCCCACGATAGCGCAAGGCGGGTCGAACCCCGCCTTGCGTCCTATGTTCATGACGGAGAATGGGAATGCCCAGGTTTCAGGCTGCATGCACACTCATGCTTGCCGGCGCTCTTGCGCTTGGCGGCTGCAAGCTCGTCAAGACCGAGGATGAGCAAAGGCAGGCGGCGGCAGGCGCGTTCAATCCCGACAAGCTGGTTGCCGATATCTGGGATGCGAAGGTCGTTCCCTACCTTGATGGTCGCGCCGGCGCCTTCCAGGAAGTCTCGGCGCTGACCGCGACCGATCTCAGTGCTGCGGCGGAAAAATACGGCCACAAGGAGAAACAGGGCAATGCGCCTTGGACTTTTGCCGCCAGGATCGACGGCGTGATCGTGGGAGAAGAAACGAAGTCACGCGCGGCCTATGTCGATGTGGATGTCGACGGCGACAGCAAAGCGGATGTGCGCGTCTCGATCGGCCCGGCAATTCGCGGCACGGCGCTGCGAGACAGCCTCAAATTCGTGAATTTCAACGAATTCAAGAACCAGATCGAATGGGCGCAGTACGGCAAGTCGTTCAATACCTATGTGAACGGCGCCCTGCTTGAAAAACTGCCGCGCGAGGGCCTGACCGGCAAGAAGATCAAGGCCACCGGCGCCTACCCTTTGCCGGCCAAGGGTCAGTTGCCGCAGTTCGTGCCGGCCACCCTAACCGTTGGAGGCTGACCATGAGCGGCATCGACGACGGCGACGTCATCCTTGAACTGAAGGAGATCACGAAGGCCTATTCCGGCATCGTGGCGCTGAAAAAGGCAGACCTCAAACTCCGGCGCGGAGCCGTAAACGTACTCGTCGGTGAAAACGGTGCCGGCAAGTCGACGATGATGCGCATCATCGCCGGCGTTGAACGACCGACGCTTGGTGAAATCTGGCTGGACGGCGAGCGCATACATCTCGACAGCCCGGCCGACGCGGTGCGTCGCGGCATCGGCATCGTCTTCCAGGAACTGAACCTGTTCGGCAATCTTTCGGTCGCCGAGAACATTTTTGCGACCCGTGAAATGACCCGCGGCATTCGCGGTATCGACCACCGCGCACAGGTCGAGAAAGCCAATGAATTCCTCAACCGCCTGGAAGCGGGGATCTCTGCCGAGACGCTTGCCGAGGATCTGCCGATCGGCCAGCAGCAGCTCGTCGAGATTGCTCGCGCAGTATCGCTCGACACGCGCATCCTGATCATGGACGAGCCCACTTCGGCGCTGAGCGCGGCCGAGGTCGACGTTCTCTTCCGGGTCATCACCGATCTGAAGGCGCGGGGTGTTGCGATCGTCTACATCTCGCATCGGCTGGAGGAGCTGATGCGTATCGGCGACTACATCACCGTATTGAAGGATGGCCAGATCACCGGCCATGCCATGGTCAAGGACATCGACACGCGCTGGATCGTGCGCTCCATGATCGGTTCGGACACCAAGGATTTCGCCAAGCAGGTCGATCACGAACCTGGCGAAGAGGTCTTCCGCACCGAGAACATCTGCCTGCCGAGGGCGCAGGGCGGCTTTGCCGTCGATCACGTTTCGATCGGCGTGCGCAAGGGCGAAATCCTGGGCATCTACGGTCTGATGGGCGCCGGCCGCTCGGAGCTTTTCGAGTGCATCATGGGGTGCCACGAACACTATACCGGCAAGATCTATGTCGAAGGCCGGGAGCTCAAGGGGCGCGATACGACCCGCCGCATTCGCAACGGGCTGGCGCTCATCCCCGAAGATCGCCAGCGCGAGGGCCTGGTTCAGTCGATGTCGATCGCCGACAATCTGACCATGGCGAGCCTCGGTCAGTTTCTGAGGGCGGGGTTCCACATCGACGTCGCGCGCGAAGCCGAGGCGATTAAGGAGGCGATCCGCAATCTCTCGATCAAGGCGAGGAACCCGGAATTCGACGTGACGTCTATGTCGGGTGGAAATCAGCAGAAGGTCGTGATCGGCAAGGCGCTCATGACCGGCCCGAAAGTCCTGCTGATGGACGAACCGAGCCGCGGGATTGATGTCGGCGCAAAGGCCGATGTCTTCCTGACCATGCGGCGTCTGGCCGGCGAGGGGCTCGCCATCCTGTTTTCCACCTCCGACCTCGAAGAGGTCATGGCACTTTCCGACCGCATCGCGGTCATGAGCAACGGCCGGCTGGTCACGGTGGTCGACCGCAGGCACGCGACCGATGAGATGATCGTTTCGGCCTCTGCAGAGGGACATAAAACCAAAAGGATGCATGCGTGATGACGACAGCAACTCAAACTGCCGCCGCCGGCAGCTTTTCCAGCGGGTCGGCGCTCCTCACGCTCATGAAGCTGAGGACATTCATCGCGCTCTTCGCGGTGATCATCTTCTTCTCGATCTTCGCGCCAAACTTCCTTTCAACCGCCAACATGATCCTGGTGACGAAGCACGCGACGCAGAACGCTTTCCTCGCGATCGGCATGACCTTCGTCATCATTACCGGTGGCATTGACCTGTCGGTCGGCTCGATCGTCGGCCTCTGCGGCATGATCGCCGGCGGGCTCATCATGTACGGCGTGGCGTTGCCGCTCGGCTATACGATGTACTTCAACGTCATCGAGGTGGCGATCATCGTCGCGGTCGTCGGCATCCTGATCGGTGCGATCAATGGCCTGTTGATCACCCGGTTGAACGTCGCCCCCTTTATCGCGACACTTGGTACCCTCTATGTCGCACGCGGGATGGCCCTGCTTTACTCGGATGGCCAGACATTGCCCAATCTTTCGGGGCGTGAGGACCTAGGCAACCAGGGTTTCAGCTATCTCGGGTCGGGCACGATCCTCGGATTGCCCGTCTCCGTGTGGATTCTCGTCGCCGTTGCGCTTGGCGCTGCCTATTTTGCCCGCTTCGTGCCGCTCGGCCGGCACATCTTTGCTGTCGGCGGCAACGAACGCGCCTCGCGCATGTCGGGCATCCGCGTCAACCGCGTCAAAATGTTCGTCTATATGTTCTCCGGCTTCTGCGCGGCAATCGTCGGGCTGGTCATTTCGTCGGAACTGATGGCCTCGCATCCGGCAACCGGTACCAATCTCGAACTCAATGCCATTGCGGCGGCTGTTCTTGGTGGTACATCGATGTCGGGTGGGCGTGGGACGATCGGCGGGACGATCATCGGCGCCTTTGTGATCGGCATTCTGTCGGGCGGATTGGTGATGATGGGCGTTAGTTCGTTCTGGCAGATGGTGATCAAGGGGCTGGTGATCATCGTCGCCGTTGTGGTGGACCAGGCGCAGCGCCGCCTGCAGCAACGGGTCACTCTCATGCAGATGGCAAAGGCGGGTTGAGCATGGGAAGGATCAAGGGCGCGCTGATCGGCTGCGGCTTCTTTGCAGTCAACCAGATGCACGGCTGGCAGGACCTGCCGGATGTCGAGATCGTGGCGATCTGCGATCGCGATCCGGAACGTCTACGGCTCGTCGGCGATCAGTTCGCGATATCGAGGCGCTACCTGTCGGCGGAGGCGATGTTTGCCGATGGCGGTTTCGATTTCGTCGATATCGCCACGACGGTTGGCAGCCACCGCGCACTTGTCGAACTTGCCGCCTCCTACAAAGTACCGGCGATCTGCCAGAAGCCATTCGCACCGACGCTTGAAGATGCCAAGGCCATGGTCGAGGCGGCCGACCAGGCGGGCATCGCCCTGATGATCCACGAGAATTTTCGGTGGCAGACGCCGATCCTCGCGGTGAAGGAGGCGCTGGCAAGCGGCGCGATCGGCGTGCCGTTCTGGGGCCGCATCTCGTTCCGCTCCGGCTTCGACGTCTTTTCCGGCCAACCTTACCTCGCCAAGGGCAAGCGCTTCATCATCGAGGATCTCGGCATCCATTCGCTTGACATCGCCCGCTTCCTGTTCGGCGATGCGAGCCGCATGACAGCCCGCACGGCGCGCATCAACCCGGCTATCGCTGGCGAGGACGTTGCAACCATGCTGCTCGACCACGACAACGGCATCACCTCGATTGTCGATGTCAGCTATGCAACCAAACTTCCGGAAGAACCTTTTCCGGAAACCTTCGTGGAGATCGACGGCAGCAAGGGTACCCTACGCCTCGGCAAGGACTACAGACTTACCGTCCACTCCCCGGACGGCACGAAGGAAAGCGTCGTTGCGCCCAATTTGCTGCTCTGGGCCTCGCGGCCCTGGCACAACATTCAGGAAAGCGTCGCGCTCATCCAGAAACATTGGATAGAGCGGCTGGCCTCCGGTCAGCAACCCGATACTTCGGGCCGGGACAATCTAAAAACCTTCGCGCTGGTTGAGGCTGCCTATCTGAGCGCCGCGCGCGGCGAGACCGTCGCCGTCGGAGACTTGCTGGCATGAGCCAAGACACGCTCCGACTTTATGGCACGGCGGAGCGAGAGCCGGAAAGCCGGATGCTTGTCGCCGGCGATTTGAGCGTGGAGCTGCAGAACGGCAATCTGCGCGGTTTGCGTTTCCGCGGTCATGAGGTGCTGCGCGCCATCTCCTTCCTCGTGCGCGACAAGGATTGGGGTACCTGCAGTGCAACGATCAGCGATCTCGCGGTGACGGAACGGAAAAACGGCTTCTTGCTCCGTTATCACGCCCGCTTTACCGCGCCTTGCGGCGCAAATCTTGATTGCGACATTTCGATTTCCGGCGCTTCGCACAGCGTGACCTTTTCTGCCGACTGTGTCAGCGACGCTGATTTCGAAACCGCTCGGGCGGGTTTCGTGGTCTTGCATCCGGTCGTCGGTGTCGCTGGAGAGCCTGTCGAGGTCAGGCATGGCGACGGCAGCGTGCAAAACGCTCGATGGCCTGACGAGATCGAGCCCTGGCAGCCCTTCAAGGACATCGCCGCGATCACGCACCGTGTTGCACCCGGCATTGTGGCGACAACGGAATTCGTTGGCGACGTCTTCGAAATGGAAGATCAGCGGAACTGGACGGATGGTTCCTATAAGACCTACGTGCGACCGCTGGCTCTGCCCTGGCCCTATCTTGTGCCGAAGAACGAGCCCTTCAGTCAGCGGATTTCTGCGCAAATCCGGGCAGAGGAGGGCGCTGCGTCGGCGGTCGCAAATTCGGATCCGATTTCGGTGAGGTTGGTACCAACAAACATCCGGTTTCCGGCACTCGGTATCGGCCTGCGGCCTGAATGCCACCAGGAAGAACTGGTTTCGCTCCAAGTGTTGACGACGGTTGGTGCCGAGCATCTGATCGCCCATTTCGATCCCGGCGCGGGACATGGGCTTGAGGCACTGAGGGGCTACGCTGCGATCGCGGCGAGGTCCGGCCTGAAGGTAACGCTGGAGCTTGCCGTGCCGTGCGTGCGACCGCTAGAAGAGGAGATGGCAGAATTTGCGGCCCTCGTCGATCGCGCGGGTCTTGCGCTTGATACGCTGTTCGTCTCTCCGTCTGTGGATCGGCAGTCAACACCGCCCGGCAGCGCGTGGCCGGAATGCCCTGATCTCGCCGATGTCTATGCGGCCGCGCGCGCCGCCTTTCCTGGCGTTCGGCTCGGCGGCGGCATGATGAGCTATTTCACCGAGCTCAATCGCAAGCGTGTGCCTTCCGATCTGATCGACTATGTCAGCCATTCGACGAACCCGATCGTACATGCGGCCGACGATCTTTCGGTCATGCAGACCTTCGAGGCATTGCGCTACGTCATCAGCACCACCCGGGCGATCTATGGCGACAAGCCCTACCGCATCGGCCCCTCGACGATCGCCATGCGCCAGAACCCCTACGGCAGCGCGACGAAGGAAAACCCGGCAGGGTCCCGAATTCCGATGGCCGATACCGATCCGCGGCACAATGGCCAGTTTGGCGCGGCCTTTGTTCTGGCCTATGCAGCGACGGTGTTGCCGGGGGCGTTGGAGGTCCTGACGCTTTCGACCCTTGCCGGTCCCTTCGGGCTTTCGGCCGGCGATGGAGAGGCAACGGCAAGGGGAGAACTGCGGCCGCTGACGCATGTACTGACGCGCCTCGGTGCCATGTCACATCAGCCAATGCATGCGGTCGAGACGTCGCGACCGGACGCGGTTGTCGGATTGGCCTCAAGGGAGCGGCTGCTTCTTGCGAACATCACCTCTGTGGCCCAAACCATTGTGTTGCCCGCCACACCGAACAAGGTTGCAGTGATCGCCGCCGAAGGGGCTGAATTGTCGCCGCACCAGCGGATTACGCTGCCGCCCTACGGCTGCGTGGAGATCGTGCTTTGAGCGTCATTTCTGGCCCTTGAGGGCGTAAAGTGCGCGGGAGCGTTCCAGGTGTTTGACCATGGCCTGCTCGGCGCGATCGGCGTCGCGGCTTTCGATGGCGCGGATGATCTCCTCATGCTCCGAGAGCGTGAAATTCTCACGACCCGTCCAGATGAGCATTTCCGTATGATAGGACTTGAGCCATCCGAGCATCGCTCCGCTCACCGCAGCAAAGATCGGGTTTCCGGATATGAGGGCGATGCACTGGTGAAACTCCATGTCCGCGTCGATGAAGGCATCCGCATCGCCAAGGCTCTGCTTTTGCTTGTCGAGGAGGGCGCGAAGCTCGGAGATATGCGTCGGGGCCGCCTTGGCCGCTGCCTCGCGAACCATGCCGCGCTCGAAGAAGATGCGCGCGTTCTTCAGGTGCTCCAGCGAATCCGACGAGCCGGAGAGCATCAGCTTTGCCGGCAGGTCGACCTGCCTGATGATGGATTCGGCGGTGATGCGCAGGACCTTGGCGCGCTCGCCCTGCGAGATTTCGACGAGGCCTTTTCCCGCGAGCGCCTGCATCGCCTCGCGTATGGCCGGGCGGCCGACGCCGTAGCGTTCCATGAGTTCGCGTTCGGAGGGCATCTCGTCGCCCGCCTTCAACTCACCGGTTTCGATCATCTGCTTCAGCCGCGCGAAGACTTCATCGGAGAGTTTTTTACGGACGATCGGTTCGGAAATGACGTTCATGAGTCACCTGATTTGGACAGGTTTGAATATGCATCAAGTTCCATCGCCGCAATAGCCTTGCCGGAGACGACTTGCAATCACATAAATACTCATTATACCAGTTGGTGCGCCTTAACAAGCATGCCGCCATGCGGTGGAGGGGAGAAAACGTGATCCGCCTGACTTATCGGATAGAGACGCCCGGCTCAGTGGAGGCAATGGCGACAAAGATCGCCAGCGATCAGTCGACCGGCACCTTCGTTGCCCTGCCAGGCGAGACGGAAGAGCTTAAGGCACGGGTGGCCGCCCGTGTCGTTGCCATCCGTCCCCTGCCTGCGACCAGCCATGCCTCCTTTCCCGATGAGGCCGGCGGGAACACGCATTTCAATCGCGCAGACGTCGATATCGAGTTTCCGATGGATGCGGTCGGTACCGATCTCGCCGCCTTGATGACAATTGCAATCGGCGGCGTCTATTCGATCAAGGGCATGACGGGCATTCGCATCGTCGGAATGAAGCTGCCGCAGGAATTTGCAGCGGCGCATCCGGGCCCGCAGTTTGGGGTGCCGGGCAGTTTTGCGCTCACGGGTGTGAAGGACCGGCCGATTATCGGCACTATCGTCAAGCCGGCCTTGGGTCTGAGGCCGTATGAGACGGCCGAGATGGTCGGCGAACTGATCGGGGCGGGCGTCGATTTCATCAAGGACGATGAGAAACTGATGAGCCCGGCCTACTCACCGCTGAAGGAACGAGTTGCCGCAATCATGCCGCTGATCCTCGATCACGAGCAGAAAACCGGCAAGAAGGTGATGTATGCCTTCGGCATCAGCCATGCAGACCCTGACGAAATGATGCGCAACCACGACATCGTGCTGGAAGCCGGTGGTAATTGCGCCGTGGTCAACATCAATTCGATTGGGTTCGGTGGTCTTGCGTTCCTGCGTAAGCGCTCCGGCCTTGTGCTGCACGCCCACCGCAATGGCTGGGATATCCTCACGCGCCATGCCGGCCTCGGTTTCGAATTTTCCGTCTGGCAGCAGTTCTGGCGGCTGCTCGGCGTCGATCAGTTTCAGATCAACGGTATTCGCGTGAAGTACTGGGAGCCGGACGAAAGTTTCGTGCGTTCCTACAGAGCCGTCAGCACGCCGCTCTTTTCCGAGAATGACGTGGCGCTGCCGGTCATCGGCTCGGGTCAGTGGGGCGGGCAGGCGCCGGATACGATTGCGGCCACAGGTGGCTCCACCGAGCTGCTCTATCTTTGCGGCGGTGGCATCGTCAGCCATCCGGGCGGACCCGGTGCCGGTGTGAAGGCCGTCAAGCAGGCTTGGGAGGCGGCGGTTGCGGGTGTGCCGCTTGAGACCTATGCGAAGGATCATCCGGAACTGGCGCAATCGATCGACAAGTTTGCCGACGGCAAGGCGGCCTGAGCCATGTCACGACCCCTGATCAGCTACTACGGCGACGATTTCACCGGCTCGACCGACGTGATGGAGGCGCTTGCCTCGAACGGCGTCGAGACCGTCCTGTTCCTGAAAATGCCAGATGCAGACCTGTTGTCGCGCTTTTCTGGCGCGCGCGCCTTCGGGCTTGCCGGCACCAGCCGCAGCGAAACGCCGGAGTGGATGGATGTGCATCTCCGCGATGCCTTCGACTGGCTGAAGACGCTTGATGCCGAACTCTGCCACTACAAGGTCTGCTCGACATTCGATTCCGCGCCGCATGTCGGCAATATCGGCCGGGCGATCGAGATTGGGCGGGCGGTCTTTGGCGAGGAGACGGTACCACTCATCGTCGGCGCGCCGGAGATTCGGCGCTACACGGCCTTCGGCGAACTCTTCGCCGCCTATCAGGGCCGCAACTATCGCATCGATCGTCACCCGGTCATGTCGCGCCATCCGGTTACGCCGATGGACGAGGCCAATCTGCTGCTGCATCTTGCACGGCAGACGAAGCTGTCATCAGCGCTCGTCGACATTGTCTCGCTTCCTGGCGCGGTTAGGCCGGAGAAGGCTGATGTGTTGCTCCTCGATGTCGTTGACGAAGCAACGCAGGCTGCAGCCGGTGCGCTGCTTTGGAATAAACTCCGCCGGGAGGGCCGGTTCGTCTGCGGTTCCTCCGGCGTTGAATATGCCCTGATCCCCGCCTGGCGCAGTGAACGGCTGATCGGGAACAAACCCGTCTTCGCGGCGGCCGGACCGGTCGATCGCATCGCCGTCGTCTCGGGCAGCGTTTCGCCCACCACAGAGAGACAGATCCAACATGCGCTCGCACACGGTTTCGAAGGTGTCATGCTTGATCCGCTTGAGCTATCGGGCAGCACAGATGGGAGAGAAATTGCTGAAGCGGTGGACGCTGGCCTAAGCGCGTTGGAACGTGGCAGTAGCGTCATTCTATATACGGCGCTTGGGCCAGCTGCAGACAGGGGCCGCGAACTCGATACGTCGGATGGCGCCCGCCATCGCCTCGGCAGGGCGCTTGGTCGAATCCAGGCCGAACTTGTCTCGCGTGCCGGACTTGCGCGGGCTGTGGTTGCGGGAGGCGACACCTCAAGTCACGCCCTTGGCGAGATGGGCATATCAGCCCTGACCTTGAAGATGCCGCTCCCACAGACGCCCGGCTCGCCGCTCTGTATCGCCCATGGCGGCCCCGCGGACGGATTGGAGATCGCTCTCAAGGGCGGCCAGGTGGGCGATGACGACTATTTTTCCATGATCCGCGCAGGCGGTTTCTAGCACATTGGAGTGCTGGCACGGTTGCGTGCCAAGGTGTTGTCAGCACTCGAACGACGCGTATCAGCCTGCGGCTGAACCGCCCCCAAACCTTTGACCGCCGGAGACGGGAGTTTTCCGGCTTCATTCAGGGAGGCGGGCTGGTTGCCCCCCGAATTCACCGACGAGCCCGAACACTTGGCTCAGAACGAGCGTGGGGCCGGATCCAGGAGCTTCAAGTTCCCGCCCGTCAATTGATAGATTGCGCAGGTCCGCCGCACAGTGCCGTTCGGTTCGAACCGGAATGCAGCTGCCGCGCCGACGAAGCCGTTCGGAGACCGGATGCTTTCCTGGCTGATGGCGTTTTCACCCTGGGTGCGTACGAGGCCGGCCGCAAGCGCAATCACGTCGAAGCCGTAGGCCGCATCGGCGGCAGCGGCGCGTTCATAACGACTGAGATAGCGCGAGGTCATCCGGGAGCCGTTCTCCGGGCCGAACAGACAGAGATAACTTCCGGAAAGCTCCGGACGTTTGTAGGCGGCAGCGACCCAACCGGAGCTTCCAACGATCATTGCACTCGGCTTCAGATAGCCATTGGCCTTGAGTTGCGACAGCGCGCCGACGTCGGGATCCCCAGCGCCAACCAAGAGCACCGCGTCTATATCCCTAAGCTTGGCTTTCGATGCCGCGTCACCGGAAAATGCGGTGGAGCCGGTCACGGCGAGTAGAACCGGTTTGATGCCATAGCCGGCAAGCCCGCGCTCGAGCCTCTGTCGGTCGCCGGTGGACACATCGCCGGGCAAGAGCACGACGAGCCGCTTACGGCCCGCCGCCGCCGCATAGGAAGCCCCCTCGACGGCGCTGTCGATACGATCGGACACGAAAGCGAAGGTGCCGGTCAGCCGCTCGGCGCCATTGCCGCGGAGCATCAGCAGCGGCGTGCGGGCGGAGCCTAGGCCGTCACGCAAGGTGCTGACAGGCACGTCGGCGGCGGACACAGCGACAAGCGCGACTTTCTGATCGGCAAGCCTCTTTGCCGCGTCCTTGACCTGTTGCGGTGAGCCGTCGGTATTCTCGACCAGTAGCGAGAGCTGGCCGCCACCAAGCTCGTCGACCGCGAGCGAAGCGCCATCCCGGATATCGCGCTCGCGCACGGTTTCGCCCGTCGGCGCCATGAGGGCGGTGATGAGCGCGATCCGCGCCGCGCCATTGCCGAAAGTTTCCTGCGGTTTCGGCGCATGCTCGGCCGCGCGCCGGGCGTGCATCGCCTGCGGCGATTCCACGTCGAGCACGTCTTGAGGAGTGGGAGCACCCTGGCAGCCCGCGAGCACACCGAGTGCGAATACGCCGAGGGCCAGCCATTGCCGGCGGAACGACACACAATTAGCCGGTGAAACGACAGCGCGAGACATGACGATCAGACTTCCTGTGTTAGTTCATGAAGTGATGCATTTTGGTGTAGAAGCAATCGCACTTGGCGAGGTAGTCCTCGTCGCGCCAATTGGATTGAAGGTAACCGTAGGCCTTGCCGCAAGCGACCTTGGTTTCGGAGGCCCAGACGAAGGCCGGCCGCGTCGAGGAGATCCAGCGCGGATCGTCGGCAACGGCGATCGCCTCGTCCATGCGCGATACGACTTCCTTGGTCAGGGTGGTGACGTCCTGCTCGACTGTGAGCGAGGACTGGCTGAGCTCGGTGCACTGCCTGGCGGCCGGCGCATAGTCGACGATGAGATCGGCTGCGAAACCTGAAAGAGGCATCAGAGCGACCACCGCCCCCGCCAGTATGCTTCTGATCATGAAAAGGCTCCCCCTGGAAAATGCGGTTCCCGGATGTTGACCGAGAACCGCTGAACTGTCGAGATCGACGTTGCGTTTAAGGAATGACTTCTGCCTTCGGTGCACCGTTTTCGGTGAAGAGGACCTTCACCACGTCGGTCGAGACCTGAAAGTTCTCCAGGACTGCGACCGTATGCCAGGTGTTGCCGTTGCCGTCCGTGTCCACCTGCAGGTTAGCGTTTTGGCCGTCCTGTATCACCTGGGCGTAGTCGCCGTTGAGGTGTGTGTTCTCGGGTAGATTGCCGAGCAGGGCGGACAGATCGACAAAGTCGCCGCTTTCATAATCGGTGATGACGTCGGCAATTCCGAGCGGAAGGTCGTTTGGATCGATCATGAAGATGTCGTTACCCGCGCCGCCGGTCATCCAGTCCGCGCCGGTTCCGCCATAGAGCGTATCGGCACCATCGCCGCCGATGAGCGTATCGTTTCCTGCATTGCCGTAGAGTATGTCATCGCCAGCTGCGCCGACGAGGGTGTTGGCAAGTGCGTTGCCGGTCAGAACATCATCGTGGGAACTGCCAACGAGCCCTTCGATCGCCGTGTAGCTGTCGCCGGCCGCATCGCCCGTATTGCCGACAGGCGCCGCGAGGCTGGCAATCACCCCGACCGTGGACGACTGATAGGAAACCAAATCCAGGCCACCTGCCCCGTTAAAACTGTCGGCGTGAGACGTGGCGGCAAAGATCTCGTCAGAAGCCGACCCCGTCATCGTCTGCCCCTCCGGCTCGAGGGTCAGATCAATCGCGCCGCCAACCTTGTCTCCATCCGCATCAACCAGTTCGACGGGGATAGAGATGTTTACGGGATCGGTTGCAACGACCGCGGTGCCGAACCCCGTCAGTGCGAACGGCTTTGTCGCGTCCGCGAAGGGGCTGCTCCCTGTGCCGTAGAGAACATCAAGGGTTGTGTATTGATTTGCCGTGTAGATGGCAACGGTCGTGTTGTCGACAAGCCCCTCGACCGTAACAGCATTGGTCACGGTGTTCCGCGTCACGCGGTAGTCAATACCATCGACGGTGATTGACTGCGTATTTCCGGTTGAGAAATCGACAACGAAAGTATTATCCGAAGGGTTGGCGTTGTTGCCGGAATGGCTGATGACGACACTCGTTATCGCCTCCGGTGTACTATCGTCTATGCGATTGTCTTCATCGGCCGCGCCAAGGTCATTGTCATCCGAAGCAACGAATACCGCAGTGGCACGACCATTGCCGATGCTGCCGAATTTGACGGAAGCGCCGTTGACCAGATAGTGCTCGTCGAATGTGTGGCCCGGCGAGGTCGGATTGTAACTACCGCTGCTACTAGGGGTTCCCATAAGGTCCGAAACGAAGTTCAGTCTCACCCCTTCGTCTGAGCCGATATTTTGGCCGCCGCCACCTCCCGAAACACCAACAGAACTGGCTGTCCCGTTAATGCTTGTAGCGTCATCACCAATAGGAGTGATGAGAAGGTCTGGCGAATCATCATTACCCTGAGGGTTGTTTATTTGCCCGTTTGGCACGAAGCCCACCCAATTGGTGTTTCCACCCGAGAATGCGTAGCTCCCACCATTGAAGTTAACGTTGCTGGCGGAATCGACTTTCCCGTACATGGTGACGGTATAGCTGTCGTTCGCCGTGGCCAGGCTACCGTCCTGGTTTAGCTCAACTTCAAAGACCCACTTGGTATTGTCTGCCGCACTGGCCGACGACGTGGACGCGACAAGGGTATTCCCGACAACGTGGTAGTAAATTGCCGCACCGCTGGACGTGAAACCGCTGTTCGAGCCATTGAGCGATGAAGCGAACCTCACGGTTCCACCGTGATCCGCGCCGACATTGTCATCAACGTTGCGATCAGCATCGAGATACCCAATCGCCTCGGTCCCCGCCTTGTTTGTCAGATGGAGATGGTCTGGATCAACCGCCGAAGGAACATCGTCGACAACGCTGATGTCGACCGTTGCGGTGGCGGTGTCGCCATCCTGATCGGAGGCGACGACCGTGATGCCGCTGAGATCGATCGTGTTTAGCGCCAGTCCGGCAGGATGCGGGAAGTTGTCGGTCAGCTGGACGTTGACCGTCGCCTGGCCGCTTGCCCCCGCTGCAATCGGCAGCGTCGGCGGAACCAGTGTCACCGTGATCGCCGCAACGCCATTGATCGTGCCGATCAACACCGAAGTGCCTTCGCCACTCCATACGATGTCGGCGCCGACAATGCCGTTGACGTCAGCCGTGATGCCGCCCGTCGCGCCGAACACCATGCCCGTGATCGCATCCGAACCGGCCGTGAAGCTGACCGTATCCGAGCCGCGCTCGGTCGACGACAGTTCGGCCCCACCCGCAGCACCTTCCGCGCTGCCCAGCGCGTTCGCGTTGTCCAGACCCTTCTCATCAACAGTGATCGAGGCGCTGCCGTCCGTCGCCGACGGACCGGTACCATCGGTGATGCTGATCGGCTGCACTGCAGTCGCGGGGTCGCCGTCGCCGTCGGTGATCGTGTAGCTGAAGCCGGCATTCACATCCGAAGCGCTGTTCAGGCTCGCAACCGGCGTGAACGTCCACGCACCGGCAGAGGTGAAGCTGTAGGTGCCGTTCACCGTCACCACCGGCGTCGAGCCCGAGGCCGCGATCGTATACTCGGTGCCACCAATCGTCACCGACGTCAGCGTCGCACCGTCAGCACCGGCCGTGTCGTTGCCGAGCACGTTGCCGCTGATCTGCGCGCCACCCTCGACAACGCTCCGAGCGCCATCATCAACCGCCGAAGGAACATCGTCGACAACGCTGATGTCGACCGTTGCGGTGGCGGTGTCGCCATCCTGATCGGAGGCGACGACCGTGATGCCGCTGAGATCGATCGTGTTTAGCGCCAGTCCGGCAGGATGCGGGAAGTTGTCGGTCAGCTGGACGTTGACCGTCGCCTGGCCGCTTGCCCCCGCTGCAATCGGCAGCGTCGGCGGAACCAGTGTCACCGTGATCGCCGCAACGCCATTGATCGTGCCGATCAACACCGAAGTGCCTTCGCCACTCCATACGATGTCGGCGCCGACAATGCCGTTGACGTCAGCCGTGATGCCGCCCGTCGCGCCGAACACCATGCCCGTGATCGCATCCGAACCGGCCGTGAAGCTGACCGTATCCGAGCCGCGCTCGGTCGACGACAGTTCGGCCCCACCCGCAGCACCTTCCGCGCTGCCCAGCGCGTTCGCGTTGTCCAGACCCTTCTCATCAACAGTGATCGAGGCGCTGCCGTCCGTCGCCGACGGACCGGTACCATCGGTGATGCTGATCGGCTGGCTGTCGCTCGTCGTGTCGTTGTCGGCGTCAGTGGCCGACAATGTGAAGCTGACGTTGACGCCAGCCGGGTTGGACAGGTTGCTGTTGGCCGCAAACGACCAGGTCTTGTCGGCATTGACCGTCAGCGTGCCCTCGGCCAGCGTGAACGCCACCGACTGTCCGGCCGTCAAGGCCAGCGGCTGCGTCATGTTGCCAACCGTCACGTTGACCGTGCCAACACCGTCAGCACCGGCAGAAAGCGTCCAGGTGCCGTTCAGCGTCTGACCTTCGACGACGCTGTCGGTCGGCGGCATGTCGTCCGACACCGACCCGCCGATCGTTACGCTCGGCACGTCGTCGGAGACCGAGACGGTGACCGTGCCTTCGGCCTGATCGCCGTCGGTGTCGGAGGCGATGACCTTGACCGAGCCGAGGCTCGCAAGGTCGTCGGCGTTGATGCCGGGGTGGCTGGCGTAGTTGTCGGAAAGCGTCGCCGTCACCGTCGCGCCGTCGCCGACGCGCACCAGGTCGAGCGTGGCGATGGTCACGCCGCCGGCCTTGCCGATGATCTGGGTGTCGGAGACCCGCTCCCAGGTCAGTGCACCTGTGAGCGTCGAGGTGTCGCCGAACACGATCGTGGCGATCGCATCCGAGCCGGCCACGAAGCCGATCGTGCCGCTGCTGGTGTCGGCGCCCGGCGTCGAGCCGTCGGCAAGGTTCTGGTCGTCGAGGGCAAGCGACGCGGAAGCCGCAAGCGGGTCGACCGTCGGGCCGGCGCCGTCGGTCACGGTGATCGTCTGGCTGTCGGTCGTCGTGTCGTTGTCGGCGTCCGTGGCCGACAATGTGAAGCTGACGTTGACGCCAGCCGGGTTGGACAGGTTGCTGTTGGCCGCAAACGACCAGGTCTTGTCGGCATTGACCGTCAGCTTGCCCTCGGCCAGCGTGAATGCCACCGACTGTCCGGCCGTCAGGGCCAGCGGCTGCGTCGTGCTGCCGACCGTCACGTTGACCGTGCCAACACCGTCAGCACCGGCAGAAAGCGTCCAGGTGCCGTTCAGCGTCTGGCCTTCCACCACGTTCGGCGAGACCGGATCGGTGATGCCGATCACCGGCACGTCGTCGACAACATCGATGCGCAGTGTGGCCGAGCCGGTCGCACCATCACCATCGGTGACCGTCAGGTTGAAGGTGTCCCGGTCCTGCTCGACATTCGTGCCGGGAATGACGCCGGAACTGGTGACGGGGCTCACCAGATCGTAGGTGTATTGCGCCACGCCGGTCAGCGGATCGTAGGCGGTGATGGTCAATGTACCGAATTGGCCAACAACGCTCTGGCCGACGAGACCACCAATTGTGAAAGTCTGACCGTTGATGGTCAGGCTGGCGATGTCATCGAGGCCATCCGGATCGGAAATGGTAAAGACGCCGCTGACGGACGCGCTGCCGTCACCGGCACGCGATCCGCTGGCGAGGCCGGCCTCATCCACCTGCCTGTCGCTCACGAAAATGCCGCTGGGGTCGCTGTTGCCATCGGGGATGATCGAGGGGTCGTCATTGGGGTCGACGGCGAAGGGCAGACGCTCGGTCGCCTCGAGCGCCGGAAACTGCAGCGCGGTGGGCGCCAGCAGGTCGATGACCGGGCCGGCCTGGCCAATGTTGCCATCTGCATCGGAGAAGTTGCCGCCGCTGCTCTGGTTCGATACGACGCTGATGCTGCCATCCGGGCCTGCGGCGACGTTGATGCCGTTTTCTCCGAGCACCGCCACGAGAGTTTCGCGCGGGATTTCGGCGTCACCGATCACGAAAGTCGGAACCTTCAATGCGGCGTTTTGGATCGTGATCGTGGAGCCATCAGGCTGTTCCAAAACGATATCCGTGCCGACGACCTTGATCTTTTCGATCGATGCGCCTGCAGGCAGGTGCACGACATTCGAAGCATCGGCGCTGATCGTCGCCGGCATCGGCGGCGTCAGGGGGGCGGTCTCAGCACCCTTCACCGGAGCACCGGTTGCCGGGTCCAGGAGCTGCGGCTCTTCCGCCGCGCCAGCACCGGCCTGCGCCACCAGACGCCCGACCTTGCCATCTGGCGCTTCGTGATGCTCGATTGCCTCTGCCGGCGTTGCGGCGGCTTCGTTGGAAATTGTGGTGCCTTCGGTTGCCATGACAAATACCCCTCGACCTTTGCGGGCAAGAAAACACCAACCTTGTGCGGCCGCAATCGGTACTGGAGGGGTTATCGAGAAACAGCATAATATGTTATGCAAATACCCAAAATTGGTTAGATTATCGCAATTTTAACAATTCTGGTCATGACCGCGAAACGAATGCCCGGACGGCCTAGCAGCCTGTCGGACTGGGTATTTGCGAGATAGACGGCGTACGGGCCGCGTTGCCTTGGAGAACGCAGGCGATTGCTTTGGCTGGTGTTGTCGTCAACAGGCAGGTTTTAGACAGTTTGGAGTC
>NZ_LGAP01000031.1 GCF_001270265.1 Ensifer adhaerens
GTTCGGTCTGGGCGATGATCCGCTCGATCAGCGGCTTATAGTGGCGGAGCTGGGTCTGCCACAGTTCGCCGGCCGGGCCCGCCGTCAGGGGCAACTGTTCACTCGCCTGCTGCAGATAACTCAAGGTGGTGCGCGTGATCTTGAGCAGTTCGCGGTAGTGCTTCACCCGTTTCGGGCGACCGCGGGTATATTCGATCGCCCGGGATCGCTTCTTCGCCGCGCGGCAGTGATCGTGCCATGGGATGGCGCTCCCCAGTGCATCGGCCTGCTGCAACAGCCGTACCATCACCCGGACAGCGTCCCATAATAGGCTACTGTCGCTCGGCTCATGGATCGGTGCGGCGGTGACGGTGCTGTCCACGCGCACGACCTTGCCACTTTCGAGCTTCTCCTGCCGGGCGCTCGCCAGCAGCACCCGGTTGATCTCTTCAAAGGTTTGCGCCCGGATCGCGCTGATCGTCTTGTGCAAGACCGACTTCTTCGGGCTCCAGCCCCAGGGCAGCCGGGCAAAGGCGCGGAACGAGGCGGAGTCTTCGAGATGGAAGGCCAGTTCCTGATAACTCAACTGGCGATGCTGCTTGAGCAGCGCGCAGCGCAACACAGCCTCGGCCGGCAGCCCCTCGCGGCCGGTTTCCTTGACCCCTTGTCGGCGCAGATCCTCTGTCACTCGGCTCAGCACCTCGCCATGCTCATCCAGCCACTGAGACATGGCTTTCAATTCACGGCCGATCTCGTGCCCGGCAAAAAGATCGAATATCCTGGATTGGACGGTGCTTTCTTGGCGCATTGTCGGCTCCGGCGGTGACGGGTTTGTCTTTAGAATCAGTAGCTTGATCTAAAGTATACCTGAAACCGCCGGGCTTTACCCGCGGCAATATCGCGATTCATCCAATAATTTCAGCGGCTTACCGTTTGTGGATGGGCACTAGCCTAGGTCTGCCAAAAAAATATGGTCGATCAGCTTGGTCTATCATGATCAGTGTCCTCATCTGTTGTGTGGATGTGACTGCGAATTTGATAGGGGAATGTGCGCGACTATTGCCAAGCCGCGGGGGGCAATCCCGAACGCTGTTCTTGCATTCTGTGCATGATGCACGCGGCGAAGCTTCTCGTTTTTTAGCGACCGCGCAAGTACGTTACTGTTACAAAATTGATGAAACACCGATCGGCCTGCCGATGCTGAAGCGGGGTAGCAAATCGAAACATCTCGACCGTATCGAACCCGCAGTGGCGAACTCTAAAAAAAGGGTTCGTCGATGATCGAGAGCATTCGCGCAACATCACTAACGACCAGCTTGTCGGAGTCACTGCCGAATCCCATGAGCGTCGGGGTCGTTCCCGAACCACGCGAGATCGCTCCCAAGGCCATCGCTACGGCGGGGTCCATCGACTCATAGGGCGACTCCCAGGCGCCGTCAGCTTCATCGGTTGAAAGCTTTGCCCCAAGAAATGACCCTGCCAATGTGCAAGGTGTGTAGTGGCGAAGAACCAACGTGAAGTGAGTTCAAGGATGCTGAAGGCGTATCGTTTCAAAACTGGGTGCAATCTTCCAAATTGCGGTTCCAAAATCGCCTCCAACATCTCCTCATATCATATTGAATCTAAACATTAGAAGTCTCTTATCTGCCCTCGCTTGGTGCTCGCCATCGCCGGGCCCCTCTGCAGGGGGAACCAAATTTTGCAACCAGTTTCAAACCCAGCATTGCTGCGGCTGCTTCGCGCAAATGGCAGTCATATAGGGCCGCCGTTTCATCGAAGTGTGGCGACGCGGGCCTTCAATCTGGTGGCGAAGGCGAAAATGTGCGATAGTCCCAGCCGGATGCCTGCCGACACTGAGGCAGGCCCAAGCCAGCTTCGCACTGCTAGCCATCGACGCTCGATGGCGGTTATGCCTATCGTCACCATCTTGGCGAACAACCAGAGCCGCATTCACAAACCCAACATACCGATCTTCATTTGGTACCGTGCCGCGCAGCGTCACAACATCAGGTCGTCTCGACCGAGGGATGAGGAGATCCTTCTGCTCTAAGAGGGCAATCTCAACCGTGCGGAGCCATGGGCAAACGCAAACGGAGGATGTTAACCATGAGTACCATGAGAAACCTTTGCTTTGGTATGCTGGCTTCCGCCATCGCAACGGCAATAGGTGCACCGGCGGTCGCGCAGGAACAGCAGCCAAAACCCAACATTGTCGTCATCATGGGTGATGACGTTGGTTGGTTCAATATCGGTGCGTATCACCGGGGCATAATGTCCGGGAAGACGCCCAACCTCGACAGGCTCGCAGCCGAGGGCATGATGTTTACCGACTATTATGCCGAGGCGAGTTGCACGGCGGGCCGGGCGAGTTTCATCACCGGCGAAATCCCCTTGCGCACGGGCCTTACGACTGTCGGCCAGGCAGGCGCGGACGTCGGCATGCCTGACAAGGCGGCAACCATCGCCGCAGTACTCAAGACTGAGGGATACGCCACTGGCCAGTTCGGTAAGAACCATCTCGGCGATTTGAACAAATATCTGCCGACACTGCATGGCTTCGATGAGTTTTTTGGCTACCTCTATCACCTTGACGCGATGTCAGACCCCTACTGGTATTCATTTCCGAATGACCAGTCGTACCGGGACAAAGTCGGGCCGCGCAATTTGGTCCACAGCTTTGCAACGGACACGGACGACACGACCGAGCAGCCGCGTTGGGGCAAGGTCGGCAAGCAGAGGATCGTGGACGAGGGCCCCCTGGCGCCGTATCCCGACATGACCAACGTGCCGAACATGCATGACATCATGCCCAAGGCCAAGTACGACATGGGCACGTTCGACGAAGTGCTGGTCAAGGCTTCGTGCGATTTCATGGATAAAGCCAAGACCGGCGGCAAGCCGTTCTTCGTCTGGCACAACACGACGCGCATGCACGTCTGGACCTTTCTGTCGCCCAAATACCAAGCCCTCATGAACAGCGACAGCAATTACGGACTTGAAGAAGCTGGAGTGGCGCAGCTTGATGACAGCGTTGGCGCTCTCATGAAATGCGTGGAAGATGCGGGTGAGACCGACAACACCATCGTCATTTTCACGACCGACAATGGGGCGGAGGTGTTTACCTGGCCCGACGGGGGTATGACCCCGTTCAAGGGTACCAAGGGTACCGTAATGGAGGGCGGCTTCCGCGCACCGGCCATCATCCGCTGGCCCGGCAAGATCAAGCCGGGTACGGTCGAGAACGGCATATTTTCGGCCCTGGATTGGTTCCCCACGCTCGTGGCGGCAGCCGGCAACACCGAGATCACTGAGCAGTTGCTCAAGGGCGTGAAGCTGGGTGACAGGACCTACAAGAATCACCTTGATGGCTACAATCAGTTGGACCTGCTGGTGGGCAAATCCCCATCCGCACGGCATGAATTTTTCTACTTCGGCGGCCCTTCTCTCGGGGCGGTTCGCATCGACAACTTCAAGTTCCAGTTCTTCCAACAGCCGCAGGGCTGGCCCGGTGGGAAGGTAACAACTGACATGCCCACCATGGTGAATATCCGCCAGGACCCATTCGAGCGGACACCATCGATTGGCCAGCAAAGCCTCAATGACCTCGGCGGGGGTTATATGAACGACTTCTTCGCTCGCGAGTTCTGGCGGTTCGTCACTGTTCAGCAGGAGGTCGCCAAACTTGCCCTCACCGCGGTTGACTACCCGCCGATGCAGGACCCGGCCTCCTTCAACCTCGATGCTGTGAAGAGGCAGATCGATGCGGCTATCAAAAACAAGCCCGGCAACTAGTTGACAACGGTCAAGAAGATGGGCGGCCCCGGCAGGGCTGCCCGTTTGTTCTATAGGAATTGGTAACCGTGGGTTTCGAGGTTTTTGCGTCGAGGCCGATTTCGCCGCTTCCAGAATTCCTCTCAGGCTCCGGCAAGAAACCGCGCGGGCATGAGATCCTTATAGGGAAACATGTGGAAATAGGGCCGCGCCTCGGCCAGCACGCGGCTCATGGACGGGCGCTCGAGCAGCCGTTCGAAATAGGCCGAAAGATGCGGATATCCGTCGGCAAAAGGCTCGACAATTCCGGCATAGAAAAGCGCGGGGGCGGCGGCGCAATCGGCAAGGCTGAAGGCGGCGCCACCGGCGAAGGCGTTGGTGGCGAAATGCCGCTCGGCCATGCCGTAGGCGACGCCAAGCGTGGCGCGGGCGTCGGCCACCCCACGATGGTCGTTCTCGCCCGGGGCACGCAGTGTGTCGGTGACGATCTTCTGCATCGGCGCATGGATGTAGAGATCGAAGAAGCGATCCCAGAGCCTGGCCTGCAGCGCCTCCTCCGCATTCGCCGGAATGAGCGGGCGAGCGCCGGGATAGTGGCGATCGAGATACTCGATGATGATGGAGGTTTCCGGCAGGGTGACATCGCGGGCGCTATCGCGCAGCACCGGCATCTTGCCGACCGGCCAGAGTTCCGCGAAGCGGGCCGCCTCCGCGGGGTCCAGAAGATCGACCAGGCTTACGTCAAAGGGCGTGCCGTTCTCATAAAGCGCGATCAGCACCTTGTGGCAGAACGAAGCGAGCGGATGCAGATAAAGCGTGAGTGACATGCGGACAATCTCCGATGTTGACGTTTCCGGCGCGCGTGGCGTCTGGCAGCTCCGCGCAACGACCATAGGTCGGGTTTCACCCGTGGGTTATTGCAAAACTGATGCTGTTTTGCAATCAGTTTGTGAGCCGGTGCGGACGCCGTCCGACCCATTTTGAAGCGCGGCAGGTGGCCCGTTTTTGCGCAAGGCCATTGAAAGCCCAAAAGATGCCCTAGAATTAATAGGAGGCAGGGCGTCGAAACGCACGGCGCTCCGCGACAGGGGAGGATCGCCGATGCGCTGCTTCACGGTAGTTGGGCCCTCGCAGACCGGAAAATCCACGCTGGTGGAAAAACTGGCTGCGCTGGGGGAAAGCTCCAGAAAGGCCACGTCACCTTATGGATTGAACACCACCGAATTCGAGATCGGCAAGGAAACCTGGTGCGCGCTCGACACGCCCGGCGGTAACGAGGCGCTTGCCCATGCGCAGCACGCGCTTCTGGCAAGCGACGCCTGCGTGCTCTGCGTCTCGCCGGCGCCGGAGGAGGCGGTACTGGCGGCGCCCTATCTCAAGGTGATCGAGGCATCGGGCACGCCCTGTGTCATCTTCGTCAACCGGATGGACGAGCCGCGCGGGCGATTGAGGGATGTTATCGCCGCGCTGCAGGATTATTCCAGCCATATGCTGATCCTGCGCCAGGTGCCGATCCGCGAGGGCGACACGATCGTCGGCAGCTGCGACCTGATCTCCGAGCGTGCCTGGCGCTATCGCGAGGGCCAGACCTCGGCGCTGATCGAGATCCCGGATACGGCGCTGGAGCGCGAGAAGGAAGCGCGCGCCGAGCTGCTCGAACATCTCTCGGAGTTCGATGACTGGCTGCTCGAAGAGCTGATCGAGGACCGCGAGCCGGCAAGCGACACGATCTATGCCATCTCCTCGCGGCTGCTCAGGGAAAACCGGATCATCCCGGTGCTCGTCGGGGCGGCGAGCCACAGCAACGGCATCCTGCGCCTGATGAAGGCGCTGAGGCACGAGGCGCCACCGGTCGACGCGTTGCGAAAAAGGTTGGGCGAGGCGGGCAACGTCCCCGAAGCCAGCCTCGCCGCCGTCAGCTTTCACGCCTATCACCGCCAGAATGTCGGCAAGACCGTGCTGGTGCGCGCGCTTTCGAACGGCATCAAGCAGGGAGCGGCGCTCGGCGGCGGCGGCCTCGGCTCGGTGCAGGACCCGGCGACCGGAAAACCGTTTGCGACAGCCGCGCCGGAACCCGGCAGCATCTTTGCCGCCGTCAAATCCGACCACTTGCCGGTGCCGGCGCTTTTGACCGCCACTGCCGCGTCAGAGGCGCCGGACTGGACGGCGCCGCCGACGCCGATGCTGGAGCGCATCCTGGTGCCTGACAGCGAGCGCGACGAGACCAAGCTTTCCGGCACGCTTGCCAAGCTGGCCGAGACCGATCGCAGCCTGAAGGTCATGCAGGAGGAGGGCACGGGTGCGCAGCTGATCTGCGTCCAGGGGCCGGTGCATCTGCGCGATCTGTGCAAGACGCTGGCGGATGTCTTCCATGTCGGCGTCACCGACAAGCCGCCGAGCCCGACCTATCGCGAGACGGTGCTGAAACCTTCTGATGTGCATTATCGCCACCGCAAGCAGACGGGCGGGGCGGGGCAGTTTGCCGACGTGAAGCTGAGCGTGCACCCCAACGAGCGCGGCGGCGGCTTCAGCTTCAAGGAAACGGTGAAGGGCGGCGCGGTGCCGCGCAACTTCATCCCGGCGATCGAGGCGGGCGCGCGCGAGGCGATGGAGAAAGGTCCGCTCGGCTTTCAGGTGATCGATGTCGGCGTGACGCTGACGGACGGCCAGCACCATGCGGTCGACAGCTCAGAATTCGCCTTCCGCGCTGCCGCCAAGATGGGCGTGCGCCAGGCGCTGTCGCAGGCGTCCGCGGTGCTGATGCAGCCGGTGGTCCGCGTCGAGATCCATATCCCGTCGATCTATTCCGGCAGCCTGGTGCCGATCGTTTCCACCTACAAGGGTCAGGTGCTGGGTTTCGACCGCGACGAGGCCGCCAAGGGCTGGGACGTTTTTCGCGCGCTGGTGCCTGGGGCAGCGCTCGACGAGCTGGCGCGGGCGCTGCGCTCGGCAACGCAAGGGATCGGCTATTTCTCCAAGAGCTTCGACCATTTCGAGGAGCTCTACGGCAAGGAGGCCGAGGCGGTGATCCATGCCCATGGCACGGCGCAGGCCGGATGAGCGCATGGGAATGGCATAAGCCTGGGCGCCGGCAGCGGGACTGAACCGGTCTTCACTTTGGGCCGGAGCACGGTATCGGGACCCAAATGTCAGAAGGGTCGTCCATGGGCCACCCGAAGCCATCTGGTAGGATCGTAACTGTAACGTACTTTCCTCGTAACGCGACGAAGCGCATTGTCCCGGCCATAGCAAGGGAGGTGCGACCGTGAACCGATTGCTGTACACCGTCAGTCTGTTGCTCATGTCCGGTCTGGTCGTTGGTGGCGCTCCGGCGCGCGCTCAGCAAGCGACGGATGAAGAAATCAGCGAAGCCTATATCTATCTTCTTGGCCGCCTGCTGATCACACGGCAACAGCAGCTCGATTTCCAGGAAGGCTTCAAGTGGAACGAACTGATCCACAGGAAGCCCGGTGCGGTCGACTGGCCCAATCCGAACCTGGATGTGGCCTATTCCGAGGCATGGGTTGCAGTCGACGAGAGCAGTTGCACCATCGTCACGGTCCCCGAAATCAAAGACCGCTATTATACCGTCCAATTCTTGAATGGCTGGGGCGAGACGCTCGCCAATATCAACGAGCGCGTTTTCCCGAACAGAGCTTCGGGCGATTTCGCCGTATGCCTGCGAGGCGCGAAAGTGGAGCTGCCGGGCGACATCATGCGCATCGATCTGCCGGTTCCGCATTCCCGAGTCCTTGCCCGCGTGGCGCTTGGCAGCGACCCGGATCGGGCAGTCGCCCTGCAGCATGACTTCAAGCTGCGGGCGACCGGTGCGCCGAAGCTGCCGGATATTCCGAAGACGCCGATCTTCGAGCTCGACAAACTGCCGGGCGTGGAGGCATTCGAGGCCGCCGTCACGGCCCTCGATGGCGAGCCGGATCTGAGCGTCGGACTTGAGAAACGACAGGCGAATGTCCGCGAGATCGCGGCCGCCATCAAGGACAACGCGGAAGAGCGCAGCCGCGTGGACGGCATCATCAAGGAGCATGCCTTCCCGGAAATCGGCAAAGCGGGCCAGACGATCGGACATGGCGTCGTTCAAAACGGGTGGGCGCGTCCGGGCGTCGTCGGAGAATATGGCCTCGATTATCTGGCACGGACGCTGGTCAACAACGGCGGCATCTGGGCGAACGTCAAGCCGGAGGTTCTCTACTACCGCGGCGGCAAGGACGAGAGTGGCGGCGAACTGTCCGGAGACCACGCCTACAAGATGACATTCCCCAGGCAAGCATTGCCGTCACGCTTTGCCAAGTACTTCTGGTCGGTCATTGCGGTCGACAACGTCCACTTCCGCGTCCTGCCAAATCCTTCGAAACGCTACCTGCTCAATGAGCAGACACATCCGGAATACGGTTCGGATGGCTCGCTCACGCTCTATTTCGCAACCGACAAGCCCGCCGACGCTCCTGAAGGAAACTGGCTTCCGATCCCCAAAGGGCAAAAATTCCGCCTGACGTTCCGCTTCTATGGCCCGCTCGACGGTGTTGCGAACGGCACATACTGGCCGCCCGCCCTGGTCAAGTTGAATTGATGCACGCGAAGCAACGACCAGGGGCTGATGAGGCGGTAGACCGGAGGGATCCTCTTCTCGCTCTATCTTCGGGTCTATTGGCCGAAGAGCGGAATTAGGCCTACATCACCGACATTTCGCCGGAGGACAAACGCGCCCTGGGCGCTGTGGGGGAGTGACACCTTCCAGTGGAACGGGCTTTGGATCGGCCTTTCGCTCGGCACCTTTGGGGTCTGTCAGATCCTTGCCCAGGCCTTTCTTCCCGGTCCGGCCGTGAAGCTGCCCGGCGAGCGCGCGACCATTCTGACCGGCGTCGCCAGCGCATGCATCGCGCTGATCGTCATGGCCTTCGCCAGAGAGAGCTGGATCATCTTCGCGATCATGCCGGTTTTCGCCCTTGGCGGCATCGGCACGCCGGCTCTGCAGTCTCTGGCGACCGGGCAGGTCGACAACAGCCAGCAGGGCCAGTTCCAGGGCGTGCTGGCGTCCGCGGTCAGCCTCGCCTCGATCGTCAGCCCGCTGGCGTTCTCGAGCTTCTATTTCGCCGTCAGGAAACAGTGGCCCCGGCGCAATCTGGCTATCGGTCGTCGTTGTCTATGCGATCGCCGTGCCTCTGGTTCTCGGCTTGCGGTATGGGCATTCGCTGCCGGCCTCCAGCAAGGCTCCAACGTCTGGGGAAGGCAGTCGCTATTCATTGAAGTCTTCCTCATAAACTGGAGCCGCATCCGCTCGAGCCTGCTCAAGATCATCCTCGGTGTAAAGATCAAAGTATTCCGCGGGTGTGTATACCGATCTGCTGGTAAAGGCGTCGCCCAATCCGCACGCAGAAAGTTTGGACAGTCCAGAAATCCGCAATCCACATGCAATACATTCAAAGGATGTTGGTAGCATGGTCTGTCGCTGGATGACTTCCCCTTCGTTCACGTCCGTAGATACAACTCCGCTTGGGTTGCCCTGGAGGAGGGCGGATGAACTACAAGAGGGGCAAGTAACTCGATGTCCCGCGTGACGGGTTGCCCAGGTTTTAGCCTGTTCGGTCGCAATCTCTTGGTCCGTTTCCGACTTGTTCGACCAGACTTTTTTATGTGCTCTTATATCTTGTTCGACAGCTTTTGCGGCATGATCCTCCAATGCCTCTATCATTGACTGTGCATTGTCGGGATCGGAGACAAGGTCTTTAAGCTCTTTTTCCATAACTCTGAGTAGAGCCTGAAGGGCCTGGTAGAAATTCGGAAGCCATTGTGATGTTCCAAGTTCTGAGAAAACCAATTCCCCACTATGAAGTTCAGTATTGCGCCGCTTCAGATGCTGCGTACAAAATCCGGGCAATTTCCGCCGTTATCACGGGCGACAGCTCCGTTAGCCGTGAGATGACTTCGCTGGAGGCGACAGAGCTTGGGGTGAACCTCTTTGCTGTGGGATCCTGACCCAGCGCGAAAGTTAGATTTCGCCAATTGGAAGCGTCAGCCAGCAAAACTGGTGAGATGTGTGCAAGTGCCGAACGTGCGACGAGTTCCAATGTTAGTGTTGACCAGAGACCGAACTGCCAATCGTCGGCAGTAAGCGATTCCATTCTATCAAGATATAGTTTTGCTTTGGTAAAAAGTGCTTCTTCAGACCAGGGGGCGTCGGTAACCTTCACTATCATAGATACATCTCCGACAAATATACTCTTTCAATTATTCGCGTCTTTGCTAAATCCGCGGGACTTCTACCATGTAGCAGACGCCAATTATCGATCAATAAAGTGTCGCCAGGGTTGCACAGCACGAACTCCTTGTGTCCCTGCCACGGTTCTGTCCGGCTTGTCATGATATCCAGGACTTCCCGAGCGGCAGCGTTCATAGGCGTCAAGAAGAGCGAATCCCATCTGAAGCCGGGAGTATGATCTATAGAAAAAATCAGAGTTAGCAGGCTTGCGGTTCCTGACCCTCTTGACCGCCGCGGCTTGACCAGAGCTCGACGCAGCACATTCTCACCAATCGCATCCATTAAAACAAATGCAGGAAGCAATCTGGTAGCCACTTCGGCCGAACCGCTTATACAGCGAAGCATGAAATATCGGGGCGGTTTCGCCCAGTGAGCTAGGTCGGTATGGAGCGGAAACTCCTGCAATCCGAACACGCCACTATATTGCGTGCGAGGTGCGTCTCTTTCGTTCCGCGGCATTAGGGTTTGGACTGTTGGAATGCCGCTTCCAGGTAGCAGTGCATCAATTTCTATGATCCTGCCGATGAAACTTGCCACCTCTCTTGTCGACAGGGCACTGTGCCACCGAGGAACAAAGGCATAACCATCATCTTGGAGCTGACGCGAAAGCTGGTCTGGTTGCACTTGCCCTCTCCGATTCGCTGCTCACACACAGTGTCACCACTCGCTCCCCAAACATCAAGGTGAGGTATCTTTTCACTGGAGAACGCCGTTTGTCCGCAGTCCGAGCATTCTGATATCCCGCGCTTCATAGAGGGGAATTTTCTGCCCAATTCCGGTGAAGTGACTTCGTCGTCTACAAAATGCCGATCGTCCTGCAGTGTCTCTTTCAGGCCGGTGCCGCACCTCAGCCAGTGGAGCCAATCAAGGCAATCTCGGCGTAGCGGCGCTGGCGTTCGTCGATTTCCTGCAGGAGCCAGTTAAGAAAGCTCTTGGTCACCGGCTTGGTGCGGAACAGTTCTTCCTGGCAGACGAACTGGTAGGTTTCGGCCGGCTCATAATAGTGGTCGTGCACCAGGCAGATCTGCCCGGTTCTGAGCTCGTATTCGACCATGGTGCGGTCGACGAGGGCCACGCCCTGTCCTTCCTTCACCGCTTCGAGGATGATGTGCTGGTCGTCGAAGATAAGGTCCTGGCGGCTGGGCGTTAGCCTGAGGCCGGAGGAGGCGATCCAGCTTTGCCATTCCGACAGGCCGCGATAGTGCAGCCTGTTGCCTGAGAGCAGGTCGTGCTTGTCGGTCTGCCCCTCCCAAAGTGCGCGGCCGCAGACCGGCACCAGGCGTTCGCGCAACAGCCGTTGCGAAAACCGCCCAGCCGGCGGATGCAGGCAATAATCGATGATGACGTCGGCGGTGCCGCTGGCGGGCGTGTTGGTTTCGAGATGGGAGAGGTGGATCTGCAGGCCGGGATTGGCGGCCAGAAACTCAGAGATGCGCGGCGCGATCAGCTTCATCGAGAAGAACGGCCCGACCTTTACCCGCAGGATCTTCTGGGTGTTGCGCGGGCGGATATGCTGGACGACGCCTTCGAGATCGTCGAAGGCGCGGTTGCAGGAGGCAAAGAGCAGGGCGCCTTCGGGCGTCAGCTCGACGCCATGCTGTTTCCTCACGAAGACGCTGAGGCCGAGATTGTCTTCGAGGATCCTGATCTGGTGGCTGATGGCGCCCTGGCCGATGCAGAGTTCGTTTGCCGCCGCCGTCAGGCTGCCATTGCGTGCGGCCGCCTCGAAGGCGCGCAGGGATTTCAGGCTCGGCAGATCGCGCATGGGCTTCTCCGGAAGGCGGTTCAACTCCCAGACCCTATATGAATTTTTTGGATGGCTGGGATTATTTCTTTGACATTGCGAAGCGGTGCCGCATCCCCCATTGTCGATGAATAATAAAGCGAAAACGCAACAACGATCGGCTGCAAATTCAGGGAATATCGAGCGAAATCCGCATTGGGCGCTGCCCGATGCGCGGATTTGCGGGGATCTCCCGGGAGGCACCGAGAAGAACGAAAAAGGGAACGATATGAAAAAGAGGTTCATGAGTGCGGCCGCATTTTTCTTCGCGTGCGCGCTATCAGGCACCAGCCTTGCGGCGGACAAGCTGGCGATCGGCACGGAAGGCGACTATGCGCCCTTCAACTATGTGACGGCGAGCGGCGAGATCAAAGGTTTCGACTACGATATCGGCCAGGCGGTCTGCGCCGAAATCAAGGTGGAATGCGTGTGGAGCACCAACGAGTGGTCCGGCATCATTCCCGCGCTTCAGGCCAAGAAGTTCGACGTGATGATCGCCTCTATGGCGATCAACGAGGACCGCAAGAAGGAAGTCGACTTCACCAAGCCCTATTATTTCAACGCCATGCGCTTCATCGCCCGCAAGGACCTCGGCCTGACCCAGGTTTCGCCCGAGGCGCTGAAGGGCAAGGTGATCGGCACCCAGTCCGGCTCGGTGGCGGTCGAGGCGCTGCAGGAGTTCTTTCCCGATAGCGAAGTGAAGCTCTACCCGACGCTGAGCGAAGTGTTCCTCGACATGGCCAACGGCCGCCTCGACCTCATCCTCGAAGGCCAGATGGCGTTGACCGACTGGTTGGCCAAGGACGACAGCGGCTGCTGCGATTTCGTCGGCGACAGCTTCATCCTCGACACCGCGCAGGGCAATGCCATGGCGGTGCGCAAGGGCAACGAAGATCTGCTCGCCAAGCTCAATACCGGGCTGGAGGCGATCATGGCGAACGGCACCTATGAGACGATCCGCAAGCAGTATTTCGACTTCGACATCATGGCCCGGCCGAAGAGCACCAGCGAATATTTTCGTTAGGGCGAAAAAACGCCAACGCGTCGGCGCCGATGTGCGCAGACGCTGGCATGTGGTTCGCATCTAGCTCCTTGCATCAGGCGAACGCCTGATCGCCAGGCGAGCGCCGGGGTGTTCGCGCTTCCCCGGCGCTTGCAGTGCCCGGCGTCCGCCGCGCCGATCGATCTTCTGCCATGACCGAAAATTAAAATGAAAGTGCATGAGATGAGCTTCAAGGTCGCCGTTCTCGAGTTCAACCAGGAAACCAACACGTTCTCGAAGCTGAAGACCGGCTTTAAAGACTTTGAGATGTGCCACTATTTCAGAGGTGCGGCGATCGAGGACAATTGCCGCGGCACCAATTCGGAAATCGGCGGCTTCATCGACTGTTGCGATCGCTATGGCTGGGAGCCGGTCTATACGGTGGCCGCAAGGGCCGAGCCCGGCGGCCGCGTCGATGAGGCGACGCGCCTGCGCTTCGTCGCAGACGTGACGGCGGCACTCGACGGCCAGAGGCTCGATGGCGTCTTCATCGTCTTTCACGGCGCCATGTGCACGGAGACGGCCGACGACGCGCAGATCCAACTGCTTGAGACGGTGAGGGGCATCGTCGGGCCGGACCTGCCTGTTGCTGCCACCTTCGACCTGCACGCCAACTCCGCGCCGGAGATGGCCGCCCTTCTCGACATTGCGGTGTCGTTCCGCACCTATCCGCATGTCGACATGGCCGAATGCGCCCGCAAGGCCGGGGCGCTGCTGGAGGCGGCGATGCGCAAGGAGATCACGCCCGCCATCGCCATCCGCCAGCCGCCGATGATCAACGGCTGCAACGACGGCCGCACGACCCATGCCTGCGCCATGACCGAACTGCTTGAGATTGCCGATGCGATCGCGGGCGAGGACGGCATTCTCGCGACCTCGATCAATGCCGGCTTCTACGACGCCGACATTCACAACACCGGGCCTTCGGCGGTGATCTGCTACGACAGGGCGAGGGTCTCAGACGCCGATGCGATCGCTCATGCGGAACGGCTCTGCGACGAGATCTGGCAGCGGCGCGAGCATCAGGACCAGCAACTGCCGCTCAACGCGCTGCCGGGCGCCATCGCCGAACATTTTGCCGCGAAACGGAAGGCCGGGCCGTTGGTGATTGCCGATTTCTCCGACAATCCCGGCTGCGGTGCCTACAGCGATTCCACCTGCTTGCTCACGGGCCTGCTGCAGGCGGGCGTTACCAACGCCACCTTCGGGGCGATGTGCGACCCGGCAGTGGTGACTGACTTGATCGAGGCGGGCCTCGGCGCCGAGCGCGAGGTGACGCTCGGCTGCAAGATCGATCCTGCGGTCGGCGGCGGGCCGATCCGGGTGAGGGGCATGGTGCAGGCGATCTCCGATGGCCGGATCATCTTCGAAGGGCCGATGTTTCAGGGGCTGCCGGCGTCGCTCGGTCCGAGCGTGCGCTTCCATGTCTCCGGCATCGACATCCTGATTTCGAGCGAGCGGCAGCAGCTGCTCGACCAGAACCTGTTTCGCGCCGTCGGCATCGAGCCCGCCCGTTACGACATCGTCGTCGTCAAGTCGCAACAGCATTTCCGCGCCGCCTTCGGCCCGATCGCCTCAGAGATCATCGAGGTCGATGCGGATGGTTTGAGCACCGCCAACATCGGCGCGCGGAGTTACAGCCGTGTGAGGCGGCCGGTCTATCCGCTGGACCGCGAGGCGGAGATTGTGACGGCGGCCGCCTCTGCGGATGTCCTGGCGTGACGGCGTGATTGCCGGGTGACCTGCTGTCGGCGGCAATGGGGCAATGTCTGCTTCGACCGCGCCTGCGCCGAGCGGAACAGGCGCCAACCATCGCGCCAACAACGACCCTGTCCTACCTGGATTTCGTCACGGGCGGTGGTGCCCAGTTCCCTTCCAAAAACTCTTCGCGTGGCGAGTAGAGGCGCATCAACAGAGTAAACTGCCCCTGGCCCACAGGCAGCCAGTTCGTCTCCTTATCCTTGCCGGGCGACTCCGACTGAATATAAAGGTCGGTGGAACCATCGGCGTTGACCGCCATTTTGTCGCGGTCGCCAATAGCGTAGCGGTTGAGCGGGTTGGGCATGAAGTATCCCTCGCCGTCGTAGGCCGTGACTGACCAAAAGCCATCGACGGGCGGCAGCTTGCCTTTGTCGAAATGCAGAGTGTATTTGTTGCTTCCGTCCAGCGGCTGGCCTTCACTGTCGCTGGACAGGGCGGGGTAGACAGCGTCCTGCGCAAGGTTTTCCCCAACGCAGCATTGGGCGATAGCCGCTCGGTAGAGATAGTCTACGCCGTATGCTCCGCTCCTGGTCGTATGACCCAGCCTTTGCCGCCAATGCCGGCGGCCTTGTTGCCTTCGGCTGCTACCAGAGCCTTGCCATCGGCGTAACCTCGCTGAAAAGCCTTTTGGATGTTTTCAGGGGCAGCGCTCAGGTCGAAGCTGCCGCCGACGTGAATTCCGGCACGTTCGAAACGATGCAGGATGGGGTAATCGACCTGGTTCGGGGGATCGTCTTTCAGCAGTTCTGCAAACCGGCCGTAATACGCTGCCGCATCCATGCGATCCACGATAACCGGCGGAGGCGTCTTCATGTCGATCGAGGGGTCAACGATGCCCTTCGGCGGCACATATTCCTTCTGGCCCCATGCCGACAAAGGTATCAGCTTGTATCCGTCCTGGACCTTGTGGACGCTTTCATAGTCCGTTGCACCGTTGGTCTTGGTGCGACCGATAATCCACACGAACCGGGTCGGGCTTTTGATGACCTCAAGGCCCGATGGCACATTGCCAGTCCATTGCGGTCCGACAACGAGGAAGTCTCGCGGCGTGTTCGCACCTGTCGTGCGGGTTCCCGGAACGGCGAAAACGTCCGTCCATAGGCTCAGCATCGGCAACATGAAATAGCGATCGGTCGCTGGCACGGACAGGACCATGGGTTCTGCCATCAGATCGAGCGTCGCTGCCGAATACAGAGTGTCGACGTTTTCCCGGATAACGATCTTGTCGGCTGGCTCAGGGAAAGCTCTGGCATGATGGAACTGATTTGGGGGGCCGAATGCGTCACCATCCTTGGGTTCTGCAAAGTTGCTCAGCTTTTGCAGGGTCGCGTAGGTCAGCATCATCGGATAGGCATAAACATACGCATCCTTGGCGATAGCGTAAGCTTCCTGATCGGAGAGGGCGCTGTCCTGTGCGCAAGCAACATCTGGCCGGGCTGCCAAGCCAGCCGCGACAAGACCAATGGCCAACAGACAATTCTTGATCATCCACTTCCCCTGTATCCAAACCCACGGCAGGTTTTAATAGAGCCACAAGTTGCGCCTCCTGCAAAGTAACAACTTTGCTGAACGTACGGAACGCATCCTTCGATCTGTGTTCAAACGGACCGCGAGGATTATCTTGAGAATGGAGTGTCGGAATCTCGTTTAGCCAATCGTCTTCAAGACAGGCAAGCTATGGAGAACAGCGATGACGATTACCATTACCGCCTTTGAACGATCTCCCGATCGCGGCAAGGGTCTGGGGCGTGACATGCGCGTCCGCTGGGCGATCGAAGAAGTGGGCCAGCCTTACGACGTTCGTCTTGTTTCGTTCAAAGCGATGAAGCAGCCCGCGCATCTCGCGCTTCAGCCTTTCGGGCAGATTCCGACCTATGAAGACGGCGATCTGGCCCTGTTCGAGTCAGGGGCCATCGTGTTCCATATCGCGGAGCACTATCCGGGCCTGCTGCCGGACGATGCGAATGCCCGGGCGCGCGCGATCACTTGGATGTTTGCCGCGCTCAACACCGTGGAGCCGCCGATCGTTGATCGCGAAGTCGCCAGGTATCTGGAAGGCGACAAGCCCTGGTATAAGGAGCGCCTGACTGGCGTCGATGAACGCATCCGTAAGCGGCTGGACCAACTTTCCGGTCGACTTGGCGATGCCGACTGGCTCGACGGCGAGTTCAGCGCCGGTGACCTCCTTATGGTGACGGTGCTGCGCAGATTGGAAGGTTCGGGCATTCTGAACGAATATCCGAACCTTTCCGCCTACATCGCCCGCGGCGAAGCGCGGCCCGCCTACAAGCGTGCTTTCGACGCTCAGTTGGCGGTTTTCACTGCCGCATCCTCCGGCTGACAAGGGGCCGCCCATGTTGGCCCGACGACATTCCCCATATGTACCCGTCGCCGCCACTATTTCAGAATGACGACGGCTTCGACCTCGAAGAGCATGGGGTCAATTGCAAGCTTGTGGACAGGGATCAGCGTCTGTGCCGGCAATGCCTCGCCGAACATGTCCTTGACGTTCCTGGTCAAAACCTCAAGCTTGGACATATCGTGATCGACCACGAAGACCGTGAGCTTGGCGACCTGATCCGGTTTTGCGCCGAGCGCATCGAGGGCGGTGCGCAGATTTGCATAGGCCTGCTTAACCTGGACAGCGAAGTCCGGCGACAAGGCTCCAGTGCTGTCCTGGCCACCCTGTCCTGAGATATAGGCCAGCCGGGCTTCGCGGGGCACAATCACCGCGGTGCTGTAGCCATTCGGCGTCGGGTCGTAGAGGTTTTGCGGATTGACGATGGTCAGCTTGAGATCATTCTCATTCGCTGTCGTCGCCGTGGGAATTGCCATGGTCATGATGATTAGCCCTCCGATAAGCAGATGCTTGATTGCGCGTGACATAATTTTCTCTTGGCTCCGGGGACTGCGAGCAACGTACCCTCGCGGCCCGCAGGATTGACCTTTAACTCATCGCTCATATGATTGACTCGTACGGCGTACTATTCAATTGCATCGTACAGTGTACGATGTCAACTGTTGAGCATCGACATCCCCAGTGTTGTCGGCTTAAATCGACGTTCTGATCAGCAGGGAAGACGGATGGCAGGCAAGCGTAGCGGCACTCAGAGCAAACGGCCTCAACGGAAGAGTGCATCACTCCAATCTGGGCAGGAGCCGCGCAGCGAACCGCTTCTCTCTCTGGAACGGATCGTGGCGACCGCTATAGAACTGCTGGACGCCGAGGGGATCGACGGATTGAAGATGCGTCGGCTGGCCGATCGCCTCGGATCGGGCGCGATGAGCCTGTATTGGCACGTCGGCAATAAAGAGGAGGTGTTTGATCTGGCGCTCGACTCGGTGCTCGAATATCGCGGGCTGCCTGAAATAGTGGCGTCTCAAGACTGGCGCGGGCAGGTCGTTCACATGCTCGAAGACTGGCGCGCCGTCATGCTGCGCCATCCCTGGTCGGCATCGCTGTTGCCGCGCCGGGCGCTCGGCCCGAACATCCTCAGTCGCCTGGAACTCATGAGCAAGACCTTGTCGAGAGCCGGTGTAGCGGACGCAGATCTGAACGTCGCGATATGGTCGCTCTGGAACTATGTGATCGGCGCTACCACCACCCGGGCGAGCTTCGACCTCTCGGACGAGGACAGGGCCGCCGGGCAGCAGCGCCTTACACGTCTCAGCGAACGCTACCCGACAATCGAACGCTCTCGTCTGCTGTTGGATAGTGATTGGGACGGCGTTTTCAGGAAAGGCCTCGACTTCCTGCTTGATGGCCTTGCTCCGAGATAACGAACACGCGTCATTCCTCTACAGCGACCTTTGCGCGTCTGATAAGACGCGCGGCGCTGTAGTCCCGTGGGTGATCTGCGCCAAGTATTCCCGGTCAATTTCCGAAAGGTGTTTCGCTTTTTTTAGGAAGGCAAGATCTGCCCTCCTTCAGTAGCGTTTGCTCCACCCCGCGGGAGACGGGGCAGTGGCAAAGGTATGGAGGAGTTTACCTTGGCAACCCATTCAGAGGAAAATGCACTACCCCAGAATCCCGAAGACGAACGGCTGAGCCTTGGCGCCAATCTCGCCTATGGCCTCCAGCACGTGCTGACCATGTATGGCGGCATCGTTGCCGTTCCGTTGATCCTGGGCCAGGCGGCGGGCTTGAGCTCCGGCGATGTCGGCCTGCTCGTCACCGCTTCGCTCTTTGCCGGTGGCCTCGCAACCATCCTGCAGACGATCGGCGTGCCTTTCTTCGGCAGCCGCCTGCCGCTGGTGCAGGGCGTTTCGTTCTCGGGTGTCGCGACGATGATCGCGATTTCCGGCAATGGCGGCATTCCGGCGATCCTGGGCGCGGTCATCGCGGCCTCATTGATCGGCCTTTTGATCACGCCGGTGTTTTCGCGCATCACCCGGTTTTTCCCGCCGCTCGTTACCGGCATCGTGATCACCACCATCGGGCTCACGCTCATGCCGGTGGCTGCCTTCTGGGCCATGGGCGGGAACAAGGCGTCGCCAGACTTCGGAAGCACCGCCAATATCCAGCTCGCGGCGGTTACGCTCATCATCGTGCTGCTTCTGAGCAAGCTTGGCAGTGCATCGATATCGCGGCTTTCGATCCTGCTTTCGATCGTGATCGGCACGGGCATCGCCTATGTCGCCGGCATGACCGATTTCTCGCAGGTGGCGAACGGGCCTGTCTTCGCCCTGCCGAAGATTTTCCACTTCGGCTATCCCACCTTCGAGCTTGCGGCGATCATCTCGATGCTGATCGTCATCATGGTGACGCTGGTCGAAACCTCGGCCGACATTCTCGCCGTCGGCGAAATCGTCGAGACCAAGGTGGATTCGCGCCGGCTCGGCGACGGTCTGCGCGCCGACATGCTGTCGAGCATTTTGGCGCCCGTCGTCGGCTCGTTCACCCAGAGCGCCTTTGCCCAGAATGTCGGCCTCGTGGCGGTCACCGGCGTCAAGAGCCGCCATGTGGTGGCAACGGGGGGTGTGTTCCTCGTGGCGCTCGGCCTGCTGCCGGTCATGGGGCGCATCGTTGCCTCGGTTCCGACCTCGGTTCTCGGCGGCGCCGGCCTAGTGCTCTTCGGCACGGTTGCGGCCAGCGGCATCCGCACGCTGTCGAAGGTCGAATACAACAACAACATGAACCTCGTGATCGTCGCGACCTCGATCGGCTTCGGCATGATCCCGATCGCAGCCCCCGGTTTCTACGAGCATTTCCCGGCCTGGTTCGCGACGATCTTCCATTCGGGCATCAGCTCGGCCGCCCTGATGGCGATCTTGCTCAACCTGCTCTTCAACCACTTCACCGCAGGAAATTCGGACCAGCAATCGGTGTTCGTCGCCGCAACGGAGCGGACGATCCGCTACCAGGACATCGCGCGGCTGCATGACGGCGACTACTTCCTCAACGGCAAGCTCTATGACGTCAAGGGCACCGAGGTGCCGCTGATCGCGGCGGAGGCGCATTGAATCGGCTAACTCATTGACGTTACGCAATTCCGGACGGAAAACCGCTTCACACTTTTCCTGGAATTGCTTTGAAACCACGCAATTCCGGGCGGAAGTCGCTTCGCACCTTTCCTGGGATTGCTCTGGAACCCGCAATCCCGGACGGAAAACCGCTTCGCACTTTTCCTGGGATTGCTCTGAAACCCGCAATCCCGGACGGAAAACCGCTTCGCACTTTTCCTGGGATTGCTTTGAAACCCGCCATTCCGGGCAGGAAACCGTTTCCTGCTTTTCCTGGCGTTGCTCTGAAATTCAACAAAAGGATAACGGCAATGACACAGCAGACGAACAACTACGAACTTCTCGATGCGCTGCTTAGAACCATGGAGCGCGGCATCATTCCGGCAACGGAAGCAGGGGTGGCGGCGGGAAACAAGATCTTCGGGGCCGCCCTCATGCGGAAGTCCGATCTTTCGACCGTTCTCGTCGAAACCAACAACGAGACGGAAAACCCGCTGTGGCACGGCGAAGTGCACACGCTGAAGCGCTTCTATGAAATCGAGGGTACCGACCGCCCGGATTCGCGCGATCTCATCTTCCTGTCGACGCACGAACCCTGCTCGATGTGTCTTTCGGCGATCACCTGGGCGGGCTTCGACAATTTCTATTATTTCTTCAGCCACGAGGATTCCCGCGACAGCTTCTCCATCCCCCACGACCTCAAGATCCTGAAGGAGGTCTTCACGCTCGAGCCCGGCGGCTACAACCGGACGAACGCTTTCTGGAAGGGCCAGTCGATCCACGCGCTGATCGACCGTCTTCCAGAGCCGCAGCGCGAAGAGCTGAAGTCCCGCGCCGGGGCCATCCGGGCGAAATATGACGAGCTTTCCGACGTCTACCAGGCGAGCAAGGACGACAACGCCATTCCACTGAACTAGAGCGCCGTGCGTTCAGACGAACGCACTAAGGACGCTCTAGTACTTTGATTCTAGAGCATCTCGTCCGCTTTCAGTGACTCCACTTGAAAGCGGGATGCTCTAGATCTGAACGCGCGGCGCTCCAGGCCGCGAGCGACCTGCCAAACACCGGACCATTTCATTGTCTCATCGATTCAATGAAATGGTCTATTTCTTTGAAAGAATGCGCATTCCTGCGAACAGGAGCAGGTGGTACGTTCGCCGACTACAGTCGCGTTTCGGAGAAGTTTCGTGCGCTGGTCCAAGCCCCTCAGAGTGCATCTCAGTGTCCTGGTCGTCGCCTTGCTCCTCTGCACGGCGACGCCGATCATCTGGATGGCGTTCAGCCAGGGGAGGCAAGCGGCCATTCTCGCAGGCGAAAAGCACATGCACGAGATGAGCCTGCGCCTGATCGAGGGGTACCGGAATGCGCTCGAAGGCGGCAGAGAAGCGGTCGCACTCGCCTCCGCCGTACCGCAGCTCGGTGCCGCGCCGCCACGGGATCTGGAGGCGAAACAGCAGTTCTTTCTGGAAGCCCTGCGAAGCGTCCCCAACGCGACGAGCGTCTATGCCGGCTACCCGGATGGCTCGTACCTGCAGGTGATCAACGCTGAAAGGGACTATGTTCGCCAGAGCCTGGCGGCACCGGCGGGTACGGTCTTCGCCGTCAGGATGCTCGCGCATGGACGAGACGCGAGCATCGTATCGACACTTCGGTTCCTCGACGGCGAAGCACGGCCGATCGGGGAGCGCGCGTTCGAGCAGACGGCCTTCGATCCGCGGCAACGGCCCTGGTATCAGGCCGCCGTTCGAAGCCAGGAGCCGGTTTCCGTCGGTCCCTATGTCGCCGGAACGCTGAGGGTCCCGACGCTGACGCTCGCTTCCGCCATGAAGGCCAATCCGCAGATCGTGGTTGGCGTCAACATTCATCTTCAGACCGTCAGCCGCCTGCTCGATGCGCGGGAGATCTCGCCGAGGGCCCGATCCTATATCATCGGTAGCGACAACGCTCTCGTGGCCCATTCCGATCCGGCCGTCATGAGCAGGATACTGGGAACATGGTCGGGCAGTCGCACTGCCGACATGCACGGTCTGGACGCCAGCCTGGACGTCGTGGCGCGGCTGCGGAAGGATCCCGCCTATGCGGGCGGCGGTCTCGCTGAAACCGATTTCGCGGGCGAGCGCTATCTGGTTCAGATCGCCCCGGTGAGCGTCGCCGGTCTGTTCAAGGGCAGTTCGGTCGCAATCGTCGTGCCGCTGCAGGACCTGGTGGCGCAAGCCAATCGGCTGCTCGCCCGCAACCTGATGATTGCCGCCGGCTTGCTGGTGGCAGGTGCGGCCGGATCGGTCATGCTGTCCCGCGTGATCAGCCGCACGCTCTACCGGCTGGCGGACGAGGCGCGCCGGATCGGCGACCTGAACTTCATCGGCAAGGGCGCGCCCCATTCCTGGATCAGCGAGATCAACACGCTCGCAGGCGCACTTGCCGCAAGCCGGCATGCGATCAGCCAGTTTGCCCTCTACGTTCCGCGCGAGGTGGTCCGGCGGATCGTCAATCCGAAGGGGGAGGCGGTCGTCAACGCCACGCGGCAGGAGGTGACCGTGCTCTTCACCGATATCCGCGACTTTACGACCATATCGGAACAGCATTCGCCGGAGGACGTGGTCGACATCCTCTCCGCCTACTTCGAACTGTTGAACACGATTGCCGAAGAGCACGCCGGCACGGTCGTGCAATATCTCGGCGATTCCCTGTTCGTCATGTGGAACGCGCCCGTTCCAGATCCCCGCCACGCCGAAAACGGCTGTCATTGCGCGCTGGCGATGAAGGCGGCCGTCGATCGCCTGAACGAGGCCAACCACCAGACCGGGCGACCCAAATTGTTCACCCGCTTCGGATTGCACACCGGCCCGGCCGTCGTCGGCAGCTTCGGGGCGGTTTCCCGCCAGCAATACACGGCCATGGGCGACACGATCAACGTCGCCTCCAGGCTTGAAGGATTGAACAAGGAATTCAACACATCGATCCTGGCGGGCGGAGCCGTGCACGACGCCGTAAGCGATGTCTTCGACTTCCGCGCGATCGGGCTTGTGCCGGTGAAGGGGCGCTCCGAAAAGGTCGATCTGTGGGAACTGATGGGGGAGAGACGCGGCTAGCCCATGGCCGCAGGCCCGCACCCGCACTGCTGCCGTTTTCCGATCCAAGGCCGCCTTGCACGCGCGACCGGTGCCGAGGCGGCCGCTTGGCTCAGTGGTCCGCCAGCAGGCCGGTGGCCATGGAGCGGAAGGCGTCGATCGCCTTCGGCAGGACATCCTTTGGATTGTCGCTGGCGGCGACCCAAAGCGCGGCATTGAGCGCTGCGCCACTCAGGAGCCTCGCCGCCGCTTCCGCATCGACCGGTTTCAATACGCCTTTCTCCAGTAGCTGCTCCACGGATCGCTTTGTGGCCAGCAGGCAGCTATTCTGGCTGGGCCATTTCGAGGGATCGCCGAGCACCGCCGGTCCATCGAGCAGCACGATCCGCTGGACCTCGGGATCGAGCGCCATCTCGATGTAGGCCGCTCCCTCCGCGAGCATTCCCTGCCATGCACTTTCGGCCTTGGCGCCGATCTCCTTGGCGCGCGCCGCCATTTCGCCGTCGATCTGGGTGACGACCGCGGCCAGCAGCCCGCGCTTGTCACCGAAATTGTGGTAGAGCGCGCCCCGGGTCAGGCCGACATCGGCGGTCAACTCGTCCATCGAGGCCGCGGCATAACCCTTTTCGGCGAAGGCCTTTCGCGCGGCCGATATCAGCTTGACGCGGTTTTCCTCCATCGTCTCCTGGCGACGTTTGGCCATTCTGTCCTCATTTTCGTATACGTGGCGTATATGAAATTGACATACGCCGCGTCTTTCGATATTTCGTATACGTGGCGTATATCAAATGAAGCGGATTTTGTGAAGCTCTGCCAAACAGCGCTCATCCGCTTCGACGCCTTACAATTCAGAGAGGCCAGACAAATGACTTCACGCGACGCAATCTTTCCCGCCAACAGGCATGCGCTTTACGAGGCGCACGGCTATTCCGCCGCGATCCGCTCTCAAGATCTGCTGTTCGTCTCCGGCCAGGTCGGCAGCCGCGAGGACGGGTCGCCCGAACCGGAATTTGCCCGCCAGGTCGAGCGCGCCTTCGACAACCTCCGGGCAACGCTGAAGGCGGCCGGCTGCACCTTCGACGACATCGTGGATGTCACGACGTTCCACACCGATCCCGAGAACCAGTTCGGGACCATCATGGCGGTCAAGAACCGGATCTTCAGCGAAGCACCTTATCCGAACTGGACGGCCATCGGCGTCAACTGGCTCGCCGGCTTCGACTTCGAGATCAAGGTGATTGCGCGGATTCCCGAGGGTGCTCGTGCCGAGCGCGAGCGGGCAGCCTAAACGCTGTCGGGGCTTTGGTGGCAATCTGCAGCTTGTCGTGGTTGCGCACCGCATGGATCGCGACAACCTTGCCGCCCTCGTTTCGAGGGCGGTCGATTGAAGCTCGCGGTAGCCCTGAAGAGTGATCCCACGGAACGCGTGCTTCGTGTATGCTGCTCGCGACCCGTGTGCTCGCGACAGGCCCGCTCGTCACCGACGAGCAGCAATGCCAGACCTGACTACGGCGACGCGCGTCTTATCAGACGCAAAGGTCGCGGTAGCACTTTGAAATGCTGCGTCGGCATGAATGCGGGCTGGTCGGTCGTGAAGGCGGGCAAGCGCTCTGCCGCATAGAGTTCCGAGAATTTTGAGGGGGCTTGAAACCATGACTCGCGACCAAGCCATAGCCAGGGCAGAGGCCTACTTCGATTCAGGTGCCTTCCGCAGCGATCTCGCACGCCGGGTCGGCCTGCCGACGGAGAGCCAAAACCCTGATCGGGCGTCGGTGCTAGCCGAGTACATCGATGGGGAAATCAGCCCCGCCTTCGAGGCGCTCGGATTTTCCTGCCGCAAGTTTTCTCAGAATGGATGGCCATTCCTCTATGTCGAACGCATCGAGGATGCTGGGCTGCCGACCGTCTTGGGATATGGACATGGCGACGTGGTGCGCGGTCTCGACAAGGACTGGGACGAGGGGCTCTCGCCCTGGCAGCTCGTCGAGCGCGAGGGAAAATGGTTCGGCCGTGGCACGGCCGACAACAAGGGCCAGCATTCGATCAATCTCGGGGCGCTTCGGGCGGTCCTGGAGACACGTGGCAAACTCGGTTTCAACGCCAAATATCTCATCGAGATGGGCGAGGAGAAGGTCTCTCCCGGCCTGCGCGAGCTGGCCGAGGCGCACAAGGAGCTGTTCCGCTCGGACGTCCTGATTGCGTCCGACGGTCCCAGGCTCTCGGCCGCGCAGCCGACGGTCTTCCTTGGCTCGCGCGGCACGATCAGCTTCGATATCTGGATCGACGCGCGCAAGGGAGGGCATCACTCGGGCAACTGGGGCGGCCTGCTTTCCGATCCGGCAATCCAGCTTGCCCACGCCATATCGAGCCTCGTCTCGTCGAACGGAAAAATCCTGGTGCAGGAATGGCTGCCCGAGGCGCTCCCAGACAATGTGAAGCGGGCGCTCGCCGATTGCGAGATGGAAGATGACGAAGACGCCAGGATCGACCCTGAATGGGGCGAGCCGGGTTTGTCGCCTGCGGAAAAGGTGTTCGCGTGGCCGTCATTCACGGTGCTTGCCTACGAAGCTGGAAACCCGAAAACGCCCGTCAACGCCATTCCGCCGCGCGCGTGGGCTCGGTGCCAACTGCGCTTCGTCGTCGGGGTCGACGTGGACGATGTCCTTCCGGCGCTGCGCCGGCATCTCGATCGCTGCGGCTTCGCGGCGGTCCAGATGGCCAAGTCGAGCGAGGAGACCTTCTACGCCACCCGCCTCGACCCCGACCATCCCTGGGTGACCTGGACCGTCGACTCGATCGCCCGCACCACTGGAAAGAAGCCAGCAATATTGCCGAACCTCGGCGGTTCACTGCCGAACGACATCTTCTCGGAAATACTGGGACTTCCCACAATCTGGATTCCACACTCCTATCCCGGATGCTCCCAACATGCGCCGAACGAGCATCTTCCCCTGTCTATTGTTCGAGAGGGCCTCGCGGTGATGGCCGGCGTCTACTGGGACCTCGGCGAAAGTACGCCGCAAAGGGCAGCTGCCCGCGGGGAGGCAGACTAACCCGGCCGGTCGCTGAACCTTGGCGCGCGGCACCCCCGCAGCAACGAACACAGGGATGCTGCGACGTCTACCTCGGGCGAGACCCGGTCGAGCCGCATCCCATCTGACAGCGGTTCCCGAGCTTGGATCCTTTCATTGTTTCATTGAAACTTTGAAATGATCCAACTCTTTGAAACGACGCAATTGCGGACGGATCTAATGCAGATGCCCCAGCTTGTCGGGGTTGCGCACGATATAGATCGCCACGACCTTGCCGTCCTCGATCTCGAGCGCGGTCGATTGCAGCTCGCCGTCGGCCTCGCGGGTGACGAAGCCGGGCAGGCCGTTGATGAAGCCGGCGCGCACCAGCGTCGAGCCGTGTTTCTTGAAGAGAGCGGCCAACTGTTCGTGCACCTTGATGACGGCATCGAAGCCGAGGATCGGTCGCATCGCGGCGGAGCGCTTGCCGCCGCCGTCGGCGTGGATGCTGACATCGGAGGCCAGCATGGCGCCGAGCGCCTTCAGGTCGCCGCTGCGCGAGGCCGTGAAGAAGGCTTCGGCCAGTTCGACGCCGCGCGCCTGTTCGACGTGGAAGCGCGGCCGCGCCTCGCGGACATGGGTGCGGGCGCGGGCGGCCAGTTGCCGGCAGGCGGCCGGGTCGCGCTCGATCGTCGCGGCGACTTCCTCGAAGCTAAGGCCGAAGACGTCGTGCAGCAAAAAGGCAGCGCGCTCGAGCGGCGACAGGCGCTCCAGAGCGAGCATCAGGGGCAGGGTGACGTCGTCCTCCGGCTCCTCCTCGACGACCGGGTCGGGAAGCCAGGGGCCGACATAGGTCTCGCGCTGGCGGCGCGCCGATTTCAATTGATCGAGGCAGAGCCGGGTGACGGTGCGGCGCAGGAAGGCTTCAGGCTCGCGCACCTCCGAGCGGTCGGCCCCCATCCAGCGGATGAAGGCCTCCTGCACCATGTCCTCGGCGTCGGCGACGGAGCCGAGCATGCGATAGGCAACGCGCATGAGTTTTGGACGCAGCGGGTCGAAACCCGCCGCTGCGTCCTCCTTTGCGCTGCCCGCCATCAGGCGACAGCCTTTGCCGCTGCCGGCTCGACCCAGAGGCCGAAGCCGACGGCCAAGCGGTTCCAGCCATTGATGACGTTGATCATGAGCGTCAGCTTCACCTGTTCCTCCTCGGTGAAATGGTCCTGCAGAGCCTGACGGGCGCTTTCGTGGGTATGGCCCTCCGACAGGCGAGTCAGCGCCTCGGTCCAGCCTAGCGCGGCGCGCTCGCGTTCGGAATAGCAGGGGGCTTCCTGCCAGGCCGACAGCAGGTAGATGCGCTGCTCGGTCTCGCCCTTGGCGCGCGCTTCCTGCGTGTGCATGTTGATGCAGTTGGCGCAGGCGTTGATCTGCGAGGCACGGATCTTGACGAGTTCGATGAGATCAGGCTCCAGGCTGGCGGCGATGGTCATCGAGACGCTGGTCCAGCTCTTCATCAGTTGCGGGGCAGCGGCGAAAAGGTCGATCTTGGCAGTCATGGTTCCGTTTCCTTTCGTTGGTTCCGACATCATGACGAGACAGAAATCTCCCCTGTGACATCGGGGCCAAATTTTTTTTACGGGGCGAGCCGGGCGCTGGCTCGCGCAGGTCGGTATCGGGTGGGCGGCCTGTCGCACATCAGGCCAGTCCAGCTTCTGACCCTAGAAGCGGGGCGTCCAAAACCTGTCAGCCGCCCAACACATGTCTCAGTACGCCGGCGGAGGCGATCGCGACGAGGACCGTGGGCAGGATGGGGAGCCTGGTCGCCGCCATGAGCGTGATGAACAGCGCCAGCAGATCCGCAGGCCGCCCGCTGACGAAATCCGGCGCGATCACCGTGATGAGAACGCAGCCCGGGGCACTTTCCATCACCGTGCGCAGCCGTGGGCTGAGCGTGCGGTTGCGCAGGAACAGATAGCCGCCGATACGCGTCAGATAGGTGACGGTTGCCATGAGGATGATGGCGGTAAGATAGAGCGGATCGATCATTGGTTTCGTGCCAGCAAGAAGGCGGAAAGCACGCCTGAGAGCGCACCGGCCGGAACATACCAGGCGCCGGGAATGACGATATGCACGGCGCCGGCCGCCACGAGGCTGACAAGCCAGGGCAGAGCAGCATTGGGTCCTTTCCACATGCCGGCGAGCATGACGAGGAAAACCGCGGGGAAGGCCATATCGAAGCCATAACGGGTGATGTCGCCGAGCAGCGGGCCGGCGAACGCGCCGATGGTGGTGAAGACGACCCAACTGACGTAAAGGCCGAACGCCACACCGAAGAAGTAACCGAGGCTCAGCTTCCCTCCGGCCTTTTTGGCGTCGGCGAGCGCCATCGCCCAGCTTTCGTCGCACATGAAGAACAGCGCCATCAGCGCCTTCCGGCGCGGCAGGTGCCGGAGGAGCGGAGCCAATGTCGCGCCCATCAGCAGGTGCCGGCTGTTGACGAGAAAGGTGATCGCCACGATCAGGAGAATGTGTGGCGGCGACGTCCATAATTCCACCGCCGCGAATTCCGATCCACCGCCGAAATTGAGCCCGGTCATCAGAGGCACCTCAATGACGCTGAAGCCCTTCTCTGCCGCCTGGGCGCCCAACACCAGCGCGAAAGGCACGAAACCGAGCATGACGGGAACCGAATCTCTCAGCCCCCGCCAGCCCTCGGAGCCTCGGGCCAGCCATGGCCTTGTGTCGGCCGAACTAAAATCAGTCACCTCTAGAACCTCGTCCATCGAACGGAAATTTCCGGCGCCTACGCGTTTCGGCGGGCGTCGATCTCAAGGCCGGCAAGATAATCCAGGCGAGGAAGGTTTTGGTTGCGTATTCGGTACCGATTGCCGATAATCTGGCATCCAATGCCAACAAATAGAAGCATGGCGGTGCGTTATGCCAATGAAGCTCGATATGATCGATCGCGCGATTCTGCGCATCCTGCAGCAGGAGGGAAAGATCCAGAATACGGATCTGGCGGCGCGTGTCGGATTGTCGCCGTCGCCGTGCCTGCGACGCGTCAAGATGCTGGAGGATGCCGGCTTCATTCATAAATACGTCGCCATCGTCGACGCGGCGAAACTCGACATGGGCTTCACGGTCTATGCCCGGGTATGGCTGACCGGCCAGGACGAGGAGACGGTCGGCCCCTTCGTCGAGGCCGTCAGGAAACTGCCGCAGGTGGTTGGCTGTCACCTTATGGCGGGCGATTGCGATTTCCTGCTGAAAGTGATGGCGCCGGACCTTGAAGGCTACCGGCAATTCCAGATGGAGCATCTGGGCCGCATCAAAGGCGTTCGCAACATCAAATCGGAAATCCCGATGCAGAAGATCAAGGAATCGTGGGAGGTCCCCATCTGACCACGCCCTGGCTACCCGCGATCCACGCGGTCGGCGGAGCCTATTCGGCGGCAGGTTGGCTGCGGCGTTCCAATATGGATTGAAACAGATCGGCCTGGCGCTCGGCGGCGAGGCGAATTTTCTTGAGCTGCCCGAGCATCGAGCCGAAGGCCGCAAGCGCGACGCCTACGCCGATGGCGGGCGATGCAGACTGCAGGGCAAGGATAATGCCGACCGAGCCGAAAGACGGCACGGTGACGCGCAGCGCGATCGCCAGCGATACGACGATGACCACCGCGCCGGCAATTTTCAGAAAAGTGTCCATGGCAGTTCCTCCACTCGCATGCCGTGCAAGCTTTCTCGGTCTGCGCGTCTTGTCAAGGGAGCGTGCGGTCTCCCGGTGAGGGAGCGCGACAGGGGGCTTGCCGTTCTGGCCTGTCACACCCCTGTAAAACATCGGCTCTAAGGCTCGGCGCCATCTTGAACCGAGGATATGCCGATGAAATCGTTTGTTTCCGTCGTTGCCGGTGCGCTTGTCGCCTCGCTGCTTTCCACCGCCGCCTTTGCCGAGAGCCTGGTGCTCTATACGAGCCAGCCGAACGAGGATGCGCAGGCGACGGTCGATGCCTTCAAGGCGGCCAATCCCGGCGTGGAAGTCGAATGGGTGCGCGAGGGCACGACCAAGATCATGGCCAAGCTGATGGCCGAGATCGAGGCCGGCAACCCGGTTGCCGACGTGCTTCTGATCGCCGACACGGTGACGATGCAGCGCCTGAAGGAAGCAGGCCAACTGCTTGCCTACAAGTCGCCGGAAGCGGCGCACTACGACGCCTCCCTCTATGATGCGGACGGCGCCTATTATTCCACCAAGATGATCACCACCGGCATCATCTACAACACCTCGGCTTCGACCAAGCCGGCTGGCTGGCAGGATTTGACCAAAGCTGACGCCAAGGGCCTGGTGACGATGCCGAGCCCGCTGACCTCGGGTGCGGCCCTGATCCACGCACAGACGCTTACCGGCATCGACGGCCTCGGCTGGGATTATTACAAGGCGCTCGCCGAAAACGGCGCGACGGCTGCCGGCGGCAATGGCGGCGTGCTGAAGGCTGTTGCCACCGGCGAGAAGGCCTATGGCATGATCGTCGACTTCATGGCGATCCGCGAAAAGGCCAAGGGCGCACCGGTCGAGTTCGTCTTCCCGGCGGAAGGCGTGTCCGCCGTCACCGAGCCGGTCGGCATCCTGAAGACCGCCAAGAATGCCGAGGCCGCCAAGAAGTTCGTCGACTTCCTGATCTCCGAAGAGGGACAGAAGACCGCTGTGAAGATGGGCTACATCCCGGCACGCAACGGCGTGGCGCTGCCTGAAGGTTACCCGGCGCGCGAGACGATCAAGGTTCTGCCGATCGACGCAGTGGCGGCCGTGAAGAATTCCGACGCCGACCTCAAGACCTTCTCCGGCATCTTCGGCACGAACTGATCGCCTGAATGTCCGAACAGGGTGAAACCATGCGCAGCCGGCACCGCTGGCTGCGCTTTGCCATTGCGGGGGCAGGGCGTCAAAGCCGATTGGGGGCAAACCATCGAAGGTCGGGCCGAATGCGGCCGGGCGCTTCGCCCGCCGGCGAGCCGCGCTGGCTCGTGCCCTTCGTGCTCGCCTGCCTTTTCCTGCTCTGCGCGCTGCCACTTATCAGCCTCGCCAAAGCCGGCTTTGCGGGCCTGGTCAGTGGCAATTCCATCGGCGTGCTGACCGAGCCCGCGACCTATGCCGCGATCCGTAATACGCTGGTGACGGCGACCGGCGGCATGCTGATTTCGCTGGTGATCGGCGCGCTCTTTGCCTTTGCCGTGGCGCTCACCGATATCAGGGGCAAGCTGACCTTAAGCTTCGCCTTCATGCTGCCGATGATGATCCCGCCGCAGGTGACCGCACTTGCCTGGGTGGAAATGACCGGGCCGGCAAGCCCCCTTCTGAAGACGCTGGGCATTGCGCCGCCGCTCGGCAGCCCGCAGCCGCTCTATTCGCTCTTTGGCATTTCACTGCTTCTCGGCGTGCAGCACGCGCCGCTGGTCTTCCTGGCGCTGAAGGCGGGGCTGGCAGCCTCGCCGCGCGACGGGGTGGAGGCAGCACGGCTTTCCGGCGCTTCGCCGTTTCGCGTCTTCCTCGATATCGTAGCACCACTGGCCGCACCCGGGCTGATTGCCGGGGCGGCGATCGCCTTCGTCTCCGGCGTCGGCAATTTCGGCATTCCGGCGATCCTCGGCATTCCCGCGGGGATTTCGGTGCTGCCGACGCTGATCTATACGCGGCTCGCAAGCTTCGGCTCGGGCACCTTCGGCGAGATCGCGCTCATCTCCAGCCTGATTGCTGCGATCGCTGCGGCCGGGTTGATCCTGCAGCAGCGGGCGCTGGCGGGCAGGGACTACCGCATCATCGGCCTTTCCGGGGCCAATGCCGCCTTTTCGCTCGGGCGGTTTCGTGTGTTTGTCGAGTTGGGCTTGGCGGCAATCCTCTTCCTGGTGCTGGTGGCGCCGCTCGCCGCACTGATCGCCAGTTCGCTGGTGCCGGCCTATGGCGTGCCGCTTAACTGGCAGACGGTGTCGCTTCGCGCTTATGAAGAAATCCTCTTTCGCCAGACGATGACGCTGAGCGCCTTTACCAATTCGCTGTTCCTCGCCAGTTCGGCGGCACTCGGGCTGCTCGTCGTTGCCGTGCCGGCCGCCTATCTCATGAACCGGCGCAAGGGTGTGCTTTCAAGCACGCTCGGCATCCTGATCGAGATCCCCTATGCGCTGCCCGGCATCGTGCTGGCGGTCGCCTTTATCCTCACCTTCGCAGCACCGCTGCCGATCCTCAACGTCTCGCTCTACGGCACCATCTGGATCATCCTGATCGCCTATTTCTCCTCGTTCCTTGCCGTCAGCCTGAAGCCGGTGATGAGCGCCTTCCTGCAGATGGACCCGTCGCTGGAGGAGGCAGCAAGGCTCTCGGGCGCCGGCTTCTTCAGGCGCATGCGCGACGTCATCCTGCCGCTGGTGGCGCCGGCGGCGGGCGCCTCGATCATCCTCGTCTTTCTGATTGCCGCCAACGAGCTGACGGTCTCGGCGCTCTTGTGGTCGGCGGGCACGCAGACGCTGGGGGTGGCGATCTTCAATCTCGACGACAGCGGCTCTTCCGATCTGGCCTCGGCGCTGTCGGTGCTGGTCGTCATCCTGGTGATGGCGCTGATGGGGGCGCTGGAAACCCTTGTAAACTATCTTCCGGAAGGCGTGCTGCCGTGGCGCAATTGATCCTCAATCACCTGACCAAGGATTTCGGTGGCGGCCGTCCGGCCGTCTCCGACGTGTCGCTGACGGTGCGTGAAGGCGGCTTTCTGGCGCTGCTCGGCCCATCCGGCTGCGGCAAGACCACGGTGCTGCGCATGATCGCCGGCTTCGAGCAGCCGACTGACGGCTCGATCAACTATGGCGAGCGCCGGCTATCGGATGCCTCGCGGGCGCTGCCGCCGGAAAAGCGCAACATGGCGATGGTGTTCCAGTCCTACGCGCTCTGGCCGCATATGACGGTGGCGGAAAATGTCGGCTATCCCCTCAAGGTGCGCGGCATTTCCGGCGAGACTTGGCGCAGGCGGGTGGGCGAGGCGTTGGCGCTGGTCAAGCTCACCGATTACGCCGAGCGCCGGCCGGCAGCCCTTTCCGGCGGGCAGCGGCAGCGGGTGGCGCTGGCGCGCTGCCTGGTGACGTCGCCCGACGTGGTGCTGCTCGACGAGCCGCTCGCCAATCTCGACCAGCATCTGCGCAAGTCGATGGAGGAGACGTTCCGCATCTTCCATGAGCGCTCGGGCGCAACGATGGTCTATGTGACGCACGACCAGTCGGAAGCGATGGCGCTGGCGACCGATGTCGCTGTCATGTCGGAGGGCCGGCTGGTGCAGCTGGCGCCGCCGGCCGAAATCTACGCCCGGCCGGAAGGCACGGTTGTCGGCGGGCTGATCGGCCGCGGCTCGATCCTGCGCCTGGCGCTGCCGGAGGGGGCGCCGAGGGCGCTGGAGTGGCCGATGCTTCGGGCCGCGCTTGATGGAGCGGTCAAGGCGGGCGCAGGCGAAGCGCCGGTGCACGAAGTGCTGGTACGGCCGGAGCATGTGAGTCTCGACGGTGAGGGAATTGCGCTTCGCGTGGCCTCCTGCACTTTCGAGGGCGAACGCTTCGCGCTCACGCTTTCGCTGCCCGATGGTCAGACGCTGAAAGCCTATGTTGAGAGGGCGGTGACGCCGGGCGAAACGGCGCACTTCGTCATCAACCGGGGCTGGCGGCTTTAAGGGCGCTCGCCTTGGAAACGCCGTTGCGCGGTGCTATATCCAATGCATGGCTAAGAGTGTCAGGAATACAACGGGCAAAGTCAGTATCGGCAGAGATGCCGCGACGGGGCGCTTTGTTGTTACGAAGAAGGCTGGCTTGTCCGGCACCGTGCTGAGCCAGGGAAGGGGTGCCGCTTCGGAGAACCCCGAGAGCTTGTCGCCACCAGTTGCTGATCTGCGGCCGCAAACGGTTGTCGTGAAGCAGGGGCAACGGCCTGCGGCAGTCAGTGGCGATGAAACCTATGACATCTCGGTGAAGGCGGCCGAAGACGTTTTCGCCCGCTTTGATTGGACACTCGCCGAACTCGCCAAATGAAGCCAATTGATCGCATCGAAGGCAAACCACCAACTTCCCAGGAAGCGTTCCATAAGCTCACGTTGAGCCCGCAGTAACTCCTTCGTCTGCCATCCCCCATGATCCGAAACAAAAGCGCCGCGGCCGCACTTCAACTGGGAAGACGGCGGTGAAGATACGGCTCTATCGCGATGTCCTGGATGCGTTGAAAGCGAAGGGCGATGGATGGCAGACCGAAGCGAACTCCATCCTGCGAAAAGGTCTCAGATTTTCGGGGGGTACAAGAATAATATCGGGGGTACAAAATTCCGCCCGGGTCTTCGCTGAACCAAAATTGGATTTTCCGTTAAAAGGCCACCGATCGCATTGAGGAAATGTCGACTATCTACCCCCTATTCAGCGTTGTACCTGAATGGAGTGGGCAAATGGCAGATGTAAAAAAAATCCTGAATTCTAATATCGAAAACCTCCAGCCTACATGGGTGATTACGGCCGTGTGCCTAGTCATCGTGTCGCTATTCGCGTGGCTGTTGGCGGAATGGTTCTACGGCATTTTTGGCACCACCACCCCTTACGTTCTGACGTTGGTTCCGGGGTTAATTTTTGCCTGGCTTTACGGCATCAAATCGAAAGATCAGCGAACAATCATCAAGTCCGTATTCGACACCTCGTGGAACATCTGGACTTTGATCGGCGCCGCGTTTTTGTTCCATGCCGCCGCGAGCATCAAGAATCCTTTCGATGTGGAAAATATTGGCAATGATCTTTCCGGAGCGCTTCATGGTAGCAACCCTGCGCTGCTGAGTTTCGTTTTTGCTTGGGTGTATCCCACGGCTGTTGGCCGCGTGTTCATCCCTCTTTGCGACATTGTTTTGAAGCTGCGCGAGGCAAAGAAGCCTGCATCGGAGGACGCGGCTACTAGCGAAACGCTACCAGCCTAAGGTCGCGATCTCTGCACCAGTTCGGCAACATCTCAAGCAAACCATGGTCGCGGGCGTAGATTTCAAGACTGAATTTGCGCCCGTGGTGATACCGGGAAAGCGACCACAGATTACTCCAACGCTGATAGTTCGGCGCAAGGGCCGCTGTTGCCTGGCCGGCGGCAAGGAGGAGGGCGAGGCTGCAGAGGATCGAGCGTGCGGACATGGCGGGCTCCTGTTTGAAGCAGCCAAGCGCGGCTGGTGACGGCTTTCAACCACGTCTCTGCGAAACGCGCATTGAGGGGTGGTTCGCGAAAATTCGAGCACGGCGAAATGAACCATTGAGTTAAATAAAACCAGTTGCTATAAACAACTGGTGTTCCGCTTAGATGCGGTTGGGGAGACGAGGCGGCTGGCCTCAGCGACAGGAGGAAGCGATGAAACTCTATCAGGGCATGGGACCGAATTCGTACCGGGTGCGCATATTCATGGCGGAGAAGGGCATCGAAATACCGATGGTCGACGTCGATTTCGCCAAGGCGGAGCACAGGGCGCCGGCGTTCCTGGCGCTCAACTCGCTTGGCCAGATCCCGGTGCTGGAGCTGGATGATGGCACCATCATCACCGAGAGCGTCGCTATCTGCCGCTATCTCGAGGAGACGCAGCGCGAGCCGCAGCTTTTCGGCAGCGACGCCGTCAGCCGCGCCAAGGTGGAGATGTGGAACCGGCGCGCCGAACTGGTGATCTTCGGCACGATCGGCAATGTCGCGCTGCATTCCGATGCCTTCTTTAGGGAGAGGCTGACGCAATTTCCGGCCTTTGCAGAGACCGAGCGGCAGGCGGTGCCGAAGAAATGGGCCTGGCTCGACCGGGAGCTTGCTGACGGACGGCCGTTCCTTGCCGGCGAGGAATTCTCGATCGCCGATATCACCGCCGGCGTCTGCGCCTGGCTCGGCGACGTCTTCGGCATGGAAGTGCCTGATGATCTCGCCCATGTCCAGCGCTGGCTGGAGCGGGTGCGGGCGCGGTCGAGTTTTGAGGCTTAGGTAGGAGATTGGCGTTAGGAGGCGGAGCCGCCACCGTAGGCACCGCGATCGCTTGCGGCAACCCATGCAATCCGCCCCTCATCCCGCTGCCGCGACCTTCTCCCCGCTTGCGGGGAGAAGGGACTTTGCGGCACGCTCCGAGACACATTCGGCAGTAGGAATGGGCCAGGACGTGCAGGGAACTGGAGGGGGCCGCACCCTCGGTTCTCCCTCTCCCCGCCGGCGGGGAGAGGGTCGGGGTGAGGGGCAAGCCTGGCCGTTTGCGGGACCGCCAATGTATTGGACGTGATGTTTCCGAACGCCTCAGTGCGCCCGTTAAAGGCGAGCGACGAGCGCTACGTGGCATCGCCACTGCCCAACCAAGCAAGAAGACGGCGGCTGCCGGCCTGATCTGGGGCTCATGGCCGGAGTTCGGGGCGGCTTATGCAAGCCATTGATCCGGCTTCCTATTTCTTTCCTTGGGTTCACGCGATTGACACACTGAATTCCCGTCTGAACGGCAAGCGACAAATGATGTGTGGAAAGTGGCCTTAGCCTTTTCTCTTGCCTTCTCCGTGGCTTTTTTCAATTCCTAAAATAACAGCTGCCCGATTCGCGCCGATCCGTTGTTTTTGGCGGCGTTCGCCCTAGGAGACAAAGCCATGAACGATTTGAAGAAGCCCACGATCACCGAAATGCGCCCGAAGATCACCGTCATCGGTGTCGGCGGCGGTGGCGGTAACGCCATCAACAACATGATCACCGAAGGGCTTCAGGGTGTCGATTTCATCGTTGCCAACACGGACGCGCAGGCGCTGGCGATGTCGAAGGCATCGCGGCTGATCCAACTCGGCGCCCATGTGACCGAGGGTCTCGGCGCCGGCTCGCTGCCGGAAGTCGGGCGGGCGGCCGCGGAAGAATCGATCGACGAGATCATGGACCACCTCGGCGGCACGCATATGTGTTTCGTCACCGCCGGCATGGGCGGCGGCACCGGCACCGGTGCGGCCCCGGTGATTGCGGCAGCTGCCCGCAAGGCCGGCATCCTGACGGTCGGCGTCGTCACCAAGCCGTTCAGCTTTGAAGGCAAGCGCCGCATGCAGACGGCCGAAGAGGGCGTCGAGCGCCTGCGCGAGGCCGCCGATACCGTCATCGTCATCCCCAACCAGAACCTCTTCCGCATCGCCGATGCCAAGACCACCTTTGCCGATGCTTTCGTGATCGCCGACCGCGTGCTCTATTCCGGCGTCGGCTGCATCACCGACCTGATCGTCAAGGAGGGCCTGATCAACCTCGACTTTGCCGACGTGAAGTCGGTGATGAAGGGCATGGGCCGGGCGATGATGGGCACCGGCGAGGCGACCGGCGAAGGCCGCGCGCTGATGGCTGCGGAAGCGGCAATCGCCAACCCGCTGCTCGACGAAGTGTCGATGCGCGGCGCCAAGGGCGTGCTGATCTCGATTTCGGGCGGCATGGACATGACGCTGTTCGAAGTCGACGAAGCAGCCACCCGCATTCGCGAAGAAGTCTACGACGAGGCTGACATCGTCGTCGGCTCGATCTTCGACCGCACGCTCGACGGCACCTTCCGCGTCTCGGTGGTGGCAACCGGCCTCGACGGCCAGCGCAACGCCGCCGACCCGGCGGGCTCTGCGGCGACCGCCGGCCAGCCCGGCCAGGCGCCGACGCGCACGCTGCAGTAACGGTTCCGCATCGCGCGCTGCCAGGTCAAGGTCGCGCCGGCGCGTTCTGCCTTTCGTTCAAAATCCTCCCGTGCGATGACAGCCGCGGGGGGATTTTTTGCTTTATGGATGAGACGGGCATAACGGACGCGGAAAGAGGCGGGCACGTGGGTTTCGCCGAAGACGAGGCAAAGGCCGAGCAGCGCGTGCGGGCGGTTGGCACGGCGGAAACGATCGTGAGCGAGCGCTACCCCGACGCGCTGTTTGCCATTGCCGCCGGCTCCATCCTGCGCGGCGAGGGCACGCCATCTTCCGATATCGATCTGGTGGTGCTGCACGAAAGCTTGAGCAATGCCTGGCGCGAGAGCTTTGCGGCCGGTGGATTTCCGGTGGAGGCCTTCGTCCATGATTTCGAGACGCTGAACTGGTTTGTCGATCAGGATATTGCCAGCGGCTATCCTGTGCTTCTCGACATGGTGGCGGGCGGGACGGTTGTCGGCCGGGATGTCGATCGTGGCGTGGCGCTGCAGGTCGAGGCAAAAGCAATGCTTACGCGCGGGCCGGGCGATCTCGGCGCCGGGCGGCGCGACGTGCTGCGCTACCAGATCACCGATCTGCTCGACGACCTGAGGGACGTGCGTCCGAATGCGGAGATGCGGGCGATTGCTGCCGCACTTCACCAGCCGCTTTGCGACCTGGCGCTTCTCGGGCGCGGCCATTGGTCCGGCAAGGGCAAATGGCTGCCGCGGCTTCTGCAGCGCATTGACCCCGCGCTGGCGCAGCGTTTCGACGACGCCTTCCGGTTGGCCGGCGAGGGGCAGCCAGATGCGCTGGTGGCGCTCGCGCGGGGCGAACTTGAGCGCCAGGGCGGACCGCTGTTTGATGGTGATCGCCGCGATGCGCCGCAGGCGGCGCGGCGGCAGGGTGGGCTTTCAGGCTAGAGCAATGCCAGGAAAAGTGTGAAACGGTTTTCCGTCCGGAATTGCGTTACTTCAACGAGCTAGATCATTTCACTGTTTCATCGAAACAGTGAAATGATCTAGCGCTCTTTTTCTGGGTGGGTGCCGGCGGGCGTCGTCTGGCCGCCGGGTGCCTATGTCTCGGCGGCCGCTTCCGGTTCGATCGGCTTCGTCGCGAGCCTCGCATTGGCCGCTGCCGCTTCGGCGTCGCTCAGTCCACCGGGGCCGGAGCGCACGGTGACGGCGTTGGAGGCGAGGCTGAGGCCGGCCTCGCGCAGCGCCGGCAGCAGCCGTTTCATTGCTTCGCGCTGCAGGATGCTCGGATTGCCCGGGCGGGCGGTGAATTTCAGCCGCACCACCAGCGAGTTTTCGGTGACATCCTGGATGCCCTGCATCTTCAAGGGTACCAGGAATTCCGGCCCGAGTTCCTCGTCTTCCAGCATGGCAAGGCCGACCTTCTTGATGGTCTTGCGGATCTTTTCCGGATCGTCGTCGCGCTCGAATTTCAGCTCGAATTTCACTGTGCTCCAGTCGCGGCTGTAGTTGGTGACGGCCTGCAGCTGGCCATAGGGAATGGTGTGGATCTGGCCGTTCTGGTGGCGCAGGCGCAGCGAGCGGAGCGAAATGCGCTCGACGGTGCCCTTGAGCTTGCCGGTGTCGACATATTCGCCGACGCGAAATGCGTCGTCGGCGATGAAGAAGATGCCGGATACCACATCCTTTACCAGCGTCTGCGAGCCGAATGACAGCGCCAGGCCAAGCACGCCGAAGCCGGCAAGCAGTGGCGCGATATTGATGCCGAGCGCCGAGAGCACGATGAGGCTGGTGACGGCGAAGATGCCGCCGAAGACGAGATTGCGAATGAGCGGCAGAATGGTCGAGAGCCGGCTTGCCTGATGGATCTGCGCCTCGTCCTCGGTCTCGCCGGGCATGGAGACGCGGGCGGTGGGCGCGAAGGCCTCAAAACTGCGCCAGAGGAAGCTGCAGATCACCCAGCTGGCGACGACGGCGAGGCTGATGCGCTCGAGAATGACGATCCAGCCGACGGCAGCCGTGGTATCGCCCTGGGTCATGATCGGCCGCCAGAGCACGACGATGATGTGCAGCCCGATCAACCACACGGCGCCGGCAAGGGCGGTCTGTACGCTGCCGGTGATGGCCAGGTGCAGCGGCGAGGAGGCGGGCGGGCGCCGGCGGTCGGCGGCGGGGCCCGCCCGCGAGGGGGTGCCGGAGGCGGGGGTGGGGAGGCCGGGGAGGGTGGCCCGCGTCGGGCCCCCGGCAAAGCCCCCTGAGGGCTGTTGGGAGTGCCGGCGACGATGCAGCCCATCAGCCAGAGCACCAGCGCGCTCAACGCATAGAATTCCGGGACGACGAAGGCGATGGCGCGGCGGACCGGACCCGGCGCATCGCCGGCGAAGAGATTGCGGATATCGGTGCGGCCGGCAATGAACCAGTAGAGCTTCACGAGTGTCAGCGCGGTGACGCCGATCAGGAACCAGCCCTCGATGGCTGCGGGCTCCAGGGCGCGTTCGCTGGCGAAGCGTACGCTGGCGCCGACGACGGCGCCGATGGCGCCATAGGCAACCAGCATGGCGAAATGGAAACGTGGCCGGGCGATGGGCAGCAACCGCGTCTGCGGCCGCGACGGGGCGAAGAGAAAGCGGCCGCAGACCGCATAGGCGGCCGTGGTGACGGCGACGGTTACCAGCGCACGGGCCAGCTCGTGCGAGGCGGTGCCGGGGGTGAGGAGGAGCCTAAGCGTCGCATGCGCGACGCCTGCGAAGATGACGAGATGGATGATGTCGAGACCCAGCCGCACCAGCGAAGCGCGGACGCGGTGCAGCACGTCGACGATGGCGAAATGGCCGCCGACGAGACGGCGGAAGACAAAGCTGAGCAGGCCGGCGGCGGCGAGCCCGGCGAGAATGGCCGTCAGCGCCACGGCGGTGGCGGACAGGACCGACCACCCCTCGGCGCGTACGCTGGCCGCGACATCGCCCATGACCGCAGCGATCGCCGAGGTGCCGTTCAGGCCCATCTGCAGGCCATTGACGAAGCGATCCGTCAGTCCGTCGAGCGCATCGTCGGCTGCGGGCAGCGGGGGCTGCGTTGCGGTAGCGGCCTCGGCGGTGGTGGCGTCTGTCGGCGCCTTTGGTGTGGCGTCTGGCGCATCGCGCCATTCGACGATGACCGGCCGACCGGAAGCGGCAGCGGCCCGCAATGTGCTTTCGATCTCGTCGCTTGTCTGGCCATGGGTGAGAATGACGGTGATGGGCGCAGGCGGCGTCTGCGCATGGGCGTAGAGCGGCTGAAGGAGCATGAGGAGAAGGGCAAGGAGTGCAGCAGGCAGGCGAGGCGACGAGGGCAGGAAAAACGCCATGAAATCCATCCGTGAAGCGCTGAGGCGATGGATACCGCAGCAGGCCGACCGGCCGGCCTGCGCCGCCGGCAGCGGCGGCGGAGCAGGGCGGCTCTTCTATGAGGCTATTGCGAAATTCCTGTCCTGTCGACGGGCGGCAGCGGCACCGCCCCCTGCCGGTCATTTCGTGGTGTAGCCGCCGTTGACGAGGATGGTCTGGCCGGTCATCCACCAGCCGTCGGACACGAGGAAGCGGATGAAGGGCACGATGTCCTCGATGTCGGTAAGGCCGGTGGTGGAGAATTTCGACAGTGCCGAGGCGGTCTTGTGATAGGCGACCGCATCGGCGCCTTCGGCGGGATAGAAGAAGGGCGTGTCCATCGGTCCCGGGCCGATCGCCGTCACCGAGATGCCGCGATCGCCGAATTCTTTTGCGGCGGCGCGGGTGAAGTGCTCGACCGGCGCCTTGGTGCCGGCATAGGCGGCGTAAAACGGCGTGAAGGCGCCGAGCAGCGATGTGACCAGCGTGCAGACCTTGCCGTTGTCGCTCACATTTTTGCCGGCTTCCTTCAGGAAGAAGAAGGCGGACTTGGAATTGACCGCGGTCATCTCGTCATACTCGGCCTCGGTGATGTCGACGAGCGGCTTCTTCAGCACCTTGCCGACGGTGTTGACGGCGATATCGATGCCGCCGAGCGCGGCCTTGGTATCGGCAAAGAGCTTCTCCATCGCGCCGGCGCCGGTCAGGTCGGCCTGAAAGGCGAAGGCGCTGGCGCCGGCCGACTTGATCGCGGCCACGGTCTCTTCCGCGGCTGTTCTGGTTGCGGCGCTGTTGTAATGGATGGCGACGGCGCGCGCGCCCTGTGAGGCGAAATCGCGCGCCAGCAAACCGCCGAGGTTTTTCGCGCCGCCGGCGATGAGAACGGATTTACCCCTGATGCTGTGATCGGTCATGGCCAGAACCCTTTCGGTGCTTGAAGGGCCGCCCGCTGCGGCCGTCTTTCCACCCGAAGCATATCGTCGGTCTCCCTGTTATAAAGCCGCCGTCCGTGACATAACCTGTCAGGAATTCCGAACAATGAGTGGCTGATCATGGACCGGATCGAGCTCTTTCGCATTTTCACCCGCGTCGTCGATTGCGCCAGCTTCACCCGCGCCGCCGACACGCTGGATATGCCGCGCTCGTCGGTCTCGGCGGCGGTGCAGGCGCTGGAGACCCGGGTCGGGACGCGGCTTTTGCACCGCACCACCCGCAAGGTCTCGCCGACCCAGGATGGTGCTGCCTTCTATGTGCGCTGCATGCGGCTGATCGCCGATGTCGAGGAGACGGAAAACCTGTTTCGCCAGGGAGAGGATGGGCCGACCGGCCGGCTGCGCGTCGACCTGCCGAGCCGGATCGGGCGGCTGATCGTCGCCCCTGAACTCGCCACCTTCCTTGAGCGCTATCCCGGCATCGACGTCGATCTGGGCATGACCGACCGGGCGGTGGACCTGATCGAGGAGAGCGTCGATTGCGCGCTGCGGGTCGGGCCGCGCAGCGATTCTGCCCTGATCGCGCGGCCGCTCGGCAACCTCAAGCTCGTCAATGTCGCAAGCCCCGGCTATCTCGCCCGATACGGCACGCCGCAAAGACCTGAAGGTCTCACCCGGCATCTCGCCGTCAACTATGCATCGCCGTCAACCGGCCGGGTGGAGGAGTGGGAGTGGATCGAGGGTGGCGAGACACGGACAGTCGCGATGGCCGGCCGCGTCACGGTCAACAGCGCCGAGGGCAGCATCGCCTGCTGCCTGGCGGGGCTCGGCCTCATCCAGATCCCGGCCTATGACGTGAAGGCGCATCTGGAGGCGGGAGACCTCGTCGAGGTCATGCCCTCCCACTGCGCAGCGCCGATGCCGCTGGCGCTGCTTTCCCCGCACCGCCAGCACCTCTCCCGCCGCTTCCAGGTCTTCGCCGACTGGCTGGAGGGACTGATGCGGCCGTTGCTTGCCGCCTGATCGGGCGCGGGGAGGGTAAACTTGGGGCTGTTTCAGGAGGGGGCCGCGAGGTCGACGAGCGGCAGTTTCGTCGGGCGCGGCTGATGCGCCGAAGAGGCTCTCATAATCTGCGACTTGGCTTCCCATCCTGCTTCAAGAAATCTTCGGCGGTTCGCCCCGGCTCTGCGGTGAAGGGCTCGTCCAGTGCGCGGAAGTCCGACATCCGATCAATCCGGAAGACGCGAAAGCCGTCGCGCGTCTCGCACCATGCCGCAAGCAGCCAGACCTGACCATAAAACGCCATGATGAGCGGGCGAACCCGCCGTTCGCTCATCCTGCCTTCGAGATCGTGATAGGCGAAGTGCACCTTGCGCTTTTCCCGAATGGCGCGCCGCAACGCAGCCTGATCGATGCTGATCGGTTGGCGCGCAGGTTCGACAGGCGTCCAGAGATTGACCAGGTCGAGTTGCCGGCCGAGGGCGTCGGGTACCACTTCTCCGATCTTGTGCAGGGCGCTGGCTGCGGCTTCCGCCAATTCCGGATCGGCCCAGGATTGAACGATGCGTGTTCCCAGAAGCAGCGCCTCGATCTCGTTTTCATTGAACATCAGCGGCGGCAGATCGAAGCCGGGTCGCAGGATGTACCCGACGCCGGCTTCTCCCTCGATCGGGACGCCACGCGAAACCATGTCGGCGATATCGCGGTAGACCGTCCGTTCGGACACCTCCAGAAGGGCTGCAAGGTCAGCCGCTCTCGTCGCCTTTTTCCGGCGTAGTATCTGGATGATCTCGAAAAGACGGTCAGCGCGGCGCATGCAAGGGGTTTACGCGACCATCACGCGGCTCGTCCAGCGCGCTTGCGCGACTGCATCGGGCCATGTCGAGCCGAGCGGCTGCATCGAAAGCCACGTTTCGGCGAGTTTGCCGCCTTCGACCCTGTAGGATTGAATGCCTGCACGACTGCGGGGCTCGCCTGTTGCGACATCGGTCCATTTGAAGGCAAAACGAAACCAGGCGCTCTTGCCCTGAAATGCGTGATCATAGACGGCGACGTGGATATCGGGCCTCTCAAGCCGGACCTTGGCGATCTCGGCCGCATAGGCATCGCGCGCCACCGTGCGGGAGCCTCCTTCGTCGTGCCGGATATAGTGTTCGCACACGCAGTCCGCCACCAGATCGTATTGTCCCTCGTGCCACACCTTCTCCCAGCGATCGAACAGGGCGGTTAGCTCGGTATTGTCTGTCATCTCTACTCTTTCCGGGTTGGTTGGTCGTGTGTCGCTTGGGGCGCGGTCGCCCCTCACGTCGGCGATGACACTACAACGGGGCTCCTGACAGCGTTCTGTCAGGAGAATGTCAGGAGCTCGAACTATCCACGGACGATCATACGGGAGTTGTCTGGCGCGAGAGGAGCCAGGCTGGCGGCGCTACTCTATCCGCGCCGGCAGCATCTCTCGCGTGCTGCCGGGTTTGCGCGAATTGGACAGCGTCGCTGATGTTGCCGCCGGTTGCGGGGTGAGCGCGTCGTGGCCTTCTTCGGACACCAGCAGAGTTCAGCGGAGCTGGATCGCCATGGTCAAGGCGGAGACCGGGATGAGATCAATCGCCGGCACGCGACGCTTCTGACGCCGTTCTTGTCCCCGGCGAACGGGTGATGTCGTAGAATGCCGGGTGACCGTCGCGCGGCGATGGGGCAATATCGACGTTTGCTGTTGTCATTCCGAGCGCGCCTGCCAGACGGTGGGCTTTCGCCCGGATGCAGTGTAAGAGCCGACCGCGTCTAAACGGAGTTCGATCGTGAGCGTTGCCTTCACCAAGGAAGAAAGTGCCGAAACCGCGGCGGAAACCCTGCTGCCCGACCGCCCGGTTTCGCCCCATCCCAACCTTGTCACCGAAGCGGGCCTGAAGGCGCTGGAATTGCAACTGCGAGAGGCGCGAGAGGCCTATGATGCGACCAGCACGATCGAAGACGTGAACGAGCGCCGACGCCAGGCGGCGGGCCCCTTGCGCGATCTGCGTTACTTCGCCGAACGCCTGCACACGGCCCAGCTCGTCGCCGCCCCGGCCTCGACCGACATCGTCGCCTTCGGCAGCACCGTCACCTTCAGCCGTGACGACGGCCGGGTGCAGACCTATCGCATCGTCGGAGAGGACGAGGCGGACCCGAAGGCTGGCTCGATTTCCTACGTTTCGCCGGTGGCACGGATCCTGATGGGCAAGGCCGTCGGCGATGTGGCCGAAGTGGGCGGGCAGGAGCTGGAGATTACGGGGATTTCGTAACACGCCGACGCGCCGGCCCATCGGCGCGACAGCGTCGTCTCGCGTGAAAGCCTGACTCGGGAGTTACGGTCCTGGCAACGTCGTCATCGCTGCCGGACGAGCAGACCGCTTCCTGTCGCCTCCGATCGATCGAGGGCGTTCAGTGCGCAGGAACGCTCATCACTCCGTGCGTTTGGCCGCAGGCGAGAACGCCAGCGTCAACCACACGTTCCAACCTTCGGCGCGGTTCTTGGCGCCGAACTCGTAATAGCCTTTGAGATTGACGTATCCGTCGGCCGCGTCGCTGGCCTGGAACTTGTAGCCGACTTGCGGACCGATGCCAAAGACGCGCGTCTTGAAGTCGCCCAGTGTCGCGCCTGCGCCACTGTCTCCTGTGAGCTGTTGGAAGGCATAGCCAACCACACCCACATGCACATGTTCGTTGAGAAACTGCGAGGCGGCCCAGTCGATGTGTCCGTCGATGCCGTTCTTGTAGTCGGTATCCGGATTCTCGAAATTGTAGGTCAGGCCGCCGACGATCGAAAACTCGCGGCCAGTGCCGGGATCGAGATAGGTGTAGCCGACGCCGCCATCAACGGCCGCATGACCGAGACCCAGGTTCGCAAGCCGGTCGGGGTCGTAGGACCCGACGGGGATATCGCCCGTGACATAGGTCATGTAGTTGTTGACGCCGTCGTTCCACTTGAGTGAGAACTGCGGGAAAAGATCGCCAAATCCGGTGATGGCCTCGCTACGGCTTCCCGAAACAGTTCCTCCGCCGGGACCGGTCAACGTCGCGTCCACTGAGGCGGAGCTGCGGCCTGCGATCGCAAGCAGGCTGAAGGCGGCCTGTCCACCCAACAGCGGCTCTTCGAAGGTATATGTCGGGCCGAACGCGAAGAGGTTGCCGCGGCCGTCGACACCGACATCAATCTGGCCGCCGCGCGGAAACCGTGCGTTTGCTCCGCCATCTGCCGAAAGATGAAGATAAAGGGAGGCAAAGGACCAGCCCGGTTGCGTCGGCACGGCCGCGAAGCTGCCTTGCAGGCCAGGAAGCCAGAAACTCAGCCCGCCTTCGTCGGCGTGTGCCGGTGACGTGGCGACGGCAGCCAGAAGCACCGCAGCGTACCCCAAACGAGCAGCGTATCCGCAACTCGATTTCGTCCCCCGCCAGTATTGCATCCAGACGTTCCCCCGAGCGATTCTGATCGCGACAAACATACATGAGGGGATGGAAGAGGGAACCGATGTTTGGTGAGCGATATCGAGACTTTGGCTGACGAACGGCAAGTATTTCTCTTGCCGGCTTGGCAGCCAGCACTTGCTCTGCAACCGGCAGATCCAAACCAAGGTGTCGACATCCGCTCCGGCAGGCGGCAGGGCCCTTGCGCGATCTGCGCTATCTTGCCGAACGGGCGCACACGGCCCAGCTCGTCGCCGCCCCGACCTCGACCGACATCGTCGCCTTCGGCCGCACGGTCACCTTCAGCCGCGACGACGGCCGGGTGCAGACCTACCGCATCGCCGGAGAGGACGAGGCGGACCCGAAGGCAGTCGATCTCCTCCGTTTCGCCGGTGGCAGGGGTCCTCATGGGCAAGGGCGTCGGGGATGTGGCATCTGTGGGTGGGCAGGAGCTGGAGATTACGGGGATTTTGTAGGGTGGGGCGTTTTGCCTGACCATCCGTTGCCATCATCCTTCGTGTCGCTTGCAAGTTTTTACCAACAGGCTAGGCGCTGGCGTGGTTGCCGGGAAAGTATAATGGCGATCCAATTCCGGCGGTCGGCTTTCGGGCCCGAAGCGGACATTAACGGTCGGATCAATGAAAGAGTGGTTTGCGCCCCCATGTCGGCCGTAGAAGTCGATTTTGACGTTGCCCGGAAGCAGACATCTCCTGTGACCGCGCTGTACGTGGCGTCGCGACGAGCCTCCGAGCACATCTCAGCAACGCGGTCAAAGGTTGTGGGTTGTTAAATGTTTACAGCTTTGCGCATCCCCTCGCTTTCGTGGCTCTAGATTTCGTGCAGGCAATCCTGAGTCAGCCGAGCGTTGGCTGCCACCGGCCCTGCCACCGAGACTATGTTTGCCATCCGCCTCGTTTCGTGGCGGCCTTCTCGCAGCCGGATTCTGGCCGCGTGCTTGGAACTAATGACGGGCGAGACTGTTTCAGCTGAGACTTTGGCATGACGCTGACGTGCCCTCCTGGCTGGGTAAGCCTCGATTTTGAGGAGACTCGCATCATGAAGATTTCGTCCAGATTTCGTTCAGTCGCGGCTGCGGTTATCGCTGCAGCAGGAATCAGCTTTGCCGGCTCCGCGCATGCCGACAGCGGTACGATCAGCTTCTCAGTCTACAAGGCTGCCTTCTTTGTGGGTGGTTCTGGAGGCGAGGGCACGCTGACCTTCCATGGTCGCCGCTATCCCATCTCTGTCGGCGGCATCTCGGGCGGCCTCGCGTTCGGGGCTTCTAAGACCTATTTCCATGGTACCGTTCGCCACATTCGCCGCGCCCGAGATGTGACGGGGGTCTACGGTGCGGCAGGCGGTGGCGGCGCGCTCGGCAAAGGGGCCCAGGTGATCGTCATGACCAATGACAAGGGCGCCCAACTCGAGCTCTCAGGCAAGCAGGTAGGCCTGCAAGTTAACGCCGATCTCAGCGGTATTGCCATCACGGTGAAGTAAGGGTCGTCGCTCCGTTCGTCGTCCCTGCAGTCGGCCCACTACGCTGAATACAAAGGTCGGCTTTCAGCGCTACCATCTAGGAAGCGGCCGTTCCACTGTCGGCCCCAAATCGGTCACCCATCTAGCGGGAGCCGACGTCTGCTTCTGGCGCAAAGCTGTCGTTAGTAGCAGCGTCAGGCAAGTGGCCGGAGTGCATTGGTAGGAAGGCCGCATTCCGGTGGGTGCTGATGAGGAAGCGCGGCCACGTGAGTCCCACATACCCGACTACTAGCTGCACGCAAGTCATTGACCCTGGCTTCTTGCAAAGTGATGTCCTCGCGCACCCCCCGCCAAATCACCCTCGACATTTGCGCTTCAATGCCTAATCTCCGCGGCAATTCAGTCATGGAATTGCTTGATGTCCCTTCGACTTGCCACCTTCAATATCGAAAATCTCATGAGCCGCTTCGACTTTTCCGGCTTTCGCAATCAGCTCAAGCAGGACCGGGTGCTGAGGCTCTTCGATGTGAAGACGGAGGCCGAGTATCAGCGGCTGGAGGAGGCGCGCACGATCGCGCATACGGACGATACGCGGCAGATGTCGGCGTTGGCGATTGCCGATTGCGATGCGGATATCCTCTGCCTGCAGGAGGCCGACAACATGGCGTCGCTGCAGGCCTTCGAATACAACTATCTCTTCCGCATGGTCGGCAATGGCTATCGCCAGAAATACCTGATCGAGGGCAATGATTCGCGCGGGATCGACGTGGCGGTGCTGATGCGCGAGGAAACGCGCGATGGCCAGCCGATCGAGTGCCTCGAGGTGAAGAGCCATGCGGGGCTGACCTATGCGGATCTCGATATCTTCAACGATGCGCTGGCTGCCACCAACCGGCCGAACGACCGGATCTTCAAGCGCGACTGCCTGGAGCTGGATTTGCGGATCGGCGGGCGGCCGCTGGCGCTCTATGTCGTGCATTTCAAATCCATGGGGCCGGCGCGCGAGGGGCTCGACGGGCGCCAGGCGACGATGCCGGTGCGCACGGCGGAGGCCAAGGCCGTGCGCCATATCATCGAAAGCCGGTTCGGCCACGGGCACACCGCCGACAAGATGTTCGCGATCTGCGGTGACATGAACGACTATCAGGAGAAGGTCGACATCCTCGGCGACCGGCGCAACGGCTACGAGTTCGTGCCGCGCGAGGAGGAGGAAAGCGCGCTCGACGTGCTGATATCAGACGGTTTTGTCGAAAACCCGATGCTGCGCCGGCCGGTGCTCGACCGCTGGACGCTGTTTCACAGCCGCGGGCCGCAGGAGCGACACCTCTGCCAGCTCGACTATATCTGGCTGTCGCCGGCGCTCGCCCGGCGCAATGAGGGCCGGATTCCGGAAATCATCCGCGGCGGCCAGCCCTTCCGCACGATCTTTCCGCCGGGGCAGGAGGTGGAGCGCTATCCGCGCACCGGCTGGGACCGGCCGAAGGCATCGGACCATTGCCCCGTGGCCATGACGCTGGACGTGTGACCATGGACGCTCTCGAAAGCAACCTTGCCCATTGGCCCGAGGAAGGCGCAATCCTGCCGATCTCCGGCGTCGATATCCGGGTCAAGGACGGCCCGCATCCCTTCCATCTGGATCAGGTGGATCAGGCGCAGGCGAACTGGCAGGCGGAGATTGCCGCCAATCCGCATCTCTTCGACGGGCAGATGGTGTTGCAGCGGGCGCTCCGGATCGAAGACGGCCGCGTGGTGGGTGAGGGGCATGTGGTGCCCTATTCGACCTTTCTGTGGTGGCGCAAGACCCGCACGAATGCCGCCTTCCACCTCTTCGCCATGCCGGTGATCGTGTCTTCCGACGGGGCTCTGATCCTGGTGCGCATGGGCTCGCACACGGCCAATCCGGCCCGGGTCTACAGCCCCTCCGGCTCGCTCGAGCCGGACGACGTGATCGACGGGCGCTGCGACATCGCGGGCAATATCCGCCGCGAGGCGCTGGAGGAGACCGGCATCGACCTCGACGCGGGCGTCGCGGAACCCGGCTACCACGTGCTGCACATGGGGCGGGCGGTGACGGTGTTCCGGCTCTACCGCGTGGCGGAAACGGCCGAAGCGCTGGTTGCAAGCGTTGCGGCCCATATCGCCGGCGATCCCGAGCCGGAGATCGACGAGGCGATCGCCATCTGGGGGCCGGACCCCGGGGCGCACAATTATCCGCCCTTCATCCTGCCGATCCTCACCTGGCTGTTTGACGGAAAGCGGTGATCCTGCGGACCATCGAGGGATGAACGCATGTAAAAGGCGGGGAATAGAATGCAGTGGCTCCTCCAGGAGTTCGAAGATACCAAGAAGCTGGCCGAGGCGCTCGACCAGCTCAAAATCTCCTGTACATGGCACAAGGTCGTGCCGTTCGTCGGCGAACTTATCCCCAAACCGATCGTGGCAGATCCAGATTCGGTGGTCATGTTCGGCTCCTACTCACTGTGGAAGAACGCCGAGGCAAACCGCTACCGGCCGGGCATGTTCAAGCTGCGCCCCTTCGTTCACGAGCCGGTGTGGCATCCTCACCTCCTCAACGGAGCCGATGCGCTGTTCCTGACCCTCCGGGACATCCCTGAGCGTCTGACTGACGATGGAAGGGAATGGTTCCTGCGCCCGGTCGACGACAGCAAGGAGGAGCCGGGCAACGTCAAATCTACCGGTGAGATCATCCGTATGGCGGGAAGGGTGCTTGCGCTTGATGAAGAGGAGATCCCGCAGGGATCGCTTCGCCATGACACGCTGCTGATGCTGACCCGGCCGGTTCGCATCACGTACGAATGGCGTGTCTGGGTCGTCGGCGGGCGGATTGTCACCTATTCGCTCTACAAAGAGGGATCGCGCGTCTTCTACCGCCCGACGATCGACGGGGATGCGCTGGAGTTTGCGCAGCGCATGGTGGATATCAATCCTGGCTATTCGCCAGCCTATGTAATCGATGTTTGCCGCACCGCAGAGGGACTGAAGCTCCTGGAGACGAACTGTCTCAACTCTGCCGGATTTTATGCCGCAGACCTTGTGAGGCTCTCCAGCGCGATCGACAGCCTCGTCCGCGATTGAAAGGTGGCAAGGCGGCAACCAGTTGGTCAAGCGTCGGGGGAGGCTGGGGATCGGCGGCATCCGGCGTGGAAGGTCGACGAGGCGTACGCCAGCGGCGGGAGCGCTGAGGCTGTGCTGAACGACGCTACAGGGCTTTAGGGGTATCGATTCCGATCTCAGAAATTGTGCGGCGGATCGCTCAGATTGAGCGACCCAGAACCTGCATGCTGTGCTGCTTCGTCCCGATGCGGACCGGCCCTGCGGTTCGAACCGAGGTGAAGCCTTGCCCTTCCCAGAAACGAAGTCCGGCCTCGTTCTCGGCGAAGACAGCGAGTTCCACGCAGTCGGCTCCTTGCGTCTTCAGCCAGCCGAAAAAATCGCCGCACAGGGTTTTCGCCACGCCTTGCCCGCGAACGGCCGGGTCGATCAGCAGAAGCGCGATCCACCAGGATTTCTCCTTCGGGTAATCGCGGTCGCAGGCGAGCATGCCGACGATGTCTCCTGTGGCCGACTTCAGGCCGAAGACGAACTTGTCGGCCTCGGTTCGGCCCGGGGGAAAGCTCTGAATTTCTTCGAGCACCACGGTGGCGTCAGGCAGGTGGCCGCGCTCCAGCACCACATAGTCCTGGCAGCTCTGATAAAGCGGCATCAGCCGCGGTGCATCCGCCTCGGTCAGCCCTTCGATTTCAAAGCCAGCGAGTGCGCTCGGGAAAGTCGTGGTCTTGTCCATCGCTCGCACATGGCATGGCGAAGCGATCGGTGCAATGGTCCCCGCGCGGGCGCGCCTGAGCATCCGCCGTCACGGGATCAAGGCCCGGGAAGCTGCCTTCGTGGTGTTCTCATCCGCATCACCAGCCTGTTGTCGGGATCGAAGACCTGACATCGCGCAGCATGCGGCGTCACGGTCGATAATGGCTGTTGCGCTTCTTTTCGGCGCTTCGGACCCAATACCGAAGAATGGTCGTGCCCAGGCAGGCGGCTGCGGCGGGATAGATCGGGGTCCACTGGCACAGCGCTCCGACGATGGCACCCACGTAGCTGGCGATTCCACAATAGACGACGATTGAAAACGACCCGAGATAAAACGAGTTGAAGCGGCGATAGTCCCGCAGGAACTCGGCCAATCCCCTGGCGAACGTTGACAACAGCCCCCGAGACGGTAGGCGTTGGACGCCGCGCAGCGCTTCCATCTCTCTGAGCTTGTCTAGTAGCCGCTTTGTTGTTCTGGGCATTTGTCGATGTTGACGGGCGTTGTGACAGGATTGCAGTCCAGATTATCGCGAGAGCGGTTTCGGCAAGGTAAATGCAACTCTCCCGCGTAGCCATTTCACTGCGCATGCGACCGCGATGGCGCCGAATGGGTGGGTGTTGGCTCGGATCACCAGAAACCTCATACCGGTAAAGCATGAAGACACTCGGACGCCTCATCCTGTCCGCCATCCTGGCGTTTATCTCCAGCCTGATCGTCTTGGGACTGTTTCTTCCCGTTTACGGTGTTTTCGAGGGCGGGACACATAACTGCCTGAAGGACGGTTTGGGGACGTGTTTCTCCATGATCCCGCTGAGCGTGCTGATTTACGGACCGTTGTTTTCCATCGGCGGTGTGCTGATCGGCACGCCTGTCTTCATGACGGTACTCGCATGGCGCGATTGATTTTTGCGAGCTGAAGCAGCTGTTCACTGCCGCCGGCGCGCCATTTCAGGTCCGGCAGGCATGCCGGCAGGGTGGGGCGGGTGGCACGGCCCCCTGCCATCCCGCCATCCGCCGTTACGCCTCGATCTTGCGTGCGATCGCGATCTTCGGATTGCGGAAGCCCATGGCGATCCAGGCCCAGAGAAGCTTGGCGTAGAAGGACATGGTGTGGGTCTTCAGGTTCGGAATGTCTTTTGGCAGCCGGGACGCATCGGGCAGGTCGCCGACCATGGTGCGCAGCTCGGCCTTCGGCCGCGTCTCTTTGGGCCAGAGGTGCAGGTAGAGGCTGAGCCAGTGCGCACCCTTCATCTCCAGGAACACCGGCGTGTTGCAGCAGGTGGCGATGACCCGGCGGGAGCCGGCGTCGGCCGACAGCCGGAATTCGCTGAGGTTTTCCTCGCCCGAGACGATCGTGATCCGGTCCTTGCGGTACTCCGCGCTGGGGGTCGCTTCGTAGGACGTCAGGATGTTGCGGGCGCCGGGGAGGGCCGCGAGACGGGCGGCAGCCGCCCGGCAGCTGTCGCACAGGCACTCGGACACGAGGATCGGCGCTCCCTGCACCTTGAGCCGTGTCTGTCCGCAGGCGCATCCGATATGGGTCGTATCGCTCATTTCGCATCCTCCTCAGTGACGTGGAACAGGTGTCGGATATAGCGGTCGAGATGGTCGAGGCTTTCGCGGGCAAGCTCGGGATCGTTGCCGGCCTTGGCGAGCACGAAGCCGCCCTGGATGACGGCCTGCGTGTGCCGGGCAAGGCTCTCGGCCGTCCAGTCACTGATGATGCCGCGGTCGCGGCGCGCGGCCTCGATATCGGCCTCCAGCGTGGCGGTATGGCCAAAAATGCTGCGGCCGCAGGCATCGCGAATGTCGGGCGCGCTGGCATAGACCTCCTGCGCCAGGGTGCCGACCAGACAGGTGAACTCGGCGATTTCGCCCATGATGATCGCCTTGCGGAAGGCGACATAGGCGAGGATGCGATCGAGCGGGTCGGCCGGCGCGTGATAGGGCGCGGCTGCAAAAAAGGCGGTCGTCGTTTCTGCCCAGTAATAGGCCGCCGCTACGCCAAGCGCATCCTTGCTGCCGAAATGGTGGAAGAACGCGCCCTTGGTGACGTCGGCAGCGCGGCAGAGGTCGTCGACGCTGGTGGCGGCGAAGCCCTTGGCGCGGATGATGTCGCGCGCCGCATCGAGCAGCCGGGTCCGTGCGCTGCCGCGTTCGGGCGATTGTTTGGTTGGTCTGGGCATGGTTTAACATACCATACGGTCGGTATGTGTCAATGAAGCGCGTTTGCTTGCTGCGTACCCAAGTGATCAGGCGGGCGCTAAAAGTGATCGCGATGCGGCTGTGAAGCTGGCATTTGCACCACGGAAGCGGCGGGACCTGACGAGCGACGCGACGGCTGATCCGGTTCCCGGGTTCGGTACCAGTGGTGTAAATGCTTGAATCGATTCAAGGAATTACACGGCATATTTGATGCATTGCAGCATCTTCGTGTGCTCCAGTTTGGCGCACGGCGCCATAACGGTTTGGCGCCGGGCGCCACACGTGCTGGAGCGTTGCAGGTTCGCGACCGTCAGTCCGCGGCGGCGTCGGCGATGGGAAGCCCGAGGTCCTGCCATTGCTCGCGCGGGATCGCGTCGCCAACCCTGAAATCGAAGCCGACGACCGCTTTGCGATCCGGCGCGACCGAGCAGGAATAGGCGATGCGCCACCATTGCCGCTTGCTGCGAAATGCAGCCCCATTGGCCTTCAGCGTCTCGCCCGACAGCTTCACACCCGATAGGGCGTAGGCGACGAGGAAATCCGGATCGAAGTAGGCCTTCCAGCGGTGGACCTGCTCCATCGCCTCCAGATTGCACAGTTGCACGACGCGCTCTTCGGGTGCGAGCTGTGCCAGACCCTTTCGCGCCTGCCGGCTGCGGGGCGAAGCGAGGATGCTGGCGGAATAGAGTTTTTCGGCGTGCACAATGCCCGGTGGCTGCGGCACGGGCGTGTTGGCGACGCCGTGCCCGCCGGGCGTCTCTGAGCGCGTCGTGCCCTCGTGCTGCGGTTCGGTCGCCGGCAGGCTTGCTTCGGCGGTGGGTGGGGCTTGCTTCGGCCTTTCCGGCATTGGCGCCAGGATCTCGACATCGATGCTGTCTTCGGCGCCGGGCAGGGGCATCAGCTTGGGCGGCAGGCGCGAGAATGCCGTGAAGGCGAGGGCGTGCAGTGCCAGCGCGAGCGCCAAGGCCCACCAGATCGTCCTGTCATCTGCTCGCCGCCGCATGGGTTATACCAACCTGCGCTGATATTGACCTCTTGCGTGGGACCGTATGCGGTCATCCGGCGAGGAGCATACCGCAGAGCGATGCCTTACAGCGCCGCGCGTCAAATATGACGCGCAAAGGACGCTGTAACGCTTTAAACTTGCTGCATAATTTTATCCTTAAATCGGATCCGGTTTAAGGAATTATGCAGTAGCATCGGTCGAGGATTGCGACGCTGCCGGTGGCCGACAGACGGACCACCCGAAGGGCCGGGCGCTTTTGGCCTCCGGACGGCGTCGATAATCCTCACCGGACCAAATGGTCCGGTTGCGGTTGTCTCCTTGCCGGAAACCAAAATCGCTCCGGCGCAAGAGGTCAATATCAGCGCAGGTTGGTATTAGACGACGTTGTCCAAGGTCGGTTTCATGCCTTGTGCTTTTGCTCCGTGCTTCATGCGTGTGGTGATCCCGAAACCGCGGCACACTTTCGGCCGACAGGCTTAATACCAACCTGCGCTGGTATTGACCTCTTGCGTGGTCCGTCTGCGGTCGTCCGGCGAGGAGCATACCGCAGAGCGATGCCTTGGCACTGGTCGAGGATTGCGACTCTGCCGGTGGCCGACAGACGGCCCACCCGAAGGGCCGGGCGCTTTTGGCCTCCGGACCGCGTCGACAATCCTCACCGGACCACATGGGTCCGATTGCGGTTTTCTCCTTGCCGGAAACCAAAATCGCTCCGGCGCAAGAGGTCAATACCAGCGCAGGTTGGTATCAGATCAACACCAAATCGGCCGGGTGGTCGAGCCTTGTCGGCTGCAGTGATCACTTTCCCGGCACCGGCAGGGGGCGTGGTCGCACAATTGCGGCTCCGACGCGTGCTTGGGAAGCCAATGGCGCCAACGTTTTCGGGCTATCTTCGGCACGATACGGAGGGGGGATCCCGATCGCGGTGAGCCCGGTGCGTGGCGGCGTTTTTACGCTTGCCGCCCGGGCGATGACATTGCAAGTTCGTGGCCGAGCTATATTCGCAAGGGGAAATAAATGCCGCTCAGCTACGCGATCTACGATGTCTTCACGCGGAACCGGCTGGAGGGCAACCCGCTGGCCGTCGTCTTCGGGGCGGATGCACTCGACGATCAGGCGATGCAGACGATCGCGCAGGAATTCAACCTTTCGGAGACGGTGTTCATCCGCCGGCCGGGCGGAGCGGCGCATACGGCGCGGCTGCGCATCTTCACGCCGGGACGCGAGCTTCCCTTTGCCGGGCATCCGACCGTCGGCGCCGCGGTGGCGATCGCCGAAGCAGCGCACGGCGCGGCTGAGGACGGCGCCGATCTCGTGCAGGTGCTGGAGGAGAAGGTAGGGCCGGTGCGCTGTGCCGTGCGCATCAAGCCGGGCGAGGCGAGCTTTGCCGAATTCGACCTGCCGCGCAAATCCACCCGGCTCGACGCCCGCTTCGATAAGCAGGCGCTTGCCGACGCGCTGAGCCTCAAGGCGTCGCAGATCGGCTTCGAGAATCATGTGCCGTCGTTCTGGAGCGCCGGCGTTCCCTTCGTCATGGTGCCGATGCATGATGTCACTGCCGCCGCTACCGTCGAGTTCGACCCGCAGCGCTGGGAGCAACTGGCGCCGCTTGCCGAAGGACGCCTGGCGTCCGCCTACCTCTATTGTCGCGGCGGCATCAACCACACGGCGCGGTTCCACACCCGCATGTTTCGGCCCGAGATGGGCATTGCCGAGGATCCGGCAACCGGTGCGGCCGCCGCCGCTCTCTCCGGCGCCATCCACCATTTCGACCAGCTGGTCGACGGCCATCACCCGTTCCTGATCGAGCAGGGGGTGGAGATGGGCCGGCCGTCCTTCATCCACCTGCATCTCGACGTGACGGGCGGCCAGATCAACTCGGCGCGCATCGGCGGCCATGCGGTGAAGATCGCGGTCGGCGAGCTTTTGCTTTAAGCGCGCTGCGCAGGAGCAGCCAAATACGGCGCGCCTTGGAACCTTGCTCCCATGCGTGTCATTGTCCCGAAGCCGTGGCCCGCTTTTGCGCGCATGCATTCGCCGCGGATGCCGAATCCGAAGCCATGCAGTGGAAACGACGGCGTGTTGTTTCAGAGACTTAACGTGCGCGCCCGGAGCGCGATTGGCGGGAAGGGGCGCAGACCCCTGTGGAAAAACCCCGTTTTCTGCCCCTCTGAAATTTTTTCCAAAGAATTTTAAAAAGGACGCTAGACAAGCCGAAAGAACGCCTTTATACGCCCCTCCAGACCGCAGCGACAAACACCGAAGCGGTCCGGATGGGTGATTAGCTCAGTTGGTAGAGCAGCTGACTCTTAATCAGCGGGTCCACGGTTCGAGCCCGTGATCACCCACCAAATATCTCTTTGAAAACGCTGATTAAATTCCAATTTTCCTGCTCTCTAGAACGTTGCCAGTTTCCAACAATTTGGAAACGGTTTCCAATTCACGTTCCGTTCTTGTTCCGGAAAGCAGCCGGTTCAATCTCGCTCCAGCGAGCCTCCATAAGCTTCATTGCATCCTTCGCCAATGACCTCAGCGCGACCTCTCGGCCGTAGTGCTGAACCATCTGCGCCGACATGTTGCAGATCGCCCCGACCTGGTTCTCGGTGCACCCAACTTCCAACAGATTGATGACGGCGTTTTTCCGCAAACCGTGGAAGACGATGCGTTCCTCCCGAAACTTTTTGAATTCGTCCTTCTTCATCAGTTTCTGCCATTCGGTCCGAAACCCGTCGGCTGACTTGTAGGAGAGGGCGCGTGCGCCTGCATGGAGCATGACGCTGTCCGACTGCGGGACGCGATCGATCCACTTGCGATAGGCGAAATGCACCGGGATCCAGACCGTCTTGCCCGCTTTCTGTGCCTTCACCGCAATCGTGTTCTCGGCAGCCTTCGGCTTCGTCATCGCGAGCACGTCGCCCTGGCGCTGCCCGGTAAAGAACGCTGACATGGCAATCATCTGCATGTGGAACGGGGCATGCTCGAGCAGGATCTCAAATGACCAGCTCGGCCACGGCACCCAAGGCTCTCCGCCGGGGATCTTCTCGGTGTGCTGGATGACATTCGTGGTGCAATAGCCGCGAGGCACTCCCCACGACACCAGCCGGGACAGGAATGCTCGAAATTGATTGCCCTTGGCAGGCGTGTCGCCGAACTCGTCGATCGCTTCCTGGGCGTCAACGGTTGTCAGATCGCCCGGAAGATCGTCGCCCCAAATCTCTTTGATGATGTCGCCGGAGTCTCATATCCGCGTTTCGTGGAGGCGGCGAGAACCAGCCATTTCGGATTGTCGTCGCTCTGAAACGCCTCGACGAGCGCCTTGAAATCCTTGATGCCCTCACGCCCGCGTTTGATGAAAGCCTCATGCGCTTTCTGAGCTTGCGGCCAGAAGTCCTTGTCTTTGGAATCAGGAAGGCGCTTGCCGTCGAGCAGGAAACCCTTCTCATCCCGGTCCAGGGCTTCGCAGATGGCCAGGCGCCCTGAGAATTCCTTCTCTAAGGGCGGAGCGCGAATGATGGCCAAGCAGCCTTGGTGTTCCGGAACCGCGTGTAGAAGGTGTAGACGGTCTCTGCGCCGCCGCGACGGCGTTTTGTCACGCGATGGACGTGCTTAGGCAGCGCTACCGTTCCGCTTTTCCCTGATCTTGTCACGGAACTTTGCTCCCAATCCAGAAGTTGCGGTGACCGTGCCAAGGTTCATGGCCTTGTCCAGATCGTCGCGATACCAAAACTTTCTCCGAGTGCTGTCAACGATGCGCGGCTTCGGATAGGTCGTGCCGACGCGCTCGAGGAAGTCCTCGACGTGTTTCTCGCCGCAATAGCCGGCGGCGACGTCGGCCGTCATCCGCGGCGGCCAGCTCCCAGGCGGAATGATTGACGCGCGGCGAGCGGTCATGACTGGACCTCATCCGGCTTCGGCGCGAAGTATTCCTTGGGCTCAGTACTTGCTGCGACATAGAGCGGGTGTACCGGATGCCCTTCTGCGGTGACCTTGAGCACGGCTAACGGGAAGAACTCGAAATGTTCGGCGACTTCCCTGCCACGGTCATGAAGCACCCCGTGCGTTCCCCATGCACAAATGATCTTCCGCGCGCTCTGCGCTATTGCAAGCAATTGCCGGTCGTTGTCTGGTCCAACAGGGTCTGGGTGACTGTAGAGTGCCTTGGGATCGGTGGACCGCAGGGCGAAAAGATTTCCGACTATCAGTGCTCCGAAGCCCCACGACTTGGCGAAACCGACGCATCGGCGGATAGTCGGGTCGTCAACGTCGGCGTCTGCGGTCGAAGGGTTGAGCATGATGAACGCAACTGCCGGCAGGTCTGCATCCCATCGACGCTCAAGCCGGTATCGGTAATCGCCACATTTAGAGTTGCGGGTGGCTTCCAACTTCATTTCATCGGTGATCTTGGTCATGCTGCCCTCCGACGCGTGAAGCCAGTCAGGAAAGGGCGCGGCGAGGATGGACGTCATGCCTGACGCCGCTCCAGCCGGCGAAGGAATTTGCCAATCAAGCGGCCCACTAGCATGTGGCTGGAGATCGAAACGGCCACGGAAAGCCCACCAGAAATAATAATGTAGAGGGGGTATACGCCGGCGAACTATGCAACGATCGGTGGTTTAGTTCGAAGTAAAAGTAAGTCACGAACGGGATGCTAGTGGCGAAAACCTGACGCTTGGTACCCGTGACAGTGCTTAGATCAACTTGGCGAGCTTGGCGCCGTAGTAGCTCAATCCACCGGTGACGATGAGGCCGACCCAACTTACCCACATAGGAACTGTCCAGCCGTCGATGACAACCGACCAACCTGTGAGAATGCGAACCAAGTGCACCACTGCAACGATCCCGAATATTGCGGCCGCAATCGTCAAGAAGGTCTTCTCGGTCATCGGAAGCTCCTCGTCTCAGAAACAAATAGTCTATATCACACGCGCATCAGGGTCGTCTTGCGCCGTCTAGCGAGGGTACCAAGCGTCAGGCTGATACCACTAGCAACCGGCAGGCTAGGACGAGATCCGCTCGGGACGCTAGTGACAGAAATGCTAGTCAAGATTTCGGGGTAGGGCGGCTCGGAACCAATGGACCCCAGAGCGCTGCTTTGCTTGGGGCTGGGGCGTCACTCTGGGATCACTAGCGCCAATGGTGCGGTTGGCGCTCAACCAGCAATGGCAGGACCAACTAGATTCGGCAATGCAACTAAGACCTTTGTTTGCATGGATCGGACTTAAGTCCTAGGTTGTGCTTTCCGCCGGCCGCATGCATCCCAAGCAGCGGCGAAGCTCTCGATCATTCGTCCGTCTTGTGGCTCTGACTTCAACGATCGCAGTTGGGGCCGGTGTTGCGTACGGATGGATGAGTTCGCCGCCCTCAGATGTGGTGGCCTCCTTCGGAATCTGCGGTTCTGGCGCGCGAGAAACGTGCGTCGTCGATGGTGACACCTTTTGGCTCAAGGGCGAGAAGATCCGCCTGCCTGATATCGACGCCCCGGAAATAAGCGAACCGAAGTGCGCCTCGGAGCGAGCCCTGGGTGAAAGAGCAAAGCATCGGCTGACCGCGTTGCTGAATATGGGGCCATTCGGTCTCAAGCGAGGAGTGCGGGATGAAGATAGGTTCGGACGGAAGCTGCGAACGGTTTATCGAAACGGGAATCTCTCGGCTCACTTCTGGTGACAGAGGGGTTGGCGCGTGAGTGGTCTGGTCGTCGCGAGCCTTGATGCTGATGAGTTTCACAATTGCGAAGATCGCTTTAAATGGTTGTCAGAAACGGTTTCCAATTCGCGATATGTTCCGGTGTTTCTCGTGCCATATGAAAAGCACGTTGGAAACCAATTTACTTGCGTCGCGCCGTTTTGAGCTTAAATTCAATGACTCTTAATCAGCGGGTCCACGGTTCGAGCCCGTGATCACCCACCAAAACTTCCTTACGCCGCTGATTTATTTCCAAGTTTTCAAATTCTGCACATGTTCCGATCGGGTAACCTGCCAAAGCTTCGGCGTTTGCACGAAGGCTTGCAATGAACCGCGTGCATCGTGGCGCCGCGCTGAAAGCGCGCCGCAGCTTGCCTGCGCTACGGCTTGTCGCCAGGCGGTTGGCGCCGCTCCGCATCCTCGACGACTTTGAATGGAAACGGGTCTGCATGGCTGCTGATTTCGCTGATAGTCAGCCGGCCGTCAGCCACCACGTCCAGAAAACGTCGGCAAACGTCCTCTGCCTGGGCGGTTCGCGTCGAGAGCAACGCTCCTTCCAGCTTGGCGTCCAACAATTGCGGCATCAGCAGCGGCCGGCAGATCTTGATCCACTCTTCCATGGCTCCGGGGCGCTTGCTGAAAGACTCAGCGGCTGTCTTGAACTCGGCATCCGTTATCTGCTTCGGAGCCGTCCTTGGGGCGAAGAGATAGAGTGCGATCGTGCATAACAACCCGATTGCCATGTTGGCGGCCAGTAGACGGAAGTTCATCGTGTGCTTACGAGAGATAATGTGTTGCCCTCGTAGATAGTTCAACCAAGCCTTGCATCCAAGTGGTTGGCTAAACTTTACCTCTCCTTGCCAATGGGACGGCGCTTTAAGGTAACGGCGATACTCCGGCAAAGCATATCCTCGAGTGGCGCCGGTGACGAAGGCAACGCCCTCACTGCGCCCCAATGGCGGCCACCATCAAGACAGGTTTTAGGCTCTTCCTATCGCGTCAGCGCGTCCAGGCCGACAGGACGAACGGGCTGATGTCGGGATCAAAGCGCTTGGATGCGCGTTGCTTGGGCAAAAAATCCGCACGCCTCCCATCTTGAAAATTCGCGACCGTCGGATTACCGGATATCCCATGAAGATCGTCACCGGAATCGCCTTTGCCGTTGCTGCCCTTTTGCTTGTTTCGTCCTGCAGCGAAACCGGCCCGTCCGGGGATGCCCGGGCCGGCGTGGAAAAGGCGCAACTGACCGAGAAGGCCAAGCCGAAGCCTGCCAGCGGCAGGAAGGGCAAGGCTGCGGCGGCGGCCGAGGCGCAGGCACTGGCTGAAGCGCGCAGCCCAAGACAGTGCAAGACGCCGAAGAAGCAGTGCAGCTATGGCGCGGGTCCGGCCGGCGAGCCCTGTTCCTGCTGGTCGAGCGAGGGCTCACCCGCAATGGGCGTGACCATCAAGTAACACCGGCGCGATCCAGGAAAAGCGGGGCGATCATCGGCGGCGCGATCGGCAGCCAGCAGCCTCAGTACCGCGAGCCGCAATATCGCGAACCCCGTATCGCCCGGCACAGGGCGAGTACAGTTCTGCCCATGTCGCTGGTGTCTGTCGCGCTATCGCAGCTACCGGCCCTATGACAACACCTATGTGTCGAGAGCAGGCGTGAGAGCGCAGTGCATGTCGCCCTGCTATTAACCGTGGACCATCAAGTGGTCTGTCTGGCCCCATCAGCCGTTTCCGGTTGGTGGGGTCTTTTTGTCGGGCGCATGGCCGAAGAGGATCGTAAAGCCAAGACTACCAGCCCTACCATGCGGCACGGGCGGAACTGCTGTCGCGGATGGGGCAGGTCGACGAGGCCGCCAAGGCCTATGCGGTCGCCATCGCTCTCGCCGGCTCGACAGCCGATGCCGCCTTCCTGCGGCGGCGGGCCGAACGTCCTTTATGAACAGCCACTTGAAGTTTCTACTTGCAACAACCATTTCGAATCCAGGGCGTGCAACTGCGCGCTGGCAGTGACGCCTTGGTGAAACTTCATTCGTGGAGGCTGTCAAATGGCGTACAAGTTCATGGAAGGCAAAAGAGGGCAGGATTGGTGCAATCTTGCGCTCGCAGTGTGCCTTTTCCTTTCTCCCTGGGTGATCGGGTATAGCATGGAAACCGTTCCGGCTTGGAATGCCTGGATGGTTGGGCTTGCGCTTGCTGTGCTGGCCTACGCTACGCTCTCGGTCTTCGCAGAGTGGGAGGAGTGGGCCAATCTGGCGCTTGGCGCATGGCTGGTCGTGTCGCCTTGGGTGCTCGGCTATACGGCCAATATGAGCGTGATGTGGACGCACGCCGTCCTCGGACTGCTCGTCGCCGCCGTGTCGGGCTGGGCGGTCTGGGCGCATCGCCACGATCCGCATGCGCATGCGTGAAAGAGCATCGTCTGGTAATCCATGATGGCCCCAGGGGGCGCAAGCCGAAGGGGTCCATCATGGACGAATGACGGGTTTGATCGAAGGCTGCTCAAGAGACTGATGGCACTTGCTTTCAGTGGAGCTGGGCGTTGTGTTCTCATGGCTCCGTGTCTGGTCGGCCCTACTGCATGTTTCCTCAAATCCTATCCGATTTAAGGACAAAAACATGCAGCGATTCAAAGTGCTACGGCGACCCTTGCGCGTCTGATAAGACGCGCGGCGCTAAAGCGCGTCGCGATCTCCAGGATTCGCTTGTTGCGCTTTAAGCTCTTGTTCTTTTTGCATGTCGTTATCGCAAAACCGCGGCACACTTTTGCGCGACATGCATTAGGGCGGAGCAATGTCTTGCAGTGCCGGTTGGCCCGTTGGAATGAAATCGGAAAATCGCTGGAATGATAGACCAATGGAGAGCGACGATGCCGGCTTTCCGTTGCCGCCACGGTTCGGCTGTCTACTGCATGATTCCTTAAATCGGATCCGATGTACGCATCCGGGGACGGCGGCGTGAGTGTCGCATGCGCGGGGTGACGGCGTGCTCAGGCGGCCTCGGCGACTGCCGGTTTTTCGGCCTGGGGCTTCCAGTTCCAAGCCAGCAGATCGTGGACTCGCCAGATGAATATACGGTCAGCGCCCCACCGATTTTCTTCGCGGCGCGCCAGTCTTCGCCGGCGTATAGATCCGGCGCAGCAAGGGCAAAAACAACGAGTAACTTAGAATCCCTGCAATCGACTTTGCTGTCTATCGCGTCGTCCGACAGACCGGCGCTTGCAGCGGACGGAATTTCGAATCACCACGGTCAATCGACCGCAACGAATTCAACCTTTATTCGATCCGGATCTTCAACGAATAACGCGTAATAGTCCTTGCCGCCGTTCGCAAACGGATATTTCTCATCATAGAGACTGCGAATATTATTCTCAACGCAGTATTGTCTTAACGCATCGACGGCATCCCTGCCTTTGACCTTGAAGGCGAGATGATTAAGTCCGACGCCGCATCGATGGTATGGGTGTGATTCATACTTCTTGGCAACCTGCACAAAGGTTAGGTAGGCATCCTCGCCATTGATGAGCGTAAATCCGTCGTTCCAATGGCCCGATTTTTCGTAGCCGATTTTGGCGAGGATGTTTGCCCAGAACCCGTGCGAAGCATCGAGGTTTGAAACATAGATTTCGACATGATGCAGCATTCGTTACCTCGAGGAAGTTGAACAGAATACATGAGGGCGGTCGATCAGACGTGCAGGCGACCCTGTCGGGTCGCGCTCCCGGTTGCAGCTCTTACGAGCATTTGAGCCAATAGTGAAGGCACCGGATCAGGCAGCTTTAACTGCTGCGATCGTCAAAATTCCACGGAAGCAGGTCCTCGAGCGCGGTGATCGGCGTGTCGGCGATACGAGCGAGAACGTCGGCCAGCCATGCCTGCGGATCGACATCGTTGAGCTTCGCCGTCATGATCAGCGTCGCCATGAAGGCAGCGCGATCGGCACCACGATCAGAGCCGGCAAAGAGCCATGACTTTCTGCCAAGAGCAATGCCCCGTTCATTCTGCCCATGTCGGCGATGAAGTTGAGGTTCTTTATCGCTGGCATCCTTATTTTGGCCAGAGGGTTTCCATTCGCCGTGTTGAAGAACGAGCGACAGGCCGGTTTTTGAAGGTTCTGGGGCCGACAGGTGTCGTCATCGCGATCTCAGGGTGGATGATCGATCCCTTGGTCTGCCGCGGCATGACCATGGGAACGCCACGCGTCGATCTTGCGACGCTAATCGAATTGAACAGGCTGGTCTCTGGCGCCACCAAAGCGGCACCCTTCCGAAGTGGACGTAGAATCACTCAGGAGGACCATGATGAGATCCCGCAATACGCTGGTGCCGGCGTCGGGCCGGCAGCTCGACCTGATATTCAAAACCCGGATGCTCGACGGACTGAGCGACAAGGATCGCCAGAAGGCGATTTCAACGCTGGCTTGCCTGCTGATGCAGGCCGCAGGCCTCGTCGTCGAGGAGCTCAACGATGAGCAACACTGATTTGATGCCGACAGCGCTGCTCGCGCGCAAAGCCATCGTCTACGTACGGCAGTCCTCGCAATCGCAGGTCATGACAAATCTGGAAAGCCAGCGACGGCAGTATGATCTTGTTGACGTTGCGCGACAACACGGCTTCAGCGACATCGAGACCATCGACGACGACCTCGGGCGCTCTGCCAGCGGAACTGTCGCGCGCCCTGGTTTCGACCGTCTTGTCGCCCTTTTATGCGCTGGCCAAGTTGGTGCCGTCTTATGCTTCGATGCTTCACGGCTTGCGCGCAATGGTCGGGACTGGCATCACCTGCTCGAACTATGCGGCCTGGTCGAAGCCCGCGTCATTGACCATGACGGCGTCTACAATCCGTGTCGACCCAACGATCGGCTGCTGCTGGGAATGAAGGGCAGTATCAGCGAGTTCGAACTGGGCGTGCTGAGAGCCCGGATGCTCGATGCCGCCAGATCGAAGGCGCGCCGTGGCGAACTGCGACTTTCCGTTCCGTTCGGGTACATTTGGCATCGAGAGGCGGGGCTCGGGCTTGATCCGGATTTGCGGCTGCAGGACGTGATCCGGTCCATCTTTGCACGCTTCCGTGAGCTTGGAAGTGCACGCCAGGTGCTATTGTCGATGACACGGGACAATATCCACTTCCCGCGGCCGTCGGACGAAGGTCGCATGACCAGCTTTGTCTGGACGCCAGTCCGTTACCGGAATGTCATCGGCATCCTGAAGAACCCTTTCTATGCTGGCGTCTACGTCTATGGAAAGAGCGAGAAGCGGACAGCCATCGTCGATGGGAGGGCGCGGCGCAGCTACGGGCACGGCAAGCCGGCCGGCACCTGGGAAGTGATGATAAGGGACCATCACGAAGGTTACATCAGTTGGGAAGAGTACGAGCGCAACCAACAGCAACTGGCGCTCAACAATTATGGCCGTTCGGGCGGAGCCAAATCGGGCCGCGGCGGCAAATCGTTGTTGTCGGGTCTCCTGACTTGCGGACGGTGTGGACGGCGACTGAGTGTTGCCTATACGGGAAATCCACAAAATCCTGTCTATCGCTGCTATAAACAGAACCTGATGATGGGCTTGCCCCGTTGCATGACGTTCGGCGGCTCGAAGGTCGATGCGGCGGTTGCGCGCGAGTTGTTGCGCGCGGTAGAACCACTAGCGATCGAGGCGACTTTTGAAGCAGAGCGGATGCACCGGGAGCGACAGGAAGAACAGCGCCACATTCACGATCTGGAACTGCGGCAGGCCCGCTACGAGGCAAGCCTCGCCGAGCGCCGCTATGCGGCATGCGATCCAGACAACCGCCTGATTGCTGCACAGCTTGAGAAGAATTGGGAAACGGCGCTACGCCGCGTCCGTGATCTGGAAGTGCGCAAGCCTGCAGATAGTCCTTCAACCATCGAAGTTGACACAGGCACTTTCGCAAACCTCGCCGACAATCTGCAGGCGGCCTGGGAGTCGCCGGATGTCACCATGCGCGTGCGCCAGCAACTGCTGCGTACATTGATCGCCGACATTGTTGTCGATGTTGAGGATGAAGTGCGCGACGTGGTACTGACAATCCACTGGAAAGGCGGTCAGCACTCGGAACTGAGAGTGCGCAAGCCTCAGAGCGGTGAACACGGTTGCGCCACAACGGAAGATGCTTTGGCAGTGATGCGGAGCATGGCAGGACGCTGGCCCGATGAACATATCGCCGCGTCGCTCAATCGAATGGGTATGCCCACGGGTCAAGGAAAAACCTGGACCGCACACCGTGTCGCTTCCGTAAGGCGGGTCCGGGCCATTCACGCGTACAAATCAGCCGATAAAGAGGGCGAATGGCTTACCATGACAGAGGCGGCGGCGACTCTGGGCGTGACGAACCACAGAATACGCCACCTTATCAAGACGAACGTGTTGTCTGCCGAGCAGGTGGTTCCCGGCGCGCCGTATCAAATCCGGGCCAGCGACCTGGCTTCTGCGACGGTCCAGGCTGCGATAGCCCGAAAGGGTCGCCCGTGTCGCACCACTGACACGGAGACGCTTCCAATGTTTACAGATACTTAGAGAGGGAGTGCACAATGACTCAGGTCCGGCGAAGCCCCGCAGCGCCCGTTCGGCGGCATTATTCGTCAGGCAGACCCGACCGTCGCTTAATATGCAGCGAGTTTAAAGTGTTACAGCGTCCTTGGCGCCTCATAGTTGATGCGCGGCCACGATCGCGGGGCGGCGGCTTTCCGGACCGGGATGCGCCGTTGCGCCCACGGCGGCGCCGTGCCGGGTTTATGGGCAGCAGCCGAGGCGTTCGCAGGCGAATGCGTAGATCCTGTCGGGCAACTCGAAGACCTGCTGTGCGGTCTGCAAGGTGGACCAGACGATGCCCCTGACGTTTTCGGCGAACAAGGCGAGGAACGTTCCGATCGGTCCCTCCGCCAGCGGGCCGTGGATGCCGGCATGGCCGAGCGCCTCGTCGAGGTGTTGCGACTGCTCTGCGGTCATCTGCAGGACGTCGCCGGGCGCCAGGTCCTCCGGGTTGGGGATGCCGACACGGGCGAGCACAGCGGAAATCAGCAGTTTGCAGACCTGCTTGCAGGCGCGGCAGGGCAGCTCGTTGGCAGCGCCGACGAAGGCGCCGCCAATGCGGGCGATGATGGCGCGGAAACGGCTGCCGCCCCGGGCGCGGATCTCCAGAAAAGCATCATAGGCCCGGCGGGCGGGCGGCATGACATAGAGCCGCACGCGATCGCCGAAGCCTTGGGCCAGGTTTTCGACATCCGGCCCGCGCAGCGTGAAGGTGACGTCGCCGGCCAGGATCTCCAGAAGCAGAACGATATGGGAATCCCCGTCGTCGAAAAGGATGCGCTCGTCGATTTCGACCCTGCCTTCGCCAACGAATTCCCGCACCTCTATCGTTGACTCGCGAATTTCGGTTCGTTGCAGAAACATGGCCGCCCCCAGGGTCGCAACTGGTGGGCGCATCGTACAATGAGCGGCGGAATCGGGACATTAGCCTTATCTGAGTATCGGCCTTGACGCTCTGAGTAAGCCTGGGGAATGACGCAACGGCAAGAGACATGCCTGCACTGCCCCACGAGGTTGACGCATTGCCGGGAGCGCCACTCCGGCGGGAACTTGGGTGACCAGTCCAGCCCACACAGCTCCGAGGGCGTTCCTTTGGCAATCACGGCTGAACGACTGCATGTTTCCTTAGATGTAGCCGATTTAAGGACAAAAACATGCAGCAATTCAAAGCGCTACAGCGACCTTTGCGCGTCTGACAAGACGCGCGGCGCTGTAGGTGAAGTCGACACGAAAGCGTGAATTGGAGGGTTGGAACTTTTGCGTGTACTTTAGTCGGGCTTCGTTATGCCGCTTAACCGCCATCAACAGGGGTTTGCTCATGAGAACGCTCATTCTTGCCATCGCCGCACTCGCGCTTACGGGATCCACCGCCTTCGCTGACCCAATTGCAGACCGCAAGGCTCTGATGAAGGAGCGCGGTAAACTGGTCGGCACCCTCGCTCCCATGGTCAAGGGAGAAAAGCCGTTTGACGCTGCCGTTGCCACGGACGCCCTCAAAGGCCTTAGCGAGAATGCACAAAAATTCGACGCTGACGTATTGTTTCCCGCTGGTAGTGAAACTGGAGGAGAGACGGCCGCCTTGCCGGCAATTTGGCAAGACATGCCCGCGTTCAAAGCGGCCGCCGAGAAATTCCGAGTGGATGTGGCCGCTGCCGTAGCTGCCAATCCGCAGGATCTCGACGCATTGAAGACGCAGTTCAATGCGGTGACCACGAATTGCGGCGCCTGTCACGAGAAATTCCGAATGAAGAAAGAGTGACCGGTTCGCCGCCTTGGTCGAGGATAATGTCCTGTAGGCTGTCGGCATCGTAGGTGCGGTGGCAGCACTTGCTTGGCCGGCAATCCTCGCGCGAGCTCGCAAGCCGGAGCCGTCGAATTTTCTGTCGCCTCCGTCTGCGAGATGATACCGACGCGCCCATGAACCAGACCTTATCTGCCGATCGCGCCTGCGGCACCTGCACGCTCTGTTGTCGGCTGCCGGATATCGATGCGTTGGCAAAACCGGCCAACGCATGGTGTGAGAATTGCGTCGAGGGGCGGGGCTGCCGGATCTATGAGCGGCGGCCGCAGCTTTGCCGGGATTTTCTCTGTCTATGGATGACGGATGAAGGGCTCGGGCCCGAATGGGATCCGGCGCGTTCGCATATGATGATCTACCGGCAAGGGCTGCAGATCACGGTGCTCGTCGATCCGGACTTTCCCGAGATCTGGAAACGCGAGCCTTATGCGCAGCAGCTCTCACGCTGGGCGCACGAGCCGACGACAGCGGGGCAATATGTCATCGTCTTCGTCGGCGATGCCGTCTTCAAGGTTGATTGAAACAACGACTACTGGATAATTTTGTCCTTAAATCGGATCCGATTTAAGGACAAAATTATGCAGCAAGTTTAAAGCGTTACAGCATCCTTTGCGCGTCATGTTTGACGCGCGGCGCTGTATGCCGCGGAAGAAAAAGCCCCGCGCGATGGCGGGGCAAGCAAGCACCCAAAATGGCTCAGGTGCGGGGAAGCGCAGGCCATAAAAGGAACGTACTGCGCGGTACGGTAAATACTATGCCGCCCTTGGGCTGGGGAAGGTCCGATTCGGCGATTCCGGTACGCCTGACGAAATAAATATGACGGACGGGCTGTGGCGGTGCCCGGCGGGCGCCCATAGACGAGTCGCAGAAACGCTCTATCGCTTTGTTTTTACGCATTTCCTGACGGAAAACCGCTGCGCACTTTTCCTGGACATGCTCTATTCCAGCGTCGACAGTTCTTCGTCCCAGGCTTCGAGGCTGCCCAGGATCTCCCTCAGCGTCTCTCTTCCCTGCACCCAGAGGCCTTCCGCCGGGATGGGCTGGACGTCGCCGCCGGCCGCCTGGACCGCGCTTCTGACCTCCTCCGGGCTTTCGCGCACATATTGGCGCTTTCCGCCGATATCGAGCGCCGAGCCGAGGCCGGGGACGTGGTGGTGGGGCGCAAGCGGCATCGGCCCCTTGGCCATGCGTGCATTGACCCAGACCGGCGCGCCGAGGCGATGGGTGAAACGACAGAGGGACGGCAGCTCGGCCCTGACGGCGGCGGCGACCGCCGTTGCCTCCTCCTGGACGATAAAGGTCTGGCCGGCATTGATCAGCGTGTTGCCGAGATCCTCGTCGAGGCGTGGATCCGTCTGGCGGATGCGCAGGACCTGGCTCGCGTCGAGATCCAGCGGGGTTCCACCTTTTCGCGCCAACATGGTCATGCCAACCTCTCGAACAGACGCCTCCAGATTGCGCCAAGTTTCGGGAGGTGTCGAGTGGGCGGTGCCGGCGTGAAACGGCTCTAGTCCTTGTTTTTATTGCCGGACACGTTGATTTTACCGGCGCACACGACATCTCCTTTGGAAGACGAACCCGCGATGGAGATGAGGATGTCGAAGGCCACCATCGCGTTCATATGTCTGGCGCTGCTTCGCTGTCGGCCTGCGGGAACACCGTGCGCGGCTTCCAGAAGAACGGCACCGAGGCCGGCCTTGCTCTCGACAATGCGACGCATCGCGTCCTGAAGGCGGGCGCTCAATAGAGAACGCCCGGCCTTGCCGAAGGATCGTCGAACCGATGCTCGCCTTTGCGGCTGGAGCGTTTCCGGTCTAAACGGAACCGCAGAAACGCTCTATCTCTTTGTTTCCAAGCATTTCCTGACGGAAAACCGCTTCGCACTTTTCCTGGAAATGCTTTAGCGCGACGGCACCGCCGTCGGGAGCGAAACGGTTTCGCTGCTGCCGAAGATGATGGCCGCAAACATAAGCACGCCGATAAAAATGATGATCGACGCGACGGCGACGACCGGCTCCAGCTGCGGGCTGCCGGTGAGCATCAGGTACAGCGACGGCACCAGCACGACGACGCCGGCGGTGTAGACGCAGTACTGGATCATCGCCAGGCGCTTCTGCGCCTTGGCGGGGTTCAGCGCGTGATAGCCCCCGAAGATCGCCATCGTCACCCATCCCAAAAGGTTTGCATGGGCGTGGGCGCCGATCGCGCTGTGATCCTGACCGATGGCCATGTGCAGGCCCATGGATATGCCGATGATCAGAAAGATGATCGCGGTCTTGAAATACAATTGTGCTAGGCGCGGCATGAAGTAACTCCCCTCTGTTCCTGCCCCGCTTGATTATTAGCATTTTTGCAGATGAATGCTGCCTGCCTTTATTGGGTATTTCCTGGGCGGTTCGAGCTGATGCGCCGATGTCTCGCAAGGATGCCGAGCGCCGCCACTTCCCCAAAATGCACGAGCTTTGAAGGCGCTGATGAGGCTTTGGCCAGGGAGGCGCGGGCGACCGGCGTCATTGGGGAGCCTTGGGGGGAGCCTTGGGCCGCTTTCATTGTTCGGAGTATATTAGTGTATACTAAACTACATGGAGGAGACGGACATGAAAGCGTCCATCCACAAGCTTCTGGCGGCAGGCCTTGTTGCGGCTGGCGCCCTTACGGCCTTGCCATCCGCGCCGTTGGCACAGTCGCTGGACCTTTATATCGGGCCGGGCGGCCCTGATCTGGAACTGCGCGACCGAGAGCGGAGATATTACGAAGACGAGTATGATCGACCTCGCTGTAGCCCGCGCCAGGCAATTCGTCGCGCCTCCAGGCTCGGCATTCGCGATGCAGAGATCCAGGCCGTTACGCGCCGGCAGATCATTGTCGACGGCGTACGGCGCGGCCGCTTCGTGACGGTTGCTTTTGCCAATAGGCCGGGCTGCCCTCGCATTGGATAAGGCTCGCAGTCCGCGCGCCTGCGCTGGACCTGCGACCTTTTCCGAGTGCAAAGCTGATCTAATACCAAGTCTCGATGATAGGAACCTATAGGACAGGCTCGATCGGGTTTTCTGGCTAGGAGAGGTCCGCGGAGCGATGCTCACGCATCCGTCAAGGATCTCGACGCCGCCAGAAAGCCCGAGAAGCCTGCCGAAGGTGGTCCATGGCTGGTCTCTGGCGTCGTTGCGATGCTTGCCCGATGCGTCAGCATCGCGCTGCGCACCGCGCCTAGCCAGAGACCAGCCATGGTCCATCCTATAGGTTTCTATCACCGAGACTTGGTATAACGGCAGCCCCAGCCGATAGCGGAGCATGTGCGCTTCCCGTCGCTGGTCACCTCGGTACAGCTGATTTCGGCGACAAACGCTGGCTCGCAGATCACCGCGTTCTTGCGCTACGCACCACGGATGGTGCGCTTGTCACACTATGAATGCGAATTGCCAAAGTAGGGCGGCGGCGTGAACCTTTGAACCTTTTGCAGCTTGCCGAAGATTGCCGCCGTCACGGAACCACCGAATGTGCGATTGTCTGCACCCAGATGGTTGAGCACTGTCGCGACAGGCTCTCCGTGCTCCTTGCCAGGATCTGCCCCCATCAGGGACTGTATTAATGACGAGCCAAAGCTGGGGCCGAGCGATGTCGCCCACTTATCATAAGTGGAGGCTGTCTCGGCGTGTGTTGGCACGCCGTTCCTTTCAACAATGAGCAAGCCACGCCGAATGCGAAGCAAGCGCCCATACCAACGCGGCAGCACGAAGGGCGCAAGCCATCTTCGAACATTGAACTTGATGCCACTTTCAACGCGCCACAATTCGATAAAAAGGCTCTGAAAGTCTTCGTGGTCTCCTCCTAGCCAAGCTCGCAGGTTCATGGCCAAACTAGCCTTGCTCCAGTCCTTCACGCATACGTTCATCTGAAGCATGCCGCCCCGTTTGAGGTGTTTGCTGAGCGAACTGAAGAACCGGATCAAGATCTGCTCCCCTGACTCCAGCGCGTTGCGGGGAATGAGCTCCATTCCAACTGGCGCGTTGAAAACAATCCGGTCGAATGTTGCTCCTTCAACGGCAGAGAAGAGATCAGACTCCAACACCTCAACATTGTCGACACCGTTCAACGCCATATTAAAGCTGGCAAGCATGAGCGCGCGTGGATTCAAGTCGAGCGCGACCACCCTGCTGCAATAGGTGGACATTGCAAGCGCAATGACGCCGCAGCCGCAGCCCATGTCGAGCCCGCTTTCGGCGGGTTCCCGCACCAGCAGGTTTGAGAGTGTCGGTCCTTCCCACATCGGATCGACATAGGTGTCGCGCTCATTCGTCTTGCGCACCGCACGCATGGATTGGCGGAGATCCGAAAAAACGAGATGCGAACCGATGAGCTGCGCCTGAAATCTTGAGCGTAGAAGCTCTCCTGACTGCTCGATAATGCCGAATCGCAATAGATCTCCGACTGCAGTCGGGTCAAGCTCACGATCGATCGCCGGCTGCGGTTGCGGATTTCCATGGAGCAACGACTTCAGGGCGCTTCTCTCGTCGGCTAGCGCGGTCTTCATGACCCGACCTAATCGTGCAATCGCGACACGATCCAACGGTACCCAGGTGATAGTAGGCAGCGCCATTTTCGTTCCTCTTCCACTCGGCTGGGCTCTCCAAAAGAAATCTACGGGGCATCTTCGTCGCCGGTCGATCTGCAAAAATGGCGTAGAACCCGTAGCAAAGGGAGTAGCCTGGCGGTTTCTGGAAGCGGTTCCGAGCCTGGAAACTCGGACGGCCTTGACGACAGCCGATGCGGCGGGGCTGGGCGCCTCGGAAGCTGTCCATCTCAAAGTCCGCGACATTGACGGCGAACGCCGCATCATCCGCGTCGAGCATCGCAATGGCGGAAAGAATCGCAAAGGCATGCTGTCAGCGCAGCGTTGAATCTGATTTGCTCCCCAAACGGACCACAGCCTAGAAAGATGCTGATACTATTTATTGCGGTCGTCGAAAGACATCCAAAATTTCTCCAGAATCATCAGAAGATGGAAAGCTGCAAACAGGCCAATTGCAGCAGTGACTATAGCTAAAACTATAAATGTATAAACTACGCAATTCTGACCACCCGGAAAGCATATATTATCGCCTAGATAATGAAACCACAGAAAATATACCAATGTTGCAGATAGTGCTATATGAAAAGCCTATATATTAATTCTCGTGACATAATGAGTTTTCGCCGTCGCAGGTGGAAGGGTCTGGTGTAAAAACGGAATGGTGTGCCGGCATAATCGAGAGGGATCGTTAAATTTGCGTACTTAGAGCTGCAGTCGAAAGGCATTCAAACGTCGCGTTTAGAATGCATCGCGATCATGATTGCTGAACGCGTCCTGCCGTCGCTGCGAGGTGGCGATCGGTGGTGCCTGGCACTGCTTCCGGCACGCGCGCGGCGGCGGCGGCAAGGGCGGCGCGCTTGCGGGCGGCCATCTCGTTGAAAGGGGCAAGGCCCATGCGCTCGATATAGGCAGCGATGGCTGCCTCCACTCCCTTGTCGTTGCCGGTATCCGTTTGCCAGAAGGCCTCCATGGCGGCAAACAGGGCCGACTTGTCGAGCGCGATATCCATCAGGGCCGGGCTCCGAACTGCTGGCGGTGATTGAGCGTGCCGTGGCCGGGCTGGCAGAAAGGGCGGGTCTGCTCGAAGCCGCCATGCGGAGCCTCGAAATCCGCGCACCAGCGTTCCCAGGCTTGCGACGTGCGCACGAAGGCGGGCAAGAGGTGTTCGTCATCCGGCGTGCGATCGAAATCGTCGAGCCAGGCGTCGGCGACGGTCTCGGAAATATCCTCGCCGTGCAGCGCGTCGAGGTCGAAACGGATGAGTTTTGTGGCGTGCTCGCCGTCATGGGCCTTCAGCCAATCGGCGGCAGTGGCGAAGATGGTGCCGAAGCAATCGCTTTCTTCGATGAAATGGCCGCGCCCAAGCGTGGTGACCGCGAGGATGATCTCGCGGCTCTGGACGAAAGGGGCCGCAAACGTGGCGTCTCGTGCCGGCGTCACTGTCATGCCTTCTCCTTGGCGAAGCACAGGGAGCGGGGAGCCGGAACGAGCCTCAAAGCGCGTTGCCGGATCCGGTTTTCCCTGTTTTCAACTGATGATCGCACCATAGGAAAAATCCTATCTAATGGTCAATAGGAAAAATATATTCGGCAGGATTTTTCTGACCAAACTGTCGATATCTCCTTATTTGTTCTTGTTTTGTTCGAGTGATTGAGTCAGCTTAGGGCTGCCATTGCAGATGGCAGAGAGGAGCATGACATGGTCACATACTTCGTCGTTCAGAGCTTCACGCGGGGAAATCGGGGTGCCTTGCTGGCCGATATCCCAGTGCAGGCGACAGGGGCCGACCACGCGCTCAGGCTGGCCGAAAGGCTGGCATCGACCAAGGTGGGCGTTGTCGCATTCAGCCGGGCAGGGGATCTGTCAACCGGCGAATTCGAGGATGCGACCATCCTTTTCATCGACGGCGACCTGCCGTCTGACGTGCAGGATGTCATGGCCGCATAGATGTGTGCGGCCACGCAGTGAGGTAAATCTGATCGGCGGTGTCGTGTCGGTTTGCCTCGCCGGTGTTGTCAGATCGTGCGCGATGAGGCGGCATTGGCATGGGGGGTGCGGTCAGTTGCTCGGCGCAATACCAGCCGGCGCTGATGTAAGGGGGTGCTCGAGCTTCGTGCTCGTCCGCGCGCTCTGCAGCACCAACGCCTGGTTATGCTGATGATCAGCCGTAGCCCGAGAGCCCCGTCGGTTCTTGGGCTTTTTGTTTGGTGTGGGCATACCTGGTGGGGCGCGGCGAACCGACGGGATCTGCTGCGCCTTGCCGCCGGTCACGCCGGCATTGGCAGCTTACGTTGCCTGAGGGGTGCCTGACGTAGGGTCAGGCGTTGCGTCGACGCAGAAAAACCTTTTATTTTTCAATAGATTATGGCGCTGTTTTGCGGTGCCGTCGCTGAGCTGCGATGCCAGGCGGCGTCAGCGGGCGCTGTATTTGCCGACGACCCGATGGCAAAACGACCATTCCACCCGGCTCTCGGTGAATTCCAGATAGGGATTGTACTGCTTCAGCGTCCATTCCCGGTCGTTGAACGACACCAGGCGCTTGATGATCGCCTCTGCATCGTTGGCGGGTGGCACGTGATAGAGCACGACGTCCTTGTCGCGGGCGGGTGGCAGGTGCGGATGCACCAGGGCCATGTCGCCGGGCTCGTAGGCCGGGATCATCGAGGTGCCGGTGAGGTAAATGCCATAGGCGCCCTTGACGCCTTCGAGCACCGAGGGGCGCTTGACGTATTCGACCGCATCGAAGGTGACGATCACATGGCCGTCGCCGCCCTGGGCGGCGACGAAGATCGGCAGATCGCGATGGCCGACGAGCTGCTCGCCGGGGACGATCTGCGGATTGAAGCCGGTAGGGCTGCGGGGCTGGCTGGCCTCGTCCGCGTTCGGCGTCGCGCTGATCAGGTCGGTGATCGTACGGACGTCGCGCTCGCGCAGCTCGCGCGGGCTCTCGCGCTCGACGAACTGCTGGATATAGGCGTGGTTCTTCCCGATCGCGATAGACAGATCCTTGTAGGTCGTCTTCTTCGCGTCGACTGCTTCCCGGATAAGGCGCCGCAATTGATCCATTGGAATGGCATCCCAGATTTCGTTTCCTACGTCCAATAGGATTTTTCCTCTTGATAAAACGATAGGATCCTATTATTGATAGGATATGAACGGAAACAAACAGTCAATCGCTTCTTACGGGACCGGGTTTGCCGGGTGCCGCTCCGACCCGGAGCGGGCCGACCGCAACCGACGTGGTGCCACGCTGGGTCGTATGGGCGACGACTGTATCCATGCTGGAGTGAGCCGATGACTGCCGCCAGAACCGCATCCCAGAACCGCATCAAGGCCAATCAACCGCGCCATGCGCCCGCCGCTCCGCCTGACGTTGCAGCGCGAGCTGGACGAGGCGTTCACGCCGGTCGCGCGAGACAGGAGGAAATGCTGATGTTCGGCCCGACTGTCGTCATTGCCTTTGCCGGTGGTTTGCCGCCGCCGGCTGAAGGCGAGGAGGGGTGTTTCCACCCCGCCCATCCCTCGGGCGAAGGGGCGAGGGGCGAAGGAATTATGGGCCGTTCGCTTCGTCGGCAACGACGGGCGACGCCATAGACGAGACTGATCGTCGTCCTGCTGCATGGTCCCCGATCTCTTCGGTGTGGGTGATATGTGCGCGTTGACAGCGTCCGTTGCGTGCCGATCCGGCACGCGGGCGCAGTCGCGGCGGCGATCACAGCGAGGGGCTGCTGCCCACCTCCTCCCCGGTGGCCCCTCGCTTCCATTTCGGCGCCGGCAAGCCGTTTCTGACGCATGCCCCCGATGATCGCACGCGATCTCGGTGCGTGATCATGCGCGGGTTCGAAAGGCTGGAGCTGCTTTGCGTGTCACGGCGGATGGGAAACATCCCGGGCGCGCAGTGCTCCAGCGCCACGGTCACGTGGCCGAACGCAGTCCTGCCTCAGCGAAACGCGAGCGGGGTTTCAGGCGGCTTGCCGGCGAGGGGCCGGAGGAAAACCAGATCAGGTGCAGAGCACGTGGAGACCGATCGTCGATCTTGGCGAGGCGAACCCGTGCGGAAATTCTTGAGGAGACGACGTCATGCGTGATGCGAATTTGCAGAGATTTCTCTGTGTGGCGGACCCGACAGTGGAGGAAAGGCCGGTGGCGTATGCGAACGCCTCGACCTCTCGTTCGTGCCGGGGCGAGGGCTGCCGGCGCGGCGTGGCTGTGCGTTCTTCGCGATGGGGCTGCGTGCCTGCAGCTGTTGTGCGGGGGGATCGTTGTGCGCTTTCGCCGGTGGCCGAGGTTTTGGCGATGCGCGTCCCGCTCGCTCGACGGTGCTCGTGTGCGGACCGGATCAACAGATTTGTGCAGCGGCATTTGCCGCATGCCGATGGGCACGTCGCGGCGGCGCCCGCCCTGACGGCCGAGGTCTAGGTCGTGTGGACTCTTGGGATTTCCAAGGGTGAGCAAATCAGATTCAAGACTGTCTTTTGGAGGCAGTCATGGGTGTTTTGGATCGTCTGATCCTTCGGGACGAGCAGTGGGAGCGGATATCGC
>NZ_LGAP01000032.1 GCF_001270265.1 Ensifer adhaerens
TCGTGTCTTCGATCATCGAGAGTGGATACGATCCGGCAAAGATGGATAGTGTGCGTGCCCGGCTGCGCGAATTGGGTCTGGAGCCCTATGACTGCCTCAATCCCGTTCTGATGGACGTTATCGCCACCTGGGCGGCCAAAAAGAGCGGAGCACTCGCAGCATGAGATGTCCCGGTCCAGCCAGTAGCTGGGCCGGGATCATTTGCCCGGTAACCTAGCGATCGATGACCAGATCGCTCAGCGGCTTCGAACAGCAGGGCAGGAAGTGCCCGGCGTCGATCTCCCGCTGCCGGATGCCGCCATTGTGGTTCATATCGACCGAGCCGGATACGAGCTTGGACTTGCAAGTGCCGCAGACGCCGTTTGAGCAGGATGAGGGGAGCTTCACCCCGGCCTTCTTTGCGCAGGAGAGCACAGTCTGCTCTCCTGCAACCTCGATCTTGCGGGCCTGTTTGGAGAACTCCACCTGGAACGTTCGGGTGGCCGGTTGTTCGACGACAGGAACATCAACGTCGTCTGTCGCGGCCGCATCAAAGCTCTCCTCGATGTAGTTTGACGGGGGAACGCCCAGTTCGGCAGAGATCGCGCGTGCCGCCGCCATGAACGGCGCCGGGCCGCAACACAGGACGACGCGCTCGGCGAGATCGGGAACCGCAAGCTTCATGTACTCAGCCGATATGCGTCCGGTCAGTCCCGGCCAGTTGGCCTCGCCGGAAACGACTTCCGGCAGAAGCTGAAGCCGGAGGCCCTTCAGCCGATTGGCGAGCGTGGCGAGTTCGTCGCGGAAGATGAGGTCCTTCGGAGTCCGCGCTGCGTGCATGAAAACGACGTCGACAGGCTCGCATGTGTCGGCAAACTCGCGGATCATCGCCATGACCGGCGTAATCCCTGAACCTCCGGACAGAAACAGATATTTCCTGCCGTTCGGGCGAATGAAATGGCCGAGGGGACCGTTCGCCTTGACCTTGGCGCTGACCTCGAGATTGTTGTGAAGCCAGTTCGAGATCTTGCCGCCGGCAACGCGCTTGACCGTGACCGAAAACGCATTGCTGCGCTTCGGCGACGACGAGATGCTGTAGCAACGGCTCTCCGGCTCTCCGTCGATATCGAGGTCGAACAGGAAATATTGACCGGCCTCGAAGGCAAAGCGCTTACCCTCCGGAGAGGCAAAGGTGAAAGTCTTCACGTCATGCGTTTCCTGATGGACATCAACGCAGATCAGATCTTCATCCACGTCGCGGTTCCACAAATCGGTAAGCTCAAGACGCTCGGCCGGAGAAAAGGTGCTCTTAGTATCCATGTGCGCGCATCCGGTCGACGTACCACGAGGCGAACTTGTCCAGGTTCGTTTCGGAGAAAGGTGAATAGGGGCCGGGCACATAGGCGGGATCTTCGACGCCGGCATGCGAGCGGGCGACGAGCTCGGCGTCCTGATCGGTCGTGGCGATCCAGACGTTGGTCAGCTTTTCGAGGTCGTAATCGACGCCTTCAACAGCGTCCTTGTGCACGAGCCACTTCGTCCGCACGAGCGTTTTATCCGCGGAGAGCGGTATGACGATCGCAACGATGGCGTGGTCGCCCATGAAGTGGTTCCAGCTGTTGTGGCCCCAGAGATGCATGTCTCCAAGATCCTTGCGCGACATCGTGCCAAGCAGCTTTGCCGAGGCCGCGGTCGCATCGGGGGTCTGGGATTCGCCGGCGCCGGAAATGATCAGCCGCTGCGTGCGAAAATTCGTGGTGCAGTCCATCAGTTGCTCGACCGCTGCAGACGGATAGCCGTCGGCCTCCCACAGCTTGGTGCGTTCCTCATATAACGAAAAATGCTCTTCGGCCTGGGCTCGATCTTCCGGGCTCAATGCGTCCGGGTCGAAGCCGAAATCGAGGTCGACGAAGGAGACGCAGAGTTCGGGATGGTTGGCGGAGCAGTGGTAACATTCACGATTATTCTCGATTGTAAGTTTCCAGTTGCCCTGCTCGATTACATTGGATTCATACGCGACTTTGGCGTTGCGAACGTCGTAGGGGGCAAGGCGTTCCGCCATGACTTCGACGAGGCGGTCGATGTCTTCGGGCGGATTGTCTGACAGGCAGACATAAATGAGACCGCCGACCGACTTGAACGTCACCGGCTTGAGGCTACGGCATTCCTTGTCGAAGCCCTTGCCCATGTGGGGGGCGTAGCTCAGCTCGCCGGTCAGCTCATAGGTCCAGGTGTGGTAGGGACAGACGAGCTTCGAAACGATTGTCTTTCCGGCATCCAGCAGGCGTGCGCCGCGGTGGCGGCAGACATTGTGGATGACGCGGATCTCGCCGTCGTCGTCGCGTAGGAGGATGAGGCTCGTCTTGCCGATATCGACAACGGTTGCATCGCCCGGCTCCGGCACATCGCATTCAAGGCCGATGCAGATCCAGTGCCGGCGGAAGAAGACCTCGAGATCCGCCTCGAACACATCCTCGCGCGTATAAAGACCGGCCGGAAGTGAATGTCCCTCGGCTCTTGCATCGAGGAGGGCCGATATGGGAGAAGCAAATGTCTGTAGCATAATTCCACCTTATGTTCCGATCGAAAGGTCGACGGCTTCAAAGGCAGGATCGCTCAGGTGGTGCGGTCGCTCAACGGCACAAATGTGTGCGTGTGACATTACCAGATGTAATGGAAGAAATATGGCGAACCTGAGGAAGAAACTACCGCCACTGACCGCCTTGACGGCATTTGAAGCTGCAGCACGTTTGTCCAGCTTCACACGGGCAGCAATGGAGCTCGGTGTGACCCAGGCTGCCATAAGCCGGCAGATCCATTTGCTGGAAGAGGATTTCGGCTTCCCCTTGTTCCGGCGGCTCCATCGCAAGATCGAACTGACTGAAAAGGGCAGGCTGCTTTCTGCGGCGGCGGGCGACGCATTCAACCTTATTGCCGACACCGTCGCCGATCTCCGGTCGGAAAGCCCGGATGACGAGCTGGCAATCTCGGCGACCATCTCATTCTCGCATTTCTGGCTGCTACCAAGGATCGCCGCATTTTCGCGCGCCTATCCCGAGATCAAACTTCGCATCATTACGCAGGATGCCCGAACGAGCATCGCGGCAAGCGATGTGGATTTAGCGATCCGCTATGGAACCGGCACTTGGTCGGACGGTCAGGCAGAGCTTTTGTTCGAGGATGAAGTTTTCCCGATCTGCAGCCCGGACTATCTGCTCACGGCCGGCCCGATCCGCACACTGGAAGATCTCGTCGGTCATCCGCTGATATCCAGCGATACTGACGACCCGATATGGACAGGCTGGGACGAGTGGCTTGCGGCTTTTTCCGTGAAGACACCGAAAAAGGCCCGCGGCCTGCGATGCAGCTTCTACACAGAGGCCATTTATGCCGCGATGAACGGGCAAGGCATTGCGCTCGGTTGGAATCGCCTGGTCGCCGACCTTATCCAGCAAACCCGCTTGGTCCGCCTTACTGAAGCATCCATCCGCACCAGGGCGGCCTACTTCGTCGTTGTGCCGACGAGGAAGCCACGAAAGGAAAGTGGGCGGCTGTTCATTGAGTGGCTGCGCGAGGTTTCCGCTTTAGCGGATTGACAATTCGGCGCCTCTCAAAACGTGTCAGTTAGCATACCGGTCTACCGTCGCCCTCCCAACCAGTGCGTTGTTGAGTAGGGCAGGTGAGCCGTGCTTGAACTGTACCCGGGGATCGATCACATCTCGATCCAATTGTTGTCGCCGAGTTGAGGTCAGCGGCTGGATGCCCTTGGCTCCCGTGGTTTTAGGTGGTGGCGCTGGCGCACCTGTCGCGCCGGCCGCGCATGACGAGAGTGGCGATGAAAAATGCTTGGATTAACAGTAGCGCATAGGCCCCAAGTATGACCTCGCAAGGCATGACGAAATTCAGTTGTGGCGCGGCGCCGAGGATGACTGGCACGCTCCAGGAGACAATCGAAATCACGCCGCATCCTATCAGTGCGGTCTTCGTGACGGGTTTGATTTCCGAGAGGAGCGGGGAGCCAATTTGGCGGCGGATGAACGGTATGACGAAGCGGTGGATGGCGAGGCCATTGACGGTGAGGATGCTGACGATCGTCACCTTGGCCCAGATCTTGGGATTCAGCAGCTTCTCGGCTTCGGTCATGTGATAGAGAAGGAGAAATCCCAAGCCGGAGGCCCATAGCAGCAGGAGCCCGGCTGCGATAAACCGACTGATCCATTCTACGTGTTCGACGAGTTCGGCGCTGACGATCATCCTACGGTAGCGCGACAGCATCAGATCGAGAAACAAGGCGCCGCCGAGCCCGAGGACCAAGCCGGAGAAATGGACTAGCCGTAGCGATGTGCGGATATATGAGACCAGCGTCGGTGCCGACGACAAAGAAAGATCCAGAGCACCCATTCCCAACTCCCCCCAAGAAAACGCGCGTATGCATTCGCACCCCGATACGGGGCACATCCGACGTCCGCGGATTGTCGCGATTTGTTGCTCCCGGCGCGATCGGGGATCGGTCTCGGGGCTCGCTCGTTCTATGAAATGGTGAGCTCCATTGTCAAGTATGATGCCATGCTAATTCAGGAATTTGTAGATTGACGATGCGGCTTTTGGAGTGATCCCTTATGGGTCGTGAATGCAGGCCACGCGTGGTCGGTAGGTGCGGGAAGTTACACCGCAGTTTGCCGACCACGGTGTTGCGTTTCGCAGTCCGTCGGATAAGGGACGGCTGCAGCGTGCCCGATCATGCACCGACCAAGATATGGCAAATACCGTGACCAGCGAACTGAATGTACAGCAGGCCCATGAAGCCGCGAAACTCTTGCAAGCAATCGCGCATCCAAAGCGGCTTTTGCTGCTGGCAGTTCTTTCCGATCGGGCAGTTGTCCGCCGGCAGGCTTGCAGCTGTGGCCGGACTGCCTCCAGGAATGGTCTACAAGCACCTCTATAAGCTCGTCGAAATCGGAATGCTGTGAGCGCCAAGTCCGCAGGCATGCGCTTTTCCATTGCTTCTCCTGAGACCGCTTTCAAACTCATAGAGATCCAGGCCGAGCTGGCGGCACAGATATCTGGCAATGTCACCTGAAACGTCAGTGGGTGCGACGGTCGAGCTTTGATGTAGCCAATCCAATGTGTCGGAAAGAAAAGGCCCCGCCGGTAGTGAACTGACCCCCGAAAGTTGGACCTCCAACTTCGGGGGTTTTTGCATGAGCAAACACAGCACGGCGTTCAAGCATTCTGTTGTGGCTTTTTATCTGGGCGCGGGGAAGGATTGCATCCAACAGAAACTGCTCATGTACGCTAACGGCCAAGATCAGCGGAAGGAAGGTCTGTTTTCCTGATTCCGGTACGCTGCGGCAAAGCGGCGTGACTGTCGACATCCGGCAGGCAGATCTCACCGAGCCTGGCGACCTGGCTGCCATAGAGACTCGGCTCCGTGACGATCATCGTATCGGGGTTCTCGTCAACAATACCGGGGCGGGCCTGGCAGGCAGCTTCGAGAACCAGGCAATCAACGACATGGGCGGCGGTTCAAGTCCTTCAAGGCGAAGCGATTCGAAAGAGTCCGAAACCCTAGCATCATTATTTCAGCATTTAGTTCCGCGCGTTGGCAGGAGTATGCAGTGAAGCCCCCGCCTTATCGGCCGCTGCCCGCAGACGCTTGTCCCTGGTCCATAAGGCCGCCCGCTGATCAAGGAGAACCGAGGCCAGCAAGTGGGCATCTGTGTAGCCAAGGCCCATACTGAAAATGCCGTGGCGATCAATCATCGTCATGACTTCGTCGTGCGTTGCGACGAACGCTTCGCGCTGAGCTGCCAGGAAAGCTATCACGCTCCCGCGATCCCGAAGACTGCCAAGCGCCAGTTCGCCAATCACAGCCGGATGGCAGAGTAGGCGATCGTCCTCAATAATCTTACTCAGCTCTGCATCGACATGCCGGAAATGATCAATCCAAATAGAACTGTCTGCAAGTATCACTTGACAACTGCGCTCCGGCGGCGTGGGGCTGCCTCCGCATCGGGCATAGTTCCTCCAAGCGCGATGAGGCGTTTTCCTGACTCCACACGAACAAGCGTTTCCAACGCTTGGCGAACTAAAGCGGCGGTTTCTTTTGTGCCGGTTAGGGACCTAGCCCTTTCCATGAGAGTGTCGTCGAGGTTGATAGTCGATCGCATCGTCTGGTTTCCTGATTGTGGCATTATAAATAGCACCATTTGGTGATGAAATCTACGCCTGGCTTCCACTCTGATGCGCTAAAGCCCATGTCGGCGGCAAGGTCCGCCGGGCCGATCCGTTGCAGCCAGGTCAGCATCCACTTCCTCGCGCCGGCGACGAAGCGCCGGGATGTCGAAGGTGGGGATGGTCGGTACTGCCACAGACCGGGCATGCCGTTTCAGGCATGCGGAGGCTACGCAGATGGATAGCCTCTGGCGTCACCGCTTCGTCATGATTTCAGCGAAGGGGGCGATTTCGCCACGTGCCTCAAGGTAACGTGTGCGTCCGCTTCGGCCTGGATAATCACGGCTGAACAAGCAGGAAGGTGGCGAGTGCCGTCGCCAGCAAGCTCACCTCAACCGAGCCTGTGAGCGTGCCAAATCAAATGATCGTCCATGAACGTCGAAGTGAAATAATAGGAATGGTCGTAGCGCTCGTGCATCCTGAGCGTAAGCTCGATCCCGGTGCCTTTTGCAGCTTCCTCGAAGAGCCACGGCCGGAGTCCGTTATCAAGGAAGGTATCGTCCTTGCCTTGGTCGATCAGGAATTCGGGGAAGCGTGCGCCGTCCTCGACGAGGGCGCAGGCATCGTATTTACGCCAGGCGGCCTTGTCCGGACCGAGGTATTTTTCGAAGGCGCCGGCGGACCAGTCGGCGCTCGATGGAGCGACGATTGGTGCGAAGGCAGAGCAGCTTCTAAATCGTTCAGGGTTCTTGAGCGCGATTGTTATCGCGCCATGTCCGCCCATCGAATGTCCAAAGATACCCTGGCGTCTCGTGTCGATGCGGAAATGCTGGCCTACAACGGCAGGCAGCTCCTCGGTGATATAGGTGTACATTCGGTATTGCTCGGCCCATGGCTCCTCCGTCGCATCGAGATAGAAGCCGGCGCCCTTGCCCATCTGCCAGTTCGTCGGCTCGTCCGGTACCTCTGGCCCGCGCGGGCTCGTGTCAGGGCACACGACGATAAGGCCGAGTTCCGATGCCAAGCGACGATACTCGCCTTTTTCCATGACGTTGGCGTGGGTGCAGGTGAGGCCGGAGAGATACCATAAGACCGGGCGAGGCTCATGGGTTGCTTGCGGCGGCACATAGATCGCGAAAGTCATTTCGCCCTTGCAGGCAATGGACTCGTGCGCGAAGACGCCCTGCACACCGCCGAAGGCGGTATTCTGCGCGATCATTTTCATCGAAAGCTCCTTGGAAACCATGGGGGCCGCGAGTCCGCACCGTCGGTCTGTTCCCGACGCATCGGACCAGGTAACCACCGTCACCCACGGGCCTTCTGGAGATAGGACTGGTCGAAGACGCCGGTGGCCGATGCCCGGTTGCCTTCATCGAGCAGACCCGCCCGGATCATCAGGTCGATGGTGGTCTCAAGCGCCTTGTCGGGAATGGCGAGGCCTTGGGGCCACATGCCCATGTCACGCATGTAACGCAGCCCGCGACGGGCAAGATCTGCATCGTCCGGCACGGTGATGCGCTGGAAGATTGGCAGCGTGATCTCCTCCATCGATAGATCGTTGGTGATCACATAGGCGTCGGACAGCGCCTCCAACAGCTTGCCGACCGTCTCGCTATTCGCATCGAGCCAGCTCCTGTTGGCGATCAGCGCGGCAAACAGGATTTCCGGGATGACGTCATTGACCTCGCCGACCAGGTTATAGCCGGCCTGTTCAGCGACGAAGTTCCAGGGCGCCGGCTGCGGCGCGCAATCGATCTCGCCAGCCTGCAACGCTTCCCAGCGCTTTGTGTGGATGCCCGCGAGCACGAAGTCGTAGTCACCGGGATATTTGAGCCCTTCGCGGGAAAGTAGCAACTGGGTGTAGATCGCCGTGCCCTCTGTCAGCGACGAGGTGCCGATTTTCTTACCCTTCAGTTCGGCGATCGATTTGATCGAAGCGCTTGCCACGATCGACATGGGAAGGCGGTTGGAGTTTGACGCCACCACACGGAGTTCGCCGCCCTTGACGTAATTCGAAACGGCGCCTTCAGGTGGCGTGATCGCGAGATCTGCCTCGCCCTCCAGGACGGCGGTTGTCGCCTTGTCGACGTTGCCCATGCGCAGATACTCAATCTTAAGCCCGCGCTTCTCGAACAGCCCCTGCTCTTCAGCGACGAAGACAGGTAGCCAGTTGAAACCCTGTGCCCCGCCTGCCAATTTTACTGTGATCGTCATGAACATTCCTCCAATATATCGGCGGTGAACTAGCGGTTCTGTGCCTTGAGCCGTTTGTCGAGCAGCGGATAAACGCGCCGCACATTGCCTTCAAAGATCGCGTGCCTGTCTTCGGCGCTCAGGTTCAGGGCGTCGATGTAGCGCTTGGTGTCGTCGAAGCTGTGTCCGGTTTCCGGATCCAAGGCCTTCACCGCGCCGAGCAGCTCGGAGCCGAACAGGATGTTCTTCTTGTCAACCACCCGGAACAGCGTATCGATACCGGCCTGGTGATAGACGCAGGTGTCAAAGAACAAGTTATTCATCAGATGCTCTGCAAGCGGAGGTTTCTCGAGCATGATCGATAGACCCCGGTAGCGCCCCCAGTGATATGGCGCCGCGCCGCCGCCGTGCGGGATGATCAGCCGCAGCGTCGGATGACGTTCGAACAGGTCGCCCTGGATCAGCTGCATAAAGACAGCCGTATCGGCGTTGATGTAGTGGGCACCGGTCGTATGCAGGCAACGTTCGCAGGAGCCTGACACATGGATCATTGCCGGGACATCCAACGCAGCCATGGCCCCCCACATCGGGTCCCACCATTCATCATAGATTGGCGGCGCACTCCATCGCCCGCCTGAGGGGTCAGGATTGAGGTTGCAACCGACGAAGCCTTGATCGACGCGACGTTCCAGCTCCGCTATCACCGGTTTAAGGTCGCCGTCGACAGTTTGCGGCAGTTGGCACACGCCCGCGAAATTCTTCGGGAACATGTCAACGATGCGTTTGACGCAATCGTTGGATATTGTTGCCCATTCGGCGGCGATATCCAGGTTGCCAATATGATGCCCCATCCCGGAAGCGCGCGGACTAATGATTGTCAGGTCAGACCCGCGTTCCTTTTGGAGCCGCAGCTGATTGCCCTCGACAATCACTGACAATTCCTCGTCGGAGATGCCGGGGTAGACGGGTCTTTCGTGCACCTTTCCTTCCGCAAAGGCGACCTGTGCCTTGCGGAAGTCATGATGTTTCTGCGGCTCTGTCGTGAAATGGCCGTGACAGTCGATAATCAGAGTCATCACGCGTCCCATCTTGCTGGAAGAACGTTCACGCCGCGGAATCGCCAGCCTTTGGCCTTCAGCTCCTTGTCTGGATCGAGGCGCAGGTTCGGGAGCTGCCTGAAGGCCTCCTGAAGTGCGATCTCACCCATCGCCCGAGAGAGGAAATGCCCAGAGCAGAAATGCGGCCGGAAGCCGAAAGAGACGTGCTGTTTCTTCTTGCGGAACATGTCGAACTGATCCGCGTGTTCGAAACGTGCCTCGTCGCGGTTTGCCGAGCCCATGACGATAGCCACCGAGGACCCTGCGGGAATCGTTGTACCGGCAATCTCGAAATCGGTGGCGGCGACGCGCGGCGTCACCCCGATCGGGGCGATCCAGCGCAACCCCTCATCGAAAGCCCTGAGGGCATGTGCCGTCGGGTCCTCCGCCATCACCTTCGCCTGATCGGCGTTCGAAAGCAGGCCGGCGCAGGCATTTGCCGCCGCATGTCCGGGTTCTTGCAGCCCTCCCAGAATGATGACGCGCATCGTTGGCGAGATCTCTTGCAGGCTGCGAACCTTGCCTTCCGGCATGCCGCCATACATGACGTGGCTCATCAGCGTGTGGTTGGGCTTCGACAACGCCGCGTCGTAGAGTGCGCCTAGCTGGTTGCTGATGTCCTGGAGCGCCGCATCGAGCCGATCCCAGACGGCCTGGTCGTTGGATACATTCTGCAGGCCGAGCGCCATGGCGTGGAACCACTCGACGAGATTGTCATTCGAGGTTTCCGTCAGCCCGATCACGTCGCCGATACAGCGCACGGAAATCGGTTCGAATAGCTCGGTCGTGAGGTTTGCCTCACCCTTGTCCCTGATCTGGTCGATGAAGCGCTGCACCACGGGCCGCGTCAGACGGTCGACGTAAGAACGAACGCGCTCCGCCGTCAGATCGATTTCAATGCCTTGACGCAGACACGCGTGCTCTTCGCCCGACATGGTCAAGACGTTCGGCATGCCCATGACGCGCGCCTCGGGCCGGTCGGCGGCGCCGGACGGGCCGAAAATCTTGTCATTTGCACCGACCGTACGGCAATCGTCGTAGCGGGTGACGAAATATTCTTTGGTCCCCTCGAAAAAGGCGACCGGAGCTTCTTTGCGGAGCCGCGCATAGACGGGGTAGGGGTCTGTATACAGATTGCCGCTTGTCAGTGCTGACGCGTCGTTAGTCATTTCTTCCTCCCATTGCTCATTCTGGCGGCAGTGCTGATTCAGCTCTGCTCCTCCCGCCTCGGTTGCTTCTCTGCTGGTGCCGAGCCGGAAGAGTCCGGGCCGACAAAACTGATTTCGCATACCATTGCGTTTTCAGATACCGTAAGTATCCTGAAATGAATCAGCTGTCAATGAGCGGCGGGATTTCCTGCGAGATTCAGGGCGGCCTTTCCACTCGGAGCGGCAAATCTTCGGTTCATTCGTGTGCCAGCCGGCCAAAGGCGAGATGGCCTTGCCTTTTCGGATACGCTTTGGTATTGGAAAACTATTGGGATCTAATGTTAATGGGAGGAAAACATGACGCAGACGATGCGTGCCGCGCGCTTGCACGCGGTTGGCGAGCCGATGAAAATTGAACAAGTCGCAAGACCGCTGGTCTCCGGCAGCGATGTCGTGGTCCAAGTCAAAGCCTGCGGAATGGTGCCCAATCTCGGCAACGTGCTTGCGAACTGGGAGACGTGGTATCCCCAGATGCCACTGCCGCCGCGGCCTGCGATCCACGGCCTCGACCCTTCAGGGATCGTTCACCAGGTCGGCGAACAGGTCGTGGGCCTCAAGCCTGGGGACCGGGTCTACGTCAATCCCGGCCGTTTCTGTGGAGCCTGCCACGCCTGCTCGTCGGGCCATCCTCAGGCCTGCCAGCATTGGACGCTCGGCGGCTACTTCGGCTACAATCCGAAGAGCCTGGAGATGTTCAAACGTTATCCCTACGGCGGATTCTGCGAATACATGCTGGCGCCGCAAGCGCAGGTCGTCAAAATTCCCGACAACATGTCTTTTGTGCAGGGATCGCGCATGGGCTATCTCGGCACGTCTTACGCCGCCTTGAAGAAATGCGGCCCATTGATGGGACGCTCGCTGATCATCAATGGCGCGACCGGAACCCTCGGGGTCGGAGTTACGCTCTTTGCGCTCGCCATGGGAGTCGGCAAGGTTTACGCAGTTGCGCGGGGCGACGAGTTGCTCGCCCGCCTGAAGGCGCTTGCCCCAAACAGAATCGAAACCTTCTCGAACCGGACCGGCTCCACCGCTGAATTCGTTAAAACCAAAACCGGCGGTATCGGTGCGGATCTGATGCTCGACACGCTTGGCGCCAAGGCTCCCCTGGAGTCCATGATCGACGCGATGAAGGGCGTTCGGCGCGGTGGCCGCATCATCAATATCGGTGGCACGGCGGGCGATCTGCCTGTCGATGTCAAATGGTGGATGGACGAACAAATGGAACTGATCGGCTCGGTCTGGTTCACCGCGGCCGAAGGCATGGAAATCGCCGCCATGGTCGAAGGCAATGTCGTAGACCTCTCGATTATGGAGCCGATGGTCTGGCCGCTGGAAGACATCAATGAAGCGATTTCCGGCGTGACCAAGGGCGACGGCGGCTTCACCTACTACGCCGTTACGCTCTAGCCGACAGGCGAAGCGGGCATCAGAACGACTGTGACTAAACGCGAGCCTGGCCCCCCATTCAGGGGGGCAGGCCCGTCCAGCTTTGCTCCTCAGCGAAGGACATTGCCCCGGTCGATGACTCGAGAGCCGACGCCCGCCAACACGCGGCCGCATTACAGAATGTCTTAAAGGATGAAGCGGTCTCTTTCGTCCGGATTTGGAACGAAGCAGGTCGTCGTTCTCCCGGCGAACCTGTAGCGGTTGCGCGCTACGAATTCATAAATCCCGTCCGCCCACTTTCTCGGCATGAGACGAAGGACGTGGCACATCGTCCAGGGAAATCCGAGGCCGGCCACAAACCGAATAGTGCCTTCCGCGCGATGGTAAGCCCGGCCGTCCTGAAGAAACAGGTTGGTTTTGAAGTCGCGATCGTCAAATCCATAGTGCCGATACAGCGCCGAACCGACCTTTGATTGCGCAGTCATGAAACGATACTTGCCACTCTTATCGTGCTTCAGCGCAAACTTGACCCAGCCAGAACAAAAGACGCATTGGCCGTCGAAGACGAAGATGGGCCCTTCATCCGAAAAGGACGGTATCGCCTTCTCCCTCAAGCTGTATCGCTCCTTACCCAACATGGACTGATTTTCCACCGTGACCGCTCAGCCGGCCGTATCCGACGCACGCCATCGAAGCGCACTCGAGATCATTGATAGACGCCTAATCGGTCCGCTCGGTCGTTGGCGTGTTTTTCAGTGCAGCTATGAAAGCATGCAGCCCAGCTCGGAGCGGATTAAACAGTGGATTGTGTTTTTCCTTTAGCAGGACCTCGCCGAGTAGCTTGGTGCCGACCGCCACGGCCGTCGCCGCCTCCGGCGCAAGGCCTGAATTGCCGCGCATGCGTTCCACTATGGCGATGATGTCATCATGATTGTTATGTTCGAAGGTGACAGAGGTGGGCTTGTCGGGAGCGTGACCATCGCGTCCACGAACCAGCCTGACTGATACTTCATAGGTGTAGCCCGAAGAAGCCATTGATCTTACCCCATGGGTTGTTGCCGGTACGAATGGAAAGGGTGCTTTTGGAGCATGTCATCGCCGATCGTGCTTACCGCAACCGGCCGGCGTGGCGCCGACCGGCCAGTGAGTTGATCCGGCCTTGCTCAGTTGTTTCGTGCGAGGTTTCTTTTGGCCGTCCAAGACGCGATATAGTCCATCAGGCCCGGTGACAGGCAGTCGTATGTGGGAAGTCCCAAATCATTGAGACGTTGACGGACCCCATCCATCATTTCCGGCCCGACGCCGGCTTCGATGATCGAGGAGACGAAGGCTGCAAAACCGGGCTCCTGCCATCCGCTCTCCTGGAAGCGTTCGGGGTGGATGAAATCAAGGCCCTGGAAGGGGTGATCCCGCTCCACTGGTCCGTACATGTGTACGCCACATTCCGTGCAGGCGTTCCGCTGGATCAGCGCCGACGGATCGACTACCGCCAGCTTGTCGCCGTTTTCGAGCACGCTGACCTTGTCGTGCGGTGCGACCGCGACCATGGAAAAGACCGCACCTTCCGGCTTCCAGCATTTGGTGCAGCCACAGGCGTGGTTATGGGCGATGGCGCCCTCGACCCTGATTTTGACGGGGCGTTCGGTGCAGGCGCAGATCAGTACGCCGCCCGAAAACTCCCCGGTACTCCTGGATACGCCATTGTCGAGCAGGGGATGTATCGAGATCGAATTTGTCATGGGTTCCTCACTATGCCGGCCTCTGAAACGGATCCGGGCGCCGGCTCGCACCGTGTCGCGTTTGCGGCTGTCTCTTTTTCAGTAGACGACGACCGAGCGGATCGACTTGCCCTCATGCATCAGATCGAAGGCAGTATTGATCTCCTCCAGCGGCATGGTGTGGGTGATGAGATCGTCGATGTTGATCTTGCCTTCCATGTACCAATCGACGATTTTCGGAACGTCGGTCCGTCCACGCGCGCCTCCGAAGGCACTGCCTTTCCATACGCGGCCGGTCACCAGCTGGAATGGTCTTGTCGATATCTCCTTGCCGGCTTCCGCGACACCGATGACGATCGATTCACCCCAGCCGCGATGGCAGCATTCCAGCGCCTGGCGCATCACAGTCGTGTTGCCGGTGGCATCGAAGGAGAAATCGACGCCGCCGCCGGTCAGATCCTGGATCGCCTGCACAACCTTGTCGGAGCCGACATCCTGCGGATTGATAAAGTCGGTCATGCCGAATTTGCGGGCCATTTCGACCTTGGCCGGATTGAGGTCCACGCCGATGATCCGGTCGGCGCCGACCATGCGGGCGCCCTGGATGACATTGAGACCGATGCCGCCAAGGCCGAAGACGGCAACAGTCGCGCCCGGCCAGACCTTTGCGGTGTAGATCACCGCGCCTATGCCCGTGGTTACCCCGCAGCCGATGTAGCAGATCTTGTCGAACGGCGCGTCTTCGCGGATCTTGGCGAGCGCGATCTCCGGTAGCACCGTGAAATTCGAGAAGGTCGAGCAGCCCATATAGTGGAAGATTTCTCCGGCATCGCAGGAGAAGCGGGTGCTCTTGTCCGGCATCAGCCCCAGCCCCTGCGTCCCTCGAATTGATGTGCAGAGGTTGGATCGCCGTGAAAGACAGGTTTTGCACTCCCGGCATTCCGGCGTGTAGAGCGGAATAACGTGGTCACCAACCCTGAGCGAGGTCACGCCCGGGCCGACCTCTCTCACAATGCCGGCGCCCTCATGGCCGAGGATTGCCGGGAACTTGCCTTCGGAATCGAGACCCGAAAGCGTGTAGGCATCGGTGTGGCAGACGCCCGTCGCCATGATCTCGATGAGGACCTCACCGGTCCTGGGGCCGCCGATGTCGATCGTTTCGATGGTCAGAGGTTTGTTGGCCGCCCAAGCGACCGCAGCGCGCGATTTCATGTGGAATCCCTTGTCGCGACGCGGGCATGTCCCGCATTCGTTGCAGTTAAGAAAGACCGGCGGTGTCCAGCGGCCCGTACGCGTGTGTCGGAGATGACTAGAGCGGTAGGTGCTGCCGCCCGATGATGCGCTTGGCTCCGGAAATTGCTGCCTGACGGCCAGGGTCCGGTTCGGATGCGCTGACGCCTTCGACCGTGTCGATTGCAAGCGGCTCTCCGCTGGCGATCAGTCGCGCCGCGCGCATCAATTCGGCCATGGTTTTCCTCCCTTTCCTCTACCCGGCGAACGGGTTGGGTTTCCTATTGACGTTCGTGCTGGTCTGTAGATACTATCAGGTATCTGAAATTGCAAGGCGCATCTTTGAATTGGCGAGATGCTGACTTGCGGAGGAAGAAATGCCGGCGCGACCCTGGGAGGACGCGTGCGCGTTTTGAAATTGGGAGGTGGGAATGTTCAATGTAGCCGGCGGCCACCAGGCGCAAAAGCATGAGTTGAAGGATATCGTTCTGGCAGGCGGTGCGCTCGGCCTCAATTGGCTACCGGTCCATCTTGCCCTTTGCGCAGGAATATTCGAGGCAAGCGGATTGCGCGTATCTCTCAAGAGGACAGGTAGCGCCGAGAAAGCGACAGCCGCAGTCAAAGCGGGGGAGGCCGATCTTGCGATCACGCCACCGGAGGGCGCCATTGCCGATAACGTTGCCGGGGGCGCGATGCGCATCCTGGCTGGAAACGTCAACCGCCTGCCGCTATCGCTGATTGCCAATCCCCGCTTTACTCGGATCGAGGAGTTGAAAGGGAAGGTGCTCGGCACATCCTCCATGACCGAGGGAACGGCGATCTACACGCGCGAAATGCTCTCGCGATGCGGCCTCGACTATCCAGTGGATTACCAACTCTGCGTGGTCGATACGCATCCGGCGCGGTGGAAAGCGCTCCAGGAAGGAAAGATTGACGCGGCAGTGCTGCCGCTCAACTTTGTCGGTGTGGATGCGGGATATATCAATCTCGGGGAGTTCAGCGATTATATTCCAGACATTGTGTACACCGCGATTGTCGGCCATCGAAGATGGGCGACCACACACCGTGAGCAGATCACGACGCTGCTGGCCGGACTGCGCGAAGCGACGGAATTTCTCTACGATTCCTCAAGTAACGCGCTGGCGCGATCGATCGTGATGGAAGTCGCCCAGACCGACGAACACTGCGGCCAACGCGCGCTCGACTACATGCGAGAGAAGGGCGTCTTTGCCCGGTCCCTGGAAGTCCCACCGGCAGCGCGCGAGACGACGCTGGATCTGATGATCGAGGCGAGCCGTCTCGATCCCGGCAAACGCGGTCTAGCATCGACAACATTCGATGAGTGCTTCATCGAAACCAAGATCGCAGCATAGGCGGAGAAAAACTATGGAATTCACACTCGAGCCTATGGCTATCCTGCGGGTGCTGTGCGGCATCTGGTTTATCCCGCATTGCATCGGGAAAATCAGGCACGTCGGTCCGGCTTCCGCGACATTTGCCAAAGCCGGATTTCATCCCGCTCGGCTGTTCGTCATCGCGACGATCGTCGTGGAACTGATTGCCGGAACGGGCATGGTATTCAATATCCTTCCCCGGCTTGCGGCCGGCATGGCGGTCGCAGTCCTGCTGGGAGCCAGCTACGCCGTGGTCAAAATCAACGGATTGAACTGGCGATGGCAGAAGCAGGGGCCGGAATTCATGGTGTTCTGGTCATTGGCCTGTATTCTCTCCGTGCTTGATTGACGCCATATCGTTTTCGGGATACGCGTGGTATCTGAGTGCTGGAGCAATCAAGGAGTGTAAGTTGATGCGACTGACACGCGAACAGAGCCAGGCGCGGACGAAAGCAAAGTTGCTGGCGTCCGCGCGCGAAGTTGTTGCGCGCGACGGATACGAAGGCGCGACCGTCGAACGCATCGCCGAGGAGGCGGGCTTCAGCAAGGGTGCGTTCTATTCCAACTTCAACGGGAAGGAAGACATCTTCCTTTATCTGCTGGAAACGCATTCCGGCGAAGACGTTGTCGAACTGCAACGCCTTCTCGGGGACATCGAGGACGGACAGCTCTTCATTGATACTCTCAGCAACTGGGCGCAAGAGCGTTCAGCGGACCCAAGCTGGGGCATGCTGGCGCTGGAACTGTTTCGCCGCGCAAGACGCGATGCGACGTTTGGTGAGCGACACTCAAATCTGTTTCGTGCTCAGTGGGAGGGACTTGGAAAGATCCTCTTGCGTCTATTTCCGGAAGGTAAGGCGCCTGCCGAACCGGCGACGCTTGGTGGCATCGTATTCGAATTAACCTATGGAGCGGCATCCAGCTTCACCAACGGCCCGACCGTCGGTGAGTTGGTCAAGGTCGCGTTGAGCTCGATGTATAAGGCATATGGCGTGGGGCGCGAAACAGCCGGCTGATGCATGCCCGCCGTTGGGTGCCGACCTGCTCCAATATGGGCGCCCGCATTCGATTATTCCTCGGAACGGAGGTTGTGCATCGATAGGCGCAGCGACTTGCAAGACCGCGTGCAATGACAGGCAGCACGCCACTGTCATACGGAACCATCAAAGCGCCATCACGAAAACACGGGAAAATTGCCCTACAAGATCTGAATTGAACGTATGGGTCCGGTGAAGCAGTCATAGTTGGGTTGGGAAGCGTCCACTTCAGTGGCACTCTTCGCTTTGTCTTGGAGTAAGCGGAGCCACAATTTCCCGACTCGAATGAACCTGAATTGCGCGTGATGGTCTATTTCCCCGACGCATCATGCGCCGGAGAGGTCCTGTTTCCAGAACTGAAGCTGCTCAGGGGTGGAGGTGATACCTCCACAAACGATCACCATTATATTCACCCAACCATGGATTTGTTCGAGGTTTTCATAGATCGCAGCAAGGCTTGCTCCACATGCTGGTTCGACCATGATGCGATGGTCGTCAAGGAAGCGCAGAGAAGCATCAACCGCCTGCAAATCAGAAACAACCGCACAATCGATGTGATACTGGCGCGTGAGCGCAAAGGCGTGCTCCGAGACTTGGCGAGCACCGAGCGACGTCGCCACACTCGCGATTGTTGGAAGAACGACGCGTTGTCCCGCGGCAACCGACTGTGCAAATGAAGACGCTCCAAGCGTTTCGACCGCAAGAACAGGAATGTCGAGGCGATGACGCTGTAATCCCTCTACCACACCGCTGAGCAGTCCACCTCCGCCGACAGAAAGAACGATCGCGTCGGGACGCAATCCGTCCTCCACGATTTCATCGATGATTGTGGAATGCCCTTTCCAGAGCAGCGGGTCGTCAAACGGGTGGATAAAGGCGTCAGCGATATCCAGCATCGACATGGCCAAATCATTCGCCTCCTGCCAGGAGGCGCCGTGCACGACAACCTGGGCCTCCAGATTCGATATGGTTTGCTGTGCACGTTCGGACGTCGTCTCAGGAACGACGACGGTCACGGGGATGCCAAGCTGCCGTCCCGCGTAAGCAACAGCAACGCCGGCATTGCCGCCTGACGAACTGACGAAGCGTTTGACCCCTCGACGGGCATGTTCCTCGCAAGCCAAGCCTATGCCGCGTATCTTGAAGGACCCCGATGGTTGAAGCGAGTCCAGCTTGATCGAGACATTTCGGCCGCATGCCTTCGACAGCGAGGCTGATACATAGGTAGGGGTTTTGAAGTGAAGTGGCATGGCTGACCTTCAGGGAATTGGTGGGAGCGGAAGTCCTGATGAACGGTCCTACGCGAGATTGCTAGTCCCAATTGGTCTAGCCAAGCAAGTCAGCATTTTTTCCGATTGCTGGCGTGGTCGATGCGTACTTCGCGGATGGCGTGGGAGGTTCTGGCTCAGTCGCGTAGTCGTCATGACAATCGATGGTCATGTTTACCTGGGCGGGACAAATTTGTCCGCACGCCGCCCCTGAACAGAACTTCGACGGGCCCGCGCGCGCTAGTTAGCGCGCCGGCCCGCGTGGCAGAGCCTAAGGCTTTAGGGTGGGGCGAAGCGCATGAGCTCCGTCGCCGGCCAGAGCGACGGCAACGAGGCCAACGATCCAGAATGCCGGAAATTCCCATCCGCCATTCGCGTTGGTGAAGAAAAAGCCAGCCGCAGCGTGCACAGTGAATATGGCTCCAAGCAGCACGGGAATGAGCGCTACGGCAGCGATGCGTGCGAAGAAGCCAGCGATCAGCGCAACGCCTCCCGCAAGTTCGACCGCTATTGTCAAATAGGCAAGCGCCGGGGGAAGCCCAAGGCTTCCAAAGAACTGTGCCGTACCGGCAGGCGTGAACACGAAGATCTTAAGACCCGCATGTGCGAGAAACAAAATACCGAGCGCGACGCGCAGGACGAGGATGGCATAGGGGGCAGTGCGCAGGTCAATCAACGTAATCTCCTATTGGCTTTGTGGCGAATACTTCGGCCTGTCGCCGAGGCATTCGATAACGCGGTGTCGTCCGTCCCAAGGGGCCGGAAACTCATCACGCCGAAGCGCCAGCCCAAGGTCGGGACTTTCCGCTCCGTGCGTCGAAGAAGCGTCTACGCCGACACCACAATTCTTTTGACTCTCTAAAGTAACCGTTGACATACCACTGAGACTTCAGATACTTTACGGTATCTTGAGGAATGAGAGCTGTCAATCGCGTTTTGAGGAGAGCGAAACGCGACGAGGAGAGATGGCTCGGACAAGCAGTTCCAACGCAAGGGAGGAGAGACTATGGCTGTGGTTGCGCCGGCTGCCGAGGAGGGCAGCCCAGTGCTTTCGGTCGAAAATGTCGACGTCCGCTTCGGTGGCATTCAGGCGCTAAAAGGCGTCTCGCTCTATGTGCGTATGGGCGAGATTTGCGGCCTGATCGGCCCCAACGGCGCGGGTAAGACGACGCTGTTCAACTGCGTTACGCGGCTGAGCACCGTGACCGCCGGTACCATCCGTCTTCATGGGCAAACGATCGAAACCCTGCCACCCCGCCAAATCATCCGCATGGGAATTGCCCGGACATTCCAGAACCTCGGCATCTATGCCGGCATGACCGTGCTCGAGAATGTCATGCTTGGCGCCCATCACCTCAGTGGAGGACGCTTTGTCGACGCTTTGATGCGACCCAGGCGTTCGCGCCAACGGGAGCAGGAGATCGAGCATCGCTGCAGGGATATCCTTGCCGACCTCAGCCTGGAGGACGTTGCCGACGTAGCGGCCGGGTCACTGCCCTATGCCACGCAGAAACGCATGGAGATCGCCCGGGCCCTGGCGTCCAGACCAACCCTCCTGCTCCTTGATGAACCCGCCGGTGGTCTCACCCATGGAGAGGTGACGGAGTTCGGCGCCTTGGTCTCACGGGTGCGGGAAGCCTATGGCGTGACGGTGGTCCTGATCGAACATCACATGGGTCTTGTCATGAGCCTTTGCGACCGAGTCGAGGTCTTTCATCTCGGCCAGAACCTGGCAAGCGGCAGGCCCGAAGAGGTGAGAGCCAATCCGGCGGTCATCGACGCGTATCTCGGGAGGTCCAGATGAACATTCTCACGGTCCGGGATTTGTCCGCCGGATATGGCGCCACCGATGTTCTTCACAAGGTGAATTTTACCGTCGAGCAAGGGACCATCGTCGCCCTGCTGGGCGCCAACGGAGCGGGCAAGACGACGATCCTTCGTGCTCTGTCGGGGCTTCTTCCGTCGCGAGGTGTTGTTGAATTCGGCGGGACGGATTTGCGCCAGTGCAGCCCGGCCCGACGGGTGGAATTGGGTTTGGCCCACATACCGCAGGGTCGTGGCACGTTCGGTGACTTTTCCGTCGAGGAAAATCTGGCCGCGGGTGCATTTACGATCCGCGACAAGAAGCAGATCGCCGAAGACATGGAACGTTGGTACTCGGTATTTCCGCGGCTCGCCGAACGGCGACGGCAACAGGCGGGAAGTCTCAGCGGTGGCGAACAGCAGATGTTGGCGCTCGCCCGGGCGCTGATGTCCCGACCTAAGCTCCTGATGTGCGACGAACCGTCCCTTGGACTGGCGCCGGCGATCACCGAGCAGATCTTCGAGATATTCAAGTCGCTCAACGACGAGCACGGCATGACGCTTCTTATTGTCGAGCAGAATGCGGACCTCACGCTTCAATTCGCGCACACCGCCTATGTCATGGAGGCTGGCGATATCACGGTCAGCGGACTGGCAAGCGAACTGTTGAGCAACGAGGCGGTCCAGCAATCTTACCTGGGGGTTTGACATGGTGCTCTTTTTCCAACTGCTCATCGACGGCCTTGCTTCCGGCGCCATCTATGCATCTCTCGCTCTTGCTCTGGTTCTGATCTTCCGGGCGACGCGCATCGTCAACTTTGGCCAGGGCGAGATGGCCACTCTCTCTGCTTATTGTGCCTGGCAACTCTGCGAATGGGGTGTGCCGATCGCGCTGTCGCTTCTTATTGTCGGGGCTGCGTCGTTCCTGCTAGGGGTTCTCGTTTTCCGTGCCGTCATCAAGCCGGTTTCGAAGGCGTCGACCGAAACCGTCGTTGTCGTCACGCTCGGATTGTTCGTGTTTTTTCAGGCGCTGTGTCTGTGGCTTTGGGGGGCCGACCAGCGGGCCTTCCCGGCAATGTTTCCCGGTGGCGGTTGGGACATCCTTGGCGTCCGCGTAACCGCAAGCACCCTTGGCATCCTGCTCGTACTGCTGTGCCTAGCCGCGACCATGGGTGCAATTTTCCGCTTTACCCGTCTCGGGCTTGCCATGCGGGCCTCTGCCTATAGCAGCGAGAAAAGCCTGCTGGTCGGCATCAGGGTCGAGCGAATGCTGATGCTCGGTTGGGGCTTTGCGGCCACCACCGGATTCATCGCAGCTGCCCTCGTCGGCCCGCGCCTTTTCCTGAGCCCGACGATGATGATGCCCATCCTGCTCTATGCGCTCGCCTCGGCAACGCTGGGCGGTTGGGATAGCCCGCTCGGAGCGCTGGTCGGCGGGCTGATCGTCGGGGTCGCCGAAAGCCTCGGTGCGACCTTCCTTCCCTTCATCGGCGCAGATCTGCGCGTGGTCATTCCGATCGCGGTGACGCTGGTAATTCTCCTCGTCCGGCCTGTTGGTCTCTTCGGCTCCAGCACAGTGGTGAAAGTATGAACGGCACCCGAATGTTCCAATCCGCTCCCGCAGTGCTGGTCGCTAGCGTCGCCCTCTGCCTCCCGGTTCTGGCGCCGGACTTCATGCTGTTCGAGTTCAGCATCGCTGTTTCATATGGCATTGCGATCCTTGGCCTGAACCTGCTTCTGGGTTTCAGCGGCCAGATCTGTCTTGCTCAGGGTGCGCTCTTCGGGATCGGTGCCTATACGACGGCCATTTTCAATGTGAACTTCGGCATGGATCCGATCGTGACTTTGCCGTTCGCGGCAATCGTCACCAGCCTCATCGGCGTTCTCATCGGTCTGCCGGCATTGCGCCTACAGGGGCTTCAGCTTGCGATCGTCACGTTCGGCGTAGCGAGCGCCTTTCCGCAACTGTTGCTGAAGATGGATTCGATCACCGGCGGCGTTACCGGGCTTGCCATCGATCAGCCGATGGCTCCGCGCTGGTTTCCAGGCAGCCAGGAATTGTGGCTCTACGGTCTTTCGCTGATCTGCGCTGCTGCCTCGGTGTTCATGCTGAGCCGCTTGCTTCGCGGTGACACCGGCCGGCTCCTGCGCGCGTTGCGCGACAATCCGCTGGTCGCTGAATCACTAGGTGTCAATCTGACCAAGGGCAGGCTGGCGGCTTTCGCCGCAAGCTCCGCACTTGCCGGTCTCGGCGGCGGCCTCTTCTGCATCCTGAACGGCTTTATCAGTCCGCAGTCGTTCCTGCCGATGAAATCGATCGACATCCTGATCGGCGGCATCGTCGGCGGCATCACCAGCATGGCTGGAGCGTTCATTGGCGCTGTTTTCATCGTCTTCGTGCCGGGTTGGACGACAGCCATCAATCCTGCACTCGGGGGCCTGATCTATGGCCTCTGCCTGATCGCCATGATGATGGTCGCACGACAAGGCATCGCCGGGCTTCCGATTGGTCGCGGCCTGCAGGCTTTGAAGCACCTCTTCAACAAAAAGGGTTTGTCACGTGTTTCGGGCGCTGTGCCCGGGCAATTGGGAGGAGAATGACATGCAATTACTGACTTCATCGAGGACGTCGCTTGCACTGCGGGCGTTCGCGCTGGCGGTGTTTGTCGCCGGGCCCTTGCACGCACAAGAGCCTTCGCCGGGGATCACGGATGACGCCGTGAAGATCGGCATATCAGGGCCGCTCACCGGTCCGGTGGCCGCACTCGGGGCCATTGCCGACGGCGTGAGGACACGGATTGATCCGATCAATGCCGCTGGCGGCATCAAAATGGCCGATGGCAAAACGCGCAAGATCGAACTTGTCGTGGAGGACGACGGGCTGGATCCGCAACGTACGCTGACCAATGTCCGCAAGCTCGCCGAGCGGGAAGAGGTATTTGCTGTCCTTGCGACTGCGGGCACACCCAACAATCAGGCCATCGGACGCTACATCACGCAGCGCAGCGTTCCCAACCTGTTCATGTATTCCGGCGTTCACGAACTCTCCGGCCCTGAATGGGAGATCGGCTTTGTGCCGTCCTTCACCACGGAGGCCGCGACCTTTGCGAAGTATCTATTGGACAACAAGCCTCAGGCCAAGATCGCGCTTCTCTATCTGAACACCGAAACAGGACAGACATTTCAGGCAGCATTGGAAAGTGCAATCAGCGGGTCGGGCGCCTCGATCGTCGCGGCTCAGCCCGTAACCTCGGCCGATCCCACTGTAGAGACGCAGCTTTCGACGCTGAAGGCTTCCGGGGCGGATACGCTTGTCGTCATCACCGGTCCAAAACAGGGCGCGGAGGCCGTGCGCTTTGCGACCGAAAGCGGCTGGAAGCCGACGACGCTCGTCTCCAATATCGCCGCGTCCATCGCCTCCCTGAAGCCGGCGGGCCTCGAAAATGCCAAAGGGGTCATCACGAGCCAATTTCTGAAGCAGGTCAACGCATCGGCGCCCGGAGACGATGCTGGTGTGAAACGCTACCTGGCCGATCACGCGGCCGCTCAGTCGAAATTCTCGACCGACGACGCACTTGGCCAATCCGGCTACGCGATCGGCGACGCGCTGGCAAAGGTGCTTGAATCGATGAAGGCGCCAAGCCGCGAGGCAATGATGGAGGCGGCCCGCAATCTCGATCACACACAATTGGATTTGCTGCTGCCGGGGATCACCCTGACGACGAAAGCCGGCGAGGATGTCTATCCGATTGAATCGCTCCAGCTGTTCCAGTTCGACGGGGCGGCCTATCAGCCGCTCGGCGATGTCATTTCGTTTGAAGGCAAGACACCGAAGCACTGATCGAAAGAGCATCTGTGGTTTTCGAAGGGGGCGGGCTGCCCCCTTTTTTCGTGTCGGCAGGTCGCGGTCGCTTCAGGCGCTGATTCAACACCCCAATGCGAATTCACTATTGACATTCCAATGAGAATTCGGATACTAATGGTATCCTGAATTGAAGCCGGAGGAAGCTTCCAGATCAGTTAGCGGCAGTTTTGACGGCCGCTCCGAGATGGAGGTTACGGGAGGAAAGTATGGCGAAGGTAGTTAGAAACGTGATGCGAACAGACGACGCCATTGTTCGTGGTCTTGGCGAGTTGGGTGTCGCGACGGTTCATGAGGCGCAGGGGAGAAAGGGGTTGCTTGCCTCCTCGCTGCGCCCGATCTACCGGCCGGTAAAAATCTCCGGCAATGCGCTGACCTGCGAAGTGGCGCCTGGTGACAATTGGATGATCCATGTGGCGCTCGAGCAAGCCCGCCCAGGGGACATTCTCGTCGTTTCGCCGACCTCGCCTTGCGAGGACGGCTATTTCGGCGATCTGCTTGCCACGTCGGCAATGGCTCGCGGTATTCGCGGGCTGGTTATCGACGCAGGCGTTCGCGATATAGCCACGCTGACCGACATGGGGTTTCCCGTTTGGTCGAAGGCGGTTTCCGCGCAAGGGACCGTCAAGGAGACCTTGGCAAACGTACAGGTTCCGATTGTTTGCGCCGGATGTCTCGTTCGGCCAGGCGATGTGATCATCGCGGACGATGACGGCGTCTGCGTGGTGCCGGCGGAGAACGCTGCAGCCGTTCTGGAAAAGGGCCGAAGCAGGGAGCGGATGGAGGAGGAGAAGCGCCAGCGTTACGCGGCCGGAGAACTCAGCCTCGACGTCAACGACATGCGACCCAAACTCTTGCAGGAGGGGCTTGTCTATGTCGACTGAAATCAGTGCCAGAGTGCCGCGCCGCGTGGTGACCGGTATCCGTGACGGCAAGTCCGTTTTCGTCAGCGACGGCGCGGTTCCGAACGCCCATCTGCATCAATCCATCCCCGGCTTCATGACGTCTGTCTGCTGGGCGACGCCCTCACAATTAAGTCTTCCGCTCGATCGCGGCGACCCATCTCTTCGGGGAATCAGCATACCACCTGCTCCGGGCGAGACGCGTTTGATGATCGTGCAATTTCCACCAGATTCCGTCATGGCTGATCCGTCCTTCGACCCGGTCGCCGCCGACGCGGAGCAACACCAATATCTGCCCGGCCTTGCTGAGCTCTTCGAGCGCGAGGCACCCGGCATGCACACGACGGACACGGTCGACTACGACGTCGTACTCGAAGGTGACATCTGGCTGGAGCTCGACGATGGCGCGGAGGTTCATCTTCGCCAGGGTGATGTCGCCATCCAGTGCGGCACTCGTCATGCCTGGCGCAACAAGGGCACGTCGCCGGCAACCATGGCTTTTATCCTGATTGGCGCGACGCGGCCCTGAGGCAAGCGTCGGCGATCAAGCCCGGATCAAACCTGACCAATACGAGATTGCGCCAACTGGGAGGAGCGCGACGATGGATTACGATTGTCTTATCGTGGGCAGCGGGCATGGCGGCGTTCAGGCGGCTGTCTCGCTTCGCCAGCATGGTTTTGCCGGGTCGATCGGCCTTGTCAGCGATGACCGCGATCTGCCCTATGAGCGCCCGCCGCTGTCCAAGGATTATCTGGCTGGCGCCAAGCCATTCGAGCGTATTCTCATTCGCCCACCCGAATTCTGGGCCACACGGAACATCGATCTTCTGCTCGGCAACGAGGTCACGAGATTGGACGCGACAGAAAAGCGCGTTTCTTGTGCGAATGGTGCAGCCTTCGGCTATGGGCAGCTGATCTGGGCGGCCGGAGGTCGGCCGCGCAAAATGACCTGTGCCGGTCACGAGCTTCGCGGCATCCATTCCGTGCGCAATCGGGCCGATGTCGACGGGATCATGAATGAACTTGCCAGCGTCCAGCGCGTGGTCGTCATCGGAGGCGGCTATATCGGGCTTGAGGCGGCGGCCGTTCTGACCAAGCTCGGCAAGGCAGTTGTCGTCGTGGAGGCGATGGACCGCGTTCTTGCCCGCGTAGCGGCCGAGCCCCTCTCTCGTTTCTACGAGAAGGAGCATCGCGATCATGGCGTCGATATCAGATTGGCAACCGGTATCGAGAGCTTCGTTGGGAACGATGGGCGCCTGAGCGGCGTACGGCTGACGGATGGCGAAATGCTGGCTGCCGACATGGCGATCGTCGGGATCGGCATTCTGCCCTGTGTCGAACCGCTTGTTGTTGCAGGTGCTGCTGGACGCAACGGCGTCGATATCGACGACCATTGCCGAACCAGCCTGGCCGACGTGTTCGCCATCGGTGATTGCGCGCGCATGGTCTCCGGCCATGGCCTGCGGATCGAGTCCGTCCAGAATGCGAGCGACCAGGCCACCGCTGTGGCGAAGACATTGTGTGGAGGGCCGGCGCCCTACAGCGCCGTTCCCTGGTTCTGGTCCAATCAATACGATCTGCGTCTGCAGACTGTCGGACTTTCGAGTGGATACGATCAGACTGTCGTCCGGGGTGATCCGAACGAGCGAAAGTTCAGCGTCGTCTATCTCCGGGACGGCGTTGTCGTCGCGCTCGACTGCGTCAACGCAGTCAAGGATTACGTCGAGGGCCGCGCACTTGTTGAGGGCCGAGCGCGCATCGCTGCCGATATTTTGGCCGACAACGGCATCGCTTTGAAATCGTTGGTGAACAGGTGAATTGACGTCACCGCCGCGCGGTGTGCGTCGCAGACTATATGGGAGGATCGAGATGTCTACATTTACAGTAATCACGCGCACCGGCCAGGTCGTCCCGGTTGAGGGACGGAATGGCGTGTCGGTCATGGAGCATATCCGCGACGCAGGCCTGGACGAACTCCTTGCGCTCTGCGGCGGCTGCTGTTCCTGCGCAACCTGCCATGTCTATGTTGATGACGACATAAAGGTTCGTCTGCCGGCGCTTTCGATCGATGAGGACGAACTGCTCGACAGTTCGGACTATCGGAAGGCGCAGTCGCGCCTTTCTTGCCAGCTTCCGTTCACACCGGAGCTCGAAGGCATGATCGTCGTCCTGGCGCCGGAAGATTGATCACGCCGACGCAATCTACGGCATCGGAAATCGCAGTCTCTCGGAAGGAACCACGGGTGCAGCACAAAATATTCATACCAAAAGAAACCAGTGAATCTGAAGGCCGTGTTGGCGGCTCTCCCGAGAGCGTCAAGAAGCTGAAGTCGCTCGGTTTTGATGTCGTCGTTCAGGCGGAGGCCGGCACGTTGTCGCGCATTCCGGACAGCGAGTTCGAAAATGCGGGTGCGCGGATAGGCTCTGCCGCAGACGCGGCGAATGCCGATGTGGTTTTGAAGGTGCGCCGCCCAACGTCCCCTGAGGTTGCAACCTATAAGTCCGGCGCCATCGTGCTGGCGATCATGGACCCCTATGGCAACGAACAAGCGCTCGATGATATGGCGAAGGCCGGTGTTTCCGCCTTTGCGATGGAACTGATGCCGCGCATCACGCGGGCCCAATCGATGGATGTGCTGTCGAGCCAGGCCAACCTTGCCGGCTACCAGGCCGTGATGGATGCTGCCACTGAATTCGATCGCGCCATGCCGATGATGATGACAGCGGCGGGCACTGTTCCAGCCGCGAAAGTCTTCGTTATGGGCGCCGGCGTTGCCGGTCTGCAGGCGATCGCCACGGCACGGCGTCTCGGCGCGGTTGTCTCGGCGACAGACGTGCGTCCAGCCTCGAAGGAACAGGTCGCCTCGCTCGGCGCCAAGTTCATCGCCGTCGAGGACGAGGAGTTCAAGGCGGCCGAAACATCGGGTGGTTATGCCAAGGAAATGTCGGCGGAATACAAGGCCAAGCAGGCGGCGCTGACCGCCGAGCATCTGGCCAAGCAGGATATCGTCATTACCACGGCTCTCATTCCGGGTAGGCCGGCGCCGCGGCTCATCACCCGCGAGATGCTGAAGGCGATGAAGCCCGGCTCGGTCGTCGTCGATCTTGCCGTCGAACGTGGCGGCAATGTCGAGGGTGCTATTGCTGATCAAGTGGTCGAGGTCGAGGGCGTCAAGGTCGTCGGTTATTTGAACATGCCCGGCCGCATCGCCGCATCCGCCTCGGCGCTCTACGCCAAGAACCTTTTCACCTTCCTGGAGACGATGGTGTCGAAGGAGTCAAAGGCGCTGGCGCTCGACATGGAAGATGAGTTGATCAAGGCGACGGCGCTCACTCATGGCGGCGTAATCGTTCATCCGAATTTTGGGGGAGGGCAGAGCTGATGGCCAATGACGCTTTGAACAAAGCATTGGAAGGTCTTGACCACGCACTCATAGCTGTACGGCAAGCGGCAGACAGCGTGCCGGATGTCGCGGCCGTTGCCGGCGCTTTGGCACATGGAGCCACCGGCGGCGCAATCGATCCGTTTATCTTCCAGCTGGCGATCTTCGCGCTGGCGATTTTCGTCGGCTACTACGTCGTCTGGTCGGTGACGCCGGCGCTGCACACGCCATTGATGGCTGTGACCAACGCGATCTCCTCGGTGATCGTCGTCGGCGCGCTGCTCGCGGTCGGGATCTCGGCCTCGGGGCTTGCCGCCGGCTTCGGCTTCGTCGCTTTGCTGCTGGCCTCGGTCAACATCTTCGGCGGCTTCCTGGTCACCCAGCGGATGCTCGCCATGTACAAGAAAAAAGAAAAGTGAGACCGGTTGATGAACGCTAACTTTTCAGCCTTCCTCTATCTCGTTTCCGGTGTGCTGTTTATCACGGCACTGCGCGGCCTGTCGCATCCGACCACCAGCCGCAAGGGCAATATCTATGGCATGATCGGAATGGGTATTGCCATCGTCACGACGCTGCTCCTGGCAAAGCCCACCTTCGGCGGTTTCCTGCTGATCGTGCTCGGCCTTGCCATCGGCGGCGGTGCCGGCGCGGTGATTGCCCGGCGTATCGCCATGACCTCGATGCCGCAGCTGGTTGCCGCCTTTCACTCGCTCGTTGGTTTGGCGGCAGTCATGGTTGCCGCGGCGGCGATGCATGCGCCCGAGAGCTTCGGCATCGGCGCCATCGGTGATATCCACCCGCAGGCGCTGGTCGAAATGTCGCTCGGCGTGGCCATCGGCGCCATCACCTTCACCGGCTCGATCATCGCCTTCCTGAAGCTGGACGGGCGTATGTCCGGCAAGCCGATCCTTCTGGCCGGCCGTCATGTATGCAACGCAGTGTTCGCCATCGCGCTTGTAGTCCTGGTGATCATGCTCGTTGGAACTCAGAGCACCACGGTCTTCTGGCTCATCGTTGCGCTGTCGTTGGCACTCGGCGTTCTCTTGATCATCCCGATCGGTGGCGCCGACATGCCCGTCGTCGTCTCGATGCTCAATTCCTATTCGGGCTGGGCCGCGGCCGGTATTGGCTTTACGCTCGGCAACCTCGCGCTGATCGTTACCGGTGCGCTGGTCGGCTCGTCCGGCGCGATCCTCTCCTACATCATGTGCAAGGGCATGAATCGTTCCTTCATCTCGGTCATTCTCGGTGGCTTTGGTGGCGGGGCGGCGGCAGCCGCTGCCGATGACGGCGTCAGCCGCACGGTCAAGCAAGGTTCGGCAGACGACGCCGCCTTCCTGATGTCGAATGCCTCCAAGGTGATCATCGTTCCGGGTTACGGCATGGCCGTAGCCCAGGCACAGCATTCACTGCGCGAAATCGGCGATCAGTTGAGGGCCGCCGGCGTCGATGTGAAATATGCGATCCATCCCGTGGCCGGACGCATGCCGGGTCATATGAACGTGCTGCTCGCCGAAGCAAACGTCCCGTATGACGACGTCTTTGAACTCGAAGACATCAATTCCGAATTCGCCCAGGCCGACATTGCCTATGTCATTGGCGCCAACGACGTCACCAATCCGGCGGCCCGCGACGACAAGACCTCGCCGATCTACGGCATGCCAATCCTTGACGTCGACAAGGCCAAGACCTGCCTCTTCGTCAAGCGCTCACTCGGCTCCGGTTATGCCGGTATCGACAACACGCTGTTCTACAAGGACGGCACCATGATGCTGCTCGGCGACGCCAAGAAGGTCACCGAAGACATCGTCAAGGCCATGGCGCACTAACGTCTGAGCCGTGGTCCGTAACGTTGACCCCGGATGCAATTTCATTGGCGCCAACTCTTTGAGATCAATTCTTCTGAATCGGGTTCAGGCATGGGCATATTTTCGCGTCGTCGCGGCAAGAATTCTGGTGGAGCCATTCCAGTACAAGGCGCAGCGAGCGCCGAGAAGGGTTATAGCTTTTTGCAGAGCAAATGCGGCGTCGGTCTCTGGGGCGTGCTTATCCACGAAAAAGCGCTCGTGCATCCCGCCAATCGCTGAAATTGGTCTCCGGAATTTTATCGTCTACTCGGCCTCCAGGCCGAACCTTCTCCGGAACTAACGGCAGCAGATAGATGACTCAGTGCCGGTGGCGACGACAAGCCGGATTCGGGCCTTTTGCGGTCTCAAACAGTTAGTGGGCACAATCGCGTGCCCGTAGAGAAGCAGCGTTCGCGTATTGGCCACGCCACCGCGCTTGATGGAATTTCACAATATTTCACCTCTCGTTTGTTCACTCCATGAATAGCCCAGCCTTGAGGAAGGGATCCTGCAGCTCGACACTTGACAGACCTTAAGTATTAAAATACCGTAAGTATTGGGAGTCTAACTGGTATGTAATGCCTTGGAGTGGGAGGAGCAGATGAAATTGCGTCGCGCGATGAAGACCTCAGCTTTGTGTGGACGCGGTCTCGAGATCACGTCGAGATCTCTGGCTTCAAAGGCGCGCCCTCTGACCACCACCCAGCCGGGTTAGCTTCGATGGGACAGTCACCCCAAGAGGCACTTGTCATCGGCATCGGGGCGGTCAGTCTCGCAGCGTTTCTCCTGGCTGGACTTTGCCAACTCCTGCGCATCGGGAGAGTCTGGCGCGCACTTCTTGTTCCGGGGGTCTTTCTTGCCGCTTACTTCATGGCCTACGGCAAGGTTCCGTCCTTTCCGCCTGTGGGCGCGGTCAACAAGATTTTCTATATCGCCCTCCTCGGCACCGTCCTTGGTCTCATGGTTGACCTCGCAGGCAAGCCCCGCTTGGCGTCGTTGTTGATGGCGCTTCAGCCGGTGGCGGCCGCATTGTACATCGGAGAGGCGCGTTTGCGGGCTGCGCCGATCGAGGTGCTGGGCGCAGCCGCCGCCGGCTTTGCCGCGATGTGGCTCATGCGACGGCATAGGGAGGTTTCCACGGGAGAGGAGGGTATGAGGCGTGCCCTGGTGCTGGCGATCGCTGCGCTCGGTTTTGCCCCCATCGCCCTGCTTGGAGCCTCATCCGCCAGCCTGCAGCTTTGCCTGATCTTCGCCTTTGCGGTTCTTGCGACACTGGTATGGAACCTGCGAAACGACGACTACGCTTTTGGCACTTCCTCCCTTTTGGGGGGTGCGGGCGGCATGATCGCAGTCGTCTACGCGGTCACACTGATAACCCGGAAGACGGACCTCCTCGCTCTCGCAGTATGGAGTCTCATCTTCCTGGTTCCCTCTCTGAGCGACCGCCTGCCGTGGGTGGCGACCCGGAAGGGTAAGGTCGTGCGCCTCGTTGCCTTTGCGCTCTTCTGTGCTGTTCCGGCGGTATGCGCCACGGCCATCGCCGTTCTTTCATACGGTTCAAGCTTTCCAATTTGACAAGGGAGGAAAATGTCAATGTTGAAACTCACGCGTGCATATCTCGTATCTACTGTTCTCTCCACCTTGCTGCTGGCCGGTCAAGTCGAAGCGAAGACCTTCGATATCGACATCGTGCATTCCAGCATGGCCTTTTTTATCGACCACCTCGGCTTTTCCCGCGTCATCGGCGTGGCAAAGGAGTTCGGGGGAACCTTCGAATTCGACGCAGCTAAGCCGGAAGCCAGTTCCCTTGACGTGAATGTAAAAGTTGCAAGCATTTCAACAAACAACACTCAGCGAGATAGCGATATTCAAGGCGCCGACTGGTTTAACGCCACCGAGTTTCCGGACATCACTTTCGTCGGCAAGGAATTCAAACAGGCCAACGAAAACACCGGCAGCATCGTTGGCGACCTAACCATCGCAGGTGTGACCCAGCCGGCCACGCTCGACGTCGTTTTCAACAAGGAAGGCGAAAATCCTTGGGACAAGAGCCATGTCGTCGGTTTCAGCGCGCAGACAACCGTCAAAAGAAGCGACTTCGGAATGAAATCAGCGCTTGGCATGATCGGCGATGAGGTTCGACTTTACATCGAGATCGAGGGCCGAGGACGATGAGTTCGGACGGGGAACTGTTGAGTTGCGATCAGTTGTCACAAAAAAAGAGCGCCCGCCGACGCGATCAGCAAGCCGCAGCGCTTGCCTAAATTGCGGGCGTCGCTTTTGCGGCACCCGCCACACCAATTCTCGGCAATGCCGGAGGCCGAAAATCAACCTTTGCAAGGAAATTGGCGAGTTGTCTAGTTACCGGTCGTGCATCTCAACAGGGCGCGTCCGCTAATGAGGCTATCGCCCCACGGCGGCTCGGGATCCACAAACCACGAGCAAACTGGAGTACATCCTATGTCATTTTCGCGCGATGTCGCTGTTCTGGTTGGAAGCCTTCGCAAGGAATCGATTAACCGAAAGCTGGCCCTGGCGCTGGAAAAACTCGCGCCAGCATCACTCCGGCTCGAGATCGTGCAGATCGGCGACCTGCCCCTCTACAACCAGGACCTCGAGGATCAGGGCGCCCCGCCTTCCTGGGTCACGTTTCGAGATCGCATCAGAGCGGCCGACGCCGTGCTATTCATCACCCCAGAATACAACCGATCGGTGCCCGGTGTTCTGAAAAATGCGCTCGACGTCGGTTCACGGCCCTATGGCATAAGCGCGTGGAATGGAAAGCCCGGCGCGGTAGCCGGCGCTTCACCAGGGGTACTCGGTGGTTTTGGCGCGGTTCACCATCTGCGCCAATCACTAGTATCTCTCAACATTCCGGTGTTGCAGCAGCCCGAAGTTTACATCGGTGGTGCTGAGACGATGTTTGACGCCGACGGCAACATCGGCAACGAAAGTGCGCGCACGTTCCTACACGGGTTTATGCACGCCTTTGGCATTTGGATCGAGAGACACTGTGTTCGATCCGTTTGAGTTTCGCAAAGAACTAGCCCGTTTTTCCATTTGATTTGACCCAACTAGGCGGAGACAGCCCAGCGTAAAACATCATTATTCATGATGCTCGGGTGGGCCCGACAAAGCGGTAAAATGGCGTGAACCCTTCCGACTGGACCACGGGGACCGGATAAACGCATACAATCCTCCGGGCTTTGAAAGGATAAACTAATGAAACCGCGAGATCCAAACCGACGTCTGTCAACTAAACGTCCGCCGTAAAAGGGACTGGTCGGCAGAACACACGGACGTTGTGCTGCCTTAATTGAAGCCGTGCCTAGCTCCGCTATCGGCCCGAAGGAGACACTCGCTGTGCCAGGGGATTCCCCTGCTAAACGGTCCAAGGCCTTAGCGTGCAACCCCCTCGGATGCGACGGCGGGTGGTGCCGTCATTTCACGGCCCGCCGCGGTGGCGATCATGCTCACTGTGCGTCGCCGAGTTGTGCGCGACTAATCTAGCGCTCCGCAGCCCAACGCTCGTCTAACGCCAAGTTTTTTGAGATATTGAGTATGGCAGATCACCCGATCTGCCCAGCTATTGATGGAGGATGTCCTATGCCACTGTTCATAACCACAGGGTGCTATACGACCACGTCAGCGAAGGGAATGATTGACAGTCCATCGAACCGAGAAAAGGCGGCCCGTGGCATCATGGAAGCAGCGGGCGGGAAACTGCATTCTTTCTACGTTACGACGGGCGAAACCGACTGGATGGCAATCACGGAATTCGACGATGGCGCTGACTTGGTCCCCGCACTTCTCGTCGTCAGCGCATCGGGAGCTGTATCGAATGTAAAAACCGTGCGAGCCTACACGGGCGCGGAATTCAAGGCTGCCCAAGAGAAGGCGGGCAAAATCGCATCTTCCTACAGGCCCCCGGCAAAATAAGCAGGCCGCTGGTTGAAGCATCTCTGGCAGCGGATCGAACCTCCGCTGCCAGAAACGATGTGTTGGCGCATTTTCCCCAATGTAGACGCACGTTCCTCCTCGCCACAGTACCTTGCCGCGCTTTGGTGTTTTGTACTTGGCGACAACGTTCACGTGCTCGCTCGCGATGGTAACCGGCACGCCCTAGCCATAGTCGCATGTTCCGCCCGGACGGTGAGCGGATAATCGACGCAATGCACCCTTATTGCCATCAGTCGCCCCCTGGATGTCATCTTCGGATGCGGAGAGCTGACACGCGCGATCCTTCTGAGCTGCGCGTTAGCGACCGCCCACTGACCAGCAGTGAGATAGCGCAGGGCGGCGATGAGAGGCGACGACGCGCGGGACAGGAAGTATGTTTCCGAGCTCGTGAAACGTGTGTCCAATGCCCCCGACAGTAACGCGACGAGAGCAACGATCGATCGCTCAAGGACCACCATGGGAACCAGGCATGGGCGAGAAAAGGGTCTAACTAAGATCGCATGATCCCTAGACCGCCGGGAATGGGGCTGGATGATGGTTTTCGGCCCGAAGCGGACTTCGCGTCACACGGTCGTTGTAAGAATGAGGGCCTGATCCAGAATAAGCAGGAGAGCGATGGTGATCATCGCGGCCCCGGATGCCTGGCTTACAAGACGAGCAACTCTTGGCCGGGTGCGCAGGACAAAACGGGAGCCGAGGCCAACAATGGAGTAGATCACCCCGCAGTTGACGATATGAACCAAGCCCAATGCGGTGATCTGGCCGGATATCGGCCATGTAGTCGTCTGACTTGTGAATTGAGGTAGCAGGGCAAGGAATAGCAGAAGCGCCTTTGGGTTCACGCCGCTGATCCCGAAACCCCGAAATAGCCACCCGGACCATGTACTTTCTTGGCCGTGGCCAACCTTTGGAACAGGCGGGTTCAGTAAAACTCTAAGGCCGAGGTAGAATAGGTAGCCAGCACCGATCAAGGTTAAACCTGTCAAAATGAGGGGAACGCTTGCTACAATCGCACCGACGCCGGCCGCGACCACGAGCGTAATCACAAGGTAGCCCAACAGCATCCCGCCGACTGCGGGCACGACTGTGCGATCCCGCATGCCTGCCGAAATCGCGTAGGCCCAATCAGCCCCCGGCGTCAGGACCAACGATATCGACAATGCCCAGAAGGCCCCCAGCAACCCCATTTCCATGCGTGAACCACCTTCGTTGAATGGTCCGGGAATATACTTTGAAATCAGAAGGAGATGTTCCTTAAGTATTGCCAACGGACGGCGATTTGAGGCAATATCTCCCTCATGGACGCGATTGATCGCAAGATACTTGCCACGCTTCAGAGCGAAGGTCGACTTTCTGCCACGGACTTAGCTGCTCGCGTAGGCCTTAGTCTGTCGCCTTGCCACCGACGCCTGCGAGCGCTTGAGCAAGCTGGCGTGATTACAGACTACCGTGCAACGATTGATCCTGCGAAATTGGGGCTGGGCTTCTCTGCTATCGTGTTCGCGACATTGGGGGAGGGCAGCCGGGATAACGTCCTCTCGTTCGAGACGGCCTTGTTTAAGGTGCCCGAAATCATTCAGGCACAGCGCCTATTTGGCGATCCCGACTACATGCTTCATGTTATTACCGAGGACTTGGCTACCTTCCAACGGCTCTATGACGATAGCCTTTTGGCTTTGCCGCATGTCTCGCGCCTAAGCTCGACGCTAGTGATGAAAAACGTCATTCAGAGCCGCCCGTTTCCGATCTAATCGGCAACCCCGGTGTCGAGCGCCTGCAAAAAAAGGATGCTAGTGCTCCGATACGACCTGGTAGCAGGTCTCCCTGCAGCACGCCAAACGATTGAACCATGGCTGCGTGAGAGGCGTCGAGCAGCAGGCTGACGTCATTGGCCGAGCGTCCCTTGTCGAGATAAGGTTTCAGCGGCGGCATTGCGGTCTTCGTGAATGTCACCGATAGGCCCGGTCAGTTCGAAGCTGGGCCAACGATGCCTCGATGAATTCGAAGGATCGGCGAATGTCATCTTCGATCGCGCCACTGGTTTGGACGAGGGGACACGTACATTCGAACGAAAAGGGTCCGTCATAGCCCGCATTTGACAAGGCGGCGATCTGAGCAAGGGTGCCGCAGCGGTCATCGCCGTCTACCAGGACGCGGTGCGCATCGAGGGTTTCGTCAAGCGCCGGTAGCGGATCGGATATCCCCGATATATGCACCATTGCGGTATATGCAGGATACAGCGTTCCCCCGCCGGCGATCGCGTGCTGGAACGTGTCGTGCACCAGCCTGAACTTCGCTTTCCCGCCCTCCGCCTCGATGGCATCGACAAGCTCCGCCTTGTGTTTCAACGATGAGGACGCAAAGCCAATCGGTTCGATAAGCCCGAACAGATTGATGCCTGCCAGCATGGGGAGGATTTCGCGGATGGCCTGGCGCAGCGCCGTTTGCCGAACACCATCCTCTGTCGCCTTTCCGTCGACGCGCGGAATCAGGCTGAAGGTCTCGGCGCCGCTTTCAACTGCGGCATCAATGAGTGCCTGCACGGCAGAGCCCGTCTTGGCGGACCAGTCGTTGAAGGGATAGACTTCGCTAAGCCCCAATAGCCTGAGGTCTTTCTCGCGCGCCATCGCTCCCGCTTCGCGAGGAGAAATCCCATCGAACAGCCCTCTGCCAAGATCGTTGCGCGGCTCCACGCCCACACAGCCGAGCGCTTTTGCCAAGTCGAGGAATGCTTCATAAGACAGGTGCGGGGCGGTTTTCTGGTTGAGCGCTCTTTGTATCATTTTGCATCGCTCTCCATGATCCACTCGACTTCTGGTGCGGGAATGAAGCGCCACTTGCGTAACGGCCCGGCCATGACGTTGAGGTAGTACATTTCGAAACCATAGGGCGCGCCGCAAGGATGGTGGCCGCGCGGAACAAGGACGACGTCGCCGTCTTTGACCGCCATCGTTTCATCGAGCCGTCCGTCATCAGTGTATACCCGCTGAACACCGAACCCGGAGGCGGGGTTGAGGCGATGATAGTAGGTTTCTTCGAGATAGGTGATACGAGGAAAGTCGTCCTCATCGTGGCGATGGCTTGGATAGGACGACCAATGCCCAGCAGGCGTGAAGACTTCCGTCACAAGCAAGCTATCGCAATAGTCCTCGTTTTCCATGGCAATGTTGTTGATGTATCGGGTATTTGTCCCCTTACCGCGTGCGGTCAGCGAAATTCCGCCAGGACCGATCCGGCGTGCAGCGTGGCCGCCCTTTCCCGGTGCTGAACAGACTGCAATGACGCAATCCGTTTCAGCGACCGCGTTCCAGTTACTGTCATTCGGTACATAGAGGCAATGGGGTGGTGTCTTCTCGAAGACGTTCATGCGATCACCAAGCACGCCCCAGTCTTGCTCCGCCGCACGAAGCTTGGCCTTGCCCTCGACTATCACGAGTATGACCTCGCGATCTCCGGTCGTCTCCGCGGCCTCCTCGCCCGCCCGCAAACGGTAGACTGAGAAGCCAACGAAACGCCAACCTGCGGCGTGCGGCGTGATCTCATGGACCTTGCCATGGCTGCCGAATGGTTTGCGCAGAAGATCAACCATATCGAGCTCCTCAGTTGAAGGTCCGCTGATCGCGCGCATTCCGATTGTAATGATCACGCGCGCGCTCTAGCCGTTCCGGGCCGCCGACCTGTGGCACCGCGACGTCCCACCAGCCACCGCCCGCTCCTGTGCCTGGAACGGCATCGGTCTCGATCACGATGACCGTCGGTTTGGTGCGAGAACGCGCTTCGACGATCTTTCTCTCGAGGTCGGCGATGTCGGCTGCCTTCTCCGCATGGGCACCCATCGATCGGGCATGTCCCACGAAGTCCAGTTCCGGCATCTCCTCGATATTGCTGTCCTTGTACATGTTGTTGAATTCGGCTCCGCCACACTCGATCTGCAGGCGATTGATGCAGCCATAGCCACGGTTGTCAGTCAGAACCACCGTAAACGGGACCCGGCGCATGACCGCCGTGGCCAACTCCGAATTCGCCATCATATACGAACCGTCACCGACGAAGCAGACGACCTCCTTATCAGGAGACGCCAGCTTGATACCCATGGCGCCGGCCACTTCGTAGCCCATGCAGGAATAGCCATACTCCATATGGTAGCCGCCCTTGGCGGACTGCCAAAGGACCTGCAACGCTCCGGGCATGGTGCCGGCGGCACACATGACCACGGTGTCGTCGGTGGAGACCCTTTGCACGGCACCGATGACCTGCGCATCGGTCGGGAGATGGTTCGTTACACCGGCTTCGGGCGCCGCGGTAGCGGATTTCACTGCCTCATGCCAGCGGCTCCGGGAGCCGGCATCGAAATCTGCGGCTTTGTGATCGTGAAGAAGTGCAGATAGTTTCTCCAGCGTCACGCGCGCGTCCCCGACGACAGGAACTGCACCGTGCTTCGTCGCGTCGTAACCATGAAGGTTGATTGAGATGAGTTTGCGTCCGTCGTTCTTGAAGAGCGCCCAGGATCCCGTCGTGAAATCCTGAAACCGCGTTCCCACACCAATCACCAGGTCTGCATTTTCGCATAGACGGTTGGCGCATTCCGAGCCGGTAACCCCTGGAGATCCGAAGTTGAACTCAACGGTCCAGGCATTGCCACCCTTCCCCGCTTGAGTTTCAACGAAAGGAATATTGTGCTCTCTCGAGAAGGCGGCCAGCGTATCTTCTGCATCGGAATAGAGAACGCCGCCACCGGAGATGATCACCGGGTTTTTGGCGGCACGTACCAAAGTGGCGACCTCTTCCAGTTCGCGCGGATCGGGCTCCGGCCGGCGGATCCGCCAGACCTTCGGTTCGAAGAAGCTTTCCGGGTAGTCGAAAGCATCCGCCTGCACGTCCTGGCAGAAGGCGAGGCATACCGGACCGCAGTTTGCTGGGTCGGTCATTACCGAGAGCGCCCGCGGAAGCGCGGTCAGCAGATGTTCCGGTCGTGCGATCCGATCGAAATATCTGACTACGGGCTTGAAAGCATCGTTGGCACTGATCGTACCGTCATCGAAATCCTCGATCTGCTGAAGGACGGGATCCGGCCGGCGATTGGCAAAGACATCACCGGGGATGAATAGCACCGGCAGCCGATTGACATGTGCGAGCGCGGCTGCCGTCACCAAGTTGGTGGCCCCCGGTCCGATGGACGAAGTCACAGCATGGGCGCGCTTTCGCCGCTTGGTCTTGGCATAAGCGATGGCAGCATGCGCCATCGTCTGCTCGTTCTGGCCACGCCATGTCGGTAGGGCATCCCCAATGCCATGCAAAGCTTCGCCGAGACCTGCCACGTTTCCGTGGCCGAAGATTGCCCAAACGCCTTCAATGAAGCGATCGCCGTCGTCTGTCATCTGCACGGAAAGCCATTTGACCAGCGCCTGGGCTGCCGTGAGCTTGATTGTCTTTGTCATGCTGCCTTCTCCCGCGCGACTGCCCGCGCCTTGTCCCAGATCGACGCCAGGCGCCCATAACGCTTCGCCATCTCCTCGACGGCGACCGCGTCTTCGATTTCGTCCTTCATCCAGGCGCGCGCGACATCGCCGAAGATGGTTCGCCCAACCGCGAATCCGCGGACCAGGTCGAAACTCGCCGCTACCTCAAAGCTGGCGGCGAGTTCCGCCTCCGGCGCATCGAGACCGAGCACGACGATGCCGCGCGTGTACCGGTCGTTCTTTTCAATTGCTGCTATCGTGTTCGACCACGCCGCGGGCGTCGTCATCGGTTCCAGTTTCCACCAGTCGGGGGAAACGCCGATATCGTAGAACTGCTGTATGAGCACAGCGGTGGTCTCGTCGTTAACCGGGCCGACCTTCGACGGAATGATTTCCAGCAGGAACTCCAAATTGTTGCGCCGAGACGCTTCGAACAGTCGTTTGACGGTCGCCTCCTGGTCGGCACGTGTCTGGGCATCATCGCCTGGGTGGCAGAAGCACAGGACCTTTACGACATTGTCGCGCGTCCATTCGCTCAAGCCCCCATAGTCGCTCCCAAGTTCGGGCTCCAGCGTCAGTGGGCGTGACCCTGGCCACTCGCAAGGCCGCCCAATCCACAAGCCACTCCCCGAGGCTGCATGCAGCGCCTTTCTGCCGATGCGATTGTCGCAGAGAATGCCGTAGCCCGGTCGTCCAGCCTGAACTTGGACTGCAGCCTGGAGGCAGAGTTCCTTGAATGCGCCACCGCGTTCCAAGGTGTAGCCCGGCATTTGCTCGAGCTGGAATCGATGGTCGAAGGCGAATATCCGATAGTCCCGCCAGTCTTCGCCATGATTGCGATGGCGATTGGTCGACCAATGGACCTGTTCGACCGCTCCATCATTGCGCAGGTCTGGCCGCTGAATACCTCGTTGCAGGAAAAAATCCAGCTCCCTCAATGAGGGATAAGCGGGCGTGCAGCCGTGGCGGGAGACCGCAAACGCGCCGCAGGCGTTTGCGTATCTGAGAGAGGTCGACCAATCCTCACCGTCGAGCCAGCCTTTGAGGAGACCGGAGAAAAAGCCATCGCCGGCGCCGAGGACATTGAAGACTTCGATCGGGAAACCTTCGCCCGAGATTCCATCGTCCGGACTGTTAGGGATGCTGCCCTCAAACGCTACCGCCCCCTTGGCGCCTCGCTTCAAGACTAGCGTAGCAGACGATACCGCACGGACTGCTCTCAAGGCTGCGGCAGTATCGGTCGTCCCGCCGGCGATGTGAAATTCCTCTTCAGTGCCGACAATCAGGTCGAAGAAATGCAATGTCGACTGAAGTTTTTCGGTAACCTCACGGCTGGCAACAAAACGGCTTTCACCGTCATCATGACCGGCGACTCCCCAGAGATTAGGCCGGTAGTCGATATCGAGCGCGGTCTTGGCACCGCTATCTCGCGCGAAGCCGAGCGCCTTGAGAACAGCAGCCTCGGTGCGAGCATTCGACAAATGCGTGCCTGTTACGACAACGGCGCGCGCCGAGGCGATATAGGCCTGCTGGATATCGGTCTCGCAGAGTGCCATGTCTGCACAATTTTCGCGGTAGAAGATCAAGGGGAATGTATCCTCGTCACGAATGCCGAGGAGCACAAGGGCCGTCAGACGTTCCGGATCGGTAACGACACCACCAACATCCACACCCTCCCGCAGAAGATGTTCGCGGATGAAGCGGCCCATGTGCTCGTCGCCGACCCGCGTGATCAGGCCGGATTTCAGTCCGAGCCGTGCTGCCCCGCAGGCAATGTTCGTCGGGGAACCACCAATGTACTTGCTGAACGAGCCCATATCCTCCAATCGGCCGCCCACCTGTAGGCCGTAGAGATCGACTGATGATCGGCCGATGGTAATGACGTCGAGTGGTTTCATTTCGAGTCTCTCCTACTCAGAAAGCGGCACGCGCAAGGAAAGCCCGGCTGGCTGCCAGATCATCCAGAACGCTGCCCGTGTTGCGCGGATCCCGCTCTTGTTCGATGGTGATGTAGCCGCCGTAGCCAAGTTCGGTCAGAAGCGCTCGGACGGAATGGTAGTCGATCGATCCGCGACCGATCGGGCACATGACACCCTTGGCGCAGGCGTCGAAGAAACGGATGCGCTCTTCCATGACCTCGGCGTAGACCTTGGCGTCGATGTCCTTGAAATGGATGTAGTCGACGCGATCCCAGTATTGCCGAAGCGTGGCAACAGGATTCATGCCGGAATAGGCCATATGGCCGGTATCCAGGCAGAGCCCTGCAAGATCGGCCGGGATGTCGTCGACGACTCGCTGCAGCTCGTCGGCGAACTCGATATATCCGCCTGCGTGAGGATGGATCGTCGAGCGCACGCCCCATTTGCCGCGCGCAAGCGCCGCGATGGCACAGATGTTGTCGATCATGCCCTGCCACGCGCTTTCATCGAGGCGGGGTGCGCGATCAGAATGGCCCGCCGCATAGTCGCGCTCGTCGTGACCCCAATCCATCACTGTGAGATAGGGCGCCGCATAGTATTGGCCCGGGTGCGTTTCAGGTTTCGGTAACCGGGTGATGAGCGCGCAGATTTCGTCGGTCTGGCGCAAAAGATTTTCGCGATTGGACGGGGAAACGAGATCTGCAAAGATTGTACCGGCGACGACCTTTAGGCCGCGTTGGTCGAGCGCTTTTGATACCTGCCCCAGATCCAATGGCAGATAGCCATAGGGTCCGAGTTCCAATCCGCCAAAGCCGGCTGCCTGCGCTTCATCGAGCACCTTTTCCCAGGCTGGTAGGTGCGGATTGTTGACGTCATCGACACCCCAACAGCAGGGCGCAGTTGTTATAGTGATTGGATTGCGCATGAGGTTTCGGCCGTGATTGTCTCGAAAGTAAACGACCGGTGGAACGGTTCGTAAAACTCGAGGAAGCGTTGCGTATGGTCTCTTAGTAGGTGTTCCGCATAGGCATGCTCATCTTGCCACGACTCGATAAAAGCCAGCCGGTTCGGATCGTCCGTGCAGGTAAAGCAGTCAAAGGAAAGACAGCCGTTTTCGGCCCTCGTCGCTGACTGCAACTCCGGAGCGCGGGCGAGAACCTCGTCCCGCGTCCCCGGAACAAGCTCAACCGTGACGATGAACTTGTACGGCTGAGTCATCGGCTGATCGTGGCCTGAAGCGCGTCGATGGACGACTGGATGCCGGCGTCAGTCGACATGGTAAAGTCTTCCATTTCGAGGCTGACCCAGCCGTTATAGCCCACCATGCGAACAACAGAGAAAAACTCCTTCCACCACTGCAGATCGTGGCCGGCGCCGACTGCGACGTAGTTCCAAGTGCGGTTGGCCACGTCTGTGACATCCTTGAGCTCCAGGAGGCCGTTGACGTCGGCAAGTCCGCGCTCGATACGCGTGTCTTTGCCGTGGCAATGATGAATTGCGCTTCCGAGCGCGCGAGCCGAGGCAATCGGATCGGCGCCCTTCCAGAACAGATGGCTGGGATCGAGATTCATACCCACGGTCGGGCCGACCTCGTTGCGCAGACGAAACAGAGTTTCGGGATTCCATACGAGCATCGCCGAGAAGTTCTCAAGCGCATATTTCTCAACGCCGACCTCCTTGGCGAGTTTCACGAGGTCGTGCCACAGTGGGAAAGCGCGGTCTTCCCATTGGTAGCGGTCACGCTCGGGCATCTCATCCGGCCAGCTCTTGGTATAGACGAGCCAGTTCGGCACCATATCGCCCGGAGCGGCTTCCGGCAGCCCGGACATCGTGACGATCGTCTTAACGCCGATTTCGCCGGCAAGACGGATTGTCTGCTCCATCTCCTTGCGATGCCGCTTGCCCATGTTACCCGGATCGAGCGGATTTGCCGAGCAATTGAGGGCGGCGATCTCCAGGCCCCGCGCCTCGATCTCCTTCAGCTTGGACTTGAGCAGCCCCTTGTCGGCAAGGAGCTCGTCGGCGCGGAAATGCGGCGCGCGGGACCAACCGCCCCCGGTCATTTCGACACCTTCGACGCCGAGTTTGACGCATTTGTCGAGCATATCCGTGAAGGACAAATCGCCCATTACGTCAGTGCAAATCGAGAGTTTCATAAGGTTGTCTTTCCAGTGTTCGAAAAATTGGGGACCCGTGCTTGGGAGGAGTGGAGGGTGACGCGCCCCCTAGGCTGCAACTATTTGAAATCGACCCAGGCGGAGCCCGCATCTGCCGAGCGGACGCAGTTCTCCAGCCAGCGCACGCCTTCCGTGCCGGCTTTTATTCCCGGGTAATGATGCGTTTTCAGGAAGGCCTCGTCACCGTGGCTCTTCGCGTCGATTGCTTGGGCGATCCAGAGATAGATGTTGGCCCAGCTATCGCCCAGACCTTCGGTGTGAAGCGCGCCCATGCGATCGACCGCAAGGCTTTCTTCTTCCAAATAAGGCATGCCGTGATGGAGCGTGCGATTGGGTTCGCCCTGGACTTCATAGATCAATTGGTCGGGATGGGCATCCGACCATTCGATCGATGCCTTGGAACCAGTGAAACGATAGCGCTGCGAGCCCATATTGCCGGCATTGACGGACGATACCCAAAGACGACCGCGCGCGCCGTTGTCATAGTGCATCAAAACGGTGGCGTGGTCTTCCAGCGGTGCGCGGCTCGGAATGAATGCCTTGCGGTCGCAAAGAAGTTTCTCAATTTTCAGATCCGGCAGGACGATCTCTGACAGGTAATAGAGATGCGTTCCGATGTCACCGAGAACGAAGGTCGGGCCGGCCGTCTTTGGGTTCGTGCGCCACTTCACTGCTTCCGGTGCGCCGACGTCGTCACCCGAATTGAAGCCGTGCGTGTATTGAAGGTCGACGATGCGGATCTCACCCAGTATTCCCTTGGCGACCATCGCAGCCATCTGGTGCACCAGCGGATGGCCAGTGAAACCGTAGGTCACGCCAACGATCAATCCCTTCTCGTTGGCCAGCTTCTCGATCTCCTCGCATTCGACGACGGTGAAGAAGAGAGGCTTTTCGCAGATCACATGGATGCCGGCTTCCAGGCAGGCCTTCGTGATCTCGTAGTGAGTGAAGTTCGGAGTCGCGATCGAGACAACCTCGACGCCGTCCTCGCGCGCCGACTCGTTCGCGATCAGCTCCTTGTAGTCGGCGTAGCAACGGTCCGCCTCGATGCCGAGCTTTACGCCGAAGTCACGTCCGCGTTCGGCGTCCAAGTCAAAGGCGCCACATATCAGTTTGTATGTTCCGTCACGTTGCGCACCTGTACGATGTTTGTAGCCGACCTGGCCAGTTCGGCCGCCTCCCACCATCCCCCAGCGGAGCGGGCGCGATATCTGTCTTTCACCATTGATCATTTCAGTTACTCCCCCGGCACTGCGCCGGCTCTTGTGTTTGGCAAAGCTCCGCCATTCGGCGGACAAAGCCCGCCGGTTGCGCAAACCGTCATTTCGAATGGGCCCGCCCCGTGGCGGACTATTGAGACCGTATCAGCGGTCTCACTTCTTGTGCTTGTCGATGTACCTGTTGATCTCGGAGCACATAAAGCGTCCGGACTCGTCTGCTTTGTCCTCCCAGGCGAAGACGCAGGAAGTCATGATTCCGTCGAAGCCGATATCGGCCAGCGTTCCGAAGAAGTCCTCCCACGGAACCTCACCTTGGCCGATATTAAGGTGCTGGTGCACCCGTGCCTGGGTACCGGGCGGGTTGAGGATGTAACGCAGGCCCGAGCTTGCCTTGTGATTGAACGTGTCGCCAACATGGACGTGGGCAAGGACGTCCTTCGCCTCGCGCAGCATCGCCTTGGTATCGTCGCCGAAATAGAAGGTATGCGGGGCACAGTAGAGGAACTTGACGTTCCTCGAGTTGACCGTGCGGATGATGTCGAGTGCCGGCTGGAGCGTCTCGCACCAGTCTTCCGGGTGAGGCTCGACATTGAGCTGGATGCCTTCACGCTCGAAGATCGGCACCAGTTCCTCCATCGAGCGCCACCATGCATCCTCGCAGGCCTCGATCATCGAGCCAGTGTGGCAGCAGTAGCAGGAACCCTTGTCGGGATGCGGACCGCGGCCGAATTCCGAGTTCATCGTATCGACTTCCAGCTCGACGGCGATTTCGATGGCACGCTTCCAGTGTTTCACCGCTGCCTGGCGCTCGGTCTCGTCGTTGGAAGCCCAGCGATACATCGGCAGAAGGGAGGCAATCCCGACATCGGCTTCCTTCAGCGCCTTCTTGAGGGTCTTGATGCGTTCCGGAAACACGCGCGGCGCCTTGAACCATTCCAGGAAGTCGGCGCGCGGGCTAAGCTCGATCCAGTCGAAGCCGAGCTCCTTCACCTTGCCTGGAAGCTCTTCCAGGCTGAGATGTCGATGCATGAACGGGTCAATGGCGATCTTCATGAGGGTTTCTTTCTATCCATATCAAATCAGTTTGGCGTAACCGGGGGAGGATGGCCCTCATGGGCAGCCATGTAGCTCTCCACCTCGGCGCCAAGGTTCGCCAGGGCCTCACCACCCGCCATGAGATCGGTGATTTCCTCGCGGGTCTTTTCACCCTTTCGGAAGTTGGCGGCGACCGCCCCACGGATGAGGACAGCGAAGTGGTCGCCGACGGCCATCGCATGTGTCACCTGGTGCGTTATGAAGATAACGGCTATGCCACGCTTCTTCGCTTCAAGGACGATGCGCAGAACGTGTGATGCCTGTTTGACACCCAATGCTGCGGTCGGCTCGTCGAGGATCAGAACGCGTGCGCCGAAATGGACTGCACGCGCGATCGCAAGAGATTGACGCTCGCCCCCTGACAGGCCGCCGATCAACCGGTCACCGTCATCGATCCGGGTGATTCCGAATTCCTGCACAGCTTTTACAGCGATTTCGTTGGCCTTCCTTCGATCATAGATCTTGAACGGCCAGAATCCCTTTGTCGGTTCTGCTCCGATGAAGAACGAGCGGCCGATGCTCATCAGAGGAAACGTTCCGCCGAACTGGTGGACGGTGGAAATACCCATTTGTTGGGCGTCGCGTGGCCCGTGAAAGTCCACAGGCTTTCCATCCATCAGCACCTCGCCGGTAGTCGGCTTGTAAACGCCCGCCAGCGTCTTGATGAGGGTAGATTTACCGGCGCCGTTGTCGCCAAGAAGGCACAGAACCTCACCTGCATCCACCTTGAGCGAGATGTCATTAAGGACGTCGATTGGGCCAAAGGATTTATTGACGTTCCTGAGTTCGAGAATTGGAGTGCTCATAGCTGCCCCTCACTTCTTCTTCGGCGAATAGGTCAGGGCCATGATGCGGAACGTGTTATTCATCAACACGGCCAGCAGCAGCATGACGCCGATGATCAGGCTCGACCAGTTGCGGTCAAAAGTCGTGAAGTAGATGCCCTGGTTGACAATCGCGAAGGTAATCGTGCCGAGGAAAATTCCGACGATGGAACCAAAACCACCCGTCAGCAGAACACCGCCGACCACAACTGCGATGATCGAATTGAAGATGAATGTCATGCCGGCAGAGACCTGCGCGACGTTGAACAAGATCGCCTGACACATCCCGACAAAGGCTGCGCTAACGGACGACAGCACAAAGAGTGTCACAGTAAGCTTGTCGGTTGGAATACCTGCATTTCGCGCGCTCACGCGGTCGCCGCCCATGGCGAAGATCCAGTTCCCGAACGGCGAAAAATGGACATAGAATATGTAGAGAGCCGTAAGGGCGATCCACCAGAAAATTGTTACCTGGAAGCTTCCACCGACGAAAGATCCGAAGATCGACTTGGCTATCACGCCGGATTCGGCTGGACTGAGCGCCACGCTCGTTGTCCCTGTCCAAAGCACGGAAAAGCCCAGTATCAAGCCCTGCACCGCGAACAGAGTGCCAAGTGTCACAATGAGCGATGGTACTGCAGTCCGAATGACCAGGAAGCCGTTGATCAAGCCGACCACCAGCCCCAAGCTCAAAGCGCCCAGAATGCCCACCCAGATCGGCATGTCGTAGGTGCCGGTGATGATCGCGACCGTGAGCGCGCCCGCTGGGATCATGGCGCCGATGGAAATATCGAGCTCACCAGATATCATCAACAACCCCACAGGGAATGCTATGATACCAAGGTTCGCCGCAACGTTAAGCCAGCTGGCGGCACCGGCTGGCTTCAGGAATTCAACGCTCCCGAAGACAACGAAGAAAATGAGCACGAAAGCGAGGCCGAGGAAGGCACCGGATTCGGGACGTCGAATAAGATCACCCAAGGACAGGTTTTTCACGCAATTCACTCCCAGTGTTGGCTGCTTCGAAGTGCGGATGCATCCGCCGATCCGCAGCGTTTGTGGCGGCTCGGCGCGAAACATCGACTTGCGATCAGCGCGCGCCCTTCGAGACGCCCGCCAGGGTTGCCTCAATGTTGGACTTGTCAACGATACTCGGACCGGTGAGAACTGGTGACGTCGGAAGTTCCGTCCCAAAGTCGATCGCAGAGGCCAGAAGTGTTACAGCCAGGAGCGACTGGAGGTAGGGCTGCTGGTCGATCGCGAAGCTCTGAGTTCCGCTCTTGATACGGTCAAGGCCGGATTGGTTGAGGTCGAAGGTGCCCAGCAGAACGCCCTCGGTCTTCCCAGCCTGCTGGATACCAATGGCAGCTGAGTCCGCGTCGCCAGCTGAGATCGTGATCACGCCGTCGATCTTGGAGTCTTGAAGTAGTGTTGCCTTGATGGCCTCGGCAACGGCGGTGGCATCGCCAAAGCTAGTTGCGGGTAAGGGCAGCTGGTTGCCAGCACCGCCACTCTTGGTGATGCCCTCGATGACACCCTTGCAACGCGCTTCCAAGTTGGCGGCGCCCGGAACGGTGTTCACGCAGAGGACGTTTTTCTTGCCATTCTTGAAGAAATATTCGCCGCCGGCGACGCCCGCAAGATATTCGTCCGAGCCGACATAGTTGATTGCGCCGAGTTCCTTGGCTTTATCGATCCCGCCAGCATTCATCAGAATGACTTTAATGCCAGCTGCGACGGCTTCCTTGATAGCCGGATCCTCGCCTTCAGGGACCCAGTTCGGGATAACCAGACCATCAACCTTCTGGCTAATTGCCGTCTGAATGAGCTGGACAACATCGGGGGCGAAGTTGTCATAGGTCTGAAGGCGCAGGTAATTTACCTTGCCGCCGTTCGCTTCGACGACCAAACGAGCATCATCAACACCTTTCTTAATCAGGTTCCAGAAAGCGTCGTCGTTCTTGCCGCCTACGACGGCGATGTTAGCGGCCATGGCCGCAGGCACAGCGAAAGTAACGGCAGTGGCTGCAAGCAACGCGACGCTAAAGCGCTTAATACTCTTCATAATTTCTCCTCCCGTTTCACGTCATCTCAAGGACGTGAATGCATGTTGAACTGTAGCGCGCGGAATGCCAAAATGAAATCGAGTTGGCGTGCTGGAACATATTTCGTTCCAAAACGTATCATTCACGGATGGCATGGTGGAGAGCGCGATGAACAGACCGACAATATCTGACCTGGCGAATACTGCTGGCGTAAGCCTGTCCACGGTCAACAGGCTCCTGCACGGTACGGGAGCCGTTCGGGCCGACACAGTTGACCGGATCCTCGATGCCGCGGACAAGATTGGCTTTTATGGGTTGGGGGCATTGCGCCAACGCAAACATGACAATCTTCCTCGCCGCCGGTTCGCTTTTCTCCTGCAGCAGTCTCATCGGCCCCTTTACCAATTGTGGGCAGAAGCACTGACGGCGGCGGCCTGCAGAAGGAACGATGCCGTGATCGAACCGAATGTCATATTTGAGGACGATTTGTCTCCGGAGGCAGTCTCCGCCAACCTGCTGAGGATTGGCGAGACGGCAGATGCTGTGGCAGTCATCACTGCCGATCACCCCTTGGTAAGCCAGGCGATCGACGATTTGCGCGGTAGAGGAGTTCCTGTCGTCGCATATGTCACCGATCTGTCTGCCGCCAGCCGCGCCGGGTTTGTGGGTACCGACAACTGGAAGAGGGGAAGAACTGCCGCGTGGTTTATCAGCCAAACCGCCGACGGGGCCGGGAAGGTGTTTCCTCTCGTCGGCAGCAATCGATATCAGTGCCAGGATATAGCTGATGCCAGCTTCCGTTCATACATGCGAGAAAACGCCCCTTCTTTTCAGATCAGCGATACGCTCCTCACGCATGAGGAGCCGGAAAACGCCTACGAGATCGTACGCAGCCTGATTTTGCAGGAACCGGAGATCAAGGGCATTTTCGTCAACGGCGGCGGTATATCGGGCGTGTTGCGCGCTATGCGCGAGCTCCCGGCTGAGCGACAGAATAAGATCCGCATCGTCTGCAGCGACGTGGGGCCAGAAACACGCAAAGGGTTGAGCGAGGGGCTGATCACAGCATCATTGTCCCATCCACTAGACAAAATGCCTGCGGAGCTCATCGATGTCATGCTGCGACTGATCGATCGCCGTGATACATCCTCGATAGAACAGCGCATTGTCCCGTTTGATATCCTTACACCCGAGAGTATATGGACATAAGCAATGAGGGTCTGCGGGGATTTGCCGGAACAGAGATTCGGCCACAGCCTCCTGCCGCGGCAGAATATCCTCTACCGACAGGCCGGTGAGCATCGTTCGCACGCCGCAGGAAATGTCGAAGCCGACGCCGCCGGCAGAGACCACGCCTCCCTCCGCCGGATCGAAGGCGGCCACGCCGCCGATCGGAAACCCATAACCCCAATGGGCATCGGGCATCGCGATAGAGGCAGACACGATCCCCGGCAGGGTGGCGACGTTGCAGGCCTGCTGACCAACCTTATCGTCCATCTCGGTGATAAGTTGCTCACCCGCGAAAATGATCGCCGGCACGCGCATCGCTCCGGTCGGTTCGATGCGCCACGTAACCGGATTGAGCTCAGGGAAACTTGCCGGGTTCATCGAAGCACCTCACACATCGATGACGCATTGTGCAGACCAGAGGCCATTGTCGTCTCGCGCCACCTTCAATGCCGTGAGCGTGGCTCCCTTCGGTTCGCAAGCCGGTGCATGTCGCACCACGTCAACGAACTCACCCCAGAGCGAGCCCCGTAAAGCAAGTCCTTCTATGCGGATCGCGAAGCACCCGAAAAGCATCTTGCGGGTCGCCATCTCGTAGATTATGGCGTCGAGCCAGTCCACGAAGAGCAATTCCAGGTCGTTTTGACGGCATTCTACATCAACCCGGCTATCCGCGGCGATCGGACTGTAGGTGACAATCCGGGTTAGGCCCAAGGCGGCGTGCTCGAAGGCCTCCACAACAGACCGACCTCTTCCGCACACCCCGATGTCGGCGTCATGATGGAAATGCTCCCAGCCAAATCCGGATATCTGGCCGGTGGCGTTCATTGCAGGCCATCCCTTCCACCGACCTGCCGAACACTCCGGAGTGAAAGGTCGGTGCGCGGCGAAACCATACCATGCTGCCCCCTCGCCGTCGAGAAAACGGGCCGTGCCAGCCATGGGACTTGGCCTGCGGCAAGAGTTCGTCGGGCGTGCGCGACCTACCCCCTTCGCTTGTCATCGGCGGTTGACTGCAGGAGGGACCGTGCCGCTACGCCACGACTTGTGGCGGTTCCGGCTTTGCCAGCCCGCCGAGATCGGGTTCGCCGCAGCGGGCGAGGATTGCGCTGCGTACCGCGTCGCGCAGCCGCAGAACGGATCCGAAGTCCGTGCCCGACGGCGCAATCGGCTCGCCGATCTCGACGCTGAGCGGCACATGTCTCGGAAACCATTGATTGCTTCGGAGCATTGATCTCGTTCCACGAATGACCCCCGGCAGGATCGCAAGGCCGGCTTCCGCCGCTACCTTGAACGCACCGAGATAGAAGCCTGAAAGACCGGCTCTGCGCGTGAGGGTACCCTCCGGAAAGAAGACCAGCACACGGCCCGCGCGGGCAAGACCTGTCAACGCCTCGGCATCCTGGAGGCTCGCGGAAACGTCGTAGCGTTCGACGAAGGGAATACCGAGGCGCCGCAGCAGCGGGCCCGCGACGACGTGCTCGGCCAGTTCCCTCTTGGCGACGATCGCCGGTTCGCCCGGAAGGCCGGCGACCAGAACGAGCGCATCTGCATAACTCGAATGATTGAAGACCAGCATCGCGCCGCTCTTCGGGATGCGCTCCGTTCCCCCGGTAGAGACGGACACGCCCATGACTGCTAACGCAGTGCGCGCAGTCCACCGAACGGCACGCCAGCGCCAGGGGAGACGCGGGATAACGAGCACGGCGAGGGATCCGAGCAGCAGTGCAACGCCAAGAACCGTCCACCACCAGGCTGCATACAGCGCCTCCCGAAAGAGCCGCGCAGAGCGCCACATCTGAGGGACGGCACTCAGCAGTATCAAGCGTGTGAATTGCAGCGCGACGCTGTGTGGGGCGGATCCCATACGGCCCGCCTCGTAGAGCGCTTTCGCGGCGCTCCTGCGGATCTTGCCGCTCGATGTCTTGGGCACCGACCGCGGTGGGACCAGGACAACCTCGTCGGCCGGCGTGCCGGCGATGTCGGTCGTGACGTCGATCACGCGCGCCTGCAGGGATGCTCGTGAAGCCGGATCGGTCTGGGCCGTCTCGGCGACGACCACCACTCGCTCGGTGCCGGAGTCCGGATCGGATGTGCCGAAGACCACGACCCCTCCCTTGCGTATTCCCGGCAAGGCCCCCGCCGCCTCTTCGATTTCTTGCGGATAGAGATGGCGACCGGCACGAATGATGATGTCCTTGACGCGGCCCGTGACGAAGACGTCGCCCCCGGCCATATAGGCGCGATCGCCGCTGTCGAGCCAGTCGTCATGGAAGAGCGCGCGGGTCTTTTCGTCGTTTCGGAAATAGCCGGCCGTCGCCGAGGGACCACGGAACTCGAGCCTTCCTTCCCGTCGTTCGCCGAGTTCATGGCCCGCTTCGTCGACAATCCGAATCTCATGACCGGGCAATGGCTGGCCACAGGCGACGATTTCAAGGGCCGTATGGTCTTCCGGGCTGGCAGCTTCTGCCACGCCGCTTGTGGCCAAGCGATCGCGATCGACGCGATCGACAACAGGCGGGCGTTCCAGCGGCGGAAAGGCGAGACCCACCGAATTCTCAGCAAGCCCATAGACCGGGGCCACCGCCTCAGCGGAAACGCCGTAACGGCCGAACCGCTCGATGAACCTGCGAAGCGTGCACGCGCTCACCGGCTCCGCGCCATTAGCGACCATACGCAGCGAAGAGAGATCAAGGCCCTCCAGGTCGGCGTCGGCAACCTTATTGAGGCAAATTTCGAAGCCGAAATTCGGCGAAGCGGAGAAGGTCGCCCGAAAGTTGTGCATCGCCCACAGCCAGGTTGCCGGCCTTCCAAGGAAGCTCAGAGGCGACATCGCGTAAAGCGGCGCGGCGTAGTAGAGGCATCCCAGCCACGCACCGATGAGACCCATGTCGTGGTAAAGCGGCAGCCAGCTCACAAAGGTGTCGGCGGAGCTTGCCTGCATGGCGCTGCCCATCGCGCGAATATTGGCAAGAAGATTGGCGTGGCTCAGCACGACGCCCTTGGGATCGCCTGTACTGCCGGAGGTATATTGGATGAGCGCGACGGCATTCGGGTCGCAAGATCGGGGAAGGTCCACCGCTGCTGCCGCGCTCTCTATATCGGCGACGCAATCGACCGCGTTCAACGTGTCCACAAGCGCTCTGAGTAGTCCGGCAAGCCGTCGTGCCTCCGGCATCGTGATAAGCAGGCGGGCGCCCGCATTGCCGAGAATGCCGGTCTGGCGGCGGACATGCTCCTCAAGCTGTGCAAGCCGTGTCGGGGGGTATATCGGAACCGGAATGGCGCCGGCGTAAAGGATCCCGAAGAACGCGACGAAGAAATCGATGCCGGTTGGCAGCATCAGTGCCACCCGGTCACCCGGAACGACGCCGCGGACGATGAGACCCCCGGCAATCCGGCGCGCTCTCGTCGCAAGTTCTCCATAGGTCAGGGCTCCGATACTGGTCACCTCATCCTGCAACACGGTCAGATGAAGTCGGTCCGAATGCTGCGTCGCATGCCACTCCAGCGTTTCGACCACCGTGCGTGCCTCCGTCGCAGCCGGAACGGAGGACAGAACGGCGGCCGGCCGTGTACTCGGCGCGATCCGCTCCGACGCGGGTTGCGCCCGCTCCAAGGCTTGCACAAGGTCAAGGACCGTCTCCGCCCCGGCGACGATTTCGGCGGGCAATTGCACGCGAAATGCGCGCTCGATCCGCAAGGCCAGTTCAGTCCGGCCGAGGCTGTCGATGCCGAGATCGCGTTCGATGCGGCTCGACGGGACGACGTCCATGGCTCGATCGTGCCGAAGATGCACTTCGCGCACAAATTCCTTAACGATCGCAATCATCTCGCGACCGCGCAAATCCTGCTCTTGAACAGGTGAAATCGGCTGCCCAGCTTCCGTCGCCATAAGCAATTATTATAGCGCAACGCGTCGCGTTCGTCTTGGTGCGTATCAGTAACGGAATTGCCGGCCACGGTTCTTTTGCGTGGAAGCTATTGGAGGCACTGCAAGCCCGCTTACCTAATCCATCGCATATAGAGCACGGCCACGTCAGTATCAGACGTCCGTTCGGCCGTTGCTCCACACCGGCGTCCACTTTCGCGGTCCCGCGTCCATGGACATTTGTTCTTTTCCTTCTCCCTCCGCGATCGCTTAGGGACTATACTTGTTTGTAGCGTCTGTTGCAGTGAGGATCGTTGTTGCTCGCTGCCGTTGGCCTGGACGGCTTGATGTAGCACACCGCCGCTGAAGACACTGCCGACTGACAGTCGCCATGGAATCGAAGCGTCACGCCTCCGTCATGACATCTGGTCAGGAACGTTTCAGGAGCCTTGGGCGTAGCGAGCTGCGCATCGAACCGGGGAGGACTCAACCGGCACTCCGCTCTTCGGAGGGTTGAGCGGCGAATGCAACAGTGAGGGATGTACTGATCACGGCAGGGAGGCGTTGCACTGGTGGAGCCGCAACTGGGAAAGCAGCCGCAGCCGACCCCCGTCTCCTCGATGCGCAGCTTCTGGGGGCTGATGTGGGCCTATTGGTTCTCCGACAGTTGGCAGGAGGCTTGGGGACTGGCGGCGATCATCGTCGTGCTTACGGCCCTGTCGGCAATGGCCAGCGTCTGGTTCGCCGAGGCGTCGGGCGAACTTGTCAGCGCAATCGCCTTCCTCCACCATCCGGAAAACCCGACAACGCTCAAGTCGCTTCTGGCAAGCGCCGTGACCTTGGCCGCGATCGTCGTACTCAAGGAAGTCGGTTTCACCGCAGTCCGCCACTTCTTCTCGACGAGCCTGCATCGCAAGTGGCGCGCCTGGCTTGACCGGCGTTTCAACGACGCACTGCTCGACCGCAACCATACGCATTTTCACCTGCAGCACGGCGCGGTGGACGCCATTCCGTCCGACGCCGCAGTGCCGGACAATATCGACCAGCGCATCCAGGAATCGATCAAGGGCATGACCGGCGGCGCCATCGGGCTTGCCATGGGCATCGCCGGCGTGGTCCTGTCGCTCCTCTTTGTCGGGGGCAAAATCATTGAAACGTCCACCAAGGTCAGCGGACTGGAGTTCCTTGGCAGTTACGCCAGCGCCTGCCTGACGCTTGTGGCCGTCGTCGTCTATGTCCCCGCCAACACGCTTTTGGCTGTGAAGATCGGAGCGATCCAGCAAAGGCTGGATGTCAGGATGCAATGGGCCGAGGGCAGCTACCGCCGCGAACTGACTACGCTTCTCCACCGCAGTTTCCACGTCGCGGCCGCCGGCGGCGAGGAAGCACAGAACGGTGTTCACAGGCGGCGCTATCTCGACATTGACCGCACCTGGGCAAGGCTCAACATTCTGACCGCGAGCTATATGGGTTTCGAACTCGTCTACAACTTTTTCAGCTCGCGCATCGTCGCCTACGCGCCCGGGCTGCTCCCCTATGTGGAGGCCAGGCTCAGCTTGCAAGCATACGTAACCGGCGCGGAGCTCGCCAATGCGATCATCAACGATTGTTCGTGGTTCATCCACGTCATGCCCGACATAGCGAGGCTCAGGGCGAACGCGGACCGCATTACCGACCTTGCAAGGGCCATCGAAGACGTGCAGCGGCCGCGCGATTTCTATGCCCACACCGGTCACGCCGAACTGCACTATACCCGGCAGGATCCTGAGTTCGGCTTGACGATCCGGCATCTTGAACTGATGCACCCGGGCGATGATCAACCCTTCGTCACCACCGGGCTCCTCCACTTCGACCATGGCGAATGGACGCTTCTCGTCGGCGAATCGGGCAGCGGCAAGTCGTCGTTGCTCAAAGCGTTCAACGGACTCTGGCCGCATGGCCGTGGCACCATTGCCTTGCCCAGGAGGGTGCGGACCCTCTATGCCGCGCAGGACATAAAGCTGCCGACAATATCGCTGAAGGAACTGATTTGCCTCCCCGATCCCGTCGAGGCGCACTCAGATACTGAGGCCGCCGCAGCGTTGACAAAAGCCGGCCTTGCCGATTTCATCGGCGACCTTGCCGAGGAGGGGCGCGACAACCAAAGCTGGGACCAGCTTCTTTCCGGCGGTCAGAAGCAAAAGCTCGTTCTGGCGCGGATCCTGTTACTGCGCCCGGGGCTCCTGTTTCTCGACGAACCGACCAGCGCTCTCGACCGCGAGGCGACGGTCGCCTTTCACCAGGCCCTCAAGGACGATTGCCCTGGCGCGACAGTGATCAGCGTCATGCACGACGCCACGCCTCCGAAATCTGCAAGCGGCGAGGAGTTCTTTGACAACGTGCTCGTCATCGCCGGTGGCTCTTTGACCAAGACGCGGCTGTCGAGACCGACAGGCGGTCCCGTCGGCCCCGCGCGCGTGAGGCGGCGTGGGGAAAAATGGCCCGTAGACTGACGTGAGGAGCACGTCAGGTCGTTACCCGGTTCGACGCCTTCTTCGCTGGCCGATGGCGCGATTACGCGCGGCGCTGTAGGGAACGGCCGCCATCCCAAAGGGTCTGGATGGGGCCTGCGGCGCGGGCGCGGCTTGGCGGTCTGCGGTATTGCCTTCGCGATCCCAAGGTGCGAGCCTTCACAGGGCGCTTTTGGCGCCCGGCGAAATAGCAAAAAAATGCCCGGCACAAAGTGGCCGGGCAAGCAGCAGGGCCTTGGCTCGTCCCTGCGGGGAAGCTCTTCCTCCCGAAGCTTTGGATATTTCAGGTCGCTGCGGACCACCTATTGAGCAAAGGCGCCGGCTGGCATGTCTTCTTCGGCGCGGCGCTTGAACTGCCGTATCGAGGCGGTCATCCAGACGAGGGAAACCGCAACGATCGCGAAGAGCAGCATGAAACAGCTCGACCAGAGGCCGGTCGCATCCTTGAGAAAGCCGAAAGCGATCGGCAGGACGAAGCCGCCAAGACCGCCCATCATACCAACGATGCCGCCGACGGCGCCGACACTGGCGGGGTAATAGGCGGGAATATGCTTGTAGACCGCCGCCTTGCCAAGGCTCATGAAAAAGCCGAGCACAAAGATCACGCAGACAAAGACGGCCGGGGTGACAGCAATCGGCATTACTCCGCCCGCCCCACCTGCAGGTACGGATAGAATGAGCGTCGCCACGGCCGCGACCGTAAACATCGCGTACATGATCTTGCGTGCACCGATCTTATCGGAAAGCATGCCGCCATAGGCGCGGAAGATGCTGCCGGGGATCGAATAGGCTGCTGCGATCATGCCGGCGGTCTCGATGCGAAAGCCGTAGACGCCGACCAGGTAGCGCGGCAGCCAAAGCGACAGGGCAACGAAGCCGCCAAAGGCGAAGAAGTAGTAGAGAGCGAAGCGCCAGACTTGAATGTTCCTGAGCGGCTCGAACTCTTGCAGGAAGCTCTTGCGCGGAGCTTGGTGATTGTGGCGCGCGCGAAATTGCGGATCGTCGTTCGTGGAAAACCAGAAGACGGCGGCAGTGACGAGCAGCACTGCGGCCCAGATTTGTGCGACGACCTGCCAGCCGAAGGCAACGAGAACAAGTGGTGCCGCAAACTTGGTCACAGCTGCACCGACATTGCCGGCGCCGAAAATACCAAGCGCCGTTCCCTGTTTTTCCGGCGGAAAGAAGGGCGAGACGTAGGCGACACCGACGGCGAAGGAACCGCCCGCCAGGCCGACGCCGAGGCCGGCGAGCAGCATTTCGGGATAGGTCGTCGCATGGGCGAGGAGGAACGTGGCAAGGGCCGCAGCCACCATGGTGACGGTGTAGACGAGCCGACCGCCATAGCGACCGGTCCATATTCCCAGCACAATGCGGATCAGCGAGCCGGTGAGGATCGGCATCCCAATCAGCAGACCGAATTGCGCTTCGGTGAGGCCGAGTTCGTCCTTAATGCGCACGCCGATGATGGAAAAGATCGTCCATACGGCAAAACAGATGGTGAAGGCAGTTGTGGAGACCCACAGCGCGCGGGCCTGTTCGCTTGCGGAGATCTTTTGTGTCTGGTGAAGAGCGGGCATAGCTTCTCCCGGCGCGTCGCGCGGCGCCATTCTCTCGTTGATCCTGGGAACGCCACGAGCGAAGACAGCGTCCATCGGAATGGGCGCGTCGACCCTGCTCGGCAACTTTGCAATAGGCGCGCGACATTGGGCGCCGACGGCGGTGTCTGCTCGGGCTCAAGATCAAGGAAGCAAATGGTGTGCCAATTGGAGAAGAATTGAACGCTTATTGATTTCAATAGTTTAGCCAACGAGCCGTCGGCGGGACTTTCTGCGATGATCAAATAGTAGCCCATCGGGAGGGTATTGCTCAATTATCGTGCAGTCCTTGTCGGTGGCACGGGAACCGGAAAGGGCCATCTGGCCATCGCGATTGCCCGTGCGCTGATCCGCAACGGAACACGTGGGCGTTTCTTCAACGTCGTCGATCTGGTCAATCAGTTGGAAACGGAAACGCGCAGCGGCATGCAAGGGCGGACGGCTGACTAAACGCGACCGCCTTGCTGTGGCGGTTTGCATTTATTGTCTGACAAGCAGGCGCCGGGATGAGCTCTGACAATGTAGATCAAAGGTTTCCAGGAAAGGGGTTTGGTCGGCCCCCCAGGAAAGTGGAGGGCCGACCGCTCCCGGTACAGTGATGCACCTTGCGTCCAGACAAAGTGCGCCACCAGGGTCGGTACAACCTAACCCACAGCCGTCGCCGCCGCTATCGGACCACAGTCCCGAAGCCTGTACGCAATGGTCCGATGAAGCTCAGGCACATGCCCGTTTCTTTGTATATCTTACACTTCTGAGTGTTTGATTTCCTGAGCCAATCGAAACGATGCGCAACAGAGACTGCTCTTTCGTAAGGTGCCGCGGGGAGACAAGCCCTAACCACGGATAACCCAAGCCCCTAGCACAAGCAGGACAAGGGGTGGGCCTAGCAGCATGCCGCCGAAAAGCAAAGCCGCTTTCTGTACCTCCCTGCCGGCTTGAAGTCGGCTCCCAATCTCGTCCGGCACGACAATGCTCGGGCTTCCAGATGTACCGGCCCTCTCCCTCATGGCGGCTACCGCTTTCTCGGCTTTCCAGCCGTCGGTGATCACTACCCAGCCCCTGACGAAGATGGAGCCTCCATCTGTCACGTCTCGCCGCCGTCCTTCAATTTCTACGTAGACGACCAGCGTCAGCACCCAAAGTGCAGAGACGATCAGCCACAATCGAAAGAAACCGCGTCGGAAATTCATCTTGCGCCCCGTCCAATGACGCGAGGATAGCACAGCGGCGTTTAGCGACTAGTTGAGTATTTGGAGCGTGTCGTCCGCTAACTCAGCAGGCAGTCCTACGGCAAGCTGGTGGTCGACCACCGCTGGCCTCCCGGTGAACACGTCGAACACCGTTGAAGTCCCGTCCAGTTCAAGCCTTAGGTCATATCGCTTGGTGACCAAGGCCCTGCCTCCCTGAAAGCGGCATGGTCTCCGTTGGCCAACAAGCCTACGTCGGCCTCGGGGGTTACGCGTTGATGGTGTGTCTCGCCTTTTTCGGCCTTCCGCCTTCGGTCTCGATTCTCGGAGCCATGGTCGTGCCCGCGGCGGCCAAGCCCTATGATCGAAAGATGTTCTCATTCTGTGCTTCGAATGACGTGATTGTTCTCACGCAGCGCATTTGCGAGGCAGCGCCGTCGTGGACCCACCGGGAAGGCGGAAATTTAATTTTGTACACGCGTACATTTTGTCATTCACCTGTTATCGGGCCTGTCTAAACCGACCCGCGTTGATGACCTGCTCAACGCTTCCGCGGCCGCGCACGGCGGTGTGTCGCACAGGCGGGGAAAGCCAGTTCCAATCTTCGGGGGTTAGCCAATGACTATTGTTTCGATATTGAGATCCGCGACGCTCGCAGCCGCCCTGCTCGCCTCGACGGCAGTTATCGCATCCGCAAAGGACGTCACCATTTCGGTTTGGTCCGGCGGTTCCGGTCCGAACGACAACTACCGCGTCGACGCGATCGAGATCGCCGCCGACCTGCTCGAGCGCGAAGCCGCCATCCGGGGCGAGGAGCTCAACATCACCGTCCAGAAGACACCCTATTCGGGATGGGAAGAGTTCAAGCAGGCGCTGACCCTTGCCGCCGAAGCGAAGAAGGCGCCGAACATCGTCGCCACCGGCCATGAGGACATTGGCCCCTGGGCCCAGGCCGGCCTCATCGTTCCGGTCGAGGATTATATCGACCTCGACAGCTGGCCGATCAACGACATCTACCCGAATCTGATGGAGATCGCCTCCTTCAATGGCACGGTCTACGGCATCCCGCAGGACGCTGAATCTCGCCCCTTCTTCTTCTGGAAGCCGCATATGAAGGCGATCGGCTATAGCGACGCCGAAATCGATACGCTGCCAGCCAAGGTCGAAAACGGCGAATACACGCTGAAGAACGTGCTCGAAGACGCCAAGAAGATGCAGGACAAGGGCCTCGTCCAGCCCGGCTACGGCTTCTATCCTCGCACCAGCAACGGCCCGGATTACTGGCAGTTCTACACCAGCTTCGGTGGCCTCATGGAGGAAGATGGCAAGCTCGTCTTCGACAAGGCGGCGATGCAGCGGGCCTACCAGTATTTTGCCGATCTCGTTGCAGCCGGCGTCACCAAGAAGAACCACATCGGCATGCCGGGCGACCAGTGGTGGAAGGAAGTCGCCACCGGCAAGGCCGGCATCTGGCACGGCGGCACCTGGCACTATGCGCGCCTCGTGAACCAGGAAGGCCTGAAAGATTTCTTCGACAATGTCCAGTTCACACTGATCCCTGCCGGCGAGGGCGGCAAGGCCAACACGCTCACCCATCCGCTGACCTATCTGCTGATGGCAGGCCACGACCAGGAGACGACACAGATCGCCGCCGATCTCGTCAAGCTCGCCTCCGAGCCGCGCATCAACGCGCTGCACGCCATCAAGTCCGCGCATCTCGGCATCTCGGAAACCGAGACCAAGGTCGACCTCTACTCCGCCGACCGGTGGGCGAGCGAAGCGACGGAGCGGCTTCTGCCGCATGCGAACGCCATGCCCAACAATGCCGAGTTCGGCAAGTACTGGACGATCATGTGGAAGAACCTCGAAGCGTCCTGGACGGGCGCAAAGACGGTCGAAGCAGCGGTCAACGACACCGAGACCGAGCTGAAGGCCACTCTCGGCAACTCCATCGTGATCCGCTGATCCCAGACGAGTGTCGCTCTCCCGCAAGCGGCGTTTGCTCCGCCGCTTGCCTTGTTTTCGAGGCCCTACGATGAGAACGTCGCGAACGCTCGGACTGATCATGATCGCGCCCGCGGCGATCATGATCCTTCTGTTCTTCCTGATGCCGGTCGTCCTGACCGCGGTCTTCTCGCTGACCAATATGAGCACCGCGACCGGCATTTCCGGCGGCGCCTACCAAGTCACGCAGGCTGCCGTAAACCGGCTGACGACCGATATGCCCGAGCTTGCCGCGGCGATCGCCGGACCGCGCTTCGTGATCGACGAGGAGGGCGTGGCGGCGCTTGAGGCACTCAAGCTGAAGCCCGGCTTGGCCGCCGAATTGCGCGCGGAGCATCTGGGCGAGGTCTTTGCCTCGCGGCGCGAGGCGGAGCGGGTTATCAAGGCGCTCAAGGACCGCCCCTCAACCCGCGAAGTCAAGCGGATCTCCGACCTCTTCAACCGCTCGGTTCTGAACACCCGCTTCGAGACGCGCCAAGCGCTGCTGGAAAGTCTCCGCAAGCTCGGCTTCAACCTGGGGCCCGAGGAGCAGGAGGCGGTCGCCAAGGCGACCTATACCGGCTGGGTCTGGACTGCGGATAATTTCCGGACCATCGGCAATTCGCCGGACATGGCGCAAATCTTCCTCAATACCGCCTTCTATGTTGCGGTGACGCTGCTTTTCTTCAACGTTGGCTACGCGCTTTTCCTAGCCCTCACCACCCACTATATGGCGGCCGCGACCGCTTCGATCTTCCGCGCCGTCTGGCTGCTGCCGCGCATCACGCCAGTCGTCATCTATGTCTTGATGTGGAAATGGCTGACCTGGGACAACGGCTTCCTTTCCCTGTTCATGGGCCAGTTCGGTTATCCGCCGAGGAACTATCTCCTGGACAACGCCCAAGGCGCCTGGTTCTTCGTGATCCTCATCAACGGCTTCATCGGCGCTTCCATGGGCATGCTGGTCTTTTCCTCGGCGATCAAGGCGATCCCGGAAACGCAGTTCCATGCAAGCGAAGTGGATGGCGCCAGCCGCTGGCAGCAGATCCGCTACATCATCCTGCCGCAGCTTAGATGGCCGATCCTGTTCGTCACCTGCTATCAGACGCTCTCGCTGCTCGCCTCTTTCAACGAGATCCTCCTTTCGACCCGCGGCGGGCCGGGGCGGGCGACCGAAGTGTGGTCGCTCGCCGCCTATCACACCGCGTTGCAGAACTATACCGGCAATCTCGAATACGGGCTCGGTGCGGCCATGGCCCTGGTGCTGGTGGTGATCGGGGTGATCCTGTCGCTGATCTATCTGCGCGTCTTCCGCTACGACACGCTGATCTCCAAGCCGCTGATCGAGGACTGACATGGTCGAAAAGACGAGAGTCTCTGCGAACTTCTCCAGCGTCCCCGTCATCCTGGCGCTCGGGCTTCTGAGCCTGCCGCTGGTGCTGATGTATGTCTATCTCTTCATCGACACGGTCAGCAATTCTGAGACCGGCTCGCTGATCCCGAACGAGTTCACGCTCGAGCATTGGAGCTTCCTTTGGGAGACGAAACCCGGCAAGCCGAACATCTGGCTGGTAACGCTCAACACCTTCGTCTTCACCTCAGTCATCACCACGGTAATCCTTCTTGTCTCCTCGATGGCCGGCTATGTGCTCTCGCGCCTTAACGTCCCGGCGCGCGGCTTCTTCCTCGCCGGCGTCATGGTGCTGCACGCCTTTCCGTCGGTGACGCTGATCATCGCGATCTTCATCGTGCTCCAGTATATCGGCCTCTATAACTCGCTGCTCGGCGTCATCCTGGTGAAGGCGGCGATCGACCTGCCGCTCGGCATTTGGCTGATGAAAGGCTTCTACGACACCGTGCCCTGGGAGATCGAAATGGCCGGCGTCGTCGACGGCGCTTCGCGCTTCACGGTCTGGCGCCGGCTCGTCCTGCCGCAGATCAGGCCGGCCGTCATGGCGCTCGGCCTCTTCTCCTTCCTCTCCGGTTGGAGCGAATTCATCCTGCCGCAAGTGCTGGCGCCCGGCGCTCAGGTCCAGGTGCTCTCTGTCTATCTGGCGAGCCTGATCGCCGACGACAACAATTTCGATTTTGCCACCTTCAAGGCCGTCGGCGTCTTCTACGTCATCCCGGTCCTGATCCTTTACGTCTTCTTCCAGAAGCATCTCATGAACATCTACGGCGGAGGCACGAAGGGCTGATGCGTATCCTGCTCGACAAGTTTTCAAAGAGTTTCGGCAGCACCAAGGTCATCGAGGAGATGGACCTCGAAGTGGGCTCCGGCGAGATGCTGGCGCTGCTCGGCCCCTCCGGCTGCGGCAAGTCCACGACACTGTTTGCCATCTGCGGCATCCACCGGCCGACATCGGGCCGCATCCTGTTCGGCGACAGGGACGTCACCGGCCTGCCGAGCCAGGAGCGCAATGTCGGCGTCGTCTTTCAATCCTATGCGCTCTATCCGCATATGACGGTGGCGGAGAATATCGGCTTCCCGCTCACGGTCCGGCGGATGGCCGCCGCCAACATCAGGAAAGAGGCGGCGGAAATCGCCGCACTCGTTCACATCGACAACCTGCTCGACCGGCGGCCCGCACAGCTTTCCGGCGGCCAGCAGCAGCGCGTCGCTCTTGCCCGCGCGCTGATCCGCCGCCCGGACGTGCTGCTGCTCGATGAGCCGCTCGCCAACCTCGACGCGAAGCTTAGGCTCGAAATGCGATCGGAAATCCGGCGTCTGCAGAAGGAGACCGGCATCACCGCCATTCTCGTCACGCACGACCAGGTCGAGGCGATGTCCATGTGCGACCGCATCGCGATCATGAAGGCCGGCGAGATCGTGCAGATCTCCACGCCGTCCGAGATGTATAATGATCCCCGCACGGCCTTCGTCGCCGGCTTCCTGGGCAATCCGCCGATCTCCTTCCTGAAGGGCATGGCGGAGGGAGGTGCCTTCGTGTTCGGAAATTCCATCAGGCTGATGCTGCCGGCGCTCGCCGCCATTCCGGACGGCGCCGTCCTGACATTGGGCGTGCGGCCGGAGCACTTCGGCACATCGGGCGACGTTCAGGTGGAAGGCAAGGTTGCCTTCGCCGAGACGCAAGGCCGCGAGAACCTCTATGACGTCGTTCTGCCAGATCGTTCGGTGCTGCGCTCCATCCAGCCGGTGCGCAATGACGTGGCGGTCGGCGATCCCGTTTGCTGGAGTCTCGACAGCAAGGCGGCCCTCGTCTTTGCCGAAGACGGCCGGAGGCTTTAAGCATGCGGGACTTTTCAGCCTTCTTCATCCGCTTCGGCTGGCCGACAAACAAGGGCAGATTGCCCTTCTGTATCGGCCATCGCGGCGCAAGCGGGCACGAGCGGGAAAACACCCTTGCCGCCTTCCGCCGGGCCTCGGAACTGGGCGCCGAGATGTGGGAACTCGATACTCAGATGACTGCCGACGGCGTCGTGGTCGTCTCGCATGACGACCACTTGGAGCGCGTCTTCGGCGAGGACCTGCATATCTCCCGGATGGGATTCGCGGAACTGCGTGCTGCCGTCCCGGACGTGCCGAGTTTCGAGGAAGTCGCGGCGCTGGGCCGCGAGACGGGTTGCGGGCTCTACGTCGAGCTGAAGCGCCCCGGCACCGGCCCGCTCTGCTGGCAGCACCTGAAGGTGATGAACCAGCCTTTCGCGTGCCTCGGTTCGTTCGACGTGGCGCAGGTGCGGGAATTGCGCGACATGGGCTGCGACTATCCGCTCTCCGTGCTGGTCCGGGTTGGGGCCGATGCCCATGCGCTCGGTGAGGAGGCCGGCGCCGATATCCTCCATCTCTGCTGGGAGCGGGCGAGCGACACGCCGCAGGATCTCGTCACCGCGGAATTGATCGGGAAGGCCCTCGGCGACGGCAAGGAACTGGTGCTGTGGCACGAGGAGCGGCCGGAGGTGCTCAAGGATCTGATGGCGCTGCCGGTGCTCGGCATCTGCACCGACCTGCCGGACCTGATGCGACCGAGGGAGACGAGCGGCGGTGCCCGCGAGCCGCGCCGTGTGACCTCTTTCGACGTGGCGCGCGTGGCAGGCGTTTCCCGCGCCGCCGTCTCGCGCGCCTTCACACCCGATGCCAGCGTCTCGAAGAAGACCAGGGAGAAGGTCTACCAGGCGGCCAAAGAACTTGGCTACCGGGTCAACTATCTCGCGCGAAGCTTGACGAACAAGCGTTCCGATCTCGTCGGTCTCGTGGCGGCGGGCCTCGACAATCCGTTCCGCACCCGGCAGCTCGACCATCTCGCCCGCGCGCTGATTGCTCGCAACTACCGGCCGATCCTGCTGCCGACGTCCAAGGAGGCGGACACCTCGACCGTGATCGAGCAGTTGCTGCACTACGCCGTTTCCGGCGTCATCGTCACCTCCGACGCACCGCCCTCGCATATCTGCGAGGAATGCGCCGCCGAAGGCGTCCCAATCGTGCTGATCAACAAAGGCGAGGATTTTCCCTTCGTCGACCGCGTCGTCTCCGACGATCGGATGTCGGGCTATACCGCCGCCGAGTACCTCCTGGAGGCCGGTGCAAAAAAGCTTGCCGTCGTCGCCGGCACGGCCGTTTCCTATTCCTCCCGCCGCCGGGCCGAAGCCTTCCAGGGTCGCTGCTCCATGCTGGGTGTCGAGGCGGCGCTGATCCCCGTCTCCCTCAACGACTACCGGCATGGCCGTGAGGCAGCGCAGCAACTGCTCGATCTCGGAATCGACGGTGTCTTTTCCGTCAACGACTACATGGCCTGCGGCGTGCTCGATGGCCTTGCCGACGCCGGCAAGGGTGACGGTTCGGTCAAGGTCATCGGCCATGACGACATCCCGCAAGCCAGCTGGTCGGCCTACGAGCTCACCACCTTCCTGCAGCCAGCCGATCTGCAGGCCGAACAGGTGATCGATCTGCTCATCAGCCGCATGGCCGAGCCCGATGCGGTTGCGCGCGTGGAGTTCACGCCGGTGACCCTGATCAAGAGAAGAAGTGCGTAAAATGTCAGCTCCATTCGATATCTCCTCCTTGCAGGCCCGCGCCGAGGCCGCGATCCGTATCGCCCGCCGTGTCGGCAGGGAGGCGGCGGCCTTCCGGGCGGAGGCCCCGCCCGAGACGCTCGCTGTCGAGAACAAGGGCTTGCAGGATTTCGTCACCGCTGCCGACAGGCGCGCCGAACAGGCGATCCGCACGGCAATCGCCGACGAGTTCCCCAATGACTCGGTCATTGGCGAGGAGGGCGGCGGCCATGGCCGCGACAGCGGCACCTGGGTGGTGGATCCGATCGACGGCACCACGAATTTCATCCGCGGCTTCCGCCACTGGGGCGTGTCGATGGCTTTCATCGCCGGCGGCGAGCTTTTGATCGGGGTGATTTACGACGCCACGCAGGACAAAATCTTCCACGCGATCCGCGGGGAGGGTGGTTTCAAGGAAGGTCAGCCGATTGCGGCCGCGAAGACCAGCGATCCGACCCAGGCGATCGCCATCCTGGGCCATTCCCGCCGCACGGATTTCGAGGACTATCTCGCCGTCTCGCGCAGGCTCTATGAGCGCGGCATCGACTACCGCCGCATGGGCGCTGCCGCGATCGGGCTGGTCCGTGTGGCCGAGGGTGTCGCGGACCTTTACTACGAGCGGCATCTGGCCGCCTGGGATATGCTGGCAGGGGTCCTGATTGCAAGGGAAGCGGGAGCAATCGTCGCCATGCCGCCGCTTGAGCAGCTTCTCGATCGCGGCGGGCCGGTGGTCGCTTGCGCGCCGCGGATTGCAGGCGAGTTCGCGTTCCTGGCGGAGATGGAACGCCTTCCCACCGGCGGATAGGCTTCAGCCAGCCTCCACCCGCCGAAGCCAGGCACGTTCAATGGCGGGAGCGACATCCGTGGTGATCTGGTCGGGCCTCAGCGCCATGAGGGACGAGAACTCCTGCCATTCTTCCTCGGCGAAGCCTGCCTGCGGATTGTCGAGGTTGTAGGTCCAGGCGTCGACGCGCTTGCCCTTGTCATGGCAGAGGCCGATCAGGTCCAGGCCGCCGCGCGCCGCTTGCAGCACAAGCTGCCAGGCCAGGTAGATCGTCTCGGGCTCAGTCGGTCCGTCAAGATCGGCCACCAATTCCCGCTCTACAGCTGCGAGGCCAGCGTCGCGACAAATTTCAAGGAGCTTGTCGGTTGGATCGATGCCGCGCTTGAGATCCGGCAGTCGTCGTTTGATGGCGAGGATGAGCTCCAGATCCGCTCCGCTGACGATGATCTGCTGGCCGACGTCGCGGAAATGATGGCTCAGATGCTCGACACCGCGTTCGCCGACGGTTGCGAAATCGTCCTTCATGTCGAACTGGAGAAGGGCATCTGGGTGCGCCGCAACCAGCATGACGGCAAGGTCCTCGCTGAGCGTAATGGCACGCCCGTTTTCCTTCATCCGTTGAAGATGAAGCTCGGCCGCCTGCATGCGATGGACTGGCCCTGAGCCGGTTGTCTCACCTTCCAACACGTCGTCGTGAAGTACGGCGAACCCGCCGTCCGCCCGCACCCTCAGGTCAATTTCCATCGACGCGCCAACCCGGAATCCCTCCGTCATCACCTCTGGGGAGAACAGTGGGTCGCCATCATATCGGCGGAGACGGTGCCACTTGAGCCGGGTCGTGTGCCCGAGATGAGTCAAACTGAGGCCGGAAAGTGCATTCATGAGGCACCGGATGAACGGATGGAACACGGGCGACGTCATGCCATTCAACTTGCATGGGCGTTCGATCCGTTTCCCGTAGAGATGAAGGATGTCAAAGATATAACAGGTCGATGGCTCCACGAGATTGATGCTTGGCTGGAGGCAAAATGCGAAATACCTGAACCGGAAAGCCCGCAAGGATCGCTGGGCATGGAACTTCGGCATTCAGCAGGGACGCCCCATAACGGTTTGGAATCTGCGATTGCCTATTGTCGCTATGCCGATGACTGACATAACGGTTTCCTTTCACGGGGCTCCATCCATTTGCCTCTGCCTGCTCAGTCCGGCTTCGCGCACGATGTCGGCGATCCGAGTGAACTGCGTCGACAGTGGATTGGTCTTTCGCCAGACCATCCCGATCGTTCGGGTGGGACGGGGGCCGGCAAGCCGGGACACGCAAACCGAAGAGGACCGCGTTTCGGTCTCGATAGCCATCTGGGGGATAAGCGTCACACCTATGCCCGCACCCACCATCTGAACGAGCGTCGAAAGCGAACTCCCCTCCATTACATCGCGCGTCGATGCGGTCGTGATGTTGCAGACGGACAGGGCCTGGTCCCGGAAGCAATGCCCCTCCTCAAGCAGAAGCAAGCGCATCTCGTGAAGCCGCTCCGAAGCCGGCACCGGCTTCCCTGCATCCTCCAGCGGCCGCACCAGCACGAAATCCTCGTCAAAGAGTGGGATTTCCTCCAGGGCAGGCTCCGAAATCGGCAGCGCGACGATGGCGATATCCAGTTTCGCCTCCGCCAAGTCCTCGATCAGTCTTCGCGTGATCGCCTCACGCGGTCGCGGATCGAGCCCCGGATAGAGCTGTGTGAGCGCCTTTATGATGCTTGGTAGCAGATACGGCGCTACCGTTGGAATGATGCCGAGGCGAAGGCGGCCCGACAGTGGCCCATGCGCAGCCCGTCCGAGGTCTTCCAGTTCGTCAACAGCGCGCAAAATCGCGCGCGCACGGCCAACGAATTCCTCGCCGAGACCCGTCAGCCGTATGCGGCGCCCACCTCTTTCCACGAGCGGCGCGCCGAGCAGTTCCTCCAGTTCCCTTATCTGCACGGACAGCGCGGGCTGCGAGATGGCGCAGCTCTCCGCGGCGCGGCCGAAATGGCCGATCCGGGCAAGGGCGTCAAAGTAGCGGAGATGTTTCATGGTTAGGCCATTCATAACCTCAGCATATCGCAGCCTTTAGAATATACAATTGGAGTTTATGGAATCGGCTTGTTATTCATTAGCCACTCGGAAGACGCTTTCCGGCGGCGCTGACCCAAGAGGCGTGCCCGCCAAGTCCTTCCAGTGTCCGTAGATCGAAGAAAATCCGTTGGAGGACCAAAATGGATACGAAGACAACCGCGACCGGCAAGTGTCCGGTCATGCACGGCGGCGCCACGGCTCTCGGCAACTCCGTCATGGAATGGTGGCCCAACGCGCTCAACCTCGACATCCTGCACCAGCACGACAGCAAGACCAATCCGCTGGGAAAGGGGTTTAACTATCGCGAAGAACTCAAGAAGCTGGACGTGGAAGCGCTGAAGGCGGACCTGCGCGCCCTGATGACGGACAGCCAGGAATGGTGGCCGGCCGACTGGGGTAGCTATGTCGGCATGATGGCGCGCGTCACGTGGCACGCGGCCGGCTCCTACCGCGCCGCCGACGGCCGCGGCGGTGCCAACACCGGCAACCAGCGCTTCGCCCCGCTCAATTCCTGGCCGGACAATGTCAATACCGACAAGGGTCGCCGCCTGCTTTGGCCGATCAAGAAGAAATACGGTAACAAAATCTCCTGGGCCGACCTGATCGCGCTTGCCGGCACCATCGCTTACGACGTCGCCGGCCTGAAGACCTTCGGCTTCGCCTTCGGCCGCGAGGACATCTGGGCGCCGGAAAAGGACGTTTACTGGGGTGACGAGAAGCAGTGGCTCGCCCCGAGCGACGGCCGATACAGTGACGTCTCCAAGCCCGAGACGCTGGAAAACCCGCTTGCCGCCGTGCAGATGGGCCTCATCTACGTCAACCCGGAAGGCGTGAACGGCAGGTCCGATCCGCTGGCGACCGCCGCGCAGATGCGCGAGACCTTCGCACGCATGGGCATGGACGATGAGGAAACGGTTGCACTCACCGCCGGCGGCCACACCATCGGCAAGTCCCACGGCAACGGCAACCCGGGTGACCTCAGCCCCGATCCGGAAGCCGCAGGCCCGGAATTCCAGGGCCTCGGCTGGATGAACACCAAGGGTCGCGGCATCGGCCGTAACACGGTCGTCTCGGGTATCGAGGGCGCCTGGACCTCCGAGCCGACGAAGTGGGATAACGGCTTCTTCGAGATGCTGTTCAAGCATGAATGGACGCTGACGCACAGCCCCGCAGGCGCGTCGCAATGGGCGCCGATCACCATCGCAGAGGAGGACAAGCCGGTCGACGTCGAGGATCCCTCGGTCCGCACCATTCCGATGATGACCGATGCGGACATGGCGCTGAAGGTCGACCCGATCTACCGCGAAATCTCGCTGCGCTTGATGAACGACTTCGAGGCCTTCTCGGATGCCTTCGCTCGCGCCTGGTTCAAGCTGACGCACCGCGACATGGGTCCGAAGTCCCGTTACCTCGGCCCGGACGTGCCGGCAGAAGACCTCGTCTGGCAGGATCCGATCCCGGCCGGCCGCAAGGACTACGATATCGGGGGCGTCAAGGCGAAGATCGCGGCGTCCGGTCTTTCCATCTCGGATCTGGTTGCCTCGGCGTGGGACAGCGCCCGCACGTTCCGCGGTTCGGACTTCCGCGGCGGCGCGAACGGCGCCCGCATCCGTCTCGCCCCGCAGAAGGACTGGGAAGGCAACGAGCCGGCGCGTCTGGCCCGTGTTCTCGCCGTGCTGGAGCCAATCGCCGCGGCATCGGGCGCAAGCCTTGCCGACGTTATCGTGCTCGCCGGCAACTACGGCGTCGAGCAGGCGGCGAAGGCCGCAGGCTTCGATATCGAAGTGCCCTTCGCCGCAGGCCGCGGCGATGCAACCGCCGAGCAGACGGATGCGGACGGCTTCGCCCCGCTCGAGCCGCTCGCCGATGGCTTCCGCAACTGGCAGAAGAAGGACTATGTGGTGAGCCCGGAAGAGCTGCTGCTCGACCGCGCCCAGCTCATGGGCCTGACCGCGCCGGAAATGACAGCACTCGTGGGCGGTCTCCGCGTCATCGGCACGAACCATGCCGGCACTGCGCACGGCGTCTTCACGAGCCAAGTCGGCGCGTTGACGACGGACTTCTTCGCCACGCTGACCGACATGAGCTATTCGTGGGTTCCGACCGGCAACAACCTCTACGAAATCCGCGACCGCAAGACCGGCGAGACCAAATATACGGCGACCCGCGTCGACCTCGTCTTCGGCTCGAACTCCGTTCTTCGCGCCTATGCGGAGGTCTATGCCCAGGATGACAACAGGGAGAAGTTCGTCAAGGACTTCGTTGCGGCCTGGACCAAGGTCATGAACGCCGATCGTTTCGATCTGGCTGCATGATCCCTGGGATTTCCCAGTCAACGCCTCCCCCCGTCAAAACGGGGGGAGGCTGTCGAATCCGACGCCTCTGGAGATCGGCTCATCCGCACTCATGCTCAAAGGCTAGGAACGGCTTGCCGGCTTCTTCGCCAGCTTCTCAGATTTGACACTCCGGCCTGACGGCATCTTTCCGGCCCCCTCCCGCGCGTGGGCCTCCGGGCCGGCGACGATCGTGCCAGGTTTAGAACTCTCCCGGCGATCGTTTTCTTTCGATTTGTGCGCTTCAGCCTCTTTTTCCATGGTTGCCGTTCCTCCGTTGCAAGACGCAACCTTAACGGCGCCGCCGTTCCTCTTCATCCGCGACCGGCTCGATCCAGCATGGTCGTCTGGCCGAAGATCCTCGGCGGCGTGCTCGTGCTTGCCGCCATCACTTGGGCCCGTCAGATTGTCCTCATCATCTCCCAAATCTGGAGCGGGTCTCTGTGGCCGGTCTGGTGAAGCACGATAATCCTCTTGGCGAGCTCCTCGGCCTCCTTGCTGCCGACCGATAGGTTGCGCTCCTCCAGCGCCTTGTGGAGCACGCCTTCAAGCATCGCCAATTCGTCAGGATGGATGGGAAAATCAAAACTATTGATCCGGCACGGTGATAGTTAGGCTGCGTATCGGCATCGGGGGTCGCGGAAGAAGGCTCGCACGGCGTCTGGCGACTGTGCCAGGCCGGTCATGTGGCTTTCGGCCGCGGCCTTGAGCCTGGC
>NZ_LGAP01000033.1 GCF_001270265.1 Ensifer adhaerens
TGCTTCTCAAAACTCAAGCAGTTCCGCAGAGTAGCCACGCGCTACGAGAAAACGGCACAAAACTACCGAGCCGTCGTCACAATCGCAGCCATCGTCCTCTGGATCAGGTAAGTGTCCACACGACCTAGCGCGAGGCCGTTCGCAGTTGTGGTCAAAATATGCGAGTTTGTGCAATAAAATTGCACGCGACGACAAAGGGGGATGAAATGGACCGGATCGACAGAAAACTTCTCAACCTCCTGCAGCAGGACGCGTCGCGCACCAATGCCGATCTTGCCGCCGAAGTCGGGTTGTCGCCATCCAGCTGCCTGCGCCGCATCAGGCGGTTGAGGTCAGCCGGGGTCATCGACCGCGTTGTTGCCATTCTCAATCCGGCGAAGGCCGGCAGGTCGGTGAAGGCGATCATCACGGTCGAGCTGGAGCGCCACGGCGAACAATATGTGCGCCGCTTCCTCGATCTCGCCGCCGCCGAGCCGGCCGTGGTCCAGGCCTATAGCGTCAGCGGCGAGACCGACGCCCTTCTGATGCTGCGGCTAAAGGACATGGAAGAACTCGATGCCCTGACCGAGCGGCTTTTCCGGGATGAGAGCAATGTTGCTCGTTACTACACCACGTTCGTGATCCGCACGGGCAAGGAGACGACGGCAATTCCACTCTGATGCTTGCACCTCACGGGATAGACTTCGCTGACATCGACTCCGGACCAAGGCGTTCTGCGGCAGGCGCCGGGGCAATTTGCCCCGGCGCCCGAAAACGGCGCCGCCGTTATCGTCACTTGACTGCGGCGTTGCCGCCGTCGGCGTAGAGCGCAGCACCCGCGACGAAGCTTGCCATCGGGCTTGCCAAGAACAGTGCAGCCCGGGCGATTTCGTCGGGCTGGGCGATGCGCTTCATCGCGTGCAGGCCGGCGGCCCACTCCTTCTGCTCCTTGCTGCCGCCCATCGGCGTGTCGACGCCGCCGGGAAGCAGGGCATTGGCGCGGATGCCGCTGGCGCCGTAATCGGCGGTGATACCCTTCACCAGACCCATCAGCCCCGCCTTGGAGGCGCCATAGGCGGCCATGCCGGGGATGCCGACGCTGGTGCCGACGAAGGTGGAGGTGAAGACCAGCGCGCCGCCGCCGCGCTTCAGCATCGCCGGAATCTGGTGGCGGGCGCCGAGAAAGGCGGAGGTGAAGTTGGCGGCCAGCACCTCCTGCCATTCCACGGCTGTGATTTCAGCAAGCGGCCTGACAGCGCCAACGGCGCCGGCATTGTTGACGGCGATGTCGAGGCCGCCGAACCGGTTGACGGCGGCTTCGACCAGCCGGACGTGCGTGTCTTCCTCGATGACATCGCCGCTGACGGCGATCGCCTCGCCGCCCTCGGCGCGGATGGCCTCCACCACGGCGTTGAGCGGCGCTTCGGTGCGGGCGTTCAAAACCACCTTCGCGCCTTCGGCGGCGAAGAGTTCTGCGACCGCTCTGCCGATGCCCGATGAGGCGCCGGTGACGATAACGATCTTGTTCTGCAGCATGGACATGGACTTGCTCCTCTTGGTTGAGGCGCCCTGAGTATCGTCGGCAAGGAGCAGCGCCCACCCGATTTCCGATCGGTGCAGCTGAATGACGGTGGTCATCGAAGATTTGAAGAGCCGGGCCGAGTTGAATGCCAGGCGGCACAGAAAGCCGCATCGAAACGCAGCCTTCGCCACGATCTCCTGTTTGTCGCGCACACCGGAAACCGCGCCGCGGCGAAGAAGACTGCTCAAGCACCCGCGCGCCAGGGTCGACTATCTCTCGCATTCATCGGAAGAGGAAAAACCAGACGGCAAAGGCCAGTATCCAAACCAGGACGTAGTAGAACGCTTGTCCCTCGACCATGGCGACGACCCCCATTCCCCCGATCGTCGACATATTAGCATTGATGCAAACGAAGGATAAGCTGACACGCCGCTTCAGCGCCCGCCCAGAAGTGCGCTGAAGGTCTTCAGATCGATATTGCCGCCGCTCAACAGAATGCCGACCCGCGCGCCGCCACAGGCGATTGCGCCATGCAAAACGCCCGCCGCGGCCAGGCAGCCGGTCGGCTCCACGATGATCTTCATGCGCTCGGCAAAGAACCGCATCGTCTCGACCAGTTGGGCATCGGTAACCGTGACGATGTCATCGACCTTGTTTTTCAGGATGGCGAAGTTGTGGGCGCCGACATGGGTGACAATCGCACCATCAGCGATGGACTTCGGCACCGGGATCTGGACCACTTCGCCCTTTCGCAATGATTGCTGGCCGTCGTTGCCTGCCTCGGGCTCGACGCCAACAATGGTGCAGGCGGGCAACAGCGCCCTGGCGCTGAGCGCGCTGCCGGCAAGCAAACCGCCGCCGCCCAGCGGCACGACGAGCAAGTCGATCTCCCCGACGTCCTCGATCAGTTCCAGCGCTGCGGTACCCTGTCCGGCGATGACATCCGGATGGTCATAGGGAGGAATGAGCGCCGCACCCCGTTCGGCGGCAAGGCGCTGGCTTATCTCCGCACGATCTTCCGTATACCGATCATAAAAGACGATCTCCGCTCCGTAGCCCTTGGTCGCCGCCACCTTTATCTCCGGAGCGTCGCGCGGCATCACCACCGTTGCCGAAACACCCTGGAGCCTGGCGGCATAGGCGAGTGCCTGTGCGTGATTGCCTGAGGAAAAGGCGACGACACCATTTTTTCGGGAGAACGCGTCCAGCGCAGCGATGGCGTTGTACGCACCACGAAACTTGAAAGCTCCTGCGCGCTGCAGATTCTCTGCCTTGAAAAAAATGGCCGCTCCGGCTCGTGCGTCCGCAGTTCGCGATGTCAAAACCGGTGTGCGGTGCGCCGCGCCGGAAATGCGTGCCCGCGCGGCCCGGACATCGTCGAAGGTCGGGATGCGCAGCGAAGCCGGTGCCGGTGCAGGATTGACCACGAGAAACCTCCATTGCGCACTACTGCATGTTTCCTTAAATCGTAGCCGATTTAAGGATAAAAACATGCAGCAATTCAAAGCACTACAGCGACCTTTGCGCGTCTGATAAGACGCGCGGCGCTGTAGGTGGCCCCGGGTCGAGAGGGAATTGTCCAAGGCACGGCAATGTACCATCGCGCGGGCGTTTGCACGAGCAAGACCAAACAGCCCCTTTGTGCCGTCTGCCTTACGACACCGCTGACACGGACCAAACCGCGTCGTGACTGCTTGATGGCATCGCGACATGACCGCGATTTTCAATCGCCGCGACCGGTGACATAGTTGCGCGGCTTAAACGCGTCGCGTCGGATATCACGCGCGCACGTTGTAAGACCTTAAATTCGGGGTGCTTTTCAGGCGAGGCGGGAGGGGCGAATGCTGAAGACCTATAGCGGAAGTTGCCACTGCGGCGCCGTGCGCATCGAGGCGGATGTGGACCTGAGTGCCGGGACGGGAAAGTGCAACTGCACCCTGTGCACGAAGATGCGGCTCTGGTCGGTGGAGGTGACGCCTTCGGCTTTCCGCCTGCTCGCGGGCGAGGCGGAACTGACGGATTATCGCGGGCGCAACCCGGTCGCCCACCATTTCTTCTGCCGGCAGTGCGGCGTGCGCCCGTTCGAGCGGATCGAGATGCCGAACATGACGGGGCACACCTATTACAACGTCAACATCGCCTGCCTCGATGGCGTCGATATCGACGAACTGGTCAGGGCACCCGTCACCTATTTCGATGGCCTCAACGACGATTGGGGTTCGACACCGGCCGAGATACGGCATCTCTGATCGCCGCGGACGTTCGCGTTTCACCGGGCGGGCGCCCGGCGCGTGGGCTCAAGTTCCAGCGCGGCCAGCGTCTTCAACGCGGCAATCGTTTCGCGCAGCGCCCGGTCGAGGCGTTTGTCGCGGCGAAGCACGAGGGCGAAGCGGCGCGAGAGTGGTGGCGCGACCTGCCGCACCACCAGGTGTTCGCGATCGGCGGCGCGGAGCGCGATTTCCGGAACGAGGGCGGCGCCGAGGCCGACGGCGACCATTTCCTTGATCGCGTCGACGCTGCCGAGCGCCATGACCGGTTTGATGGCGATGCCGGACGCCGCCAGCCATTCGTCGGTGAGCCGGCGGGTATTGGCGCCCGGCTCGTAAAGGATCAACGGTCGTTGCGCCAATGTCTCGGCCGTCACGGTGTCGGGGAGCGAGGTCTCCGCCGGGGCAATGGCGACGAAGCGCTCGTCGAAGAGCGGCGTGATCTCGAAAATGCGACCGGAGACGGGGAGGCTGACCAGCCCGATGTCGAGGAGGTTGTCGTCGACCGCCCTGACGATGTCGGCGCTGTTGCCCGTCGTCACCGTGATGTCGAGGTCAGGAAAGCGACGCTTGAGATCGGCGAGCAGGGGCGGCAGCAGGAAGGCGCAAGGGGTGGCGCCGGTGCCGAGCCGCACGCGCCCGAGAACGCCCTTGGCGTGGCGTGCCACTGCCTCGACGGCCTGGTTCGTCGCCGCCTCGATGCGGCCCGCATGAGCGAGCAGTTCTTCCCCGGCGGCACTTGGCCTGGCCGTGCGGCCGACGCGCTCGACCAGGCGCACGCCGAGCTGTTTTTCCAGTGCACGCACCTGCAGGCTGATGGCCGGCTGCGTCAGCCCCAGGCGCTCTGCGGCGGCAGAAAAACTGCCGAGTTCGGCGACCAGCGAGAAGGTTTTGAGGTAGTCGAGGTTGAGGGCACTCATATCAAAGTTTCTCTTATGCGTTGGATATGAATGCTAACCTTCTTTTATGGAATGTCGAGGCGCAGACTGTTCCCATGGTTAGGAACAAAACATGGGTGTTCGACATGATCCGCGAACTCGGTCTCTATCTCTCCGCCTCGCCGCGCTCGCGGTATTGGCAGTTGCAGCAACTGCGTGAACTGGACGCAGAGCGTCTGGACGACCTTGGCATCACGCCTGTCGAGGCGCAGCGCGGAAGGCGCTCGGAGCGCGCGCCGGCCTCGCCGCGGGAAATCTCGGTGACGACACGGCATGCCGAGGCCGCGCGGGCAGGGGTGATGTAGGCCGCAAAGCATAAGAGATGGTCTCGTCGGCGCGGTCGGTGAGGCAAACGCTGCGCATCTCAGAAATCGTACGATATCGAGAAGCCGTGGAGCTCGATCTCGCCGGCTGCCAGGACGGCGCCGCCGGAGACCCACAGCGGACTTCCCACGCATTCGACCCGCCCGCCGGCGACGACGACACCGTCCCCATCGTTGCAGGCAAGGATCGGCCTCGGCGTATGGGCGCTGTAGCGCAGCAGATCGTACGTGGCCTCGTCATTGAGGTGCGGGAAGAACTCGAACGGCACGAGATCGAGCGCATCGCCATCCGTCACGTTTTCGGGCCTCTGCCCGATAAAGAGGGCGTCCGTCGCGATCGTCGGGGTCATGAGAATGGCGCCGGCGCTGACGCCGATCAGGATGCCGCCTGCGAGCGCCCAATCCCGGAGCGGCCCGATCATGCCGCTGCGTTTCAATCGCTCGAGAAATCCGCCCGTATGTCCACCGGACAGATGAATGGCGTCGCAGGCGAAAAGCGCTGCGATCGCTTCTGCCGAATGCGGTTCGTCGAGATCGAAGAACAGCGACAGATCAAGGCCGGATCGGTCGTAATAGGCCTGGCCGCTCTGGAAGAAACTGCGGTCCGGCTCCGGGCCGGATGCGATATAGGCGAGTTGTTTTCCTGTGCCGCGCGTCTTCAGCAATTCCAGGAGCCTGTTATCAAGTGCGGAACACTCGGGGACGATCTGATCGCTGTAGAGAATGAGACTGACCAACTGTCCTCACTTCCGGACACTGAAACCGGCAACGATTGCGGCCTTCCATCCTCGATCGCGCAATCCGACTAGTCTATCATCGGGTGTGGAACCTTGAGGCCGCCCGCCGTGCTGTGAGCATTTGTTCTTGAACATGCCGTTATCGCAAAGCCGCCGCGCAGCTTCCGCAACACGCATCAGCGCGCGGGGGCGCCTTGCCGTGAGACACGGCGGCCATAACGCCACACGCCGAGCCAGCTGAAGCAATGGATGGCAAGAGCAAGTGACAGCCAGAGAACATTGGTGATGTGATCGTTGCCGGACGAACTCGCGGCCACGGACAGGAACTTCGTGAAGCTGGTGTAGGACGCCAAGAGCGCCCAAACCCCGGTAAGCCAGCTGAATGGCCGCCAGAGTGCGAGTGGAGGGACGTTCAGATTGAAGGCGTAGCCAACGAGGCCAATTGTCGTGCCGAGCGCCATGAACAAGCTCGTGTAAATCATGATCCAGCCGACGGACGATACGCCGAGCAACGCGCCGCTCGCGATCAGATAGCCGACAAAGACCAGGCCGAAAACAAAGGCCAGGCTATAGAGAACTGCAAAGATCTTCCACATCGCGAATCACACCCGCAGGCTGCACAATGCCATCTTGGGTGGCGCGGCGTGCTTTGTCCACTGGCTGCCGCACGCCATAGACATTGCCTCAATCGGCGCTGAGGGCCACGGCCGGCTGCAGGCGCGAGGCGTTGCGGGCGGGCAGGAAGCCGAAGACGAGGCCGGTCAAAAAGGCGCAGGCGAAGGCGAGCGCCACGGGGCCGAGCGTGAAGGCGACGGGCATGCCGAACTGGCCGGCAAGCGCCCCGGTGGCAAGGCCAAGCACGACGCCGAGCGTGCCGCCGATCGCCGAGACGACCAGCGCCTCGATGATGAACTGCAGGAGGATGTCGCGCTGGCGCGCGCCGGTTGCCATGCGCACGCCGATCTCGCGGGTGCGCTCGCTGACCGAGACGAGCATGATGTTCATCACGCCGATGCCGCCGACGAGCAGCGAGATGGCAGCGACCGAGCCCAGGAACAGCTTCATCGTGTTGGAGGTTTCGGTGAAGGCCTCGCGCACCGACGACATGTTGGTGATCTGTGTGTCCTGGCGCTTGTGGCGCTGGTCGAGCAGCGCCTGGATCGTCTGCTGCGTGATGTCGATGGCGGCGGCGTCCTTCACCTGCACGGTGATGGTGCGCACGTTGCGCTGGCCGAAGAGGCGCATGCTGCCGGTCGTCAGCGGCACGAGCACGACGTCGTCCTGGTCGTTGCCGAAGGAGGTGGCGCCCATTTCCGCCATCACGCCGATGACCTGGAACGGGATCTTGTTGACCAGCACATATTGGCCGAGTGGGTTGTCGCCCTCCGGGAACAGCGTCTTGACCACCGTCTGGCCGAGGACCGCCACCGGCGCATAGGTATCCATATCGTCCTGGGTCAGGAACTCGCCCTGCTGCATCTTCCAGGATTTGGCGGTGGTGAACTGCGTCACGGTGCCGTTGGCGCTGGTCTGGTAGTCGACATTGCCGCGCCGGACCGTGACGTTGCTGGTCAATTCGGGCACGGCGAAAGCGACGTTCGGCACTTCGAGAATGGCGTCGGCATCGGCGGGAACGAGGGTGACGTTGCTGCCGCCGGCGCTGCCGCGGAAATTCGCCATGCTCGGCCTCACCACCAAGAGGTCGGAGCCCATGGAGGAAATGCGGTTGAGCACGGAATCCTGCGCGCCGGTGCCGATCGCCAGCATGGCGACCACCGAGCCGACGCCGATGACGATGCCGAGCAGGGTGAGGATGGTGCGGAAGAGGTTGGCGCGCAGGGCGCGCAGCGCCATCTTGACCGCCTCCGTGACGTCGGCGATCGCAGCCGAGCCCTCGCTCACCGTCTGGCTCAGCGCCCGCGCCGCCTCGGGATTGGCGCGGCTCTTCTTGGTGCGGTCGGCGACGATGCGGCCGTCATGGATCTCGATCAGCCGGTCGGCCTGTTCGGCGACCTCGCGCGAATGGGTGATGACGATGACCGTGTGGCCCTTGTCGTTCATGTCGCGCAGGAGCGCCATGACGTCGGAGCCGCTCTGGCTGTCGAGCGCGCCGGTCGGCTCGTCGGCCAGCACCACGCGGCCGCCATTCATCAGCGCGCGGGCGATCGATACGCGCTGCTGCTGGCCGCCGGAAAGCTGGTTCGGGCGATGGTCGAGCCGCTCGCCGAGCTTCAGCTGGTGCAGCAGGGCACCAGCGCGGTCGTGGCGATCGCGCGCCGACATGCCGGCATAGACGGCGGGCACCTCGACGTTTTCCTGGGCGCTTGCCGTCGGAATGAGATTGTAGCTCTGGAAGACGAAGCCGAAGGTGCGCCGGCGCAGTGCCGCCAGTTCGTCGGTGTCGAAGCCGGAGACCCGCTCGCCGTCGATGAGATAATCGCCCTCGGTCGGCTGGTCGAGGCAGCCGAGGATGTTCATCAGCGTCGACTTGCCCGAGCCGGACTGGCCGATGATCGCGACGAACTCACCGGCCTCGATATCGAGCGAGACGCCGTGCAGCACCTCGACGGCGAGATCGCCGTTGAAATAGGTCTTGCTGACGTGCCGGAGCGAGAGGAGCGGGGTCATGGCCAATCTCTAAATTGTCCTCAGAACATTGGCGGCATGCGCATGCCGCGCTGGCTGCCGCGGGGGGCGCTCGCCGGGGTATCGGAGCCGGTGGCGACGACGACGGTGTCGCCCTCGTTCAAGCCGCTCCTGATCTCGGCATTGACGCGGTTGCGGATGCCGACCTCGACGGTGCGGGTTTCAAGCGCGCCCGAGGACGTGACCACGGTCACCTCGGCGCTGCCCCCGGCAGCGCCCGGCCTGCCGCCGGCGTTGTCGGCGCGCTTGCCGGCCCCTTGTCCGCCCGCTTTCCCGCCGGTCACATGCAGCGCCGCACTCGGCACGATCAGCACGTCCTTGGCTGATGATTGCAGGAAGAACACCTGGGCGCTCATCGACATCATCAATTCGCCGTCCGGATTGGGAACGTCGAAGAGGGCGTAATAGAGCACGACGTTATTTTCCGTGTCCGGCATCGGCTGGATCTGGCGCAGCTTGCCCGCAAAGCGTTTTCCCGGCTGGCCGAGCAGAGTGAAATAGGCGTCCATGCCGACCTTGAGCTTGCCGACATCGGCCTCCGACACCTGAGCCTTGACGGTCATGGTCGACAGATCTGCGACGGTGACGATGGTCGGCGTCGTCTGGTTGGCGTTCAGCGTCTGGCCTTCCTTGGCCGGATTGGCGACGATGGTGCCGGCCATCGGCGCGAAAATCTTGGTGTAGCCGAGATCGACCTTGTCGCCGGCAAGCGTCGCCTGCTGCTTGCGGATCTGCGCTTCGATGGCGTTGACGTCAGCCTCGGCGGCGGCAAGATCCGCGACTGCCTGGTCGAGCGTCGACTGGGCGATGCTGTTGGCGGCGACCAGATTGCGCTGGCGGTCGATATTGGCCTGCTTCAGCACGAGCTGGGCCTTCTTCGACACGAGCTGCGCCTGCAGATTGGCAAGCTCGGCCTGGTCGATCTCGATCCGGTTTTCGATGGTGGCGGGGTCGATTTCGGCGACGAGCTGGTTCTGCTCGACCTTGTCGCCGATATCGACATGCAGGGCTTTCAGCTGGCCCGAGACCTGGGCGCCGGCATCGACCGACTTGATCGCGTCGAGCGTGCCGATGGCGGTCACGCTGTTTTCGATGTCGCCACGCGCGACAACCTGGGTGACCATGGCAGCGGTGGTCGGATTCGTGGCATAACGCGTCCAGCCGTAATAACCGGCGCCGACGACGGCGAGAACGACGGGGATCCACAGCCAGCTGCGCGTGCGGCGCTTGCGTCGGACGGGGGCAGCACCGGGAATGAAGGTGACGACGGGTGTCACGTCCTCGCGGGCTGTGGTCTCCGTGCGTGCCGTCTTGCCTGTCTTGTTCATGCTCATACCCGGCCCCATACCTGGCTTTGCCAGCGCCAACGTCACAGGCGCGCTTCATCCTAGCAGCAAATAGGGACAAACGGCCCGGCCGGGAAGCATTGAGATCATTATATTATTGTAATGTTTCGGCGGCCGGGAGGTGGGGCCGACCCTCGTCTCACGCCTTAGCGGCTGAGCAGCAACTTTCCGCCCATGCCCATCAGGGCCACACCCATCGTGGTCTCTATTCCCGTCTTCGCCCTGGCAAAGATCCGTCGTGTGGCTCCATGCGAGAACAGGAGCGCCAGGCCGCAATACCAGACACAGGAAACAAGGGCTGCCATCAGCACGACTGCCACGTAAAACCACGGTGCGGCATGGGCCGGCACCATGACGAAGAAGATGCTGCCGTAGAAGGCGATCGACTTGGGACTGGTCATCGAGACCAGATAGGCCTTGCGAAACGCGGTCGCGCCGGTGATGCCCTGGCTATCGGAAAGCGCCACCGACTTGCGCGCGCCAAGCACCATCTTGAACCCGAGCCAGATCAGATAGGCGGCACCCGCCAGCTTCACGGCGGTGTAGATCCACGGCACCTGCGTCAGGATAATGCCGATGCCGGCAACGGCCAGCAGCGCCCAGGTGAGGGAGGCCGCCGCCAGGCCCAGGCCGGCGACGACGCCGGTGCGACGGGAAACGGTCATCGCCGTCGATGTGACGATGGCGAAATTCGGCCCCGGGCTGATCACGCTTAGAACAAACACGCCTGCGATCGTCAGAAGCTGAAACACCTCGTGCATGGGGACACCCTATCGTTCGTCTTCGATAGGGCGCGCTTTTATCATTGGATCAGGTGATGGGGTAGAGAGCGGCGATGCCGATCGAGCCCGGCTGCGTTGGTTCGCACGTAAGCCAGCACTCAGGCGCGCGAAGTCATCCACACGCCAACCAGCGTCACCGCCAGTCCCGCGAACATCGCGCCTGTCAGAGGTTCTGAAAACAACATCCAGGCCCACAGCATCGTCACCGGTGGACTGAGGTAGATCGCCGCGCTGACCTTGGCCACGGGGAACAGTCGCAGACTGGTGTAGTAGACGGCGTAGGCGAGGAACGTTGCGATCAGAACGAGCCAGATCATCCCGACCGCGAAATCACGGGTCATCGGTGGCGCGAGGCTGCCCTGCGTCAACGCGCACAGGCCAAAGAGAACCGAACCCATCAGTGTCTGGATGCAAAGACTCTGATGGACAGGCATAGCTATCGTCTTGCGTCGCCTGTGCAAGACCGAGGCGACGGCGAAGATCAGCATCGAACCGACGGTTAGCCCGTAGGCCCAGACCGGGGCCGTACCGAAACTGAGGCTGTCGAAGGACACGATCAAAACACCGATCACGGCAATTGCGGTTCCCAGCCATTGCCGTGAGGTCAGCCGTTCGTCGAGGACGGGTTGTGAAAGGGCAGCAATCGCCAGTGGCAACAGGTCGGCGATGAGCGCGACCAGCCCCGTGGGCACTTTCTGCTCGATGGCCAGCGCGAAGCCTCCCAGATACAGGAACACGGCCATGATGCCGAACAGGGCCTGATCTTTGACCGCACGCATGGATATGCTCGGCCCGATGGCCAACGCGAAAGGCAGGAGGATCAATCCCGAAAGCAGTGTCCGCCAGAACAGGAGAAGCATGACGCTCGCCTCCTGGTTTGCGTACCGGATACCGACGAAGCCTGAACTCCACCCGATGATCAGCAGGGTGGCGAGGAATGGCCATAGGAGAGGGTGGCGGTTCGAGGTGGTGGAGGGAAGGGAGATGTCGGTCATCAGGCGCTCTGCTGCGAGGAATACGATCTACAGATAGGCGGACCGCACAAAACGTGCACATGACAAATTTAGATGGAGACATGACTTTTCGCGAGCCAGTGTCATGATCGACGTTGTCCGTGATATGTTTCCCGCTCGAGAGAACGAAACGGACATCGCCATGAATGAACTGAACAGTCGCCGCCTCGAGATCGACGCCTTGCGTGCGCTTTCCGCAATCCGCCAACATGGCGGCATTACCAGAGCGGCAGTCGCTCTCGGCCTCTCACAGTCTGCTGTGAGCCATAAGATCAAAAGACTTGAAGTCAGCCTCGACTGCGAACTGCTCGGACGGAAATCGGGTGGGCCGATGTTTACGGCTGCCGGCGAAGACCTGCTGGACTATGCAACTCGCATCATCGGGCTGCACGACGAGGCCCTGTTAAGTCTTTCCAAGACTCCGCTCGCGGGAAGACTTGCCCTCGGCCTTACCGAGGACACGGCGTGTACTGATCTTGCTCGCATCTTTGGTCGCTTCAAGCGGCTTCATCCGAACGTCGCGGTCCGCACCAAGGTGCGAATGAGCCTGGTCCTTCGCGCCATGCTGGAACGGGGCGAACTTGATGCTGCGATCGTTCAAGTCTTTGGCCATGAGGTGCGTCCGAACGACGTGATCCTCTATAGGGAAGGCCTTCATTGGGTGAAGCATCCCGAGTTGATACTCCCACAGGATGGGCCGATCCCGTTCTTGTCGTTTGATGACGAATGTTTCTATCGACAATGGGCGCTCGACATCGGCCAGGAAGATGCTGTTCTCGAAACCGTTTTTGAGTGTTCAAGCGCAGCCGGGATCGTCTCGGCCGTCAACGCGGCCATGGGCGTGGCGTTGTTGAGTGACCGCCATATCCGTGGCGAAATGCAGATGATGACCGACCGCCTGCCGCTGCCGCCATCGTTGGCCTATGTTGTGAGACGCGCCCGTAGGTCGAGAAATCCAGCTCTCGACAGCCTGGTTCGCGAAATCGAGAGGGACGTTGGGCGCCAAGGAGGGTTGGCGCTCGCTGGCTGATGGTGGTTATGCCTATCTCTGGCGTCCCCGCCAAAATTTCGCCCATTCGCCAAAATCGCCTTGACGCCTCCAACGCGCTTCACTAGAACAATGCGAACCGTACCGTACGGTACTGAATGGGTGGAGCCAAGTGCAAAGCGTAGCTGCGACAAGAGAGGCGAATGCCGGGAGCGGCCTGACCGAGCGTCAGGGCGTCGTTCTCGAAGAGGCGTTGCGTCTGCTGGTCGACGGCGGCGAGAAGGCGCTGACGACGGCCGGCGTCGCGCGGGCGGCCAATTGTTCGAAGGAAAGCCTCTACAAGTGGTTCGGCGATCGCGACGGGCTCCTGTCGGCGATGATCGGGTTCCAGGCGAGCAAGGTGCGCACCCAGGATCCTGCTGCCGATGCGCTGAATGCGGAGAGCCTGCGCCGGCACCTGGTCGTCTTTGCCAAGGATCTGCTTGAGGTGCTGGCCGGCGACGTGTCGCTGGCGCTGAACCGGCTGGCGATTGGCCAGGCGAGCCGCGAAGGCTCCAAGCTCGGCCACATGCTGCAGGAGCGCGGACGCCGGCAGATCGGGCGGCGCGCAGCCGCGCTGCTGGAAGCCGGCCGCAAGGCGGGGCTGCTGGCATTCGACGACGCCGACGAGGCCTATGGCGCGCTTTACGGACTGGTCGTTTCCGACTGGCACCTGAAGATGCTGCTCGGCGAAGAGGCTGGCGAGATGAAAAAGGGTTTTGGCCGCAAGGCGGAGCAGGCGGTCAACGCCTTCCTCACGCTCTACGGCACGAAAGGGTAACGGCGGGGGTGACCCTGCCTGCAGCACCGCGTCGAAGACGCGAAAGGGCCGCTGCAGCACTGGAATTGCAGCGCCGCGCGTCGAAGAGGCGCAGCGCTGCAGAACAAGGAATTGCTGTGTGTCGCATGGATCGATCCCGGTTCAAGCGCCGTGCAGCGGAAATACAACTGATATCAACGGGAAGGACCAATCAAATGCGCGTCTATTACGATCGTGATGCCGACATCAACCTCATCAAGTCCAAGAAGGTCGCCATCGTCGGCTACGGCAGCCAGGGCCGCGCGCACGCGCTGAACCTGAAGGACTCCGGCGCCAAGGAAATCCGCATCGCGCTGAAGCCGGGCTCGGCAACGGCTGCCAAGGTCGAGGCCGATGGCCTCTCGGTTCTCTCGGTAGCAGAAGCTGCCAAGTGGGCCGACCTGATCATGATGGCAACGCCGGACGAACTGCAGGCCGAAATCTACAAGGCCGATATCGCCGGCAACATCCGCGACGGCGCTGCCATCGCATTCGCCCACGGCCTCAACGTTCACTTCGGCCTGATCGAGCCGAAGGCTTCGCTCGACGTCGTCATGATCGCGCCGAAGGGCCCGGGCCACACGGTTCGCGGCGAATACCAGAAGGGCGGCGGCGTTCCCTGCCTCGTTGCCGTTCACCAGGACGCTTCGGGCAACGCGCTTGACCTCGCGCTCTCCTACGCCTGCGGCGTCGGCGGCGGCCGTTCGGGCATCATCGAAACCAACTTCAAGGAAGAGTGCGAAACCGACCTCTTCGGCGAACAGGCAGTTCTGTGCGGCGGTCTCGTCGAGCTCATCCGCGCCGGCTTCGAAACGCTGGTTGAAGGCGGCTACGCGCCGGAAATGGCCTATTTCGAGTGCCTGCACGAAGTGAAGCTGATCGTCGACCTGATCTATGAAGGCGGCATCGCCAACATGAACTACTCGATCTCCAACACGGCCGAGTGGGGCGAATACGTCACCGGTCCGCGGATCATCACGGCAGAAACCAAGGCCGAGATGAAGCGCGTTCTGACCGACATCCAGACCGGCAAGTTCACCTCGGAATGGATGCAGGAATACAAGTCGGGTGCAGCCCGCTTCAAGGGCATCCGTCGCGTCAACGACGCCCACCAGATCGAAGAAGTCGGCGCCAAGCTGCGCGGCATGATGCCGTGGATCGGCAAGAACAAGCTGGTCGACAAGGCGAAGAACTAAGCCTTAGCGATCAAGCACATAGGGAAAGCCGGGGCGAAAACCCCGGCTTTTCTTTTTGAGCTTATGGGCCACAAGAGCATGTGACAGAATATGGCTCGAAGATCATAGGAACGCGACCGCGCCTCATAGACGCTCTTGCCTAATTCTTTCCCGGCATCCAACACTGGCTTTCCACTCCAGGGAAAGAGCCTTGATGAGCCTGATGAGATCGTATCTGACGGAGCTGCGCGGTTTGATCGGAAACCGCCTACTCCTGCTTCCCTCCGTTGCCGCCGTCGTTCATGATCGCGCGGGCAATCTGCTTCTGCAGGAGAAAGCTTCAGGCGAGGGATGGAGCCTGCCTGCCGGCGCAATCGAGCCCGGCGAGACGCCGCAGGAGGCCGTCATTCGAGAGGTGACGGAGGAGACCGGCCTGACGATCGCCCCTACCAACATTCTCGGCGTCTTCGGCGGGCGAGACTTTCGGTACACCTACCCGAATGGCGATCAAGTCGAATACATCGTCACATTGTTCAGATGCCAGGTTCTTGAAGACCAGGGGTCGTGGACAGACAACGAGACAAGATCGCTTCGATATTTCGCGCGGGATGAGATGCCGCCGCTCGCATTGCCTTATCCTGTTTCGGCGCTGTTCTCGTAAGTACTCAGCGCGAAGCAAATCATCCTTGTAAAGACGGCCGTTTAAACGGACGTCATTGCGACATTCGCCGGCTTTCCGGGAATGCATTCCCGCTGATTTCCGCAACGCCCCCTTGCGGGCTGCATCCCGTTCGCAATGGATTTCACGATCTTGAAACGGGATAACCCGATTCCAGATTGAGGTGAGTGGCCAGCGATGTCTGATTTTGAATGATCGACGTGAGCTGCTTGGCACAGGTCGCCAGGGGAGCCACGGACTGGCATGCTTTCGCCATCGCCATTGCACCGGAATAGGTTGCCACGACCAGCGTTGCCATGGCTTCAGAATCGAAGTCGTGAATGGTAGAACCACGCAGGTCGGCCCGCAGCTTGTCGGCGATGGCGGTCCTCCAGCGCATGAAGATCGCCTCGATCGCGGCCTGGAAGTCCTTGTCCTGACACGACAGTTCAAGCGCGAGATTGTTCAGCGGACAGCCCGACACGGTTCCTTTGCGCTCCAGCTCGGAGATGATGCTTGCGAATACCGCTTGGATTCCATCCGACGTCGTCGTCGCAAGTTTGACTGGCGTGATCCAGGTCAATTCGACGGCTTCCGCCACACGATCCTGGATAACGGCGAGGCCAAGGGCTTTCTTGGTGGGGAAGTGATGGGAGAGCGCTCCGCCCGTCACGCCCGCCTCACGCTTCAGTTCATGCAGGCCAGTAGAATGGTAGCCGCGGGTCGAGAAGGCAATGTAGGCCGCATCCACAAGCCGCTGCCTTAGTCCTTCAGGATCGTTCGTGCGCCGATGCGGCGAGGCAGGACGTTGCGGCATGGGGTCTCTCCTTTCCTCCGATATAGCAGGTTGACAAAACAGGACAACTGTCCCGTATTGTGAAAACAGGACAACTGTCCTGTTTTAGTAGGAGGGGGATGCACATGACATTCACAATGAGCGAATCGATGCCGCAGGCTACGGACGATACGAGCAAGTCGATCATTGAACTGCGGCGGTATCGGCTTCATCCGGGAGCCCGGGAGACCCTGATCGACCTGTTCGACCGCGAGTTCATCGAGTCCCAGGAAGCGCAAGGCATGAGCGTGATTGGACAATTCCGCGACCTCGATGATCCCAACAGCTTCGTATGGCTGAGAGGCTTTGACGACATGCCGTCTCGCGCAGCGGCGCTGAACGCGTTCTATACCGGCCCGGTCTGGGCCGCCCACCGGGACGAAGCGAACGGCACGATGGTCAATTCGGACAACGTTCTGCTCCTGCGACCCGCGTCGCCCGATGTCGGCTTTGCGCCGGTGCGCGTCACACGCCCCGCACCCGGCGCGGCGGACCTGCAGCGCGGTCTTGTGGTTGCGACGATCTGTTATCTCGCACCACGCACGGAAGACGAGTTTGCCGGGTTCTTCGAGGCCGTTGTCAAGCCACATCTGGAGCAAGCCTCGGCCACGGTGTTGGCCGCACTGGTGACCGAGCGGAACCCGAACACCTTCCCGAGGCTCCCTGTCCGCGAAGGGGAGACAGTCTTCGTCTGGTTCTCCTCTTTCCCCAGTTTGGCCGCGTACGAGACACACGTTGCCGAACTTGCGCGTTCTGAGACCTGGGCTACGGAGGTCGTTTCGCAGATGGAGAGGCGCATGTGGCGGCAGAGCGAGGTGTCACGCCTAGCGCCAACGGCACGATCGCTGCTGCCGTGATGCATTGCGTCGGGGGTGACCATCCTGTCTCTCGCCAATTTACTGCGGGGAGATTTCGTGGCGTCTGCTACCGGATGCCCGTTGGATAGACCCGACTACCAGCTGATTCTGAAAACTGGAGCCGAAGCACTCCGGTTCCACATTTTGGTCAGGGGTGGGGAGAAATCAATGAGCGCCGCCTCGCGAGGCGACCGCCCCAAGAAACGAAGGAAGCCGGGGCAGAACCCCGGCTTTCCCTTTTGAGCCAATGGCCGTGAAGGCCGGATTTCAGTCCAGACTCTCGGCTTGAAGCAGCGGCGATCGAGCCTTGCTGCAAGAGAATGAAACTCTACTCCGCATTTCTGGGTGGGCAACACGCCCGACTTGGACACGACGTCCGTTGAGGACATTGTGCCCGGCACCGCCGTTATCGTGTGGCGGTGAAGGCGGCAGGCGAGACTTGCAAGGCAGAGGCGATGCGCTGCAGCTTGACGGGATCGGTATCGGCGCCGAGTTCGACCTTGGAAATTTCGGTTTCCGTCAGGCCTGTCGTGACCGACATTTCGTCGACGGTGTAGCCGTGGGATTCACGCGAACGCTTTACAGCGGCTCCGATGCTGACGCGGGATGGAGTGGCGTCGGAAGCCTTATTCAGATTTTTCTTAAAGGACATGAAGTGTCTCCTTCGTTCGTCCACCGACAAGGAGTTTCGTCGGGTGAAGGGGGCCCGAAAATATCGTGCGACTCGGACAATGAGTGGCGATCAGGCATCGCTAATATAGCCAGGGCGACCGTCAAGGCAAGCTGGCCATGGCATTTTTGAGTGGATAGAGCGGCATCACCGGCCGGCCAGACCCCGGTCTCTCCTGAAAAAAATCGTTTGGAAACCTTACGATACAGGGCCTTGGGCGAGGCAGCCGGCCCCCCGAAAAAAAGTGCGCTGAGCGCGTGCTTCAGATGGGAAATGGCACTGGTTTCGACGCAAATACTGGCCGCAGGCGGGTCTTTGATCAAAGATTTTCCGAGGTCACGGTCAGGAAGCGCACGGGCTCTGTGCTGACCTCGACATCCATGAGGCCGAGATTTTTCAGGGTCAGGTCGATCGAGCGCCGGGCCTGGATCTCCGGCGCCTGGTCGAGCACGATCGACATCACGCGCTGGCGCAGGTAGCGCCGCGTCTGCTCGGTCAGTTCATGGCCGACCCAGAATATTTTGGCGTCGGCCCCACTCTTCAACGCATTGGCCTTCAGCACCTTGGCAACGCCGTTGTTGTCGCCGCCGGCGCTGTAGACGCCGATGATGCCGGGGTCGCGAGCAAGTGCCCTGCCCAGAAGTTCCATCGCATCGTGCTCGTCGTCGCGGTCGAACATCACTTCGGTGAAACGGTGAGCCGCGTCGCCCTGTTCGTCGAGATAGGTGGAGAAGCCGCGAATGCGCTCCTTGTGGTTCTCGTAGGCGCCGCTATGGCAGAGCGCGACGAAGGAACCGGCGCGCGCCGAAAGCATCTGCGACATGTAGTGGGCGGCCGTGCGCCCGGCAGCGTAGTTGTCGATGCCGACATAGGGCAGTTCCGGCGCCGGACGGGTCATGATCTGGACGACGGGAATTCCGAGGCCTGCGGCCTTTCTGACGCTCTCGACCACATCGGGATGATCCGGCGCCACCACGATCAGAGCGGATCGACGCAGCTTCGGGTTGGCGACGATGCGGGCGAAATCCACCGGGTCGTTTTCGCGGGCAAAGGTGCGGTGGACAGTGATGCTGTGGTCGAGCGAGGCGGCGATGCGCTCGAAGGCCTGGTTCATGCGCGAATAGAAGCTGGTTTCCGGCCGGACGAGGATGACCTCGATGCGGATCACGCCGCGATGGGGTTCGGGCAGGGTGCGGCCGTAGCCGAGCTTCCTGACTGCGAGCAGGACTCTCTCGACCGTTTCCGGCCGCACACCGCCGCGGCCGTTGAGCACGCGTTCGACCGTGGCTGTGCCGAAGCCGGCTTCATCAGCCACATCCTTCAACGTTGCCTTCGTCACCGTCACCTCCCAATCCTCGATCTGAGATCATCATTCGCACGCTGAGTGGTCAATGATCAAATTTGATCATCAAAGCATTGGAACCGGCCCGTCGGGCAGGGTTATCCCTAATGCAATTCGGGAGGAGACACCGAAGTTCGAAACGATCCGTCGAAGGATCATCCCGCCGCGCTCGTGGCAAAGGGATGATGGAGGAGCACCATGAAAATCGCACTCGATCCCCATATGCATCGGCATTTGCCGCTGGATCAGCTTTGCCGCAAGGCGGCCGAGCTCGGCTACGACCATATCGAACTGTCGCCGCGCGACGACTTCCTGCCCTGGTGGGTGCGGCCGCGGGCGCACAAGGAGCGCATCGCCGAGTTCAAGAAGGCCTTGAAAGACCATGGCGTCAAGCTCGCATCGCTGCTGCCGATGTATCGCTGGGCAAGCCCGCATGAGGACGAGCGTCAGGCGGCGGTGCGCTACTGGAAGGAGGCGATCCGCATTGCCGTCGAGATGGATTGCGACACCATGAATTCGGAGTTTGGCCGCGGGCCTTCGCCGGATCGCGGCCACCGGTCCAACTGCTGTGGCGGCATGCATAGCCATGAGCACAGCGAGGCCGCGTGGTGGCGGTCGATCGAGGAACTGGTGCCGGTCTTCGAAAAGGAGGGCGTGACGCTCAACATGGAGCCGCATCCGGAAGACTGGTGCGAGACGCTGCATCCGGCGATCGACATGCTGAAGACCATCGGCTCGAAGAACGTAAAATTCCTCTACTGCGCGCCGCATACCTTCTATTTCGGCGACGACATGGCAAAAATGATCCGCGATGCCGGACCGCTGATCGCCCATGTGCATGTCGCTGACACCTACAATCACAAGGCCTCCTCGGGCCTGCGCTACATCGTCAACCCGCCGGGCGCCAAGGTGACGATCCACCAGCACATGGACATGTACCAGGGCGAGATCGACTGGGACGTGTTCTTCTCCTCGCTCGCCGAGGTCGGCTTCGACGGCATCGTCACGGCCTGCGTCTTCGGCTGGGAGGAAAGGGCCGACCAGTCCGGCCGCTTCATGCGCGCCGAGATCCAGAAATACGTCGACAAGTACTGGAAGCGCGGCTGAGGCCGAGCCCGCCACCATCACCGATCGAGGAATGAAGCCGTGAGCATCACGATCACGACCGCCCCCTGCTGCTGGGGCGTGGACGATGTCAACAATCCCAACCTGCCGGCCTGGAGCCGCGTGTTCGACGAGGCGGCCGCTGCCGGCTATGGCGGGCTGGAGCTCGGGCCCTACGGCTATGTGCCGCTCGACGACCGGCTGGTTGCCGCCGCACTTGCCGAGCGCAATCTGTTCATCGTCGCCGGCACGATCTTCGACGATCTGGTTTCGCGCGATAATCGCGACAATCTTTTGCGCCAGACGGACGAGATCTGCGCCGTCATCACCAGGCTGCCGCAGCCGCCAAGGGTGCCCGGCCAGAGGTTTGCGACGCCCTATCTCACCGTCATGGACTGGGGCCATGACGAGCGCGATTATGCAGCCGGGCATTTCGACCGCGCGCCTCGGCTTTCGGACGAGGCCTGGGCGGGCATGGTCACCAACATCAAGGCGATCGCCGAGCGCGCCACCGGCTATGGCGTGCGCGCCGTGATCCATCCCCATGCCGGCGGCTATATCGAATTTGCCGACGAGATCGAGCGGATCGACCGCGACGTGCCGCAGGAGATCGCCGGCTTCTGCCTCGATACCGGCCACACTTTTTACGCCGGGATGGACCCGGTGGAGACGCTCCGGCGCTATGCCGACCGGCTCGACTATATCCATTTCAAGGATATCGATCAGACGGTGTTCGACCGGGTGATGGGCGAAAAAATCCGCTTCTTCGAGGCCTGCGCGGAAGGCGTCATGTGCCCGATCGGCCGCGGCGTCATCGACTATCCCGCCGTCAGGCGGGCGCTGGACGAGATCGATTACCACGGCTTCATCACGGTGGAGCAGGAGCGCGATCCGAGAAGCGTCGCGGGCAGCTTGGCGGACGTCAGGGAAAGCCGCGACTACCTCCGTTCGGTCGGCTTCTGAACTGTAATTCGCACGCCCGGTGCTGTTCAAACATTTGATTTTACGCACGTCGGTGCCGTGCCGCACGCCATGCGTCATAGACAGGAAACAAGATCATGACGGAAACCAAGAGTAGGCCGATCCGCTGGGCGATGGTGGGTGGCGGCCGCGGCAGCCAGATCGGCTCGATCCACCGCTCGGCAGCACTCCGGGACAACACGTTCGAGCTGGTGGCCGGCGCCTTCGACATCGATGCCGAGCGCGGCCGTGCCTTCGGCGTCGATCTCGGCCTCGACGCAGCGCGCAGCTATGCCGACTATGCGACGATGTTTGCCGCCGAGGCGAGGCGGCCCGACGGCATCGAGGCCGTGTCGATCGCCACGCCCAACAACACCCACTTTTCCATCTGCAAGGCGGCGCTGGAGCACGACCTGCATGTGGTCTGCGAAAAGCCGCTCTGCTTTACTGTCGCAGAGGCTGAGGAACTGAAGGCGCTGTCTGAGGCACGTGGCCGCATCGTCGGCGTCACCTATGGTTATGCCGGCCACCAGATGATCGAGCAGGCCCGCGCCATGGTGCGGCATGGCGACCTCGGCGAGATCCGCATCGTCAACCTGCAATTTGCCCATGGCTTTCACAGTGCGGCGGTCGAGGAGCAGAACCCGTCGACCCGCTGGCGCGTCGACCCGAAATTTGCCGGGCCGAGCTATGTGCTCGGCGATGTCGGAACGCACCCGCTCTACATCTCCGAGGTGATCCTGCCGCATCTGAAGATCAAGCGGCTGATGTGTGCCCGCCAGAGCTTCGTCAAGAGCCGGGCGCCGCTTGAAGACAACGCGGTGACCCTGATGGAATACGACAACGGCGCGATCGCCACTGTCTGGTCGAGCGCCGTCAATGCCGGCTCGATGCACGGGCAGAAGGTGCGCATCGTCGGCTCGAAGGCCAGCATCGAATGGTGGGACGAGCGGCCGAACCAGCTCTCCTATGAGATCCAGGGCGAGCCGGTGCGGATCCTCGAGCGCGGCATGGACTATCTCTACCCGCAAGCCCGCATCGACGACCGCATCGGCGGCGGCCACCCGGAAGGCCTGTTCGAGGCCTGGGCCAATCTCTATCGCCGCTTCGGCCTGGCGATCAGCGGCAAGCGGGGCCTTGCGCCCGAGGGGCTCGAAGACCTCAATTTCCCCGGTGTCGATGCCGGGCTCGAGGGCGTGCGCTGGGTGGAAAACTGCGTGCGCTCGGCGGACGCCGGCGGCATCTGGGTGGATTACCGCTGAGGCGGGGGCGTTCGCGACAGGTGGGTCTGCGCCTAAACCAAGGCGCAGACCTGCCTATGTCGATCAGCGAAGGGGTGTGCAGCCCTTGACGTGAGGCGCCTTGACGCGGCCTGCCTGAAGGTCGCTCCAGAGCGGCAGTGACGGATCGGGACCGCCCAACGACGCCTCAAAGGTGGCCCGATCCAGCTTGACCAGGCGCCCGCCCGAGGTGATGCTCACCAACTGCTTCTTGTTCACGACGGCTATGCTGACATTCATCCGGCAGAAAAACTGCTTGTCGCCGTTCGACGCCACCCAGCCTTGCGAACCGGCCTTGTTCTTCGTGAGTTTGCTGACCTTGTAGCCCTGCCGTTCGAGCTGGGCCAAGGATTCCGCCTTGGCCAGGCCCGGCATGAGGGCAAAGCCAATCACCGTGGCGGCGAGCAATTGCTTGACTGAAATGAACATCGAGTTTCAACCCCTGATTACAACATGACGCCGTCCTCTACGTCCAACGGGTTCGGAGTACAACTTGGATTTGTCACGTTGCTTAACGTCGAAAGCCGGACGGAGCCATCGGGTCCATTCCTCGTGCGCGCGGCAGGAAGACGGGAGTGCCCGCGGTGGCGGAAACCACAATCGTTGGACACCAGCAGCAGGCTTTGCGGAATGCGGGCGCTGCATTGCCAATATGGTGCGTTGTGCCGTTTTTCGCTCCGGCCTTGCCATTCCGGCGAATCCGGCTAAACCGAAATTCCGGCCACTTCAAAGGATGATGTCATGCCGGATTTCTCCACGCTTCTACTTTTCGCCGCCGCCTCGCTGGTGCTGACCGCCACGCCTGGTCCCGATATGCTGCTGATCGCTTCACGCAGCGTCAGCCAGGGGCAGGGGGCGGGGTTCCTCACCTATGCCGGCATCGCGCTCGGCACCTATTGCCACGCGCTTGCCGCGGCGCTCGGGCTGTCGCAGCTGATTGCCACCGTGCCGATCGCCTATGAGATCGTGCGCTGGGCCGGCTGCGCCTATCTGCTCTATCTCGCCTTTAAGACCCTGCGTTCGCAGGCGATCGACTTTTCGCCGACCTCATCATTGAAACGCCTGTCGCTCAGGCGGATTTTTGGCGAGGGACTTTTGACCAACCTGCTCAATCCGAAGATGGCGCTGTTCGTGCTGGCGCTGTTTCCGCAGTTCATCCGGCCCGAAAACGGCGCGATGATCGTGCAGACGCTGGTGCTGGCAACGGTGCTGAACGGCATCGGCTTTCTGGTCAATGGCGCGGTGATCCTGCTCGGCGGCCAGATCCGCAGCCGGCTCACGGCACCCGCCCGCTTCCGGAAGTTGCCGCAATACCTGCTCGCCACCGTCTTTGCCGGACTGGCTTGCCGGCTGGCGCTGGGGGCCAGGAACTGAAGCAGTTGCCCGAAGGTGTGCCGCGGTTTCGCGGCAGCGGTATGCGTGAAGGAATGCAGGCCGCTGAACCGATGCACAGGCTCCGGGATCGTAACTGGACACTTCAGGCGCCTCGTGCCCGCACGGCAAGTTGACTCAATCAACAAATCGTTGTTGATTGAGTCAACTTAGGCTGGATCACCTCCATGACACTCACCAACGATCACCCTGACGTGGCGGCGCTGCGCGCCTTCAACCGCCTCTATACCAACCGCCTGGGCCTCTTGAACGCCCATCTCGACCAGAGCCCGTTCACGCTCACCGAAGCCCGCATCCTCTACGAGCTTGCCCATCGCGAAGAGCCGACGGCAGCCGAGTTGATGCGGATACTCCAGGTCGACCGCGCCCAGCTGAGCCGCACGCTGAAGCGGTTCGCCGATCGTGGCCTGGTCGAAAAGTCGGAGCATCCGGAGGGCGGCCGCCGCCAGCCACTCTCGCTCACGCTGGCCGGACGCACGACCTTCGCAGCCCTGGAGCAGAACACCCGTCAGGCCATCGGCGCGCTGCTCGATACCTTGCCATCGACCGAGCGCAAGCGGCTGATCGCGGCCACCGGCATTGTCAGCGAGGTCCTTGGGGAAAGGGCCGGAGGGGAGTTGCTGCTGCGCGATCTGAAGCCGGGCGATCTCGGCTGGATCATCCATCGCCAGACCGTTCTCTATGTTGAGGAGTATGGCTGGAACCAGGAGTATGAGGCGCTCGCCGCGCGCATCCTTGCGGATTTCGTAAAATCCTTCGACCCGAGCCGCGAGGCCGCCTGGATTGCCGAGATCGACGGCCGCATCGTCGGCTCGATCTTTCTCGTGGCAAGCGACAAGCCCGGCGTCGCCAAGCTCAGGCTGCTCTATGTGGAGCCGGATGCGCGCGGCCGCGGCGTCGGGGCGGCACTGGTTGCCGCCTGCATCGACCGCGCCCGCGCGGTCGGCTATCACACGCTGGTGTTGTGGACCAACAGCGTGCTGACTTCTGCCCGGCGCATCTACGAGCGCGCCGGCTTCACGCTCACCGAGGAGGCGCCGCACCATTCCTTCGGCAAGGATCTGGTGGGGCAGACCTGGTCGCTCGATCTTAAGCAGGGTTGAAACGGGAGCCGGTTTGTGGCCGATAGGCGGCACACGCCATCCGGTGACGCCGCCCGGTTCCCATCCACCAACCCGCATGGCGGGTTGACGGCGCGTTTGCTGCGCCTGCGGCAGATCCGCTCGGGGCAGCGGCCGCATATCCGGTCGCGACTGCCTTCGCCGGATCGGCTCGATCGCTGGTGCTGCCGGCTGGAAACGAAAGCGCCACCGTCTGAAACGCGGACCCTGCGGTTTGAGGGCGAACACGCGGAATCAGCGATGGGTGGGTTGAGATGGCGCTTGGCAAGGGTTATCTGGTGCCAACCGCAGACGCCCCCTCGGGCGGACTCCCCTCAGAAAACCACAAGGCGCATCCCGGCATGATCCCAGATTTCCTCGTCACCCACTCCGGTGGCTTCCATGCCGATGAGCTCATGTCGAGCGTCATCCTGACCCGGCTGTTCCCTGAGGCGCGTATCGTTCGCAGCCGGGCGCCGGAGTGGATCACAGCGGGCATCGACCGCATCATCTACGACGTCGGCGGCGCCTATGACGCCGCAGTGGGCATTTTCGATCACCACCAGCGCGGCGCCCCGCTGCGCGAAGACGGCCAGCCCTACAGCTCGTTCGGCCTGATCTGGAAGCACTATGGCCGCGATTATCTCGCCGCCGCTGATGTCCCGGAGGCGCATGTCGAGGCGGTGCACGCCTCGTTCGACAAGAGCTTCGTGCTGCCGGTCGATCTGGTGGACAATGGCGCGCTCAGCCCGTCCGTTGCCGGGCCGCTGGCCGGGCTGACGCTGCCGGCGCTTCTGGAAACGCTAAAGCCCGTTTTCGATGAGACCGACCCGCAAGCCGATGACCGCGCCTTCCATTCCGCGCTCGCGATCGCCCGGAGTTTCGTCGAGGCAAGCATCGGGCGCAGCGCCGCAAAGTTGCGGGCCGAGGCCGTCGTGCACCAGGCGATCGTCGATACCGGCGAAGGCCGCGTGCTGGAGCTTCCGATGGGAATGCCGTTCCGCCCCGCCATCGTCAAGGCGGGCGCCGATCACCTGCTGTTCGTCGTTCACCCGCGCGACAAGGACTGGTGCCTGACCGGCATCCGTCGCGCCGACGAGGGCTTCGAGCTGCGCGCCGACCTGCCTGCCGCCTGGGCCGGCCTCACCAATGGCGACCTGGAGGCCGCCTGTGGCATCAAGGGCGCAACCTTCTGCCACAACGGCCGCTTCATCGCCGCCGCCAGCACCCGCGAGGCGGCACTTGCCATGGCGGAGCTGGCGGTGACGGAGGCTGTTGCCGCCGGGTGAGGGTTGGGTCGACAGCCCAAAGATACTCTGGACGAAGGATGAGGGCGTTCAAATGAGCATCGCATATACGGTTTTTCAGGGACGTGCAGGGGACCACAATGATCTCGCAATGCCGGGAGCGAGAGCCCTCGGCGAAGCGCTGGAGCGGACAACGGGTATCCAGCCCGTCGTGATCGGCAAGCCCGAACCGGCTCTGAACATCGGCTGGGGCACCGAACTGGATGCCGCGATGCCAGCACTTCGCCAGGTGCAGGCAAGGTTTGACGCGGTATTCGCCAGCGGCGCCGTTTCGATCGCCGCGACCAGCCGCTGCGCCGTTTCATTGGCGACGTTGCCTGCCGTTGCAAAACACCATCCTTCGGCCTGCATCGTCTGGTTCGATTCCCATGCCGACCTGAATACGCCCGAGGCCACGACGACCGGCTACCTCGGCGGCCTCGCCCTTGCCGGCCCCGCCGGACTTTGGGAGTCCGGTCTCGGGACAGGGCTCGGGCTGGACCAGATCGTTCTGGTCGGCCAGCGCGACCTCGATCCATTCGAAGAGGACCTGATCGAACGCCACGCGATCCCGCATATCAAGCCGCAGGACGACCTCGTGGCGGGCCTGCAGAAGGCGATCGCCGGCCGGCCGGTTTATGTGCATCTCGATTGCGACGTCCTGAACCCGGGCATCGTCCCCACCGACTATGTGCATGAAGGCGGACTGTCGCTGGACGACCTGCGCCGCTGCTGCGAGGTGATCGCCCGGCATCCCGTGATCGGTATCGAGATTGCGGAGTTCCAGAATTCCTGGACGCCGAACGGCGAGGCTGTGTCGCCTCAACCGCTGCTGGATGCGCTTGAGCCGATCCTGTCCAAGCGACAGGCTTGAGCGGCGGCAACAGGCCTGGCGGTAGGGCAGCTTAAAAGGTGAGTACGCCGTCGACGCAGGTGACGCACGATCCGCCGACGCTGACTTGCCCTTGCGCGCCAATCGAAATCGCAACCTTCCCGTCTCGGCCAACGCATCGCCCTTGAGACGCAACATACATGGAAGCGAAAGGGACGAGGCCCCGTTGAGTTCTGAAGACAGCCACGCTCCCGTTACCGCTTCCGCAGACAGGGTCTTCATCGACGCCGCATGATGGGGCGAAAGAGCGAACCTCGATGTCATCTCCCAAGCCAGACTGCTTCCCGAACACGGTGATGCCTGTGGCGCCCAGCTTTCGCTCGAACTTCGCCGAGCGCGCGAAATCTGGCGTCAGCGTCGATACGATCGATGCATCGGCGACAGCCGCAACGATCCAGACTGCACCGACGTCGATAACTGCTGGTGCATGCTCTTTCAGCACCGGGTGACCAAGGATCGCTTCCAATTCCACGATCTCTTCGAGGGTTAGGTCACGTGTCTGAGCGGGTGGCAGATCCAAGGTGATTTTTCGATCATGACCCTCCTCCTGGACCTTGATGGTCACGAGCCCCACACCGCATTCCTGCACAAGCAGGCCGTCGCGGGGGACCGCCCATCCAGCTTCGATGATTGCGTGAGCGCTGCCTAAAGTCGGATGACCGGCAAAAGGCAACTCGCTGCGAGGCGTGAAAATACGCAAGAGATAGTCGGCCTCAGCACTTTGAGCCGGAAGCACGAAGGTAGTCTCGGAGAGGTTCGTCCATCTCGCAATCGACTGCATTTCGTCATCGGCAAGACCTTCCGCGTCCAAAACGACGGCAACAGGATTGCCGAGCGTCGGCTTGGTGGTGAAGGCATCTACAACTTTGTATTTCCTCATTATCTCTTTCCCTAAGAGTTATTGAAAAACGATCACTGCGCTTCGCCGAGAGCAAATTTCACTGCGGCTTGCGTATGGATCGCCGTGGAATCGAAACCCGGTAGTGGCAGCTTGTCCGCTTCAAGGATGAGGCAAATTTCGGTACAGCCGAAGATGACGCTATCGGCTCCCTCAGCCTTTGCTTTCTCGATCAACGCAATCAATGCCTCGCGAGACGCCTCCACGATCTTCCCCGCACAAAGTTCATCGAAGATGATGTTGTGAGTAAGCGTCCTCCCATCGGCATCCGGAACCAGCACATCAATTCCATGTCGCTTCATTCGCGCCGGATAGAATCCGTTTTCCATAGTGTAGCGCGTGGCAAGTAGCAGTGGCCTTCTGCAGCCTGCAGCCTTCAACGTGGATGCCGTTTCGTCAACAATATGGATGAACGGTACCTTGACCGCAGCTTCGACGGGCTCGGCGACCAGGTGCATCGTCACGGCGCAGATCAAGATGCAGTCTACGCCTGCGCCCTCAAGCTTTCGCCCTACATCGGCGAGGTAACGGCCCGCTTCGTCCCACTGACCGGCCTTCTGCATGTCAACGATCTTCTGAAAATCCACCGAGTAGAGGAGCACTTCAGCAGAATGCAGATCACCAAGTTGCCTGCGAACCGCGTCGTTGATCTGGCGATAGTAAACGGCCGAGCCTTCGAAACTCATGCCTCCAATCAATCCGATCTTGCGCATTTCCAACTCCTTCAAAGGGACGAAAATTCTAAAGCGGCTCAGCCGCCATGTGGTCGATCGCGTCCCACTGAAGGAAATCCCGCAAGAGGTAAGCGGCGGCACTTGCCTCGCTGACATCGTCCAGCAACTTCTCGGGACTTAGCCCCTCCTGCCTCAAGCTATCCGTTCGCGCATTGATGATCGCCGCCATTATCTCTGCGGTGAATTCCGGGTGAAATTGCGTAGACATGGCTCTACGCCCGTACTGAACGATCTGATGCGGGTCGTGCTGAGAACGCCCGAGGGCTCTTGCGCCGGGGGGTAGCTCAATGATGGTCTGCAAGTGGGTCAGGTGGGCTTGGAACCTCTGCGGGTAGCTCCTGAGCATCGGGAGTGTGTTTGCCTCGGGCAGCAGCTCGATTGTCTGGCTGCCTATTTCACGTCCGTTCGGGTGATAGTCCACGATACCGCCAAGGGCATGCGCCATCAGCTGGTGGCCGTAGCATACGCCGAACAGCGGCATCTCAATTCGGATCGCCTCTTGTATCCACTCAGCGGTTTTTTCACTCCAAGGTTCGCGATCAGTGACCATCGACCATGAGCCTGTGACAATCGCCGAATAATTGCTATCCGGCCTTGGAAGCTGTTCACCTTCAAAAACACGCACAACCTGAAGCATGTCGGGGCCTAGGTTCAAAGCCCGAGAAAACCACAGGGGAAGATCTCCAAAGCCCCTGCGAACGTCTTCGGGCGGCGTGCCGACTTGAATGAGGATGATCGGTTTCTTTTTCACGCTTGGAACCTGTGATTTGGGCGGTGCGCCGTTTCCACTGAGTTACGGATCTGCCCTTGGACGGCCATCTATCCTGCGCTATAGCGAAATAGACCCATCATGGAAAATGAATATTGGAGATAGGTCGTTCTCAAGATGAGAAACATCGACATTGATAGCCTGCACATCTTCAAGACGGTTATTGACTGTGGCGGCATAACCCGGGCCGCTGCGCAGCTTGGTCGCGTTCAGTCAAACGTCACGACACGCATCAAGGCGCTGGAAGAACGGTTAGGTGTGAAGCTCTTTCTACGTCAGCGGGGCAGGCTGGTCCTCTCTGGCGAGGGGAAGGTATTGCTGTCTTACGCGGAACGGATGCTTCGGCTATCCGCTGAAGCAGAGGCCGCGCTACGCTTTGGCGGCCCACGTGGTGTTCTGCGTATCGGAACCCTTGAAAGCACTGCGGCTGCACGCCTGCCGCCACTCCTTTCCGGATTTCACGCACGTTATCCAGATGTTCAGATCGAGCTTGTCACCGGAGATTCAACCAGCCTGCTCAACCGGGTGACGAATTTCGAGGTAGAAGCAGCGTTCATCTCCGAGCCATTCAACTTCGACGGCCTCTCTACGCAAAAGGCTTTTGCGGAAGAACTGGCGCTGATTGCGCCAATAAACATGCAGGTGACTGCAGATCCGCAACACTTGCGCGACCGCACGATCGTTGCATTCCCCGCGGGTTGTTCGTACCGCCGCATACTGGAGGACTGGCTTTCAACGGAGAAGGTCGTTGCTGCACGGGTGATGGAATTGGCGTCTTATCATGCGATCGTTGCTTGCGTCGCCGCGGGATCAGGCGTGGCCATCATGCCCCGCTCCGTGCTCCGTGCGGTCCGGGCCGAAAATGAAGTGCGCGCTCTGGATCTACCCCCCAAAGTCGCGCGTGTTCATACCCATCTGATCTGGAGACCGGAACATCATTCAGTGGCACTGGACGCGTTGCGCGACGAGGTGCTTCGATCTGCCAACCCATGAGTCCTGCGGCTTCTGGCGCAATCCGGTCGCTGGCTGCCCCTCTCGGGACTTAGCCCCGCCTGCTTCAGCGTATCAGTTCGCGCGTTGATGATCGCCGCCATTATCTCCGGGGTGGACTCCGGGTGGAATTGCGTAGAGATGGCTCTCCGCCCGTACTGAACGATCTGATGCGGGTCGTGCGCAGAGTGCCCGAGGGCCCTCGCGCCAAGGGGCGCGCTAACTCGGGCTTGGCCGCTCGTCACGCCTCTTCAATTATGAGCCGAATAATGTTGAGGTCGATCGAGTCATCTTCTCTCGTCGCCCAATTGATAAAGCTGGCTCCTTCCAGCATGCTCAACAGCAGGAAGGCCTTCTGCCTGGTACCGCAGCCGCGCGGAATCTCTCCATTGGCCACGCCCTTGTCCAGAATTGCCGTCAACCATTTCAATTGCATATCGAAGAATCGATGCGTGAGCTTTTGCAATCCCGATGGAAGCGCGGCCATCTCGGCAGCCAGCGCCCCACAGAGGGGCAACAAACCACCCTCGCGGCTGGCACGGAATTCCATAGAAAAGGCTTCCAGGCGTCCTTTCACGTCTTGATAATCGTTCTCAATGCGTTCGAAGTTGGCGCGCACCCTTGCGATATACTCTTCGACAATGGCGATCCCCAACTCTTCCTTCGTGGGGAAGTGGTGGTGGATGCTGGCTTTCCTGATGCCAACCGTCTCGGCCAGGTCCGCGTAGCTGAATGCGGCGTATCCCTTGGTGCGCATCAGACTTTCTGCTGCCTGCACCAAGGCGTCCCGAGTTCCGATTGCCATACATTCTCCTAACCGTCAGCGCTCAACCAGAAGGACGTCATTCCGATCATCGATATAGACTGCCTACCAGTTGGTAGTCCGTCAAGCCCCTGGCCGGGTGCTCAGGTGACCCGCCCATAGCGATATCGCGGGGCACCCGGCCGAGCGCCTCCGGACCCTACAGCTCCTCGTATGCCTCGAAAGCGCGAGCCGAGTAGACGTATGCCGCCCCGGCGTTCAATGCGATTGCCGTGCCAAGAGCCGCTGCGATCTCCTGCTTGCTGGCGCCTGCTTTTTTTGCAGCGGCGGCATGGGCTGTGATGCAACCGTCGCAGCGGGTCGTGACGGCTACAGCCAGGGAGATCAGCTCGTGTGTTTTGGCGTCGAGAACATTGTTCTCCCGTGTCGCCGTCTCCAGCTTATGGAAGGCACTTGCAACAGGCGCGTTCGCCTTTGAGAACGCACCAACGCGCTTGATAAGCGCGGTCATTTTGTCGCTCCACTTTCTTTCCATTTCGATGCACCTTTTTGATCAATCTGTTGGGAATTACTTGCCGAGCTTGCGGGCAGCCATCACGCCGCCATCGACGTCCCAGACTGCACCCGTGACCCAGGACGCCTTGTCCGAGAGGAGGAAGATGATCGTCTCGGCGACATCGCGAGGAGTGCCATTGCGGCCAAGTGGGTGGAAGCTGTTGAAACCATCCAATGCGCCTTCCAACTGCTCATCGGGAATGAAGCGCTCAAAGATCCGGGTTTCCACGATGGCCGGGCTGACCGAATTGACGCGAATACCGTGCTCAGCCAATTCCGCTGCCGCATGCGTTGTCATGGCATCGAGCCCGATCTTCGCCATCGAATAGGCAGAGGCCGGAACGGTTTCGATGGCCTGCCGGGCTGCGACCGCCGTCACATTGACAAATGAGCCCGGCTTCCTGCGAGCGACCAGAGATGCGGCCACCTGCCTGGTAATAAAGAAGAGAGCGCGATTGAGGTTGAGGAAGTTGTCATAGTCCTCGGGCGAATGATCGAGGAACGCCTTGGGGTAATAGATCCCGGCAGCGTTCACCAGCAGATCGATGTCACCATGATCAAGCGCCAGTTTGGCGATGAGCGACTGCACGCTCGCAAAGTCGGACAGATCGGCGGTGAGGGCAACGGCCTTCTCTTCACCGGCGACGGCCGCCAGTTGCTGGCGTGCCACTTCTGCCTTTTCTGCACGATTGCCGACGACAACGACAGCACCCCCTTGTTCGGCAACCATCTGTGCCGCCTCGAGGCCGATGCCGCTTGTTCCGCCAACCACCAGAAGTTTGCGGCCTTCGAATTGTCTGATCTGCATAAAAGCTCCTATTTGCTAGAATCAACCTACTAGTAGGTAGGCTAGATATGCGCGCGGAGTGGCGTTGTCAAGCGTGGCTGGTCGCTGGCTGTCCCGAGGAGACGATGCTCAAGCATGTCGTGGCTCGAACGGCCAGCGACGCTGCTCTCGCAACCCGGCCGGCAAGCCTTGAGAAGAAATGGGGTCGCCTGCCGCGTCAGGCACAGGAGCCGTCTCCCGCCCCCTCACATCACCAACCCCGCCTTGCGCAGCCCCTCGACCCGGCGTTCAAAATCGTCCGGGTTGCGGAAGGGCAGGACGCGGCGGCGGCGGTCGATGGAGAAATGGGGGTTGAGTTCGAGCGCGCGGTTCCAGGCCTGGCGGCTTTGTTCCCGCCGGCCGAGGTGGCCGTGGCAGGAGGCGAGCAGGGCATAGGCGGTTTCCGACTGCGGGTTTCGCATCAGCCGGGCCTCGATCGCCAGGATCGCCGTTTCGTAATTGCCGAGCGAAAAGTGGGCGTCGGCGAGGAACTGCAGCAGCACTTCGGGATAAAGCGGGTCGAGCCGCATGGAGATTCCGAGTTCGTCGAGCGCTGCCTTCGGATCGCCGGAGAAGATCAGCGCATGGGCAAGCGCCATGTGAAGCTGCGCCGAGCTGGGTGCAAGCGCCAGCCCCAGTAGCGCCTCCTCTTTCGCGCGATCCAGCTCTCGCATCCACATGCAGGCGATGCTGAGCGAGCAGTGGCCGTCGGGCTGGTCGGGCGCCATTGCGACGGCCTGTTCGGCAAGCGCCCGGCCGGAGCGCAGGGAATGCTCGGGATCGGCGCTCCAGTCGTTGACGTAGTCGAGCACATGGGTGAAGGCGATCAGCGCATGGGCTGCGGCATAGTCGGGGTCGATGGCGATGGCGGCTTCGGCCAGGCTGCGCCCGGCGGCATTGGCGAGAAGGGTGTGCACGGATGCCTGCTCGCGGCCGCGCAGCAGCAGCTCGTAGGCCTTGACGTCGACGGGGCGGCCGCCGGCGAGCCGGCCCTGGTCGCCGCCCGTCAGCTGGACTTTCAGTGCCGCGACGATCTCCCGCGTCAGTTCGTCCTGAACGGCAAAAATATCGGTGAGATCGCGGTCGAAGCGATTGGCCCAGACGTGGCCGCCATCATTGGCATCGATCAATTGCGCGGTGACGCGCACGCGGTTGCCGGCCTTGCGCACGCTGCCTTCGAGCACGTAGCGCACGCCGAGCGCCTTGGCGACCTCGGGCACGGAGACGGCGGCGTTCTTGTAGACGAAGGACGAGTTGCGGGCGATGACATGCAGCTCCGGCAGCCGGGAGAGATCGGTGATGATGTCCTCGCTGATACCGTCGGAGAAATATTCCTGCTCGGCATCGCCGCTCATATTGTCGAAGGCGAGCACGGCGATGGAGGGCTTTTCGGGCAGGTGGTACGAGGACGGCGGCTGCGGCTGCGTCTTTGCCGGCGAGGGGGCCGGCGCCGGACTATTGGCCCCACGCGCAAGGCCGATCTCCAGCGCATAGATCCGGATCGGCTCGACGATGTTCTTCAGCTGCGTGGCGCCGAGGTCGGTGGCCGCCAGATCGAGCCGCGCCTTCACCTGGCGGTAGGCATCCTCGGAAAGACAGATGGAGCCGGGGCGGGCGATGCCTTCCAGCCGCGAGGCGATATTGACGCCATCGCCCATCAGGTCGCCGTCGCTTTCCTCGACGACATCGCCGAGGTGAATGCCGATGCGGAACTCGATGCGGCGATCCTCGGGCACGCCGGCATTGCGCTCCAGCATGGCGCTCTGCACCTCGATGGCGCAGCGCACGGCATCGACGACGCTGCGGAATTCGATCAGGCTGCCATCGCCGGTGCGCTTGACGATGCGGCCGTTGTAGACGGCGATGGTGGGATCGATCAGGTCGCTGCGAAGCGTGCGCAGCCGCGCCAGGATGCGTTCTTCGTCGAGGCCGGCCAGCCGGCTGTAGCCGACCACGTCAGCGACAAGGATGGCCGCAATTTTCCGCGTATCGCTCATGGACGCCCGCTCCGACTGAAACCAGATTACCACAGCGTCAAGGCGGCCGCCTCTCGTCTCTACCTCTTCTTTAGAAGTTGCCTATCGCATCAAAAGTGGCAAACTCCTGCCTTGTATGGCTGAGGCCAGAATATCTTCAAACGATGGGGTCTACCGTGACACTTTCAATCAACGACATCGCACCGGACTTCCAGGCGGAAACCACGGAAGGCAAGATCCAGTTCCATGACTGGATCGGCGATTCCTGGGCTGTCCTGTTCTCGCATCCGAAGGATTTCACGCCCGTCTGCACCACCGAGCTCGGCTACATGGCCAAGATCAAGCCGGAATTCGACCAGCGCGGGGTCAAGATCATCGGGCTCTCGGTCGATCCGCTCGACCGCCACGCCGGCTGGGTCAGCGACATCGCGGAAACACAGGGCGCCGAGCCGAACTTTCCGATGATCGCCGACATCGACTACAACGTATCGAAGCTTTACGGCATGCTGCCGGCGCCGGTATCGGGCGACCCGACGCAGCGGACTCCCGCCGACAACCAGACCGTGCGCAACGTCTTCGTCGTCGGGCCGGACAAGAAGGTCAAGCTGATCCTGGTCTATCCGATGACCACGGGCCGCAACTTCGACGAGGTGCTGCGGGTGATCGACTCGCTGCAGCTGACGGCCAAGCACAAGGTGGCCACACCCGTGAATTGGAAGCAGGGCGAGGACGTGATCATCGCCGGCTCGGTCAGCGACGAGGAAGCCAAGCAGAAATATCCGGAAGGCTGGCGTGCGCCAAAGCCCTATATCCGGATCGTTCCGCAGCCGAAGTAATTGCCGGGGGCGGCTTGCCGCGCCCGCGCCACTGCATGACGATCCTTGATCGGAGCCGATCCTGGGACAAGATCATGCAGCCGTTCTTTCAAGCGTCACGGCATCCTGCGGGCTGGATATGTCCCGCAGGATGCCGCAGGTTCGTGCAAGGGAGAAGCCGATGATTTTTCGTCAACTCTTCGACAGCACCTCCGGCACCTACACCTACCTCATTGCCAGCCGGCAGGGCGGTGAGGCGCTGATCATCGATCCGGTTCTGGAAAAGGTCGACCGCTACCTGCAGCTGGTGCGCGAGCTCGACCTGAAACTGGTCAAGGCGATCGATACCCATCTGCATGCCGACCACATCACCGGGCTCGGGGCGCTTCGCGACCGCACCCATTGCATCACCGTCATGGGCGAGCAGACGATGGCCGATGTGGTCTCCATGCGGGTGGCGGAGGGGGATCGGGTCTCGATCGAGGGCCTGAATCTCGACGTGCTCTATACGCCCGGACATACGGACGACAGCTATTCGTTCCTGACCGGCGGCCGGGTGTTTACCGGCGACACGCTGCTCATTCGCGGCACCGGGCGCACGGATTTCCAGAACGGCGACCCGCGCCAGCAATATGATTCCATCTTCAACAAGCTGTTGAAGCTGCCCGACGACACGCTGGTCTATCCGGCCCACGACTACAAGGGCGACACGGTCTCGACCATCGGCGAGGAAAAGCGGTTCAATCCGCGCCTCAGGGTGCAATCGGTCGACGAATATGTCGACCTGATGAACAATCTCAACCTGCCGAACCCGAAGATGATGGATGTGGCCGTGCCGGCCAACATCCATGTCGGGCTGCACCAGGAGGAGATCGCGCGCAAGGGCTGGGCGGTTTCGGCGGTGGAAGCGCTGGTGCTCCGAGGCCGCCCGGATGTGGCGATCGTCGACCTGCGCGAAAAGGCGGAGCGGGAAAAGCACGGGACCATTCCCGGCGCGCTGCATGCGCCCTATCCGGAACTGCAGGAAAACATCGGTGCCGGCGGCATGCTGCATGAACTGGCGCTTGCGACCGGCAAGCGCATCGTCTTTTATTGCGCCTTCGGCGAACGCTCGGCGATGGCGGTCGAGGCGGCGCAAGCCGCCGGATTGATCAGCGCCTGCCATATCGAGGGCGGCATCAATGCCTGGAAAAAGGCAAACGGGCCGCTGGTGTGATAGCCGGAAGGGGTGGGGCAAGAGGCGAGTTTATCGGCAGGACCGGAGCATCGACCGGAGGGGCGATCGCGACCGGCTGCTTTTCGTTTTCGCGTGTCACCCCTGACTGTCGGAGCGGTGTTATACCAACCTGCGCCGATATTGACCTATTGCGTGGGCCATCTGTCGGCCACCGACAGCGTCGCAATCCTCGACCGATGCTACTGCATAATTCCTTAAATCGGATCCGATTTAAGGATAAAATTATGCAGCAAGGTTAAAGCGTTACAGCGTCCTTTGCGCGTCAGATTTGACGCGCGGGGCTGTAAGGCATCGCTCTGCGGTATGCTCCTTGTCGGATGACCGCATACGGTCCCACGCAATAGGTCAATATCGGCGCAGGTTGGTATCAGCCTGACGTTGCTCCGGTTTTCGTTTCGAGCCAAACAGGAGGACAATGGCCCGATGCAGAAAGTTTTGACGATTATTTCCATGGCGCTCGTTGCTCCGGCACTTGCCGCCTGCTCCAAGACGGAGGCGCTCGAGCAGCCGGCACCGGTGCCGGCAACCGAGCAAGCCAGCGCCGGCGCCGATGCGGTTGGCACCGGCGACAAGACCGACGAGATGGCGTGCCTCACCGTGGTCGGCCGGCAGGCGAAAAGCACGGTGTCGGTGCTGAGCTCCCAACCGTCCGGGGCGAGTACGGTCGTGATGGTCGGCGTCGGGGCAAAGAACGTGCCGTGGCGTTGCGTGGTATCGAAGGGCATCGTCTCGGAGGCGGTTGCGGCGGCGGGTTAGGGCTGTCTGCAGCCGGTCGCTGCCGTCGTGGCTCCTCCGTTTTCCGAACGGACGTGCCTTACAAGAACGTCCTGACAAGGGGGACCGCGCCACGGGCGGCCCCATTTCCGTCAGCAACCTTTCCATCCCTCGTCCCCCGTGCGTCGGCGAGGGCGGAAAACATCAGCGCAGTCTCCGCCGGCGATACCCGCGTGGCGGAGACTGCGCTGCTGGAACCCCTTGCCAGTCCGGACGAGGGGGAGGCATTGCTCGCTCGCCTGAGCGCGCTACGGCTGCTCCGCCTTCCCCATAAACTGGGAGAGGGCCGCAAAGTCATCATGCAGATGGCCCGAAGCAATCGCCCGGCGGAAGATTGCGTCATAACCGTCGACGACGGTCCGATCGATCCGGCGCGCTTCCATCAGCTCCTTGAGATGCTGGAAGGCGCCGTAATGTGGCGAGATCGACGAAAGCGTTTCCGCGTCGCTCACAAACCGTCCGGCGCTGGTCCGCTTGATCAGGTCGGCGACCAGCCCTTCGACGACAGGGGCGGTCGCCGCCCATTGGCGCCCCAACTCACCAAGGTCGATCTCTTCCGCCCGGCAGACGGCGATCGCATGCAGCCCGCCGAAGAGCGCGCCCCACATCAGCGCGAGCACGGCGCTGTCGAGCGCGTTGGCGAGCCCCGGCTCGGTGCCGATGTGCTGGACATTGCCGCCGAGTGCACGAAACACATCTTCGTTGGCTGCGAAGGGTTCAAGTGCCCCCGAGAGCAGGATCGTGCCGGCATCGGTGCCGATGAAGTCCGGGGTCGCCAGAATGGCGCCATCGAGGTAGCGGGCGCCGTGGGCCGCAGTCCATTGGCTTGTTTCGCGTGCGCCCTCAGGCGTCCCGGAAGTCAGCTCGACGATCAGCTTGCCGCGCAAACCGGGCGTGACGTCGCTTGCGCGCAGCAAGGTTGAAGTGGCGGCATAGTCGCTGACATTGACGATGACGATCCCGGACGCGTCGATCGCTTGCCGGACGGTTGGGGCAACAGTGGCGCCGAGGGCGGCCAGCGGCTCGGCTTTCTCGCTCGTCCGGTTCCAGACGACGGTGCGATAGCCGGCCTGCAGCAGGGCGCGTGCCAGCGCCGATCCCATGCGTCCCGTTCCCAAAACACTGATTGAAGGCTTCATTGCAAATCTCCATATCCATTGGCGCGACGTTCGTTGCCGTCGCTGGCCAGAGGTATGGTGGCGCCTGGACCGCACAATACGCACCGGGTGGTAAGTGGTTACCCAGGGGTTAGTGTTTATCCCAGGGGTAAGTGTACCCCCGGTTAAGGAGGACATCGTGAACCCGACCATGGAAAATTGCGGCTTTGCCGCCGCACTCAAGGCGATCGAGGGCAAGTGGAAGGTTGATATCCTCTGCGAGCTCGGGCGAGCGGCGCGGCGGTTTGGCCGCCTGCGGCAGTCCATTCCGGCGATCAGCGAAAAGATGCTGGCACAGCAGCTGCGCGAACTGGAGGCGGATGGGCTGGTCGATCGAACGGTCTATCCCGAGCAGCCCGTAAAGGTCGTCTACTCCCTGACGGAGCGTGGTGCGGCGCTCAACGTCGCGGCCGCCGCCTTGTGCCGTTGGGGGGAAACGGCCGGCCGAGATGCCGACCGTTCTTCGGCCGCTGTCGAGGATACTGTGGTTGCTTGAGGCTTCCTGCGGTCGAAGGCGAGAGCCGGGTCTGTCACTCGCCGCTCCGATGATTTTCGCAGGCTGTTACCTTGGGAACACCTCTCGCCTCGGAGGTCGGCTAATATCCAACACATGCAAGGCAATGACCTTTGCCAAGAGCAATGCGAACCATCTGATCGCCTCCCAGTCAGGTGGTTCACGTGATCCCGACGAGCCTCCCCGTCGGTGATCCGCATCTGCCAAAGACCCGTCGCGTGCTGACCGCGGCGGGTCTTTTCTCGTTTGGACCATACGATCGCGCGCCAGACAGCATGTGCGAGGCATGCCGGAATGCAGGCGGTGGGTCGGTTCGCGTCGACGTGAACGTCTTCTTCCAACGAAAATCCGTGTATCCCGCCGCCGTCCGATCGGTCGCCGCTTGCTTGACACCAATCCCGATCCTGTCACGATCCAGCCGCCTGACCTCTGGCCCGGTTCTGAATACCCTGCGGTGGAGATTTTGCAGCATGGCGAAGCTCGTCTTTGGAATGAACCAGTCCCTGGACGGTTACGTCGACCACCAGGAGTTTGCGCCTGGTCCCGCGCTCTTTCGTCACTGGATAGAGCACGTGCGCGGCCTGACCGGCAGTGTGTACGGTCGCCGCATGTACGAGATCATGCGCTATTGGGACGAAGACCGTCCTGAGTGGAGTGCGGAGCACCACGAGTTCGCGGCGGCGTGGCGGCGCCAACCGAAGTGGGTCGTGTCGCGCTCGTTGAAGTCAGTCGGCCCCAACGCCACACTTGTCGAGGATGACATCGAGGCGGTGGTAGGGGGCCTGAGGGCTCGGCTCGTTGGGGAGATTGCAGTTTCCGGACCAGACCTGGCACGAAGCCTAACCGACCTTGGTCTTATTGATGAGTATCGACTCTACTTCCACCCCGTCGTGCTTGGTCGCGGCAAGCCATTCTTCGCCGGCCCGCGGCCACCACTCCGCCTTGTTTCCACCGATCACGTTGGCGAGGACGTGATTAGGTTGACGTACGTTCCTGCTTAATCGCGCGTCTCGCCAGACGGACTGCGCCGACAAGTCAGGTCCGCTTTGGGTCGAGTTTTCCCCCTTGGTCGCCGGTATGTCGATATCAATCCACTAGCGCGTCATGTTTGACGCGCGGCGCTGTAATGGCGGTGGCGTGACGATATCGCTCAGCATCAACCCGGATGGCTCGCCCGCCATGGCGCCATCAAGTAGCTTTATCTGCCGGCAAGCAGCGAGGGAAGCTCGCCGAGGAACGCATCGCGCGCACGCACGCCGGGGGTGCCCGGCTCCTTCCTGTCGTCCTGGATCAGGCGGGCAAAGACGAAGGTCCTGTCGCCCTTTTCCGCCCAGCCGACGAACCAGCCCCAGCCGCGCGTCTCGTCGAAGCTGCCATCGGCCCGGCGCGGGAAGGCGGCCCCGGTCTTGCCATGCACGGTCCAGCCGCCGGAAATCCGGCGCTCTTCCACCACCTTCAGCGTCATGTCGGTGGCATGAGCGCTGACGGGAAGCTGGCGGTTGACGAGCTTTTTCAGGAAGGCGACCTGTTCGCGCGGCGAGATCTTCAGCGACGAGGCGATCCAGGCGCGCTCGAGCCCGTTGTTCTTGCCGGGGTCGCCGGAAAAGTCGGCATTGCCGTAACCGAATTTGGTGGCGTAGTCGCGCAGCGTCGTCTCGCCGAGCGCCTTCGTCATCTGCTGGGAAAACCAGACGACGGAATATTTCATCCAGCGAACCGCATCGGTCGGCTGTTTCCAGTTGTCGCCGCCCCAATCGACATAGCCCTTGCGGAAGGCAAGTGTCGGCTCATGCTCGTCCTTGAGATAGCCGCTGTCGTAGCCGATCAGGCTAAGCGCCACCTTGAATGTCGATGCCGGGGTGACGCGGCTGTCGCAATCGCCCTCTTGCAGCACGGTGCCTTCGCCTGCCTGATCGGCGATCAGGGTACAGATCGTGCGGGCTTCGGCGGTCGATGCCATGGATGTCGCCAGCAGCATGCCAGCGGCGAAAAGGCGAGGGTTCATGGTTTTTTTCCTTTGCGCTGCAATTTCGACCCGGGAGATAGCAGCGGTTCCGTCGCGGCGACAAAGGGTGATTTTTGGGGCGAGACATGAGGAAAACTGGGGCTTGATCGCCGTGGGGCCAAACTCGTCTGCAGGCGCCCAGCGCGCGCTGGCGCGACGCGTCGGCAATCTCACTGGGGCGAGGAGGGCTCCGTAACGGATGCCGCAGTCGGGTTAAACGGCTGTTGTGGCGGGCGGAAGGCCCAGACCGCGACGATCGAGAACGTGACGAGCAATAGACAAAACAAAAGGCGAGCCGACATGGAATGCCCTCTCTGAGAGGCGTAAGCGGCGTATTGTGTCGTCCAAATGGTCTGCGGACACCGGACGTACTTCCATAGTTTACGCAGCATCTTGCAAAGAACACAATGTGCCTGTAATCACTCGCCATCGATCTTGCTTGCTGAGCTTTGTTTTCTCGCCGACCGGCGTTCAAGCTGACCTTTCCTATCAAAATCGATCTTACTGCCGTGTCCGGCCCACAGCCGGGCGGCGAACTTTTTGATTGAAAGGAAATTCTTATGAATACTGGAACCGTAAAGTTCTTCAACACCACCAAGGGTTTTGGCTTCATCGCTCCGGACGACGGCGCAACGGACGTTTTCGTGCACGCTTCCGCCGTTGAACGCGCCGGCATGAACTCGCTCGTCGAAGGCCAGAAGGTCCGTTTCGACATCGTTCGCGATGCACGTTCGGGCAAGAGCGCTGCCGACAACCTGTCTGCTGCGTAATCACCGATATTTCGTCTCTGGTCTTTGACCACGGATGTACTGGCACTGGCCATTGAGACGATATTGAGAAGGTCGGGATTCCCCGGCCTTTTTCTTTGCGCGTTGTTCAGCCCGCAGTCGTTGCGGGTTCCGCCGTCGCCTGCTCTTCAATTATTCGCCTGCTCTTCAATTACTCGAATGTCTCCTTGGAGCCGTCATCATAGACGACCGCGTGCACGCACGCGTGGGCGGTGATGTCTTCTGCATTGACCTTCAGGAGCCGCTCGATGGTGAAGGGGCCCCAGACCCGCGTGTCCGTGAAGCTGCCGCGGGCGGGAATGGCGATATCCCGATCGATGACCAGCGGACCTATCGTGGCGCCCAACCTGTCGGTAAAGCCCAGTTGGGCATCGAGCATGCGGATGCCTTTTGCGGCGCTGGAGCGAACGGTGAAGGACAGCTCGTTCATGTGACTGTCGATCGGCTTTATCGACCATGTCGAGATTGTCAGCAGGCCGTCGTTGCAGGCGGACAGGGCTGACGACGAGCCGGCTAGTGCCAGGGCAAGACCCAGAAGGACGCGACGCATGCACTTTTCTCCGGTTGCGGGAGGGCAAGAAGATCTTGTGGCTGCTCACCCGCTGGGCGTGATTGGCGCTCATGGGTCTGCGATGTGGTGAAGGTAGAAGGAATGGGCTGCCGCCAGCAGGGATTTTTCCGTCGAAAGCGACCCGCTAAATGCCGCCATCAGAAATCGGGCGAGGTGTTCGGCTCGGGTCCCCTCTCGCGGGATGTCGTATTCGATGCAGATGGCCTCGAAGACGCGACGGAGCATGTCGATCTCCGCATCGGTCAGGACGGCAACCATTTCTGCGGAAATTCCGTGCATGTCTATTTTCCTCGGTGCCCATGTTGGCGAGCGGATTACCGCTCAATGCGTGTTCAGGATCGCCAGAGCCTTGTCTGCGTTGCGACGATTGAGGCCGGTCATGGTCCATGGCCCGATACGCGCCGGTGTGCCGGTGAAGACGTGATAGATCGTCCAGGATCCGTCCACTTCGACGCGTCGGCCGAACTGGTAGAGATCGCCGCTCTGACGCGGTGGGCCGCCTTGGGCCTGCCAGCCCAGGAGCGTGTGTTTTTGCTGTTCGTGGCTCATGTTCATGTCAAATCCTGCTTGTTGCGGGTCATAAAAGGCGATGTCGCTCCAATGTCTCGCGGCCGCGCCGCAATTTGACGGCGCGCACGTTCGCGCCTTTCTGTTCGCCGTCCGACATGGATTTCGACTTTCGGGTAGATGTCTTTCGAGTGACCGGCTTGCTGGTGGGGGCCATTGCCGGCGCGCCCCTCCATTGGAGCAGTTGCTTCAGTTTTCCGTAATAGGTCATGGTGGTTCCTTTGTTAGTGACGGGGCATGCCCCACTCGATCGGCTCCAGGTTTTCCTCTTTGCTGACGCGGTCCTGACCAAGCTCGTCGTTGCGAATTCGGTACTGCGGCTGGCTGTCGCGGACCGGCATGATGGCGGTGATGCGGTAGGTTTCCGCGGCATTCGGCGAGATATGGCTGCGATGCCTCAGGCGGACCGATAATCCAACGGCGAAGCGATGTGCGGACATTGGTTCTTGACCTTTTAGGGTTGGAGTGCCCGGGTGGGAGCATGCTTGGCGTGGTCGATCGCGATGATGCGATCGAGCTCTTCCGGTGCGATCGCGACCAGGCGCATGCGTTGGCCATTGTCCGCGGTCGCCGGCACCTTGATGAACGTGGCGACGCGGTGATAGGCGAGCCACGAAATGCCTTCGATCAGTTCTTCGTCATCATCCACCTCATAGTCGCCGGCCGCGAGCAGTCCTTCGATATCGGGCAGCCGGAAGGGTTCGCTGAAGTGGATCGTGCGGTGCTTGGTTCTGCTGAACATGACGTCTCCTTCCGACGCCGGCATTTGCTCGGCGTTGCGGCCATGACAATCGGTTCGTTGTCGACTGCGTCAGAGCCGCAGGTTGCGGGCGGCGATGCGCCCTTTTTCGTCTTTCCAAATCTCGAAGCGGAAAGTCTGGCCCGGAAAGATCGATTTGATGCCAGATCTATAGAGCGCCCGCGCATCGACATAGACTGCGCGGCTGCCGTCTTCCGGCTTAACAAAGCCGTAACCACGGTTGAAGTCGAAACGCATGATCGTTCCTGTGATCATGTCAGCACACGGCGTTGGAGCAATGCCGAGCGTGCGCGGCGCGCACACTTCAGCACTCGAAAATGGGGAAAATGGCGGGTCGAGAGCCTCTGACGCCGCGAAAAGCCAAGCTGGCCAATGTCGATGAAACACTGTGAGCTTTAATTGCGCCTAATGCAAGGTCGCCACGAATTCGGCCAAAGGTTCATGGATTCGATCGGCGCCAGCCGCAGCGCGATAGCCGATACGCCAGACCCTGCCGGTCTGAGGACAACCGCCGGCTGGTCGAAATAATCACAGCCGTTTCAACGTCCGGTGTAACCGGGCGTTGACGGATGTCGATCCTGTAGGCATCCTGCCGGCCAAAGAAGACAAGGCGGCGAAAAACGTCGCCGGGGCCGCGAGACGGCCCGACCACGGAACAGTTGCATTCGATAGGGCGCGGGCATCGCCCGCCGCTCAAGCTGGTTTTCATACGCATTCGCAAGTCATTCAGGTCGATCGGTCAAAGCTGTTCGGAGGGGACTGTGAAGAGACGTCTAGAGTTCTGCATGTCCGCCTGCCTGGTGCTTGCGCTCGGTTCTGCAGCTCCTGTTGCGGCGGCCGATCTGGTGATCGCCATGCCCAATTGGCCGTCCGGCCAGGCGACGGCAAATATCCTCAAGGTCAGCATCGCCAAGAAATTCGGGCTGGATGCCGAGGTGAAGGAACTCGGCACGCTCAACGCCTTCGTCGGCTTCGAGACCGGCGAGGTCGATATCCAGCCGGAAGTCTGGCAGCCCAATTTCGGCGACATCGTCAAGAAATACGTGACCGATAAGGGTGTGGCGACCCTGAGCGCGCGCAGCGTGCCGGCCTGGCAGGGGCTCTGCGCCACGCCGGAGGCGGCAGCGACGATCAAGACGATCGCCGATCTCAGCGACCCCGAGAAGACCAGGATCCTCGACACCGACGGCGACGGCAAGGGTGAGCTGTGGATTGGCGCGCCGACCTGGCTCTCGACCGGCATCGAGCGCACCCGGGCCAACAGCTACGGCTATGGCGCCAACCTGACGCTGTTCGAGGCGGAGGAAGAGGTGGCGATGGCAGGTGTCGACGCAGCGATCGCGACGGCGCGGCCGATGGTGTTTTATTGCTACGCGCCGCACCACGTCTTCGAGCTGCACGAGATCGCCCGCATCGAGGAGCCGCCGCACGATCCGGCCAAGTGGAAGATCGTCGGCGCGGATGACCCCCTGTGGATAGCCAAGTCGACGGCTGCGACCTCCTGGGACGCAGCGCATTTCCAGATCGCCTATGCCACCGGCTTCGGCAAGAAACATCCAGATATCGCCAAGTTCCTCGATCAGGTCGACTTCTCGCCGGAAGAAGTGACGAAGATGAGCTACGCGCTGGAGGTCGAGCGGCAGGCGCCGGCCGACTATGCGAAGAAGTGGGTGGACGACAACGCGGCACGCATCGACGGGTGGGCGAAACAATGACGACGACACCGGATCGAAACGCAGCCGATGCAGGAAGCTCCAGGTTCATCACCCGGGCGCGCAAGCTTGGGCTGGTGATGCTGGCCGCAGGCCTGTGCCTCGGGCCGCTGGCAGCACTGGCGCAGACCCAGATCTACGACGCCAAAACCAGGAAATGGGTCAATTACGACAAGAAGAAAGCGCGGCAGTACTATGCCCGCAACAACCAGCTGCCGGAGGCCTTTCGCCGGCAGGTGGTGACGTTCCGCACGGCAGAAAAGCCGGGCACGATCATCATCGACGGCAACCAGCACTTTCTCTATCTGGTCCAGCCCGGCGGGCAGGCGATCCGCTACGGCATCGGCGTCGGGCGCGAGGGGTTCGGCTGGGCCGGCATCGTGCGCGTCGGGCGCATGGCGGAGTGGCCGACCTGGACGCCGCCGGCCGAAATGGTGGCGCGTGATCCCAATGCGGCGAAATGGGCAGCCGGCATGCCCGGTGGCCCGGACAATCCGCTCGGCGCCCGCGCGCTCTATCTCTATGAGGGCGACGCCGACACGATCTACCGCATCCACGGGACGGTGGAGCCCTGGACCATCGGGCTCGACGTCTCGTCCGGCTGCATCCGCATGAACAATGACGACGTCACCGACCTGCATTCTCGGGTCGAGGTCGGGGCCAAGGTGATCGTGCTGATGCAGGGGGCGGCGCTTTACAAGGGTGTTTGAGCGCGCCTTCCTTGCGGGCTTGGAGATCATTTCGAGTGGCTGCCGAGAGGCAAGTGTGGCCGGTGGATTGCAGAAGACCAGTGACCAACAAAAGATCCGAAGGGGGAGGAAACGTGGTGATCGAAGGGATGTTGCGTTCGAAAGGCTTTGTTCTGGCGGCAGCGGCGCTCACCGTGATCGGCGGCTGCCAGTCGCAACCGAAGCCGGAGGAGATGGCGCGCACCAGCCTGCAGACTGCGCCGGCCGACCTGCAACTGATCTGCGCCAATGCCGCCGCCGGCACCGCCAAGGTCGACAGCAGCAAGGTGCTGCCGACCAGTTCGCGGCAACTGGACGCGACCTCCTATAGCGTCGACCTCGACGCCGGCGGCCGCAAGTTCAACTGCGTCGTCGATGCCAGCGGCAGCGTGAAATCGGTCCAGCCGGCCGCCTGACCGGCACTGCAAGACCTTCGCCAACGGGAAGGCATGACCGCGGGGGGCGATGCAACATCCCCTGCGATGGGACGTTTTTACCTCGGAAACGAGTGGCAATCATGATGAAGCAACGCCTCACCATCCTGAACTTGTATGAGTTGAAAGCTCCGCCCGATCACTTTGCGCGCGCGATCGACGCACTGGCGAGGAGGGTCGAAGCCGAAGGCGATCCTGGCGTCCTTTCCTACAGGTTTTTCGTGAACGCGTCGGAGGGGACAGCACGCGGGGTGATCGACTACAGCAACCCCGCTGCCTGGATCGGTCATCACGACATTGCCATGGGCTGGCCTGAAATGTCCGCGTTGCACGACGTTGCCGCCCTTTCGGAAGTCGTCTTCCTTGGCGCCATGACAAGCGAAATCCAGGCCTGGATCGACAATTCCTCGCTGAGTGCCCGGATACGGTGCGGCTACGCATTCGCGGGCGGATTCCAACGGCCGGGGCGATCAATGGTATGAATAGTCCGGCAATCTGCAGGTTCAGTCACCGAGGTTGAATAGCGTCGAGGGATCGGCGACCATCGGCGGCGCAAAAAAGGTCAGCCGTACCGCCTCCATGAGCAGCAGAGGCGGCGTCATTTCTTCGGCAAGTCGCGTGATCCAATCCTGGAGGTCGCGCACTTTGTCGCCGTTCGCGGCGGCAAGGTTGTTGGTCTCCGAAGGATCGGCAGCAAGGTCGAACAGCTCCAGCCTGGACGGCAGGGACGCCTTCCAGACGAGTTTCCAATTGTCCCTGCGTACCGCGCCCGCCAGCGGATCGACGTTATAGACGAGTTCCTTGCGCGGCGACGGTTGGCCCTCGCTGAGCGCCGGCCACAGGTTCATGCCGTCGAGGGGCTTGTTCTTGCCAAGCGCGGCGCCGGCGATGGCAGCGAGCGTCGGGTACATGTCGATGACATGGACCATGCCGTTGACCGTGCCCGGCTTGATCCTCTCTGGCCAGTTGGCCAAGGCGACGACGCGAGTGCCGCCTTCGTAGAGTGTGCCCTTGCCGTCGCGATAGGGGCCGTTGTTCGCGGGCAACCCGCCGCTGATCTTGGAATCGCCGGCAAAGAGCGAGCTTCTGACGCCGCCATTGTCGCTGTGGAAGACGATCAGCGTGTTGTCGCGCATGCCGCGCTTTTCCAGCGCTGCCACAACCTTGCCGATGCCATCGTCGAGCACGGAGATCATCGCCGCATAGGCACGGCGGTTTTCGTCGGCTATGTGCTTGTAGCGGTCGAGATACTCCTCCGGCGCCTGGAACGGCGTGTGCGGGGCGGTGAAGGCGAGGTAGAGGAACAGGGGAGCAGCGGGATCGTGCCGTTCGACGACCCGCACCGCCTCCTCGCCGATGAGGCTGTTGTCGAAGCCGGTTTCCTCGAGCGGCGCGTTGTCGCGGTACCAGTCCTTCACACCGTGCGAGGAATGCTTGAAGTGGTCGATCTCACCGACCAACGCACCGTAAAAGGTGTCGAAGCCGCGCTGCTTCGGCCAGTATTCCACCTTGGCATGGCCGAGATGCCACTTGCCGACGAGCGCGGTCTTGTAGCCGGCATCCTTCATGACCTGAGGCAGCAAATACTCGTCGAGCGGCAACCCATAGGAACCGGGCGATGGTATCACGCCGGTCTGCAGGCCATAGCGCAAGGGGTAGCGGCCGGTGAGAAAGGCGGCGCGCGTCGGCGTGCACATGGGTTGGGTGTAGAATTCTTCGAACCGTGCGCCTGTCTCGGCGAGCTTGTCGAGGTTGGGCGTCTTGATGTCCGAGCCGTGGAAACCGACATCGGCCCAGCCGAGGTCATCGGCGATGACGTAAACGATGTTCGGCGGCGTCACGCCATTCGCGAAGGCCTGGCCGGGGCCGGAGAGGGAGGCAAGGCTTGCCGGCACGGCCGCGGCAACGGCGATCGCTGCGCCGCTCAACAGCGTCTCGCGTCGCGTCAGGCCTTTCCTGGTCGTGTGAGCGTCCGTCGTGCCGGACGAGGCGGCGCCACACGCAGCCGCGGCACCGGCGTGCCGCTTATCGGATCGAGACATTGACAGCCCCCGTTATTCTCCCGGCAGGGCGCCGGGTATTTATTAGGTATTTGTAATATCTACATCTTCCAGTAGCGCCGTCAATCGACGTTGCTGTGAATCCCGGAAGGAGGTCCCCGGCTGGCCCTATGAAAATCAGTTGATTGCGACGCAATCGCCCAGCCGATCCACCGGGTGCGGCCGGTTTCGCCAGAAAGCGCTTTGCGCATGCCGTCGGCGAAACGGCATTGTGCGCCGCCAAATAGAAATGCTGCAATGCAAGAATTGTGTCGTGTATCGTTCTCTGTGTGAATCTTTCAATTCATGTCGTTTTGTGCTCTCATAGGTTTAGTGGGAAGGAGGATGTATCATGCCAAACATTCTGGAGCACTTTGCACTTTTCGACGCCTTGATCATCGGCGCGATCTTCACGCTCTTGATCCTGAGTTACTTCAGCCGCGAGGCCTGAGACAAAGCTTCTGCTTGTATCGACCACATGGATGGGCAGCCGGCCTTGTGGCTTGGATCCGGTTCGCTTCGGCCGCCCGTTTCGTGTCCGCTGGTCGGCGCAAACTGAAGTGACCCCATTCAAGGAATTGCGCGGTCAGCCGTCGCCGTCACATGCAGCCAGCGGGTCGGCTGGTTGTCGTAGCCGCCGCCATCTGCTTCTTCGATCAGGATATTCGACCATCCCGCCCCTTCAAAGCAGGTCCGAAGCCAGGTCGCCGAGGGATAGTTGAAGTAGCGGCCGAAGCGGTCGTGGCCTTCCTTCTCGCCCGCCTTGAAGCTCGCCTGCAGCAGGCCGCCCGGCCGCAAGGCCCTATGGACGCGCACCAGCACATCGGGCAATTCGGTCCGCGGCACGTGCAGCAGCGAGGCCTCCGCCCAGACGGCGTCGAACCTCTGGTTCCACTCGATTTCCTGGAAGGTGACGACCTCGACCTTGCGGCCGATCCGCTGTTCCGCCGCCCGCGCCAGTTCCCGGGATCCGTCGCAGGGTGTGACGTCAAGCCCGCCCTCGATCAGATGCAGGCTGTCGTGGCCGCCGCCGCAGCCGAGATCGAGCACGGCGGCACCGGGCGAGAGCCGAGCGACGAAGGCGCTGAGGCGATCCGTCGGCGGCTTACGGTCGCGCGCCGCATAGGTCTCGGCGTTGTCGCGATAGAATGCCAGGGTGTCGTTGCTGGTTGTCGTCACTACGATATTCCTTCTGCGCGGCCACATCATTCTAGCCGCGCGCCTGACATGCGGTAGCGTGATTGCGCCAATATTGCGCATATGCGCTGGCTTTGACGAATAATCGGGTGTTGCTGGCGCCAGTTTGTTTTCTGCCTGACGTTGCAGCATCGTTCGGCGCAACGGCGGCGCTGGGATGCCATTGTTCAGGCGACGGCTAAGGTGCATGATGAAGCGTCGCATTCATCTGCCGCGCAGCTCAAGCCTTAATTGGACGATTTTCGACCGCCATCGTGAGCGTCACGAAAGGAATTCAATGCGCTTTATCAATCCGATACCGTTCGTGCGGGACATCGATCGCTCGAAAGAATTTACCAGGAGAGGCTCGGTCTGAAGATCCTCAAGGATTTCGGAAACTTCGTGCTTTTCGAGACTGGCTTTGCAATCCATGAGGGACGCTCGCTCGAGCAGACGATCTGGCGGCAAGTCTCGGCCGGCGAGGAGCCCTATGGGCGAAGAAACGTGCTGTTGTATTTCGAACATGAAGATATCGATCTGGCCTTCGAAAACATCGCGCCGCATGTGGAGCTGATTCATCCCTTGGAGAGGCAGGCATGGGGGCAGCGTGTGTTCCGCTTCTATGACCCGGACGAACACGCAATAGAGATCGGTGAACCACAAAACCTGAGCCTGCCGGGCAATTCGTGAGTTGCTGATTTCCAAGTAGTCGCAAGGCTCGCTCAGGGCGTTCGTCCATCTTTGTCGCACATGTCTAATGCAAAAGACCGGTTGTCGCCGCGGGCTTTTGCGCCGGCTTGGCGGCCAGGCGGAGGGCTCCTGCGCCAAAGCATGCCCAACGCTCGTGCCCAACGGGCATCCGTCCGCCGCCGGGAGCCGGCAGCGGACACGCATGGCTCGGACCTGAAGCGGCCGGGCTACTTGCTGCCGGAACCGGACAGCTTGTCCATGACCTCGTCGAGGTTGAAGCTCGCCGGCTTCTGGCGGATCGGGAAGTCGCTGAAGCTTTCCAGCCATTTCGCCACGATCGCCTGCGACGGCACGACCACGAAGGCGCGGTTGAAGAACCAGGATTCGTACTCGATCGACTCATCGCCGCGCTCGAATGGATCGGCCCTCAGGTTGAACAGTTTTGGCGTGCGCAAGCTGGTGAACTGGTCACGCCAGACGCCGATGCCGATGCTTTCCTGCGCCTTGAACACGACCTTCCAATCCTGGAAGCGGACGGAGACCAGTTCGCCGTCGTCGTTCCAATAGAGGAACTCGCGACGCGGAGCGTCCTTCACCTCGCCCTTGAAATAGGGGATGAGATTGTAGCCATCGAGATGCACCTTGAAGGTCTTGGTGCCGGCCTGATAGCCCGCCTTGCATTTCTCGACGATGTCCGGTTCGCCGGCTGCCGCGCAGAGGGTCGGGATGAAGTCGTAGTGCGAGGCGATGTCGTTATAGATCGTGTTCGGCTTGATCACGCCCGGCCAGCGGATGCAGGTCGGCACGCGGTAGCCACCTTCCCAGTTGGTCGCCTTCTCGCCTCGGAACGGCGTGTTGCCGCCATCCGGCCAGGTCATCACCTCGGCGCCGTTGTCGGTGGTGTAGACGACGATGGTGTTTTCGACGAGGCCGAGGTCGTCGAGCTTCTTCAGGAGCTGGCCGACCATGCCGTCATGCTCGACCATGCCATCGGAATAGATGCCCTTGCCGGTCTTGCCTTCGGATTCAGGCTTGAGGTGGGTGTTGACGTGCATGCGGGTGGAATTGAAGTAGCAGAACCAGGGCTTCTGGGCGTTGTGCTGGCGGTCGATGAATTCGAGGGCTGCGGCCAGGAATTCCTCGTCGACCGTTTCCATGCGCTTTTTGGTCAGCGCGCCGGTGTCTTCGATCCGGCCATCCGCATAGGAATGGATGACGCCGCGCGGACCGAAGCGTTTGCGAAACTCCGGGCTCTTCGGATAGTCCGGGTTCTCAGGCTCCTCTTCGGCGTTGAGGTGATAGAGATTGCCGAAGAACTCGTCGAAACCGTGGTTGGTGGGCAGGAACTCGTCCTTGTCGCCCAGGTGGTTCTTACCGAACTGGCCGGTGGCGTAGCCGAGCGCCTTGAGGAATTCGGCAATCGTCGGATCCTCCGGCTGCAGGCCGAGATCGGCGCCGGGCAGGCCGACCTTGGTGAGGCCGGTGCGGATCGGCGACTGGCCGGTGATGAAGGCGGCGCGGCCGGCGGTGCAGCTCTGCTCGCCATACCAGTCGGTGAACATCGCGCCCTCGTTGCCGATGCGGTCGATATTGGGCGTGCGGTAGCCCATCATGCCGCGGTGGTAGATGCTCGGATTGAACCAGCCGATATCGTCGCCCATGATCATGAGGATGTTCGGCTTGCCGCCGCCTGCGGTCGGCTGGGCGGATTGCTGCGCGCTTGCCGGCGTCGCTCCGCCCGAGGTGGTCAGCGCCGCTGCTGCGAGCGCGCTGCCGGCAAGCAGAAGATCGCGCCGGCTGACGCCCGATGGATGTTCGTTGTTTGATTGATCGTCGTTTTCCGGATGCGGACTCATGGCGTGTTTCTCCCTATCGTTGAAGGATCGAGAATGCGGCCTGTGATGTGCAATCGATGGAAGGCGCAACTCTGCGCCCTGTTCTGGCGGCGGACAAGCCTGTAACAGTTACGTCATGCCTTCGGCCCGGGCACTTTTGTTAGGATGTGATCGGCCGCCTCATGGCTGACGTTGCGTTGATTGCGTGACGTTGGGTGAAGCATCGCGAGGGCAGAAAATGGCGCGATTTAGGTCAATAACATTGACATAAATTAGCCGCCGTGATCCTGTCGAAGGACAAACGAGAATGCGGGACCAAGCCTGGAGGCGCTGCCCCGCTCCAATAATCCTTGAGGAAACGACCCAATGCTGGACTGGGACCACATATTTGCGACGCGCTCTAGCCGGATGCGCGCCTCGGAAATCCGCGAACTGTTGAAACTGCTCGACCGCCCCGACATCATCTCGTTTGCCGGCGGCATTCCCGATCCCGAGCTGTTTCCGGATGTGGAGTTTAGGGATGCCTATGCGGAGATCTTCTCCGGTCCGGCCGTAAGCGCTGCGCTTCAGTATTCGGTCAGCGAAGGCTACAAGCCGCTGCGCGAATGGCTCGCCAAGCAGATGGAGGCGCTCGGCATTCCTGCCACCGTCGACAACATCTTCATCACCTCCGGTTCGCAGCAGGGCCTCGATTATATCGGTAAGCTGTTCCTGTCGCCTGATGACACGGCGCTTGTCACCTGGCCGACCTATCTTGGCGCGCTGCAGGCCTTCAACGCCTATGAGCCGAACTACGACCAGCTGAACCCCGGCGGCAACCGCACGCCGGCGGCCTATGCCGAGGCAGCCAAAGCCGCTGGCGGCCGCGTCAAGTTTGCCTATCTCTCGGCCGACTTCTCCAACCCGACGGGCGAGACGGTGGACCGGGCAGGGCGCGAACGCGTACTCGACCTTGCCGAAGAACTCGACATCGCCGTCATCGAAGATGCGGCCTACCAGTCGCTGCGCTATGACGGCGAGGCGATCCCGCCGATCCTGGCGCTGGAAATCGCGCGCAAGGGCGACATCAACAACACCCGCACCGTCTATTGCGGTTCGTTCTCCAAGACGCTGGCGCCGGGCCTGCGCGTCGGCTGGGTCTGCGCCTCGGAAACGGTGATCCGCAAGCTCGTGCTCCTGAAGCAGGCGGCCGACCTGCATTCCTCGACGATCAACCAGATGGCCATTTGCACCGTTGCCGAGCGCGGCTTCGAGGCGCAGGTCGCCAAGATCCACAAGGTCTACAAGCACCGCCGCAACGCCATGCTGGCGGCGCTCGAGAAATACATGCCTGATGGCGTGACCTGGACCAAGCCCGAAGGCGGCATGTTCGTCTGGGTGACGCTGCCGAAGGGCATGGACGGTGCGGCCCTTCTGGCGAAGTCTCTGGAAACGGCCAAGGTCGCCTTCGTGCCCGGCCGTGCCTTCTTTGCCGACGGCTCGGGGGAAAACACGCTGCGCGTCTCGTTCTCCTGCGCCAACGACAAGATGATCGAAGAGGGCATCCGCCGTCTCGGCGATCTCGTGCGCGGCGAAGCGGCGGCACTGGCAGCCTGATCGCGACCATCCGGTTTGCATCAAAAGGCGCGCCCGCGGAAACGGGCGCGCCTTTTTCGTTTTGCGGGCCGATGGCGGTGTTGTGCCTCGGTAGCAGCAGCCCCGGTGCGCTTTCGCAACGCATTGCACCAGCACGACATGTCGGCTACAACCGGCGAAATGGCCGGGCGCTGTCCGGCCACGTAAGCGTTAACGTCACTCAACGCGTATGATCGAACGGCTCTCAGGCCTCGATCTGCGCGACTGTGTCCTGCGGATCGAGATTTACGAGCCCTCAAAGGACACAGATGGATACTCAATCCTCTCCCGATAACCCGAACGCCCCCAGGATCGAGCGCGTGCGCCACGATCTCAGGCGACGCGCGCTGACCGTTACCGACGTCGAGCGCATCACGCCCGGCATGTTGCGCATCACGCTCTCCGGCGACGACCTTGCCGATTTCGTCAGCCTTGCGCCCGACGATCACGTCAAGATCCTGGTGCCGGCAGCCGACGGCACGGAGGAGCGTCGGGACTATACGCCGCGCCGCTACGATGCCGCCGCCCGCTCGCTCGTGCTTGATTTCGCGCTGCACGAGGCGGGGCCGATCACCCAATGGGCGATGAACGCCCGCCCCGGCGATACCTTGAACGTCGGCGGTCCGCGCGGGTCGGCCGTCGTTTCCAACGTCGAGCGCTGGCTGCTGATCGGTGACGAGACGGCGCTGCCGGCGATCGGCCGACGGATCGAGGAGGCGTCCGGCGGCACGCGCATCACCAGCATCGCCGCCGTCGCCGACCCCGCCGAGCAACAGGCGTTCGAGACGAAGGCCGAGCTGACATGCCACTGGGCCTATCGCCCCTTGCATGAGGCGGCAGACGCTTCGGCGCTTCTCGCCATCCTGCGCTCGGTCATCATCGAACCCAACACCTTCGTCTGGGTCGCGGCCGAAGCATCGGTGACGCGAGCGATCCGGGCTCACCTCACCGAGGAACGGGGCTATCCGCTCCAGTGGATCAAGGCTTCGGGATACTGGGTGAAGGGCAAGGCTGATAGTACGGAGAAGTTCGACTAGCGACGTGTTACCGAATGGCTGCTGGTGCGTTCCGCAAGGCGCGCCACGGCCGTTGCCGGTGGCGAGAGCCGTGATCCATCCGGCCGGAGCAGGGACGTTGCCGCGCCACAGCGCAGCCTCGGCGTGTCCTCGGCCATGGTGCGGAAACGTCGCCGACGCGACGGGCCGGCCGTCCTTGAAGGGGGGGACGGTGCCAGGACAATCCGCGGTCGGGCGTGGCCGAGCTTCGGTCCTGCACCCCCCCAAAAAATGACCGGAGAGAAAATCACCCCCGACGCTCCGCCGCCTGTTTCGAGATCGGGCGGCGACGCGGCCCTGAAGCTGAAGCCGGATGATGCGCAGGCCAAGGCGACGCGGGAGACGCTCCGCCTGCAAAAAGGGCCAGTGGTGGGATGGGTCGCTCGAAGGGGCGGTGCCTTGGTTGGTGAGGTCTCCGGGCCTGTAGGTCGGCGTTTCGCCGGCGGGCGTGCGATCACGCTGCGCCGGTGAGCTTGAGGCGAAGCGCGTCGAAGTCCGCCACGAACCAGATCGAACTGCCCTTGTTGGTCTCGCGCACGAAATCGCGCAGCGCCTTGCTGGCCTCGAGCGCATCCGAGATATCGCCGACGATGGCGCATTTCATGCGGTAGTTGACGAACTTCTGGAAAACCTCGCCGGCGACGCGTGTGCTGAGGTTCAAAAAATCCGGGCCGAGGCGCGCGACCGGGATCGCCAGCAGGTCGGCCTCATGGCCCCACGCATCGCCGAGAAAATCGTTGGCGTCTGCCGGCGCCCGAAGCGCGATGCCTTCGTCAGCACATTTGAGAACGCGGGTGTTGCCGATTTCGATGAGCTGGTCCATGGCCTTGGGATAACGCAGGAAAATCCGGCATGCAACCCGGTGGTGTGGTGGACCGCCTCCACGCTGGTGCGGGGGGCTGGACCATTCGTTGTTGTGAATGTCTAATCGATTGGAAGTTTGCTCGCGATCGCTTCGAACTCCTTGGCCGTAAATCCGGTCAGCGTGGGCATCTCCCAGTCGAAGAACCGCTTGTCTGCAACCGCCTGGTATATCAAACGCCGCACGCCCGTCAGTTCCTGTGCGCTCAAGTCCGTTCGTGGCAGGATCGCCGAGATCACGTCGTGGATCTTTTTTGCTGCAGGTCGCAGATGACGATCTCGCCGTCTTCTTCCAAACGCTGCAGGGTGTTGACGAGACGTTCCAGCAAGACCAGATCTTCCACGCGATTGGCTCTTTCGAAATCATTCGAGGGTGCTCGCGACCACTTATGGTGAGACGAGCGGTTCCGTTTCATATGCCCGATGGAGCAGGGCCAGGAAAGCCTGGGGGTCACGCAATGGGGTCGCGTCGATCCGGCTGATGGCGATGCCCGGCGTCCACGAGTTCATCACCACGCCGGCGAGGCCGGCGAGGTCGGCGGGCCTGATTTCCTGTGTGCGCTCAGCGATGCCGAGCCGTGCCAACTGCCGCCGAATGATGCCCATGGTGGTACCGGCCAGCATCTCCGCCTCGGGCCAGACGACGGCATTTCCGTCCCAGAAGGCGAGGTTCCAGATCGAGGCTTCGCTGAGCCTGCCCTGACGGTCGACGAAGGCGGCATCGTCAAAGCCCCGGGCCACCGCCTGACGCAGGAAGTAGGTCTTGCCGACCTCGCCGACATGCTTGACGGTTGGCAGCGTGCGCTCGTGCTCGACGGTTAAGAGCGCCAACGGACCCTTCGGGCCTGATGCGGCCGGGCCGGTGCGGATGAGCATGTCGAGCCCGACATCCGGGCCGGCGACGGCGAATTCTCCCGCCGGCGAATAGACGGTCGCCATCAGCGAGTGGTCGGCCGGAGAGGCGGCAAGCGCTGTGCGCAGATGAGTGCGCAGTTGGTCGTCGGGCAGGGCCTTGCCGAACATTTCGATCGAGGCATAACGCAGGCGGGCGAGATGCAGGTCGAGGCCGCGCACCTTGCTGGCGCGAACCTGCATGGCAGTGAAATGGGCGTAGCCGGCAAAGGCGAGCGGCGAAAGCTCGTCGGCGCTTGCGGCCAGACCGTTGCGTTGTACGAGTGAAGAGGTTGGGCCGGCAGACATCGTTTCGCTCCAGGATGCGGTTTGCGACGGGGCAGGTGCCTCCGTCTCTGATTGTCATCATGACCGATTGATCGCTCATTGAAAAACAAGTAGTTCTCGATAGATCGTTAAATGGAGCTTGAAGATCCATGGGCCGGATGCTGCCGGGAACCCGCGCGCTGAGGACATTCGAAGCCGCCGGCCGCCATCTGAATTTCACCCGTGCGGCCGACGAGGTGGGGCTGACTCCGGCGGCGGTCAGCTACCAGATCAAGGAAATCGAGGATCAGCTTGGCCTCGTGCTGTTCACCCGCACCAGCCGCAGCATCCAGTTGACGCCGGCCGGTGCGGTGGTGTTCGAGGCGGCCGTCCAGGCGCTGGAGATACTGCAGCGCGCAGTCGGCCGCGCCCGCAGAATGGCACGCGGCGCCCAGCAGCTTCGCGTGTCGCTCAGTCCGCGTTTTGCCACCAACTGGCTGCTGCCGCGGCTGTCGCAATTCCGCGCTGCCAACCCGACCATCGAGCTGACATTCGACATCAGCGACGAGGTCAGGGATTTCGACGCAGACGATGTCGATATCGCCATTCGCTTCGGCTCCGGCCTGTATGCGCAGACACGGTCGCAGCGCCTGTTCGAAGCGGTGATCGCACCGGTCTGCAGCCCAAAGCTGATTGCCGCCGCCGGCAAACCGAAGACGCCGCGCGATCTCATCGGCCACACGCTGTGTCATGTCGAGTGCACCACCGAAGGCATGCTCTGGCCGAACTGGCGGATGTGGATGGCGGCTGCCGGCATCGACGATTTCGACGACAGCCGATGCGTCGCCTTTACCGACACCAGCCATGTGGTGGAGGCCGTGATCGACGGCGGCGCGGTCGGCCTTGTCGATCTCGCGATGATCCGCAACGAGCTGTCGGAGGGACGGCTGGTGCAGCTGTTCGACATCGGCGTCAGCGTCGCCGAAGACTATGCCTATCACCTCGTCTATCCCGAAGGCTCTGGCCAGGATCCGCGCGTGCAAGCCTTTTGCGACTGGATGTTGAGCGAGATGGTGCCGAGAGAGCAAACGGTGGCGCTGGCGTCGCCGGCCTCCGCCTGAGTTCGATTTCGCCCGAAGAGCCGTCTCGCTCGTCCCGTAGCGAGGCACTGCGCAGTCGACGACGCTCCAGGACTGTCGGCGCGGCGCACATCGAACGCCGGCCGAGAGACCAACGCTATCGTGCTGTGCCGTTGCGACGCACCACGTTGCCGTCGATCAATCGCCGCTACGTAACTGTTACGTACTCCTGCTCTCCGTCTTTGGCGTGGTAGTTTTTCAGCCGTCATCGGTGGGCAGTCAGCCACGTCCAAAGCTCCGTGGCAAAGGCGGCTTTCGGCCGTCCCCGCAGCCGTTTCAAGAAGATTCGAAAATCCCAGTTTCAGTGCAATCGACGATCACAGTCCTCATGAACAGGAGACGATGAGCATGGTTCAGAATGTCGATAAGCCATCCAGCAACGAGAGCCACAATTCGCTTGACGTCGACCGTCGCAGCCTGCTCCTCGGCGGCACGATCTTCGCCGCCGCCACCATGGTGGGCTCGAGCGCGCCGCTTAACGCGGCAAAGGCCCAGCAACAACCTGCCGCCGGCAGTGGCAAGCCGCCGAACATCCTCGTCATCTTCGGCGATGATATCGGCATTCCGCAGATCAGCGCCTACACCATGGGCCTCATGGGTTACCGCACGCCCAATATCGACCGCATCGCGGCCGAGGGTGCGATCTTTACCGACTCCTACGGGCAGCAGAGCTGCACCGCCGGCCGTGCTTCGTTCATCCTGGGGCAGGAACCGTTCCGCACCGGGCTTCTGACCATCGGCATGCCAGGAGATCCGCATGGCATTCAGGACTGGATGCCGACGATTGCCGATGTCTTGAAGACGAAGGGTTACTCCACCGGCCAGTTCGGCAAGAACCATCTGGGCGACCACGACGAGCATCTGCCGACGAACCACGGCTTCGACGAATTCTTCGGCAATCTCTACCACCTCAATGCCGAGGAAGAGCCGGAGGGCTATTTCTATCCGAAGGACCCCGAGTTCAAGAAGAAGTACGGTCCGCGCGGTGTCATCCGCTCCTATGCCGACGGCAAGATCGAAGACACCGGCGCGCTCAACACCAAGCGCATGGAGACGGTGGGCGAGGAATTCCTCGCCGCGGCCAAGGATTTCATCGATCGCCAGCACAAGGCCGACAAGCCGTTCTTCGTCTGGTTCAACGCCACCCGCATGCACATCTTCACGCACCTGAAACCGGACTCGGTGGGCAAGACCGGCAAGGGCATCCATGCCGACGGCATGGCCGAACATGACGGACACGTCGGGCAGTTGCTTCAGCAACTCGACGATCTCGGCATCACCGAGAATACGATCGTGCTTTACACCACCGACAACGGTGCCGAGATCGCGCTTTGGCCTGATGGCGCGATGACGATGTTCCACGGCGAAAAGGGTACCACCTGGGAGGGTGGCTTCCGCATTCCGATGATGGTGCGCTGGCCGGGCGTGGTGAAGCCGGGGACGCAGATCAACGACCCTGTCACCTTGATGGATTGGCTGCCGACCTTTGCGACGGCCGCCGGCATCAACGACGTCAAGGGGCAGATGAAGGAGGGTTTCCAGGCCGGCACCAAGTCGTTCAAGGTCCATCTCGACGGCTTTGATCTGACAGACCTGCTCAAGGGAGAGGCGAAGGAGCCGCCGCGCGACTCGGTCTATTATTTCGACCAGGGCGGCAATCTCAATGCCATTCGCTGGAACGACTGGAAGCTGAGCTTTGCAACCGCCAGCCACGGCAACATCGCCACGGCGACGCGCGAAGTCCCGAACTGGGCGTTGATCACCAATCTGCGCATGGATCCCTATGAGCGGGGCCTGGAAGAAGGGGGAGGAGCACTCGACTTCTTCGCCCGCAACATGTGGCTGCTGGTGCCGATCCAGGGCAAGATCAAGGAGTTCTTCTCCGACTTCAACCAGTTCCCCTTCCAGATGGGCAGCACATTGAACGCCAGCGGCATCAACTACGGCCTGTTGCAGCAGCAGGCGGCGATGAAGCGGCTGAACGAGCTGGAAAGCCTGGCGCCGCGGTAAGGCGCGTCCCCATACGCCCCTTCGGGCGCGCATCAACGGCCGGCGCATCGCGCCGGCCTAAAGCGCGTCGCGATCTCCGCACCGTCGCTTCGCCGAGGCCGCTGCTGGCGCCGGTGATGACGACGACCTTGTCCTTACAGCGCCGCGCGTCAAACATGACGCGCAAAGGACGCTGCAACGCTTTAAACTCACTGCATAATTTCGCCCTTAAATCGTTTCCGATTTAAGGAATTATGCCGGGATGCCTTCCGTCATTGTTTGTCCTTCCACTTTTCGCGAGGTCAGCGGCCGACGCGCGCCTGCAGGTGGGCCGGATAGCGGTCGCCCTCGATGGTCACCTTGGCTAGCGCATCGTCGATTTCGCCGCGATCGTCGGCGGTAAGTTGTACAGCCGCAGCGCCGATGTTCTCCCCGAGCCGGTGCAGCTTGGTGGTGCCGGGGATCGGCACGATCCAGGGTTTTTGCGCCAGCAGCCAGGCGAGTGCGACCTGAGCCGGTGTCGCCCCCTTGCGCGCGGCGATCTCACCCAAGAGATCGACCAGCGCCTGATTGGCCTTGCGCGCTTCGGGTGCAAAGCGCGGCACGATGTTGCGGAAATCCTTGCTGTCGAAGGTGGTCTCGGCGTTGATGGCGCCGGTCAGAAAGCCCTTGCCGAGCGGGCTGAAGGGTACGAAGCCGATGCCGAGCTCTTCGAGCAGCGGCAGGATTTCGGCCTCCGGCTCGCGCCACCACAGCGAATACTCGCTCTGCAGCGCCGCGACCTTCTGTTCCGCATGGGCCTTGCGGATGGTCTCGGCGCCGGCTTCGGAAAGGCCGAAATGCCTGACCTTACCCTCGCTGATCAGCCGTTGCACCGTGCCGGCCACGTCCTCGATCGGCACATTGGGGTCGACGCGATGCTGGTAGAAGAGATCGATCACGTCGGTCTTCAGACGCTTCAGCGCCGCGTCGGCGACCCTGCGGATCTGCTCCGGCCGGCTGTTCATGCCGCTCTGTCCGCCTTCAGTGTCGAAATCGAAGCCGAACTTGGTGGCGATCACCACCTTGTCGCGCATCGGGGCGAGCGCCTCGCCGAGAAGCTCTTCGTTCCGGTAGGGGCCGTAGGCCTCGGCGGTGTCGAAGAACGTGACCCCGCGCTCAAAGGCGGTGCGGATCACGGTGATTGCTGCTTGCTTCTCCGTTGCCGGGCCGTAGCCATAGCTGAGGCCCATGCAGCCGAGGCCGAGGGCCGAGACTTCGAGGCCGCTTTTGCCGAGTGTGCGCTTTTCCATGGGGCTTTTCCTTGTCTCAAATGACGATGTTTCTGGGGTAGAGATGGCCCGTGGGGCCGGGTCGGCGAGGGCGTTCCAACGGCTGCCGATCAGCCGGCCTTGGCCTCTGCCTGGTAGTCCGCGTCGCTGACCTTCTCCATCCAGTCGACGACCTTGCCGTCGAGCGCCTCGGCGATCGCGACATGGGTCATGGCGGCGGCCGGTGAGGCGCCGTGCCAGTGTTTCTCGCCCGGTTCGAACCAGACGATGTCGCCCGGGCGGATTTCCTCGACCGGGCCGCCTTCGCGCTGGGCGCGACCGAGGCCGGAAACGACGATGAGCGTCTGGCCGAGCGGATGGGTGTGCCAGGCGGTGCGGGCGCCGGGCTCGAAGGTGACCGTGGCGCCACTGATGCGCGCAGGCGCCGTGCCGCTAAAGGGAGCGTCGATGCGCACCGTGCCGGTGAAATAGTCCGCCGGTCCCTTGGCGGAGGGTTGGGAGCCGCTTCGTTTGATGTTCATGGCGTCGATCCTTTGCAAATGACGGCGTGGCCGTTGCCGGGCCGGATGTCGTCGCTGTCGTGTTGGTAAATCTCGCAAGGGCTTATGAGAGAGATTCATGAATGCCGCGCCAACCGATCAACGACCTCATCGCTTTCCTTACTGTCGCAAGGGAACGCAGCTTTACGAAGGCGGCAGCACAGCTCGGGGTTTCACAGTCGGCGCTCAGCCACACGATCCGCGGGCTCGAGGCGCGGCTCGGCCTGAGGCTTTTGACGCGCACGACGCGCAGCGTGTCGCCGACCGAGGCCGGCGAGCGGCTGCTGGTGTCGATCGGCCCCCGCCTGGACGAGATCGACCGGGAACTGGCAGCGCTCAGCGAATTTCGCGACAAGCCGGCGGGCACGATCCGCATCACCGCCGGCGAGCATGCGGCCGACCGCATCCTCTGGCCGGCGCTGGAGCGGCTGCTGCCTGATTATCCGGATATCCATGTCGAGGTGATCGTCGATTATGGCCTGACCGATATCGTCGCCGAGCGGTACGATGCCGGCGTGCGTCTCGGCGAACAGGTGGCGAAAGACATGATTGCCGTGCGCATCGGCCCCGACATGCGTATGGCGGTGGTGGGCGCGCCTGCCTATTTTGCCACGCGGAAAATGCTGCGCACGCCGCAGGAGTTAACGGAGCACAATTGCATCAACCTGCGCCTGCCGACCCATGGCGGCATCTATGCCTGGGAATTCGAGAAGGACGGGCGCGAGGTGAAGGTCCGCGTCGAAGGCCAGCTCGTCTTCAACAACATCGCGCTGCGGCTGAGCGCGGTGCTTGGCGGGCTGGGGCTCACCTATCTGCCCGACGATGTCGTCGCGCCCTATCTCGTCTCGGGCCGGCTGGTGCAGATTTTGGAGGATTGGTGCCCGCCTTTTGCCGGCTACCACCTCTATTACCCGAGCCGCCGCCAGACGTCGCCGGCCTTCGCGCTGGTGGCCGATGCGCTGCGCTATCGTGGCCCGCGTTAGAGATATGATGCCACGGTCCATGGCAGGCTGATGGTCCCTCTACCTTCCCTCATTCCGGCCTTGTGCCGGAATCCCGTCAGCCCAAGTCCTTGGGTTGAAAGATGCTTTTTGACCTGACGGACGTCAGGTCGCTGGATTCCGGCTCAAGGCCGGAATGAGGGAGGAGGAACCGGTTTCTCGCCGATATTCGTCCAAAGCGGTCATCTTCAGCCATTTAGTCGACGCGCTTGAATGGCGGCGGCACCCAGGCTCCACTTAGCGCTTCGGGCTTCGGCGAATAGATGCGCAATGTCGGGCCCATCGCTCCCGTTTTGGGTGATGGGAGCCAGTTGCTTTCCTTGTCCTTTCCAGGTGATTCCGCTTGAATGAAGATGTCCAGCGAACCGTCTTCACCAAACTTCAGGGCATCGCGGTCGCCGATAGCAAAGCGGTTAATTGGGTTGGGAACCTGAAAACCTTCGTTGTCGTACATGGTCAGTGACCAGAAGGCGTTCGCCGGGGGAAGCTTCGCTTTGTCGAAGTGCAGGACATAGGTGTTTGCGCCGTCCAGCGGCTTGCCTTCGCTATCGATGAAAGCAGCAGGGTAAATAGCGTCGGCCGGAAGATTGGCTCCCAACCCGGCGAGGGCAACGATTGCCCGTTGACGATATGAAGTGCCATAGGTCCCCATATTATCTACGGCAATGTTCCAACCGTTCAGGTGTGCACCTGTGCTTTTGATGCCCGCGACCATGTCTTGCAGACCTTCCTTGGCCCCAGCATTGATGGTGTCAATTGTTTCCTTATCGAGCGTTGAAGCGTCCCAACTCTTTCCGGGCTCCAAGCCGATTTCACGCATCCGGAAGATGATCGGATAGTCGTTCGGATGCGGGGGATAGGTCTTCATCAACTCGGCCAGGCGCTTGAATACCTCAACGCCGCTCATTTCGCCGACCTGCACGAGCGGCGGCGTCTTGGTGTCGACACTCGGATCGACAGTTGAGGTTGCTGGCGGCTCGTGGTTTTTACCCCATTGATCCAGTGGGGTGAGTTCCAGGCCATCTTGAATCTTGTGGACGTTATCATAGTCTGACGGCCCGTTGGTCTGGATACGCCCCATTACCCAAATCATTGAAGTCGGCGCGTTGATGCGCACCACCCCGTCAGGCAGCGTTCCGTTCCACCCCGGAGCAACGTAGGCGAAGTTGCCAGCCTTGGTGCCTGTTGTGCGCGAGCCGAGAGATGAGAAGATATCCGTCCACATATCGAGCGTGGGTACCAGATAGAAGCGTCCGCCCGTATCGGGTACGGACAGAATCATCGGCCCCTTACTCAGATCGACCCATGCAAATGAATAAAGGGTATCGAAGTTGAAGCGGACCACATCACGGGCGTCGGCAGCAGGATAGGTTCGAAAATAGGCAAACTGGTTGATCGGTGCACGTCCATGAACCGCAGTCGCGTTGGGAACCGCGGTCGATTGTTTCATGGTCGATTCCATAAGAACGGCTGGGTAAGCGAACTGATACACATCGCTGGACAGCGCCTTCAACTGATCAGGCGTGAGCTTGTCGGCCGCTAATGAAGACGTGGCGGTTGCAGCTATAAGAGCACTGACCAGAAAACCTGATAACCGTCGCATATGTCATCCTCCGCAAACGTCAGATTGCAGATATCAGGTCATGCACTTGGCCGGAGTCAAGCCTGTATCCGAAATGCCAGACATTATCTCTGTTTCTGCGCATGCCGCACTGCTGTGGGATAATCAGCTTTCGCGCCGGATCGTCGGCTCGGGCGAGCCCTTCCACTCGAAGGTGATGGTGCGGCCCTGGCGGATGTTCTGGATGACGGCGGGGCGGAAGACGGCGATGCACTCGCCTCTGGGATGGCGGGCGGAAGGGTAGATCAGGCCGTTGCCGCCGCCGGAGAAGATGGTTGCGGCAAGCGCCTGGCCGGCGGGGTAGGCAAGGGCGGGATCCGCGCCGAGATAGGCAGGGCCGGTCTCGCCGCGCACATCGTGAAAGCGGCAGGTGAAGCCGGCGATCAACTCGCGATAGGCGCCGATGTCGTGGAAGATGCCCGCATCGGCCAGCGCCCGCGTGCGGTGATAGACGATCTCGGCCTGGCAGGTTTCAAGCGCAGTCTCGCCGAAGGCGCAGTACCAGGCGCCGCGGTCCTCGGTGTTGAAGCGGTTGCCCGGCGGGCGGGCGTGGCAGAAGGCGGCGTTGATCAGCGACCAGCCATAGCCGAAGGATTCGTTCAGGAGTTCGGCCGGGTTGATGCCGGCGGGCAGCGCCAGCGGGCTCAGCCGCGCCGAGGTCAGCGCCTCCAGCCGGTTGAGGATCTCGATGTCGTCCTCGTCGTCGCAGAGCGGCTTGACGGCCGGCTCGTCGATATAGGCGGTCGAAATCAGCCGGATGGTGGCCGGATCGGTAAAATCGATCTCGGCGATCATAGGCCGCCGCGCAGGCCATCGAGATAGCGCCGCACCTTCATCATCGCCGGTATGCCGCCCTCGATCATCAGGTCGACCGGCGACTGGCCGTCAAACACCGGCCCGGTGTTGACCGCCTTCGGCCATTGATAGGTCAGCGGTCCGTTGAAATAGAGCCGAAGGCCCTTGAAGATGCCGACGATCAGGCTGGCGCGCATGCGCTTGTCCTGGTCGAGCCTGCCCTTGAAATCGCCGGCCTTCATCCGGTTCCAGGTGGCGATCGGCACGTCGAAGAGCTGCGATGCTTCCCGGTTGGTCAGCTTCCACAGGTCGCAGGCCTTGACCACCGCCTTGACGATGACGGCTTCCTCATGTCGTGCCGCGTCGCGGTCGGGGGCAAAAGCCGGCTGTGCGTTGGGCATGATCGTCTCCTCTGGATTCTTGCTTCGTATCATATGATATAAAATGTGCCTTGCAAGGTAAAAATCAAGGGGAGCGACGTCGGGCAGAGCCTTTGTCCAAAAGCGGGCCGAGAGGCGGCTGTCGCTGTACTGCCGCGTCGAAGTCCCTGGCGATGTGACGAGCGACTGAAGGTGCTCTTCCGGACCTATGCAGCAAATGCTGCAAGGGTTTTCGATCTTCCAGTGCCGCTTCAGCGCACGGGTCTATCGCCAATGCAATCTGATCGGCCTTCTTCAATAAACTCAAACAGTTCCGCGGCATCGCAACCAGACAGGACAAAGACCCGCGCAACTTTCTCGCCGCCATCAAGCTGGCTGCAACACGCATCTGGATCAGGTCGTTGCGAGTCTATGCCCTACTGCATGTTTCCTTAAATCGTAGCCGATTTAAGGAAGAAAACATGCAGCAATTCAAAGCGCTACAGCGACCTTTGCGCGTCTGATAAGACGCGCGGCGCTGTAGTTCGGCCCTAACCCAACAAGCGGTCAGTAGGCCCAGGAGGCCGGTACCCAACGAAAGACGTCGCCGGCGACGGCCACATGGCCGACGGACGGGAACGGCAGATGCGTGGCCACAAGCGCCCCGCGGGTCTCCGCCAGCTCCTGCAGGAGACGGATCCGGACGCGGGCCGCCTCCTCGGGGTCGTGTTCGAAGCCGTTGTACCAGTCGGGGTGGTCGAACCCGACCTGGAACACGGCGTCGCCGGCGAACGTCAGCCGGTCGCCGCCGGACGCCAGGCGGACCACGCAGTGCCCGGGGGTATGGCCGCCGGTGCGAATGGCGACCACGCCCGGCGCCACCTCGTACTCCTGATCGAACGGCCGCAACTGGCTCTCGTACTCGTTCAAGAACCGCTTGGCCGTCCGCCGAAGCGCGTCCGGGAACCCCGGCGGCATGGACACGCGGGAGAAATCGGGCGCGCCCCAGAACTCGGCCTCGGCGGCCGCCACGTGGACCCGCAGGTCCGGACGCAGCCGTTCCCGCACCCCGTCGACGAGCAGCCCGCCCACATGGTCCATGTGCATGTGGGTCAGTACCACGTCGGTCACGGATGTGAGATCGATGCCGGCGGCCTCCAGTCGCTGGGCCAACCGCCCGGCCCGCGGCAAGTCCGGGAACTCCATCCCCATCCCAGCGTCGATGAGCATGGTCCGGTCGCCGCTACGCACCACGACCACGTTCAGCGCCCACTCGAGCACGTCCGGCGGCAGGAACATATCGTTCAGCCAGGCCGCCCGGACGGCCGGGTCGGCGTTGTGGCCCAACATCGCTCCTGGCAGCGACAGCACCCCATCGCTGACCACCATTACGTCAATCTCGCCGACCCGCACCGCATAGCGCGATGGAACCAACTCTTCGGGCCCCGGCTTGCCGGGGCGTGAGGTGTTGTCCAAGCTCATGTTTGCCTCCTGCTGATCGCCTTACCCACGGCCGTATCGCTGCGGCACAGCCGAGGAGCGTGACAAATTCCCGCCGCTGATGGAGTTTCCCATCCTGCCAAGACTTCCGGGCGGGCTGAAAGATATCATTTTTGGGGCGATGTCTGTCGTGCATCACAGCAAATTGACAGCCGACTGGCGGCTCAGGGTCCGGGCTCGCAACCTGGTCGAACGGTTCTTCAACAAGATCAAGCACTGCCGGCGTGTGGCAACCCGCTGCGCGCGACGAAACGCCGGCCGCTCACACATGCGTGCCAAGCAGCGACAGGTCGGCCTCGCCGAGCCGGTCCTTGCCGCGTCGCGATCGGGGGCAAAAGCCGGCTGTGCGTTGGGCATGATCGTCTCCTCTGGAGCGCCAACACGTATCATATGATATAAAATGGGCGTGTCGTGCGGGAAGTCAAGGCTTCATCGCTCGACCAATCGGCATATTCTTATTGTCTAATATTATTGCGCATGCTACTTATAGTTTAGACCTATGGCGCGCTCGCAACAAATTCGGTGAGTTCTGGCCGTCTCGCCGGTCTCAAACGGAGCCAGGCGCTTGCAAACTTGCAAATACGCGACGCGCTACGACGAGTGGTGGCGAGGGCCGGTTTTTGCAACGCCGTCCAACGAATTCCGTGGAGGCGCGCCTCGAGAGGCACCACCAGTTGGAGCAATGCATGCATTGGCTGACAGAGAGACCGTGGCTATTCGACAGGATCCTTTTTCACACGCTGTGGATAATGTACACGGTTCTAACGGGTGGCGGGTTCTTTGGGTTGTTGTTCGGAATAGTAATCATTGGGCTGTCTTCCGAGATTTCCAAGGCTTTTTTGTGGATCATATCTAGATACAGCAATAAGATAAGATTATACAAAATATACCTATCTTCTATATTGTTTTATCTGTTTTTGATGGCGCAGATCATTTATGTATACAGCGTGTTCATTGACTTTCGTATAGGAAGCCTTACTGTCGTCGAGGATGGATCGATAACGCCAGATGGGTATATCTGGATGGCTTATACAAGCGTGCCATACATCCTGTTCTTCGTCGTTTCGCAAATAGCTTCGAGACGGTGTCATCGAAGTCAGAGTCACCAGTCCTAAGTATTTCCTGAATCCAGCTCAACAATCATCATTGCCGCGTCCAGCTCGCGGCGTGTCGCCGTCCTTGCAAGCAGCGCGTGGGCGAGTTTCGTGTCCTTTGCCGGCCGCTCACACATGCGGGCCAAGCAGCGACAGGTCGGCCTCGCCGAGCCGGTCCTTGGCGCTGCGCAACTGGTGCCAATAGGGATAGAGCACCGGCGGCAGGCTGACGGCGTCGAGCAGTTCGCGCTCCTCGTCGGTCAGCTTCAGGCTCGCGGCCGCGAGATTGTCGCGGAACTGCTGCTCCTTCCGGCCGCCGATGATGACGGAGGTCACGCCCTTGCGGTCGATCAGCCAGGCGAGGGCGACCTGCGCCGGCGAGACGCCGCGCTCGCCGGCGATTGCCACCAGCATGTCGACGATCGCCCACAGCCGCTCCTCGTCGCGGATCGGCGGTTCGTTCCAGCCGGCAAGCTGGCGGGTGCCATCCGGCGTCTGGTTGCGCCGGTGCTTGCCGGAGAGCAGGCCGCCGGCGAGCGGGCTCCAGACGAGCACGCCAAGACCCTGGTCGATGCTGATCGGCAGCAGTTCGTATTCGGCCTCGCGGGCTTCCAGCGTGTAGTGGATCTGCTGGCTGACGAAGCGGTGGCGGCGCTCGAGCGCGCTGATGCCGAGCGCCTTCATGATGTGCCAGCCGGAATAGTTGGAGCAGCCGATATAGCGCACCTTGCCGTGGCTGACGAGCGTGTCGAGCGCCTCCATCGTTTCTTCCAGCGGCGTCTGGCCGTCCCATTCGTGCACCTGGTAGAGGTCGATGACATCGGTCTTCAGCCGCTTGAGGCTCGCCTCGCAGGCGGCAATCAGATGGTGGCGGGAAAGCCCGCCGTCATTCGGGCCAGGCCCCATGTCGAAGCGCGCCTTGGTGGCGACCAGCACGCCGTTCTTGCGCTTGCCGCCGAGGATCTTGCCGATGATCTCCTCGGAGCCGCCGGTGGAATAGATGTCGGCGGTGTCGATCAGGTTGACGCCGGCGTCGAGGCACATGTCGACATAGAGGCGCGCCTCGTCGAGGCCGACATTGCCGACCTGCGCGAACTTGCCGCCGCCGCCGATCGTCATCGTTCCCATGGTGATAACAGAGATTTTCAGGCCTGAGCGGCCGAGCAACCGGTATTCCATCTGGCTATCCTCATTCCCTGGTGTCAGGCCTTTGCCATCGAAAACAAACTAGGGGCGCAGGAAGGTTGAGCAAGGTGGCGAGGGAGATGATGCGCCTCGCGCCCGGTGTCGCGTCAACTTTCTTTGGGGCGGGGGCTTTGGGG
>NZ_LGAP01000034.1 GCF_001270265.1 Ensifer adhaerens
GAAACGCCCCAGCGCCGATGGTACTTCGTCTTAAGACGCGGGAGAGTAGGTCGCTGCCAGGTCTGCAAAACGCAAGATAAAAAAACCGAAACGCCGCTCCCCTTCGAGGCATTGCCGAGAAGGATAAGGTAGCGGCGCAGATAAAGACTCTTCTCGACACACTCTCGGCCCAGCCGAAAAAAACGGGCCGCCCTCAAGCGGCCCTTTTGCTTGGTTAAGCTGAAAACAGACAAACAACGAGATTTTGCTTCGCAAAACTCGGACCGGATTAAAGCATAACCGCTAAAGCGGTTACGCAACCGCGATAAACCGCAAAGCGGTTTACGCTGGAACGGATAAACCGCTAAGCGGTTTACCTAGATGGCGCGGGGTGGAGCAGCCCGGTAGCTCGTCAGGCTCATAACCTGAAGGCCGCAGGTTCAAATCCTGCCCCCGCAACCAAATCAAAAAGCCCGCGAGACAGAAATGTCCGCGGGCTTTGGCGTTCTAAACACAAACGTCAGCGGACCATCGGTCCGAGCCACTGCGCGCAATGCCTGGCCTCAGCACGCAGACATCTCTCGCGTCCGGGCTACGAACAACGGCCAGAACGGCGCACCCTAGACGAAGAGGCGAAAAAACGTCGCCGGATCGTGCAATTTGGCCCTGCAGCTCTAGTCGCTAGAGGCCGCAGCCTTGCGTCAAGATATGCAAGGAGCAGGTCCTGGCAGGCAATATTCGCGAAAACCGCTATCGGGTCGAGGGCATGGATGGCGCATCCTGCGCCTCGAAGACCGACACAGCCGTCCGGCGCATGCCGGGCGTGGAAGATGTCTTGGTTTCCGTTGCCGCGGGTACGATGCTGGTCAAGCACGACGACGACGGCGAGCTCTCTGCGAACATCGTCAGCAAGGCCGGAAACCTCGGCTACCGCCTGCATCCGATTGCCGCCCACCAGACGCCTCCGATTGCTGTCGTGCACACTTGCTCGGGCCATCACGACCATGACCATCCTCACGATCACGATCACGATCACGACGAGCATACGCACGCGCACGACCACGCTCATGAACATCAGCACAGCCACAACGCGGCCCGGTCAACCTTGTTGCAGCAGCCGAGTTCACATGCGCACGATCATGGGCCGGCGAACGGTCCCTGGTGGCGATCGGGCAAGGGCCGGCTGACGATCGCCTGCGGTCTGGCGCTTGCCGCGGCTTATGGCCTTGGCCACCTGGTTCCAGCCACCGAGCCCTGGATCTTCACGCTTGCCATGCTGGTCGGCCTGCTGCCGATCGCGCGGCGCGCTTTCGCCGCGGCGACCTCCGGCATGCCGCGGCCTGCTGCTGAAGGGCGGCGCCGTGCTTGAAATGTCGGCAAGATAACCACCGCTGCACTCGACAAAACCGGCACGCTGACCGAAGGCAAACCCCGAGGTCACCGATGTCGTCTGCTTCGGCCGCGCCGAGAACGAGGTGCTTGGCTTGGCCGCAGCCCTTGAGCAGGGATCGAGCCACCCGCTTGCGCGGGCGATACTGCAACGCACCGGCGAGCTGAAGCTGCAGGTGCCGGGCATTGCGACGGTAAAGGCGGACCATCGCGGCGACACCGCCGACCCTGCCATCCGCGACGAGCCGCGCCCGGATGCCGCGGCCGGTGTCAAGGCGCTCACCGACGGCGGCATTCATGTTGTCATGCTGACCGGCGACAACCGCCGCACGGTGGAGGCGATTGGCCGTCAGTTCGGCATGGAAGTGCGCGCCGAACTGCTGCCTGAGGACAAGCAGCACATCGTCGGCGAATTGAAGAAATCGGGCTTCAATGTCGCCAAGATCGGAGACGGCATCAATGATGCACCGGCGCTGGCCGCGGCCGATGTCGGCATCGCCATGGGCGGCGGCACGGACGTGGCATTGGAGACGGCCGACGCGGCTGTGCTGCATGGCAGGGTTAGCGATGTCGCGGCGATGGTCCGCCTTTCCCGCTCTACAATGCGAAACATTTTCCAGATTATCACTATTGCGCTTGGCCTGAGGGTTGTTTTCCTCGTCACGACCATCGCCGGAATCACCGGGCTTTGGCCGGCTATCCTTGCCGATACCGGTGCCACGGTGCTTGTGACTATGAACGCGCTGCGCCTGTTGCGACCCGCCAAAACGGACTGAAGCAAACGTTTAAGACAGAACCGGCGGCATCGAATGCCGCCGGTTTTTTGTTGCGATCACGGTCGATCTGCCTGTGTATATTCACGCTGGACTCTCATCAGTGATCCGGTGAGAGTATAAGGAGATCTCGATTGAGGGCTTCCGCGCCGGGAAATCGATGATAAACTTATACCAAATGGTAAAAAAATCGCCGGCACGGTTTCTGGGAAGAAGACCGAAGCGGGCCAGTTTGGGGATCGCAAGGCCAATATGGACAGTATTGCCATCGAACTGCGTGGGATCGACAAGAGCTTCGGTCTGGTTCACGCCAACAAGAATATCAATCTGAAAGTCCGCAAGGGTACGATCCACGGCGTCATCGGTGAAAACGGTGCGGGAAAATCGACCCTGATGTCGATCCTCTACGGCTTCTATCAGGCCGACAGCGGCGAAATCCACGTGGATGGCAAGCAGGTCTCGATCCGGGATCCGAACGCGGCGATCGCCGCCGGCATTGGCATGGTGCACCAGCATTTCATGCTGGTCGAGAACTTCACCGTTCTCGAAAACGTCATGCTCGGAGCCGAGGAGAGCCGGATCCTCAACAAGGGCATTGCCAAGGCACGCGTCGAGCTGAAGCGGCTGGAGCGCGAATACGCGCTCGAGGTCAATCCCGACGCCGTGATCGAGGAACTGCCGGTCGGTCTGCAGCAGCGCGTCGAGATCCTCAAGGCGCTCTATCGCCGTGCCGATATCCTGATTCTCGATGAGCCCACCGGCGTGTTGACGCCGGCGGAGGCCGATCATCTCTTCCGCGTTCTCGAACAGCTGAAGAGCCAGGGCAAGACCATCATTCTCATCACCCATAAGCTGCGGGAAATCATGGCGATCACCGACGAGGTTTCGGTGATGCGGCGTGGCGAGATGGTGGCGACGCGCACGACGGCGGAAACCTCGGTCGAGGAACTCGCCGAATTGATGGTCGGTCGCCGCGTGCTGCTGCGCGTCGAGAAAGGCGAGGCGAAGCCCGGGGACGTCAAGCTTTCGGTCGACGGTCTGACCGTCAAGGACAGCCGCGGCGTCACCATGGTTGACAATGTTTCCTTCAACCTCAGGGCCGGCGAGATCGTCGGCATTGCCGGCGTCGCCGGCAATGGCCAGTCGGAACTGCTGGAGGCGATCTCCGGTATCCGCCGCGCGGTCTCGGGTGATGTCTTGCTCAACGGCAAGGCGATCGACGTCACCGGCCATGCCGACCCTAAGGAGCTGCGCGATCGCGGCCTCGCTCACGTGCCGGAAGACCGGCATCACGTCGGGCTCGTGCTGAAGTTCGAGGAAAGCGAAAACGCCATCCTCGGCTATCATCACGACAAGCGCTACCTCAACGGCGTCTTCCTGAATGTCGATGCCATCCGCAAGGATGCCGAGCAGAAGATCGCCGAATACGACATTCGTCCGCCGAACGCGCGGCTGAAGACCGCCAATTTCTCCGGCGGCAACCAGCAGAAGATCGTTCTCGCCCGCGAAATGGAGCGGGGACCCGACGTGCTGATCATCGGCCAGCCAACCCGCGGCGTCGACGTCGGCGCCATCGAATTCATCCACAAACGGATCATCGAGATGCGCGACCAGGGCAAGGCTGTCCTGCTTGTTTCCGTCGAACTCGATGAAATCCGCGCCCTGTCGGACCGGATCCTGGTCATGTTTGCCGGCCGTGTCGTCGGCGAGCGCGATCCCGACGCGACCGAGGGCGAGCTGGGCCTGCTGATGGCCGGCGTCGAAGGCCGCAAGGAGGCCGCAGAATGAGCAATCCCTATGCAAAGCTCCCGGGTTGGGTCGAATACGGCCTCGTCCCGCTGGTCAATCTCGCGGTCGCGTTTCTCGTTGCCGGCCTCGTGGTTCTGCTCGTCGGCGAAAACCCGTTCGAGGCGGCCTATCACCTGATCAACGGTGCCTTCGGTCGCGGCGAATATATCGGCTTCACGCTCTATTACGCCACCACCTTCATCTTCACCGGGCTTGCGGTCGCAGTCGCGTTCCATGCCGGGCTTTTCAACATCGGCGGCGAGGGCCAGGCCTATGTCGGCGGCATCGGGGTCGCCCTTGCGTGCCTCTGGCTCGACCAGACGATGCCGTGGTTCGTGGTCTTCCCGCTGGCGATCATCGGTTCGGCCGCCTTCGGCGCCGTTTGGGCATTTCTGCCCGGCTGGCTCCAGGCCAAGCGCGGCAGCCACATCGTCATCACCACGATCATGTTCAACTTCATTGCGTCGAGCCTGATGGTCTATCTCCTGACCAAGGTGCTGAAACCGCTCGGCTCGATGGCGCCGCAGACGCGCACCTTCGCCGAAGGTGGTCAACTGCCCAAGCTCGATTGGCTGCTGGCGATCTTTGGGCTGGATATCGGAACGGCGCCCTTCAATATTTCGTTCCTGCTGGCACTTGTCGCGGCCTTCGGTGTCTGGCTGCTGATCTGGCGCACCAAGCTCGGCTACGAGATGCGCACCATGGGCCACAGCCCGTCGGCCGCCCGTTACGCCGGCATGAGCGAGAGCCGCATCACCGTCATCACCATGATGATCTCCGGCGCGCTTGCCGGCATGATGGCGCTCAACCCGATCATGGGCGAGCAAGGCCGAATGCAGCTCGATTTCGTCCAGGGTGCCGGCTTCGTCGGCATCGCCGTCGCCCTCATGGGCCGCTCGCATCCGGCAGGCATCATCCCGGCGGCGGTTCTCTTCGGCGTTCTCTACCAGGGCGGCGCGGAGATCTCGTTCGAAATGCCGTCGATCTCGCGCGACATGATCGTCATCATTCAGGGCCTCGTCATTCTGTTCGCGGGCGCGCTTGAAAACATGTTCCGGCCGGCGATCACTCGGTTGTTTTCCATCTCCAGCCGGCGCGCCGCGGTCGTTGCCCAGACCAAGGGAGCTTGAAGCCATGGATTTCTTCCACGTCATCGTGGTGCTCCTCGAGTCCACCATCCGCGTCTCCGTTCCGCTGATCTTCGCGGCCCTTGCCGGGCTCTTCACCGAGCGCGCCGGTATCTTCGATATCGGCCTTGAAGGAAAAATGCTGGGCGCCGCCTTTGCGGCCGGCGCGGTCGCGGCGATCACCCAGTCCGTCTGGCTGGGATTGCTTGCCGCTATCCTGATCTCGATCGCCCTGTCGCTGGTGCACGGTTACGCGTCGATCACCCAGCGCGGCAACCAGATCGTCTCCGGCGTTGCCATCAACTTCATCGTTGCCGGTTCCACCGTCATCCTCGGCGAGGCCTGGTTCCGTCAGGGCGGGCGTACGCCGGCACTGGCCGAAGGTGCCCGGTTCCAGACGATCAACTTCCCCTTCGCGGACGCCATTCGCGAGGTTCCCCTCATCGGGCCGATCTATGCCGATCTGCTCTCCGGGCATTTCATCCTGACCTATGTGGCCTTTGCCATGGTGCCGCTCAGCTGGTGGATCCTCTATCGAACCCGCTTCGGCCTCAGGCTGCGTGCGGTTGGTGAAAACCCGGGCGCCGTCGACACGGCAGGCATTTCGGTGATCTGGATGCGGTATCGCGCCGTCATCTGCTGCGGCATCCTGTGTGGCTTTGCCGGCGCCTATCTGTCGCTTGCGATGACCGCCGGCTTCGTCAAGGGTATGACGGCGGGCAAGGGCTATATCGCGCTCGCCGCACTGATCTTTGCCAAATGGCGGCCGTTCAACATCATGCTTGCCTGCCTGCTCTTCGGCTTCCTCGATGCGTTCGCGATCCGTCTGCAGGGCAATCCCCTGCCGTTGATCGGCCAGGTGCCCGTGCAGCTGATGCAGGCATTGCCCTATATTCTCACCGTCATCTTGCTTGCCGGCTTCATCGGCAAGGCCATCCCGCCGAAAGCCGGCGGCGTCCCCTATGTGAAGGAGCGGTAAGACCATGGAAAACGAGCTCTTTGAAGCCGCACGCGAGGCGATGGCCAAGGCGCACGCGCCCTATTCGAAGTTTCCGGTGGGTGCCGCCATCCGCGCGGAGGATGGCAAGATCTACACCGGGGCGAACATCGAAAATCTGTCCTTCCCGGAGGGCTGGTGCGCCGAAACCACGGCCATCAGCCATATGGTCATGGCAGGTCAGCGCAAGATCATGGAAGTTGCCGTTGTCGCCGAGAAGCTGGCGCTCTGCCCTCCTTGCGGCGGGTGCCGGCAACGGCTGGCCGAGTTTTCCGGTGCCAGCACGCGCATTTTTCTCTGCGACGAGACGGGCGTGAAGAAGACGCTCGCTCTGTCGGATCTGCTGCCGCACAGCTTCGAGACCGAGATTCTCGGATGAGCAGTGCTGCGGAATTCCTGAGGGGCAGACTGGGCGGTCTGTCTCCGCGCTATGGCATTGTCCTTGGTTCAGGACTTGGGACGCTCGTCGAAGCGGTGAGTAGCACGACACGCATCTCCTATGCCGATATCCCGGGGTTCCCCGTCAGCAGCGTTTCCGGCCATGCCGGCGAACTTGTCGCCGGTTTGCTCGGCGAGGTCCCGGTCGTCATGCTGTCGGGCCGGGTGCACTATTACGAGAGTGGCGATGCCAACGCGATGCGCGTGCCGTTGCAGACGTTGAAGGAACTCGGCGTCGAAAAGCTCGTACTCACCAATTCCGCAGGCTCGCTGCGTGACGATCTGCCGCCGGGATCGGTCATGCGGATCTCCGATCACATCAATTTTTCCGGGTTCAATCCGCTGATCGGCGTCGAAAGCGACGATCGCTTCGTCGGCATGACCAGCGCCTATGATGCCGAGCTTGCCACGCGCATGCAAGGCGCAGCCGATCGGCTGGGAATTCCCTTGCACGATGGCGTCTACATGTGGTTCTCCGGGCCGAGCTTCGAAACGCCGGCGGAAATTCGCATGGCGCGTGTGCTCGGGGCCGATGCGGTCGGCATGTCGACCGTGCCGGAAGTCATTCTCGCGCGCTTCCTTGGCCTTAGGGTTGCCGCGGCTTCGGTCATCACCAATTTCGGCGCGGGCATGACGGGAGCCGAACTCAGCCATCACGAGACCAAGGACATGGCGCCCGTCGGCGGCAAGCGCCTGGCGGCCATTCTCAAGGACATGATTTCCACGGACGCGGCGGTTCAGTGACCATGCTTTCCCAGGAGATTATCCGCCGCAAGAGAAACGGCGAGCGCCTCGAAGCGGCAGACATCGCGAGCTTCGTCCACGGTCTTTCCGACGGTTCGATCTCGGAGGGCCAGGTTGCCGCATTCGCCATGGCGATCTGGTTTTCGGGCATGAGCCGCGACGAGACGGTGGCCCTGACGCTGGCCATGCGCGATTCCGGCGAAACGCTTGATTGGAGCAGCATCGGCCGCCCCATTGTCGACAAGCATTCGACCGGGGGCGTCGGCGACAACGTCTCGCTGATGCTTGCCCCGATCGTTGCTGCGTGCGGCTTGGCCGTGCCGATGATCTCCGGGCGGGGATTAGGGCACACGGGCGGCACGCTCGACAAGCTCGAATCGATACCCGGCTATGATATCCAGCCGTCGGCCTCACAGTTCCGAAAGACGGTCGACGAGGTCGGCTGCGCCATCATCGCCCAGACCGCCAATCTGGCGCCCGCCGACAAACGGCTCTACGCCATCCGTGATGTGACCGCGACCGTCGATTCGGTTCCGCTGATTACCGCGTCCATCCTCTCCAAGAAGCTTGCCGCCGGGTTGCAGTCGCTGGTGCTCGACGTCAAGCTCGGCAATGGCTCGTTCATGAGCGATCCCGGCGAAGCCGAGGTCCTCGCCCGCTCGCTTGTCGACGTCGCCAATGGTGCCGGTGTGCGCACGTCGGCCTTGCTGACGGATATGAATGAACCTCTGGCCGATGCGGCTGGAAATGCACTTGAGATCTGGAACTGCGTTGCCTTTCTCAAGGGCGAGAAGAGCGGCACCCGCCTTGAAACCGTCGTGATGGCCTTCGCCGCGGAAATGCTCGCCGCCGCCGGTGTGGCAATGGATTCGGTCGCCGGCGAGGCACTGGCCCGCACGGCGCTTGAAAACGGTGCGGCACTCGAGCGTTTCGCCAGGATGGTCCACGCGCTCGGCGGCCCCGGCGATTTCGTCGATCGTCCCGGACACTACCTCGTGCCTGCCCCGGTTATCCTGCCGGTGGAAGCCGACAGGGATGGCTATTTGCACACCTGCCAGACCCGTGAGCTCGGCCTGGCCGTCATCGCCTTGGGCGGCGGGCGGACGCATCCGAATGACAAGATCGACCACCGCGTTGGGTTCGCCGAACTGAAACCGTTGGGAACGCGGATTGTCAAAGGCGAGCCGATCGCTTTCGTTCATGCCGCGGAAGAGAATGCGGCCGAACGGGCGCGCCAAGAGATCAAGGCGCTCTACACGATCGCCGACGTCGAGCCGGAGGTGCGCTCGCCGATCCTTTCGAGGGTCATCTGACCAGGTGCAGCGCACCGTCTTCGACGCGGTAGGACGATAGTCGGCTGAGGAAGCTCATGCCGACGAGCATGCCGGAAAGCGCCTTGTCGGGTAGGACCAGGGCGTCGACATCGTGCAGCGATATGCCGCCGATTTCGACCCTCGTCAGTTTGGCCGGGGCTGCATCGACATCGCCATTGGCTGTTCGAACGCGTGCATTGAAAGTGAGCGCTCCGGCCGACAGGCCGAGCCTGCGTGCGGTCGAGACATTGATCGCGATGGTGCTGGCACCGGTATCGACCAGACCACGTTCGATCCGGCCATTGATGCGGAAGGTTCCGAAGAAATGGCCCGAGCGGTCGGCTTCGAGCACCACCCCTTTTGCCGAAGCATATTTTGCCGTCGTTGCCGGAACGGAGCTGTTTGCTCCCGTTTTGCTGGTGGCGGCAGTTTCAGGCCGCGACAGATAGGAACTCGCGAGATCAGGAATGACCAGGGCCGCAACGGCGATGCCCCCGGCAAATGTCAGCAAACGTCCGAACATGGCCTGACCTTCCGCATACCAGCCGCAGACACGCGTGCCGATGAGGGCCAGTAGAGCAGGGGATGGATAATGCGGCAAAAAAAAACCGCCGGTTTGCCGGCGGTTTTCAGTCAATTTTGCGTTCTGGTTAAGAAACGGAAAATCACTTGGTTCCGTACATGCGGTCGCCGGCGTCACCGAGCCCGGGCACGATGTAGCCGAGTTCGTTCAGGTGACTGTCGATCGATGCCGTGAAGATCGGCACGTCGGGATGGACCGCTTGGAAGTTGCGGATGCCCTCGGGTGCCGCCAGCAGGCAGAGAAAACGAATGTTCTTCGCTCCGCGCTCCTTCAGCTTGTCGATCGCCGCAATTGACGAGTTGCCGGTGGCAAGCATCGGATCGACGACGATGATGAGCCGCTCGGACAGGCTCTCCGGCGCCTTGAAAAAGTACTCCACCGCCTGCAGCGTTTCGTGGTCGCGATAGACGCCGATGTGGGAGACGCGGGCCGACGGCACCAGTTCGAGCATGCCTTCAAGCAGACCGTTGCCGGCGCGCAGGATTGAAGCGAAAACGAGCTTCTTGCCTTCCAGCACCGGCGCGTCGATCTCCTGCATCGGCGTCTCGATGCGCTCCATCGTCAGTTCCAGATCGCGCGTGACCTCGTAGCAGAGCAGCGTCGAGATTTCCCGAAGCAGCCGCCGAAAACCCGCGGTCGAGGTTTCCTTCTTGCGCATGATGGTCAGCTTGTGCTGCACAAGCGGATGATCAATCACTGTAACGCCGTCCATGGCCACCTTCCCGGAAGTTTATGTATCTGCCCTTTTTCCATGGAATGCTCCGCGGCCGCAAGGGCGTTGGGCGGCTCGTTGTGTTCATCCCCAGCGCGCTCGACCGCGCTGGGTGAAAGCGGGTTACGGTCAGAGACGGGCAAGCAACCGCTGACGCGTCGCGTCGTCGACGAATGCGGCTTCGATCGCCGTCCTGGTCATGCCGTTGATGTCGTCGTCGCTGAACCCCATCACCGCCGATGCGATATCATATTCCTGGGCAAGGGAGGTGTGGAAGAAGGGCGGGTCGTCGGTATTGAGCGTCACTCGCACTCCGGCTTCATGCAATGCCCGCAAGGGATGCGCGGCGAAATCCGGGAAGACCTGCAGGGAAATGTTGGATCCGGGGCAAACCTCCAGAACGACACCGTCATCGGCGAGCCTTAGGACCAAGTCTGCATCTTCGATCGCACGCACGCCGTGGCTGATGCGAGACGGCCTGATATGGTCGAGCGCATCGCGCACGCTGAACGCGCCCGAAAGCTCGCCGGCGTGAATGGTCAAGCCCAGGCCGGCGTCCCGGGCGATATCGAACGCCCGGGCAAAATCGGCAACGCGGTGCATGCGCTCCTCTCCCGCCAGATTGAAGCCGGTGACCAGCGTATGCTCTCTCCTGGCGGCAAATTCGGCTGTTTTGACGACCGATTCCGGTCCGAGGTGGCGGATGCCTGTTATCAGCATGCGCGACTCGATCCCGGTCTTTGCCCTGGCGGCCTCCATGCCGGCCGCAAGGCTTTCGAGATAAGCATCGGCACCAAGCCCGATGGTGTTGCCGTGATCCGGCGAAACGATGATCTCGCTGTAGATCGTTCCAGCCTCGGCCAGTTCCGTCAGATAGGTTTCGGCAAGAAGCGCATAGTCTTCCTGCGTGCGAAACAGTGAGGCGACGCTGTCGTAGCATTTCACGAAGCTGGTAAAATCCGCCCAGACATAGGCGCGGTCGGCGATGATCTCGCTGGTGTCGAGCCCATACTTTTCCGCCTGCTGCAGCGCCAGCTCCGGCGGCGTCGCGCCCTCGATGTGGCAATGCAGTTCCGCCTTCTTCAGATGTGCGGTCAAATGAGGCTTCTCCCGTGTAAGCCCGGTGCAATCCCGAGATGTCTGGCGACAGTTTCGCCGATATGCGCAAAGGTGTTGGCAACCCCCAGCGAACGGCTGCGAACGGCCGGGCCGAACATCAGCACCGGCACACGCTCACGCGTGTGATCGGTTCCGCGCCAGGTCGGGTCGCAGCCGTGGTCTGCCGTCAGGATGACGATATCGCCGGGCTTCAGTCGCCGGTCGAGATCGGGCAGCCGTGCGTCGAAGGCTTCAAGCGCCGCGGCATAGCCGGCGACATCGCGGCGGTGGCCGAAAAGCATGTCGAAATCGACGAAGTTGGTGAAGACGAGGTCGCCGTCCTCCGCCTCGTCGATAGCGGCCAGGCTCGCGTCGAAGAGCGCCATGTTGCCGTCCGCCTTGGTCAGCTTCGTCACGCCCTGGTGGGCGAAGATATCGCCGATCTTGCCGATCGCATGCACGGTGCGCCCCGCTTCCACCAACCGGTCGAGGACCGTTGGTTCGGGCGGCAGAACCGAGTAGTCCCGCCGATTACCGGTGCGGGCAAAGGTCTGCGGGCTCTGCCCGATGAAGGGACGGGCGATGACGCGGCCGATATTGTAGTCGTCGAGCAGGCGGCGAACGATCTGGCAGAACTCCAGCAGGCGCTCAAGTCCGAAGGTGTGCTCGTGCGCGGCAATCTGAAAGACGCTGTCCGAGGAGGTGTAACAGATCGGCTTTCCCGTCCGCATATGCTCCTCACCGAGGCGCGCGATGATATCAGTGCCGGAGGCGTGGCAGTTGCCGAGAATGCCGGGGATATTGCCCTCGCGGCAAATCGCTTCGACCAGTTCGGCGGGAAAGGCGTCGCCCTCGGCCGAGAAATAGCCCCAATCGAACATGACGGGCGTCCCGGCGATCTCCCAATGTCCGGACGGCGTATCCTTGCCGCGCGAGACTTCGCTGGCGGCGCCATAGGCGCCATAGACCCGGCCTGGAACCGGCATGCCCACCGGCACGCGGCCCGCGGCCAATTTCGCCGCGTGCACGAGCCCGAGTGCCGACATGTTGGGGAGATGCAGCGGACCTTCGCGCAAGCCTGCCCGATCCGCTCCACCCGCCGCGCAGAATTCGGCGATGTGGCCAAGCGTATCGGCGCCAAGGTCGCCGTAGGTTTCGGCGTCCGGCGCTCCGCCTATGCCGAAGGAATCGAGGACAAAGAGAAAAGCGCGCGCCATGAAAGTTCCGGTAAGCCGGAGCGCGAGCGGAGCTGCGGTCCGGTGCTGCAATGAGCGCGGAAGCAGATGCTGCCGGCGCAATCCCGAAGGAATACCGCCGGCGACGCCGCAATGCAATTGGCCTCGATCAAGCTCCGATCAGCAATCGGGGCACTTTATGATTTCGGCCTGGCGTGAGCGGAAATAGGTGGTTTTGGACAAATCCACCGTGTTGCTGCTGGAGGCGAGGTTCTGCGCGAACAACAACACTTCATGCTCCACGATAAGTTCCGTCCGAATGACGAAGGCTTTGGTCGCAGTAAATTGGGCCGGAACGGTCGTCGTCGAGTTTGCAGCGTAGGGCACTGCGCCATTCTGATCGCGCGACCAGATGACGGTCCCCTGATTTGCGCCGGTGACCTCGATGCCGGAGATCTTGAGCGTGTATGTTGATCCCTCATACGGCGCGAGGATGCTTTTCACGACATTCGACATGTTTCCCAGATAGGCCTTGTTGACCTCGGTTTGCTGAGAAACCAGGTCGGCCACGGCGCTGGACGCACGCGCTGCCTTGCCCGCCACGGTAAAGCCGAGCGATAATTCGAATGCGCCGATGTAAATCATGATCAGCAGCGGCGTGACGATGGCAAATTCTACACCGCCCAGCCCGCGCTGGTCTTTTAGCAGTGAGCGGAAGCTCGCGAAGGTCAGACGGATTGCCGGCATCCAGTGCATCGTTAAAGTCTTCACGACGCGCCTCACTCGTTTTCTGTGCGGAAAGTGGTTGTGGAAACCATGAGATAGTCTTTGGGCATGCTGGATCCGGCCGGGCGCAGGTTGGTTACAAATGGCCTGATGAGATCGGTCATCACACTCCAGCGATAGTACGCGCGCATGACGTTGAAGGAGCCTGGTCCGCCCGGCGCAAACTTCAGGTCGGTTGTCTTGAGATCCGACGACGACGACGAGGTGTCCATTCGCGGGATGAGCACCGGGAATTTGGTGAGATCGGTGACCGTTCTGACGTCGATGTAGAGCTTCGAGGCTTCGGCGGCCTCCGTCGCCGAGCACGTCATCAAAACGGAGATTTCGTTGCAGAACGCCTCGCGAAACTTGACCTCGTCCATGTCCGTCGCCGGCTTGCCCCGGTTGAACGTGATTTCGCCGGTGCGGATCTTGCGTGCCAACGTCTCGGTCGCGTTGGCCAGGAGCTGGTCGCCATAGAACGCGAGGAACGTTTCGATGGAGGCGAAAATCACCATGAAGAAGGGGAGAGCCAGTATCGCGAACTCAATGCTCGCGGTCCCTTTTCTGTCGCGCCGGAAACGCCCCCACATGCCTCGTAGAGGCTTTGCGCCCTTTTGGGGCCGCAGTGTTTCCTGCTCGATGCTCATCGCGCCGTCCCATCATGTTACGTCTGACGGAGAGGCAAAATAGGGAGTAACTATTGATATTTCGTTTGCGATGATCGTGGGTATTTTAGTGAATTTCCAACGTTTCTCGCAGTTTACTCAGTTTCCGCCACTTGCGGTTTTGCGCTCCACGTGCCGTTCACAACTTGGCGTACAGGAGAGCACGGTGCGCGACGTCTGCCGGTAGACGCGCAGAGTGTTGGCTTCGTCGATCGACACGAGAATTTGCTCATCGACGATGGCGTTTCCGTCCTGATCGAGAATGACAAGATTTGTCGTGCCGAAACTGCGGCCGGTAATGACGATCGTGCGGGCATCGGCAACGGTTGCATCTGCAACTTCCGCATTGCCGATGATGACCTTGGCGACCGGCCGGTCGAGCTTGAGTACGCGTGCGTGGTCCATGTAGACGCGCATCATGTCGTCCTGCGCGTTCGCGGCCGACATCGCCATGAGTGAAAGCATGCCGAAGATCGCGAGTGTCAGCGTGGCGGTCCGGTTGGCCGCGAAGGGCAAAATCATGGCAAGTCCCTGAGATGGCATTCGCCCCATCATCGATACTCTTGGTGAATGAACCGTTAAGTCGGGCGGCAGCACTCCAACTCGACACATTTCCTATTCGTTTACCCAAAAATCAGTGGTGGGCCGTTAACCTTTTGGTAGCTGTCTTCGTTAAGCCGGTAGCAATTCGGCAGGGCTAGGTTGGGCTCATCCGATCAACGGCAACAGTTGGCGGACGTGCTGAACAACAAACGTGAAGTTAGGAGAATCATCATGAAGAAGATTTTTGCCCGTCTGATGAAGGACGAGTCCGGCGCAACCGCCATCGAATACGGCCTGATCGCCGCTCTGATCTCCGTTGCCCTCATCGGCGGCGCGACTGCCCTCGGCGATCAGCTGGATCTGCTGTTCAATGGGCTGAAGAATGAAATGTCGACCGCCGTCACAAACATGTAAATCGGACTATCGTCCTTTTGTTCTGGAGGCCGTTCCCGTGTGGAGCGGCCTTTGGCTTTTATGGTGCTGTTCGATCTCTCTGCGAGATTATTCTTTGTTTATCTATTCGCTGCAATGTATCCGCTCCATTAGTAGGAAAGTGCTATGAGTAGCGCCGCGATCTTTATTGTCTTCCCCCTCTGCCTGGCTTTCGCTGCCCTGTCGGATTTGCTCACGATGACGATCCCAAATCGTGTTCCGGCCATCCTCTTAGGTGCGTTTCTTGTTATCGCGCTGGCGTCCGGTGTCGATTTTTGGCAGATCGGTTTGCATGTCGTCGCCGCGGCGGCTGTCTTCGCGGTTTGCTTTCTTCTATTTGCGCTGAATGTCATGGGTGGCGGTGACGCCAAGCTCTTGACCGCGTGCGCAGTCTGGTTTGGCCTCACCAACGCCTTGGTGGCGTTTCTCATTTATGTGTCGTTGTTCGGCGGACTTTTGACAGTAGCCATCCTACTGCTCAGGACGCAGGAGAGCAGGATATTGGCGGCTGGCATTCCGCTTCCGCGCCTTCTGTTTACGGCCAAGAAGATTCCCTATGGGATTGCAATCGCACTTGGGGGATTTGCTGCCTACCCGACATCACCCCTGATGCTGCAGGCATTTTCTCAGTTGAACGGTTAGACGCAATCTGGCTGTTCTTGCCGATCAAGGCAAAGCGTGAAGGCTGTAGAGGAATTGTTAACTATGCCCGTAAGAGGCTTGTTAACTATAATTACACCAATTCCTGATCAATCTGACCCCAGCATATCTGCGGGGCTCAGAAACCATCATGAAACCGGTTCGCATCATCATACTGGCGGTGGCCGTCGCATCTGCGGCGATGGCCGGGTTGTTGGCGATGAAGCTGACCCGCGGTCCCGCACGACAAATGGCGGAACCATTGATCGAGCGGGCGCCGACCGTCAATGTCCTCGTTGCCAGCAAGAGCTTGCCCGTGGGGTCGCGTTTGGGTGGCGATGCCGTGCACTGGATGGCATGGCCCAAGGACGGTGTCGTCGACGGGCTGATCACCGAGGAAAACCGTCCCTCTGCAATCGAAGACCTTACCGGAGCTGTGGTTCGCCTGCCCATATTCAATGGCGAACCTGTACGTAGCGAAAAAGTCGCCGATTCTTCCAGCCGAATCATGTCGTCGCTCTTGCCTGCAGGCAAGCGCGCCGTTGCCACGGAAATCACCGTTGCTACCGGTGCGGGTGGCTTCATCCTTCCGAATGACCGCGTCGACGTCATCATGGTCCGCAAATCGGACGGTGATCTCTACCTGACGGAAACGGTGCTCAGCAACGTTCGCGTGCTGGCGATCGACCAGCAGGTCGAGGAGAAGGATGACGGCTCCAAATCCGTTGTCGGAACCACGGCGACGCTGGAACTGACACCGGACCAATCAAAGGTCATGACCGTCGCGCAGCAAATGGCCGAACGCATTTCGCTCGCCCTTCGCAGCGTCGCAGATGCTCAAGAGCCCGACACGAACGCTGCGGATTATCTTCTGAGCGGCGATGGCCAGCCCAGCATCCAGGTCATCAAGTCGGGCTCCATCGTGAAGAATGACGGTGCCGTCAGCCAAGGTCAGCAACAATGAGTGATCGAGCGGAGCGCAAGGTGAAGCCGAGCGGAAACAAATTTCGGGCGTCCGTTGCAGCCGGCCTGTCGTTTTGCCTGACATTCTCGGGCATGGCGCTGCCAACGCTCCCGTCCGCCCAGGCGGCCGCCTCGTCGGTCGTCAGGATCGTTGAAAGTGGGCCCGGGGTGAAGAAGAAGGTCAGCCTGGGGCTGAACAAGGCCGTTGTCGTCGATCTTCCGGCCGATGCCCATGATATTCTCGTCGCCGACCCATCGCTCGCCGATGCCGTTACGCGCACATCCCGGCGGATCTATCTCTTCGGCAAATCCGTTGGGCAGACCAATATTTTTGTCTTCGGGCCAAATGGCGAAGAGATCATCAGTCTTGATGTCGAGGTTGAGCGTGACATCGCCAATCTGCAGTCAAATCTGCGTCGTTTCATCCCCGATGCCGAAATCAACGTCGAGATCATCTCCGACAACATCGTGTTGACGGGCACCGTGCGCACGCCGCTCGATTCGACGCGAGCCGTCGATCTCGCCAAGGCCTTTCTCCAGGGCGGTGAAGCGACGACACGCAATATCACGGCCCAGGGCAACAACGGTGACGCCGATATCTTTGCCGAAGATCGGCAGGTCTCGCAGATCGTCAACCTGCTGACGATCGATGGCGACGATCAGGTCACGCTGAAGGTGACGGTGGCCGAAGTCAGCCGCCAGGTCTTGAAGCAATTGGGCTTCAACGGACGTGTCAGCGACGGCGAGAGCGGTATCGGCTTCCGCAATCCCGCCAACCTCGGCGATGCGATCAGCGTCGGCGCGAATGCGCTGATCAAGGGGTCTATCGGCGGCACGACGATCTCGAGCTACATCAACGCGATGGAGCAAGCCGGCGTCATGCGCACGCTGGCCGAACCCAGCCTGACGGCTATTTCCGGGCAAGAGGCAAAATTCTATGTCGGCGGGGAATTTCGCCTTGCCGGCAACCAGGAAGTTAAGATCGATGACGAAACCGGCGACCCAACAGTTACGCGTGAGGTCAACGACGTCGAATACGGAATTCGCTTGAACTTCAAGCCGGTAGTTCTGGGGCCGGGCCGTATCAGCCTGCAGATCGAAACCAACGTCTCCGAACCGACCTATGAGGGTTCGGTCGTCACCGGTAACGGCTTGACCTCCATCCCCGGTCAGACCTTCCTCGGCATCCGCAGACGTGAGGCGTCGACCAGCGTCGAGCTCCCCTCGGGCGGTTCGATCGTCATCGCCGGTTTGGTGCAGGACAATATCCGCCAGGCCATGTCCGGCCTGCCGGGTGCATCGAAGATCCCGATCCTTGGGACGCTCTTCCGCAGCAAGGATTTCGTCCGCAACGAAACCGAACTCGTCATCATCGCGACGCCCTATCTCGTGCGCCCGGTCGCCAGAAGCGCGATCTCCAGGCCCGACGACAATTTCAATGCAGCCAACGATCTCGATAGCTTCTTCCTCGGTCGTGTGAACCGCATCTACGGGCGCCCGGAAGCATCCGCGCCGGCCGGCCGGTACCATGGCAACGTCGGCTTCATCTACAAATAGGCTGGGTCATGCAAACGCGAAGCAGCTTCCACGAGAATTCTGAAAGGCCGAGTGCCATGTCCCTCAACAGATCCGGAATTCCCGCCCGTCACTTGCGGCATGCTGCAATCCTCGTCGTTGCCGCGGGGCTGCTTGCCGGCTGCGGCACCAAGGACAATCTTGCCACGGGCTCCATCCCGGATGACTACCGCACCCGCCACCCGATTGTGCTTGCCGAAGGTGAGCGTACGATCGATATCCCGATCGCCTCCGGCGACCGCCGGCTGACGCAGGGCACACGCGACGTCATCAGCGGCTTTGCTGCCGAATATCGCAATTCGTCGACCGGTGTTGTCCAGATCATGCTGCCGCGCGGTTCGGCAAACAGCCATGCTGCGCAGGCCATGCGCAAGGAGATCCGCAGCGTTCTCGTTGCCGCCGGTGTCCCCGCGAAGCGGCTGATCGAGGCGGGCTACGAGGCCGGTCCGATGGGTGACGCTGCTCCTGTTCGCATACGCTATGTGGCGATCACTGCCCAGACCGGCCCTTGTGGTGAATGGCCCGAGGACGTTGCGCTCAACACGATCCAGAACCGCAACTACTACAATTTCGGCTGCGCATCGCAATCCAATCTGGCGGCCCAGATTTCCAATCCGACCGATCTGCTCGGCCCGCGCCAGATGTCGCCGATCGATGCGGAGCAGCGCGGTCAGGTCATCACGGACTGGCGCGGAACCGAAAAGAGTGACGGACCCGTCATCATCTTTAATTGATATCGTTGGGATCAGCAGATGAGCACCATTGAGTACAGGATCGAAACGGGCGCCGGGGCAGGCGATCCCACCTTCGATACGGTGCAACCGGGCGACCTGGAGCAGGTCCGTCCGCTGCCGCGCATCTCGATCCACGCGTTTTGCGAAAGCGAGGCGATGCAGCGACTGATGGAGCGTTGCGGGCAGGATCGCCGCATGGCGAAGGTCAGCTTGCGCATCAACAGTGGCGGCATCGATGCTGCGGCAAACATGTTTGCGACCGTGTCGACGCCGAATCTGATCATTCTGGAAACGTCAACAGAACCCCGATTGCTGCTGACGGAGCTTGCGCCATTGGCTGCGGTCTGCGACCCAAGCACCAAGGTCGTTCTCGTCGGCAAATACAACGATATCGCCCTTTATCGCGATCTTATCCGCAATGGCATTTCCGAGTATATGGTTGCGCCGGTGGCGATGCCGGACATTCTGGCGGCGGTCGCATCGATTTTCGTCGACCCCGATGCTGAGCCTTTGGGACGCAGCCTGGCCTTTATCGGCGCCAAGGGCGGCAGCGGTTCTTCGACCATCGCGCACAATTGCGCCTGGGGCATTTCTAATCTTTTTTCAACCGAAACCATTCTTGCCGATCTCGATCTGCCTTACGGCACCGCCAATATCGATTTCGATCAGGATCCTCCGCAGGGTATTTCGGAGGCGGTCTTTGCACCCGAGCGGCTCGACGAGGTCTTTCTCGATCGCCTTTTGACCAAATGCTCCGAGCATCTTTCGCTGCTTGCGGCGCCGTCGATGCTGGATCGTGCCTATGATTTCGAGGGCGGCGCCTTTCATCCGATCCTCGAAATCCTGCAGCGCAGCGCGCCCGTTTCGGTGCTCGACATCCCGCATATGTGGACGGAATGGACGCGTTCGGTTCTCGGCGACGTCGATGAGGTCGTGATCACCGCGGTGCCGGATCTCGCAAGTCTTCGCAACACGAAGAACCTGCTCGATGCTTTGAAGAAGCTTCGGCCGAACGACAAACAGCCGCATCTCGTTCTCAACCAGGTCGGTATGCCGAAGCGTCCGGAGATTGCGGTGAATGAATTCTGCGAATCGCTGGAAATCGAAGCCGCAGCCATCATCCCGTTCGACGCCGTTCTCTTCGGCAACGCATCGAACAGCGGTCGTATGATTGCGGAGATCGACAAGAAGTCGGCGGCAGCTGAAACCTTCTCCCAGTTTGCGCATCTGTTGACCGGCCGTGTGTCGATGAAGAAGGCGCGACGCGGCGGCCTCGGCAAGGTGCTGGCAGCGCTCGGCAAGAAATAGACGACGCATAGAGCATTTCCAGGAAAAGTGCGGAGCGGTTTTCCGTCAGGAAATGCGAAAAAACAAAGAGATAGAGCGTCTCTAAGGCTCCAGTTAAGACGGAAACGCTCTAGAACGGACGGATCAGGAACATGTTCGGCAAACGCGGAAACGAAGGCTTCGGTAAAGGCGGCACCACAGGTGCAGCGATGCCGCCGATCGTCCCTGCTACCCAATCGGCGGTGATCGAGCGCGCTGCCGTGCCGGTGCTTGCCGATTCTCAAACGCCCGCTTCGCGCCCGCAATCGCAAGCTCCGGCGCAAAGGAAGCGCCCCGCCCGCACTGAGGACTACTACGACACGAAATCACAGGTCTTCTCGGCCCTGATCGACACGATCGATCTTTCGCAACTAGCGAAGCTCGATACGGAGAGCGCACGCGAAGAAATTCGCGATATCGTCAATGACATCATCACGATCAAGAATTTCGCGATGTCGATCTCCGAGCAGGAGGAACTGCTCGATGATATCTGCAACGACGTTCTTGGATATGGGCCGTTGGAGCCGCTGCTCGCGCGCGACGACATCGCCGATATCATGGTCAATGGTGCCGGTCAGACCTTCATCGAAGTCGGCGGAAAAACCATCGAGTCCGAAGTTCGCTTCCGCGACAATGCCCAGCTTCTGTCGATCTGCCAGCGGATTGTGGGACAGGTGGGCCGCCGCGTCGACGAATCCAGCCCGATCTGCGACGCGCGTCTTCCCGATGGCTCACGTGTCAACGTTATCGCGCCGCCGCTCGCCATCGACGGTACCGCACTGACGATCCGCAAATTCAAGAAGGACAAGCTGAAGCTCGATCAGCTGGTGAAATTCGGCGCGATCACGCCTGAGGGCGCCGTCCTTCTGCAGATCATCGGCCGCGTCCGCTGCAACATCGTCATCTCCGGCGGTACCGGTTCGGGCAAGACGACGCTTCTGAACTGCTTGACCGGCTTCATCGACCTCGACGAGCGGGTGATTACCTGTGAAGACACCGCCGAACTGCAACTGCAGCAGCCGCACGTGGTTCGGCTCGAAACCCGGCCGCCGAATATCGAAGGCGAGGGTGAGATTACCATGCGGGACCTCATCAAGAACTGCCTGCGCATGCGGCCCGAACGCATCATCGTCGGCGAAGTGCGCGGACCCGAGGTGTTCGATTTGCTGCAGGCGATGAACACCGGCCACGACGGTTCCATGGGTACGATCCACGCCAATACGCCGCGCGAATGCCTCGCGCGTATGGAGTCGATGATCGCCATGGGCGGCTATACGCTGCCGGCCAAGACAGTCCGCGAGATCATTTCCGGATCCGTTGACGTCATCATCCAGGCGGCACGCCTGCGAGACGGTTCCCGCCGCATCACCCACATCACCGAGGTGACCGGCATGGAAGGCGATGTCATCATCACCCAGGATCTGATGCGCTACGAGATCGAAGGGGAAGATGCCAACGGCCGCATTGTCGGCCGCCACGTATCCACCGGCATCGGTCGCCCGCATTTCTGGGACCGCGCCCGCTACTTCAACGAAGACAAACGCCTGGCGGCGACGCTCGACGCTATGGATAAGGGCTAGTCTCCACGATGTTCGGCATAGGCATCCCCGTCCTGGCGCTGGCATTCCTCGTCGCAATTTCAGCGGCAGGGCTTGCCTATGTTGTCCTCTACTCCCGGATCGAGACCGAGAAAAAAGCGGAAGGTCGAATTCGCAAGGTCGGCGCAGCCGAAACAGATCGCGTCAAGGTCAAGGCGGCTCGCGATCGTGTCAGCGAGATGTCGAAGCGACGCAAGTCCGTTCAGGACTCGTTGAAGGAACTCGAGAAAAAACAGCAGGAGAAGTCGGCCAAGACGACGCTTTCGATGAAGGCCCGCCTGGCACAGGCGAACCTCTCCATTTCCTTGGCGCAGTTTTATCTTTTCAGTGTGGTGTTCGGCTTCATCGCCTTCATTGTCGCGCTCCTGGCTGGCCTCGGCCTGGCTATTTCTGCTGGTGTCGGTGTGATCGCGGGCGCGGGCCTGCCACGTTGGTTCGTCGGGTTCCTGATCAAGCGCCGTTGCAAGAAATTCCTTGAAGAGTTTCCCAACGCGCTCGACGTCATGGTTCGCTCGATCAAATCGGGCCTTCCCTTGAATGATGCTCTGCGCCTTATCGCCAGTGATGGCCAGGAGCCGGTGAAAACCGAGTTTCGCCGTGTCGTCGATTCCCAGCAGGTCGGCCTCAGCGTCACCGAGGCATGCGCCCGCATGATCAACGGCATCCCGCTGGCAGAAGTGAACTTTTTCGCAATTGTTATCGCCATTCAGGCGCAGGCCGGCGGCAATCTGTCCGAAGCGCTCGGCAACCTGTCGAAGGTTCTGCGCGAACGGAAAAAGATGAAGGCAAAGGTTAGCGCCCTTTCGATGGAGGCGAAGGCTTCGGCCTGCATCATTGGCGCCTTGCCGTTCATCGTGTCGTTCCTCGTTTACGTAACATCTCCCGACTACATGATGGTCCTGTTCACCGACCAGCGTGGCCACCTGATAATCGGGGCTGGCCTGGTGTGGATGAGCATCGGCATTCTGGTCATGCGCAATATGATCAACTTCGATATCTGAGGGGCGAATATGGGCGAAGGATTGATCAAGACGCTGACGGATCCGAATATCATCATTGCCGTTCTCGTCTCGTTTGCCGTGCTGGCGACCTTCTATTCGCTTGTCGTACCGCTCTTCGAGCGTGGAGACCTCGGTAAGCGGATGAAATCCGTGGCGACCGAGCGGGAGCAGATCCGTGCGCGGGAACGCGCGCGTCTTGCGGCCGAAGTCTCGAGCGGCAAAGCCAGCTTGCGCGGCGAGAACAACACCTCCGTTCGCCAGATCGTCGAGCGGCTGAACCTGCGCAAGGCCCTCGTCGATGACAACACGGTCAGCCGTCTCAAGATGGCAGGCTATCGCTCCCAGAACGCGCTCAACACCTTCCTCTTTGCACGGTTCTGCCTTCCCTTCCTGTTTCTCGTCGTCGCGGTCGTCTATATCTTCGTGCTCGGCAATTTCGCCGAGAAACCGTTCATGATGCGGTTCGCCTTTGCCGTTGGCTTTGCCTATGTCGGCTTCTACGCGCCGAACATCTTTGTCGCCAACGCCATCTCCAAGCGACAGCATTCCATTCGCCGCGCGTGGCCGGATGCGCTCGATCTTCTGCTGATTTGCGTTGAATCCGGCGTGTCGATGGAGCTTGGCATGCGGCGCGTCGCCGACGAAATCGCCGCCCAATCGCCTGCTCTGGCCGAAGAACTGGTGCTGACGACGGCCGAACTCTCGTTTCTGCCCGACCGGCGCACCGCTCTGGAAAACCTTGGCCATCGCACAGGCATCGATGATGTGAAGTCGGTGGTTCAGGCACTGATCCAGGCCGACCGTTACGGAACGCCGATTGCGCAGGCATTGCGCGTGCTGGCGCAGGAAAGCCGTGACCAGCGCATGAATGCCGCGGAAAAGAAAGCGGCTGCGCTACCGCCCAAGCTCACCGTGCCGATGATCCTGTTCTTCCTGCCGGTTCTCGTCGCCGTCATCCTCGGTCCGGCCGGCATCCAGGTCGCCGACAAGTTCTGAAATCCCCGGTTGCCCGGTAATGCATGGGAATGGCGGGCAGGTGCAGCCCGCCAGATGGCACTTTGCGGCGGCAGCCGACGAAATGGCGGCTGCCAACTGGCGAAGCTCAGTTGGTGTTGGCCTCGTCCGCCTTTGCCAACTGCTTCCACGCGCCTTGCTGGGACAGCATCGAGCGCAGATACGTCACGTTGGCTTCCGCCTGTTCGCCGGAAAGCTCCTGGCGGGCGATCGTTTCGGCCTCTTGAAAGCGCCCCTGCAGCCCGACCGCAAGCGCGAGGTTCTGCCGCACGCTGCTGTCGGCGCCGGGCTGGCCTGTCGCCGATTTCAAGTAGGTTTCCGCCGTGCGCAGGTCCTTGGTCAGAAGGTAGGACATGCCGAGGTTGGAGAGGACGGAGGGCTCGTTGGGCCTAAGCTCAAGCGCTTCTCGGTACCGCAGGCGCGCTTCCTGCGCGCGGCCGAGCTGGTCGAGGATAGCGCCTTCGGCTGATTTCAGCTTCCAGTCCGGCCGGTCCGGTGTCTGGGCGCGGCTGATCGTGTTCAATGCCTGTTCCAGCTGTCCTGCAGCGGCCTGCGCCTTGCCGTAGGCGCCGAGAACCTCGCGGTCCTGTGGATGGTTGATTGCGACCTGCTGCATGACGGCAAGCGCCTGTTCGTTGCGACCGGTCATGCGCAGAAGGTTGGCGTAGTTGAGCCCGGCCTCGCGATCCCGTGGGTTTTTCTCATAGGCCTGGCCGATGCCTTCGGCCGCCTGGGCGAGTTCCGATGCCGTCATCGATTGAACGGGCTTCGACGTGCGGGAAATGGAACCCGTCGTCAGCTCCTTCTTCGGCTGGTTGGCGCAGCCGGCCATGGACAGGGCGACCATCGCGATCGCGGCGCCTTGCAGCAGACGTTGGACGTTTCGGGATGAGATCGTGCGTTTGGCCATCGGCGGTGTCCCCAGCATGCATTCGCGCACCAGAACTCCAAACAACATCGGCGCAACTTTCACTCCAGCAATAATCTGTTAACCCTAACAGAGCGTTAATTGCGCGAATCCATCTCTGTCAGCCGAGGACTTCCATGGCCCCCTATCAATTCATCGAACGGCCGTCGCCGTTCAACACCAGCGCAGGCAAGACGCTGCCGATATTCGCGGTCACGCCGGCGCATATCGAAACGGGAGCCATCGATCCGATCGCGCTTGATTGGGCGCGCAAGGCCGGCTTCAAGGCTGAATCGGGCGCTGTCCTTCTGATCCCGTCTTCCGATGGGCATCTGGGCGGCGCACTCTTCGGCCTGGGCAGCAACCCGTCCGAAGCGCCGTTCCTGACCGGCAAGCTCGCGCGCGCTCTGCCTGCGGGCAAGTGGCATATCGAAACGGCGCCGTTGACCGCCAACCGGCTGGCGCTCGGTTATGGTCTCGGCTCATACCGCTTCGAGCGCTACAAATCGGCAAAAGGCGAGCCGCCGACCTTGCTGATCCCGACTGATGCCGATGCGGCCGACATCAAGCGCCAGCTTGCCGGCGTCTTTCTTGCCCGCGACCTGATCAACACGCCGACCAACGACATGGGTCCCGAGGCGCTGGAGGCGGCGTTCCGTGCGCTTGCAACGCACTACAAGGCGGATGTTTCGGTAATATCCGGCGAAGCCTTGCTGACACAGAACTTCCCGCTTGTGCACACAGTCGGCCGCGCGAGTGCCGAAGCCCCCCGCCTTCTCGAACTGCGCTGGGGCAAGAAGGGCCACAAGAAGGTAACGCTGGTCGGCAAGGGTGTCTGCTTCGACACCGGCGGCCTCGACATCAAGCCGGCTTCCTCGATGCTCTTGATGAAGAAGGACATGGGCGGTGCCGCCAACGTCATGGGCCTCGCGCTGATGATCATGGATGCGAAGCTCAAGGTCGATCTGCGCGTCATCATCCCCGTTGTCGAGAACTCGATCTCCGCCAATGCCTTCCGGCCCGGCGACATCTATCGCAGCCGCAAGGGCCTGACGGTGCAGATCGACAACACCGACGCCGAGGGCCGGCTCATTCTTGCCGATGCGCTCGCCTATGCCGACGAGGAAAAGACCGATCTGCTCGTGGACATGGCAACGCTGACCGGTGCCGCCCGCGTTGCGCTCGGCCCCGACCTGCCGCCGTTTTTCACCGACGACGCCGAGCTGGCGCACGATCTGACGGAAGCGAGCCTCAGCGTCGACGATCCGATGTGGCGCATGCCTTTGCACATGGGCTACGACAAGGACGTCTCCGCGCGCATCGCCGATCTGACGAACGCACCTTCGGGCGGCATGGCAGGCTCGATCACCGCCGCGCTCTTCCTCAAGCGCTTCGTCACCAACACCAAGAGCTGGGTGCATTTCGATATCTTCGGATGGGCGCAGTCCGAGCGGCCGCATTCGCCGGTCGGCGGTGAGGCCCAGGCCATTCGCGCGCTCTATCAGCACATCGGGCAGATCGCCAAGTAACGCTCGCTCGCACACGGCCGGCGCTGACCAGGCGCTGGCCGTCAAAAAAGAAACGCTTGCGTAACGGTCCGCGGCTATGGTGGTGAACCACCGCAGCGCCGGCTTCCATCGGAAGCGCCACGGTCGCTGTAGCCATTTGACGGTCTGCACGAATCCTCAAACCGGTAGCGATCCGGGATTTCTGCAGCTGCGCAGGAGTTGCCATTGCCGGTCGAGCTTACGCCCTCCCAGGCCCTTGGGCTCTGGCACACGGTATCGCTGGAACAGGTGCGCGTCGACGGTCGCGACCTGACGCTGCGCCAGATGGCGATCCTCTTGCAGATCTATCTCGTACCGCCGCCCCACACCGTTCGTGGCCTTGCCGCGACGCTTGGCGTCACCAAGCCGGTGATCACACGCGCGCTCGATACCATGGGTGCGCTCGGCCTTGTCGATCGCGTCCGCGACGATCGCGATCGACGCAACGTCGTCATCAAAAGGACAGTCGACGGTGCTCTTTATCTTGAAAAGTTCGGCGATCTGATCATTGATCAGGGCCGCAAACAGCCTAAGTGAGTTGATATGTCGACACTTCCGGATCGCCGCCTGAATGCCTATCGAGCCGACCTCGCCGAGAGCCGCCTTCGTGGCGTCGTCGAAGCTGAGCGCTATGTCGAGGGAAGCGTTGCCCGCGTCTCGGTGCCGGTGACGCCGCTTCGGGCAAAGCCCGACCTTGCCTGCGGCACGGATACCGAACTGCTGCTCGGCGAATCGGTTCGCGTGCTCGATACCAATGAGAGCTGGTGCTGGGTGAAGGCCGATCTCGACGGCTATGTCGGCTACCTCCCGGAATATTGCCTTGCGCCGGTGGTCAAGAGCCCGACGCATATCGTGTCCGTGCCGCGCACCTTCGTCTATTCCGGTCATGATCTGCGTTTTCCGACGGTCTATCCGTTGTCGATGGGCAGCCGTCTGGCGGTCGTCGACGAGCGCGAGACCCGCGGCACCCGCTATTTCCTGCTCGACGGTGGCCAGGCGGTGATTGCCAACCACTGCATCGAGGTCGGCAGCGTCGTGCCGGGCGATTATGTCTCGGTCGCCGCCCGCTTTGTCGAAACCCCCTATCTCTGGGGCGGACGCTCCGGTTTCGGCATTGATTGTTCCGGCCTTGTGCAGCTGTCGATGATGATGGTCGGCAAGCTCGCGCCGCGCGATTCCGACATGCAGGCTTCTGGTTTGGGAATGCCGATCGCACGTGAAGAGCTTAAACGCGGCGATCTCGTTTTCTGGAAGGGGCACGTCGCCCTGATGGAAGACGACGCGACGTTGATCCACGCCAACGGCCATACGATGACCGTGGCGCGCGAGGGCCTGGAAGCCTCCATCAAGCGCATTGGTTGGCTCTACGACCAGCCGACGGGCTATCGCAGACCTTGATGGATCAGTAGCCGGCTAATTTGTCCACCACGTGCTGCAGCGGCAGACCGCTTTCGAGGCGGGCGATCTGCTGCTCGACGTGGCTGAACAGGGCCTTGACGTCCGACGACGCGGCGACGTGCGGCGTCACATAGACATTCGGCATTTGCCAGAAGCGGCTTTCCGGCGACAGCGGCTCCTGCTCGAAAACATCGAGCGAGGCGCCGCCGAGAATCCCTCTATCGAGCGAACTCAGGATATCGGCTTCGACCTGACTGCCGCCGCGGCCACCATTGACGAAGACGGGCGCGCCAAACCGGCCGTTGCGGCTCAACTTGGCAAAAAGCCCGGCATTGAAGATGCCTTTGGTATCCGGCGTCAGCGGCAAAAGGCCGACCAGGAAATCCGTGCGCGCCAGGAAGGCGTCCAGTTCGTCGCCGGCATAGGTCTCGATGCCGTCGACCGCCTTCTTGCTGCGCGACCAGCCGACGACGTTGAAGCCCATGACCGAAAGCTTGCGCGCCGCGTCCTGACCCAGCACGCCCATGCCCATGATGCCGACGGTAACGCCCGCCGCCTCGGGCTGGAAAAGATCCCGCCACTCCCGCTTTGCCGCAAGCGCTTCGTAGGCCCGGTGCTGGCGCAGATGCATGAGGCATTGCATCACCACCCATTCGCTCATGCGTGTCGTCAGGCTGCGATCGACGAAACGAACGAGCGGCACATCAGGCAGACCCGGCAATGTCAGAACGTGGTCGACGCCGGCGCCGCCGGAGAAAACCACCTTGAGATCCGGCGCCCTCTCGAAGAGGTCCGGTGCCGATTTCCACACCACCGCATAATCGATCCCTGAGAGATCGCGATTGTGATGGATGGCATCGGCGCGGTTGATCACCTCGCGATCCGGGAAGGCACCTTTCAGTGCCGCTTCCACTTCTTCCGGAATGAACTTCAGATCGACGATGACGGGGCTTTTCGAGGACATTGCGAGAACTCTATTGGCGGATGGCGGACAGGTTGACGGCTTCGAGGTTGAAGGCGGCCGCCATCAGGGCCTTGGTATAATCTTCCTGTGGGGCATTGAAGATGCGCTCAGCCGGACCCTGTTCGACGACCTTGCCCATGCGCATGACGATCATCTCGTTGGCAAGCGCCCGCACCACCTTCAGGTCGTGGCTGATGAACAGATAGGCGAGGTCGTGTTTGCTCTGCAGGTCGCGCAGGAGGTCGACCACCTGCGCCTGCACGCTCATGTCGAGCGCTGAAGTCGGCTCGTCGAGCATCACAAATTTCGGCTTCAGCACCATCGCCCGCGCTATCGCGATCCGCTGGCGCTGGCCACCGGAGAACTCGTGCGGGTAGCGCCAACGGGTGGCGGGGTCGAGCCCCACCTCCTCAAGCGCCGCGGCAACGCGGCCATCGCGCTCGTCGTCCGACAATGCGCGTTCGTGGATCTTCAGTCCTTCCGCGATGATGTCGGCAACCGACATGCGCGGGCTCAGCGAACCGTAGGGGTCCTGGAATACCACCTGCATCCGGTTTCTGAGCGGCCGCATCTCACGGAAGCTGTAGGCGGCGATGTCCTTGCCGACGAAGGCGATGCGACCCTTGGAGGATATCAGCCGCGTCAGCGCCAGGCCCAGCGTCGTCTTGCCGGAGCCCGATTCGCCAACGACGCCGAGCGTCTGGCCGGCGCGCAGCTGCAGGTCGATGCCGTCGACCGCCTTTACATGGTCGACGACCTTGCGCAGGAAGCCGGACTTGATCGGAAACCATACCTTCACATCAGCCGCTTCCATGACGATCGGCTTGGCGCTGTCGGAGGGCGGCGGGTTGCCCCTTGGCTCGGAGGCGAGCAGGTGGCGGGTATAGGCATGCTGCGGATTGGCAAAGATCTCGGCGGTTGGCCCGGTCTCGACGATCTTGCCCTTGGTCATCACGCAGACGCGATCGGCGATCTTGCGCACGATGCCGAGGTCATGGGTGATGAACAGCATCGACATGCCGTGCTGATCTTTCAGCGTTTTCAAGAGTTCAAGGATCTGGGCCTGCACGGTGACGTCGAGCGCCGTCGTCGGCTCGTCGGCAATCAACAGCTCAGGACGGTTGGCGAGCGCCATGGCGATCATCACGCGCTGGCGCTGGCCGCCGGAAAGCTCGTGCGGATAGGCGCCAAGCCGCTTCTCCGGCTCGCGGATGCCGACCTGGTTCAGGAGCTCGAGAATTCTCGCGCGCGCCGCGGCACCTTCGAGCCCCTGGTGCAGCTCGAGGATCTCGCCGATCTGCCGCTCGATTGGATGCAGCGGGTTGAGCGACGTCATCGGCTCCTGGAAGATCATCGTGATGTCGTTGCCGCGCACATGCCGCAGCTCCGCATCACTGGCCTTCAGGAGGTCCTTGCCGTTGAAGCGGATCTCGCCGCCCGGATGGCTTGCCGAGGGGTAGGGCAAAAGCTTCAGGATCGAGTTGGCGGACACGGATTTGCCGGAGCCGGACTCGCCGACAAGCGCAACCGTTTCGCCACGCTGGATGTCGAAGGAAATGCTGTCGACCGCAATCGATGTGTTGCCGCCCTGATGGAAGGCGACCGACAGATCGCGCACGGAAAGAATGGGATCGGTCATCGTCGCGCTCACCGGAATGTCTTTCTCGGGTCGAAGGCATCACGGGTCGCCTCGCCGACGAAGATCAGCAATGACAGCATCAGCGACATGACGCAGAAGGCCGTCAGCCCGAGCCAGGGCGCCTGCAGGTTGGATTTGCCCTGGGCGATCATCTCACCGAGGGAGGGCGAGCCGGGCGGCATGCCGAAGCCGAGGAAGTCGAGCGAGGTCAGGGTGGTGATCGAGCCCGAGAGGATGAACGGCAGGAAGGTGAGGGTCGCGACCATCGCGTTCGGCAGCAGGTGGCGATACATGATCGTGCCGTTGCCGACGCCAAGGGCGCGCGCCGCATTCACATATTCGAAGTTGCGAGCCCGAAGGAACTCGGCGCGCACGATGCCGACAAAGCCGACCCAGGAAAAGAGCAGCATGATGCCGAGCAGGATGAAGAAGCCGGGTGGCAGGATCGCGGCGATGATCAGTAGGATGTAGAGCACCGGCATCGACGACCAGATTTCGATGAAGCGCTGCATCAAAAGGTCGGTCCAGCCGCCGAAATAGCCCTGCACCGCGCCGGCCGTCACGCCGATGATCGCCGAGGCGATGGTGAGCACCAGCCCGAAGAGCACCGAGATGCGGAAGCCGTAGATCATGCGTGCCGTTACGTCCCGCGCCTGGTCGTCGGTGCCGAGCCAGTTGAGGTTGCCGGCGATGCAGTTGCGGTCGGCGGTGCCTTCCGGATAGGCCGAGCAGCGCTCGTCCTTGCTCATCAGCCAGAAGGGCGCGGTCGGTGCCGAATGCGGTATGTTCGAATTGACCGTCTGATAGGAATAGCGGATCGGCGGCCAGATCATCCAACCGTTGGCCTCGATCTCGTCGCGGATAAAGTCGGAGCGGTAGTCGGTCTCGGCAAGGAAGCCGCCGAACTTCTCCTCGGGATAGTTGACCACGACCGGAAACAGGATCTCGCCCTTGTAGGAGGCGATGATCGGCCTGTCGTTGGCGATGAACTCGGCAAAGAGGCTTAGCACGAACAGCAGGAGGAAAAGCCAGAGCGACCAGTAACCGCGCCGGTTCGCTTTGAAATTCTGCCAGCGCCGCTTGTTGACCGGCGACAGCCAGCCGCGCGGCGGGGCGGCAACCTGGGTGGGGGCGGTGGTGACGGTGCTCATCACACGTCCCTCCGCTCGAAATCGATGCGTGGATCGACCCAGGTATAGATGAGGTCGGAGAGCAGGCTGACGAGCAGCCCCATCAGCGAGAAGATAAACAGCGTCGCAAAGACGATCGGGTAGTCGCGCTTGACGACGGAATCATAACCGAGCCGGCCGAGGCCATCGAGCGAGAAGATGTATTCGATCAACAGCGAACCGGTGAAGAAGGCCGAGATGAAGGCGCTCGGGAAGCCGGCGATGATGATCAGCATCGCATTGCGGAAGACGTGACCATAGAGCACCTGGCGGTCGGTCAGGCCCTTGGCGCGCGCCGTCGTCACATATTGCTTCTTGATCTCGTCGATGAACGAATTTTTGGTCAGCAGCGTCGTCGTCGCAAAGGCCGAAAGCAAAAGCGTGATCAGCGGCAGCGTCATGTGCCAGAAATAGTCGAGGATCTTCTGCCACCAGGGCAATTGCCAGAAATTGTCCGAAACGATGCCGCGCAGCGGAAACCAGTCGAGGAACGATCCGCCGGCGAAGACGACGATCAGCAGGATGCCGAAAAGGAAGCTCGGAACGGCATAGCCGATGATGATGATGCCCGACGTCCACACGTCGAAAGCCGATCCGTCCGACACCGCCTTCTTGATGCCGAGCGGGATCGAGATCGCGTAGGAGAAGAGCAGGATCCAGAGGCCGAGCGAGATCGAGACCGGCATCTTCTCCTTGATGAGGTCGATCACCGAGGTGTTGCGGAAGAAGCTCTCGCCGAAATCGAAGCGGATATAGTTCCACATCATCGTGCCGAAGCGTTCGAGCGGCGGCTTGTCGAAGCCGAACTGCTTTTCGAGCTTGGCGATGAATTCGGGGTCGAGCCCCTGGGCGCCGCGGTACCGGCCGCTTTCGTCGCCGCTACCCTGCATCAGGTCGCCGCCGCCGCCGCTCAGGCGGTCGGAACCGCCGGCGTTCGTCAGTTCCGAAATCACCTGTTCGACCGGTCCGCCGGGTGCAAACTGAACGACGATGAAGGAAATCGCCATGATGCCGACGATCGTCGGGATCATCAGCAGCAGTCGCCGCAGGATATAGGCACCCATCAGGCCAGCCTCTCGATCGACGTGTTGCCGGTGGCCCGGACCCGCGAAGCGTTGGCGTGCGCCCTATGATGTCTCAATCCTCACGTCTCCTTGCGGCTTTGAGGCCCAAGTCGGGCCTGTTTCGTGTTTCACTGATTCGTTTTTCTGCATTTGGAATCGAGACGGCAGCGGAGCGCAAGGGCTTCATTTGGCCGTGGCTGCCTTCGACCACCAGATGTCGGGAAAGCCGATCGCGTATTTCGGTAGCTCTGCCGGCCGCCCGAACTTGTCCCAGTAGGCAATCGTCGCATCCTTCTTGTAGTAGAGCGGCACGACGTAGTGGTGCGCCAACAGGACGCGATCGAGCGCCTTGGTCGCGGCCACCAGAGTTTGCCGGTCTTTCGCGAAGATCACTTTCTCGATCAATGCGTCGATGCCGGGATCGGCGATGCCGACATAGTTGCGCGAGCCTTGTTCCTTTGCCGCCTTCGAGCTCCAGAAATCCAGCTGCTCATTGCCGGGGCTCAGTGTCTGCCCCCAGACGATCCAGGTCATGTCGTAGTCGAAGGCGCGTGTGCGGTTGGTGTATTGCGAGGCATCGACCGTCCGGATACGCGCCTCGATGCCGATCTTCTTGAGGCTTTGCGCGTAGGGCAGGGCCACGCGCTCGAGGGTGGCGCTGCTCAACAGGATTTCGAAGGAGAAGGGTTTTCCGGATTTGGCTTCGACCATCCGGTTGCCCTTCAGCTCGTAGCCGGCCTCCTTCATCAGAGCGATCGCCTTGCGCAGGTTGTCGCGTGACGTCTGCGGCGAGCCGCCGACCGGGTTGGCATAGGGTGTCGTGAAGATTTCCGGCGGGACCTTGTCCTTCACTTCGTTGAGGATTGCCAATTCGGCCCCTTCCGGCAGGCCCGACGAGGCGAGCTCGGTGTTCCAGAAGTAGCTGTCGATGCGGGTATACTGGTTGTAGAAAACGGTCCGGTTCATTTCCTCGAAGTCGAAGGCGTAGTTCAGAGCCTCGCGCACGCGCTCGTCATTGAAGGGCGCGCGCCGCGTGTTCGGCACCATTGCCTGCATGATGCCCGTTGCCCTGAGCGGGTTGGGCAAGCTCTCGCGTTTGACGCGGCCGTCCTTCACCGCCGGAAAATCATAGCCTGTCGCCCAGCGGCTCGCCTGGTTTTCGGTCCAGTAATCGGTGTTGCCCGATCGGAAGGATTCGAACTCGACATCGCGGTCGCCGAAGAGCGTGTAGCTGATCGCGCCGAAATTGTTCTGCCCGACATTGACGTTCAGTGTCTTGCCCCAATAGTCGTCCCGCAGCTCGTATCGCAGCGTTGCTCCGGCCGAGAACGTGGCGATGCGATAGGGTCCCGACCCCATCACCGGTTCGAGCGTCGTTCGCGTGATATCGCGAGGCTTTCCGTCCGGACCTTGCCCCTCCCACCAATGTTTGGGCAGGATCAGGAACTGGCCGAGGATATGCGGCAATTCCCGATTGTTCTTCTGGTCGAAGCGGAAGGTGACGTCGCGCTCGCCGGTCTTTTCCGCCGAGGTCACGTGCTTGTAGTAGCTGGCATAGAGCGGATTGAGTTCCTTGACCTTGTCGAAGCTGAAGATGACGTCTTCCGGCGTTACCGGTTTTCCGTCCGCCCATTTTGCTTCCTGCCTCAGTCGGAAGGTGGCAGACGAAATATCGTCGGGGTAGGACACACCTTCGGCGAGCAGGCCATAGGCGGTCGAAATCTCGTCGTCGGCCGACTTCATCAAAGTATCGAAGACAAGCGGTAGCCCGGCGGCCGCCTCGCCCTTGTCGAGGATCGGGTTGAAGGTGTCGAAGGTTCCGGTCTGCGAGAGTTTCAGTTCTCCGCCTTTCGGCGCATCCGGGTTGACATAGTCGTAGTGCTCAAAGGCGGGTGGGTATTTAGGCTCGTCGACGAGCGAGAGGCCGTTGCGAAAGGCCGGCTGTTCCTGGGCGTAGACTGCAGGTGGGAGAAAAAGCGTGGCCGCCAGAAGTGTGGCCGTCAGCCGTGCTCTTGCAGTCCTGCCAATAACCAGCATCCAATCAGTACCCCTTATATTTCAATGTTCTTTTGCGAGAGAATAGGCGAAATCGGGCCAAATGACAGGCACTGCCGCAAATCAGGCGAAATTTTTGCGTCACATCCCGGTGATCCGCAAGGCTGAGGCAAAGGCAGCACCTTAGGATCAGGGGATATCGGGCATCTCGCACCCATTGCCGGTGCGGTTCGCCGTCGGGGAATGAACGGAACGGAATTGGACATGGTTGCTGCAATACGACGCTGTGGCTCGGCGCTTCTGGCGCTTTTGCTCGGAACGAGCTTCTTGATCGCCGATGTTGCCAAGGCCGACGACACGCCGGCAAAGGCGCTCTTTGGCGCCAAGACGCTGCCGGCACAGATGGCGCCCTCGTCCTATGGCTTTTATGCGAAAGGTTGCCTTGCCGGTGGCGTGGCGATCCCTACGGATGGCCCCACCTGGCAGGCAATGCGGCTGTCGCGCAATCGTCGCTGGGGCCATCCCCAGATGATCGCGCTGATCGAACAGTTCTCCCATGACGCTGCGCAAAAGATCGGCTGGCCGGGCCTGCTCCTCGGCGACATCTCGCAGCCGCGCGGTGGGCCGATGGTCTCCGGCCACGCCTCGCACCAGATCGGTCTCGATGCCGATATCTGGCTGACGCCGATGCCGCAAAGGACACTGACAGGCCCGGAACGCGAAGACATCGCCGCAACGTCGATGCTGCAGAAGAACAAGTTTCTGACCGTCGATCCATCGATCTGGACGCCGACGCATGCCCGGCTGATCATGCTGGCCGCCAGCTACCCTCAGGTCGAGCGGGTCTTCGTCAACCCGGCGATCAAGAAGAAGCTCTGCGACACCTGGAACGGCGATCGTTCGGCGCTCGGCAAGGTCCGGCCGATCTACGGCCATGACTACCATTTTCACATCCGTATCAAATGCCCGGCCGGGTCGACGACCTGCAAGGACCAGGCGGCCGTTCCGGCCGGCGACGGCTGCGACAAGTCGCTGGCCTGGTGGTTTACCGATGCGCCCTGGGCAAAGCCGAAGAAGAAGCCTGGCGAAACGCCGGTGAAGCCCCGCCTGACCACCATGGCCGATCTGCCGAAGGCCTGCACGTTGGTGCTGAACGGACCGGCGCCCGCCTCCGAGCAGGAGGCGACCTATGGCCTGGCCTATCGTGCCGCGTCGCCGGCGCCTGCCGAGCAGGGCATCGAGCAGGTGATCGGCAATGCAGCGACCGATCTGCCGCCGGCCGACGTTCCCCTGCCGCTGCCGCGCCCAACGCTGCAATAGCCGTCTCGGCTTGCGCCTTTTCAATCTCGATAGGCTCATGTATAGGGCCATCAAATCGATTTAAATTTGATGGCGGGGATACGGCATGGCGGATCGGAAATGCGTTGCCCTGATCGCTCACGATCAGAAGAAGGACGATCTCGCCGCCTTTGCCAAGGCAAACGAGGCGGTCTTTTCGCAGTGGAAGATCGTTGCCACGGGTACGACAGGCGGCCGCGTTCTCGATGTCTGCCCCGGTCTCGACATCACGCGCCTGAAAAGCGGCCCGCTTGGCGGCGACCAGCAGATCGGCGCGATGATCGCCACCGGCGACATCCAGCTTCTGATCTTCTTCGTCGATCCGCTGACGGCCATGCCGCATGATGTCGACGTCAAGGCGTTGATGCGGCTTGCGATCGTCTACGATATTCCGATGGCGCTCAATCGCGCCACGGCCGAGCAGTTGATCGACTTCAACCACAACTGATAGAGAATTCGAAACCTCACGGCGACGATCAGGATGGACAGTGTGATGCCCGGTGCAAGTGACAACAGCTTTTCCTTTCCGATCCTGATCGGCGATATCGGCGGCACCAATGCCCGCTTCGCCCTGCTGCTCGATGCCTTTGCCGAGCCGAAGCAGTTGCCGCCGATCAAGACAGGCGATTTCGAGACGATCGAGGAAGCGATGCAGAAGAGCATCCTCGACAAGACGTCTGTCCAGCCGCGCTCGGCAATCCTCGCCGTCGCCGGCCCGATCAGGGGCGACGAGATTCCGCTGACTAACGCCGGCTGGGTGATTCGCCCGAAGGACATGCTTTCCAGCCTTGGGCTGGAAGACGTCCTCATCATCAACGATTTCGAAGCGCAGGCGCTGGCCGTCGCCGCCCCCGCGGCCGAAGATCTGGTCCAGATCGGCGGCGGCAGCATTCGCCCGCTGACCTCGCGCGTCGTTCTTGGTCCGGGCACCGGGCTCGGCGTTGGCGGCCTGGTCTTTGCGCAGCACACCTGGTTTCCGGTGCCCGGTGAAGGCGGTCATGTCGATATCGGTCCACGCACCGAGCGCGATTACCAGATCTGGCCGTTCCTGGAGCCGATCGAGGGGCGCATGGCCGGCGAGCAGATCCTCTGTGGCCGCGGCATCATGAACCTCTATCGCGCCGTTTGCGCCGCCAATGGCGAGGAATCGATCCTGAACGACCCGGCCGAGGTCACCACAAGCGCGCTTGCCGGCAACAATTCCGCTGCCGTCGAGACCATATCGCTGTTCTCGACCTATCTTGGTCGCGTGGCCGGCGACATGGCGCTGATTTTCATGGCGCGCGGCGGCGTGTTCCTGGCCGGAGGCATTTCGCAGAAGATCCTGCCTGCACTGCTGAAGCCGGAGTTCCGGGCCGCCTTCGAAGACAAGGCGCCGCATTCGGCGCTGATGAAGACCATCCCGACCTTTGCGGTCATCCACCCGATGGCGGCGCTCTCCGGTTTGGCGGCTTTCGCGCGCACGCCGAGAGACTTCGGTGTTGCAACGGAAGGACGCCGGTGGAGAAGCTGAAGGCGTCCGATCGCGCAAAGACTCGCCAAAGCCGCATCAAACCACTATAGAGCCCGGGAAAGGTAGTGTCGGCGTCGGCCTACCATGCAGGCTCAGGGAAGACGGGCTTTTTGAGCGCTAAAGATAAAAAACAGCACAGTGTCGATTCCGACACCATCAGCGGAATCCTGAAGCGGGTCATTGCAGAAAACGGCCGTGACCACATCCGTGGTTATCTCTTTGCCATTGCCTGCCTGGCTGTCGTCGCCGCGACCACCGGCTTTACCGCCTCGATCATGGAAACCGTGATCAATGAGGCCTTTGCCAACAAGAATGCGGGTATCGTGCTGCTGGTCTGCGGCTCGATCTTTGGCGCGTTCGTGCTGCGCGGCTTTGCCACCTATGGCCAGGCCGTCGCCCTGTCGAAGATCGGCAATAACATCGTCGCACGCTACCAGAAGCGGCTTTACGCGCATCTGATGGCGCTCAGCGTCGGCTACTTCAGCGAGACGCGGTCGGCGCAGCTTGCAGCCCAGATCAGCCAGAACGTCAGCGGTATCCGCGACGTGCTCAATCTGACGGTCACCTCGATTGCCCGCGATCTGTTGACCCTGATCGGTCTGATCGGCGTGATGTTCGTCAAGGACTGGCTGCTGTCGATCATTGTTTTCGTGACCGCGCCGCCTTTGCTTTTGGGCCTGCGGTATGTTTCCAGGCGGCTGCGCTCGGCAACGCGCGAAGCCATCGATGTGAACAGCCGTGTCCTTGGCGCCATGCAGGAGACGATCCAGGGTATTTCCATCGTCAAGGCCTTCACGATGGAAGGTGAGCTGCGCGGCAAGGTCGAGGCAATCATCGACCGGGCCGAAAATCGTGCCAACCGGATTGCTCGCCTGAGCGAACGCACGGCGCCGATGACCGAGACCTTTGCGGGCCTGGCCATCTCCAGCGTGCTTGCCTATTCCGCATTCCGCGCAATCTACAACGATGTTCCGCCAGGTGCCTTCTTCGCTTTCGTCGTCGCCCTTTTGATGGCCTATGACCCGGCGCGACGGCTGGCCCGCCTGCAGGTGTCTCTGGAGCGCGCTGCGGTTAATGCCCGCATGGTCTACGAGATCCTCGATACCGTTCCGCATCAGCGCGACAAGCCGGATGCAAAGCAGCTCACCTTTAACGGTGCAGCCGTCGAGCTGCGCGATGTGCGTTTCCGCTACGCCAATGGCGATGAGATCTTGAAGGGCGTCAGCTTTGTCGCCGAGGGCGGCAAGACGACAGCGCTTGTCGGCCCGTCCGGCGCTGGAAAGTCCACCGTCATCAGCCTCGTTCCCCGCTTCTACGATCCAGCTTCCGGCCAGATTTTGATCGATGGGCAGGACATAGCCAACGTCACCAAACAGTCGTTGCGCAATGGCATCGCCTACGTCTCACAGCAGCCGTACCTTTTCGAAGGCTCGATCCGCGACAACATCCGTTATGGCCGACCGGACGCGACGGACGCGGAAATCGAGGACGCTGCCCGCCTGGCCTATGCGCATGATTTCATTCTCGCCCAGCCGCAGGGTTATGACACCGCGGTCGGCGAAAACGGGGTCACGATGTCCGGCGGCCAGAGGCAGCGCCTGTCGATCGCTCGCGCGCTCGTGCGCAATGCACCGATCCTGCTGCTCGACGAGGCGACCTCTGCGCTCGACACCGAGTCCGAGGCCGCGGTGCAGAAGGCGCTCGACGAGGCGATGCATGGACGCACGGTGATCGTCATCGCCCACCGGCTTTCGACGGTCGTCAATGCCGACAAGATCATCGTCATGAAGGATGGTCTCGTCGTCGAGGAGGGCACGCACGAGGATCTTGCACGCCGTCAGGACGGTCTCTACGCTCGCCTGCACAATCTCCAGGGCAAGGCCCCCGAGGCGTCGGTCGACGCCGAAATCTAACATGAACAGGAAGGAAAATCGCCGATGAGCACAACGGACATGAAGCTTGTGGTCGTCGGCGCGGCCGGCCGCATGGGCCAGACGTTGATCCGCATGGTTCATGGCATGGACGGCGTCCGCCTGCATGCGGCGATCGAACGTCCAGGCTCCCCCTTCATCGGCCGTGATGCGGGCGAGCTGGCCGGGCTCGGACCGATCGGCATCGTGGTCAGCGACAAGCCGCTCGAAGCCTTTGTCGAAGCCGAAGGCGTGCTCGATTTCACCTCGCCAGCCGGCTCCGTCGAATTTGCCGGCCTTGCGGCCCAGGCGCGCATCGTGCATGTCATCGGCACGACCGGTTGCTCGGCAGACGACGACGCGAAAATCCGCGCGGCCGCACGCCACGCCCGCGTCGTCAAGTCGGGCAATATGAGCCTCGGCGTCAATCTTCTCGGCGTCCTGACAGAGAAGGCGGCGCGTGCCCTCGGCCCTGCCGCATGGGACATCGAAATCCTCGAAATGCACCATAAGCACAAGGTGGACGCCCCTTCCGGCACGGCACTCCTCCTCGGCGAAGCGGCGGCGAAGGGCCGCAGCATCGCTCTGTCGGAAAATTCGGTGCGCGTCCGCGACGGCCACACCGGCGCCCGCCCGCAGGGCACGATCGGTTTTGCGACGCTGCGCGGCGGCTCGGTGATCGGCGAACATTCGGTCATTCTCGCCGGCGAAGGGGAGCAGGTAACGCTTTCCCACAGCGCCACCGACCGCTCCATCTTCGCGCGCGGTGCCATCACCGCAGCGCTCTGGGCGCGCGACCAGAAACCCGGTTTCTACTCCATGCTCGATGTTCTCGGGCTCAACTGACACCATCTTTATCGTCTCAAGGGGAAATCATATGAGCGGCACCCTCGTCCTCGTCCGGCATGGCCAGAGCGACTGGAACCTGAAGAACCTGTTCACCGGCTGGCGTGATCCTGACCTGACCGCGCTTGGCGTCGAAGAGGCCAAGGCTGGTGGCAAGGCGCTCGCCGAATACGGCATCAAGTTCGACGTCGCCTTCACCTCGTCGCTGATCCGCGCCCAGCGCACCTGCCAGTTCGTGCTCGATGCCGTCGGCCAGTCGTCGCTGGAAACCATCCGCGATCAGGCGCTGAACGAGCGCGACTATGGCGACCTCTCCGGGCTCAACAAGGATGATGCCCGCGAGAAGTGGGGCGAAGAGCAGGTGCATGTCTGGCGCCGTTCCTACGACGTTCCGCCGCCGGGCGGCGAAAGCTTGCGCGACACCGGCGCCCGCGTATGGCCCTACTACCTGACGGATATCCTGCCGCGTGTGCTTGCCGGCGAGAAGGTTCTCGTCGCCGCCCACGGCAACTCGCTGCGCTCGCTGGTCATGGTTCTCGACCGTTTGACCAAGGAAGAGATCCTGAAGCTCAACCTCGCGACCGGCGTGCCGATGGTCTACAAGCTCAACGCCAACTCGACAGTCGCTTCCAAGGAAGTGCTGGGCGATATGTCGGCCGCTCACTAAGCCGAGCCTGCATCAATAAGCAAAAGGGGCGTCTGGCGCCCCTTTTCGTTCTCAGGCCTTGCCGGCTTCCCAGCCGAGGATTGCGCGCTTGCGCGTCAGTCCCCAGTGATAACCGGTGAGATCACCGCTCTTGCCGAGCGCGCGGTGGCAGGGAACGACGAACGAGATCGGGTTGCTGCCGACCGCCGCCCCGACCGCGCGCGAGGCGGTTGGCTGGCCGATGTTGCCGGCGATGGTCGAATAGGTCGTGGCGCGGCCAAGCGGAATCTTCAACAGCGCCTGCCAGACGCGGATCTGAAAATCGGTGCCGATCAGGAAGATACGCAAGGGCTGGTCCGCGCACCAGCGTTCCGGATCGAAAATGCGGGCCGCATATTGCGCCGTCGCCGCGCTGTCCTCGACATAGCTGGCGTTCGGCCAGCGATGCGCCATGTCCTCGAAGCTTTCCTGCTCGCCGCCGCTATCGGCAAAGGCAAGGCCTGCCAGGCCACGGTCGGTAATCATCACCAGCGCCGTGCCGAAGGGGGAGGGATGGTAGCCGTAGCGGATGGTAAGGCCCGCACCGCGCGCCTTCCATTCGCCCGGCGACATCGCCTCATGGGTGACGAAGAGGTCGTGCAGCCGGCTCGGGCCGGAAAGCCCGACCTCGATGCTGGTCTCCAGCAGCGGCATGTCTTCCTGGCGCAAGAGCCGCTTGGCATGGTCGAGAGTGACTGCCTGCAGGAAGGCCTTCGGAGACAGCCCGGCCCAGCGGGTAAAGACCTTCTGCAATTGCGTCGGTGATTGTTTCAGCCGCTGGGCGATCGCTTCGAGCGAAGGCTGCTCGCGATACTCTTCGGTGAGCATTTCGATCACGCTTCTCACCGTGTCATAATCGGTGCCTTTCGGCGTGATGTCGGTGGGTAGGGTTGTCGCTATGTTCATCGGTCATCTCCTGTCATGACACAGGTAATCATGCCGCCAGTGTCGTTGCCACCCGAAACTTGATTGGCCCGCGTCAGCGGCGGCGCACCGTGGCAAGTGCCCCGGAAAACGCGGTGGCGAAGGTTTCGCGATCGTCGCGATTGAGAAAGGAACCGACATCGGTCCGTTGGCCGCGGTCGCTGACGCTCATCGAGACGATGCCGATCTCCTGGTGCCGGGCGATGTTGAAGCGCGCCCAGAACGGATTGAAGCGATGTTCGATCATCCGGCCCGACGGTGTGAACTTGCGCACCGACACGTCGGTTCGCGAAACGCGCACTTCTTCGCGGCTGCGCGCCGAGCGGTAGTTCAGCCAGAAAGCGCCGAACAGCAGGGCGAAGTCCAGTCCGAAGAAGAACACGATCGGCCAGGCACCGATCACCATGAACACGATGGCATGGACCAGGCTGAGCAGCCCGGCGATCAGGAAAAAGACCTTGAATCCCCTAAGGCCCAGGGAGCGATAGGGGGTCAGTTCGGCGCTGAACACCGGCTCTTCGCCGCCAAGCGTCTCATCGTTGCCATTCGTCATGACCATTGACTATAGATGCATCATGAAAAACTTGAAGCCGAAATTGCCGAACAAGCCCGCGAAAACGACGTCGGCGGCAGGTCGCCGCACCCCGCGAACATCAGGCGTCTACAGCCGCGACGACATCGCCGAGATCTTCCGGCGTTTCTCGATCCAGCGGCCGGAGCCGAAGGGGGAACTGGAGCACGTCAATCCCTTCACTCTGGTGGTTGCCGTGGCCCTGTCGGCGCAGGCGACCGACGCCGGCGTCAACCGGGCGACCCGGGCGCTTTTCGCCGTCGCCGACACCCCGGAAAAGATGTTGGCGCTCGGGGAGGAGAAGGTGCGCGACTACATCAAGACCATCGGCCTCTTCCGCAACAAGGCCAAGAACGTCATCGCGCTCTGCGAGAAGCTGATCACCGATTTCGGCGGCGAGGTGCCGCGCACGCGGGAGGAGCTGATAACGCTGCCGGGTGTCGGGCGAAAGACCGCCAATGTCGTGCTGTCCATGGCCTTCGGCCAGGCGACGATCGCCGTCGACACACACATCTTCCGCATCGCCAACCGGCTCTGTCTGGCACCGGGCAAGACCACGGATGAGGTTGAGGCGAAGCTCGCGCGCATCATCCCCGACGAATATCTCTACCACGCGCATCACTGGCTGATTCTGCATGGCCGCTATTGCTGCAAGGCGCGCAAGCCGGAATGCGAGCGCTGCGTCATTGCCGACATCTGCAAGGCCCCGGAAAAGACCTGCGATATCCCGGCACCGCTGGTCGAATTGCCGCAGCAGGTTCTTCCGGTCGCCGGCTGAGGCGCGCGGCCCAAAAATCTGCGACGCGCGCGGCCGGACTGGGCTTGGGTCAGGCGGAGATCAATCGATCGATCAGGTGACCGATCGCTTCGACGTAGAGGTCCGTCGCAGCGCCTTCGGCTATCTCCAATGCGGCGCGATCGAAAGCCGCTGACAGCAGCGTCGCCGTTGCCGCCAACGCGGCCTGATCATAGACCTTCGGCGCCATCGCCTCCGCCAGGCCGTCTTCCAGCGTTCTCTGGGCATTGGCCGCATCGATCGCGGCCATCGTTTGCGTGCCGAGCACGGCCGGACCGTCGAGAAGCAGGATGCGTATCCTCCCCGGCTCTGCCATCGCATCGAAATAGGCGCGTGCCCCGGTTATGAGCGCCTCGCGCGGCGTCAGGCTGTCGAGTGTCGCCTCTTCGATCCTCGCCGCCACCGCACCAGCCTCCCGCTCGGCGACGGCGCGAAACAGCGCCTTCTTGTCTTCGAAGTGGTGGTAGAGCGCGCCGCGCGTCATGCCGGCGGCAGCCACGATGTCCGGCGTCGACGTCTCCGCATATCCCCTCGCGACGAAAAGACCGTGAGCGGCGTCGAGGATCGCAGCACGCGTCGTGTCGGAGCGGTCACGATTGGACCGGCGAGAGGATTTCAATTGCATACATTCAGCCTGTATGTTAATTGGAAAAATACATGCAGATTGTATGATAATGCGTCCGTGAGGGAAAGCCATGAAATCGACGAGCTACTATCCAGTGATCATGACATCAGACGTTGCAGCAACAGCGGCATTCTACATCGACAACTTTCGCTTCCAGGCGCTGTTCACCAGCGATTGGTACATGCATCTGCAGTCGACGGAATCCGAGACGGTGACGCTGGCCGTTCTCGATTATCGCCATGAAACGATCCCGGAAGAGGGCCGGGCGCCGGTCAGTGGCCTGCTCCTCAACTTCGAGGTCGAGGATCCCGATGCGGTCTATGCCGATTGCCAGGCGGCCGGACTTCCGATCCTGAAGGCGATCTGCGACGAAGACTTCGGCCAGCGCCATTTCATCACCGCTGACCCCAATGGCGTGCTGATCGACGTCATCAAGCCGATCCCGCCGAGCGCCGAGTTCGCGGCCGCCTACGATGCAAGCGCCTTGCCGACGGAATGATCGCAGCTACGCGTGTTTTGTCTTCCAAATGGCTGGAAAACCGCTATTAACGAACACCGGCCATTAGGGAAACTGGACGGAGTTCATGACAAAATACGACGTGCTGACGATCGGCAATGCGATCGTGGATATCATTGCGCGCTGCGATGACGGCTTTCTGAGCGAAAACGGCATCATCAAGGGCGCGATGAACCTCATCGATGCCGACCGTGCGGAGCTGTTGTACTCGCGCATGGGGCCCGCGGTGGAAGCCTCCGGCGGTAGTGCCGGCAATACCGCGGCCGGCGTCGCCAGCCTTGGCGGTCGCGCCGCCTATTTCGGCAAGACGACCAACGACCAGCTCGGCGAGATCTTTGCGCACGACATTCGCGCCCAGGGCGTCTATTTCCAGACCAGGCCGCTCGAAACCGTGCCGCCGACCGCGCGCTCGATGATCTTCGTGACCGAGGACGGCGAGCGCTCGATGAACACCTATCTCGGCGCCTGCGTCGAGCTTGGCCCGGAGGATGTGGAAGCCGACGTCGTCGCCCAGTCCAAGGTCACCTATTTCGAAGGCTACCTCTGGGATCCGCCGCGCGCTAAGGATGCGATCCGCGAAGCCGCCAAGATCGCCCATGAAAACGGTCGCGAAACCGCAATGACGCTGTCGGACAGTTTTTGCGTTCACCGCTACCGTGACGAATTTCTGGAACTGATGCGCTCCGGCACCGTCGACATCGTCTTTGCCAACAAACAGGAAGCGCTTGCGCTCTACGAGACTGAGGACTTCGATCTGGCGCTGGAAAAGCTGTCGAAGGACTGCAAGCTTGCAGCCGTCACCTTGAGTGAAGAAGGCTCCGTCGTCGTACGCGGCACAGAACGCGTCCGCGTCGGCGCGACGCCGCTCGCGCAGGTGGTCGACACCACCGGGGCTGGCGATCTCTACGCCGCCGGTTTTCTCTACGGATATACGACCGGGCGTTCGCTCGAAGATTGCAGCAAGCTTGGCAATCTTGCAGCCGGTATCGTCATTGGCCAGATCGGCCCGCGGCCGATGGTCTCGCTTGCCGGTGCCGCCAGGCAGGCCGAGCTCGCCTGAGGCGAGCTACAGCGCCGCGCGTCAAATATGACGCGCTAAGGACGCTGCAGCACTTTAGACTTACTGCATAATGCCTTAAATCGAATTCGATTTAAGGCATTATGCAGTAACCTTTTCATTTATGTCAGAGCGGGCGTGGCCTTCATTTAAAGGCTTCGCCCGGATAGGCGCCCCAGATCTCGCTCTGGACGATCCAGCCTTCGACACCCTGGGTCTCGATGTGGCACCAGTCGCCGTTGCATTCACCGACGTGGATGACGACGCCGGGCTCCATGCGGGCAACGATCGCCGCCGTGCTCTGCGGTTCGCGGCGCAGATTGACGAACACGCCTTCGCCCTTGCCGCGCATCCATGGCGCGGTCACGGCGGTGCGGTCGCCCGACAGAAGCGCCTGGTTCACCCAGCCTTCTGTGCCGTCCGCATCGCGGATGCGGCGCCAGTTATCGTATTCCTGGATGATCTCCACCGGCACGCCGGGCCTGAGGTAACGGAACGCCACCGCATAGTCGACACTCGGGCCGATGCGCAGGTTGACGCTCTTGGCCTTCAGGCTGACGAATCGCGGCAGCGGCAATCCGCTGGCCCCTTTTGCGGCCTGGGCATGGGCGCCCGAAGCCGTAATGACCGCGCCGATTAAGGCGGCGATCAACGCTGACGAGAGTTTGGAAATGACGTGACGCATGACGAAGCTCATTTTCCGTGGCAACTTGTAGGCGCAGTTCACCCAAGGCTCTTGGCCGGGGCGTAAATCGCGGGGACGACGCAGCGAGTTTTGTTTGTCTTCCCGACCGGGTCTGGTAGAAATTGCGGCTACAGGGAGAAAGTATCGCCCAACTTGGTTAAGGACCCGTCAACGAGGCCCATCGCAGCAATGACAAGCAAGAAGAAGCCCAAGGTCTACATCACCCGGAAATTGCCGGATATCGTCGAAACCAGAATGCGAGAGCTGTTCGACGCCGAGCTGAACATCGATGACACGCCGCGCAGCCAGCCGGAGCTTGTGGCGGCGGTGAAGCGCGCCGACGTACTCGTACCGACTGTGACCGATCGGATCGACGCGGCGCTGATCGAGCAGGCCGGGCCGCAGCTGAAGCTGATTGCGAGCTTTTCCAACGGCGTCGACAACATCGACGTCGACGCGGCCGCACGCAAGGGCATCACCGTCACCAACACGCCGAACGTGTTGACCGAGGACACCGCCGACATGGCGATGGCGCTCATTCTCGCCGTGCCGCGTCGGCTTGCCGAAGGTGCGCAGATCCTGACCGACCGCAAGGGCGAATGGGCCGGCTGGTCTCCGACCTGGATGCTCGGCCGGCGCATCGCCGGCAAGCGCATCGGTATCGTCGGCATGGGCCGCATCGGCACCGCGGTCGCGCGCCGCGCCAAGGCCTTCGGCCTGTCGATCCACTATCACAACCGGCATCGCGTCAAGGCCGAGACCGAGGAGATGCTGGAGGCGACCTACTGGGACAGCCTCGACCAGATGCTTGCCCGCGTCGATATCGTCTCGGTCAATTGCCCCTCGACACCGGCGACCTATCATCTGCTGTCCGCCCGTCGCCTGGCGCTGATGCGCCCGGAAAGCTATATCGTCAACACCGCCCGCGGCGGCATCATCGATGAGACAGCGCTGATCAAGTGCCTGCGTGAAGGCAAGATCGCCGGTGCCGGTCTCGACGTCTTCGAGAACGAGCCTGCGGTCAATCCCAAGCTCATCAAGCTCGCGGGCGAGGGCAAGGTCGTGCTGTTGCCGCATATGAGTTCGGCGACGCTCGAAGGCCGCATCGACATGGGCGATAAGGTGGTCATCAATATCCGCACCTTCTTCGACGGTCACCGGCCGCCCGACCGTGTGCTGCCCGGCCGCGACTGATCAGAGCGTCTTGCGCATCTCGACGGTGGTGGGGCGGGTAAAGCCCGGGTGAGCGGTCCTGCCGGTTTCGACAAAGCCCCAGGCCGCGAACATCAGGTGGTTCTCGATCAGTTCGATCCGGGTCTGCAGCCTCAGAGCGGGCAGGCGGCGGCTACGCGCTGCTTCTTCGGCGCTTGCAAGCAGCAGCCGGCCGACGCCTTTTCCCTGGTAGGCTGCGGCGACCGCAAGCTTGCCGATATAGAGACAGTCGATCTCCGGCTTGCAGAAGATGCAGCCGACAAGCACCGGGCCGTCGGCAACGACAAAGCCGATTTCTGCCGACGCCTTTTCCTTCAGCCCTTCACTCGTCAGCGCAAGCGCCGAGGATGGCGGATCGATCCGCCCGTCCATATAGGCGAAGGCGTCCAGGACCAGGGTCAGCAATTCGTCGTAGCGCTCGAAAGTCGCATCGATCCGCGAGATCTCCATCAGTCCGCCCGCTCGCCCTTGCGCCTGTGATAGCGGATCGTGCTGAACTGCGCCGAAAGCGCGTCATACATCAACAGCCGGCCGACCAGCGGCTCGCCGATCCCGGCAATCACCTTGATCGCCTCCATAGCCTGCAATGTTCCGATGACACCAGTGAGCGCGCCGACGATGCCGGCCTCAGCACAGGAGGGCACGACGCCCGGCGGCGGTGCCTCGGGAAAGAGGTCGCGATAGGATGGGTTTTGTTCCCCGTCCTTGCCCACGCGATAGGGCATCAGCACGGTGAGCGACCCATCGAAACGCCCGACCGCACCGGTGACCAGCGGTATGCCGATGGCGGCGGCCGTATCGGCGGCGAGATAGCGCGTGTCGAAATTGTCCGAGCCGTCGATCACCAGGTCATATTGGCGCAAAAGCGTTGCGGCGTTGTCGGCTGCCAGACGAAACGGATGCGTCTCGACCACCACATGCGGATTGAGCGCGCCGATTGCTGCCGAGGCGCTCTCGACCTTTGCCTGGCCAATATCCGCCGTGCGGTGGATGATCTGTCGTTGCAGATTCGACAGCGACACCACGTCGTCGTCGATAACGCCGAGCGTGCCGATGCCGGCGGCGGCGAGGTACTGAAGGACGGGAGCGCCGAGACCGCCCGCTCCAATGACCAGAACGCGCGCCGCCTTGAGCTTCTGTTGACCGGCGCCGCCGAGTTCCGGCAGGAGGATGTGGCGCGCATAGCGGGCAATTTCCGATTGGTCGAGGCTCGTATTTGTCATGAGCGGACACTTTCCATGATCGGCTCTATCATCCCGAAACGCTTCCGTGCTCCACCGTCAGGAACCGGCCGCGCTCGCCGAGCGCGTCGAACATCGCACGGTCCGTGCCGGTCATGAAGGCCTGGCCGCCGAGCCCGTCGACGAGATCGAAAAGGGCGGCGCGCCTGCCCATGTCGAGATGGGCGGCGATTTCGTCAAGCAGCAAAATGGGGGCGTGGCCGGTCATGTCGCCGACAAGGCGCGCATGGGCGAGTACCAGGCCGACGAGCAGCGCCTTCTGTTCACCCGTCGAGCAGCGCTCGGCCTCCATGTCCTTTTCGCGGTGGCGGATCAAGAGGTCGGTGCGATGCGGCCCGTCCAGCGTGCGTCCGGCGGCTGCATCGCGGGGCCGGCCCTCGCGCAGCATGATGAGATATTGCTCCTCGAGGTCGAAGGCCGGCCTGTGGCTCTCGTCGTCGAGGAAACCGGCAAGCGCCAGGCGCGCGGAAGGAAAGACGCTGTCGCCCGTGTTTCTTTCGACCAGCGCCGTCAGCAGACCCAGCATCTCCTGCCGCGCCAGCGCCATCGACACGCCGAGCCCTGCCATTTCGCGCTCGATGGCGGTCAGCCAGGCCGGGTCGGGGCGAAACTCGCTGAGCAACCGGTTGCGGCTGCGCATGGCGCGGTCGAATTCGCTGGCGCGCCGGCCATGCTCGGGATCGAGCGAAAGCACGAGCCGGTCGAGGAAGCGACGGCGATCGGCCGACGGGCCGGTAAATAGCCCGTCCATCGCCGGCGTCAGCCACAGCACGCGCAGATGGTCGGTCAGTTCATCGACCGCACTCGCTGTCGTGCCGTTCAGCCGCAGGCGTCGCGATTGGCCCTCACTGGTGCCGGCTGTGCCGGTGCCGATCTCGACCGGGCCTTCCATGCCCATCACTTCGGCAAAGACCGAGAAGCCGTCGCTTGCGCCGACGCGGGCGACATCGGCATAGGCCGCACGCCTGAGGCCACGGCCGGGCGACAGAAACGACACCGCTTCCATCAGATTGGTCTTGCCGGCGCCGTTCTCGCCGGTCAGCACGATGTGCCTCTGGTCGAGCGTCAGCGACAGCGCCGCATAATTGCGGAACTCGCTCAGCTTCAGGCGATTGAGAAAGACCTTTTGTGGCATTTCGGGCCCGGATTCGACTTCGGCGCCAGTTACAGCGCCGCGCGTCGAACAGGACGCTGTAACACGCTAAACTCGCTGCATAATCTTCGTCTTAAATCGATGCCGATTTAAGGAACTATGCAGTAGGACGAAAGCGGGCATCAAGGCAAGACGAAAGGCGGCCTCAGCCATTCCCAGGCAAAAATGCGCGATAACGGCGGGGAAAGCCTTACGATCCCCGTGTTTCAGCGCTTTTCTTGATGGCTTGCGTACAATATGACAGCCGCATGACAATCCACGAACGGATATATTTGTGATGCTGGCTTGGTTCCGCAAACTCCTTCCCCGCGAAGACCGCTTTTTTGATCTCTTCGCCCACCATTCGCGCACCGTCGTCGGTGCCGCCGAGGCGCTCGACAAGCTTTTGGCCGGCGGTGATGACCTCGAAAAGCACTGCGACCGGATCGTCGCGCTTGAAGACGAGGCGGATAACATTACCCGCGATGTGCTTCTGGCCGTTCGCCGCTCCTTCATCACGCCGTTCGATCGTGGCGACATCAAGGATCTGATCCAGTCGATGGATGATGCCATCGACATGATGCACAAGACGGTCAAGACCATCCGGCTCTTTGAACAGAAGACCTTCGATCCGGGCATGAAGGAAATGGGCGCCATCGTCGTCCAGGCGGCGCATCTGATTGCCGAGGCCATCCCGCTGCTGAACCGCATCGGCGTCAACCACGGCCGGCTCATCGCCATTGCCGAGGAAATCACGCGCATCGAAGGTCGGTCCGACGAACTGCACGACCAGGGCCTGAAGGATCTCTTCCGCCGCCATGGCGCCAACAATGCGATGGCCTACATCATCGGCAGCGAGATCTACGGCGAGCTCGAGAAGGTCGTCGACCGCTTCGAGGACGTCGCCAACGAGATCAGCGGCATCGTGATCGAGAACGTCTGATGGACGCGACGCTCGCCCTGCCGCTGCTTGTCGCGCTGATCGCGATCGCACTGTTTTTCGATTTTCTCAACGGCTTGCACGACGCCGCCAACTCGATCGCAACCATCGTTTCGACCCGGGTGCTCCGGCCGCAATATGCGGTCATGTGGGCAGCGTTCTTCAATTTCATCGCCTTCCTGTTCTTCGGGCTGCATGTGGCTGAAACGCTCGGGAAGGGCATCATCGATCCCAGCATCGTCACGCCGCTGGTGATTTTCGCAGCGCTGATCGGCGCGATCTTCTGGAACATTGCGACCTGGATCTTCGGCATCCCGTCAAGCTCGTCGCATGCGCTGATCGGCGGCCTCGTCGGTGCCGGCCTTGCCCGCACCGGCGGTGACGCCATCGTCTGGACCGGGCTGTTGAAGACGGTCGGCGCCATCTTCATGTCGCCGATGATCGGCTTCTTCCTGGCGTTGTTGCTCGTGCTCATCGTGTCCTGGCTGTTCGTGCGCCAGACGCCGTTTGCGGTCGACCGTACCTTCCGGGTGATGCAGTTCATCTCGGCCTCGCTCTATTCGCTCGGCCACGGCGGCAACGATGCGCAGAAGACCATGGGCATCATCGCGGTGCTGCTGTTCTCGCAGGGCTATCTTGGTTCCGAGTTCTACGTGCCGTTTTGGGTGGTGATCACCTGCCAGGCAGCGATCGCGCTCGGCACGCTGTTCGGCGGCTGGCGCATCGTCCATACGATGGGCTCGAAGATCACCAAGCTCAATCCGATGCAGGGCTTCTGCGCGGAAACCGGTGGCGCCATCACGCTCTTTGCCGCCACTTGGCTCGGCATTCCGGTCTCGACCACCCACACCATCACCGGTGCGATCATCGGCGTGGGTGCCGCCAAGCGCGTATCGGCGGTGCGCTGGGGCCTTGCCGGCAACATCGTCATCGCCTGGTTCGTGACCATGCCGGCGGCTGCGGCGATCTCGGCGCTCACCTACTTCGCAATCGATCTGTTCCTGTGAATCCTATCCGCCTCCGGCCGAATGCCGGGGGCGGAACACTTCTGAAATCTAAGCGCGTCAGTCGCTCACACGCGGTGCCGGGTTGTCCTGGCCATCTTGATGCAGCGTCAGGCTTGCGGCGCGAGCGCCGGCCGGGACCTCGAACGTCAGCTGCGCATCGACCGACTTTGCAAAGAAGCGATGTTCCGCCTCCGGAAAGATTTCGATCCGCCTCTGGCCTGTTGCCTGTGCAAACAGCCGATCGCCGTCGCGAAAAACCGTCAGATCGAAATCGGGCGCCAACCGATAGGTGCCGACATAGGCAACGTAGGTCGCCGGGTCGAGCGTGATGGCGACGCGCTGAACCGGCGCGGGTGCAAGTGGTCTCTCCTTGTCGAGCAGATGCACGCCGATATCGTCGACGCCGGCCTCCGTCGCCGTATTTGACAGGACAACGACGCCGACACCGGTCGATGGACGGAAGCCGACGAACGATCGATAGCCGCCGGTGCCGCCATTGTGCCAGACGATTTGCGTATCGCCGCGTCCGGAAATCACCCAACCGAGCGCCTGCTCTGCGTTGCCGTCGCCAAGCGGCTGCCGTTCGGCGAGCACGGCGGTAAACGCGGGTGTCAGGGCTGAGGACTTCCTGCCCATTGCCGCCTGCAGGAAGGCCAGCAGATCGTTCGCTGTCGAGCGCAGCGCCCCGGCTCCTTGCAGCGCGCCGAGATCCCAATCGCTTGTCGGTTCCAGGCCGGCATCGTGGCCGGTCGCTCGCCGACCCTTCCATTCAGGACGCGAGGTGATCGCGGTATCGGTCATGCCGAGGGGGACCGCGATGCGCTCGCTGACGAGCGCCTCGTAGGATAGGCCTGACTGCAATGCGAGCGCGTGGCCAAGCAGGCCATAACCGAGGTTGGAATATTCATGTTGGACGCCGGGTTGCCGCGTCGGCTGGTGACCGGACAGAAAGGTGTAGAGCTTGGCGACGCCATAGTCGGCATAGGGGTCGGTGTCGTCGGCCGGCACCATATTGTCCGGCAGCCTCGGCAGGCCGGACATATGCGTCGCCAGATGTTTCAGCGTGATCGGCATACCATCGGCTGCCGCCTTGATGGCTACGCTCTCCGGCAGCAATTGCGCGACAGGCGTTTCGAGCCGGATAGCTCCACGTTCGACCATGTCGGCAAGCAGCAGTGCGGTGAAGACCTTGGTCACCGAGCCGATCTCGAACACGGTGTTGCCATCGACAGGGCGCGGGTCGTCCTTGGCCAGGCGGCCATGCGCGACGACCCGTTGCCCGTTCGCATCGATAATGCCGACAACGATCCCGACCGACTGCTTCTGCTCGTCGATGCGTTCGGTCAGAATCTCTAGAATTTCATCGTCGGTGGCGGAGAGAGGCTCCGCCTGGGCGGTGGCAGTGAGCGTCATGAGAACGATCCAGGTGAGGAGGAAGTGTCGCATGGAGGGAAGATAGGCGCCCCATTTTCGGTTGCAAGACGCATTCGGGGCATACCAACCCTCGATAGTCGAGACTTGGTCAAGGCTTGGTCGAGATATCGCAGACTGTGAGGCAGGGCTGAGCTGTCGCGCCTGAAATGCCCGGCGGTTCACGGATCCCAGTGCGGCGGATCGCCAAAAGCCTTTTTCAGGTGCTCGGCAATTGCCCTGAGTTTGGCCGAGGGCCGCCGGCCCTCGGGATGGGCCATGTAGATGAACTCCGGCTCCGGGCGAAAACCGACATCGATCTCGCGCAGCCGGCCGTCGCGCACCGCGGGACCGCAGATGAAGGCCGGCAGCAGCGCAATGCCAAGCCCGGCGACGGCGGCGTCGTGGATCATGTCGCCATTGTTGATCCTGAGTGCCATGCGGGCGCGGATGACGGTCGAACCGGTTGGCCCCTCGAACCGCCAGTCGGAAGCGCCGCGGTTGGTGTAGAAGATGCCACGGTGATCGTTGAGTTCGGCAAGCGAGGCCGGCGTGCCGTTGCGCTCGAGATAGTCGGGCGAGGCGACCAGCAGGCGCCGGCTCTTGGCAAGCTTCCACACGATCAGTCGTGAATCGGCGATGGTCCCGTGGCGCACGATCGCGTCATAGCCCTCGGAGGCGACATCGACCCGGCGATCGTCCAGATCGAGCGTCAGTTCGATCTCGGGATGCGCCGCCAGAAACGGATAGAGCGCCGGCCCGAGATGCAAATGGCCGAAGCTGACGGGGGCGGCGATCCGCAGCGGCCCGGTCAGCGTTCCGCGGCGCTCGGCCAGATCGCTGGCGGCGGCCTGCACTTCGCTGACGATCCGCACCGCGCGCTCGCGAAAGGCGATGCCATCCTCGGTGAGCGTCAGCTTGCGTGTGGTGCGATGCAAGAGCGTTGCGTTCAGGCCGCGCTCCAGCTCCGCGACCCGTTCGCTGATCACCGATTTCGACAGCCGCAGCCGGCGCGCCGCCTCGCTGATCGAGCCGGCTTCCGCCACGGTGACAAAGGCAGCAATTCCTTCGATCTTCAGCATCGTTCGGTATTTCCGAATTCGAGTTCCATCATTGGCAGACTAATCCGAACGGCGATCTTCGGCCATATCTATCGGCATCGAAGGACAACGGTCGATGGAAAGAAAGACCGGTCCCAAGCCAAACCCACAGAAGGAATTCCATCATGTCACGTTTGCAGAACAAGACCGCGCTCATCACCGGCGGCACCAGCGGCATCGGCCTTGAGACGGCGCGCCAGTTCATCGCCGAGGGGGCACGCGTCGCCGTCACCGGCACCAATCCGAAGAACATCGCCGAGGCGCGCAAGGTGCTCGGCGAACGCGCCGTCATCATTGAGGCCGATGCCGGCGACGCCGCCGGACAGGCCGCGGTCGCAGGAGAGATCAAGGCGGCCTTCGGCCATCTCGACATCCTCTTCGTCAATGCCGGTATCGCCAAGCTTCAGCCGATCGAAAACTGGGACGAAGCCAGCTTCGACCGTTCGCTCGACATCAACGTCAAGGGTCCGTTCTTCCTGATCCAGGCGCTGCTGCCGATCTTTTCCAAGCCCGCCTCGATCGTGCTCAACACCTCGATCAATGCCCATATCGGCATGCCGACCTCCAGCGTCTATGCGCTCAGCAAGGCGGCGCTGCTCTCCCTCGCCAAGACTCTCTCGGGTGAACTGATCGGTCGCGGCATTCGCGTCAATGCCGTCAGCCCCGGTCCGATCAGGACGCCGCTGCATGACGGGCATGGCGCAACACCGGCGGAAAACAAGGAGATCGTCGCGTCGATCGCCGCTCAGATCCCGCTCGGCCGCTTTGGTGATGCCAGCGAGATCGCCAAGGCAATCGTCTTCCTTGCCTCCGACGAAGCCGCGTTTACGGTCGGTGCCGAACTGATCATCGACGGCGGCATGGCCACACTCTGATCCTGCCCGACGCCACCGCCCGGAACCACTATCGGGCGGCGGCGGATCCTTCCTCCGCACGCGGGGGATGCGATCCCCCGCCGTTGGCATGGCTCGTCGAGAAGAGTATATTTTTCAGGTCTAATAGATAGTCGTGCATTCGAAGGGAATGAAGCAACCCCAACACCGATCAGATCCCAGGAGGAGACGATGACGAGTGTCAGATGGACGATCAAAGGTCGAGAATTCATCCATTGCAATTGTGCCTATGGTTGCCCCTGCCAGTTCAACGCATTGCCGACCAACGGCAATTGCTGCGCGGTCGGCGGGTTTGAGATCGAGAGCGGTCATCACGGGGAAACGCGGCTCGACGGGCTGAAATGCGGAATGATCGCCGCCTGGCCCGGCGCGATCCACGAAGGCAGGGGGCAGGTCGTGCCGATCGTCGATATCAACGCCTCTCCGGCACAGCGCGAGTCCCTGCTGCGCATCATGAGCGGCCAGGACACCGAGCCGGGGGCGACCTTCTTCCAGGTGTTTGCCACCACCTTCGAAACTTTTCACGATCCCGTCTTCGCCGATATCGACTTCGACATTGATGTGAGTGCACGCACAGCGAGGCTGAATGTGCCCGGCTGGATCGAGGCGCGCGGCGAGCCGATCCTGAATCCGGTCACCGGCAATCCGCATCAGGCGCGCATCAACCTCCCGCAGGGTTTTGAATACGATCTCTGCGAGGTTGGACGCGGGTGGGCCGATACAACAGGGCCGCTGACGCTCTCGATCCCGGATTCGCACGCCCATTTCGCCAGCATGCATCTGACGGAAAGCGGCGTGGTTCGCTGAGGCCATGGCCGACACCGCGCTCGAAACGTTTCTGAAGCGCGACCGCGTCATCGTCGTGGTCTCGCTGTTGGCGCTGACCGGGGTTACCTGGCTCTACATCCTTTGGCTGGCAGCCGGCATGGATGCCATGGCGGTCATGCCGCCCTCAGGCGATGGCATGAGCGGCGACATGACCATGGATATGGGCACGGGTGACGACATGGACATGTCGCTGGGTGCCATGGCGTCGATGGCCGAAGTTACCCTCCGCCCCTGGAGCGCTTCGACCTTCGCCTATGCCTTCGTCATGTGGGCGGTGATGATGGTCGGCATGATGACGCCTTCGGCGACGCCGATGATCCTGCTCTACGCCCGCGTTGGGCGGCAGGCGGCGCTTGACGACAAGCCGTTTGCCGCCACCGGCTTCTTTGCCGGTGGCTATCTCTCCGCCTGGGTCCTGTTCGCGGCTCTGGCAACGCTCGGGCAATGGCTGCTGGAGGCCGCTCTGCTGCTGACACCGATGCTGGTGAGCGCCAGCCGCATCCTCAGCGGTATCATTCTGATCTCGGTCGGGTTGTTTCAATGGACGCCGCTGAAGGACGCCTGCCTGAGGCAGTGCCAGGCGCCGCTTATGTTCATTCAAAACCATGGCGGCTTTCGCCGCGATGCCGGCGGCGCCTACCGGCTCGGCCTTCTCCACGGTCTTTATTGCGTCGGCTGCTGCTGGGCGCTGATGGCGCTGCTGTTCATCGGCGGCGTGATGAACGTGCTGTGGATTGCGGCGATCGCCATTTTCGTGCTTGCCGAAAAGGTCGTGCCCGGCGGCCGCATGCTGTCGCGCATCGCGGGCGGTCTGATCGTCATGGCCGGGCTGTGGCAGCTTGCGGCCATGACGTGATCCTACAGCGCCGCGCGTCTTATTAGACGCGCAAAGGTCGCTGTAGCACTTTGAATTGCTGCATGTTTTTATCCTTAAATCGGATAGGATTTAAGGAAACATGCAGTAGAGGTAACCGCTGAGCGTCAGTCGCTCAGCGTGTCGAAGAAATCCTTCATCCGGGCGAAGAAGCCGGCGGATTCCGGATTGTTGTCCTTGGAGGAAATCTGCTCGAATTCCTGCAGCAGTTCGCGCTGACGCTTGGTCAGCTTTTGCGGCGTCTCGATCTGCATCTGGATGTAGAGATCGCCGGTCTGGCTGGAGCGCAGCACCGGCATGCCCTTGCCCTTCAGGCGGAACTGCTTGCCGGCCTGGGTGCCCTCCGGCACGGTCACGCGCGACTTGGTGCCGTCGAGCGTGGTGACGTCGAACTTGCCGCCCAGCGCCGCCGTCGTCATCGAGATCGGCACGCTGCAATAGAGATCGGCGCCGTCGCGCTGGTAGAACTCATGCGGCTTGACCGAGAGGAAGATGTAGAGATCGCCCGCCGGTCCGCCACGCAAGCCCGCTTCCCCTTCGCCGGAGAGCCGAATGCGGGTGCCGTCTTCGATGCCGGCCGGAATATTGACGGAGAGCGTACGCTCCTCGGTGACGCGGCCTTGGCCGTGGCACTTGGTGCAAGGGTCGGTGATCGTCTGGCCGCGGCCGCCGCAGGTCGGGCAGGTGCGCTCGATCGAGAAGAATCCTTGGGCGGCGCGTACGCGGCCGGAGCCCTGACAGGTTCCGCAGGTCTTCGGGCTGGTGCCGGGCTTGGCGCCGGACCCGGTGCAGACATCGCAGGTGATCGAGGTCGGCACCCGGATCTGCGCGGTCTTGCCGGAATAGGCCTCTTCCAGCGAGATTTCCATATTGTAGCGCAGATCGGCGCCGCGCTCGCGGCCACCCGATGAACGCCGCTGGCGCCCGCCACCCATCATCTCGCCGAAGATGTCTTCGAAGATGTCGGAGAAACCGCCGGCGCCACCGGCGGCGCCGCCAAAGCCGTTGCCCATGCCGCCCTGCTCGAAGGCCGCGTGGCCGTAGCGATCATACGCCGCGCGCTTCTGCGGGTCCTTGAGCGTCTCGTACGCTTGGTTGATTTCCTTGAAGGTCTTTTCCGAGGCGGCGTCGCCGGGGTTCTTGTCCGGATGATACTGCATCGCCAGTTTGCGGAAGGCGCTCTTCAGCTCCTTCTCATCCGCGTTCTTGGCAACGCCAAGCGTTTCGTAAAGATCACGTTTCATTCTTCAAAGATTGTCCTGTTGACAAGGCGTGCCAGCGCGGGGGCCCGGCGGCTGCCTGGTTACCTTGCCAAAGGATTTAGTAAACCTTGAAGCGCGATACCATAGCCCATCGGGCCGCGGACGCGGTTTTTTGTCGGAAAAATGACGTTTCTGCCGGTCTAGCGCCTGGCCAACTCGATTTGGCGCCCGCTCCCGCCTGCGACGCTGCCCTGTGGTGGCGGTTTCAGCAACGCGTGGTTCACGCGACTTCCCCCATCAACAGCCACCCGGCGCGAGCCCCTGAGGGACAAAGAACAACAAAAAAGCCCGGGTCACCCCGGGCTTTTCCGTCATTAGGAGAGAGCGACTTAGGCCGACCGCTTGCGGTCGTCTTCGTCGTTGACTTCTTCATAATCCGCATCGACGACATCGCCGTCGCGGGCGGCGTCAGCGGCGGCGTCCGCATGGGCGGCGTCCGTCTGCTGAGCCTCGTAGATCGCCTGACCGAGCTTCATGGAGACTTCCATCAGCGTGTTGGTCTTGGCCTTGATGTCTTCGGCGTCCGGCTCGGAAGCCTCGACAGCGGTCTTCAGCGCGGCAATGGCGTCGGAGATCGCGTTGCGGTCCGCTTCCGAAACCTTGTCGCCATAGTCCTTCAGCGACTTTTCCGAAGAATGGATCAGGCTTTCTGCCTGGTTCTTCGCTTCCACGCCTTCGCGGCGCTTCTTGTCGGACTCGGCATTGGCTTCGGCGTCCTTGACCATCTTCTCGATGTCGGCGTCGGACAGGCCACCGGATGCCTGGATGCGGATCTGGTGTTCCTTGCCCGTACCCTTGTCCTTGGCCGAAACCTGCACGATGCCGTTGGCGTCGATGTCGAAGGTCACTTCGATCTGCGGCATGCCGCGCGGTGCCGGCGGAATGCCGACGAGGTCGAACTGGCCGAGCAGCTTGTTGTCGGCAGCCATTTCACGCTCACCCTGGGAGACGCGGATCGTCACGGCCGACTGATTGTCGTCGGCGGTCGAGAAGGTCTGCGACTTCTTGGTCGGGATCGTCGTGTTGCGTTCGATCAGGCGGGTGAAGACACCACCGAGCGTTTCGATGCCGAGCGACAGCGGGGTCACGTCGAGCAGCAGAACGTCCTTGACGTCGCCCTGCAGAACGCCGGCCTGGATCGCAGCACCCATGGCCACGACTTCATCCGGGTTCACGCCCTTGTGCGGCTCCTTGCCGAACAGCTGCTTCACGGTTTCCTGGACCTTCGGCATGCGGCTCATGCCGCCGACGAGAACGACTTCGTCGATTTCGGCAGCCGAAACGCCGGCGTCCTTGAGTGCTGCCTTGCACGGCGCAACGGTGCGCTGGATCAGGTCGTCGACAAGCGCTTCGAACTTGGCGCGGGTCAGCTTCATTGTCAGGTGCTTCGGACCGGAAGCGTCGGCCGTGATGAACGGCAGGTTGATTTCGGTCTGCTGCGATGAAGACAGCTCGATCTTGGCCTTTTCGGCAGCTTCCTTGAGGCGCTGAAGAGCAAGCTTGTCGTTCTTCAGGTCGATGCCCTGTTCCTTCTTGAATTCGCCGGCGAGGTATTCGACGAGACGCATGTCGAAGTCTTCACCACCGAGGAAGGTGTCGCCGTTGGTCGACTTCACTTCGAAGACGCCATCGCCGATTTCGAGAACCGAGATATCGAAGGTGCCGCCGCCAAGGTCGTAGACGGCGATCGTCTTGCCGTCCTTCTTGTCGAGGCCGTAGGCGAGCGCAGCTGCGGTCGGCTCGTTGATGATGCGCAGCACTTCAAGGCCAGCGATCTTGCCGGCATCCTTGGTTGCCTGGCGCTGGGCGTCGTTGAAGTAGGCCGGAACGGTGATGACGGCCTTCTCGACCTTTTCACCGAGGTAGGATTCGGCCGTTTCCTTCATCTTCTGAAGGATCATGGCGGAGATCTGCGACGGCGAGTAGTCCTTGCCGTGCGCTTCGACCCAGGCGTCGCCATTGTCGGCCTTGGTAATCTTGTAAGGCACCATCGCCTTGTCTTTTTGCGTGGTCGGATCCTGGAAGGTGCGGCCGATCAGGCGCTTGATCGCAAAAAGCGTGTTTTCCGGATTGGTGACCGCCTGGCGCTTGGCCGGCTGGCCAACGAGACGTTCGCCGTCTTCGCTGAATGCCACCATCGAGGGGGTCGTGCGCGCGCCCTCGGCATTTTCAATGACCTTCGCATCTTTTCCGTCCATGACGGCGACGCAGGAGTTGGTCGTTCCCAAATCAATACCAATAACTTTAGCCATGTCGTTCTCTCCTTGCAGCGGACTGTCGGAACCCGGTCAGGCATTCGTGAGACAGTCCCTAACGGGATGGTCTTTGGATTTCTTCGCAGCGGTGGCTGCGCCGATGCGGCGTATATAAGGACCGGCGTTTCGGACTGCAAGGCATTCTGCGGGGCGATTGGGGGCAAAAGCAAGCCTGCGTTTTGGCACGCGGCGGACAATAGCCGCTCGGCCCGCGGCCGGGAGGGCGCCAAAGCGGCAGGACGGCGCTGTTTGCGCCGCCTCAGCCGCCCGTCAGGATATCGAAAAGCGTCGTGCGCTTGGTGGCGCCGGTGGTCTCGCCGACATCGGCCGGCGGCACCATGCCGCCGTTGCCGTCAGGCAAGGGGCGGGTCTGCTGCACGGCGATCGAACCGTCGACGCCGACCGGCGGTTCCGGAAACGCGTTCGGGTCGCCGGAAAGAACGTCTCCCGTCGCGGCAGGCGGTGCGCCGCCGTCGTCGAAGACCGGCTGCACCCCGGTGGTGCCGAACAGCGGCGAGGGCGAAAGCCCCTCATGCGCAGCGATCATGAAATCGTGCCACGCCCTGGCGGGCAGGCCGCCGCCGGTGACCTTCTTCATCGACTTGCCGTCGTCATTGCCGAACCAGACGCCGGTGGTGAGGTTAGAAGTGTAGCCGACGAAAAGCGCGTCGCGAAAGGATTGCGTGGTTCCGGTCTTGCCGGCCGCCTCCCAGCCCTTCAGATGCGCCTTCTTGCCGGTGCCGTTGGTCAGCACCCGCACCATCATCTGGTTCATTTCGCTGACAATGGCCGGATCGAGCACCCGCGGCGGGTTGTCGTAGGTGTTTTCGTAAAGCACCGTGCCGTCGGCCTTCGAAATCCGGCGGATGACATGCGGCGTCGCCTTGAAGCCACCGTTCATGAATGGGGCATAGGCCGAGGTCAGCTCGACGAGGCTCACTTCCGAGGTGCCGAGCGCGATCGAGGCATTGGCCTGCATCTCGGAATCGATGCCAAGGCGATGGGCCACCTTCACCACGTTCTGCGGACCGACCTCCATCACCAGCTGGGCGGCGATGGTGTTCAGCGAGTTGGCGAGCGCGTCGGCGAGCGTGACTTCGCCGCGGTATTTCTGGTCGTAGTTCTCTGGCGTCCAGTTGCCGATCCTGACCGGGCCGTCGTTGCGGATCGACATCGGCGTCCGGCCGATCTCGAGCGCTGCGGCATAGACGAAGGGCTTGAAGGCCGAGCCCGGTTGACGCTTGGCCTTGGAGGCGCGGTCGAACTGGCTTTCGGCATAGTCCTTGCCGCCAACCAGCGCGCGGATGGCGCCGGTGCCGTCGATCGACACGAGGGCCGCCTGCGAGGCGTCGAGCTTGGCGCCGTCGGCAGCAAGCGTCGCGCTGATCGCTTCCTCCGCCTTCTTTTCCAGATTGAGGTCGATGGTGGTGTCGACGATCAGATCTTCCTTGACGTCGCCGATCATGCCGGGAAGTTGGTCCATCACCATGTCGGCAACATAGTGTTCGGCACCCGACCAGTAGCTCTTGGCCTTGGTCGGCGCTTGCGACATCGCCGTCTTGATCTCGCTGTCGGTGACGAAGCCTTCCTCGCGCATGGCACCGAGCACGACCTGGGCGCGCTCTTCAGCCGCCTTCGGGTCACGGGCGGGTGAGAGGCGCGACGGCGCCTTCAACAGGCCTGCCAGCAGCGCCGCTTCGCCGAGGTTCACGTCGCGCGCCGATTTGTTGAAGTAGCGTCTCGATGCTGCCTCGACGCCATAGGCATTCGAGCCGAAGAACACCCGGTTGAGGTACATCGCCAGGATCTGGTCCTTGGAGTATTTCTGCTCCAGCCAGAAGGCGAGCAGCACTTCCTGAACCTTTCGCTCCAAGGTCCGCTCCGGCGACAGGAACAGGTTCTTGGCAAGCTGCTGGGTCAGCGTCGAGCCGCCCTGAACCATCCGACCGGTGGTGATGTTCGTCAGCATGGCGCGGGCGAGGCCCAGCGGGTCGACGCCGAAATGCGAATAGAACCGGCGGTCCTCGATGGCGATCACCGCCTGCGGGATATAGGGCGACATGTTTTCGAGCGACAGCGCTTCGCCGCCGGTCGTGCCGCGGTTGGCGATGATGTCGCCATTGACGGAAAGGATCTTGACGTTGGGCGGACGCTCGGGGATCGACCAGCTTTCGGCGCTCGGCATGCGCGCGCCATAGTAGAGCACGAGACCGCCGACGCCCATCGCCCCCCAGATGCCGAGCACGATGCACCAGTAAAACAGCGTGCGCACCAGGCCGATGAAACCGCCGCCATTGCCGGAGCCGCGTCGTGTTCCGCCGCGCTTGCTGCGTTGGGCTTTCTTCTTGGGGGGAGGACCCGATTTGCTACGGGTCGGTTTGCGGCCGCCGCCGGTCACGCGATCGCTGGCCTCGATGCGAAAATCGTCATCGTCGTCGTCCGGGCTGCCGCCGAACGAGGGTTCGATCCGTTGTCCTGACTTGCCGCTTGCTGCCATGCCGTTTGGATTTACCCCTCATGCCGCATCGCGGGCGCCAGTCGTTCGCCCCAGTGGCGAACGCAATCTCGAAGGCGGGGGAGAGTTGATCGATCGACCCGCCATGGCGATGCGGTGAACTTTAAATGCGGCAATTTAAGGGGGGGTTAAAAACCGAATTGTAAAATATGCATGGTCTTCAACAACTTGCCGGATTTGACCTCACGAGGCGTTTCCGCTTCGTTCGCCCAATGCCGCCCTTTCGGAATCCGTGAGTAGTTTGAGCGGGCGAGGCGCATGGAAATAGATACCCAAGACCTATCGAGCGAAGCCACTCTCACACGCGGCTTTTGGCATCTGCGGCAGCCGGTCCGTTCGGCCGAACGAAATCTGTGACGCACGCGACACCGGCGACCGCAGAGGAGTCGGCCATGGGAGCGGCCGACGCGTATGATCCGGCATTGGATCTGTGTCGATCCCGAGCCTATTCCGCGGCCTTTTCATCCTGCACCACGCGATCAGTCTTTTTCAGCAGCACCATTTCTTCGGATGCCGGCTGGCTTTCCGTCGTTGTGCTGGCGGTCGTTGTTGCGGTGTCGATCGCTGCGTTGGTTTTGGCGTGATAGGCGCATTCGGCAAATGCCGCGGAGGCGGACAGGCCGGCGGCGGCCAGAGCCACTAGAAGTGTCTTCATGATCTTCTCCTTCTCGCTCGCAGGAAAATCCTAACCCGCAACGCGATCCGCCCGAAATCACGATTTTGTTTCGGGCGCGCTGCGTCGGGCGCGGGGGATAGATCGTAGGCTGTTGTTCTACTCGATCGAACTCCGAAGCGGTGTTTCGCCGACGAGCTTCGCCTGCTTGCTGAGATCCGGATCGGTGTACTCGTAGAGCCACTGGCTGTAGGGCAGTTGCAGCAGGACGGTCTTTGCCAATTTGTCGGTGGCTTTCGCATCGCAGTCGCGTGCCGGATGCGCCTTTCGGGTGCACATCGCCTGCGGGCTATCGACCAGGCGATAGCCGTGGCCCTGGAAAACCAGCGCTGTCATCGCAGTCAACTTGTAAGAGCCGGGCGGCAGAACAACCAGGCGCAGGCTGGCAAGCCAGGTCGTCAGAATCAGGAGAACGATGATCGCAGTCGGGATCTGGAGCAATAATTTCATGAAATGACCTGCAATTCCTAGGTGCAATGGCCTCTAAGGAAGCACAGAACGGTGGCATGTCGAGAAAGATGTGCTTTCGTCATCGTGTTATCTTTGGTTGTGGTTTACAACCTGTAATATTAGTTAGCCTTAATAAAGGCAACCATTAAGGGTCGGTTGCGCCGATTTCAGAAGCAAATTGTGCGGCGCAACAAATTCGCCCTTGAAAATATTGCGGCGCATGATTATTGTAAGACTTATCGAAGCGCTGCACCTCCTCCCGCGGCGCCCGATGCGGATCGGTGGCACTCCTCCTCCCAGTCACCGGTCAAGTTTGAGAGCCCCGTGCACCTCCTCCCGCACGGGGCTCTTTTCATGTCTGGACCCTTGCGCACCTGACAAAATCGCCTGAACGGTGGCGCAGATTTTACTGGTCCTGTAGATCCTGCGGGTGTATCGGCGCGGTCATGGGCTCCAAGGCAAACGGCTATATCTACGCGCTCCTCGCCATCGTCATCTTTGCGATCCAGGACGGCATCTCCAAACATCTCGGCAGCATCTATCCGCCGGTCTTCGTGGCGATGATCCGCTATTGGGCCTTTGCCCTGTTTGCCGTGGCGCTGGCCGCCCGGGCAACGGGCGGGCTCAAGGTCACCGCGGCCACCAGGAGGCCGCTGCTGCAGGTGCTGCGTGGGCTGCTGCTGCCGCTGCAGATCGTCATGGTGATCACGTCTTTCACGCTGGTGGGGCTGGCGCATTCCCAGGCTATCCTTGCCGCGACGCCGCTGTTTGTGGCCCTCCTGTCGATGCCGCTTCTCGGCGAGCGCGTCGGCTGGCGCCGATGGCTGGCGATCTCGATCGGGCTTGTCGGCGTTCTCCTGATCCTGAAACCGGCCGAAGGCCTGTTCGAGATGGCATTCCTGTTGCCCTTGGCAGCAGCATGCGTCTTTGCCCTCTATGTCATCGTCACGCGGCTGGTCAGCCGCGACGATCCGGCGATGACGAGCTTCTTCTATACCGGTGTCGTCGGTGCGCTGGCGATCAGCCTTGTCGGTCCGTTCTTCTGGACGACGCTGTCGCCTCCGGATTGGGGCTGGATGCTGCTCTTATGCATCACCGGAACATCGAGCCACTATTTTCTCATCCGCGCCTATGACGTTCTGGACGCGGTCGCCGTCCAGCCCCTGACCTACCTGCAACTGGTCTTCGCCTCGGTCATGGGCGTCAGCATTTTCGGCGAGACGCTCACCACCAACATGATTGCCGGTTCGGTGCTCGTGGTTGCGGCCGGCATCTTCACGGTCTGGCGCGAACGGGTCGTTGCCCGCCGCAAGGCCGGCCTGCCGCCGAGCTGATCGCGATATCGATATTTTGGCGAATCCTGCTTTGGCTTCGCCTTGATGTTGTGCTCGGTTGGCTGCTGCAAAAGCCGATGAGGAGGAATGCCATGAAGTTTCCGTCCGCCACCGCGCTGGTGCTTGCCACGCTCGCCGTGAACTCCGAAACGCTGGCGCAGGACAATGTCGGCTATATCGACGACCGCTCGGATGGTGCCGCCCTCGTTCGCTCGCTCTATAACGCCATCAATCGCAAGGAATATGCGCGCGCCTACGGCTATTTCGGCGAGACGAAACCGGTCGGCGGATACAAGACCTTCACGCGCGGTTATGACCGCACCGTTTCGGTCGAAGTCAAGCTCGGCAAGGTGAAGACCGAGGCGGGCGCCGGCAGCATCTATTCGGCGGTACCCGTGGCGGTGAAGTCGATCGAGAAACGTTCGCGCGTGCGGTTCTTCGCCGGCTGCTATGTGACCCGCATCATCAATCCGTCGCTGCAGGTACCGCCGTTTACGCCGTATCAGATCGAAGCCGCGCGCCTCCGGGAAGTGAAGGGACCGCTGGAGACGGCCCTGCCGACCGTCTGCAACGCGCCCTGACGGCCTTCACTAAATAGGGCCGCGCCGCTCCGCCAGGAACCGGGACCGTTCGAAGATGAAGATCACGGCGAGCGCCATGATGAATGGAATGACGAGGTAGAGGATCCGGAAGATCGCCAGCGCTGCCAGCACGTCTGCCGGATCCATTTCCGGCAGTGCAGCGATGAAGACCAGCTCCAGCACGCCAAGTCCGCCCGGCGCGTGTGACAGCAATGCCGCCGAGAACGATGCCAGAAAGATCCCGAGAACGACGATGAAGCCCGGATTGCCGGCTTCCGGCAGGGCGAAATAGATGATCCCGGCCGCGCCGATCAGCTCAACCGGCGCGATGACCAACTGCCGCGCCACGATCGACGGCTTGGGATAATGCAGATGGAACCAGCGTGTCCGGATCGACGGGAAACCGACGAGGCTGCCGATGACATAGAGTGCGATCGCCAGCAGGATCAGCACGCCCGTCGTCAATGACATCTCGACCGGCAGGAATTCGGCGAACCGCTCGATGATCTCCGGTTTCACCAGAAGCACGATCGCCGAGAGCATCAGGGTGCCGAGCGCGAAGGTGAACGAGCAGAAGGCGACGAGCACCCCGACTTCGCCTGGTGTCAGTCCTTTCGATCGGTAGGCCCGGTAGCGCACGACAGCGCCGGAAAAAACGGAGGCGCCGAGATTGTGCGAAAGCGCATAGGTGGTGAACGAGCAGACGGTGATGAACCACAGCGAGATGCGGTGGCCGAGGTGATCGAGCGCCAGCCGGTCGTAGGCGGCAAGCGCTGCATAGGCGACCAGCGTCGCGCCGATCGCCAGAAGCCAGCTTTTCATCGAAATCGCCGTGAAGCTGGCGACGAATTCGTCCAGCGAGAGACCGCTCAGCTCGTGATAGAGCGCATGTACCGAAAAGATGATCGCGGCTAGCCCAACGATGGGCCAGAAATACGCGCGCAGCCTGCTCATACCGGCGTCGCGATCGCTGCAGCAAACCTGGCCGAAGGCTCCGTTGACGGCGTCGTCTCTATCTCGCGACGCATCTGTTCATGAAAGCAGCCGCGGTCGCGGCTCCAGCCCGTCACAGTTTCGCGTCCGCAACGCGACGTCTCGGTCCTCACACTTGCCAATGATCCAATTTCCCATTCTGATTTGTTTTGCAAAAGGGAAGCATCGAAGGCCGGGCAGGTCAAGGATCGATGCCCTGGCAGAGGCCGGTGTTTGGTCAAGAAATCGCGAAGACGACACGGTAAAACGGAGGCGGGCAGATGCAGAACGACGAGGATAAGCCGATCGAGCCGGTCTTCCGCAATGGAACCGTGACGGTCGTCGGCGTGGTGCTGTCGTTTTCGCTGGGCTTTCTCACCCAGTGGGCGGCCAATCCGGTGCCGTGGAATATGGGCGATCTTCCCGCCGTCATCCTGTTGGCGATCGGCATCCTTTTGCAGATGCATGCGCTCTGGGATTTTCTCCAGCTGCGCTCGCTGCAGCCGAAAATCTACGATCAGGCGACGCGCATCTTCTTCATCGGCGTGGTGGTTACCGGCAGCGGCGTATTCGCAGCGCTGATTGCCGACTTTGTCGTGATGATCTCGAACGCGGCGTGATCGTCGTGGCGGGGGACCCGCCACGACGTCGTTTACCTTAGCACGCCATATTTGGCGCGCGGCGCTGCAATATCAGGCGGCAAGCGCGTTCAGGATGCGGATCCAGGAACGAATGCCCTTGTGATAGGAATGCCGCTCATACTTCTCGTTGGGCGGAAGGATGCGGTCGTCCGG
>NZ_LGAP01000035.1 GCF_001270265.1 Ensifer adhaerens
CCGGGAGCCTCCCACTACGAGGAGAATTACCGCCGACGCATCCTGACTAATCTCCAGCGGAGGGCAAAGTCGCTTGGGTATGTCCTACAGCCCGCGCCAACGCCCGCCTGATTGTTTCTTAGGAATGCCGCAAATATGCGGCCGACAGCGACCTTCTCCATATCGCCAAAGTCCGCTAGCGCCTCAATTGCGTGCTCGCCAGCCGACATGGCATAGCTATCCATCAGGCCGTCGGGGCGCTCTTCGAGATACTGCCTGACCATCAAGGCCAAAGCACCGAGGTTCAGGCATTCTTCCGTTGCGTCAAGCGATTAACGCAGCGGCCAGACGGCAATCAGCGTCGGCACGCTGACAATGACGATCACCACCGAGAGCGGCAGGCCGAGGCGCGGATAATCACTGAACTTGTAGCCGCCGGGGCCCATGACCAGCGTGTTGCACTGGTGGCCGATCGGGGTCAGGAAATCGCAGCCGGCACCGATCGCCACAGCCATGAGAAAGGCTTCGGGGCGGTAACCGAGCGTGGTCGCAAAACTGGCGGCGATCGGCGCCATGACCAGCACGGTCGCGGCATTGTTGAGGAACGGCGTCACCGCCATCGCCGCAAGCAGGATCAGCGTCAGCGCGCCGGCAGGCGGCAGGCCTGCGGCAACCGTGCCGAGCCAGCTGGCGATGACGTCGGTGCCCCCCGTGGTGCGGAGCGAATCGCTGACCGGGATCAGTGCTGCCAGCATCACCAGGATCGGCCCATCGACCGAGCGATAGACGTCGCGCAGCGGAATGATGCGGAAGACGACCATGGCAAGGGCTGCGGCGAAGAAGGCGATCGGGATCGGCACCAGGCCGACGGCGGTCGAGCCCATGGCGGCGGCGAGAACAAGAAGCGGCAGCGTCGCCTTGCGGATGGTGCCGAGCAGGATCTCGCGCTGGGCGAGCGGCAGGCAGCCGAAATCCTGCAGGAACGACGGCAGCTCGCGGCGCGCGCCCTGCAGCACGACGATGTCACCGGCCCTTAAGCGGATGCTGCCGAGCCGCTGCTTCAGTCGTTCGCCCTGCCGGCTGACGGCGAGCAGGTTGATGTTGTGGGTGTTGAACAGCGCCAGGCGCTGCGCGCTCATGCCTTCGAGCGGCGAGCCGCTGACGATCACCGCTTCGACAGCCTCGATCTCCGCACCGGTCTTGTCGCTCGACGACGGCGAACGGTCGCCGGAGATCTTCAGCTTGGCCTGCGAGACGATGCGGTCGAGCGCGTCCGGGCCGCCTTCGAGCAGCAGGATGTCGTCGGCCTCAAGCTTGATGTCGGGCAGCGGCGCCACATGCAGGCCGCGCCGGAAGACGGCGATGACGACCGCGCCGCCATCGCCGATCTTGACGAGGTGGCTGAGCGATTTGCCGATGACGGGAGAGCCGGCCGCGACCACCGCCTCCGAGGTATAATCGGTGATCTCGATCGCCGCCTGCACCGAGACATGCTGGCTCGTTCGCTGTGGCACCAGCCTGTAGGCAAACAGCAGGAAGACGACGCCGACGGCAGCAAGCGTGGCGCCGACGGGGGTGAAATCGAACATGGTGAAGCTCTCGCCCGTCAGTTCCTGGCGCACGCGCGAAACCACGATATTGGGCGACGTGCCGACCTGGGTCATCAGCCCGCCGATCAGCGAACCGAACGCCATCGGCATCAGGAACACCGAAGGCGTGACGCCGGAACGGCGGGCGAACTGGAAAGCGACCGGGATCATGATCGCCAGCGCGCCGATATTCTTGATGAAGGCGGAGAGGATCGTGACCGTGATGACGAGCAGCGCCAGCTGCGCCCGGACCGAGGATATATTCGGCAGAAAGCGCTGGATCGCCGCATCCACGACACCGGAGCGCGCCACCCCGGCGCTGACGATCAGCGCGCTGCCGACGATGATGACGATATCATCGCTGAAGCCGTCGAAGGCGTGATCGAAAGGCACGATGCCGACGGCAACCGAAAGCATCAGGGCGGAACAGGCAATCACGTCATATCGAAACCGCCCCCAGATGAAGAATGCCATCATGGTGCCGATGACGATAAACGCGAGTGACTGTTCGGCGGTCATGCAATACCTGTTGGGCAGAAGGACTGGGCGGTGGCACCGAGCACGCGACAGGCGCATGGGCCTAACGCGCAATCCGCGGGGAAGTTCACCCAAGGACTACCGCATGTTTCGCCAAATCGGAATTCGCCCCGGCGACAAATCTGGGTATGAGGGCGAAACGCCCCGTGGCTGGCGGGCAACCTCGGGGCCGGCCCGAACGCCAGAAGAGCCGGATCGGCAGATGCAACGATCCACAGACGGCCTTCCGCCCGCATCCCTTATAACACACGCTCAATACACAGGATTCCGGCACAAGACCGGAATGAGGGGGAACTGGATGAGCCTCTCGTCAAACGGGCATTCTCAAGATTTGTCAGCAATCTCAGGGCCGGGAGATCCCCTCTCCCGGCCCTGTCTCTGGTTGAATGCCTCCTGCGTGGCTCGCCGCGCGATCAGTTGGCGGTTTCCGCAGCCTTCTCGATGAGATCGGCGACGGCCTTGGGATTGGAGACATAGATGGCATGACTGCCGGGCACTTCGACGACGGTGGCGCCTGCGCGCTTTGCCATCATCAGCTGGGCGGCCGGCGGGATCATGCGATCCCCACCCGCAACCAGATAGTAGCTCGGCTTCGTCTTCCAGGCCGGGTCGGTCACGGCACCGGCCAGCGCTTCAACACCCCACGGAACCTGGGAATCGGCCATGAATGCAGCCGTCTCGGCATCGACGTCCGCGGCAAACGATGCGGCGAACTTTGCCTTGTCGAGGAACAGGAAGCCATCGACCGGGGGCAGGATCGGCGGCACCGGCGCGCCGGCCGGCGGGTTGGCGATCAGGGAGGAGACAGACTCGCCCTTATCCGGTGCGAAGGCGGCGATATAGACAACCGATTGGACCTTCTCATGGGTGCCGGCTTCGCTGATGACGACGCCGCCATAGGAATGGCCGACCAACACGACCGGCCCCTCACTCTTGTCGATCGCCTGCCTGGTGGCCGCAACGTCGGCAGCAAGCGACGTTGTCGTGTTCTGGACGATGCTGACGTTGTAGCCGTCCTTCTTCAGGATGTCATAGACCCCCCTCCATCCGGTGCCATCGGCGAAGGCGCCATGAACCAGAACGACATTCTTTGCCCCCGCCTCTGCGGCGAACGCGGTGGTGCCGGTAGCGGCCAATGTCAGCGATGCGGCGGCGGCAAGCAGAGTCTTCTTCAACATTTGCGCAACTCCTTAATTTGTTAGCGCGACAATCATTATCGCGATAATTATTAATTACGCCTCGCTGAACCGGCTGTCCAGCATTTTATTATCGCGATAATGGTTTTCGTGCTAAGCTGATGAAAAGCCACGGACAAAATTGGAGATGACCGATGACCACCCCGGCGCCGCTTCCACTCGACAGCCAGCTCTGCTTCTCGATCTACTCAGCTGCGATCGCCATCAATCGCGCCTACAAGCCGATGCTCGACGCACTCGGCGTGACCTATACGCAGTATCTCGCCGTCAGCGCGCTGTGGGAACAGGACGGCCTGAGCATATCGGCGATTGCCGACCGGCTCGGTTTGGAGCCGAGCACCATCACCCCCGCGGTCAAGCGGCTCGAGGCGGCGGGCTTCCTTTCAAGACGAAGAAGCACGGCCGACGAGCGGCTGGTCGAGGTCTTCCTGACTGAGAAGGGCAAGGAGCTTCACCCCAAGACCGCATGCCTCACCGACACACTGCTGCGTCGGTCCGGGTTCACCGTGCCGGAGATGATCGATCTCAACGAAAAGGTCCAGATGCTGCGCGACGGCCTGACACGGGAAGAAGAGCCGAACATCCGCGGTTAGGTCTAGGGTCAGGACCTATTAAATTCATCCATTCTGTTCAGGTCCATGGGATTGGATGGAAGGAAACAAGCGCAAGGCAAGACCCGAAGGTCTTGTCGAGCATTGTTTGCGATCAGACGGCCCATGGAGCTGAACCCGAAGGGCGAGGCGGATTTCGCGCCTGACCGCGTCGGAAAGATTTGAAAATGTTCACGCATTTCCTGCATCTTCCCTCCTTGTCAGACACGAAATCCACCACGCAGAATGAATGAATTTAATAGGTCCTGACCCTAGCTGCGCGGCGCAAGGAGGCAGTCATCACCGGCAACCGCGCACTCCCCGAACTTGGAAATTTCCTTTGGCGCGCTACACTTTAGAGAACGGTGTTGGACAAACGCCCGCGAAAGCGGGAATAAATCGCGCGCCCTGAGAGTCGCACATGGCGTCTGGCAGAAATCCATTCCGCATCCTGCATCATCGAGGATCGTCGACATGAAACACGCCCTTGCCGCCCTTACCGTCGCCCTGCTTCTCAGTGGCTGCACCACCGGCGTCCAAACCTATGGCTACTCGCCGAACCTTGAGCCCATCCCCGGCAGCATCACCTATGGCGGCCAGCCGCGCACCAAGCTGACGAAGGCGCCGGTCGGCAGCATCGTGCCGCACCAGTTCTTCGACCAGTTTGGCCGCCAGGTCTTCGAGACCTATGTGATCGAACCGGATCGTTCTTTGCGCCTGACCAGCCGGCGCTGGAGGAACATCGACGTCTTCGGTGACTTCGACTGAGCTTCACCATGCTCGCCACGACCAGCTGGGGAACCCGTCCCCCGAGCTGAGCCCTGTCGCAGCCGCGTGCTCTTTTTAACCGCGGCTATGCGGCTTCAACGATTCCCGCCCTTGAACTGCTGCAGTACCCAATCCCTAAGCACCTGCGTTGCCGGCCTCTCGGCCGCCCGCGGACTATAGACGAAATCATAGCGGTAGCTTTCGAGCGACAGCGCAAAAGGCTGGACGAGAATGCCGGAGGCGAGCTCCTCGGCAACCAGTGTCAGGCTCAAAAGTCCGATGCCCTGCCCGGCAACGACCGATTGCACCGCATGGATCTCGTCGGTGAAGGACAGGCCGCCAGCCGGGTCGATGCTGCCGACGCCGGCGCGCTCCAGCCATTGACGCCAGACGGGCGCCCGCGCGTCGTCGCGCCGGGCCGGCCCCCAATCGAAATGAACGAGCGTCGCCTCTCTCAGTGCATCAAGAGACGCCGGCACCAGCCGCGGCGCGCAGACCGGCGCGAAACGATCGGCAAAAAGCGGTTCGCAAAGCAGGCCGGGATACTGCCCGTCGCCATAGCGGATGGCCGCGTCGGCATCCGCGTCGAGGTCCACCGTCCTGTTCGAGGCATCAAGCCGCAGGTTCCAGTCCGGATGGGCATCGCGAAAGCTGCCGGCGAGCGGCGCCAGCCGCTTCGCGACGAAGGCGACGGTGGAGGTCAGCCGCGCCACATTGGTGTCGCGGTTGCGCCTGACTTCGCCGATCGCCTGCTCGAAGCGGTCGAGCCCGTCGCGCAAGACAGGAAAGAGTGTGTGCCCAGCCTGCGTCAGCCGCACCTGGCGCGTGCCGCGCTCGAACAGCTTCACCTCCAGCAACTCTTCGAGCTGGCGGATCTGATGGCTGACGGCGGTCGCCGACACGTTCAGCTCGTCGGCCGCCTGCTTGAAGCTCAGGCGGCGCGCTGCCGCTTCGAAAACCCGCAATGCGCCCAGCGGCGGCAACTTCCTCATGATCCCCTACACATGATCTGAATTCATCTGTCGGCTGAAAAATGGTCTTTTGTCAGCCGGGCAAGACCTCATCATATTGGGCTCAACAGCCAAGGCAACGATGCCGAGCTGAGAAAAACTCAAGCATAGAGGGATAAGCCCATGTTTCTCGAACAGGTCATCACCAAGCCAGATCCTTACGCGCCGTTCCTGCTGTCGCAGGCCATCAAGGCCAACGGTTTCGTGTTCGTCTCCGGTCAGGCCGCGATCGGCGACAACGGCGAAATCGTCGGCGAGGACGATTTCGACCGACAGGCCGAGCGGGCCTTCCGTAACCTCGACCGCGCCTTGACCGCCGCCGGCTCCGGCCTTTCCAAGGTGGTGAAGGTGACGATCTTCCTGCGTTCGATGGAGAACTTCGGGAAGATCGTCGAGCTGCGCCGCAAATGGTTCTCAGCGCCCTATCCCGCCGACAGCATCATCGAGGTCTCCTCGCTTTATTCGCCGAAGGCGATGATCGAGATCGAGGCGATAGCGCTGGCTGAGGATCGCTGAGATGAACGCACACAGCACTGTCACCTCGCCGGTTCTGACCGGCACGACGCTCAAAGGGCTGACTCTTGCAAACCGGCTTTCCGTCGCGCCGATGACCCGCATCAGCGCCACTATTGCCGGCGTGCCGACCGAAAGGATGGCGCGCTACTACCAGCGCTTCGCCAAGGGTGGCTTCAGTCTCCTGACCACCGAAGGCATCTATCCCGACAAGGCCTATGCGCAGACCTATAAGGACCAGCCCGGGCTTGCCGACCGGGAACAGGCGGAAGGCTGGAAAAGGATCGTCGATGCCGTGCACGCTGCGGGCGGGCGCATCTTCGCCCAACTGATGCATGGCGGCGCGCTTGCCCAGGGCAATCCCTTTCGCAGCGACACCATCGCGCCCTCGGCACTGAGGCCGAGAGGCCAGCAGATGGTCTCCTACTACGGTGCGGGCCTCTATGCCGTGCCGCGGGAGATGGACGAGGCGGATGTTGCCGAAGCGATATTAGGCTTCGCGCAGTCGGCCACACTTGCCATCGAGGTCGCCGGCTTCGACGGTATCGAGATCCATGGCGCCAACGGCTATCTCCTCGACCAGTTCTTCACCGATTACACCAACCGGCGGCAGGACCGTTGGGGCGGCGACATCGGCAAGCGGTTGGGTCTCAGTCTCGCGGTGTTGAATGCGGTGCGCAGCGCCGTCGGCGATGCGGTGCCTGTCGGCATCCGCCTGTCCCAGGGCAAGGTCAACGATAACAAGCATAAATGGACGGAGGGCGAAGAAGGCGCCGCCATCGTCTTCAAGGCACTGGCGGCCAGCCCCGCCGACTTCGTGCACCTGACCGAGTTCGAGGCCTGGCAACCGGCCTTTTCGGCGGGTGGCAGATCGCTGGTCACCCTTGCCCGCCAGCATGCGCCGGATCTGTTCGTCATCGCCAATGGCGGTCTGCACGATATGGCGCGTGCCGAGCAGGTGCTGCAGGCCGGCGCCGACATGATCGCGCTTGGCCGCGGCGCGCTCGCCAATCCCGACTGGCCGCGCATCGCCGCCGGGAAGCGCGAGGCGCGTCCGCTGGAACTGGAAATGCTGTCGCCCATCAGCGACATCAAGGACGGCGAGCTTCAGCTTTGAGACGACAAAGGGCGGCGCCACTAGGTGGCGCCGCCTCGGCCTTATGGCAATCGAAAAGGCCTGCTTTGAGCGCAGGAACATCGTCGGCATGCCCCCCCTCATCCAACGTTGGGCCGGTGCGTGTAGAGGCAACCGCGACCTCGCCCTGCCCCTACGACCCCGCCACGAAACGATAGCTGGCGCCGTTCCGCTCGGCCCGCCCGATGCCGGGATAGCTCCAGTGGTAGCCGAGCAGCGTCAGTTTCTCCGTGGCCGCCCGGTCGATCAGCGTCTTGCGGGTCTTGAGCGCCAGATCCGGCTCGGTATCGAAGCCGAAGTGCCAGTCCGGGTGCTCGAAGAAGACGATGTTGCTGGTCGCCGCATCACCTGAAATCACGAGCCCGTCGCCGCCGGCAAGCTCCAGCGAGATATGGCCCGGCGTGTGCCCGCGCGTGTCGAGCACCTGCATGCCACTCACGATCTCGTCGCCCGGCTTGACCAGCGTCAGCCGCTCCTTGACCGCGAAGAGGTCCCGCTGCGCGCCGCGGGCAAAGCCATGCAGCGCCTTCGGCATGACCTTCTCGTAGTCGGGGTTCGTCCAGAATGCCCATTCCCGTTCCGAGACGAAATATTGCGCGTTCGGAAAGGTGAGTTTGCCATCTGCCCCGACCGTGCCGCCGGCATGATCGGGATGGACGTGGGTGAAGACCACCCTGGTCACATCAGCCGGATCGATGCCCGCTGTTGCCAGATTGGCGGAAAGTTTGCCGGCGCTCGCCTGAAAGTTGCCGCCCGATCCGTTGTCGACGACGATCAGGTCGTTGCCGGTGCGGATAAACGGGATGTTGGTGTGGAAGGGCGCGCCCTCCGGCGTGCCGCCGAGCCGGCGCATGATCCCGTCGCGCTCCTCCGGTGCGGCATCCGGCAGCACGATACTGACCGGTAGCGTCAGGAAGCCGTCGCTGACGACGGCGATATCGAAATTCCCATGGGTGAAGCGGTGGGTGTCTGCGGCGTAAACGCCCTTCGGCAGCAGCGGCAATGCGGCGCCCGCCACCGAACCGGCGAGAAAGGAACGGCGGTCAAGGCTCGAGGGCTTTTCGTCAATGCGGGTCATGGATCGGTTCCTTCTGCTGTGACGGAGAACGACCGGCCGGTGGCACTTTTCGGCGGCACCGGCCGGCACCAAGAGGTTCAGGACCGGGCGAACTCGAGCAGGTCGGCGTTGAGCTGGTCCTTGTGGGTGTCGGTGATGCCATGCGGGGCGCCGGGATAGACCTTCAAGACCGCGCTTGGCACCAGTTGCTTCGAGGCGCGGGCGGCCGCATCGATCGGCACGATCTGGTCGTCGTCGCCATGGATGATCAGCGTCGGCACGTCGAACGTCTTCAGGTCCTCGGTAAAGTCGGTCTGCGAAAAGGCGACGATCGAGTCATAGGTGTTCTTGTGCCCGCCCATCATGCCCTGCAGCCAGAAACTGTCGATCATGCCCTGCGAGGCGACGGCACCCGGCCGGTTGAAGCCGAAGAACGGACCCGAGGCGATGTCGCGATAGAGCTTGGAGCGATCCTTCAGGCTGGCGGCCTGCAACCCGTCGAACACCTCCTTCGGCAGGCCGCCGGGATTGCTGTCGGTCTTGACCATCAGCGGCGGCACCGCCGAGATCAGCCCGGCCTTGGCGACGCGGCTCGTGCCATGGCGGCCGATATAGCGGGTGATCTCGCCGCCGCCGGTGGAGAAGCCGGCGAGGAAGATGTCCTTCAGGTCGAGCGCATTGATCAGGTCGGCGAGATCGTCGGCATAGTGATCCATGTCGTTGCCGTCCCAGGGCTGGGAGGAGCGGCCATGACCACGGCGGTCGTGGGTGATGACGCGGAAGCCGTTGTTGGCGAGATGGAAGGCCTGCGCCTCCCAACTGTCTGATGACAGCGGCCAGCCGTGGCTGAGCACGACCGCCGGGCCATCCCGACGCCCCCAGTCCTTGTAATAGATCTCGACGCCATCGCGAGTGATGATGCGGCTGCCCATAACTGTTACTCCCAGAGTGTTGGTTGCGGCGGTTGTGTTGGCGGGTGTGGTTTCGGCTTTCGCCGGACGAACGGCCGGAACGGCAGCGGCGGTCGCCGCAGCGCCAAAGGCGGCCGAAAGAACTGTACGGCGCGAAAGGCCAGTGGAAACTGCTTTTGCTTCAATCATTGTCCTGCCCTCTTCCATCTCGGTTGACCGGCGATCTCCGCTCCGGAGCGCTGGTTGAATTGATAGAATGACCGGCCTAACCTCTCGACCGGCAAAGCTGACAACGATGGGGGCAGAAGTGACAAAACCACTCGAAAGCGAACCGGCGGAGATCGGCATCGTCGTCTATCCGCGGGCGCTGAAGTCGGCTGTCCATGGGCTGACGGACATGTTTCAGGTGGCTGGCATGCAGGCGACAGAACAGGGCGGCGCCAACGCACCGCGGATCCGCATCACCCACTGGCAGCTTCAGGAGGATGGCTCGGTCGAAAGGACGCTCGACACCCATCCCGGCCCCTCCTCCGGTCTCGTCGCGCTGATCCTGCCGCCGACACTGGCGGAGCTGCCGGTCGGCGGGCGCATGGGCCAGCTGCCCGCCTTCGTGCGCGAACAACATGCCGGCGGCACCACCATCTGCTCGGTCTGCGGCGGCGCCTATCTGCTGGCGGAATCCGGGCTTGCCGCCGGCCGCACCATCACCACCCATTGGTCGCACCAGGACCTGATCGCCGATCGCTATCGCGATGTGCGCATCGACACCGACAAGCTGCTGATCGACGAAGGCGATATCATCACCGCCGGCGGCATGATGGCCTGGATCGATCTGGGATTGAAACTCGTCGACCGGTTCCTCGGAACCAACGTGATGCTGGCAACCGCCCGTTTCATGATCATCGATCCCGGCGCCCGTGAGCAGAGCTACTACAGCGTCTTTGCGCCGAAGCTCGACCATGGCGACAGCACCATCCTGAAGATCCAGCACTGGCTGCACGGCGCCAACACCAAGGGCGTAACGCTGCAGATGATGGCCGAGCGCGCCGGGCTCGGCGACCGCACCTTTCTCAGGCGCTTCCAGAAGGCGACCGGCTTCAACCCGACGGAATATTGCCAGCGGCTGAGGATCGCCAAATCGCGCGACCTGCTTGAGCGCTCGCACCTGTCGATCGAGCAGGTGGCCTGGCAGAGCGGCTACGACGATACCAACGCCTATCGCAAGATCTTCCGCAAGATCCTCGGCCTGTCGCCGCGGGAGTACCGGTTGCGCTTCTCGGTGTCGGACGGCACGCGCCGCCCGGCCATGGCGGGCCTTGCCTCCGCTGTACCCGCCTGATCAGCCTGAAACCAACGACGGCAACCTTTCCGCGCGCCGTTAATCGGCGCTCGGCTTTCGCCCCAGGATCTGCCGCCTGCCGCTCTTTAAAAATGGCTGCACCAACTGGCCGATAAAGCTGCGCGATACTTTGCCGATGATGCCGATATCGGCAGAAGACGGCCGGTCGGGATTGAAGTAGGTGCCGAACAGCTGATCCCAGAGCACGATGTTTTCACCGTTGCTGTTGGCCGTTGCCGGAAATGCGCTAATCCTCGTCTTGCGGATAGTACCGCTCCATCAGCTCGTCGCAGGTGCGGGCGTGGCCATCGCTGAAACGACCGTCGGCGCAGATCCTCCGCCGCCGCTCGGCCCAGCTCACCCCTTCCCGATGCCTTCGCCAAACGGGGTCGCCGCCGCTCTCTTCGAAGCGGCTGTGTTCCATCTGGGACGGCACCCCGAACAGGTGACATGCCAGCAGACCGATTCTGAGAAGACACATGGGATGACGCCAATCCTCATTGTTGGAGCATTGGCGGCAAACTCGACTGATTTCATTACACCAGCATTGCACTGACCCACGCTGCCGGTTTCGCCCGTGCATGCCTTGCCGTTGGCCCGACCTGCCCTTCGAGCATGGCGATTGCGGTTCAGGCGCTGGCCATCACCCGACAGGGACGCGATCAGGCATCGTCGATCGCGACGGCCCGCCCTAGCACATGTCGCGCAAAAGCGCGCAGCGGCTTTTCGATAAAGACATACATAAAAACAATAGCTTAAGGTGCTTTGAGCGAATCTGAAGGATCGTGCAGCGCTTTAGATCCAGCGGTCGATCTGCGCCGTGCGCTCGCCACCGGCATGGCCGGTGTTGAGAACGCCACGCGGTTCGATCAGCAGCAACCGCACCTCGCTCTCTGCGAACGGCTTGTGCTCGACGCCCCGGGGCACGACGAACATCTCGCCCGGGCCAAGCCGCACGGCGCCATCGCGGAAATCGATCCGCAGCACACCGTCGAGCACGATGAACGTCTCGTCGCTCTCCGGATGGTCGTGCCAGATGAAATCGCCCTCGATGCGCACCAGCTTGAACTGGTAGTCGTTCATCTCGGCGACCACGCGCGGTTGCCACAGTTCCGCAATCATCTCCAGCTTCTCGGAAAAATTGATTGCCTTGCGATCGATCGTCTCGATGCTATCCGTCATGTCGTTCCTCCTGTCGATGGAGCGCCAGCATGCATAAAGCACAGATGCAGATCTTGAACGATCGTGCGCGTGGCGGTTCGGTGTTTGCGCAAACACGCGCCGCAGGAATGGCTCACATCGCTCGGCGACCGGCGCAGGCGAATATTTCCGTATTGCCCCGTATCTCGACTGATGTATCCTCTCCTCTTTCGGCATTGGCTATGAACGTCCATGAAGGAGGTTCTAATGCATGATCTCCCGCAGGCTTCGGGCAGAGAATTGAGTCCGGATGACATCGAAATGCTGCAGCGGGTATTCGACGCGACCTGCTTTGCCGCACGCGTCCCACGCCGCGGCGAGCGCGCCAACCGGCTGGCCAAGTTCATCATGGATGAATTTCGTCTCGGCAACGGCGACGAGCGCCGGCTGCTCGAATGCGCGCTGTGGCGCGAACGGCGCAGGATACCGCCTAAGACAGAAGAGATGGAAACGGTCGACATCTGGGTCGCCCGACCCGCTCGGCGCAGCCCGCATCACCGCTGAGGCGGTGACAAAAAAATGCGGCCTCTCCGTGGATAAACGAGACCGCATTCAAGATAATGTGTAATAGCGCATTCTATTCCGATCTCGCTCGCAGAACCACAACTGCAACGGGCCGTGTGTGGCTATTTCTGGCCTACCGCAGAAAATTCTCGACAACCGTCAGTCGCGAGGCTGCCTCCGCAGACGGATTTTCACCGAACACAAGGCGACGCGTGCTGTGCAGGCGCCTCCGCTGCACCGCCTGATGCCGCACCCATGATCTCAGGCCGTAATCGCCCTCCAGCAAATCACTGCGCCATCCTCCGCATCCGCGCGCTGCGCCTACTGCATGTTTCCTTAAATCGTAGCCGATTTAAGGACAAAAACATGCAGCAATTCAAAGTGCTACAGCGACCTTTGCGCGTCTGATAAGACGCGCGGCGCTGTAGCCTCCCACCCCGGAGGCGCGGTGACGAAGGGTCCGCCGTCCGGCCCTGCTGCGCCGCGGGCAAGATGGCGCTCCGCGCATCGAGAGCAGGGTCTGAACGCATTTTGAGACGGAATTTTCAGTGCAGTGGAACCACCGTTCGCATCGTGAATTTATCCTCCAGAACGGGAGGTTCATTATGTTTGCGTCAGACACGAAAGGACAGTTCGGCCGAGTCGTCAAAAACTGGAACACTCGATACGATCTGGAGGAGTTTATCGCCGCCTCCGGCCTACCGCCGCTGGAGGCCCGTGAGGTTTTCGCGAAGCACGGACCGTATAAGACGGACCTCGACCAGCTAATACGTCAGCGCGCGCCGATACGAGCCGACAAGGCAAAGTAAGAACCGCCGCAGTCGCCCATGGGAGGTTCAAATGCAGCATCATTCCAAGCGTCTGGACTGTGCGTTCAGCCCGGCTGAGATCGCCATGCTCCAGCGTGTCCTCAATACCGCCTGCCTTGCCGCAAGGATGCAACGCACCGACTATCGCGCCGATCGCCTGGCGAAATTCATCATCGGCGAATTTCGCTGCGGCACGCGTGACGAGGCAGCCCTGTGCGAGCGGGCTTTGTGGTTCGAGCGCAGAAGCGCGCCATGGTCGGTGGCACCCGACCAGTGATGCGGTCGAAGCAGCAAGGACGATCGGCGCCGGCACGAATTGCAGGCGGTTCGCCTGCCGGCTCACCGTTATCAGCATCACGACGTGCAAAAGAGGCCGGGGTTGCAAAGCAACCCCGGCCGCACCTATCCTATTGTATGGTAATCGCCTTTCGGCCTATCAAGACGTCAAACCGCCCTTGCCTGACCAGCCGCGCAAATGCAGCCTCCCCACACAGGCAAAGGCCAGGGACCGTCACAAGATTGGTTCGCTCACTCAGGACATGTTATAAACGCTCATGACCCAAACAGAAGAAGACCTCGAGCTTTCGGAATTGTCCGGCGAGTTTGCCGACGACGACGTCGTCGTCCATATCCGCATATCACGCCCGACGGGCTCCAATCTCGACTGGACGCTCGAGGTAATCGACGAGGAAGGCTACTCCACCGTATGGGAAGATTCCTTCCCCACGGACCGAGAAGCCTATGAAGAGTTCCTCGCCACCATCGAACGCGACGGCATCCACACCTTCACGGAACACCCGGTCCAGACGCTTCACTAGGCTGCGCGTAGGTTGGGCCAGTCCCGATCGAACCACTCGGCTACTCATCTCGCCCGTTGACACCGTCCGGCCAAGGCGAACCAGTGCCCGCGGACGCCGCCGTCACCCCTTGCCGATAATGACCAATACGATCCGCCTTATCGCCTCCGCGAAGCTGACACCCAACGCCATCGCTGCAATACCGGTGACGCCGAGCGCGCCGATCCCCATCGCTTCACGTCGTGCTTATGCTGTACCAAAATCGAATATCAAAACGGCTGTCTCGTTGAACACTCAGTTTCAGAGACGTCACTAACCTCATGAGTTTTAATAACGAGGTCAGAACGAGGGTAGGTTTCAACAACGACAAAGCCCATTCTCTGACAGGCTGCGACGCACCGCGTCACATTTGGAGGCGGGCTCTTATCTTGTCCGAGAATGCCCACTCCATAAGTTCCACTTGAGCATTCAGCGGTTGCGCGATCGGAAGCTCGATGCATTATGACGCTGTCGAACGTCTCCCCCACACAACCGGCTAACGTGATCACCGATGCACTAACGATTACAAAACTAATCCCCCTCATTGAACAGTCCCGCCTCATTTTAAAGCCATTTTCAGATTTGCGTGTTATGCCGCTTTGAGCTTTCCATTCTCTGAATCCGCCACGTAGTGTTACGAATTCTCGTATCTACCCCTTCCCTATGATGACGAACACAATCCGCCTTATCGCCTCGGCGAAGCTCACTCCGAGCGCCATGGCGGCGATGCCGGTAACGCCGAGTGCGCCGATGCCCATCAGCTTCCAGCGCTTGACGTCGTCGGTGACGGGCTTCATTTCCGCCACGTCACCACCGAGCGTGGAAACGGAGGTCTCCAGATCGCCGACACGATCAACCAGCTGATCCATGCGTTGATGGACGCCGGCCCGGCTGCTCGTCGCCTTGTCTTCGGCACGCTGCGCGCCCTCCTCGATCCGGCGGATCGATTCCTGCAGGCCGCGCATGCCCGCGACCAGTTCGCCGAGTTGGCGATGCACGCTGACGTCGATGTCAGCGGGAGACATTCTGACGCCCTCCATGCCGTGCGCAGTCCGCCTTTGACCAGACAGCCGCCGCGCACAGTCCGACGACTGTCCTGTCTATCTTGCGTTGGTCTACCGGCGTCGCGCCGCGCGCGCCGACAAGGTCGACGCCGACGACGCTTTTAAGGCCGATGGCATTTTCCGGCCCCGAAATCCCACAGCCCGCCAGCATCAAGACAGGAATCGTAATCAAGGCGCTTCTCCTGAGCGCGGTTCGCAGCGTCATTGTTCTGCCTTTCGATCGCGTGAAGAACGGACCGGGCGCCATCCGCCCGGATCTCGAGCACGGCCCAGGTGATGGCAGCGAGCATAAGCCCGCCGAAAAGGATCTTCGGCCAGGCGATCATGCCGGATCGAGCCGCTTGCGAAGGAAGAGGAAGGCGCCGATGGCGAAGGCAACGGCAATGATGCCGGCAAATGCCCATTGCAGCGGGCCACTGCCCGTAAACGCGAAGCCGAGCGAGGAAAGAATGCCGGCGAGCCACGAGATGTTCTCCTTGCTCACCACTTCGGGCGGATTCGGCGCGGCGGTAACGGTGTTGGAGGCAACGAACTCGCCCTTGGCCCAAAGCCCGGCTTCAGCAGACCGGCGATTGACCAGTCCCTTCACCCGCCTGCCGCCGGCATTGACCCATTTCATCAGCTCCAGCGGCACGGCGTCGTAGTCACCGGCATTCAGCCTTTTGAGCAACGTTGATTTGCCGAGCCTGCCGGTGTTGAAATCGAAGGAGACAAGCACGGCGAACTGGTTGTCGGTAAGCGGCACCTTGACGAGGCGCGACACCCGCTCTTCGAATGTCGCCAAGTCCGTCCTCAAGATTTCCTCTGCCTGCGCCTCGGTGATCGCCATTCCCGGCTTCACCATCGGAGCGCCCGCAGCGCTGGTGTGGCCATAACCGATGGTCCAGATGCCGGCGATGTCCCGATAGGTCTTCGTCTTCAGGCCTTCCCACTGTTTGACGAGCGAAAGGCCCGCCACATTGATGCGTCGGTTCATGTTCATGTCGTTTGTCCTGTTTAGATTGGGAACCAGAAGCAACGGTAATGCGTTGCTAGGCGATCAAAGGGGAGATTTCGCCATGATGGATGCCGCATTCGTGAAGATGACCGCACTGGCCATCGTGCTTGTCAGCTGTGTCGTTATGGTACAGCCCTACTGACACGCCGGAGCTCGTAGGCAATACCTTTACAGCGCCGCGCGTCAAATATGACGCGCAAAGGACGCTGTAACGCTTTGGACTTGCTGCATAAGTTTCTCCTTAAATCGGATCCGATTTAAGGAATTATGCAGTCGCGCGCGCCGCGCTTCGCGCAGGCGCCATGGGCAGCCGTGTTCGATTGGATGGTGGGTAGAAGCCGTCCGTCTAGAGCATTTCCAGGAAAAGTGCGAAGCGGTTTTCCGTCAGGAAATGCTTAAAAACAAAGAGATAGAGCGTTTCCGCGACTCCGTCTAAACCGGAAACGCTCTAGGAAACGGACGGCGGCTTTGGTGGCGACAACGAACCCAACAGCTTCTTGAGACTTTCGCTGTCGGCGAGGTGTTCTTTCTCGCCGCGGTCGTCGCTACATCTCGAGCGCAGGCCACGCAGAAACAGGGCGACATCGGAGAGTTCGCCGACCTCCACGCGCACCTGCGCCTCGATCGTCCTGTAGATTTCGTCCAGCGCCGATGCTTCATCAGCGTCGACGGAGGCGGAAAGGGCCGAAACCCTCATCTTGAAGTCGTCCAACAACCCGTCGAACTCGCTCGCGTCGCGCGCGGCTTTCGCCTCCAGGCTTGCAATCAGCATGTCGAGAATATCCAGGTGCCTGCGCTCCACCGACTGCATGTCGAAGGCCGCGCGCAGGTCCTTGCGGGTGCGTTCGCCCTTGCGCAGATGCGCCTTGAGGCGCACGCCGTTCTCCGCGCAACGCTTCCTGATTTCATCGATGGAGAACTGCCCCTCTGCCAATTGGTCGAGAAAGGGCCGGATAAGCGCCGGCGGTACCGTGACATTCAGTGCGGCCGAATAGAGGGCCAGGTCGATCGAAGCATCCGGCATGCGCTACCTCCGCCTCATATGAGCCACATGACGCCAGACTAGCAGCATACAGAATGCGGAAGCATAGTTTTGTCGACAATGCTTTCCTATTTGTTAAGCAGAATCGCCGATCGTCCGCGTCACGATATAAAAGTCGGCGGAACAAGACGATGAGCTACGATTGGACCGGCGCACGCCGTCGCCGCATCACAGTGGCTATATACGGAGCCGCCCTCCTGATGGTCACGCTTCTGGCAATGCTTGCGATCAGAATGGTGTGGATCTGATAGGGTACGGCTTGGAGCAGGCGCTCCAGGGACACCCACGCTATCCGCCTTTTGACGAGTTGGGCCGCCACAAGCTTGCTCGTTCGGTCAGTTGCCACCAAAAGGTTAAGCTTGCCCTCGGGCGCCTGCACTTCGGCGATAGCGATGTGAAGGAAGCCGATGGGATAGCGTTTGAACCTTTGGCATTTCGGCTTGTCGCCATCCACCCCCGGCAAGCGGCAAATGCCGAGCCGCTGTAGACACCGACGCAGCGCCAACCGTCAGATGCAGGATCATCGAATGCAGCGCAGAGAGGCAGTCATCCAGCAGCGAAGCGCATGCCGCCGCAATATGCAGCAACGACCGTCGCCTCCTCAGCCTCGCTCAGGACCGATGACCTTGGCCCTTCAGCCCAGTCTTGAGATCATTAACCGAAGCCCGCTTGCGCCATTTGGCGCCTGTCTTGATGTTGATGCCATGCTGCCTGCTCTGCGCCACGATCGTTGTATCGCAGCTCGGACCGCGTGGGTGGTCGTGGAGCAACCGTGACGAACCTGCCCCATGGCGCTTCCCTCCATTCCGGCGAAAGGGTCGCACCATCAAACCGCGTGAGCTACAGTTGCATTGCAGCACGCCACATGGCGTCAATCTGCATATCAGTCAAATTGAGCGCGGCGCCAACGGTCGCGATCAGCGGATGCATGCGGCTGAAGGTGGTCGCATACTCCCACTCGATTTGTGCCTTCTCCTTTTCGGGGCCGGGAGGCATAGCCTCGATGGTCACTGTCACAGACGAAAGGGATATGCCGTGGCCGACGAGGCCAAGCCGAAGTTGGCGGGCCGTCAGGGGCGGCATTTGCGCCCGAAGCTCCTCTAAGGTCGGCGGCGGGGGCGGAGCGTATGCGCCAATCGGAAATTCCGGATGATCTTCGATCCAATCCTTCAATACGGGACTGAGACCGTGCGGGTCATCCGGAGAATATCCGTGTTCGACTGGGTATTCAACGCCACTGATTTTGATAATTCCTTTGACGTTGAACATCGTATTCGATGACGTTCGAGTGATGTTCTCAATTGATACAATTTCAATCATTTGTATTCCCTTATGCAATGCGCTGCATCAACATTATGTTATTTCCGCTGCTGTATTGAAACGCACCACGTCCAACCCATGTACCTGCCAATTGCGCGCCAGCAGAAGTGTTGATAGTAAAACCACTGGTCGCGGAAGTCAGAATGTAAACAGCATTACCAGCATTGCGGTTTACTTGCGCTCCACCCCCATACGCTAGAATAATTGTGCCGATTGGATAGTTGGTTAATAGGTGGTCGCCGCCTTTGTAGATTTGAGCCAAGTCAATGGCGTGATAGCCATCAACGGTATCGGCGTTGCCCGAGCTGCCCGCGTAACCGGCCGAATTGGCGTAGTTCACGCTGAAATTGGAAGGGCTGTAGACGTACATGTTGGCGCCATCGTTACCGCCCCAGAGCCACGACGGCTGACCACCCTGACCACTCCAATTGAAGTTGAGATCGCCGCCGCCAACACGCCGAGGATAGGCGCGGCCATCGGTGGTGATCTTGGAATTGAGGACGGTAGAGAGATATGCCCCGGCCCACTGCATATAGATGTTGCCATCCGTCTGGAACCGGGATGCGCCGCCAAGAACGATGTCACCATTGTAGCCTAACTCGGCCGTGGCGCCGCCGATATAGAGGTCTCGACACCAAGCCCCAGAAGAATTAAACATGCTGATGATCATGGCGTCGGCCGCCTGATCGTGGCGAACGATGCCGCGCGGAACACCGGCAGCCGAGCGGAAATAGAGACGCCGGTCGCCGGCGCCGTCGATGAGCATGTCGCCAAGAGCCTGCACAAAGCTGGTGCTCTTCATCCCCTGAATAGTGGCGCTGCCGGTATAGGTAACCGTGGCGGCGGAAACCGTCAGCGTACCAAGTCCCACGCCAGCTGCGCCGCCGCTGGCAATGAGCCGCACATCATAATCGTTGACGTTGGCTGAGGAATGGAAGTCGAGGAACGGCGTGTTCGAGACGCCCTGCGGGCCGAGCTCAATCCCGTTGCTGGCCCCGGTGACGGATACAGTCGTCTGAAACGTGGTGGCGCCGGTGAACGTCTTTCCGCCCATCGTCGTCGGCAACCGCGCGTCACTGACGGTACCGGCCGTCAGGTTCGACGCATTGTTTGCTCCGAGCGTCGCGCGTGCCGTTACCGCGTCCCCATCGTCCAGCACGGTTTTCATGAAATCCGAAACGCCGAGGGTGGTCAGCGCAGTTGCCGCGTCCGCGTCATCAAGCAGCGTTCGAGCAAACGGCGTCAGCGCCGTCGTGGCATACGCGTCCAACGCGGTCGTGTAGATCATTTGATCAGCGACGGTCACCAGACCGGCGATCGACTGCAAGCCTGCATCATACGCCTGCACGTTGGTTCCGATCTCGACGCCGAGCGCTGTTCGGGCGCCGCTCGCCGACGTCGCGCCGGTACCGCCGGCCGTGACCGGGCGTGCCGCATTGGCATCCGCCGCCAAGTCGTCGATCAGCGTGTTGTAAGGCACGCTCTGGATGGTCGTGTTCGGCACGCCTTTGGTGCCGGCGGGGGGCGAGTAGACGCCGCCTGTTCTGGGCATGGGTTTTCTCCGTAGAAGCACCCCTTTCAGGGGCCTGCCAAGTCGTTTGATTGTTGGGTAGATGGGCCGCGGCGCTGCCCGGTAGTGCAGAGAGCACTGGAATCTCTGCTTGCTGCATCACATCCCCGTTGGCTGGAAATACCGGCGACCGGGTCGGAGATCGGATCGAAAGCCGGCTGTCGGCCCTGCCGGCATCTCGCGCTGCCTCGCATGTGGCCCGCAGACACGATGTCTGCGCGGACGGCCGGTCACGTCAAATGCCTCCGCCGGCGACAGGATGCGATGGCAGGCCCACCTCATGCATGTCGCGCAAAAGTGTGCAGCGGTCTTGCGATAACGGCATGCGCAAGAACAACAGCTTAAGGCGCAACAAGCGAATCCTAGAGATCGCGACGCGCTTTAGCCGTCGGTCGCTGCGGCGACAAGCTTTCGTGGCGTATCAAGCACCGCAAGCGGCCTACCGCTTCTTCCTCCCGGCGGAAAACAGCCGGCCGTAGTCGACGCGGCGCATGCCGTCCGGGTCGCGGCTGACGGCGTCGGGGCGGGTCTTCTCCACCTCCTGCGCCATCACGCCGATGTGCTTGGCGCCGCGCTGCGGCTCGCCCTTGTAGCGATATTCGTAGAGCGAATGCCCATCGAGCTTGCCGACTTTCTTGATGTCCTTCTTGAGACGGCGGTCTGAAGGCTTCGGCAAGGCCCCGAGGATGCTTCCAAGTACACTGCTGATGCCTTCGCGCTTCTGGTTGTAGGCGGCCACTCGGTTCTGATAGTCCTGCTGCACCAGCCCGGTATAATCCACCGGCTCGATCCGCTGCCCCTGCGTCGGCACGAAGTTGGGGTTGCTCACCTGGGCGCCGGAAAGCAGGCTGGAGATCTCGTTGATCGGCTGGTTGCGCTGGGCATACATCTCGTTGAGATATTGCGCCCTTGCCGCGTTCTGCGCGGCCAGTTGCGCCTGCTGGGCATTGTAGGTCTGGTCCTTCAGCGCATTGTTGGCAGCTGTCGCCGACTGGCCGTTCTGGTGCATCTGCTGCTGTGCATCGTTGCTGAAGCCGGCGGCCGCCAGCGCCTGGTTGAAGTTCTGCTGCTGGGCGGCGTTCATCGCCTGCTGCTGCGCCTGGTTCTGGGCAAAGAGCTGCTGCTGCGCAGCATTCGCCTGCTGCATGGTGTTGGCGTTCTGGGTGTATTGCTGGTTCTGTGCCTGGTTGGCGAATTGGCCGCTCGTCAGTGCCTGGTTATAGGCCTGCTGCTGGGCGTTGTTCTGGAAGCCGGCCGCATCCCGCGCCAGCCCAACGAGCCGCGATTGTTCCTGCCCGGCATTGAGAATGGCGCCGAAGCGCGCATCGTTCGCCTGCCGGCTCGCCTGGTCGATGGCCCGGTTATAGGCTTCCGACCCCGGCTGCAGGCCCTGGTTGGCCAGCTGCGTTTCCAGTGCCGCACGGTCCCGCTCGAGCTGCGGGTTCATCCGCGACATCAGCGCATCCTCGTAGCGCTTGGTGTCGAAGTTCGTTTCGTAGGAGCGGCTGATGTCACCGGCATTGCCGAGAGACGCCTGAATGGTACCGGCATTGCCGACACCCTTCTGGATGTCGCCGGCCCCGGCGATAGTGTTCTGGATCGTGCCGGTGTTGCCGAGGTTCGTCTGCAGGCTCGGACCGCCGCCGTATTGCGCATAGTTCGGCAGGCTGATCGAGGCCGGATTACCGGCGGCCGGCGCGCCGGAAAGGTCGATCGGTTTGCCGAGCAGGTCGTTCAGCCTTCCCGACTGGTTGTTGGCAAGCGTCGCCAGGTTCTTTTCCGCGGCGTCCGTCTGGTCCTTGATCGCCTGTTGTGCCGGCGAGAGCGTCTGCGTCGCCGTCACGGTCGGCAGATCGTAGATAGCGCCGCTCATCGGGTCACGCCACTTGTTCGTGCCGGTCTGCGTATAGGTCAGGCTGCCATCGGGCGTGACCTGGTTGACGTTGCCGATATAGCCGTTCGCCACTGCGGTGGCGATATTCGTCGAGGTTTGCGCCGCCGCGGTTTCGCGCGGATCCGGCGGCTTCGGTGCTTTGGACTTGCCCATGTTACCTACCTTTGCCCATGTTGATTATCTTTGATTGACCGGATGTGCCCGCCAGTCGTTGTCAGTGAGTGTGAAGATGATTTCCGCCTCATCCCGCCCGCGCAGGCGCGGGATGCGGTAGCTGTCAAAGCCGAAGCGCCTGGCGATGGCGATCATGCCCGTGTTGCGCTCGGAAACGCGCAGCACCACCATCTGGCAGCCGACCTCGTCCAGCGGATAGCCGAACATCGCATTCAGCACCGGCCGCGTCAGCCAGCGCCTGCTGGTCGAGGCGGAGGAAAGCTCGATGACGCCGGCCTCCGGCGCATAATTGTGAAAGACCACACCGGCGATCAGCGTGTCACTTTCGGTCACGCCCATGGTCGTGAAGTCGGCAAAGCCGCGTTCGCAGCCGTCGATACGGCCGGCAACGAAATCGGCGATCGCCTGGTTTGTCGCCGGGTTGCCGGCGCCGCCCCAGATGATATTCATGTGCTCGCCTCGCCGGCTGCCACCTGCAACGTCGCAAGATCCACCTCGAGATCGAGCTTTGCCGGACCGCCCGAGGTGATGACGCAACCAACGGCCAGCATGTCGCCGGCCGCGCGCACGTTCTGGCGAAAGCTGTAGCGCTGCTGCTGCGACAGACCGTCCCAGACGCCGACATCCCAGAGCCCCACGTCCCACTCCGATGACGCGGCATCGCCTGCGGTCACAGTGGTGAAAGTCGGTATCGCCTTGTCGTAGTCCGCGCGGGCAAAGAGACGGACCTTCGGCTCGGATTTCGCCCGGAAATACATGTGTGCCATCGTCGCCGCCGTGCGCTGGCCGAACTGTCCGGCGGGCGCAAACTGCGAGAGATAGGCGGCGGTAAAGGTCAGCCCGTCATCCGTGCCCGTCGTGTCTCCCTGCCAGCACAGACCGTTGAGCGAACCGAAAAACAGGCCGCCCTGCAGGGTCTCGTAACAGGTCGCCTTCCAGTTGCTGATGGTCGACCAGCGGCCGTTCAGCACGTTGAGCACGAAAGTCGTGTCGCTGACCACGGCATTGGCCGGAAAGGCGATGAACACCAGGTTCTGCTCGGGCCATTGCTTCACCACCCAGCCGGCGCCGGTGGCGTTTGCCGCCCGCCGCCAGTCGTCCTCGATCGGCCGCGAAACCGATACCTGGCTCAGTGCCTGCCGGTCGCGCTGAAACACCTGCGAGATCGGCGTCAACCCGTCGCTGGTGGCGATCAGGATGTCACCGCCGGCACGGATCCAGGCATTTTTGCCGAGTGGCCGGCCGATCTGGTAGACGCCCTTCAATGCGAAACTATTGGCATCACTCGGGTCGGAGCCAGCATAAACGGCCACCTCTCCTTCGGTCGAGACGAATACGCAGAGATCGGAAAGACCGTCGCCGCTTTCCAATGACCAGGAAAAGCCGGTCAGGAGTGAGCCCCCCTTCTCCACCCCCCCGCCAAGCGAAAAAACCGCCGCCCCCCCGCCGATGGCGTTGACGGGCAGGTAATAGGCGTCGAGCGTCGCATTCTTCAGAAAGAACTGACGGTTCTTGAAGAGCCAGCCGTAGTTCAACTGCGCCGCAGTTGTCGCATCGGTAAAGGTAATCGCCGGCGTCGTCGCCCATGTGCTGCCATTGTAGACGCGGCGCTGGTCGGCGCCGTTGAGGCAGATGAGGAAGGAGTTGCCGGCGTTGGTGTGCTGGAACGTGCACCAGTCGCCGCTGGTCAGTCCGCCCGTCGCCGCCGACATCGTCGCCGGCGGCGCTGCCAGCGATGTCATGTCGTAGATCGCCGTATCGGTTGCCATGAACAGCTTTTCGATCGCGCCATATTTGTATTTGAACGCGCTGCGGATCGTCCCGCCGTCGAGAGCCTTTCCACGCTTCTGCGATCCGCCGCGAATGCGGCAGCCCACCAGCGTCGGCAGGAAGTTGCGCAGCACAGTGGCCGAGCCCGGCTGTTGCGAGGCCATGTCCGCCGTCGTCACCAGACCGTTCTTCGGCGCCGGAAAGGTAATCGGCTGCGATGTCTGCTGCCGCCCGATGGCGACCGCACCGCGGTTGCTCTTCCCGATCCGGCCGGGCCTCACATCCATTCTCATGATGCCCCCCGGTCGGCGTTGATCTCCTGGATCAGATCGGCCTCGAATTCCGCCAGGCTGTCGTCATAGGGCAGCCCCTTCTGGCGCTTCCATCGCCACAGGATGCCCTTGGTCAGCAGCCGCTCGGCAAACAGCGGCCGGTCGTCATCGGCCTTCAGCGTGTCGCGCTCCTCGAAGGGATCGCCAAGCACCCAGTTCCTGGAGACGTAGTCGATGACGGCAGCCGCGCCGGCAGAAGCTGGAGACAGATGGATCTGGTTGTCCCTGATGAAGAAATAGGGTTGCGCTGGAGCAGCGGCGGCAATCACCGCCCACTGCGAACTGTTGGTGATCGGCCGGAAAAAGCTGCCCGTGGCGGTGCGGATAGCGCCGCCCGGCGTCAGGCGCTGGTAGTCTGCCGGCAAGTTCTGCGGCAAGGCAATCACCACATGCTGTTTCAACATGCGTTGCCAGTCACCGCGGCGCGAGATCTCGTCTCCGGCCTCCTGCGCCAGCGCCACCATCGTCTGCGCATTCGGGTCGTTCGATCCGTAGACGCTGTCGAAACGGTCGAGCGAAACGATGTCGCAGACCTCGTTGATCGCGGAAATCAGGGTCATGGTGTCGCTCCTCCCACCGTCATCTGCGCGTCGCCCCAGCGGGCCCGCTCGTCGCCGATCTTCAGGCCCGAAAGCGCCATCAGCTTCAGCTCCTGCGCCGCCCCCGCCTTGCCGGCGTCGCGTTCCCACACGGCAATTTCTTCTACCAGTGCGTAGAGGTAGACATCGGCCGCCTTCTCAAGCAGCCAGTTCGTCGGGTTGACAGGCGAAAGTGGCGGGATCTTGCGATAGTAAGTCATGGTCAGCCCGTGGTCGCCGCCGGGCAAAACCTTGATCCGGTTGCCGACGATGACATAGCCGAGCGGCGGCCCCGCCCCGGCTTGAGCGTTGATGGCTAGCTGCTGCAGCGCCACGGCCCGGATCGGCAGACCGCTCGCGGAAAGTACCTGCCGTGCCTCGAGGAAGTCCATCGGCAACGGCGCCTCACCATCGACGACCGCAATCGGCGCCTTGTGTTCCATCTCGCTCACACGCAGCGCGCGGTTGAGCTTCAGCTCGGCAAGGCCGAGGAAGCGGGGAAAGAGATGGGCGATGTCGTTGCGCCCGCTGTATTCGCCGGCATCGACGATTAGCGAGGCGTAGTCGGAAATGGTCATAGCTGCCCGTCCTTCGTGCGCCAGGCACGGTTGTCGCCGTCGTTGAGAAAGCGTTTGACGAACCGGTCGTCACCCTGCGAATGCGCCTCGACGAGGCCCGAGGAATGCGCGACGTTGAGAGGAATGGAGGCAACGCGATGCCAGTCGCCGCGCCAGGCCTTTTCGGCGCTGTTGCGCACATCCAGGTTTTCGCTGATCAGGTTGTCGACGGGATAATCGACGCGATAGACGTCCTTCTCCCCGTCGAAGTGGTGCCAGACGCACCGGCCGCTCGCCATGTCGTGGTCGTAGAGCGTCCACGCCCCGTCACGGATCAGCATGGTCACTCCCCCGGCAGCGGATCGGCACGCTCGGCCTTGCCGGCCGCAATCAGCGCCTTGGCCTCGTCGAGACCGACGGATACGACCGCGCCCGCAGCCGTGCGCTCGCCCTCTTGGAACCAGACGTCATAGACGAGACGAACTGGCACCGATTTCTTTGTTTCGGACATCAAAATTCTCCATGAAAAAAGGCGGCTCCGAAGAACCGCCTTGCCAAGATTTGTTCGTTTGAAGGTGTGAAGCGCCCCACCCGCACATCTCAATCCAACCATTCATCGATCCACGCCCGCCAGCGGTTCCTCCAGGTATCGAAAAAGAGATCGGCAACATCGGGCAGAGACCTGATGTCACCAACCATTCGGGAACTGCACTCCAGATTGGCGCCGGTTTCCCCCCGCAGTCTCGTCTCCGTGATCATGAAGGACTTGATTCGGGTATCAGTCTCCGCCGGCACCAGCCTGGAAGACGTTCCCCTGAAAGGCTGTTCGCCAGGAAAATGCTCCCGAAGCGCAAGCGCCACGGTCATCGGCACCTCGGCCGACTGAAATCCCCAGGTAACGACAACCGGCTCGCCACCATAGTTCATAGACGTCTCCTGTCTGTAACTTGTCAAGCGAAGGCCAAGCGCCTGCACGGGCGGGTCAAACTCGATGATGTCTATACGCTGATCCTCGTAAGAGACTGTCATGACTTCCGATACGCGGAACGCCGTGCGTTCACTTCTCAGGACTTCGAAAAAGTCGGTGTTGCAGGCGAACAGCGCCTTGACTGCTCGATCCGCCCCGGCCTCGGCCGGCGAGGCAAAACCGATAAATGACAAGGCGGCAACTGCCGATACAATCGCTCTGAACAAGACCCCTCCTCGGCCTGCGCCGGACGTTTATGAACTTATGTGCGGCGTGTCCTCAGCGCGTTGCGCAAGCAATGGACCACCCGGAAAAAGTGTAGAACATTTCAAGAACGAACACAAGGAGGCACTCCGGTTCTCTGGCAAGGCGATTACCAGCGACATACCGTGCGCGTCACCGGTGACCGGAAATGCGCACGGGGCAGGTCGTCATTCGAAGATCCTCAACGCATCGCGCAGCGATAAACCACGGCGGTTTGGCGAAGAGATTCCGGGCTCCCAGCGGTACTCCCCTTCGGGCTCGGGGGCCGGCTTGTGCTTTCGTTCAGGCGCTTCGCTCGCAGAGGTTTCAGGATCGTATTCGGGATAGGAGACGTTCAAATCAGCCGACTGGCCAGTCTTTTTGTAGAAGTCGGCGAAATTGTCCATCTGGCCGGTCAGATCAATGCATCCGGCCGAACCGGGCGCCGATCCGCCGTGGATCGAGAAGCCGCTTCTATGGGCGCCGCTGGGATCAATATCCGCTTTTGGATCAAGCCATGTCCGCGACCGCCCCCACGCATAGCGGCCGCCTGGCCACCCCCCTTTTGAGACACCGACAGCCTTCAGCATACCGAGGGCTTCGTCCCTCAACCCGATGTGTTGAAGTGGTCCGACGTCATATGTTCCTTGCGGTATTGGTCCCTCGCCCGCGTCACCCTGCCACTCCGGCGTTTGATGGCCCGGCCTGCCACTCACGCCATCCCAGCCGCCGGCGTAACGGCCGTTCTCGGTGGCATTCAGCCGCTTCCCATCAAAGTGAAGCTTGATTCTGTTGCCGTTGTTCCTTTGATCCATCGCATCGTTCCTTGTTGGAGCCTGTGAAATCGCCGATTTAAGCCGGCCGCATTGACGGCGACGATCATCGTCCTCGCGCGGCAAACGAGGATGATGATGCGGGCGCGAACTCTGAAAATCAGCTCGCCGCGCTCAACCCAAACAAGTCGGCCGCAACGCCCGGGCCCTATTCGTTGTGCACATTCAGCGTGCCCTCGCCGATGATTACGCCCTTGTCGGCGTCGCCGGTCTTGGCCACGTCCTTGTCTTCCTGGATGTTGCGCAGCCAGAGGAAGGACAGCATGTCGGTGTCGAGGAAGAAGGCGTTGCGCGCGAGTTTCGTGGTGCCCGCCTGCACCCGGTTCGGGTGGATCATCACGGTGCCGAACGGACCCTCGTAGTAGTCGGCGGTCGCCACGATCGTGTTGCGTTCGCCGCCTTGCGAGACCGCGTAGCGGAACGGCGCCACGTTGGCGTCGGACATGAAGGTGACGAACACCGATTTCACGTAAGGCGAAACCGAGACGTGGCGGAAGTTGGCGCCGTTCTGGTAGCCGGTCTGCATCACCTGGTCGAGAATCGCCTTGGTGAAGGGGCGCTGCGTGCCGTCGGTCGGCGTCAGCGCAAACCCCTTCGACCTAAAGATATCCTCTAGTCATTACTTCCCATGTTCGTTCCGAAAGAGGTCGACCGGCTCCGGCGGTGTCTTGCCGGAAGCGAGCGGTGTGGTGCAACCGATGAAGCCGTCAGCGAAGCCGAGTGCCTCAGAGGGCGTATAGCCGGTCGCTTCCGCTTCCAGGTCGAGCGACCAGCCTTCGTTCTCGACATAGCTGCTTCCCGTGCGGTTCTCAGCAACACGAATAAGGTCGTCTTCATTTCCCGGCGTTTGGAAACCCCAGATCAGTTTCGGCTGGCCGGCGACATCAACACGCTGCTGAATGTACCCGGTCAGCATAAAGCCCGAGACATAGACCGGCTTCTCGAACGCCACACGCAGCGCCGCCCGAGCAACGCCTCCAGGCTCTCGATATGTCCCCATGGCATCCTTGAACGTCATCTTGCCGAAAGAGTCCTTCTCCTCACCAAGGGCCGCGAAGAAGTCCTGCCGGCATTGCAGCAGCGCGTTCACCAGCCTGTTGCCTCGGATCAGCGGGGGCGGCCCAAGTTCCGCCAAGCCGAAAGTCTCCTCCGCCCACGGCAAGCGGAAGTCCTTTGTTTCGCCTTCATCGGGTTCACAGGTTACGGTTGCCTGCTCGTCAGGATCAAAATAGGAGCTGAAATCCAGGTGTTTCGAGACCGGGCCGACGGCGGCATCCCTGGAGCTCAGCAAAGAGAAATTTCCCCAGAATCTCACCCGGTATCGCTCAGCAATGGCACGCGCGACCTCACGGGGCGGTGCGTTCACCTGAAAGGCCCAGGCAAAGCGTGTCGGCTTGCCCTCCTCTATCGTCCTTCGCTGAAAGAAGCGCACCACGGAAAAATCGCCGATCTTGACGGGGCGCTCGAACGTCACGCTTTCGTTATAGGTATTCACGGCTTCGGGAACATGAGGCTTGTTGCCTGGGCTTTCAAAGGCTTCGACGCGGACCCGCGGAAAGGTCTTTCTTTCGTCCCACAGCACGTTGAAGAACGAGGGCTTGCATGCGACGAAAGCGTCGAGAATTTTATCGGCTTTAGCCGGTACTTTCACTGACGGAAACAGGTCCTCCGGTGAAGGCAAGCGCTTCCTTCCCGTCTCCTCGTCGATTGCCAGACCCGACATCCGATCCTTGGAAGCGTCGCACATCAAAAGCGTCCGCGTGGGATCGTTCGCTTGGCGTATGACGATTTTCCTGTAGCTGTCCTCCGGTGCGACCGATGTGTCGCTGCGCTGTGCCTCCGGCTCGGTGCTGAGCTTCAATTCGAGCAGATGACCATCTTTGGCAACGAACCTGGCGCCCGGCAGCAGCGCCTCGATCGCATTGGCAACCTCAGGCACATTCCGCTCCACCTCGAAGCCCCATGCGAAGTGCGGAACCGCAATGCCAACGGCCTCGAACTGGACATACCTGCCAAGCGGCAGTCCAGAAGCAACGACAGGCGCCGCGAACGCGATGTAGTGCCCGTTTACTCCGTCCGCCTCGTGATCGTAAGGGGTAATCGTTAATGCACGGAAGTCTGCCTTGTCGCTCGTGAGAAGAGAAAAGATGTCGTCCTTGCACGCCAAGAATGCGCCAAACACTCTTTCCGCATCGCCCCGCTCAACCGCCGCTGCAGGCGTCGCAAGCACGAGCAGATAGAAGACCGCGCAAAGACGCTTGAGAATGTTGGACCCCATCTGCCGAACTCGCCTTGTGACCTGAATAGTGTTGCTCGAACGCGTCGGACAAACGCCTCGAAACTGTCTGAGAGGGTTGGAGAACCGCCGTTTCTTGACATCACGTCAACGCAACCAGAGCAGATTCACATCAATTGATAACTCGCCATGTTTGTAGAACATTACAAGAACATACGCAACGGAAATTTGGCGACGAAACTCGGCAGCGCTGTACAGTCAGCGACGCGTGATGAACGGCATATTGGCGTCTCCTGTGGAAACGGGCCAGCGGTTCGGGCCGTCCCGTCCCAACCACGGGCCCATTTAGCCGTTACCTTACAGCACGGCGAGTACCAGGGCCGGCCGTCGACGGGCGCGGTGTCGGCACGGGTGGCTCATAGTCCGGAAGGCTCATGGCACGGCGCGCCAGCTTTTGACGCTCGGCAAGCTTCGGTTCGCCTGACCTCAGATATACTCTCTCGATGATGCGCGCGGCCTCATCGGCATTGTCCGCCTGCTTCAGTTTCTCCGGGACTTTCTTTTCCGGCGTGTTCAGAAGCTCGTGCTCCAGAAAGCCGAAGCTCGGTTCATACGCCTGTTCGATCGACCGTTCGTCGTAACCGTTCTCCTTGGCCCAATTCTGGAAAGCGTCCCGTCGTACTCCGTCCCATTGAAAAGTGCCGAGGGCATTGCCTTTGTCCCGACCAGTGTCGTGACCGTGTTGCCATAGATTGCCACGCAACGCTCCAAACCCACCACTCTCATGGTCAGCATTTCCAACAAATCCTGCCGCGACGTGTTCAGGCATCAAGCCATCCTCAAAGCCAGGCCCACCCTCCAGGAGACGCAGTTGCAGATCCCGCTTCATCCGTGCGGCAATATTGTCCGAGAGTTTGTCGCGCGCCGTAGTCGCTTTGAGGCGGTCAGCTGGCAACACTTGATGGTTGTTACTGAACCTCGTTGTATCAGTCAGCGTACCCCGATAGTGCATCGGCGCCTTGCGAAATTCACCGCTCATGAGTTCGCCCTCCGGCGGATGCCGGAAGCGCGCGCTCTCGCCGCGCGGCGCCTTCACTTCGGCAATGGGCTTGCTGCCCGTCAATGCCGGACTCTCGTCGAAATACTTGATCGCCTCCCGAACGGAATGAATTCGGGCGGGTAGCCCCATCGAGTTGAGAAACTTGTCTTCCAGGTTCATTTCACACCTAACGTGCTTGGGATTTGTTCTGCGCACCTCGTCCCGACCTGCGCATGCGTGACCCGTCACGAGGCGCCGGCGAAAGACAGCGGCTCCTTGAAGCCGCTCAAGCCGCCCTGCGGTCAGGTTCCAGCCCAATCAGCTCGCCGCGCTCAGCCCAAAGAGGTCGGCCGCAACGCCCAGGCCCTTTTCATTGTGCACCTTCAGCGTACCCTCGCCGATGATCACGCCCTTGTCGGCGTCGCCGGTCTTGGCCACGTCCTTGTCTTCCTGGATCTTGCGCAGCCAGAGGAAGGACAGCATGTCGGTGTCGAGGAAGAAGGCACTGCGTGCGAGCTTGCCAGTGCCCGCCTGCACCCGGTTCGGGTGGATCATCACCGTGCCGAACGGGCCTTCGTAGTAGTCGGCGGTCGCCACGATCGTATTGCGCTCGCCGCCTTGCGAGACCGCGTAGCGGAACGGCGCCACATTGGCGTCGGACATGAAGGTGACGAACACCGATTTCACGTAAGGCGAAACCGAGACGTGGCGGAAGTTGGCGCCGTTCTGGTAGCCCGTCTGCATCACCTCGTCGAGGATCGCCTTGCAGAAGGGGCGCTGCGTGCCGTCGGTCGGTAGTTCTACTGCGCTTTTCCCGTGTCTTCGTTCCGGAAGAAGTCTACAGGTTTCGGCGGCTCCTTGCCGGCAGCGAGCGGTGTCGTGCAACCGACGAAACCCTCGTCAAACCCGAGATCTGGAGAAGGCGTATATCCAGTTGCTTCCGCCTCAAAGTCGACACTCCAACCTTGTGGATCTTCCCAGCTGCTACCGGTGCGCAGTGCTACCACGCGCATGAGGTTGGCGGAGTTTTCCCGTGTCTGGAAACCCCAGCGCAAACCCGGCGCACCGTTCACCATCTGAAGCCGCTGGATGTAACCGGTCAGTTCGATGCCCCAAGCGCGGACGGGCGTCTGAAACTCCACGCGTGTCAAAGGTGATGCATGGTCCCGTCCCTTCGGATACGGCCCGCTCTCCTGCTTGAACTTGAGCTTGCCGAAGGCCTTTCTGTCAAAAGCCAGTCGTTCAAAAAAATCCGATCGGCATTGCGCCAAGGCATTCATCAGCAGATTGGGGTTTATCAGCGGCGGCGGCCCGAGTTGCGGCCAACCAAAACTCTCTGCTGCGACCGGCAATTTGAAGCCGCCCGCTTCCGCCTTGTAGAGACGACAGGAAATTGTGGCTCCAGCTTCGCCGGGCTCAATGAGCAGGCTGCCGGATACGCCGCTCTTTTCGCGCACTTTCTCGGAATCCACCACCCAATCGCGATAATCCGCCTTCAATGGGGCACCGTACTGCGTGATCAATAGCTCGGCCACGTCCGATGGTGACGCGGCGACTTCGAATTGCCAGCGGAAATCGGAGGGACCATCGTCCTGAACGGTCGTTTTCTGGCTAAACTCCAATACTGATAAGCCGCCGACGTCTATCGGCCTCGCGAATGTCACCTCCTCCACGAACACGTCCTTGGCCTCGCGAACATGCGGAGTGTTGGATGGCCATTCGTAAGGCACGATCCGCACCGGTGCGAAGGAGCCGCGTCGCGCCTGCAGCACCGTGAAGAACTCCGGCTTGCAGGTGATCATGGCGCTGAGCAATCTATCCGCGGCATGGGCCGAAGGGGCAAAGATGCTTGCGGCAAGAACGGCCAAGGTCACCAAAACTGATCTGAACAAGTCTCGATTCTCCGTCTGCAAGAGTGATGCGACCACCGCATGCACGCCATGCATGCGCCGCAAGCGTTAGAACATTACAGGAACAAATTCAAGTAGAGATGCAACTTCGACGCGCGAATTCAGGGAGCTTGGGCAAGCGCCGCGCGTTCAACATTGCTTACCGGGTTGAGGGAGGTCTTGCATTTGGATTGCGCATTGGAACGGGAATTTCGACAGTATAATCGGGAAGATCCAGAGCTCGGCGCGCCAGCCTTTGACGTTCGGCAAGTCTCGGCCTCCCCGACCGCAGATACATTTTCTCGATGATGCGGGCGGCATCATCGGCAGTGTCTGCCTTGTTCAGCCCCTTCAGGACTTTACCTTCCGGCGGGTTCGTTAGCTCATGCTCCAGAAAGCCATAGCTCGGCTCATATGACTGTTCGATCGACTGGTCGTCGTAACCGTTCTCCTTTGCCCATTTCTTGAAATCCTCCCGCCGTACTCCGTCCCATTGGAAAGTACCGAGAGCATTGCCTTCGTCCCGTTTCGTGTCGTAACCGTGTTGCCACAGATTGCCGCGCAGCGCTCCAAACCCGCCGCTTTCATGGTCGCCATTTCCGACAAACCCCGCCGCTTCGTGTTCACGCAACAAGAGACGCTGCTGCAGGTCCCGCTTCATCCGCAACGCGATGTTGTCCGAGAGCTTGTCATGCGCCGATATAGGTTTGAGGCGGTCGGTTGGCATGGGCTGAGGTTGCTTGCTGAACCGAGTGGTATCCGTCAATACTCCGCGAAAGTGCATCGGCGCCTTGCGAAAATCTCCGCCCATGAGTTCGCTCGGCGGCGGGTGCCGGAATTGCGCCCCCTCGCCGCGCGGTGCCTTCGCATCTGCAATGGGCGCGCTGCTCATCAACGCCGGGTTCTCGTCAAAATACTTGATCGCCTCTCGAACGGATTGAATTCTAACGGGTAGTCCCATCGAATTCAGCGGTTTGTCTTGCTTGGCCAAATTGCACCTCTCATGGGTCGGTTTCGTTTTGCGCGTGCCGTTACTTGCAATCACGCGTACCGCCGACGAGCGAGAGCGGCTCCTTGAAGCCGCTCAAGCCGCCAAAGCTGCGGTCAGGTTTCAGTGCGCGAGCGAGGATTAGCCCGATCAGCTCGCCGCGCTCAGCCCGAACAGATCGGCCGCAACGCCCAGGCCCTTTTCGTTGTGCACCTTCAGCGTGCCCTCGCCGATGATCACGCCCTTGTCGGCGTCGCCGGTCTTGGCCACGTCCTTGTCTTCCTGGATCTTGCGCAGCCACAGGAAGGAGAGCATGTCGGTGTCGAGGAAGAAGGCATTGCGTGCGAGCTTGCCAGTGCCCGCCTGCACCCGGTTCGGGTGGATCATCACCGTGCCGAACGGACCCTCGTAGTAGTCGGCGGTCGCCACGATCGTGTTGCGCTCGCCGCCTTGCGAGACCGCGTAGCGGAACGGCGCCACGTTGGCGTCGGACATGAAGGTGACGAACACCGATTTCACGTAAGGCGAAACCGAGACGTGGCGGAAGTTGGCGCCGTTCTGGTAGCCCGTCTGCATCACCTCGTCGAGGATCGCCTTGGTGAAGGGGCGCTGCGTGCCGTCGGTCGGCGCCACGGTCAGGCCCGTCGTCGGGTTGTAGCCGCCATTGGCGCCCGCTGCCCCGCGCGAGACGTTGGTGGTGATCCAGGTCGGCAGCGAGCCGAATTCGCGCGTGGCGCCGGAGACGGAAGCGTTGGTGTCGACGATGGCGTATTCGATGTCCTTGCGGATCTCCACGCCCTTCTTCAGCTTCTGGTACTTGCGCTTCTGCACGTTGCCGGCCTCGGAGACGACTTCCTGCGTCGCCGAGATGATCCAGTCCTTGCGCATGATCTGGGTGTAGTTGCCGAGCCTGGTCGGCGCGATGATCGTGCCGAAGGTATATTCCTCGCCTTCCTGGCGGATGTTTTCGCCGGGCGAGGCCAGCTCGTCGGTTTCCCATTCCGGGTGGTGCGTCTTGCACGTGCCCTTTTCGATCAGCGAGTAGATCGGCGTGTCCTCGGGCGTGATGCGGGAAACGACGTCGGAGAGGTCCTCGCGGTTGCCCACGGCCTGCGAGGTCGTGAAGGTGTTTGCTACAACAGCCATGATAGTGGTCCTTGAATGTTGGGATGGATCGCACGCGCTGACGTGAATTGAGCGCGGGCGGTGAGGATCGGTTTTAGGTTGGGCGCCGAAGCGAGCGTTTCGCGAAGAATTGCGGGCGGCCACGCCTCCTCAAAAGAGGAGTGAAGACAAAGCGCTAGAGCCGTTTCCGGACTCTGTTTATGCGCTTTGCGCCAGGCATCATCAGTCGAAGTCGACCGCCATCGCGTCGCGGATCGAGCCGGTTTTCGAAAGGCGCTTCATCGCTTCCAGGCTTTCGCGTGGTGAGCGTTCCGTCTTTGCCGCCGGCCGTGGCCGCGCCACCGGCGACGGCGCCCTTTTCAGCTTGGCCATCGCCCGCGTCTTTGCCTGTTCGGCCGCCAGGCCGAGCCGGGCATAATGCGCGAGCTTGAACATGCGGTGGTCGGCGACCTCGCGCACTTCCTCTTCGGAAAAGCCGAGGACCCGCGCCACGTCGAAGGCACCGGAGAAGAAGGCAAGACGTCCTTCTTCGTTGGCAGTCTCAGGAAAGGCTTCGATCAGCTTGGCGTTTTCGGCCTCGAGCTCATCGTCGCTGGCTGCAGACGCCAGCGCATCGACGACGTTTGCCGGCCCTTCGGCAATCGCGAGGATCTCGTCGATCCGTTCCAGCCCCGCCTGATGCAGCCCCCATTGGCGGCGATAGCCGTCGGGGTCGAGCGCCGCCATGTGTTCCGGCGGCTCCGGCGGGATCTGGCTTGCCAGCAGGTTGGCGAAGGCGTTGGCGGATTGGGCGACACGGTTGGCCATGCCTTCCAGCGCCCGCCCGCGATTGGCGATGTCCTGCGTCTTGTGGCGGTAGTCGCGATCCCGCATGTATCCGAGCTTCAGCTCCGAAAGCGGCACGTCTTCGCCGCCCTTGAGCCGTACCAGGAAATCCTCGGCGTCGTTGGCCGCCTCGTCCTCGTCAGGCTCGGCCGGCTCGTCGTCAAGGTCTGCGGGGTCACCGGATGTCAGGCCATCGTCGATGGCCGCATCCGTCTCGCCGTCATCGTCCGGCCCGTAGAGCTCAGGGTTGGCCCAGTCATCGACATGCGGCTCCCGGAAGTTCAGGTTTTCGGGGTCGTCCAGATCGGTCGAGCGGTCAACGTTTTTCCTCCCGCCGTAAGGCAGGTTGGCACTATCGTTCATCATGGGGTGACCTTTTCGAAAGGTGGTTCAATGCATCGGGTCATTCCGGCGAAAGCCCGGAACGATAGAAAGCGCTTGCCCTCAGGCGGGTGCGCCCTTGCCGTCAGCCTTGGCTTGTTCGGTCAGGAACTTGAGCTTGGCTCGGAAATTTCGGATGGCACGGGTCTCGGCGGCGTAGGCCGCGCGCCCGGCGTCGTCGGTCGGGCCGGCATGGATGCAACCATTGATCGCCGCCCACTCCAGCTCGCTCATCAATTCGTCGAAAAAAGGCACGTCGAGAATGGCGCGTGCAGCGGCGGCTCGTTCCTCTGGTTTCATCCTTTAGACCCCGGCTGGAGAATGGCGCTTTCGATCGATATTTTGCGTCGAACGCCGCCTTGATTCTGCTTTTGTTCCGCGCTACCGATGTGCGAAGCAGAGCGATTTGCTACCCTAGGTCGCTTTCACGAATACCAAACGAGATTTTGCCTGCCCGGCCATTTCCGCGTCAGAAGCCTCGCTCCGGGTACCCGTCCCAGCGCAAGGCCCGAGCGGAGCAGATGGCCGGCGCAGTCACCGATACGCGCTCACCTATCGAATGAGGAACCTCGTGAGAAGATTATCGAGCTTGATACTGTCCGCCCTGCTTCTCGCTGCCACCGCTTCGCCGGTCAAGGCGATCGGCCAGTCGGGAGAACCGCGCTTCCTCGTCAAGGCCTTCCTGCTGAAGACCGACAAGACCTTCGATCACGCGACAAGCTGGTGCGGCCATGACAGCGTCTGCAGCCTCACGGTCGGCGATTATAAGGTCGGCTTACGCTTCTTCTTGAGCGGCAGTAGCTACCGCCTGCGTGTTGCGCCGTCCTGGGATGGCGCCGATCCCTGCTGCTTCTTCAAGGATGGAAGCGACGAGACCTCCGTAGCAAACGGCCAACCGCACGACGTAGAACTCTATTACAGGACAGCCTCTGGCCGCCTGGAACTCGGCACACTCTACATCGCGCTCGAAAGCCTCGAATAGCCCAAGCCGTTCAGTCCCTCCATAGGTCGAGCGCGTCCCTGAGGGAAATGGGCTGCTCCCGCGTTGGATTGTTCCAAGGCATATCTTGCCAGTTCTTTGGCAACTGCGGGTGGTTCATAAAGGGATCCTCGTAGAAGCTCTGGTATTCCTTCAAGTTCAGCTGTTCTTGCAACGATTGAATGGACGAGACGATGTCCTTCAAAGTTGCCGTCCCGTCGTCGTTCGAGACCTTGGACCGGAGTAAGTCGAGTTCGGTCTTTACGTCTTCAAGATTTTTCTGCATTCCGCTCAGGCCCTTGCGTGGTCCGGCGCTGTAGGCATCGTCGCCACGTGGATCCTTCGACAATGCGCCCAGGGGTTTCCGTGATCCCTCCGCCGTGTAGGCTTCCGGCCCCTCGCGAGCGCTGCGCAGCAGCTCGTAGGCATAGGCTCTGGCGTCGTCGGGGCTTATATAGCCCGCGCCAAGGCTCGGCAGATTGCGCCTCTCAACGGCTCCGGAACCGGGCTTCGCTCGACGCGGAAAAATGAAATCATCCATGGCATTGTCCTTTCGAAATGGCGTTTGCTGGCCAGGAATTGCTTGCGCTCCCGCGTGCAACGCCGGCCAATCTGAATTGGCTGGCGGCTCGCGAGGCGTACCGATCGTATGCGGGGTTGATTCTGCTTTTGTTCCGCGCTACCTGTAGGCGAAGCTGGAACTGAAATACCCTTACCCGGGCAGCGCGGTGCGGCCTTAAAGATCTTTCCGGCAGGACCTCGCGATGGAAAAGCAAAGCAAGAAACGATGGTTCGAAAGCTTCGCGCTCGACGGCGCCTTCTGGCTGGCGATGGACAACATCGGTTGGCTGGTTGCCGAGTTTTTCCTCTACGGAACCGCGCGCCTGCTTGTTCGCCTTTTCAGTTTCGGCAGACTTGTGGTCGAAGATTTCTACGACAATCAGTCTGGGTTTAATTGGTTCGGCCTGAAACGTGGGGCGGATGGACGTCTGTTGATGAGCGCAGGCGTGGCAAAGATCATAGCCGTCTGCTTCTGGGCCCTGTGCCTCGCAGCCATTGGCTTTACGGTTAGAGGAATTGGTGCATGAAGAAAGTCGGAGTTGCATTGGACGCCATCGCCGGGATCGTGCTCAACATTCTCGATATCCTCGTTCTCGGCTTTCTCCTGCACCGCGTAGCCCGTTTGATCGTTCCACTGTTCAGCTTCGGTCGGCTGCAGGTCGAGGATATCTATGCCTCCGGCACCGGCTTCAACTGGCTGGGCCTGAAACGCCAGGAGGATGGGCGCTTCCTCTTGAACTCCGACATGAGCATGGTCGCAGCCGCACTCTTCTGGGTTCTGTGCCTGGTCGCTTACCTCGCCGTCACCCGCGGGTTTTAGCGAAGAGCGATTGGCACCTCGGACTACTCACGCCATCGGCCCTGCGCCTCTCGCAGCGACGATCGGCCGGGGAACAGCCCGTCCCAAAAACCGCCGCCCTTCGCCGGCGGCTTGTCAGAAGGCGCCGCTGGCAGCCGGGCCGTGCGGGAAACAGGCGCCATTTTCGGGCCAGCCCTCGATGCGTTGGGATCGCCCCTGTACGCATCCTCCCAGAATCCAGGATTCTTGCCATAGATGTCATAGGCGTCGTGCCATTCGTTGCCAAAGTCCTTCGCAATTCTGTCCGCGTAGGCTGTGGGCAGATTCTCGGCCGCCGCCTGCGCCTCCTTCTGCCGTCTCTGCATTACATCATTCGGTTGCGCCGCGGCCCTACCTTGCCGTGATCTATCCGGCCTCCAGCCACCAACCGCATCATCGCCTGAATAACCCCAATAGCCCGGATAGTCTCGCTCCGCTGGCGTCATGACGCCGCGCGCCACGGATTCAGGAACCGGTCCGTCTAGCTGAGACCCTAGCGCCTCACCGGCTTTGGAACCGAGGTACCGTCCTGCCCACTTGCCAAACTCGCCCAAAGGTAACTTGCTGCCCAGGACACCGCCCAACCAACCGCCGGCAAGGCCGCCCATAGCTCCCCCCGGTCCATTCACCGCAACCTCAATCGCCCTACTGGCATCGCGCGCATTTCCGCGTTCCCTGTCCAAGTTCGGCAAACGGCTGCTCACTTCTTCACCGAACGCGCGTAGCTCCGGCAATGTCTGTGCACTCAGAGCGTTCGCATAAGTTTCAAAGGGTCGATTGTTCGTTCTGATCATCCGGTATTCCTCCGATCTGTGCCGCAGTCAGCGACATGCCTTCGGCCGTTGGGCCGAATTCCATTGCTGTTTGAAGGGTTTCATCCTGCGTGGGCGCGACAGAGCTTCAATGCGTCACGCGGCAGGGTCTGGCAAACTTGGCAGCGCGGCCCCAACGTCGGGCCGTTCTGGTCGTCCTTTTTGGCATGAGTGAGGGTTTTCCAGACCGGTCACTCACCCGTATCGACAACTCGCCATCTGCGTGCAAATATCACCCGTCGCTGTGTCAGTTCAGGTCGCCAATGCCCGAAAAGTCTAAAAAGTTTGAATTTTTCCGCGTGGCGATCGGTCTTGCCCTAGTCATATTGGTTTCAAAGGTCATCGATCATGCTCTTCCGGAATCGTCGTTGTGGATCCGAATGGCAGCGAGCCTTGCCGTAATCCTGCCGGTCGGCCTTGCGCTCGATGCGGTACTCGTCTTTGGGTACAAAACTTCGCGACGCCGCTAGCAGACCTCGGTCGCTGCGAGCCTGGAACGGACCGCACCATCGCCTTTTTATACGTCAGGTCCTCACTCGATACTTCGCCAACAGGAAAGTCCAAGGAGCGCGTCGATATCGCGGCCGCCTTGTCCCGTCTCGGCCGTGTCGTAAAGCGCATGCCCCGTCTCATGGGCGAGAACAAGCCGCCTTTCTCTCTTGCTCAATTCCTCGGCCAGGACGATCTCGTGTGGAATGCCATCGTGCAAGATGGTGACACCCACATCACCACCCAGGTCTTCGGGTTGGCCATGCGGGTGGCATGTCTCTCCCGCAACCTTCTGCCGGCTTAGTTCTTAATCGGCCAGCCCGGACAAATAGTCCCTTGCGCGCACCAGTTTGGCGCGCATTGCCTCCGCGTCGTAAAGGAATTCACCGCCTTCCGGACGGTACATCGCCAGCATGCCCACCAAGTCCTGAACATAGTCGTTATCCGGATAGGTATCATCCAGCGCGACCTCGATCTCGTTCGCCAGGAGAATGCTGGGGCGGTCCGCGGCAATGAACTCGTCCAGCATCGCCTCAATAGCCTTGTTCATCGGACTACCGCCTCTTCGGATTTATTACCGTAACGGCACGTTTACCCGTTTTTTCGTCGACGACAACCTGCGGTCTCCCAGGCATGTTGCGGTTCTCGACTTTAAGAGTCGAGCCTAGCGGGTGATCCGCGCGACCTACGATCCGCGTTGCTCCGTCCAGGACGCTATCAACTTCCTCTGGTGACATGATCGCCCGTCCGCGCGGCGGATTGACCATTCGATCAGCTGCGTGAATCGTTATTTGCCGACCATGAGGAGTTGTTGACCTTCCAAGAAGGCGACGAACCGCATCGTCGCTTTGGCGCTGAGCATAATCGGTGTCAAAGGGAGCAAGGCTTCTGGAATCCGCACGCAAAGATCCTGACGGTGATTGAAGTGGCAGCCTGACGCCCGGATCATGCATCGGCAAGCGGACGATCGGCTGCTGGTTGTTCTGCCAGTAGAGATTGTCGAACGTCTGGATGTTACGCGGCTAGTTTGTGGAGCCTGCCAAAGATGCAGCCACTCGGGCGGAACATTCCCGCTCGAAAACCTCGCGCTCACGACGTTCGCATTCGGCGTACCAGCACTGAGCAACGATACTTCTGTAGCGTTCGCAAAGGCCAAGCCACCTCTTCGCTGCCGCCGGGTCGGAAGTAGCCGGATCGGCGGCTTCGCGGTGGGCGCGGATCACTTCAGCCTTGGCCTCGCAGAGACATTCGAAGTCACGCAATTGCTCGGTGAGAGCATGCAGGTCGTTGAGGTAGGCAGATATTCGCCGGGTATCAGGATAGATATCACCGCCACAGCCAGGTTTTTCGAAAAGCTTGCGCCTCCGTTCGTTGAGTTCATCGAAATAATTCTTCTGTTCGCGCTCGACCTGATCCCGCTTCGCCCGCAAGGCACGCACCGGCGCATATTCATCGCATTCGAGATACCAGCGCTTTTCGCTTTCCGGGTCAGCTTGAATACGCTCGGAGCGTCGACGCCTGAATAGGCGGATCTCGGCTTCTTTCTCCGGCCCGATATTCATAAGAAGCCAGGGCGGAGGGGCGGTCTCACCGGTATTATTCATCGCTTCCACCTCCGCATCTATAGGCTGCAAGCCCTACGCGTTGATCCAACTCAAAATAGGAATAACACGCGTAAGCGCACCGGCCTACTGCATGTTTCCTTTAATCGTAGCCGATTAAAGGACAAAAACATGCAGCAATTCATAGTGCTACAGCGACCTTTGCGCGTCTGATAAGACGCGCGGCGTTGTAGTCATCCCCGCGCTATCCGATCGCCACGACGCCGTGGGAGCCGTGTTGCAAGCGCGGCAGTTTCGGATCAGCGCCCCACCTCATACAGTCTGCCAAAAGTTCCGCCAGCGGCCGCAGACTTTCCGTCATCCGGTTTCGCAAATTGCTGATATCCCATGCCCACAGGGGCAGCGTAGGGAAGAATCTTGCCATTGAACTGGATGACGTTCCGAAGGTAGGGATTTTCATTCACGTAAGACCGAATGCGTGCGGCCGTCTCCGGCGCCATCGTCTTCATCGTGTTCGGGTTGGCCTTATACATATTGATGGCTTCGGCCATGTACTCAAACGGCGCCTGCTCATCTGTATAGCCCCGATCTTGCGGGCGCCATGCTTCTCCCGCCGCCTTCCGTTCCTTTATCAGACTGTCGTAAATCAGCCCAAGCTCCTTCTCCAACCCTCGGGTAGGGATGCGGGCAACATAGTCGATGAGGTGTCCGCTTTCATGGCCCAATACGCGGCGCACGTCGTACGCATGAAGGTCGTCAGCCACTCGAATGCTTCGGCGCAGCCCCTCTTGCGTCCACTTGACACTAAACCTGCCATGATCGCCGTCGATTTCTTTGCGCGGTACCAGTTGATGTTTCCGCCCCATCAAACGTTCGGCTACGCGCCCAACATCTCGGTGGTCAAGTGCCGAGTCCGGCTGGTCTTCCCATCGGCGTCCAACCACAACACCGCCATGAAGTTTCATTTCCCCATTGGCCAGTGCGCATCGGCGCTATTCCAGGGCACTAATGTTGCCCTGCCAGCCTAATCCCGGATTCGCGCGCTTTCCTCGCCCGGCCTCTCGATCGCCACGGCCTTCGCCCGGATGGTCGTCCTAACAGTGGTGTATTTTCCGGCCTCGTCACCGTGGCTGAGCTCGATCATCACTGTGAAGCAATCGTTGTCGTAACCTAGGAATTCGATGTTACCGATTGCGTCATTCGGAACTAAACCGGGCGGATCAAAGGAAACGTGATCGACTCCTTCGAACACCAGAAAACCATCTTCCACATCCTCGGCTGAGTAGAAGTCCCAGGTCTCCGACCGCCGTCGGGAAATTAGGTTGATCTGAATCCTGACCTCGTCCTTCCACCCGTCGAGCACGATGACCTTGCACGCACGATCGCCAAGATAGACACTACTCAAGAATTCGTCCGGCTTCATTTCACTTCCTTATCGGCCAATGCGCATCGGGGCTGCTCCAAGGCACAACGTTCCCGTGTATATCAAGCGAAGGCCCTTGGCCTCTCATCTTTGGACCGGTCCCCATGGGATGTCCATGTCCATGTGGGATTGGGTTATCTCGGTGGCCCTGCGGATTTAGCCTGTGATAGTTCGATCCGTTCGGGTAGAGCGTGTGCGTCTCGCCTGAATTTGGGCCGGGAACGGTGCTCCCTCCCGGCGGCTCGAACATGATGTTGCCCCTGGCGTCGCCGATGTACCGCTGAATGAGCAGCCCCGTGCGGGGATCCGTGATCGGGCCTCTTTGAAGCTCGCCCAACCGCTGCTGCAGATTGTCCCTGGCCTGCACGGAATAGGATCCACCCGGCGGCTCCAGAAACGCCTCGTTGCGGCTGAGGCGCCGTATCTCCCTCTGGAGTATGCCGATCTGGTCGGCTATCTGTTGTTGGCTGGGTGTCCTCGCCGGTTGACCGCGCCGCGCCGGCGGCCGAGCCTGGGCAAGCTCTACCCCACCCCGCCGGTCTTGGCTCGCGCTTTGCCCCCAGTTCGGTAAACGGCTGCTCGCCTCCTCACCGAAATCGCGCAGCTCCAGCGCTCCGCCTAGGCCGATCGGCGCTTCGTAAAAGTCGTCGAAATCGCTGATCCGTTTCATCCCGGCAGTCCTCCAATATGCGCTGTGCTCAGCGCCGTGCCGCCAGCCATTTCGGCCAGGTTCTGCTGACGTTTGAGGTTGAGTTCGGCGTCGATCTGGTAGCGTTTCAGCGCGCCGTTCTGCTGGATCTCCGCAAGCTTCGGCTCGCGCCCCATCTCCAGCTTGCGCCGCGCAGTCTCGCTCTCCATGCGGGTCTTCTCGGCGGCAAGCTGCGCCTCCATCTGCAGCCGCTGCATCGCCGCATCCGGCTGCTGCGGCTGCGTCGCCTGCATCCGCCGCTGGATGTCTTCCGGCGTCGGCTTGGTGAAATAGAGGTCGGGCGATTTCAGCCCCGCCGCCTCCACCGTCTTGGCAATGCCGTTGTAGAGATTGTCGGGCGAGACATAAGGATTGTCCGGCCCGAGCGTCACTACAGCGCCGCGCGTCTCATGAGACGCGCAAAGGTCGCTGTAGCACTTTGAATTGCTGCATGTTTTTGTCCTTAAATCCGCTAGGATTTAAGGAAACATGCAGTAGCAGCTTTTCCTGCAATTGCTGGATCATCTGGATCATCAGCATGTCGCGCTCGCGCGTGCCGGCGCCAAGGCCGGTGTTGACGGTCGCGTCCATGCCGGCGTTCCAGTGACGCGGATCGAAGGTCACCCATTGGCCGCGAAGCCGAACCGCCCGTGGCCGGTCCTGGTGCTTGATGACGAGGCCGAGCAGGCCCTTGAACACCCGCTTCAGCCCTTGCGCAAAGGTGCGCACCATCAGCTCCGTCTGGCCGATGCCCGCCTGCTCGACCAGCGCCGTCGCCTTCGCCGTCATGTTCTGCAGCGCGTCCGGCGCCATGCCGCTCAAGGCGTTGGAAATGCCGATGCGAACGTTGTCTAATCCCTGATCCGCGCGCCTTCTTCTCCCGGCTTCTCGATCGCTACGGCTTTCGCCCGGATGGTCGTTTTGATGAATCCGTAGTCACTAATTTCGTCGGCAGCGCCCAATTCGATCACGATCGTAAACCTCTCGCCGTCGTAACCAACGAACTCGATGTTGCCGATCTCATCGTTCGGAATTCGGCCAGGCGGATCGAAGGAAACGTGATCGACTCCTTCGAAAACAAGGAAGCCATCGCGCACATTCTCGTCCACGTTCCACGTTCCCGAACGAAGACGCGATATGGAGTCGATCTGGATCTTGACCTCCTCCTTCCAGCCATCAAGTACGATCGCCTTGCAGGCGCGATCGCCGAGATAGATCGTGTTCAGGAAATCGTCGGGCTTCATCTACTTCCTCACTGGCCAGTGTGCGTCAGGGCGGACTGCATCACGAGCCTAGTTCCTGATCCGCAGGCCTTCTTCGCCTGGCTTCTCGATTGCCACGGCTCTCGCTCGGATCGTCAGCTTGGCATTGTGAAAGATGACGTTGCCGTCCTTCTGTTCGGCATAGCCGATGTCTATCGTCACGAGGAACCGCTCGTCGCCATTGGCAACGAACTCAATATCGCCAATCTCTCCATTCGGAATCGGGCCTGGAGGGTCAAAGGATACGTGATCGACTCCTTCAAACACTAGGAAACCGTCTTCCACATCCTCAGCGGAGTAAAAGTTCCATGTCTCCGACCGACGTCGGGAAATCAGGTCGATCTGGATCTTGACCTCGTCTTTCCAGCCGTCGAGTACGATCGCCTTACAGGCGCGATCTCCGAGATAAATGCTGTTCAAGAATTCGTCCGGTTTCATCGTTCTCATCTCATCGGCCAGTGCGCATCAGGGCTCTTCCAGGGTACTATGTTGCACTGCCAGCCTAATCCCTGATCCGCGCGTCTTCCTCGCCCGGCTTCTCGATTGCCACAGCCTTCGCCCGAATGGTCGTTTTGACGGTGGTGTATTCGCCAGCCTCATCGCAGTGACCAAGTTCAATCATCAACGTGAAGCGATCGCCGTCGTAGCCCAGGAACTTTCTGTCGCCGATCTCGTCGTTTGGAATGCGGCCAGGCGGGTCGAAGGAAACGTGATCGACCTCTTCGAACACCAGGAAGCCATCCTCCACATCCTCAGCCGAGTAGAAGTTCCATGTCTCAGAACGCTTTCGGGAGATCAAATCGATCTGGATCTTGACCTCGTTTTTCCATCCGTCGAGCACGACAGCCTTGCAGCCGCGATCACCAAGATAAATCGTCTTCAAGAACTCGTCTGGCTTCATTTCACTTCCTCATCGGCCAGTGCGCATCAGGGCTATTCCAGGGCACTATGTTCCCGTCGATATCTATTGAAGGGCCTTGCCTGTTTCTTCCGGTGCCCGTGCCCATCAAATGTCCATGTCCATGCGGCGTCGGATCATCCGGGTGTCCTTGCGGGTTCATTCTGTGATAGTTCGATCCGTTTGGATAGAGCGTGTGGGTGTCAACCGGATTTCGACCGGGAACGGTACTTCCTCCCAGCGGTTCGAAGACGATATTGCCGCGTGTATCGCCTATGTATCGCTGAATGAGCAGCCCCGTGCGGGGATCCGTGGTCGGTGCCCTTTGAAGCTCACCCAACCGCTGCTGCAGATTGTCCCTGGCTTGCGCGGAATGGGATCCGCCCGGCGGCTCCAGAAACGCCTCGTTGGGGCTGAGGCGCCGTATCTCCCTGTGGAGGATGCCGATCTGGTCGGCGATCTGTTGTTGGCTAGGGGTCCTCGCGGGTTGACCGCGCCGCGCAGGTGGTCGCGCCTGGGCAAACTCTTGACCGCCCCAGCGATCCTGGCTTGTGCTCCGCCCCCAGTTCGGTAAACGACTGCTCGCCTCCTCACCGAAATCGCGCAGCTCCAGCGCGCCGCCGAGCCCGATCGGCGCTTCGTAAAAGTCGTCGAAATCGCTGAGGCGTCTCATCCCGGAATTCCCCCGATATGCGCCGTCGTCAGCGCGGTGCCACCGGCCATTTCGGCCAGGTTCTGCTCGCGTTTCAGGTGGAGTTCGGCGTCGATCTGGTAGCGTTTCAGGGCGCCGTTCTGCTGGATCTCGGCAAGCTTCAGCTCGCGCTCCATCTCCAGCTTGCGCCGCGCAGTCTCGCTCTCCATGCGGGTCTTCTCGGTGGCGAGCTGCGCCTCCATCTGCAAGCGCTGCATGCCAGGATCCGGCTGTTGCGGCTGCGTCGCCTGCATCCGCTTCTGGATGTCCTCCGGCGTCGGCTTGGTGAAATAGAGGTCGGGCGATTTCAGCCCCGCCGCCTCCACCGTCTTGGCGATGCCGTTGTAGAGGTTGTCGGGCGAGACGTAAGGATTGTCAGGCCCGAGCGTCATCAAGAGCTTTTCCTGCAATTGCTGGATCATCTGGATCATCAGCATGTCGCGCTCGCGCGTGCCGGCGCCAAGGCCGGTGTTGACGGTCGCATCCATGCCGGCATTCCAGTGGCGCGGATCGAAGGTCACCCATTGCCCGCGCAGCCTCACGGCCCGCGGCCGGTCCTGGTGCTTGATGACGAGGCCAAGCAGGCCCTTGAACACCCGCTTCAGCCCTTGCGCAAAGGTGCGCACCATCAGTTCCGTCTGGCCAATGCCCGCCTGCTCGACCAGCGCCGTCGCCTTCGCCGTCATGTTCTGCAGCGCGTCCGGCGCCATGCCGCTCGAAGCATCGGAAATGCCGGTGCGGTCGGTCGCCTCCTGGTCGAGATAGCCGAGCATGGAGAAGGATTCGCGCGCCACGAACGGCACCGCCGTGTAGCCGACGGCGCCGCGCACATCGACGCCCTGGCCGACGCGGATCGGCTGGCCGAATTTTGGGTTCAGCACCGATTCCGGGTTCTGGATCACGCCTTCCTGCACGATCGGCTGCTGGTTGTTCTGCCAGTAGAGGTTGTCGAGCGTCTGGCGCAGCAGCACCGTCTTCACCCGCTGGATCTCGGCCATGTCGTCGGTGACGGAGTTGCCCTCGCGCTGGTGCGGACGGCGCTCGGTGATGAGGTCGGCAAAGGGCACCTCGTCCCATTCCTCGTCTTCGAGCAGGTTGTCCGGCCCGGTGCCTCCGGCAAAGACCAGGCGGCGCAGCTCGGCGATGCCGTCGTCGTCGGCATCCACCTTCACATAGAGCTCGTAGTATTCCACCTCCTGCAGCGCCGTGGCAGTCGCCTCGCCATCACCAAAGACGTCGCGACGACGGGTGAATGCCTCGTCGTCGCCGTCATGGTCGCCGGCGACAGTAAAGCCCTCCACCTTCGCCCGGTCATAGCCCATGGCGATCAGGTCGGAGCGGCGCATGCGCAGGTTGATGCCGGTGATCGGGCTGTCGTCGATCGAGATCGCATCCGGATGGATGAGGAATTCCTCCAGCGGCACCGCTGCAAGCCGGGTCGTGCCGCGCTCGCCGGTGCGGCGGATCTTCACGTTGAAGACCGGCTGCTCCACCCGCCCCGTCGGCAGCTCGATCGCCTCGACCGATTGCGACTGCTCGAGCACCTCCACCGCATCATCAGCGATCAGTTGCACCAGCGCCTGTTCGTCGAGCCCGGTATGGCTGGAAACCTCCACTGTCTGCTTCTTCTCGTACCACCAGCGGATCACGCCGTTCCTGAGCTTCAGCGCATCGTGCGCGGCGTCCTGCACCGCGTCATAGCCGTCGCTTTCGGGAAAGACGATGTAGTTGATGTAGTCGGTCGCCTGTTCGGCACCCGCCTCATCGCCCTGGTTGACCGGCTCGTACTCGACCACCTTGTCATTGCCGAGCACGGTGCGGATCAGCGAAGGCAGCACCTTCTTCACCGCCGCGCGCACGTCGCGCGAAACCACCTTGGAACGGTTGCTGTCGGACGGCACGTCCTTCATCACCCCGTCGTAATATTCCATCGCCCGGATGCGATCGACCGACAGCGCGTCGCGGTAGGTCTCGCAATCCCTGACGAGCTGGCTCACCATGTCCGTCAGTTCCGGTTTCGTCATCGCTGCCATCAGAGAACCTTCCGATTGAAACTCTAGTTTGTGTTTGCTTGCGTTCGCTTCGGCGGCAGTGCCGGCGTGAGGTTCAGGAAGAACAAGCCATGATCCGAACCGAGAACGCAGTATCGCCAAATCAGGCGCAGCAGCCGGTCGTCATTGCTTCGTTCGCCAGCGTTCATCTGGATAATGTCGGCCAATCATGCGATATTTCCTGAGCCCTGCGGAGCAGTCCGAAACAACAGAAATGCCGGCAGTTGCCGGGCCGGGCCGAAACCAGGCTCTGAGCAGACAAGCCCGGCGGGAAGGCATCGCGGTCGGCGATGAAGGGGGACCTTATGCGTGTCATGGATCTGGCTATTGCATCTGTCTTTGCCGCAACCATACTGGCTTCGGCACCGGCGTTCGCTGTGGAGAAGAAGGCGGTGCCAGGAGGAAGCGTAGGCATCCGCAAAGTCGCGCCGCCGATTGCTGCCGGCAACACGCTCGAATGCGGGGGAAAGGCGTACAAAGTGAAGACCGGGACAAATGCCGGGACTTGCAAGCAGTCGAAGGACAGCGCGGGTAACGTTTATCAGGTTATTTGCAACGACGGCGAGAACCATGCATCCGCCAGCTGCAGGACGGGCTGCGGGGAAACCTCGGGCGCCGGTGACTGCGATATCAAATAGGTGCGTTCCGTCGGGTTTGCTACCTCAGCTCCCGCTCAGCCACGACACAAAATGCACGTTGAGCGGCTGCAAGCGTGAGGCTGACGAAGGGCTGATCGTCCAGCTTGTTCCTTGAAGCGCTCTTCCGGGCCCGTTCAACCCAGGCGACGCCACGACGCGCCATAGCCACAAAGAAATCCTCGACGTGATCGCTACGTTCGGCGAGGCCTTGCGAGACCGGGCACAAGCGCTGTTGACGACCCCGAATCCGTTTTCGTCATCGCTGCCATCAGAGAACCTTCCGATCCCTGAATTTCCAGGCGGCCCCGTCGGTCTTCGCCCGGGCAAAGCGCTTCATCATCAGCGCGTAGCGGCAGGCCGAAAGAATGTCGTCGCGCTCCTTGACGATCCGGCCGTCCTTGCGGTGGTAGAGCCTGAATTCCTCGAACCATTCGCCGCAGGTGGAAAACACCTTGAAGCGGCCGGTCTGCATGCGTTGCAGCATGTCGGAGATCCCCGCCTCGACACCGTTGGTGCCGTCGTCGAAGGTCGCCCGCTCCTGGAGCATGGCGAGCCCCTGCCCGCGATATTGCGCCGCCAGTTGCTCGCCCGAGCCCTTGTCGTGCTGCAGGCCGTCATGCGGCCATGCCCAGGGCAGCCAGGGCCCCCAAGGTTTCAGCGCCGCCGCATGGATGATCGGCGTCGCCTCGCGCTCGCGGTAAACCTTCGTCACATAGAAGACATCAGCATCCCGGTCCCAGGCGCAGGCCGCTGCGGCAAAGGGGTGGTCCCAACCAAAGTCGAGCCCGCCGATCTGCACCCAATGTTTTGGAAGCTCGAACGGATCGATGCGGATCTGCTCCTCGGTCACGGGGAAAATCCGGCCGGAGCCCAGCGTTGGCACGCCCTTGGTGCGCGCTTCCTTCTCATGCGCCGGATAGCTCGCGACGATCTTCGCGCGCTCCTCGGGCGTGTAATGCTCGGCATCGTCGATCGTCATCGTCACCACCGTCCTGTCGTCGGAGGGCTCCAGCAGGTAGCGGCTGACCACCGAGCTCATGCCCTTGAGCGGCGTAAACGTCACGGCGACGGAGCCGCCAGTCGCATTGGTGCGGGTGATACCCTCGAAATAGACGTCCTCCGGCGGTTCCTCGTCGAACCAGACATAGTCCACCGTGTTTGCCTGCCATTTGGCGCGGCCCTGTTCGTATGCCTTTAGAAGCAGCGTCGAGGTGCCGCCCGTCGCGTGGCGCACCGTCACGCTGTCGAGCGCGCCGGACGCGCTGGATCTGCGTGTCCACCCGGCAATCGCCGCCTTCGGGATATAGCCGGTGCCCCAGTCCTCCTCGTTCATCGGCGGGCCGACGAGCAGCCGCTGCACGCCATCGCGCGTCAGCTCGTGCGATTCCGAGCCGCCGATCATCACGATCGGCCGCTCGAAGCGTCGGCCCGCCCACCACAAGGGATAGTCGCCGGTCAGGTGCATCGCCGCTTCGGCCGCACCGGCCAAGGTCTTGCCGAGCTGGTTGCCGGCCATGAACAGCCGCTCGCGAAATGTGGCGCCCGCCTCGTGGAAGGTGGTCTGCCTGGCATAGGGCCGGTAGTAGCGCAGCCTATTGCTGCTCTGCCGCCGCCCGATCTCCATCGCCAGCTCCATCCGCTCCCTGAGCAGCGAGGAAAGGCTTGATGGTTTGGTCGAGTTTGCGGATCCGCTCGAGGAGTTGCTCATCCGTCATCTCGCCGATCTGGTTGACATTGACATTCACGTCCTTCGGCATCAGCGAGGCCACGGCCTTGAGGAAATCGTGCGGGCTCTTTTCGATCAGCGCATGGATCGCGGCCGCGCCCCGGCTCTCCCAGGCCGAAAGCATGTCTTCGAGAAAAAGCTCGCCGAGCTTGCTGCGCACCGCCTTGCGCGCACGCGTCCGCGCAGGTGTCTCTGCCCCGATGGGTGTCCCCACTCCTGGTACGCGCGGCAGGAAGCGCCCGGTCTTCGGGTCCTTGGCTGGTTTGCCGATGCTCATGATGGTGGCTCCCTGTGCGACGTCGCAGCTGCCATTGAGTTCTCTAAAGCTGTCAGACAATCGGGCGGATGATGTCGGGAAAACGGGCAGCGGCCACTGGAAAACCGCGGGAAACTTCGCTCACCCACTTGACCTCAGGTTGCATTCTGTCACCAATATGAAATTGGACGCCGCGCATACGTGGCGGACGAGGCAGGCACGGGCGCCGCACGCCGGGCATGACAGGCAGGAAACGCATGTCGCGCAAAAGTGTGCAGCGGCTTTGCGATAACGACATGCGCAGGAACAAGAACCTGAAGCGGCAAGCGAAACTGAAAGATCGTGACGCGCTTCAGAGACATAACACTTTCAAAGTGCAGCATAATTTGTCCGTTCGATCGATCCAGATTTTAAGGAATTATGCGATGAAAAAGACGGGTGCCTGATGATCCAGAACGCAGTCAGAAGGTTGAAGACCATTTTCACGCCGCGGCTCTCCGCCGCAAATGTCTCGCCAAGGTTGCTCGAACTCGCCACGTCAGGAAATCTCGAGGCCCAGGCGGCACTCGGAGACATCTATTTCAACGATGGTCGCGCGGAAAATTACGCCGCATCCTACCACTGGAATGGACAAGCCGCCCGCCAGGGCCACGCCGCATCGCAGGCTCGCCTCGCAACGATCTATCACAAGGGTCTCGGCGTCGAGCCCGACCCGCAGGAGGCGTTTCGCTGGTGGCGCAGCGCCGCACGCAAGGGTCATCACGGCGCGCGGTTGATTGTGGACCGCCGCCAACGAGACGACAGCAGCGTCGAAACGAGCACGGCACCGGCCGGCTTCTCGGCAGCACTTCATCCTGGGGGAAGACGCGAAGGACCAACCGAAGAAATGCCGGCGGAGAACCTGTCAAAGCAGGTGCTCGAGATGGCCGAAGACGAACAGAGAGATGTCGGGCGCAGTTGAGCGCAACGAGACGCCGCCGGCAGCGGACCGCCGGAAGAGTGTGAAGCCCACTCGGCCACCGCCTCCATTTTTAAGCGAACAGGAGGTCGCTGGCATGATGGACGACGCGGCGCCCCGTGAAGGGTGACAGAGGTTGCCACCATCAAACTCCAGGACTTGCAGCACCTGTCGGAAACAAAACCGCAATGAGCGCAGTCGCGCTCTTTAAGCGCGGCGCAGATAGCCAAGAGGAAGAGGAAAGCCGATCGTGTGGAGCGCAACAGGCACAAACGTTGCCGCGCCGCTTGCCCACAAAATGAAAAAGGCCGCTTCGATTACGAAACGACCATCCTGTAATATCCTTAGCCCGCTTCCGGGCGCATGGCAACCCCCTCGGACAAAATTTGTTCTGGCTTTGTTCGATTTTTCTCGAACATCGCTCCCCGCCTTCGGATGTGATCTTCCTTCACCGATCGCCAGCGCATTCGGCGGCGCCGCCAGGACGCTTCGGTTATCGCCCCGCGGATCCTTTCCGGCGTTGGTGCCGTATAAAACTGTGGCCCGGCATTGCCGCCTCGCCGCGCACCTCCCCGCGAATAATGTATATTAGCATCTCGATATTCGCATCGGGCTGCCCCGGCGCACCTGCCAGATAGCGGCTCGTTCAAACCGGAACCGGCGCCTCGTCCCGGACAGCCAACAGAGCGGGCGGTCGCCGGGCGGCAAAAGGAAGATGTAACGCCGACACAAATTACCTGCGCGGCCACGACGGCTGCGCCAAGTCAGGCCCGCACAACGTCAAGGCGCATCGCTTTACCGCCGGGAGGCGGCGTAGCGCCTATAGAATGGGAGGAAAACATGAAACATCCTTTCCTGATCCTCACCCTCGTGATCGCGCTGTTCTCGCTCGGCGCCTGCACCAGCTCGCAGCCGAGCCGAAATGCCGGCTCCGCGCCGAGCGAAATCAGCCGCGACAGCGGCGGCTCCGGCTACTGAACCGCCGTGCACCTATGGCATTACGCCTTAGGTCCGGATCGGCTTTGAGGAAATTATGCAGGAAATTTAAAGCGTTACAGCGCCCTTAGCACATCACGATTGACGCGCCGCGCCGCAATGCGTCTCGCGCGAATGTCCGCGACGGTTTCGGGACGACGACATGCATAACCTGGGCCCAAAGCGCGTTGCACGGCCCGGTTCTCAGGCGACGTGTTTTTGAGACGCCGGAACAATGTATGTGCCGACCTCGTTGCACGTTCGGGTTTGAGGACCCCGGTTCTCGCGCGCGTGCGCATATTTGGTTGTGCGCGTCCGATTGTGTTATCATCCCCGCCGGGAGGAGAATGTCATGGAGAATTTCTTCGCACTACTCGCCGTTGTCGTCGGTTCCGCCGTGCTGGGGCTTGCCCTCGCCTACGGCATGCGCCGCCAGAAGGAAGCGCACCGCCCACCCGAACATGACGACGCCCGACTGAAGTTCTAAACCCGCCACAGCTTTCCGATAAATCGGGTAAACGGCCGAGGCATCCGCTTGCGCCTGCCCTTCCATTGCAGCAGCCACCAGACGGCGTGACGGCGCCGACGACAGCCTTCCCAAGGCCGGCATCCGTCGGTTGCAGGCCAGGTGGAGCGCCGTGCAGGAAGCCCGCCAGCCAATTTCGACCGGCGGGCCTGATCCCGTCAATAATACGGCGAGTAGCACGGCTGCCGCGGTCCGCCATAGGGCTGGAACGAGTTGTCCCAGGCGCGGTAGGAGCGGTAGCGGTCATAGCACCAGTTGCTATGCCGCGGATTCACGCCGGATTCGACGCGGCGCGGTGGAGCGGCGATCGCGCCGCCGATGATGGCGCCGGCGCCGAAGGCTGCCAGCGGATACCACCAGCCGTCATTGTGACGGCGATATCCGTCACGGTATCCCCGATAGCCGCGATGGCCATTGTACCAGCCATAGCGGTACCCGCCGCCGCCATGCCAGCCCGGCCGCGGACGATAGCCGCCATCCCAGTGCGGGCGCGGGCGATGGCCGCCATCCCAGCCCGGGCGTGGGCGGTAGCCGCCGTGCCAGCCCGGGCGCGGCCGATATCCGCCATGGTTCCAGCCCGGCCGCGGCCGATGCCTGTTACCGTTCCACTCGCGGTATTGCACCCTATCGACGTCGCTCTGCTGCGCCAACTGAATGGCGGCAACCGGCATGGCACTCGCAGGCGCGTAGCTCGTCAGAGCCGTCACCGCTGCAAGGATCACAATGCCTATCTTCTTCATCTCGACACCTATCCGTTTCGAACAGGTGCAAGCTATGCCCCCTTGACGTGAACCCATGGTGAATGCGCTCTTCGTCATATTAGCACGTAAAAACATAATGATAGCGATGACAGTTGACCTCACCCGGAAACCAGCGCGGCGCGGCGGTCGATCTCGTTGCCCGGGTATCTTGCCACCCGCGGCAGGCGACATATCTTTGCGAAGAGGCCTTTCCTGCGCTCGCCGGCGATACCACCTGAGCACACGGCCAGGCGTTGCATAAGCTCTGCGCTCCCTCTTTGCGTGGGTTCACGTCGATGCCACGACGGGTTGCGGAAAAAAGTTTCGGTGCAATGTCGGCCCCACCGTGGCCCGTTCGTCATTCAAGCAGAGAGGCCGCTGTGGCTTCGTCGATCAAAGGAGAAGACCATGCGCGTGATAGTTATGGTGAAGGCGACCGAGGACAGCGAAGCGGGCAACATGCCCTCGACCGAGCTGCTGGAAGCCATGGGCAAGTTCAACGAAGAGCTGGTCAATGCCGGCATCATGCTGGCGGGTGAAGGCCTGCATCCCTCGTCCAGGGGCAAGCGCGTCGCCTTCGACGGCGCCAGCCGCCTCGTCATCGACGGCCCCTTCACCGAGACCAAGGAACTGGTCGCCGGCTTCTGGATCTGGCAGGTCAAGGACATGGACGAGGCCATCGCCTGGGTAAAGCGCTGCCCCAACCCGATGCCCGGCCCGAGCGAGATCGAAATCCGCCCGGTCTTCGAGGCCGCCGACTTCGGCGACGCGCTGACGCCTGAGATCGCCGAGCTGGACGACCGGCTGCGCGAACGCATCGGCGGCAATTGAGGCCGCCTTTCAGCCGGCAAAGCATTGCAGAGAGCCGGGGTTGCGACGAGCCCCGGCTCAACGCTGGTGATGCCGCCAGTGACTAGTGATCACCCGGCGGCAAACCCACCACCGCTCGGCCATTCGCCGTCAGCCTACTGCTCACAACTCGATGCCAGGCGACAAGCGTTCAGCTGTTCCTCACTTCATCAGCGTGTTCTTGTAGATGACGCCGTCCTTCATGATGATCTTGAAGTTGTTGGCGGGATCGGCCACCAGGTCGATGTTTTCCAACGGGTTGCCATCGACGAGCAAGATATCCGCAAGCGCGCCTTCCTCGATCACGCCGAGCTTTCCCGGATAGGGATTGCGCGGACCGGACAGCGCCAGCAACTCCGCATTGGTTCCGGTCGCCATCGAGAGCGCTTCGGCAGGCGTATACCAACGACTGAGGGAGGCCAGAATTGCCCCCTGCTGCTGCGCCAACGCGCGGGAGAACAGGACATCGGTGCCCCACGCCGTCTTGATCTTGTACTTCTTCGCCAGTTCGTAGGTTCTGGCGATGCCGGGCCACACCTCATCCGCCTTCGCCCGCTCGACCGAGCCCTCCCGAAAGCCTTGCCTCAACAATTCGGGAAGCGGCTGCAGGCTTAGCCAAATGCCCTTCTCGGCAATCAGCTTGGCGGTTTCCTCATCTATGAGGAAGCCGTGTTCGATACACTTCACGCCGGCTGCAATCGCTGTTTTGGCCGCATGCGATGTGAAGGCGTGCGCGGCGACATAGGTGCCCCAATTGTCGGCTATTTCAACCGCGGCCCGCAGCTCAGCCTCGGTAAAGGTGGTAACATCGAGCGGGCTGTGGGGTGACGACACCCCGCCGCCGGCCGTCACCTTGACGAGCGCAGCCCCCTGCATGAGTTGCTCACGAACCCGCACACGCACCTCGTCGGGGCTGTCGACCACCATGCTCCCGCCGATCTGCTCCATGCGGGTGAGCGGGCCGCCGATCACCCGCGGCAGATCGGTGAACTGGCGGAAATCTCCATGTCCGCTGGTCACGGTGATCACGGCACCGGAGGGGTAGATGCGCGGTCCCTCGGTGACACCTGCATCTATCGCGCGCTTGAGACCGAACACCGGTCCTCCCACATCGCGAACGGTGGTGAAGCCGCGCATCAGCGTGTCCGTCGCCTCGTCGCCAGCCACAAGATTGTTGAAGCCGACGTCGCCGAACGATTCTGCCGGAGTGGGCCGAACCAGCATTGCGTGCCAGTGCGCATCGATAAGGCCCGGCATCAGCGTTCGGCCGTTTCCGGCAACGCGCTGGGCACCCTCCGCCTCGACAGGGCTTGTCGAGATGCGAGCGATCACATTGCCTTTGACCAGTACATTCGACGGTGCGGAAAGTGAGGTCGCTCCTTTCCCATCGAAGATGCGGACGTTTTCGAAAAGGACGTCATCCGCCCTCGCAGCCGGACAAGCCCCGAGCACGAGAACGGCCGCAAGCCACCGTCTGCTTTTCAGCAGCATCACGAAAGCTGTGCGGGCATAAAAGAACACGGCTGCGGCGTGGGGCAAGGCACGCGCCACAAACGTGGATTTCATCAACTCCTGCAATTCCAAAGACTTGATACACACGGCGATTCTCCAACCTTGAGGAAGGGATGGGTCGTGGCACGAGAGGAAGTTGTAGCATCCATTGCGATAGGGCCGAGGCGCGAGCCACCGCTCGTCCATGCATTGCAAGGCCATGTTCGCAGTCAGGCCGATCGCAACGCGGCACGAAACAATACCAACGTCTGCTTTTGGGGACAAGCAGACGTTGATGAAACCGAAGCGTTGCCTCGGGTCACGGTTGCACTAAAGCCGTTACGGAGCGATCCGCCTCGCCCTACAGCGCCGCGGTCGTTGCCATCGACTCGAGTTGACGTATTGTCTACCCATCAAACCCAAGCCCGATGGTGACCATGCCGGCAATGGTCGCCACCCAGGTTGCCGATCTGCGAGCCGTTATTTTTTCCAGCGGCGTCTGCGATCTCGAAGCGGCTTTTGAAAGCAGCGCTCGAGATTTGCGATGGGCAATCGAGAATGAGGCGGGCGTATCGAGCGAAGCCTTTCTGGTGCGCTGCGCTCACCATCACGCGCACAAGATCCAGTCGGAAACGATGTTGTTGCATGGAAGGCATGACGACCGCGCGCCCGTCGCCCAGGCCGAATTATTCTCAAAAGCGCTTTCTGATTCTGGGCTTCCGGTTACGCTCAACATATCTGAATGCGGGCACCGAATTCCGAGGGAATACGTGCGGGCAGCCCTTCGCCCGTTCCTGCAAAGGATGTTCGCCCCGGCTGTAACGTTCCACTAGTGCACGTCGCGCAAAGCCAAGCTTGAAGCGCAGAAGGCGGATCCTGGAGATCCCAACGGCCTTCCGCCCGAATTCCCTAACCACACCCGCAATACACAGAATCCCCGCCACAAGGGCGAGGATGAGGAGAATAGAACGGTCATCACAGGCACTGTCTGGAACGACCGGCAGCGTGGTGGCTGCCCCGCACAGGTGACAACTTCTGCCGCAAAGAGGCTTGCGCTGTTCAAACCGCCTCCTTCTCCCTGGAAAGCCCGAGGTGCCAGTGCAGTTCGGTCAGGCCGCGCTTCAGCCAGGCCAGTTGCGGTTCCGGCATGGTGCGCAGCACCTCGTAGTCCATGACGCAGACGTTGAAGACCGTGGTCTTCACCCGCGGCCCTTCCGGCAGCTTCAAGAGCACGCCCTCGAGCTCCATCATCCGGTTGGCCGCAGCCCGTGCTGCCCGCGTCCGCTCGGCGGTCGTCTCGCCTTCAAAACCTTTGACGCTGAACAGCGACTGCGCCCGCACACTTGGAAAGGGAATGCCGGTCAGGCTGTAATAGCGCGCCATCTGCCGGGCATATTCGTCGCCCGCTTCACGCTCGTGCGCGGTCAGCTTGCCATCGAGAAACATCCGGCCAAGCGTGTAGCCGGCAAAGGGGCTGCCGGCATCCACGCCCTTGGCGCCTGGGAAATGCATGCGCTGCCGCGCCGCGATGGCAACCGAGCGCACCTCTCTTTCCGTTTCCCCATGCTTGATCTGCCCGCCGGGATAGCGCGCCACGTCGGCCTTGCGCGGCCGGCCCGCCTTGCTTGCCCGCTTGATGCGAATGCGTTCCGCCTTGGATGTCATCGTGCTGTCTCCTTTTGTTCGTCTGCGTTCCATTGCCCACGCGCATCCGGCCTTGGGCCGGACGCTGGCTGCGGCAATGCCAATGCCGGTCTGAAAATGTCTGTTTGTCGATGCGCGCGCCAAGCAGCGTGCGGCACGCCGCCTTTGCCTTGCGGCTCGCAACCACGACAATCCGCCGCCCAAGGCAGACCGCCCCGTCGCCACTGATCGTGATGACCCGTGCACCGGGCCATGACCCTTCGGCCGCAGCGCTTAAAGCGCGTCGCGATCGCCAGGATTCGCTTGCTGCGTTTTAAGCTCTTGTTTTTACGCATGTCGTTATCGCAAAACCGCTCCACACTTTTGCGCGACATGCTTTAGGTCCCGACACATCGCTTCGCCCTGCCCTTGTTGACCGCGTGCAGCACCGAGGTGTGGTCGCGCCGGAAGATACGGCCGAGCGCCGGCAGCGACAGGTCTTCGCGCTCGTCGTAGACCGCCGCCATGCAGCGATGGCGCGGCTCCACCAGCCGGCGCTCCCGGCGAACCCCGATCACGTCGGCCCAGGCAATGCCGGGATAGGCAAGCAGCACCTCCTCGACGATTTCGCGCACCGGCCGACGGCTGAAGAGACCGCCCTTGCCGCCAGCGCCCGTGCCGCAGAGCAACTGCGCCTGCGACAGGATGCGCGCTTCGGCGTCGGCAAGTGCAAGCTCCAGCTCCAGCACCCGCAAGCGCTGCGCCTTCACATGCGCGCTCAGCGCGCCGAGCAGCTCGTCAGGCGTTGGCGCCTGCAGCCGCTCGCTTTCGCCGGCATTTCCGGTAGCCTCGCAGTCGCCCGCCAACATGCCCTGAGGCACCGGCCCTGCGTCCGGCCGGTCCTTGCCGCCGCAAACCAAAATCTCATCCCTTGTGGCCACATCCCCCATGGCCCAATCCCTGGTGGCGCCGTCCTGGGTAACTCGTTCCGCCAATTGCATCGTCGAATGTCTCGTCTCAGGCTGCATCGCTCGCCACCTCCATCGTAAGATCCATCACCATCCCGCGCCCTGCGGGATGGGCCATGTCGCGCTCCACTCCCGCCCGAAAGGCGCGCTGTTCGCACATGACCTCGGCGGCATCGGGAAGGTCGATCAACTCGGCCAGCGCCCCGGCCCGCTCGGGCGATGGCGTCTCGCGGGGTGCGGCCCCCATCGCCTTGGCGGCGGTGTGCTCGGCGCGAAACTGGCGAAGCCGCACCCTCACCCGCTCGCGGATCTCGGGCGAGCGTTCGGCCGCCGGCACTGTCGGATTCAGCGCCTCCGCGAGGTCGCGTCTGCGCGCCAGCTCGGCGCGTGTCGCCGCCGCCTCGCCCTTGGCCAGCGCCGCCAGCACCGGCGGCTTCGGAATGGTGCCCAGAAGCACGTTGGCGTTGGTGGCATAGTCACCGCGGATCAGCTTCTGCGTCGCCGCTGAAAGCCCGCAGGCCGGCACCCCTGCCAGCGCATATTTGTAGACCGGCAGAAGCTTGCCGGGGTCGATGCCCTGCGGCATGGTCATGCCGGCGGTCTGCATCGCGTTGAGGCTGCGCAGGATCGCATCGTCGCTTGCCGGCGCCAGCCGGTCAGTGAGCGCGGTAATCTCCCGGCTCAAGGTCGAAAGTCGGTTGCGTGTTGATAAGGTCGTCATTGTCTCGGTTTCCATTGAGTTCTCGCTCTATCGCTTGTCGGCATTCCCGCTGGTGGCGGGCAAAGGCGCTTTCGTGCGGCGGCGCCTGCGGCCGGTGGCCACGGCGAGGCCTTGCGGCGTTGCGCATCCAGTTGCGCCAGGTGGCGAGCCAGTCGAGCTTGGCCGCGTCCCGTCCGGATTTCGCCGTCCAGTAGTCGCGGAATTTTTCAAGCTCCAGCTCCACCTCCGCCGGGCCGAAGCCGAGGCGCGCGGCAAAATCGCGGTCCGGCTCGAATTGCTCGGGAAGGCGCATGGCGCGCCTGCCGCCTGGCACTAGGCGCGATGGCGCAGGGATTTGGGATTTGCGCGATGGCGCAGGGATTTGGGTGTTGTCGGGAGAGTTAATTTCTTTAGGGGGTGTGGGGGACCTTTCTTTATCAGAGAGGGGCACCGTCGCCGTGACGGCCCGTGACGTCACGTGAGCGCGGCGGCGCTGTTGCCGTTCGCGATCGCTTGCCCGACGCCTTTCGATGTCCGATTGCTGACCGTCTTCCGCCGCGCGGACGGCGCACAGGATCATTTCCGGCGTCGCACCGCACTGAACCAGAGCCTCGACGATCGATGTGATGCGCATCGCCTAGGTCGTGTGGACACTTACCTGATCCAGAGGACGATGGCTGCGATTGTGACGACGGCTCGGTAGTTTTGTGCCGTTTTCTCGTAGCGCGTGGCTACTCTGCGGAACTGCTTGAGTTTTGAGAAGCA
>NZ_LGAP01000036.1 GCF_001270265.1 Ensifer adhaerens
GCGGCTCCAGCAATTGGCCGATCCAGCCGTTGGGGGCATAAAGCGTCGCCAGCGCAATGCCGGCGACCGCCGTCGGCAGCGCAAACGGCAGGTCGACCATGGCGTCGATCACCCGCTTGCCGGGGAAACGATAGCGCACCAGCACCCAGGCGAGGATGACGCCGAAGATGAGATTGACGATGGCGGCGACAAAGGCCGTGCCGAAGCTGATCCTGAGCGCATTCAAGGTGCGGGTGTCGAGCGCCAGCGTCATGAACTGCGACCAGCCAAGACTGCTCGAGCGCCAGATCAAGCCCGACAGCGGGATCAGGATGATCAGCACCAGCCAGGCCAGCGTGACGCCGAGCGCCAGACCGAACCCGGGAAGCACACTCGGCTGGCGAAACCGCCAGCGCCTGTTGTGGCCATGCTCACTCAAATCCAGCTCACCTCTTCCATGCGCCCGGTGAAACCGAAGCGGTCCCCTGATGCCCGCAATTCCCCTGCAGGCTTGTCAAAGCAATCGGCCGGATCGGATGGTCCGGCCGATTGCATCCTGTCGCAAGCAAGGTGCGATTATTGGCCCGGCTTGTAGATCTGATCGAACAGGCCACCTTCGCCGAAGAACTTCGGCTGCGCTTCCTTCCAGCCGCCGAAGTCGTCGATCGTCACGAGCTTGAGCTCACCGAAGCGGGCGACATCCTTGGGATCGGCGACCTCCGGCTTGAACGGGCGATAGTAGTGCTTCGCCGCGATTTTCTGGCCGGCATCACTGTAGAGGTAACCGAGATAGGCCTCGGCGACCTTGCGTGTGCCCTTGGCATCGACATTGCCGTCGACAAGCGCGACCGGAGGCTCGGCCTTGATCGAGATCGACGGCGTGACGATGTCGAAATTATCGGGCCCGAGTTCTTCAAGCGAAAGATAGGCTTCGTTTTCCCAAGCGAGCAACACGTCGCCAAGGCCGCGCTGGACGAAGGTGGTGGTCGAGCCACGTGCACCGGTATCGAGCACCGGCACGTGCTTGAACAGCTCCGTCACGAATTCCTGTGCCTTGCCATCGTCGCCGCTGTTGGCAGCGCGTGCGTAAGCCCAGGCTGCGAGGAAGTTCCAGCGCGCGCCGCCCGACGTCTTCGGGTTCGGCGTGATGACCTGGACGTCGTCCTTGACGAGATCGCCCCAGTCCTTGATGCCTTTCGGGTTGCCCTTGCGCACCAGGAAGACGATTGTCGACGTATAGGGTGCGCTGTTGTTTTCGAACTTGGTCTTCCAGTCGGCCGGGATCTTTCCGGTTTCCTTGGCGATCGCGTCGATATCTGCCTCAAGCGCGAGGGTTACGACATCGGCCTGCAGGCCATCGATCACGGAGCGGGCCTGTTTGCCCGAGCCACCATGCGACGTCTGGATCGTTACCGTTTCGCCTGTGTCCGCCTTCCACTTTTCAGCGAAGGCTGCGTTGAAGTCCTTGTAAAGTTCACGTGTCGGGTCATAGGACACGTTCAGGATCGTCGTATCGGCAAAAGCCACACTTGCAGCGCCAAGCTGCAGGCCTCCGACTACAATTGCCAGTCCCACAATTCCGGTAATTCGTCCAAAGCCCATCTCGACCTCCATCGGTTACCAGATAAAACTATCAATTTAATCGACTGTCACAACGCAAACTGATGATGCCGGAAGCGGCTATCGGGAAATGTCCTATCGTTATTGTGCCTTTTTCGGGAACGGTTTGCCCGATGCCGGTTTGCCCGCCGATCTTCGCTACTCGGCGAACGGGCTGGAGAATAGCATGGCGTCTTCTCAGCCGCGCCCCAAAATTCCGATTGGTGATTCTCCGGGGCTGCCGTTTGGCCGCGGCTTCGACAATGCGATTCACGGGTATCTGCCCCGTCAGGCGGACGGCCAGCGTTGGAAAGGTTGGCCATACGGCGATTGCGTCCGCTGAGGGACTAGAGGACGTGGCCGCGCGCGACGATCGGCCAAATGGTCTTGGGCTCGTCGCCTTCAACGATATGCACGGCGTCGACCATGTTGGTGACGACGCAGGCGTGGTTGGGAACGATCCGCAGTTGCTCTCCAACAGTCAAGCCGATCGGTCCGTCGCTCACCAGCCTGCCATGTTCCTCCGAGAGCTGGTCTATGCGGATGTCGTCGCGGCCGAGCACATGCCCATAGCCTGTCAGACCCAGAAGGTCGGCGGTCAGGACCTTGCTGCCGGCATCGATGATCGCGCGGTGTTCCGACGGCACAGAGACGACGGTGGCGAGCACGGTGAGGGCACAGTCGTCCCAGGTTGCGACGCCGCGCGAAACGAGGGAGCGGTCGTTGTAGATGTAGGTGCCGGGCCGATACTCGGTCGCAATCGGCGCGCCGGCCGCATGCATCATGCTGGGCGTGCCGCCGGAGGTAATCGCAGGCACGGCGATGCCGTCCGCCTCGATCAGGCGCTTGGCTTCGCTCATGAAGGCCTGGACCTTCGCCTCACCGGCGATCGGCGGATAGGTCATCAGTCCAGCAAATTCGATGCCCTTGGCATCGTTGATCCGCTTCGCCAGACGTGCGGCATCCTCGGGCGTGCCGACGCCGCAGCGGTCCGCGCCGGTATTGCATTCGACGAACACGCTGAGCGGCTTCACCTTGTCGGCGAAATGGCCGGAAAGCCCGTCGATGACCGTCTCATTGTCGGCGACGACGGCCAGCGCGATGCGCCGGTTGAGGCGTTCGAGCCGGTTAAGCTTTGGCGTGCCGAGGATGTTGTAGGTGATCAGTACGTCTGAGATCCGCTCGCTGCCGTCAACCATGGCTTCGGCTTCGGTCACCTTCTGGCAGGTGATGCCAACGGCGCCTGCCTCCAGTTGCAGCTCAGCCATCTGCGGCAGCTTGTGGGTCTTGATATGCGGCCGCACGCGGATGCCATGCGCGTCCGCGTAGCCTTGGAACGTGCGGATGTTGCGTTTGGCAATCTCGATATCCACCAGGACGGCGGGTGTTTCGATCGGCAGGGGCATCGCTCATCAATTCCTTTTGTCAGGCGCGGCACACGACGAAGCTACATCATCCGCCCTTGATAAGTTATGACCATCGGCTTTTCATACGTCAAACCATTGTTCAGGACTATAGTCCGTTGTATGGGAACAATAATCGGGAACCCAAAATGGGAGAATGCAGGTGATCAAGGGGCTCGCGGCGGACGGGATGAGCATGTTGCTCGTGACCCACGAGATGCGGTTCGCCTATGAGGTTGCTTCGCGTGTGATCTTCATGAACCAGGGATGCATCGGCGAAGAGGGCAGCCCGAGGGAAATGTTCCTGAAGCCGCAGACCGAGCGCTTGGCCGAGTTCCTGAAAACGTCGTCGTTCAATTGAGACCCGGGCACCGGTCGCAAGGGTCGGCCATGGGATGCGACGCGGAAACGCGCCATCGCCGCCCTTGCGGCCGTTCTAGACTCTGGACACGCAGCGAGACCGACTGAACCTTGCCTCGCATTAACCCAGAAGCAGCGATCGCCCCGTTTCCGAGTCGAACAGATGCAAGGCGCCCTCGTCGAAAGCGAATATTCGCTCCGCATCGATCGCCAGCTGCGTGCGCGGCGGCAGACAGGCGGTGATGCGCTGGCCGCCGATGCGTGCCGTTACCACCAGTTCGGGGCCGGTCAGTTCGACAACCTCGACGCGCGCCGTCAGTCGCAGCGCATTTGCCTTGTCTGTTGCAAGCCGCAGCGCCTCCGGGCGGATGCCGACCTTGACACGTTGGCCATTCGACACCTTGCCGTGAAAACGCGTCGGCAGGGCGATCGGAGCGTCGCCGCCTTCCACGCGCAAACCGCTGTCTGATACGTCGGCCTCGAAAATATTCATCGGCGGCGAGCCGACGAAGCCGGCGACATAGAGAGTTGCCGGGCGATCGTAGATCTCTTCCGGCGTGCCGAGCTGTTCGATACGGCCATCGCGCATGACGGCAATGCGCGTCGCAAGCGTCATCGCCTCGATCTGGTCGTGGGTGACATAGACCACGGTCGTCTTCAGCAATTGGTGCAGCCGCTTCAGCTCCGTGCGCATTTCCATGCGCAGCTTGGCGTCGAGGTTCGACAGCGGTTCGTCGAAGAGGAAAACCTGCGGGTTTCGCACCAGTGCGCGGCCGATGGCGACGCGCTGGCGCTGGCCGCCGGAAAGCTGGCTCGGCTTACGCTCGAGCAAGTTTTCGATCTGCAGCAGCTTTGCCGTTTCATTGACCGCCTTTTCTCGCTCAGGCGCCGGAACTTTACGCATTTCAAGGCCGAAGCCGATGTTTCGGGCGACGCTCATGTTCGGGTAGAGCGCATAGGATTGGAACACCATGGCGATGTCGCGATCCTTGGGATGCACGCCGACGATCGACCGGGTGCCGATACGAATGTCACCGCCGCTCGGCTCGGCAAGACCGGCAATGATATTGAGCAGGGTCGACTTGCCGCAGCCCGAAGAGCCGAGCAGCACAAGGAACTCACCGCTCTCCAGGGCGATGTCGATGCCCTTCAGCGTTTCGACTTCGCCGTAACGCTTGTGAATGTTGCGGATCTCAAGCGCGCTCATGCGATCGTCTCCTGAAGAAAGGCGGACAAGGGTTTTCCGTAGCTGCGCGGCAGCGTTGAGATCGCCTCCGAGGCGATGGTGACGCCGGTGCGCAGGCACTCTTCCAGCGGCATCCCGGCGGCAAGGGCGGCGAGGAAACCGGCGTTGAACACGTCACCCGCGCCGATCGTGTCGACCACTTTGACCAGGGGCGCGGCGACGGAGACGATGTCTCCGGTCGGGCCGAGGGCAAGCGCGCCATTCGGCCCGCGCTTGACGACGACGATCGCGTCGGCGGGCATGTGTGTCTTGAGCGCGCGCGCCGCCTCTGCGACATCGGCAAGGCCGGTCAGCGTCGTCGTCTCGACTTCGTTGAAGAGCGCGAGCCGGCAGCGCGTCAGCCAGCTGATGGTTGCGGCACAGTTGACATCCGTCCAGCCGTCGAGCGGCCAGCCGGTGTCGAGCGCCACGGCGATATCCCGCGCCTCGGCCCAGTCGAAGACATCGTCATAGGCGGCGGTCAGGGCATCGGTCAGGAACGAGCCGGCAAGCAGCGCCAGGCCGCCACGCAGGCGCTCACCGTCAAGCATCGCGCGGACTTCGTCGAAGCTGAAGAGCGGCAGGTGCCCGCGGGTGGTGAAAAAGGTACGCTCGCCATCTGGGTGGGTGATGCCGACCGACAGTGTCGTGCCGACGCTTTCCACCGGCCAGGCGCTTGCTCGCTCGGCAAAGGCTTCCTTCAGCCAGGTGCCGAACTGGTCGTTGCCGATATTGGCGGCGATCGCATAGTCGACGCCGAGCGAATCCCAGGCGAGCGCGCTGTTGCCGGCACACCCGCCGACGCGCAGCTCGTCGTGATCGACGATGATTTCGGTGCCGGCCTTCGGCCAGGGCGCAGCCGGCCCGAGAATAAGGTCGACGTTGACATTGCCGATGACGACAAGAGGACGCATGCTTTACTCGCTCCGGGTGATTTTGGTCGACCTGACCGGCGTTCCGGCATCGGCGACGCGTGCTTCGGCAAAGGCGATCATGAACAATTGCGCCACCGGCAGCATCGCAAAGATCGCCGCCATTCCGGCGGCTGGTTTGAAGGAAAGGGTGGTGACGCCAGGGATCGGCGCTTCGCCGGAGGCATCGAATACGACGACCGGCGAGCCGGCTTCGGCGGCGGAAACCGCCATGGCACTGACGAGGCCGGCGGTCGCATCGGCGGCGCGAAACAAGACGACGCCAACGGACGGGCCGAGCATTTCCATCGGCCCGTGCCGGAGTTGCCCGCCTTCGAGGGAGAAGCAGGGTAGCCGGGACAGCTCCGTCAGCCCGAGCCCGATCGCTTCGGCCAGTCCTTGCATCTGGCGCCCCGAGGTGACGACGGCGCGAACGTCCGCGAGCGTCGCCAGTGCTGCCGTCAGGTCAGGCGCTTGGCAGTTTTCAATCGCCTGTAGTGCCGATGAGGGATCGTCGCCAAGGGCGGCGAGGACCGAAAGATGCAGCGCAAAGCTGATCGTCAGGCTGCGTGTCGCGGCGAATGCCTTTTCGGTGCCGCCGACGCCGACCAGGGAGGGGGCGTTGCGGGCCAGGAACGAACCCCCTTCGAGGGTCAGACCGAAGATATCGCCGGTCGCACCATTCGTCTCGGCGAACCAGCGCAGAACCTCGGCGCTTTCTCCGGACTGGGAGGTGACGAGGATGGTTTTGCCTTCGATCGGCAGCGGCTGCCCAAGCTGTTCGGACAGCGGCAGCGCGATCGCATCGATGCCGTGGGCCCGGTAGAGCGGTTCGACGGCGCGGCCGACCGCATGCGAGCCGCCCATTCCCAGCAGCAGCAGCTTTCCGGTCGCTTTGAGCGACGCGGCGATCTCTCGGGCAAGCGCCTGTGCTTCGTGGAATGACGCGACGGCGTCAGCGGCCTGGCGGGCCATTTCGTGGTCGATTGCAATGAGCCCGGCCGGGCGGTTTCTGGTATCGGTCATGGTCATCCCTTGACGCCGCCGCTGGTGAGCCCGGAAATCAGGGCTTTCTGCATGACGAGGCCGATCAGCACCGGGGGCAGGGCGGCAAGCACGCCGGCGGTTGCGATCAATCCGTAGTCGGAAACCCGGCCGCCCGCGAGATCGGCGATGGCGACCGTCAGGGTCTTTGCGCGCAGGTCCGAGGTGAACAGCAGCGCATAGAAGAATTCGTCCCAGGCCAGCAGGAAGGCAAAGAGCGCCGATGTCGCCATCACGGGGGCGGCGAGCGGCAGGGTAATTAGCCTGAGGATCTGGTCGAGCCTGGCGCCGTCGATCATGGCAGCGCTCTCGATCTCCTTCGGAATGGAATCGAAGCCGGATTTCAACAGCCAGGTGGTGAAGGGCGCAAGGATGGTGAGATAGACGAGCGCCAGGCCGAAGACCGAATTCAACAGGCCGAGATAGGCAAGCCCCATATAGAGCGGCACGGCCAGCGCCACTGGTGGCAGCATGTAGGTCGCGATCACCGCATAGAGCGACCACGAGACTGAGGGCGTGCGCGACACAGCCCAGGCCGAGGGGATGGCGACGGCGATCGCCGCAAGCGTCGCCATGCCGGCGACCTTCAGGCTGTTGAAGATCGAAGCGACGAAGGCGGCGCCAGCGCTGTTTTCGAGCGTGCTCAGCAGCAGCCCGTAGCGTGAAAGGTCGATCTCATCAGGCCACCAGTTGAGCGGCTTTGCCGAAAGGTCGGCCGCAGACGAAATGCTCATGATGAAGAGCCACAGGACGGGCGCCAGGATGACGGCTGCCAGCAACAGGGCTGAGGCGTAGACGAAGGCGGTGAACAGCGGGCTCTGGCGTTCCATCAGGTGGCTCCTGCAGCTTTGCGGACCAGGGCCGCATAGGCGACCGCCAGGATCGTGACGAGCAAGGTGACGATCAGCGCCAGCGAGGCGCCGGATCCTGCCCGCTGAAACGAGAAGGCTTCCTGATAGACGAGGATCGACAGCGTGCGTGTGCTGTTGGCCGGACCGCCGCGGGTCATCACCCAGATGATGTCGAAAACCTTGAAGGCTTCGATCGTGCGCAGCACGAGTGCGACGAGCAGCGGGCCCGCGAGATAGGGCATGATGACATAGCGGAAGCGGTTGAACGGGCCGGCGCCGTCGACGAGCGAGGCGGCCGTGATGTCGCGTGGCACGGCCTGGAGGGCCGCAAGCGCGATCAAGGCCACGAGCGGAAAGTTCTTCCAACAGTCGGCGATGATCAGGGCCGTCAGCGCCGAGCTGGGTTCGCCGAGCCAGGAGCGATAGCTGTCGATCAGTCCGATCTGCGTCAGGGCCGCGTTGAGCGCGCCATATTCCGGATTATAGATCAGCCGCCACAGCGTCGCGTTGACGACTGTCGGCAAGGCCCAGGGCAGGATCATCAAAGCGCGTAGCGCCGTGCGGCCGCGGAACTGCTGGTTGAGCAGCAGCGCCGCCAGCACGCCGATCACCATTTCGGCGGTCACGGAGACAACCGCGAACCATGTGGTCGTGACCAATGCCCGCTGGAAGTTCGAACCGCCGAGAACTTTGGCATAGTTGTCGAGGCCGACGAAGCTGCCTTCGGTGCCGACGAGCTTTGCGTCGGTGAACGAAAGCCTGACGGTGTCGACCAGCGGCCAGCCGATGACAGCGATCATGACTACGAGCAGCGGCAGCATCAGAAGCCACGCGCGCGTTGTTATCCAGGTACCGGACATGGGATGGGAACCTTTTAGGCCATTTTGGCCATCATGCTATTGCCGGTGAAACCGTTCCGGCGAGTCCCGGGCGGCAATGCCACCCGGGAGGTCGAAACCGAAGCGATCAGAGTCCGCTGTTTTCCGCGGCGGTCTTGAGCGCATCCTCGGCGGATGCCTGGCCAAGCAACGCTTCCTGGATCGCCTGCTGCAGGGCTGTCGAAAGCTCCTGGTATTTCGGCGTCGTCGGGCGCGGATACATGGCTGCAAGACCGAGCTTGGCAGCGGCGATCAGCTCTTCCTGGCCCTTGGTGACGGTGGCATCTTCATAGGAAGAGGCCCAGATCGGCAGGCTCAGCTTGGCATAGGCGTTCTGCGTCTGCTGCGAGGTCATGTGGACGATATACTTCCACGCCTCGTCCGGGTGCTTGCTGGTCGAGGTAACGCCGAGGCCCATCGAGCCGTTGACGGCCGAAACCTCGCTCTTGCCTGCGACGCCCGGTGCCGGCACGACGCCGACCTTGCCGGCGACCTTGCTTTCCTTCGGGTCGTTGGCGAGGTTGTACATGTAGGTCCAGTTGAGCGCGAAGGCGGCTTCACCGTTCTGGAAGACCTTGCGAACGTCTTCCTCAAGGAATTCCTTCGAGTTCGGATTGGTCAGGCCCGACGAGTAGCTGGTCACCATGTAATTGAGCGCGTCGAGACCGCCGCCCGAGGTGAACGCCGGCTTGCCGCCGTCGATGAACTTGCCGCCATAGGCGCTGACAAGCGTGGTGTAGTCGCAGATCGCGGCTTCGGCTTGCGACCAGCTCCAGGCGATCGGCGCTGCGACCAGCCCCTTGTCCTTGATGATCTTGGCCTGTTCCGTCAGTTCGTCCCAGGTCTTCGGCGGCGCCTTGATGCCGGCCTTCTCAAGGATTTCCTTGTTATAGAACAGGTATTTGGTGTCGAGGATCCACGGCATGCCGTAGCGCTTGGCGTCATATTCGACCGTCGTCCAGGCGCCCGGCAGGATACCTGATTTCATCTCGTCGGTAATGCGGTCGGACACATCGACCAGCACCTTGTTGGCGGCGTATTCGGCCGGCCAGATCACGTCGAAGAGCACGACGTCGTAGCCGCCGCCGGAGCCCTGCGCCAGCACGGTCTTGTCGTGCAGGCCTTCATAGGGAACGAATTCGAGGTTCACCTTCACATCCGGGTTGGCCTTGGTGAAGGCCTCGGTCATGGCGCGCACGTCGGCCTCGCTATAGGCCGCCTGCGCCATGAACAGCGCGTTGAGCGTCGTTTCGGCATAGGCGTGGCCGGCAAAGGACAAGCCGAGCAAGGTCGCGCTGAGCAACGTGGTTTTAATGGATTTCAACATTCCTGCCTCCAATAGCTGAGTGGTTCAGTTTTCCCGGCGTACCTCCCCGGTGCACCGAATATGAGAAATCCGCCCGCTTGCGGACGGCCGTCGACATATCTATCGGAGCGTCTGTGACGACCTGGGGTCGTCGCCGTCGTTCCCCCGGAGCTCTTTGCGGCTCCCAATTAAGTCAATTGTCTTGACTTATTTCTTGTTCAATATTCTAACAGTGTCAAGAGGGGTTTTGGAGATGAATGATTTACGCCCGATCCGGGCCAAGAGCGGCACCAACCAGGAAGGGACGAGCGCCCACAACCGTCGCGTCATGATCGATGCGTTGCGGTTGAACGGGCAACTGTCCCGCGCCGACCTTGCCCGCGCCACGGCGCTGACGAAGCAGACGGTTTCCAACATCATCGAGGAGCTGGAGCGTGACGGGTTGGTCCAGTCGCTGGCAGTCGTGCGCAGCGGCCGGGGGCAGCCGTCGACGCCCTATCGCCTGGTTGCCGAAGGTGCCTTCGCCATCGGCCTGCAGATCGATCGTCACGTCACCCGCACCATCGCTGTCGACCTCGTGGGCACGGTTCTCGCACGGGGAGAGGCGAACCTTCCGGTCGGCGGGCCGGCGACCGGCGTGAAGACCCTTCTCGACCTGATCGAAAAGACTCGACGCGACCTTGCGTCGATCGCGCCGCAATCAGAGGATCGCCTGGTTGGCCTCGGTGCGGCGATGCCCGGTCCCTTCGGTATCGAAGGGGAGGACGACGATCCCTGGATGATGGCGGCCTGGCAGAATTTTCCGCTGCTTGAAACGCTTGCCGCCGGGACCGGCCTCGATGTTGGTCTGCAGAACGATTCCGCGGCGGCGGCAACGGCCGAGCGTTTGGTCGGCGCGGCGCATGGCGTCGATCACGCGATCTGCATCTATCTCGGCTACGGCCTCGGCGCCGGGCTGATCCTCAACGGCGAGCTTTATCGCGGCGCCAACGGCAATGCTGGCGAGATCGGCATGATCCTCAGCCTGCCGCGCGGTGCAAGCGAGCAAGAACGCACGCCGCTCGAACATCGCGCGTCGATCGCCTCCCTGTGCAAATTGCTCGAGCTCGATCCGGCCGACCCGGACCTTTATGCCCGCATCGATGCGGCCGTGACCGGCGAGGATGTCCGGTTGCCCGGTTGGCTGGACGCAGCGGTTTACGAGTTGCGTGCGGCCGTCCAAGCGCTCGAAACCATCTTCGACCCGCAGACCGTGATCCTTTGCGGCGGACTTCCGCCTGGCCTGGCGCGGCTGATCACGGATGCGATGCAGCCGCTGCTTCCGTCCCTCGCCGATCGCCGCGATCGCAGCCTGCCGCGCCTGCAGATCGGCTTTACCGATCCCTGGGCGGTCGCGATCGGCGCTGCCGCCGAGCCGATCAGTCGCACCTTCGACCCGCGCTTTTCCGCGATCCTGAAGATCCGTACAGCCGACCTTTCGTAAAGCTATCGTTCAGCGGTGCGTCCTGGGCTGCCGGCACCGATCATGTTTTCGGTTCGTCCAGGCGTGCGAGTTCGGCATATTCGGCCGCGAGGAAGTCGAGCAATGCCCTGACCGAGGGAAGCAGTCCGCGCCGGGATGGAAAAGCGGCGTGAATGATCCCGGCCCGAGGCGCCCAGTCGGGCAGCACGTCGACCAGCGTTCCATCCTTCAGGTCCTGCCGCACGACCATTGCAGGCAGTTGCGTGACGCCGACGCCTTTCAGGGCCGCAAGGCGCAGGGCGACCATGTCTTCGGTAACGAGCCGCGGGTAATGGCGCACGATGGCGCTGGCGCCATTCGGCCCGTCCAGGCACCAATCATGCTCCTGCCGGTTCGAATTCCAGGCCATGCTCGGGAGGGCCGTGAGATCGGCCGGCGTCAGCGGGCGGGTGTCATGGCCGAGCAATATGGGGCTGGCGACCAGACGTTGAGCGCTCTCGGCCAGCCTCTTGACGACGAGATCGCTCTCCTCGAGCGGCGGGAAACGGACGCGAATGGCGATGTCTATGCCTTCGCGCAGCACGTCCACCTGTCTGTTGGTGCTTTCGAGCACCACCTCGACCTTCGGGCAGCCGGCCATGAAGCGGGCAATCATCTCCCCTACCTGGAAATAGAGGACCGAGGAGGGACAGCTGACATGCACGATGCCCTGCGGCTCGGAGCGCGTACGGTCGATCACTTCTTGCGCGGCTTCCGCCTCCACCAGCATTGCCACGCAATGGCGGTAATACTCCCTGCCGATCTCTGTCACGACAAAGTGGCGCGTCGAGCGCTGGACAAGGCGGACGCCGAGCCGCTCTTCCAGCATACCGATGCGACGGCTCAGCCGCGAACGCGGCATGTTGAGCTTGCGCGCGGCAGCGGCGAAGCCGTTCTGCTCGACGACATCGACGAAAAGCTTAAGGTCGTTCAAGTCCTGCATGGTGAATTATTGTCCTATTGATAGGACACTATAGTCCCAATTGGCTGTCTACCGCCAGGTTTGTCGCGGGAATATGTTCCTCCCAACGTCATCGCTTGCAAGGCGATGCACACGGAGAAACAGACATGCGCAAGATACTCGGCATCTTTGGAAACCCCCGGCCACATTGGGTCGGTGATGGCTTTCCGGTCCGCTCGTTGCTTTCCCATGACAGTGTTGGCGAACATGCAAGCCCGTTCCTGCTGCTCGACTATGCGGGTCCGACAGAATTTCGGCCGGCGACCCGCCCGCGTGGCGTCGGCGTGCATCCGCATCGTGGCTTCGAGACGGTCACCATTGTCTATCGGGGAGAGGTGGACCACCGCGACTCCGCCGGCAATGGCGGCCATATCGGCCCGGGCGACGTGCAATGGATGACTGCCGCCAGCGGGATCCTGCACGAGGAACATCACTCCGAGGCATTCACCAAACAGGGCGGGACGCTGGAAATGGTCCAGCTCTGGGTCAACCTGCCGGCGCGCGCCAAGTCCGCAAAGCCGGGATATCAGACCTTGCTCAACCGCGACATTCCCGAGGTGATGCTACCGGAAGGGGCCGGCACGCTGCGGATCATTGCCGGCGAATTTGATGGTCGCGACGGACCGGCCCAGACATTCACGCCGATCAATCTTTGGGATCTTCGCCTGAGCGAGGGCGGTTCGCTCGGGCTCAATCTGCCCGAGGGGCATGCGGTCGGTCTGGCGGTGCTGCATGGTACCGTGCTCGTCAACGGCAGCGACCTGATCGGCGAAGCCCAGTTTGGGCTCATGAGCCGCGAAGGCGGTGCCATTACGCTCGACGCCAGCTCGGATGCGACCGTGCTTGTGCTGAGCGGCGAGCCGATCGACGAACCGGTGGTCATGCATGGCCCCTTCGTGATGAACACCGCCGACGAAATCCGCCAGGCCTTCGCCGACTTCCAGAACGGCAGCTTCGGTGCCGTCTCGGCACCAGCACTTTGAGTTCTCGGGGGGCTCGGATCTCCGCGCCGAGCCCATGACAACCGACAAACGGCCCGAGCACGCGGACATGACGAAAGACAAGGAGTCTTCACTATGGCAAAAACCTACAAGCGTCTCGATAAGGATCAGGCGGCGGTTCTGCTCGTCGACCACCAGGCGGGTCTGCTCTCGCTGGTGCGTGATATCGATCCCGACAAGTTCAAGAACAACGTTCTGGCGCTCGCCGACCTCGCGAAATACTTCAAGCTGCCGACGGTTCTGACGACCAGCTTCGAGGACGGGCCGAACGGGCCGATCGTGCCCGAACTGAAGGAAATGTTCCCGGACGCGCCTTTCATCCCGCGCCCCGGCCAGATCAATGCCTGGGATAATGAAGACTTCGTCAAGGCGATCAAGGCCACCGGCAAAAAGCAACTGATCATTGCCGGCGTCGTCACCGAGGTCTGCGTCGCATTCCCGGCGCTGTCCGCCATCGAGGAAGGCTTCGACGTCTTCGTCGCCACAGATGCCTCCGGCACGTTCAACGAAATCACCCGCCATTCTGCTTGGGATCGGATGTCGCAGGCCGGCGCCCAGTTGATGACCTGGTTTGGTGTCGCCTGCGAATTGCATCGCGATTGGCGCAACGACATCGAGGGCCTTGGAACGCTGTTCTCCAACCACATCCCCGACTACCGCAACCTGATCAACAGCTACACCACCACCACCAAGGCTTCCCGCTAGTCGCGGGCCAACCATAGGAGAAAAGCCATGACCAACGTCAACAACGTCGCCAATTTCAACGGCGCCCGTCCGGTCATCGATCCCGACGATGCGGTCATGCTTCTGATCGACCATCAGAGCGGGCTGTTCCAGACCGTCAACGATATGCCGATGCCGAAGCTGCGCGCCCACGCAGCAGCCCTTGCCAGCATGGCAACGCTGGCCAAGCTGCCGGTGATCACCACCGCGTCGGTGCCGCAGGGTCCGAACGGCCCACTGATCCCGGAAATTCATGCGAACGCGCCTCATGCCACCTATGTCGCCCGTCGTGGCGAGATCAACGCCTGGGACAATCCAGACTTCGTCGCAGCCGTTAAGGCGACGGGCCGCAAGACGCTTATCATTGCCGGCACCATCACCAGCGTCTGCATGGCGTTTCCGGCGATCAGTGCGGCGCATGAAGGTTACAAGGTCTTCGCCGTCGTCGACGCGTCGGGCACCTATTCGAAGATGGCACAGGAGATCACGCTCGCCCGTGTCGTTCAGGCGGGTGTTGTCCCGATGGACACGGCGGCCGTCGCCTCCGAGCTGCAGCGGACCTGGCACCGTGACGATGCGCAGCAATGGGCCGAGATCTACACCAAGATCTTCCCGGAATATCAGCTGCTGATCGAAAGCTACCTGAAGGCCCAACAGGTCGAGAAGGATCACGAGCAGCTGGATTCGGGCCGCGGCTGAATCAGCGTGTCGCGCAAAAGTGCGCAGCGGTTTTGCGATCACGACATGCGCAAAAACAAGAGCTAAAGCGCGATGCGCTTTAGCAAGTCTTGAAATCGGCGTCGCCGGCAGGGAAGCCCTGCCGGCGACGTTTGCCATTATTTCAGATCGATCTGCAGCACGGTCTGCAACAGAACCCCGGCACCGCGCGCACATTCCTCCGGCGAGGAGTATTCTGCCTCGTTGTGCGACAGCCCGTCCTTTGATGGCACGAAGATCATCGCGGTCGGGCAGATGCCGGCAATATGGGCCGCATCGTGACCGGCGCCGGAGACGACCTCGGTCGCGGAATAGCCGAGTGCCCCGGCGCTCGCGCGCACCGCATCGACGATGGCGGGATCGAAGACCACCGGTTGTTTCGACCAGATGGGATTGAGCACAACCTTGGCATCGATCGCGCCGACGGCCTGCTCCAGAGCCGCCTGCATCAGGTCAAGCCCTTCTTCCGATGGGTGGCGCATATCGATCTGCAATTGCACCGCGCCGGGCACGACATTGCGCGAATTGGGGCCGACCGCGACAAAGCCGACAGTGCCGACGCCGGGGGAATGTCGGCGCGCGATATCGCGCACGGCAAGCACGATCTGAGAGGCAGCGACCAGCGCGTCATCGCGCTGCGGCATCGGTGTGCTGCCCGCATGGGCTTCCGTCCCTGTGATGCCGACATCGAACCATCGCACACCCTGCACGCCGGTGACGATGCCGATCTCCGTTGCCGACGCCTCCAGTAGCGGGCCCTGCTCGATGTGGAGCTCGATATAGGCGGCAAAACCGACATGCCCGACAGGGGTTTCGCCGCGATAGCCGATAGTTTCGAGCGCCGTTTGCACGGTCGTTCCATCCTGGTCCTGCACTGCATCGATCGCTTCCAGGCGCGATGCGCCGGAGAAAACGCCGGAACCCATCATTGCCGGTGAGAAGCGCGAACCTTCCTCGTTCGTCCAGTTGACGACCGTGAGGTTGTGCCGCAACACCGTTGCCGTCTCTTTCAGCGTGCGGATCAGTTCAAGCCCGGCAAGAACGCCCAGGATGCCGTCGAACCTGCCGCCCTGCGGCTGGGTATCGAGATGGCTGCCGACAGCGATCGGCGGCAGTGACGGGTTTTCGCCAGGGTAGGTGGCGAAGATATTGCCGATCCGATCGATTTCGATCGTGCAGCCAAGGGAACGGCATTCTGCGACGAACCAGTCGCGGACCTGGCGGTCCTCTTCCGTCAGCGTCAACCGGGTGACACCACCCTTGTCGGTGCCACCGAAGCGGCCCGTGGAAACGATATCCGCCCACAGCCGGTCGCCGTTGATCTCAGGCATGTTGGTGCCGGTGGCCGGGGTGTTGCGGGCGTGTCCGGCCGCGGTCATTTCTGCTCTCCGGCCGCTTCAGTATTCAACCGGTAGCGGAAATCACAGTGGGACGCGCCCTGCATCACCGTTTGCGTGCGCTCAAGCGTGATGCGCGGATCGTAGCCGGTGCAGAACACGCCGTCGCGGTTGCAGGAAAGCAGGTGTCCGATATGGCCGAGCCCCATCTCGCGATAGGTCTCGGCGTATCGACAGCGCTTGACGTTGTAGTGGAATTCGTCGTCGGTCGCCTTCGTCACCTCGATCGTCAGGGCATCGTCCTGTGTCCAGAGATCCTGCAACTCCTGGAACGTGCGCAGATTGGTGCCGCCGGGCGTCTTGGCCGCAAATGCCTTGCCGGCCTCGATGGCGGCCTGGCTGACGGCCTTGTCGATGATCGCCTGGGCGCGCTCCTCGCCGATCTCTTCGCGCATTGCCTCATAGATCGGCGCGATGATCCCGGCCTCGATGCGCCGTCGTGCGAGAATGCCCAACTCGCCTTCCATCGCCGCTCGCGATGTCGCGGCGCTTGCTGCCTTGTCCTGGTCCGTCATGAAGATACCCTGCCTCCCTGCCCAACAGATGATTGGATCGATTGAGGTACAGAATACACCGCGAGCGGGGCCACTGTGTTGCAAATCCGTGCCATTCGCAAAGGCGGCTGCGCAAATATTTCGCGCCGCGTCGCATTTTCCGCGGAATTATTCTTGGCTCGACGGGGCTCTCCGAACGGTTTGCGCCCCTCTGGCGAAAATGCCGACCTAGCCAAGCGCTGCGGCAATCGAGCGCTCTTTTTCCTTGTACGGGCAGTTGCGGAAGCTGCCAGCGGGGCAAGGCCGCTCTTCAAGTCGATGCTCGTCTCATGCCTCCCTGAGTTCGGCGCCGAGCGCCGCGTTGAGGTCAGGCAGTTCGTTGGCCGGCGTCGGCTCGTCGTCGGAGGTTTGCTCGAGCCAGAGCCGCCTGGCCTTGCGGAGGCCGGTTCTGAGCGGCAGGAGATTGGCTTTTTGCGCTGCATCCTGTGTCTCTCGATAAAGCGACCGCTGGTGCTCGGCGAAGGCTGCCCTTGTCTCAGCGTCTGCGAAGCGGTCGAGCCAGCGGGCTAGCGGTATGTTCCCCGTCTTTCGCGACCACGCGTCGATCGCCGCCTCGAAACGTCGGGCGTCGCCGCTGCGGCATCCCTCATCGACGCGATGGAAAGCCATGGGCTCGGACTGCGCCCGACGCATCCGTGTTTCGTCAAACCACGCCTGGATACGGCCAGCTATGCCGGCGGCAACGCGGATCAGAAGCGCCAGCGCGGTCACGGCAAGGGCTGCCGCGCCCCACCATTGCCAATCGAAGGGTGCTTTCTCCGGTGGCGGGGGAGGCGGGGCTATAGCGGTCTCATTTGTTGGCGCTGCTGCAACCGACACCTTGGCCTCAGCTGCTTCGGCAGTTTGCATCTTGCCGAGCGACGGATCGAACCACTGCACGGTGATCGCGGGGATCGTGTAGTTTCCCGCCTTTGCGAAAACATAGGTGGCCGTGTCTTTGCGGACGCCGCCGCGAAATTCGCCGCGGTCCAATCTGTCCTCGGAGAGAACGGGGTCGTGAACATAGACCTGCACGCCGGTCGGCGCCTCGAACGCCGGTTCGGGGATCATCATCGCCGCCAGCCCTTCCGCACGGACGGTGACAGTGCGCACCAGCGCATCGCCGGCGCTGAGGCTCGCCGGGTCCCGGTCGAAGGCCTGGGTGATCGTCACTTTCGCGGCGGTGACGCCGGGCTGGCCGTCCGTGCCGCCAGGCACTGCCGTCACCGTCAGTCGCAGCGCCGGCAGTTTAACGCGGCCTTGCGTGGTCTGGCCGGGGACGGCTGCATAGCCGAACGGGATATCGACAGACGGCAACACGTAGTCGCCGGCGGCCTGCGGGGTAATGACGTAGGTCTTGCGTATACCCGAGAAATCGACCCCGTCGACGGTTTCGTTGAGGTTCAGGCCGCGTTCGTCTGGCATCGTCACGACGGCGCCGGGGAGGTCGAAGAGGGGAAACTGCGGCGGCGACAGGAAGTAGTTTGGCGCGAAAACATCGACGTCGACCTCTACCTGCTGTCCGGCGTAGATCGTTCCCTTGGTGGCGAGCGTGGCGCGCGCGAATGGCTCGGCTGCAAGCGCGACGTTTGCCAGCGACAGCCAGAGGGCGAAAAACCCGAGGAGAATGGGCCCGATGCGAAGATTCATGGTTCCGCGTCCTTCGCTTCGATTGCGAATTTCCGCGCCAACAGATCGGCGGGCGAGACCTGGATGTTGCGCATCCACATCTCGGCGGTTTGCGGCGCGCCCTGGACTGTGCCCTCCTTGCCCTGCTTTCCCTTGTCGTCGAACTGGACCTGATCGGGGTCGAGCCCGGCCGCCTCCTGCTGGGCATCCTGTTGCTGCTTGTCCTTGTCGGCCTTGCGTTTCTCGGCCACGGCCAGGTTCTGCTTGGCTTCGGGCCAGTCCGAGCGCCGCTTGAGGGCTTGCTGGTAGGCGGCGATCGCTTCTTCAGCCTTGTCGAGATGCATCAGGGCGTTGCCCTGATTGTAGTAGCTTTCGGCCGTGTCGCCTCGCGCAAAGGCGTCGATGGCATCCTGGTAACGCCCGATACGATAGGCCGCGACGCCTTGCCAGGCCGGATCGGTGAAATGACCGGCCGCCGCTTGGAAGTCGCCGCGCTCGAAGGCGCGCTGGCCCTGCTGGTCCGGGGTGAACCAGAGATCGGCAAAGCTGCGATCGGCTGCCTCCGCCTTTGCTCCCGATAGCACCGTGCCGACGGCAATCAGATAGACTGCCCAGCGCACCGTCCAGCCACGACGGAACCAGAACGCGGCGAGGAGTGCGATCGGGATGGTCAGCCACCAGCCGGCGTCGTACCAGCGCGTCACACCTTCGGCGGTCTTTTGCGCAAAGCTGCTCTGGATCCGCCGCACGATCCAACGCACGTCGCTGTCGTCGAGCGTGACCGTCGCGACCTCAGCCTTCGAGGCCGCCTGCAACGCCTTCAGTGCATCGATATCCAGTTTTGCGTGAACGCGCGCGCCCGTCGCATCGGTGAGGAACTGGCCTTCGGCGGTCTTCACCGGGCCGCCTTCGGCGGTGCCGATGCCGAGCACCATCAGGTCGTTGCGGCCCTTGTACTGCGCAAAGGCGTCGAACGCCGTGCGCTCGATGCCATCGGTCATGAACAGGATCGTGCCCGGCACCGTCTCGCCGGAAAGGGCGTTTTCCACCGCTTGCAGCGCTTTGCCGGTGTCCCTGCCGGCAACCGGCATGATGCCCGGCGACAAGGCTGCCAGATAGGTCTTGACGAGGTTCGCATCGTCTGTGAGCGGCAGCACCATGTGAGCCGTACCGGCATAGGCAAACAGGGCCGTACGTGCACCCTTTCGCAGCGAAAGGATGTCCTGCACCTTCAGCTTGGCCCGCTCGAGCCGCGTCGGCGAAACATCGGTGGCATTCATCGTTTCGGTCAGGTCGATCGCGATTGCCAGCGGCGCGGTATCCTCGACGAAGGGTGGCTTTTCGCGCTGCCATGTCGGACCGGCAGCCGCGATCGCGGCGATCACAATCAGGCCAGCCGTCAGATGAACGGGATGGAGGCGGCGCTTCCCGGCTTTCTCGATCAGCAGGTGATCGAGAAGATGCGGCGCAATCATGTCCCGCCATTGGGAGCGCACGTCGGTGCGTCTACCGATCAGAACGACCAGCAAGGGCGCTGCTGCGAGCGCCAGCAGCCAGAGAGGTCTGAGGAAATGGAAGTCGGCAATCATGCTCCGGCCTCCCGTTCGCGACGCCGGTCCGCACGCGCTGACAGCAGCCACATGATCGCGTGATAGACGAGGACGATGATCAACGCCGCGCCGAGCGGATAGTGGAACAGCTCGATACGCGGCCGCCAGGACAGGGTCTTCTGGTTGGCCGGCGTCAACTGGTCGAGAAGCTCGTAGATGGTCTGGAGTGACGCCTGGTCCTGGCCGAAGAAGTAGCGACCGTGCGTGGCCGTCGCGATCTTTTGCAGGACCGATGTGTCGAGCTTCTGCTCCCCTTGCGCATTGGGATCGCCGATGCCGACGGTGTGGATGACGATGTGCTTTTCGGCTGCGATGCCGGCGGCCTTGTCGGGCGGCATCTTGCTTGCCGTGTCGTTGCCGTCGGTCAAAAGGATCAGGACCTTATCCGGTGCCGTGCTCTGGTCGAACATCTTGATTGCAAGGCCGATCGCATCGCCGATCGCGGTGCGCGGCCCGGCCATGCCCGGCAGGCTGTCGGCCAGCATCGCCTTGACGGTCTTGTGGTCGAGCGTGAACGGCACGAGCGGGTAGGGCGCGTCGCCAAAGGCGACGAGGCCGAGGCGGTCGTCTGGGCGCTCGTCGATGAAATCGGAGACCACCTTGTGCACGGCATCGACACGGGCCTGCAGATTGCCGGCGGGATCGTGAAAGTCGCGCGTATCCATCGATTGCGACAGGTCGATCGCCAGCATCAGATCGCGCTGCGGTTCCGTCTTTTCGATCGGCGGTTCGATGTATTGCGGCCGTGCCAGCGCCAACACGATCAGGACCCAACAGATCGGCGCAATCAGCTTTTGCCCGAGATTCGACTTGGGCACGACCGATCCTTCGGTCGCGCCGATGCCCGCCGCCGCGGTGATGTCCTTGAAGAACGGGATCCGGACCGCCGCCGATTGCTCGCGATAGGCGGGCAAGAGCCACCAGATGACGACGGGAAGCGGCAGCAGGACGAGCAGCCAGGATTGATCAAGAACGTACATGGTGCGCCTCGATCCAGTGCCGCGCCGCAGCGACGTGAGCCTTCGCTTCGGCCTCGGGAACAGATGCCAATGCCGCCGGTCCGCGGTATTCCGCCTCTTCGAAGAAACGCGCCGCAGCTTCGGGAAGGACAGGGCCACCGGAATGGGCGTCGAGAAAGCCGGTCCAGCCTCTGCCGCTCAGATTGGCAATTGTCTCGCGGGGCCAGACCGCGAGCGCGGTGCGCTTGAGAAGGACGGGTAGGGCAGCGAGCGCATCGCCACGTGTTTGGGCCGTGCCGATGCGCTCTTCGATCAGACGAAGTTCGCCAAGCGCCTCGCGACGGTAGCGATTGATCTCACGGTAGCGATACCAGCGCCAGAGCGCGAAGGCGATTGCCAGGACAACGAGCGCGGTGAGCACGGCCCAGGCCCAGGTCTGCGGCAGCATGGAGACGGGCGGCGGCAAGGCGATATCGGCAAGACCGCGCAGCGCGGCAGCGAGCCCAGGATCGACCGATGGCGTGGCGCCTTCCATCGCTACCGTCTCCGCTGGCGCCAGGCCAATTGGCCGAGCATGTTGCGCAATTGCGGTGCGATCTCTTCCGCCGAAGAAACGGGCAGCATCGGCAGGCCGAGGTCCTGCTGCCATGCCTGCAGCGCACGCCCGCGCTTGCGGGCGAAGCTGTCGATCGCCTCGCGGACGTTTCCGTGGCCAAATTGAAGCCCGGCCTGCTGAGCGCCGCCGCTGACGACGATGTCGCCCTTGCGCGGCAATTCCAGCATGAAGGGGTCGTAGATCAGGATGGCGATCACGTCATTATGGGCCGACAGCTTGAGCAGCATGTCGCGCGTTTCCAGACCGTGCCCGTCGAAATCGCTGATGACGATGATCAAATGATCATGCTTGGCGATATTGGCGACGGTCGAAAGCACGAGGTCCAGTTGCTCGTCGCCCCTTGATACCTGAGAGGCAGCGGTGAGCGCCGTGTTGTGGCGAACGATGATGTCGGCAAAACGAATGACGGCTTCGCGGCTGCGATAGGGCCGGATCTCGTCGACGGTTTCATCGCCGAAGACGAAACCACCGACCCGGTCGCCGAGTGCCATTATGCGCCAGGCGCAGAGTGCCGCCACCTCGGCTGCTGCGACCGACTTCATGGCGCGGCGGCTGCCGAAGAACATGTTGATGCGCTGGTCGACGATAACAAGGGCTGGCCGATCCTTCTCCTCGTCATAGACCCGCACGACCGGCTTGCCGGTCCGCGCCGTCACTCTCCAGTCGATGGTGCGGATATCGTCGCCGGGCAGGTAGCCGCGAAGCTCCTCGAAGGAAAGCCCGCGGCCGCGCATGCGCGATTCATGGCGTCCGGCCAGCAAGCGCCGGACCGGCGCCTTGCGCAGGAAGGTCAGATCGCAGGCAATCGCTTCGAGGCCGACCAGTTCGTCGACGGAGGTGTAGGCGCCTGATGCCTCCCCTCTTCCGGGACGGGCGATGCCCTTCGACCTTGCGAATGCGGACAGGGATATTGCCATCGGGCCTTCTCCATCTCTCAGGCGACAGCGACCTGCTGCACGATCCGGTCCACGACCTGGTTGGCCGTCGTGCCGCCGGCATGGGCTTCATAGGAAAGGACGAGCCGGTGGCGGAAGACGTCGTGTACGGTTGCCTGCACGTCGTCCGGCGTTACGAAGTCTCTGCCCTTCAACCAGGCGTGAGCGCGCGAGACCTTGTCGAGACCGATGACACCGCGCGGACTGATGCCCACCTGGATCCATTTGGCCAGGTCCTTGTCGAGCTTGTCCGGGTAGCGCGTCGCCATGACGAGGGCGACGATGTAGTCCTCGATCGCGCTTGAGACGGTCACCGCCGAGATTTCCTTGCGTGCCGAAAATACCGCGGCCTGCGCCAGCTTTTCGTCGGATTTGGCCTTGGCGGCGGCGGCCGTTTCTTCCGACCGCACCAGCCGCATGATCTCGGCCTCCGACTTGGCGTCGGGGTAGTCGACCTGGATGTGCATCAGGAAGCGATCGAGCTGGGCCTCCGGCAAGGGGTAGGTGCCTTCCTGTTCGATCGGGTTCTGTGTTGCCATGACCATGAAGAGATCTGGTAGCTCATGGCTGGCCCCGCCGACCGTGACTTGTCGCTCCTCCATCGCCTCAAGCAGGGCGGACTGCACTTTCGCAGGTGCGCGGTTTACTTCGTCGGCAAGGATGAGATTGGCGAAGACCGGGCCTTGCTGAAAGCGGAACTCGCCCTTGCCGCCTTCCGTGAAATAGACTTCCGAACCGGTGATATCGGAGGGCAGAAGGTCCGGTGTGAACTGGATGCGTGATAGCTGGGCATCGAGGTTCTTCGCCATGCTCTTGATCGCCCTCGTCTTGGCAAGCCCGGGCAGGCCCTCGACGAGCAGGTGGCCGTTGCTGAGGAGACCGAGCAGCAGGCGCTCGATCATGCTCTCTTGGCCGACAATGGCTTCGCCGATCCGCTTGCCGAGCTGTTCGATGTCGTCACGTGTACCCATGAGATTTAGCCCCTGCCGCCGACCCGGCGTCGCCAGCCCTTGTGAACTCTTCGCTAAGATTAAGGTTACATGTGGCCCGATGGAAAGAACGTAACAGTAACGAAGCGGACGATTGCTGTACCCGATCACGCCGCAGACGCGGCAAGTGGCGCCCGAATTCAATTCATGTTCCGTCGTAACAGTTACGTACTTTGGAGTCGGAAAGTTTGCGTCTAGACTTCGGGATATCAGGATGGTCGAGACATCTGCCCGGGAGATCGAACCCATATGCAAGCACCAGCCGCAAGGCCGACCCCCGACGAAACGCCAATGGCGATCAGCGCGCGCGAGCCGATCTGGATCGAAGGCGGCACCTTCATCATGGGATCCGACAGTCATTACCCCGAAGAGGCGCCTGCCCACCCGGTGAAGGTCGACGGCTTCTGGATCGACGTCACGCCGGTCACCAACCGGCAGTTTGGCGCATTTGTCGAGGCGACCGGCTATGTCACCGTCGCCGAGAAGGCTCCTGATCCGAAAGACTATCCGGGTGCCAAGCCGGAAATGATGCGGGCGGGTTCGGTTATCTTCGACCCGCCCAAACGCGTCGTCAGTCGGGATTCCTCACAATGGTGGGATTTCAAGTTCGGCGCAGATTGGCGACGGCCCTACGGCCGGCAAAGCAACATTCGTGGCAAGCTCGACCATCCCGTCGTGCACATCTCCTATATCGATGCCATGGCCTATGCGGCCTGGGCCGGCAAGGATCTGCCGACGGAGGCCGAGTGGGAGTTTGCGGCACAGGGAGGCCTTGAGGGTGCGGAATACGCATGGGGCGACGAACTGGTTCCGGAAGGTCGCTTCATGGCCAATACCTGGCACGGCGCCTTCCCGACGGAGAACCTGCGCCCTGACGGCTTCGAGCGAACCTCGCCCGTCGCTAGCTTCCCACCCAACGGCTATGGCCTTTACGACATGATCGGCAATGTATGGGAATGGACGAGCGATTACTGGTCGAGCAACCACCCGGAACCCGCGCAAAAAAGCTGCTGCATTCCCTCCAATCCGCGTGGCGGCGGGCCCGAGGCGAGTTACGATCCGAGGCAACCCGAAATCCTGATCGCACGGCGGGTGGTGAAGGGCGGGTCGCATCTCTGCGCGCCGAATTACTGCCGGCGGTATCGTCCCGCAGCCCGCCATGCACATGAGGAGAATGCGGCGACAACCCATATCGGTTTCCGCTGCATCCGGCGGCCCTAGGCGCCTTGCTCCGATAGTCTTGTTTCAGTTGAGGGAGGACACCCAATGACTATGACGGCAGGACGATTCGCGTCGGTTGAGTTGAATGTGCATGGGAAGGGATGGCGGCGGCGAACCTTTATGGGTGCTGCGGCATCGCTCGCGTTGATGCTGGCCGCTCCGGCGCTTGTGGTGGCTGCCGATGCGCCTCCAGCCGGTCTTCCCTCCTGGAACGACAGCGAAGCGAAATCGGCCATCGTCGACTTCGTGACGCGGGTGACCACTGAGGGTGGCCCTGATTTTGTCGCTGAGGCAGACCGCATCGCCGTGTTCGACAATGACGGCACGCTCTGGACAGAGCAGCCGAACTATTTCCAGGCGATGTTCATCAACGATCGTATCAAGGCCATGGCTCCGGATCACCCGGAATGGAAGGACAAGGAACCGTTCGCGTCGCTGCTCAAGGGCGACATGGCGGGCGTTGCGGCGGCAGGTGAAAAAGGCCTTGTCGAGCTTGCCATGGCGACCCATGCGGGCATGACGACGGACGAATTCGCAAAGATCGTCAAGGATTGGTTCGCGAGCGCGAAGCACCCGCGCTTCGACCGGCCCTACAACGAGATTACCTATCTGCCAATGAGGGAGTTGCTGGACTATCTCCGGGAAAACGGCTTCAAGACCTACATCGTTTCGGGTGGCGGCATCGAGTTCATGCGGCCGATGACCGAGCAGATGTACGGGATTCCGCCGGAACAGGTTGTCGGCAGCACCATAGCAACCAAGTATGAGCTGCAGGGCGACACGCCAGTGCTCATGCGCGAGCCGAAGGTGGATTTCATCGATGATGGCCCGGGCAAGCCGGTCGGAATCAACAAGTTCATCGGTCGCCGCCCGATCTTTGCCGCGGGGAATTCCGACGGTGACTACGAGATGCTGCGGTGGGTTACGTCGGGCTCAGGCCCAAGCTTCGGGATGATTGTGCATCACACGGACGGCGAGAGGGAATGGGCCTACGATCGCCAGTCGCATGTCGGCAAGCTCGACAAGGCGATGACCGAGGCGGAGCAGCGAAAGTGGCTCCTCGTCGACATGAAGGCCGACTGGAACAGGATCTACGCTTTCGAGAAATAGACAGCGTCGCGGGTATACCCCTCGCCGCCAGCATGGCAGCGAGGGGTGCCAACATGCCTGCTATTTGGATGTCACCTGCGTGAAGGCGATGCCATCGATATGGCCGTCCTTCAGTCGATAAACGAGCGATTGCATGACCATCGTGTTCTGCTCGCCTTGCTGCTCATGGGCGTAGCGCACCATGCCTTGCTGCGGAGCTGCACCGAAGCGTTTCTCCAGGGCTTCCGTGCCGTCCTTCAAAGTGGGAACCGGTAGCAGCAGCGGCGCGAGCGCCACGGTTGGGGTGTCGCACTTGTCGGCATCGCCGGAAACTTCTTCGGTGGAGATGAACGTCACCGGCTTTTCGGCGGGCGCTGCGGCATCTCTACCGTTGGCGACGAACCAGATCCGCCGGGGCAGATCACCGGTCGAAAGCTCGTAGCACAGCCAGCCGATCGACAGGCCCTCGACAGACCGGCTGCGGATGTTGCCTCCGAACGCGGCCTTGACCTCGTCGAGAGTCGTCTTCTCGAGCACGATCGCGAGCTTGCCGGCATTGACGAGATTGTCGAAAGGCGTTTCGAATTGCAGCGTCTGCGCTGTGGCCGTCTGTCCGCCAAGGACGAGTGAGGGCAGGCCGCTCAATTTGTCGTCGCTTGCCGCAAGCTCCGTGCTCGCCAGCGTCAGAAAGAGTGCAGTGGTCCCGGCGGAAAAGAACGCCGCCACGCGTCGGTCATGAGATGTCTTGTCCAAGGATCGCATAGAAATCTCTCCGTTGTACTCAGCATGCGATACGGCCTGTGGCCGCATGTCGTCGTGCGCATTCTAGGCATCGCAGTCGTCCGCATCGAAGTACGTAACAGTTACAATCGGCGGCAATCCAACGTCGACGCGCGCCATATCTCGGCTGTGTCACCCTGCTGAGCCAACAATAGCGCACTATCCAAACCAGACAAGTTGCGGCGATGGCGGTCAAGCGGCGCTCCGCCGGCCCATGACAAGGCGGTTGCGGCGGAAGTCGCCGGACCCTAGGCCGACGAGACGTTAGCGATACGCTTCCGGCCCGCGATCTGGCGTGGTCGAGCACGCGGAGCCAATGTTACTGTTACGTACTTCCGGAAACGAACGGTTCCTGCGATTTTGTGGGACTGGAGAGGTATAGGCAGAAGTTGGTCATCTGCCTGACCCAGGACTGCATCCGTCAGGCAGGCATGTCTCAACGCGACGTTGGCAATCAGGGGAGCGGTGGCACTCTGGATCTGTGCAAGAGGCATGCACGAGTTCTTCGTGCGCAGGCATGGCATGAAGCATCGATCATCGTTCAAGCGGGTAGAGCACAATGCCCAACGAAGCCAAGCAACGCGGACTGTTGAAACTGATGCTCAAGCTTCCGGCGTTGCGCGGCCAGTTGCAACTCCTGAGCGTCAAGAACATGCCGCTCGCCAGCCTTTGCGAGGCATATGACGAGGCGACTTCCATGCTGGATCGGCAGCGTCGGCGTGATCCGCAGGATACTTCGATGGTGGCGGAGTACGAACTCATCTGTCTTGAGATCGAGGAAGAAGTGATTTCGATCTGCCTATCCAGTGCAGGCAGTGAATCTAATCCGTTATGATTAGTAATTTATTCGCCCGGAATCGAAGTTTCTATCGCGTTACCCCTGTAATCTCACTGGGTTTCCAGTTTACTTGTTGTTTCATTTCGAGCCTCCGGTATTTCATTGAAGAATGTTTTGTGGCGGCCCGATATTTTTCTTTCCGCTGTCGGTTCTGTGATCTAGAGTTCGCTTCGCATTTGCACTCTCTTTTGGGTTGTAGGTAAATGGGGGCGCGTTATGAACGCAGGACAAGACGCGGACCGAGCGGCTTACTGCACTGTTGTCGAGCGCGCGGCACGCGCCGAGCTCGACCGCATGTTGGGCGACCCGCGCTTTCATGGGACCGAGCGACACCGCAAGCTGTTGCGATACCTGGTTGACGAGTTCTTCGCCGGGCGTTCAGCGTCGGTAAAAGCCTATACGATCGCGATCGACGTCTTCGCCCGGCCGAGTTCTTTCGACCCGGCGACCGATCCGATCGTGCGCGTCGAAGCGTCTCGACTGCGCGCGGCCCTGGCACAATATTACGAGGCGCTTGGCGATGAAGTCGTCCTGCGCATTGAACTCCCGAAGGGCAACTACGTACCGCTCTTCGTCAGGGCAGAAGGCAAACCGTCGGAAGCCTTGCTCGCTTCGCCGACGGTGCCACTTGGTGTCGCCGAGCCGGCGCCGCAATTGCCTTCGGCTGCCGTTGTCGGCCGCCGTATATCGATGGCGAATGTTGCCATTGGGGGTGCCGGGGTTTTGGCGATCGCGGTCGCGTTCTACACTTCGACGGCCGACCATTTCCCGTGGAAGCCGGTCTTGTCCGAAAAGCCGACCGTCGTTGTCGATGTTCAGCCGCAACGGCCGAAGGATCACCAGGAGCTGAGGAAAGCTGGTGGCTATCTGGTGCATGCGCTGTCACAGTTCTCCTCGGTGCGGACGCTGGCGCAGGAACAGCCTGCCGGCATCGACGTCGCTTCGGTGACGGGGTGGGTTGCGCCTGGTCCGGCTGTCCGGCTAGCGGGCAGCAAGGAATACAGACTGTCGATCAACTACACCATGGCGAACGATGTTCAAGAACTCACCTGGCAGGTGGTGGACCCGCAAAGCAACGAGGCTCTGCGTTCCGGTGTGTCGAAGGTGCCGAACGAAGGCGGCGACGCCGACGAGATTCAACAGATGCTGCTGGTGAGGCTTGCACGCGCGCTTGCCGGCGAAGACGGTGTCATCACCAGTCTGGAGGCGGCACGTCAGATCACCGCACCGTCCCTCGGTTACGGCTGTGTGTTGCAGGCGGATATGGCCTTGGCGCGGACCGACCCTGACAATCTCGCGAGCGCGCTTGCTTGCCTCGAGCGGTCGCTTGCCTACAAGGCAAACGACCCGGATGTCTCGGCAAGCCTGGCAATGATCCTCGTGGCGACGGGCGAGGCGAGCACCTCAGCGATCACCGGCAACAGGGCATTGAAGCTTGCCGACAGGGCCGTCGCGCTCGCCCCTCAGGCGAGCCAGAGTTACGTGGCACAGATGATGGCGCGCTTTGCGGCGGGAGATATTGAGGCTGCCTTTCTTTCCGGCCAGCGCGCCAGCGCACTCAATCCGCTGGACGAAGCCATTCCGGCGAGACTTGGCCTGTTGCAGTATATCTCGGGTCACTGGGCCGAAGGTGTCAGATTGGCGCGCCTGGCCGAAACGAATGGCGAATATATGCACCACGATGCTGCCCTCACGCTGGCACTCGATGCCTATCGCGGGCGCCGTTATGATGAGGCCCTGCTTCGTTTGCGCCAGCTTGCAAACTCGTCGGATCGGGCTGTCAATCTGCTGCGCCTGGCCGTCGCCGGACAGCTCGGCTTGACGCAGGAGGCGGCCAGCGCACTTGAGGAAGTCCGCTCGCAGATGGGGTCCACCGAAATCTCGCTGTTGGCAGAGCCGGTCAAAAGAGGCTATGCGCCCGAACTATCAGCGCTCATCGAAGATGGTCTCGGCAAGGCCGGTATCCGGCTTGCCGGAAATCCGTAGAGCAGAGGCAATGGCGGCAAGACTTGCTGCCGCTCCAGCCCTCAGTTTTCGTCGGCGACGCGAATGACGAGCTTGCCGAAGTTGCGGCCCTCCAGCAGTCCGATGAAGGCGGTCGGCGCATTCTCCAGGCCGTCGACGATGTCCTCCCGGTAACGAATCTGGCCCGAAGCAATCCATCCAGCCATTTCACGATAAAAGTCGGGGCGCTGGTCGACGAACTCCCTTTGGATGAAGCCGCGAATTTGGAGGCTCTTGCTTAGAACGTCACGCATGACAAGCGGCAGGCGATCGGCACCGGTCTGTTCGTTGGGGCGGTTGTTGTATTGCGCGATCAATCCGCAAACGGGAATTCGGGCGAAATCGTTGAGGAGCGGAAACACCGCGTCCCACACATGTCCGCCGACATTTTCGAAATAGACGTCGATCCCACCCGGGCAGGCGGCTGCCAGTTGTTCGGCAAAATCGGCCGCGTGGTGATCGATCACCGCGTCAAAGCCGAGCTCGTCGCGAACGAAAGCGCATTTCGCAGCGCCACCTGCAATCCCAACCGCACGTGCGCCCTTGATGCGGGCGATCTGCCCGACTGCTGAGCCGACCGCCCCGCTCGCCGCGGCAACCACCACGGTCTCGCCCGGCTTCGGCCTGCCGATCGTCAGGAGGCCGGAATAGGCGGTAAAGCCGGGCATCCCCAGAACGCCGAGCGCGGTTGACAGCGGCGCCGCCGACGGGTCGAGCTTGCGCAGACCCGCGCCATCGGACAGCGCGTAACTCTGCCAGCCGGAATGGGAAAGCACGAAATCACCCTCGCGGAATTCGGGATGGCGCGAGCGCACCACGCGCGCCACCGTTCCGCCCTCCATCACGTCGCCGATCTCGACGGGCTTGGCATAGGATTTTCCGGCGTTCATGCGACCGCGCATATAGGGGTCCAGCGACAGGTAGATGATCTTCAGCGACACCTGGCCATCGGCAGGCTCAGGAATCGCTGCGTGCCGGACCCTGAAATCGTCCTGTGTCGGCTTGCCGATCGGGCGGGCGGCGAGAAGGATCTGGGTGTTCTGGGCGGTCATGGCGTTTCCTTTCGCCGCGGACGTATGCGTCCGGCGGCAGCATGGCGGGTATGGTGTTTTTGGTCGGGCCTACCTTCGCGGGCGTGTCTCAACACGGCAAGCCGCGACTTCTGACCCTGGGTCCGGATGTTCGAACTGACCAAGCATTGAGCCGATCATCGAAGATGTCAAAAGCCCAACCGCTGCTGACGGTTGGGCCAAAGAGCGCAGTGTTAATCACGCCGGGCTAGGCGGCGTCGATCGCCTGTTTCAGGTCGGCGATAATATCGTCGGGATGCTCGATGCCGATCGACAGTCTGACATAGCCGGGCGTCACCCCGGTTCTCAATTGGTCTGCCTCGGACAGCTGCGAGTGGGTGGTAGTTGCTGGATGGATCGCCAGCGACCGCGCGTCACCAATGTTGGCGACGTGGTAGAGCAGTTGCAGCCCGTCGATAAAGCGACGGCCGGCCTTGCGTCCGTCCTTCAATTCAAAGCCGACCAATGCGCCATAGTGGCCGTTGCGCAGGTATTTTTCACCACGCGCCTTGGCTTCTCCATCCTGGAACTTCGGAAAGATCACCCGTGCCACCTTGGGGTGGGCGCGCAGGAAGTCCGCGACCTTGATGGCGTTTTCGCTGTGCTGGCGGATGCGCAGCGGCAAGGTTTCCAGCCCCTGGATGAATTGAAACGCATTCTGTGGACTGATCGCGGCGCCGAGGTCGCGCAGCAGAACGGCGCGGGCACGCAGGATATACGGATGAAAGTCGATCGTAGCGGCCTTTTCCAGCCATGTCTTGCCCTGATAGCTCGTATCCGGATCATGCAGATTGGGATGGCGTTCGGCATGTTCGTGCCACGGGAAGGCGCCGCTATCGATGATGGCGCCGCCGATAGAGGTGCCGTGCCCGCCGATATACTTCGTGGTGGAATAGACCACGATCGCCGCGCCGTGATCGAATGGCCGGATGGTCAAGGGCGCCGCCGTGTTGTCGACGATCAGCGGTATGCCGAACCGGCGGCCGATCTCGGCGACTTCGCCGATCGGGAAGACCTCGAGGCTCGGATTGGGAAGCGATTCCGCGTAGTAGGCACGCGTCCGGTCGTCGGTCGCCTTCGCAAATGCCTCCGGATCGGACGCGTCGACGAAACGCACCTGGATGCCGAAGCTTTTCATCGTTGAGGCAAAGAGCGCCCAGGTTCCGCCGTAGAGCCCAGCCGCGCTGACGATATTGTCGCCCGAGCGGGCGAGGTTAAGTACCGCAAACGCCGACGCCGCCTGGCCGGAGCCAAGCGCCAGCGCCGCCGCACCGCCCTCGATTTCAGCAAGGCGCTGCTCGAATGCGTCTTGCGTTGGGTTGGAGACGCGTGTGTAGAGATGTCCGGCAGCCTCAAGCGCAAACAGCTTGTCTGCACCATCGGTGCCCGGCAACTGGTAGGAGCTCGTCTGGTAGATCGGCACGGCGACAGCGCCGCTCACCGGATCGAAACGATAGCTGCCGCCATGAAGCGCCAGCGTTTCGGGCTGAAGCGACCGCGACGTATCGCGCAGGCCGCTCGGCGCCGTGATTTCGACTGCAGGTTCCTCAGGCTTTTGATGGATCGTCATGGATTGCTTCCTTCAGCTTTTGAGTGGTTGCAGTAGGATCGATCAGGCCGGCACCGGCGCCTTTAGCTGCTCGACAAGATCGGCATGGTGGGCGGCGGCGACGTCGGGGTGCGATCTGAGGCGTGATTTCAGGACATTGCGCCCGACCTCGTGGAACAGCGGGTTGAGCGGATCCTGCGTCACGCCGCGGACTTCGGCCGCAAGTTCGGTTGGCAGATCGAGAACCGGAATGGTGGAGGCGAGGTTGGCGCCGAGGAAGAAGGCGACCGACCGGCGATCGCCGCCGGCGGGCGGCGTGACGACGCGATGAATGTTGGCGAGCAGGTAGCCGTTCGATGCCAGTTCCAGCAGTTCGCCGACATTGATGACGAAGGTGCCGCGCTTCGGCGGCGCGTCGATCCAGCCACCCTTGCCGTCGTCGACCTGAAGGCCGCCGACTTCGTCCTGAAGCAGGATGGTGACGAAACCGCCGTCCTTGTGAGCGCCGACCCCCTGGTCGCTTTCGGTCTTGTCGCGGCCGGGATAGCGGATGATCTTCAGCAGCTGGTTGGGGCCGTCGCGATAGATCGGCTCGAACACATCGGCACGCTGTCCGAGCGCCTCGGCGAAAACCTCGATCAGTCGGATACCAAGCCGGGTCACCGCCTCGATCCAGGCGAGGATTGCCGGTTTCAGTTCGGGCAGGGCGTCCGGAAACTGATTGGGACCCACCAGCCGCCTCCACGGCGCATCGCTTGCCTTGTTCTCGAGGCGTGCGCGCTCAGGTCCAAAATCCACCTGCTCCCGCCAGTCCTGCGTTCCGCGGGTATATTCCAGACCGGCGCGGTTGTAGCCGCGAAAGTGCGGCGACTTGCGCATCTCGATCGCCAGCTTGTCCTGTTCCGGCAGGGCGAAGAAGCGCCTGGAGAGATCGAGGACGCCATCGATCTGCTCCTGGGGAATACCGTGACCTTCGAGATAGAAGAAGCCGACCGAGCGGGCGACGGAACGCAATTCTTCAAGCGCCGCCGCCCGCTCGGGGTGGCCCGCCGCAAAGCGTGTCAAATCGAGAACGGGCAAGGATGAGTTGGCGTCGGTCAATGGTGGCTCCTTCATTTTCTGTGCTGCGGCGCTCGGGCGGTGCCGTCATCACCTGTGTGAAGCGGAACCGCTGAAATGGCCGGTCGCAAATGGTGAGGGAAAGCCTACCTGTCGCAGTCATTTATTCAATATTGTCTATTGAAAATATAGACTAAAAATTGCGTCATAGGCGCAGAAGCATTTGGGCAACGACCGGCTCGCGAGAATTTCCATCCTGCTGCGGTTGGCCAAAGTATCTCCGCACGCCCGCCCTGACGCTGCATGGCCAGCATAAAGTTGCGATCGGCACGCGCAGGTCGCGACGGATATGCCGAAGCAAAGCGAAAATGCGACCTCGGTGACCGTGGAATGACGAGGGTGGCGCGGCTTTCGTCAGTCCGAATATTTGTCTGAATGGCGTGCCGGGGAGCCGCCAATCAAGGTTGCTCCCCGGTGGCTTCATTCAACGCAATGCAAAACCGCCGTCGGGGTAAAGCGTCGAACCGTTCATGAAACCGTTCTCCATGAGGTAAATGACGGTGCGCGCGACCTCGTCTGTGGTGCCGACCCGTTTCAGCAGTGCAGCTTCGCCGTAGCTGGAGAGCGACGCCTCCCTGATGGCGTCCGGTTGACGGCGCCACAGGTCGCTGTCGATCGTGCCAGGCGAGATGACATTCACCCGGATCGGCGCAAGCTCGACGGCAAGTGCCCGGCCAAGGCCTTCGATCGCGGCATTGCAGGCGCCGTACGCAGCACCCTCGGCCGCCGGCCTGACGCTGTAGGCGCCTGCCATCAAGGTGACGGACCCGTTGTTGTCCAGATACGGCAAGGCATGCCTGACCGCGTAATATTGCCCCCAGAACTTCGATCGGAAGGAGCTTTCGGCGACCTCGTCGGAAGCCTTGTCGATCGGTCCGCGCGAATAGGAAGCGTCTGGCGTAAAGGGGTGGTTGATAGGTCCGGATTGCTCGAAGAAGCGGCGCAGGGAGTCTTGATCGACGTTGTCGACCAGTACGGCGTGGCTGGCCGGATCAAGCCTGCTGGTTGCGCGCTGCAGCCTTTCCGGGTCGCGCCCGCCAATGACCACCTCCGCGCCAAGGTCGATCGCGCGCTCGGCAACGCGCAGACCGATGCCGGAACTGCCGCCGATGATTGCTACTCTCTGCTTTCTCATTCTGTCGGCTCCCTGAGATGTGAATGCCTGATCCGCACTATATCTGCGAACGCAAATCGCTTACGAGAGCACTTATCGCAGTACCTGCGATCCGCATTCTGGAGTGTGCCATGCTTCCCGGCGATCATCTCAGTGCCATCCGTGCGTTCATGCAGGCGTCGCGGTCCTCCAGCTTTTCCGAGGCGGCCGAGCGGCTCGGCCTTTCCACCTCGACGGTGGGCAAGGCGGTTTCCCGGCTCGAGGGGCAGCTGGGCGTACGCCTGTTCCACCGCAGCACGCGCCACCTGGCGCTGACGGAGGAGGGCAGGGTGTTCCTCGATGGGTGCGAGCGCGCGGTGGCGGAACTGGCAGCAGTCGAGGCAGCGCTTGCCTCGCGCATGGAGGAGCCGGCCGGTCGGCTCCGGGTGAGCTTGCCGGAGCTACTCGGCAGGCGCATTGCCGGGCCATGCCTGATCGCCTTGGCAGCCGACTATCCGAAGCTCGAACTCGACATTGCCTTCACCAACCGGCTCGTCGATCTGATCGAGGAGAACATCGATCTTTGCGTGCGTGTCGGCGAGCTTGCCGGCGGGAGTGACCTGATGGTCCGAAAGCTCGGTTTGCAGCGCCTGACGGTTTGCGGCGCGCCGGACTATCTGGCGAAGCACGGGACGCCGTCGCGCCCCTCGGAGCTTGCTGCGCATCTCTGCGTGACCCAATCGCGTGGGCCGGCGGCAGAGACCTGGCGGTTTGCCGAATCCGGACAGGCAAGGCATATCAGCGTGCGTAGCGCCCTCAGCATTGCGGATCATGCATTGACGGCGGACGCCGCCTGCCGTGGACATGGATTGGTGCAATTGCCGCGCTGGATTGTCGCCGATGAGATCGGCGTCGGTCGCCTCGTTCCCGTCCTCGAGGCCCATGCGCCGGCGCCTCTTCCGATTTATGCACTCTGGCCGCATCGGCTTGGCACGACCCCGCGCGTACGCCTTGCGGTCGACGCGCTGGTCGATCGGTTTCGCGATTTGTAGAACGGCGTGGCGGCAAACCGCCAGCGATACAGGTCGGCCCGCCTATTCTGACTTTCTAACTCGAGCGTCATTGTCTAGGTTTCGGCGATAAACGGGCCCAGGTCCCGTTGGGCAGATATTGAATGGCTGATACGTCCCACAAAGCGATCGACATCCAGCGAGACGAGCTTCTGCGGCGAATCGTGACCGCGGCCGAACCAATCGCGGTTCTGGACGCCGTTGCCGGCATGGGAAAGTCGACACTGTTGTCTCAGCTGGCGTCAAGGCTTCAATGTCGGATATGGCGCTCGGCACATCCTCCTGACGAGGACGACACCTTCGGCGAGGTGCTGCTCTGGGACGTGCCGCCGGACGTCCATGAGGCCGAATTGCCTGCCAGCTGGCGGGACGAGGGACGACGTATCGTCATTGCGAAACGGCCGCGAACCCGGCTCTGCGGTCTGGACCGGGCGATTGCGTATGGCAAGGCGCTCTGTCTCGGCGCTGGTGACCTCTGCTTGTCAGCCGGCGAACTCGAAGGGTCCTATGGCAAGATCGAGGCGGGCCGGCTCCTGGCCGAGACTGGAGGATGGCCGTTTCTGGTTGGGTTGCTGTCCCGGCAATCGCGAGACGAGGCGGCAGTCACCCGCTTTCTGGCAAACGATGTCCTGACCGACATGGAAGATGCCGAGCTCGTCCAGCTCAGCCTTGCCCGGCATCCTGCAAAGTCGACGGCCAGGGCGAAAGAAACTGTGCCCGCCTATCTGCAGGCAAGCGGCATCGGTGGCGCGCTTGCCGCAGCGCTTGACATGGTGCTGGCCGAGCGTCTCGAAGACAGCGCCCGCGTACCGGCGATCTCGGCGGCCTATTCCGCGCACGGCATGCAAACGGAAGCGATCCTTGTCCTGCAGCAGGCAGGGCTTCACGAACTGGCAGTCCGCGCTTTCGTCGCCGCTTTCGGGCGGTATTACATCTTCTTCCACGGATCGGAGGCGTTCGACCGGGTTCTCGCCGGGTTTCCGGCCGAGTTGGCCGCGCAGAACGAAGGCATCGTCACGGCGCTTGCCATGCAGGCGCTGAAGCGCGGCGAGGTCCTGCGCGCGCAGCGGCTGCTTGCCGATTGTTACGGATCGCGCGCCAACAATGTCCTGAAGGTTCTGAGCGACCGTGCTGCGTTCTCGGCCGCATTCCGCTCGTTTCGCCTCGTGATGCTCATCTACGAGGACGTCGTGCTTGGCGACGATCTGCTGGAGCAATCGACAACGCTGCTGTCTGAGTTTCCGCTGGGCGCCGATCTGGAACGCGGCAGCATCTACAATTCGATCCTGGAATTCTACATTCGCCGGCGGCGGTTCGCCGTCGCGCAGGACATCGCCGATCGAGCACTCTTCCATTATGAACGCGCCGGCGTGCCGCTCCTGTGCTTCTACATCAACCTGCATCAGGCAATGATGCATCTGATGAGCGGCGACGCCGTGCGCGCCCGCAAGAACGCGACCGATGCTGCTGAACAATTGTCGCGCGTGCCCTTTGACAGCCCGATGGACGCGCGCCTCCTGGCTCTGCTGCAGGCATGCGTCGAGTATGAGGACGGCAAGCCGGAGCCGCTCGCGCGCTTCCTGACCTCCGAGATGGATGATTTCTCGCATGGGGAGATCTGGCCGAGCCTGATCGAGTTCGCGCTGCAATACGGCAGCCAGGCGCTGAGCGAGCATTTTTCGATGATCGCCGCGCGAGGCTTCCTCGATCGCTGGCGCGCCTATCAGGTCTACAACAGGCAGTTTCGCCTGATGATCGAGGTCAGGGATGCCGTCATTCTTCAGAACGGCAACCGCTGGCAGGAAGCCGCGGAAAAGCTTGCGGCGGTGCAGGCCCGCATCAATCGAACCTGGGTGGAAGCGGCCGTCGATGAACTGACCCGTCTGCAGGACCGAGACGAGATTGCACTGGCTGTAGTCTGGCTACGCCATATCGTCTTCGAAATGCCGGGTCGCGTGCATCTCGACCGGCAGCTTGCGGCGCTGGCGAGCAACCTCAACCTGACGGGCCGTCAGCGATTGTGCATCGAGGTCTGGCAGGCCTATGTCGCCCGTCGCCGGCACAACCTCACCAGCGCGCGCGCCATTCTGCAAAAGACCTTCGAAAATGCGGCGCGGCTCGGCACTATTGCGCCGCTGTCGGAGGAGCGCCAGTTTCTGCGGGAGTTGACCGGCGACCGACGCATCAGCGACTTCCTGCAGACGACGCCCATGGCGCAACAGATCCTGCGGCGCCTGCGCGATACCGGCCTGCCCAATACGACGCTCGGCGAAAAGAGCGGGCTCACCCGGCGTGAAACGCGTCTGCTGCTGATGATCGCTGAGGGTGCCTCGAACAAGTCCATCGCCCATGCCCTGGGCTTGAGTGAAGCGACGGTGAAATCCCCCCTCGGCAATCTCTATCGCAAGCTCGGCTGCAACAGCCGGGGGGAAGCGATCACCGCCGCAAAGGCGCTCGGCGTCATTTCCTGACTAGGTTGCAGTCCGCGCGGCACGCGCATTCCTCCGTGCGGCTGAGATGAAAACCTATACCTTTCTTGTCAAAACCTAGCCTTTCAAGCCGTTGTGCAAATGACCCTTTCGGCTTGAAACTGCCCTCGACCGCAAAAAGCGGCAGACAGGCCGGACGCTAACCGGCCGAGGGGAAAGGGTTGCCAATGGGCAATTATTACGTCGCATTGTTTGCGCGGCGCGCGGTCGGCTTCCTCATGGTGCTGTTCGTGTTGTCGCTTATGATTTTCGTCCTCGCTCGCATCGTGCCGGGCGACCCGGCACGCATGGCGCTCGGTCCGAGCGCAACCCAGGAGCAGGTCGACCAGCTCCGCCAGCGCATGGGGCTCGATGAGCCGCTCATCACCCAATATGTCAGCTACGTCGGCCATGCGGTGACCGGCGACCTTGGGCGCTCGATCGTGTCCGACCGGGAGGTCAGCGCCGACATCGCCACCTTCCTGCCGGCGACGCTCGAGCTTGTGATCGTCACCATCGTCATCATCTTCGCAGTGGCCGTGCCGCTTGGCGTCTTGACGGCGCGTTACAGAAACAGCTGGATCGACAATAGCGGTCGCTTCTTCTCGCTCATCGGCGTCACCATACCGAGCTTTCTCTTCGCCGTGACCCTGCAGATCATCGCCGCGGACCACTTCCCCTCCTGGCCCACACTCGGCCGGGTCGACTTCCAGCTCGGCGCGCCCGCTGGCCCGACAGGCTTCCTGTTGGTCGACAGCCTGCTTTCCGGCCGCCCCGACGTGTTTCTGAGCGCGCTTCAGCATCTGGTCTTTCCGGCGCTGGCACTGGCAATGGCCGGCATCGGGCAGATCACCCGCATCACCCGCTCGGCAATGATCGACCATCAGCGCCGTGATCATGTGCTGACGCTTAAATCCTTCGGCGTGCCGGACCGCGTCATCGTGTTTCGCTATCTGCTGAAGCTTTCGTCGATCGCGCCATTGACGATCATGGGGCTCGAATTTGCCTCGCTGATCGGCAACGCCTTCGTCGTCGAAATGGTCTTCTCCTGGGGCGGCTTTGCCTCCTACGGTCTCGACGCCATCCTGCAGAAGGACCTCAATGCCGTCATGGCCGTGGTCCTCGTCTCGGGCATTTTCTTCATCGCCGCCAATCTCGTCATCGACCTGATCATCAGCATCCTTGATCCGCGGCTTCGCTTCAAGGAGGCCCGCTGATGCAGGATATGACCCGCTTGTCCGCCGGCTACATGACCTGGTACCGGTTCAGCCGAAACCCAGCCGCCGTCATCGGCGCGCTCATTGTGCTCTCGGTCATTGTCATGGCCGTCTTCGCACCTCTGATCGCGCGTTTTCCCGAGCATGTCGGCGCCGTCGTCGACTTCCGCAACCGCCATATGCCGCCGGATGTCGACAACTGGTTCGGCACCGACAAGGCTGGCCGCGACATCTTCTCGCGTACCGTCTTCGGTTTTCGCGTGTCGCTGCTGCTCGTCATCGGCGTGCTCGGCGTGGCGGTGCCGATAGGCTCGGCGCTGGGCATGATCGCCGGTTATGCCGGCGGCCTGACCGAACGGCTCCTGACCGGCTTCACGGACATCATGCTGGCAATCCCGCCGCTGGTGATGGCGCTCGCCATCGGCAACGTGCTCGAGCCCAACCTGGTCAATGCCATGCTCGCGATCACGCTGCTCTGGTGGACCTGGCACGCGCGCCTTGTCTATCGCGTCACGAAGTCGATCGCGGCGGAAGACTATATCGAGGCAGCGCGGCTCGCCGGCGCCAGCCACTTTCATATCCTTGCCAAGGAGATCCTGCCGAACTGCATCTCGGTTATCTCGGTCAAGACCACGCTCGACGCCGCCTTCGTCATCCTCTTCGGCGCGACGCTCTCCTTCCTCGGCCTCGGCGTGAAGCCGCCGACACCGGACCTCGGCTCGATGGTCGCCGACGGCCGGCAGTTCCTGCCGGAAAAGTGGTGGGAGGTGCTGGCCCCCGGCTTTGCCATCTTCTACGCCACGCTCGGCTTCAACCTGCTCGGCGACGGGCTGCGCGACATGTTCGATGTGGAGGCCTGAGACCATGAGCCATCCTCTCCTCAAGGTCGAAGACCTCAATATCGCCTTCACCACCTACGGCCGCCGCCAGCATATCCTGAAGGATGTTTCCTTCCAGATCGGCAGGGGCGAGCGGGTGGCGCTGATCGGCGAGACCGGTTCGGGCAAGTCGGTCACCTCAAAGGCGATCCTCGGCACGCTTCCGGACAATGCCCGCATCGAAAGCGGCAACATCGAATATGACGGCAGGCGGGTGCTCGATATGCCCGGCCGCGAGCGCGAGGCGCTGAAAGGCACGGCGTTCTCGATCATCATGCAGGACCCATTGTCGTCATTCAATCCGGTCTTCCGGATCGGCCGGCACCTCGACGATGTGATGTTTTATGCCGATCGGCGCGAGGGTGTGCGCAGCTCGGCGAAAGACCGCAAGCAGCGCATCTTCGACGTCCTGCGCCGCGTACAGCTCCAGGATCCGGAGCGGGTGTTCGACGCCTATCCCTCGCAACTTTCTGGCGGCATGCGCCAGCGCGTGCTGATCGGCCTTGCGCTGCTGCACCAGCCGCAACTGCTGATCGCCGATGAACCCGGCACGGCGCTCGACGTGACCACGCAGGACGAGATCCTCAAGCTGATCAATCGCCTGGTCGACAGCGAGGGACTTTCCCTGCTGATGATCACCCATAACCTTGGTGTTGTCCGGCAAACCGCCGATCGCGTCTTCGTCATGCGTCATGGCGAGATCGTCGAAAGCGGCAACTTGCGCCAGATCTTCCAGGCGCCGCAGCAGCGCTACACGATCGATCTGATCGATGCGATCCCGCCGCTTTATGGACCGAAGGTGGTCGATCAGCCGGTTTCGTCGAATGCGCCGATCATCAGACTTGAAGCGGCCGGCAAGGTCTATGTCGAAAAGCCGTTCCTCGGCCGCATGAAGCGTCACGAGGCGGTCAAGCCGGTGACGCTGTCGGTGCCTGAGGGCGAGATCTTCGGGCTTGCGGGCGAATCCGGCTCCGGCAAGACGACGATTGCCCGCATGGTGATGGGGCTGATTGCGCCGAGTTCCGGGACGATCAGCGTCGGCTCGCCGGCGCAAGCAAGAGCATCGCAGCGGCTAACCCAGATCGTCTACCAGAATCCCGGCACGTCGCTGAACCCCAAGCGCACGGTGACGCAGACCTTGGCGGTCCCGCTCAGCCATGTCGGCCTGCGCGGCAAGGCGGCGACGGCCCGGATGGAAGAGCTGATGGCGCTGGTCAACCTGCCGTCCGCCTACCTCTCGAAATATCCGCACGAGCTTTCAGGTGGGCAGAAGCAGCGCGTGGCAATCGCCCGGGCGCTTGCGGCCGAACCGAAGATCATCGTGCTCGACGAGCCGACGTCGGCGCTCGACGTCTCCGTTCAGAAGCAGGTGATCGCCCTGCTGCAGCGCCTGCGTGACGAGCTTGGGCTGACCTATTTCTTCATCTCCCACGACCTTTCGCTGATGCGCAATTTCTGCAGCCGCATCGCCATCATGCTGAAGGGCGAGATCGTCGAGGAGGGGCGAACGGCGGATGTCTTTGCCGATCCCCGCCATCCCTACACCCGTGCGCTCATCTCGGCGATCCCGGTGATGAGCGACGAGGAGGAAGCATTGAAACCCACTGTAAGCGTCGAGGAGAGAGCGCGCTTTCTGGTGAGATCAACGGCCTGAGGCCGAACGAGGAAACAGGGCCGAAGGCCCGCCAACAAGGAGACTGTCCGTGTACCGATTGGGAATAGATGTCGGGGGTACGAACACCGACGCCGTCATCATGGAAGGACGGCACGTCCTGTCGGGCGTCAAGGCGTCGACGACGGAAGACGTGACGACAGGTGTCATCGAGGCGCTGGAGGGTGCGATCGCCAAGGCCGGTATCGATCGGTCCAAGATCAGCACCGTGATGATCGGCACGACGCATTTCACCAATGCGGTGATCGAGCGCAAGCACATCAACCACGTCGCCGCCATCCGGCTCGGCCTGCCGGCGACCGCCTGCCTGCCGCCGATGGTCGACTGGCCGAACGATCTTGCCGAGGCCGTCGGCCATCACACCTACCTGGTGCGCGGCGGCTACGAATTCGACGGCCGTGCCATCGCGCCGCTCGATGAAGAGGAGCTGGTCCGCATTGCCGCCGACATCCGCCTCAAGAATGTCAAGGCGGCGGCCATCACCTGCGTCTTCAGCCCGATCAATGCCGAGATGGAGCAGCGCGCCAAGGCTGTCATCGAGAAGCATTGCCCCGGCCTCCCGATCGTCGTTTCCGGCGATATCGGCCGCATTGGCCTCCTGGAGCGCGAAAGCGCCGCCATCATGAACGCAAGCCTGCTGTCGCTTGCGGCCAAGACGGTGGATGCCTTCGCCAAGGCGCTGAAAGACGCCGGGCTTTCCTGCCCGTTCTTCATCACCCAGAACGACGGCACGCTGATGGCGGCAGCCACCGTCAGAAGTTTTCCGGTCCTAACCTTCGCCTCCGGCCCGACCAACTCGATGCGCGGCGCGGCGTTCCTGACCGGCCGCAAGGAAGCGATCGTCGTCGACATCGGCGGCACGACCTCCGACGTCGGCGCGCTGCACCACGGCTTTCCCCGCCAGGCGGCGACCATTGTCGACGTTGGCGGTGTGCGCACCAACTTCCGCATGCCCGACGTTTTCTCGATCGGTCTCGGCGGCGGCTCGCTGGTGCGCGAGCTCGCCAATGGCGAGGTGACGGTCGGTCCGCAATCAGTCGGCTATCGCATCGCCAAGGATGCTTTGGTCTTCGGCGGCCAGACCCTGACGACGACGGATATCGCCGTCGCACTCGGCAAGGCCGATATCGGCGATGCGTCGAAGGTCGCGCATCTCGATCGGACGCTGGCCGAAAAGGCCCATGCCAGGATCGTGCAGATGCTTGAGAACTCGGTCGAACGCAGCCGCGTCTCGGCCGATCCGATCCCTGTCATCGCCGTCGGAGGCGGCTCGATCCTGATGCCGGACAGGCTTGGAGATCTGGACGTCATCCGCCCTGAGAACTTCGCCGTTGCCAACGCCGTCGGTGCGGCCATCGCTCAGATCAGCGGCGAAGTCGATCGCGTCTTTGCGCTTGAAAAGGGCCTGACCCGCGAAATCTGCCTGAAGCAGGCAGAGCAGGAAGCGACGGAACGTGCGCTTTCGGCCGGCGCCATTGCCGAAACCATTCAGGTGATCGAGCGGGAAGACGTGCCGCTTGCCTATCTGCCGGGCAATGCCACCCGCATCCACGTCAAGGTCGTCGGCGAGATGGGAGGCTTCCATGGCTGAGCGTGCATTGAAGGCCCTGAACTACGATCCGTCCGATCTCTGGGTGCTCGACGAAGAGGATCTGGAGGCGCTGGAAATCGGCGCCGGCATTCTCGGCACCGGCGGCGGCGGCAACCCCTATATCGGCAAGCTGCGGGCGCGGCTCGCGATGCGCAGCGGCTACAACCTGTCGATCCTGCCGCTCGACCGGCTGGCGGACGACGCGCGCTGCATCTCGCTCGGTGGGATCGGCGCACCGGTCGTCGCCTATGAGCGACTGAAGGAAGGGCGCGAAGGTTTGCGTTGCGTGCGCGCACTCGAAGAGCATCTCGGAATCGCAATTGACGCCATTGTCTGCGAGGAAATTGGCGGTGCGAACTCGATGGAGCCGTTGATCGCGGCCGCCTTCGCCGGCCTGCCCGTTGTCGATTGCGACGGCATGGGGCGCGCTTTCCCGGAAATGCAGATGACCACCTTCTCGATCTACGGTCACCGCTCGACCCCCAGCGTCATGTGCGATCTGCACGGCAATGTCGTCCTGTTCCAGCATGCGGCATCCGAACTCTGGCACGAGCGCATGGCGCGTGCCTGCGTCGTCTCGCAAGGCGGCGCCTCGACGCTTGCCTCGGCGCCGATGACGGGGGCCTTCCTCAAGAAGTACTCGATCCCGCATTCCTACACCCAGGCGGTCTCACTCGGACGCGCGGTGCTGAAGGCGCGGCGTGAGCACGCCGATCCCGTGGCGGCCATCTGCGCCCAGGAAAACGGCCGTCAGGTCTTTTCCGGCAAGATCGTCGATCTCGAACGCCACCTGCGTGGCGGTTTCGTCATCGGTGAGGCCAAGCTTGCCGGCATCGACGCCTTCAACGGCGATACCGCCTCGGTGATGATCCAGAACGAAAACCTTGTCTTCAGCCGCAATGGCGAGGTCGAAGTGTCGGTGCCGGATCTGATCATCGTTCTGGATGTCGACAGCGGCAACGCAATCACCACCGAAATGCTGCGCTACGGCCAACGGGTCGCGATCGTGGCGTTGCCGTGCCACTCCTTGCTGCGCTCGACCGCGGCACTTGAGGTTGTCGGCCCGAAAGCCTTCGGCTTCGACGACATCACCTTCCGGCCGATCGAGGAGATGCAGCCATGACCGAGCAGCTTATTACCGCTGCCGACATGGAGGCGATCGCCATCGGCGGTGCCTATCTCGGCACCGGCGGCGGTGGCGATCCCTATATCGGCAAGCTGATGGCCAGGACCGCGATCGAGGCGAATGGCCCTGTCCGTGTGGTCCAGCCCGAAGCTGTTGCCGATGACGCGCTTTGTGTTCCCGTCTTCATGATGGGGGCGCCGACGGTGATGGTGGAGAAGCTGCCGCGCGGTGACGAAGCGCTAGAGGCGCTGCACCAGCTTGAGAGGTTTCTCGGGCGCAAGGCCGATGCCCTGATCTGCGTGGAGGCCGGCGGTCTGAACTCGACCATCCCGTTTGCAGTGGCCGCCGCAACGGGCCTGCCGCTCATCGACGGCGACGGCATGGGCCGGGCTTTCCCTGAGTTGCAGATGGTGAGCTTCACCATGCATGACATCAGCGCCACGCCGCTGGTTCATGCCGACGACAAGGGCAACAGCTCGATCATCAATGCGGTCTCGAACCTGTGGACCGAACGCTTGGCTCGCGTCCAGGCGATCCAGATGGGCGGTGCCAGCCTTGTGGCTGCCTATCCGATGACCGGGGCGCAGATGAAGGCAGGGATCCTGCGCGGCACGCTCAGTCTCATTAAGGGCATCGGCGAGACGATTGCCGCCGAGCGCGCCGCCAAGCGCCACCCCGGTATCGAGCTTCGCGAGCAGTTCGATGGGCGGCATCTGTTCACCGGCCGGGTCGTCGACGTCGACCGGGCGACGACCGGCGGTTTTGCGCGGGGCAGGGCCGTGCTCAAGGGAATCGACGGCTTTGCTGGCCGCACGTTCGAAGTCGCGTTCCAGAACGAGTTTCTGGTCGCCCGTAGCGACGGCGGACAGGTCATCGCGTCCACGCCGGATCTCATCTGCGCGCTCGACGCCGATGGCGGACTGCCGGTCACGACCGAACAACTGCGTTACGGCCTGACGGTCGAATTCACCGGGCTTCCGTGCGATCGCCAGTGGCGGACGGCGAAGGGGCTCGAACTCGCTGGCCCCGGATACTTTGGTTACGACCACGCCTACGAACCGGTCGAGGCGCTCAATCCGGCCGCCTGACGGCGACCGCACCCAAAGCAATGAAAATCAACGACAATCAACGAAAAGGGAACTGAGACATGAAGAGAACACTCATCACAGGGCTGCTTCTGGGGCTGGTGCAGACGACGGCACTCACCGCCCCGGCCGCGGCTCAGGAGAAGGTGTCGATCGTCGTCAACGCGACGCAGGAATTCGGCACCATCGATCCCGGCAAGATCAACGACTACACCGAATACATGGCGGCCGTGAACCTCTATTCGGGCCTGACGACCGTGAACCCGGACGGTTCCGTGGTGCCGGAACTTGCCGAAAGCTGGAGCGTTTCCGACGACGACAAGACCTATACCTTCAAGCTGAAGGAAGGTACGACATTTCAGGATGGTACGCCGGTCAAGGCCTCCGATGTCGTCTACACCGTCAAGCGCCTGCTCGCGATCAACGAAGGTCCATCCTACCTCTTCACCGATATCGTCGATCCGGCCAAACTGAAAGTCGTCGATGACAGGACCGTCGAGATCGGGCTGAAGAAAGTCTACGCACCGTTCATCAGCAACACGCCGCTGATCCTCGTTCTCAACGAAAAGCTGATCCGGGAAAACAGCAAGGAGGAATGGGGCACGGACTACCTGACGGATCATCCGGCCGGCGCTGGGCCTTACATGCTGTCATCCTGGCAGCGCGCCTCGCAGATGGTCGTCAATCGCTACGAGGGCTATCACGGCGGCTGGACCAAGGGTAAGCCGATCGACGAGATCCGTTTCGTCATCACCCATGACGAAGCAACGGTGAAGGCGCTTGCGGCAAAGGGCGAACTCGGCATGTCGGCACGCGCTCAGGCGAACGAGACCTTCGAGGCGATCGAGAAGATGCCGGGCTACAAGATCTTGCGCGGCACGACGGCGACCGGCTTCTACATCAAGATGAACACCAAAATCCCACCGACCGACGATATTCACGTCAGGCGTGCGATAGCGCTTGCAACCGACTACGAGACGGTGCGCAACGTCATACATCCGGGCGAGCCGATGAACGGACCTTTGGCATCCGTGTTCAAGGATGCCTATCTCAACGACCTGCCCGCACCGGAGTACAACCTGGAGAAGGCGAAGGAAGAGCTTGCCAAGTCGAAATATGCCGGCAAGGGGCCGATCAAACTCAGCCACACCTACGTCACGGGTCTGGCCTTCGAAGAAGACATCGCGCTCTTGATGCAGGCCAATCTCGAACAGATCGGCATCGAGCTCGACATCAAGCCGGAGCCTTGGAACCGCATCACCGAACTGGCCGCCAAGGTGGAGACGACGCCTGCGACCACCCAGGTCTTCTACGGCCCGACGTATCCGTCGCCCGACAGCGTCTTCTACGTGCAGTATCACTCCAAGGCGAAAGGCACCTGGGCCTCTATGGAGTGGCTGCAGGATCCGGAAGTCGATACCTTGATCGACAAGTCACGCGAGACGCTGGATGCCAGAGCGCAGAATGACCTTTACAAGGAGATCCAACGCAAGGTCACCGAGGCGCAGGCTGATGTGTTCCTGACGGTGGAGTCCCAACGTTACGCGGCAAGCAAATGCTTGCAGGGTTACGCCTACATCCCGATGCAAAGCTGGGACCTGAACTTCTCGCGCTTCTGGTGGGATTGCCAAGCCGACTAACGCATGTCGCCCGACGTGTGCAGCGGTTTCGGGAAAACGGCATGCGAAAAAGCCAAGACCTGAAGCAGGTTACATGAATCCGTTCGGGTGCAGCGTACTTTAAATGGAAAGCCCTGCTTTGCGGGAGCGCAAAGCAGGGCCCTTTCTGTGCCACCGGCGAAATTGATATCGACCCCGCCTGCTCAGCAGTTTCCGAGGCTGGCGCGGCTCATGAGTTCGTTGGTCAGCAGTGCGGTCTTGTCGCCGCATTCCTCGACTTCCTTGAGCAGAGCGGCAAGCGCCAGCTCGAGGCAATATTGAACGCCTTCGATATTCAGTGTGCGCGAAGAATCGCGTGCGTAGGTGACAAGGCGGGCCAGCGCCAGCAGCTCCTTTTCCTTGTCTTCAGGTTCAAAGGACATGGCGATCGAAGATTGCATGATTTTCCCCAGTTCCCTGCGGATCAGCGCGATCCACTTCAACATGTCAAATCATAGCGTGACTTTTTGTCAGCGCGCGTGACACGAGCGTGACACACGTTGCATGGGAAATTCGTACGCTTAAGATGAAGCGGCAAGTTGATTGAGCAACCGCTTCCAAAGGCTTGTAGAATTGAATGCCCAGCCTTCCGGCGTCGCTCGCCGCCGGTCAGGGGCAGAGCAAATGGTATCGAGCAGTTCCAGGGCGTCGAGGCGCTTCTGGTTGATCGCCCCGCCCGCCAGAAGCGCTTCCATCCGTTTGTGATCAGTGCCTTCTGGAAGCTTTGCACGCGCCACGATCGTCGGCCAGCGGCGCTGCTTGTAAAAGATCTCGGCCGCCGCCATCCGCAGTTGTGCGGCAGAGGCGGCGTCGATCTGTTGACGCGCGTGCAAATCCTCAAGCGTCGCCACGACATTGACCAGCGGCAGGGTCAAAGGCAGATAACCCAGTTCCGCAGGGCCGTGCAGAAGGGCGACATCGGCATCGTCATCAAGCTCGCCTGCCGCATATTGCCGATAGATCCTGCCGATGCCGATCATGCCGAAGGCTGCGCATTCGGCGGCGCGAAGCGCGCCCATGCTGGCCGCGCCGTAGACGCCCACACCTTGGGAAAGCGCAAACAGGATCTCCTTGTGCCAGACGGGCGCTACCTGTTCGAAGTGGCCGTCAACGAGCCCGATGACAGTTGCGCCGTCCTGCGTGGCTCGCAAGATGTCGCCTTGCACGGCCGGCGGTCGCAGCTCGATGTCGGTGCCGACAAGCGCTTGCGCGTCCGGCAAGGTCGGCCCGGCAAAGAGGATCTTCATGCGATCTCCAGGGCGTGCGACAGTGCCCGTGCGCCGAAACGGCGCTTGCGTGCTCCATCAGGATTTTCGAGTTCCGGCACGAAGACCTTGACCACGGAAAACGGTAGCGGCTCGGCGAGCAGCGGAACCGCAACCACGGTGGAGATGCCGGCGCGCATGAGGGCTTCAATGACGTGCGCGAGCAAAGCGTTTTCGCCCTTGCCTGCAGCCCAGGCAAGTGGGTTTCGGGTGCAAGGCGAGGCCTCGAACAGTTGCTGTGTCTCGCGCGGCAGCCTGCGGGTGAAGGTTTCCGGAAAAACGTCGTCGCGCGCGCCGCTGATATAGGTGAGGCGCGACTGCGCGGCCTCGGTAATGGCCCGGATCGCGGCGCATCGCGGATCGGGATGGGCGCCATGCCCGATGGTGACGTCATGGTAGCGCGGCTCTTTGGCGTCGCGGATGCCGGCATCCGCGATAACGGCGGACAGGCAGGGAATGCCGATGTCGCTTGTCATGTCGAACAGGCGAAGCGTCAGGCCCGCGGTGGCGATCCGGCTTGTCATGTCGTTAATGATGGGATCGTCGAACAGATCCGCGTCGATGCAGGTGCGCAGTCGCGCCGTCAGGGGCAGTAGTCGCCACAAGGTTTCGGCATCGCGTTCGATCCGCTCCAGCAGGCCGTGCAGAACCGCCTCGCCTTCGGTGTTGCCGGAGGCAAGCCCGTCCGACGATTGCCAGTAGCGGCAGCGCTCAAGTGTGCGGTCGAGCAGTGCGGCATGAAACGGTACGAATGTCGTTTGCTGACGGAGAAGATCGACACCGCGCAGCCACGCCGTCGGTTCGGCATCGCTAAGGTCGGCCTCGCCCGCTGCCACAAGGCCGGGAAGGGTGAGCGCTCGTTCGCCCTTTTCCAATAGTGTACGTCGCGTCGCGTGCACTATTGGTGCTGACGGGTTGCAGGCGACCGCGCGCTCCAGCGCTTCCATCGCCGCCGATACCTTTGCGCCGATATCGGTGATGCCTTTGCCCTGGTTGATGACGATCGACTTCGCATTTGGCGAAACCGCGTTCCACACGGGTATGCCGATGCTGTCGAGCCCGGTCAGACGGGCAAGCCGGCTGATGCCGAAAGCGGGCAACAGAGGAGCGACGCGCGCGAAGGTCTCTTCGGGCGCGCAGACACGGTCGGAGTAATGATCTGCAGTGAAAGGATTGCCTGAAATCGGGCGGCTTTCGCTCGCCCGATCTGGATGTGTGGCCGAAACCATGCGCTAGCGCGCCGAGACTTAGCCGTCCATGAACCCGCCGGACACTGAGCCGGCGGAGTTGGCGCGGACGGCGAAGTTGACGCCCTTCACCACCGTGGCGCCGGCATTTCTGTGCTCATTGGCCGAAGCCAAGGCGCCCGTGAGCGGGTCTACGATGCGCGTGACGGTGCCCGTCCCGAGATCGGCCAGCCACAGGCCATCGTCGCCCTCAACGCCAAATACAACTACCTGAGTTGTCGTCGTCATCAACTTTCCCCTTGTCCCTCATGTGGTGATGATACTTAGAAACCGGCCTTGCGCAGGCCTTCGCAGTAATGAGTGCGTTGCCATTCCTCGCGGAACGGAACGATCGTGATCCACTTGTCCAGGTTGAAGTCCGGGTGGACCTCAAACGTCTTGCGCACGTATTGGCCAGCCTTCTTGCGATTGCCGAGCATACCCCAGCTCGCCGCGGCGAGACGATCGGCCGGGGTGGGATCGCGCATGCGTTCGATATAATCAAGTGCTTGATCGTATTGAGAAAGTGAGTAGCAGGCGCCGGCGGCGGTCCAGAAATATTCGTCCGGAGCCATCGGATTGAGATTGATCGCCGCTTCGATCTTGCGCAGGCCGCCATCCGGGCGCGAGGCCTGCACCAGCGTATCGGCGTAGCTGGCAATCACATTGGCATGCTGCGGGCTGAGCGCTTCGGCTCTCTCATGGAATTCGATGCTTTCGTCGAACTGCCGGCTGTAGAGCTTGACGACGCCGAGTTCGCGGTAGCCCGCCGCAAGCGTATCGTCGATCGCAATCGCATCTCGAGCGTGCTGTTCGGCGAGAGCCAGAAGTTCGCTGTCGCCGCGGGCGGTCAGAAGCCACTCCACGAAGTAGCTTCGGGCAAGCCCGCTCATCGCCGGAGCCAGATCGGCATTCTGACTGAGCGCCTCGCGGAAGCTCTTTCGGGCACGCCGGACCTCCGGCAGATTGAGTTGCTTGAGATAGCGTTGGCCGAGCAGGTAGCTGCGATAGGATCCGCCGTTGCTCTCATAGGCCTTGCGCATGGTCTCATTGCGCTCGACCTGGCTGGCAATGGCAAATGCGATCTGTCGGGCGATCTCCTGGCGCGACTTCATCAAGCCATCGTCATCCAGCGTGAAGCGGTCGGCCCAGATCACTTCGTCATTGGCAAAGAAGATCAGCTGCGTGAACAGCGTTTGTCGATTGCCCTCGTTCGTCAGCCGGGTATCGAGGATATAGCTGATGGCGTGTTGTTCGTAGGTGCTGGCCTTGTCTGCCTGCAGGCTGATCTGCGCTGCCGTGTAGGGCGCAATCACCGAGACCGAACGGAGCGCGCAAAGTCCAATCGTGACGTCCTCGATCAGGCAATGAGCGAAAAGCGTGGCAGCCGCGTCGGCATTGCCGGCACCCGGCGGCAGCAGCACCACGCGCGGCGGGCGCGTCTCGCCCATGGTCTCCAGCAGTGGGCCGTTGGTCAAGGCGGACAGTGGCGACGCCTTGGCAGTTGCTGCCACCAGTCCGCCGCCCGGCAGAAGGCGCGCGTCATACTGGCGGCCCTCCGAGGCCAGGACGGTCTTAAGGATCTTGCGAACCTCGTCGTCGGGGTTCTGTTCTAGAAGCTTGACCGCAGCGGATTTGACGAGCTTTCGATCTGTGCCGGTGGCATTCTCGGCCGCGTTGACCAGGCTCTCGCGCAGCAGCGCCGAATGATCGGCGCGTTGCTGCTCGATCCAGTCGTGAAGCGCTCGGCCCTGCGACTTCAAGTCCTTGAGAAAATCGTCACGGAATTTCTCCGCGGCCCACCGCAAGCGCGATAGCGCGTCCTGGTCGGCGTTCCGGCCGATGTCGTCGAGATCGCTCGCAACCGCATCCGGCTCCAGCCGGACCGTCGACGGCGAGAAGCTGAGGAACGTGTGGCCGAGTTCTTCCTGCCGTGACGTTACGCGGGAGATCGTCTTGCGCAGATTGACGAAGGCCTGGCTCGGAACGATTTCGTCCCACAGAAGCTTGGCCACATCGTTTCGAGACTGCTCGCGATGGCCGCCGGCGATCGCTTGAGCGAGAATAAGCAGACCCTTTTCCGGGAAGGCAACATCGCACTCGTCTTCGTCGACAAGGCGCAACCGCCCCAGGGTCTGCAATCTGAATTTCATCTGGCTATCTCATCGGCAACCGGTGACGCCTATCCATGCAGGTCAGGGGCGTGCGCAGTGCTGCCGTGGGCGGCGACTGTTTCTGCCTCGGGCGTCTGTGCGACGGCGGCCACCAGCGAAATGATCTTCTTGCGCAGGATCGGGTCGGTAATCTTCAAAAAGGCCCGATTGAGCGCAATACCCTCCTTCGACGACACGAAGGACGAGATTTCGTTGGGCTCGCGCACATCGCCAAGGCCTGCCCGGGGAGCCGCACCCTCTTCGCCTTCCTGGAAGAAAAAGCTTGGGTGAACGCCGAGAACATCGGCGATTGCCTGCAACCGGCTCGCTCCGATGCGATTCGTGCCCTTTTCATACTTCTGAACCTGCTGGAACGTGATGCCAAGGCCGTCTGCCAGCTTCTCCTGGCTCAACCCGGCCATCAACCGACGCATCCTGACGCGGGAACCGACAAAGACATCAATCTGGCTGGGTGCTTTTGTGTTCACGTGTGTTTCCTCCGCATGTAAGCGTGATCAAATCATACATATGAGTTTGCTCGAATAAATGACTCGATGCAATCACTACGCGCCAAAACATGGATAATTGCGCTGTGTGACGCCGAACGCTCCCTTTGCATGGCCGACGTTACGGCCGTTGTTACTGTTACGTACTTGCGCCGGGTCGGGGTGGAGCGATGTTGTTGAGCAATGCGGGCCATGCCCGCCTGCAACAAAGTCAATTGCGGCAACGTCGGAGATGCGAGATGCGCGGAATATCCTTGACCTTCACCCTGCTCGCCATTGCCGCCGCTCCGGCGTGGGCAGGCCCTGCCACGGCGACGGCATCGGTCAATTTTCGGGCAGGGCCGGGCACCGGGTTCGACAGCCTCGGCAAGATCGCCGCGGGGGGGCAGGTCGACGTCAAGGAGTGTGACGATGCCGGGACCTGGTGCGCCGTCAGCTTCGAAGGGAAAGACGGTTTCGTCAGCGGCAAGTACCTGGCCGATGCCGATCCGACGGGCCTCGGCTGGCCGCGCGCCTACAAGACCGACAAGGGGGCGACAATTACGCTCTATCAGCCGCAGGTGAACGCCTGGAAGGATTTTACCGATCTCGATGCCCTGATCGCCGCCGAATACAAGCGGTCCGACGATGCCAAGCCGATCTTCGGTGTCATCGGGGTGACGGGCAAGACCGTGACGGACAGCGGCTCGGACGAGGTGGTCGTCTCCGACATCAAGGTCGACGAGATCAATTTCTCGGTTCTCGATCGCCAGGAACTGGCCGACCTCGCCTTGGAGGTCGGCAAGGTGATGCCCGTCGGCACCCTAACGCTGTCGGAGGACAAGCTGACCGCGAGCCTTGCCGACTATGAGCGGCTCGGCAATGTCGAAGGGCTGAAGGCCGATCCGCCGCCGATCTATGTCAGCAAGGAGCCGGCGCTGCTGGTGCAGACCGACGGCAAGGCGGTGTTCGCGCCGGTCAAGGGCGCCGAAGGCCTGTCCTTTGCCGTCAACACCAATTGGGATCTGTTCAAGCTCGACGCCGACGGCAGCTACTATCTTCGCAACGAAAAGGCATGGCTGCAGTCGAAAGACCTGTCGGGCGGCTGGCAGTCGGCAACGTCGCTTCCCGATCTCTTCGGCAAATTGCCGGATGACGACAACTGGAAGGATGCGAAGGGGGCCATTCCGCCGGCGGCCGGCGAGGGCGCGGCGCCGAAGGTCATCTATTCGGACAAGCCGTCGGAACTGTTCGTGTTCGACGGCGAGCCGAAGCTCGAAGCCGTGCCGGGTACCGGACTGAAGATTGCGACGAACACCGAGAGCGATGTGTTCTATCTCGCTCAGGATTCGAATTGGTACGTGCTCGTCTCCGGCCGCTGGTTCTCGGCTGCGTCGCTCGATGGCCCCTGGACCTTCGCCACCCCCAACCTTCCCCAGGACTTCCAGAATATTCCGGAGGATGCCGCCTATTACACGGTCCGCTCGTCGGTTCCGGGCGCCTCGGAAAATGCCGAAGCCAGGTTGAAGGCCAGCATCCCCGAAAAGGCCCGCGTCTCGCTGGACGGTTCGGTGAAGGTTGAGGTCGCCTATAGCGGCGACCCGAAATTCGAGAAGATCGACGGAACGGCGCTCACCTATGCCGTCAATACCAATGAAACGGTGATCCAGGTTGCCGACAAGTACTTCGTGTTGAATGACGGCATCTGGTTCGTCGGCGATACGCCGACCGGTCCGTTCACCGTGGCAAAGGCCGTCCCCGACGAGATCTACACGATCCCGCCGTCGTCGCCGGTCTACAACGCCACCTATGTCCGCATCTACGACACCGAGCCGGACGCGGTTTGGGTCGGATACACCATGGGTTATCTCGGGGCCTATCTCGCCTGGGACACGTTCGTCTACGGCACCGGTTGGTACTATGACGACTACTGGGACTATGGCTGGGCCGGCGGCGGCTACTGGCCCTATTATCCACGGCCGGTAAGCTATGGCGTCGGCGCGTTCTACAATCCGGCGGTCGGCACGTTCGGTCGTTACGGCTATGCCTACGGTCCCTATCGCGGCATCGCGGCCGGCGCGGCCTACAACCCGCGCACCGGCACTTACATCAGGGGCGCGGCCGGTTATGGGCCGGCGGGTGAGCGCGGCTTTGTCGCTGCCTATAATCCCCGCACCGGTAATGCGGCGATCGCGCGCGGCGGGCACAATGTCTACGGCAGCTGGGGGACGGCTGCGGTCAAGCGCGGTTCGGATTTTGCCCGGATCAGCGGCGGCTCGACCGCCGGCGGCGCCGGTGCCCATTGGCGCACCTCCGACGGCAATCACGGCTTTGTTGCAGGCGGCAAGGGCGGCGACGTCTATGCCGGACGCGATGGCAACGTCTATCGTCGCGACGATGGCCAATGGCAGAAGCATACGCCGGACGGCTGGCAGCCGATTCAAAAGCCGTCGATCCAGGATGCGAAGAAAGCCGGTCAGCAGTTCGCAACCCAGCACCCGGATGCGGCGCAGAACCTGAACAAGCGCATCGACGATCGCCGCCCGGCTAGTGGCGGGAACGCCATCGGCAATCGCGCGCCCGACCATCTGGCGATCGATCGTGCCGGCCGCCAGATCGGCAACCAGCGCTCCTTCGAGCATCAATCGTTCAACCAGCGTCCGTTGAACCTGCCGAGCGGCGGTAATTTCGGTGGGGGCGGGTTTGATCGTCCCGGGGCTTTGGTGGCGGCGGTTTCCACGGCGGAGGTGGGTTCTCAGGCGGCGGGGGCTTCCATGGCGGAGGTGGCGGCTTTCATGGTGGTGGTGGCGGCGGCTTCCGCCGCCGTTGACGGCAGAAAGCGAACCGGAAACGGAAGTTGGCATAAACGCCAGGGACTGTGTTAGCGTTTGTACGGATAAGGACAGGAATCGATCGGCGTTCCGCCGGTCGCTGGGGGTATGATCAGCATGATCGGTGTCAGTTCGTCACGTGGATTCTGGGCCCCCGTGGCCCGTATTCTAGCTTTTTTGATGGTGTTTCTGGGGCTTATGTCCGCAAGCCAGGCCCAGTCCCAAGGCACCGCGCCCACTGCCGAGCCCGCCAAGGTTCAACAGCTGATCGAACTGCTCGATGATCCGGAGGTCAGGCAATGGTTGGCCACCAAACAGCCGGCGACGCCTGCCGGGACGACACCTGCGGCAACGACACCCGCAGATGCGGCGCCGGCGAGCGGGCTTGCTGCACGCTGGACGGCTGAACTCCGCCGCCATATGACCGGCATCACGAACGCGTTTCCGCGCGTCGGTCCCGAAATCGATGCGGCGCGGACCAGCCTCTCGGGAGCCATGGAAAACCATGGCACTGCGCCAATCCTCAAAGGGTTCTTCTTCATCCTGTTGATTGGCTACGGCGCCGAATACCTGCTGCGCTATCTGCTGAGACAGACATTGAGTTCAGCGCAATTGACCGGTCCCGCGCGTTCGATGCTCGTCAAAGTGCTGCCGCTGCTCGTGTTCGCGATCGCCACGACCACCGTGCTGGCCGTGGCCGGCTGGCCCTCGCGGCTTGAAGAGACCATCGCGCCGCTCCTGGTTGCCTGGATCGGAGCTCGCCTGCTGATCACGATCGCATCCGCCGTGCTTTCCGGCGGACCGGTTGACGCGACGGATCCGGCCGGTCGGACCGGCTATCTTTCGCTGACGACCGAGGATGCACGTTTCTGGTACCGCTCGTCCGTGGGGATTATTTGTGCGGCCGCCGCGATCTGGGGCATCGGCGACGCCATGCGCGCCCTTTCAATCTCCGCCGACGTTCGCAATCTTATTGCAGCAGTTCTCGGCCTTGTCGTGCTTGCGCTTGCGATCGTCACAGTGCTGCGGCGACCTGTCGGCGTCACAACGCGCTCACGCCGAGTGGTCGGCAATATCCTGATGGTTGCGTTCCTGGTCCTATTGTGGCTGCTGTGGGTGGCGGACATGCGGGTTCTGTTCTGGATCGGCCTTTACATCATCGGTCTGCCGCTGCTTCTGCGTTTCACCAGTGCCTTTGCCAAGACGATGCTCGACACGTCGGCAGACGACGACATGCGTGTGATGCGCAACGTGCTGATCGAACGCGGCGCCAGACTTGTGATCATTGCCTTAGCGGCGGGTTGGCTTGCGCTTGTCTTCCGCGTCAACGCGTCGATGATGATTCAGGACGATGCAGTCAATCGGATCTTTCGCGGTGTGCTTGCCGGCGTCGTCATACTGCTGACGGCTGATCTGGTGTGGCAGTTGACCAAGAGCCTGATCAGCCTTCGCGTCAAGCATGCCGCCGTCGAAACGACGGACCCCGCTGAACGTGCCCGCAACACCCGCCTGCTGACGCTGATGCCGATCCTGCGCAATTTCCTAGCGGCCTTCATTCTTGTGGTGGCGGTGCTGATGGTGCTTTCCGGCCTTGGTGTCCAGATCGGCCCGCTGATCGCAGGCGCTGGCGTTTTTGGCGTCGCCATCGGCTTCGGTTCCCAGACCCTGGTCAAGGACGTCATCAGCGGGATCTTCTACATGACGGATGATGCGTTCCGTATCGGGGAATACATTCAAAGCGGCAGCTACAAGGGCACCGTGGAATCCTTCAGCATCCGATCGGTGAAGCTCAGGCATCATCGCGGCCCGGTCTTCACCGTGCCATTCGGCTCCCTTGGTGCGGTTCAGAACATGAGCCGCGACTGGGTGATCGACAAGTTCATGATTAACGTGTCCTACGATGCCGATATCGCCAAGGTAAAGAAGGTGGTGAAAGGCATCGGCGCGGCACTTCTCGAAGATCCCGAATTGGGGCCGATGATTAGCGAGACGGTGAAGATGAAGGGCGTCGAGACCTTCGGCGACTACGGCATCACCTTGAGCTTCGCGATGACGACCAAACCGGGACATCAGACGCAGATCAGACGCCGGGCGCAAGCCATGATCAAGGAGGCATTTGACAAGAACGGCATCTCCTTCGCCTCGCCGACGGTGCAGGTGGCGGGTGATGAGCAGCATACGGCTGCGGCTGCGGCAACGCGCGATGCGATCGCCAAGAAGAATGCAGCGGCGGCGCTCGGCGAGGGCGCTCCGCCGGAATAGGTTTTCTCGGGCTGGGGAGGCCAAGATGAGACGCCTTGCATTGTTTATTCTGCTCTTCGCGATCGTTGGGATCGGGAACCTGCAGGCGCAATCGAACGAAAGCACATTCGAGGCGATCACCGCCCCGCACCTCGGCGATCTCGACGTCATGCAGAAGCGGCGCCTCATTCGGATCGTCGTTCCGTTCAGCAAGACCGTCTACTTCATCGATCGCGGCCGGCAGCTTGGCACCGCGGTGGAATTCGGGATGGCCTTGGAGAAGGAGCTCAATGCCGGGCGGAAGAAGGAGATCGAGAAAATTCGCATCGCCTTCGTGCCTGTGCCCCGACCGCGGCTATTGACGGCGTTGGAGGACGGGCGTGGCGACATCGTGATGGGCAACCTGACGATAACGGAAGCACGATTGGCGAAGGTTGATTTCACCGCCCCTTTGTTCGATGAGGCCAGGGAGGTACTGGTAACCGGCCCCACTGCGCTGGCCATTGCCAGTGTCGACGATCTGAGCGGACAGGAGGTCCGCGTCCGCAGCTCAAGCAGCTACCATGAACACCTCGTCGCCCTGAGTGCCGGATTCGTCAAGACCGGCCGCGCACCGATATCGATCAAGGATATGGACGAAAATCTCGAGGACGAAGATGTGCTCGAGATGATCAATGCCGGTCTGTTGCCGTGGACGGTTGTCGACAAGTACAAGGCCGACATCTGGGCTACGGTCTTTAGGGATATCAAGGTACGCGACGATATCCTGGTGTCAGATCATGGGCAGATCGCCTGGGCGATCCGAAAGGACAGTCCCAAGCTGAAGGCGACGCTCGATGCCTTCGTCAAGACGCATCGCGTAGGAACCACCTTCGGCAATATCCTGAAGAACTCCTACTACAAGAGCGACAAGATGCTGAAGCGCGCCTATGCGCCGGCCGATGTCGAACGGTTCCAGAAATTGGTCGAGATTTTCCGCAAGCACGGCGATACGTACTCCTTCGATTATCTCATGCTGATGGCGCAGGGCTATCAGGAGTCCCAGCTCGATCAGTCCAGGCGCAGCCCGCGTGGTGCGGTCGGCGTCATGCAGCTCCTGCCGTCGACGGCGGCCGACAAGTCCGTTGGCATCAAGGGGATCGACAAGGATCAGGATCTGAACGTCCAGGCAGGGTCGAAGTACCTACGGCACCTGGTGGACACGTACATCGCCGATCCCGCGATCACGCCGCGCAACCAGCTCCTCTTTGCATTTGCAGCCTACAATGCCGGCCCGGGAAACTTGCGCAAATTCCGGGCGAAGGCGAGGGATATGGGGCTCAATCCTGACCTCTGGTTCGGCAATGTCGAAAATGCAGCCGCCGAGATTGTTGGGCGCGAGACGGTTCAGTATGTCGGCAATATCTACAAGTACTACGTAGCCTATGGGCTGTTGGCGGAACATGCCAGAGAGGCGCCTACGGCACAGTCACCGGTTGCTACCGACGCTAGCGTACAGTAATTTCGCATCACGTCTGCTTGAGCGGCTCCGCGCCTTTCTTGACGACGGCAATCCGAAGACTAGGTCCAGACCCTCTTATGACCGTGGTCAAGGGTGATACGCGGACTTATGCGCCCCATGTCTTTGACACCGATTTTGTTACCGTTGATGGGGCAGCGCGGGGACGGGATGGGCCTTCAGACGACGGTTGATCCA
>NZ_LGAP01000037.1 GCF_001270265.1 Ensifer adhaerens
GCGATATCCGCTCCCACTGCTCGTCCCGAAGGATCAGACGATCCAAAACACCCATGACTGCCTCCAAAAGACAGTCTTGAATCTGATTTGCTCACCCTTGGAAATCCCAAGAGTCCACACGACCTAGTCCTTGGACAACAACTCAAGGAGACACCGGCATGGCCGTTCACATCATCCTCTACCGCAAGACGCTCGCGACACTCGAAGTCTATTGGGAGCTGGTGCGCATCATCGTTCCCGTCACCATCGCCACGCATGTCCTGCAGGAACTCGGCGTGATCCGCGCGATCGCGCCCGCCTTCGCGCCGCTGATGACCCTGGTCGGGCTGCCACCCGAGCTCGCCTTCGCCTGGCTCACCGGCCTGCTGGTCGGTATCTGGGGGGCGGTGGTGGTCGTTTTCGCGCTGGTGCCGGTTTCGGAGCTGACGACCGCCGACATGACCGTCTTCTCGGCATTGATGCTGGTGGCGCACGCCATTCCGATCGAACAGCGCATCATCCAGAAGGCGGGCCCGAGCTTCGTGATCACAGGGGCGCTGCGTATCGTTGGCGGCCTCATCTTCGCAGCACTGCTGCACCAGCTGTTTTCAGCGACCGGATGGCTCGCTACGCCTCTGAGCCCGGCATGGATACCGGTCAACGAGGGGTCGGACTGGCTCAGCTTCACCTTCAGCACGCTGAAGACGCTCGCGACCATGCTCGTCGTCCTGCTCGCCCTAAGCTGGATGATCGAGATCCTCAAGATGGTCGGCATCCTCGGCTGGCTGAACCGGGGAATGGCGCCGCTCTTCCGTCTCGCCGGCATCCAGCCGCAAACAGTGCCCTTCGCCGCCGTCGGCGTGCTTCTCGGGATCTCCTATGGTGGCGCGCTTTTGATCCGCGAGGCGCGCACGGCAAGCGTCGAACCGCGCCAGGTCTTCCTCGCCTGCGTCTTCATGGGCTTTGGCCACAGTCTCGTCGAGGACACCCTGGTCGTCGTCGCGCTCGGCGCGGATTTCACCAGCGTATTCTTCGGCCGGCTGATCTTTGCCATTGTCGCGACGGCCTTGATCGCCAGGATCATCGGCTCGGCGCCCGACACCGTGTTCTTCAAGTCCTTCTTCCGCAAGGAAGGCGGCAAGCTGGCACCGTCGGAAGCCTAGCAATTCCAGGAAAAGTGTGAAACGGTTTTCCGTCCGGAATAGCGTTACTTCAACGAGTTAGATCATTTCACTGTTTCGATGAAACAATGAAATGATCTAGGTCGTGTTGACAAAGTCGGCCTCACTCAGCCCCCTCGTCTGACCTTCGCGCCGTGGCTTCGCGCAACTCGCGCCACAGGAGGTAGTAGAAGGGGTTCCCTGTCCTCTGCCAAAAGTCAGGGCTAGCGGCGTTAAAAATGAGCGCGGTTCCGAACGACACAAAGATCGAAAAAATAACGAAGATCAAGGCGAAGAAGTTCGCGACCAGAGCAGTGCCGACCACCGCAGTCAGGCCATCATTTCTAATGGAAAGCCGCTCCTCGAATGCATAACCCGAGAGACATAGCGCTGCAAAGGTCGCGATGAGAATCGGCAATGCCCAAAGCGTCTGCCTTTTCGTAAGCATGAGATGTCCTCTATGGCTGGCTGCAGTCAGACTCCCACACATGCTTACAGATTGTTGGTAGCCAAAGTTTTACTGCCACCAGGGCGAGAAATGCCGCAAACGATGCCTTGGTTTTTTCATAGCATGTAGCGATCCGACGAAACTGCTTCATCCTATTGAACATACGCTCGATGCGGTTCCGATCCTTGTAGGCCGTATAGTCACACGGTGGCGGGTTCTTCCGTGTCGAACGCGGCGTCGTGCGGGCGCTGCCGTGAAGAACACTTCCCATAATGCATCCTCTTCCTGACGACTCAGGATCAATGATGCACCATCACACCCAGGGACTACACACCTAGTTCTGGTTCACAGGCACGGCGGCGAGGTGCACGCGGCCCGCTTCACTCCGCAGCCGCCTCGGCGACCAAGCTCGCAGAGGCCGGCGTCCGCCCGAACGTGGCGCGGTAGGCGGCGGGTGTCGTCGAAAGCTGCTGGCGAAAATGGTGGCGCAGTGTCTGGGTGGAGCCGAAGCCCGCAACTTGCGCCACCTGCTCCATGCCGAGCGTGCTTTCCTCCAGCAGTTGCCGTGCCCGCGCCAGCCGTTCGCCGAGCAGCCAGCGCGCCGGCGTCGTGCCGGTCGCCGCTTCGAAGCGGCGCAGGAAGGTGCGTTCGCTCATGCCCACGGATTTGGCCAGCGCCGCGATCGAAAAATCCTCGCCGAGCTGCGCGCGCATCCGGTCGATCAGCGGCCCGAGGCGCGCGCTTTCATGCACCTCCGGCACCGCCCTTTCGATATATTGCGCCTGCCCGCCATCGCGGTGCGGCGGCACGACGAGGCGGCGCGCCACCCGGTTTGCCGCCTCGCTGCCGAAATCGCGGCGGATGAGGTGCAGGCAAAGGTCGATGCCGGCGGCACTGCCGGCAGACGTCAGCACCGTGCCGCTATCGACATAGAGTACGTCGGGCACCACCTCGATATCCGGGTAGAGCGCCCTCAGCTTGTCTGTGTAGCGCCAATGGGTCGTGGCGCGCAGGCCTGAAAGAAGGCCGGCCGCCGCCAGCACGAAGACGCCCGAGCAGATGGAAAGAACGCGCGCGCCATTGGCGTGCGCGGAGCGCAGCGCCTGGCACAAGGCTTCGGGTACGGGCGTATCGGCACCGCGCCAGCCGGGCACAATAATGGTGCCGGCCTCAGCCAAAAGATCGAGCCCGCCATCGGCCATCAGCCTGATACCGCCGGTCGCCCTCAGTTCCCCCGGCTCAATGGCGGCAACGGCGAAGCGGTACCACCCCTCGCCCATCTCGGGCCGCGGCAGGCCGAACATTTCCACCGCCACGCCGAACTCGAAGGTGCAGAGACCGTCATAGGCGAGAGCGACGACAAGCGGGTTGGCGGGTGATGGCGAGGTGGCAAATGGTTTTGGCATGATCTTGAGCATATATGGCAAACCTGCCATCTGCCAACCCCTGTCCGGCGTTGCTACAACCATCCTCGTCAACCGTTGAAGACCAGAGCGACAGGAGAGAAAAATGAGCTATGTCACCGAAACCCCAGCCGCCGCACCCGAGATCGCCATTGCCCATTTCGCCCAGCGGCTCAGCGTCGAGACCGATTGCGCCGATGTCGCCCATGCCCTGAAGAACGGCGAACAGGATTTCGTGCTGCTGCACGCGGTCGGCACCGAAGCCGCCTATGCCCGTCGCCATGTGCCGGGCGCGATCCACCTGCCCCACCGCCAGATCACCGCAGAACGTTTGGCCGAATGGCCGGCCGACACCCTGTTCGTCGCCTATTGCGCCGGCCCCCATTGCAACGGCGCCGACCAGGCGGCGCTGAAGATCGCAAGGCTCGGACGGCCGGTGAAGATCATGATCGGCGGCATTACCGGCTGGGAAGACGAAGGCCTTGCCTTCGCCTCGGGCAGCGCCCCCGGCGAGCCCCGGCTGCTGCTTGCCGCCTGAACGCAACACCGACAGTGCTGATGGCCCGCGGATCAGGCGATCGCGGGTCATCGCTGGCTCCCCGGGCCGGATTCGATTGCGCGTGAAGCGGAGCCGTCCGCCGAACGGCAGCCTTGGCGGATCCGCGCAAACACGCCAAGGTAGCGGCCACGATCAACAATGCCGGCTGGCCCCGTGAGGAACCTGATGACGAATGCCCTTTCCACCCGCCCGTTCGAGCATCGCGATGTGCCCACGGTGCTGGCACTGATGCGTGGCCTTGCCGTGTTCGAAGGCTATATCGACAAGTTCGCCGTCACCGAAAAGGATCTGATCGACCACGGGCTTTGCGATGCCCCGCGCTTCGGCGTCTTCGTGGCCGAGCTCGACGGTCGTGTCGTCGGCATCGCCGTGCACTATGTCATTCCCTGGACCTACGATCTGAAGCCGACGGTGGTGCTAAAGGAACTGTTCGTCGAGGAAGGTGCGCGCTCCTCGGGCGCCGGCGCTGCCCTCGTCTCCGCCCTGAAGCGCCACGCCGCCGCCATCGGCGCGCCGCGCATCAACTGGACCGTGCTTGCCGGCAACGCGCCGGCCAAACGCTTCTACCGGCGCCAGGGCGGCGGTCCCGACGAAGTCTGGGAACCGTGGACGATGCCGGTCGCATCCGGCGACTAACGGATTTCCAGGCAGTGAGGCTGCTGTTCTCGTCAGGAGATGTGGCGGCGCAGCCGCGGCCGAGCGTTTGCAAAGATCTATCGGCCCAATTCAAAGCTGTCCCTCGACGTTGCGCCTGCCTGCACCATCTTGCCGCGCAAGCCGAAAATGGGCGCTATGCGGCGTTCGCCTGCTACAGGGGCGACGCCGCTGCACGTCTCGGCGCAAGGGCGCCGAAACACATTAAGCCTCTGCATAATACCTTGAATCGATTCCGATTTGAGGCATTGTGCGGTGGCAATTGCGCCACCCTGAGGTTGAAGAACCGAGACCGCGTCTCGTCCACGACCAAGGCAGGCGCTGCCAATGCCGCCGGATGGAACAAAGCCGGAAATCGGAGGATCGAGACCAATGAATGCATCGGAACACATCGACCAGTTGATCGCTGACACCAGCGACTGGCGCGGCAAGACGCTCGCCAACCTGCGCAAGAGCATCCTTGGAGCGGACAAGGAGATAACAGAGGAATGGAAGTGGATGGGAAGCCCGGTGTGGTCTCGCGACGGGATCATTGCGGTCGGCAATGCCCACAAGGATAAGGTGAAGCTTACCTTTTCGCACGGCGCCAGCCTGCCCGACCCCGAAAACCTGTTCAACAACGGCCTGAACGGCAAGGTCTGGCGGGCGATCGATCTCTTCGAAGGTGACGAGATCGACGAGCGCGCATTCCAAAACCTCATCCGCGCCGCCGTTGAGTACAATCAGGCCAAGGCGAAAAAGAGGAAGGCCCCTGCAAGCAGCCGGGCAAAGGCAGCCAAAAGCAAGGACGCATGACGCTTAGAGCAATTCCAGGAAAAGTGTGAAACGGTTTTCCGCCCGGAATTGCGTGGTTTCAAAGAGTTAGATCATTTCACTGTTTCAATGAAACAATGAAATGATCTAGGCGGATGCTGTTGTCCCTTTGACTGCGCCTCGCCGGTCACGAGGCGCCCAGGATCGGTCGAGAAATAGCGTCTCCGCTTCGCCTTCTTGCTAACGCGCCCTCAATGGCCGCCAAGCACCAGCGTCTGCACCGGCAGCATCAGCGCCTGCATGCGCAGAATCATCGCGTGCACGAGGCCGACGGCATCGACCACGTGCAGGTAGAGCCAGCGGCCAGTGCTGATATCGGGCGACGACAGTTCGTCGTGGCTGTTGGTATAGGCGTTGGCGATACAACTGCTGCCTGGTGGTATCCCATCCAGCAGTCCCGGATAGAGCGGTTCCAGGAAGACGGTGAGCGTGCCTGGCTTGGCGAGCTGCGCCACATCGATGAGCTGGTCGCTGGCCCTTAGCTGCCCGCCTGCGATGACGTCCTGCACCTGGGTCACGACCATCGGAATGATCGTGAACGGCTTGCCGATGCAGGTGGCCTCGGCAATCATGCCGACCTTCATCACCTGTGCCTCGATCTGCCCGAAGCCCGCGACAAGCGCGGTGCGGCCCGCCTCCTCGGGAACGAGCACGCCGGCCGGCCTGAGCATCGGGTTGACCACTTCGCCAACCCGGAGCGCGAACTGGCTGAGCGTACCGGACACGCCGGCGCGAACGGTGGTCTTGGCGAGGTTGGCATCGGCCTGCTGCAAGGCCGCCTCGGCGCTTGCCTTCTGCGAAGGCAGAAGCGACGCGATCTTCGTCTCAAGCGTCTGCTTGTTGGAAAGCACGGCGGTAAGCCCGCCCTTGCGCCCTTCGAGCGCGACCTGCCGGCGCTCGATCTCGCGCCGGGCGACGACGTTGGGGTTCAGCCGGTTGAGTTCGACCTGGGTATCGTATTCGTCCTGGGCCTGTTTCACGGCGGCCTCGGCCTGTACGATCGCACCATCGGCAGCGATAAGCTCGGTGCGCGCGACGGTCATCTCGGCATCGACCTCGGCGATCTGGCGGCGCGCGAGCTCGGCCGCGGCCTCTTCTTCGGTATTGTCGAGCCGGAACAGCGGCTGGCCCGCCGCGACCTTGTCATTGAGTTTCACATAGATCTCGGCCACCCGCCCGCCGGTCTCCGGCAGCACGGCGACGGTGCGGAACACCGAGGTGACACTCTTTGTCGACGGATGGAAGTAGAAGATGAGGGTGATCAGCGAGACCGTCAGGATGATGCAGGCGGTGATGCCCCAACGCAGTTCGAACCAGACGGAATAGAGCGTGATCTCCCGCCCGATCCGCTTGCCCTGAACGTAGCGGCGGAAGAGATAGTCCGGGAAGATCGTCAGAAGCGAGCAAAGCAGAAACTCGAACATGGCTTAGACCTTCCCTTCCACCGGTGCCTGATGCACGGACGCGGCGGGCTGGCTCGCCACCGGCTCCGGCTCCGCGACCGGCGGCTCCGCTGCAACGGGTTTGTCCTCCTTGCCGGCAATTCTCTCCAAAGAGCGGGCGATCGCCGCGAGCGGCGACGAAAAATCCGGCAGATCGATCAGCGCCAGGATCAGTGCGGCGATCCAGAAGATGTTGTTGTGGGTGAGCAGCGAGATCAGCCCCAGCACCGCCACCAGCTCGTATTGCACCTTGTGGCTTTTATGCGCCATGGTTTCCGGCAGCGAATGCAGCCGCAGGTAAAAAGTGCCGAGCGCGAAGATCGCCAGGATCATGAAGATGACGACGACGTTGAACAGGACGTCGGTCTCACCGGGCGCGGTGACGAATGCGGGCAGATGGTGAATTGCAGTTGGATGGATGCTGTCGGACATCATGTCTCCCCCGAGAGCAGATGGAGCAGAGAATCGAACATTAGCACACCCCCAAAAAACAAAAACAAAAGCTTGCACATCGGCCGCAACTTAACCTTGCGGCGCCGTGCGCCTTAGCAAATCGGCGCGCCGGCACCTTGAAGTGCCGCTGGTTTCGAGCAGGATCGAAAGGAGCACGCTGTTCCCCCAGTAACAGCAATAGATGCCCGCCCGCCCTATCGCGCGCGGCAGGCATCTGCACTGGCCAACCATTCCCCAGGGCGACCGCCATGGCCCAGAACGTCTACGACAGACAAGAATTCTTCGAAGGCTACAGCCAGCTCGGACGCTCGGTCCACGGCCTTGCCGGTGCGGCAGAATGGCCGGCGATCCGCGCCCTGCTGCCGGATCTCTCCGGCAACCGCGTGGTCGATCTCGGCTGCGGCTTCGGCTGGTTTTCGCGCCATGCCCGCGAGGCCGGTGCCGCCCAGGTACTCGGCCTTGATCTCTCCGAGAAGATGATCGCCCGCGCCAAGGCCGATACGTCGGACCCGGCGATCGACTACCGGATCGCCGACCTCGATCAGCTCCCATTGCCTGAAGAGAGCTTCGACTTTGCCTATAGCTCGCTCGCCTTCCACTATATCGAGGATTTCGGCCGGCTCGTCGCCACCATCCATCGCGCCCTCGTTCCCGGCGCCCACTTCGTCTTCACCGTCGAGCACCCGATCTACATGGCGTCGCTCAATCCCGGCTGGCGGATCGGCGATCACGGCGAGCGAACCTGGGCGGTCGACCACTATTCGGCGGAAGGTCCGCGCAGTACGGACTGGCTCGCCAAGGGCGTCATCAAGCACCACCGCACGATCAGCACGACGCTTAACACGCTGATCGCCACAGGGTTTGCGATCCGACACGTTCAGGAATGGCGACCGACCGAAGAGCAGATCGTCGAGACGCCCGCCCTCGCCGAAGAGGTCGACCGGCCGATGATCCTGATCGTCAAGGTGCAGAAATAGACGCGGGCTGCTCGGCTTTCTCCCTCAGCGTCTCCTTCTGGGTGATCAGCCGGGCGCTGTGCTGGCCGCTGAGATAGGTCCAGAACCAGCTCCAGGCGACGGCAAAGCGGCTGCGCGTGCCGATCAGGAAGTAGATATGGGCAATGCCCCAGATCCACCAAGCAAGCGCGCCCTTGAGCTTGAACCGGCCGAAATCGATGATCGCGGCCCTCCGGCCGATTGTCGCCAGGCTGCCCTGATGACGGTAGAGGAAGTCGCCGGGCGGCTTGCCGCCGGAAAGGCGCGCGCGGATGACCTTGGCGACATAGGCGCCCTGCTGCTTGGCGGCCGGCGCGATGCCTGGCACCGGCTTGCCGCCGTCATAGGTGACGGCGGCGGTATCGCCGATGACGAAGATATCGTCATGACCGGGCGCCTGGAGATCGGCACTGACGATCGCACGGCCGGCCCGGTCCTCGGCAATGCCGAGCCAGCGGGCGGCGGGCGACGCCTGGACGCCGGCGGCCCAGACGAGCGTGCGGCTGGCGACGAAAGTCTCACCAATTGTCACGCCTTCGGCGGTGCAGGCCGTCACCGGCGTCCCGGTTCGAACCTCCACGCCCAGCCTTTCCAGTTCGCGCTTGGCATAGTCGGACAGGTCCTCGCTGAAGGCTGCCAGAATGCGCGGCCCCGCCTCCACCAGGATCACCCGGGCCTGACGCGTATCGATACGGCGAAACTCGCTCGGCAGCGTACGATGGGCCATTTCGGCGATGATGCCGGCAAGCTCGACGCCGGTCGGCCCGGCGCCGATCACGGTGAAGGTTAGAAGCGCCTCGCGGATGGCGGGGTCCTCCTCGAGCTCCGCCTGCTCGAAGGCAAGCAGCACGCGGCGGCGGATCGTGGTGGCATCCTCCAGCGTCTTCAGCCCCGGCGCCACCGGCTCCCATTCGTCGTGGCCGAAATAGGCATGCGTCGCGCCCGTGGCGATCACCAGCGTATCGTAGTCGATCGCCTGTCCACCCCTAAGCGTCACCGCTTTGGCGGCGGCATCGACGCCGGTCACTTCGCCCAGCAGCGTCGTCACCTCCGGCCGGTCGCGATAGAGATGGCGGATCGGCCAGGCGATCTCGGAAGTGGCGATCAGCGTGGTTGCGACCTGGTAGAGCAGCGGCTGGAACAGGTGATGATTTCGCCGGTCGATCAGCGTCACGCGCACCGGCGCGCCCGCAAGCCCGTTGACGAGCTGCAGCCCGCCAAATCCTCCACCGACGACGACGACATGATGCCTGTCCTGCATGGCCATGATCCCGATTTGACTTTTTGCAAATGTGGGGCGCAGGCGCGCCAACGCAACCGCCGGCTCCGTATGTCACCCTTGCAAAATCGGTCATGGCGCTTGTGCGTGCGCGGCAATAGTGTGATCGGCTATCGCGAATAAAGCCTTCCCGTTCCGTCACTCCATCGACACGACGCCGCTGCCACGAAACGCGGGTCAAAAATATCCTTGCAATGTCCGTGCAATGTCGAGTTTGCAAACGTCGCGATGCGGTAGGAGCGGCGTCGGCCGCAAGCGCTCGAACGGGCCTAGGAAAGCTGATGCACCACGGCGGAGTTACCGGCTGACGGAAACCTCCATTCCCAGCGAAGTCCGGCCTCTCGTGCGAGGGATAAACGGTGCGCTCCACCGGCTCGACCAGGCCTATGATCGCCACCAGCGTTTCATCCTCGATGCGGCACATGAACTGCGCACGCCCGTCGCAATCCTGCAAACACGGCTCGACTCGCTTGCGGCGGCGCCCGATCGCGATCGGCTCCATCTCCGACTGCGAAAAAATCTCGGCGCTTGCGGAACAGTTGCTCGATCTGCAGCGGCTTGAGGCCAATGCCAAACCGTTGGTAACGGTCGATCTCGTCGGACTGTACCGTGACGTCGCCGCCGACCTCGCGCCCCTGACGATCGACCAGGGCTATGAGTTTTCGTTCGAGCCCAATGTTGAGCGGGCGCTGACGCAGGGAGATCCTGCTTCCCTTGCGCGCGCCATCACAAATCTGATCCAGAATGCAATCGAGCATGCCGGAAATCAGGGGACGATCGTCGCCCGGGTGGAACGCAAGGGGGTGATCGAGATCTGCGATGACGGGCCCGGCATTCCCGAAGCCGAACGCGAACGCGTTTTCGACCGGACCCCTCTGCCCCTTTGCACCATGCGCAGGTCGGCCACAGACATATCGCATCCGATTAAATCGTATTTCGATTGACACACCAACTTCGTTTCTGTATTTACATCGCATCCGAGTTAATCGGACATGAATAAATCCAGAAACGGGATATAGCTATGACTGAGAAACTTCTTTTTACCGGCAAGACTCACAACACCGGCGGCCGCAATGGCGGGACGCGCAGCAGCGACGGCATGCTTGACCTCAAGCTGGCGCAGCCACACCCGGCCGCCGAAAACCTCTTCGGCGCCGCCTGGTCCGCCTGCTACATCGGCGCGATCGAATTCGCCGCCTCGCAGAGAAAGATCAAGCTTCCCGCAGGTCTCGCGGTCGACACCGAGATCGACCTGAACGTCGATGACGGCTCCTACTTCCTGCGGGCACGGCTCAATGTCAGCCTGCCGGACCTGGATCGCGACATCGCCCACGAACTGATCCACGCCGCCCACGACATCTGCCCCTACTCCAAGGCGACACACGGCAACATCGATGTCGCGACCAATCTGGTCTGAACGTCATCCGGTCAGGTCTGCGGGCTGAGCCTGCGGACCTGACCTCTTCTTGCCGATTTGGAGAACGCAATGCGCAGCGACCAGGCCCAGCCACCGCCAGCCTACAGCGAGTTTTCGGCCGTACTCGACGCCACCAATTACGAGCCGTTGCCCGACGATTGGCTCATCGCCATTACCGATGTCGTCGACTCGACCTCGGCCACGAGGTCCGGTCGCTACGAGGACGTCAATTTCGCAGGCGCCTCCGCAATCGCCGCATTCGGCAATGCCTGGGGGGCGTTCGATTTCCCCTTCGTGTTTCGCGGCGACGGGGCGGCCTTCGCGTTGCCGCCGGAGGCGGCCATGACCGCGACATCGGCATTGCGACAGGTCGCCGCTTTTGCAAAGGGCAGCCTTGGCCTGACCCTTCGAACGGGGCTGCTGCCCGTGCACGAAGTCCGCGCCAACGGACGTGACGTGAGGATCGCCCGCTACGCGGCATCACAAGATGCCACCTATACCATGTTTGCCGGTGGCGGATTGAAGTGGGCGGAGCACGAGATCAAGCGCGGGCGCTACCTGATAAAGCCGAATATGGAGAAGACGAGGCCGAACTTGACCGGTCTCCGGTGCGAGTGGAAACCCTTTCCCAGCCAGCGCGGCGAAATTTTGTCGTTGCTGGTCGAGCCTGCAGAACAGACGGACGCTCAGGACTTTGCCACCTTGGCGAGGCGCGTCCTCACCATCCTTGAGGCGGGGCAGCGCCAGTCTCATCCGGTGCCGGAGGCCGCCGCCGTGCCGAAGGACGACCGGCTGGTTGTCGACCCCAGGCGCTGGTCGGCGGTCGCGGCCAGTTCGGATTTCCGCAAATATGACGACGGCTTGCGCCTTACGCTCGACTGCACCCGCGAACAGATCGACAGCGTCGAAGCCATCCTTACCGCGGCCAGGCAACGCGGCGACGTCAATTTCGGGCTGCATCGCCAGTCTCACGCGCTGATGACCTGCCTCGTCCCCTCCGGCAGGTCGAATTCGCACCTGCATTTTCTTGACGGAATGGACGGCGGCTACTCCAAAGCCGCCGAGATGCTGGCGCCTCACAAGCTTCCTGCAGCGTGATCGCGCCAACTCACCGTTGCGAGACGACGCGCACACAATGGCGGGTGCGGTGGGTCGGAATAGGCCACCCCGGATTGCCGACAAAGTCATCTTCAGGGGGTTGCAGGCCGCTGGGGAAGCCTAGCGACACACACCCTTCCTGTGCCAGTCACAGGAATTCAGTCAGCCCAAATCCCTGGCGCTGAAAGGTCTTTTGACCCGACAGACTTCGGGCCGCCTGGTCCCCGCCATAAGGCACAGGGATGAGCAGCAAGGCGACCGGCCTCTTCAAACAGGCATTTCCTGGATTTGTCAGCGGTCCCGAGCGGCACGGGCCGCCCCCTCGGCGATCTCCAGCGAGCCGGTGGAACTGCCGGCTCGCGACCGCCAATCCTCACACCTTCTCAGAGCCCGCCTGCGTCGCCCGCAAGAGGTTGTCGCGCAACTGCGCCACTGTTTGCTGCACGACTGGAAATTCGTCTCCGAGACCGATTGCATCGGTCAGCGCTGCGCCCGGGTCCATTTCAACAAGCTTGCGCCCGGCGGGCGTCAGTGTCACGCGTACCTGCCGTTCGTCGGCAGGATCGCGCCGGCGTTGCAGATAGCCCTCGGATTCGAGCTTCTTGAGGATCGGCGTCAGCGTGTTCGACTCCAGAAAGAGCTTTTCGCCAAGCGTGCCCACGGTCTGGTCGTCTTCCTCGGAAAGCGCCACCATCGCCACATACTGGGTGTAGGTCAGGCCGAGCTTGTCGAGGATCGGCTTGTACGCGCGACCGAAGGCGAGGTTGGCGGAGTAGATCGCAAAGCACAGAAAATTCGAAAGTTTCCTGCCGCCGTTTTCGGTCTGCGATGACGAAGACTGAGGCGCGTCCAGACCTTTTGCTGTCGGGGATGTGGGCATGGGTATATCCTGTTCCATTGTCCGCGTTGTCCATCTCTATATAAATCGTATCCGATTAAATCGCAATGGTGTTGACATCTGGTTCGAGTTGGCATATTTAACTCTCATCCGATTGAAGCGGATGCGATCAGACTTAACCAGAAAGGGTACCATCATGACCGAGAAGCTTCTTTTCACCGGCAAGACCCACAACACCGGCGGCCGCAACGGCGGCACCCGCAGCAGCGACGGCATGCTTGACCTCAAGCTGACGCAACCACACCCGGCCGCCGAAAACCTCTTCGGCGCTGCCTGGTCCGCCTGCTATATCGGCGCGATCGAGGTCGCCGCCCTGCAGAGAAAGATCAAGCTTCCGGCCGGTCTCGCGGTCGACACCGAGATCGATCTGAACGTCAATGACGGTTCCTACTTCCTGCGGGCACGGCTCAATGTCAGCCTGCCGGACCTCGACCGCGACGTCGCCCACGAACTGATTCATGCCGCCCACGCCATCTGCCCCTATTCCAAGGCGACGCACGGCAACATCGACGTCGAGACCAACCTCGTCTGAAACGGATCGTCTCTCAATTCGGCGAGAACCATCGGCACATGCATGCGAGTGAACCGGAACACTCGAAGGACAATCATGTCTGGCCCATCGCTATCGACAACACGATGGCCTGGTTGCAAGCACAGGGCGGCCCGTACCGGGGCCGCCCAAGCCTCACCTAGCGTCCTTGGAACCAATGGTTCGCGATCCTTTCCCGGAAAGATAACCTCGACACGTGAAACTGGCCGAGGAAATCTTCCCGGAGCTTTTACCAACCTGCGCTGATATTAAACGCGACGGAACCACGAACTGAACCTATCGTTTTCGAATTAATCCGAATTGCTTGCAAATCAATCTTTCGGATAGGTGGATCGAGAACAGATACATTCGTAATATCATTGAAATGAACACAGCAACGCGCAGACGTGTACTTTGATTTTACTTTTGACCCACAAAGGAGGGCATCATGCCTACCGTCATGGTCTATCACGATGTCAAAGACACCGAACACTGGCTCGCTTCACCTCTCCGCAAGCAGCTATTCGAACCCATCGGCGTCACAAACATTCGCACGTTTGTAGACCGTCAGGCGTCCAAGCGCGTCGGCTTGGTCATGGACGTTGCCGACATGGCCAGATTGGACGCCTTCATGCAAACCAAAGCGGCAGCGGACGCGATGGCGCATGACGGCGTGCTGCCCGAAACCCTGGTGTTCCTCGTTCAATCCTAGCAATCGACGCCTCGCTGAGCCGGAGCGGTTTTGCGGCTTCCATGACGAAGCCTCGGCACTGCAAAGCATCCCAAACGTGTTCCGAATTGGCTTTCTCCGCCCTGGATCAGATGCGTCCCGGACAGGACGCATGTCTCAAGCAGCATTGGAAATTCAACGCGGGAGGATGATATGACGACATTATTCGTGAGGCACGAGGTCTCCGACTACGCGGCCTGGCGCCGTGTATACGACGCGTTTTCGCCCATGCAGAAGGCGAACGGGGTTTTGGCGGAGGCGGTTTATCAAGCCACCGACAATCCCAACGATGTTACAGTAACACATGAGTTTGCGACGCTTGAAGCGGCTCAGGCATTCGGCAAGCTGGACGAACTGAAGGCAGCAATGCGCCAAGGCGGCGTACTGGGCACACCAACAGTGTGGTTTACCAATAAGGCATGAAGCAACCGGAAATGACATGCGCATGGTCGACCGGTTTCCGGCGCGGAGCAAACGCTCCTGCGCGTGGTCTCGGTCACGGCAACAGCGCATTCAGTTGTCAATTCTCCGCCACTCGAGCGTTTCCGGTTTAGACGGAGTCGCGGAAACGCTCTATCTCCTTGTTTTTACGCATTCCCTGACGGAAAACCGCTTCGCACTTTTCCTGGAAATGCTTTCGCGCCCGCACGGATCGGCGCTCGCACAGCAGAGATTGTCTGACCTGATCATGCGGCCGGGCAGCCCAGCATTACCGCACCGGCGCAAGCGCCGGCTCGAAGCCGATCTCGTCGACGGTTCCCACCAGTATGATCTCGTCGCCGAGCGACCACTCGGCCGCCCGTGCCGCCATGCGCGCCGGCACCCTTTCCGAGCCGCCCGGCCCCGGCGGTACGTCATAGGTGGCGTGCGCATCATGGGCGAGGATCACACTAAAGCCGATATCCATCGCCTGGCGCGCCGTTGCCGCCAGGCACATTTCGGACAGCATGCCGCAGATCGCGAGGGTTTCGACCCCATGGCTCCTCAGCTGCGCCTCGAGATCGGTGCCGTGAAAGCCATCGTCGAAAGACTTGCGCACGACCGTTTCACCGGGCCTGGCATCGAAGAACAGCTGCCAGCCGTCCGTACCTGGCTCGTCCGGGGTGCCCTTTGGCCCGTCATTCTGCAGGAAGAGGATGGGGGCTCCCTTCTCGCGCGCCCGCTCCAGCAGCCGGCCGACGGCCCGCTGCAGCGACAGGTGATCCGGCACCGCATCCGCACCTGATATGAAGGCGCGCTGCACGTCGACGACCAAAAGCGCCTCCGCCAGCTTGACGTCGTACTCGCTCACGGCTTCAATCACTCCGCATAATCGACGGGCACCGCCGTGCCGCTCTTCAGGATTTCCATCGAAATCGAAGCGGAAACGTCGAAGAGCTCCACCTTGCGCACGATCTGCTTGTAGACCACATCGTAATGCTCGACCCGCGGCAACACGACCTTGACGATATAGTCGTAGTTTCCGGTCAGTCGGTGCGCCTCGACGATCTCGGGAATGTCGCTGATCGCCCGCCGGAAGGTCTCGATCCACTCGTCGGAGTGATGCGCAGTCTTGATCATCGCGAACACGGTGGTCGGCACGCCCATGCGCTCGCGGTTAAGAACGACGATGCGCTTGGCGATATAGCCCGCCTCCTCCAGCCGCTGGATGCGGCGCGAACAGGCGGAAAGCGAAAGGTTCACCCGGTCGGCAAGTTCGCCGACCGCCATGCTCCCATCCTGCTGCAACAGCGCCAAAAGCTTCCTGTCTCTCTCATCCAGCACGCTCACCACTCCCACTTCACCGATATGATACGCTGCATATTTGCACAATATCCATCTCAGGCGCAATTGGATCGCGCCAAAATACCGCTCTCGCGCCATCAAAGCGAACCATTGCCGATGAAGGTCCGGCATAGTGTCCCCATCGAACAACTGCTGGCCGCGCCGCGATGCGGATGGCGACAGGATCAGGGAAAGAGACGATGGAAATGCGCAAGATCGGTCTTATCGGCGGCATGAGCTTCGAAAGCTCGGTGGTCTATTATCGCATGGTCAACGAAGCCATTCGCGAACGGCTGGGCGCGCTGCATTCGGCCGAGGTGCTGCTGCACTCCGTCGACTTCCAGTCGATCGTCGACCTGCAGAAGGCCGGCCGCTGGGACGACGCTGCAAGAAGGCTCGCCGATGTTGCCCGCGGGCTGAAGGCCGCCGGCGCCGACTGCGTGCTGATCTGCACCAACACCATGCACCTGATCGCCGACGCCGTGCAGGCCGCCGTCGACATTCCGCTGATCAACATCATCGACGAGACTGCCGCCCGCCTCAAGGCCGCCGGCATCCGCAAGCCGTTGCTGCTCGCCACCCGCTACACCATGGAGCACGGCTTTTACGCCGAGCGCATGAAGAGCCACGGCATCGAGGTGATGGTGCCCGACGCGGACGGCCGCACGCTGACGCACAACGTCATCTTCGACGAGCTTTGCGCCGGCAAGGTCCTCGGCACCTCCCGCCGGGCGCTGGTCGACCTGATCGACAAGGCCGAGGCCGAAGGAGCCGATGCCGTCATCCTCGGCTGCACCGAGATCTGCCTGATCCTCGATCCGAAGGCGCTGCCGCTGCCGGGCTTCGATTCCACCGCGATCCACGCCGACGCCGCCGTCGAATTCGCCCTCGGCCTGCAGGATTTTCGCCGCGCCGCGTAAGGTTTGCAGTCGCCGTCGCCTACATCCACACGGATCGCAACCGAAAATGGCCTTCAGCCTGCGCTGGGGGCCATTGCCCGTTGGTCCATACGGCACGGCCCTAAGGGGCAATCGCCGCGTCGCGCGCTCGGCGCCGTTCAGGCGCGTCGAAGGCTCACGCGGTTTCCTGCCCTGCGCGTGGCCCGCGAAGGCCGATGCAGTTGCCCCAGGGGTCGCGAACCTGGCACATCCACAAGTCGTCTTCGATCGCCAGCGGGCCGCGATAGAGCGGCGCGCCGAGATCGTTGAAAGGGCAAGCGCCCGGTCGAAATCTTCGGCCTGCCAATAGACGACCGAACCGGCCGCGCCGCTTGCCCCCCTCTCGTCCGCCGGCACGATTTCCAGATGGGTCGAACCGATCTTCAGATATTCGAAATCGAAGGCGTCCAGCCGGCGCCGTTCGGCGCGCGGAAAGGCCCTCTGGTACCAGGAAAGCCCTGCCTCCACGTCGGCGACGTGCACGAGAACAGCAGACACAAAATCAGTCATCGCAACACCTCAACAGCGAATCATCCCGGAATGGCGTCGCCGCCCCTTTACGGCGCCGCGCGTTCATGACGCGCTAAGGACGCCGTAACACTTTAGACTTGCTGCATAATTTTCTCCTTAAATCGAATCCGATTTGAGGAATTGCGCAGTAAGGAGCGGGCCTTATACAGGGTTTCCTCCGGCGTCCAAAAACATGCGATGCGCGCGGGTGCGGCGGTCTCGCGATGCGCTTAGGCCGAGACGGTAAGAACGTTTTCGACGACCGGTCGCGCGCGAACGGCGTGCCAGTCACACTCCTTGAGCCCCGCAGCCGCAAACGGATCGATCAGCGTGCCCGAGACGATCGAGGCGAGCAGCGCCGGCGAAGGCGGGATGCGCGCGATCGTCGCCACCAGCCGGTCGCGCAGCCAGGCAAGGGCTGTCGAATCCGATTGGTAGAAGGGGGTGAAGGCCAGCGACAGCAATTGGAACAGCGCCATATGGTTGCGCCGCGCCCGACCATAGGCGGCAAGTGCCGCGTCGATGTTGTCGGTCACCGACAACGCATGGGCAAGCGTCGCCGCATCGATCAGCGCCATGTTGGCGCCCTGCCCCAGTTGCGGGCTGGTCGAATGGGCGCTGTCGCCGACGAAGGCGATGCGACCCGATGCGGGCGGGCGCATGGTGCGGTGGGCATAGCGCGCCAGCGCCAGCTGGTCCCAATCGCCGATCTGGTCGAGCAAGGGCGCGCAATCCGGCCAGTAGCCGCGAATGCCCGCCTTCCATCTGTCGAGCCCCGCCATCTTCACGGCGTCGGCATCGCCGATCTTGACGCTCCAGAAGAACGCCACGTGGTCACGCGCTGCCGGTCGCGCCCGGCCCGCCGGCAAAATGCCGATCATCACCTTGGCGCGGTCGTAGCGCTGCGTCAGCGCGTTTGGATCATGGGTCAGGCCGTCGCTGTCGAGCGTCGCCCAGAAGGCGCCATAGGCAAGCTCGCGCACGCCGGGCGCCGTCGCTGCCCCCGCCGCAATGGCCGAGCGTGCGCCGGTCGCATCGATGACGAGATCATAGCGCCCGACCTCTTGGCCGGAGGCATCCAGCAGCAGCGCCTTTTCGCCCGCGGTCGTGGCAGCGGCAAGCGTCACCCCGGGGCGGATGGGAATGCCGGCGGCAACGACGGCATCATGCAACACGCCGAACAGCCCAGCCCGCTGCACCGCCAGCCCGAAGCGGCCGCCGGCAAGCGCGTCATAGCGCACGTCCAGCACCGTGCGGCCGGACTTCGCGTCCGCGCCATAAAGCCGGTCGATCCGGCTGCCGAGCGAAAGCATCGGCTGCAACAGGCCCAGCGCATTCAGCACCGTCAGGCCGGTCGGCTGCAGCATCAGGCCGGAGCCGACCGGCGACGCCTCACCGAAACGCTCGAGGATCTCCACCCGATGACCGTGCCGCGACAGCATCAGTGCCGCCGCAAGCCCCGCCGGGCCTGCACCCGCAATGCCGATACTCAGTGTCTTCATGGTCCCTCGGCATGGCGCTTGATCGATGTGCCGGATTCATTTCATCGGCAAACTATACGGAGAATCAAAGCGCTACGGCAAGCTTGCTTCGCCGGGACATGGCGCCGCGCATCCCACGCGGTGGGCCGCAATTGCCCCTCACCCGGCCCGCCGGCCGCCTTCCCCCCGCGCGCGGGGAGAAGGAACACCGCGGCACCCGCTCGCCAACGCCAACTCGATCACTGTTTATCGCTATCTTAAAGCGTGCTGCGGATAGCGACAGGGCAGCGATCCACGTCCCCTCTCCCCGCCTGCGGGGAGAGGGTTAGGGAGGGGCAGACAGCACCCAAAGCTTGGAATGTTGAGACGGCCGGACAGGCGCCCGCCCTCCGTCAATCCAGATCAACGCACCCCTACGGCGCCCCGTCATAGGTGTCGCGCGCGGCGCGGATTGCCGCATGGTTGGCAAGCGACCAATCGACGAAATGCTTCAGCAGTTCCAACAGCGAGCGCCCGAGATCGGTCAGCGCATATTCCACGCTCGGCGGCTGCGTCGGAAAGACCGTACGGCTGATATAGCCATCGCGCTGCAGGTCGCGCAGCGTCTGCGTCAGCATACGCTGGGAAATATCGGGGATCAGCCGCCTGAGTCCGGAAAACCTTAGAGGCCCGTCGGCCAAGGACAGGATCATCAGCGAATTCCACTTGCCGCCGATATTGTCCATGACGTCGCGCACCGGGCAGTTCTCGACATCCATCGGCACGCCGCAGACCATCGCCACGCGCTTGCCCTTCACATCACCGGTCAGCTTGTTCATCTCAGCTTACTCATGGGGGGCGGTACCCTTCTTGTAACCACGGCAGGAAAAACTGCCTCCTTTACAGCTCTTACCAGATTACTAGATTAGAGCAACTCTCAAAAAGAGACCATCAACCGGCGGACGTGCTCCCGAAGCGTCGGCTGGCATCACAGAGAAAAAGGAAAAGACATGTCCGATACATTGCTCGTGACCGGCGCCACCGGCCAGCTCGGCAAGCTTGTGCTCGATGCGCTGCTCGCATCCGGCAAGGTCGAGCCGGCCAACATCATCGCCACCAGCCGCGATACGGCAAAGCTTTCCGACTATGTCGGCAAGGGCGTGCAGGCACGCATCGCCGACTTCGACGATCCGGCCTCGCTCGACGCGGCCTTTGCCGGCGCCGACCGCATCCTGATCATTTCCACCGACGCGCTCGACCAGCCCGGCAAGCGCCTGCGCCAGCATCTGGCTGCCGTCGCGGCCGCTGAGAAGGCCGGCGCCAAGCACATTCTCTACACCTCGATGCCGAACCCGGAGACCTCGGTCATCCCATTTGCCCCCGATCATCTCGGTTCCGAAAACGCCATCAAGGCAACCGGCATCCCCTACACGATCCTGCGCAACGGCTGGTACATGGAAAACCTGTTCATGGCGCTGCCGCATGCGCTGGAAACCGGACAGTGGTACTCGTCCTCCGGCAAGGGCCGCCTCGCCCACCTCGCCCGCGCCGACGCGGCACAGGCCGCCGCCGCCGCGCTGCTTTCGGCCGGCAGCGAAAGCCGCACCTATACGCTGACCGGCCCGGAACTGCGCTCGACCGACGAGATCGCCGCGCTCGTCTCCAAGGCGGCCGGCAAGCCGCTCGACGTCGTGCATATTTCCGACGATGCACTCGCTGGCGGGCTGAAGGGTGCGGGCCTGCCCGACTTCCTCATCCCGATCGTCGTCTCCTTCGACGCCAACACCCGCGAGGGCCATATCGACATGGTGACCAGCGACGTGACGACCTTGACCGGCACCACACCGCTGCCGCTCACCGCCTTCCTCGAAGCCAGCAAGGCAAGACTTGCCGGTTGAACGATTGCAATCGAAACGAAGTGAGCCCGGCCATTTGCGCCGGGCTCCTGGACTGTGACGAAGCCCGAGAACGATTGTTTTACGATCTGCCCGCTTTGCGCATGCTCTGCCCGGATCTTGCGACGGGAATAACGGCTCTGCATTCTTTGTTCTTGTTATGTTCTATTTTGCACGGTATGAATTCCCACGATTCCGCTACCGGAGAAAGGGGAGATTATGACCGTTTATGTGACCGTGGGCGCATTGGATTCCGCCAAATCCAATGCCTTCTATGATGCAACATTGGCGACCATTGGATGGAGCAAGCACACAGATTTTCCGGGCTGGCGCGCTTACTCTGAAGGTGGAGCAGGCACGGGTTTCGTCCTCTGGGTCTGCAAACCCTTCAACGGCGAGCCGGCCAGCGCAGGAAATGGCTCCATGGTCGGCTTTATGGTCAAGTCCCGTGCGGAAGTGGATGCCTTTTACGAAGCTGCCATGGCCAATGGTGGAACGGATGAAGGTGCACCTAGCCCACGTCCCCATTATGGGCCCACTTGGTACGCCGCCTACATGCGCGATCCCTCGGGAAACAAGATTTCCGTCGTCCACAACAGCTAAAGCAATTCCAGGAAAAGTGTGAAACGGTTTTCCGTCCGGAATTGCGTAATTTCAAAGAATTAGATTAGTTCACTGCTTCGGAGAACAGTGAACTGATTTAGTGTTTCACTCAGTTCGCGAAACTTCCGGAACCTGGGACGTAACGACTTTTAGGTGGGCGGTGTGAAAACGGTTTCACACCGCCGCCTGGCTTTCGCCGCCGCCTAGCGTGTGGCCTCCACCGGCGCAACATCTCCCCGCACGGCAATCTCGGCCAGAGCGAGCGCGCTGACACCCGCGATAAAGAACCCGGCCGACAGATTAAGCGTCGAACCATCGTAAAAGGCGCCCATTGCGATCGCGAACAGGGTGGCGATGAGGCTGGATCCGGAGGCGATCAACGACGCGCCCAGCCCCGCAACCTGCCCAAGCGAGCGCATCGCCATGGCGTTCAGGTTGCCGAACAGCACCCCGATCGCAAAGAACGCCGCAAAGCCGAGCACCATCAGCACCGTCAGTGGCGGCCGCCCGCCCCAGAAGACGGATGCCGCCAGCATCACGAGCCCTGCCGCCGCTAGGCCAACAAAGCCAGCGCGCGCCATGGTCTCCGCGCCAAAGCGTTGCACCAGCTTCGCGTTGAGGAACGAGGCCAAACCGATGCCTGTGGCCAGCATCGCGAAATACAACGGGAAAGTTTGTCCGATGCCGTAGACATCAAGGAAAAGATCGGCCGCCGTGCTGAGATAAAGAAGCTGCGCGCCGAAGACGAGCCCAGTCGCCACGATCAGCAGCGTCACGCGCCGGTTCGACAGGATGCGCCGCCCGTTCAACAGAAGAAGCCGCGGGCGAAAGGCGATGCGCTTGGCGGCGGGCAATGTTTCCGGTTGCCGCAGCACCAGCCATAGCCCGAGAAGGCCCGCCACCCCGAGATAGACCGCGAAGACGCTGCGCCAGCCGCCGAGCGCAATGATACCCTGCGCCAGGGTCGGAGCCAGCATCGGCACAAGGATGAAGAGCGTGAACATGAACGACATGACGCGGGCCATCGCATCGCCCTCGAACTGGTCGCGGATCATGGCGCGCGTGGCGATCTTCGGCCCCGAGACGCCGATCCCCTGAAGAAACCGGCCGAGGATCACCATTTCGAGCGAGCCCGCCAGCATGGCGATAACCGTTCCGAGCGCATAGACGCCAAGGCCCAGAACCAGCGCCCGCTTTCGTCCCATCGCGTCGGATAATGGCCCCAGCAGCAACTCTCCAAACGCCATGCCAAGGATGAAAAGGGATATGATGTGCTGGGTGGAAAGTGGCGGCGCAACGCCGACATCAGCCCCAATCTGACGCAATCCCGGCAACAGCGCGTCGATGCTGATGGAGGTTAGCGACGTTAGAAAGGCATAGAGAGCGATGCGCTCGCGGAAACTGATGGGAGATGTCATTGGCCGCATACGAGGGAAAAAGAATAGGGGAAAGGATAGAGTCAACCTATAGCAGTGTTGCCGCGAAATGCTTGCGACTATCGCCAAACACGGCCGCGAAATTTTGGCTCTTTGCCGCTGAGCAATTCCAGGAAAAGTGCGAAGCGGTTTTCCGGCAGGAAATGCATGAAAACAAAGAGCTAGAGCGTTTCTGCACTCCATCTAATCCGCAAACGCTCTGACATCTGCGACGGAAATTCTCCTGAAAATGCAGCACCGCCCGCAGGGTTTCTGCGGCGCCTAGAAATTCAGGTGTGAAACATCCGCCAGGCTGACAACTGCCCGATTTCGGAAGAAGTCGTCCTGGCGCAGATGCGTGATGCTCCCGGATTTTGCCGGGAAGCTGAGGAACCCCGAGGCATCGATCGGTATCTTCATCCAGGCGGCAAGAACCAGAGTGAGCGTGAAGCCATGCGTCACGATGATCTGCATCTCGCAAGGCCGCTCCACGATCGCGTTCACGCAAGGGTAGACGCGGGCTGCAACCTGGCGCCGGGTTTCCGCGCCATCGATCCCGCAGGGATAATCGAGCCGGTTGTCGTCCGGCGCCGGTGTATAGCGTGCGTCGAGCCACGCCTGCGGCTTTCCGCCGGCCACGCCGTAGCTGATTTCCCTGAGGTCAGCAGTCTCCGTCACCGGTCGTTGGAAGCGCTCTGCGATTGCGGCTGCCGTCTGGGATGCGCGACGAAGATCCGAGCTATGGATTTCCACCTCTCGCCGGCCAATCAGGGCCAGCAGACGTTCGGCCGTTGCCTCTGCGTCCTTTTTGCCGCGGGCAGTCAGATCGGTGTCGTACCAGCCTCCCACCCTGTCCTCTTCGTGGTGGATGGATTGGGTATGGGTGACGACAAAAACGTCTTTCATATCGGCAATCTCAAGAATTTCGGGTCGCAAAGGACGCCTCGAGGCGAATGCTTCGCCGGCCGGCTTTCGCGGCGCAGCAACTGCATGGCTCCCTAAATCGCCATCGATCCAAGGAGAAGATTATGCAGCAAATTTAAAATGTTACAGCGCCGGCGCAGCGCTGTGAGAACGGGTGTACCGTCATGACAGCGCGTGAGGTACGTCACGAAACTCGCAACGCCCCACTGCCGTCGTGCTCAATGCCCACCAGCCGCTCGACCCGGTTAGCTGTTGCGTCGGGCGTCGCGGGCAACCTGTCAGGTCAAACCGTCTGGCCGCAGGCGCGGCGGAAGCGGCGCACGGTTTCGGCCATGCCGTATTCCAGCGCATCCGCGGTCAGGCCGTGGCCGATCGACACTTCGGCAAGGTTCGGGATGTGCTTGGCAAGCAACGGCAGGTTGGCAACCGTCAGGTCGTGTCCGGCATTGACGTCGAGCCCGAGGCTGGCGGCGATTTCTGCCGTGCGGCCGAGCTCGGCGGCAATCTTTCCCGCCTTTTCCGGGTCGTCATAGCAGCCGCCATAGGGGCCGGTATAAAGCTCGATGCGGTCGGCGCCGGTTTCCTTGGCGATGCGCAGAGCCTCCGCATCCTCGTCGCCATCGGCAAACAGCGAAACGCGAAAGCCCTTCTTCTTCAACCGGCCGACGACGCTGCCGAGCAGGTTGTGGTTCTTGCGGAAGTCCCAGCCATGGTCCGAGGTCGCCTGTGCCGGATCGTCCGGCACCAACGTCACCTGCTCCGGCTCGTGCGTTTCGACGAGGCGCAGAAACTCCTCGTTCGGGTAGCCTTCCATGTTGAACTCGGTCGAAGCGAATTCGTCGTCGATGAGATCGCGGATCGGCTGCAGATCGGAAAAGCGGACATGGCGCTGGTCGGGGCGCGGATGCACCGTCAGCCCGCTTGCGCCGGCTTCGAGAGCAATGCGGCCGAGCGCGGTGACGGACGGCCAGGGAAGATCGCGCCGGTTGCGCAGCATGGCAACGGCATTCAGATTCACGGACAGTTTTGCGGGCATGTCAGAACTTTCCAGAGGCGGGCAATGTCAATGCAATCTTCTACTGCATAATTGCAAAAACCGAAAACGGTTTGGGCCAAGATTATGCAGCAATTCCAAAGAGTACGTCCGCCAGCGAATGCAGGGTCCCGACATCGCTCGTTTGTCAGCCGTGTCTTGACGAAACCTTGACATTGGTGAGGTCTGACATGCAAGGCGTCCCATCGGGCCTATGAATCAAGGCAGCAACCAGCTGGGAGCCACCCGTTCCGGGCCCAAAAATGTCGCGCCGCTTCATTCTGCCACAGGGGAAGGACGCAATTCCTGCGTTTATTTCAGATAAAACTCAAGTTTAGAGACGGGCACTCCTGACAACAGCTTTTTTTGGGCCTAAATTTCCGAATCATATCGAAGTGCGGCAGTCTGCCCTTCGATCATTTTCATAAAGTTTCGCGGCAAATGAATTTGGAGCAACAACCGATGACGACGGTCGAAAGACCCTGCGACGAGACGATACGGCAAAACCTTCGCCGCATCCTCGAGAGCAAGGCTTTCGCGCGTTCCGAACGGCTGCGCGCTTTTCTCTCCTATGTGGTCGAAAAGGAGATGATCGGCGAAGGCCCCCAGTTGAAGGGCTATTCGATCGCCATCGACGTCTTCGACCGTCCCCAGGCGTTCAATGCCGACAGCGACCCGCTGGTGCGGGTGCATGCGGGCAAGCTGCGCAAATTGCTCAAGGTCTATTACGAGACCGACGGCGCCGAAGACGAATGGCACCTGATCATTCCGAAAGGCACCTATGTACCGGAATACAGCCGTCAGCGGATCGACGCGGCCAGCCCCGCCGAACCGCGGGCCCGTCAGCCGAAGCTGACGAGGAAGCGCCTTCCCGGCCAGAAATCGGCCTGGCCGCCGGCACCGTTGTCCTCCCCGCTGGCCGTTCTATCGGTGCTGCCGCTGCTCCTGTTTGCGCCTCTGCCCTCGCCGGAGATGACGTTGGAGATCGATGCGCAGGCGAAGCTCTTCAACGGCCGCCATTCGATCGAGCGTGTCCTGCCCTCCGTCAACGTCACCATATCCGGCGACCAGAACAGCGATGTCGAAGCTTTCGCCACCGCCCTTCGCACCGCCGCCCAGCGCCACAAGACGCTGGCGCGCGCAACCGACGGCGACACCGGGCGACCGGTATCGCGCAATGCGGCGCTGTCGTTTTCGCTGGATCTGACCTGGTACGATGCGCCCGCAGCCGGTGTGCGCGTGACCCTCAAGCATGACGGCGAAGGCGTGCCGCTGCGGCAGGATTTCATCACCCTCGAACGGCTGAAGAGCGAACCGGACCTGCTGTTTGAAAGCATGTCACTGGCATCCGAACTGTTCTCTCTCGATGGCGAGATCTATACCCATGCGAGCGAGGAACAGATCCAGAGCCCGCTGATGGACTGCATGACAGCGACCGCACAGTACCGGAAGCAGCTGACCCGCGGCAGCTTCGAAAAGGCCTGGTCCTGCCAGCAGAAGCTGGCGCCGTTACGCGGCGATGAGCCTCTCTTCATCCTCAGTGCAAACAGCCCGCTCCGGGTCATCGGCCACTGACGGAAGGCCATGCTGCCTGCGCCCAAAGGGGGCCGCCAGCACCGCTCAAACCAGCAATTCCCCTGCAATATTAAGGACTATTTATATATGCGATTCGCGTATACGGTGTAGTCATGCGTTGGGAATTGGTGCCTGGTTGCTCGTCAGGCAAGCACAATTGTCAGCAGTAACGCGCCCTTCGCGCGGTGTGCCCCAGCCGAGCAGCAGGCGCTATCGTCGACGAACGGCGGTGGCCTCGGAGCGTGGATCGGTTCCGCTCCGGTTGCACCGCACGATCGCGGCGGGTTCCGGATGCCTGCGGCATAATTCCGTAAATCGGCAGCGATATCGGGATCAATTATGCAGCAAATCGAAGCGTGACGGCCGCCTTCCCGCCCTGAACGAGCGCCAAGGCACTGTCAACCGGGGACAATCGATATGCCGCGAGACTACTGGAAATATGAGGGCGCGCTGGCGGCGCCCGAGCGTGTCGGCCACCTGCCCAAACTGCCGCTTCCCCACCACGATCCCTCCGGTCCGCTGGCAATCGCCGATATGGCCGATGCTTTCGGCGTCACCCACCGCACCCTGCATTTCTATGAGGAGAAGGGCCTGCTGATCGCCGCCCGCATGGGGCCGATGCGGGTCTATGGCCCGGACCATATCCGGCGCATGGCCGTCATCAACGCCTGCCGCGAAATCGACATGCCGATCGCGGCCATCCAGGAACTGCTCTCAAGTCTCGCCGGCGCTGAAGACCAGACTGAGGCCGAACGGCTGTTCAAGGAGGCGCTCTTGTCGCGGCGCCGGGAACTGGCCGCCCAGCAATCCAACCTGCGCCGCCAAATGCAACGCATCGCCGAACTACTGGAAGGCGAGGCCGGATATGGCGAGGCCTCGCCCAATGCCGACGAACACGTGCATCTCTCGCCTCTCGAAAGCGAATGCCTCACCTTCATGGCCGAAGGCTATCCCGCCTCACGCATCGCCCGGCTGATGGAGATGGACCTGGCGGCCGCCCTCACGCTCGAGGCCGGCATCATCCGTAAGTTCAACGCCCACAACCGCTTCCAGGCCATCGCCAAGGCCGTGCTATCCGGCATGATCGCCGCGGAGTAACCGGGGCGATCATGCGTCGCGCCGGCGCGCTTTTCTCGCCTTCATCCCCGTGCTTGCCACAGGGATGAAGCAGCGCCGCGTCTGCGGTGCGACCAAAGCCAAAAAATCTCCGGCCAGAGAGCATTTCCAGGAAAAGTGCGAAGCGGTTTTCCGTCAGGAAATGCGTAAAAACAGAGAGATAGAGCGTTTCTGCGAGTCCGTCTAAACCGGAAACGCTCTAGGTGGCGGGGTCAATTCGGCCGCAATTCCCCCTGGTTCATCGATAATGTGATGTTCTCAGCACCACGCTCATGTTACGAGGCGCGCAAACAACGCAAATGAGATACCCCGATGCTTCCCTGGATTCAGCTAGACCGCGCAACCATTCCCGGTGATGGCGACGAGTTGCGCTTGAAGCAGCGCGGCAGCGAATTTTCCATCATGCTGGGTTCGACGGAATTGATGAACAGCCGGCTGAGCGGCTCGGAAGAGGCACTGGCGACACTTAGCTATGAGCGGATCGCAGGCCGGAAAAACGCCAGCATGCTGATCGGCGGCCTCGGCATGGGGTTTACCTTGCGGGCCGCACTCGGCGTGCTGCCGGCCGATGCCCGGGTGGTCGTCGCAGAACTCGTCCCCGCCGTCGTCGAGTGGGCGCGCGGACCTATGGCGGAGCTCCACCAAGGCACGCTCGACGATCCGCGGGTCGATATCCATATCGGTGATGTCGGCGCGCTGATTAGATCGAAGACGGCCGCTTACGATGCCATCCTGCTTGATGTCGACAATGGCCCCGATGGCTTGACGCGCCCCTCCAACGACAGCCTCTATAACCATACCGGTCTTCGTGCCGCCAAAGCTGCGCTGCGCGCCAACGGCGTGCTTGCCGTCTGGTCGTCCGCGCCGGACAGCGCTTTTACCCGCCGATTGCGCGAGGTTGGCTTTGCCACCGACGAGGTGAATGTGCGTGCCAATGGCAAACGCGGTGGCGCCCGCCATGTCTTGTGGATGGCGACCAAACGGTAGCAAACCCGTTCTGGGGGCGGCCCTTCATTTCGCCAAACGGGCATCGGCTTAGGTGACGGTAGTATCTGCATTGCAGCTGCCCGCCGGCGTCTCGCTAGGCCGCCCCATCACGACAACGCCGCGTCTGCGGCACGATAGAAAGCGCTGCTGCCGCGGGCAATCAAGCGTTGCGGAAGGCGCGGTTCAAAACCGAGATTGGGTTCCCGCACGGGTTTTTTGGTGTTGGCGAACACGTAGCCATCGGCCTGGTGGATGGCTCCGAGCGCCAGCCCTTCCGCAACGCAACGGTTGCAGAAGGCTTCGACATCCCTGATGTTTCGCCCGGCCCTCACCCCTGTGCTTGTCACAGGGATCCAGCAGCGCCGCGTCCGCGGCGCGGAAGAACCGAGGAAAACTCCGGCATTGAAAGCTGTCTCTGACGGCGCCGACGCGCCTTGGCTGGATTCCTGTGACAAGCACAGGAATGAGGGAAAGCGGTCGGAGTTTTCCACCCGCCGTCAGCGAACGATCGTCAGGCGTTCGGCAGCACGGGTGATCGCGGTATAGAGCCAGCGCTCGCGGGTATCGCGGAAGGCCCAGCTCTCGTCGAACAGCACGACGTTGTTCCACTGCGAGCCCTGCGCCTTGTGCACCGTCAGCGCATAGCCGAAGTCGAACTCGTCGTAGCGCTTGCGCGTCGACCAGGGGATTTCGCCCTCGACCTCTTCGAAGGCCGCCTTCAACAGCTTGATCTTGGCCGCACCCCGATCCATATCGTCGTCTTCCGGGCGGATCATCAGATTGATCCCGGGCTTCACCGTTTCCTTCGACGAGCTCATGACCTGCCAGAGCGAGCCGTTGAGCAGACCCTTGGCCGGGTCGTTGCGCAGGCAGACCAGCTTGTCGCCGGACTGCGGATATTCGCTGGTAAAGCCCTTGAGCTCACGAAGCCGCTGATTGTAGCGCCGCCGGGTCTTGTTGGTGCCGACCAGCACCTGGTCCGCCTCCAGCACCAGTTCCTGGTTGACCTGCCCGCGGCCGATCACCTGCGTGGTGCCGTAGTCGCCATGCATGATCTCGTTGCCTTCGCGCACCTGCATCGCCAGCCGGATGATCGGGTTGTCGCGCGCCTGGCGGTGGATGTCGGTCAGCAGATAGTCCGGCTCCTGGTTGGTGAAGTAGCCACCGCCCGAAACCGGCGGCAACTGGCCGGGGTCGCCCAGAACCAGGATCGGCGTGCCGAAGCTCATCAGGTCCTTGCCGAGCGCCTCGTCGACCATCGAGCATTCGTCGACGATGATCAGCGCCGCCTTGGCGACCGGGCTTTGCCGGTTGATGGAAAACATCGGCGCGATCGAGGTCTTGCCGGTTTCCTCGTCGGAAACCTCCTCCTCGCCGCGCGGCCGGTAGATCAGAGAATGGATGGTCTTGGCGTTGCTCGCCCCCTTGGAGCGCAGCACCTGGGCGGCCTTGCCGGTAAAGGCGGCAAACAGCACGTCGCCGTCGACATGTTCGGCGAAATGGCGCGCAAGCGTCGTCTTGCCCGTGCCGGCATAACCGAACAGCCGGAAGAGCTGCGAGCGGCCTTCCTTCAGCCATTGCGAAACGGCCTTGAGGGCCTCGTCCTGTTGCGGAGCAAATTGCATGACGCGAAGTGTCAGGATTCGGGGTGCACAAGCAAGCCCGGATTTCCAGCCGGCAGCCTGTCATGGTCGCCAAGTCCCTGCGCTCGCAGCGACATCCATCCTGAAATACACACCAAATCAAAGCGCTATCCCCAATCCGCCGGGCGCAAGCATGCACAGCGCCGCTTCGCAATGGCGCAGGCGACGGCAGATCACCCATTTCAAACGGCCGCTTCGGCCTCCCGCCCTATCCGCTGTGGCACTTTCTGGCCCTCTGGCCCGCCTGCCGCTTGAATGCCCGCGCGCAATGCTGCTAACGAGCGGTTGCGTGGCATACCGATCCAGCGACGGGACAGCCCGCGCCATCCTGATCAGGCCGGCACGAACGCGCCAGCCGACTGAGGCAATGCCGGAGAATGCCCTTGAAGCCCGACCAGCCCGCCACGCCCTCGTCTTCTCAAGCCGTCGGCATCGGCCGCCTTGCGCCGGCGCTGCAATGGCTGCTTCTGACGCTGGTCTCCGTGGTGTTTACGACGGTGCTGGAACTGATCGGCATCCCCGCCGGCTTGCTGATGGGGCCGATGCTGGCGGCCGTGCTCTTCGGCATGAACGGCTGCACCATTCGCCTGCCCAAGCAATTGTTCTTCTGCGTGCAGTTCATTCTGGCGATGATGATCGCCGGCGCGATGACGCCGGGCATGCTCGGCACCTTTTCCGGCAACTGGCCGCTGTTCCTCGGCGTCATTCTCTCCGTCATCGCCGTCAGCACGCTCTGCGGCTGGGTGATCACCCGCATGCGCATCCTGCCGGGCACGACGGCGATCTGGGGCTCGTCGGCAGGTGCCGCCTCCACCATGCTTTTGATGGCGGATGCCTATGGCGCCGATGCGCGCCTCGTCGCCTTCATGCAGTATCTGCGCGTCATCTTCGTTGCCAGCACTGCGACGATGGTCGCCCATCTCTGGGTGACCGGCGCTGAGGCGGAAACCGCGATCGTCTGGTTCGAGCCGGTCTCCGCACTGCCGTTCCTGGCAACGCTTGCCGTCGGGCTCGGTGCGGCCCTTGCCGGCCGGATGCTGCGCGTGCCGGCCGGCGCCTTCCTGCTGCCGTTCCTCGTCGGCGCCGCCCTCAATGTCAGCGGCGTCATGACCACCGAACTGCCGCAATGGCTGCTGGCGCTCTGCTACGCCCTGCTCGGCTGGAACATCGGCCTCGGGTTCACCCGCTCCATCCTTGCCCATGCGCGCCGCGCGCTGGTGCCGACGGTGGTCTCGATCGTCGTGCTGATCTCGTTTTCCGGCCTGCTCGCCCTGCTTCTGATCAAGGTCGCCGACATCGACCCGCTGACGGCCTATCTCGCCACCAGCCCGGGTGGGCTCGATTCGATCGCGGTGATCGCCGCCTCCAGCAATGTCGACCTCTCCTTCGTCATGGCGCTGCAGAGCGCCCGCCTGATGATCATCACCATGATCGGCCCGGCACTTGCCCGCTTCGTCGCCGACCGCGCCTGAACGCGGCACAGCTCGTTTGCGTCGGCGCTTGAGAAATTTGTGACGATGCAACACATCCGGGAATAATCCCCGCCCCCTCCGTGTCTCATGTCAGGATCCGCGCGCCTGCGCGCTCCGCTACAGCGCCGCGCGTCAAGGATGACGCGCAAAGGACGCTGAGGAATTAGGCAGTAGAAACAACTTGAGGAAGGAAAGCTCCCATGAGAACGTTACCCCTAGCGATTGCCATTTCCCTTGTCGCCGGCGCTGCCTTTGCGGCACCTCCGGTCAAGACGGTCGAAACGGCAAAGGGCAATGTGCTGGCCGCAGCAAACGGCATGACGCTTTACACCTACAAGGACGACAAGGGCGGCGTTTCCAGTTGCTATGACGAATGCGCGAAGAACTGGCCGCCGTTCATGGTCGAAGGCGATGCGACGGCCGAAGGCGCCTTTACGATCGTCGAGCGCAAGGATGGAGCCAAGCAGTGGGCAAAGGACGGCATGCCGCTCTACTTCTTTATCAAGGACGCGAAGATGGGTGACATTACCGGAGACGGCTTGAAGGGCGAATGGGATGTCGTCAAGCCGTGACGGCGCAAATGCGGATGCGGGGGCAGACGGCCCCGCATCCGACCGGTTCGAGGAGGACGTGCTGGCGCTGATGCCGGCGCTCCGGCGCTATTCGCGCAGCCTCGTGCGCTCGGATCCGGACGGCGAAGACCTGCTGCAGGATTGTGTCGAGAAGGTTTTGGCGCGCCGCGCCCAGTGGCGTGGCGTCAACCTGCGCGCCTGGGCCTTCACCATCATGACCAATCTCAGCCGCAACCGGCACCGGCACACGGCATTGCACCCGCAGGTCGAGCTCGACGACGACCTCGGCCTGCAGGTGGAAACCCGTGAGAGCGACCCGCTCGAACGCTCGCGGCTCGAACGTGCGCTGAACGGCCTTTCGGCGGAAAACCGCTCGGTGCTGATGCTCGTGGTGATCGAGGGATACCGATACCAGGATGTGGCCGACATGCTGGCCATTCCGATCGGCACGGTGATGTCGCGCCTGTCGCGGGCGCGCCACCAGCTTGCCGAAGCGATGAAGGACGACAACGTGATTAGCATGCGGAGACCGAAATGACGGACGAATTGAACACCGTCTCCGACGATGACCTGCACGCCTATGTCGATGGCTTCCTGAGCGAGGCGGACCGAGCGCGGGTCGAGCAATGGCTTGAGCGCAACCCGGCGCGCACCGAGGAGGTCCGCCAATGGCAGGGCCAGGCGACCGAGCTTCGCGCCATGTTTTCGACCTATGCCCGCAGCGACGAGCGCGACCGGGCGCTGCTTTCAGCCGCGAGCGGCAGGCAGGCTGCGCCTCCTTCGGGCAATCGATGGAATGCGGGCCTTGGCGGCCGTATTGCCGCCGGCCTGCTGCTCTTTGCCGCCGGCGCCTTCACCGGGCTTTATGCCCCTGATATCCTCGCCCCCGGACGCCCCGAACAGCTTGCCCAGGTGGGTGAAAGCCTGCCGCGGCAGGCGCAATCGGCCTTCCTGATTTATGCAAGCGAAGTGCGCCACGCCGTCGAGGTCGGGCCGGACCAGCAGACCCACCTTGCCACTTGGCTCGGCAAGCGGCTCGATCATCCGCTCAACATCCCCGACCTGTCGAAGCTCGGTTTTTCGCTCGTCGGCGGCAGGCTGCTGCCGGTCAACGGCAAGGCGGGCGCGCTGTTCATGTACGAGGATGCAAGCGGCCAGCGGCTGACGGTGCTTCTCGGGCGCAACCCCGACAATCGCGAAACGAGCTTCCGCATCGACAACAGCGGCGGCGTCGAGACCTTCTACTGGATCGACGGACCGATCGGCTACGCCGTCACCGGCGAAGTGCCGCGCGCGCTTTTGCAGAAGGTCGCCGACGAATGCTACCGCCAGTTCGAGAGCGCCAGGGAGACGAAGAGCTGAGGGCGTCTTGGCCCCGACAATCCCGGGCCGGAAAGCGAACTGGCGGTCGATACGCGCCGGATATCAAGGCTCTATGACCACCAGTTGCACAGGCGGCTCACGCTACGTGATGGCGTCCCGCAGCTGCCCCTCATCCGGCCTGCCGGCCACCTTCTCCCCGCAGGCGGGGAGAAGGAAACATGCGGCATCCGCCGTGCAACGACAACCATCCTTAGCGGACGCGTTCGCTGACAACAGATGACATGTGGCAACGAAGCCGTTGTCCACGTCCCCTCGCCCCGCCTGCGGGGAGAGGGTTAGGGTGAGGGGCAAACCCGTTCGCTTTTCATGAGATTTGGCAGGCGCCTATCGCAGCGGATCGTTCTCGATCACGATCGGCTGCCCGTGCGGCGTGGCCTCGGCCGCCCGTTGCCAGCTCTGCGTCAAGGTCTCCAGCTGACCGCTGGAGGTGATCGAAAGCTCGGCGACGAGCCGCGACAACGCCGCCACCCAGCAGTCGAAATAATCGCTGGCATCGGCCTTGCGGCCGGGTTTATAGAGTTCGGCCGAAAGCGCCTCGGCCCATTCGTTCCAGGAAAAGACGCCCTTTTCGTGCAGCCGCACGGTCATGGCGAAGGCGGACGCCTGCCACGGCTCGGCAAAGACCGGATCGCCCTCGGGCGATTTCGGCAACTCGGCGGAAGCGGCGAGCGGCGATGTCGTCTTACAGGTGCTCAAGATAGCTCTCCCAGGCATCGATCGAGACCGTCAGCGTCGGATCGGCGCCCTTGCCCCAGATCTCACCGCCGTCGAACACCACCGTATAGAGCCACTGCGCACTCTCGCCGCGGCCATGGGCGTTATCGTCAGGAAAGACGAACGAGCCCTGCACCGCCTCGATCGTGCCGACCTTGGCGCGCGCATAGCGCGGCAGCCGCGTATGGGTCGTCGGATTGAAATTCTTCGTCCGCACCTGCTCGCCGACGACGAAGCGCGGGCGGGCATCGACCGGCCGATCGCAAGGGCCGCCCTTGGCAAGCACCGCCGGAACCATATCGGCCTTCAGCACGCGCTTGGGCTCAGTGCCTTTTTCCAGCATATGGCCACCGTCGAGCTCGGCCTGGGTCACGAAGCCGTGGCGCTTCAACAGCGTTTCCAGCGCCCGCGTCCAGATCTCGTAGTAGCTCGCCGAGAGGTAGGTGGCCGGCGGCAGGCATTCGCGCGCATGTCGGCTCTCGTCGATCGTCCAGGCGCCGAAAGCGCCGCAGGAGAGCGTCACGCCGAGCGCCCGCTTTTCCCATTCGGCGTGAAAATAGGGCTCGTTCGTCTCGGGCGCGACCGGACCCAGCCCGTGGCTCCCGCCGAGATCGTGCGGGCCGTTCATCGCGATGCCTCCGGGGAAAGGGCAAGCCCGGTGCCGATCATCGAGTCGCGGGTCACAAGGTCGGCAAGCTCTTCCTCATCGAGATCGTCGGTCCCCGCCGGCCGCTCCGGCACCACGAGATAGCGCAACTCCGCCGTCGAATCCCAGACGCGGATGCGGGTTTCCGCGGCAAGCCTCAGCCCGAATTCCGCAAGCACCCCGCGCGGGTCGATGACCGCGCGCGAGCGATAGGGCGGCGCCTTGTACCAGACCGGCGGCAGGCCGAGCACCGACCAGGGATAACAGGAGCAGAGGGTGCAGACGACGAGGTTATGGGTATCTGCCGTATTGAACACGGCGCACATGTGCTCACCCTGCCGGCCGGTATAGCCGAGGCTGGCGATCGCCGCCGTCGCGTCGCGCTTCAACCAGTCGGCAAATTCGGCATCGGTCCAGGCCTTGGCGACGACGCGGGCGCCGTTGCGCGGGCCGATCTTCGTCTCGTAGGTCTCGACGATGGCATCGATCGCCGCCGGATCGATCAACCCCTTTTCCGTCAACACGGTCTCCAGCGCCTTCACCCGCGCTTCCATGTCGGTAAAATGGTTGTCGTGATGATGGTCGTGATCATGGTGATCGTGGCCATGATGGTGTTCGGACATTGCCTGGCTCCTCGCAGCACGACGCCCCATGGGCGCGCAGATGGCGCCGCCTCGTCACTGAGGCAATAGTCGTAGCGAATAAACTCCGGATTCGAAATCGTTTTCACCAGCAGCCAGGGGCCAGAATTGTCACCGTAACAAGTCCGGCTCGATGCGGTTTGGCGACCGCTGTCAACCAGGCCGGCTTCGGCTGCCAGCAACCATCCGGCAAGCGACGAAGGCATGATTGCATGCCGCCTCTATCGCACGTCATAGGTTGAGCTAAGGTCTTCTCAAGCGGGGTGATTCGGCGCCGTAGAGGCGGAAGGCGGCGGGCGGGGCATTGGGGGTGGCTGGCAACGCATGACGACACCAATCGAAAGCGCTTTCCCGTCCCGTGCGATCCGCATCGTCGCGCCCGCCTTTTCCCTCGGTTTCCTCTTTCTCTTCTTGGCGCTTTTGCCATTGCCGTTGACGGTCGGTCTGCTGCGGCTGCCGATCGATGAGATCAGGCGCGACTATTTCATCAGCCAGAACCCCGTTCTCATCAGCGGTGCAGAGATTTGCTCGGTCGACTGCGCCCCGCAGGGCAACGGCCCGCAAGCCCCCCAGCGCTGCAGCACACGCGTTCGCTTTCAGCACGATGGCCGGCCTCATGACCATATCTTGAACACGCGTTCGGTCGGCGAACCCGGCCTTTGCCGGCAGGGCAACATCACCATTGCAGGTGACAGGCCCGAGCATATCAGCCTCACTCATGACCATCGCAGCGTCATTCGCACAACGGCGCAGCGCCTTATCCTCGGCGCCGGCCTTGCGCTGTTCAGTCTCGTCATGCTGTTCAAGGCTGTACCCATTCTCCTTGCCCGCCGCGCCGCCGGACGGCGGTATCTGCTGAAACCCGTCATCGTCGATCCCAGCGGCAAGCACCTCCTGCGCTACGCCCCGAGCGTGCCATTTGCGCGCGGTACGATCAAAACAGCCTATACCCGGATGAAGCCGGGCCAGCGACCGCGCTACCTCAGGCCATCGAGCGACAGCAGCGCACTGTCGACAACCGCTTTTGCCGGGCATGCCTACCCTGCCCTTGCCGTCATCGCCGAAGGCGTCTCGTTGCCGATCCTGCTTGATGAAAAACTCACTCGGCTGGAACTGAGCGAGCCGGAACGCAATCGCATTCGAACGGCCATCGACGAAACCATCGGGGAGTCTTCGGGCGAAATCGCAACCCCTGCTTCGGTGAGGGAGAAACTCATCCGGCCATTGTTGAGACGCAAGCCCCTCGATGGACCGCGATTGTCGCCGAAATGGGCATACCGGCTTGCAATTAGCGCGACCGCTGCGCTCGTGTTTCTTGCCATAATCATCATGCGCTTGTTCCGCGTCTGAAGAACTCGCCACGTCCGCATTGGCTATGGAATGGCGCCAGCCTGTCGCGGCAAACGCCGTTCCTTGCGTCATTCTGCAAGACGGAACCCATTCAACGCATGAAACTATGCTGCACAATTCGAATGTTCCGGCTACCTTTGATTGTCAATTGTGGCCCATGGCCCTGTAATCTGACGTCATGAACGTTCTGATTCTCGGCGCCACCGGCTTCGTCGGCTCGGCCATCCTCCAGCGGTTGCTTGCCGATGGGCACATCGTCACCGGCCTTGGCCGCGCTGTCGCCCGCGCGCAGCTCAGGATGCCCGATGCGCAATGGCTTTCGGCCGATCTTGCCACCATGCCAGGGCCGCAGGATTGGATCACCCTCGTCGAAAACCACGACGTGGTGGTCAATTGCGCCGGCGCGCTGCAGGACGGGCTTTCAGACGATGTGGCCGTAACCCAGGAAGCGGCCATGCTGGCGCTCTATGCCGCCGCCAAAAGCAAGCCATCGATGCGCATCGTGCAGATTTCCGCCCCGCGCGGCGGTGCCGGCACTGACCGCGCCTTCCTCGCCACCAAGTTTCGCGCCGATGACGCACTGGCCGCAAGCAGCATATCGCATGTGATCCTGCGCCCGACGCTCGTGCTTGGCCGCAACGCCCATGGCGGCTCGGCCCTGCTCAGGGCGCTTGCGGCCCTTCCCCTGGCGATCCCGCTCATCCATGCGCAAAGCCGCGTCGAGACCGTTGCCTTGAGCGATGTCACGGAAGCCGTCAGCGCCGCCGTCGCCGATCTCGTGCCCGATCGAAGCGACCTCGTTCTCGGCCACACCGACCGCCCGACCCTTGCCGAACTCGTCGCACTCCATCGCCGCTGGCTCGGCCTGCCCGCCGCCCGCATCGTCGCGCTGTCGCCTGCCTTGGCTGCGCCGGTGGGCCTCGTTGCCGATATCGCCGGGCGCCTCGGCTGGCGTTCGCCGCTGCGCTCGACGGCGCTTGCCGTCATGGCCGGCGGCGTTGGCGCAGCGCCGGATCAAGGCAACCGTGCCGCGATCCCGCTGCTTTCGGCCGGGCAGACGCTTTCGGCCAACCCGGCAGGCGTGCAGGATCTCTGGTTTGCCCGGCTTTATCTCCTGAAGCCGCTGATGATCGTCGGGCTTTCGGCTTTCTGGCTGCTGTCGGGCTTGATTCCGCTCCTCGACCTTGAGGCTGCCCGACAACACTTCCTGCGTTTTCTCCCGGATGCACCGGCAACGGCGCTGACGCTTTTCACCTGCCTTGCCGATGTCGTGCTCGGCGTGGCCGTGTTGGTCCGCCCTCACGCGAAACGGGCGCTCTTAGGCATGCTGGCGCTGACCGCCGCCTATCTCGTCTCCGCCACCCTTGTCGAGCCTGAGCTCTGGGGCGATCCGCTCGGACCGCTCGTCAAGGTTCTGCCGTCGATCCTGCTGACGCTGGCCACCTTTGCCATCCTGGATGAACGCTGATGCTCGCCGACGATCTCCTGCGCCTCGCCCATATTATCGGCGCCACCGTGCTCTTCGGCACCGGCGCGGGCATCGCCTTCTTCATGGTGATGGCACGGCGCACGCGCGATGCGCGGCTGATCGCCCATGTTGCCGGTACGGTCGTGGTCGCCGATACGGTCTTCACCGCCACCGCCGTGATATTCCAGCCGATCACCGGATACCTGCTGGCGACAAGCATCGGCTGGTCGCTGAGCGAAGGCTGGATCGCCCTGTCGCTGATCCTCTATGTCGTCACCGGCCTGTTCTGGCTTCCCGTGGTCTGGATCCAGATCCAGCTACGCAATCTGGCGCGGTTCGCCGCGGCAGAGAACACACCGCTGCCGCCCGCCTTCGATCGGCTTTATGCCATCTGGTTTGCCTGCGGCTTCCCGGCCTTCTTTGCCGTGATCGGCATTTTCTGGCTGATGCTGGCCAAGCCGCAGTTTTCGCTATTTTAGCATCGGCCAGAGGCTGACGACGAGCAGCACCGCCATGGTGATGTTGAACCATTTGAGCCGCGCCGGCTCCGACAGCCATTGGCGCAGGACCGAGCCGAAGCCGGCCCAGGTCGAAACGCTCGGAAAGTTGACGAGCGCGAAGACGAGTCCGACGACGAGAACGCTGAAGAGATAGCTTTCGCTATCGGTATAGGTCGCCATCGCCGAGACGGCCATGACCCAGGCCTTCGGGTTGACCCATTGGAAGGCGGCCGCCTGCAGGAAGGTCATCGGGCTCGCACCGGCCATGCCTTCGCCAAGAGAGCGCGACGTGCCGATCTTCCAGGCGATCCAGACGAGATAGGCGCCGCCGGCAAATTTCAGCGCGGTGTAGAGAAGCGGAACGGAATGCAGGAGCGCCCCGAGGCCGAAGCCGACGGCGATCAGCAGCACGAAGAAGCCGGCACCGATGCCGAGCATATGCGGGATGGTCCGCGTAAAGCCGAAATTCACGCCCGAGGCAAAGAGCATCATGTTGTTCGGGCCCGGCGTGATCGACGTGGTGAATGCGAATAGAAACAGCGCCAGGAGTGTGTCGGCTTGCATGGTCATCCTCCGATTGAATTAGGTCATAGCTGACCTAATTCCCGCAACCAGCCCGGAATTGTCATGGTGACAACATCAGGCGACCACGGGCTGATCGGGCGGAACGCGCGCAGAGTGGGGATCAGCACGTGAGGGACAGGATTGTCCACCTGCCCCGCCACAAATCGTATCAACGCGCTTGGAGCATTTTCAGGGAAAGTGCGACGCGGTTTTCCGTCAGGAAAATGCGGAGAAACGAACGATAGAGCGTTTTCGCGACGCCATCTAAACCGGAAACGCTCTGGCATTTGGAGAAAGCGTCGAGCCGCCCGATCAACCCCATTTCATCTCGCCCTTGACCACCTTGGCGCCAAGTTCAAGCGAGGAAACGTCGGCAAAATCCGGATAGAGCTTGGTCATGGCAGCGATCAGCTCGGCGCTGTCCTTTGCCTTGGCTTCCGCCTCGTTGAAGGCAATGAGATATTCGCGGGTAAACAGGATCGCCTCGACGCCTTCCGGCCCGCCCTCGCCCTTGTGCGCCGGCACGACGATGGCTGGCTTGCGGGCCGCCATGGCGTCGAGCGCTTCGATCCACGTCCGCCGGCCTTCCGCCGTCGGCTCGTCGGCGACCCAGACATGCGTGCCGGAATAGACGAGCACACCGCCGAAGATGGCGTTGAGATCGGGCACATGCAGGTAGCGGCGATCCTTCAGGCCTTCGATCGTCACGATGTCGATCCTGTTTCCTTCCAGCGTCAGCGATGAAAGCTCGGTGACTTCGGGGATGACGTCATCGGCAAGCACCTTCGGGCCGTTGTCGCCGAGCTGCGGGCTCCAGGTGTCGAGCTTGGTCTGGACATTGGCGTTGATCGCCGCAACGGTCGCCGCCGCCGCCAGCACCTTGGCATCCGGGAACGCCTCGACGATCGGCCGGAGGCTGAAATAGAAGTCCGGGTCGCTGCAGCTGACATAGATCGTCGTCAGTGCCTTGCCCGTCGCCTTGATCGCCTCTGCAACCGCCTTGCCATCCGAAAGCGTAAAGCCGCCATCGAGCAGGATTGCCTCCTTCTCGCCGGTCAAAAGCACCGGCGTGCGGCGGAAGCCGGCCTCGTCCGCCTGGAAATATCTCCATTCGAGCGTCGATGCGGCTTTTGCAACGAGGCCGGACGCCGGCTGGAACAGGGCGACGGCGCCCGCCGCCATCGCCGTTTTCATCGCCGTGCGTCGCGTCATAAGGAACTGCATGGGATCTCCTTCACCAAAGCCGATTGTCGATGACGCGACAATGCCGACTGACACCCGCTTGAAAAAGCCCGGCACTTTGAACAGATTGTCTGATAATTTCAGACAATCATTGGAAAAACCGTATGACCGTCAATCTGAACCGGCTTTCCCATTTCGTCGCTGTCGTCGAGGCGGGGTCGTTCACCGCGGCGGCTGAAAAGCTCGGCCTCGCCAAGGCCGCCGTCAGCCATCAGGTGGCGCAGCTCGAAAAGGAGCTGGGCACCACGCTTCTGATCCGCACCACCCGCCGGCTGCGGCCGACCGACACCGGCCAGCGGTTCTATGAGCGCTGCGTGCTGATCCTGCGCGACGCCGCGGAAGCAGTCGGCGCGGTGTCGGAGGAAGCCGAGATCCCGAGCGGCACGCTGACGCTGACCGCCCCTCTCGACTACGGCATGCGTGTCGTCGTCGACGCGGTGGCCGCCTATGTCGCGCAATATCCCGCCATTGAGGTCAACCTCTCCTTCAACGACATCGTCTTCGACATGATCGAAAAGCGGCTCGATATCGCCATCCGCGCCGGCTGGCTGGTCGATTCCAGCGAGCGGGCGCGCCGCATCGGCACGTTCGAACAATATCTCGTCTGCTCGCCCGCTTACGCCGCAAAGCTCGGCGCGGCCGAACATCCGCGCGTTCTGGAGGGGGCGAGCTGGATCGCCAATGGCGCGCTCAAGGCGCCGCTGCAATGGTCGTTCACGAACGCAGCGGGCGAACAGGCAAGCGTGGTCGGCAAAGGGCCGGTGGCGGTCGACAGCACGGATGCCGCCTATTGCTGTGCGCTCGCCGGCATCGGGCTTGCCGTCCTGCCGGATTATCAGGTGCGCACCGAGCTTGCCGACGGCCGGCTCGTTCGTATCCTTGCCGATTGGACGCTGCCCTCAGGCGGCATTCACGTGGTCTACCCGCCATCGCATTTTCGCCCGGCGCGGGTGCGCGCCTTCGTCGAGATCCTGCAAAAGCTGGAAAAGGCGCGGGGCCGGTCGGCCGCATGAGCCAGCATTGTTCGTACCTTCGAATGACATCTCGAAAGACCAGCCGATTGCACTAGATTGCGACATGCGAAACGCCACGTGTCCGTCCACCGCCTTCGATAAAAGGGAAAACTGAATGCACGATCCGATCCCGACCACCACTCTCATCGATGGGCGTACCGTTCCGGTTCTCGGCCAGGGCACCTGGCGCATGGGCGACGAGCGCTCACGCGCCGCCGATGAAATGAAGAGCCTGCAGGCCGGCCTCGACCTCGGCATGACGCTGATCGACACCGCCGAAATGTACGGCAACGGCGCCTCGGAGCGCATCGTCGGCCAAGCGGTGCGCGGCCGGCGCGACGAGGTTTTCGTCGTCAGCAAGGTGCTGCCGTCCAACGCCAGCCGGATCGGCACCGAGGCCGCCTGCGAGCGCAGCCTGAAACATCTCGGCATCGACCATATCGATCTCTATCTGCTGCACTGGCGCGGCGGCTATCCGCTCGCCGAAACCGTGGCTGCCTTCGAAGCCCTCGAGAAGGCCGGCAAGATCGGCGCCTGGGGCGTTTCCAACTTCGATGTCGACGACATGGAGGAGTTGCTGGCGGTTCCCGGCGGAAAGAACGTCGCCGCCAACCAGGTGCTCTACAACCTCTCCCGCCGCGGCATCGAATACGACCTCCTGCCCTGGTGCCAAAAGCGCGGCGTCGCGATCATGGCCTACTCACCGCTCGACGAGGGTCGATTGCTGCGCAATCCGGACCTGGTCCACATCGCAAAAGCGCATCAGGCCACCCCGGCACAGATCGCGCTGGCTTTCCTCAAAACCCGCCCCGGCGTGATCTCGATCCCCAAGACCGGATCGGCGACACGCGCCCGCGAAAACCGCGACGCGATGGACATCCACCTGACCCCGGAAAACCTCACCGCCCTCGACAACGCCTTCCCGCCGCCGAAGCGCAAGCGGTCGCTGGAGATGATTTGAGGAAAAAAGTAGGAAAAAGCGGCTTCCACCAGGGCTCTGCCCGCCCCTCATCCGGCCTGCCGGCCACCTTCTCCCCGCTTGCGGGGAGAAGGAAACATGCGGCAAACTCCAGATCAAATCCCCCTCTCCCCGCCTGCGGGGGGAGGGCTGGGGGGAGGGGCAACCCTACCCGCATAGTTCACGGGAGGAGAACCCCTACCCCGCAGGCTTTGTTACATGCCCTGTGGCCCGCGGTTCATCGCAGCGATGCCGGTGCGGCAGACTTCGATGAGGCCGAGTGGCTTCATGATGGCGATGAACTGTTCGATCTTCGACGGCTTGCCGGTGATCTCGAACACGAAGTGATCGATGTTGGCGTCGATGACCGAGGCGCGGAAGGCGTCCGCCAGCCGCAGGGCCTCGACGCGATGGTCGCCCGAGCCATGCACCTTGACGAGCGCCAGTTCGCGCTCGACCGGGCGGTCGTGGCCAAGCGTGCCGGCACGCACGGTCAGATCGACGACGCGGTGCACCGGAACCAGCCGCTCGAGCTGGTTCTTGATCTGGTCGAGCACATGCGGCGTGCCGCGCGTGACGATGGTGATGCGCGACAGATGCGCTTGATGTTCCGTTTCCGAAACGGTCAGGCTCTCGATGTTGTAGCCGCGGCCGGAGAACAGGCCGATGACCCGGGCGAGAACGCCCGGCTCATTGTCGACGAGAACCGATAGCGTGTGCGTTTCGGCGACTTCGGTTTCCTTGGCGATGAAATAGGCGGAACCGGTCGGTTGAAGGTGTGCGCTCATTGTCTTGTTTCCTGTCCCTATCTCAAACCAGCTGGCGGCCCTTGGCGTCGATCGCGTTGGCGACCGCTTCATCAGTGGCTTCGTCCGGCAACAGCATCTCGTTGTGCGCCTTGCCCGATGGGATCATCGGGAAGCAGTTGGCGAGGTTGGCAACGCGGCAATCGAAGATGACGGGCGCCGGCGTGTCGATCATGCGGCGGATCGCATCGTCGAGTTCGCCCGGCTTGTCGCAGCGGATGCCGACGCCGCCATAGGCTTCCGCCAGCTTGACGAAGTCAGGCATCGCCTCGGTGTAGGAGTGCGACAGGCGGTTCCCGTGCAAGAGCTGCTGCCACTGGCGCACCATGCCCATGTACTGGTTGTTGAGGATGAAGATCTTGACCGGCAGGCCGTATTGGACCGCGCAGGACATTTCCTGGATGCACATCTGGATCGAGGCGTCGCCGGCGATATCGACGACGAGGCTGTTGGGATGGGCGACCTGGACGCCGATGGCGGCCGGAAAACCATAACCCATCGTGCCGAGACCGCCCGAGGTCATCCAGCGGTTCGGCTGTTCGAAGCCGAAGAACTGGGCGGCCCACATCTGGTGCTGGCCGACCTCGGTGGTGATGTAGGTGTCGCGGCCCTTGCTCAGCTCATAGAGCCTCTGGATCGCATATTGCGGCATGATGACGTCGTCGTTGGCGGCATAGGCCAGCGAGTTGCGCGCCCGCCACTTGACGATGCCTTCCCACCAGTCGGCCAGCCGCGTCTTGTCGTCGGCCTTCTTGGCGGCACGCCAAAGACGAACCATGTCCTCCAGAACCGAGCCGACATCGCCGAGGATCGGCACGTCGACGCGAACGTTCTTGTTGATCGACGACGGATCGATATCGATGTGGATCTTCTTGGAGTTGGGCGAAAACGCGTTGAGGCGGCCGGTGATGCGGTCGTCGAAGCGCGCACCGATGCAGACCATGACGTCGCAGTCATGCATCGCCATGTTGGCTTCGTAGGTGCCGTGCATGCCCAGCATGCCGAGCCAGTTCTTGCCGGAGGCCGGATAGGCGCCCAGCCCCATCAGCGTCGAGGTGATCGGGAAGTCGGTGAGCTCGACCAATTCGCGCAGCAGGTGCGAGGCCTGCGGGCCGGAATTGACGACGCCGCCGCCGGAATAGATGATCGGACGGCGGGCCGTCTTCATCAGCTCGACCGCTTCCTCGATCTTCTTCAGGTCGCCCTGCGTCTTCGGCTGATAGCTCGTCTGGGCCGGAACGGCAGACGGCGGTGTGTAGGTGCCGGTCGCAAACTGCACGTCCTTCGGAATGTCGACAACGACCGGGCCCGGGCGGCCGGATTGCGCGATGCGGAAGGCCTCATGGATGACGCGGGCGAGATCGTTGACGTCCCGAACCAGCCAGTTGTGCTTGGTGCACGGCCGGGTGATGCCGATCGTATCGCATTCCTGGAAGGCGTCCGAGCCGATCAGCGAGGTCGGAACCTGACCGGAGATGCAGACGAGCGGGATGGAATCCATCAGCGCGTCCTGCAGCGGCGTGACCGCATTGGTCGCACCGGGACCGGAGGTAACCAGCATGACGCCGACCTTGCCGGTGGAGCGGGCATAGCCTTCGGCCATGTGGCCGGCGCCCTGCTCGTGGCGAACGAGGATGTGCTGGATATCGTCCTGCTGGTGGATTTCGTCGTAGATCGGAAGCACGGCGCCACCGGGATAGCCGAAGATATGCTCGACGCCATTGTCCTTCAGTGCCTGGAGAACGATCTCCGCGCCTGTCATCTGGTTCTCTGTACCGCTCATTGACTTGCTTCCGTCCCTTTTCCCAGTTGGGTGCTTAGCTTGTTTGAAGGCATAAAAAAAGGCCCCGTCAGGAGCCTCGTCTAGCGCATGGGTGGCTACCGCCGGATGGTTACACCATCCTGCCCATGCGCCGTCCCACCACAAGAATAACCGCAAAATTTATCATGGGACGATTTGTTAAACACAAAAGCCCCAGGCGTCAACGGCTTTTAGAGAAAGCTTTTCAAGGGCCAAGCCAAAGCCCTGGCCTTGACGGAAACGCGGTTTGCCGCTACTTGCCCATCTAGGGTTTCAGATCCCTGCCGCTCGCAGACATCCAGTCCCGGTGAAATCTGACTTCTGACGACACCCTTTCGCCCCGATCGCATTTCGTGTGGCAGGCAATGCGAGCCCCTCCTCTTCTTTCGAAATGCGAAGACCAAGGAGCGCGGGATGTCTGACGACACCTCCAAGCAGAATGCCTTTTTGACCGCGCCACTCGGCGCGATTTTCGTAAAGACCGCACTGCCGATCATCTTCGTGACGAGCATGAACGGGCTTTTGGTCGTCGTCGATGCGATCATGCTCGGTCTCTATGTAGGCGCCAACGCCGTCGGCGCCGTGACCACGGTTTTCCCGATGTTCATCCTGATCGTGGCGCTAGCGACCCTTGTCGTCAGCGGCATGGCGAGTTTGCTCGCCCGCCATCTTGGCGCGCGCCGTTTTACCGAGGCCCGCGGCGTCTTTGCCGGCGCCCATATGCTGGCGCTTGCGATTGCGGCTGCGCTGATCCTGCTGTTCGCCGTCTTCGGCGAGCAACTGGTTCTGACGCTCGCCAACGGCCCGGGCCCCCTCGCCCGCATGGCCCATGGCTATATCGCGATCATCATCTTTTGTTCGCCCGTCCAAGTCCTGCTGGCGGTCCATTCGGACGCCCTGCGATGCGAGGGTCGTGCCGGATTGATGGCGGGCCTCAGCCTTTTGGTTTCACTCGCAAACCTGGCGCTCAACTATGTGCTGATCGCGGTCCTGGGGCTGGGCGTCACAGGCTCCGCCACGGGCACGGTGCTGGCGCAGGCGCTGGCGCTCGGCCTGATCGTCCTCTTCCGCCTATTCGGCCGCACCGAGCTCCGCCTTTCGGCGCTCTTCCGGCACAATCCGCTAACCGGATGGGGACGCATGGTCGCGCTTGGCGCCCCGCAAAGCCTCGGCTTCATCGGCATGGCGCTCGTCTCGGTAACGGTCATGGCGGCGCTGCAGAAAACGGCATCCGGGAGCTACGACGCCACAGTCGCGGCCTATGGCATCATCACACGGCTGATGACCTTCGCGCTGCTGCCGCTTCTCGGGTTGAGCCAGGCGATGCAGGCGATCGTCGGCAACAATATCGGTGCCGGCCTGGCTTCCCGCGCGAACAAGGCTTTGCGTCTGGGCGTGATCCTTGCGCTTATCTATTGCCTCGCCATCGAAGCACTGTTCGCCGGGCTCGCTCGTCCAGTCGGCTCGTTCTTCGTCGACAGCGAGGAGGTGGTCGCAGACGTCGCGCGGATCCTGCCCGTCATGGTCTCGATGTACGTCTTCTCCGGCCCGCTGATCATGCTCGGCAGCTATTTCCAGGCAATCGGCGATGCCGGCCGGGCCGCGATCCTGGGATTGTCGAAGCCCTATCTCTTCACCATGCCACTCGTCACCCTCTATGCGTCCCGTTTCGGTGAACAGGGCATCTGGCTCGCCACTCCCAGTGCCGAAGCGTTGCTGCTCGTCGTTGCGATGCTCGTTCTTTGGCAGGCCTCACGGCAACGGGCCCCGGCGGGTCCGTCAGGCTGATCTACCAGCGACGCGCCGGTTTCCCGGCGCGTCTCTACCGTTTGCCTAGAACCGCGAGAACCCGGTCAGCGGCGGCATGATGAAGCCGCGGCCGTCCCTGAGAAAGGGTGCAAGGCCCGCAGCAACCGCCGCGCTCGGGCTGCCGTAGACCTCGAGCCGCTCCACCGTGCAATGGGCGGAAACGTTGTTGATGTGGGCATCCGACATCTGCCAGTGGCTGAGCACGTCTTCTGAATGTCGGTAAAGCTGGATGCTCACCGCCTGCATCGCCTTCTCATCGATGAAGGCATGCACCATCAGCTGCGGTGCGTGTTTTGACTTGGTGCCGGCGCCCCCTCTCCACCTGCGTACAAATGCGCGAAACCACTTGAAACCTTGCCCGGCTCCTCCACTTTCCTTACTGCATGTTTCCTTAAATCGTACCGGATTTAAGGACAAAAACATGCAGCACTTCAAAGTGCTACAGCGACCTTTACGCGCCTGATAAGACGCGCGGCGCTGTAGAGCGGGATGAGGAAAAGTGTATGCGGTTTTCCGCCCGCATCCCGCTCGAACTGATGAGAATCGATCACGTTTATGATTTTGGGTCGAACCGACCCAAAATCATCGTGAAGGGAGATGGAAATGGCAAAGGTCGTTTGCGTCCTCTACGACGATCCGGTTGACGGATATCCCACAAGCTACGCGCGGGACGGGCTGCCGAAACTCGAGCACTACCCCGGCGGCCAGACGCTTCCCACGCCCAAGGCCATCGATTTTCAGCCGGGAATGCTGCTGGGCAGTGTCTCGGGTGAACTGGGCCTGAGGCCGTTTCTCGAAAGCCTGGGACACAGCCTGGTCGTCACCTCCGACAAGGACGGTCCCGACAGCGTCTTCGAACGCGAGCTTGTCGACGCCGAAATCGTGATCTCGCAACCCTTCTGGCCGGCCTATCTGACCGCCGAAAGGATCGCCAAGGCGAGCAAGCTGAAACTCGCAATCACCGCCGGCATCGGCTCGGATCACGTCGATCTCCAGGCCGCGATCGACCGCGGCATCACCGTCGCCGAAGTGACCTATTGCAACTCGATCAGCGTGTCCGAGCACGTGGTCATGATGATCCTCAGCCTTGCCCGCAACTACATCCCCTCCTACCAATGGGTCGTGAAGGGCGGCTGGAATATCGCCGACTGCGTCGCACGTTCCTACGACATCGAGGGCATGGAGATCGGCACGGTCGGCGCCGGGCGGATCGGCAGCGCCGTGCTTCGCCGGCTGAAGCCGTTCGACGTCAAGCTGCACTATACCGACCGCCACCGGCTGCCCGACGCGGTCGAGAAGGAACTCGGCGTGACGTTCCACACGACGGCGGCAGACATGGTGCCCGTCTGCGATGTCGTCACCATCAACGCGCCGCTCCACCCGGAGACGGAAGACCTCTTCGATGAAGCGATGATCGCCGGGATGAAGCGCGGCGCCTATCTGGTGAACACGGCTCGCGGCAAGATCTGCAACCGCGACGCCGTCGCGCGGGCACTCGAGACCGGCCAACTTGCCGGCTATGCCGGTGACGTGTGGTTCCCGCAGCCACCGCCGAAGGATCATCCCTGGCGGTCGATGCCGCACCACGGCATGACGCCCCATATTTCGGGATCGTCGCTGTCCGCCCAGGCGCGTTACGCCGCCGGCACGCGGGAGATCCTGGAATGCTGGTTCGAAGGCAGGCCGATCCGCGAGGACTATCTGATCGTCGCCGGCGGCAAGCTCGCCGGCACCGGCGCGCACTCCTATAGCGCGGGCGATGCGACGCGCGGGTCTGAAGAGGCGGCGCGCTTCAAGGGCTGAGAGCGCCGGTGTCTTGGGCGCTCCCAGCCGGTCCGACCGACTGCCCCAGGCGATGCTTGCCACCGCCATGGAAACAAAGCCGATGGTCATGGCGCCGGAGACGCCGGTGCCACACACCTGTTGTGACCGGGCGCCCCTCCTCAGGCGGGGAGGCGCTCATCGTAGTCCTTCATCAGACGGCTCCAGCCGTCCCAGAAGGGCATCGGTTCCGTGCCTGTCGCGCGGGCGGCCAATATGTCGAGATGCATGTGCCAGCCGGCGCCGAACATCAGCATGGTGGCACGATCGGCAATGCTGCGATGGGTCACTGTCAAGAGCACCCTGTTGCCAACCGGCTCCAGCTCGAAGGAAACGTCGCCGCTGCCGGCCCAGCTTATGGAGAGTTTTCGCGGCGGGTCGAGTTCGGTGATCTGGCTTGCCATCCGGTGCTCTTCGGGAAAGCCGGCCGGGCGCTCGCCGGGCGGGTTGCTGAGCTCGTCGTTCCGCCACACGAGCTCCACCGGCGCGCCAACCTTCATCTCCATCTGTCCGGACGCCAGCCACTGCTTGCGCAGGTCGCTTTCAGCCAGATAGGCCCAGACCCGCTCGATCGGGCCAGGCAAGAGCCTCGTCATCTTCAACGTGTCAGGTTCGCTCAGCACGCCATAGGCGTCGAGGCTCGCGAGATCGTTCATCGGTCGTCTCCTTTTTGGGTTTGTCGGGCTTGGGTTCATCGGGCCGGGATCAGCCGGGTGAGCTTCGATTGGACGTGAGCTGGTCTGTCCACGGCCGATGGGGCCATGGCTTTCTGCGGATGGATGCACATGCTGGCACAACACCCTTTCGAGCCGATCGAGACGGCTGGTCCAGAAGCGTTCGTGGGCATTCGGCAGATGGTCGGGGTGAAAGACGAACATTGTTTGAGCGCCTATAATTCAACCATTTGGTTGAATGTACGCTCGCGAGGCGAGATAGTCAACCGATTGGTTGAATGATTTACCGGATCCGAGAATACGGCCAGTTGCACTCTCTACCGGCAACCGCCTGAACGCTGTCGCCGCGCCCTCCCCAATGCGGGACAAATACGCGAAACCACTTGTTAAATCCCCGGCGCTAACATGAAGGACCGTTGTGCCGGGGTTTTGCGTTGCTGAACAATGATCTTCATTCCTCGATCCGTGCCGGAGAGCAGGATCGCCGCGACGACTTGAAGCGAGGCAACCGCTTTCTCGGGCGCGTCGTCGCCTGCAGCGGTTCGCGCGCAACCATCGCTGCGATCGCCGAAAACGGTGAGACCTCGCTGACGGAACTCTGGTCGGTCGGCCGGCTGATTTCGATCACGGTCGGGAAAAACCGCGTCGTCGCGCTCGTCTATTCCATGCAGACGGCCAGCAGCGAATGGGGCGAAGAGACCAACAACACCTTCCGCATCGAGGTCGAACTGATGGGCGAAGTCCATGTCGGCCCTGATGGACGCGAGACGTTTTCCGCCGGTATCAGCGTTTATCCCTATCTCGGTGCCGTCGCCCACCGCATTCGTGCCGCCGATCTCGCCCGCATCTACGATTCCGGCCAGGATGATTGCTGCATCATCGGCAAGCTGACCCAGGACGAGAGCCTCGATGCGACGATCCACGTGCCGTCGATGCTGGCCAAGCATTTTGCCATCGTCGGCACGACAGGCGTCGGCAAGTCGACCGCCGTGACGCTGCTCCTCAACAAGGCGATTGCCGCCGACCCGAAGCTGCGCGTGCTGATCCTCGATCCGCACAACGAATTCGCCGCCGCCTTCCCGGAACTTTCAGTCGTCATCGACCCCGATACGCTCGACCTGCCCTTCTGGTTCTTCCGCCTGGAAGAGTTCGCCGAGGTGATCTTCCGCGGCCGGCCCGCGATCCCCGAAGAGCTCGATATCCTGCGCGACGTCATTCCGGACGCGAAGAAGGCGTTCAAGGGCAGCGCCGAATCCGGCCTCGTGCGGCGCCAGACGGAAAAAAGCTCGATTACCGCCGACACGCCCGTGCCCTATCGCATCGCCGACCTGCTGGCGCTGATCGACGAGCGCATCGGCCGGCTCGAAGGGCGAAACGACAAGCCGCACCTGCGCTCGCTCAAGGTCAGGATCGTCTCGGCGATCAACGATCCGCGCTACCATTTCATGTTCTCGTCGAACACGATCTCCGACACGATCCAGGACACGATCGCCAAGGTCTTCCGCATTCCCGGCGAAGGCAAACCGATCGCCACCTTCCAGCTTGCCGGCATCCCGTCGGAAGTCGTCAACTCCGTCGCCTCGGTTCTCTGCCGCATGGCATTCGAAATCGGCCTTTGGAGCAATGGCGGCATCCATATGCGGGTCGTGGGCGAAGAGGCCCACCGCTATGTGCCCGCCGATCCCTCGCTCGGCTTCCTGCCGACGCGCCAGGCGATTGCCCGCATTGCCAAGGAAGGCCGCAAATACGGGGTCTCGCTCGGCATCATCACCCAGCGGCCGGGCGAACTCGACCCGACGATCCTGTCGCAGTGCTCGACGGTCTTTGCCATGCGGCTGGCCAATGACCGCGACCAGGACATCATCCGCTCGGCCATCCCCAATTCGTCGATCTCGACCACCAGCTTCATCTCGTCCATCGGCAACGGCGAAGCCATTGCCTTCGGCGAGGCGGTCGCGGTGCCGATGCGCATGCGCTTTACCCGCGTCAACGAGGAGCGGCTGCCCCGCGCCCACGGCATCACCGATCGGATCGACGAGGACGCGCCGCCGACCGTCGACATCCGCTCGATCGTCAATCGCATGCGGGCGATCACCGGTCCGAACATCTCGAATTTTCAGCAGAGCTATCTGGCTGCCACGACGACCGGTGAGCAGGAAGAACGGCTCTGGGCCACTGAACTCGGTCCCGAGGCACGCGACGAGCCCGAGGGTGCCGGCCTCGACGAAGCCACGGCCGAGATCGAGCCCTACAGCCCCGACATGCTGCCGCGCGCACCCGAGCCCAGCAATCCGCAGCTCGAGCGTTTCAACCAGATCCGCCAGCAGCTTCTGACCGAAACACCGGAGCCGGCGGCCGGCCATCGCCCGTCGCCACCGGCCGCCCCCTATCCTGCCCGCCCCGCCACCGAACCGCGACGCGAAGGCTCCCTGCGCGACAGCCTGCTCAAGCGGCCGCTCGGCAGCATCATTCGCAAGCCCTGAGGCGCGCGTGCGCCCTGGCAGCGGCGCGCCGTCACTCTACCTCTGATTTACTCGGTGTTTTCTTGGCGTTGCCAAAATGCCGCCGCGCGACCACACTGAAGGCATGCTGGAATCACTCCGGATGCACGGGGTTGATGCATGAAGGCCGATTGAGGGGATCGATCATGCGACATGCCGGATTGAAATACGCTGCAGCCTTGTCCGCAATCTTCGCGACGACAGCGCAGGCACAGGACTCGAACCAGGAACTGGCCAAGAAGCTGGCGAACCCGATCGCCTCGATGATCAGCGTTCCCTTCCAGTTCAACTATGACCGCGGCTACGGACCGAACGACGGCAACAAGTCCACGCTCAACATCCAGCCGGTCATTCCCTTCTCGCTGAACGCGGACTGGAATATCATTTCGCGAACCATCGTGCCGGTGACCTCGCAGAACGACATTGCCGGCCCGAGCGGCTCGCAATTCGGCCTCGGCGACACGCTGCAGAGCTTCTTCTTCTCGCCGGCCAAGCCGACGGAAAGCGGCATCATCTGGGGTGTCGGCCCGGCCTTCCTGATCCCGACCGCGACCGACGATCTGCTCGGCGGTGAAAAATGGGGCATCGGCCCGACCGTCGTCGTGCTCAAACAGGAGGGCGAATGGACCTATGGTGCGCTCGCCAACCATATCTGGTCGTTTGCCGGCAGCGACGAGCGCAACGACATCAGCTCCACCTTCCTGCAGCCGTTCCTGTCCTACACCACCAAGGATGCCTGGACCTTCACGCTCAACACCGAATCCACCTATGACTGGGAGGCCGACGAGTGGAGCGTCCCGATCAACTTCAACATCTCCAAGCTGTTCACCATCGACAAACAGCCGATCAGCTTTGGCGCCGGCCTGCGCTATTGGGCGGCAGCGCCCGACAACGGCCCCGAAGGCCTGGGCTTCCGGATGACCCTCACCTTCCTGTTTCCGCAATGACAGCCGTCTACAACGCCGCGCGTCTTATCAGACGTGCAAAGGTCGCTGTAGCACTTTGAAGTGCTGCATGTTTTTGTCCTTAAATCGCATACGATTTAAGGAAACATGCAGTCGTGTCGGCATGCGTGCCTGCGCGAACTCACAGAAGTTTGGGTGGCAGCAGATAGAGTGTCATGGCGAAGATCAGATAAACCATCAGCATCAGCACGCCCACAAACCACGCGGAGCGACCGCTGTTCGTGACGATGATCGCCGTCATTGTGGCGACGAGCACCATGACGACCGCACCCGGCCAAAACTGCAGGTCCATCGGCGCGGGACCGACAACGTAACTCAAAAGCACGAGAACCGGGGCGACGAAAAGGGCTATCTGGGCCGCACTACCCAGCGCAATGCCGACGCTCAAGTCCAATCGATTTTTGCGCGCACCGGAAAACGCCGAAGTCATTTCTGCGGCTGCCCCTACCAGCGCGACAACGATGAAACCCACAAATGCGGGCGTCATTCCGAATGTGACGGCGGCCTGCTGCACCGATTCGACGAACACTTCGCTGACCAACGCGACCATGACCGTCACGGCAGCCAGCGTTGCAAGGGCAACACTCAACGGCCAAGGAGCCTCGTCCGATGTGGCAGCGTGCTCTACACTGCCGAAGAATTCGCGATGGCTCTTCAGAGAGAAGAAAAGCCCCAACCCGTAGGCGATGATCAGAAGGATCGCCAGACCGAGACTAAGCTCCTGCATGAAATCCGGTGCCGCCGCGAGACTATCAGCCTCGGCCATCGCCGAGGGTACGATCAGTGCGATCGTTGCCAGGAACAGCATGCTCGTTTGTAGGCGAGCGCTGACGCGGTTGTAGTCCTGAACATGGTATTTCAGGCCACCGAGCAGGAATGAAGCACCCAACATGAAAAGCGTGTTGCAAACGATAGCGCCGGCCAATGAGGCCTTCACCAGCGTGTATTGACCAAGTCGCAAGGCGGCCAGCGCAATGATGAGTTCGGTCAGATTGCCGAGCGTCGCGTTGAGAAGGCTGCCAACCGTATCGCCCGTCCTGGCAGCGACGGCTTCGGTGGCATGGCTCAACAAGGTTGCCAATGGAACGATCGCCAAGACCGAAAGCAGGAAAAGCAGCGTGTGCGCATCGGGTGCGGCGCTATGCGCCACAAGCACCAATGGCGCCAGGACCAAGAGCCATAGGAGCGGAGTGTGCCGAATTTCTTTCCAAAGCTGGCTCATGATACCCCCAAACTCATCGAGGCTTCTTGACCGGACTGCGGACGGCGACAGTGAACAAGGCTCCGTCTAGCGGCTCTCACTCTGTACGATCATCGGCTGTAGCATCGGCCGTGGCCCTCAGCGCCTGGACACTGACGGCTGCAACGAGACCAGTGAGCACAATCCCGGTAAGACCGATCATGATGGCCAACACGCGCGAAGTAGCATGGCTCGGCACCAGATCGCCGTAGCCAATCGTGAGGCCGGTAACGAAGGTGAAATACAGGGTGTCGATCATCCGCCATCCCTCTATCCGCCCAATCAAGAGGCCGCCCCCAACCATGATGCAAAGAATGCCGGACAGGATTGGCCAGACAACGCCAAGCTGTCGATAGAACTCGATAAAGAAGATCCGCCTTATGTGCTTAGACCCCATCGGACCCTGCCCGAGAAACGAAAGCCGGCTATCCCTACGATGACCGTCTGAAAGACATTTCCAACGATGCCGACGACCGGATTGCCGCTGTAGTCCAAATTGCAATTTAGGGTGATCTAATGTGGATAAATGTCAACTCGGTAACGGTAACGACCTATGGGTTCTGTCATCGAGATACGATCCCATCCGGCAGAGCTCACATTGCCTCGGTAGCACTCTCGATGCGCTGCCAGCCGTCATCGAGCTGGTTGCGAAACCAGGTCATCTGCCGCTTGGCATATTGGCGGGTTGCGGCAGAACCGGCCTCGATCACCTCGGCCTCGTCGATCTCACCGCGCAGGAGCGCCACAATCTGGCTGACGCCGATCGCCTTCATGACAGGCATGTCCTGATTGAGATTCAGCGCCAAGAGCGCGCGCACCTCGTCGATCGCCCCGCCTGACAGCATCAAGCCGAAGCGGCGGTTGATGCGGTCGTGCAGCACCTTGCGATCCGGCAGCACCACCAGCTTTCGCGCCCGCTGCGGATCGATGATCTGGGGACCGCTCTTCTGCTGGTAGACGCGGATCGACTGGCCGGTCGCCTCCACCACTTCAAGCGCGCGCACGATGCGCTGGCCGTCGCCGACCTTCAGCGCGCCTGCCGTCTGCGGATCGCGCACGGCGAGCTCGGCATGGAGCCCTTCCGGCCCCTCTTGCCTCAGCCGCTCACGCAGCCGGTCGCGAATGGCGGCCGGAACTTCGGGCATGTCGGCAAGCCCGCCGGTCAGCGCCTTGAAATAGAGCCCGGTGCCGCCGACGAAGACCGGCAGCCGACCGGCCTCGCGCAATGCGGCGACGAGCGCTTGCGCTTCGCGCAGCCACGCCCCGGTCGAATAGGCCTCGCCGGCCGGCACATGGCCGTAGAGACAGTGCTCGACACCGCCCATATCGGCCTCGTCGGGGCGCGCCGTCAGCACCCGCAATGTGTCGTAAACCTGCATGCTGTCGGCGTTGATGACCACGCCGCCATGCCGGAGCGCCAATTCGACCGCAAGCGCGGACTTGCCGCTGGCGGTCGGCCCGGTTATCAGGATCGCGTCCGTATCGGTTTCAAGGTTGTTGTCCATGGCTCTCGTTGCCACGCTTATCGCCAATCCGTCAAATCCTGTTCTGACGCCAGCGCTCGCGGAAGCCGCCGCTGACGCCGTCAAGGCATCCGGCCTCTATTGGCTCGCCGACGGCATCGCCTGCGACCTGGCGCTCACCGACGGCACAGATCCCTTTGCCGCCGAGGCGGCGCTGCGCGGCGCGCTCAACGGCACGCCCGTCGATGTCGCCGTCCAGGACGCCGACACCAGACGCAAGAAGCTTTTGATCGCCGACATGGATTCCACCATGATCGGCCAGGAATGCATCGACGAGCTTGCCGCCGAAGTCGGGCTCAAGGACAAGGTTGCCGCCATTACGGCGCGCGCCATGAACGGCGAGATCGCCTTCGAGCCGGCGCTGATCGAGCGCGTCGCGCTGCTGAAGGGCCTGCCCTCGAGCGTCGTCGGCGATGTCATTGCCAGGCGCATCACGCTGACGCCGGGCGGCCCTGAGCTGATCGCCACCATGAAAGCGAAGGGCTACTACACCGCGCTCGTATCCGGCGGCTTCACCGTGTTTACCGGCCCGGTCGCAGACATGCTCGGTTTCCAGGAGAACCGCGCCAACACGCTGATCGAGAAGGACGGCACGCTGACCGGCGAGGTCGCAGAACCGATCCTTGGCAAGCAGGCCAAGGTCGACGCGCTCATCGACATTGCCGGCCGGCTCGGTATCTCGACCGACGAAGCGCTTGCCGTCGGCGACGGCGCCAATGATCTCGGCATGCTGCAACTGGCCGGCACCGGCGTCGCGCTGCACGCCAAGCCCGTGGTAGCCGAACAGGCGAAGGTGCGCATCGACCATGGCGACCTCACGGCCCTTCTCTATCTGCAGGGCTATCGAAAGACCGATTTCATCAGATGATCGTTTCCGAGACCGAACGGCTGCGCATCCGCGCCTGGAAGGAAAGCGACCGCGATCTCTTCTTCGAGATCAACAGCGATCCCAGGGTGATGGAGTTCTTCCCCCCATCGCCGCAGCCGGGAGGAATCCGACGCGCTGTTCGACCGCGTCGGGCGCGGCATTGCCGAAACCGGGTTCGGCTTCTTCGCGGTGGCGCTCAAGGCCGACGACCGGCCGATCGGCTTCTGCGGCCTCGCTTATACCGACCTTGACCCCTACCTGCCGAAAGGCACCGTCGAGATCGGCTGGCGGCTCGCCCACCCCTTCTGGGGCAAGGGCTATATCAGTGAGGCCGCGCGCGATCTGCTGCGCTACGGCTTCGAGGAGAAGGGCCTTTGCGAAATCGTCTCCTTCGCCATCCCCGAAAACACCCGCTCGACCGCCGTCATGGCCCGTCTCGGAATGTACCGGGACCCGGCGCGCGACTTCAACCACCCGCGCATTCCCGCCGACAAGCCACAGCTCGTTCGCCATGTGCTCTACGCGATGACCAGGGCGGACTTGCAGGCGCAGCGGGCCAAGGCCGGGGCGTGATCGCATCACAACGCCAATAAGTAACGCCTTGCGGCCGTCCGCTCTCCGGTCAGTCGCGCGGCACTCGCCCCTCATCCGCCTGCCGGCACCTTGTAACTTCCCTATCACCGCATTCGCAGGTGTAATGGACAATGCGGTAGCGGGCGAAAGACCGAAGCACCTTTGGGACAGCAAGCCCGTGGGAGAGCTTGGGTCCTCGCCCGCCGTTCCATCGAACCCGAACAGTCGCCAGGGCCGCTTGCGCAAGCGAAGCCCGAT
>NZ_LGAP01000038.1 GCF_001270265.1 Ensifer adhaerens
CCGCCCGAACGGGGTGAAGCACAGCCGCCGCCCCCCCCAAAACCCCCCGCCCCCCCGTGAGTTATCGCCAGCAGGCGAGTGAACAGTTGCCCCTGACGGCGGGCCCGGCCGGCGAACTGTGGCAGACCCAGCTCCGCCACTATAAGCCGCTGATCGAGCGGATCATCGCCCAGACCGAACGGCGGGTCCTGGCCGGCGGGCCGGTACCGGCTGGCGACAAGCTGGTGAGCCTGTTCGAGCCGCATGCCCACATCATCGTCAAAGGCAGCCGCGACGGCGACTACGGCCACAAACTCAATCTCACCACCGGCAGAAGCGGACTGGTCCTCGACCTCGTCGTCGAAACCGGCAACCCGGCCGACAGCGAGCGCTTGCTGCCGATGCTGGAACGCCACATCGCCCTTTATGGCCAGGCGCCGCGTCAGGCGGCGGCCGACGGCGGCTACGCCAGCCGCGATAATTTGAGCGGAGCCAAAGCCTGTGGCATCCGCGACATGGCCTTCCACAAAAAGTGCGGCCTCAAGATCGAAGACATGGTCAAGAGCCGTTGGGTCTATCGCAAGCTCAGAAACTTCCGCGCCGGCATCGAGGCCGGCATCTCATGTCTGAAGCGCGCTTATGGCTTGGGGCGCTGCACCTGGCGCGGGCTCGACCACTTTAAGGCTTATGTCTGGTCCTCGGTGGTCGCTTACAATCTCGCCCTCCTTGCCCGCCTCAGGCCGACCTTACGCTCCTGATCCGGTGGCGTTCAGAGCAAGCCCGGCGAGCGTCGGCCGATACCCCATGACCTCATTGCCGCCAGATCGCTCTTCGGCCATAACCTGCGCGGCCTTCTGCCATCACGCGTCCTAAGAAACGATGGCAGCCGGCAAACAACCTTTCAAAACCGAAGAAAAACAGGCGTTTATGGACGGGCACTAGCTAAGCTAACCTATTTGCTCAAGGGACTTCAACCGCTGGCTAATTCTCTCTGCAACTGCATCTCGCGACCTCAAACGCTGTGCATCCGCTATTCCAGCGATTCGCTTGTCATTTCTTTCCTCATGCTCATAGAACACACCCCTGAGGGCTCTAATAGCAGAAGTACTTTTAGGATTTGCCCATAAATGGCCGTCCTCCACAAAGACATATTCATCTTCCCGGACCGCCACCAGATCAAAATCCACCAACCAGGAATTCTTCGGCGAACAAACGTCCATATTCCCCGAATAGGCGGTCGCCACCACCGGAATCCCGCTTGCCAATGCGTCAAGGATGTCTATGCCTAGTCCCTCCGCGCGATGTAGAGAAACCAAACAGTCGCAGGATCTTAATAGCTCCCTTTGGCGCAACGGACTATAAGTCTCGTTAATGATCTCGATGCGGCTGTCGTCGGAACAACGGCGCTTTAACGCAAGCCACGCCTGCTTTTGGTGCGCGCTATGAACGTGGTCTGCATTTTGTGTCTTGATGATCAATCGCACACTTTCGACACCATCAAATGCGGCCAAGAACGCCTCAACCACCGCAATAGCATTCTTGCGTTGCGGCCAAGAAAACGCGTCGAATGAGGTTAGAAACGTGAACCTATCAGGGCGTTGGCGCTCGCTGCCACACTCCTCACCTAGTTTAGATGCAGGAAGGCCTATGGTGACGACGGGAAAGCCACGCTCCTGGAAAAGCGAACCAATAAATGTTGAGGCCGACCAGACTTCATCAACTAAACTCATTCCTAAAAAGTGAAGACTGGAGACTTTATTAAGCTCCCAATAGGGAAATATAATATTGTATGAGTTCCGGATAACGTCACCATTCTTCAGGAAAAACTCCGGTATTTGCTCGGAATTTAGGTGAATTATGTTTATATCAGAGCAACGAACATCGTAATTGTAATTACCCTCGATGGAGGCACTTTGAATTCCATCGTTATAGCAAACAAAATGGCACTCAGCCTCTACCTCGCGCACGGCTTCCATCAGTCTGCGGCTACTCTCGCCGAGCCCCAATAGCTTGTCGAATGGGCCTATAAACTGAAGCCGATAGGTCCTGCGCTTCTCAGGTTTCCCTGTAGAACTTGGAACAACATTTTCCGTGGGAACATCTACAAAGGCCTCTGCGCTCTGCGGCCGCAGATGTCTATTCTTTTCCGAAGAATGCAATTCTTTGTGTCTGCAAGACAACGCCCGAGCATCATGTTGAAGGTGCGCACCCAAATCGCTTTCAACATGTTTACGGACGTGGGAATTCTGGAAAGCGTAATAGTAGCACCACTCATAAACCCGCCGTCTGCCGGACGGGAAAAGCATCGCAAGTGGGTTAACCAGACCATTGCGCAGGGCAAAAAGCACCATAAAGTAGTTCAATGGAAATGTGTGACCGAATCCACATTGGACAAACTCGCGGAGCTTCCCCGCCTCATCGGGACGCAGGATCGATTGGTCCAGCTTTAGTTGGCGGCCTCCCTCCATGCTCCACCAATATGGCCCATAAGCCTTTCGGATAGCGGAGAAATTCTTCCAGAAGATGAGCTTAAGACATTTCGAAAGTGGCGGAAATCTCAGCTCAGAGCGCGCGTTCTCAATCGACGATCGGACGAACATCTTTTCGTCGTCCGACAGCGGAATAGACCCACGGGCGAGATTATATATGTAGTCGTTGACGTACCAACTATAGAATTGGTCGTCATCACCCTTCCAGTTTTTCAGCCGCCTTAAGAATTCCGTGAAATCGCAAGATTGGACCCGAGCACGGCGTTGGTTCCCGTAGACATCAGACCGAGACAGGACGCTGGCTGCCCCAGGGGCTTCCGGCACTTCATCGGTGGGAAAAGCAGCGGCCTCACTTAGCACCAATCTGTCCCAGAACCGCTTCCGTCGCATCGCGCGTGTAGCGCCAGCCCCTTTCAGTCCACGCAGATGACCGCCGCGAGCTGCGAGCCATATGGCGCCCGCACCAGGCACAAACATCTCCACACTATCTATCTCGGTCGCCGCGGCTCCTGCCAATGGCAACTTGAATCCGTGTGTGCCGTTGCCGAGACCGCCATCGAGTAGGTCGGGCCGAAAATATGCACAGGTCCACTGCCCTCGGTAGTCGCCATTAATGAACAATTCGAAGACGACGCTACGCGTCGGGTGTTTGGAGTCAAAAAGCCAACCAAACATATACCCGTCGGAAATGCTATCGACGTGGCCACGAATTCTGGAACGCTTGAGCAATAGCCGACTTCCTACGTGGATGAACATGAGATCCTCAGCAGGGGCCATTCTTTCCACATGGCACCTGCGAATTTGTTGTAGCAAAAGATCCGCAGAAAGGTTCGATCGCTACATTGGATTCGGATTGAACCCGAATCTCACCCCCGCCCAAACTCGTCGGCGATGCGGACAATGTCATCCTCGCCCAGATAAGAGCCGGTCTGCACCTCAATCATCTCCAACATGATCTTGCCCGGATTCGCGAGGCGGTGGGTTTCGCCCTGCGGAATATAGACAGACTCATTCTCGCGTACCACCTTAACCTCGTCACCGATCGTCACTTCGGCGGTGCCCTTCACACAGACCCAATGCTCAGAACGGTGATGATGCTTCTGTAGCGAGAGCTTCTTGCCTGGAGTTACGAAGAGCCGCTTCACCTGAAAGCGGTCGCCGTTTAATACTGACGTGTAGCCACCCCAGGGGCGATATGAGGTGGGATGCGTCTCTGTTAATGCTGCGGTCGCTTTTGTGGCGGCGAGGTGCTTGACGATCTTGCCGACGTGTTGGCTGTCATCGAGGCGCCCCACGTAAACGGCGTCTTCGCTGGCGATGACTGCAACACCTTCAAGGCCCAGCACTGCCAAGTGGCTGTTATTGGACATAACGAGGGAATTTTCCGTGTTGATGACCGTCGCATTGCCCAAGACGACGTTTCCCGCCTCGTCGCGGGCACCTAGCTTCCAAACCGCATCCCAGCTACCCATGTCGTTCCATGTTATCGAGGAGACCACTACTGCGGCGTTGGAGGTCTTCTCCATGATCGCATAATCTACTGAGATATCCGGGCTAGCCGCAAACGCGTCAGCATCCAAACGAATGAAGTCGAGGTCACTTGTAGCTTTTGAAAGTGCGGCGCGGGCAGCCTTCTCTACATCGGGCGCAAAGGTCGACATCTCGTTTAGCATCTGACTGGCCTTGAACATGAAGATGCCGGAGTTCCAAACGAAACCACCCTCACTAAGCATCCTCTGCGCATCCGGCAGCGCTGGCTTCTCCACGAACCGTTTGACGCCGGAAGCGCCGGTTGAAAGGCGCTCGCCGACCTCGATATAACCATATCCCGTTGCGGGCTCTGAAGGGCTGATACCGAAAGTTACAAGTTTGCCGGCAAGTGCAGTCTGTTGTGCTGTCCGGATCGCATCGAAATAGCCTTGGTCTGCGACAATCTCGTGGTCGGAAGCCAATACCTGAACTACCGCGCCTTCACTGAAGCGTTTCGCTACGAGAGCCGCAGCAACCGCGACTGCGGGAGCGGTATTGCGAGCAGTCGGTTCCAGCAAGATCCCGCCGAGTTTGATGCCAAGCTCCCTAGCCTGTTCTGCCACGAGGAATCGGAAGTCCTCATTGGTAATCACGAGCGGAGGCTCATACAGCGCTTGGTCGGAGACGCGAGCAAGTGTTGCCTGAAATAACGTTCTATCGCCAACGAATTGGATGAACTGCTTCGGCGCGCTCGCTCGGGACAAGGGCCAAAGTCGAGTACCCTTACCACCCGCCATGATCACGGGAATGATTCTGCCAGTCGTGCTTTTTTCTTCAGTCACCTGTGTTGTTCCTGTTCCTGATGTGGCAGTCTCTTGGCCAGCATTACCTGACACCCGGCGCGCCCATTGGCGAACGAGTTCAAGACTTTGATTAAGCAGCGCCGCTGCGGCCTCCTCACTTTGCGCCTCAACGTAGCAGCGCATCTCTGGCGCATTTCCAGATGGGCGAAAATGTGCGACGCGAGCATCTTTGAGTGTGATCCTCAAGCCATCGATATCACTCGTCGTTGCAACATCGCAGATCGTTGCAAGGAATTTACCGAGATTCTCGTTCGATGCGCGCAGATGTGACATGAGCGCCGCGCTCGCCTCGACTGCGAAGTTCTCGAGGCGGCTTGAAGCGGCAAACGGCAATCCGAAGCCATTGGCTAACTTCGATAGCGCGGTTTTCCGCGTCGCCAAAAGTGAAAGAACGGCTAGAATAGGCAGGAAGCTGTCGCGGGTCGGGAGGGCTTCGACGATTTCGCCTTCGACCGTAAACCCGGAGCCGGTTAGCAATCCGCCATTCGCCTCGAAACCCATTACTCCGGGCCGCCCGGCTTGTAGTGCACCATTCATTCCAGCAACGACAAACGGCGAGCCGACCTTGGTACGTATGACATCATAGTCGCCGGTTGCTTCGATACCGGAATTGGATGTGACTGGTGTTACGACAGTTTTCGCTCCGAGAAATTGTGCCGCGATCACGCCGAGCAAATCACCACGCACCGGTACGCCGGTTTCGTCCGCTACAAGCGGACGATCTCCGTCGCCATCTGCGGACACAATAGCATCAAGCGCGTATTGTTTCGCCCACCCTTTAAGCAAGCCAATGGTGTCGGCTGTAACTGCTTCGGTGTCGACCGGAATGAAATGTGCGGAGCGCCCAAGTGTCACAACTTCGGCTCCGTAGTGTCCGAGAATCTCAACGAGGAGGTCACGTGCGACGGTCGAATGCTGATAGACGCCTATCCTGAGACCAGACAGCGCAGAATCCGGCAATAGCCGCTTGTTGCGGATAAGAAACAGCGCCTCCGCCTCCTTGGACCGATCCGGTCCAATAACTGGCGTGAGGTCTACCGCAGCTCGATCAATCTCGGCGGCGATCGCGCTAATCCGCACCTCGTCCTGCTTATCGATCTCACCGTCTGGTCGATAGAACTTTATCCCATTGCGATCATCAGGGATGTGCGAGCCAGTAACCATCAGCGATGCTGCACCTAGCTTCAATCCGTAAAGCGCCAGAGCCGGTGTCGGCAAGGTACCGCAATCAACCGGATTCAGGCCCGAACGCTTCAGTGCACCCATCGCAGTTGCAGCAATCTCAGGACTTGAGGCACGGAAATCACGTCCAACGAGAACTGTGTCGCCAAGCTTCGCTGCACCAATTTCGATAAGGTGTCGGGCAAAGGCTTGAGCATACACCGACGTCGTGCAACCCAGAAGGTCGACAACAAGGCCCCTTAGGCCACTGGTTCCAAAATTCATTCTTCGCCTCAAATGACTACTACTAGACACACTAAAAATCGAGCGGATGCTTAGGAGAAATCGCGGATTTTCGCAAGGCCGCGCAATGTGGACATGGCTTGTGCTTGCTCATATCGAACATAACATCGACGCATCCTCTTCTCCGCTACAACTAGGCTCGAACCTCTCAGGGTGAGCCATGTTACACCCTGTCATGGCGCTCCGCGCTGCTTGTAAAGCGTATTGCAGCGAGAGCACTTGACTTGGCCATAGACGGCCTTCATTGCCACGCGGTGGCGCCTGAGGATCATGGATTGAGGCACCACATGCGGTTATGGTCGTGCCTGCACCCCAATTACATTACGCAACGTCGATCGTGAAGCATCACTTCTGAAATACGTTTGAATATAAATTCTCACTTCTGGAACACGAATATGCGAAACTCAAAAATATTGTCATCAGAATTGTTAGTAAAATCCTGGGGAACACTTACGGAATACAAATTCCAGTTTTCAAAAATATCAGGCGAACTCGCAGAGATCTCCAGAGAAGTCTACGATCGCGGAAACGCCGCCGCCGTTTTGTTGCACAATCCGGATAGTGATATGGTTATACTCGTGCGTCAGTTCCGCCCGCCGGCGATGGTAAATGGCAGCAATCCTTTCCTCTTGGAGGTTTGCGCAGGGGTATTAGAGGGCGATGATCCGGAAACCTGTGCTAGGAAGGAGGCTCTTGAAGAAGCTGGCGTCATCGTTAATGATCTTCGATTTGTCGCATCAGCGTACGGATTGCCGGCGTCGGTGACTGAGGTGCTTAGTCTGTTTATCGGAACCTATGACGACTCCGCCAGACGCCCAGGCGGCGGCCTACCCGACGAGGGAGAAGACATCGAAGTGATCGAATTGCCTTTTCAAACAGCGTTTCAGATGATTTTGTCAGGCGAGATCATCGACATGAAGACAATACTTCTCTTGCAGCATCTTATGCTGGAACGCATGGTTGCTCCAACCGCCGACTCAGCCAAGTCCTAAAGCCAAAGCGAGAGACTACCGGAATTTTATGCAACGCGACTTCCGCAAGAAAAACGCTCAAGCACCAAGTCCATTGTTGGCCGCCCGAATAACATTGAGCGCGGCCGCAAATATGGAGTTCCAATGAGACCGGCGCTCTCAATCAGCACTCATTTGCATGAAATGAAACCACAGATGACAGGCGGGAGCGCGACGTCCACACCTGCTTCGAAAGTCAGGAAACACTTCAGCGCGCGTCGGTTCGGTGAATTATCCAAGATCCGATGATCTCATGGCACAGAAATGCACTCTAGCGTCTCGACTTCCCGCCGGTAAGGCGGGTACGTGTACGCCGATCGCAAGAGGTCTTCACCGGAGCGTGGCCGGCCGACCACAGTAGGTCGGATATCGTCAAGAAAACAACGCCGGGAAATACAGAGCTAAACGATGAATGTGAGATGAGGGAGAATTCGCCCCCCAATCATCACCCCTCACCCGCAACTCTCAACAGATATCTACCGTAGGAAGTCGTAGAGTACTTGTTGCCGAAGGCAATCAAGTCATCCCTAGAAATAAATCCTCTCAAGTAAGCAATTTCTTCAATACAAGCTATGTTTGTTCCTTGTCGATGCTGAATAACTCGCACGAATTCAGAAGCCTCCAGAAGGCTGTCGTGCGTACCTGTATCGAGCCACGCATAACCACGCGTCATCTTTTCAACGAAAAGATTTCCTTCTTCCATGTAAATGCGGTTGAGGTCCGTGATCTCGTACTCCCCTCGGGCCGAAGGGCGTAAAGACTTAGCGTGGGAAACTACGGCATTGTCATAAAAATAGAGACCCGTTACAGCGAAGCGAGACCGCGGACTAACCGGCTTTTCTTCGAGGCTGATCGCTTGACCATCGGCTCCTAACTCTACAACACCGTAACGTTCCGGATCCTCGACCTCATAGGCAAACACTGTTGCACCGGATGCTCGCCCCGAAGCCTTTTCAAGCAACTCAGCCAACCCCGCTCCAAAGAAGATATTGTCGCCCAGCACCAGTACGACATTATCCCATCCAATAAACTCTTCACCAATTGTGAACGCCTGTGCCAGCCCTTCCGGTTTGGGTTGGATGGCGTAATTCATCCGTAGACCAAGCGCTTCCCCATCCCCAAAAAGGCGTCTGTAACTATCAAGGTGTTCAGGCGATGAAATGATCAGTACATCCCGAATGCCTGCCTGCATTAATACAGATAGGGGATAATAGATCATGGGCTTATCATAAACCGGGATAAGCTGCTTGTTGATAGCCAACGTCGCCGGGTGAAGGCGTGTTCCGGAACCGCCAGCGAGAATAATACCTTTCATGGAAAATCTATTCCCCTATTTGTTTTCCGACGTTCGGAAAAATGAACTGCCTTGCATCGGCAAAAAGCGCTAGATCTCGAATTGAGGGTCAGACTTCTGACGCCAACAGGACAAATCCTCTTGTTCCTAGGTTCATTCAGGTAGAGACGCAAGGACTTGTCGCAAGGCTGCCGTCCAGTCGCGCGGCTCTATAGCGAAGTCCCGCCTCAACTTATCAATCGATAGTCTAGAGTTCGCGGGGCGCCGGGCCGGTGTCGGATACTGATTTGTGCCGATGGGTTCCAATGCTGGGACCTCGTGTCCGGCACCTCTGCGCTGCTCAAATATTTCGCGGGCAAAATCGTACCAGGTCGCGGAGCCATCATTGACAAAATTGTAGGTACCAACAGGCGCATGCCCATCCTCGATCAAGCGAAGGATGATCACGGCCACGGCCGACGCAATATCCAACGCGGCAGTTGGGCACCCACATTGATCATTGACGACCTTGATTAGCGGCCGTTCCCCGCCGAGGCGCAGCATCGTCTTCACAAAATTGGCACCCTGGGCGCTAAAGACCCACGCGGTCCGAACAATTACGTGGCGCGGATTCCCTGTCCTAATCGCTTGTTCGCCAGCTTCCTTGGAAGCACCGTAGACCCCGAGTGGGGCTACGGGATCATCTTCGCTGTAAGGTTCGCTTTTCCGCCCATCGAACACATAGTCGGTCGAGATGTGCACGACCGGGATGCCGTGCTTCCTGGTCGCCACAGCGATTGCTGCGGGAGCCAAAGCATTAATCCTCCAAGCGGTTAGGACGTCGGTCTCTGCCCGATCCACCGCCGTATAGGCGCCGCAGTTGATGACCCCACAGAAGTCGCCGTCTGCGATATAGTTGACAATATTCTCGCAATCGCTCAGGTCGAGTTCGCGGCGGGTCGGCGCGAAGAGCTGGACATCATCAGGCCATGTACACCCGAGCAGTTCCGTGCCTACCTGTCCTGCACCACCAGTGATCAGAATCCGACGCGTTTTCATCTACTCAGGCCGCGTCGGTGGGCTGCGTTCGTCCGGTCGAGAATTTCCTCCCACCAGTCGCGATTGCCCAAATACCAGGAGACAGTCTTTTCGATACCGCTCTCGAAGGTCTCAATCGGCTTCCAACCAAGCTCGATTTCGATCTTCGCTGCGTCGACCGCATAACGTTGGTCGTGGCCAGGACGATCCGCGACAAACGTGATCTGGTCGCAATACGAACGGCCATCCACACGCGGCCGCAGTCGGTTCAATATCTCACAGACAGTCTTCACGACATCGACGTTCCGACGTTCTGAATTTCCGCCAACGTTGTAAGTCTGACCGGGCACGCCTTGTTCGAAGACACGTTGCAGAGCACGAACGTGGTCTTCGACATACAACCAGTCGCGAACGTTCGCGCCATTTCCATAGACAGGAAGATCCTCGCCAGCGAGAGCCTTCACGATAATCAACGGAATCAGTTTTTCCGGAAAGTGGTACGGCCCGTAATTGTTCGAGCAGTTGGTGATCAGGACCGGCAGGCTAAATGTGTGTCCCCAAGCGGCAACAAGATGATCCGAGCCTGCTTTGGAAGCAGAATAGGGTGAGCGGGGATCATACGGCGTCGTCTCCGTGAAATAGCCAGTTTCACCAAGCGAACCGAAAACCTCGTCTGTCGAAATATGATGGAAGCGGAATCGCTCCCGTCGTCCGCCCTCAAGCGTGCGCCAATAATCCAATGCAGCCGTTAGCATTGTGTAAGTTCCGACAACATTTGTCTGTATGAAAGCACCCGGACCATCAATCGATCTATCCACGTGCGACTCAGCCGCCAAATGGGTAATCACATCAGGCTGAAAGCCCTTGACCGCCGTAGCCACCGCCCGCTCATCGCAGATATCCCCCTTCTTGAAACGGTACCGTGGCGAAGAGGCGACCGACGACAATGACGTCAGCGTACCAGCATAAGTGAGCTTGTCGAAATTCAACACCTCATGTTCGGTGTTCTCAATGAGATGCCGAACCAGAGCCGATCCAATGAAACCGGCGCCGCCGGTGACAAGAATACGCATACGCGTTCCTTCCGAAGCTTAAATTTCGACGAGTTCGAGCGGAGTGCCGTCATACCCAAACGGACTGTCGAAATCACTCAGTAGCGGCAGCCGCCGGTCCTTGGGGCTCAAGATTGGGTCACTACCTTGAGGCAGAGGCCACTCAACACCGATTTGAGGATCACTCCAGAGGATACCGCCGTCATTCTCCGGAGAGTAGAGGTTGGACACTTTGTAGGTCACCTCTGTCGAAGGTTCGAGCGTCACGAACCCATGAGCGAAACCGACGGGTACGTAAAGCTGGTAACCATTCTCCGCAGAGAGCTCGGCGCCGACCCACCGTCCGAAGGTGGGGGAACCGCGACGAAGATCAACCGCTACGTCAAAAATCCGGCCCCTGATACAGCGAACCAGCTTTGCCTGTTCATAAGGCGGCGTCTGAAAATGCAGCCCTCTCAGCGTGCCCACCGGAACTGAAAGCGAGTGATTGTCCTGAACGAAGCGGTCGGTGACGCCGTAGCCGGAGAAAACCGTCTCGTTGTAAACTTCCGAGAACCAGCCTCGATCGTCACCAAATCGTTTGGGGCGTAGCAACAAGACCTTGAAAGTCATCAGAAAGGACCCGCATTGCGATCGTTCAAGATAGTGGTCAACCCAAGGTGGGCTGACGAGGCGTTCTGGCAGGCCTTCAGGGCCTCAAATCCCGTATCTGCTGCCAAGGTCATTTGCAAGGCAGCCTGTCGCGTCGCGGCAGCAATTGTCCGGCGCATCTCCAGATCTTCGACGAGTTGATCGATAGTTTGGCACCAGGCCCTAGCGTTGTAAGGAAGTCGCAGTTCTGCATCCTCACCGGGGTAGCCATAGGCCGCGCCTTCCGAAAACACACCAGCCGCTTTATATCGGGCAACGTCGATCCGCTTCGTCGGCGCTCGACTATCATTCACGCGCGACGGGTGAAGCGGAACGAGCATGACATCGATGGTCCGATTGTTTGCGTCTGCGACATAGTCGTTCCAGGGTATTGGTCGTCGGACTGAGACTCGTTCCATGCCTTCCCATATTGATGCCGCGCGCGCGTCTGCGAACACCTCAAATCGTGCCTCCGGCCGTTTCTCTAAGATTTCCTCAATGATCGGACGCAGAAAACGATGTTCTTCGAGGTGAACGCCTGTCGCGTGATAAGCGATTAGAACTCGGTCTGATATCGGCTCCAAAGAACCATACTTGCTCGATCGCGGCCTCCACAGTCTCTCGGGAGGCGCTGGAGGCAACACCTGAACTTCCTCCAACTGCAATGTCGAAGCCAAATGCGGCGTCGAAGCCCAGACTATATCGAGGTGGCGATTGAGACGGCGCAGCGGCCAAAGCGCCCGAAAACACAGAACGAAGCGATAACGCAGACTCGCATCTCGCCCTGTCGCCACTGCCGGTATGTCATCATCGACAAAGAGCCCTACACCGGACAGCCGATCAGCATTGGTATCCAGCCAAGTCAGCACGTCAGGTGACGCATAGCGACAGATGATGATGAAAGCGCCCTCGGGAGCAAGGTCGGCAAGTTTGCCGTGCCTGATATCGACGGCCTCAGACGGGAGCATGCCCGGCGCATCGAGCCGAGCAGCAAAATAATAGTCAAAAGTCGGGTTCGGCATGCGCCCGAAGACGATGATCCGTTTGACAGGCCCACGTGGACGACCAGTCGCCCCCGGCCTCAGCTTCGGGCGCGGCAGCTTTTGTTCGATCCATAGAGCAAGTCGTTCTCTGTGATCAGTCATCGTGATGACCTAGGAGATAGATCGCGCGGGCGGGCCTCGAGAACAAAATCCTCCGCGATCAGGGAGAGGTTCGGGTTGTGATACGGATCATTCCGCAAAATATCGCCCCACCGCTGATACACGGTCTGTTCCTCGCGCGCGAAACGGCGCAACTTTTCAGGTGTGTTGTCTGCTCCTCGGGAGACCGACTCCCGATGCAACATTGCACTATCGGGCGTCCAGGTAATCCTGAACCCTGCCTGTCGCACTTTGAGGCAATAGTCCACATCGTTGAACGCGACAGTCAAGTTGACTTCATCCATCCCGCCAGTTTGCATCCAAAGGCTCTTGCGTGTTAGCAGGCACGCCGCAGTAACAACTGATACCTCCCTGCACTCCTGCAAGAGGCCATTGTCCTCCCGTGATTGCGGGTGCAGGAAATGAAAGCTATGCCGAGCAACGGTGCCGGCACCGAGCGTCACGCCGCCATGCTGAATGTAACCGTCGGGGAAAAGCAGGAGGCTCCCCGCGGTGCCGACATCAGGATCATCCAGCTCCCGAGAGAGGTTGGTAAGCCAATCTCGCCGCAATGGCTCGACGTCGTTGTTGAGCAGAAGGATGAGTTCATGGCGCGATGCTTCGACACCAAGATTGCACGCCCGTGAAAAATTGAACGCCCCTGGGAGCGGCAGCCGGCGGATACGCCCAGCCTTTTCATAGCGCCCCATAAGGGCCAGAGCTGCGGGATCGCTGCTGTCATTGTCGATGACAATGACATCCAGATCAGCGCCTTCGGTGCTTTCAAAAAGCCCCTTCAGGCACGCCTCAAGCAGATCCGCCCGATCGCGCGTCGGGATGATGACGCTCACCTTGGGCACCTCAGCTGCATCCGCTTTAAGTTGAACAGGTCTCATCGTTCGTTGGTATGGAGCGTCTCTATGCAAGAGCACCCGCGGCACATGAAGGACCGCACCGCGGCGGCCCTTTGCAGCTTTGGCGATCACCTCACCCAACGGCATCTTCTCGAGGTCCAAGCCCTCCGGCAGGTCGGCCAAGCGAACAAGGGCGCCGTCCAATGGGAGCCAACCGGATTGCGCAAGGGGCGGGTTCCAGGCCGGCTTGAAGAACGGGTCGATCCGGCGACCACGCTTATTGACACGATCTTCGTCGCTATAAACCGCAGCCACCGAAGACGAGAAAGCGAAGGGGCGCGCAAGCCTCTCCAAAGCACGTGGCGCAAGGCGCGCGCCAGCCGGAATCCGTATCCATAGTTGCGGTCGGGCTGCGTTCCCATCATTCATACCTGCGACTTCACTGGCGGGCATCTCGGCGTAGTCACGCCAGGTCTGCGTGGCCAGTGACGCGCGTGTTTCGGCAACGGCCTCTTCAGTGCCGCGCCCGATGGAAACGAAGACGAAAGGTTTTGTTGGCCAATCTCCCGGAGCGTCAGGCACCTCCGCGCGCTCCGCCGCCTGCTGTGCGTCGATCCATTCGTCATAGCTCGGCGCCGACAAAGCGTCGACTTGCCTGGCAAAGCGAAACGTGGCGCCTTTCACGTTGCGCGCCATGAGAAGACGAAGAATACGAAGAATGAACAAAGGTCGTCGCAGAGCGAGGATAGTCCCGATTTCGAGCAGAGACAGCCGCCGCACGTTTATTTCCGGAGTAACGTCGGTGGATATTTCCGCTGTTGCGTCATCGGCGACAAGCGTTGCGCCTTCGAATTGCACCGGCAGCCATCCATAAAACCGTCCGCGGCCTTTGCTATTCACCAGGAAAGAGCGGAAAACCGTAGCTGGTACGCGGCCCTTTCGATGCAACGCCAAGCGCGGGCGCAGACCCAAACGGTGCCCTGGATCCTTAACCGTTAGAACGACAGGACGGTCGGCATAAGCTCCGGGCGCAGCCTTGAGCGGCACCTTGAATTCGACCTGTGAAGCTTCAGCCATCGTTCTCTATCTTGCAATTCAGCGAAACCGGAGTCGGTATGCCGCTTATGCCAGAGCTTGGAATGAAATTTAACTCATAATTCCGGTTATCTGCGCAAACCGAATATCCATGCATCCAATGTCGTTTCAGGCCGGGTAAAGGCGTGACCGCTTGTTCTGCAGTCTTCCATGCTGCCCCGACCGCACATCCGTCTCGGGTGGCACAACGAACTCCAGTGCCGTACCGCCTTCTACATTGGCGAGAACCCGTCTGCCGCCGGGTCGATCGAGAACGCGAACGATCGTTGCGGGTATGCCATCCCCCTCGGGGCACCAATCAACGTCGCCCGGCCGCAAATACATGTCGATCGGGCCATCGCTCGACGACGGCGCGTCGATCACGGTCTCTCCAATATAGGCTCGCCCGTCCCGAACGGTCGCAGCAATGCGGTTTGCATCTCCCAAAAACCGCATCACGAATGCCGAATTCGGCGCGCGACAAACTTCTGCAGGCGTTCCCTCCTGCACGATCCTACCCTGATCGAGGATAACAACACGGTCGGCCAGATCGAGCGCCTCCTCCTGATCGTGCGTCACGAACAAAGTCGTAATGCCGAGCTCATCGTGGATCTCGCGAAGCCAGCGGCGTAGATCCCGGCGGACATTGGCATCAAGCGCTCCGAAAGGTTCGTCGAGAAGCAACACCTTCGGATCGACGGAAAGAGCGCGCGCAAGGGCCACACGCTGACGCTGACCGCCAGAAATCTGGCCGCGGAAGCGGTCGCCAAGACCTTCAAGCCCTACCAACCGCAGGAACTCGGCAACGCGAGTGCCAATCTCGGGCTTGCTGCGCTTGGTCTTGACCCCACAGCGGACATTAAATAGCGCGCAAGAATTACATTAAATTAGTGTTTGAGCACGGGCCGGCACAAACACCCTGTCAGCGCCTTGACGAACACGCCGACAGGGCTGCCTCGACTCCGCCTGCGATCAATTGGGAAGCGCGCCCGACTTCTTCGCAACCCAGGTGGCAACAGCGTCCATCAAGGCCGGCGACAAGCAATCATAGGGTTCGAGCCCAAGCTCCCTCAAGCGGGCCCGGATGCCATCCATGCGGCTGGGATCAACGCCCGACTCGATTATGGAGGAGACGAAGGCTGCAAAGCCGGGCGGAGCCCAGCCCGTTTCCTGGAAGCGCTCGGGGTGAACGAAGTCCAGCCCTTGGAAGGCATGTTCTCGCACCACCGGCCCATACATATGAACGCCGCATTCCTTGCAGGCGTTCCGCTGGATCAGCGCGGACGGATCGACCACTTGCAGCTTGTCGCCATTCTCGAGCACGGTCACCTTGTCATGCGGAACAACCGCGACAATGGAGAAATTGGTGCCACTGGGTTTCCAGCATTTGGTGCAGCCGCAAGCGTGGTTGTGGGCAATCTGTCCCTCGATCCTCACCTTTACCGGCCGGTCTGTGCAGGCACAAACAAGCGTTCCTCCGGTAAAGTCCGGACTGGCCGGTTTGATACCGCTATCGACCGCCGGATGAATGCGAATTGAACTATCCATTACGTGTCCTCCCTGTTGTGCCGATGCCAAACCCGTCTCGGACTTGGCACTTCGGCTTGGTTCGAGCGCCCGGCGGATACGCTCAGTAGATCACGACGCTGCGAATGCTTTCGCCGGAATGCATCAGCTCGAAGCCCTTGTTGATGTCTTCGAGGGCCAAGGTGTGGGTGATCATCGGATCGATCTCGATCTTGCCCTCCATGTACCAGTCGACGATCTTCGGCACGTCGGTGCGGCCGCGGGCGCCGCCGAAGGCGGTGCCCATCCAGGTGCGGCCGGTGACCAACTGGAACGGCCGCGTTGCGATCTCCTGGCCGGCACCGGCAACGCCGATGATCACCGACTTGCCCCAGCCGCGATGCGAGGCTTCGAGTGCCTGGCGCATCACTTTGGTATTGCCGGTGCAGTCGAAGGTATAGTCGGCGCCGCCGAACTGGTCGGCGCCACGCTTCGTCATGTTGACGAGATGGGCCACGATGTCGTCGCCGACCTCCTTGGGGTTGACGAAGTGGGTCATGCCGAACTTCTCGCCCCAGGCCTTCTTGTCGTTGTTGAGGTCGACGCCGATGATCATGTCGGCACCGGCCAGGCGAAGCCCCTGGATGACGTTGAGGCCGATGCCGCCGAGGCCGAAGACGATGGCGGTCGCGCCCATCTCGACTTGTGCCGTGTTGATCACCGCGCCGATGCCGGTGGTGACACCACAGCCGATGTAGCAGATCTTGTCGAACGGCGCGTCGGGATTGACCTTGGCGACGGCGATCTCCGGCAGGACGGTGTAATTGGCGAAGGTGGAGCAGCCCATGTAGTGGTGGATCTTGTCCTTGCCGATCGAGAAGCGCGAGGTGCCGTCCGGCATCAGCCCTTGCCCTTGCGTGGCGCGGATCGCCGTGCACAGATTGGTCTTGCGCGACAGGCAGGACGGGCAGGCGCGGCATTCGGGCGTATAGAGCGGAATGACGTGGTCGCCCTTCTTCACCGAGGTCACACCGGGGGCGACGTCGACGACGATGCCGGCGCCCTCATGGCCGAGGATCGACGGGAACAGGCCCTCCGGATCCGCACCCGAAAGCGTGAAGTCGTCGGTGTGGCAGATGCCAGTGGCCTTGACCTCGATCAGCACCTCGCCGGCCTTCGGGCCCTCGAGCTGAACGGTCATCACTTCCAGCGGCTTGCCGGCCTGAACGGCGACGGCGGCGCGTACGTCCATGTCTCCATCCTCCTTTGAACATTATCTCCGTCGTGGGCCGGTTCGGATAAGCCCCGACAAGATGCAGTCCTTTTCCCAACCACGGCAGTTGCCGGGTGCGGATGACCACCCGGTATCCCAAGTCTCCCGTCATCCCGAGCTACGTCACTGAGTGATCCTCTCGTCGTGTTCGTCGAGCAGCGGCACATGGTAGGACAGCAGCAGCTTGTTGATTTCCGCCTGGTAGTCCTTGATGAAGGCGTTGAGCGTGCGTTTCCATTGTTGGTCGGACGGCCGCACACCCATCGTGATCCGATAGATCATGCGCTGACCGCCCTTCTCCTTAATCAGGGGCACGATCGCCAGATCAGCCCCGGACTTGCGGGCGTAATAACCCGCCATAGGCCCCCAGACCGCGGCGGCGTCGATCACACCTGCAAGCATGTCGCGTATCATGACCTCCGCCATCGACGGCATTATCCGCGTATCGACTATGAGCGGATAGATCTTCGCCTTCCGCATCAGTTTTGCAACCGCCATGTTGGCGGTGGGTGGCGTTCCCTGGACGACGCCAATCCTCTTGTCGGCAAGCTTCGGATCAGTCAGCGTTTCCACGCCGGCAAGATCGCCATCCTTCTTGTAAATCAGCACGTAGGATGAGCGATAATAGGCGTTGGTATTCTGGACGAGTTCGTCTCCTTGCGCATACCCCATGATGATGTCGCAGCGATTGGCGCCGAGCGTATTGCGCACAAAGCCAGGGATTGAGGGATACCAGGTATAGGCGACCGCGCTTCGTCCTGTCGCGGTTGCGACCATCTTGGCGAGCTTATCCTCGAATCCCTCGCCGCTCTGGTCGGAGAAGGGTATATTGGACGGGTCGGCGCAGACCCGCAGCCTATCCGGATCAACCAACTCTCCAGCCGCCCCGAGCCCGGCGCTCTGGGAATACGCCTGCAAAGGGATCACCGTGGCCATGGCCATGGAGATGAGGGCCACCCTGCAGGTCCGATGGGCGCCGTGTGCCATGTCATCCATCCATGCAGGATGCTTCGTAGGCCTTCGCCGCTTCGGGTTTGTCCGCCTTCTTGGGCGGGCGCCCTCGCGGCGCAGCGCCGACGGCGCGGGCGCGCAGATAAACGTAGATGTCGTCGAGGTAGCAATAGACATTCTTATTGTTGCCGAACGCCGGCATGACTACCTCTTTGCCGCCGACGACGCTTTTGCGTCCCTCCGCAACGATCGCGAGGAAATTCGGATAGTCCAGGTTCTTCATGGTCGTGGCCAAGGCAGGGGCATAGCTCGAGCCGACGCCGTCGGGGCCGTGACAGACATGACAGTCCGAGTGATAGCGACGGTAACCGCTGAACGTGTACCAGTCGACCGTCCCGTCGTTTTGGAACTTGAACGTCGGGTTTCCCTCAGCATCGAAGTGTTTCCCGTCTTCTTCTGTGACAGCTGCGGCTTTTTCCTTGTCGTCTGCCGCCGGGGTATTTCCGGGGATAAACAGCGGGAACACGGCGCCTAGCGCTAGAACTGAGCTACGAAAAGCCATCAACTAACCCCACGCTTTGGAAACTGGAGCGCGACGCTCCAGCGGGCCTATCCGGATTGACACGAACGCGAGCGAACTGCCCAGCGGTCATTGACTACGGCGGTCGACAGCTGATGGGGCTGCGCAGGAGACGCAGCCCTACCGCTCGTCAACAGGTCATCAGTCTGGAAGACCGAAGACTGTCAGTTGTCCGCCAAGCGTCGTGTACTCCGCCAGACCGGCATACCCACCGACTGCGCCCAGACCGGCGGTGCCGACAACTTGGGCTTCATCACCCTGTTCGCGGCCCTGGTCTACCGCACCATGCCATGCGGCAGCGTTCTCAGGAGAAAGCAGCCCGCCAGCCAGTCCAATCCCGGCCCAGCCACCAACGCCCGACAGGACGGCGATATACTGCTTACCGCCATGTTCGTAGGTATTGATATTGCCGATAATGCCGGATGGTGTCTTGAACCTGTAGAGCTCCTTGCCCTCCATATCGACAGCCACGATGTAGCCTTCCAGAGTTCCATAGAAGAGCACGTCGCCTTCCGTCGCAAGAGCACCGGACCAGACCGAGAACTTCTCGGGCTTCGACCAGACGATCTCGCCTTTGGCAGCATCCCAGGCAATGAAGTTCCCCATGCCGCCATGGCTGTCGGGGGCCGGAAACATCGAAACGGTCGCACCGACATAAGCTTGACCAGCCGTATAGCTGACCTTGTACGGCTCATAGTCCATGCAAACGTGGTTTGTCGGCACGTAGAACAAGCCGGTCTTTGGTGAATACGCGGCCGGCTGCTGATCCTTCGTGCCGAGGGCCGCAGGGCAGATCCCTGTCGAATTCACGTCCTCGCCGTTCTGTTCGGTGGAGTATTTCGCTACGACCTGCGGCCGACCATACTGCTCACTCGCCGGATCCATGACGACTTCAGTCGCCCAGTTGACCTTCGGATCGTATTTCTTGGCAACCAGAAGCTCTCCCGTCGCCCGGTCGAGGGTATAGGCAAAGCCGTTGCGGTCGAAATGCACGAGCACGTCGCGCGGCTGACCGTTGATCTGCATCGCATCGACGAGAATGTTCTCGTTGACGCCGTCATAATCCCACTCGTCGTGTGGGGTCATCTGATATAGCCACTTGGCCATACCAGTATCGACGTCGCGCGCCATCAGGGTCATCGACCAGCGATTGTCGCCCGGCCGCTGCACGGGGTTCCAGGTCCCCGGATTAGCCGTGCCATAATAGATCAGGTTGAGCTTCGGATCATAGGAGTACCACCCCCATGTCGTGCCGCCGCCGGTCTTCCACTCCTCGCCTTCCCAGCTCTTTATACCAGAGTCAGGTCCGACGGGTTTTCCGAGATGGGTGGTCTTTTCAGGATCGACGAGCATTTCGGCGTCGGGGCCAGTCGAATAGGCTTTCCAGGCGAGCGACCCGTCTTTCAGATTGTACGCCGCCATCCAGCCGCGGACACCATATTCCGCACCCGATATACCGACCAGCACCTTGTCCTTGACGACCATCGGAGCACCCGTGCTGGACTCGGCCTTGCTGCCATCGGTCTGTTCTCCGTTCTTGACAGACCAGACGACCTTACCGGTTTTGGCGTCGAGGGCAACGACCGTCGTGTCCGCCTGGCTCAGGATTATCTTGCCATCGCCATAGGCGACGCCACGATAGACCGTGTCACAGCACATGATGCCTATGACGTTCGGATCCTGCTTTGGCTCGTATTTCCAGAGGATCTTGCCGTCGTTGTTAAGATCAAGGGCATAGACGTTGTTGGGAAACGGCGTATGGACGTACATAACGTCGCCGATCACCAGCGGTCCGCCCTCATGACCACGCAGCACGCCCGTCGAGAAGGTCCATTTAACCTGCAGATCCTTCACGTTGTCCTTCGTGATCTGATTAAGTTTGGAATAGCGGTGATTGGCATAATCGCCCGTAGGCATCGCCCAGTTCTTCGCGTCGGCCGAAAGAGCCGTCAGCTCCTCATTGGCCAACGCATTTCCGGCAAGAGCCCCTGTCAGAACTCCTGTCAGAACTCCAGCGGCGGTCATCGGCAGATATAGGAATTTTCCGAGTATGCGCATGCGGATTCCTCCCGATGTCGATATGGACCCGAGGTACATCGTCACACTCCTCGGGAGACCACAAAGGCCAGCCCAAGCTATGTCATGCTCGTCGTGGGATATCTGTTTGCTTCAGCGTCTCACGGGTTCATTTGGATGGGCAGAGGGCACCGTTATTGCCCGTCCTCTTGACCCACGAGACTTTACGCTCCCAAGACACAAGGCTTGAAGCCGTAAACTGGCGGCAGAATAGGCGATTAAAACAATTAGCGCAAGAATAAATATACGATATGCGTGCAGTGCAACAACAAAAAATGCTGCTATGCAACACATTTATTACTAGTCACTGCAAGTTTTAGATTTGCCCACCCCGGGTATTTACCATATTAATACAACGGAACGATCATATTAACTTTGATCTTCCCCAATCTATCAATGCCTACGGGAGGTTTCATTATGACCGCTGGTAACCTAGACGTGATCACCTTCCTCGCCGTGTTCACGTCTGCTGCGACAACATCGGCAGCCGGAAGTTACCCGACGGTCGCGGTCGTCGACTATGTGTATGGCTGTATGAAAGCCAACGGCGAGACACGGGCCGCACTCGAGAACTGTTCTTGCTCTATCGACGTCATAGCCTCGATCCTGCCCTACGAGCGCTATGAGGCGGCAGAGACGTTCAAAAGCCTGGGACTTCAGACAGGCGAAAGAGGGGTTCTGTTCCGCCAAAGCGCGCCGGCGAAATCCGCGGTCGCCGAACTGAGTCGAGCCCAGGCCGAAGCAGAGGTCCGGTGCTTCTGATCCTCGAACACAAGAGCCACCCCTTCGATTGCTCCTCGCCATCAGTGGAGATGGCTCCGTGGTTTGGAGCGCGTTCATACCGCGTCCGGAAACGTCTTGTGAAAATCCGAAACGAGATTGTCGAGCGCCGGCGCGTCACGCAAATGGCGTGAGAGGCCCACGTCGAAGATGCCCAGCACCTGCGCCGGGCGCGGTGATAGCACGATGATGCGATCGGCAAGCAGAAGGGCCTCGCGCAGATTGTGGGTCACCATCAAGGCGGTGGTGGGCCTGGCGGCCCACACCGTCATCAAAAGACGGCGCAATCTGTCGGCAGTCCGTTCGTCGAGCGAAGTGAAAGGCTCGTCCAGAAAAAGAATCGCGGGTTCCGTGGCGAAGGCCCGTGCAAGCGCGGCACGGCGAGCAAGGCCAAGCGAAAGCTCCGAAGGATAGAGCGACCGCATTGAGGAGAGCCCCAGAATTTCGAACAGCCGGTCCAGATCCTTGTCCCTGAGGCGCGCAGACAGAGCAAGGCGGACGTTTTGCTCCACCGTCCGCCAGGGCAGAAGCACCGGCTCCTGAAAGACCGCAGCGACGCGGTTGGAGCCGCCTTCGGGCAATTGATAACTGCCCGAGAATTGCCGGTCGAGACCCAGCAGGATTCGCAAGGTCGTGGTCTTGCCGCAGCCCGACGGGCCCAGCAGACAGGCAAATTCACCCTGCCGCACCTCGAAGGAAAGTCCGCGCAATGCGACAATCGTAACGCCCTCAGCCGATCGGAACGTTTTCTCGCTAATATCGACTTTAAGCGGAGCGGCTACGCCAGCGGGTTGCATGTCGTTCAAGTGGCTGCACCAAAAAGAGTTCGATCAACAGCATGATAGCCACGAAGGCCAGTGTGTAGGCAAGGATGGCCGCAACATCGAATATCTGGAAGTAGAGATAGATCTGGAAGCCGACACCGTTTGAACGGCCGAGCAGCTCAACGACGAGCACGATCTTCCAGATCAGCGCGATGCCGGAGCGCGAGGCGGCCGCGAAATAGGGCTGCAACTGCGGCATCAGGATGTGGCGGACATGGTCAAGCGGCCCCAGCCGGTAGACGGTCGCCATTTCCGCGTAACGGGGATCGAGCGCACGCGCACCCTCGCGCATGGTGACGATGACATTGGGTATCTTATTGATCGCAACGGCGCCGATCGCGGCCGCCTCTGTCAGGCCGAACCAGATGTAAGCGAGAACGATAACGACCAGAGCCGGGAGGTTGAGAAAGAGCACAAGCCATGGATTGAAGAAGGAATCCGCCCGCCAATACCTGCCGAGGAGGACGCCGATGACCGATCCGACGATCATCGCGACAAGATATGCGGCCACGACCCGCCAGAGCGTCATTGCCAGATGATAGCCAAGGTCGCCGCTCGCCGCCTCCTTGAGAAGCACCCGCCAGACCTCGAGCGGTGGCGGAAGAGCACGGCTCGGCCACATCCCTGCCGCCAGGCCCCAGAGGAGGCATAGTCCAAGCAGCGATGCCAAGGTCGTCGCCGCCGGCAACGCCGCGCCGATCGCGCGAGAGACCGCGCGCGCGCGCCGGCCTGCAGATACGCTTTTTCCCGATCCGAATCCTGCAGTCATGTCTTCAATGCAGCCCAGAACGTTCCGGGAGCCATCTGCCGCGCCTCGCCGACGAGTTTCTCCCCGCCCAGGTCTGCAAGGATTTCGTACAGCTTGGCAGCATCGCGTTCCTCGTCAGCGAGAGGCCGATTTGGAATGCCTTCGCGATAGCGATCCCGCAGCACCTCGAGTTCCCTGCCCTCGGCTCGCACCAAAGGTGCCAAACGCTGCCATTCGGCGTCGGATTGAGCCAGAAGTCTCTTGGCCGCCGCACTTGCCTTGACGAAGCTCATCGCCACATCCGGGTTTTCGTTCGCCCATTTGTCGTGGAATACATAGCCCAGCGCCGAGACGGGTCCCGATGCCCCGAGCGCCTTGGTTGCATCCTCGGCACCGATCAGGCGGCGAAAGCCTCTTGCCTCCAGCCGCGCGCAGAAATGCCAGAAATTCAGCACCGCATCGAGTTCGCCCGAGATGGCCTTTTCCGACAACAGTGGCGGAGCGCCAAAAACGATCTCGCTGCCCTTGGTCAAATCAATCCCATTGTCACGCTGGGCAAGCCCCTGGATCAGAAGCCAACTCTTGTCGAGCGATCCGCCGGCCACGCCAATTTTCTTCCCCACGAGGTCGGGAATGCCTCGAATTGGCGCGTCCTCCTTGACCATGATGGCGCCAACCGCGGTCGAGTAAGGTGCAAGCGTGAGATCCTCGCCCTGCGAACGCTGGCGCGACACCCACAACCAATCGGAAACGATGATGTCGAGGTCGCCTGCCAGCATGGCCACGTTGCTGGCGTCTTCCCCAGCGAAATAGACGACTTCCACGTCGATGCCGTTGGCCGCGTCGAATTTATTGTGCTTGATGGTGTCGAGCTCCCAGTTCACCGTGCCGAACTTCAGAACACCCACCCGTATCTTCGGAGCGGATGGGTTTGCCAAGACTTGGAAGCCAAGAGGATTTGCCGCAGCCAGCAAAACCGTCAGGCAAAGCGCGCGCCGCGATATGAACATGATGCCACCTCCCAACAAACGTTTGCAGCGACGTCAAATTTCCCGACCCTTGTCGGGGAGCAAACACTTCCATCGCACGACCTTCAGCGCCGGATGGCCCTCGGACCATTTCGCGATCTCAGCCGGTGCCAGCGTCATGCATTGGACAAGCGAGCCGCGGCTCTCGAAGTACAGGTGCTCGGTGCGGCAATTGGCAGGGTTGGCCAAGACGCAGACGGTCAGGACGAGATCGACGAGGTTCAATTCCGCACCTTTCCCTGCGCGAATTCGCACAGAAGCAACGGTGACTGGCGTGCTTGGCATGCCGGTCCGACAGCTAGCCTTCACAAGGTGCCCTGACGGAAAGCCGACGACGAGAATACGCGCGCGATAGACGAGCGTCAATTATTCCGCCAGATTGGGCTCATCTGGCTTCCAGCATTTGCGCAATCGTCTTGGCCAGAGCATACAAGCGCTGCTCGATCAGCGTTGGGACCTCGCAGACAAAGCTCAGCGATTGCGCGCGCTCCTGAAAAATGCGTGTCTGAAACACGAGCCGATCATTGCGCAGTGCAAGCTCGTTCAGGTCGGCATCGGGTTTAGCCCGCAAGGCATCCACCGCGGAAGCCTCCTGCCGTAGGCGTGCCGCCATGTCCCTCTGGCCGTGGGCGTAGCGTGCAATGCCGGAAATAACCTCAGAGCGCTCCCGGTTCATATGATCGAAGAGCCCCCGAACGAGCATGGTCATGCGCTGCTCCCTTTCGCCCTTCGGCAGGCCTTCCGCATACGTGGTGATCATTTGCTGCGCCTCGGGCAGCGGCACGCGGCGCGCCGACAGCTCCACAACCAGTGCAGAAATGGGCGCATCTTTGGACCAGTCGGCGGCCGCCGGCCGCAGTTCCGCGCCATTCCAAACCTGGCCGAGCGAAAGCTTCGGAACCTTGCGCTGGATACACGGCCAGTCCGGGTCGTCGCCCTGCGCGGCCAAGGCGGGCCATGCGAGGTTTGCAGCGACCAACACGGGGAGGAGTATCAGGGACAAGGACAGGGACCGCCACCGCATCAGGCATTCCCTCCTGTGATCTGCCGGCGCCGGAGCAAGCCGTTTGATGGATTATAGGCGAGGATCGCACCGCCCAGAAACAGTGCGGTGAACGCAATCACGATCATCAGTGATGCCCAGTCAACCTGTCCATAAAGGGCGAAGCGGATTAGTTCGACCGCATAGGTGAAAGGGTTTGCAAGACAGATTTTGTGGAGAAGCGGACTCGATTCCTGGATGCGCCAGAGCGGATAGAGCGCGGGAGAGGCAAAATACATCGGAAAGATCACGAAGTTCATGATTCCCGCGAAATTCTCCAGTTGCTTGATCATAGACGACAAGAGCATCCCGAGCGAGCACAGCATCATCCCCGACAAGAACAAGGCGGGAAGGATCAGCAGATAGCCACTCCATGGTGGCTTGACGCCCCAGAACAAGGCAATGACCAGAAAAGCATAGACTTGCATGATCGATACCGCCACACCGGCGAGCAGCTTGGAGACGAGCAGGAACCAGCGTGGAAACGGACTGACCAGCAGGGTACGCATGTTTCCCATCTCCCGATCATAGACCATCGAGAGCGAGGACTGCATGCCGCTGAACAGCAGGATCATGCCGCACAGGCCGGGCGTGATATAGACCTCGTACAGCACGTAGGTCTTGTAGGGCGGAATGATCGAGACGCCCAATACCTGACGGAAACCAGCGGCGAACACGAACAGCCATAGGAGCGGACGAACGAGCGACGAGATGAAGCGCTCACGCTGGTTAAGAAAACGAAGGCCCTCTCGATAAAGGATTCCCTTCAAGCAAATGGAATACTGACGAACCTTGAAGCCGCGTCCCGAGGCAGGATCGGTTGGAATAGCGCTTTGAACCGTCTGCAGCGTCATAGGCCGGCGTCCTCGGGTAAAACCGACACCAACCCCGTCAAGGATGCGAACGCCTGCCGAATGCTGTCCGAACCAGCGGAACGCACGACATCTGACACCCTGCCCTGCGCCAGCACCCTTCCCTTGTCGAGGACGACCACATCATCATTATTCTCGACCTCGTCGATCAGGTGGGTCGCCCACAAAACGCTGATGCCATCGGTGACCACAAGGTCGCGGATCGTGGCGAGGATCTCGGCACGCGACTGGATGTCCAGCCCCACGGTCGCCTCGTCGAGCAGCAGCAACGGCGGCCGATGCAACAGAGCCCGGGCAATTTCGATGCGCCGCATTTGTCCGCCGGAAAGGCTGCGCGCCTTATCATAGAGCCGGTCGCTCATATTGACCTGATCAAGCAATGTCCTGATCCGTTCCAGGGCCTGTGCATGGCCGATGCCATGCAAAGAGGCATGGTAAGAAAGGTTCTGGTAGACGCTGAGATCGAGATCCAATGTACGCGCCTGGAACACGATGCCGAGACGGCGCAGCGCTTCCCCAGGGGCCTGGCTGATGTCGTGGCCGAAGATGTGGATCGCCCCTTGGCGCGTGTCGTAGAGGTGGCTGATCAACGAAAACAGCGTGGTCTTGCCGGCCCCGTTGAGGCCGAGCAGGACAGTAAAGTGGCCGGGCGCTATTGAAAAGGAAATGTCGGACAGAACCTGCTTGCGGCCAAAGCAATGACCGACCGCCGACACGTCAAGTGCGGCAGGCACGCTCACTCCATCATTCGCCTTCACATCCTGCATGGCGTCCTCCTGCGCGAACAGCAAGGATAGTCCGCATCCCAGCCTATTTGATGGTGATCGTTCCCTTCATGCCCTTGTCGGCGAGGTCTGGAACGGACCACGCATAGCTGCCTGGCCGGATCGTCGTGAACTGCACCTGCATCGTGCCTTCCGCGTCGAACTCGAGCCATGCAGGAGCACCGTTCATGTGAACCTCGAGATCGTTGATGACGATCTGGTTCATCCAGACATTGCGGAAAAGGTCCGTTGCAAATTTATATTCCAAGCCCGCCGCCGAGGTGATTTTCCAACGATAGCCCTGTCCGGCGATCAGCTCGAAATCCTTCTGATTGACGGCGAAATTGTCGGCAGCCGATCCGAGGACCAGTTCAGGGACGTCCTTGCTGGCCCGCGTCACCTGCTCGGTTGCCGAGGTCGGTGGCGGCCCTGCGTCGTCATCATCATCGGCATCTTGTCCGGCACCGGGCGTCACTGACAGGGCTACTCCGAGAAACGCGGCAAGCGCGAATTTCCGATATTTCTGCATGTCCTCCTCCTTTGTCAGAGAGCTTTTGCCCGACACGTCAGTTCGGGCTCACGACCACACCCCAGGGCAATGCCCCGACGGTCACGGATTGAATTGCTTCATCGGTAGCGACGTCGATGAAGGTGATGTCATTCGAAACTCCGTTGGTGCTGATGATCGTCTTTTGGTCGGGCGTGAAGGCGAGCTGCCAGACCCGCTGCCCGACGAGCACGTATTTTTCGACCTCGTAAGTCTTGGCATTGACCACAGCCACGCGATTGGCCGGACCGAGCGCCACATAGGCCTTCGTGCCGTCGGCCGTGATGCGCACGCCGACCGGCTGGATCGCTTCCGACCGTAGGCCCGGAATCTCGAAGGTGATCTTATGCTTTACCTCGCGGCTCGCATTGTCGATAACGGAGACAGTGCCGCCGATTTCGGCGCTGACCCAGACCTCCGAGTTGTCCGGCTTGAACTCCGCGAACCGTGGTCGGGAATCAACGAGGACATTGTGGGTGATCTCGTTGGTTTCGGTATCGATGAAGTGTGCCATGTTGGTCGTTTCCGAGGTATTGACCATCGACTTCCCGTCCGGGCTGATGCCCATTCCCTCGGGTTCGACGCCAACCGGCACCTCTGCTCGCACTTTTTTGCTCTCAAGGTCGATGACGGTGACCAGATTGTCGTCCTCATTGGCGACGTAAAGCGTCTTGCCGTCGGGGGAGAGGACGAACAGTTCGGGGTCCGGTCCTGACGGTAGCGATCCAACGATTCCGTACGTGGCGGTATCGATGATCTCGATCGTGTCGTCGTCGCTTGCGCACAGGTAGATGAACTTGCCGTCGTGCGAAATCGTAATGCCGCGCGGCCGCTGGCCGACATCGATCGTCCGGACCACCTCCTTCGTAGTCGAATCGACTACGGATACCGTGTTGTCCTTCTCGTTGGAGACATAGACCATGTAGGCGGACGCGGGGGATCCGATACTTGCAGCCACAACAAATCCGGCCGAAAGAAATGTCAGTCGTCGGAACATCTGGCTCTCTCCCTGTTTTTTGAAGCTATTTCAGCACACATCGCGTCTCGGGCTGATCGATCCCGAGCGTGTCGAGTTCGGAGAACTGATGCAAGAATCCTTCCTGTGGTGACGTCGACACGACCGAACGGCCGTCGCCCAGGTAGACTGGCTGGCGCAATTGCCAGTTCCATTTCCGGAAAGTCAGCTTCTGCCCCCTGAACGCCGCGATCGAGAAATCCTCGGCACGAACGAAGGCTGCTAGCACTTCAGGATCAGCACTGTGCGTGCGCGTGGCAGCCTCGCCGATAATCCTGGCTGCCGTCCAAGCGGCCATGTCTTTCGACAACATTCGTCGGCCATTGGCCTTGGCGAAACGGTTCTGTATCTGCGTGCCGCCCCATTGCTCGCTGGCCGGGTGCCAAGCGGAAGGTATCAGACCGGACGTGCCGGCCACTGGCCGAGGAATCCATGTCCGGAACGGCACATAGGTTCCGAAAACCTCGCTTTCGTCTGCCACGAGCAGCACGTCGTGATCAGGGAATTCCTGCGTGAAGACAGGCATCTGTCGTTGGATCTGAACCACACCGGTATCCGTCCGCCGCGCTGTGCCAGTATCGGTAAACTCTTTTTCCGCAACAATCTCGCCGCCAAAGCGCGTGGCGGCGCGGCGGAGCGCATCGGCGAATTGTTTGTCACGTGCATGGGAGCCGTAGACCAGCACCCAGCGACGCCACTGCTTCCAAATCAGATATTGCGCCAGCCCGTCGGCCAGCATGGTGCGCGTCGGCGCGGTGTGGAAGATGTTCGCCCGGCAATCCTCTTCACGCAGACGGTCGTCCGTGGCGCCGACGTTGAAGATCAGGATACCCTTGTCGCGAGCGAAATCGGCGACGGACAGAAGCTGCGTGGCGGAGATATCCGCGAGAATATAGCGGGCGCCCTTCAACGCCATGTCATTGAAAGCAGCTATTACGTCGGCATTCGGCTTCACCTCGGACACTTCGAGCTTGAACTCCTGTCCGAGGAAGCGGCCAGTCGTGTTGTTATCGCCGATGGCCACTTTGGCCCCCGCGACACCTTCGTCACGTGGCGGCACGTCCAGCACTGAAAGGGCTAGCTGGGGCGCATAGGCTCGAAGGTAGCCTAGCTTGATCTCCAAAATCGGTTGGGCTTGTGCCGCCTTGTCGGTTGGCACTGGAGAAGCCTCCTGCGCAACGGCGCCGGAGAGGCTTGAAGCCGCAAGAAAAACCGCGGCAAACAGTGTGAGGGCATGGGGCACCGCACTTTCCACTTGTCGATAGAATACACCATCTCCGACGCCAGTCGGATCTGTGTATTACCTCGGTGCCACCGCAAGCTTAGCCAAGATATCCCTGATTTCAACAAAAAAGGGAAAGACGTAGCTTTGGCCTACCACGGTTGCGATTGAGTGGGTGTGTTTCGAGAAGAGGAGTCTGTCCGGGCGCACTACGCGACAGCGAACCAACCTGCCGTCGCGGGTATGCCCGATGAAATTTACCGGTCGGGAAATTTATCCGAGCGGATGCCGTTTGTCTTAGTCAGTTTTCCCGATCGGGAAAATCACTCTCGACAAAGCCTCCAATTCACTGCTATTTTCCCGATCGGGAAAATAATGATGGCAAAACAGATAAAAAGCCCAGCCGATATCGGCGTCCTAGTACGAAGTGCACGCAAGGAGCAAAACTTGCGGCAGGACGAACTTGCCGGCGTTGCTGGCGTTGGGCTCCGGTTCATTGTCGATCTTGAAGCAGGCAAGCCTACGGCTCAAATTGGAAAGGTCTTACAGGTTCTCCAAACGCTCGGGTGTTCCATCGACATTCTGGCTCCTGGTGAACGCAGACCATGACGGACAAGGTTCTAAACGTCTGGTGGGATGGTCGCGTCGTTGGTGAATTCATGCAGGATAGGCATGGCGATATCGGCTTCACCTACGCTCAGGCCTGGATTGATGATACCGGCGCCCTTCCACTTTCAGCCTCTCTTCCGAAGCGCTCGGAGCGCTTTTCCCGTCGAGAATGCCGGCCTTTTTTCGGGGGTCTTCTGCCCGAGGAAAGCCAGCGCCTGGCGGCGGCGCAGGCATTGGGCGTTTCACCTGCCAACGATTTTGCCCTCCTTGATCGCTTGGGCGGTGATGTCGCCGGCGCCCTTCAGCTGTTGCCCGAGAATCAGAAGCCTATAGAGACGGGGCCGATCTCCGAACAGCAGCCCGCGCCTCTGGATGACGCGGGAATTGTTCGAATATTGGATGCACTTCCGATGCGGCCGCTTTTGGCTGGCGAGGAGGGTTTGAGACTTTCGCTGGCTGGCGCGCAATCCAAGGTGCCGGTAGTTCTGATCGACGGCCAAATCGCGCTTCCGCTTCCCAGCCAGGCTACCACGCATATTCTGAAGCCACCTATCACGCGCTTCAAGGGGACAACAGAAAACGAAGCCTTTGCGATGAGGCTTGCTGCCGCAATTGGTCTCGACGTTGCACCCGTCGAACCGAGGGCCGTGCGAGGACGCTCCTTTCTCTTGGTCGAAAGATATGACCGCGTTCGCGATGCCAGTGGCTTGGTCCATCGAATCCATCAGGAAGACTTTTGCCAAGCGCTCGGCGTACCGCCTGAAACGAAATACGCCAGCGAAGGTGGGCCGACTTTCAAGGATTGTTTCGAGCTATTGCGGCGGGTATCAGCACGCCCGGCTACGGATGTGCTGAAGTTGCTGGACGCCGCAATTTTCAACCTGATTGTCGGGAATGCCGATGCTCACGGAAAGAATTTTTCGATCCTTTATGACGAGCAGGGACCAAGGCTCGCTCCGTTGTATGACTTACTTTCAACTGTGGCCTATCCAGACCTTTCACCGAAAATGGCCATGAGGATTGGCAAGCGCGCCAGACTCGCCGAGATGGACGCTGATGGGTGGCAGGCTTTTGCAAAGGACGCTGGAGTTGGTTTTCTGCTCCTTCGACGCCGTACCGCAGAGTTATGCGAGGCCATTTCGGATGAGAGCGGCAGCGCTGCTGACGATCTCTGTGACATATCGGGCAGCCAAGCAATTCTGAAGATAAAGAAGATGATCCACGACCGAGCGCGGATGACCTCTCTGACATTCGGCAAAAGTGTCCGATGATTGCTTCAGACACAAAGTGGCGAGGCGAGTGACAGCTCAAGGGCGCTCGCTACATACGGTGAAGCATTCGAAGCTCTCACATATGCACTGGCGGGCATTCGGGCGCTTCTCCAATCCAGGAACAGATGGGCACTCCGGGGAGCGCCATCGGGTTCCTAAGACCAGCGCGGATTTTCGTCATCAGACAGGTCGCAGTTAGGCGCGCCGCCCCACATCCGATTACGCTATATGTCTCTTCCCGTTTTCATGATGATCTGTTCAGCAAGATACTTTGTGCCGGGGTCCCCGATGCGGGTTCATTCGCAGTGTTTTTAAGGTCCTACACGCGCACTCGATTTAACACCTCTTGGGAAAACCTGCGCGTTCCTGAGGATAATCCCAGCCCCCCGAGACAGATCGGGTTCAGCTTGTTCAGGGATTTCAAACTCCACTCGGATAGCGTCTTTGGTCGTGCCAACGGCGGTCAATCCATCGGGCCGATGTAGAATACGCTCGATATCCACCGGAATACCTCCCGCATCCTTCTCCCAAATAACATCCCTTGGCCTTACAAAGACGTCGACAGGACCATCTTCGCTAAACGCAATGCCAGTCGCCGTCTCGCCGATAAAAACCAAACCATCCCTTGCGACGCCTGGAAACTTGTTAACGTCCCCGAGAAACTGCATGACAAATGCCGAGCCCGGGTGTCGGCAGACTTCTGCAGGCTTGCCCTCCTGCACAATCTTGCCTTCATTGAGGATGACCACACGGTCGGCAAGATCGAGCGCCTCTTCCTGATCATGCGTTACGAACAGGGTGGTAATGCCGAGTTCATCGTGGATCTCGCGAAGCCAGCGCCGCAGGTCTCGGCGAACATTGGCATCGAGAGCGCCGAAAGGCTCGTCGAGAAGCAGCACCTTCGGATCGACGGCGAGTGCACGGGCCAGCGCCACGCGCTGACGCTGGCCGCCGGATATCTGCCCGGGAAAGCGGTCGCCAAGTCCTTCAAGCTTAACGAGCCGCAGGAGTTCCGAGACGCGCGTGGCGATTTCGGGCTTGCTGCGCCTGGTTTTGGAGACCTTCATGCCGAAGGCGACGTTCTCGGCAATGGTCATATGCGGGAAGAGCGCGTAATGCTGAAAGACGAAGCCGACGCCGCGATCGCGCACCGGGATATCGGTCGCATCCTGATCGCCGAAATAAATGTGGCCGCCATCGGCATATTCGAGTCCGGCCACCATGCGCAGGATTGTCGTCTTGCCGGAGCCGGAAGGTCCAAGGAGTGCCACCAGTTGGCCGCTCTCGATATCGAGAGAGACACCGTGCACGGCGCGGAACGTGTCGAATGTCTTCACAACCTGCTCGAGACGGATCTTCATGTGCGGGTTCCTGTGTTTTGTTCTTTGGCTGCGGAGCCAAGCGCCGGCCGGCGGCCGGCACCGCGGCGCTCGAGCCCGACCTTTGCAAGGATGGTCACGACGGCAAGTGTCGCGAGGATCGACGCGGCAGCAAAGGCGCCGGCCGCCTGGTAGTCGTGATAGAGTAGTTCGATATGAAGCGGCAGCGTGTTGGTCTGGCCGCGAATATTGCCGGAGACAACCGAGACCGCGCCAAACTCGCCCATGACACGGGCGTTGCAGAGTACAACGCCGTAAAGCAGTGCCCATTTTACATTGGGAAGCGTGACGGAGAAGAATATCCGCCAGCCTGAGGCTCCCAGCGAGGTCGCAGCCTCTTCGAGGTCCCTGCCCTGCGCCTGCATCAGCGGAATGAGCTCGCGCGCGACGAACGGTGCTGTCACGAACATCGATGCAAGCACGATCCCCGGCAGGGCAAAGAGGATCTTGATATCAGCTGATTCCAGCATCGGACCGAATAGCCCCTGTAGACCGTAGACGAAGAGGTAGGCGACACCGGCAACGATCGGCGATATCGAGAACGGGATCTCGATCACGACGAGGAGAACACGCCTTCCCCAGAAGTCGAACTTGGTGATCGCCCAGGCGGCGGCAAGACCGAAGGCGGTGTTGGCGGGCACGGCAATCAAGGCGGTCGCAACCGTCAGATAAATGGCGTGGCCCGTATCGGGATGAGCGATGGTCGCCGCATAGACCTTCAAACCTTGGCTGAAGGCTTCGACAGCAATTACGATCAGCGGCGCAAGCACCAGAATAGCGCCGAAGAACAGCGTCGCGCCAATCAGCACGCGGCGTATGATCGGCCCGTCGCCGACGCGCGGCGGTTTGCGTCTGGTCGGTGTCATGGGTCAAGACCTCGCGGTGTAGCGCAAGGCACGGGCCTGCAGGAGATTGGTGGCCGCAAGCATCAGGAAAGCGGTGATCAAAAGCACCGAGGCGATCGCAGCGGCCGCCTGATAGTCGTATTCCTCAAGCCGGATGAAGGCCAGCAACGCGGTGATTTCGGTTTCCATCGGCTGATTTCCGGCGATGAAGATGATCGCCCCGAACTCGCCGAGTGACCGGGCGAAGGACAGCGACAGCCCCGCGAGCAGCGCCGGCATCAGCAACGGCAGGATCACACGCAGAAAAATGGCGCTGTCCGATCCGCCGAGCGATTGGGCTGCCTCCTCTAGTGCAGGGTCGAGATCTTCAAGCACCGGCTGTACCGTGCGGACGATGAAGGGCAGGCTGGTGAAGCACATGGCCACCATGATGCCGAGCGGCGTGTAGGCGACCTTGATGCCGAAGGGTGCTAGAAGCGTGCCGAACCAGCCATTGGATGCAAAGAGCGTAGTCAAAGCGATGCCGGCAACGGCGGTCGGCAGCGCAAAGGGCAGATCGACGATCGCGTCGACGATACGCCGCCCCGGAAAGCGGTAGCGAACAAGAACCCAGGCAAGCGCCAGGCCGAAGACGAGGTTGAAGGCGGTAGCGACAAGTGCCGAAAGCACGGTAACGCGGTAACTGGCTACGGCGCGCGGCGAAGAGACGATTGCCCAATATTCTGATGGACCCAGGCTTGCCGCCTTGAAGACGAGTGCCGCCAAGGGCAGCACGACGATCAGCCCGACATAAAAGAGGGTGATGCCCAGCGACAAAGGCAGGCCGGGCAGGACATTGCGTTTCAAGGGATCGCCTCCACGGCGGCGTGGCTTTCATTCATGACAAGGCCCGGCGAGCCGAACTCGCCGGGGAAACTGGATCGGCCTAAGATCGCTCCTTAGCGATTACCGTAGATCTGGTCGAGCGCAGCACCAGCAGCGAAGTGCTCGTCCTTGATCTTGCCCCAGCCGCCGAAGACGTCCTCGACCGTTACCAGGCGGATTTCCGGAAACTGGTCCTTGAACTCTGCCGCCACCTTTTCGTTGTGGACGCGGTGGCCATATTGAGCGGCAATCTTCTGGCCCTCCTCGGTGTAGAGGAAATCGAGATAAGACTTTGCCAATTCGCGCGAGCCGCGCTTGTCGGCCACCTTGTCGACGACTGCAACAGGGAATTCCGCAAGCAGGCTGACGGAGGGAACGACGCTTTCGAACTTGTCGGTGCCATACTGCTTGGCGATCGAGCGGGTTTCGGCCTCGAAGGTGATGATCACGTCGCCGATTTCGCGCTCGACAAAGGTTGTCGTTGCCGCGCGGCCGCCGGTATCAAAAACCGGAACGTTGTCGAAGATCTTCTTGACGAATTCGGTGACCTTGGCCGGATCGTCCTTGAAGGCTTCCTTGGCATAGGCCGTCGCCGCCAGATAGGTGTAGCGCGCATTGCCCGATGTCTTCGGGTTCGGGAAGATAACCTTCACATCGTCACGCGCAAGATCGCCCCAATCCTTGATGCCTTTCGGATTGCCGGCACGAACAAGGAATGACGGGAAGGAATAGAACGGCGAAGCGTTGTTCGGAAACTCCTTCTGCCACCCTTCGGCGACGAAACCGTTCTTTGCCAGGAAGTCGATATCCGTGACCTGGTTGAAGGTGACGACGTCAGCCTCCAAGCCTTCGACGATCGCACGCGCCTGCTTCGAGGTGCCGGCATGCGACTGGTCGACGGTGATACCCGGATGTGCCTTGATGAAGGCTTCATTCTCAGCCGCAAAGACCTCCCGCGCCACGTCGTAGGAGGCGTTGAGAAGGGTGGTCGGCGCGTCGGCAAAGGCCGGGCCGCTCAGGAGCGCAACAAAGGCGGCGCCCGCGATCAGCAGTTTCTTCATGGGTATCTCCGGTGGCATAGAGGCGGTAGGTTGGAGCAAACCTAGCGGCCGATATCGGAGACAACGAGGCACCCTGATCTTAGGTTGTTTGGCGAACGGGAAAAATCACCTAACGAACTCGGATATCAGAGAAAATGGCGTTGTGGCCGTGGCCGTGAATTACCGATCGGAGGTTGCCGTCGCTTCTTGTGTAGGAGCCGACTGCGACGGCCGCTTGAGGCTGATGGCCGGCGCCTCTCCTTCTAACGTCTCCACACGCCGATCATAGACCGGCGAGATCGTACCGAGAACGCGGTCCCAGAAGGAGAAATAGTTGGCGTAATTGTATTTGAACTCGGCGTGATGCTGGTCGTGATACGTGGTGCACAACAGCGGCCACGGGTAGCGCGCCGTCGGCGAGGCAAAATATTCGAAACCCGCATGCCCGAACGTGCCGTTGATCTGGTCGAACAACCGATGCGCCAGCAGGATCAGTGGCGGAAACGGCACCACAAAGGCGATCACGGCGTAAAAGCCCTGCGACAGGGCGGTATCGACGAGACCGATGGAATCATTGCTCCACACGGTCGGGGCGACACTGCGGTGGTGCAGAAGGTGATATTTGTAGAACAGCTTGGTGTGCAGCAGCCGATGCGCGAAATAGAACCATGCGTCGAACAGCACCATGCAGAGCAGGAAGAGCGGCCCTGCCGTCCACCAGCTGAAGGCCCAGGGCGTGAATGTCCAGCCCTGATACTGGGCAAAGAGACCGATCGCCACCGACGTGCAGGTCACGAGGATGGACGCCATGCTCTGGCGGATCTCGACCGCTTTGCGTTTCTCGCCTCGCCGCCCCTTCTGGATGCGCCGCTCCGGATTGCGATCATTGAGCCAGGTGATGCCGTAGCCGAGTGCAAAATAAATGAGCACCGTCGCGGCGTAGATGCCCGCAAGAATGGCGAAAAAAGTCAGGGTACCCTGGACGAACGCGTTCAAGTGGAAATCCGGTGCTGCTTGCGTGGGAGATAATCAGAAGGCTGAATACACCAACCAGACCGAGCAAGGCAAGGCAAGCCCCGGCTCAAACCCGCTCAAGATCCGACAGAAACGCGTTCAATTCCGTTTGGTCTATCCCGACGAGATGGCTCTTGTCGGGATAGGCGCCGGAACGGACGTCTTCGGCAAACTGCGAGAAGGCAGCGACGCGCTCGCGTTGCAGTCGCTCATACTCGGCGGCGAAGTTGCGATAGATTTTTGCGTGACGGGGAACGTGGCCACGATTGGCGCCGAGCACGTCATCGCTGAAGAGATACTGCGCATCACAGCCCGTGCCGGCGCCCATCGACAGCATGAGCATCGACGTTTTCGCGCTGATCGCGGCGGCAACCTCGCCGGGCACCACTTCGATTTCAGCGGCAAAAGCGCCCGCCTCTTCCAGAGCTTTTACCTGGCGCCAGATATCAAGCGCGCTTGCCGCTGTCTTGCCGACGGCGCGAAACCCGCCGGTCCAGGTGGCCTTTGACGGGATGAGGCCGACATGGCCGCAGACCGGTATGCCCTCATCCCGCATGCGGCGAACGGTAGACAGGCTTGCTGCGCAATAGACTGCGTCCCCTCCCGCCCTAAGCGCCTTGAATGCGGCGCGGATATATTCGTCGGCCGTGACGAGATCGCCATATTCGAGGCCCGGAAAGGCAAAACAAGTCGGGGCAACTTCGCGAAATTCCGGCCCGAGCAGGGTCGGCGGCACGGAGACAAGGTCGATGCCAGCCGCTTCGGCTGCCCCCGCCTCATCCAGTGTTTCGACCCGCAGCATCGTCAGCTGTCTCTTGCCTTTCATCGACAGAAGGTCGGCAACGGTTGGGCGGCGGTTTCGCATCAGGGTCTCCGGATATCGGTTGTTGTGATGAAAGAGGGAAAAGGGATCGTGCCTCAGGCGGCGAGCAGCGCCTTCAGCTTGATGTCGGTTGAGCCGAGCGCCTGCGGATCCGGCCTTTTCCCGGCAGCAATCAGCATCTCGGCAAGGCGGATGTCGCGAGCGATCGCGTTTCCTGTGCCGATACCGCTCGCACTGATCAGTCGACCGCTGGCGTCAAGATGAAAGAGAATGAAGGCGCCATCGCCAAGGTCCCGCTGCACCGTCAGCACAGCACCATCGGCAAGGCCGGCGATCTGCAGGGTAAGGTCATATTGATCGGACCAGAACCATGGCACGCTTGCGATCGTCTCGGCGGCGCCAAGCAAGTTGGCCGCTGCCAGCGTTCCTTGATCCTGCGCGTTTCGCCAGGCTTCAAGCCGTATGCGCCGACCATCGTAGTGTCCGAGCGGAAAGGAGCAGCAATCACCGGCCGCAAAGATGTCAGGGTCAGAGGTGCAAAGCGTCTCATCGACGGCAATGCCGTTATCGATGGCAAGGCCTGCGGCTTCGGCCAACGCCGTGTTCGGTATGGCTCCGATGCCGACAACGACCAGGTCGGCAATAAGAATGCCTCCGTCATCAAGGTCGATTTCTACCTTCTCCCCGCGCTCCTCGATGTCGGCGATCCTGGCGTTGCAGCGGATATCGACGCCTTCCAGTCGATGCCGCTCGGCAACGACAGCGGCAATTTCTTCCGGCACGCCGCGAGAAAGCACGCGTGGCAGACCCTCGAGGAGAACAACTTCCGCGCCAAACTTGCGGGCGGTCGACGCGAGCTCCAGGCCGATAAATCCGCCACCGATAATGGCAAGCAGCTTGCCCGGCGCGAGCTTCAGGCGAATGGCAGCGGCTTCCGCATGCGTCCGAAGCACCCGGACAAGCGAGCTCGTCGGCGAATGACCGGGAAAAGGCCGGGGGCTGGCTCCGGTGGCAAGAAGCAATCTGTTGTAGGAGAGGTCTCGCCCGTCGGAGATCCGCACCGTCTTGGCACCGCGATCAATCGCCTGAACAGCCGCATCAGTGAGTACCTGGATCCCAGCAGCCTCATACCGCTCCGCATCAGCGACATATTTGGGATCAAGTTGCCCAGCCAATCCTTCCTTCGAGAGCGGCGGCCGCTCGTAGGGCAGATGCGGTTCGGCACCAATGAGCGTGATATCGCCCTCGTAGCCCTTCTCCCTAAGCGCGAATGCTGCCCTCGCACCACACTCGCCGGCGCCGACGATGACAATTTTGTTCGCGGGCCTGTTCATTTGCCTCTCCCAATGTTCGTATCGGACGCGATGAGCGCTCGCTTAAACGAGCGCGATGAAGACGCTGCCTGCCTCGACCTTGACCGGGTAGGTCTTCAGGTTGACGCAAACAGGCGCGCCATTGGCCTGGCCGGTCTTGTAGTTGAAGCGGCCATTGTGTTTCGGACATTCGATGATGTCGTCCATCACCAAGCCGTCGGCGAGGTGGATATGCTCGTGGGTGCAAAGACCGTCGGTCGCGAAATATTCGTCGTCGGGACTGCGGTAGACGGCAAAGGTACGCCCGTCATGGTCGAAGCGGATCACATCCTCTTCGTCGATCTCATCGGCCGCACAGACCTCGATCCAGTTACCGCTCATGGGTTTTCCTCCAAATGTTGGTTGTTTGCTGGCGTGCCTATTCGGCGGCATCCACCAGGGCATCGTTGTGAAATTCTTCGCGATAGGGTTTTGCCGTCGGCGGCAGTTGGCGCTTGAGGAAATAGTCCTCATTCCCAAGCTGACGCAGGAAGGCCGGGATCATCTCACGATAACCGTGAAGCATGGATGGGTTCGGCTCCGGCAGATCATGTTTGATCATCGCGTGAAGCCGCGGCAGCGCATGGTAGGGCACCATCGGGAACATGTGGTGTTCGACGTGGTAATTCATGTTCCAATAGATGAAGCGGCTGATCGGGTTCATGTAGACCGTGCGGCTGTTCAGCCTGTGGTCGGTAACGTTGTCAGCGAGCCCGCCGTGCTGCAGCAGCCCAGTCAGCACGTGATGCCAGGCGCCATAGAGGCGCGGCAGGCCGATCAGCATCAGCGGCAGGATCGAGCCGAGATAGAACGACAGGCCGATCGTTGCGAGATAGATCGCAAACCAGATCCGCGCGATCCGTATTGCCTTCGGCTGCTCCATTTCCGGAATGAAGGTTTTCTCGGCCGCGCTGATGACGCCGAAGGCATTGCGCACCATGTCGATGACGGCGTGCCAGACATCGAGAATGCCGAAGAAGTTTAAGACGAGCCGGAGCAGATCCGGCGGGCGCATAACGGCGATCTCAGGGTCGCGACCGACGATGACCGTGTCGGTATGGTGGCGGGTATGGCTCCAGCGCCAGGTCACCGGATTGCGCATGATCATGAAACAGGCGACCTGGTAGACGACGTCGTTCATCCACATCGTCTTGAACGCCGTTCCGTGGCCACATTCGTGCCAACGGCTGTCGGAAGCCGAACCGTAAAGGACACCATAGGCGAGAAAGAAGGGAACGGCCCACCAGGTTCCCCAGAAGTAGACGCCGAGGCCGCCGAAGAGGATGAGGCTGCCGAACCAGATGGCCGTATCCCGGATCGCGGGACCGTCCTCGCGCTTCATCAGTTCCTTCATCTGCTTGCGCGGGATCTCAGTGTGATACCACTCGGCCGCTGACAACCCGTTGGCGACTGCGGCCTGGGCATCCCGCCCAAGCAAGCTGTAATCACGCTTTGTCGGAACCACCGCCATCATTCTCTCCTCCGCAATCGACCGCATTCGGGCGGCCGCTCCTCGTCTCTTGAAACAACGATAGTTGACTTTTGCAAGTTCTCAATGCAGTGATGATATATTCTCTCAAATACCATCAAATCTTGCACTTCATGAATGATGGAATCATTTCAGGGGTAACCGATGAGCAACAGACCGACAATTGCCGACCTGGCCCGCGCCGCGGGTGTCAGCGTTGCCACTGTGGACCGCGTTCTCAACGGCCGCCATCCGGTGCGCGAGGAGACGGCGCGTCGGGTCTATGATGCCGCTAAAGGCATCGGCTACCACGCGGTCGGCTTGCTTCGTCAGCGGGTCTTCGAGGACCTTCCGCAATATCGCCTCGGCTTTCTCCTGCAAAAGCCGCAGCAATCGTTTTACCAGGCCGTGGCCAAGGAGGTCGACAACGCAGCACTCGCGCTGTCAAACGTGCGCGCCCTGCCCCAGATCGAATTCGTCGCCAACTCCACACCGACCGGCATCACCGAGAAGCTGAAGGCAATGGCCGCTCGCAACCAGGCGATTGCCCTTGTGGCACCGGACTATCCGGCAGTGACCGCGGTAGTCGAAGAGTTGAAGGAACGCGGAATCCCGGTTTTCTCCCTGCTTTCCGACTTTGCAGCCGGCGTCCGCGAAGGCTATATCGGCTTGAACAATCACAAGGTTGGCAGGACTGCCGCCTGGATGATTGCCAAGGCAGCGAAGAGGCCGGGCAAAGTCGCAGCCTTTGTCGGCAGCCATCGCTTTCTCGGCCATGAACTGCGTGAGATCGGCTTCCGATCCTACTTTCGCGAGCACGCGCCTGATTTCGAAGTGCTCGACACGATGGTCAATCTCGACACCGCCGAGATCACGCATGAGGCGACGCTCAATCTCTTGCAACGCCACCCGGATCTGACCGGCTTTTATGTCTGCGGCGGCGGCATGGAAGGCGCGATCTCGGCAATCCGCGAGGAAAAACTCGAAGGCAAGCTGATCGCCGTCGTCAACGAACTGACCCCGGAATCGCGCGCAGCACTCGCCGACGATGTCGTGACGCTGGCGATATCGACACCGACCGCCGCTTTAGCCCGAGAGACGATCAACCTGATGATACAGGCGATCGACAAGGGCCCGACGGGCGCGCCGGGTCAGACCTTCCTGCCCTTTGATCTCTTCACGCCGGAGAACATCTGACGAAGTATGTCGGTGACCACATCAAGGCCTATTTACACTTTCACCACGACGCTATTGACACTTTCCCCGAACCCCTATTGATACTTTCCCCGAAGATCTATTACAACTTTGCCCACATCACTTTTTGCCGAGAAGATGAAGTGACTATCATGGACGACAGCCTCTTACCGCGTCATCTGCAATCCCAACTGAAGGCTGCTCTTACATCAGCGCGAGTGGTTAATATTATCGGGCCACGGCAGGTCGGGAAGACGACGCTTGTACGCGATCTATTGAGCGTCGGAAAATTCATTACACTAGATGATGAAGGTGTGCTTGCAGCTATCGAGGCTGATCCAAAAGGACAGTTGGACGCTCTGCTGGCTGAGACGAAAGTAGGCCCGCTCATTATCGACGAAGCCCAGCGATCAACGAAATTGGCCTTGGCATTGAAGAGGATTGTGGACGAAAATCGAGCAATGGGACAGTTCGTCCTGACAGGTTCTTCCAACGTCTTCACTTCCGCGCACGTGGCGGACTCGTTGGCAGGTAGAGTCCATACAATGACGATGCTTCCAATGAGTGTCGCCGAGACAAAGCGCATGGGAGCTGCAAAAATTCTCGACTGGGCGTCGACGGATGTCCGTCCCGATCCGCTGGACCTGCCTAAAGCAGAAACCTTGTCCCGAGCACAATACATCGACTTGATAGTAGCAGGCGGCTTTCCCGAGATACAAACTCTGGAAGAGCGCTGGAGACAAAATCGATACACAGACTACGTTGACAGTGTCGTGGAACGCGATGTTGCGTACATCTTAAAAATAAGAAAATCGGACGCCATGAGGCGAATGATCGATCAACTAGCTGCGCGCGTCAGAAACGAGCTGAACATAGACGAACTCTCTTCGAACATCAGTTTACAAAGAAATACCACCGAGACCTACCTCGATATTTTAACCAAACTTTCACTTTTGCAACGATTGCCTGCGTGGACATCGGGTGAGTCCGGGCGCGACATCCGCCAACCAAAAATCCATCTTGTGGATACTGGGATCGTCGCCGCCTTGAGGAGTATGAACGCCCAGAGCTTCAATATTGGCGCGAATCCCACAGCGCTTGGCGGCCTTTTCGAAAATTTCGTTCACAATGAACTGTGGAAATCCCTCCCCCATCAGAGGCGTCGGTGGCGACTTTATCATTGGAGGCATCAACGAGGACGCGAGATAGACATCATTGCTGAATCAGACAGAACGATAATAGGCTTCGAGATGAAGACATCGACTGCGGTTGAAGCAAAGGACTTTCAGCATCTGCGATGGTTTCGAGACGAAGGCCCAGGTAAGAACCGTCCCTTCGTCGGCATCGTCGTCTATATGGGAGAGCGCGTACTCAGTTTCGGCGAAAACATGGTCGCGCTCCCACTGTCGATATTTTGGTCGTTCAAAGAAAGTTTAGTCTGAATGGGCGATTGGACAGCTTTCGGCCCTGGCCCTTTCTGTGCGCATGGACCGTGGGACCGCTGATTAAGTGATCCAGGCCATAAAAAAAGTCAGGCAGTCCGCATCGTTGTGGCGATTTCTTCGATCAAATAATCAATTGCCTGGAGTGGCTCCAGCACGGCCCACGTCTTTGGATGGCGATAGACGGGGTAGAGGCTGAAAGCTGCGAATGTCAGCTGATCGACGGTCGGTCGCGCAGTTGCCCGCCTCGCATGCACCACTTGGGCTCGGTCTTCCACGCGGTCTTCCGTCAGTCCCCAACCGGCATAAAATGGGGTCGCATAACAACGGACGGGCAGGCCACGCAAAAGCGCGTCGAAGCCCATTTGGCTGGAGACGGTCCAGACTTCGTCAACGACGGCGAGGACCGCCGCTGCAGACACCTTGTCGGCCATCAAGGTTACGCCCGGCAATTTCGATGCCCGTTCGGTCATATAGCCCTTGCGGTGACCGGCAATAACGTCTGGATGCGTGCGAACGACGATCTGGGCGCTGCTTGCGAGCGCATCATCCAACATTCGGTCAAAGGCGGAAGGCGAGCCGAGCGCCTTATCGACCGAAACATCGCCAAACACTTGATCAACCAGCAGGAGCCTTCGCCGTGTCGAGGGATCGAGACGAGGTTCGCTATGCGGGAGATTATTGTATTTCGACAGCTTATGCTCAACCAAGGCTTCGCGGATCGGCGCACCAACATCATGCGCGAAGCCGCCAGCCGCATCGCGGATCAGCAGTTCCAATCGAGAGACTCGACCAGCATCGACCGGTAGAGCCTTATCATCGACCACAATCGAGATGGGGATGCTTCCATCCTTGCCGAGACCGACGGAGCGCAGGAAGCCATCCTCGAGATGCCAATGCGGAAGCTGACGCAATCTCGCAATTCTCATGGCCGTTTTCGCCGGCAGCCGGCCACCCCATGAAAGGATGCCATCGAGCCCAGGCGCAAGCGTCGAACGAAGCGGCGCCTCGCCGAAATAGCGGCCCAGCCAAGGAAACGCCTTGTGCACGAAAAAAGTCGCTCCGAGCCTTGCTCCCCATTTTGGGTGCCAGGGCCTAGTTTGCATCGCGGTCAGCGTCGGATTGTCGAGCACGTTCAAATTCTCACTCTGCCGGCCACCTCGGCACGTTCCGCCAAAAACCACCTTGCAGAGCCAAATGCAAACCGAACTTGCGCCGTGACCACCGCTTGAAGTCAGCTTTTCAGACCGGTGCGCGGCCAGCGGGAAACCAAGAGTGGTCGCGCACGGATGTGAAGATCGCACAAGAATTGCTTTCTTGTTGATTGGATACCACCCATTTCTGATTGGGGCGATCCGCCTCGGACTGCTGGTCCAGCACATTGGGCACGATGCCGGACGGCTCACCGGCATCCTTTGGCAAGCCTCGTCTGCGCGGACGTGCTCGCAATGCGTTCTCACGCATCAGCCGCTCGATGCGATGCAATCCGCAGGAGAAGCCTCCTACTCCTTGCCAGTCTCCCGGCGCACTGTCATTTCGCCCTCAGCCGGAACCGACCCCGAGAACTTTTCAGCGCGCTCAGGCGGCCAATCGCGCTGCTGATTTCGCCCACCGAGCGACCGGCGGCAACGCTACATTAAGAGTTTGATGATACGGGATTGGAGACCTTTGTCCGTTTCGAGGCTCGCGTAATAAATGAATTTGGTTTGGCAGGTGCTCGCCGGGAATCTCGCGGCTGTCGCGCTGATCGTTTCGACCTGGATGCACCTGTCGTACCGTCTCTATCGCATGTCACCGGCTTGGCAGCGCGCCTGTTTCGGAGGAGCGATGGCAGCGGCGGCGGTCGCCTCCATGTCACTTGCGGTGGAGTTCGAGGCGGGCATCTACTTCGATCTGCGATTGGCACTGATTGAAGTCTCCGCCGTCTTCGGCGGACCGGTCTCCTTGGTGATCACTGCAGCGATGACGATCGCCTTTCGTATTTTCCTAGGAGGCGCGGGCTCCCTCCCCGGCGTCGTCGGAATAGTGATCGTTTCAGTGGTTGGAATGTTGATGTGGCTACTGGCCGGCCGGCGGCCCATCGAGAGACCGGCTGCGATCTTGGCTGTGGCGGGTGTTGCCGCCGCACTCAGCATTGCTGCTCTGGCCCTGCTGTCGCCGCAGCTTTTTCGGCGTGCGCTGGAGGCCGTTGCACTTCCCATCGCAATGCTGAATTTCATGGCAACCGGTACGGCCGGATTGCTTGTGACCTATTTCCGGCGCTTCACGCTTGAACGGGATATTCTGTACGCAGCGCTCACACAGGCGCCGGACTATTACTACGTGAAAGATCTCGATCATAGGTTCGTCGTCACCAACCTGAATGTCGCCCATCACAACGGCCGTGATCGGTCCTCTCAGATGGTCGGCCTCAGTGATTTCGACCTGGCTCCGGAGCACAGAGCACGAGAACTTTATGAGGCCGAACGCAAGGTCCTGGAAACTGGGGAAGCGATGCGCCACCTAGAAGAATACCTCGTTGAGGAAGGAAGGGGACCGCGATGGTATTCGACTTCGAAGGTGGCGTTGCGCAATCGTCACGGGGAACTGCTTGGGCTTGCCGGTGTGACCATAGATATCACCGACAAAAAGCGGTTCGAGAGCGAGTACCAGAGCAGCCGGGAGATCATGGCGCAGGCCATGGCAGAGATGTCCGATGGATTGGCAATGTTCGATTCTTCCGGCCATCTGGTTTTCTGCAACGACCAGTATCGAGCCCTGTTTCCGCGGTCCGCCTATGCGCGGAAAGAGGGCGCGCACATCAGCGATATTGTGCGGGCCGTTGTGCGCAACGGCGAACGCAAGGACGTGCCCACAGACGCGAGCGAAGAAAGTATCCAGGCCGCGGCGGCAACGCTCCATACCGACAAGGACGAGGTGATCCCGCTCTCCGATGGCCGCTGGTTGGCCCTGCGTACACGCACTGGCGAGAAAAACGGTACCGCGCTTGTTGTCGTGTCGGATATCACCGCCATGAAGGAATCGGAACTTTCACTTCGAAAGCTCGCCGATCAGATGAAGGGCCTCGCTCAGACAGATAGTCTGACGGAACTTGCCAATCGTCGATCGTTCGATGAAGCGTTGGATACAGAGTTTTCCCGCTCCTTGCGGACAGGAAGCCCTCTGACGCTGCTGTTGGTCGATGTCGATCGGTTCAAACTGTTCAACGACACCTACGGGCATCTTGCTGGCGATGCCTGTTTGAAACAGATCGGCCGCTGTCTTGCTGCCTCCGCCAAACGCGCGGCAGATCGAGCTGCGCGCTTTGGCGGCGAAGAGTTCGCTGTTCTGCTGCCAGACACCAACGTTGAGGCGGGTGTCGCGATTGCCGATCGGTTACGGGCAGCGATCCGGGACCTGGCCATCAAGCACAACGGCAGCGAGTTCGGCATTGTGACCGTAAGTATCGGCATTGCCGCCTTTCCATCGGACCCGGAGATCTCCACTCCCGCCGAGTTGATCAGCCGTGCGGACGCAGCGCTCTATCAATCGAAAAACGCTGGGCGCGACAGGACGATTGCACCGTGGGGATCATGCAGGAAACGGAACTGAAGCTCGAGCTTTCAAAGTCGGGTGCGGCGTCGCTCCTGAAGAAGATGTCGTTTGGCACTTAAACGGGTTCATCCTCAATTTCTGTGATTCAGCGGCAGCATTCTCGCCCTCATCAGTGCTGGGCCGGCGCGACCGTACCGCTAGACAGCCACTTCGCGCTGGCGTGCGTATGTTAGGTTATATCATTATATGAATCTCACCATGAAGAATCTCCCTGTCACAGTCCTCTCCGGCTTCCTCGGAGCCGGCAAGACAACATTGCTCAACCATATTCTCACCAACCGCTACGGCATGCGCGTTGCCCTGATCGTCAACGACATGAGCGAGGTCAATATCGAGGCCGCATTGGTCCGCGATGGCGGTGCAAACCTGTCGCGAACGCAGGAGCAACTGGTCGAGATGACCAATGGCAGCATCTGTTGCACGCTGCGTGACGACCTGCTGCAGGAAGTGCGGGCGCTCGCCGAGCAGGATCGCTTCGACTACTTGCTAATCGAATCAACCGGCATCGGCGAGCCACTCCCCGTTGCGGCAACTTTCGACTTCCGGGACGAAAACGGGCAGAGCCTTGCGGAGGTCTCGAGGCTTGACACGATGGTGACGGTCGTTGATGCCGCCAACCTTTTGCAGGATTACAGTTCCTCGGACTTCTTGGCGTATCGCGGCGAGACGGCCGGAGAAGGAGACAGCCGAACGCTTGTCGACCTTCTGGTCGAACAGATCGAGTTCGCCGGTGTAGTGATCCTGAACAAGATCAGCACCGCGACGCCGGAACAGCGCGATGCCGCACGCAAGATTATCGTCGGCCTGAACCCGGATGCCAGGCTCATCGAGGCCGATTTCGGCAAGGTGGATCTGAAGGAGGTTCTGGGCACCGGTCGCTTCGATTTTGCCAAGGCTGAGACGCATCCGCTCTGGTACAAGGAATTGCACGGCTTCAAGGACCATATTCCGGAGACCGAGGAGTATGGTATCCGCTCCTTCGTCTACCGCGCCAAGAAGCCATTCGACCCGATGAAATTCCAGGCCTTCATCGACAAGTCCTGGCCGGGCGTCGTTCGGGCCAAGGGGTTCTTCTGGCTGGCGACCCGCCCGCATCATGTCGGCGAGGTCAGCCAGGCCGGCGCGCTTGTTCGAACCGGCAAGATGGGTCTCTGGTGGACCTCCGTGCCGCGTGAACAATGGCCCCAGGATCCCGGCTTTCTTAACATGATGAAGCCCTATCTCGATCCCGTCTGGGGTGACCCCGGCAGGAAATCGTCTTCATCGGCGCAGATCCGCGCATAGATGTCGGTGCGCACGCTGTTTTCCTTGCCACTCATTTTCCAAACCTCCTTCGTCCGGAGGCCGCGTCCATCGCGGCCCCGTCACGGAGGTCCATCGCCGGGGACAGGATCGGAGCTGGCATCCGGAAGGACCGGAACGAAGAGGAGGACGGCGAAGCCGTTGCGCGGGCCGGCGTAACCCGGCAGGACCGCCGAATGGGACGGGGCCGCGATGGGGCGTCTTTTCTCGTTTTCATTTTCCTTTTTTCTCCTTCTCCCCTTCTCCCCTCACCGCCATAGGAGGACGGCCTGACACGCGAAACGGCCGCCTCCGGCGGAGACGGCCTCGTTGCTGGATGCGATTGGGGCGGCTCAGCCGAGAGCCGCCATCTGGAGGTCGACCGCCTTGCGGTCGAGGGTCTGGCCGGGATTTTCGGCGGGCCGATCGAAGGGCTTCCACACCTCGCCGACGACCTGTTCGTATGCGGCGACGGCGCCCTCGGCGGCCATTCGCAGAGCATGAGCCTGAGCGCCCATGTCTGCAGCGAACTCGCGCTTGCGCTGGGCGGCGCTGTCGAAGCCGACCGGACCGTCGAGATCCTCGTCTCGGAGATCGCTGGCGGCCTTGGCCGTGGCGTCGCGGGCTTCCGTCACCGCCCAGCTGTAGAACTGGCCGGCGCCATGGGCCGAGCCGACATAGGCTCCGACGATCCGCTGCAGGTGGATCTGCATCGCCCGCTCGCCAAGCCCTTCGCTCAAGGCATCAGCGGTTTCGATGATGAACTTCTCGTGCAGCTCGCGGATCCCGTCGCTGTCGAGGACAGGCAAACCGAAGCTTTCGGCGATGAGCGAGGCCTGGGCGGCGTCCGGGCAGGAGAGACGGACCATCTCGAGAGTGGTGCCACGGCGAACCGGGACCACGCGGGCGGGCTGGCGGTTGGTGCGAGCGGTCTTGGTCAAGCGGAAATCCTTCCTTTGCGTTTTCCCCAAGGCTCGGATCGGCCACTTGCTGTCCTCCCTTCGGGTGCGTCCGAAAAAGACTGGCGGAAAGACGGACGCTTCAGGGTCCGGGATCGCCGGATCGAGCGAAGCAGGCTTGCGGACGAGCAGGGCTTCAGAGCCCTGGCGCGTGACGCGGGTCCGCTTTGAAGAGATTGGCGGTTCCGGCCGCAACGCGGCGCGAAAGCGGCCTTGAAGCGGGCGGACGCCGGTCTGGGAGCGCAACCAGGACCGAAAGGGGGACGGCGTGGTCGAGTAGCTCATCCGGAAAACCGCAAGGAAGAAGAGCATGCCACCAGGCAGCCGCCACAGCCGCCCCCACAGCTCCGACTGCCGTGCCGAATTCACGCGGCCCGAACCGTCCTGTCGTTGCTCGTGCTGTTACCGGTTTCGCGCTCGAAGCGTTCCCGCGCCGCCGCGATTGCTTGATCCTGACGCGCGAGTTTGCGCGAAAGAGCGTCGATTTCCGGCTGCCGTTCCGCGGTGATGGCAGCGAGGTTGGATCGGTAGCGCTCGAGGAAAGCGCCGGCATCGGGCGGTCTGCCATTCCGGTAACCGGTGCGCTTCGGCTGAAGCCGCGGGATCAGCGCCGTCATGCGACAGGTTATTTGCCGATCGATCAGGTCAAGCTGGCGTTGCGTCTGCCGCCGCGCCTCTTCCATGCGAAACAGTCGCTAGCGCCGGAATCGACGCGGACGTTCAGACCGACAAATGCAAGAACAAGCAAAGCCATCAGCATGTCGTCCTCAATCGCCGCGCGACCGAGCGCTTCATGAAGCGCGTCGGTGCGGAAATCGCCGATCATGTTCTGGCCCTTCTGGGACACATCGGGGCGCGGCTTCGGTGCATCGATAACGGGATCGTCAACCGATCCGGATTCACCGCCGTTGGCGGCGTTTCCACCCTTGCCTTTAGCCTTGTTGTCCTCCGGCATCCGGAAAGCAACCGACTGCACCTTGCCGTCGCGGTCGAGATACATGGCGACATGGTCGGACTTCGACGGCTTGCCATAGACGCGTTCGGCCTTCTTCGGTAGTTCCGGCTGGCCCCAGTTGTTGACCTCGACGATGGCTCCCTTCTTCGGAAAGTTGCTCGTCATCCATTCCTGCTGGGCGCCGAGGAAGGCCTCGACATTGGTCGTGTAACGCGTGTCCTCATCGGCCGGCGAAAACAGACCCTCGACCCATTCGATACCGTAGGCGGCGGCGAGATCGTCGCCGAAGCTCGCATCCTTCGCATACATGCGCGTCTTCGAAAGCGCTCGCGAGAGATTGTACCAGTCGGCCCGTTCGTTCTTCTTCGGCCTATGCGCCTTCCAGGCTTCCTTCTGCTCGTCGAGCGCGGCGGCGACGATCGTGCGAAGCTGCTGCTCGTTCGGCATGTCACCGAGGGCCATGTGGTCGAGCATGGCGGGCAGCACGTTGGCCAGCAACCTGAGCTTCCTGATCTGGCGGACCGGCAGGGCAAGAGCAACGCCGATCGCTTCTTCGGTCCATCCGAGTGCAACGAGCCGCTCGATGGCGCGCCACTGGTCGACCGGATTGAGCGGCTCAAACACGATGCTCGAGACCATGGACCGCATGGCGCCGTTGTCGTTTGCCGCCTCGACGACCAGGACATCGATTTCCGCGAGGCCGACTACCTTGATGGTCGCCAGCAACAGCGCATCGGCCTGCGGCGTGGATTTGCTCTGGCGCGTGCGGTCGGGATTGTCCTTCAACGCCCGCGGATCGACTTTCATGAGATGCATGGGATGCTCCTTCAAAGGTTGCCGGACGGCCTTTCGCACCGTCCATTTCCGTCTTCTTCCCGAAGACACCTCCTGGCCCGCGGAGCGGTCGGGCCGGTGCAACTGCGGCCGAGCATCCCTGCCCGGCTGGACAAGCGGGGCGCGTAGCGCCTTGAGAAGGACGACGGGCCGGGATCGCGAGCGGCGCGGTTGAGCGCAAGCGCCAGCGGCCCGCCCGATCTGCGAGCGGAGTTTCCACCTCTTTTTCTTGCCTTTTTCACCTCCTGTAGCCACTCTTGATTTGCCACCATTAAGGTGGCATATAGAGTCATGGAGAAAAAACGGCCGACTTACGATCTGGCGGCGATCAGAACCGCTCTTTCGTCAGTCGATACGCTGGCGATGACGTCGTCCGCGCTACGCGACGCCAGTGCACTGGGATTCGACCGTGCGGGTGTAACCGAAACAATCGCTGGGATCGAGCGGAGCATGTTTTATAAATCCATGACGACATTCGCCGATCACCGCGTCTGGCAGGACGTCTACCACGTTCCGGCGCGTGGCCTGACGCTGTATGTGAAGTTCCAGGCCGACGTCATTACCGAGTTCACCGTCATGTCGTTCAAGGAGAAATGATCATGGCAACAGCAAAGAAAGACTTGCCCGACATGATGGTGTCGCCGGAGACTGGAGAGACGTTGCATCGCGGCGTGCGTCCCTTCGTGGTGACCTACAAGGGCAAGAGCCTCACAGTCGAGCTTCCGGGCTATTATCCGGAAAATGGCGATGAGGGCGTCCATGTCGGCGACGATATGAGCGTCACGGATGCGGCACTTCGGACGCTCAAAGAGGAAATCGAAGGCGTTCCGTCTCCCGCCACGATCAGAAGGGTTCGGGAGAAACTGAAGCTGTCGCAGCGGGAAGCGGGTGGCCTGCTCAAGGTCGGGGAGAGTGCCTTCGACAAATATGAGCGTGGCTTGGTCGAGCCGAGCGGTCCGACCAGCCAATTGCTGCGGCTCCTCGACCATCACCCTGAACTGATCGAGGAGTTGCGCGGGAACGCCGCCTAAGCCGCGAAGTCACCCTCCGCACCTGTGGTCCCTATATCGGCGGCGAGGCTCTTATCGACTTCCAGAAGCTGCCGACGCTTCTCGCCAAGTTCCTCGCCGAAGGCGAATTCTCCGCCGAGACGACCCTGGTAGGAAACAAGACGCCGCTCGGCATCGGCAAGACGTTGGCGATAGCGCTCGCGCTTTCGAAATCGTCGAGCGCAGGCTCGAGCCGTGCGACCGCGCCGAGCGGCGTAACGGTCACGGGAAGATCGATCTCGTGGGTCGCTCCGGTGCGCTGAAGCATGGTCTGGTAGCGATAGCCATCCTTGCCGAAGCGCTCGCCCTCATAGACGAGGTCGAAGCCGCCGATTGCGGCGATGATGGTGTCTCCTTCGGTTTGGAGCTGCACCAGGGTTAGGATTTCCTTCATGAGCGCGAGGCCGGCGTCTTTGCGTTCCTTGAAGAACCGGCCGGTAACCGTCATGGCGAAGGCATCGCCTGATGTCGGAATGAACCGGCCCATGTCCTGTCCGATCTCGCCGATGCGCCGCGTCGACACCTCGATGTCGCGCTCGGCATCCCTGATCTGGCGGCGTATGGCGAACTGATCGTCCTGATGGGCGGCGCGAAGCCGTTCGAGTCTTGCGATGTCGGCCTCGAGTCCGGCCTTCATCATCAGACGCTGATCGCCTGACGCAATCGCTTTCGCCATGGCGAACTGGTTCGCCTGACCCTCGCCGAGATCTTCAAGCCTCCGGATCGACGTGTCGCCCGAGAGCCCGGCTGCAATGAACCTGGCCTTCCGCTCATTGTTCTGCCACATCGTCGCGTCGAGCGAGCCTTCGGTCGCATAGGCGAAGATATCGACCTCGTCGTGCTGGTTGCCCTGTCGCACGATGCGCCCCTCCCGCTGCTCGATCTGCGAGGGGAGCCATGGTACGTCGAGGTGATGGAGGGCTTTCAGGCGAAGCTGCGCGTTGACGCCGGTGCCCATGGTGTCGGAGGAGCCGATCAGGAAACGAACCCTGCCGGCGCGCACGTCAGCGAACAGGCGCCGCTTGGCCTCCGACTTCTTGAAGTCTTGCATGAAGGCGATTTCCGACCCCGGCACGCCCATGCGCACCAACTCGTCCCTGATCCAGCGGTAAGCCGAAAAGCCCCGGCTCTTCTCGACGCCGATCGTGCCCAAGTCCGAGAAGATCATCTGCGCGGCGCCGGGAGCTCGAAGACCTTGCCGTCGGGCTGGACATAGGTGCGCTCCGCGGTGTCCTCCAGATGGCGAAGGCTTTCTCGATCATGAGGTTGAGCTTGTTGTCGGGCTCGTTGTCATTGTCCGGATCGACCAGGCGCAGATCGATTGCCGCATGAAGGCCGTCGGTGATGACCGACAGCAGGATGTCGTCGCCGGGCTCCGGCGGCCGATTGTGCTCCTCGATGGCGGTGATGCGCGTGGCGAGAACCTGCTGGTAGCGCTTGAAGGCGGCTGTCGGCTTGGCGGTCAGGATCTGGCGCCGGCCGGTCGAAATATCGGGCACTTTTACATAGCGGCGCAAGTCCTCGGGCATCACGACGTCCGCGAAGGAACGGAACATCGCGATCAGCTCCGGCACGTTGACGAAGCTGGCAAACCGCGAGACCGGCTTGTATTTGCCTGATGGTTGCAGTTCGAGTTCCGTCGTCGTATCGCCGAAGGTCGACGCCCAGGCATCGAACTCGTGCAGGCCGCGCTGCCTCAAGGCGTCGAGATCCATGAGCCGCTGGACCGAAAACATTTCGCCGAGCGTGTTGGTGATCGGCGTGCCGGAGGCGAGCAAAAGCGCGCGACCGGGATTCTTCGTGTCGACGAAGCGGGATTTCACATAGAGGTCCCAGGCGCGCTGCGAGCCGTTCGAATCCACACCCTTCAGCGTCGACATGTTGGTGGCGAAGGAGAGCTTGCGGAACTCCTGCGCTTCGTCGACGATGATCTGGTCGATGCCGAGCTCGGAGATCGTCAGCAGATCGTCCTTCCGGGTGGAGAGCGCTTCCAGGCGCTCCTTCAGCCCCTCCTTCAACCGCTCCAAGGCTTCTTCATCGTCGAGGGAAACGCGGGCTCCTCGTATCTGACCCGTGCAGGCTCGTTTGTTCCAGACCAGAATGGCGATCTCATCCACACTGCCGGATACAAGCTGCTCGGTTATCCCTTCCTTCACAGACCGTGACCCGACGGTGTTGGTCAACGGGTTTGACGGGCTGGTCCCTGTCAATGTGAGGGGCAATGGCCTGAAAGCGGAAACCACTGCGCAAGCGACTTTTGGCGTCAACCTGCCGTCATTCGCCGATACAAAGGGCAGCGGCGTCGCCAACGTCTAAGGGAGACATTTACGGCCGCACATGCAGCCGCTGGAGGCTGCTGCGCAACCGGTCACGATGACTAAGTGGCACATACAGGACCCCGCATCCCACGGGGGACACGGCAAGCGACCTCGTTGGGCCAAGCACGGTTCATTTGAACCGCCCGGACATCCCCCGATTGGCACCGCCATCAGCAATCGCATTCAACTTCTGGGCGGCAAGCACAACCTCGACGCGGTTCCGTGCGTCAAGCTTCTGCATCAGCACGGTCATGTAGTGTTTCACTGTCGTCTCGCTGATGCCGAGACAGGCGGCGATCTCACGGTTCGTACTGCCACGCAGCAGATAGCGAACAATCTGCTCCTCACGCAAACTCAGGCGCTTTTGCGCTTGGGTACAACGGCGAAGGTCTGCGGTCTTCATGGCCATCATGACCTTTGTGGCAAAGCCGGCAGTGACGAATATGTCGCCGTCATGCACAGCACGGATCGCTTCATGCAGATCATTGGCGCTGCTGCTTTTGAGCACATAGCCCGCAACGCCAAAGTTCAGCACCTGGATCGCTGTTTCAATGCTCGAATTTGCGGTAAAGACAATAATCCGCGTGCCTTGGTAGTTCTGCCCGATCCGTTCGATGGCGGCCATGGCGTTGCCGGGCATGCTCAGATCAAGCACGAGGACATGCGGCGAAATTTCTTCAACAATTTTCAAAGCATCGACCGCGTTTTCGCCCTTGGCGACGATCTCGAGGTCACTTTTTCCAGAACATAAACTAACCAATCCCTCCAGGAGGATCGGGTCGCAATCAACAAACGCTACTGACACAGGCATGATTGTTGCGCTCCTTCCGCAACAATCACGATAGTTGATCAGCAACGCATTTAAAAGCAAACACTTAATAACCAGTTAATTCTAGGGGTCACAAGATGTGTTCCACGCCCGATGGCTGGTTATTTTCTTTGCAAAGAATTCAAGCCTATGTAAGGTTGCCGCCATGACGTGCAGCCGATGTAATCACAAGGCAATTCAGTCACTTGCCTCGCCCGCCTAACCAATATCCTCGAACGGGAGATGCGCTATCCGCCGTGCGCTACCGTGGTCCTTTGCCGCAAGGCATGAGGTATACCAGTGCCGCCTGCTCCCAAGATAGACCCCAAAATGTGCAGTTTCATTCGGGTGTTCCCACCTTATTTTGCGCGCACATAATACACGCGCACTATTTCTCAATATCCACTTTTTTATTGAATTTGAGCATCGTCTTGATGATTCGCTGCGCGTCCGTGTCATCTGGAACAGCTTCATTGCATGCATCGCAAAAACGGCCCGTCACCTTTTCGATAAGCACGCTCTCCCCTCTGTAGACATAGGGAATATCGCGGGTATCTCTAACGAGCGTACCTCTTCCGCAGTATGGGCATGTCATCTGAATGGCTCCCAAGCGTCTACCTGCGGCGAAGATCGCCGACGTTGGTTATCTCATCAATTTGGCTCACCTGCGTTAACGAACTCCCGGCTCGTGGACCGGATGGCATGCGCCCCTTCGCATGGCCCAAAAGCGACAGCGCAGCCAAACCACGCGACCACCGAAGCGAAAATATTGGGCATATCTGCTCGCGCCGGTGCCGGATTGCCAGGCGATGGAAATCCTGTCGCTACCGTTTACCCCTACCGACGCCCTACCCTCATTCCTCTCTGAATGCCCTCATCATCTGGTCGGTGAATGGTTTTGTCAGGTATGAGATTGCGGTTCGCTCGTCGGTCTGGACGAAGACCTCGACGGGCATGCCGGGCATGAGCTTGCGGCTGCCGAGTTTGTCGAGCGGCTCGGTGATC
>NZ_LGAP01000039.1 GCF_001270265.1 Ensifer adhaerens
GCGGCTCCAGCAATTGGCCGATCCAGCCGTTGGGGGCATAAAGCGTCGCCAGCGCAATGCCGGCGACCGCCGTCGGCAGCGCAAACGGCAGGTCGACCATGGCGTCGATCACCCGCTTGCCGGGGAACCGATAACGCACCAGCACCCAGGCGAGGATGACACCGAACACCAGATTGACGATCGCCGCGACAAAGGCCGTGCCAAAACTGATCCTGAGCGCATTCAAGGTGCGGGTGTCGAGCGCCAGCGTCATGAACTGCGACCAGCCAAGGCTGCTCGAACGCCAGATCAAGCCCGACAGCGGGATCAGGATGATCAGCACCAGCCAGGCCAGCGTGACGCCGAGCGCCAGACCGAACCCCGGAAGCACACTCGGCTGGCGAAACCGCCAGCGCCTGTTGTGGCCATGCTCACTCAAATCCAGCTCACCTCTTCCATGCGCCCGGTAAAACCGAAGCGGTCCCCATATGAGATCGACCGGCCTATCTTCAGCCAGATCATCGATCTCCCGATCGAGCTCGAACCAGACCCGACAATGTGCCGTCGAAGCACCGCTTGATCGGATCGAACCTATCCCATCCGACACGTCGGCAAATTCGTCACTTTTCGTCCGGCTTGTCGAGTTGGCCGAACACAGCACTTTCCCTCAAAACCTCGATTGCACTTGCCGCCGAAGCCCTCAGGTCAAACTATCAATTTCGCCGGCACCAACAACGCAATTTTTTGACTACAAGGGGCCTCAAAACGAAACTGATTTCGCTGAGAAACGCGTCAAAAGAAACACTCTGCCTCAAGCATTGTTCCGTGGTCGATACGGCGATCTCGGTGATGTGATTTGGAGTCGAAGAAAGTTATGCTATAGAATTTATAGATATTGAACATTCCTTGCTTACCTCGCACCATTCGCCTTCGCATAATCGCCTCATGATTTGTTTGATCGACGGATGGTGGGCGTGCCGTCACTTGGACCGTGTCGCAAGAGGCTGATACCATGGCAAAAACCTTGATCATTCCCGGTCTTTTCGGCTCAGGCGCGGGGCACTGGCAGCGTCATTGGCTGGACGACCAGCCGAGGGCGGCCCTGGTCGAGCAGGACGACTGGGACCACCCGGTGCTCGAGCGATGGCGCGAGGCGCTGGAACAGGCCATTCTCCGTCACGGTGTTGTGGACGTTGTGGCGCACAGCCTGGGCTGCATACTCGTTGCCAGCCTGGCGCGAAGACCGCTGGCGCGCCAGATCAGAAGCGCCCTTCTGGTGGCGCCGTGCGATCTTGATGTTACGGAGCGGCGTCATCCCGGTTCGATCGAGTTCGGCGCCATGCCGGAGCAGCCGCTGCCCTTTCCGAGCCTGATCGTCGGCAGCCTCAACGACCCCTATATGTCTTTCGATCGCCTGCGCCACATCTCGACCCGCTGGGGCAGTCGGCTCGTCGACCTTGGTCACGCCGGGCACATCAACGTTGCCAGCGGTTTCGGTCGCTGGTCGCGAGGCTACGATCTGCTGACGGTCCTCAACGGTATCGCACGGCGCGAACACCCCTCGGCGAATGCTGCCCAAGTCGGTGAAAAGCGGGAAAGCAGTGCCGTCGCGGGGCGATAGATATTAGTCTGCCACATCCTGTGCTGGCCGGCCCGAAACGAAGGCGCGGCACAAAGAGCTTGATGTCCGCGCCAATTCGCGTTCTAATAGCGCATAAACTTTATAGAGTATGCCGTATAGGGATGACCATGTGCCGAGGCGCCAGGCCAGCCAGAACAACGGATACCTACTCGCCGGCCGACGTGGCTGGCGGCACCATTCCCCGACACTGCAGATATCAGCCACGACAGCGGCCGATCTCCGTGCTGGGCGATACCCCAAGGTCCGGTCCGTGTTCGGGATCGGAACAGCCATGCGTTTCAAACTTTGCCGGCTGACCGCAGCCAGGCCACAAGGGAGTTCCCATGACTGTCCACGGATTGTTTGCCAAGATTTCGCCTGACAGTGACGGTCCTCGCGCAAAACCGCGTATCGCTGTCATCGGTCGCGGCTTCTCGGGAATCATGATGGCGATCGCGCTGATGAAGTCGGTGCGCACCGCATTTCATGTTCATCTCTTTGATCCGCAACCGACCATCAGCGGCGGGCAGGTCATGGCCGCCGCCCAGAGCGGAGAGATCCTCAACAGCCGCGTGCGCGATCTGTCGGTGGCCGCAGGCCAGCCGGAGGATTTCAACGAATGGCTTTGTGCCAACGAGGATTTTCGCTCCGCCGTCTCTGCAGCCATTCCGGGATTCCAGCAGATCTTCGTGCCGAAGAGCATCTTCAGCGACTATGTCTACCAACGCTTTTCAGAGGCGCTGACGCGGCGACCGGATATCTCGATGCAGCTCTCCTGCCAGGCTGTGCTGGGGCTGCGGAAACTGCCGTCCGGGCGCTTCCTGGTCCTGCAGGAGGAAGGCACGATCGAATGCGATGTTGCCGTGCTCGCGACAGGATTCGGCATCCGCGCGCTTGAAATGGAGGTTGCGGACGAGGAGCGCCCCCTGGTGAGAGCGCGGCGTCTGGTCGTGCCGCGCCATGCGGTGCTGCTCGGCAGCGGGGTGCGTGTCGTCGATCGTCTGCTGCAAATGCGCGACAGCGGCTATGCCGGCGAGATTACTATTGTCTCGCGGCATGGGTTTCTGCCGCAGTCGCACACGCGGCTGGCGGCGGCACCGACTTTCCCGGTCGATCCGATGCCGACGAGGCTTCGCGACATCGTCCCCTTCGTCCGGCAGGCCTGTGCCGATGCGGAAGCCAACGGTCAGAGCTGGCAGGCGGCGATGAACGGACTGCGGCGTCGTGCGCGTTCACTGTGGCAGGCGCTGCCGGAACAGGAGAAACGTCAGTTCAACCGTCATCTGCGCTCGATTTATGACAGCCATCGCAATCGCCTGCCGGCATCATTGCACTTGCGGCTGCAGCAGGAGCTGGCCGATGGCCGCACCGTCGTACGCAAGGGGTGGGCTGGCCGGCGTCGGCCGGATGGGCTCATGGTCCGTTGGGCCGGGGCCGAGCAGGAAGATCTGCTTGAAGCCGATCAGGTTATCGACTGTCGCTGTTCTGCGCCCGACCTCAAGGCACCGGTCATCCAGAACCTCTTTGCCGGCGGTCTGGCGCAGCCGGATGAGCTCGGGCTCGGTCTCGCCGTCAGCCCAGCGGGGGAGGTGCTTTCGGACGGTCACCCAACTGCCAATCTGTATGCCATCGGGCCATTGGGTCTCGGCAGTCTGCCCGATATCGATCTGGTGCCCGAAATCGTCACGCAAACCTATGCCGCGGCACGGTTGATCGCGACGCGCCGCCGGGTGACGCAGAAGTCCGCCTAGGAAAGGCAGCGCTTATCCGTCAACGATGGTGCGCCCACGGTACCAGCCGCCGCTCGATGCGACGTGCGACGACTTCGAACAGGAAGGCGACGACGGCGATCACGACGATGCCGGCAATGACGATGTCGGTGACCAGGAACTGGGCCGCCGACTGGATCATGAAACCGAGGCCGCGTGTCGCTGCCACAAGCTCGGCGGCAACCAGTGTTGACCAGCCGGCGCCGAGCGCAATGCGTGTCCCGGTGAGAACGGACGGCAACGCGCTTGGCAAGATCACCTGGAGCAGCAGCTGCCGTCGCGATGCGCCAAAGGCGCGTGCGGCATTGATATGGTCAGCCGATGCAGATTTGACGCCTGCGGCGGTCGACAGAATGATCGGAGGCAGCATTGCCAGCGCAATCACGGCGATCTTCGACGCTTCGCCGATACCAAGCCAGATGATGACGAGCGGCAGATAGGCAAGCGGCGGCAGCGGGCGGAGAAATTCGACGATCGGGTCGAGGATGCCCTTGCCCCAGCGACTTGTCCCGATGGCCAGCCCTGCAGGCACGCCGAGGACAAGGGCGACGCCGAGAGCACCGAAGATGCGCGAAAGGCTGGCGGCCACATGCTGGGCCAGCGTTGCGTCGACAAAGCCCGTCACGACCAGGCCGCTCAGTGCCCGAAGCACGGCGAGCGGCGATGGCAGGAACAACGGCGGCACCAGCCCATAGAAGGACACAAGGCTCCAAAGGCCGACCAGCGCGGTGACCGTTGCGGCCGAAATCCAGAGGATGGGCAGTGCGCGCTGCGGTTTGGTATCGATTTCGCCGCCTGGCTCCAGGTCGGTGGACGCCGTTTCCAGGGAAAGGGTCATGCTGCAATACCTTCGTCTTCGGAATGAATGAGGCCGGTCAAGCCATCGTGCAGCCGTCTGAATTCGGCAGAGGCGCGCAGCTCGGATTGAGGTATTCCAGAGAGATAGTCTCGGCCAAAGTTGACCGGAATGATTTTTGCGATCCGACCCGGGTTCGCGGTCAGCACGATGATCCGCGTCGCCAGCATCAGCGCTTCATCGATGCTGTGCGTGATGAGCAGGGCGCCGGCCCGGCTCGACTTCCACATGTCCAAGAGAAAGCCTTGCATGCGCACGCGCGTCAAAGCATCCAGTGCGCCGAGCGGCTCGTCCATCAGCAGGAACCGTGGCCGCGCGGCCAAGGCCCTTGCAATGCCGACACGTTGGCGCATACCACCGGAAAGTTCCCAGATCTTGCGGTCGGCCGCGTCCGGAAGACCGACGCGCTCCAACAGAGCGTAAGCTTCTTTCAGCCGCTGGTCTTTGCCGACACTACGGAGACGCAGCGGGAAGGCGACATTTTCGACCGCCGTTAGCCACGGGTAGAGCGCGTCGTCCTGAAAGACGACGGCGCGGTCGGAACCCGGGCCGGACAACAAGCGGTCATCAAGGGCGATCCGACCACTGCTTGGCGCCAGAAAGCCGGCTGCCAGATTGAGCAGGCTCGTCTTTCCTGAACCGGATCTGCCGATAACCACGACGAAATCGTCTTCGGTAACATTCAGATTGATCCGGTCCAGAACCAGCAGCGCTTGCGATCGGCCATCGCCAGGCGCGTAGCGCAACGAGACATTCTCAAGCGTAAGCATTGACATTGTGCGGCCCCATAATCTGCGACGTGGATCGATGGATAGGCTAGCGGCTCGCGCATTAGGCGCACCGCCGACCCATCCTTAGCCAATGCGACTTTGCTCAGAACGAGAGCTTGGCGGCTTCCTGCGCCCAGCGCGCCGAGACATAAGGGCCGTAATCCGAGAGAACTGCCGGGATTTTTCCCTGTTCGAGTAGGAAGGCCGACGTTTCTGCAACGGCCTTGGCCGTTGCGCCGCCGAGAAGATCGGATGTTGCCTGCTCCTCCAGTGACGGGAAATAATATCCCTTGAGCAGCGCCGGCACATCCTCGGGCTTGGCGCCTGTCAAGCGGGCGATCTTTTCGGCCTGCTTCGATGTAGCGCTCCAGGCATCCGGGTTGGATCGGTAATCGGCGTAGGCGTCACCGGTAACCTTGACGAAACCCGTGACGACATCCGGGTGCTCCTCGGCGAATTTCTTGCTGACGATCCAGGCATCGAAGGTCGGGCCACCCCACTTGGCAACGTCGGCAGAGGTGGCCAATACGGTCGAGGTTTTCTTGATTTCGGAGAGAACCGGATCCCAGACATAGGCGCCGTCAATGTCGCCGCGCTGCCAGGCGGCCGCGATTTCCGGCGGGCGCAGGTTGAGGATCTCGACCGACTTCGGATCGATGTTCCAGTGCTTCAGCGCCGTTAGCAGGCTGTAATGGGCAGTCGACACGAAGGGTGTCGCGATCTTCTTGCCAGCGAGTTCTTCCGGCTTGCTTATACCCTTGACGGCCAGAGCTTCCGCGTCGCTGATCAGGCCGACCACGAAAATGGTTTCGAACGGCAGTTCCCGGCTGGCCGCAGCCGCCAGCGGCGACGAGCCGACATAGCCGATATCAATCGAGCCGGATGCAAGCGCCGCGATGACATCGGCGCCGCCATCGAACTTCTGCCAGTTGATCTTTGCGCCGGTCACCTTCTCATAGGTGCCATCGGCCTGTGGCACGCGCGACGGCTCGACGATCGGCTGATAACCGATGGTCAGCGTGGTGTCGGCGGCCTCGGCGGCGAACAGCCCCTGCGTCGCCAACAACAGCGCTGCGGTTGATACCAAAAGAGTGCGTCTTGCGATTGTCATTGCCATGCTCCTCAACGGTTTGCCGATGGCCCCGTCGTGGAGCCTGCACTGATAATCTCAAAACCCATGGATTTTATAGAGATAAAAAATACCCCGTTTGTGCGACGGGGTATGAAGCCATTCCAAACTTCGGTCGATTGGGCATCTTCTTTGCCCGCACGAACGTGATCGCCTGCGCCTACGGCTGGAAACTGCCGTAGCGGCCACCATGGTAGAGAACCGGCTCGCCTGCACCGGCAGCAATCGCCAGGACCCGTCCCAGGATGATGGCGTGGCTATGGCGCTCGATGATCTCCTCGACTTCGCAATCGATCGCGGCGAGCGCGCCGTTAAGTGCGGAAGCGCCACTGACGAGGGTCCGCCAGTCAGCACCGCCGTAGCGCGCGGCACCTTTGAGGCCACCGAAGCCAGCGAACCGTTCTGCCACGTCCTGCTGCTCGCTTGCGAGGATGTTGACGCAGAAATGCCGGTAGCGCTCGATCACCGGCCAGGTGGACGACGTCCGGTTGATGTTGACGATCATCGTCGGTGGGTCGACGGAAAGGGCCGTTGCTGACGTCACTGTCGCACCGGTGCGGTCGTCGCCGATACCGGCAGTGATGACCGAGACGCCGCCCGACAGGTTGCGCATTGCAGATTTCAGCTCGGATGGCGTGACAGGGACGGGGCGATTGACGGCCTGACTGGGCGTCGTGAATGCACTGGAAGCGGCAAGAGCGATGTTCATGGCAATATCCTCGAAAAATTTGACCTGCTTCCCGGTCGTGAAGCCGCAATCCGGGAAAAATTTTTCCTCCACCCAAAAATGATCGTCGGATTTTTCATTGTCAATAAATTTTATAGAGTTTATATTTTTTGAACTGTCGGCCCCGTTTGCCGCAAGCCATCGATCGTGTCCGAGGAGAATTCGCATGGGCCACACGCCTGACAAAATCAATGTTCTCTGGTTCCTGCCCACCCACGGCGACAGTCGCTATCTCGGGACGGCGCGGGGAGGCCGCAATGTCGATCTGAACTATCTGAAACAGGTCGCCCAGGCGGCCGATTCGCTGGGCTATTACGGCGTGCTGATCCCCACCGGCCGCAGTTGCGAGGACAGCTGGGTCGTGGCGTCGGCGCTCGCGCCGCTGACCGAAAAACTACGCTTCCTGATCGCCGTGCGGCCGGGCCTGCTTTCACCGACGCTTGCAGCCCGGATGACGGCCACGCTCGATCGGCTGTCCGAGGGGCGGCTGCTGATCAATGTCGTCACTGGCGGCGACCCGATCGAAAACAAGGGCGACGGCATCCATCTTTCGCATACTGAGCGCTATGAGGTCACCGAGGAGTTTCTCAACGTTTACAAGGCCGTCCTTCGCGGAGAGGACGTCACCTTCAAGGGAAAGCACTTCGATATTGAAGGCGGCAAGCTGCTGTTCCAGTCTGTGCAGACGCCGCATCCGCCGCTCTATTTCGGCGGGTCATCCGGCAAGGGCCAGGAGGCGGCGGCCAGAAAGATCGACAAGTATCTGACCTGGGGGGAGCCGCCGGGAGATGTCGCCAAGAAGGGTGCCGAAGTGCGCGCGCTGGCCGAGGCCGAGGGCCGAGACGTCACCTTTGGTATTCGACTGCATGTGATCGTGCGCGAGACGGCAAAGGAAGCATGGCAGGCGGCCGACGACCTGATACAATATGTCGATGACGAGACGATCGCCGCGGCACAAAAGGTGTTCGAGCGCATGGATTCGGTAGGTCAAAGCCGCATGAGCCGGTTGCATGGCGGCCGGCGCGACAAGCTCGAGGTGGCGCCCAATCTTTGGGCCGGCGTCGGTCTCGTGCGCGGCGGCGCAGGCACCGCACTGGTCGGGGATCCGGATCAGGTCAAGGCGCGGATGGAAGAGTACCGCGAGATCGGCATCGACACCTTCATCATGTCCGGCTACCCGCATCTGGAGGAAGCCTATCGGTTCGGCGAGCTGGTGCTGCCAAACCTACCGCTGGGCCACTCGGTTCCCGCGCGCGAAACATCGATCAATACCGGCCCGTTCGGCGAGACCATCGCCGGAGACCACAGGCCGAAGCTCAAGGTCTCTCAATCGTGAAGCACCGATCCCATCGACCGGTTGTGGCAATCATAGGCGGGGGATTTACTGGCGCGGCGCTTGCGGCCAACCTCGCCAGGAACACGGCCGGACGAGCCGTCGATATCGTCGTCTTCGAGCCCAGGGCGCGGCTAGGGGCCGGCCTTGCCTACGATACCTTCGATCCGGCACACCGCATCAACGTGCCGGCGGCGCGCATGAGTCTCGTACCTGACGATCCGGACGATTTCCTGCATTGGCTGGCAGCTGAAGGCGAGCCGCGCGATGATCCGGACGCGCTTGCCGAAGACGGCAATCTCTACCCGCGACGCGCAGTTTTCGGCCGCTATGTCAGCGATTTCATCGCTCCGCATCTGAAAGCCGGTCAGGTCCATCACCGTCGCGAACGGGTGGGCCAGATCGTCCGTGTCGGCGACCAGTGGCGGGGGCACGCGGATGGGGGGACTGACATACTGGCCGACATCCCCATCGTCGCCACGACTCACCCGGCACCCTGCGCTCCTCAAAACATTGCCAAAGTGCTGGCCGGTCACCCGCGATATGTCGCCGATTCGACATTGCAAGGCGCCCAGTCCGTGATCCGCGGGGATGATCGTGTCCTCGTTATCGGCAATGGCCTGACTGCTGCCGATGTCATCGCCTCGCTCAGGCGCAGCGGCCACCGGGGGCCGATCACAGCCATTTCCCGCAGAGGGCTGCGGTCGAGGGGACACGCGACGACTGCGCAGGAGCCGTTCGGAGACTTCGTGACCGAGCCGCCACAAACGGCCCGGTCACTGCTGCGGCAGGTGCGCATCGCGCTGCAGCAGGCGCCGGCGGAGGGTCGCAGTTGGCACGCCGTCTTTGATGCTTTGCGCGCCCAGGGTGGCGACATTTGGCGCGCACTGCCTATCGCGGAGCGGAAACGACTTGTTCGTCACCTGCGCCCCTACTGGGATGTGCACCGCTTCCGCGTCGCGCCGCAGATCGACGCTGTCATTGCGCAAGGGCTTGAGCACGGCGACGTGCGGGTTCTTGGAGGATCAATAGGCAAGATAGACCACGACGGCGAGACCATTGCCGCCGAGGTTCGTCACCGCCACACCGGCAAACGCGAGCAACTGGTGTTCGATGCATGCGTGATCACAACCGGCCCGGCGCACACAGGCATTCTCAGGAGCCAGCGCTGGCTGGCCGATCTGGCAGACGCCGGCTATTTGCAACTGGATACGGTCGGCCTCGGCCTTGCCTGCGACGAACAAAGCCGCGCCACCAACCGCGACGGAAATGGCGACGACACGCTTTTCATCGCCGGGCCGCTGGCCCGCGGCACATTCGGCGAGTTGATGGGACTGCCGCAGGTCAACGATCATGCCATCTTCGTTGCCGACCAGATCGCACAACGACTGGCACGTCAATCCCGCTTCAGGGCTGCGGCGAAAACCGCCTAACACTGTGCAGGTTTTTACCCCTACCGAGCAGGGAATCCCGGTTTGCCACACTAGCCTTGGTGCTGGCCCTCAAGGCGCCGCGTCCAATCCTCTACCTCCCGGGTTACCAACCGCTTTGTCGCATAGTCGCGCCAGCTCTTCGGCAGCAAATCGAGATTGGCAATCTCCTGAAGAGCGACCTGGTTCATCGTGTCGACATAGAGATAATGCCAGAGCCGCCGGATGGACCAGGTCGGGCATCGGCGCTCGACCATGACGAGGGCATCGTCAACGCAAACGCGCCCTTCCTCGATCACGCGGTAGTACCATCCGGTGCGTCCGGATTGCTGGACACGGCGGGCCACATCGGAGAGCCCGAAGCGTCTGTTCAACTTCCAGCAAGGCTGGCGTCCCTGGCTGACTTCGAGCAAAGCACCCCCCAGGCGGAACCGATCTCCAACGGCAACGTCGTCTTCCGTCAGCCCGGATGTCGACAGATTTTCGCCGAACGCTCCCGGGTGATCCAAGATCGCTGCTGGACCGATCTCCAACCGCCAGAGCCGGTAATGATCGCCGGGATAGTGATGCACAGCCTTGTCGATGCCGCCATGCCGCTTGAGGTCGCCCTGATGATCGCCGACGAACCCGGTCGCCGACAGGTGCAATACCTCGGCGACGCGCTTCTTGTCGATGCCGCTCGGCGTCCCGCGATCATCGATGGCGGCGATCTCGCCCACCAGTAATGCATCGAGAGCGGTCGGCTTTGCTTGGTCAGGCCGCATGCAACTGCTCCAACCATGCCGTCATCATCGCGCCGGCGGCGGTCGCCAGCGACGCCCCGAACTGCGCGGCATCGTCGCGAAGTTTTCCAATGTCGACGTTGGCCGCCGCCAGCTCGCAGGCGTGACCCACCAGCCACCGTTCGAACGCCGCTCCGGCATCCGCCTCGGGGTGAAACTGAAGTCCGAGGATGTTGTTGCCGATCGAAAACGCCTGCTGCACGGTCTTTGAGGTCGACGCCAGCAAAGTTGCGCCGGCGGGAAGATCGTAGGTATCGCCGTGCCAGTGCAACATCGGCACTTCACGCAGATGGCGAAGCGGAGAAGCGCGGCCAGCGTCGCTAAGGCTGATCGGCTCGAAACCGATCTCCTTGATCCCGGAGGGAAAGGCCTGCGCACCGCTTGCGCGCGCAATCAGTTGCGCGCCAAGGCAGATGCCGAGGGTCGGCCGGCCCGTCTCCAACCGCGCTGCCAGCACATCGATCTCCCGCCGCAGGAACGGGTAGGCTTGGTCGTCATAGGCGCCGATCGGGCCGCCGAGCACCACGACGAGGTCGGGGGCATCCGGCGCGAAATCCAGAAAATCGGCGGTTCCGACATCGTGGTACTCTATCTCGTAGCCAGCGCGGCGAAGGGGAGCGGCAAAAGTGCCGAGATCCTCGAAATGAACATGCCTGATCACCTGGGCCGATTTCGATGTCATCGTTTTCCTGGCTCTATTCGACGTGGAATCTCATCGGGAATCGCGCAGCCGTCAGTCGTGCAGCCGGCAAGGTCCACCGGCGCCGTCGTTGCCGGCAGCGGTTCTGCAAGCGCTGTTGCCAGCCATGCCCCAACCAGCAGATCGTCTTCGATGCCGAAGCGATGGTGGCGAACGGCTCCGTCACGGCCGATGATGATGGTCGTGGGCGTGCCGCGCATGCTGTAGCGCTGCATGGTGCTGGGTATCGGCGTCTCGGGCGATGCAGCGTCGACACCGATCGGAAAGGTCAGGCGGTATTCGTGGATGAATGCCTTGAGCGCCTCCGGCCCCATCGCCGCGTGGTGTTCGAAGACCGTGTGCAGACCGATTACCTGAAGGTCGGTGTCGCGAAACAGGCGCTGCACGCGTTGGGTCTGCGGCAGGCCGTGTGACACGCAGGCGGGGCAAAGCATCTGAAAGGCATGGATGAAGGCGACGCGTCCGCGCAGCATGCCGAGGTTAAGGGGCACAGTGGTGTTGAACCAGCTGCTCACGTCCAGTTCCGGCGCCTGATTGGGGATATCAGCTATCATGAGGCGATTCCTTTGGGAGGGGCCGGGCAGGCAGGACCTGCCCGGCGGGTTGTCAGGCAGCTTCGCGCACAAGCTTGACGCCGGGGAAATCGACCGGCACGGCCAGGGCCACGTTGACGTAGTTGGTGAAGAGGTTGAGCGCCACATCGGCGATGATCTCGACGATATCCTGATCGTCGAAGCCGGTATTGCGTAATGTCTTGATGTCGGCATCCGACACCTGGCCGCGCTGCTCTACCAGTGTGCGAACAAACGAGAGCACCGCCGCCGTCTTCGGATCACTGGAGTGGCCACGCTGGGCGTCGGCCATTTCCTGCGCGGTCGCGCCGGCCTTGCGGCCGAGCGCCGTATGCGCCGCCAGGCAATAGTGGCAATCATTGCGGTCGGCGACGGCAACGGCGATCTGCTCGCAGAGCTTGGCACCGAGCCGCCCATTGCCGAGGGCACCGAACGAGCCCCACATGCTTGCAAGTGCTGCCGGGGAGTTGGCCACCGCCTTGAACATATTCGGCGTCGCGCCGAAGGCGGCGTGGATGTTGCCCAGCAGTTCGGCGCTGGTACCGGTTGCCGTCTTGGGGTCAACTAGATTAATTCTGCTCATGGTTTTCTCTTTCTATTTGCGTGGAGGGAGAAAATGCCGGTCCGCCGATGGCAGTCGACGGACCGGCGCCGACATCAACGAGGCCGAAAAAAGCACGCTTGAGTGCGGTGGATTCTTTTGGTCCCGAAGAAGTTTGTCCTGGTGTAGACGTCTGCTGGCGTGGCCGTGGCAGCGTCCCGTGCATTGGTCGAAGCAAATGATGAGCGGTTGCTGTCCTTCATCGCATCTGCCTTCGCCTCACGCCGCACCGCGATTGAAGATCTTCCAGGCGGCCGCCTGGTTCGACGCGTCTGCTGTTTCGTATTCGCCGCAATCGATACGCAAATCCGCCTGGCCAAACGGTGCGTTGACGAAGGCGCAATGGTGCGGCTCTTTCGAATCTGGATAGGCGTTCGGCTGGAAGTATCGACAGTTCACGCACATGCGCTGCTCTGGGATCGCGCCGGCGGCCTGCAGCGCGCGTATGACCTTGACGAGATGGACCAACAGGTCTTCCTGTTCGAGCGTCGACAGTGAGGCAAAGGCATCGTCGGTTGCCGAGGCGATCATGCCAGCGCGGCGCACGGCGGCCTCGCCTTCGGCGGTCGCGGCCACAGCCACGGCGCGCGCGTCCGAGGGATCAGCAAGCTTCGCGACAAAACTCTTGCGCGTCAGGGCGTTGATCGAATCCGTCGCCGTCGGCTGGCTGACGCCGAGATAGGCGGCGATCTGCTTGACCCGCATGCCCGCTTTGCCACGACCGACCAGAAAGATCAGGATCTGCAGCTGCGTCGGGTTCAGTCCGATCACATCGGCCGCAGTCCATGCTTCTGCGCGCATAGCGGTTGCGATCCGCGCGAATCCGTCGCCGATACGGTCGATAATTGTAGGAGGGATCTGCGTGTTCGCTGCCATGCTTCAGATATATAGGACTCCTATTTAATGTCAATTCACCGCCACCAGGAATCCGCGTCCAATTTGACGCGCATCAAATTCGGCATGCGGTCTTCGGACTATCACTGCGGCGAACAACCCAAGCACGGGCTGCTCGGTCAAACGGAGAAGACGATGTTGAAAGCAATCAAGAGCGGATTGGGCCTCGCAATGGCGGCCATGCTTATCGCTGCGCCCGCAACCGCCGCGGATTTCGAAGTGCATATGCTCAACAAGGGCAAGGAAGGCGCGATGGTCTTCGAGCCCGCGTCCCTGAAGGTTGCGGCCGGTGATACGGTGACGTTCATCCCGACCGACAAGGGTCATAATGTCGAAACGATCAAGGGCATGATCCCGGACGGTGCAGAAGCCTTCAAGAGCAAGATCAACGAAAACTACAAGGTCACCTTCACCGCGCCCGGCGTCTACGGCGTAAAGTGCACCCCGCACTACGGCATGGGCATGGTCGGCGTCGTCCAGGTCGGCGAAGGCCCCGCCAATCTCGCAGCGGCCAAGGGCGCCAAGAACCCGAAGAAGGCGCAGGAACGGCTGGATGCCGCATTCGCAGCGCTCGGCAACTAAGGCCGAGCCTCACTGAAACGAGCGGGCAGGGACAGGCCGCTCGAAGGTGCCGCTCACCGGGCGGAAGGCGGCGCCGACCGGTGGAACCAATGCGAAGCACTCGCGTTGGTTCCGCATGGAGCAAATCTTAGCAGACATGTTTCCGCCGTCGCAGGTCCCCTATCAGGTGATCTTCGCGCGCATTTTAGGTTCCCTCCTGATGGGGGCGATCATCGGCTTCGAGCGTGAGGCGAAAGCCCGGCCGGCCGGTCTCAAGACGCACATGCTCGTGTGCCTCGCTGCCTGCACCTTTGCAATCATCTCGCTTGAAAGCGTCTACATGAAGGGCTTCTTCGACGAACGGGTTCGCATCGATCCCTTGCGTGTCGTCGAAGCCGTCACAGCCGGTGTCGCCTTTTTGGCCGCCGGCACCATCATTTTCGCACGCGGACAGGTTCAGGGCCTGACGACCGGCAGCAGTCTGTGGTTGGCCGGTGCTATTGGCCTCGCACTCGGCTTTGGCCACTGGATCATTGCGGCTTTCGCAGTCGGATCTGCCCTTCTTGTCCTCGCCGTCGTCGGCTGGCTCGAGGCCGAGGTCAAAGAAGAGGCGCGGCCTGATTTTGACCGAAAAGCTGCAGAGCATCCTGACGACAAAACTGCCCACCCCCGCGAGACCGTGCGCTAGCCTCGCCCTCGCCTTTGTTTCTCAGGACCGCCTGTCCTCATATGCGCCGACGGCGCAACATTTCGATCTACGCACAAGCTTTGACCTCGAGCCGCCAGCCGCGCTGGCCGTCGCGGGCTGGCTGACAACGTCTGGCGCCTCCAGGCGATGTTGCACCTTGCAAATCACCTCCATATGTGAACACTATCTTTACATAAGAAAATTCCTGGAGGAAATATATGACCCAACGACCGCGCCATCGTGGCTTGGACCGCCTCACCGACAATCGCCGGCTGCGAGTGCTGGCACGAACCGGCGCAGGCTTCCCTCATGAATGAATTTCCACCCACCGTCGGCGTCTCGACGACGCGTCCTTCGGACATGCCTGAGGATCATGCGGCTCTTCCGGTCTGGAACGCTGAGAACTGGTTCTACGAGGATTGGCCGGTCGGCCAGCGCATCCGCTCGCTGCGCAGGACGATCTCGGAGAGCGACAGCCATCTGTTCAACACGCTGGTTGTCGACATTCACCCTTACGTCCAGGATCAGATGTTTGCAGAGCGCGAAGGCATCTTCGGCCGTCGCCTGGTGGCCGGCGCCTTCGTCTTCTCTGCCGGCCTCGGCCTCGTCGCCACAAACTGCGTCAACGCCTTCTCCTACGGCTACGACAAACTGCGCTTAATCAAGCCGGTCTTTCTCGGCGACACGATCTACACGATCCGCACCAACATGGACAAAACACCGCGCTACAAGGAGCTGGGCCTGATCCGGGCCAGCTATCAGGTCTTCAAAAACGAGGGCGAGCTGGTGCTCTATTGCGAGCATCTGCAGACGGTGAAGTACAACAATCCGGCCGACTTCGTCGGCAAGACAGAGAAATAAGAACAGCGATGCACGAGGAAAACGAACTGCCACTTACCGGCCTTGTCGTCGTCGACATGAGCCAGTTTCTCTCCGGTCCCTATTGCTCCCTAAGGCTGATGGACCTCGGCGCGCGCGTCATCAAGATCGAGCGCCCGGACGGTGGCGATCTCTCGCGCCGCCTCTATCTGAGCGACACCGAAATCGGTGGCGATTCCACCATCTTCCATGCGATCAATCGCGCCAAGGAGAGCCTGGCGATCGACCTCAAGGACGAAGCGGATGTGGCGGCGCTGAAGGCGCTGCTTGCCAAGGCCGACGTCCTGATCCAGAATTTTCGCCCCGGCGTCATCCAGCGGCTCGGGCTCGACTACGAAGCAGTGCGGGCGATCAACCCGCGCATCGTCTACGCCTCGATCAGCGGCTATGGGGAAGAGGGACCTTGGGTCAAGCGACCGGGCCAGGACCTGCTGGCGCAAGCGCGCTCCGGCGTCATGTGGTTGAACGGTGACGAAGCCCAAGGCCCGGTCCCCTTCGGCCTTGCCATTGGCGATATGCTTGCGGGCGCGGCAGCCGCGCAGGGCATTCTTGCCGGCCTCGTTCGCCGCGGCATATCCGGCAAGGGCAGCCTGGTCGAAACGAGCCTGCTCGAAGCGTTGGTCGATTTCCAGTTCGAGGTGCTGACCACCCACCTCAACGACGGCAGGCGACTGCCCAAGCGTTCGGATTTCCGCAGCGCCCACGCCTATCTCTCGGCACCCTACGGCGTCTATCCGGCCAAGGACGGCTATCTGGCCATTGCCATGACGCCGATCTCCAAACTCGCACAGCTGCTGGAGATGCCACAGCTCGCGCCTTATTGCGACGACCCGTCGTCCTGGTTTTCAGCGCGCGACGCGATCAAGGCGCTGATTGCCGAGCGCATCGGCGAGAACACGGTGGACCATTGGCTCGCCGTACTTGAGCCGGCCGACATCTGGTGCGCTCGCGTGCTCAACTGGAACGAGCTGCTGGAGAGCGACGGCTTCCGCATTCTTGACATGCTGCAGACCGTCAACCGCGAAGACGACGTTTCGATCCTGACCACCCGTTCGCCGCTGCGCGTCAACGGTCGGCGCGCCCAGGTCGATCGCGCGGCCCCGAGAATCGGCGAACACAGTGCGTCGATCCGCGAGGAGTTTGGCCTATGAGCGTCACTCTCAAGGGCATGACATGGAGCCATCCGCGCGGCTACGACCCGATGGTGGAATGTTCGAAGCTCTGGCTGGAAAAGACTGGCGTCGCCGTTCACTGGGAGAAGCGCTCGCTGCAGGATTTCGAGACTTTTCCGGTCGAGGAGCTTGCAAGGGCTTACGACCTGATCGTCATCGATCACCCCCATGTCGGGCAGATCACCAATGAAGGGTGTCTTGCCCCACTCGATGTGGCCGGTCGGGAGGCGGAACGTTCCGCGCTTGCAGCAGGCTCCGTCGGACAATCCTATCCGAGCTATGCCTGGAACGGGCGGCAATGGGCCTTCCCGATCGATGCGGCGACGCAGGTCCAGGCCTGGCGGCCGGATCTTGGAGATCGCGTTTCGACGTGGTCCGATATGCTCGATCTCGCACGCAAGGGAAAAGTTCTGCTACCGATGCGGCCGCCGCATTCGCTGATGAGCTTCTACACGCTTTGCGCCAATCTTGGCCACGCTTGCGCGGTCGATGGTCGAGCAGACCTCGTCGATGTGGATGGGGGCGTCGCTGCCTTCGAAATGCTTTCCGAGCTCACCTCGCTCATCGATCCGGCCTGCTTCGAGATGGATCCGATTGCGGCGCTGGAGGTGATGTCAGCCCCGGAGGCAACGGCCGTCTGCGCGCCGTTGATCTACGGCTATGTCAGCTATTCCGTGGCCGGTTTCCGGCCATCGCTGATCCGGTTCGGCGATATTCCGGTCGCCGGCCAGCACGGCCCGAGCGGTTCCGCGCTCGGCGGAACGGGCATCGCCGTCTCTGCATTCTCCTCGTCCATCGAGGCCGCGACCGACTTTGCCTATTGGGTTGCAAGCGGTGAGGTGCAGCGCCAAGCCTACGCCTTTGGCGGCGGCCAGCCGGGACACGGCGACGCCTGGGACGACGATGCTGTGAACGCGGCGACGGCAGACTTTTTCCGTGCGACCCGTGCGACGCTCGAAGCCGCCTGGGTGCGTCCCCGACACGATGGCTACATGCCGTTCCAGCAGGCAGCCTCGGATCGCATCAATGAGGGGCTCTTGCGCAAGGAGAAGGCGAGGGACGTCGTCGACGAGCTCAACCGGCTCTTCGTCGAAAGCTTCGCTACCGCGTAAAGACAAACACCGGAGATGAGCGATCGGCTCATCTCCGGTGTTCAGCAAGAGGTCCGCCCCGCGGTTTCAGGCTTTGTCGAGCAGGTGGGCGGCGATGATGGGTCGCATCGCCTTATTAGGCGAGATTCCAGATCCGACGCGCGTTTGCCGAGAGCAGCTTTGTCTGCTCTTGCGGGCTGCAGCCATTGAGCAGCGCGTGGGTGGTCGCAACCCAGGTCGAAAGATTGCCTCCGAGCGTGCAGACGGGCCAATCGCTGCCCCAGACGACGCGATCCCAGCCGAAGGCGGCGATCGTATGTTCGACGTAAGGTCGCAGCGTCTCGACATTCCAGCTTTCATCCGCATAGGCGACGACGCCGGATATCTTGGCGACCACATTCGGCCGTTGCGCGATCTCGCTCATGTGCTCGCGCCAGGGATGCTCGGCGCCGCTCCGAATATCGGGAACGCCGCAATGGTCGAGCACGAACTGCAGATCAGGTACGAGATCGGCAAGGGCAATGGCCTTGGGGATCTGGTGCGGCAGGACGCAGAGATCGAAGGTGAAGCGGCTTCCGGCAAGCCGCTTGATGTTTTCGCGGAAGACGGCACCTTCCGACAGATCGTCCGCGACCACGTGCAGAACGCGGCGAAAACCTTTGACAAAGGGATCACCCTGTTGCCGTTCGAGATAGGCTGCAAAGCCGTCTTCCTCCGGGCGGCACGCGGCAATCGCCCCCTTGAGCAGGCTGTCGGCTTTTTTCGAAAGCTGCCGAACTTCTGAGGTCTCCAACTCCATTTCGCCAGGATCGACATCGACTTCCATGTGCAGCGCCGTATCGATGCCGACACGCCGGGCTTCCGCCTCGTAGGTCGAATAAAGGAAATCCCGATCAAGCGCCGGGACGCCCGTTAGCCAGGGATAGGTCAAGGCGGACTTGTTGATGAGATGCAGATGGGTATCGACGATCACGATGCGGCCTCCTCCGTATGCTTCACACTCTCACATGGGAAGAGATCATTCAAATAAGAAATTGACTGCCGACGGTGATCGCGAGCTTCGATTGCCGAGGGTATATCCTGTGCCTGCTCATTCCGGCGATTGCGCCACATCCGAGCCCGCAAGCACCGAAAGCTGTGTCGCCGCGCTACGCAAGAGCGAGATCGTCTCGGTGATATCAGGCGCGGACGGCGCATTGACCAGTGCGATATAGGGGATGGTCAGCGCCGCGATGCCGCGTCCATCGGGACCAAGAATCGGAGCCGAGAGATTGTAGACGCCGGCCGTCTGTGCGCTTGCCATCATTTCGTAGCCACGCTCGCGGATCTGGTCGAGGCGTGCATAGAATTCTGGACCAAGCGAGATCTCGTCCTTGCTGCGCGCGTGCTCGGCGATCATCATTTCGCGTTCCTCCGGCGTGCGGAAGGCGAGCAGGATGTGACCGGAGCCGGTATCGAACAGGCTGATATGTGAGCCGACCCGGATCGAGATCCCCCAGTAATCAGGCGCTTCCTGCTGGGCAATGACAACAGCCGAGCCTCGATCGAACACGGCCAACTGGTTGGCCTGCTTCGACCGTTGCGCAAGATCGCGCATCAGCGGCGTCGCATAGGAGGCGAGGCGCCGCACCGGCGCGTGCAGCTGGGCCAGGCCGAAAAGTTTCAGCGTCAGGGAATAGCGATCGCCATCGATCCGCGTGACGTAGCCGCGGCGCACGAGCCGGTCGAGCATCCGGTAGAATTCGTTCGGGCTGCGGTTGAGCCTCTTCGATATTTCCGCTTGCGTTAGGCCACCATCGACGCTTGCCAGCAGCTCGAGAATATCAAGTCCCTTGTCCAGCGCGGGAGCGCGGTAGCGATCGGACTCTTCGGTGTCCATGGGCGTCCTCCTTAGTGAATATTCATATCCATATACGCAGAGAAAGCCGCCGACAAAAGAAAGTTGGCCCTTGACGGGTGATAAAATTATTGTTTGTATATGAATTAGTTTCTCACAAATGAGAAATGCGTGCCGGGATGAGGGCGCGCTTCAGTGGAGGAGAGGTTATGAACAGGCTGCTTTCCGGCGTATCGGCCGGAGTCATCATGCTTGCCTGCGCAGTGGGAGCGGCCAATGCCGCGGAACTGCCCGGCAAGTTCGAAGGCGTCGCCATCGACGCCAAGCTGATCGGCGGACAGCAATACGAAAAGCTCTATGAGCGGATCGCGGAATGGGAGAAGGCGACCGGCGCCAAGGTCAACATCCTGTCGAAGAAGAACCACTTCGAGCTCGACAAGGAGATCAAGTCGGACATCGCCACGGGCGGCATCAGCTGGTGCGTCGGCTCCAACCACTCCTCCTTCGCCCCGCAGTACCCCGATATCTATACCGATCTCCTGGCGCTGCTTCCGCCGGAAGAGGTCGCGAAGTTCGTGCCGGCCGTGATCGACGCCTCGACGCTTGGCGGCAAGCTCGTCATGCTTCCGCGCGCGCAGTTCGACGTATCGGCGCTTTACTATCAAAAGAGCCTCTACCAGGACGACGCCAAGAAGGCGGCGTTCAAGGAAAAATACGGCTACGATCTGACGCCGCCGGATACCTGGGCCCAGGTCAGCGACCAGGCCGAATTCTTCGCCGCACCGCCGAACTTCTACGGCACGCAGTTTGCCGGCAAGGAAGAGGCCATCAACGGCCGCTTCTATGAGATGCTGGTCGCCGAGGGCGGCGAGTACCTCGACAAGGACGGCCGTCCCGCGTTCAACTCCGAAGCAGGCGTCAAGGCACTCGACTGGTTCGTCAAGCTCTATAAGGACAAGGCCGTTCCTCCGGGCACGACCAACTATCTCTGGGATGATCTCGGCCAGGGCTTCGCGTCCGGCTCGATCGCCGTCAATCTCGACTGGCCTGGCTGGGCAAGCTTCTTCAACGACCCGAAGTCGTCGAAGGTTGCCGGCAATGTCGGTGTCAAGGTTCAGCCGGCAGGGTCTTCGGGCAAGCGCACGGGCTGGTCCGGTCACCACGGCTTCTCCGTCACCGAGGATTGCGCCAACAAGGAAGCGGCAGCTTCGCTCGTCTGGTGGCTGACCAACGAGGACAGCCAGAAGCTGGAATCGGCTCCCGGTCCGCTGCCGACACGCACCGCCGTCTGGGAATACAACATCAAGGCCGCCGAAGGCGACGCCTACAAGACCGAGGTGTTGCAGGCTTTCCAGGAAGCGGCAAAGCACGCGTTCCCAGTCCCGCAGACGGCCGAGTGGATCGAGATCTCCAACGCCGTCTATCCGGAACTCCAGGCAGCAATCCTCGGCGACAAGACGTCCAAGGAAGCCTTGGATAGCGCCGCCGAAAAGGCGACCGGCATCCTGGAAGACGCTGGAAAGCTCTGATCGCAGATAAGGGAGGCGGCGCCGATACAAAGGTGTCGGCGCCGCCTTCGTCATTTACTGCATAACGCCCTGGGTCGGAATCGATCTGGAGTAAATTATGCAGCAAGTTTAATGCCTTGTGGCGTCTATATCGTGTCATGTCTGATGCGTGGCGCTGCGAAGTCACCCTCAGGAATGCCTGATGAAGCTCAAGAAACTGTCCGCGCCGGTCCTTCTGCTGCTGCCGGCCTTTGTCGTGCTGGCAGCCGTCATCGTGCTGCCGTTGCTCTTCTCCTTCTATTCGAGCTTCACGCCATTTCGGCTGACCAAGCCTGAAACGCTCTGGATCTTCGTCGGCCTGCGCAACTACATCACCGTGCTGAGCAACTGGGATTTCTGGGTCGCCTTCGGGCGCACTGTGCTGCTGCTCACCGTTGCCCTGAACACAGAGATGCTGCTTGGCCTCGGCCTGGCGCTGCTCGTGAACAAGGCGACGCACGGCCAGCGGCTGCTGCGCACCATCATGATGTTCCCGATGATGTTTTCGCCGGTGCTCGTCGGTTTCCAATTCAAGTTCATGTTCAACGATAATATCGGTTTCGTGAACAACGCCCTGCAGTCGCTCGGGCTGACGGACCGCGCCATCCCCTGGCTGATCGACGGCAACCTGGCGCTGATCTCGATCATCATTGCCGAGGTCTGGTCGTCGACGGCGGTCTTTGCCATCCTCATTCTCGCCGGTCTCCTGGCGATGCCGAAGGATCCGGTCGAGGCGGCGCATGTCGATGGCTGCACGCCGTGGCAGACTTTCCGCTACGTCACCTGGCCCTATCTCATGCCGTTTGCCTTCATCGCCATGACGATCCGCTCGCTCGATGTCGCCCGCGCCTATGACATCGTGAAGATCATGACCGACGGCGGCCCGGCCAAGCGCACCGAACTCCTGTGGACCTTGATCGGCCGCACCGCCTATGCCGACGCGCGCATGGGGATGGCGAATGCCATGGCCTATGTCGCCATCCTGCTGTCGATCGTCTTCACCGTCTATTTCTTCCGCAAGCTCGCCGCCGCGCGCCAGCAGATCGGAGCCGAGTGGTAATGGATATCAATTCGTCACATCGCCTGCGCCGGCGCCTCCTGAAGGCGGCGCACCTGATCGGGCTGTTTCTGGCCATGGCAATCATCTGCCTGCCGGGCCTCTGGATCGTGCTGTCGTCACTGCGCCCGACGGTCGAGATCATGGCGAAGCCACCGGTCTGGATCCCCGAAAGCATCTCGCTCGACGCCTACCGCGCCATGTTCGCCGGCGCCGGGCAGGGCGGGGTTCCCGTCTGGGACTATTTCCGCAACTCGCTGATCATCTCCGTGACGTCGACGGTGATTGCTCTCGCGATCGGCATGGCCGGCGGTTATGCCTTTGCCCGCTATCGTTTCAAGGCGAAGTCGGCGATCTTCCTCGGCTTCATGCTGACACGCGCCGTTCCCGGCATCGCGCTGTCGCTGCCGCTCTTCATGATCTATGCCCGCACCGGGATCATCGACACGCATTTCTCGCTGATCCTCACTTACGTTGCCCTGAACGTGCCCTTCACCATCTGGCTGATCGACGGCTTCTTCCGCCAGGTGCCGAAGGATCTGGCCGAAGCCGCCCAGATCGACGGCTGCACACCCTGGCAGGCCTTCTGGCAGGTGGAGTTTCCGCTTGCCGGTCCCGGTATCGCGTCCGCCGGCATCTTCGCTTTCCTCACGTCGTGGAACGAATATGCGCTGGCCTCGCAGATCACCCGCTCGGTCAACTCGAAAACGCTGCCTGTTGGTCTCCTCGACTACACAGCCGAGTTCACGATCGACTGGCGCGGCATGTGCGCGCTTGCCGTGGTCATGATCGTCCCGGCACTCACGCTCACCTTTATCATTCAAAAGCACCTCGTTTCGGGCCTGACCTTCGGCGCGGTGAAAGGATAACATTCATGGCTCCTGTCACCCTCAGGAAACTGATCAAACGCTATGGCGCGCTCGAAGTCGTTCACGGCATCGATCTCGAGGTGAAGGACCGCGAGTTCATCGCGCTGGTCGGCCCGTCCGGTTGCGGCAAATCGACGACCCTGCGCATGATCGCCGGCCTCGAAGACGTCAGCGGCGGCGCCATCGAGATCGGCGGCCGCAAGGTCAACGACCTGCCGCCGCGCGCCCGCAATATCTCGATGGTCTTCCAGTCCTACGCGCTCTATCCGCATATGACGGTCGCCGAGAACATGGGTTTCTCGCTGAAGATCGCCGGCCGTTCCGCCGATGACATCAAGGCGCGTGTCGAGGAGGCTGCAACCATTCTCGATCTCGGCCATCTGCTGGAGCGTCGCCCGTCGCAGCTGTCCGGTGGCCAACGCCAGCGCGTGGCGATGGGGCGTGCGATCGTGCGCCAGCCCGATGTCTTCCTGTTCGACGAGCCGCTGTCGAACCTCGACGCCAAGCTGCGCACCCAGGTGCGCACCGAAATCAAAAAACTGCATGCCCGCATGCAGGCAACGATGATCTATGTGACGCATGACCAGGTCGAGGCGATGACGCTGTCCGACCGCATCGTCATCATGCGCGACGGCTACATCGAACAGGTTGGGACACCGGAAGAAGTGTTCCAGAAGCCAGCGACGAAGTTCGTTGCCGGCTTCATCGGCTCGCCGCCGATGAACATGGACGAGGCGGTCGTGGACAATGGCCAGTTGGTGTTTGCAAGCGGCGTCCGCCTGCCGATCCCGCCGCGGTTTGTCGGCGCCATCCGCGCTGGCCAGAAGGTCACATTCGGCCTGCGCCCGGATGATATCTACCCCTCCGGCCATGGCCTTCATGCCGGCGATGCCGCCGCCGTGCACGAGGTCGATCTGCCCGTCACCATCACCGAGCCGCTCGGCAACGAGACGCTGGTTTTCATTCAATTCAATGGCCGCGACTGGGTTTCGCGCATGCTCAATCCGCGTCCGCTGCGCTCCGGCGAAAGCGTGCGCATGAGCTTCGATCTCTCCCGCGCCCATCTTTTCGACATCGACACAGGAAAGGCTCTGGAAGGCTGACATGGCAAGGATCGAGAAAATTGAACTGCGCATGGTCGATCTGCAGCCGAAGGTGAAGCGGACCGACGCGATCCAGAGCTTCGTCAGCCAGGAAACGCCGATCGTCACCATCACCGATTCCGATGGCGCGACGGGAACCGGCTACAGCTACACGATCGGCACCGGCGGATCCTCCGTCATGCGCCTGCTTTCCGACCACATCGTTCCGATCCTAATCGGCGAGGACGCCGATTGCATCGAGGCCATCTGGCATAAGATGGAATTTGCCACTCACGCTACGACCATCGGCCCGATCACGGCGCTGGCGCTGGCGGCCGTCGATGTCGCACTCTGGGATCTGCGCGCCAAGAAACAGAACCTGCCACTCTGGAAGCTTGCCGGCGGCGCCAAGGACAATTGCCCGCTCTACACCACCGAAGGCGGCTGGCTGCATATCGAAAAGGGAGCCCTCGTCGAGGATGCGCTTCAGGCGAAGGCCAAGGGCTTTTCCGGTTCCAAGGTTAAGATCGGCAAGCCGCACGGCTCGGAGGACTATGATCGCCTCTCGGCGATGCGCAAGGCCCTCGGCGACGGCTTCGAGATCATGACCGATTGCAACCAGGGTTTTACCGTCGACGAGGCGATCCGCCGGGCCGCACGCCTGAAGGAACTGGATCTCGCCTGGATCGAGGAGCCGCTGCCGGCCGACGATCTTGACGGCCACATCCGCCTGACGCGCTCGACCCCGACCCCGATCGCCGTTGGCGAATCCATGTATTCGATCCGGCATTTCCGGGAATACATGCAGAAGGGGGCCTGCTCGATCGTCCAGGTCGACGTCGCCCGGATCGGCGGCATCACGCCTTGGCTCAAGGTCGCGCATGCGGCCGAGGCTTTCGATATTCCCGTCTGCCCGCACTTCCTGATGGAGTTGCACGTCAGCCTCGTCTGCGCGGTGCCGAACGGCAAATATGTGGAGTACATTCCGCAACTCGACGAGTTGACGGAGAAGGGCATGGAGATCCGCGACGGACGCGCCATCGCGCCATCCGAAGCCGGCATCGGCATTGCCTGGGACTGGGATGCCGTGAAGGCACGCTCGATCAATGAATTCACCCGGGAATTCGTGAACTAGGGAGGTCGCCATGCAACGGATGGGAATGGTGATCGGGCTGCAGCCGGAAAAGATCGCCGAATACAAGAAATTGCACGCCGCCGTCTGGCCGGAGATCCTTGCACTGATTTCCGAATGCAACGTCACGAATTACTCGATCTTCCTGAAGGAGCCGGAGAACCTGCTGTTCGGCTATTGGGAATATGTCGGCGAGGATTTCGCCGCCGATATGGCCAAAATGGCCGCGCACCCGAAGAACCAGGAATGGTGGTCGGTGTGCATGCCCTGCCAGAAGCCACTCGAAACGCGCAAGGACGGCGAGTGGTGGGCGATGATGGAGCAAGTTTTTCATCACGACGGGAAGGCTTCCCGCCGTGACTGACGGCTTTGACCCCACATCCCTGCAGCAATCCTGGCTGGCGCCTGCAAAGCCGCGGCCGATCGTCATTTTCGGCGCTGGCAGCATCGTCGGCGACGCGCATCTTCCGGCCTATCGCAAGGCAGGCTTTCCGGTCGCCGGCATCTTCGATCCTGATGTCGAGAAGGCGGCAGCGCTTGCAGCCAACTGGGGCATCCACGCATTTGCGGCCGAGGCCGAGGCGCTGGCGAGCCCCGATGCGATCTTCGATTTGGCGACACCACCGGCCGCGCATGCTGCAATCCTGTCGAAACTGCCAATGCGCTCGGGCGTATTGATCCAGAAGCCGATGGGCCGCGACCTCGCGGCCGCAACGGCAATTCTCAACATCTGCCGAGATCGGCAGCTGAAGGCAGCGGTCAATTTCCAGCTGCGCTTTGCGCCGATGATGCTGGCGCTGCGCGACGCAATCGGCAAGGGCCATCTCGGCCAGGTCGTCGACTTTGACGCATGGATTGCCGTCGCCACGCCTTGGGGTCTCTGGCCATTCCTCAAAGGGCTGCCACGGATCGAGATCGCGATGCACTCGATCCATTATCTCGACCTGATCCGCGGGCTGCTCGGCAATCCCGAAGGTGTCCACGCCAAGACGATCGGCCATCCGAACCATGAGGTGGCGCAGACCCGAACGGCCGCCATTCTCGATTACGGCGACAGCGTGCGCTGTGTGCTTTCGGTCAATCACGATCACGATTTCGGCCGCAAGTTCCAGGCCTGCGAGTTCCGCATCTCGGGAACCGAGGGTGCCGCCTACGTCAAGCTGGGCGTCAATCTCGACTATCCGCGCGGCGAACCCGACGAACTCTGGATCCGGCCCGCCGGCGGCACGGAATGGGTCGAAGTGCCGCTCAAGGGCGCCTGGTTCCCGGATGCTTTTGCCAATCGCATGGCCAACCTGCAACGCTTCGTCAGTGGCGAGGATGAGCAGTTGATCGGCTCCGTCGACGACGCCTGGCAGACCATGGCGCTGGTCGAGGCAGCCTACCAATCCAGCGCGCGACCAGCGACCGCGATCGCGCCACTTCCCGGACGTTGACGATGGCAGAACAGACAATCCATTTCGAAGACTATGAACTCGGCCATGTCAGGCTGACCACGGGTCGCACGATTACCGAGACCGACTTCGTGGTCCATGCCGGACACACGGGCGACTTCTTCCCGCACCACATGGATGCGGAATTCGCCAAGACGTTGCCGGGCGGGCAGCGGATTGCCCATGGCACGATGATCTTTTCGATCGGCGTCGGCCTGACGGCGTCGCTGATCAATCCGGTTGCCTTTTCTTATGGCTATGATCGGTTACGGTTCGTGCGTCCGGTTCATATCGGCGACACCATCCGCACCCGCGTGACGATCTCCGCCAAGGAGGACGATCCGAAGCGGCCGAAGGCGGGACGTGTCGTCGAACGGTGCGAAGTTATCAACCAGCGTGGCGAGGTCGTCCTTGCCGCCGACCATATCCTGGTCGTCGAACGCAAAGCATGAGGGGTCAACAATGACAACGGATCTTTCCGGTAAGGTCGTCCTTATCACCGCCGCAGCCCAGGGCATCGGTCGCGCCACAGCACTTGCCTTTGCCAGGGCCGGCGCGAAGGTGCATGCCACCGATATCAACGCTGAAGCACTCGCAGCGCTGGCTGCGGAGGCCGATGTCGAAACCCATCGGCTCGATGTGCTCGATGGCGGCGCTGTCGAGGCGCTGGTTGCCAAGATCGGCCAGGTCGATGTGCTCTTCAATTGCGCCGGTTTCGTGCACGCCGGCTCGATCCTCGACATGAAGGAGGCCGATCTCGAATTCGCCTTCGACCTCAACGTCAAGGCGATGATCCGCACCATCCGCGCCGTCTTGCCGGGCATGCTTGCGCGCAAGGACGGCTCGATCATCAACATGGCTTCGGTCGCGTCGAGCATCAAGGGCGTGCCGAACCGCTTTGCCTATGGCGTGACCAAGGCGGCCGTCATCGGCCTCACCAAATCCGTTGCTGCCGACTACGTTGCCGATGGCATCCGTTGCAACGCGATTTGCCCCGGCACGGTCGAAAGCCCGTCGCTGCAGGATCGCATGCGGGCGCAGGGCGATTACGACACGGCGAGAGCCGCCTTCATCGCCCGCCAGCCGATGGGGCGGATCGGCACTCCGGAAGAGATCGCCGATCTCGCCCTCTACCTCGCCGGCGCGACCTATACCTCCGGGCAGGCCTATGCCATCGATGGTGGCTGGACCATCTGAGCACTCAAATCAGGGATAAGACACCATGAAACTTCTTCGTTATGGCGAACCGGGACAGGAAAAGCCCGGCATCATCGACGCCGGCGGCATTCTGCGCGATCTTTCCGGCCATGTCGCCGACTTCTCGGGCGCAGCCCTTGATCTCGACGCGCTGGCAGCAATTACCAAGCTTGATCTCACCGGCCTTCCGGCTGTTGCCGGCAATCCGCGTCTCGGTCCCTGCGTCGCCGGTACCGGCAAGTTCATCTGCATCGGCCTCAACTATTCCGACCACGCCGCTGAAACCGGTGCGACCGTTCCCCCCGAGCCGATCATCTTCATGAAGGCGACGTCGGCCATCGTCGGTCCGAACGATGACCTCGTCATTCCGCGTGGTTCCGAGAAGACCGACTGGGAAGTCGAACTCGGCGTCGTCATCGGCCGCAAGGCGAAATATGTCAGCGAAGCCGAAGCCCTCGACTATGTCGCCGGCTATTGCACGATCCACGACGTCTCGGAGCGCGCATTCCAGATCGAGCGCCAGGGACAGTGGACCAAGGGCAAGTCCTGCGACACTTTCGGCCCGACCGGCCCATGGCTGGTGACCAAGGAAGAGGTGCCGGACCCGCAGAACCTGCCGATGTGGCTCAAGGTCAACGGCGTGACGATGCAGAACGGCTCGTCGAAGACGATGGTCTACGGCGTCGCCTATCTCGTTTCCTACCTGTCGCAGTTCATGTCGCTGCAGCCGGGCGACATCATCTCGACCGGTACGCCGCCGGGCGTCGGCATGGGCATGAAGCCGCCGCGTTACCTCAAAGCCGGCGATGTCGTCGAACTCGGCATCGAAGGTCTCGGCACCCAGAAGCAGTCCGTGCGCGCGGACGACTGATCTACTTTCATTGGAGCAAACATGACCCGCATCACCGATCTGCGCGTCTTCGATCTGCGCTTTCCCACATCGCAGAGCCTCGACGGTTCCGATGCCATGAACCCGGACCCTGATTATTCTGCGGCTTATGTCATCCTCGACACTGATCATCCCGGATTGGCGGGCCATGGCCTGACGTTCACGATCGGGCGGGGCAACGACATCTGCTGCATGGCGATCAAGGCCATGCAGCATCTCGTCGTCGGCAAGGATACGGCAGAGATCCTTGCCAATCCCGGCCGGTTCTGGCGACACCTGACCAGCGACAGCCAACTGCGCTGGATCGGCCCAGAGAAGGGTGCCATCCATCTCGCCACCGGCGCGATCGTCAACGCGATCTGGGATCTGCTCGCGAAAGAAGCCGGCAAGCCCGTCTGGCAACTGGTCGCCGACATGTCGCCGGACGAGATCGCCGACATCGTCGACTATCGCTACATGACGGATGTGTTGACCCGCGACGAGGCCGTGGCGATCCTCAAGCGTGCCGAGGCCGGCAAGGCGGAGCGCATCGCGACGCTGAAGAACGAAGGTTACGCCTGCTACACGACGTCTGCCGGTTGGCTCGGCTACGACGACGACAAACTACGCCGACTGGCGCAGGAGGCGATCGATCAGGGCTTCAACCATGTCAAGATGAAGGTCGGGCGCGATCTCGCCGATGACATTCGTCGCCTGACGATTGCGCGGGAAGTGATCGGCCCGGATCGCTACCTGATGATCGATGCCAACCAGGTATGGGAAGTCGGTGAAGCGATCGACTGGGTCAAGCAACTCGCCTTTGCCAAGCCGTTCTTCATCGAGGAGCCGACAAGCCCCGACGATGTCGCCGGCCATCGCAAGATCCGTGAGGCAATCGGCCCGGTGAAAGTCGCGACCGGAGAGATGTGCCAGAACCGGATCATGTTCAAGCAGTTCATCGCCGAAGGCGCGATCGACGTCGTGCAGATCGATTCCTGCCGCATGGGCGGCCTGAACGAGGTGCTCGCGGTCCTGCTGACGGCGGCGAAGTATGAGCTTCCAGTCTGGCCGCATGCCGGCGGGGTAGGGCTCTGCGAATATGTCCAGCATCTGTCGATGATCGACTACATCGCCGTGTCAGGGACGAAGGAAGGCCGGGTGATCGAATATGTCGACCACTTGCATGAACACTTCCTCGAGCCTTGCGACATCCGCAATGCCGCCTACATGCCGCCACAGCGTCCAGGCTTTTCGATCGAGATGAAGCCGCAATCCATCGAGGATTACACCTTTCGAGGTTGAAGGTTCGGATCACAATCGCGGCTGTATTCATATATAATAGTTGCATTCATCATACCTTACCCAGGCCGCCGCAGGATTTCTGCGGCGGCTTTGTCTTTTTCTGTGCAGGTGCACATCATTGGTCGCCCAAATATCCGCGTGGATCTCAAGACATTCCGCTTGACGCTCACGACTCATTCGTAAATAACTTGTTCATTCGCTTATGAATGAATTCCGGAGGGGAGTCCGGAAGAGGAGGATCCAATGAAGACGTTCATGCTCGCGGCGGCCATGGCCGCTCTGTCCTATTGCGGCGGCGCCAATGCGCAGGAGTACAGCCTGCGGTTCTCGACCTCGCAGGTGAATCCCAACGAACCGATCGTCAAGGCGATGAAGACCTTCTCCGAGCGGGTTGAGAAGCGCTCGGACGGCCGTATCGCGATCACCGTGATGACCGGCGACCAGCTCGGTGCGCAGAAGAAGGTCAACGAGATGGTGATGAGCGGCGCCAGCCTGCTCAGCGCCACCGACTACGGCCAGCTCGGCCAGTTCGTGCCCGACATGTCGATTCTGGCCGGCCCTTATGTCTATCCGAGCCTTGAGGCCACGGATCGTCTGTTTGCATCGGACCTCTACAAGGAACTGTCCGGCAAGCTTGAGGCGCAGGGCATCAAGATCATCATGCCAAACGGCCTCTTCGGCTACCGCCACATCATCTCCAACAAGCCGGTCCGAAGCCCGGCCGATCTTGCCGGCGTGACGATCCGCGTGCCGTCGTCGCCGATCATGATGGCGACCTTCGGCAGCTATGGCGCACGCCCGACGGAACTGCCCTGGGGCGATGTCTACAATGCGCTGCAGACCGGCGTGGTCGATGCCGCCGAAGGCCCCTTCGGCTCGATCGCCGGTGCAAAGTTGAACGAGACCCGCAAGGTCGTCTCCAAGACTGGCCACCAGATCATGTTTACAGCCTGGGTCGCATCCAGCCAGTTCTTCAACAGCCTGCCGGAAGATCTGCAGAAGATCCTCCTGGAGGAGGGGCAGACGATCGCCAAGGAATTGACTGAGATGACACTCGAAACCGACGATGCCTATGCAAAGCAGCTCGCCGATTCCGGCGTCGAGATCGTCACCGACGTCGACGTTCCCGCCTTTGTCGAAGCCTCGCGTGTCGCATACGACAAGGTACCGAACATCACTCCTGGGATCTACGATCGCGTCCAGAAGGCGATGGCCGAGTAAGAAGGGTAAGCGCCCTCTGGTGCCAGCCCGGCGTCGGCTCGATGGTCGACGCCGCATCGGCAGATAATCTCACTGGCAATGTGAGACCAGCACAGCCTAGCCGAAAATGGGTGGCGCATGACGCCACCCATATCCTTCTCTTCAAATGACCGAGGCCGCCATGGAAACCTCACACCTGCCGGAAGAGACCATTCCTCTTCTCAGTTTTCGCCGCGCCGACGAGGCGATCGGCGTTGTCGCACTCGTCGTCATCGTCTTTTCGATCCTTTGGGGCGTCGTCAGCCGCTACATCTTCCCGCAACCGGCCGCCTGGACCTATGAGCTGGCGATCATGGCCTTCGCCTATCTCGTGTTTTTCGGCGCCGTGGCAGGCGTGCGCCTGGGGACACATGCCGCGATCGACGTACTGGTCACGGCCTTTCCGTCGGGCTGGCAGAAGGCAATTGCGTGGTTCAATTACCTGCTGCTCGCCGTCTTCTTCGTGGTGATGACCGTGCTATTTGCCTGGCAGGCCTGGACCTCGCGCCACGTCCACACCATCGCCCTCGACCTGTCGCGCAGCCTCTCCTACGGCCCGCTCGCCCTGGCATCCGCCGGCATGTTCGTTCAGCACCTCATCGTCGAACGACCGTGGACCGCCCGGGTGCATCGCAATGTGGAATCGCTGATATGACCTTCTTTCATCTTGCCGGCCCGTCGCTGCTGGTCGTCGTGCTCTTCCTGCTATCGACCCCGATCACCTGGGCGATGGCGATCGGAGCGCTGGCGTTCTTCCTTATCAACATGGACATGATCCCGCTTGCCAACTTCGCCCAGGAAATGGCCGAAGGCAGCCAGTCCGTGTCCTTGCTGGCGCTGCCGCTGTTCGTGCTCGCGGGCTGCATCATGAACGCCTCGGGCATCACCCGCCGACTGCTGAACCTCGCCGACGTGCTCGTCGGCCACATGACCGGCGCGCTCGCCCAGATGTGCACGGTGCTCGGCACGCTACTTGGCGGCTTGACTGCGTCCGCCAACGCCGACGCTGCGATGCTTGCGAAAACCCTCGGCGTCGAAATGTCGGAGAGGGGATACAGCCGGGCCTTCGCCGCGGTCATCACCTCGTCGGCCGCCATCATCACCAGCCTCATACCGCCGTCGATCGGCCTCATCGTCTATGGCTTCCTTGCGGAAACCTCGATCGGCCGGTTGTTTGCAGCCGGCGTCGTGCCCGGCCTCGTGCTTGCCGGTGGCCTGATGATCACCACCTACTTCATTGCCAAGAAGCGCGGTTACAAGCCGTTGCGCAAGGAGAGGGCGACTCGCGCCGAAGGCATGAAGGCGCTCGTCGACGGCCTCTGGGCGCTTTCGATCCCGGTGGTCATCTTCGTCGGCACCCGCTATGGGCTGTTCACCACCACCGAGGCCGGTGCGGTCGTCGTGGTCTATGTGCTGTTCGTCGCCGTATTCGGCTACCGCGAGTTCACCATCCGCCAGATCCCCGAAGTGCTTGCCGAGTCGGTGCGCGATTCCGCCGTGGTCATGATTATGATCTGCGCGGCTGCAGCCTTCGGCTTCTATCTCGCCTGGGAACAGGTGCCGCAGGCGATGTCCGGCTGGCTCGGCGGCGCAACCGACAACCCGCTGTTGATGCTGCTGCTGATCAACGTGCTGCTTATCGTTATCGGTACTGCGATCGAGGGCTCGGCGGCGCTGATCATCCTGACGCCGATGCTGATCCCGATCATCGACGGCGTCGGTATCGATCGCGTGCATTTCGGCGTCGTCTTCATCACCAACCTGACCATTGCCGGCATCACACCGCCGGTCGGCGGACTGATGTACATCTCATCGATGGTGCTGAAGGTTCCGATGATGGCCTATGCGCGCGAAGTGTTGCCCTATCTCGGAATGATGATGCTGCTGCTCGTCATGCTCAGCATGTTCCCGCAGCTTTCGCTTTGGCTGCCGAACCTCGTCTACGGGACGACGGCCGTTCAATAAGTGGTTGCCGGCCGCGGTCGAGAGCCGCGGCCGGCAAATGCGAACGTTTACCCCGCCTGCGGCACCAGGGTCGCCGGTGCACGCCGGCCGATAGTCAGAACCAGCAGTGCTGCGACGATGCACAACAACCCGGCAGCAATCAGCGCCGGCGTGTATGTCTCGAGCGACGTCCTGCTCGCACCGGCAAGGAAAGCGGCACTCGCCGCGCCGAGCTGGTGTCCGGTGAACACCCAGCCGAAGACCAGCGCCGCCCGCTCCGCGCCGAAGCGTTCTGCCGACAGCTTCACCGTCGGCGGCACGGTCGCGATCCAGTCGAGGCCGTAGAAGATGGCGAAGATCGACAACGTGTAGATGTTGAAACCGCTGAACGGTAGGAACAGCAGCGACAGACCGCGAAGACCGTAGAACCAGAAAAGCAGCCAACGATTGTCGTAGCGGTCGGAAAGCCAGCCGGAAAAGACCGTTCCGACGAGATCGAACACACCGATCAGTGCAAGGAGGCCGGCCGCACCGACCGCTGCGATGCCGACATCGCCGCAGATCGACACCCAATGCATCTGGATCAGACCATTGGTGCTGAAGCCGCAGACGAAGAAGGTGGCAAACAGCACCCAGAAGGTGTTCGAACGGGAGGCTTCCTGCAGCGCCTTCAGTGGCGAAAGCAACAGGGTTCGCAGATTATGATTCTGTGCCGGGGGAGGTACGATCGCCCGGCCGCCATAGGGCGCCAAACCGAGGTCGCTCGGCCGATCCTGCATAAAGAGGAGCACTAGAAGGAAGGCAAAGGACAGGACCGCGATGACGACGGTCAGCGCAGTTCGCCACCCGATCGCCTCGGTAAGTGAGGCGAGCAGGGGCAGGAACACGAGCTGGCCGGTGGCATTGCTGGCGGTCATCAGGCCGACGACGAGGCCGCGCCTCTTGTCGAACCACCGGGTTGCGACCGTGGCGCCCAGCACCAGCGCAGTCATGCCGGTCCCGACGCCGAGAACGACGCCCCAAAGCGCCACCATCTGCCACAGCTGCGTCATGAAGAATGAAGCAATGATACCGCCGACGATGAGGAGCAGGGCTGCGGAGACGACCTTCCTTACACCGAAGTGGTTCATGAAGGCGGCGGCGAACGGCCCGAGCAAGCCGAACAGCACGAGGCGGATGGCGAGCGCAAACGAGATCTGGGCATTCGACCATCCGAACTCGGTTTCGAGTGGCTTGATCAGCACGCCTGCGGATCCCATCGCGCCGGCTGTCGCCAGCATGACGAGGAACGTGACGGCCGCGACGGCCCAGCCATAATGGATGTCGCGTTTGGCCAGATAACGAGCAAGCACCGGTCCGAACATCGGCCATTTCCTTCCGTCGATCGATTGTGTTGAATTTGCTAGAGAGCCTGCAGCAAGGCCGTCAATTGGGCAGACGCTTCATCGCCGAGCTTGGCCTCGATTGCCGTCTGCACGCCGTCCCAGAGCGGTGCCCCGTCCCGCAGGACCTGTCGCCCTTTGTCGGACAACTCGACAGCCGATTCCCTTTGATCCTGGCCGTTCGCCATCGCAACCAGCTCCATCTTTTCCAGGACCTTGACGTTCCGGCTGACCGTCGAGCGGTCGAGTTCGGTACGCTGTCCTAGATCCGTCAGCGAGATGGGTTCGGCCCGCTGAATATTTCGCAGCAGACTGAACTGCGCGAGATTGACGCCAACGGGCGCAAGCGCTTCGTCATAGAGCGACGTCACTCGTCTCGAGGCCTTGCGCAGGAGGATGCAATAACAATAGGACATATTGCGTGTATATACACGTAACTTCTCGACGTCAAGCTCCTCATGTCACCGCGATCTGGTCAATTGGCCGACCGTCCGGGACTGCTGCACAACGCTTTTGCAGAGGATTGCGCTGCCCGACCGGCTGCGGCTAAGACCTCCATTCTGGAAAAGCCTTCAAGCGGGTAGGGCCAAGGCGCACCTCCGCCAAAAGCATCAGCAAATCGCATTGGAGCCGGATCATGAGAGCCGCTTTGCAACGGAAGATATTGGAAGTTTGCGATCGGAAGATCGCTGAGAAGGGACCGGGCGTCGGCCTCTCGTTCTACGCCTTCTTTGCCAACAGAAACGATGACCCGGAGCTTCTGATGGAGGCGGCCGAATGGTGGATCAGGACCCATCAGCTCGATCACTTCGAGAAGGCCACGAAGATCCGCGCAATGGTTGTTGCATTGGGCGACGAGGCGCCACTGCGATAAACATGAACCGCGGACGCTCTTTCGTGCACCCGCGGTTCGGCGATGTCATTGAAATGGATTGGCTGCATCTTTCGGGCAGCCCTCTAGCGTATCACCTCGGGTTAACCGATGTCGCTTCATCGGAGCTTATTCGGCAGGAAGCGGTTCCCCGCGCGTCTTGACCAAACTCCAGATCACGCCGCTTGCGATGATGGCAAAGGTGATGCCAAGCGACAGGGCCGCCGGGAATTTTTCCATGCCCAAGAGATCAGCAACGAAGATCTTCGAACCGATAAAGATCAGGACCACGGCGAGAGCCGGCTTCAGATAGCGGAAGCGGTGGATCATCGCGGCGAGCGCGAAGTACAGCGCTCTCAGGCCGAGGATGGCGAAGATGTTGGAGGTATACACCAGGAACGGGTCTGTGGTGATGGCGAAGATCGCGGGCACCGAATCGACGGCGAAGATGACGTCCGCGACTTCGATGAGTACCAGCGCCATGAACAGGGGCGTGATGAACCAGACCAGCTTGCCGCTCTTCTGATCCGTCTGCTTGACGAAGAAGCGTTCGCCGTGATGGCTCTCCGTCAGGTTGAAACGGCTCCGCATGAACCGCACCAACGCATTGTTGGAGATGTCGGGCTCAGCTTCTTTCATGAACAGCATCTTTAGGCCAGTCACGACGAGGAAGGCGGCGAAGATATAGAGCAGCCACGAGAATTCGGCGACGAGCGTTGCACCGACGCCGATCATGATGGCACGCAGTACGATGACGCCAAGGATGCCCCAGAAGAGCACCCGATGCTGGTAGAGCCGCGGGACGGCAAAGAATGAGAAGATCAGTGCGATGACGAAGACGTTGTCGAGCGCGAGCGTTTTTTCAACGACAAAGCCGGTCATGTAGGCGAGGCCCGCATCCGCACCGAGATACCACCAGACCCAGCCGCCGAAGGCGAGGCCGAGGGAGATGTAGAGGGCCGAGAGCTTGATGCTCTCGCCAACTTCAATTTCCTTGTTTTCCTTGTGCAGGACGCCGAGGTCGAAGGATAAAACAGCGATGACCAGCGTGATGAAGCTGAGCCACATCCAGATTGGCTTGCCCAGCCAATCGATAAATAAAAGGGAAGTATCCACGGAATAAAGCTCCGCCGGCGCAGATGTCGGATAAGGTCCGACATCGCAAGAGCGCCGGAAGCTCTCGCCAGAGGGGCCCGGACCAGCGGGTTGCTGGATACTTGGGTGGCCGGTTTCCGGCCTTCAAGTGCGGGGCAATCATTTTGCACAGGCGCAACAATGGGATGGTCTCACCGTGCGAACTGGCGGAGATTTCGTCGCGACCCATTTCCCCAAGCCAGTCCGGATTCTTCGCAAACTGGGCATCACGCTCAAAAAGGTCGGGCAGAGTAGCGGGCCCCGGCCGGGGTTTCACATGCCTTTGCCTGCCGGCGGCATCAAACACGACATGACGACTTCAACACAAATGGCCTCGGCCACGATGCACGTCGCTTATCTTGCTTCCCCACGCTGACGTTCGACCAGCCTCCCAAGAGGCGACGACTGTCGCATCTCTAACTGGCGCATATGTCGCATCTCTAAACTGCCGTGGAGAACCTAAGCGAAGTGCATCATGCCTGTTTTGAAGGGTAGGGGATCACTCCCGTCCCTGCAAATGTGTAGCAAAAACCTCTGCCGGGGTTCTGTAACCGAGGCACTTTCGCGGCTGGTTGTTGAGGTCGCGTGCCAGCCGATTGAGCGCGTTCTGCGGTATGACCGCGAGGTCCGTATTGCCTGGCATGAACCGGCGGATGCGTTTGTTGGTGTTTTCCACCGCACCTTTCTGCCACGGTGCGCTGGGGTCGCAGAACCAACTACGGGCGCCGATGCCATCTTCCAAAGCCTTGAAACCGGCGAACTCCTTGCCGCGATCAAAGGTGAAGCTCTGCCGGGCCAAGGCTGGCAAAGGAGAGAATGCTTCGATGATCTTGTCCATGATCGGTCGCGAATGCCGGCTCTGGTTTTTGATCATCACGGTGTAGCGGCTTTTGCGCTCAACCAGTGAGGTGACGTTGGCAGTGCCCAGGTCACGTTGGAAGATCAACAAGTCGCCTTCCCAGTGGCCGAATTGCGACCGATCATCAATAAAATCAGGCCGTTGTGATATCCTGCAGGCTCCAGGAAAGACGCCGTCACGGGGTTTCCTGGAGCTGCGAGGGCGCCGTTTGCGGCGGCCTTCCGGTAGATGCCGATAGAGCTCCAGCGCATAATCTTCCTTGCCGTAGATGAAGCGATAGATCGTCTCGGTGCAGACCCGCACGGTGCTGACGCCATCGGCGAGCAGGCGGCCGGCGATCTGTTCCGGTGACCAAAGCGCCTCCAACTGCTCGACGACCAGTTCGCGTAATTGCGGGTGCCGCATCAGCTTCCGCAAACGCCGCCGCCGCTCTTTGCGGATGTCGTCAGCAACCGTTGGGAAGTAGCCGCTATATTCGGGCAGCTCGCGATCATGGAATGTATTGCGCCTGATCTCGCGATAGATCGTCGAGCGGTGACGGCCGAGTTGGCGCGCCATTTCCTGGATCGGCACCTTGCGTACGACAAAGTGGTAGAGGCGGCGACGATCAGCCAGATTCAGCTGCGAATAGCTTCGTGACATCCCAAAATCTCCAAGGGGAAACCATTGAAATCATTGGCATGTCGCACTTCAAATTAGAATGTACCCGGCTACAAAGCGATGTCACATAACATACGTTATGGAACTGTCTTTGGTAGGCTATTTGACGAACCGTAAAACGCAGCATCAAATCTCCCAACGCAAACAACGTCGAGTTTCCAGGTGTCTGCGCTCAGCTCGCGACGTATTTCGGACCGTGGTCCAGCGGCGTCTGATAACCTGTGTGGCTATTAGCACCCAACGACAATGCAACTGACCAGCTTCGAATAATCAGTAATCTCGGTCTTTGGAAAAACGCCGGATGTTCGCAGTGCTGGACGCTATCTATCGACTTAAACTTTAGCGAAGCACTCAACGCACGTTGAACTTCTCGAAGTTCTGAATGAGCTGCCGGGATTCGCTGACTTTCGGTAGCTCGCGTCCGGCGGTGTCGTGCGCCTCCAGCGCCGACAAATCCAGACCGCTGCGTCGCGCTAACTTCGGCGTGCTCGTCCTCGTTTAGGCGTCCGTTCTTAAACCGCTCGGCTGGAGGAAGGCGCGTTTTTAACGCTGTGCGCCGTTACCAATGCCAACGGCTCGCCGTCTGGTCGTGTCACCCGAGGCGCGTCCTTCCGAGCCACCCACCGTGCCTGCTTACGCGCCCGTCCATCTCAAATATGGATTGGGCGCGCAGCCTTTTTGAAGCATTTTGTTGGCGTGGCGCAGCGATTACTGCTGAAGGCCAGGGTAAGCCCAGACACCCGATACACGCATCAGATCCCGGTAGATTACCAACCGCTCGTCAGCCCCCACCTTTGCCGCCTCTTCCTGAGACGGTGCGTCCAGCGCATTCAGTGGCACGACGGTGGTCGCCAAATCGCGTTGCTTCAACGCATCTTCCATCACGGTACGAGCGCGGCGCATATGGCTTGAGCTTGTCACCAAAATTACGGTATCAGCCTGATGCCGCACCAACAGATTGGCAGCGTTGACAACATTGCCGATCGTATCTTTTGATTTGTCCTCAATCATGATGCGATCACGACTGATACCCTTGTCGACCAGCCACTTAGACATGATGTCGCCCTCGGTAACACCTTTCTTCGGCACTCCACCACTCACCATCACTAGTGCTGTGGGATTGGCTTGGGCGGCTTTCAATGTCACTTCGAGGCGATCAAGCAGAGTTTGCTGGGCCGTCCCGTCGTCCGCCAACGCATATCCGAGCGCGACCACCGTCACCTTGCCAGGCAGTGTCGGTACATCGAAGTTTGGCTTTTCCGCAATGATCTGCTCCGCGCGGACAAAACGCTTGCGATACACCTCTGCTCGTTCGCGATCGAGCCCGGCGAGAGCTTGATGAGCGAGCGCTATGCTCGTCTCATCGCCACGAATCCGAGCAATGGCCTCCAACCAGCTTTGCGCGTCAAAGGCAGTCGGATCTTTTTCGAGGATTCCCTGAAATGTCGTCTGTGCCTCGTCCAGTTTTTTCTGAATGATCTGCGTTGATGCGACGGCGTACTGAAAATCCAGACGTTCGGGAGCTAACGTCGACGCTTCCTTGAAAGCGGCCTCCACGACATCGTACTTGCCATGCAGGGTGATGCCCTTGAAGACTTCGGCTTCGGCTTTTTTGACGTCGCCACCCGACCAGTAGTACTGCATGCCCGTGTCGACCAACTGTTTGATACGGTCAGCATTGGCTTGATCAAAGGCACTGACTGGAACGGCCGAAATAAAGCAGGCCGTTGCTGTCAAGACGCCAAGAATGTGGCGCCTCGCCCTGCCCGCATTCTGCGCGCGTGTGGCATCCGATACGAGCATGGTCGACCCCGTGATGAGGGCAAAAATGGATCTCAGCTTCATTTAACTCTCCCAGTTTTCCGCTGACTCGCCGGACCAATTCACGACCGGACCGAAATGTATTTTCCGTGATCACTCTCGAACCGTTGCGGCCATAACGGAGGCCCGGCTCCTGGGTAGTAATACCAACAAATAACCACTTGTCCAGTCGACGTTAATGAGCCCGTCAAACCACTGGCAGCGCAGTGCCAGAATAACAATTATATTATAATAAGATAGAGCTATTGGCGGTGTCGACGCTTGAAGACAATCGTTTATTGGTATTTTATTGGTATTGCATCTTTAGAGTCTCCAATCTGAGAAGAAGCGCGGCGACATCGTTAGCCACTTGGAACTGCGAGCATGACGCATGCAGAAAATCAGCGATTTCGAGACGCCCAGTTCGCCTACAACATTTCCCTGACATGTCCCCGTGGCCGGCACGGACCGGCAGTTGCGACTGGATCCTATTGTCGTCCAAGATCCAATAGGGTTACGAAGAGCACCCCACGCGTGGCGCATTCGCTTGTCCCTTTGGGCACCAAAGTGCCGTGATACTGCGACAAGTTTGCTTGCTCAGGGTTTGAGTGTGGCCGTCTTTGGGAAGCAATCGAAAGGTGTGGAAACCGAGCTCAATCTCGTTGTCCTGCCAAAGCCTGGATGGAATGCTTCGCAATGAGCGCTGAAGCGGCGCTGAGTCGCAACATAAAGCGGAATCCGAGGTAGCTCTGCTGAGTGGTCGTAAGCTGCGACGCGGCGAACGCCTCAGTGCGCCATTGGCCCAACTCAGCCCAATCATCAGCAAAACATAGGAGGAATGCACATTGGCCGCTGCCACGTTTCAGCCGAACCTAATGGGGTCTATCGGCTTCAACTCGCAAACTGCAGCGCTTTCCATTTGCGCCGTTACGGCCGTGGCCGCGATACTCTATGTGGCGTCTTACCCAAGTTTGCCCTGGAACGACGTTCCGCTGCCTGAGATCGCGCCGGCAAGCGGTACTAGCACGGCAAGCCCGCCGAAGTTCGAGATCGTGTTCAGCGACGGCGACCGCAGCCTGATGGTCTATGGCGGCTACGTCTACATCGTCCGACTCGGTGACAAGCTGCCTGACGGTCGTTGGGCGATCGGGTTCGAGAAGCGGGAAGGAAGTTGGTCCGCAATGACACTCTAGGAGGTGTTTCAGGTGCGGCCTTTGTGGATGTTAACGGAATGTTAACGCTCGCATAAGACGCACGGCCCCTGCCCTCCCTGGCGCCATTGCCTGCCACGGCGAACTGGCGCAACCCTTTTGTTAAGGACTTGTAAACCAGTGTTTTGGGGTGGTGCATGATGATGAACGAAACTTTGTACAATGGCTTGCCGGAAATCGACAACGGCCCTGTTCCGCCAGAAAGCGCGCCCATTGGCGAATATGCAGTACAAGGCATTCCCCTCGTCATCGAGGCAGTCCTCGGCCGCAGCAGGTTGACTGTTGCCCAATTGTCCAAGCTGCACCGGGATGATCACATAGATCTCGACACCAATTTCGGAGACCCGGTTGACCTCAAGGTCAACGGCACGGTCATTGGCAGAGGCGAGATTGTTTTCAACGAATCCAAGACCGCCATTGGCGTCAAAATCGTCGAGATTTCTCACGGCAGGCGTCGCTAGTTAACGCTAGCGGACTCCATCTTGAAATCAGCGAGATGGGTTAACAATCCAGGATTGCGTTTGGGTGATTGTGACCTGAGTTGGAGCCAACGTCGAATAGGCAATGAGAGGCAGGCCAGCCTCTTGGCCGTCACGGCCACAGCCATGGCCTCCACCTCATTGAGCCCCCATCAGGCGAAAACGGGATCACGGTCTGAAAGAGGGGCGTTAAGACGTTGCAAAACGCCGCAGGCCTTGCCCGCGGCGTCTCTGTGGGAAAGTCGTCGACAAGCGCTAGCCAACCGTTATCGCAGCGGCAAGGCCACCGGGCGGATCGGTGCCGCGTCCGCACCGCGGAACTTCAAGGAGGCGCCGACAAACGCGAACTCGTAGACACGATCCTTCGACAGCCCTTCGAGATTGATGAGCTCGATAATCGGCGCGCCCTGTTGGGCGAGTAGGTAGGTATGGACCGGAACATAATTGTTGTCGGTTTCGGCAGGAAACGCCTCGAAGCTGAGGTTGTCGGCGCCCACCACCATGGCACCACCGTCCTCGACCAGGAACTTTGCGGCATCGATGCTCAGTCCCGGGGGATTGCTCATATAGGCGGATGCGTTCTCGTAATGCTGCATCCGCCCGGTGCGGATCAGCACGACATCGCCCTGTTGGAGCTCCAGGCCCTGGCTATCGAGCGCCTCTTGCAGATCCTTGCGCGTCACCCGGTAATTATCCGGAAGCATCTGCATGCCCTTGGCTGCCGCAACATCGATCATGACACCGCGTGCGATGATGGGCGGCAGCTTCTCAGCGCCCGTGACAGTCCAGCCCTGGTCGCCCAGGTGGTCGGTTGCAGCATAGCCGTTCCAGATCTTGCCGTTCAGACCGAAATGGTTCAGCGCATCGATATGCGTTCCCATATGTGCATACATAGACACGGCCGAGCCCGTGTAACTGACATGGCCATTCATTTCTTTGCCCACTTTCATCGGGTCGGAAACCGTGGTGCCGTGCGGTGTGTGGGTCATCCACATCTGGTATGGCGGATCGCCGGCCGCCTCCCAGCTTGGCATGCCGATGAAATACTCGACCGCAAGATCGTAGGACCTGCCACCATCGATGCGCGACAGGATCGCGGCGCGGGATTCAGGCGTGATCAGATTGAGCCGTCCGATCTCATCCTTCGGCCCCCATGGGCTCCTGCCAACCTCTTGCGCTGAAGCCGCGCTGCCGACGAGACCGGCAATGAGGGAGACAGCCAGGGCGCGGCTGAAAACTGTTGTGTCGAACATGATGAACTCCTTCTTCTCGCTTTCCCTGATATCGGGAAGCTGAGCCCACCTTATTGCTGGCGCTTACGCGAATAATCAGCGATAGAACGAAAACATAATTTACTCTGGAGAAAATATGGACCTGCTGGCTGCCATGCGCTCGTTCCGCCGTGTCGTGGAACTTCAGAGCTTCAACAAGGCGGCGGAAGAGCGGGGGCAATCGAACGCGTCGATCAGCAAGCAGATCCGGCAGCTCGAGGCGCGCCTCGGCACAGTGCTGATCGTGCGCACGACGCGCCGCATGAGCCTGTCTGAGACAGGGCACAGCTACTTTGCAGAATGTTGCCGGCTGCTCGACGAACTAGACCATCTGGAACGGACGACCTCCGGGGAAGCCGGAGAGATCAATGGTCGGCTCCGGATCAATGCGCCCTTGTCCTTCGGCCTGACCGTACTCGCACCGATGCTGGCCCGCTTCATGACGCTTCATCAGCAGTTGAAGGTGGACATGAGACTTGACGACCATGTGCTCGACGTCGTGTCTGAGGGGTTCGACCTGTCCATCCGCGTGCGCGCGGCGCTCGCGGATTCATCCCTGGTTGCCAGGCGGCTGGGCGAGATCGAGCAATTCATCTGCGCAGCACCCGCCTACCTCTCAGCAAACGGCACGCCGACAGAGGTCGGCGATCTCAAGAACCATCATTGCCTGGCCTACCGCCTCGCCGACCAACCGGGCAACTGGGTGCTGGAAGGCCCAGACGGTGCAACGAGTATCGATGTGCCTGCACGCTTCGTCGTCGACAACAGCCTGATGCTTTGCGAGATGATCCAGTCCGGCGTTGGCATCGGCGTCTTGCCGTCCTTCATCGCCAACCCGCTCCTTGCCAACGGCAAGCTCCTGCGGATCTTGCCGCAGCACAAGCTCGCCCGGCGCAGCATCTACGCGGTCTATCCGCCCAGCCGCCTGCTTCTGCCTAGGGTGAGGGTCTTCACCGAATTTCTCGCAGGCGAGCTTCGGCAAGCCGGTTTCTAGCCAGGCTTGCGCGCGGGCAGCCGGCCGCAGGGCGATCACGCAATTTTGCGATGCGACGCCTCGCCTCGGCCGCGCTTAGGCCGATAATGAGCGGAAACGACCCGAAAGACCGCCGATGCACAACGCGATGTCTAAGGTATTACAAACCGCGTTCCTGCTGGCGCTCATGTCTGCGGGCACATTCGCGGCGAAACTGCCGCGGTCGGGCGATGCAGTCTTCGACCGCGTCATCGCGTTGGTGAACTCCGAGTTTCACGACGAAACCGCACTGGGCCGCTTCAACGAAACTGCGAGGAAAGAAATCGAAGCCGCGAGACCGGCGTTTTCCACGACCGGTTCTGTCGCGCGCGTTGATGCTGCGATCGACGTAGCGCTTGCCAGCCTGCAGGCGTCCCACAACGGCCGCTTCAGACCGGACACAATCGCCTACTTCGAGCTGAGCGACATCTTTCGTTTCGCCATCCGTGATGATCTGCGGCGGCTGTTTCCGCCGGAAGGAGACGTGAGCTATCCCGGCATCGGCATGGTCACGCAGGTGATAGGCAATGCCAGGTTCGTGAGCGATGTCTATGATGGCTCTCCGGCAGCAAAGGCAGGCGTCATCATGGGCGACGAGATCCTCGCCGTCGATGGATTGCCCTATCGCGAAATCGCCTCCTTTAAAGGTAAGGTCGGGCAGTCGGTCGACGTCCGTCTGCGCCGCAAGGCCAACGCGGCGCCAATAGGTGTCAAGGTTGCGGTCGAACGGATGCGCCCGCTCCCAACATTCGAAAAGGCGATCAAGAACAGCATCGCAGTCAGCAAACGCGACGGAAGAACGATCGGCTATGTCAGGTTCTGGACCCTGTCAACGCGCGACGGGCTGGATATCGTCGCACGCGAGCTTTCGGACGGTCGCCTGAGCGCTGTCGACGGTGTGGTCGTGGACCTTCGCGGACGCTGGGGTGGTGGTGCGGCGGACGCCGCCGAACTCTTCGTAGGTGACACGCCGTCGTTCCGGTTGATCCCGCGGCATGGGCAAGCGACATTCGCAAATGTTCGCTGGCGCGGTCCGGTGGTGGCGCTGGTCGATGAGGGCACGCGCAGCGGCCTCGAGCTTTTCGCCTATGCGCTCAGGATAAACGGCATTCCGCTGGTGGGCGAGCGCACCGCCGGCGCCCTGTTGGCAGGCCGTGCCTATATCCTCCCCGACGACAGTCTGCTGGAAATTGCCGTCTCCGATGCGGTCATCGACGACGACGTCCGGCTGGAAGGAAACGGAATAGCCCCGGACATTCGTGTCGACCTTCCCCTCGCCTATGCCGCCGGCCGAGATCCGCAACGGGAAGCCGCGGTCTTAGAGATTCTTCGGCTTCTTGCCGACGGCACCTCGGACCGCATCGTCACGCCACGCCTGCCGTCGCTGACACGGTGACGACAAACGTCACGCCTTTGCCCCGTTGCAGGGTCATTCAGGCTGCCGCGTTCGCCCAAACGATTTCCCGACCAAGCCGGACGACCTCGTCGACGAGCAGCTGCAAGTCCTGCCGTCTGGTGCGGTGATTGTTGATCGCGACCCTCAGGCAATGCTCACCGTGCACGGTCGTGTCGGAGAGAACTGCGGTGCCTGCATCCTGCAGGCGCAGCATGATCTCGGTGTTGAGCGCTTTCAATTCTTCGCCGTGCTTGCCTTCGCTGCGGTAACGGAAGCAGACGATATTGATGTTGGTCGGCGCCACCAGTTCGAGCGAAGGCTCAGCCTCGATCAGGCCGCTCAGATATTGTCCCTGGGCTATGTTCTGGTCGACGAGCCGGCCGAACTTGGCGATGCCGTGCTCCTTCAGCGACATCCAGATCTTCAGCGCCCGGAAGCCGCGTGTCGTCTGCAGGCCATAGTCGTAAAGCCAGGGCGCTGCGGCCAGACCGCGCGTGGTTGCCACCAGATATTCCGGCGTCACTGCAAAGGTCCCGCGATGGGCCGAAGCATCCTGGATCAACACGCAGCCAGCCTCGAATGGCGCGTGCAGCCACTTGTGCGGGTCGAGCGCCACCGAATTGGCCTTCTCGATCCCGGCGACGCGAAAGCGGTTCTCAGGAGCAATGGCGATCAACGCGCCGATGCAGCCATCGACGTGCAGCCAGAGGTCTTCTTCTGCCGCCAATGCTGCGAGCGCCTGCAGATCATCGATAGCGCCGGTGTTGACGGTGCCAGCTGTCGCGATCACGCAGGCAGGCATGTACCCCGCCGCGCGATCTTCCGTGATCGCACGCCTCAGCGCATCCACATCGATGCGCAGTTCGGCGTCGGTCGGAATGCGCCGGAGCGCATGATTTCCAAGCCCAAGCGTCTCCATCGCCTTGCGGTGACAACTGTGCATCTGGTCGGAACCGTAGTAGCGCAACGGCCGCGCGATTGCCGCAACACCAAGCTCCCGGACATCGACGCCGGCTTTGACGTTACGGGCGACGGTAAGGCCGATGATGTTGGCAACCGATCCACCGCTGACGAGCGTGCCGCTGGACGAGGCTGGAAATCCCAGCATCTCCTTACACCAATTGACGACCTGCTGGTCCATGAGTGCTGCGGCATGATTGCCGCCGCCCAGATTGGAGCCTTGGACGGCGGCAAGAAAGTCGCCGAGTGCTCCGGTGAAATTGCTCGACCCCATGTACCAGGACCAGAAACGCGGATGGATATTACCCATTGGGTAACCCAAAATACTCGCAGCCACCTCGCGGTAGACTTCGTCCGTCGGCGTCGGCGACCGGGGCAGCGCTGTGGCGAACGATGCGCGGACTTCCTCCGGCATATCCTGCCAGACACGTCGATCGCGGATTCCACTGATGTAATCGATGGCGTCATCGATGATCCGGTGTGACAAAGCCCGTAGCGCAGCCCAGTCTTGTGGGTCAAGCGTGTCTTCCTCGACGGGCTCGTGTTCTGTCGGCGATACAGCCATTCAGGCCTCCCACACTGCGGATGTTTGTTCTAGGAACTGTGTTGCCGCCTTTATTTCCGTGTTCCAGTGACAATCGTGGCGGTGGAACGTAACTCGACCCTGTCGACGCGCATGGACTGACGCGCCAGATCAAGAACTTCATCTTTGATCGCCTCGCGCGTCGCGGCGTCCGCTTGAGCCAGCCCGGCGACCACGGGCGCAGCTATTTCGGTCATGAAGGTCCAATACCGTTCGGGCGTCTCGTGCACCATCGTCGTCGAAATCTCCTGTTCGTCGACATCTACCAAACCGGCGTCGGCGAATGCCGCCGACATCATGCCCTCGGCGGCACAACGAAACAGGCCGGGTGCTCCAGGCATCGGCGCAGGCAAGGTCACGTGGCGCGCGATCGTTGCCATGACTGTCGTCGCCCAGGGATTTTTTTCAGGCCCGCTCCAAACAGCGGCACAAACACGCGCGCCAGGTTTCGCCACACGGGCGAATTGTCGCGCCGCCGAGCCGATCTCCGGGAAAAACATAAACCCGAACCGACACAGTACTGCGTCGAAAGATTTATCAGCAAACGGTAGGGTGCTTGCGTCGCATATCTCGGTTGTAAAATTGCTGAGACCGCGATGTCGGGCATTCTCGGCGGCCACCTGGAGCATGCGCTCGGAAAGGTCTGTTACCGTGACGCGGCCATTCGGGATCAAGGCGGCGGCCGTTAGTCCGGGTTCGCCAGTCCCGGCCGCGACATCAAGAACATGGTCACCATCCCTGAGCTTGGCCTGGTGGATCATTGCATCGCCGAACGGGGCGAGCCAGCCCAACACCAACTCGTCCCATTTCTTCCAGCCGGTTGAGAACCGGTCCCAGATATCTTTCTGCTGCTCACGGATCTGGTCGAGATTATTGGACATGCACGTTCCTCCAGTGGATGCGCTTTCCTGTCTCGTCGGTCGGAACTATGGGCCTTCTGGATAAGGATACAATCAATTTCGTGCCTATTGGGGCGCGCGCCCGCACTGTTGTCTATGCCCCGTCGAACTAAATTTAGCAGTTCGAATGCTGTTGCTTGGGCAACAGGGCCCACTCAAATTACCTTCGGCTGATCTGCATAACGACAATCGGCGCTAGGGAGACCGGGCTCGGCAGGCTATATTTCCCCTGTGGAGATCGTGACGGAGAGATTCGCATCGATGCCGAACCCTACAAACGGCAAGAACAATGGTCGGGTAGAGGCCAACGACGAACAACCCCTCAGCGCCCAGTTGCGGATGATGCACGCGGCCTTCATGGCTTCGCCACTCCGAAACCGGATCATCTGGCTCGCCCTCGGTATCCTGACGGTGATCGTGACGACGGCCTTCGGTCAGATCATCCTCAATCGATGGTACAAACCTTTCTACGACACGCTGGAGCGACGCGATCTGCAGGCATTCCTGCACCAGCTCGTGGTCTTCGCCCAGATCGCCGGTGCGCTGCTCGTTCTCAATGTGCTGCAGACATGGCTTGGCCAGCTTGTTCGGCTGAAGCTACGGGAAGGCCTGACGCTCGACCTCATCAACGAATGGATGAAGCCGACGCGCGCCTTCCGGCTGGCCAATGCCGGCGCCATTGGCATCAATCCCGACCAGCGTATCCACGAAGACGCACGCCATCTCTCGGATCTCTCGGCCGGGTTGACGATCGGCCTGATCCAATCGGGCATCCTGCTCACTGGCTTCATCGGCGTGCTCTGGTCGCTGTCAGACGGGTTCGTCTTCCACATCTCAGGCATGGCCATCAACATCCCGGGCTATATGGTCTGGGCTGCGATTCTCTACGCGGGCACGGCGTCATGGCTGAGCTGGCTCGTCGGTCGTCCATTGGTCAAGCTCAACGGCGAACATTACGCCCGCGAGGCGTCGCTGCGCTTCTCGCTGATGCGCATCAACGAGCACATCGAGGCGGTTTCGCTGTCATCGGGCGAGGCAAACGAGAAACGCCGGCTGCAAGCCGACCTGTCGTCGGTTCTCGAGATCAGCCAAAGCCTGCTGCTCGCCGTCACGCGGCTGACCTGGGTCACGGCGGGTTATGGCTGGATCACCGTCGTCGCGCCGATCGTCATCGCCTCGCCCGTCTATTTTGCCGGCAATCTCAGCTTTGGCGGTCTGATGATGGCGGTCGGTGCCTTCAATCAGGTGCACGCGTCGCTGCGCTGGTTCGTCGATAACATCGGCGCCATTGCCGACTGGCGCGCGACATTGATGCGCGTCGCCGCCTTCCGCTCGGCGCTGCTCGTCATCGACGACCGGCACGAAGGCGACAAGCGGATCGAATTCGTTACGGCGGACGGCCCGCAGATGATGTTCGATCATATCGAAATCGTCTCGGCCGCCGGCTGCATCAAGCTCTCCGAGCCGAATGTCACAATCAATCCGGGCGAACGGGTGCTTGTCACCGGCGCGCCGGAGGTTGAAAAAGCGCCGTTCTTCAGGGCCATTGCTGGCCTCTGGCCCTGGGGGCACGGCCGCATCTCGCTTCCGATTGATGACGGCCTCGCCTTCGTTTCGCGATCGCCGTACTTTGCACCAGGCACGCTGGAGGAAGTGCTCGCCTTTCCCAAAACGCCCGACACCTTCAAGAACGGCGAACTCAGCGGCGTGCTTTCCAAGGTTGGCCTTGGCCGCCTCGCCGACCGCCTCGACCAGGACATGCGCAAGAAACTCAATCTAAGCGAAGTGGAAATGCGCCTTCTGGCGATTGCGCGCCTCGGGCTGCACAAGCCGCGTTGGCTGATCATCGACGAGGCATTGGACACGCTGGAGGACGATACCTATCGCAAGGTCATGACCTTCCTCGACCAGGAAATGGGCAAAGCGGCAATCGTCAACATCGGTCGCAAGGAACGCGCCAACGGCTTCTTCACCCGCGTGCTGGAACTCGAAAAGGACGCCGCCGGCGGTTCGTTGCGTCTGATCCGGCCAAAGAGCCTGCGCCCGACCAATCCACAACTGGTCGATTGACAGCGCCTGCGCTGAAGGCAGTACATTAAATTGCTAACGCATCCATTTGATTAAAAAGAAACAGCGCCTTCTCGGAAGGCGCTGTTTCGGTAGACAATGTTGCCGCGGATCTTAGCGCGCGCGCAGTTTCATGTGACGGTTGACGTCCTTGTAGAGCAGATAGCGGAACTTGCCGGGGCCGCCGGCGTAGCAGGCCTGCGGGCAGAATGCTCGAAGCCACATGTAGTCGCCGGCTTCGACTTCGACCCAGTCCTGGTTGAGCCGATAGACGGCCTTGCCCTCGAGCACGTAGAGGCCGTGCTCCATCACGTGGGTTTCGGCAAAGGGAATGATCGCGCCCGGCTCGAAGGTCACGATGGTCATGTGCATGTCGTGCCGGAGATCGGTCGGGTCGACGAAACGCGTCGTTGCCCACTTCCCCTCTGTTCCGGGCATGGCGGCGGGCGTGATTTCGGCCTCGTTGGTGAAGAAGGCTTCGGGAGCGGGAAGGCCGTCGACGAACTCGTAGGCCTTGCGGACCCAATGGAAGCGAACGGGTGCTTCACTTCTGTTATGCGCCGCCCAGTTGCTGGCAGGTGGAATGAAGGCGAAGCCGCCGGGCAGCATCCGATGTTCCTTCCCGTCGAGCGTGACGGTCAGTTCACCCTCGACGACGAACAGCGCACCCTCGGCGCCCTCGTCGAGTTCCGGCCGGTCACTGCCGCCGCCGGGAGCGATTTCCATGATGTACTGCGAAAATGTTTCAGCAAAACCGGACAATGGACGCGACAATATCCACAGGCGGGTCTTGTCCCAGAACGGCAGATAGCTGGTGACGATGTCCATCATCACGCCCTTCGGAATCACCGCATAGGCTTCGGTGAAGACCGCGCGGTCGGTCAGGAGCTGCGTTTGTGCCGGCGCGCCGCCTTGGGGCGCATAGTAGTTACGACCAGTCATTTCCGTCCTTCAGTTCTCAAACAGGCGCCGCCTCCTCACAAGAGCGGCGCGGTTGGGGTTATTGCCAATGGAATGTCAAAGCAGCGCGGCGCGCAGGTCGCGCGGCTGATCCTTCTCTTCATCGAGATCCAGTTCCGCCTCGACGTGGTGCAGATGTTCGGCCATCTCCCGGACCGCCGTGCCCCCGCCCCCCCCCGCGATGCGGTCGACGACCGCCATATGTTCGTCCGGCCCGCAATTGTGCAGGTGGTTCGAACGGTACATGGCGGTGATCAGCGAGGTTCTCGAAACCAAGTCCCGCAGGATGCCGAAGAGGAAGGCGGAGCCGGAGAGTTCCGCCAAAAGCAGATGGAATCCGCCGGAAAGACGAACGATTGCAGACAGATCACCTGCCCTGCCCGCAATCCGCTCTTCATCGATATGAGAGCGCATGCGCTCGATGTCTTCCACTGTGGCGCGCTCGCACAGGCGCTCAACGACGCGTTGTTCGATCGCCCTTCTGGTGACGAAGACGTCCCGCGCTTCGTCCACAGACGGCTCGGACACGAAGGCGCCACGGTTTGGCATGATCGTGACCAGCCCATCCCGTTCCAGCGCGGTCAGCGCCTGGCGGATACGGGCTCGACTGACGGAGAAAATCTCGGCAAGCTGCTCTTCCTTGAGGCGGGTGCCGGGACGCAGCCGCCGCTCCGCGATTGCAAGCCAGATCTTCTCACAAATGATAGCCGTCGGCGCTCCGGCGGTTTCGTCCGCATTGTACATGAAATCTCCCATAGCCGTTCGCATACTCTGGCCGGCCAGCTCTCAAAGTCAATTCCACTCACTGCAGTTTGATATTGACTACAAAATTGTAGACAATATTGTGTACCGTAACTTGATATGCTGTGGCAACCACTTAAACATCGGCTATCGACTGGTTTGACAACCGACCGTACCCGACCCGAGAGCTCATTGATGGACTTCGACTTCACCGAACTGCCCGCCCAGGACCGCTACCGGTTGCTGACAAATTTCATCGGTCCGCGCCCGATCGCACTCGTGTCTACGCTCTCGCCAAACGGCCAGGACAACGCCGCGCCGATGAGCTTTTTCAACGTCTTCTCACACGATCCGCCCATCGTGATCCTGGGCATTCAGACACGCCCGAACGGCGAAGAGAAAGACACGGTCAGCAACATCCGGCGCACAAGCGAGTTCGTCGTCAACATGGTCGATATGGCAATCGCCGACCAGATGCTCGTCTGCGGCCTCACCTTCGAACCGGATGTCGACGAGGTGGCGATGGCCGGGCTCACAGCAGCCGATGGCGTCAAGGTCGGTGCGCGCCGCATCGTCGAATCGCCTTGTTCTATGGAGTGCCGGGTCGAGCGGCTGATCGAATACGACCGCCGGGTCATTGTGCTGGGCGAGGTCGTCCACATGCATGTGCGCAAGGACTGCCTGGATGACAACGGCCACTATGTCGATCCGTCGAGCTATCAACCAATCGCGCGACTTCACGCAAACAACTACATCACCTCCGATCGACAGTTCGAGATGCGGGCACCCGACATCGCGTCCTTTGCCGCTCCCAAATCGAAAACGAACTGATCCATGCGCATCCTTCTCGTCAACCCGAACTCCACCGCCTCGATGACCGAACAGGCGCACCGCAGCGCCGAGCGAGTTGCCGCACCCTCCACGCTGGTGGAGTCGATCAACCCGACCACAAGCCCCGCCAGCATCGAAGGTCATGCGGACGAGGCCATGGCGGTGCCGGCGATGCTTGCCGAGATCCGCGCCGGCGAGGCGCGCGGGGTCGATGCCTATGTCATCGCCTGCTTCGACGATCCGGGCCTCGGCGCTGCGCGTGAAATCGCACGCGGACCGGTCATGGGCATCTGCCAGGCGGCCATACAGGTGGCGATGAACATCGCCACGCGTTTTTCCATCATCACGACCTTGCCGCGTTCGGTGCCGATCATCGAGGACCTGGTCGATGCCTATGGTGCCGGCCATCATTGTCGCAAGGTGCGTTCGGTGGACATGCCCGTGCTGGCGCTTGAGGAGGACCTCGCCCATACGGAAGAAATGCTCGTGCGGGAGATCCTGCGCGCCAAGCATGAGGATGGCGCCGAAGCGATCATTCTCGGCTGTGCAGGCATGTCGGAACTGTGCGACCGGCTGAAGCAGAGGACCGGCATGCCGGTGATCGATGGCGTAACCGCTGCAATCAAGCTCGCCGAAGCGCTGGTTGGCGCCGGTTACTCCACCTCCAAGGTGGGTGCCTATGACTATCCGAGAGTCAAGGCTCCGACAATCGCCCGCATTGTGGATTCAGTAGCTTAAGAAACACCTGCAAGTAACTGAAAACAAAAAGCTCCGGGAGGAACGATCCTCCGGAGCTTTTCTTATTCTGCTGATGACGCTTGGACTATGCCGCCTGCGTTGGCTTCGCCGGTGACGCTAGGTCGTGTGGACTCTTGGGATTTCCAAGGGTGAGCAAATCAGATTCAAGACTGTCTTTTGGAGGCAGTCATGGGTGTTTTGGATCGTCTGATCCTTCGGGACGAGCAGTGGGAGCGGATATCGC
>NZ_LGAP01000004.1 GCF_001270265.1 Ensifer adhaerens
TGCGGCAGATGGCCCGCATCGACGGCTCCAAGGGCGAACTCTTGGCCCGCATCGCCGAGGCGCTCGGGCAGATCAGCGAGTTGCGCATCAAGCTGATGTCGATCGACCAGAACAACCGCAAGGAAACCCAAGGCCAGATCGTCGGCATCGAGGCCAAGATCGCCGAACTGAGCGAACGTGCGGTGGCGGCCAAGGACCGGCTGTCGCGCATGGACGTGCGCGCCCCCGTCGACGGTCTCGTCTACGACCTGCAGATCCACACCATCGGCGGCATCATCGCCCCCGGCGCCACCGCCATGTCGATCGTGCCCGAGGGCGAGGACCTGACGGTCGAGATCCGCATCCCGCCGGCCGACATCGACCGCATCGCCCCCGGCCAGCAAAGCCGCATGCGCTTTACCGTCTTCAACCAGCGCACCACCCCCGAACTCGACGGCCGCATCGACGTCGTCGCCGCCGCCACCACGCTCGACCGCAACACCGGACAGCCGTTCTATCTCGCAACCGTCGAGATCACCGAGCCGCTCGACAAACTCGGCAGCCGCAAGCTCATGCCCGGCATGCCCGTCGAGGTCTTCGTCCAGACCGACGAGCGAACCGCAATCTCATACCTGACAAAACCATTCACCGACCAGATGCTGCGCGCCTTCCGCGAGGAGTGAGGGGGAGACATAATCGGCGCCCACAGCAAATTTGGCATTCGGTAGCGGCGGAAGGTCTGCGACTGAGGTCCGCTTCCGCCACTTGGCGGAGGTCTTCTGATTGATCCCGTAGCGCTTCGAAAGCGTCCTCAGGCTCTCTTGACTATGTTGTATCGCTCGACGGACTGCCTCTGTCGTCGTGGCACGTCCATGAAGAACCTGGCCCAGAGCGCGTCCCTTGATTCGGAAGACAAGGACGCCCGATCAAAACCTGGGATCAAGTATCTAAAGGGCCGGTCATCCCTGGCATAGGCCCAAAGCCAGGCTGTCTTTGTCGATCCGACACCGGGAGCCAGCGTCGGCAAGGTGGTTTCGTCGGCGAAGATCTGCTCCCCTTTCTTGATTTGATCAAAGAGGTAGTCGGCGAGGTGGGAACAAAAGTGTCCGGAATTTTGAGGTGGTGTACTTTTTCTGGGCGTTTGGACAACAAAACGAACTAAAACCAAAGGCTGATCTTAGAGATGGTGCCCGGAGGCGGATTTGAACCACCGACACGCGGATTTTCAATCCGCTGCTCTACCAACTGAGCTATCCGGGCATCCTGCCGTTTCGGGCAGCGGCTCCTCTCGGAACCCTCGGGGCGTTGTCTGTGCCCCGGAAGCGAGCGGGGTTATAACATCTTGTTCGGCGGTGTCCAGCACCAAATGAAAGTTTTTTGGCAGGAATTTCAAAGATAGTGGAAAAGGCCAAAAAACCGAAGATATTCAGGCAGATCGCGGTCAGCGATCATCGTCGTCCGCTTTCGTCTCGTCGTCTGCGACGGGAATGGCGTAGGAGCCCGAGAGCCAGCGATTGAGGTCGACATTGCGGCAGCGGTCCGAGCAGAAGGGATAGTGCTCGCGGTGCGAGGGACGCCCGCATTCGGGGCACGGACGCGGTGCGCGCAGAGGTGCTACGTTCGAGCCGCTCTTCTTGTCTTCGTCAGTCACTGCCTTCAGCCTTCCAGCCAACGATTGTGAACGTCGTAGCCTTCGCCGACCAACAGCCCGACCGTCTCGTAGAGCGGCAGGCCGACGACATTGCTGTAGGAGCCGACGAGCTTGACCACGAAGCTGCCGGCGATCCCCTGGATGCCATAGGCGCCTGCCTTGCCGCGCCATTGGCCGGAGGCAAGATAGCTCTCGATGTCAAAACCGGAAAGGCGCTTGAAGCGAACCTTGGTGTCGACCACCTTCTGGCGCAGCGTCTTGTCGGGCGTGATCAGGCAGATGCCGGTATAGACGCGGTGGCTGCGGCCCGACAGCAGATGCAGGGCGCTCGAGGCTTCGCTGACGAGTTCCGGCTTCGGCAGGATGCGCCGGCCGACACAGACGACCGTGTCGGCTGCCAGGATATAGCTGCCATCCCAACCGGCTTCGCCCTTGATCGCCGCAAGCGCCGCCTTCGCCTTTTCCGCCGAGAGGCGACGCGCCAGCGACCGCGGATGCTCGGAGCGCTTCGGCGTCTCGTCGAGATCCATCGGCATCAGGCGCGCAGGCTCGATGCCTGCCTGGGCCAAAAGCTCGATGCGACGCGGCGAACCGGACGCCAGTATCAGTTTTTGAGCCGCTGTCATCGGAACGCGCCGTCACCCCAGAGATATGATGAAGCCACCTGTCGGTGGTTTACTTGAAACGATAGGTGATGCGACCCTTGGTCAGGTCATAGGGCGTCATTTCGACGAGCACCTTGTCGCCGGCCAGAACGCGGATACGGTTCTTGCGCATGCGGCCTGCGGTATGGGCAATAATTTCATGTTCATTTTCGAGCTTCACGCGGAAGGTCGCATTGGGAAGCAATTCCGTGACCACGCCCGGAAATTCGAGGACTTCTTCTTTCGCCATGTAGGACTGTTCTTTCTGTGTTTGTTCGGGGATACGACACGCATCCCGAAAAATTCGCCGGAAACTACACAATCGACGAGGATTTGTGAACCGCTTTGCGCCGGCTTTTCAGCTTTTGTACTGCCTTATACCAACCTGCGCTGATATTGATCGATTGCGCCGGAGCGATTTTGGTTTCCGGCAAGGAGACAACCGCAACCGGACCCAAGCGGTCCGGTGAGGATTGTCGACGCCGTCCGGAGGCCAAAAGCGCCCGGCCCTTCGGGTGGACCGTCTGTCGGCCACCGGCAGCGTCGCAATCCTCGACCGATGCCAAGGCATCGCTCTACGGTATGCTCCTTCCCGGATGACCGCACACGGTCCCACGCAATAGATCAATATCAGCGCAGGTTGGTATTAAGCTTTTTCGCCCGCGGGCGCCACTACCAGACGGCGATTAATCAGAGTGGCAAGGTGATCGCGAACGGCACGATAGGCATCGACAATCTGCTCGCGCGTGCCGGTAGCAACGGTCGGGTCCGGCGTCGGCCAATAGACCACGTCGACGGCCATCGAGCGAGTCAAATCCAGCGCCATATGATGGGCCTCCGGCGCCAGCGTGACGATGAGGTCGAAATAGTCGTCCTCGAGTTCGTCCAGGGTGCGCGGCTGATGCCGCCCGATCGACAGGCCGATCTCATCCAGCACGACATCGACGAAGGGATCGCGCTCGCCGTGACGCACGCCGGCGGAAGCGACATAGGTGCCCGCCGGCAGCGCAGCCTTGGCGAGTGCCTCTGCCATCGGCGAGCGGATTGCGTTCATGCCGCACATGAAGAGAACGGAACGGGGCGTTGTCGGCTGGCGCGTCGCGGTTCCCGTCATCCCGGTCTCCGCCGTCACCCGCGCCAATAGAGCACGCAGACGAGCGTGAACAGGCGGCGGGCGGTGTCGAAATCGAGCCGGATCTTGCCCGACAGGCGGTCCATCAGCGTCTGCGATCCCTCGTTGTGAATGCCGCGACGTCCCATGTCGATCGCCTCGATCTGGCTCGGCGTCGCCGAGCGGATCGCCTCGTAGTAGCTCTCGCAGATCATGAAGTAGTCCTTCACGATCCGGCGAAACGGCGTCAGCGAGAGAATATGTGTGGCGACGTCAGATCCCTTCTCGGTCGAGATCGCAAAGACCAGCTTGGCATCCATCAGAGAGAGGTTGAGCTTGTAGGGGCCGCCCGGGTGGCCGACCGGTTCGAACAGGTTTTCTTCGAGAAGATCGAAGATCGCAACCGCACGCTCATGCTCCACGTCGGGCGTCGAACGGCCGATCGTCTCGTCCAATACGACATCGCAGAGGCGCTGGTTGCGGTCAGCCTTCATCCCGCATCCCCGAGATTGAGGCGAATGGCGACCGAGCGCGCATGGGCCTCAAGCCCTTCGGACCGCGCCAGCGCGATCGCGGCCGGGCCGAGGATACGGAGCTGCTCCGCGTCGAGGCGCAGGATGGAGGTGCGCTTCATGTAATCGAGAACGCCGAGGCCGGAGGAGAACCGCGCCGAGCGTGCCGTCGGCAGCACGTGGTTTGAACCGCCGACATAGTCGCCGATGACTTCGGGCGTGTGGCGTCCGACAAAGATGGCGCCGGCATTGCGGATCCTGGTAACCATCGGCTCGGGATCGGCAAGCGCCAGTTCCAGATGCTCGGCGGCTATGCGGTTTGCAAGCGGTATCGCCTTTTCCAGATCCGGCACGAGGATGATCGCGCCGAAATCGCGCCAGCTCGCCGATGCCGTTTCGGCCCGCGGCAGGGTCTTCAACTGGCGCTCGACCGCTGCTTCGACCGCCTGGCCGAAGGCCGCGTCGTCGGTGATCAGGATCGACTGGGCGCCGACATCGTGTTCGGCCTGCGCAAGCAAGTCGGCGGCGATCCAGTCCGGGTCGTTTTCGCGGTCGGCGATGACGAGCACCTCGGACGGGCCGGCAATCATGTCGATGCCGACGGTGCCGAAGACCTGGCGCTTGGCGGCAGCGACATAGGCATTGCCCGGGCCGACGACCTTGGCGACAGGCGCGATGGTCGCGGTGCCATAGGCAAGGGCGGCGATCGCCTGCGCGCCGCCGATGCGGTAGATTTCCTCGACACCGGCAAGCCGCGCCGCTGCCAGCACGGCGGGGTTGATCTTGCCGCCACTGGCCGGCACGACCATGACGATGCGCTCAACGCCGGCGACCTTGGCCGGCAGCGCATTCATCAGCACCGAACTCGGATAGCTCGCCGTACCGCCCGGAACGTACAGCCCGACGGCGTCGACCGCCGTCCAGCGCGAGCCGAGGCCGACGCCCATCGTATCCTCGTAGATATCGTCCTTCGGCCGCTGGCGGGCGTGGTGCGCCTCGATACGGACGGCGGCAACCTTGAGCGCGCCCAGCACTTCCGGCTCGACGCTCTGGATCGCGGCATCGATTTCCTCGGCACTGACGGCCATCGGCGTCGTTGCGAAGTCGATGCCGTCGAAGCGGGCGGAATATTCCGCCACCGCCTGATCGCCGCGCAGGCGAACATCGTCAATGATCGCCTTGACCGTCGCGTTCACGTCCTCGGAAACTTCACGCTTGGTGGTCAGGAATGCCGCGAACTGCTGTTCGAAGTTACCGTCGAGATAGTTCAGCCTGATTGCCAACGCAAAATGTCCTTGTGGTATGCCTGTGTCGCGGGTTCAAACGCCTTCGGGATGCCGGGGCTTGAAGGCGGTTTCCCATGCTCCGCCGGTATCTGCAAGCTGTGCCTCGATGCATTCCACATCAAGGGCAATGGAAGCTTCGCCGGCAAGCACCAGTTCGACGGTGCCTTCCGGCCCCTCACCTGCAACGGCGAACCGCACCGCCAGCAGATCGAGCACGGCTTCGCCGTTGCGACGGTCAAAGCCGAGCGAGCGCACGGCGCTGACCCGCTTGAACAGGAGCACGGCGCGACGACGCTCGAAGGAACGCCGCTTGCCGTCGGCCATCTCCCAGACGAACCGGTTGACGGTGAGCGAAAACTGCTTGCGACGCGCGTCGTATTCCAGTCCGGAAACCTTGAAAACGGCATCCTGGACGTGGGCGGAGACAACCGCTAGGTCCTCCTCGTCAAGCGCCAGCAGCTTCAGGCCATCCATGCGATCCATTCCTTTCGCTTTCGTCGCACATTTTGCGTGCCACAAGTGAAATGGACATAGGACGTCGCGCCTGAAACCGCAACGGCATCAGGCGCGACGGGCAAAATCAGTCGCTGACGCGCTCGACGTGGGCGCCGCAACGGGTGAGCTTTTCTTCCAGCCGCTCGAAGCCGCGGTCGAGATGGTAGACGCGCGACACCATGGTTTCGCCTTCCGCCGCAAGACCGGCGATGACGAGCGAGACCGAGGCACGCAAGTCTGTCGCCATCACAGGCGCGCCCTTCAGCCGGCTGACACCTTCGATCTTGGCAGTCTGGCCTGACAGCGAGATCTTGGCGCCAAGGCGCGCCAGCTCCTGGACGTGCATGAAGCGGTTTTCGAAGATCGTCTCGGTGATGTGCGAAACGCCGTTCGACTTGGTCATCAGCCCCATGAACTGGGCCTGCAGATCGGTCGGGAATCCGGGGAACGGATCGGTGACGATATCGACCGGCTTGATGCCGGCGCCGTTGCGCACGACGCGGATGCCGCTGTTGGTCGGCGTGATCTCGGCGCCGGCCCGGCGGATCGCCTCGAGTGCGGTGTCAAGCAGCGCCATATCCGTGTCTTCGAGGATGACGTCGCCGCCGGTCATGGCAACGGCCATGGCGTAGGTACCGGTCTCGATACGGTCAGGCAGGACGCGGTGGCGCGCACCGGACAGCGAGCGCACGCCTTCGATGGTGATCGTCGCCGTGCCCTGGCCGGTGATCTTGGCGCCCATGGCATTCAGGCAATTGGCAAGGTCAGCCACCTCGGGCTCGCGCGCCGCATTGCCGAGCACGGTGGTGCCATTGGCAAGTGTGGCCGCCATCATCAACACGTGCGTGGCGCCGACGGAAACCTTCGGGAAGGTGTAGCGCGCGCCGATCAGGCCGCCTGCCGGTGCCGTCGCGTTGACGTACCCGCCGTCGATCTCGATGTTGGCGCTGAGCGCCTGCAGACCCTCGATGAACAGATCGACCGGACGTGTGCCGATGGCGCAGCCGCCCGGCAGCGACACGCGGGCCTTGCCTTCGCGCGCCAGAAGCGGACCGATGACCCAGAAGCTCGCGCGCATCTTCGAAACGAGTTCATAGGGCGCCGTAGTGTCGACGATGTTGCGGCAGGTGAAATGGATCGTGCGGGCGTAGCTCTCACCCTGGCGCTCGCGTCGGCCGTTGACCGAGATATCGACGCCGTGGTTGCCCAGAATGCGGCTCAGTTGCTCGACGTCGGCCAGATGCGGAACGTTTTCCAGCGTCAGCGTGTCGTCGGTCAAAAGCGATGCGATCATCAACGGCAGGGCCGCATTCTTCGCGCCGGAGATCGGAATGACCCCGTGAAGTTCATTCCCGCCTACAATCCTGATGCGATCCATGAGGCCTCTCGAACGGGCTTGGCCCGCCTTTCCAAAAAAATGAAGTGTGTCTGAAGGCGCCTCTTTAGTGGAGACGCCGCGAAATTAGAAGTGCCTTGAACGCAAGACGGCCACGGCCACCTGCATGCGTGAAGGAATGCCGAACGGCAGCCCTCCCCTCCTCGTACTAATCTTCGGATTCGTCCGTTTTTGCGGCAGGCACGCCGATCGTCTCGTCGGCGGCACCGGAACGGCGCGCGCGCATCTGCTGTTTGCGGCGCTGCAGATTGTCGCGCAGCGTCTTGGCAAGGCGCGCCTTTCTCAGGTCCTGCTCGGTCGTATCCTTTTGCTTGCGCTTTGCCGTCGCATTCTGCGGTTCGGCCAGCGGCGGTTCGCCCTCAGCGCTTTTCTTATCGTCTGTTTGCATAAGGCTGCATTAGCGCAAAACCAGGGACTTCGGAAGCCGAAACGGATTTTCTCACAGCTCAACACCGAAAACTTCGAAATGCTGCTTGCGCTCCCCGTCCAGCTATGGCAATAGGCGCCTCGCTTGATGCGGCTTGTCACTGAACCGGCCGCGAGATGCTGCTATAGCTCAGGGGTAGAGCACTCCCTTGGTAAGGGAGAGGCCGAGAGTTCAAATCTCTCTAGCAGCACCAGTTTTCTCTTAATTTATCAATACGTTATGCGGAACCAGCGAAGAAGCCAACCCGCATGAGACGACATGAATGCGCGGGGCATTCCATGAATTGCACGGTTGAACCGTGCAAAAGCCGTGCACTTTGTTCTCATCTGTTCTCGTAGCGAACCTGGCAAACAGGAACCTGATGGGACACGATCTCAATTTTTAATGTGCTTCACTGTAGAGATTGCCCACAGTGCCCCTGATTGAGGAAACCTGCCGTGAAATTGTTCGACTGGCTGATAGGATATAAACCGGCGCCGAAGGGCGTGGACCGCCAATCGACGGCAGCGCTTCGCACTAATCTTCTCGCCATCAATAGAAAGACTGCGCCGTTCATCATTCGTGACGGCAAGCCGGAAGGCGTCGATCTCGTCGCGGAATGGAAGATTGTTGATGCCCGCTGGTACGAACTATTTGCCAAAGCCGGGCTGCAAAGGGTGTTCAAGGTGTTGATGAAATTCGATGCCGCCGATTGCGAAGTCCGCGCCGTCGATCAGGCATGGTCTGTCGAATGGCGCGCCGGCGTGCCCATGCTCGCGTTAAGCGCTGATGCGTTTCGCGGTCGAAAGTGGGAAAAAAGCTTCGGCATGGCCTTCGCCTTCAAGGAAGATTTGTCCTACGGCAAGGTTTACGAATATCGCTTCAATACCGCCGAAATAAAGACGCCCCTAATTGACGCCGCTCATCGGGCTGGCTGGGGTTGGAGAAGCGTGGCGTTCGGGAAGTTGTGAGCCAGCGTCTAAACGCCATTCGGCGCCGTAATGCCGCGACGAGCGCTCGCATGTGCATACCCGCGCAACTCGTCGAGAGATCCCGAACAAAGCCTTGCAATCGTCACATTCAGCTCCTATGTGGCGGAAATCGATATTGCTGACGAACTTTGTGTCGGCGCCCTAAGCGCGTGAGAGACGGACTTCCCTCTTCAAAATCGGTTATCCTGATCCGGAGGTTTGTTTCCGGAAATGTCTATTACAAGCGATTGAAAGGGAATCGTCATGGCTACAGGCACAGTAAAGTGGTTCAACAGCACCAAGGGCTTCGGCTTCATTCAGCCTGACGACGGCAGCCCGGACGTGTTCGTTCACATCTCGGCCGTTCAGCGCGCAGGCCTTTCCGGCCTCAACGAAGGTCAACAGATCAGCTACGAGCTGACGCGCGACCGCAAGACCGGCAAGTCTTCTGCAGACAACCTGCAGGCCAAGTAATTTTCGCCCGACGTCGCCGAACGCAGGTTTGTGGGCGGCAGCGCAGCGAATGGGAAGGTCGGGCTCGCCCGACCTTTTTTGTTGCTCTTCGGTCAGCGACAACTGGCTAATTTCTCCCTGGATCGAAACCGATCCTTGGAAGACATTACGCAGCAATCTCAAAATATTACGGCGCCCTTAGCACGCCCGATCTGACTGACCCTCCATCCGATGCAGGGAACGTTTCCCGACAGCCCGCGTTACCAATTCAACGGCAACGACGTGGAGGTTCTGAAATGAAAGGCATCGTTCTCTGGCTCATGGGCGTGCCCCTGATCGTCATCATTCTGCTTTACATGTTCGTGTTCTGACGGGTCGCTCACGAAAGCTGAGGAGATCGGTCGATCAAAACGTTCGAGCAGAAGATTTAATTTGTGGTTGCAAGCGCCGAAGGATGCGCCTTAACGCAACCTTAAGATTCAGCCCCTAGATTTGACATCGCGATGATGGACAATCGCAACGCTTAAATCCCCTTTTGAAACCGGCTCACGCCGGTTTCTTTTTGTCCAGTTGTCTGCCGTCAGACCTTGACGGCCTGCTCGACGAAATCCTCGCTGCCGAAGAACTTCAGATAACGTTGGACCTCGGCGGCATCGCCCGTCGCCTTGCGCGGGTTATCCGACAGTTTGACCGCCGGCCGGCCATCCGCGTCGCTGACCTTGCAGACGATCGATATCGGATTGAGGCCCTTGATTTCCGTCGGCGCGCAATCGGCGAAGTCGTTGGTGAGGTTCGTTCCCCAACCAAAGCTCATGCGCACGCGCCCTTCGAAATGCCGGTAGGTTTCGATGATCGTTTCGACATCGAGGCCATCGGAGAAGATGAGCAGCTTTTCACGCGGGTCGCGCGCCATCTTCTTCCACCAGGCGATAATCTTCTCGCCGCCTTCGATCGGTGGAGCGCTGTCCGGGCGGAACCCGGTCCAGTCCGCCACCCAGGCCGGCGCATTGCGCAGGAAGGCCGCCGTGCCGAAAGAATCGGGAAGCACGATCAACAGATTGCCACCGTAGAGCTGGTTCCAGTCCTGCAGCACCTTGTAGGGCGCCGCCGCAAGCTCGGCGTCGTTGCGGGCGAGCGCTGCTGCCACCATCGGCAGTTCATGCGCATTGGTGCCGAGCGCTTCCAGGTCCGTATCCATCGCCAGAAGCACATTGCTGGAACCGGAGAAGGATGCGCCGATTCCTTCCTTCAACGCCTCGACGCACCAGCGCTGCCACAGGAAGCTGTGGCGCCTTCGGGTGCCGAAGTCAGAGATCCGCAGGTTGGGATACTGCCGAAGACGCTCGACCTTCGACCACATCTTCGCCTTGGCACGGGCATAGAGCACATCGAGCGTGAAGGGGCCGAGCCCCTTCATGGCCGAACGAGAGCGCAGCTCGTTGATGATCGCAAGTGCAGGGATCTCCCACATGGTGGTCTCGGCCCAGCGTCCGCGAAAGGTCAGCTCGAACTGGCCGTCGCGTCGAGACAGCTCGTAGTCCGGCAAGCGGAATTTCGCGAGCCAGGCCAGAAACTCCGGCGAGAAGATCTGCTTGCGGCCGTAGAACGAGTTACCGGCAAGCCAGATCATTTCCTTCTTGGAGAACCGCAGCTCGCGGGCATGATCGAGCTGCTCGCGCAGTTCATGCTCGTCGATCTCGTCGGCCAGGCGCACGGTCTTGGTGCGGTTGATCAGCGAGAAGGTCGCATCCACATCCGGATAGAGCTGCCAGATCATCTGCAGCATCAAGAGCTTGTAGAAATCCGTGTCGAGCAGGCTGCGCACGATCGGGTCGAGCTTCCAGGCGTGGTTGTAGACGCGCCTGGCGATATCGGTCTTGGTCATTTCGCGAAATGCTCCTCCTAAAGGCGCAGGGCTAAACCATCCGCACGCCGGCTTGCCGCATGCGCGTGATCATGGCGGAGAGCGAGCCGTTGAGATCGATACCCCGACAGGCATCCAGCACGACCGAGGTGGAAAACCCTCTCGCGACGGCGTCGAGCGCTGAAAAGGCAACGCAGAAATCCGTGGCCAGACCACACAAGATAACGCTCTCGATGCCGCGATCCCTGAGGTAGCCGGCAAGCCCGGTCGGCGTCCGGCGATCATTCTCGAAGAAGGCGGAATAGCTGTCGATGCCGGTGCGGAAGCCCTTGCGGATCACCAGTTCGGCGCGTGTCCATTCCAGCGACGGGTGAAAATCTGCGCCTGTGCTGCCCTGCACACAATGGTCCGGCCAAAGTGTCTGCTCGCCATAGGACATCGCTACCGTTTCGAAAGGCGCTTTGCCCGGATGGACGGATGCGAAGCTGGAATGGCCGGCCGGGTGCCAATCCTGCGTCAGGATCACATGCTCGAACTTCCGGATCAGATCGTTGACCACAGGCACGATCTCATCGCCTCCGGAAACGGCAAGCGCTCCGCCCGGGCAGAAATCGTTTTGCACGTCGACGACGATCAACGCCTCAGCAGCCATCGCTCTCCCCTCGACCGGACCAATCCCTATCGATCACAAAAATCGATTTAAGTCCAAGATCAATCACAGAATTTGAGCGGCGGCAACCCGCTTCGAACACTCCCCGGCAGATCCTCGCCGCCCATAGAAAAAGGGCGCCGACCACGGTCGACGCCCTTTTTGGACTGCACCTTGGAACGGATCAGTTGCCGAGGCTGTTGATGTTGTCGGCAATCGAGAAGCCGGAATTGGCGATACCAACCGGCTGGGCGACGAAGTTGAGGAACTTCCCGAAATCGACGGACGGATGACGCGATGCGTAGATCACGTCGCGATTCTTGACCGGGAAGGTCTGGCCGACGATCAGGCTGTCCGGCTTGCTCATGTCGAAGCGATAGACAATCGGGTAACGCCCCTGGCTGTCGGTCTTCATGCCCTTGCGCAACATCTCGTTGAAGCGCTGCTGGCCGAGAAGGCTCATGACCACATCCGGCTCTTCATAACGGAAGATGAAGTAGCCCTTCATATCCAGCGCGTAGTCGGAACCGCCGCCGGCCAGCCCCATGGCTTCCAGCAGATTGAGATCATTGGCGCCGAACTCGACGCGCTGGTTGGCCTTGACGGCGCCGAGGATCGTGAAGCGGCGCGGATCGCGCGCAACGAAGATCTGGTCGCCCGGCTTCACATGGATGTTTTCAGACGGGTTCTCGATGATCGACTTCAGCAGAACCGTGCCGGTCTTCTTGCCGCGCACCAGCGTGACATAGGTCTCATAGGGCTGCGCCACGGGGCCACCCGCCTTGGCGATGACCTCGTTGATCGTCTCGTCGACCAGGCTGAGCGGGACGACCGCGGATTTGCCGACGGCGCCCGAAACGGTGACATTGCGCGAAGCGGTGCTCATGCTCGTGACGATGACGTCGGGCTCGACCGCCTTCTGCTTCAGCGCCTCCAGGATCTCCTGACGTGCCTGCTCCAGCGTCAGGCCGGCAAATCGAACCGAGCCGACATAGGGAATGGCCGCCTTGCCGTCCGGCTGGACGACGAGATCGATGCTGGTCTGCTTGGAATCCTGCGTGGAGAAGAGACCGTCGCTGCCGGCCTCGAAGATTGATACCTTCAGCGCGTCGCCGACACCGATGACCACACGGCCGACGCCGCCGCCGATACCGAACCGACGGTTGAGCGTCGACGACACATAGTCGGACACAAGGCGCGCGGACTGGCCGTTCACATCGACGATATCAAATACGGTGGCGTTCTTCCGACCGATTTCGGCGCCGGACTGACCAGCATCCGCAACAATGGCCCCGGCCAGCGGCCCCTCGCCCGGAACAGCCTGACATCCCGCAAGCGCGGTAGAAAGCACAAGGGCAGCTACACGTTTCAACTACGACACTCCGAATTCGGCACAGCCATGATTCTATTCACAGTTCTGCACCGCATGATCTCCCGGTCGGGAATCCGCCGGACTCTGAAAAGCACAATAGCCGTCTCACAACAAGTCACTTGCAGACGAAGACAAGCAAAATAATTGGCCCTGCGCCTTTCCGGTCATACCTCCTACACCTTGACGGGTTTCGAGCCCGATTTGTCTTGGATGAAGGTTCTAGGCATGTATATGTTAGGCCTTTGGACTTGAAAGCTAGGTACTTTAAGTTAAAAGCTGACTAATGAGGCGGAACGAATATACGTGGGGATAACCCTTGGGCGGGATGATTGGCGATTGCGTTTTCCGCTCGGAACCGCAATCGCAGATGCAACTTTAACGTCAGTTTAGAGCGTTCGATCATATATGGCTGTTGAAATTATTGGGCGTGCATGCCTCGCCCCTGGAGCTGAATCGCCTTCGGCGTTGTTCAAACTTCTTCGTCAGGGCAAGTGCACAGTCACCAGCATCCCATCCGATCGCTGGGACGTTGCACGTTTCTGGCACCCGGTCATGGGCACGCAGGGCAAGACCTATTCCTTCGCCGCCGGTGTGCTGGATCAGCTCTATGATTTCGATCCGGCCGTGTTCGGCATGTCGCAGCGCGAAGCCATGTATATGGATCCGCAGCAGCGTGTGCTTCTACAGCTCGCCTGGCGCGCCCTTGAAGACGCCAATATCTCGACAACCTCGCTGCACGGCGAGAATGTCGGCGTCTATATCGGCGCGTCGAGCCTCGACCATGCCAACCTGACGGTCGAGGATCCTGCGGCAGCCGGCCCGTACTTCATGACCGGCAATACCCTGTCGATCGTCTCCAACCGCATTTCGCACATCTTCGGGCTGAGCGGCCCGAGCATGACGGTCGATACCGCCTGTTCCTCCTCGCTGGTCGCGCTTGATCAGGCGATGCGGGCACTGAACGCCGGCGAGATCGATACGGCGATCGTCGGCGGCGTCAATATTCTCGCCCACCCCCTGCCGTTCGTCGGCTTTGCGCAGGCGCGCATGCTGTCGCCCGAAGGGCTCTGCCGCGCCTACGACAACGATGGCGCAGGCTATGTGCGCGCCGAAGGCGGCGTCGTGTTCGTGTTGCGCCGCTCGGACCGCGCACGGCGGGAAAAAGACCGGAGCTATGCGCGCATCGTTGCGACCGGCGTCAACTCGGCCGGCCGGACCAACGGCATCTCCCTGCCTTCGCGCGAAGCCCAGGCAAACCTGCTGCGGGCGATCTACGAAGGCAACGGCATCGATGCCAACCAGGTCGCCTTCGTCGAAGGTCACGGCACCGGCACCAAGGTCGGTGACCCGGCGGAAGTCTGGTCCATCGGCACGGTCATCGGCGCCAATCGCCGGGCACCGGTTCCGATCGGCTCGATCAAGTCGAACATCGGCCACACGGAGCCCGCCTCCGGCCTCTTCGGCATGATGAAGGCGATCATGGCGCTTGAGAACAATTACCTGCCGGCATCGCTGCACTTCGACACGCCGAACGAACATATCGATTTCGACGGCCTGAATGTGCGCGTCACGGCAAGCCCGATCGAACTGCTGCGCGGCAAGCGAGCGCGCCTCGCCGGCATCAACTCGTTCGGTTTCGGCGGTGCCAACGCCCACGTGGTCATCAGCGATCCCGAGCCGGTTTCCGAAGACAAGATCAACAATCCGCCGTCGTCAGGGCACGTCTTCCTTGCAAGCGCCCACACCGCGTCCAGCCTCGAAGCCTTGCTCAAGGACTACAAGACGCGTTTTGCCAACGCTTCCAAGGGTGAAATCCGCTCGATGGTCGCAGCATCCGGTGCCAACCGCACCCATATGCGCTATCGGTTCGCAGCCCGCAGCGATCATCCCGAAGATATTGTCCGCGCGATCGCAAACCATGTGGAAAAGCCGGGCTCGGATATCGGCGAAGTCGGCGAAGCCGTCACCAGAGATGCCAAGGTTGCCTTCGTCTTTTCGGGCAACGGCTCGCAATGGGCAGGCATGGGCGTCGAAGCGTTCCGTGAGAACCTTCATTTCCGGCAGTGTTTCACCTCCGTCAGCGCGCTCTTCAAGTTCCATTCGGACATCTCCCTGACCGAGCTTCTGACCGATCCCGATCTCGACAAGAAGCTGTCCGACACGAAGATAGCCCAGCCGTTGCTGTTCGCCGTCCAGGCCGCCCTTTCCGATTCGCTTGTTGCCATGGGCATCAAGCCGGTCGCCGTCTTCGGTCATTCCGTCGGCGAGATCGCGGCCGCCTATGCGGCCGGCGCGCTTTCGATGGTCGATGCCGTTTCGATCGTCGCGAAACGGTCGCTGCATCAGGACCTGCTCGCGGGCCACGGCACGATGGCCGCCGTGATGCTGGGCGAAGACGCCGCGCGCGCCTTTGCCGAGGCACGCGGCCTCAATGAACTTTGCGTCGCCGCCGTCAACGCCCACAATTCGGTGACGATCTCGGGCCCGGCCCATGAAATTTCCGCCTTCCGCGACGCGGCACGCAAGGCGAAAATCCCGGTTCAGATCCTCGACATCAACTATCCCTTCCACCACCCGATCATCGACCGGGCAAAAGACGCATTCCTGTCGGACATTCCCGACATCGCGCCCCGCCGCGCGGAGGTAACCTATCTGTCGACGGTAACGGGTGCGGCCCTTGACGGGACGCAGCTCGACCCGGACTATTGGTGGAAGAATGTCCGCGAGCCGGTTCGCTTCCAGGCGGCGGCAGAAGCCGCGATCGAACTCGGTTGCCGGCTCTTCGTCGAGATTTCCCCGCGTCCGATCCTCTCTTCCTACGTCAAGGAAACGATCAAGCAGGCGGCCGCACCGGGCATGGTCGTGCCGACGCTGCTGAGAGACGTCGGAGAGACGGGCCAGGATCCGATCTCGGCCGCCATGGCGCGTGCCGTCGCGCACGGCGCGATCGTCGACACCGCACGTGTTTTCGGCAAGCGAAATGCGGCGATCTCGCTGCCGAGCCTGCCGTTCGAGCCGGTTGAACTGCGGCCGGCCGCCACGACCGACGCCACGGATCTCTTCGGTCGTACCGCCAAACCCTATCGCCTGACCGGCTGGCGCAGCGATCCGAACAGCGGCAGCTGGAAGAACCACATCGATGCGCCCCTCTTCCCGGATCTGGCGGAGCATGTCGTCGACGGCAAGGCCATCCTGCCGGGCAGCGGCTTCATCGAGATTGCCGTCGCAGCCGCGCAGCAGTTTTATGGAACCGACGAAGTCGAGATCACCAATCTGGAGATCGTCCGCCCGCTGGAGCTGAGCGACAGCCGCATCATGGAGCTGTCGACCATCCTGTCGCCGGAAACCGGCGACATCGAGATCCGCTCGCGCGAACGCCTGTCCGAAGACGACTGGGCCGTTCACGCCGTTGCCCGGTCCCGCAAGCCCTTGCCGAGCGATGAGCGCCAGCCGCCATCCTTTGCCGGCATGCAGAAGACGGCAACGGTTGCTCCGGCGAAGGCCTATGACACGGCACGACAGTTCGGTCTCGACTATGGCCCGCGTTTCCAGCTGCTCGCGAAAGCCGTTGCCTATGACGACCGGATCGTCGACGTCGAGCTGAAGAACCCGGATAAATCCGGACATCCGCTCGTCACCTATGCCCTCAATCCGATCTCCGTCGACGCCACATTCCACGGCTTGGTCGCGCTTTTTGACCGATTTACCGGCGACAAGAGCGGCGCACCCTATATTCCGGTGCGCTTCGGTTCCGTGCGCGTCGTCAATGCCGGCAAGCCGATCGCGCGAGCCACGATCGAGATCGAACGTGTCAGTGCCAATTCGATCAAGGCCAAATTCCATTTCTTCGACAAGTCGGGCGAGCCGATCGCCTATTTCGAGGATTGCCGCTTCCGGCGCACCTATCTGCGCAAGCACAAGACGCTTGACGCTCTCTCCTTCCACTATGAGACGGTTCTTTCCGACGCGCTTCTGGCGACAACTGAGGCTGTCGCTCGGACGCCAGTGACCCTCAGCGTGATATCGGCGACCGATACCGGTATCGACAACACGACGTTGCTGTTCAACGCCGCCATCTATCGTGCCTGCCAGGAAATTGCGCTGAAGCTCGGCAAGGGACGGTCGATCGTGCGCAGCGACGGCCTGCCTGGCGATTTCGCCTTCCAGTGCTTCCTGGCGAGCTGCCTCTACGTCCTTGAAGATGCCGGCCTTTGCGAACACAAGGATGGCGTCTGGGTCGTCGCCCAGGAATTCAGCCTGCCGAGCGTTCCCGAAATCCTGCGCGAACTCTATGGCGAACGCCCCGACCGCGCCGTGGAAGCGGTTCTGATCAACAACGCCTATGCGGAAGCGCTGGCACGCCTCGACCTCCTTCTGGCGGCGCCTGTCGGTGGTGATACAGAGGCCGTCGCCAATGTCGGTTTCATCAGCGATGCGACGCTCGATCATCAGGCCGTGCATTCGGAGGCAAGCCGCCAGCGCATGGCGCTCGTTCTCGATGCGGTCGAAACCGCGCTGCGCGCGCAGCCGGCAGGAACGCGCCTGCGCATTCTCGAGCTTGGCAGCGTTTCTGCCGGATTCACGCGCCGCATAGCGGCGCTTGCTGCCAAATACGGTGCAAGCCTCAGCGTGGTCGAGCCGCGCGACAATACTCAACGCGGCCTTGAACTCGCCTTTGAAAACGATGCTCATGTGCGCGTCCTCAAAAAGGGCGATCTTGCGACACAGGTTTCGTTCGACCTCGCCATCAGTGCATCTGACAGGCTGTATGGCCTGATCGAAGACGACATCGATGTTCGCGCCGCGCTTCGCTCGGCGCTGCGCCGGAGCGGCGGTCTGGTGGCCGCCGTCGGCGCCCCCTCACTCTTCAACGATTTCGCGCTCGGGCTGTCAGACGGTTGGTTCGCCCGCAGCCAGACAGCCGAATTCCCGATCGGCAACCTCGCCGCCGTTCCTCACTGGCAGAAATGTCTTGATGACCTCGATCTTCGCGAGATCGACGTCACCGACCGCGAATGCGCATCCGGCAATGTCATCGTCCTTGAAGCACGCGGCGTGGAAGCGCCGGCGGCTGCCGAAGTCGGCGCCAATGCTGCTGCCTCAGCGGCAGGTTCCTACCTTCTGTTGCAGGCCGGCGCGTCCAAGGCAAAGCAACCGTCGGCCGGCGCCATCCCAGTCGACCTGACCGGTGATACGGCAACGGATACGGCCTTGCTTCGCAATGCGCTTGAGGCCTTCCGCGATCGCCCCGTTCGGGCCGTCTTCCTATCGTCGCCTGCATCGAAGAGCCGGACAGACGATTCCGCCTTGTTGCAGACCCAGGTTCTGGCGCTCAGTGCCGTTGCCGAGGTGTTGAGGCAGCATATCGGCGACACCGATCCAAGTGACGACGCACGCCCCAGGCTCGTGCTTGTCGCGCCGGGCGGGGCACCGGTTGCAAGCCGTGTCTCGGGTGCGACGGCGGCAAGCTCCGGTACCAATGCCGGCCTTTGGGCTTTTGCCCGCGTGCTGCAGAACGAGTACGAATTCCTCGACGTGCATACTCTGGATCTTGACGCAGACCTGATGTCCGCCGAGCAGAAGATTGCCGCGTCGCTGCCATTGCTCGCCGTTTCCGGCAGCAATCGCGAATGGCTGCTGGAGGGTCAGAACGGATCACTTTCGGAAATCCGCGCCGTTCCCGGTCCGACCGACAATGTCCATGGCTCGACGGCGTCCTTCGAGGCGGCCACCATCCGCCAGCGTGTCAGCTCGCAGGTCGGCAGTATCGTTTGGGAAGAAAGCAATGTGCCGTCCGCGGGACCCGGCGACGTCGTCGTCAAGGTTGCTGCCACCGGCCTCAACTTCCGCGACGTCATGTGGGCCATGGGTCTTCTGCCTGAAGAAGCGCTCGAAGACGGTTTTGCCGGTGCAACGATCGGCATGGAACTGTCGGGTCACGTCGTTGCCGTCGGTGCAGGCGTGGACGATCTTTCGATCGGCGATGCCGTCATGGCGATCGCCTCGGCGGCTTTCTCCACCCATGCCGTCGTTTCGCGGGCGGGCGTCGCCAGGCTGCCGCAATCGGTCAGTCCGGTTGCCGCTGCCACCGTGCCGGTTGCATTCCTCACGGCCTATTACGCGATGGTCGAACTCGGCCGCATCCAGGCCGGCGAAACGATCCTCATCCATGGCGCGGCCGGCGGCGTCGGCCTTGCAGCGCTGCAGGTTGCCAAGCTGAAGGGCGCGAAAGTCATCGCCACGGCCGGCACCCGCGAGAAGCGCCGCTTCCTTTCGATGCTCGGCGCCGACCATGTGTTCGATTCGCGCTCGCTCGGTTTCGTCAACGATGTGCGCGCCGTGACGAACGGCGAAGGCGTCGATCTCGTGCTGAACTCGCTCTTCGCCGAGGCGATGGAGCAGAGCCTGGCGCTCGTCAAACCGTTCGGCCGCTTCCTCGAACTCGGCAAGCGCGACTACTACGCCGACAGCAAGATCGGCCTCAGGCCGTTCCGCCGCAATATCAGCTATTTCGGCATTGATGCGGACCAGTTGTTGGTCAATGCTCCATCCCTGACCAAGCGGATCTTCACGGAGATCGGCGCCCTGTTCGAGGACGGCAAGCTGACGCCGCTGCCATACCGCGCCTTCGACTTCGACGAGATCGGCAATGCCTTCCGCCTGATGCAGAACGCCGGTCATATCGGCAAGATCGTCGTGCTGCCGCCGATCGCCGGCAACCACCATGTCGCAACCCGGCCGCACGGCGGCGTCAAGGTCGATCCCGACGGCATGCACCTCGTCGTCGGCGGCATCGGCGGTTTTGGTCTGGCTGCCGCCAACTGGCTTGCCGAAAAGGGTGCGACAAACATCGCGCTCTGCTCGCGCCGCGGTCTTGCCGACGCCGAAACGACGGCGATGATCGAGCTTTGGGCCAAGGCCGGCATCTCGGCGACGGTTCATGCCTGCGACATCACCGATGCGACGGCTGCGGATCGCCTGCTCAAGGAATTGCGCACCATTGCACCGCTGCGCTCCATCGTTCACGCAGCGATGGTGCTCGACGACGCGCTGATCAGCAATCTCAATCGCGAGCGCAACCGGCCCGTCATCGACACGAAGGCAAAGGGTGCGGCCGTTCTTGATCAGTTGACCCGCGGCGACGCGCTCGACAACTTCATCCTGTTCTCGTCGGCAACGACGCTGGTCGGCAATCCCGGCCAGGCAAACTATGTTGCGGCAAACGGTTATCTCGAGGGTCTTGCCCGTGCCCGGCGCGCGGAAGGACTGGCCGGCCTTGCGGTCGGGTTCGGCGCCATCGCCGACAAGGGCTATCTGGTACAGAACACCGACGTCAACGATCTGCTGGCCAAGCGTATCGGCAAGACGGCACTGAAGGCGCAGACGGCGCTCGACATGGTCGAGAGCCACCTCGCCGGCGATCCCGGCACGGTCGACGCTGCCGTCGTGATGATATCGGAGATCGACTGGTCGGCGGCCCGCAACCTGCCGGTCGCCCGCAATGCGCTCTTCGAAGTCATCCTGCGCAGCGCCGATCAGCATTCGTCCGGCGGCGAAGGCACCAAGATGGACCTCGTCGCGATGATCGAGGGCAAGTCTGCGCAGGAAGCCGAGGATATTCTCTTCGATCTGGTCGCAGGCGAAATTGCCGCCATCCTTCGCGTCTCGAAGGATACGGTCACGCGCAGCAAGGTGCTCAAGGAAATCGGCCTCGACAGCCTGATGGCCGTAGAGCTTGGAATGAGCTTCCAGCAGAACACCGGCTTCGACATGCCGCTCAGTGGCGTCGCAGACAACACGACGGTTGGCGACGTCGCCCGTAAGCTCTATGAGAAGGTCAGCAAGCGCGACCAGGGCGAAGAAAGCGACGGTGCGGACGACAAGTTGGTCACCGAACTGGCGCAACGGCATGTCGGCACGGCAAAGGAAAAAGCACAGAGCCAATGAGCACGAACGGAAACGGTCCCGGCTCATCCAAGATGACCAGCAGCCTCAAGGAGAACCTGCTGGACCGGATGAGAAACACGCATCAATCCTCCGAGCGCAATCGCATGGCGCGTTCTGAGCGGGAGATGCCGCCGCCGGCCCGCCGGCAACAGGCCCGTTTCGAGGATCTGCCGGAGTACAAGCAGGTTCTGACCCAGAAGTTCGCAAGCGAGCAGCTCGGTATCGCCAACCCGTTCTACCGCGCCCATCAGACCGCGGCTGGAGCCACCACCATCATCGACGGCCGCAAGTTGATCAACTTCGCGTCCTATGACTATCTCGGCCTCAACCGGCACGCGGAAGTGCTGGCGAGGGCTCGGGAAACCGTCGAGACGTTCGGTATATCCGCCTCGGCCAGTCGGCTCGTCGCGGGCGAGCGACCAGTGCATGTCGAATTGGAAGAAAAGATCGCGCGCTTCTACGGCGTCGATGCGGCCGTCTGCTTCGTCAGCGGCTATCTCACCAATGTCGCGGCCATCAGCTGCCTGATGGGACCGAAGGATCTTGTCGTCCACGACGAGTTCATTCACAACAGCGCGCTTGCCGGCATCAAGCTCTCCGGCGCCACGCGCCGACTGTTCAAGCACAATGACGCGAGCGACCTGGAACATGTGCTGCGCACGGTCTCGGGCGATTATCGCCGCATCCTGGTCATCGTCGAGGGCATCTACTCGATGGACGGCGACATCGCCGACCTGCCGGCGCTTTTGAAGCTCAAGGCCGAGTATGGCTTTTGGCTGATGGTCGACGAGGCCCATTCGCTGGGGGTCGTCGGCAAACATGGCCGTGGCCTTGCCGAGCACTTCGGCGTCGATCCGAATGAGATCGACATCTGGATGGGAACGCTGTCGAAAACGACATCCAGTTGCGGCGGATACATCGCCGGAAGCGAAGCGCTCGTTGCCGTGCTCAAGGCGTCTGCCGGAGGCTTCGTCTACAGCGTCGGCCTCGCACCCGTTCTGGCCGCCTCGGCAACCGCCAGCCTCGACGTGCTAACACGAGAACCGTCGCGCACTGCCGCCCTCAGACGCAATGGCGCGCTCTTCCTGAAGCTTGCCAAGGAGGCGGGTCTGGATACGGGCCTCAGCAGCGGCTTTTCGGTGGTGCCGGTGCTGGTCGGGGATTCCCTGCGCGCGGTGCAGTTGTCCAACGATCTGCTTGCGGCTGGCGTCAATGCGCTGCCGATCATCCACCCGGCCGTTCCCGAAGGACTGGCGCGCTTACGCTTCTTCATCACCAGCGACCACACCGAAGAGCAGATCCGCAAGACGGTGACCCTGACGGCGGAACGCCTGAAGGATCTGACCGAACGCAACTTCGGCCTCGGCGGCATCGATATCGACCAGATGATGAAGGCGCTCTCGGCGCGCTGAGGACGACGTGCAGGCGCCCTCTGGGGCCGGATGCCGCGGACGGAAACCTGAATGACCCATGTGATCATCACTGGCGGCTCGAGCGGCATAGGGCTGGCGATCGCATCGATCTATGCCGGTCGCGGCGCACGTCTTTCGCTGATCGCCCGCTCGGGCGAGATCCTGAAACGCGCGCAGGACGAACTCGCCTCAAAGTCGACAAGTGCCGGCGATGTCCGGATTGAGACTGCGGATGTTGCGAAGGAAGACGAAGTCACCGCGGCCATCCATCGCTGCGAAGCCGAATTCGGACCCTGCGACATCCTGGTGACCTCAGCCGGCGTCGTCGAGCCGGGCCGGTTCGAGGACCTTCCCAGCGCCGCCTTCCAGCGCCAGATGGAGACGAATTTCTCCGGTACCGTTCATGCGGTTCGCGCCGTCTACGCCGGCATGAAACAGCGCCAGCGCGGAAAGATCATGATGATCTCTTCAGGCGCCGGCCTTCTCGGCGTCTATGGCTACTCGGCCTATTGCGCCTCGAAGTTCGCACTCCACGGCTTTGCCCAGGCGCTTCGCTCCGAGGCGCGCGCGCATGGGATAGATGTCTCCATCTGCTTTCCGCCCGACACTCAGACACCGCAGTTCCAGCGTGAGCTTGCCTTTAGGCCCCCCGAGGCTGCGGCCGTCATGGGCACGGTCAGCCCCTGGCCCGCAGAAGCGGTTGCCCGAAAGGTCGTTGCCGGCATCGAGCGCGGGCGGTTCGAAGTCTATTTCGGCCCGACACTTTTTCTTCTCGGCCGGTTCGGCCCGGCTGTCAGACCGCTTCTCAATTGGTGGTTCGATCGAGCAATCGGCCGCAGTAGCGGTGGAGTATCAAAGGGCGGTCGGTGACAGCGCTTGTGCGCGCCAACGATAGGATCTAAGTGTCAGGCGGACGCCGTGCTGCATGAGGCGGCGTTGGCGTGCAAGAAAGCATGAAGGTTTCCGCTTGGCGTTGCTCCCCTTTCAATTGCACGACTATCCGATAACGCTGACGGTCTGTTGTTTCATCTTGTCCTGCGCGGTGATCTTCTTCACCGACCGCTTCGCACTGCCAAAGCGTGAGCGCCGGGCAAACCCCTCTCCTTTTGGGCGCAGGCAGGACATGATCGACGTGATCGCCCGCCTGCCGGTCATCGCGCTGGTGTTTGCCGGCTTCTTCGCAGGCTCCTGGCGGCCGCTCTATGCCGCCGCCGGCACGATGAGCTTCTTCATCATCTTCACCGGGATTTCCCGGGCCAAGTTCAAGTTCATCCGCGAACCGCTGATTTTCTCCGACATCGCCCTCGTCGTCGACGTCTTCAAATACAAGACGATCTTCTACGCCAGCTCGCTGAACATCGTGTTCTGGACCGTCGCCTTTCTCTATGTCTTCGGCGTTTCCGGGCTCTACCTCTATTTCGAGCCAACGGTTTTGCCCAACAGCGGCAAGGCTTTCTGGATCCTGGTGATGGTGGCAGTCGCTGCCGGACCGTGGCTTCTCTTGTTCTACGGCCCGGTGAACCGACCGACGGCGGCGCTCGTCCAGAGGCTCGTCAAGGTGCTCGACGTCAAGATGAACACGGTGCGCTTCGGTACCTTCGGATCGGTGATCTTCCGCTTCATCATCTGGCTCGGCGTCAAGCGGGAGAAGATCGTCGCCGAACTGTCGGAAATCGTCAGGGCCGCCGTCCAGGACCTGATCGGTGACGACGGCTCGCCACTGATCGTCGTCTGGCAATCGGAGTCCTTCATCGACATGCGGCATTTCGGCGTCGACACGCTGAAGATGCCGACACTCGACCGATTGCGGCGCCAGGCTGCCCAATGGGGGCGTCTCAGCAGTGTCTTCGAAGGCGGCTATACGCTGCGCACGGAATTTGCCGTCATCAGCGGCCTTGTGCCCGACGATATCCACGTGGATGCGAGCTACCCCTATTTGCGCGCATCACACTATTCCGACGTGGTCTGGCCGGGCAAGATGAAGCGCGCCGGCTGGCACACCCATTTCATGCATCCCTATGACCGCACGTTCTTCCTGCGCCACAAGGCCATGCCGCAGCTCGGCTTCGCCGAGCTCACGATGCTCGATGGCTTCGACCATGTGCCTGCTCGCGACGGGCCATACGTCTCCGACGAGAAGCTCGCCACCAAGGTCATCGACGCCTGCGAGCAACTGCCGGAAGACAAGAGCGGTTTCGTTTTCGTCGCTTCGATGGCAAACCACGGCCCCTGGGAACCGGGCCGCGTTGGCGACCTCACCAATCCGGTGGACATCTATCTGGCGATCCTGGAGCAATCGGATGCGGCGCTGAAGCAACTGACCGACCGGCTCGACAAGCTCGACCGGCCCGTCTGGTTCGTCTTTTATGGTGATCATGCGCCGCTTTTGAAATCGTTCGCCGACCCCTTCCCGGATCCGCGCACGGACTATCTCATCGTGCCGCTCGCCAAGGCGAAATCGACGCATCATCGACCGACCGAACCACGGGACGTGGCGGCGTGGGATCTGATCGAGGCGCTGCTCAACCACGCCAACCTCAAGAAGGACACGCTGCGTTAGCGGCGGCGAGACGATGGAGAACGCTGCGTTTAACACTCGCGTGTCAGCCGATCGGCCAAGCCGGCGGGTATTCCTGTTCCTGCAAGGCCCCTCATCGCCGATCTTCCGCAAGATCGCCGATCTGCTCGAAGGCTACGGCCACGCCTGCCTGCGGATAAACCTCAACGTCGGCGACCAGATCTTCTGGCGACGCAAGGGTGCCTACAACTACCGCGGAAAATCGGAAGATTGGTCGGTATACCTGGAACGCTTTATCGGCGTCCACCAGGTCACCGATATGATCCTGCTTGGAGAAGAGCGCCCCTATCACCAGGCCGCCACCGCTGCCGCACGGCGCGCCGGCGTCGCAATCGCCATCGTCGAGATGGGCTATCTCAGACCCGACTGGTTGACGCTGGAGCGCGACGGCATGTCGTCGAATTCGCACTTTCCCGCCAATGCCGTCCACATCGTCGAAGCAGCAAGGAACTTGCCGGAACCGGATTGGCGCAAGCATTACAGCCAGACCTTTCTGGCCGACGCCAGCTACGATCTTCTCTACAACCTACCCAACGTCTTTCTGTGGTTCCTCTTTCCGCACTATCGCCGTCACGCGATCTTTCATCCGCTTGCCGAATATGCCGGCTGGATCCGCCGCCTTCTCACCGACAAGCGGCGCAGTGCCGAAGCCGAGAAAACTGTGCGTGCTCTGCTTTCGGAGCACACGCCCTATTTCGTCTATCCGCTGCAGCTCGAAACCGATTTCCAGTTGCGGGCCCACTCGCCGTTCCACAGCCAGAAGGACGCAATCGACGAGGTCATGCGCTCGTTTGCAGCCCATGCGGCTGAGGACCACAGACTGGTTTTCAAGGTTCACCCGCTCGACAACGACCTCATCGCCTGGCGCAAGTTCATCGATGAGAAGGCGACGGCGCTTGGGCTGACCGGGCGCGTCTTTTATCTCGATGGCGGTAATCTGGATGTGCTGGCAGATGCCAGCGCGGGCATGGTCACAGTCAACTCGACCGCCGGTCTGCATGCGCTGAAACAGGGGCGGCCAGTCAAGGTGCTCGGTACGGCTGTGTTCGATATAGCCGGTTTGACGGACCCACAGCCGCTGGAGGATTTCTGGCAAAGGCCAACAGCGCCCGACGCCGAGGTGAGCACCGCCATGTTCCGGCTGCTTGCCGCTTCGATCCAGGTGCGCGGCAATCTCTATTCAAAAGCGGGGACCGATGCAGGCGCGCTCGCAATCGCCGAGCGTCTGCACGAAAACACCGTCAATCAGCCCGGCGGCTTCGTCGATCCACCGCCACGCCGGAAGCCGCAGAAAAGACAACGGCCAGCCTCGCTATCCGCTTAAGCCGGCCGTCGGAGTGCGGGAAGTACACAGGGATCAGGCGACACCGGCGCGAAGCAGGTCGTGAATGTGCAGGATGCCGACGGGAAGCCCGTCGTCGTCGACGAGGAACAGCACTGTCACCTTGTGATCCTGCATGAACTCCATCGCACCGCTTGCCAAGACATCGCCTCTGATAACGCGGGGATTGCATGACATCACCGCCTCGACCGTCTGCGCAAGCAGGTCGCCCGACATGTGACGACGAAGGTCGCCGTCGGTGATGACGCCGGCAAGCTTGCCGTCCCCATCGACGATGCCGACGACGCCAAACCCCTTGGAGGACATTTCGATGACAGCTTCGCTCATCGGGCGACCGACGCTCAAGAGCGGAACCTGTTCGCCGGCATGCGCCAGCTCTCGCACGAGACGCAACTGTGCGCCGAGCTTGCCGCCGGGGTGGAACGTCTTGAAATCTTCGGCGGAGAAGCCGCGGCGCTCGAGCAGGGCAATGGCAAGCGCGTCGCCGACCGCAAGCTGCAGCATCGCCGACGTCGTTGGTGCCAACCCATGCGGACAGGCTTCCTGAACCTTCGGCAGAACGATCGGCACTTCTGAGTTGCGCGCAAGCACGCTGTCGCGGTTGGACGAGATCGAAACGACCGGCACCTTGAAGCGCTTGGCATAGGTGAGCATGTTGGCGAGTTCCGCCGTCTCGCCCGACCAGGACAAGAGGATCAGCACATCCTGCGACGTGACCATGCCGAGATCGCCGTGGCTCGCCTCGGTCGGATGGACAAAATAGGCCGACGTCCCTGTCGATGCCATCGTCGCGGCCATCTTGCGACCGATATGGCCGCTCTTGCCGATACCGGAAACGACAACGCGTCCCTGGCTGTCACCGATGAGTTCGATCGCCTCGACCATGCTTTGCGCAAACGCCGCATCGGCACCGAGATGATCGGCCAGAGCCTTGATGCCTGCCATCGCCGTCGTCAGCGTTCTGCCGACCGACTCCAATGCGGCAAAACCGCGACGCTCATCTGCTGATGCGTGTCTCAAACCCATAGTGTTTCCATTCCCGCGAAGACGTTTGCGCCGGCTAGAAGCGGCGTTGCTCTGACCCATTGCAGGCAGATAGGCGCTTTTTGTTGGCAAACCAAGCCAAAGCCATCGAGTTTCGGCAGGAAATCCCGCAAAGACGACGTTTTCGTCAGCCGACGCGCTTTTCTTCCGGCGCTTCGAGCGGCATCGACTTGTCGGCCGCAAACTCTTCGAGCGTCATGGAGTCCAGTATCGAGGCAACCGCATCGCGCACGGTGGTCATCGACACGCGGACCTGACAGGTCTCGGGATCATTGCAGTCCTCACAGACCTCGTAGGCCGTGCGGCTGGCGCAGCGGATCGGCGCGAGCGGACCGTCAAGCGTGCGGATGACATGGCCGATGCGGATCTCGGCTGCCGGGCGCGACAGCGAGTAGCCGCCGCCCGGTCCCTTTTTCGAGCGCAGCATGCCGGCATTGCGCAATTCGAGCAGGATCGTGTCCAGGAATTTTTTCGGGATATTGTTGCGCTGCGCGATCTCGGTGATGAAAGCCGTCTCTCCCGGCTCCAGTCGAGCGAGGTCGACGAGAGCCTTCAATCCGTACTTTCCCTTCTTCGTCAGCATCCCGGCAAGCTTTCCCTGCGGTTCCCTTGAAGAACGGGAATCATCCGCGCAAACGCAATCTTAGTTTGGCATAGCACAAGAAACGTGCGGCCAATACACAATTGTCGCGCGGAATCAGCGCAAAACTTGGTCTTTGGGTATGCTCTGAATGCGGGGGACGGCCGCGCTCGGCATTATGCCGCGGCCGCACCACCATGGCGTTCCGCGGGCACTGCCTGGCGCGCGAGCAGATGGCGAATTGCCGCGCGCGCTTCGTCAGCCGACCGGAACCGCTGCGCGTCCAGATCCCAGACATGGTACTTGACTGCCAGGAACTTGAAACGGCCTTCGTCCGGGACGACGACCCCGACGGCTTCGCCGCCATATTCGATAACCTGCTTGCTCATGCAAATAACGCTCCTTCCACACCCGGAGGCGCGGACATTTCAATTTCGGCAAAGGATGAATTTCGAGAGTTCGAGGATCACATTCGGCAGAGGCGAATGAGACGTTTCTTCACTGTTGCACGACAATGGGAACGCGTGCCGAAGAAGGCGGCGGTCGAGACGGTTTCGGACATGTCACACTCCTTTGGCTAGGTCCGGCATCGCAATGCCGGAGCGGTTCATGAACAACCGTGAGGCGGACTCGTCCGCGTCACAGAGCTGCAAACTAGAATAATCTACCAATTCCGTCAATTAAAAAGATGATGAGGCGAAAAATATTTCTTCACCCACCAAATTTTAGGGGTCCGAATGCAAAATCCGTTTTCCCGATCCGAAACCGGAGGCCCTCACTATCTAGGAAGCGAAGAATCAACCTGCAAGGTACGGGTGAGATAAAGACAGCACTTTCGGACAAAAAAGGGGCGGCCCGCCGGACCGCCCCTTCACGTTTTGTATCCTCTGAGCGGGATGAGGAAAGTGTGCGCGTTTTCCGCCCACATCCCGCTTTAACTTTTAAGGATCGATCACTTGTATAATTCTGGGTCGGTTCGACCCAGAATTATCGTGATCGGGCCCGGATGTCAGGCAGCGGGCGCGCCCGGCTGCGTGGTGCCGGTGCGGGTCGCCTCGCGATCCTTCCACCAGCGATTGAGGAACAGCAGGATCGGGCCGCCGATGTAGATCGACGACGTCGTCGCGACGATAACGCCGAAGATCATCGGCCAGGCGAAGCTCTTGACGGCATCGCCGCCCCAGATCGCCATCGGCACCAGCGACAGCGCGGTGGCCATCGAGGTGAAGATGCATCGCGCGATCACCTGGTTGATGCTCATGTCGATGAGATCGGAGAACGGCATCGACTTGTACTTGCGCAGGTTCTCTCGCATGCGGTCGTAGACCACGACCTTGTCGTTGACCGAATAACCGATCATCGTCAGCAGCGCGGCGATGGCCGTCAAGTTGAAGTCGATGCCGGTGAGCGCGAAGAAGCCGATCGTCTTGGTGATGTCGAGCAGCAGGACCGCGATCGCACCGACGGCGAAGTGCCATTCGAAGCGGAACCAGATGTAGAGCAGGATCGCCACCATCGCGAGGCCGACAGCGAGGAAGCCCGAACGCGCCAGTTCCGTGCTGATCGTCGGGCCGACGACTTCCGTCCGCTCGAAGGTCACGTCAGGAATGGTCTGAACGGCTGCATCCTTGATCTTGTTCAGGGCAACCGTCTGCTCCTGTTCACCGCCGGGCTGGCGCTGAACGCGGATCAGGACCGACTTGTCCTGGCCGAATTCCTGCAGGGCCACTTCACCGATATTGAGCGACTCCAGGCCATGGCGCAGAGCCGGCAGATCGAGCGTCTGCTTGGACGTCGCTTCCACCTGGATACCGCCGACGAAGTCGATGCCGTAGTTGAGGCCGGGCGTGAAGAACAACACGACCGAGCCGATCGACAGGAAGGCAGACATGCCGATGGCAACGAAACGCCCCTTCATGAAGGAGAAGGACGGCAGGTGCGGGACACGTCCGAAGAGCGAGGGTATCTCGAGCTTCTTCATCTTCCGGCGGATGACGACTTCGCGCATGATCAGGCGCACGACGGTAACCGACGTGAACATCGAGATGATGATGCCGAGCATCATCGTGACCGCGAAGCCCTTGACCGGTCCGGAGCCGAACGCGAACAGGAGCACGGTGCCCGAGAGCGTGGTGACGTTGGAGTCGATGATCGTCGCATAGGCTTTGTTGAAGCCGATATCGAGCGCCTTCATGGCGCCGGCACCGCCCTCGGTTTCTTCACGAATACGGGCATTGATCAGAATGTTGGCGTCCACCGCCATGCCGATGCCGAGAATGATACCGGCGATGCCGGGAAGCGTCAGCGTGGAGCCGATCATGCCAAGCACACCGATCGTCATGATCGTGTGCAGCACAAGGCCGACATTGGCGATCATACCCCAGGCGCCGTAGAGCACGACCATGAGGGCGACGACGAGGCCGAAGCCGGCAAGGCCGGTGAAGATGCCCATGCGGATCGAATCGCTACCGAGATTCGGGCCAACCGAGCGTTCTTCGATCACGGTCAGCGGGGCCGGCAGAGCGCCCGAGCGAAGCAGTGCCGAAAGGACGGTTGCCGATTCGGCCGTGAAGTTGCCACTGATCTGGCCGCGGCCGCCAATGATCGGTTCGTTGATGACTGGGGCAGTCAACACCTTGCCGTCGAGCACGATGGCGAAGGGTCGGCCGACGTTGTCGCGGGTAATCTCGGCAAACTGTCGGGCGCCGAGCGAATCGAAGGTAAAATCCACGATTGGCTGGTTCGTCCGTTGGTCGAAACCAACCTTGGCGTCCTGAAGTCGTTCGCCGGAAAGCGCGACACGGCTTTCCACCGGATAGCGGTTGTTGTCGTTGGCGCCAGGCAGGATATCAACGCCGCGCGGCGGGGGCTGGGTCACGTCCACGGTCTGATCGAGCATGTGGAAGCTCATCTGGGCCGTCGAGCCGAGAAGTTGGCGCAGATGTGTCGGATCCTGGAGACCCGGGAGCTGGACGAGGATGCGGTTTGCGCCGATGCGCTGGATCAACGGTTCGGCAACGCCGACGGTATCGACGCGCCGGCGGATGATCTCGAGGCTCTGCTCGACCGCCTTGGTCATGCGGTCGGCGATGCCTGCCTCCGTCAGTGCGACCGTGATGACATCGCCGTTCGTCGCGACCTCGATCTCAGGAGCGGAACCGCCGAAACCGATCGCGCTGACCGGCGTTGCCAGCTCCTGCAGTTTCGGCTGGGCCTTTTCCCGATCGGCCGGATCCGTAAGCGTCACGGTGATGGCGTCGCCGCTGACGCGCGCCGATGAGGCAGATACGCGTTCGGTGCGAAGGACCCGGCGGACGTCGTCGAGGAGCGAGTTCAGTCTGGCCTTGCGCAGCCCATCCCCGTCGACTTCCAGGACGAGATGCGAGCCGCCGCGCAGGTCGAGACCGAGGGTGACGGGCTTAACCGGCAGCCAGGCCCCGATTTGTTCGCGTTGCGCCGGCGAGAGCGCGTTTGGTAGCGCCGCTATGCATCCGAAGAGGATGACGGCGACATAGGCGAAAATCGCCCATTTTGATGTACGCATGTTGTGGTTCCAAGAGAGCCTGTGCGGGCGCAAGGCGCGTCGTCAGGACTTTGTTTCATCAAGGGCATGAACGCGATTGCAGCGATCATCATGCCCGAATATCGGCAATCGCTCAGGCGCGCGGGGGTGCGCGGATTTGCAGGCCGCGGTTCGACAAACCGACGGCGAAGGGGGTATGGCCGGAAGCAAGGTCTTCGCCGGATGGCTCGAAGGGCAGCAATAGGGCTGACGAAAGCAGCATCGGCGCCGCGCCGTCACCGGTCGCGGATTTGGCATCCTTGCGTTCGGCGGTGAAGCGCAGATCCGACACCGGCGTGGCACGCGATATCTGGCGCGCGGCGGGGTGGTCTGAAGGAGCGGTATCGGTCGAGGAGAAGTTGCCCGCCTGCTGTTCGGCTGAAAGACGCGAGGAAAAGCCCTGCCCGACGACGATCAGCTGCATGGCCAGGGAGGCACAGAACAGCCACAGCACGGCGAATAGCCGGCCGGCAAACCTGCCTCTGTTGCCACCACACACTGGGTCCATTCGGGACGCCGCCCCTTCCTCGGCGCTTGGCGCCTGAAAGTTCAATTCAGCCGGAATGCAACAAATCTAGCCGAAGAACATGGCCGGAATCGAGCACGAGGCGCTCTTAACACCATTGCGGGCGCGAAATGTCAAATTCCGCGCCGCTCGAAGGGTGTCATGGTCTGTAGTCTACGCGGTTGCGCCGTTGGTTCTGATCTGGTGAATCTCGATCAAAGACGGTCCGTTCCGCGCACCGGCATCCGCCAGCGCCCGCGGGAGGTCTGCGACCGACGCCAGCCTTTCCGCCTCGATGCCATAGGCCTTGGCGGCGAGGATGAAGTCCGGCGCCGAGGGTCTGACACCCTCGGGCGTCACACCGGAATCGATCATGTAGGACTCGATTTCCTGGTAGCCGTCATTGTTCCACACGAGAAAAATCACCCGAGCCTGAACGTCGACGGCCGAACCGATTTCGGCAAGCGAGAACTGGAAGCCACCGTCGCCGACAAGGCAGACGACGGGTCGCGACGGGTCGGCCACGGCAGCACCGACGGCGGCCGGCGGCGCGTAACCCAACGCCCCATAGCCGGTCGCCGAATTGAACCAGCTGCGCTGGCGCGGCGCGTCGCAATAGAGGTTGCCGGCATAGACGGCCTGGGTGGAATCGCCGACGATCGTGCAGTCCGGCAGCGCCTTGTAGACCGCATCGACCACGGCAATCTCGGCCCGGATCTTGGCCGTCAGTTCCTTCAGCGCCGCTTTCCGTGCCACCTCGGCGCGGGCTGCCCCATCCTTTGGCGCATGTCCCGGCAGGAAAGCCAGAATGCCAGCTGTTGCCGTCTTGGCACCGGACAGGATCGAAAGCGACGCATGCGGACCGCGGGCCAGCTGCGCCGCATCGATATCGGTACGGATCAGGTTGCGCAGCGCCGGAAACCCGCCATCGGCATACATGTCGTAGTCGGTCTGCCCCATCTCCGTGCCGAGCGCCAGCACGAGGTCCGCCTCCTTGAGCAACGATCGCACCGCCTTGAGGCTCGGGCTTGCGGGAACGCGCAGCGGACTGCCGGCCAGCATGCCGCGCGCATTGACCGTGGTGACAACAGGTGCGCCGATCTGTTCGGCAAGCGCCCTGACCTCCGCCTCGGCGGTGAGCGCGCCGCCACCGCAGATGATGACGGGACGGGTCGCATCGGCGCACAGGATGGCTGCGCGTTGTAGCGTCTCGCTGTCGGAGCGCGGACGCGTCGCGGCGGCCGAGCGAATCGTCTTCGGCTCGATCCGCGCCGCCATGACATCCGTCGGGATTTCGATATGCACCGGCCCCGGCCGACCGGACAACAGCACCGAGAAGGCCCGGTCGACGACAAAGGGCAGATCGTCCGGATTGAGCAAGGTATGCGAATAAAGCGCCAGCGTTTTAATCATGCCGTGCTGGTCGGGAAGCTCATGCAGCAGCCCGCGGCCGTGGCCGAGCGAATCGCGACGATTGACGCCCGAAATCACCAGCATCGGGATCGAATCCTGCCGGGCTTGCGCCATAGCGGTGATGGTGTTGGTCAAACCCGGTCCGGTAATGACAAGGGCGACGCCTGGCTTGCCGCTGACGCGGGCATAGCCATCGGCCATGAAGCCGGCGCCCTGTTCATGCCGGGGGGTGACGTGGCGGATCTTCGACGCGGCCAGGCCGCGATAGAGCTCGACCGTATGAACGCCCGGAATACCGAAGACCACCTCGACGCCATTGGCCTCGAGCAGATCGACCAGGGCTTCGCCTACCGTTTTCGTCGTCGTCATGCGCGGCGCTCCTGACGCAGTGTGGCGCGCTCGGCAAGGGCGGTAATGCGACGGCAAGCCTCATCGATGTCCTTGTCGGGCACGGTCAGGCTGACGCGCAGGAAGTTCTGCGCCTCACCGCCGAAGGAAGATCCGGGCATCACCGCAACCCCTTCCTCTTCCAGCAAGGCCCAGGCGAAGGCTTCGCCGCTCATGCCCGTTGCCGACACGTCGATCAGCGTGAACATGCCCGCCTCCGGCGGCAAGACCAAAATGCCGGGCGCATCGGCGAGGCCATCGACGACGCGGCGCGAGCGGGACTTATAGCTCTCACGCATCCGCCGCGCCGTATCGATCTCGTGCGTCAGCGCGTAAGCCGTCATGTCGGCGATGAACGGCTGTACGCCGAAAAGCATGGTTTCAGACACCGGCAGCAGCCGGCTGGTGAATTCCGCCGGCCCGACGGCCCAGCCGCTGCGGAAACCCGGTGCGGCATGCGACTTGGAGATCGACGAGACGACGATGGTGCGCTCGGCCAGATCCGGATTGTCGAACGGCGAGGCGAACACGGCGTCGAACACCAGTTCTTCATAGACCTCGTCGCAAATGATCCAGAGGTCGTGGCGGCGTGCAACCTCGCCGATCTCGGCGATCTCGGCCGCCGTGAGTACGGCGCCGGTCGGATTGTGCGGCGTATTCAGCAGCAGCACCCGGCATTCCGGCGTGATCGCCTTTTCGATATCAGCGGCCTGCATATGAAAACCGAACTCCGGCTTCAGCGGCACCAGCACGTGATGGGCACCTGTCGACTGGATGACGCCCTCATAGGTGGCGTAGAGCGGATCGCCGACGAGAACGGCATCGCCGGCCTCGACAAGGCCCAGCATGACGCCGAAAAGCGCCGTCTGTGTGCCGGGAAAGCACATGACATTTTCGGTGGTCACGTCGGCGCGGCGACGGCGGTACTTCTCGACGAGCGCTGCCACGACCGCATGCTCACCGCGACCGTTGGAATAACGATAACGGCCGGCGTTCATGGCGCGCTGGCATTCGTCGAGCAGAGCGCGGTCTGGCGGCACGTCGGGCTCGCCGATGGTCAACTCGATGATATCGGCACCACCCGCTTTCAACTGGCGCGCACGGATGTGCAGCGACCATTTTCCCGAACCGAGATCTGCGAGACGTTCGGTGATCGACGCATAGCGCATGGTGTTTTCTCCCGTTTTCATTGTTTTTCACTGCCGATCGACGTGCCGAGCAGCGCCTCGACCGAGGCCATGGCGATGGCGACCAGTTCGCCTTCGCGGAACAGGTCTCCCGCCAGGCACCCTTCGATCCAGAGGCCATCGACAAGACCGTTGATGGCGATCGCGTAGGCGCGGCAGGTTTCTGCGTCGGCCGGTTTGTTCTTCACCGCCAGGAAATCGGCCAGCAGGTCCTGCAGCGTATTGCGAAAGGTCACGTAGCCGTCCCGGTGGATTTCAGCGAGGATCGGGTCGACACGCACCTGGCTGATGAAAGCCGCCCAGAGCGAGATACTGCGGCTGTCGGCGACCGGCTCGGTCAGGTTGATGGCGATGAAGTCCCTCAGCCGCGTTTCCGGATCGCCTTCGACATGAGCCGCCTTGTCGGTCAGGGAAGCGATCACCGCGCGGTAGGCCTCGGCGACCATCTGATCCTTCGATTCGAAATAATGCCGAACCAGCCCGGCCGTCACCCCGGCGCGGATGGCGATCTGGCGGACCGTCGCGCCCTTCAGGCCGAATTCCGCTATGCAATCGAGCGTCGCTTCGATCAGTTCCTGCCGGCGCTCTCCTTCTGGGGCCCGATGAAACGTGCGGCGATTCATGCCGGCATCCGCGCACGAGGGCAGCCGAACAAGTTCGTCAAATCCTTCGAGCGGAACGGGCGCATGGGTGGCTCCTTCAGGGAAAATTCGGTCGGCGGGCTGCGATAAAAAAACGACGATACGCATTATTATACGCTTGAACAATAGCGGCACAAGTGCAACCATGCCTACCAACAAAGACCGTGACAAGCCAAAGATGCTGCACGGAAAGACGACAGGGGAACTGTTTCATGCCTTCAGAAAAAGCTCGCAGAGCCATCGGAGCGGCGCGTCGATGACGGATGCGGCCCAGGCAATCGCGGTCACTGACCTGCACAAGCGTTTCGGGCCATTGGAAGTGCTGAAGGGGGTTTCGCTCACCGCGAAACAGGGCGACGTCATCGCCATCATCGGCGGCAGCGGCTCCGGCAAATCCACCTTCCTGCGCTGTATCAACATGCTGGAGCTGCCGTCCGCCGGCACTGTCAGCGTGCATGGCGAAAAGATCCGGATGAAGCCGGACGGCCGCGGCGGCCTCGTGCCCGAAGATCGCCGCCAAGTGCAGCGCATCCGCAGTCAGCTCGGCATGGTGTTCCAAAGCTTCAACCTCTGGCAGCACATGACGATCCTCGAAAACGTCATCGAGGCGCCGATCCATGTGCTCGGCAAACAGAAGGCTGAAGCCATCGCCACGGCCGAAACGCTGCTCAAGCGCGTCGGGCTCTTTGAAAAGCGCGATGCCTACCCGGCCTTCCTCTCAGGCGGCCAGCAGCAGCGTGCGGCCATTGCCCGCGCACTTGCCATCCAGCCGCTGGTCATGCTCTTCGATGAGCCGACCTCGGCGCTCGATCCTGAGCTGGTCGGCGAAGTGCTTTCGGTGATCGGCGATCTCGCCCGCGAGAAGCGCACGATGATCCTCGTCACCCACGAGATGAAGTTCGCGCGCGACGTCGCCAATCACATCATCTTTCTGCACAACGGCGTCATCGAGGAACAGGGCCCGCCTGAGGCCATCTTCGGCGCGCCCAGATCCGAAAGGCTCAAGAAGTTCATCAGCTCCATTCACTGAATTCAAGAATGCTCAACAACCAAAAAAGGGGAACAGCATGAAGAAGACATTGAAAGTCCTGGCGGTCGCGGCCGCCATCGCCGTCAGCGGCGGCATCGCCGCCTCGGCGGAAGCATTGAAGGTCGGCGTCGCCGCCGAGCCTTACCCGCCCTTCACCGCGCCGGATGCGAGCGGCAACTGGGAAGGCTGGGAAGTCGAACTGATGAAGGCCGTCTGTGCCGAGGCGAAGCTTGAATGCGTGCTGACCCCCGTCGCCTGGGACGGCATCATCCCGGCGCTGACGTCGAAGAAGATCGACTTGATCATGAGTTCGATGTCGATCACCGACGAGCGGCTGAAGACGATCGACTTCTCCGACAAGTACTACAACACGCCGACCGGCGTCATCGGCACGAAGGGCGTCGATTTCAAGCCGACGCCGGAAGGCCTTGCCGGCAAGACGATCGGCGTCCAGGTCTCGACCGTGCACCAGGCCTATGCCGCCAAGCATTTCGCCTCTGCCGGCATCGAGGTCAAGGAATACCAGACGCAGGACGAGGCCAACAACGATCTGGCCGCCGGGCGCGTGGACGCCGTCCAGGCCGACGCCATCGCGCTCAAGGCCTTCCTTGCGACCGACCAGGGTAAGGAATGCTGCGACTACAAGGGTGACGTGGCCGAAGACGTCGCCGTGATCGGCCCGGGCGTCGGCGTCGGCCTGCGCAAGGGCGAGACGGAGCTCAAGGACAAGCTCAATACCGCGATCAAGGCGATCCGCGACAACGGCACCTACGACACGTTCTCGAAGAAGTATTTCGACTTCGACATCTACGGTAAATAAGGCGCAAGCGGCCGGCAGTCCTCAGGCTGCCGGCCGCTGCCTTCGGAGGTCGAAGACGCATGGCATCGGATTCTATCGTCAACTGGAGCCTGCTCGCACTTTCCTCGCCCGGCTGGGGCGGCGTGCTGCTGCAGGGCTTCGTCAACTCGATCCAGATCGCCATTGGCGGTTATGCACTTGGCCTGACGCTCGGCGTCGGTGGCGCCTTCGGCAAGCTCTATGGCGGCCCGATCCTGCGTGACCTGCTCGAATGCTACACCACGGTCGTCAGAGCCGTGCCCGAGCTGGTGCTCATCCTCCTGCTCTATTACGCCGGCACTGATCTTTTGAACCAATTGCTGGCGCTGTTCAGCATCGGTCCGGTCGACATCAGCGGCCTGATGGCCGGCATCTTCGTCATCGGCGTGGTCCAGGGCGCCTACTCCACCGAGGTGCTCCGCGGCGCGATCAAGGCGGTTCCCGCCGGGCAGATCGAAGCCGCGCGCGCCTATGGCATGTCGCCCTTAAAGGTACTGCGACGCGTCACCTTGCCGGCGATGCTGCCCTACGCCATACCGGGTCTCTCCAATCTCTGGCTGATCGCCACCAAGGACACGGCCCTTCTTGCCGTCGTCGGCTTCAGCGAGCTGACGCTCGTCACGCGCCAGGCGGCCGGCACGACCAAGGCCTATCTCTTGTTCTTCCTCGCCGCCGGCGCGCTCTATCTCACACTGACGCTCGTCTCCAACATCTTCATCGGCATGCTGGAACGACATGCGAGGCGCGGTTTCGCGGAGCAGCGATGACGGATCAAACCACACACGCCGTCGCCTTCACGCCCGAGGACCTGCCGACCGCGCGCAGCTTCTTCCAGCCCCATCGCATCGTGATGATGCTGGTCTTTGCCGGCTTCGTCATCGGCGTCGCAGTCTTCATGCGCTGGGACTGGTTGCCGCGCTACCTGCCGCGGCTCGGCTGGGGCATTCTCATCAGCCTGGTGATGCTGTTCAGCACGTCGATCCTCGGTTTTCTGCTCGCCGTGCCGATCGGCCTGGCGCAGGTGGCGGGCCCCTGGTTCTTCAAGCTGCCGGCAAAGGTGTTCTGCACCGTCATCCGCGGCACGCCGCTGCTGCTGCAGCTCTGGCTGCTCTATTACGGGCTCGGCTCGCTGTTCCCGCAGTTCCCGGCGATCCGCCAATCCTTCCTCTGGCCCTATCTGCGTGAGGCGTGGCCCTATGGCGTTGCGGCGCTGACGATATCCTTCGCAGCTTACGAGGGCGAAGTGATGCGCGGCGCCTTTGCCGGCGTTCCCGCCGGCGAACTGGAGGCGGCCAAGGCCTATGGCATGAGCCGTTGGACGATGTTCCGCCGCATCTGGCTGCCGCGCGCCATCCACCGCGCCCTGCCGACGCTCAACGGCGAGACGGTGCTGCAATTGAAGTCGACGCCGCTGGTGGCGACGATCACCGTCGTCGACGTCTACGCGGTGATTTCAAAAGTCCGCCAGGAAACGTTCCTGACCTATGAGCCGCTGCTCTTGCTCGCGCTCATCTATATGTGCCTCACCGGCATTCTGGTGGTGGCCTTCCGCACGTTCGAAAATCGCATTCCAACCCGTGGTGCATGACATGAAGCTTTCCTCCTCCATCGACAACGCCATGCCGGAACTCGTGGCCATCCGCCACGACCTGCATGCCCATCCGGAACTGGGTCTGGAGGAGACGCGAACCTCGGCTTTCATCGCCCGGCACCTCACCGAACTCGGCTACGAGGTGACGACGGGGCTTGCAAAGACCGGTGTCGTCGGGACGTTGCGCAACGGCAGCGGATCACGCTCGATCGGCATCCGCGCCGATATCGACGCGCTGCCGATCCTGGAGGAAACCGGTCTCGACTACGCCAGCAAGACATCCGGGCTGATGCATGCCTGCGGCCATGACGGCCATACGACCATGCTGCTCGGCGCGGCCCGCGCGCTTGCCGAACGCCGCAATTTCGATGGCACCATTCATCTGATCTTTCAGCCGGCCGAGGAGAACTTCGGCGGCGCCAAGATCATGATGGACGAAGGGCTGTTTGAAAAATTCCCCTGCGACGCGGTCTTCGCGCTTCACAACGAACCGGGCCTGCCCTTCGGTCAGTTCGCCCTGCGTGAAGGACCGATCATGGCGGCGGTCGACGAGGCGCGCATCACCGTGCACGGCCGCGGCGGCCATGGCGCCGAGCCACAGGAGACCGCCGACCCGATCGTCTGCGGCGCTTCGATCATCATGGCGTTGCAGTCGATCGTCTCGCGCAACATTCACCCGATGGACCCGTCCGTCGTCACCGTCGGCGCCTTCCATGCGGGCTCGGCCAGCAACATCATCCCGGAACGGGCCGAGATCGTCGTCGGCATCCGCTCCTTCGATCCCGGCGTGCGCGACGAGCTGGAGCGTCGCATCCGCATGATCGCAGAGGCTCAGGCGACGAGCTTCGGCATGCGCGCAACGGTCGACTATCAACGCAGCTACGACGCGACCATCAACCACAAGGCAGAGACGGATTTCGTCCGCGATCTCGCCGTCCGTTTTGCCGGCGCCGACAAGGTGGTCGATCTCGAACGTCCGTTCATGGGCAGCGAGGATTTCGCCTATATGCTGCAGGAGCGGCCCGGGACCTATTTCTTCCTCGGCTCTAAGGTCAGCGGCGAGGAGAAGCCGCTCCATCATCCCGCCTACAACTTCAACGACGACCTGCTGCCGATCGGCGCCGCCTTCTGGACCGAGCTTGCCGAAGCCTATCTGCCGACGCGCTGAAGGCCGACCCTCGGGATAAAGCGCATCCTAATTTCTCGTGCCGTCGATGACCGGCGCGCCCGCTCCCTTTTGCCGCAAGCGCGACATTGCCGCAGTGTGACAACGTGGCGGCCGGCCCGTCATTGACCTTTGGCAATTTTGGCTCAGATTCAATCACATGCTGAAACTCGGGCGCAACCACAGGATTGGCCCGACCTGAAAGACCCTGCGTAACGCCTGAGATCGGAAACGGTGCAAGGCTCGAAGTGTGCAGCAGACCGGAGAGCTGCAGTGACCTTTGCGTGTCCAAACGGACGCGCGGCGCTGCACGTCTGAAAGGATTGTGCCGTGTTTGAAAATTTCGATGCGACGATACTTGCCCGCATCCAGTTCGCCTTCACCGTCTCGTTCCACATCATCTTCCCGGCCTTTTCGATCGGGCTCGCCAGCTACCTTGCGGTGCTTGAAGCGCTGTGGCTCTGGAAGAAGGACGAGGTCTATCTCGAGCTCTTCAATTTCTGGAAGACGATCTTTGCCGTCGCCTTCGGCATGGGCGTCGTCTCCGGCATCGTCATGTCCTATCAGTTCGGCACGAACTGGAGCGTCTTTTCCGACAAGGCCGGGCCGATCATCGGGCCGCTGATGGGCTACGAGGTGCTGACCGCCTTCTTCCTCGAGGCAGGCTTCCTCGGCGTCATGCTCTTCGGCCTCAACCGCGTCGGCCCGAAGCTGCATTTTCTGGCAACGGCGATGGTCGCGATCGGCACGCTGATCTCGGCCACCTGGATCCTTTCGGCAAATTCGTGGATGCAGACACCCAGAGGCTTTGCCATCAACGAGGTCGGGCAGTTCGTGCCGGTCGACTGGTGGGCGATCGTCTTCAACCCGTCCTTCCCCTATCGCCTGGTGCATATGGTGCTTGCCGCCTATCTGACGACGGCCTTCGTCGTCGGCGCCTGCGGCGCCTGGCATCTGATCCGCAAGACGGCGCCGCGGCGCGCGCGAAAAATGTTCTCGATGGCGATGTGGATGGCGGCGATCGTCGCACCGATCCAGATCTTTGCCGGCGACATGCACGGCCTCAACACGCTGGAACATCAACCGGCGAAGGTGATGGCGATGGAAGGTCATTATCAGAGCCACCCCGACGGCGCGCCGCTCATTCTCTTCGGCATTCCCAATTCCGCCGAGAAGCGCGTCGACTACGCCATCGAGGTGCCGAAGCTGTCGAGCCTCATCCTCAAGCATGATCTGAACGCGCCGCTTGCCGGCCTCGACACCATTGCCGAGGAGCTGCATCCGCCCGTCAGCATCGTCTTCTGGTCGTTCCGCATCATGGTCGGCCTCGGCTTCGCCATGCTCGGCATCGGGCTGTGGAGCCTGTGGTGTCGGTATCGCGGTACGCTGGACAGCAATGCCTGGCTGCATCGCGCCGCGGTCGTGATGGGGCCGGCCGGCTTCGTCGCCGTGCTCGCCGGCTGGGTCACCACGGAGGTCGGCCGTCAACCCTATACGGTCTACGGCCATCTGCTGACGGCAAACTCGGTCGCACCGATTGCGGCCCCCGCCGTCGGCGCTTCGCTGCTTGCCTTCATCATTGTCTATTTCTTCGTTTTCGGCGCTGGCACCTTCTACATCCTGCGGCTGATGGCGCGGCTGCCGCGCGATCCGATGCCGGATCTCGACGAGGGACCGATCCGCACGGCCGGTGTTGCCATTGCCAACCCCCATGGAGGTCATCATGGACATTGATCTGCCGCTGATCTGGGCCGGCATTATCGCCTTTGCGGTGCTCGCCTATGTCATCCTCGACGGGTTCGACCTCGGTATCGGCATCCTCTTCCCGTTCTTTCCCGAGAAGCACGACCGCGACGTGATGATGAACTCGGTCGCACCCGTCTGGGACGGCAACGAGACCTGGCTGGTGCTCGGCGGCGGCGGCCTGATGGCGGTGTTCCCGCTGGCCTATGCCACGATCCTGCCGGCCCTTTACGCGCCTATCATCGCCATGGTCATCGGCCTCATCTTCCGGGGCGTCGCCTTCGAATATCGCTGGCGCACACGGCGGGCCGAGTATCTCTGGAACTGGGCTTTCGCCGGCGGCTCGATGCTCGCCGCCTTCGCGCAAGGGATCACGCTCGGGGCACTGGTCCAGGGCATTCCGGTCGAAAATCGCGCCTATACCGGCGGCTGGTGGGACTGGCTGACGCCGTTCTCGATCATGACCGGCATCGCCGTCGTTGTCGGCTATGCGCTGCTCGGCGCCACCTGGCTGGTCATGAAGACCCATGGCGACCTGGCGGATCGCGCTCGCAACCTTGCCCTCAAATGCTCGTTCGGCACGGTCGCCGCCATGGGCATCGTCAGCCTGTGGACGCCGTTCCTCGAACCACTCTATCTGCAGCGCTGGTTCGGCTGGCCGACGGCGATCTTCAGCATCATCGTGCCGCTCTTGGTGCTTGCCTGCCTCTACCTTTTGATTTCGGGCATCAGGACCCGGCATGACAGCCGGCCGTTCCTTGCCGCGCTCGGGCTGTTCGTGCTCGGTTATGCCGGCATCGGCATCAGCTTCTATCCCTACATGGTGCCGCCATCGCTGACGATCTGGGATGCGGCGGCGCCCGACGAAAGCCTGTCGTTCCTGCTTGCCGGCGCGCTGGTGCTGATACCGATTATCCTTGCCTATACCGGTTATGCCTATTGGGTTTTCCGCGGCAAGGTCGATCCGGAGGAGGGCTACCATTGAAGAGCGAAACGGGAACCGGCCGAAAGCTTCTCTGGTTCGTTGGGCTCTGGTGTGCGGGAGTGGCCACCGTCACCGTCGTCGGGCTTGCGATCAAGCTGATGATCGGCACTTGACTGTAATCGTTCGGTGACAGGGCAAAAAGCCTCGCTCAAGCTTGGCGGGTTAGCTTTTCCCAACACGTCAGCAGGCGATCGCCGCGGACGGAGACAGGACCGCACCCTCCTCCCCCGCCAAGCGATCGCCTGCTGAGGTGACCACCGTCCCGGTGGCACCGGGTGACCACCCGCCGGGTGGCACGTGGTGACCATCCCCTGGATGGCACCTGGACCGTGCGACCCTGCTGCCTCTTCTCAGATCACCCGCCGTTTGTTAGCAGTGCGCCGCAAGAGCGCCGCGTGCCCATGCGGGCGCAAGGCATCACTGCCGCAACCGGACGAGACAGATGCAAAAGACCCCAGCCGAATGCACGACCATGGCCGATGTGCGCGCCGAGATCGATCGGCTCGATCAGGCACTGATGGCGCTTTTCGCCGAGCGCTGGGGCTATATCGACCGCGCCGCGGAGATCAAACGGCCGCTGAAGCTGAAGGCCGATATCCCGGCGCGGGTCATGGAAGTGCGTGAGAACGCCCGCAAGAATGCCGAAAGCCGGAACCTGGACCCGGATTTCTACGAGGAAATCTGGGCGCGGCTGATCGACCATGCGATCGCGCATGAGCAAAAGATACTTGGCGAAACGAACGACGATCATGCGCCCTGATCGAGGGCCTCATACCAACCTGCGTTGGTATCAGACCAACCGCATCTGCAGGCGCGGCAAGTCGTAGCTGTTCTTGCGTACCAGATACTGCTCCCAGGCCAAGGCGCTCTCGACGATCTCGTCAAGGCTTGCATGGGTCGGCACCCAATCCAGCTTCAGCCGCGCCATCGAGGGATCGGCGATGATGCGCGCGATATCGCCCGGTCGCCGCGGTCCGTGCTCGACCGCAATGTCACGACCGGAGACGCGCCGGACGGTGTCGATGACCTGCAACACGGAAAAACCCTCGCCGTAGCCGCAATTGCTGACCAGCGGCTCCCCACCGGCCCTGAGATACGCAAGCGCGCGCATATGGGCTTCGACAAGGTCGGCCACATGGATGTAATCGCGAATGCCGGTGCCATCAGGCGTCGAATAATCGGTGCCGTAGATATCGACCTTCGGCCGCTTGCCGAGTGCCGCCTCGCAGGCGACCTTGACCAGATGCGTCGCGCCCATCGTCGACTGACCTGTCCTGCCCAACGGATCGGCCCCGGCGACGTTGAAATAGCGCAGCGCGACATAGCTGAAATCGTGGGCGGCAGCCGCATCCCGCAGGATCAACTCGGCCATCAGCTTCGACAGCCCATAGGGGCTTTCGGGGTGGAGGGCTGCCGTCTCGCGCACCGGTTCCTCGCCGTCCTGGCTGCCGTAGACGGCGGCCGTCGACGAGAAAACGAAACGGCCGACCCCCGCCTTGACGCCAGCCTCGATCAGCGTGCGCGTATTGCCGGTGTTGTTTTCGTAATAGGCAAGCGGGTTGGCAACCGATTCAGGAACGATCGCCGAACCTGCGAAATGCACGACGGCATCGATGCTGTTTTCGTCGAAGATACGTGCCAGCAAAACCTTGTCGCCGACGTCACCACGGTAGAAACGCGCCTCGGACGGCACGGCCCAGCGGAAACCGGTCGACAGCCGATCGAGCACGACCACATCTTCACGGGCGTCGAGCAACGCCCACGTCATGTGGCTGCCGATATAGCCGGCACCGCCCGTTACCAACACGGCCATTCGCTGCTTCCCGTTCCCTGGAACATCGGAGACAGCAAAGCCCACCGATGCTTTCGGAATAGGTAAAGGCGACACGTCTGGCGGGCAGCGGGACCACAATTCCTTGGTGTAGAGTTAAGAAATGGTCACGGGCAAAGACCGGCGGCGCATTTCGCGCGCGCCGACATGTGCGACGGTCGTGTTTCAGCGGCCGAGGATGTAGCCCTGCAGGCGGTTTGCCGCCTCTGCGACCTGAGCCGGATCACGCAGGAAGCAGGCGCGCATGAACAGGGAGCCGCCATCGCCGAAGGCAGTACCCGGCGCAAGGCCGACGCCTGTCTTGTCGACGATGTCGATGGCCGCAGCGCGCGAATCCGTGACACCGTCGATCTTGAGGAACGTGTAGAGAGCGCCGTCCGGCTTCAGCGTTTCGACCCGATTGGTCGCAATCAGCGCGTCGCACAAGAGGTCACGGCTCTGTGCCGCCTTGGCGATGTTGGCGTCGACGAAAGCATCGCCCTCGTCCAGCGCCACGACGGCGCCGCGCTGCATGAACTGCGCCACGCCCGAGGTTGCATATTGCACCAGGTTTTCAAGCACCTGGCCGATTGCCGGCGGAGCGACGATCCAGCCGACGCGCCAGCCGGTCATCGACCAGTTCTTGGAGAAGGAATTGACGAAGATGATGCGCTCGTCGTCGTCCATCACATCGAGGAAAGACGGCGCCCGGCCGCCGGCATAATGATAGAGCGCATAGATCTCGTCGGCGACGATCCAGAGCCCATGCTTGCGCGCAAGCGCGAGGATCGCGCGGAGATCGTCATGGCTCGCGGTCCAGCCGGTCGGGTTCGACGGCGTGTTGATGAACAGGGCCTTGGTCTTCGGCCCGATCGCCGCTTCGAGCCGCTCGTGGTCGAGCTGCCATTTGCCGTTCTCGAAGCGCAACTGCACCGAGACCGGCTTGACGCCCGACAATTCGGCGGCCGCGGCAAAATTCGGCCAGGCCGGGGTCAAAAGCACCATTTCGTCGCCTGGCGACGTGATCGCCTCGATCGAAAGCTTGATTGCCTGCATGCCTGAGCCGGTGACATAGAAGTGTTCCGGCGACAGAGCCTTCTGGAACCGGCGCTGGTAATAGCGGGTCAGCGCCTCACGCAGCGGCGGGATGCCGCGCTGCCAGGTGTAGAAGGTCTCGCCGGCCAAAAGGGCTTCGCTGGCGGCCGCGGAAATGAAAGTCGGCGTCGAAAGATCGCCCTCGCCCACCCAGAGCGGGATCAGACCATCCCGCCCACGGGCATAGTTCACGACCTCGACGATGCCGCTTTCCGGCGCCGAGTGTGCACGAGGACTGATGGTGGTCATGATGGTCATCGACAGGCTCCTAAATTGCCCGTCGCTTCTAGCCGCTTTCGCAGTGGCGATCACGCGACTTTATCTGACCGGTTTATTGATTTCTGTGATGTTTCGCAGGTTCCGGCCAACGCCGGAGCCTGCGGGAGGGAAAACTCAGGCGCGTTGCTTCAGCAGGTCGCGAATTTCCGAAAGCAGCCGGACATCTTCCGGCGGCGGCGCGGCCGGTTCGGATTCCTTCTGTTTTTCGAGCGATTTGCGCATGCGGTTTACCGCTTTGATCATCAGGAAGATGATCCAGGCGAGGATCAGGAAGTTGATGAGCACGGTGATGAAGTTGCCATAGGCAAAGACAGCACCCTGCTGGCGAGCAGCGGCGAGAGACGTCGCCGTCACGTTCGCCGACAGCGGCAGGAAGTAGTTGGAAAAATCGAAACCGCCGCCGGTCAGCGCACCGACGATGGGCATCACCAGGTCTTCGACGACCGACGTGACGATCTTGCTGAAGGCGGCGCCGATGATCACACCGACCGCGAGATCCATGACGTTCCCGCGGGCAATAAACTCCTTGAACTCATTCAGCATACGTCTCTCCGTATATCCCCGTTGAAAGCGACCGCCGGCGCTGTCCCGCGCTGCAACCGTTACGGAAACTAAACCAAAGCGGGCAACGAGGAAACCTTTCTTTGCCTTTGATCAAATCGCATGCAAGCGAGTTGTCCGACAGCGAGCGGCGTCTGACCGCAACCACAACTCGCGGGCTTTCTGCAACGCAGCCTTGGACTTAAGACTGATGCCCGAGGCAATTCTCAACCTCTTGCAGTTGGCTTATGCTTGCCGCCGGAGGAATGAGGCATGCTCTCGGGTTCGGTCATCTTCGCCTCGGCCTTTGCCTATCTGCTGCTGCTTTTCGCAGTCGCAAGCTACGGCGACCGGCGGGCCAGGAGGAAAAGTACAGCGGTCAAAGGCAGGCCGCTGGTCTATGCGCTGAGCCTTGCGATCTATTGCACGTCCTGGACCTATTTCGGCGGCATCGGTCTTGCAGCCGAGCGCGGACTCGAGTTCACCGGCATCTACATCGGCCCGATCCTGATGTTCACGCTCGGCATGCCTTTGATCCGCAAGATCATTCGGTTGGCCAAGACCGAGAAGCTGACCTCCGTCGCCGACTTCATCGCGGCGCGCTACGGCAAGAACCCGGCGGTTGCGGCGATCGTCGCGCTGATCTCGCTGGTGGGCGCCGTGCCCTATATCGCGCTGCAGCTGAAGGCGATCTCCAGCTCGGTCGCGGCCATGATCAACACCAGCGATTACGGCATCGGTGCCGGCCAAAGCTTCATCGACCTGCCGCTTCTCGTCACCCTGTTCCTCGCCTGCTTCGCTATCGTCTTCGGTACCCGCCATACCGACGCGACCGAACACCAGGACGGGCTGATCCTGGCGATCGCGATGGAATCGGTGGTCAAGCTGGTAGCGCTGATCACCGCCGGCCTCTACATCGTCTTCGTGATCTTCGACGGGCCGACGCATCTGTGGACGCTCGCCCAGCAAAGCCCCGCGGTCGAACAGGCGCTCTCTTATGAAACCCCGATCGCGCGCTGGATCCTGCTGATCGTCACCTCGGCCTTTGCGATCATCATGCTGCCGCGGCAGTTTCACGTCACCGTCGTCGAGAACCGTACCGAAGGCGAGTTGCGCACCGCGGGCATTCTCTTCCCACTCTATCTCGTCGCCATCAACCTCTTCGTTCTGCCGATCGCGATTGCCGGCATCCTGACCTTCTCGGGATCCGGCGACGCCGACCTCTACCTGCTGACGCTGCCGCTCGCCAACGGCCTGCCGCTGTTGACGCTGATCACCTTCATCGGCGGCTTTTCGGCGGCGACCGCCATGGTCATCGTCGCCTCCGTGGCACTGTCGATCATGATCTCCAACGACATCGTCATGCCGGTTTTCCTGCGCCGCAATCTCGGCCAGCGCGGCGGGCTGCAGGAAAACCTCGCGGGCACACTGCTCAACATTCGCCGCACGGCAATCTTCGTCGTGCTGCTGCTCGGCTACGCCTATTACCGCTCGGCCGATATCAGCGCCGGGCTCGCCTCCCTCGGCCTTCTCTCCTTCGTTGCCATATCGCAGATGGCGCCGTCGCTGCTCGGTGGTCTTGTCTGGCGGCAGGCCAATGCCCGCGGCGCAATCTGCGGCATGATCTCGGGCTTCTTCGTCTGGGCCTATCTCTTGTTCCTGCCGAGCCTCGGTGGGCCGGACAATTCTCATGTCGCCACGATCGTCCTCAGCTTCCTGTTGCCCTTCACCGACATCTTTTCCGGCGCCGATGCCGACCCGTTGGTCAACGCCACCACTCTCAGCCTGCTCGTCAACCTGACCATGTACGTGATCGCCTCGCTGACGCGCGCGCCCAAGCCGCTGGAACGTTTCCAGGCGGGTGTCTTCATTACACGGCGATCACGCAGCGAAAGGGCGTTTCGCGGCCGCAAGACCAAGGTCACCGTTCGCGACCTCAAGGCGACGATCGCCCGCTACATGGGCGACGAGCGCATGCAGCGTTCGTTCCATACCTATGAGCGCCAGTCCGGCCGCTGGCTCGACGACAACGCGCAGGCCGACATGGCGCTGGTGCATTTTTCCGAACAGCTGCTCGGCAGCGCCATCGGGTCGTCCTCGGCCCGTCTCGTCTTTTCGCTGGTGCTGCAGCGGGTCGACGACACCTCGTCGGATACCGCCTGGCTGCTCGACCAGGCAAGCGAAGCGCTGCAATACAATCAGGACATGCTGCAGACCGCGCTTTCGCAGATGGACCAGGGCATTGCCGTCTTCGACAATGCCAACAACCTGATCATCTGGAACAGGCGCTTCCGGCAACTGCTTGACCTGCCGGAGGCCGCCGGCCAGGTGGGTTTCCCGCTTGCCGATATCGTTGCGATCCTGACCAAGCGCGGCGACATTCGCAAGGAGGACGAGAAGCGGCTGATCGCCAACTTCCTGACGCTCGACAAGCCGTTCCTGCTGGAGCTTGGAAACGGCCAGCACATCATCGAAGTGCGCACCAACGCCATGCCCGACAAGGGCATCGTCACGACCTATACCGACATCACCCAGCGGGTCGCCGCCGACATGGCGCTGAAGCAAGCGAACGAGACGCTGGAGTTGCGCGTCGCCGAGCGCACCGGCGAGCTGACCCGCGTCAACCACGAACTGGCCGAGGCACGCGCCGCCGCCGAAGAGGCCAATATCGGCAAGACACGCTTCTTCGCCGCCGCCGGCCACGATATCCTGCAGCCGCTCAATGCCGCTCGCCTCTACTCCTCCTCGCTGGTCGAGCGGCTGGGGGAGTCGGACAACAGCACGCTGGTGGAAAACATCGACTCCTCGCTTGAATCGGTGGAAGCCATTCTCGGCGCCGTGCTCGATATCTCCCGCCTCGATACCGGGGCGATGAAGGCGCGCCTGCAGTCCGTGCCGCTCAACGACCTGCTGCGCCGTGTCGAGACGGACTTTGCACCGATGGCACGGGCGAAGGATCTCGAACTTGTGGTCATGCCAACGTCGCTGGTGGTGCGCACGGACCCGAACCTGCTCAGGCGTGTCGTGCAGAACCTTGTGTCGAACGCCGTCAAATACACGCTCAGAGGCAAGGTGCTGGTCGGCGTGCGCCGGCGCGGCAAGATGGCGACGATCGAGGTGCTCGATTCCGGCATCGGCATCCCGGCATCGAAGTTCCGCACCGTCTTCAAGGAATTCGCGCGGCTCGACGAAGGTGTCCGCACCGCGTCGGGCCTCGGTCTCGGGCTTTCCATCGTCGATCGAATTTCCCGCGTGCTCAATCATCCCGTCAGCCTGCAGTCGAGGCCCGGCAAGGGCACCGGCTTCAAGGTCACGGTGCCGCTCGACGCGAATGCCGGCGCGCGCGTGGCCGCAGGGCCGGTGCCGACGACCAAGGCCAGCGAGGCGCTCAACGGCCTGCGCGTGCTGTGCATCGACAACGAGCCGCGCATCATCGAAGGCATGCGGGTGCTGCTGTCGGGATGGGGCTGCATCGTCACGACGGCGGAATCGCTGGCTGCCTGCACCGAGATGTCGACGTCCGCGCAGGAGCGGCCGCACGCCATCATTGCCGACTACCACCTCGACGACGGCACCGGCATTGACGCTATCGCGCGCATCCGGGCGCTGTTTGGTGAAAACATACCGGCATTGCTGGTGACCGCCGACCGGTCGCCGGAAGTGCGCGGAGCAGCGGAGCGGGACGGCGTCGGCCTGCAGAACAAGCCGGTTCGGCCGGCCGCCATGCGGGCATGGCTTACCCAGCTCTCGACGGTGGCAAAGACGGCTGCGGAATAGTCGTTGATGCAGTGCCGCGCCTTCAAGCACGTCGCGATCTCCGGGATTCGCGTGCCGCACTTTAAGCTCTTGTTCTTTCGCATGTCGTTATCGCAAAACCGCTGCACACTTTTGCGCGACATGCTTCAGGCGGCAGCCACCGTGCCGATCTTCGATAGCTGGATCACCGCCTGCGTGCGGCTGTCGACGTTGAGTTTCAGCAGGATCGCCGACACATGCGCCTTGATGGTGGCCTCGGAGACTCCGAGCTCGTAGGCGATCTGCTTGTTGAGCAGGCCCTCGCCGAGCATGCTGAGCACACGCGACTGCTGCGGCGTCAAGGTCTGCAGCCGCTGCAAGAGATCGGCGACCTCCGGCTCGTATTCCTGCCCCTGTTCGTAGCCGGCCGGCACGAAGACTTCGCCGGCCATGACTTTTTCGATGCCGTTGCGGATTTCCTCGATCCCCGCCGATTTCGACAGGAAGCCGCAGGCGCCGAGATCGAGCGCGCGGTGGATCGTCGCCGGATCGTCATGGGCGGAAACCACCATGACCGGCAGGCTTGGAAATTCGGCACGAAGCGCGATCAGGCCCGACAGGCCGCTGACACCGGGCATGGTCAGGTCGAGCAGCATCAGGTCGGCGTCGGGATAATCGGCGGCGGCCTTGCGCGCGGTGGCGAAATCGCCGGCTTCAACGATGGCCGGCGCACCGGCCATGCCGCTCAATGCTTGCCGCATCGCGCCACGGAACAGCGGGTGATCGTCTGCGATGATGATGGTCATGTCCGGCGTCATGTCGCTCCCTCCCAAGAGCTTCGGCCGCAACCGACGCCTCCAAACGCCGGTTGTCGCCGCACGGTCCGTCCGACCCCTCAGGTCTTCTGCGGCGACGCTTCGTCGCTGCTGCCTTCAAGATCCTTCACGATATCCATGAACTTGCGCATCATTCTTTCCATGATGCCCATTGTCCGGTCAATCTCTTCATCGGTCGGAAGGTCCGGTTTTGCGACGGCTCCACCGGATTCGACAGCCTTTTCCAGCGCTTCCACCCGCTTGGTCAGGAGATCGATCTCCAGCTCGAAGGCTGTGCGCTCGTCGGCGGCCATGCGGCAGACGAGCTGGCCATCCCTCTCCTGGCAGAGCGAGACCTCGCCGGTCTGGGTGTCGAGCCGGGCAATGCCGGTCTCGGACTTCTGCATGCTGTAGCGGCCCGGAGCCGGTTCCTGGGCGCGCACGCCTCCGGCAAGGCCAAGGCCCACGCCGATCAGCAGAACTGCGATTGCTCTTTTCATGATTTCCTCTCCGTTGCGGACATGCGGGCGGAAATCCGCCGGTGAACGACCTTCAGCAATGGACAATCGCCGATATTTGCGGCAAGGCCACGACAGAACATCACGACGGATAAGCGGGCATCATGAGCTCAATCATATACAAGATCGTTCCGGCCGCACTATGGCAGGAAGCCAAGCGCACCGGCCGTTTCGATGGCGCACCCATCGACCTTGCCGACGGCTTCATCCATTTTTCGACAGGCGAACAGGCGGTCGAAACCGCCGCCCGCCACTTCGAAGGGCAGGAAGGCCTGCTGCTGGTGGCGATCGATGGCGATGCCCTCGGCGAAGAGCTGGTTTATGAGCCGTCACGCGGCGGTGCCCTCTTCCCGCATCTCTATGCGCCGCTGTTCCTTTCGGCCGTCTTGTGGGAAAAGCCGCTGCCGCTTGGCGCGGATGGCCTTCACGTCTTCCCGGAACTCGACGCATGAACAATCCTTTTGCCAACCTCGCCCGCCGCGGGCTTTTCCTCTTCGATCCGGAAGCCGCCCACGGCCTGTCGATCAAGGCCTTGAAGACCGGCCTCGTGCCGAGTTGTCCGACCAGGCAGGACAAGCGGCTCGCCCAGACCGTCGCTGGCCTCGCCTTCCCCAACCCGCTCGGCATGGCCGCCGGCTACGACAAGAATGCCGAAGTGCCGGAAGCGCTTTTGAAGATCGGCTTCGGCTTTACCGAAATCGGCACCGTGACGCCGCGTCCGCAATCGGGCACCGACAAGCCGCGCATCTTCCGCCTGGTGGAAGACGAAGCGGTGATCAACCGCCTCGGCTTCAACAATGAGGGCCATGGCGCAGCCTTGGCGCGCCTGAAGGCCTGCGCGCGCGATGCGCTGATCGGCGTCAATATCGGCGCCAACAAGGACAGCGCCGACCGCATCGGCGACTATGTCAGCGGCATCCACACCTTCTACGCCGTCGCCAAATACTTCACCGCCAACATCTCCTCGCCGAACACGCCCGGCCTTCGCGACCTGCAGGCGCGCGAGAGCCTGGCCGCGCTGCTGTCGGCCGTGCTTGCCGCGCGCGACGAAGAGGCATCGCGTAGCGGCAGGGTCGTGCCCGTGTTCCTCAAGATCGCACCCGATCTGACCGAGGAAGGCATGGACGACATCGCGGCCGAGGTTCTGGCGCATAAGCTCGACGGTCTCATCGTGTCAAACACGACGCTTTCGCGCGACGGCCTCAAGGACCGGGCCCAGGCGAAGGAAGCGGGCGGCCTTTCCGGCAAACCGCTTTTTGAGAAATCGACGGCGGTGCTTGCCCGGATGCGCAAGCGCGTCGGTCCAGATCTGCCGATCATCGGCGTTGGCGGCGTCAGCTCGGCCGAAACGGCTGCAGAAAAGATCCGTGCCGGCGCGGATCTGGTGCAGCTCTACTCCTGCATGGTCTATGAGGGCCCTGCCCTGCCCGGCCGGATCGTGCGCGGGCTTTCCGAGCTCTGCGATCGCGAAGGCCTGACATCGATCCGCGACCTGCGCGACAGCCGCCTCGATTACTGGGCCGAGCGGAAGGTCTGACCCGCCTTTGCCGGAATTCGGGCAAGCAGGAACAGGCCACGCATCAAGAGAAACAGGTTGAGCCCCGCCCATAGGCCGTGATTGCCGAAGGCGGGGACAAGGATCGCCAGCGCGGCGATATATCCGCCAAAGGCCGCCAGCATCATGTTGCGCATCTCGCGCGACCAAGTGGCGCCGATGAAGACCCCATCCATCAGGAAGGCGAGCGCGCCGGTCATCGCCGTCAGCGCCGCCCAGGGCAGATACTCATAGGCCACCGTGCGGACATCCGGCGCCGTCGTCAGCAGGTCGACAAGCCCGCTGCCGAAGAGCAGGAACGCCGCGGTCGTCAGGGCGGCAAGTCCGAACGACCAGGCGGCCGTCAGCTTCAGCGCCCGATCGAAGGCCGGACGGTAATGCGCGCCGATCGAACGGCCGATCAGCTGCTCGGCCGCATTGGCAAGACCATCGAGATAGTAGCCGGCCACGAGAAAGATCGTCATCAGCACCGCGTTTGCTGCCAATGTCACCGGGCCGAAGGCCGTGCCGATACGCGTCATCAGCGTGAAAGCCGCAAGCAGTACAAAGGAGCGGATCATGATATCGCGATTGAGCCCGAACAGCGGCTTCAGCCGTTCGCGATCGAAGATCATCGCCCAGCTTGGCGCGTCTTTCCGGTCGAAACGACCGTAGACGATGGCAAATCCGGCCAGCGCACCGATCACCTCGCCGGTGACGGTTGCAATCGCGACGCCGGCGACACCCCAGCCGAAGACCAGTCCGAGCAGGATCGACAGCACGATGTTGATGCCGTTGATCAGCGTCTGCAGCATCAGACCGATCGTGCCTTCGCCACGCCCGAGCACGAAGCCGAGGATGGCGTAATTGGCAAGTGCAGCCGGACCGGACAGGATGCGACAGAGAAAATAGGTGCGGGTGACCGCCTCGACTTCGGCTGGCGGGCCCATCAACCACAGACCACCGGCAAGAAGAAGTGGCGACAGGGCGACGAGCGCGACACCGGCCGTGAGCGCGATCACCAGCGAGCGCCAGAAGACGGCCTGCTGTTCGCGCCGCTCCCCCCTTCCATAAGCCTGCGCGACAAGGCCGGTCGTGGCGGCGCGCAAGAAATTGAAGGTGGTGAAGATCAGGTCGAACATCACTGCGCCGACCGCAAGCCCGGCCAGCAGCGTCGCCTGGCCCATGCGACCGACGACCGCCGTACCGACGAGGCCGAGCAACGGCGTGGTGAGAAAGCCGAGCGTCATCGGAAGCGCGATCGCCAGGATCAGACGATGCGTGACGTGGAAGGGGCCGGCGGGATCGCTCGGCGAAGCGGGAGAAGCGGCGGTCATCGAACGGTCCCGGCGTGATGGGTGCGTGACGACCGTTTTAGGGAAAGATCATAGGCGGGCGCAAGACACCATGAATGGTTGAGAGATCGCAATCAGACCTCTCCTGCCTGTCTCGAAACAACAGCCCCTCACCCTAGCCCTCTCCCCGCCTGCGGGGAGAGGGGACGTGCGCAGGCGGCGGAGACATCAGGTGGTATCCGCGGTCACAGAACAGGATGACGTCGAGACGGCAATTGTAGACTCAAGCGATGACCACGGGTTTCCTTCTCCCCGCTCGCGGGGAGAAGGTCGCGGCAGGGGGATGAGGGGCCGCATTGACTGCGATTGACAGAGAAAAGGGGCGCTTACCCCGCCAGCACCATGGCCCAAAAGGGCCGGTTCCCCGAAGCCGTGTTCTGCGCCACGGCGACGCCGAGACCGCGATATTTGCCCAGCATGTTTTCGAGGTGCTTCGGCGATTTGTACCAGGCGTCATAGGCACGCTCGGCATCGTCCTGGCCCATGGCGATGTTTTCGGCCGCCGGCAGTGTGACGCCCTGGCTCTTCATCCGGTCGTAGAAACTGTCGCGCCAACCGATCAGGTGCTGCATCTTGCCGACCTTCGCCATTCTAGCCGCCTGGCTCATGGCGGCGACAGAGGCCGCCTTGTCCGCCACCAGCGGTGACAGGCCCTTGTTCTTGCGCAGGGCGTTGACATGGCCGAGGCTCGCCTCGGTCTGGTCGCTACCAGTGCCGCTTCCGGGTGTCAGCACGTTGGATGTCGTGCAGCCGGCGAGCACGCCGACCGAAAGGACGGCGCCGGCGCGCAGAAAGCCGCGCCGCTCGATGAAGAAAAGCTGATCCGTCATGCTCAACGCCGGTAGCTCATGACACGCAGGATCAAGAAGGCGGGAATGACGATCGCAGCGCCGAGCAGCAAGTAGTCGCCGACCCGACCGAGAGCGGAGAAGCCCGTGTGCCAGAGGTCGAGCAGGAAGTTGCGGATGCCGAAATAGATGTCGGCGGGATACCAGCCGAAAACGGTCATGACGAACCCGACGAGGATCGACACCACGACGAGCTTGACGAGGACGCGCAGCGGCGAATCCCCCAAGAATTTGTTCACTCCGTCCGACATCGGCGAAATACTCCTGTTTCCCTTCACATAAGCCGCCATGCGTGCGCCCGCAAGTCACCGGAAAAGGCAGGCATGTGCCCGGCTTTCAGATTCCGCTTGTGTTTTGCCCGGTCCGGCGTCAGAAGCGTTGATCGCAACCAACATCTCACATTGATGACGCTCAACCAGCTCTCCTCCGGCGACCTGATCGCCGATCGCCGCGCCGACTACGCAAAAATGCTTGCCGAGGCCGGCGAGCCCGCGAGCGCGGCCGATCTTATGGCGCAAGCGCTCGAACGTGTTCCGGAATGGGCTGCCGGCTGGTTCCGGCTGGCGGACTATGAGGAAAAATCGGCCCGGAAAGAGGCGGCAATCGACGCGCTGCGCAAAACCTTGCGCCTCAACCCGAAAGACATTTTCGGCGCCGGTCTGAAGCTGGCGCTGCTCGGTGCCACCGAGATGCCGGAACAGCCGCCGAGCCTCTATGTCGAGCGGCTTTTCGACGACTACGCCGACCGCTTCGACCATGCCTTGGTCGAGAAGCTCGATTACACCGTCCCGGAAAAGCTCGCCGCACTGATCGAAAGATCAACGGCGGGGGCGCATTTCGAACATGTCGTCGATCTCGGTTGCGGCACCGGCCTGTTCGGCGAACGCATCCGCGAGCGCGCGGCTTTTCTCGAAGGCTTCGACATTTCCGCCAACATGCTGGTAAAGGCGGAGACAAAGGCCGTCTATGACAGGCTGGCGCGGGCCGACCTGTCGCTGCCCCCTGAACAATCTGATGTCTTCGGCAACTTTGCCGCGGCGCGCGCCGATCTCGTCAGCGCCGCCGACGTGCTGATGTATCTCGGCAACCTCGATGGCGTCGCCAAGATCGTCGGTGAATTGCTTTCGAGCCAGGGCCTGTTTGCCTTCTCGGTGGAGGATGCTGGTCTGGACGACGGTTTCGTCCTGCGCCCATCGCTGCGCTACGCCCATAGCGAGGCCTATATCCGCGACCTTCTCGCTTCCCACGGCCTTGATATGGTGGCTGTCGAGCGCACCGTCATCCGCATGGATGCCGGGAAGCCGGTCTCGGGCATCCTGTTTCTTGCGCGCAAGCCTGCTTAAAAACGCAGGGCTGGTTCGCAAAATTACGTCAGCATTGCTGACATAATTTTCTTGATTGTTTTTGTGCGTTGCAGCATTGCTGGGCACATCACAATCGAGGTTTTGCCATGGCTCAGAGCAGCAGCGTTTTCGGTCTTTGGAACACCAGCCCGACCCGGCACACGCCGATCGAGGACCTGCAGGGCATCTTCTCCGGCAGCCTGATCGCCGCGCTCGGCCTTTATTTTCTCGCAAGCGCCGGCCTGCTCACAGGCAGCACCGCCGGCGTCGCCTTCCTGCTGCATTACGCGACCGGCGTGAACTTCGGCCTCGCCTTCTTCCTGCTCAACCTGCCGTTCTTCTATCTCTCGCTGAAGAGGCTCGGGCCGGCCTTCACGGTCAAGACCTTCATCGCCATCGGCGTGACCTCGTTCCTCACCGATATCCAGTCGCGCCTGTTCCACATCGGCGATATCCACCCGGCCTGGGCTGCCCTCATCGGCGGCTTGCTTCTCGGCTACGGTCTCCTGGCGCTTTACCGCCACCGCGCCAGCCTCGGCGGCGTCGGCATTCTCGGCATCTACCTGCAGGAGCGTTTCGGCATTCGCGCCGGGCTGGTGCAGCTTGCGATCGACATGGTCGTACTGGTGGCTGCCTTCGGCGTGACGACGCCTCAAGTCGTCGCCTGGTCGGTGCTCGGCGCGGTCGTCCTCAACCTGTTCGTGGCCATCAACCACCGCGCCGATCGTTACATCGCACTCTAGAACGTCACTGGCGCACAGCCCCGCGGATCGACTGCGGGGCTGTGCCGTCTACCTCAGAGGTATCAGGCGGCCTTTGACGGAGCGTCGACCGGATGCTGCGAACGCAGGCCGACGGCGACCCGGTTCCAGGTATTGATGACGCCGATGGCGATCGTGATCTTGGTGATCTCGGCTTCGTCGAAATGCTCCTTCAGAGGCTCGAAATCCGCATCGGGCGCGCCGGTCTGGGCAAGGTTGGTCAGTGCCTCGGTCCAGGCGAGCACCGCGCGCTCGCGGGCGTCGTAGATTGGCGACTCGCGCCAGACGCAGATCAGATTGATCCATTGCTCGCTGAGGCCGGTATGACGCGCCTCTTTCACATGCATGTCGACGCAGTAGGCACAGCCGTTGATCTGCGAGGCGCGCAGCTTGATCAGGTGGATCAGACGCGGCTCCAACCCCGATTCCTTGACGATGTAGGTGTCGAGAGCGGCGACTGCCTTATAGGCGTCGGGGGCGGCTTTGACGAAGTTCAAACGCGGTTGCATGGTCTTCTCCTTCAGGCGGATGAGGGGCGAGGTTTCAGGCGCCGGCGGCCGACTTGCGTTCGTTGACCGCCAGAAATGTGTTGGTTCGCGCCGCGACGCTGCCGTCGTCCTTGGCGCTCAGATCTTCCATGATGTCGGCAATGGTCACGCGCCGAAGCTCGGCGCGGTAGGCCTGCTCGGCTTTCAGCATTGCGACGTTGATCGTGCACGGCGCCATCGGCTTGCAGGCATAGGGATTGGGGCCGCGCAGCCGGATTTCGTTGCAGCGGAACGCCGGTTCCGGCCCTTCGACCGCAAGCACGATATCGAGCATGCTGATCTTCTCCGGCGTGCGGGCAAGACGGTAGCCGCCCTTCGGGCCGGGCACGGCTTCGAGCAGCCCTGCCCCGGACATCGCCTGCAGGTGCTTCAGGAGATAGCTCACGGAAACGCCATGAAATTCGGCAAGCGCTGCCGCCGACAGCGTGCTGCCGGGCTGAAGACAGCTCAGCATCGTCACGCTGTGGATCGCCTGCTCGACACCGTCCCCGAGTTTCATTCGCCTTCTCCCTAATCATGGATATTTTTTATCCATGATTAGAACGATGAGTCAATCGCCATGTGACCACCGCCGCGGGAGGCTTCTCTTTTGCCGGATTTGATCTACCTTTGTTCTCCGTGAACAGGATCGATTCTCCGCTCAAGCAAGGCGATGCGCTGACCTTGCCCGCCCCCTTCCTTCGCTGGTTCGGCGAGAAGGGCTGGCAGCCCCGCGCCCACCAGCTGGAATTGCTGGCGCGGGCAGAGGCCGGCGAGAGTACGCTGCTGATCGCGCCGACCGGCGCCGGCAAGACGCTTGCCGGCTTTCTCCCCTCTCTTGTCGACCTCATCCGACGCGGAAAAATTCCGCCAGGCTCCGCCTGTACAGGGATTCACACGCTCTACCTCTCGCCGCTGAAGGCCCTGGCCGTCGACATCGAACGCAATCTGATGAAGCCGGTCGACGAGATGGGCCTGCCGGTGCGCGTCGAGAACCGCACCGGCGACACGCCGCAGGGCAAGCGCCAGCGCCAGAAGCTCAACCCACCAGACATCCTGCTGACGACGCCGGAGCAATTGGCCCTGCTGCTTGCCAACGGCGAGGCCGAGCGCTTCTTCAGGGATTTGCGTTACGTCGTCTTCGACGAGCTGCATTCGCTGGTGACCTCGAAGCGCGGACACCTGCTATCGCTCGGCCTTGCCCGGCTGCGCCGGCTGGCGCCCGGGCTGCAGACGATCGGACTGTCGGCGACGGTCGCCGACCCGATGGAACTGCAGCGCTGGCTGGCGCCGCAGTCGCCGGAGGGGAACGACCATGCCGGCCTCGTGACCGTCAGGGGTGGCGCCAAGCCTGAGATTTCCATCCTGCGCACCGACGAGCATGTGCCCTGGGCTGGGCATTCGGCGCGCTACGCCGTCGCCGACGTCTACGCCGCCATCAAGGAGCACGGCACCACCCTGCTCTTCGTCAATACCCGCAGCCAGGCGGAGCTTGTGTTCCAGGAACTCTGGACCATCAACGACGACAACCTGCCGATCGCGCTTCACCATGGCTCGCTCGATGTCGCCCAAAGGCGCAAGGTCGAGGCGGCGATGTCGGAGAACCGGCTGCGCGCCGTCGTTGCCACCTCGACGCTCGACCTCGGCATCGACTGGGGCGATGTCGACCTCGTCGTGCATGTCGGTGCGCCGAAGGGGGCAAGCCGGCTTGCCCAGCGCATCGGCCGCGCCAACCACCGCATGGACGAACCTTCGAAGGCGATCCTGGTGCCGGCCAACCGCTTCGAGGTGATGGAGTGCCAGGCGGCGCTCGATGCCAACTATATCGGTGCGCAGGATACGCCTCCGGTCGGCAAGGGTGCGCTCGACGTGCTTGCCCAGCATGTGCTCGGCATGGCCTGCGCCGCGCCCTTCGATCCGCTGTCGCTCTACGAAGAGATCACCAGCGCCTCGCCCTATGCGTCGCTCACCTGGGAAACCTTCGAGCGCGTCGTCGATTTCGTCGCGACGGGCGGCTATGCGCTGAAGACCTACGAGCGCTACGCCCGTATCCGCAAGACCAAGGAAGGCCTCTTTCGCGTCTCCAATCCGCTGGTCGCGCAGCAATACCGTCTCAATGTCGGCACCATCGTCGAATCGCCGATGCTGAACGTGCGGATGGTCAAGCGCAACCAGCGCGGCTCGCTCGGCCGCGGCGGCATGTCGCTCGGCAAGGTCGAGGAATATTTCCTCGAGATGCTCTCCCAGGGCGACACGTTCCTGTTTTCCGGCAAGGTGTTGCGTTTCGAAGGCATCCGCGAAAACGAATGTCTCGTCAGCCAGGCGTTCTCCTTCGACCCCAAGGTGCCGAGCTATGCCGGCGGCAAGTTTCCGCTGTCGACCTACCTCGCCGAACAGGTGCGCAAGATGCTGGCCGATCCGGCGCGGCGCGCAGCACTGCCCGAACAGGTGCGCGACTGGCTGTCGCTGCAGAAGGACGTGTCGATGCTGCCGCGCGAAGACGAGTTGCTGATCGAGACCTTCCCGCGCGGCAGCCGGCATTACATGGTGATCTACGCCTTCGAGGGACGGCTGGCGCACCAGACGCTCGGCATGCTGCTCACCCGCCGGCTCGACCGCGCCGGCCTGAAGCCGCTCGGCTTCGTCGCCACCGACTATTCGCTTGCCGTCTGGGCACTGGACGATCTCGGCGCGACGTTCCAGCTGCGCCGGAAGGCGCTCGCCGACCTCTTCGACGAGGACATGCTCGGCGACGATCTCGAGGCCTGGCTGAACGAATCGTTTCTGCTGAAGCGCACCTTCCGCAACTGCGCGGTCATCGCCGGCCTGATCGACCAGCGGCATCCCGGCAAGGAGAAGACCGGCCGCCAGGTGACCGTATCGGCCGACCTCATTTACGACGTATTGCGCGCGCACGAGCCCGACCATCTGCTGCTGGAGGCAACGCGCAACGATGCGGCGACGGGGCTTTTGGACATCGGCCGTCTCGGGGATATGCTGAAGCGAATCAAAGGCCACATTACCCATCGCCGGCTCGACCGGATTTCGCCGCTTGCCGTGCCCGTGATGCTGGAGATCGGCAAGGAGGCGGTTCAGGGCGAGGCGCAGGACTTCCTGCTTTCCGAAGCTGCCGACGACCTGATCAACGAAGCGATGGGCGGCGAGCCGCTATAGAATAGCCCCGTGTTCGCGCGAACACGCGACTGCATAATTCCTTAAATCGGATCCGATTTATGGACGAAATTATGCAGCAATTTAAAGCATTACAGCGCCTTTGCGCGTCCTATTTGACGCGCAGCGCTGTAAGGACGGTGAAGAGACGACCCATGCACAGGCTTGCTCACGCACTATCGGCTCCAGCAGACAGCACGGCGATCTCCGCGCGCGCCATCGTCCACGGCGTCGAAGCCGTCTGCGATCCGCTCGGCAGCCTCTATTTGCCGGAGACGCGAACGCTTGTCGTTTCCGATCTGCATCTGGAAAAGGGATCGGCCTTCGCGCGGCGCGGCATGATGCTGCCGCCCTACGACACGCTCGCCACCCTGCGCGTGCTCGAAGCGGCGATCACCCGCCATGACCCCAGACTGATCATCAGCCTCGGCGACAATTTCCACGACCGGGTCGGTTCGGCGGCAATGCCCGATACCTTCCGTCACATGATCGCGGCGATGGCGATGGGGCGGGAGTGGGTGTGGATCAATGGCAACCATGACCCCGATGGCGCTTCAGGCCTGCCCGGCATATCGCTGGACGAATTCCGCCACGCGGGCCTCACCTTTCGCCATGAACCGTCGAGGGGCGAGGCGTCAGGGGAAGTTGCCGGCCACCTGCACCCGGCAGCGACCGTTGTTCGGCGGGAGAAGTCGGTGCGACGGGCCTGCTTTGCCACCGATGGGACGCGGCTGCTGATGCCGGCCTTCGGTGTCACCACCGGTGGTCTCGACCTGCGCCACCGGGCAATGACCGGCCTGTTCGATCGCGCCAAGCTGGTCGCCCACATGCTCGGTCGCGACCGGATCTATTCGGTCCGCTTTACGAACCTGATCGCTTGATTATCCGTCAGAACGCGTTGAAGGTCAGCGTCGTCAACGATCGGGAAATGCCGGGGACCGTGGCGATGTTGTCGTTGATGAACTTGCCGATGTCCTGGCCTTCTTCAATGTAGATCTTGAGCAAGAGGTCGTAGTCGCCGCTCGTCGAGTACATTTCAGAAACGATCTCCTTGCGGTAGATCTCGTCGGCAACCTCGTAGGTCTTGCCGGGAGCGCACTGCAACTGGACGAAAATCGGTTTCATGGAGTTTCCCCTGTTTCTGCTTACAGCGCCGCGCGCCAAACATGGCGCGCTAAGGACACTGTAACACTATAAATTTGCGGCATAATTTTCTCCTTAAATCGATTCCGATTTAAGGAATTATGCAGTAGGCCTTCTTTAGCTGTCCGGCGAGCAAAAGGGAACGTCGGCCGACTGCCGTCAAAGACTATTCCTTGCGGAAGAGCAGGCTCGCGCCCCAGCCGGTGATGACGGCGAGCAACACCGCAAACAGGCCGTAGAAGAACGGTTGCTGATGCGCCGTCTGGGTGATCACCTGCTCCACACCCGTCTTGACGACGCGCAACGGCAGCGCCTTGGCGGCAACGAAGGTGCCGTCGCGGAAGAGATAGGCACGCACCACATGCACCCCGTTCGGCACGTTGGCCGGCAGGCGGACCGATGCCTTGAACAGGCTGGAGCTGATGAATTGCACGCCGCCCGGATCGCGCTCATAGACGCCGCTGGTCTCGCGGATGCGGCGGAAGGCATTGCGGAACTCGCCGAGATTGCTGCCGTCGCCGACGAAACCGAGCGGCACGAGCCGCATATGGTCGACACCGATGCCCATATTGCCCATTTCGCCCGGCGGGGCGATCGTCTCGATGTCACGCGTGCTCGACAGCGAATAGGATTCCGGCACCAGCTCGAAGGTCATGGAGCTGGTGTTCACCCAGATGCCGAAAACGCGCTCCTTCTTGCGCACCGTGGCGTTGTCTTTCGGGCCCTCGAGCGAAACGATGATGTTGTATTTGCCCTGCACCAGGAGATTGGGGTCGAAACCGTCGACCGCACCGAAGATCGTCAGGTCGGCGCCACGGAAATCCGAGGTGATGGCGATTTCGTCGGTCGAGATGCCGATCTCCAGCTTTTCGGTGAAGTCGTTGGCATTCTCGTCCTGCATCTGGGCGCCGGCGGGAGCCGCGAAAGCCAAAGTCAGGGCTGCAAGGGCGATGCGGGCGAGATGGGTCATCAGAAACCGAACCCCGCTGACACGACGGAATAGATATCCTTCGGCGGAATGACGAGCTCGATCGCCAGGCGGATGCCGACGGCAAGGACAAGCAGCGCCAGCAGCGCGCGCAACTGCTCGCCGCGCAGCTTCTGTCCGACCCGCACGCCATATTGCGCGCCGATGACGCCGGCGATCATCAGCACGAAGGCGAGCACGATATCGACGGTATAGTTGGTCGAGGCCTGGACGATGACCGTGTAGGCGGAAACGAAGACGATCTGGAACAGCGAGGTGCCGACGACGACATTGGTCGGGATGCGCAGGAGATAAATCATCGCCGGGACCATGATGAAGCCGCCGCCGACACCCATGACCGACGTCAGGATGCCGATGCAGAAACCAAGGGCCGCAACGGGAATGACGCTCAGATAGATCTTCGATTTCTTGAACCGCATCTTCAGCGGCAGCCCGTGCACCCAGTTGTGCTGGCCCGGGCGGCGTAGCGACGTCGCCTGGTTCTTGGCGGCCTTGCGCATCGCGCGCACGCTTTCCCACAGCATCAGGCTGCCGACCGAGCCCAGCAGCACCACATAGAGCAGCGAGATGACGAGATCGAGCTGACCGGCCCGACGCAAGAATGAAAAGAGCCAGACACCGAGCGTCGCACCCAAAAGACCGCCGCACAGAAGCACCGTGCCGAGCTTGATGTCGATCGTGCCGCGCCGGAAATGGGTGATGGCGCCTGATATCGACGATGCCACGACCTGGTTGGCGCCGGTCGCGACAGCGACCACGGGCGGGATGTTGTAGAAGATCAGGAGAGGCGTGATCAGGAACCCGCCGCCGACGCCGAACATGCCTGAGAGAAAGCCGACGGCCGCACCCATGCCGAGGATGATGAGTATGTTCACCGACAACTCTGCGATGGGCAGATAAATCGTCACGCCGGGACCTCAATATGCCAACGGCCCGCAGTGCGGGCGAAAAACGTCACAGTGGCAAGTAATTCACCACGGAGGGGGGATTATCTCTGAAAGCCGACACCTCTCCCGAAGGCGAGGTGGCATAGGCTTCCGTCATGCGCTCCTACGCCGGAGCTGTCAACCTTTTCAGCCACATGGCGGACAGCTTCGGTTCCGCGAACCGTGTCACCCGGCTCTGCGGCTTTATTGCGGCGGCAACCCCTGCCGGATCAGGAATTGCGCTTGAGCAATTCCTTCACCAGCTGGTCGGTGATTTCACCGGTCGGCTCCTGGCCAACAGATGTCTGGAAGGCCTTGATCGCCGCAACCGTCTTCTTGCCCAGCTGGCCGTCCGGCTTGCCGGCGTCGAAGCCGTTGTTGTTGAGGATGGCCTGGATGTTGCGAATGGCCTTGCCCATGTCGATCGAGGCGGTCTTGTTGGCCGGGCCTACCCACGCATCCGGCACGTCGACCGTGTTTGCCTTGGCGTCGACCGGCTGCGGCTTCCAGGCATCGGCGTTGGCCTTTGCACGCGAAAGCTGCTCCGGCTTCATCGCCTTGGCCACTTCGTCGCGCTTGGCCGCGGCATCCATGTCGCCCTCGCGGGCGGCGGCGGCAAACCATTTGTAGGAGGCTTCAAGATCCTGCGGCACGCCGTTGCCGCGGGCATAGAGGACAGCCAGATTGAACTGGCTGTCGCGGATGCCGAGCTCGGCTGCCTTGGCGAACCAGTTGGTCGCCCCGGCGAAATCCGGCGAGCCGTCGCGGCCGCTGGCCAGCATCACGGCAAGATTGTGCATGGCGCTGGCATTGCCCTGCCCGGCCGCCTTCAGATAGAGAACCTTGGCCCTGGCCGCGTCGCGCGTCAGGCCCGAGCCCTTTTCGTACATGCTGGCCAGCCGATATTCGGCCGGCACGACGCCGCCGTCTGCGGCGCGCTGATACCATTTGGCGGCTTCCGCCAGGTCTTCCCTAACGCCGCGACCTTCGGTGAAGCGCGCGCCGATCTCATAGAAAGCCAGGGGGTCGCCACCCTTGGCGGCCGTCACCAGCGCAACCGGGCCGAAACCATCAGGCAGGACGACTTCGGCAGCCTTTGCGACCGGCGCAAAGGTTCCGGCCTGCCCGGCATCGGCCGGCGCGGCCTGGAACGTCGAAGCGGCTACCGGCTCCTTGGCTTCCGGCACCGGCTGAAGCAGCGGTGCCCGTGTTTCGGTCGTCGCCACCGTCGATGCGGACATATCGGCCGGCGGCGTCGAGATGGCCGGCGTCTGCACGGCGCTTGACGGTTGCTCGACAGAATCGAGCGGTGCTTCGGGAATGGGCTGCAGCGCTTCAACCGGTGTTTCGGTCGCAACGGCCGCGGCCGAAGGTGCCTGGTCGCCTGCGATATCTCGTTCATTGGCGATCGTCGCCTGCTCGGCGACGGGAGCCACTTTCTGCTCGATGATCGCCACCGGCTCGGCAACGGGCGCGTCGCTGCCCTTCAGCATGGCGCCGACGAGAGGATAGGACATGATCGCCAGAAGCACGGCACCGACAGCCATGAGGATCGGTCGGCGATGGCGGGCAAAGGCACCGCCGACCCCGCTGGCAACGCCACCGTCCTTGGCCTTGTTGAGCGTATCGGCTTCCTCGACGGCCAGCTGTGCCGCCCGGCGGGCGGCGGCAATGAAGTCTGCCTTGTCGCCGTCAGCGGCCGGTTTGCCGCCGCGGTTCATCTGGCCGGCGCGCACGCGCTCGAGGATCTTCTTGACGTCGGGAACGCCCGAACCCGGCTCGAGCAGCTGATTGGCCTCTTCCGGCGCCAACATCTCGGACGGGTCGATGGAGGGGGCGGGCTCGACGAGTTGCCGTGCCGGCTCCTGTGCGGGCTCAGCCCGCTTTCCGGAAAAGCGCCGGGTCAGGCCGGCAAGCAGGCCCGTGCGGGCAGCAGCGACCGGCTGTTCGCGCGCACCGTCGGGCTCGATGGTCGAAACCTGACCTTCGTCGCCGGCAAACGCGGTCGCATGCGCAGATGCAGTGGCGGCGGCGATGACGCCGTCGTCTTCCGCCTGGAGGGCGCGGACATTGCGCTGCAGATCCTGATAGCGGTCATCGAGATCGGCGCCGCTGAAGGGGTCGTTGAATTCCGGCTGCGTTGCCTTGGGCATCGCAGCCATTTCGCGCGCCACCGGCGCCTCGTAATGTGCCGCAGCCATGGCAGGCTCGCGTCCCTCGATCCGCTCGAGCTTGTCGGCGATATGGACGAGGGTTTCATGCAGGGCTTCGAAGGTGCGCGCCGTGCGCTCGTCGCTGGAGCGGCTGAGATCTTCGAGCGTGCGCAGGTCTTCCGCCAGCGCCGAGATCGCCGCGAGATCGCCGCCACCTGCCGACTGCGGCATGCCCTTTTTCGAATAGGCCTCCATTACCGCCTCGGCCGCCTGGCGGGCAGCCTCGACGATGTACTCGTCGCTGGTGGCGAAATAGTCTTCGAGTGCATTCATGCGGCTCTCGAATTCCACCGGCATGGCAGCGCCTGCCTCGCTGCGGGGCTGGCTGACCAGGGTCGACAGATTGGCGATCTGGGCTTCGAGATTGTACAAGGCAGCGCGGTCGTCGAACGGCGCCGCATAGGTTTCTTCCAGCCGCTGGGCAATGCCCGCAAGCCGGTCTTCGAGCCGGTCGAAACGCGGATCGGCAACGGGGTGCGCGCTCAGCGTATCGAGATCGTCGATGCGACGGGCAAGATAGTCGAGCCGCTCGGCGAGCGCATCGTTGACGCTGCCTTGATCGAGCGCCTCGATCTTGCGGGAAATGTCGTTGAGGTGGCCCGTCAGGTCCGGCTGGGCGTTCCGGTGGCTGCGCTCCATCAGCAGGGAAAGCTGATCCAGGCGCTCTTCCAGTCCGGCGGCTGCCTTTTCGCTCGCGAGATCCTCGACCCGCGCAGCCAGCGCCTCCAGGCGCGAGCCGAGACCGGAATCGTTCGGGCGGGACAATCCGTCGATCTGCCGCGAAAGGTCACCGAGCCTGGTTTCCAGGCGATTGGCGAAACCACCGTCGAGGCTGGTCGTGCTGCGGCTGCTCGCGGCGATCGCCCGGCTGATTTCGTCAAGCCGTGCATCGAGATCGGCGAACTGCGACACGAGGCGCCGGTCGTCCGGCTGTATCTGGCGGCCGAGCATTTCGATCGCCTGGGCAACGGCAATCATCTTGCCTTCGAGCACATCGACGGCAGAGCTGTTGCCGAGCGCGCCGATCTGCGACTTGATCTCGTCAAGCCGGTAGGCCAGCGCCACCAGTTCGTCGTCGCGATTCTGGTCGAAGGCGATCAACCGATCCTCGACGCCGTTCCAGCGGCTTTCCATACGGCGAACGCTGTCTTCGCGCGCCAGCCCGTCGATCATCGCGCGCAGGTCGTCAAAATCGCTGCGCAGCGCGTCGGCCTGGGCGGGCGATGCCTGGCGGCCGAGCTGCTGGATGCTGTCGGCAAGGCGCTGCATGTCGCCGCGAACGTCTTCGGCGAAGCTGTGGTCCTGGGCCTGCGCCTTGATGCCGCGAATTTCGGCGCGCAGGGAATTCATCTCGCGGGTGAGCCCGTCGGTGATGTCGCGCTTGAGGTCCTGGCGCAATCCGACGAGCGCCTCGGCGATATCGTTGACGGCAGCGGCCGGCCGGGCGACAGGCGCACGCACCGGCTGCGCCCGCATGTCGTCGACATAGCGCTCGGGCTCGCGCTGAGCCAGGCGATCCGGCTCGCGTTGCGGCAGGCGGTCTCTCAAGGCCGGCCGCTCGCGCGAGGTGCTCAGCGCCCGCTGGCGCTGCATGATTTCGGAAACGGCCTCACGGGGGGATGGGATATCGCGGGGGGCAATACGCTCGCGCTCGACCGGGCGGGCCGGCGGCTCGCGTCCCGCGCCGTTCATCAAGCCTTCGATCCGGGCTTCGAGCCCTTCGATCGTGCGGTTCAAGGCGTCCAGCGAGGGCCGCTCGCCATAGCTCTGGCTGCCAGCGCGCTGAGGATTTGATCGCGATCCATTCATTGTGCTCTTCGCCCCTGTCCGTCGGCCATCTCGAAAGTCGCCACGGAAGGAAACGGTTTCCTTCGCCCCTGCGCACTTCCGACGTGAGCAAAGCTACAACAATGCGAGGACCGGACCGGTTGCAGCTTTGACCATCTCAACACGCACCTTTCATTAAACGTGGTAAACAAGCCGTTAACCGGCGTCGATTTTTTAACGATTTGGCAGGGCAGACGATGGAGAGTGCGGCGCGGCGGTGATTTGACCGCTCGAGCCGCCGACAAGCGAAACTTCGATAGGGCGCTATTTTTGACGTTTACGCAAACGTCAAAATTTTGTAGCATCCTGCCAACGATGCGGAACCGCCCTCAGATGGCGGCGCATTCGGCATGTTGCAACCGGACGTCGGCCGAGTGGAGGCGACGATCCGAAAGCGAAAAAGGCGAGGAAAGAATGCCCACCTACAAGGCACCGGTCGACGATACTCTCTTCATTCTGAACGACGTGCTCGGCATCGAGCGATACAACAACCTTCCCGGCTTTGCCGATGCGACGCCCGACATGATCGAAGCGATCGTCGGCGAAGCCGCCAAGCTTGCCGAAGAAGTGCTGTTCCCGGTCAACCTTTCCGGCGACCAGGAAGGCTGCAAGCGCCGCGACGACGGTTCGGTCAGCGTGCCCAAAGGCTTCAAGCAGGCCTTCGATCTCTACCGCGAAGGCGGCTGGCTCGGGCTCTCCGTGCCGGAGGAATTCGGCGGCCAGGGCCTGCCCTATACGCTGCACACCGCCGTCGGCGAATACATGTCCTCGGCCAACATGGCACTGACGATGTATCCGGGCCTCACCCAGGGCGCGATCGCCGCGATCCTGGTGCACGGCTCGGACGAGCAGAAGAAGGCCTATCTGCCGAAGATGGTGGAAGGCACATGGACCGGCACGATGAACCTGACGGAGCCGCATTGCGGCACCGACCTCGGGCTCCTTCGCAGCAAGGCCGTGCCTGATGGTAACGGCGCTTACAAGATTTCCGGCCAGAAGATCTTCATCTCCGCCGGCGAACACGACATGTCGGACAACATTATCCACCTGGTGCTCGCCCGCATCGAGGGCGCGCCAGAAGGCGTGAAGGGCATCTCGCTGTTCATCGTGCCGAAGTTCAAGCTGAACGGCGACGGCGAACTGGGCGAGCGCAATGGCGTTTCCTGTGGCGCCATCGAGCACAAGATGGGCATCCACGGCAACTCGACTTGCGTCATGAACTATGACGAGGCCGAGGGCTACCTCATCGGCACGGAGAACAAGGGCCTCAACGCCATGTTCGTGATGATGAACGAAGCCCGCCTCGGGGTCGGCCTGCAGGGCCTGTCGATCGCCGAAATCGCCTACCAGAACGCCGCCAACTATGCCCGCGACCGCATCCAGGGCCGTTCGCTTTCCGGCCCGAAGGCTCCGGACAAGAAGGCCGACCCGATCATCGTGCATCCGGATGTGCGCCGCACGCTGATGACGATCCGCGCCTTCAACGAGGCCGGCCGTGCGTTCACGCTCTGGACCGCACTGAAATCCGATATCGCCCACCGTTCCGACAATGACGCCGACCGCCAGACGGCCGACGACATCCTCGGGCTGATGACGCCGATCCTCAAGGGCGTCCTGACCGACAAGGGCTTCGACCACGCGGTCATGGCGCAGCAGATGTTCGGCGGCCACGGCTATATCGAAGAGCACGGCATGAGCCAGTATGTCCGCGATGCCCGCATCGCGATGATCTACGAAGGTGCCAACGGCATCCAGGCGCTCGATCTCGTCGGTCGCAAGCTCGGCCTCAACGGCGGCCGCGCCGTCATGGCGCTGTTCAAGGAAATCGGCGATTTCTGCGACGAGAACCGCAGCGACGAGAAGCTGGCCACCTATACCAAGGCGCTGAAGAAGGGCCTCAACGACCTGCAGGCTTCCACCATGTGGTTCATGCAGAACGCCATGGCCAAGCCCGACAATGCCGGCGCCGGCTCGACCGACTACATGCACCTCTTTGGTCTCGTCGTGCTCGGTTACATGTGGGCGAAGATCGCCAAGACCGCCGAGGAAAAACTAGCCTCTGGCGAAACGGCACGCGCGGACTATCTGAAGAACAAGCTGATCACCGCGACCTTCTTCATGGAAAGGATCCTGCCGGAAACGGCGCTGCGCAAGGCCCGCATCGAGACGGGCGCCGACACGGTGATGGCGCTCGACGCGGCCGCGTTCTGATATCCAACTGTTTGACGGGCAGCACCGGACGGTGCTGCCGAAAGGGAGATGAGACATGACGAAAGTCTTCGTTTACGACCACGTGCGCACACCGCGCGGCCGTGGCAAGAAGGACGGATCGCTGCACGAAGTGCCGTCCGTTCGCCTTGCGGCCAAAATGCTGGAGGCCGTGCGTGATCGCAACGGGCTCGATACGTCGACCGTCGACGACATCATCATGGGCTGCGTCGATCCGGTGATGGATGCCGGCTCGGTGATCCCGAAGGCCGCCGCCTTCGAGGCAGGTTACTCCACCCGTGCGCCCGGCATGCAGATCTCGCGCTTCTGCGCGTCGGGTCTCGACGCCGTCAACTTCGGCGCAGCGAAGATCGCCCAGGGTGCCGACGACATCGTGATCGCCGGCGGCGTCGAATCGATGTCGCGCGTCGGCCTCGGCATGTCCGGCGGCTCCTGGTTCATGGACCCGTCCGTCAACCTGCCGGCCTATTTCATGCCGCAGGGCGTGTCGGCCGACCTGATCGCCACCAAATACGGTTTCAGCCGCGACGACGTCGACGCCTACGCCGTCGAAAGCCAGAAGCGCGCCGCCCATTCCTGGGAAAAGGGCTACTTCAAGAAGTCGGTCGTGCCGGTGAAGGACCAGAACGGGCTGACCATTCTTGACCGCGACGAGCACATGCGTCCCGGCACAGACATGCAGGCGCTCGCCTCGCTCAACCCGTCGTTCCAGATGCCGGGCGAGATGGGCGGCTTCGAAGCCGTCGGCATCCAGGCGCATCCGGAAATCGAGAAGATCAACTACGTGCACCATGCCGGCAACTCTTCGGGCATCGTCGACGGTGCTGCGGCCGTGCTGCTCGGCTCCAAGGCCGGCGGCGAGAGCATGGGCCTCAAGCCCCGTGCCCGCATCCGCGCCTTCGCCAATATCGGTTCCGATCCGGCGCTGATGCTGACCGGCCCGGTCGACGTCACCGAGAAGCTGCTCGCGCGCGCCGACATGAAGCTCTCCGACATCGATCTCTTCGAACTCAACGAGGCTTTTGCCGCCGTCGTGCTGCGCTACATGCAGGCCTTCGACATCCCGCACGACAAGATCAACGTCAACGGCGGCGCGATCGCCATGGGCCATCCGCTCGGCGCCACCGGCGCGATGATCCTCGGCACGGTGCTCGACGAGCTGGAACGGCGCGATCTCAACACCGCGCTGGTGACGCTGTGCATCGGCGCCGGCATGGGCACCGCCACGATCATCGAAAGGGTCTGACGATGGGAGCGACCCGCCGCACGCTTCTCGGACTGATGGGCTTGGGACTGCTTGCAGTTTCCGGCTGCGTCTCCGACGAGGAAGGCGGCGACAGCTTCACGCTGACCGGTGCGATCACCAATGTCGCCAGCGGCCCGGTTCCGGCCGGCACCGTCACTGTCCGGCTCGAGGAGCAGGGCGTGATGGATGTGGCCGCCAAGCTGATCGCCGAGACTTCGGTTTCGAGCGACGGCAAGGCAAACCGCGTGCCCTTCGTGTTGCAGGTGCCGAAGCCCGAGCTCGACAAGGCCGTCGACGCGGGCTTCACCATCCGCGTCGAGCGCGACGGCAGGCTGATCGCCACCAACACCACCAAACAACGTTACAGCGGCAGATCGAATATCTCGCTGCGCATCGAACCCATTCTCTACTGAGGGGGAGAACCATGACGAAGTATACCAATTTCAAGATCGAGACCGATGCCGACGGCATTGCCCTTGTTACCTGGGACATGCCCGAGAAGTCGATGAACGTCTTCACCCAGGAGGTGATGGAAGAACTCAACGCCATCGTCGACGAAACCACTGCAGATGCTGCCGTCAAGGGCGTCGTCTTCACGTCGGGCAAGTCGTCGTTTTCCGGCGGCGCTGATCTTTCGATGATCAAGTCGATGTTCACCTTCCAGCAGGAAGAAAAGAAGAAAGATCCGGCCAATGCCGCCCAGAAGCTTTTCGACCTCGTCGGCCGCATGACCGGCCTGTTCCGCAAGCTCGAAACCTCGGGCAAGCCATGGGTGTCGGCGATCAACGGCACCTGCATGGGCGGCGCCTTCGAGCTTTCGCTCGCCTGCCACGGCCGTGTCGCCTCGAACTCCAAGTCGGTCAAGATCGCGTTGCCGGAAGTCAAGGTCGGCATTTTCCCGGGCGCCGGCGGCACCCAGCGCGTGCCGCGCCTGACCAATGCGCAGGACGCGCTGCAGATGATGACCACCGGCTCGTCGCTGACGGCGGCGCGCGCCAAGGCGCTCGGCCTCGTGCATGAAGTCGTCGACGCCGACAAGCTGGTCGACGCCGCCAAGGCGATGATCAAGAACGGCCTGAAGCCGGTCCAGCCCTGGGACGAAAAGGGTTACAAGGTACCCGGCGGTGGTATCTGGACCCCGGCCTCGGCCCAGCTCTGGCCGGCTGCCTCCGGCATCCTGCGCCGCGAGACACAAGGGAACTATCCCGGCGCCATCGCGATCCTCAAATGCGTCTATGAGGGCCTGCAGGTTCCCTTCGACACGGCCCTGAAGATCGAGCAGCGCTATTTCACCGAGATCCTGCAGACGACCGAAGCCTTCTCGATGATCCGCTCGCTGTTCGTCTCGATGCAGGAACTCGGCAAGGGCGCCCGTCGCCCGGCCGGCGTGCCGAAGTCGGAGTTTAGGCATGTCGGCGTCGTCGGTGCCGGCTTCATGGGCGCCTCGATCGCCTATGTGACGGCCGCCGCCGGCATCGCCGTCACGCTGATCGACCGCGACATGGAAGCGGCTGAAAAGGGCAAGGCCCATTCGGAAGGCCTGGTCAAGGATTCAGTCGGCAAGGGTCGCCTGACCAAGGAGGAAGGCGAAGCGCTGCTCGCCCGCATCACGCCTTCGGCCGACTACAACGACCTTAGGGATGTCGGCCTCGTCGTCGAAGCGGTGTTCGAAGACCGCCAGGTCAAGAAGGATGTGATCGAGAAGGTGGAAGCGGTGATCGGCGAAGACACGATCTTTGCCTCCAACACCTCGACGCTGCCGATCACCGGCCTGGCGAAGAACTCCAAGCGTGCCGGCCAGTTCATCGGCATCCACTTCTTCTCGCCGGTCGAGAAGATGATGCTGACGGAAGTGATCCTCGGCAAGGAAACCGGCGACAAGGCACTGGCCGTTGCGCTCGACTATGTCGCCGCGATCAGGAAGACGCCGATCGTCGTCAACGACACACGCGGCTTCTACGTCAACCGCTGCGTCTTCCGCTATATCCACGAAGCCTATGACATGCTGATCGAAGGCGTGCCGCCGGCGATGATCGAAAATGCCGCCAAGATGGCCGGCATGCCGGTTGGGCCGCTGTCGCTCAACGACGAAGTCGCGATCGACCTCAGCCAGAAGATCCTGAAAGCCACCGTCGCCGATCTCGGCGAAAAGGCGGTCGATCCCAAGCACATGGCGCTGATCAACAAGATGGTCGACGACCTCGACCGTCGCGGCCGCAAGAACGGCAAGGGCTTCTACGAATACCCGGCAAAGCCGGCGAAGAAATATCTGTGGCCGGAGCTGAAGACGCTCTATCCGCAGAAGAACGCCGACAAGATCGACGTCGAGGTGCTGAAGCAGCGCTTCCTGGCAACGATCGCGCTTGAGGCAGCCCGTACCATGGAAGAAGGCATCGTCACCGATCCGCGCGAAGCCGACGTCGGCTCGATCCTCGGCTTCGGCTTTGCTCCCTACACCGGCGGCACGCTCTCCTACATCGACGGCATGGGCGCCAAGGCCTTCGTCGCAATGTGCGAGAAGCTCGCCAAGGACTATGGCAGCCACTTCAAGCCGACAGCACTACTGAAGGAAATGGCCGAACGCGGCGAAACCTTCTACGGCCGCTTCGACCCCTACGGCGAGAAGAAGCAGGCGGCTTAAAGACGTCCGATCGAACATGCAGACAGGCTCCTCCGGGAGCCTGTTTTCGTTTGTTGGAACGAATCTCGCCGAGAATTGTCACCACAATTCCTCGTAAAGATCGCGCCGGTCCGGATTCATGCGCTCGATCAGGTCGAGCTTCCATTGGCGATACCAACGTTTCAGTGATTTCTCACGCTGAATCGCCGAGCCGATCTGAAGGTGCTCTTCATACCAAACCAACCGCGTGCACCCGTATTTTGAGGCGAAGCCGGGAGACAAGCCTTCCCGATGCTCATAGATCCGACGCTCAAGATCGGATGTTACCCCGATGTAGAGCGTCCCCTTCTTCTGATTGGTCACGATGTAGACATGACCCGCCATGCGCGAATGATGATAGCGGTTTCTCCTTCTGGGCAAGTCCACATCGGCGTGGAGTGACGCATTGGCAATTCGGGAGCACAGCCGGGATAAGCAAGGTGCAACGACACGATGATCCGGACAACATACTCCCTGCGTCACCACTCCAGCACGACGCGACCGTTGCGACGTTCCTATCCGTCATCTTCGGGCTTGACCCGAGGATCCAGATCCTCTGGACGCGGTAGGCATGGATCCTCGGGTCAAGCCCGAGGATGACGGAGGAAAGAACGTTCGCAGTGTTCCTGCGGCAAGTTCTAAGCGAAGCGGTTGCGCTGGACCTGCCAGTGCGGCTGAGCGTACTTGCCACCAATCCGGCCGTTGCCTTCTACCGTCGCGAGGGATTGCGCATCCAGGAAGAAACGCCCGAGCGGCGCTATATGACCGCCGCGACAAGCTGAATCCGCCAACGCCGCCAGCGTTGACCGCCGACTTGGGCGGGTGCATGTTCCTGTTCGCCGGAGGGGGAAACGCCATGAGCGAGCCTGATCTCTATCTGCTTGGGCGTGCCGGGCCTGAGGAAGAACGGTTAAAGCGGCAAATTGCCAATCTCGCGCCCGACTCCGATCAGCAGCTGGAGCGGATCGGCATCCGGCCCGGTGAACGCATCATCGATCTCGGTTGCGGCCCTGGCGGCGTGCTGCATCTGCTTGGCAAGCGCGTCGGCCCGACCGGCTCGGTGCTCGGCATCGAGCGCGACGCCCACTTCGTCGATCTCGCGCGCCGATTCGTTGCGAGCCATGCCTTGCCACAGGTCGAAGTGCACGAGGGCGACGCTTATGACAGCGGCCTGCCGCGCGGCTCCTTCGACGGCGCCCATATGCGGCTCGTGCTCGTCAACGTGCCGCAGCCGGAGCGCATCGTGCGCGAGATGGTCTCCCTGGTAAAACCGGGTGGCTGGATCGCCAGCTTCGAGGCCGATTTCCTCGCCCATATCTGCGACCCGCCGCTTGCCGCCTGGGATCGTCTTCTTGCCGCCTATGTCGCCTATTCGGCGGCGCGCGGCATCGATCTGCACATAGGACGCCGCGCCCATCGGCTGTTCCGCGAGGCCGGCGTCGAGGCGCTCAGCACGGATGCCATCGTGCACGTCTATCCGCCCGGCCATGACCGCCGGCCGATCCTGCGTGATTTCATCGCCAATGTCCGCGAGGGCCTGGTCGGCGAAGGTTTTGTCGGCCGCGCCGAACTCGATGCCGATCTGCAGGCGCTGGACCGGCATCTGGCCGATCCTTCGGTCCTCGTCACCTCGCATCTGTTCTTCCGGGTGATCGGCCGTGTCCCCAGCGCGCGTCCCACGCCGCATGGCCAGTCAGTTTGCCGATAGGGCCGGAATAGGTGGCTGCTTTGGCCCGCAAGCGCAGAGCGGCTACGCGTCCGCGCCTGCACCGTGGGAGGCAACGGCAACGGCCCGCCGATGCGCGAGACGCTCGCCGACGATGATCGTCACTCCCGCGATAAAGATCAGGCCGGCGCCGGCAAAGACGTTGGTGGCCGGAATATCGCCCCAGATCAGGAAGCCGAGGCCGAAGGCCCAGACGAGCGAGGTGTATTCGAACGGCGCGATCACCGAGATCGGCGCCCGACGCATGCCCTCGAACAGCGCATATTGCGCGATGCCGGCGATGACACCGGTGCCCGCCATCAGCGCAACGTCGAACAGCGCAGGCGGCGTCCAGTAGAAGCCGACGGCAAGGCCGGTCATCGCGATGAAGAAGACGTTGGAGATCGTCATCTGCGTCAGCGTCGTCTCTTCCAGCGCCGTCTTGCGCAGCATGACCGTGCCGATCGCCCAGAAGACGGCGGCCATCAGCGCCAGGAAAACCGGCAGCGAGAGTTTCATGCCCGTTCCGAGCGGATCGCAGGCAATCAGCACCCCGACGAAACCGAGAAACACTGCGAACCAGCGGATCGGCGGCACGTCTTCCTTCAGGATCGGGACGGCCAGCAGGGTCACCACGATCGGCGCGGCGTAATAGAGCGTCGTCATTTCGGCGAGGCCGAGATCGCGAGCTGCGTTGAAATAGGAAAGCCAGGCGGCCAGCAGCAACAGGTTGCGCACGAACAGCGGCTTGACGACGGGCGAGGAGATCGCGCGGCGCACGAGCTTGCCCCGTCCGATCACCAGGCAAAGCAGGAGAATGGTGATGCTGCGGGTAAACAGGATCTGCCAGACGGAGTAGCCGACCACCAGCCATTTGACCGACGCATCCTGCAACGAGAACAGGAAATAGGAAAACGTCGTCATCACGATGCCGGAAAGCACAGTCTTGTTCATGGAAAGCCCCGAAGGCAGCCGGGAGAGCAGGCGGCAGCGCCCGTCTGATAGCGCGCCACCGTTGCGTGTGGAAGAGGTGCCGGCCGTCGGCGCTGTGGCGAAATCTTGGAGTAGCGCCACGGCAAAGCTTGATGGAGATCAAGACTGCCCACTTGCACCTCAGCTAGAAGACAGCAATATCCGTCGCCGAAACCGGAATCCTGATGATGCAGCCGCTCGCCTTCACCCTTGCCGCCCTCGTGCTGCTGGCAACACCCGGCCCGACCAACACGTTGCTGTGGCTTTCGGGAGCATCGGCCGGCTTCCGGCGCTCGACGCCGCTGCTTTTGGGCGAGCTCGGCGGTTATCTCGCGGTGATCATTCCAGCCGTGGCGCTGCTGGCGCCGTTTCTCGCGGCGCATCCGCAGATCGGCCTTGCGCTCCGGATCGTCGCGGCCTGCTGGGTCCTCTTCCTCGCCTACGCACTCTGGACCACCGGCGACGACAGCCGGACTTCGACCGAGATCACCATCCGGCATGTCTTCGTCACGACGCTTCTCAATCCCAAGGCACTCATCGTGGCGCTGGTGCTCTTGCCGCAGGCCGGCCTTGTCGCGACGATGCCCTGGATTGCCGGATTTTCGCTGCTCGTGGTTTTCGCCGGTTCGCTCTGGATCGGCGCCGGAGCCATGCTCGTACAACTCTCGCGTGGCGCACGCACGTCGCATCTGGCGCGCCGCGTTGCCGCAGTCTGCCTCGCCGCCTTTTCCTTCGGCATTGCAGGCAGCGCGCTTGCGGCGATGGCTTAAGGCGCGGCCGGCCCGTTTCCAGACGCGCCGCAATTTGCATCAGGCGGCTGCAGCCGTCTCGCCGAGTTCGGCGCCAAGGGCGGCGATCAACTCTTCCCAACCCTGGCGCCGATAGGCAACCTGGTCGAGACCGTCGAGGAAGGCTGCCTGCTCGGTGAAGACGATGCGCGCGCCGGTGCCGTGCGGCTGGATATCGACAGTTGCCACCGAAGCGGAGATCCGCCGCTCGTTCTCCGCCATGGTATAGGCCGAGATGATGCGCCGGTTTTCAACGATGTCGAGGTAGATGGTGTCGTTGTAGTAGAAGGTCTTGCCGTCTTTGCTGAAGCGGCCGCTCTCGCGCCCGCCGACGCGGAAGTCGTGGCTGTATTCGGCGACCGGCCAGCCGTCGGCCTTGACGAACCACCGATCATGCGCTGCCGGGTCGGCAAAGGCCCGAAAGACCTGTTCGGGCGTCGCCTTGAAAACCCGCTCGATGGTGAAGCTCGCATGTTCCACGGAATTGGCACTCATGATCTTCTCCTCTTCGATCCGCTGCTGAGGGTCCGGCGCGGACGCTCCACCGCCCATGTTCGAACCAAACCCACTCTGCAACTGCTTTCATATTAAAAGCAGTTGCAAGGTAACCTCACTGATGCGACAATGCAAGCAGTTTTAAAGAGGTCTCAATGAAAGACGATTACCGCTCAGGCTGCCCGATCAATCTCTCGCTAGAGGTCTTCGGCGACAAATGGAGCCTGCTGATCATCCGCGACATGATCTTCGGGGCGAAAAGGCACTTCCGCGAACTGCTGCGATCGCAGGAAGGCATCTCCTCGAACATTCTGGCGGACCGTCTGAAGATGCTGGTCGAACAGGGCATGCTGACCAAGACGGACGACCCGACGCACAAGCAGAAGGCCATCTACAGCCTCACCGAGATGACCATCGCACTGGTGCCGATCATGGCGCATCTGGGCGCCTGGGGGCGGCGCTACCTGCCGGTCAGCGAAGAGCTCAGCATCAGGGCCGAGCTGATGGAAACCGGCGGTCCGGACCTCTGGAACCGCTTCATGGACGAGCTTCGATACGAGCATCTCGGCCTGCCCCTGGACGGCCCGCCGCGCGTGCGCGCCACCCTGCAGGCAGCCTATGAGGATGTCGTCGCCAGGAAGGCCAGGGAAAGCGCGGTCGCCTGAGGACTACAACCCAATCGCCGAAAGCATGACGAAGGTGGCGAACAGCAGACGTGCGGACTTCAGCGCCGCCAACAAATGACCCCTCGCCGGCCAAACTCAAGCAACGGCAAGGACTATAGAAGCAGCCCGCTGTATTTCAATCAGACCAATCAAGGACTATTTTCCTCCCTGTTCTTTACCATCCTGGCTGGCTTGGTTAATCTATTGACGAATAAAGGCATAGCGGCCGTCGCCCCCCTGCCCCGGAACAGACATTCATGCTGTCGCACGACACCATCTGGCACGCCATCGATACGCTGGCCGAGCGCCACCAGCTCTCGCCCTCCGGCCTTGCGCGCCGCGCCGGGCTCGACCCGACATCCTTCAACAAATCCAAGCGCCAGTCTGCCGACGGCCGGGAGCGCTGGCCGTCGACAGAATCGATCGCCAAGGTGCTGGATGCGACCGGCGCCACCGTCGACCAGTTCATGGCGCTGATGCGCCCGGATACGGCCCGAAGCGAACCCTACACGGGCGCCATACCGCTGATCGGCTTTGCCCAGGCCGGCGCCGGCGGCTTCTTCGACGACGGCGGGTTTCCGGCCGGCCAGGGCTGGGACGTCGTCGATTTCCCCGCGACAGCGGAGCGGCGCGCCGGCATCTATGCGCTCGAAATCCAGGGCGACAGCATGCTGCCGCTCTATCGTGATGGCGACGTGCTGATCGTCGACCCCGGCGCGCAGGTCCGGCGCGGCGACCGCGTCGTGGTCAAGACCCGTGAAGGCGAGGTCATGGCGAAAATCCTGATGCGGCATACTCCGCGCAACATCGAACTGCTATCGCTCAACCCGGAACATCCCAACCGGAGTTTCGAGATGAGCGAAGTCGAATGGATCGCCCGGATCATCTGGGCCAGCCAATAGGACATCTTTCCTGATGCGGCAGCAACTGGTCACCCTTGCAGGCGGGATTGCCGCCATAGCGCTCTATGCCGGCATCCTCTATGCCGGTGCGGCAACGATCCGCGACCGGGAAAGCGCCGCCGCGCCGGATTTCGTGCTGGAAACGCCCGACATGGGTGAGACGGAGTTTTCCGCAGAAGCCGAAGACGTGCCGTTCGACATGATCGCCCCCGACGCGAGCGACACGACGCCTGATGCAAGCGGCCAAGGCGAAAGCAGCTCAAGGTCGACCGAGACCACCGCCCGCGCGATCGAGCCGCGGCAGTTCGGCCTGCCCGACGAGGTGACGACGAAACCGCTCGAACGCATAGAACCACGATCGCCGCTTTCGGATGTAAACAAGGACAAGCCGAAGACGCCGACCGTCCTCCGGCAGCCGGTGGCGCTCGCCGCCGGACTCATCCGCTTCGACAAGATGACACTGCAGCTCGACGGCATCGAACCGGAAGCAGCGGAGCGCACCTGCGAAAGCGGCGGCAAGAGCTGGCCCTGCGGCATGGTCGCCCGGACGGCGTTCCGCAATTTCCTGCGCGCCCGTGCGGTCACTTGCGATGTTGCCGGGAACGGGACAAACGAGACCGTCACCGGACAGTGCACCGTCGGCGGACAGGATCCGGCCGCCTGGCTCGTTGCCAATGGCTGGGCGACGCCGCTGCCGGGCTCCGCGCTCGAAGTGCAAGGGGAGGCCGCGCGCAAGGCAAAGCTCGGCTTCTTTGGCGACGATCCGCGCGATTTTCGTCAGACACCGATGCCATTCGACGATCCGAGCGCCGCTGCAAGCATGGACGAAGCAGCGCCAGACTTGTAAGTAGCGGCGGAACTTCCCAGTTCTTCGCAAACACGTTCCGGAAAGCCCCGATGCCCCCAAACCTCAGCCAGCACGAAGCCCTTGTCTATGTCATGGTGATGATGTCGGCCGTCGACCGGGAGATGAGCGACGACGAGTTCGCACGTATCGGCAGGCTCGTGCAGTTTCTTCCCGCCTTCGAGGGCTTCGACGAGGACCAGCTTGTGTTGATCGGCCACGAATGCGCAGCCCAACTTGCCGCCCCTGAAGGCCTCGACATCGTGCTTGAGATCGTACGCGAGGCACTGCCCGAGCGGCTTCACGAAACGGCCTACGCGCTCGCAGTCGAGATTGCGGCTGCCGACCAGCGCATCCGCAACGAAGAAATCCGCTTCCTTCAGCTGCTGCGCGACCGGCTCGGTCTCGACAAGCTTACCTGCGCGGCGATCGAACGGGGTGCCCTCGCCCGCTTCCGCAAGTAGCGGCAGGCCGTCCAGTCGGCTCACGTGAACGTGTCTTGGCGTGGCGCTGCCAACGCGTGATATCGCTTCACGGAAACCGGCAGCGAGGCGTAGCAGATGCAGCTTTTCGGCGTGACCGAGCCCCTATGGCGCCTTGCGGCCTTTCTCTCGGTCTTTGCCGCCATAGCGGTACTCGAGCTTCTGCATCCGAGGCTGGAGCGGCCGGAACTGCAAAGGGCGCTGAAGGCGCGCCGCTGGTTTACCAACCTGTCGATCCTCGTGTTGTCCTCGCTTCTGTTGCGGCTGATCTTCCCGGCTGCTGCCACGGGCGCAGCACTTTGGGCCCAGGCGCAGGGATACGGCCTGCTGCCGGCATTGGGCGTTCCTTCGCTCTTCGCCGGCTTGATCGCCTTCATCGCGCTCGACTTTGCCATCTGGCTCGAACACGTCGCCTTCCACAAGTTCCCCATCCTATGGCGGGTGCACCGGGTTCATCATGCCGATCCGGGCGTCGACCTGACCACGGCGTTGCGATTTCATCCGCTGGAGATCGTCGTCTCGATGGTCTGGAAGATCGTGGTTATCGTCGCACTCGGGGCGCCGGCCGTCGCCGTTCTGCTGTTCGAGATCGTGCTCAACGCCGCTGCCATGTTCAACCATGCCAATCTGCGGCTGCCACTCCGCCTCGACCGGGCGCTGCGGCCGCTGATCGTCACGCCCGACATGCACCGCATCCACCACTCGACCGAGCGCTCGGAGACGGATTCGAACTACGGCTTCAACCTGGCGATCTGGGACCGGCTGTTTTCGACCTATACCGATCGACCACGACGGGGCGACGATGGGATCGAAACAGGGCTCTCCGCCTATGGCCGCAGCGAACCGACGAAGCTTCTGTGGTCGTTGCTTCTGCCGTTCCGGCGCAGCTGATTAAACATGTCGCGCAAAAGTGTGCAGCGGCCTTGCGACAACGACATGCGCGCCATAGAGCGTTTCCGCCTTAGACGAACTCGCAGAAACACTCTATCTCTTTGTTTTTACGCATTTCTTGACGGAAAACCGCTTCGCACTTTTCCTGGAAATGCTTTAGTAAATACCGTTCGGGAAATAGCGCAGGTAGATCTCGTCAAGCCGTCCGCTGCGCGAGAGCGCCAGCAAGGCATGGTCGATCGCCTGCGTCAGCGCCGGCTCGGCCTTGCGGTTCATGATCGTCAGGCCCTCGCCAAGAAAGCGTTGCGAGAAATAGGCGCCGTCGATAAGCGAGCAGCAGCCGGCAGCAGTGCTGCCGGACACCCAGAAGGAGAGCTGCATGCCGTCGGAAAAGACGGCCGCTATCTCGCCCTTTTGCAGGGCGGCGAGCATCTTATCGCGATCTGGAAAGACCTTGGCTTCCAGCTTGGGGAAGAAGGCCCTGAACATCACCTCATGCGTGGTGCCGGAAACAACGCCGACCGGCTTGCCCTTCAGGCCCGTGGGATCGGAGACGGCACCGGCCGTCTTCGTGTTGACGGCGAAGCGCGCCGGAAGCCGCATGAAGGGCCGGGAGAAGCCGAAGCGCTGGCGCAGCTCCGGGCTGACGGCGATGCCGGCGGCGATCGCCTCGCCCTGCCCCTCCTCCAGTGCCGGCAGCAGCTCGGCATAGGTCACCGCCTGGATCTGGCATTTGGCTTCGATATCGAGTTCGCGGCAGATCTCGCGCACCAGATCGACATGGAAGCCCGAAAGCTTGCCCGATTGGTCGATGAAGTTGAACGGCGGGAAATCCACCGTGGTCAGGAACCGCAGGCGGGCAAGGCCGGTCAGATCCGGCTTGGCAATGCGCTCGCGCGCATCGAACAGATTGGGCAGATCCTTGGGCTGGGCGGCAAGCGAGCCCGCCATCAGATACACGCACAGAGCCAGCAGTCGGTGGATTTTCATGGGCAATGGCCAGCGCGTCTCTTGGGTGTTGCGGCACGGCCTGTGCGGCCGCAGATGATTCATGGGTGACAGCAAGATTAGCCGGACGGAACCGGGCTGGCTACTGGCTTCGGAGCCCTACGTTTCGGACCGTCGCACTCAGGAGCGCCGGCTCAAAACCCGGTGGGTTGATCTCGAGGAAAAAAGTGGAGCGGGTGATCGGGATCGAACCGACGACATCAAGCTTGGGAAGCTGGCGTTCTACCACTGAACTACACCCGCAGCGCCTCGGAAACTTCCTCAACCGCATGCATCTGTCAAGGACCGTTGCGCCGCGTCGCCGCGCAACGGCACTTTTTCTGTTAGTTCGCGTGGAAATGCTTGGAGAGCTTGAGGCCCTGCGCCTGATAGTTGGAGCCGAGGCCGAGCCCGTAAAGCCCCTCCGGACGCTCCAGCATGTGCTCATAGACCAACCGGCCGACGATCTGGCCGTGCTCCAGGATGAAAGGAACCTCGTGGCTTCGCACTTCGAGCACCGCCCGACTGCCGCTGCCGCCGGCAGACGCATGGCCGAAGCCCGGGTCGAAGAAGCCGGCATAATGCACGCGGAATTCGCCGACCAACGGATCGAACGGCGTCATCTCGGCGGCGTAGAGCGGCGGAACGTGCACGGCTTCGCGCGACACGAGAATGTAGAACTCGTCGGGATCGAGGATCAGCTCGTCGCGCCCGCGGCTGTAGAGCGGCTCCCAGAAGTCGAACACGGCGTGCTGCGCCTTTTTGTCGACATCGACGACTGCGGTGTGATGCTTGCCGCGGTAGCCGATCAGCCCGTCCGGCCCGGTGCCCTTGAGATCGATCGAGAGCGCGATTCCGCCGCCGCTGACATTTGGCTTGTCGCTTGCAACCAGCACATCGCTTTCATGCAGTGCCAGCAGTTCCTGTTCGGAGAGCAGCGACTGGCCGATGCGGAAACGGATCTGCGACAGCCGCGAACCACGCCGCACGACGATCGGGAAGGTGCGAGGACTGATTTCGAGATAGAGCGGCCCGCGATATCCCGCCGGGATCTTGTCGAACTCCTGGGCGCGATCGGTGATGACGCGGGTGAAGATGTCGAGGCGGCCGGTGGAGCTTTTCGGGTTCGCCGAAGCCGACATGTTCTCCGGCAGGTCGAGGCTTTCCATCAGCGGCACGATGTAGACGCAGCCGGTCTCCAGCACGGCGCCGTCGGAGAGATCGACGACATGCAGTTTCAGTCGATCGAGCTTGTCGGCAACGAGATGCGCCGGGCCCGGCATGAAGCTCGCGCGCACGCGAAATGCCGTGGCGCCAAGGCGCAGATCGAGGCTTGCCGGCTGGATCTGATCGGCATCCAGCGCCTTTTCGCTTTTCAAGCGTCCGGTCGTGAACAGCGCGGCGATCGCGCGGTCGGCCAAAATCCCAGTCTCGCGGCCCATTTCGATCCTCTTTTCAGTTGCGAGACAAAACCAAACTCCAGGAATTGACGCAAGCGCACCCAAGCAGTATTGGAGCTTTATCCCGTGGTGATTTGGCCGGTCGGCTTGCAGCCACGTTAAACAAGTAGCTAAAAAGGCCGGGTATCAAACCGGCCCTTCACGCGGCCGGTTTTTTTTGTTTTTGAAGGTGACCGTCACATGAGCAAAAACTGGCGCCCGGCAACCCAACTCGTCCACGGCGGAACGACCCGCTCCCAGCATGGCGAGACGTCCGAGGCGATCTTCCTCACCCAGGGCTTCGTCTACGAGACATCCGAGGCGGCGGAAGCGCGCTTCAAGGGCGAGACCGAGGGCTTCATCTATGCCCGTTACGGCAGCCCCACCAACGACATGTTCGAAAAGCGCATGTGCATGCTGGAAGGCGCAGAAGATGCGCGCGCCACGGCATCGGGCATGGCCGCCGTCGCTTCCGCCATTCTATGCCAGCTGAAGGCCGGCGACCATATCGTCGCTGCCCGCGCCCTCTTCGGCTCCTGCCGCTGGGTGGTCGAAACGCTGGCCCCGAAATACGGGATCGAATGCACCCTGGTCGACGGCCGCGATCTCGCCAACTGGGAAAAGGCAATCCAGAAGAACACCAAGGTCTTCTTCCTGGAAAGCCCGACCAACCCGACGCTCGAAGTCATCGACATTGCCGGCGTATCCAAGCTCGCCAACCAGATCGGCGCCAAGGTGGTGGTCGACAACGTCTTCGCCACGCCGCTTTTCCAGAAGCCGCTGGAGCTCGGTGCACATATCGTCGTCTACTCCGCCACCAAACACATCGACGGCCAGGGCCGTTGCCTCGGCGGTGTGGTTCTGTCCGACAAGGACTGGATCAACGAGCACCTGCACGATTACTTCCGCCACACCGGTCCGGCGATGTCGCCGTTCAACGCCTGGACGCTGCTGAAGGGCATCGAGACCCTGCCGTTGCGCGTCAAGCAGCAGACGGAGAACGCGCGCCGCGTCGCCGACTTCCTAGCCGAGCAGCCGCAGGTCGCCAAGGTGATCTACCCCGGCCGCAAGGATCACCCGCAGGCAGACATCATCGCCAAGCAGATGAGCGGCGGATCGACACTCGTCGCCTTCGAACTCAAGGGTGGCAAGGACGCGGCCTTCGCGCTGCAGAACGCACTGCAGATCGCCCGCATCTCCAACAATCTCGGCGATTCCAAGAGCCTGATCACGCATCCGGCAACGACGACGCACAAGAACCTGACGGACGAGGCCCGCGACGAGCTCGGTATTTCGGCCGGCACCGTGCGTTTCTCCGCCGGCATCGAGGACGGCGACGACATCGTCGAGGACTTCGCCCGCGCGCTGAAGGCCGTCAAGGCCTGAGATCAAACAAGTACGGCCGCCCCGAGATCGGTGGCGGCCGCTACGGCGCGTCGCGAAATTGCATCCGCGCAAGAACGATGCGCGACAGCGCCGTATAGAGGCAGACGAGCGCAAACAGCGCCGCCAGCACCGGAAACCACGTCGGGAACAGGCAGAAGGCCAGGAAGACGACAATCGTCTCCGTCGCCTCCGCGAGCCCAGTGGTGAAGTAAAGCGATTTTGCCCCCCGCACATCCGTCGTCATCGATCGCTTCTCGGCCATAACGGCATAGGCGAGGAAACTCGATCCATTGACGTAGAACGAGAAGAGCAGCAGTCCGCCGGCAAGACCATTGGCCTGCGGATCGGCGACGATGAAGCCGAGCGGGATGGCGCCGTAGAAGACGAAGTCGAGCACGATGTCGAGGAAACCGCCGAAATCGGTCTTGCGTGTCGCTCGCGCCACCGCGCCGTCGAGACCATCGCAAAGCCGACTGACAACGATGACGGCGGCCGCTGCAAGATAATATTGCCCGGCAATCAGGAGGGCGGCAACGAGGCCGAGCGCGAGGCCGGTCATCGTGACTGCATTGGCGCTGACACCTCTTTGGGCGAGCGCCGCACCCAGCCGATCCAGCCTCGGACCCAGGCGTTTTCTCACCGCGCCATCAAGCATAGGCCTCGCCTTCCCGCATCTTGGTCGCGGACGCCTGCAATCCTGCCGTTATTCTTGACGAAACCATATTGCTGTAGAATACCCTGAAAGACTTGAAACAAGGTGTTGCCCATGTATCGCGCGCTCACTCGCGACATAGAAGTTACGGTGGAGCCGTACTATCTGGAAGAGCAATCTGACCCGGATGACAGCCGCTACGTCTGGGGCTACCGCATCGTCATCTCCAACCATTCTGCCGAGACGGTTCGGCTGATGACGCGCTACTGGCACATCACCGACGAGAACGGTCAGGTGGATGAGGTCAGCGGCCCCGGCGTCATCGGCGAGCAGCCGTTGCTGAACCCGGGCGACACCTACGAATACTCCTCCGGATGCCCGCTGGATACGCCGTCGGGCGTGATGTTCGGCCACTACAGCATGGAATCGGAAGGCGGGGAAACCTTCAAAGTGGCCATCCCCGCCTTCTCGCTCGATTCACCAGGGCTCGTTCGAACCCTGAATTGACACATCCTACTGCTGACGGACTTCGCTTGCCTCGAAGCGATAGGTGGTCGAGCAGAACTCGCACGTCACCTTGATCAAGCCGTCCTCGATCGTGCTCTCGATATCGTCGGCATGCAGCCCGGTCAGCACCGAACGGATCTTTTCGCGCGAGCAGCTGCAGCGATCATAGACCGCCTGTGGCTGGTAGACGCGAACGCCGCGCTCGTGGAACAGCCGATAGAGCAGGCGTTCCGTGCCGACCATGGGGTCGGTCAGTTCGTCGGCATCGATCGTCTCGACCATGACCTTGGCTTCCGCCCAGAGATCATCCTCGTCGAAGAGGTCCTCGTTGTCGTCGCCGTCGTCGTCGCCACCCGAGAGATCCGGCTGACGCATGCGCTCCGGCGCATCCGGCAGGAACTGCGCGACCATGCCGCCGGCACGCCAGCGATGGCGGGGCTTGCCGTTCTCATCGCGGTCAAGCAGTTCGGCGACGCCAAGCCGTACCTTGGTCGGGATCTGTTCCGACTGGCGGAAGTAGACGCCGGCGATTTCCTCGAGCGTGGCGCCATCGAGCGCAACGATGCCCTGATAGCGCTGGGTATGGGCGCCCTGATCGATGGTGAAGGCGAGAACGCCCTTGCCGAGCAGCTCGTGCGATTGCGTGCGTCCGTCCTTCAGAGCTTCAGCCAACGCCTCCTCATTGAAGCGGGCATAGGCGCGCACCCGATCGGGCGTGGCAAAGTCGGCAACCACGAGATCGACCGGACCGTCGCCCTTCGTCTGAACGATAAGCTTGCCTTCGAACTTCAGCGACGTGCCGAGCAACACGGTCAGCACGACGGTCTCGGCAACGAGCCGAGCGACCGGAAGCGGATAGTTGTGGCGCTCAAGGATTGCATCGAGCATCGGGCCGAGCTGAACGGCACGGCCACGCACGTCGAGGCCTTCCACCTGGAAGGGCACGACATGGTCGTCACCGGCAAAATCGAATTCGCCAAGTCCTGGTGCCATCTCTGTCATCTGCTGCTCCTTACGTCACTAAAGCGCGTCGCGATCGCCAGGATTCGCGGACTGCGCTTTAAGTTTTTGTTCTTGCGCATGTCGCTATCGCAAAACCGCTGCGCACTTTTCCGCGACATGCTCTGGAGAAGGCCGCGCAGAGGACATAAACATCCCCCGGCGCGGCCTGCCCGTTACCCTATTTGATCCCGCCAGAAACGGATTTGTCCAGCAGGCATGTGCCGTTTTGCCGGCCACCCATGCGCTGCCTGTCGCCAGGTTACGTCCGTTGTTTCCACCCCGGAACGTCCCGCATGCGGCCTAAATCGGGTCGCATGCAGGTAATTTCAATAGGCAGACGCGCCGATCAGACGAGCCCCATGCACCAGGCGATGATCGACTTCTGCGCATGCAGCCTGTTTTCGGCCTCGTCGAACACCACCGACTGCGGGCCGTCGATGACCTCGTCGGTCACTTCCTCGCCGCGGTGCGCCGGCAGGCAGTGCATGAACAGCGCGTCCGGCGACGCGTGCTTCATCAATGCTTCGTTGACCTGGAACGGCTGGAAGACATTGTGGCCGCGGGCGCGATGCTCCTGGTTCATGGAGATCCAGGTGTCGGTGACGACGCAATGGGCACCGGCAACGGCCTGTTCGGCCTCATGGCAAAGCAGGATCTCGCCGCCATTGTTGCGCGCCCAGTTGAGGATCTTGTCATGCGGCTCGGAGCCGAGCGGCACCGCCATGTTCATGCGGTAGCCGAAACGGGCCGAGCCCTCGATCAGCGAGTGAAGCACGTTGTTGCCGTCACCGGTCCAGGCGATGGTCTTGCCCTTCACCGGCCCGCGGTGTTCCTCGAAGGTCATGATATCAGCCATGATCTGGCAGGGATGGGTGTCGTCTGTCAGGCCGTTGATAACAGGCACCGTCGCGTGTTCGGCCAACTCGAGAAGGCGGCGATGGTCGGTGGTGCGGATCATGATCGCGTCCACATAGCGCGACAGCACCTTGGCGGTGTCGCCGATGGTCTCTGCGCGACCGAGCTGCATCTCGGTGCCCGAGAGGAACAGGGTTTCGCCGCCGAGCTGGCGCATGCCGACATCGAAGGAGACGCGCGTACGGGTGGAGGGCTTTTCGAAGATCATCGCCAGCATCTTGCCGGCGAGCGGCTTCTCGGCAGTTCCGGCCTTGGTTGCCGTCTTTCGCACGCGTGCATCGTCGATGATCGTGCGCAGATCCGCCGCCGTCATGGCCGAAAGATCGATGAAGTGTCTTGTGCCTGCCATCGTACTCAATTCCTGTCCTCAGAATGGCCCCTGACGCACGACCGGTGTCGAAGAGCACAATAGACGCTTCGACACCTCAGGTGCGCGCATGGACCCATGGGAAAATCGCTGCCGATCTCCGGGTTCAAAAACTACGCTGCGGCGGTGCCGCTGCTGCTTCTCACGGCTTCGGCCGCGCGCTCGATCCGCGCCAGGCCTTCGCGTGCTTCCGCGGCGGTCACCGTCAGCGGCGGCCGCAGGCGCCGCCCGGTCTCCCCGGCGGGGACGGCCAACAGCTTCTCCGCGCGGATCGCCTTCAGCAGATCGGCCGAAGGGCCTTTCGCCTTGATGCCGAGCATCAGCCCGTCGCCGCGGATGTCCTCGATCACATCGGGAAAACGGTCCTTCAGCGAGGCGAGTCCCTGGCGGAAGACCAGTGCAACGTCGCGCACCTGCTCCAGGAAGCCGTCGGCCAGGATGACGTCGAGCACGGCGTTGCCGACCGCCATGGCGAGCGGGTTGCCGCCGTAGGTGGAACCATGCGTACCGGCGACCATGCTGGCCGCCGCCTCTTCGGTCGCAAGGCAGGCGCCGAGCGGGAAGCCACCGCCGATCCCCTTGGCGACAGCCATGATATCGGGACGGATGCCGGCCCATTCATAGGCGAAGAGCTTGCCGGTGCGGCCGACGCCGGACTGGACCTCGTCGAGGATCAGCAGCAGGCCGAACTCGTCGCAAAGCGCGCGCAGTTCCTGCATGAACTCCTTGGTGACCGGGCGGATGCCGCCCTCGCCCTGGATCGGCTCGATCAGGATCGCCGCCGTCTCGTCGGTGATCGCATCCTTGACCGCCGCGATGTCGCCGAACGGAACCTGGTAGAAACCCGGAGCCTTCGGGCCGAAGCCTTCGATGTACTTCTGCTGACCGCCGGCGGCGATGGTCGCGATCGTGCGCCCATGGAAGGCGCCCTCGAAGGTGATGACGTGGAATTTTTCCGGATTACCCCTGGCATAGTGGTAGCGGCGGGCGGTCTTGATCGCGCATTCGAGCGCTTCGGCGCCCGAGTTGGTGAAGAACACGCGGTCGGCGAAAGTGACGGCCGTCAGCCGGCGCGCCAGGCTCTCCTGGCCGGGGACCTCATAGAGGTTGGACAGGTGCCAGACCTTCTCGGCCTGCGCCTTCAACGCTTCGACCAGATGCGGATGCGCATGGCCAAGCGAGTTGACGGCGACGCCGGCGGCGAAGTCCAGATAGCGCGAACCGTCTTCGGCGATCAGCCAGACGCCCTCTCCTCGCTCGAAACGCAACGGCGCACGCATGTAGGTGTCGTAAAGCGGCGTGGTTGCAGTCATGGCGAGCCTCTCCTTCATTGCTATCGGCATCGATCCGAGCGCGTGTCGAGCCCGGCAAAAAATTAAAAATGCCGCCTTGCGGCGGCGCAGGCACTATTCCTATTTCGCAGCGCAATGTCAACAAAACCAAGCTGTGCAGTGCGGTCGGACGGGTCTGTTCCATGCGACGAAAAAATCGCGCGGCGGGGCTTGCAAAAATGCAACGCCCACCGAGCAAGTTGGGGAAAACCAAGAAATCGATTCGGCGTGATTCCCGGGACTCTTGCCACGGAGTCCGCCCGTCAGTAGGTTAATGTTCAATTACTAGACGCATGCGGCGGACCTAGTCACCAAAAGTGTTATCGCGTTGCAGCTCCGGAGCTCCTCCGGAGCGTGGTGAGAGATTCTGCCATCGCCAACGCTGAGAACGGAGAGTGCAGAAATGAACTGGACTGACGAGCGGGTGGAAAAACTGAAGAAGCTTTGGTCCGAGGGCCTGAGCGCGAGCCAGATCGCGGCACAGCTCGGCGGCGTCAGCCGCAATGCGGTCATCGGCAAGGTTCACCGGCTGAGCCTGCCCGGCAGGGCCAAGGCTGGCGGAACCACCGCCGCGACCCGGCCGAAGCAGCGCCCGGCAACGTCGGCGCCGCGCGCTCCGAACTATGCGTCGCGCGTCACGACCCGCACGGTCACCCGTTCGGCCGGCGCGACCGTGCTCAAGGAGGAGGTCGAAGTCGATCTCGTTGCCGAACAGGATTTTCACGTTCGGACGGATGTGGTCGTGCCGATGTCGCGCCGCCTGGAGCTGACGCAATTGACCGAGCGCACCTGCAAGTGGCCGATCGGCGACCCGCTGAAGGAAGAGTTCCACTTCTGCGGCAACGACTCCCCGGAAGCTTCGCCCTATTGCAGCTTCCATGCACGGCTTGCTTACCAGCCTTCCGCCGAGCGCCGCCGCGCTCGCTAAGACATGTCGCGCAAAAGTGCGCAGCGGTTTTGCGATAACGGCATGCGCAAAAACAAGAGCGTAAAGCGCAATAAGCGAATCCTAGAGATCGCGACGCGCTTTGCGACTACCGAAAACAACGCATGAAAAAGGGGCCACACGGCCCCTTTTTTAGTGACTGATTGAATGGCTCAGCTTTCGAGCGAGTACCCGGCACCGCGAACAGTGCGAATGACATCCGGCATGCTCGAGAAGTTCAGCGCCTTGCGAAGGCGACCGACATGCACATCGACCGTGCGTTCGTCGACATAGATATCGTGGCCCCAGACGCCATCCAGAAGCTGCGACCGCGAGAAGACCCGACCCGGGGAAGACATCAGGAATTCGAGCAGACGGAATTCCGTCGGGCCGAGACGGACCTCGCGGGTGCGGCGATGGACGCGATGGGTCTCGCGGTCGAGTTCGATATCGCCGCAGCGAAGCAGCGTCGAGAGAACCTCGGGCTTGGCGCGCCGCAGCATCGCCTTGACGCGGGCCATCAGCTCCGGCGTCGAGAACGGCTTGACGACATAGTCGTCAGCGCCGGTGGCAAGGCCACGAACCCGCTCGCTCTCCTCGCCGCGCGCCGTCAGCATGATGATCGGCAGGCGCTCGGTTTCCGGGCGCTGGCGCAGCCGGCGGCAAAGTTCGATACCGGACACCCCCGGCAGCATCCAGTCGAGGATCAGCAGATCCGGCAGGCGCTCCTGCAGGCGGATCTCGGCCTCGTCCCCGCGCAGGATCGTATCGACATCGAACCCTTCGGCTTCGAGGTTATAACGCAGCAGGACACTCAGCGCCTCTTCGTCTTCGACAACGGCGATTTTCGGCAACATCAGGTAACGTCTCCTTACCCAGAGCGTCTCGCGTTCGGTCGAACGGGCAGAGATGCTCGAACATATAGCATCTGGAGCACTCCGCGCGCTTTCAAAGGCACGCGCGAAAACGGATAACTTCAGACGCAACAAAGCAGGGCCGCAACCAAGGCTGCGACCGGAGCAGGTTCATAAGCAGTCACTCGAACGAGTTTGGGTTTAGTCCTTCACGGCACCCAGCGTCGACGTATTGTCATCCTTCGGACGCTCGCCTTCCGGCTGCGCGCCCGTCGCCATGTAATAGATCGTCTCGGCGATGTTGGTGGCATGGTCGCCGATGCGCTCGATGTTCTTGGCGCAGAACAGAAGATGCGTGCAGGGCGTGATGTTGCGCGGATCTTCCATCATGTAGGTGAGCAGTTCGCGGAACAGCGAGGTGTAGATCGCATCGATCTCCTCGTCGCGCTCGCGAATGCTGTTGGCCTTCTCCGGCGAGCGGGAGGCGTAGACGTCGAGGACTTCCTTGAGCTGGACGAGCGCGAGTTCGGCCAGGTGCTCGAGACCGCGTGCCAGCTTGCGCGGGATGCCGGAGCCGGCAACGGCAATGACGCGCTTGGCGTTGTTCTTGCCGAGGTCGCCGACGCGTTCCAGATCGGACGCAATGCGGATCGAACCCATGATCTCGCGGAGGTCGGCGGCGACCGGCTGACGCTTGGCGATGGTGATGATCGCCTTTTCGCCGATCTGACGTTCGGCTTCATCGAGGATGGTGTCGTCGGAGATCACCTTCTGCGCCAATGCGAGGTCGGAATTGACCAGCGCGCGGACGGATTCGCCCACCATCTGCTCGGCCAGACCGCCCATCTCGGAGATGCGGCGCGTGAGATATTTCAGTTCTTCGTCGTAGGCGGACATTATGTGCATGGACATAGTCTTCGATCCTTGCGGGCGCGTTCAGGAAACAGGGTGACGAGGCGCTTCGGCCATCAACCGAAGCGGCCCATGATGTAGTCCTGGGTGCGCTGGTCATCCGGATTGGTGAACATTTTGTCGGTGTCGTTCTCCTCGACGAGATTGCCGAGGTGGAACATGGCGGTGCGCTGCGATACACGCGCCGCCTGCTGCATCGAGTGCGTGACTATGACGATCGTGAAGTTGGTGCGCAGCTCGTGGATCAGCTCCTCGACCTTGGCGGTCGCGATCGGATCGAGCGCCGAACAGGGCTCGTCCATCAGAATCACTTCCGGGCTGACGGCAACGGCACGCGCGATGCAGAGGCGCTGCTGCTGGCCGCCCGAAAGGCCGGTGCCCGGCTCATGTAGGCGGTCCTTCACCTCGTTCCACAAACCAGCCTTGTGCAGGCTGGTCTCGACGACTTCGTCGAACTCGGCCTTGGTGCGGGCAAGGCCGTGGATGCGCGGGCCGTAGGCGACGTTGTCGAAGATCGACTTCGGGAACGGGTTCGGCTTCTGGAACACCATGCCGACGCGGGCACGCAGTTCCACGACGTCGATCGCCGGATCGTAGATATCGTCTTCATCGAGCGTGATCTTGCCGGTGACGCGGCAGTTCTCGATGGTGTCGTTCATGCGGTTCAGCGTGCGCAGGAAGGTCGACTTGCCGCAGCCCGAAGGACCGATCAGAGCCGTAACCGTGTTCTCGCGGATGTTGAGGTTGACGTCGAAAAGCGCCCGCTTCTCGCCGTAGTAGACCGACACATCCTTGCCGATCATCTTGTAGGGCACGGTGTTCATTTTCTGATCCAAGGCTTTCTCGACTGCTGCTTCTGACATGATGTTCATAGTAATTACCTCACTACCAACGGCGCTCAAAGCGACGTCGCAACAGAATGGCGCCAAGGTTCATGACGACGAGGAAGATGAGAAGGATGATGATCGCGCCGGAGGTGCGCTCGACGAAGGCGCGTTCCGCCTCGTTGGCCCACATGTAGATCTGCACCGGCAGTGCGGTCGACGGCTCCATCGGCGAGCCGGGGTAGTCGACGACGAAGGCGACCATGCCGATCAACAGGAGCGGCGCGGTTTCGCCAAGCGCATGGGCGAGGCCGATGATCGTTCCGGTCAGAATGCCCGGCATCGCCAGCGGCAGCACGTGGTGGAAGATGGTCTGCATCTTCGACGCACCGAGACCGAGCGCTGCCGAGCGGATGGACGGCGGGACCGCCTTCAACGCGGCGCGGGTGGCGATGATGATCGTCGGCAGGGTCATCAGTGTCAGCACCAGGCCGCCGACGACGGCAGCCGAGCGCGGCATGCCGGCAAAGTTGATGAACACGGCCAGACCCAGGAGACCGTAGACGATCGACGGGACGGCGGCGAGGTTGTTGATGTTGACTTCGATCAGGTCGGTCAGCCTGTTCTTCGGCGCGAACTCTTCGAGATAGATCGAAGCGGCAACACCGATCGGCAGCGACAAGACAAGCACGATCAGCATCATGAACAGCGAGCCGAGGGCGGCAACGCCAACGCCTGCCGCTTCAGGGCGGCTCGAGGCGCCGAAGGTGAAGATGCCGGTGTTGAAGCTCTTCTTCAGGACGCCGGCACTTGCCAGCTCGTTCATCCAGGTGACCTGCTGGTCCTTGACCTTGCGCTTGCTCTCCTCGACGTTCAGGTCGATCTGACCCTTGAACGCGGAGTCGACATTGGCTTCGGCGAGCAATGTCACCGGAATGGTTTTGCCGATAACCGACGGGTCGGCGACGACGATATCGCGCAACAGCGTGCGGGAGCTTGCCGACACCATGTCGGTGGCCTGCTTGACCTGCGGACGCTTGCTCGCATCGATGCCGAGCTGCTTGATCAGCGCCTCACGCACCAGCAGCGGATAGTTGGCGGTCATCAGCACCTTGCCATCGGTCGCGCGCTCACCCTTGGGGTCGATGACCTTCTCGGTGAATTCGATCGGCAGCGTGATCGTCGTCTGCTGGAACGCGGTGTAGCCGTTGGAGACCACCGTCCACAGCAACAGAGCGAGGAAGAACAGGCCGAGGCTGATGGCGCCGATGCCATAGGCACGGAACCGGCGCTCGGCTGCGTAGCGGCGCTTGATGCCGATATCGCGCGTTGCGGATGCGGGACGGGCGGAGATCCGGACGGTCGGGGAAGCGATGTCGGTCATTCGTACTGTTCCCGATATTTGCGCACGATGTAGAGCGCGTAAATGTTGAGGCCGAGCGTGATGACGAAGAGCGTGATGCCGAGTGCGAAGGCAACCAGCGTCTGCGGCGAGGTGAACTCAAGGTCGCCCGTCAACTGGTTGACGATCTTCACCGTCACCGTGGTCATCGGCTCAAAGGGATTGATTTGCATGCGGGCCGCGACACCGGCGGCAAGCACCACGATCATCGTTTCGCCGACGGCGCGCGAGGCGGTCAAAAGCAGGGCGCCAACGATGCCCGGAAGTGCTGCGGGAAGGATGACCTTCTTGACCGTTTCAGAGCGGGTGGCACCGAGACCGAGCGAGCCATCGCGCAGCGCCCGCGGCACCTGGGTGATGATGTCGTCGGAAAGCGAGGACACGAACGGGATCAGCATGATGCCCATGACGATGCCGGCGGTCACGACGCTCTGCGCCTGGATGAAGTTCTGATAGTTGCCGGTAACGAGACCGTTCAACTGGGCAGAGATATCGCGCAGGAACGGGCCGACGGTCACGAGTGCGAAGAAACCGTAGACGATGGTCGGAATGCCGGCGAGCACTTCGAGCAAGGGCTTTGCCGTCGAACGCAGGCGTGGGCTCGCATATTCCGCCATGTAGATGGCTGCGAACAGACCGATCGGCACCGCAAAGAGCATGGCGACGAAAGCGATGTAGAGCGTGCCGGCGAGAAGCGGGATCAGGCCGAACTGGCCGGACGCACCGCCGCTGCCGGCGGCAGCAAACCGTGGATCCCAGACCGTGCCGAAGAAGAACTCGAAGGGCGAAACCATCGTGAAGAAGCGGCCAGCTTCCGACAGCATCGAAGCGACGATGCCGACCGTCGTCAGGATGGCGATCGAGGAAGCGACGATGAGCGAGCCGAGCATGACGCGCTCAACCTGATTGCGGGCACGGAAGCGGGTGGCGATGTTGCGGATGGCGTAAACGCCGCCGGCAATGGCGATCAGCAGCACGACCGCACTCATCAGCCAGCGGTTGGTGGCGTTCATCGCATTGAAATGCTGGGCAGCGGTGATCATGTAGGGTTCGCCCTCGCCGGCAAGGGCAACGCCCTTGGCCGCAAGCGTGGAGCGAAGATTGGCCGAGCCGCTTTCAAGCGCCGAAATCTCTTCGGTCGTCAGCCGCTTCAGGCCGCCGGCGACTGACTTGACCTGGCCAAGCGCCAGTTCGACGGTCGCGCCGCCCTGCGTCTGCACCGCCTCAGGCAAGGTCGCCCGGGTGCTGGAATCGATATACATCGGCGCCGCAACGAGCCATGCGCCGAGCACGAGCGCGGCCGGAAGGATCGCCCAGATGGCAACATAGCTGCCGTGATAGCCGGGCAAGGAATGCAGGTTGGAGAGCTTGCCGTTGGCCTGCGCGAGCGAGCGCGCGCGGCCTGCAAAGTAAGAAATAAAACCAATTAAAACAATGAGCAAAAGAAGAAGCGAAGTACTCATCGGCACGTCTCCGCGGCGGGGCGCTCAATGCGCTGCCGGCAGTTCGGATGGAGGCGTGCCCCGGCGCGAAAATGTCGCGCCGGGGCTTGTCAGTATCAGAGCATGTTGCCGGCGGCGAAAGCCTTGCGAACTTCTTCGCGCTCGGCGTCCGGAGCGGCGACGAGGCCGTATTCGGCAAGCGGGCTTTCCGGGCCGATCATCTGATCGTCGAGGAAGAACTCAACATATTCCTTGAGGCCCGGGATAACGCCGAGGTGTGCCTTCTTGACGTAGAAGTACAGCGGGCGCGAAACCGGGTATTCGCCGGAAGCGATCGTTTCGGTCGACGGAACGATCCCGTTGACGGTGGCGACCTTCAGCTTGTCGGCGTTGTTTTCGTAGAAGGACAGGCCGAATACGCCGATGCCGTTCTTGTTGGCAGCGATACGGGCCAGCGTTTCGGTGTAGTCGCCGTCGATGTCGACAGCCAGGCCGTCCTTGCGGACCGCGACGCACTTGCTGTGCTGCTGCTTTTCATCGGCAACGGCAGCCTTGATGACGTCAACGGCGCCAGCGTTCTTGCAGCCTGCGGCCAGGATCTTCTCTTCGAAGACTTCGCGCGTGCCGTGCTTTTCGCCCGGGATGAAGGCGGCGATGTCGGCGTCCGGCAGAGCGGAGTTGACTTCAGACCACTTCTTGTAGGGGTTGGCGACGAGCTTGCCGTCGACGACGATTTCGGCAGCCAGACCCTTGTAGAGGTCTTCCGGCTTCAGGGCGAGGTCGGCATTGCCGGCGTCGGTTGCGAAGACGATGCCGTCGTAGCCGATCTTGATTTCCTGAATTTCGGTGACGCCGGCGGCCTTGCAGGCTTCGACTTCGCTGTCCTTGATCTTGCGCGAGGAGTTGGCGACGTCGATGGTGTCAGGGCCGACGCCCTTGCAGAATTCCTTCAGACCGGCCGAGGAGCCGCCGGATTCGACGACCGGCGTCTTGAAGTCCGGGAAGGTTTCGCCGAACGTCTCGGCGACGATCTTGGCGTAGGGAAGAACGGTCGAGGAGCCGGCGACCTGAACCTGATCGCGCGCGGCAGCCACGCCAGCGAATGCGGCGGATGCGACGAGCGCCGCAACAGTGAGTTTAAGAGCTTTCATAAAAGTTCTCCCGGAATGGGCTTGTGTTGAGTGCGCCAAGCGTTGCAGCGCTCTTCGCCGTTTGATCGGCTGCCCCTAACTAGCCGCCGATAGCCACACCTTTTATGTCAGTTTCGCGAAACATTTATGACAGCTCATGTCATTGAAAATAATAATGAAAAATGAACAGAGCGGATTTATCCCGGGCCAATATGTCAAAAACGCACGGTAAACACCGTGCCCTTGCCCAGCTCGGAGTGGATCAAGAGCCGCGCGCGGTGACGGGTCAGGATGTGCTTGACGATCGCAAGGCCGAGACCGGTGCCCTTTTTCGAGCGGCTGGCCTCCACATTGACGCGGTAAAACCGCTCAGTGATGCGCGGCACATGCTCGGCCGGAATGCCGGGGCCGTAATCTCTGACCACGACCTCGGCCTGCCCGCCCTCGCCGCCGGAAAGCTCGACATCGACCTTCTTGCCTTCCTGGCCGTATTTGCAGGCGTTCTCGATCAGGTTCTCGAAGACCTCGGTCAGCTCGTCGCGGTCCCCCTGAACCACGACAGGGGTATCCGGCATCGTCAGCGTGATCGTCACGTCGAGATCGCTCGCAAGCGGTGCAAGACTGTCGCGGACATGACCGAGAAGCGGGCGCAGATCGATCGTATCGTCGGGTGCGATGTGCGATTTCAGCTCGAGGCGCGACAACGACAGCAGGTCGTCGACAAGGCGGCTCATGCGCGTTGCCTGCTCATGCATGATGCCGAAGAACTTCTCCTGCGCCTTCATGTCGTTGCGCGCCGGCCCTTGCATGGTCTCGATGAAGCCGCGCAGCGAAGCCAGCGGCGTGCGCAGCTCGTGGCTGGCATTGGCGACAAAGTCCGATCGCATGCGATCGATGCGGCGGGCCTGCGAAATATCGCGGTAGGTCAACAGGAAAACCCGGCGCCACGGGCCCTCGCCACCGATTTCGGCCGGCGCCACTCGGACCACGTAGACGGCATCGGACGGCAGGCGCTCGGTATGTTCGATCTGGTTGATCTTGCCGGTCGCTATCGTCTCGCGGACCATGTCGAGAATGCCGGGCGAGCGGACGCGGGCGGCGAGATAGCTGTTGGGCGGGATGGTGCCGAAGGCCTTTTCGGCAGCGATGTTCTGGAAGACAACGGTTTCATCGACCGCCACCACCAGCACCGGCATGTCGAGCGCGTTCAGGGCGGGGATCAGCGCATCGCTGGCCGTGCCCGTCACCGCCGTCACCTTTGTCGGCTTCGTCGCCTTCGGCAGCGCCGAAGGCGTGCTGCGATTGAGCAGGGCTGCGGCAAGCACGATCCAGAACGGTAGCACGACGAGGAAATGAATGCCGGCAACGGTGGCAAGTGCTGCGAGCAGCGCCGTCAGGCCCAGGAGCCAACGCTCCGCCTTCAGTCGCGGCACGAGCGCCCGCCAGAACGCTTTGGAACCGTCCAGCACCATATCCTCATGAATCACTTTGTCTTCCTCCCGGCCTCAAATGGTCGAGAGATAGCGACCCTTCATGACATGATTTTCACGACGCGCTTGAATCCGCAATGCAATTGTGGCCTCCTCACAGGAAATCGCTCGGGCTGGAGGAAGACCATATGGCGTCAACGCAGGCAGCAACGAAGACCGAAAGCCGGGCGGTGGAACTCGATATCGGCGGCAAGAAGAAGCTCTTCGACATCGACAATCCCGAATTGCCGAAGTGGATCGACGAGGCCGCTTTCTCCTCCGACGATTTCCCGTACAAGAAGAAGGTCGATGAGGAAGAATACCTAGAGACGCTGGAAAAGCTGCAGATCGAACTGGTCAAGCTTCAACTCTGGCAGCAGGCGACCGGCAAGCGCATCATCGCCCTGTTCGAGGGCCGCGACGCGGCGGGCAAGGGCGGCGCGATCCAAGCCACGAGCGGCAACCTGAACCCACGCTGGGCGCGCGTGGTTGCGCTGACGAAGCCGACGGAGACCGAGCGCGGACAATGGTACTTTCAGCGCTACGTCGCCACCATGCCAACCGCCGGCGAGCTCGTTCTCTTCGACCGCTCCTGGTACAACCGCGCCGGCGTCGAGCCGGTCATGGGCTTCTGCACTCCGGAACAGCACGAACAATTCCTCAAGCAGGTGCCGCGTTTCGAGAAGATGATCGTGCACGAAGGCATCCAGTTCTTCAAATTCTGGATCAACATCGGCCGCGAGATGCAGCTCAAGCGCTTTCACGACCGCTGCCACGATCCGCTGAAGATCTGGAAGCTGTCGCCGATGGATATCGCAGCCCTCAACAAGTGGGATGACTATACCGAAAAGCGCGACCAGATGCTGAAGGCGACCCACACGGACCATGCGCCGTGGACCGTCGTGCGCGGCAACGACAAGCGGCGCGCGCGCCTCAACCTCATTCGCCACATCCTTTCCACGCTCGACTACGACCGCAAGGACAAGGACGCGATCGGCGAGGTCGACGACAAGATCATCGGCTCGGGCCCAGGCTTCCTGAAATAGACTTGCAGCGCCGCGCGTCAATTATGACGCGCAAAGGACGCTGTAACGCTTTAAACTTGCTGCATAATTCCTTAAATCGGATCCGATTTAAGGAATTATGCACGCCGGCAGAGAGTTGGTATTATTGCCCGGGCAGAACGCGGATGGCGTAGAGGTTCAGTCCCTTGCCGCCGCCGCTGATGTCGCTGTTGATGACGAGCTGCCCGGCGGCGCTCGGCGCAAGGCTGCGATCGAAGGTGACCTTGAACAGCATGTCGACGCGCTCGTCATGCAGGGTGAAACGGTGACGGCCGCACTCGCCCAGCGAAGAGAAGTTGCACTCTACCGCAAACTCGGTCGACTTTCCGGGCGTCGCCTGCACGGTCAGCGCCAGCGTCGACGTCTTGCCTGAAAGCTCGGCGAGGATCGTGGCCGGAATCTCGATGGTCACATCGCCATCGGCATCGGCGTTCGCCGATGTCAGCAGCACCCGCTGGCCGCCATCGTCGTTGACCGGCTCGGCGGTCGCCCGCGGGCCGGGCGCGATCGCGCCTGTTTTGCCGGGTGTGTACACCTCGACCCAATCGCCGGTGAAGCCTTCCTGGGCCCCGAGCGTCTGCAGACCGGCAGCGCCATCGAAATCCTGCGATGCCACGGTTGCCGGCGGGTTAGCGACATTGGTGTCGCGCGCGGCCGGAGATTGCAGCAGATTGTTGGTCTCGACCCACCACACGGCCGCGACCAGCGCCGCGGCCAGCGTTGCGACGACCATGGTCAGCGACAGCAGGCGCCCGCGCTTGCGTCGACGCGTGCGGCCGTCCATCGCGCGCACTTCCGGCGCAACCGCGCCTTTGCCGTCACTTGACTGCCTGGCCGCAACCTCACCGGCCGCAGCCGTCGATACGACAGGGCCGTCGCGATCGGCGCGAAGGCCTCCCAGCCCACCATCATTCTGCCCGGCGCGCGGCGCCTGGCCGGCGAAAGCCGGTTCGCGGCGGTCGGGGGCGGATGGCTGCGGCTCGGGCCTGGCGGTCGCCGCCGCACGCGGTGCAACCGCGTCATCGAGGCTGACAGAAGGTGCCGGCGCCGGACGCGCCTTCAGCGCTGCGCGCTCCTCGGTTTCGATCGCATGAATGACCGCTTCCAGCCGATGACGCTGCTGGGCGACGACATTCTGGTCCTCGATCCCCTGCTTCTGCAGCCCGGCTTCCAGCGCCTGGCGCGCGGATTGATAGATGCGCGCCCGCGTTTCGGCGCTGGTTCTGTCGGAGCGCTCCAGCGCGTTTCGGATTGCAGTCTCGAGTCCGCTCACATCAAATCCTTCTGTGCACACCGGGCCTTACAGCGCCGCGCGTCAAATATGGCGCGCAATGGACGCTGCAACGCTTTAAATCTGCTGCATAATTTTATCCTGAAATCGGATCCGATTTAAGGGATTATGCAGTAGCCCCGCCGGCGCTCGTCAATCGATCGACGCCTTTTTCATCATCCGCAAGCGCTTATCGGTTAATTCCGGATGCACGCCGTTGGTTTTGTTAACAATTGCGTAACCGCTGCTTTCGAAATCCGCAAGTCCGGCGCGCCACTGGTCCCGGCAACGCCGGGGAAAACTGCCTTCTGCTTAGAGCTTCGGCCGGAAAAACCGCACCTTTGCAAGCGCGCAACTTGCTGCTATCTATTTTGACGTTTACGCAAACGTCAAAAATTCTAAGGGATGGAGAACTCGATGTCGCTGCCGCCAATTCTTTCCGAAACGACGAGACTGCCCGTCGTCGGCGCACCTTTGTTCATCGTCTCGCATCCCAAGCTGACGATCGCTCAGTGCAAGGCCGGTGTGGTCGGTTCCTTCCCGGCACTCAACGCCCGCCCGCAATCGCAACTCGACGAATGGCTCGCCGAAATCACCGAAGCGCTGGCCGACCATGACGCCAAGAACCCCGGCCGCCCGGCCGCCCCCTTTGCCGTCAACCAGATCGTCCACAAGTCCAACACCCGCCTCGAACAGGATCTGATGCTTTGCATCAAGTACAAGGTGCCGGTGGTCATATCTTCGCTCGGCGCCGTGCCCGAGGTCAACGCCGCCATTCACTCCTATGGCGGCATCGTCTTGCATGACGTCATCAACAACCGCCACGCCAATTCGGCGATCCGCAAGGGCGCCGACGGGCTGATCGCCGTCGCCGCCGGCGCAGGCGGCCATGCGGGCACGCTCTCGCCCTTCGCCCTCGTCCAGGAAATCCGCTCCTGGTTCGATGGCCCCCTGCTGCTTTCCGGCGCGATCGCCACCGGCGGCGCCATCCTGGCCGCCCAGGCCATGGGCGCCGACATGGCCTATATAGGCTCGCCCTTCATCGCCACCGAAGAGGCACGCGCCAGCGACGCCTACAAGCAGATGATCGTCGACAGCAATGCCGCCGACATCGTCTATTCCAACTACTTCACCGGCATCCACGGCAACTACCTCAAGCCGTCGATCGTGGCGGCTGGCATGGACCCGGAAAGCCTGCCGGAAGCCGACCCGTCGAAGATGGATTTCGCCCAGGCCACCGAAGGCGCCAAGGCCTGGAAGGACATCTGGGGCTGCGGCCAGGGCATCGGTGCGGTGCGCGAGGTCACCTCGGTCGGACATATGGTCGATCGCTGGGAGCGCGAATACGACGCGGCGCGCGCCTGCCTCGGGCTGCATACGACCCCCACGATTGCTACCAACAAGGAATTTTCAAGTTCTCGAAACTGATGGCTTGAAATCTTGGCGCTTTGCGTTTATCAGCGCCTCACACTTCGTTCCGCGATCTTTTCGCGGAACCGCCTCAGGGCCGCTTTAGCTCAGTCGGTAGAGCACATCATTCGTAATGATGGGGTCACGTGTTCGAGTCACGTAAGCGGCACCATTTTCCTTCAAAGAAATGAGCACTGTAGCGGGATGATAGTCTGAAGCTGGCCCAGGGCCAGCTCGTCTTGCTACGCACGAGCGGCGGGCAAGAGGTCCATTTCGAGGAAGCCGATCGATGTCGCTTAAAGTTAGCCGTTTTCAAGTTCATGAGGATGCCGTGCAGGCCAATGTCTCCGGCCGCACTTGCTCCTTGTCGGCGCTTGAGATCGGCGGCGAGGTGCTTGTCGTGCTCACATGGCTCGGAAACAAGGACGCGGGCCTACGCCGGCCGGAATACGTTCTGCCGCTGGCGTCGATCCCGCATCAAGCGCGCGAACCCGATGCCGGCTCGCCCTATCGCTGGATCCTGACCGGGACATTGCCGATGTCCCTCTTCGACGGCAGCGCGTCGCGGCAGGTCCGCCGGCAGCACGGCGTCAGCCCCGGCCCGGCGCTCAACCTGCCGCTGCCCGGCACGGCGTCCTGATCTGCAAACAAGCGGCAACCTAAAGCGCATCGTGATCTCCAGGATTCGCCTGCTGCGGTTTAAGCTCTTGTTTTTGCGTATGTCGTTATCACAAAACCGCTACACACTCTTGCGCGACAAGCCATAGACCGCTCACGACACCGGCTGGCGATTGGCCTCATTTGCAGCCGGTGCACGCCATGTCGCGGCAAAAGCCGCGATGACGGCAAGGCCCGCCAAGAGCACCGCGGCAACCGGAAGCACCGATGGCGAGGCCGCCTCGACAAGCACGCCGCCGACGCCCGTGCCCGGCCCGACGCCGACATGCATGGCCGACAGGTTGAGGCCGACACCGGCTTCCGCCGTCTCAGGGCTCTGCCTGATCAAGAAGCTCTGCACCACCGGCGAGATCATCCAGCTGACGCAGCCCCACAGCATCATGACCGCAACGAACAGCACACGCGTATCAGACACGAAGGGTATGGCGATCAGTGCAATGATATAGCCGAGCGGCGTCAACCGGATCGCCAGCCGCGGCGCCACGGCATCGCTCAACCGACCGCCGAGATAGCCGCCGCAGACACCCGCTATGCCGAAGGCGAAGAAGGCCGTGACGACCTCATCGCCCTGCATCCCGACGATCTCGGCCAGATAGGGCGCGAGATAGGCGCCGCCGATCATCAGCACCGACACCAGCTGCGCACAGACACACGAGAACGAGCGCAGATGGCTGGCATAGGAGCGGCCGCGCGGCGGCTTCGACCGGCCGGCGGCCGGCACGAACCACTGACATGCGAACAGGACACAAACGGCAAACAGCGCAAGGCCGATGAAGACGCTGCGCCATCCGAACGCGCCGCTCACCAGCATACCTGCCGGTACGCCGAGAACGAGCGAGGCGCTGATGCCCATGAAGATCAGGCCGATCGCCCGGCCTCGCCGCCCGGGCGGCACGATCTCCGTCGCCAGCATGGTCGCGACCAGGCAAGCCGTAGCGCTCGCGGCCGCCATGCCGATGCGGGCAGCGACCAGAACGCCGTAATTCGGGCTGGCAGCCGCCAGCACATTGCTGGCGATGAAGAGCACCAGCGCCAACAAGAGCAGGGTCTTGCGCTCCAGGCGTGCCGTCAGCAGAAGGGCTGCCGGTGCCGTCAACGCAAATGTCACGGAGAATACCGAGGTCAACTGCCCGGCAAGACCGATGGAGACGCCGAGCCCTGATGCCACATCCGGCAGGATGCCGATGACGATGTTTTCGGCCGTGCCGGTGGCGAAGGTCGCCAGTGCGAGGAGAAGAAGGGGGATGTTCATCTTGCCTTTCCCGATCAGTGGACGCCACGGTCGGAAAAGGTCTTCCCGATGTGGCGACTGGTTGCACACCGGGTTTCGAGGCAGAGCTTCGGTTATCCCTCTGACCGCGCTCCTAGCACGGATCGGCGTGTGCGAGAAGCGCCACGGTCCGCCGGGTTGGTTACCGCCCATGCAGCCTCGATCGAACCAGCACCACGGCCTCAGTCGTCGTCGCCGACGAAGCGGTAGCCGACACCAGGCTCCGTGCGGATGATCTTCGGATCGGCCGGATCACGCTCGATCTTGCCGCGCAACTGGCCGATGAAGACGCGCAGATAGTGCAGATCCTCGCCATGGGCCGCACCCCAGACCGAGGTCAGCAGCGTCTTGTGGGTGACGACGCGCCCGGCATGGTGCGCCAGCATGACCAGAAGGTCATACTCCTTCGGCGTCAAACGCACTGGCTCTCCGTCGCGCGTCACCAGCCGCTTGATCGTATCGATCGCCACACCATCGGCCGAAAGCTGGGTGTGGCCACCCTCCATCTGGATGCGGTGGCGAAGAGCCGCCCGGATGCGCGCCGTCAGCTCGCCGATGCCGAAAGGCTTCTCGATATAGTCGTCGGCGCCGAGATCGAGGGCGGCGATCTTTTCGCTCTCCCGGTCGCGCGCCGACAGGATGATGATCGGCACCTGCGACCAGGCGCGGATGTTGGCGATCACATCCTTGCCGTCCATGTCGGGCAGGCCGAGATCGAGGATCACCACGTCGGGCGCGGTCGTCGCCGCCGCCTTCAACGCGTCCGTTCCGGTCAACGCCTCCAGCACATCGTAGCCGGCAGCGCTCAAGGCCGGCCGCAGGAAGCGCTGGATCTGGGGTTCGTCGTCGACAACGAGGATGCGCTCCACGCTCATGCACGGTCCTTTTCGGATATTTCAGCTTCGGCGGCGGGAAAACGCATGGAAATGCGTGTTCCGCGACGCCTCAAAGCCGGGCTTTCAGCCTTGATGCGGCCACCCATGGCCTCGACGAAGCCCTTGGCGATCGACAGCCCGAGACCGGTGCCCGGCGTGCGGCCGTCTACCTTGCCCCTGCGGAAGAATTTTTCGAATACCTGTTCGAGGTCGCCCTGTGCGATCCCCTTGCCGAGATCGGTGACCGACAGCACGATCTCGTTTCCGTCCCGTCGCGCGTAGATGCTGATCGGCTCGTCACCGCCGTATTTGTTGGCATTGTCGAGCAGGTTGAACAGCACCTGGCCGAGAAGCACGCTGTCGCCACGCATCAACGGCAGTTCGGGCGCGATGCTGGTCTCGATCTCGCGGGCCGGAAAATACTTGCGCGCCCGATCGACGGCTGCGCGCACGGCGTCCGCGACATCCACCCAATCGCGCTTGGCATTGACCGTTCCTGCCTCGATGCGGGTCATGTCCAGGAGGTTGGCGACGAAACGCGTCAGCCGACCGCCCTCCTCCTCGATCGATTGCAGCAGATCGTCACGGCTTTCCGGCGGCATGCGGTCGCCCAATTGGCGCAAGCTGGTGACGGCGCCGGTGATGGTGGCAAGCGGCGTGCGCAGATCATGCGAGATCGACGACAGCAGTGCGGCTCGAAACCGCTCTCCCTCAAGCTTGGCGGCGTGATCCAGGCTCTCGCGTGAGAGGCGTGCCCGGTCGATGGCGATCGCCGTCTGGTCGAGGATGGCGGCGAGCGCGCGCTCTTCGTTGATCTCCAGCGGCTTGCCGGCCTGCACGAAGCCGCAAACGCCGACGACGCCATGCGGGCTCGTCAGCGGCCGGAAATGAAACGGGCTGTTCGGCAGCGTGCCGGTGCCATTGCCGGCCGCCTCCTTCTTGTCCATCGCCCAGCGCGCCGCCATGGTGTCGGTGACATCGAGTTCGGTGTCCGGCGGCCAGGCGGCCTTCAGGCGCAGATCGCCGTCTTCCGGCAACAGCAACGCGGCATTGCGTTTCAGTGTCGTCTGCATCTGGGTGACTGCCGCCCAGAGCACGTCGTCGACATTGGCAGTTCCCGAGAGCTTGCGGGAGAAATCATAGAGCGCCTGCGTTGCCGCGGCACGGCGCCGCGCGGACTTCGCCTGTTCGCGCACCCGGGATGCAAGACTGCCGGCAAGCGCTGCCGCGACCAGGAAAATGAAGAGCGCGAAGACCTCGTGCGGCTCGGCGACCGTGAATGTGCCGACCGGCTCTATGAAGAAGAAGTTGTAGGCGAGAACGGACAGCAAGGCCGCGGCGATGGCAGCGATGTGGCCGGCATAGCTCGCCGACGCCAGCACCGCGAGCAGGAAGAGCAGAGAGATGTTCGGCAGGATGATGAAGCGCTCGATGAAGAGGCCAAGCGCAACCGCAGCCCCCACCGTGGTGGTGGCAATGGCGAGCGCCCGCCCTAAGCCCTCCGGCATTTGCCGTTTGGCGGTCACGCCTCTCTTCGGGCGCGGCGGCTCCTTGTCAGTCACCAGGTGAATGCCGACACCCGCTATGCGCTCGGCCAGCGCATCGGGAAGCGATTGCCGGAACAAGCGCAGCGGGAACCGCTGACGCCTGATGCCGATGACGATCTGTGTCGCATGCTCACGACGGGCAAGCTTGAGGATTTCCTCGACGAAATCGTTGCCGACGATGCGGCGCGTCTCGGCGCCGAGCTGCTCGGCCAGGCGGAACGTCTCGTCGAGCCTTCTGACCGCCTCGCCATCGCCGCTTTCGCGGTCGGCCCGTTCGATGAAGACGACGATCCAAGGCGCGTTCAGCCCCGAAGCCAGGCGGCCGGCGGTGCGCACCACCTTTTCCGACAGCGGATCGGGACCGATGCACACCAGCAGGCGCTCGCCGCTCGCCCAGGGACCCTCGATGGCGTTCTGCTTGAGGTAGTCGACCATCTGGTCGTCGACCCGGTCGGCCGTCCGCCGCAGCGCCAGTTCGCGCAGCGCCGTCAGGTTGCCCAGGCGGAAGAAACGCTCGATTGCGCGCTTGGCGCTGTCGGGCAGATAGACCTTGCCTTCGTTCAACCGCTCGATGAGCTCGGCGGGCGGCAGGTCGACCAGCAGGACGTCGTCGGCACGGCTGATCATCGTGTCGGGTACCCGCTCGCGCACCGCAACACCGGTGATCTGGGCGACGACATCGGACAGGCTTTCCAGATGCTGGATGTTGAGCGCCGTCCAGACGTCGATGCCGGCGGTAATCAGCTCCTCGACATCCTGATAGCGCTTCGGATGGCGGCTGTCCTCCGGGTTGCTGTGCGCCAGTTCGTCAACGACGACGATCTTTGGGCGGCGTGCAAGCGCCGCGTCGAGATCGAATTCAGAAAGCACACGACCGCGATGGTTGACATCGCGGCGCGGCAGTATCTCCAGTCCTTCGACGAGCGCGGCGGTCTCGCCGCGCCCATGCGTCTCCACCAGACCGATGACGATGTCGACGCCGTCGGCCTTCAGCCGCCGCGCGCGCGTCAGCATCGTATAGGTCTTGCCGACGCCAGGGGCTGCGCCAAGAAAAACCGTCAGCTTTCCCTTCCGCCCCTGCCCGGCCAGCGCCAGCAGTGCGTCCGGGTCCGGACGGCTTTTCGATTCGCGATCGGTTTCAGGCATTCAGTGTCTCTGGCTTCAAACTCAGCTTCTCCGGGTATCCAGAGCAAGGTTGAGTTCTAGCACATTGACGCGCGGCTCGCCTATGATCCCCAGCAGCCGACCTTCGGTCGCCTGCTCGACCAGCGTCGCCACATCCGTTTCCGCAAGCCCGCGTGCCTTGGCAACGCGGGAAACCTGCTCGCGGGCGAAAGCCGGCGAAATATGCGGGTCAAGGCCGGAGCCGGACGCCGTGCCGCCGTCGGCGGCAATCTCTCCGGTGATGCCGCTGGCGCGCAGCTTCTCGACGTCGGCAGTAACCCGGTCCTTCAGCTTGACCGAGGTCGGGCCGAGGTTGGAGCCGGTCGAACCGCCTGCATTGTAGGCCTCAGGCCCGGTCGCGGAGGGCCGCGGCCAGAAATATTTGTCGGAGGTAAAATTCTGCCCGATCAGATCGGAGCCGACGACGGTGCCATCCATGCGGATCAGGCTGCCATTGGCCTGCACGGGCATCAATGCCTGGGCAACGCCGGTGATCGCGAAGGGGTAGGCAAGGCCGGTGATCGCGGTCAGCAGCAGGGCCATGACGATTGCGGGGCGAAGTTGGTTCAACATGATTACACCAGATTGAGAGCGGAGACGACGACGTCGACGAGCTTGATGCCGGCAAAGGGCAGGATCAGGCCGCCGAGGCCGTAGACCAGCAGGTTGCGGCGCAGCAGCGCGGCGGCGCCGACCGGGCGATACTTGACACCCTTCAGCGCCAGCGGGATGAGCGCAACGATGATCAAGGCGTTGAAGATGACCGCCGAGAGGATCGCCGATTGCGGCGACGACAGCCCCATGATGTTGAGCGCGGCCAGCGCCGGATAGGTGGTGATGAACAGCGCCGGGATGATGGCAAAGTATTTTGCCACGTCGTTGGCGATCGAGAAGGTCGTCAGCGAGCCGCGCGTCATCAGGAGCTGCTTGCCGATCTCGACGATCTCGATGAGCTTCGTTGGGCTGGAATCGAGGTCGACCATGTTGGCCGCCTCGCGTGCCGCCTGCGTACCGGTCTGCATCGCCACGCCGACATCGGCCTGGGCAAGCGCCGGCGCATCGTTGGTGCCGTCGCCGCACATGGCGATCAGGCGGCCGCCCTGCTGCTCCTTGCGGATAAAGCCGAGCTTGTCTTCCGGCGTCGCCTCGGCGAGGAAGTCGTCAACACCCGCTTCCGACGCGATTGCCGCCGCGGTGACCGGGTTGTCGCCGGTCACCATCACTGTGCGGATCCCCATGGCCCGCAGCGCTGCGAAGCGCTCCTTGATGCCGGGCTTGACCACGTCCTTGAGGTGAATGACGCCGAGCAGGCGATTGCCGTCGGCAACGGCCAGCGGCGTTCCGCCGGTGCGCGCGACCTGGTCGACGGCGCGGCGGAATTCGGCCGGCACGTTTTCGTCGCGAACGCCGGCAAATTTCAGGATCGAATCCACGGCGCCCTTACGCAGCCGCCGACCGCCGAAGTCGACGCCCGACAGTCTCGTTTCGGCGGCGAAGGGCACGACGGCGTCGATTGCCAAAGCTCCGGCCTGAACTGCACTACCACCGACCGCCAAAGCCACGACCTCGCGGCTCGTCTGCTTGCCGGAAACGGGCAAAGTCACGGCTGGCGTCTTACGGCCGAATTCACCGGTCGCAAGTGCGGCAATCGAGCGGCCTTCCGGCGTCTCGTCGGCAAGGCTTGCCAGCAGCGCGGCATCGGCAAGTTCGGCATCCGTCACGCCGGGGACCGGCATGAAGTTGGCGGCCATGCGGTTGCCAAAGGTGATCGTGCCAGTCTTGTCGAGCAGCAGCGTATCGACGTCACCCGCCGCCTCGACGGCACGACCGGATGTGGCGATGACGTTGAAGCGCACCAGCCGGTCCATGCCGGCGATGCCGATCGCCGACAGCAGGCCGCCGATAGTGGTCGGGATCAAGGTGACGAGCAGCGCTGCAAGAACCGTGACCGACAGAACGGTGCCGGAATAGCCGGCAAGACCCCAGAGCGTCACGACGGCAACCAGGAAGACCAGCGTCAGGCCCGAAAGCAGGATCGACAGTGCGATCTCGTTCGGGGTTTTCTGGCGCTGCGCACCTTCGATGAGCGCGATCATGCGGTCGACGAAGGTGTCGCCAGGCGCCGTGCCGATACGCACCTTGATCCAGTCGGACAGCACCTGCGTGCCGCCGGTAACGGCAGAGCGGTCACCACCGGACTCACGGATCACGGGTGCGGATTCGCCGGTGATCGCGCTTTCGTTGACCGAGGCGACACCCTCGACGACGTCGCCGTCGCCAGGGATCAATTCCCCGGCTTCGACCAGCACGAGGTCACCGACTTTCAACGACGTGGCGGCGATGGTCTGCGTTTCACGACCTTCCGCCGAGACCAGCTTGCGGGCCGTCAGCTCGGACTTGGTGCGGCGCAGGCTGTCGGCCTGCGCCTTGCCGCGCCCTTCGGCGACCGCTTCGGCGAAGGTGGCAAACAGCACCGTGAACCACAGCCAGGCTGCAATCTGCCCCGAAAACAGCGGGCTGCCGGTCCCGGTCGCAAGATCGCGGATGAAGAAGACCGTGACCATGGCTGCCACCACCTCGGTGACGAAGATCACCGGGTTGCGAACAAGCTGGCGCGGGTCGAGCTTGGTGAATGCGGCCTTGAATGCCGGCAGGAGAATCGCCGGGTCGAGAAGGCTCGGGGCGACGGGTTTCGAAGACATTGTTTGTTCCTTCAGAAGGTCTGGCCCGAGAGCATGGCGAATTGCTCAACGATGGGACCAAGCGCGAGGGCCGGGAAATATTGCAGCCCGCCGAGAATGAGGATGATGCCGATGAGCAGGCCGACGAAGAGCGGCGTGTGCGTCGGGAAGGTTCCCTTGGAAGCCGGATGGCGCGTCTTGGCGGCAAGCGAGCCGGCGATGGCGAGCACCGGTATCGCATAGGCGAAGCGGCCGAGCAGCATCGCGAAACCGAGCGTGGTGTTGTACCAGGGCGTGTTGGCCGAGAGGCCGCCGAAGGCGGAGCCGTTGTTGCCCGTCGCCGAGGTGTAGGCGTAGAGGATCTCCGACAGGCCATGCGGACCTGATGTGCCGATGCTGGCGACGGCCGAGGGCATGACGGCGGAAATCGCGGTGAAGCCGAGGATCGAGGCCGGCAGGATGAGGATCGCCAGCATCGCGTATTTCATCTCGCGGCCTTCGATCTTCTTGCCGAGCAGTTCGGGCGTACGCCCAACCATCAGACCGGCGACGAAGACGGCGAGGATGGCAAAAACGACCATGCCGTAAAGGCCGGAGCCGACGCCGCCGGGCAGCACTTCGCCAAGCTGGATGAGGAGCATGGGAACAAGGCCGCCGATACCGGTGAAGGAACCGTGCATGCCATTGACCGCGCCGGTTGAGATACCGGTGGTGACGCCGGCATAGGCCGCCGACATGGCCTGGCCGAAGCGGACTTCCTTGCCTTCCATGTTGCCGAGCGACGCCTCGAGGCCGAGCCCATGCAGGATCGGGTTGCCGTAGCTTTCCGCCCAATAGATGACACCGATGCCCGCAATCAGCAGGGTCGCCATGGCAGCGATGAAGGCCCAACCCTGGCGGCGGTCACCGACCATCTGGCCGAAGGTGTAGACGAGCGCCGAGGTAATGGAGAGCATCGCGAAGATCGACAGGTAGTTGCTGAGCGCAGTCGGGTTCTCGAACGGGTGCGCCGCATTGGCGTTGAAGAAACCGCCGCCATTGGTGCCGAGCTGCTTGATCGCTTCCTGGCTCGCGACCGGACCGAGCGCGATCGTCTGCTGCACGCCTTCGAGCGTGGTGGCGCTGACGGAGGCATGGAAGGTCTGCGGCATGCCCATCGCGACGAAGGCGAGTGCAACGAGGACCGCGAGCGGCAGCAGCACGTAAAGCGTCGAGCGGGTCAGATCGACCCAGAAATTGCCGAGTGTCGACGCGCCCGAACGGGCAAAGGCGCGGGTGACGGCAAGCGCGATGGCAATGCCGGTCGCAGCCGAGACGAAGTTCTGCACCGTCAGGCCAGCCATTTGGCTGAAATGGCTCATGGTGGTCTCGCCGCCATAGGACTGCCAGTTGGTGTTGGTGAGGAAGCTGACCGCCGTGTTGAAGGCGAGATCCGCCGGCACGTCGGCAAAGCCTTGCGGGTTCAGCGGCAGCGATCCCTGGAAACGCAGGATGGCATAGAGAAGCGCGAAGCCGGCGGCGCTGAAGGCGAGCATCGACAGCGTATAGGCGAGCCAACCCTGCTCCTTCCTGGCATCGACGCCGGCGGCCAGATACAGCCCGCGCTCGACGGGTCCGAGAACCGGGGACAGGAAATTGCGTTCGCCGGCGAAAACCCGGGCCATGAAGAGGCCAAGCGGCTTGATCGCGAGGAAGACGGCGAGAAAGAGGAGGCCGATCTGCAGCCACCCGATAATAGACATGAGGAATTCTCCACGAAAGACGACCGGACGGTATGAAGGACGGCCCTTGGGTATGAAACTCGACCCGGGGTACGAAACTCGACCCGGGGTACGAAGTTCGACCTGGGGTCAGAACCGTTCCGGTCGAACGAGAGTCACGATGAGATAGACCGTCAGTGCGGCGACCACAGTGAGACCGAGCAAGGCTTCGAACATCGATGCCTCCTAGAGCCGGCTGAGCGTGTGCGCATAGAGCGCAAACACGACAAGGCCGCCGATGCCGGCGGCAAGAAAAAGTAGATCGGACATGTGCATTCTCCAGGACTGGATTAGAGCCGGATCATGCACCCTGTGCGGGTCAATTATCGATTGGGATGGTTTTGCGGGCGCATAAGGAAAAGATAAAGGCGCCGCAGCCGCCGAAAGGCGGCTGACGCATTGGCGGCGTCAGCCCTTGATGATCGGGCTTACCGTCGGCTCAGCTTCGGTGGTCACTTCGCGCATCCATTCGCGCCAGATAGCGACGAGCAGTGCCATCAGCACCGGGCCGACGAACAGGCCGAGAAAGCCCATGGTCTTCACGCCGCCGACCAGGCCGAAGAAGGTCGGCAGGAACGGCAGCTTGATCGGCCCGCCGACGAGGCGCGGACGCAGCGTCTTGTCGACGATGAAGAGTTCGGTCGTGCCCCAGGCAAACAGCGCGATGCCGTGAACCGGCGAACCGCTGGCCACGAGATAGACCGAAACCAGCGTGAAGCAGAGCGGCGCACCGCCGGGGATCAGCGCCATCAGGCCGGTGATGATGCCGAGTGTGACTGGCGACGGAACGCCTGCCAGCCAATAGGCGACGCCGAGCACGATGCCCTCGCCGATGGCGATGATGCCCATGCCGGTGACCGTCGAGCTGATCGTCAGAGGCACCACGCGCGACAGCCGCTCCCAGCGCATCGGGAAGATGCGTTCGCCGAGATGGTCGAGCTGCTTGGAGAAGGAGTGCCCATCGCGATAGACGAAGAACAGCGTGATCAGCATGAAAAGTAGCGTCAGGAAAGCGTGAAACGCCGAAGCGCCGATGACCAACACGCCGCGATAGATATTGCCGATGTTGGAGCCGCTGACGAGCTGCACCAGTTCGCCGAGCGCGCCGGGATGGCCGATGTGTTTCACCCATTGTTCGCCGAGCCAGGCGCCCGCGACCGGGATGGTGGTGAGCCAGGCGGGAACACCCGCGCCGTTTGCATTGGTTTCGACCGCCCAAACCAGCCAATCGCGGACTTCGTCGACCGCGTAGACGGCGGCGATCGAGATCGGCGCGACGATAAAGGAAATGACGCAGACGATTGCGATCGTCGCGGCAAGCGTGCGATTACCGTTTACGGCGGCGAGCAGCCGTCGGTAGATCGGCCAACTGGCAAAGCCGATGACCACGGCGGCGAGCACTGGAACAAGGAAGCCATGGAAGAAATAGACGCCGGCCAGTAGCACGAACACAAGCATCCAGCGCGCGGCCGTCATGGGACCGACCAGGGCATGGCGCGACGTTGCCGTCTGCCCGAAGAGCCGCGGCTCCACGGGGAAATTCTCTCGTTCGCGATTGCCCAACTGCACCAGTGATCCTCCGTCTTCCAACGAGCTTACATCAAACCCGAGGTCTTGCCAGCCTGTACAGCGCCACGCGTCTCCTACAAAGACGCGCAAAGGTCGCTGTACCTCGATCTGATGCATGATTTTGCCCTTAAATCGCCCCCGATCTAAGGCAAATCATGCAGTAGCGTCGCAATGATCCCGGTTTACGGTAGTTTCAGGGCCGCGGCCGACGCTAGCGGCGGGACATGACAGAAAAATTTAGCGGCGTGCAAGGCTCAGGGCTTTTCTTTGAGGCCGGCGGTCATTCTGCCGCACGTATCGCGGCCCGCCTTGTCGTCTCGGCGCGATCGACGAACACCGACGCCAGGAAGATACCGAAGCCGGCAACACCCATGACGGCGCCGACAAGGCCGGTCGAGGTCCAGCCATAGCCTGATGCAATGGACCAACCGCCAAGCCAGGCGCCGAGCGCATTGGCGAGGTTGAAGGCGGAATGGCTGAGTGCGGCGGCAAGCGTCTGCGCCTCGCCCGAAACATCCATCAGTCGCGTCTGCACCCCCGGCACGACGGCAAAGCCGCCGCCAATGAACAGGACGTTGACGATGGCGATCCACGGATTGCCCATGGTGAAATAGAACAGCACATAGGCAAAGATGTTGAAGGCGAGCGCGATACCGATCGCCGGCAGCAGCGCCCAGTCGGCAAGCCGCGAACCGACGATGTTGCCGAGAATCATGCCAGCGCCGAACACCGACAGCATGATCGGCACATTGGCGACGGAAACGCCCGCGACCTCCGTCAATGCCGGGGCGATGTAGCTGAAAACGGCAAACATGCCGCCGCAGCCGATGGCGCAGATGCCGAGCATCAGCCACACCTGCAGTTTGCCCAGCGCGCCAAGCTCGCGCAGCGGCGTCGCCTGCGGATTGCCCCTGTCGCGCGGCACGTAGGACCAGGTGAGCGCAATGGTCAAAAGGCTGATGCCGCCGACGATGGCGAAGGCCGAACGCCAGCCGAGCGCCTGACCGAACCAGGCAACAAGCGGCGTTCCGAACAGGGTCGCGATCGTCAGGCCCATCATCACCCGCCCGACGGCACGCGCCCGCTGGTTGGGTGCAGCCAATCCGGCAGCCACGAGTGCCGCCACGCCGAAATAGGCGCCGTGCGGAAGGCCGGCAAAGAAGCGCGCCGCAACCAGCGTGTAGAAATCCGGGGCGATGGCACTTGCAAAATTGCCGATCGCAAACAACAGCATCAGCACCAGAAGCACGCGAAAGCGCGAAAACCGCGCCGCAAGCACCGCGATCAACGGTGCGCCGACCACCACGCCGAGCGCATAGGCGCTGATCACGGCGCCGGCCTTCGGCACCGAAACGCCGACGTCGTCGGCCACCTGCGGCAGCAGCCCCATGATGGCGAATTCGCCCGTACCGATCCCGAATCCGCCAACGGCGAGCGCAACTTCGGCAACAGAGATGCGGCTTCGGCGCGGATCGACGGCGGAAGAATAGGCTTCGTCACACATGAGCAATGACCTGTGTCGTCCGGCCCTCATGGGGCAGAACAAATCTGTGGGTGCTGGCGGCGGGTATCGGACGATATCCGATGGGGATATGCTGCAATGCAATACAGGCATTAAACCAACCTGGCAAAGGGTTTGCGGCACTCGTCATACTTTTTCGAGCGCGCGCGAGCCGGGCCGGTTAACCGTTAGCTTAGTTGACGTTTACGTCAAAGTCATATAACCCCGAATCTTGGCTTGAAGAGGTGCAGCAAAAGCATCATCTTCATCGGCAAGAGAAGACCGGGAGGGTTTCTTCTTTGGCCGCAAGCAAGGCCAGCCTGTGGCGACCAGAGGGAGAGAGGTCATGGCGGAACTCAACACGCAACCAACAGGTACCAGCCCGGAGAAGATCTGGCTGAAATCCTATCCGCCGGGCATTGCCGCCGAGATCGGCCCGTTGCCCTACAAATCGATCGGCGACTTCTTCGACCATGCCGTCGCGCGCTATTCGCGCCGCTTCGCCTTTACCTGCATGGGCAAATCGCTGACCTTCTCCGAACTCAATGCCGAATCCGCCAAGATCGGCGCCTGGCTGCAGGCACGCGGGCTGTCGAAGGGCGACCGCGTCGCGGTGATGATGCCGAACATCCTGCAGAACCCGGTGATCGTCTACGGCATCCTCAGGGCAGGCTTCACGGTCGTGAACGTCAACCCGCTCTACACGCCGCGCGAACTCGAGCACCAGCTCATAGACTCGGGCGCCAAGGCAATCTTCGTGCTTGAGAATTTCGCCCATACGGTCCAGCAGGTGGCGGCCAAGACCAGCATCAAGCATGTGGTGGTCGCGACGATGGGCGACATGCTCGGCCTCAAGGGCGCAATCGTCAATCTCGTCGTGCGCCGGGTCAAGAAGCTCGTGCCCGCCTGGTCAATCCCCGGTCACCATTCCTTCAAGTCCGTGCTCGCCGAAGGTGGCCGCCTGAAGCTGACCAAGCCCAACGTCGCGCCTGGTGACGTCGCTTTCCTGCAATACACCGGTGGCACCACGGGCGTTTCCAAGGGCGCGACGCTGACCCATTCCAACCTCTTGTCGAACATGGCGCAGATGGAAATCTGGTTCGACACGGCGTTCCGCTCGCGCCCGCGCCCCGACAATCTCGTCTTCATGTGCGCGCTGCCGCTCTATCATATCTTCGCGCTGACCGTGAACTCGCTGATGGGCCTTGCCACCGGTGGCACCAACATCCTGATCCCCAATCCGCGCGATATCCCCGGCTTCGTCAAGGAACTCGGCAAGTACAAGACCAACATCTTCCCGGGCCTCAACACGCTGTTCAACGCGCTGATGAACAACGCCGAATTCCAGAAGCTCGACTTCTCGTCGCTGATGCTCACCTTCGGCGGCGGCATGGCCATTCAAAGACCGGTCGCCGAACGCTGGCAGAAGATGACGGGATGCCCGATCGCCGAAGGCTACGGCCTTTCCGAAACGTCGCCGGTCGCCACCGCCAACCTTCTCGACTCCACCGAGTTTACCGGCACGATCGGCTTTCCGATCCCCTCGACCGAGGTCGACATCCGCGACGACCAGGGCAGCAGCCTGCCGATCGGCGAAGTCGGCGAAATCTGCATTCGCGGGCCGCAGGTGATGGCGGGCTACTGGCAGCGGCCGGACGAGACCGCCAAGGCGATTTCGCCCGACGGTTTCTTCCGCTCCGGCGATATCGGCTTCATAAACCCTGCCGGCCTCGTCAAGATCGTCGACCGCAAGAAGGACATGATCCTCGTTTCGGGCTTCAACGTCTTCCCGAACGAGGTCGAGGAAGTGGCGATGACCCATCCCGGCATTCTCGAATGCGCGGCGATCGGCGTTCCGGACGAACATTCGGGTGAAGCGGTCAAACTGTTCGTCGTCCGCAAGGATCCTGCTCTGACCGAAGAGGACGTCAAGCGGCATTGCGCGGCCAATCTCACCAACTACAAGCGGCCGCGCTTCGTCGAATTCCGCACGGAGTTGCCGAAAACCAATGTCGGCAAGATCCTGAGGAAGGATCTACGGGGGTAAATTACTCCCAAAATTAAAACGATTTAAAAAATCCTGAAAACCGCCACCCCGGCGGTTTTGCGGGCTTGATTTGAGCGGCTTAAAGCGAATAGCTACGCAGGCGAATGTCCGACACAAGGAGCCCCGCGATGAAAGCGCTTGTCGATCAACTCAAAGCAACCGCCGCGCAGACCAATGCGACCGATATCCGCGCCGCCTTCGCGAGCGATGCCGAACGCTTCTCCCGCTTCAGCACCTCGCTCGACGATCTGCTGCTCGACTATTCGAAATGCGCGGTGAACGATCAGGTGCTCGACGGCCTCGAGGCGCTGGCAAAAGCCGCCAAGGTCGAGGAAAAGCGCGACGCGATGTTCCGCGGCGACATCATCAACATCACTGAGGAGCGGGCCGTGCTGCACACGGCGCTGCGCAACCGCGGCAATCGTCCGGTCCTGGTCGATGGCAAGGACGTGATGCCCGACGTCAACGGCGTGCTTGAAACCATGGGCGCCTTTGCCGATGGCGTCCGCTCGGGGGCGCTCAAGGGCGCAACCGGCAAGAAGATCACCGATGTGGTCAATATCGGCATCGGCGGCTCGGATCTCGGTCCGGTGATGGCAACACTGGCGCTGGCACCGTTCCATGGCGGCCCGCGCCTGCATTTCGTCTCCAACATCGATGGCGCGCATATCGCCGATACGCTGAAGCTCGTCGATCCGGAAACGACGCTCTTCATCGTCGCCTCCAAGACCTTCACGACCATCGAGACGATGACCAATGCGGCGACGGCCCGCGCCTTCATCGCCGGCAAGCTCGGCGAAGCCGCGGTCGGCCACCACTTCGCCGCGGTATCGACGGCACTCGACAAAGTCGCGGCTTTCGGGATCGACCAGACGCGCGTGTTCGGCTTCTGGGATTGGGTCGGCGGCCGCTACTCCATCTGGTCGGCGATCGGCCTGCCGCTGATGATCGCCATCGGCAAGGAGAATTTCGGCCGCTTCCTCGATGGCGGCCATGCCATCGACGAGCATTTCCGCACCGCGCCGATCCGCCAGAACCTGCCGATGCTGCTTGGCCTTCTCGGCTTCTACAACCGCAATGTTCTCGGCTACCCCTCGCGCGCGATCCTGCCCTATGATCAGCGCCTGTCGCGTTTTCCCGCCTATCTGCAGCAGCTCGACATGGAATCGAACGGCAAGGCGGTCACGCTCGACAGCAAGCCGGTCGAATTTTCGACCGGTCCGGTCGTCTGGGGCGAACCCGGCACCAATGGCCAGCACGCCTTCTACCAGCTGATCCACCAGGGCACGGACGTCATCCCGGCCGAGTTCATGATCGCCGCCAACGGCCACGAGAAGAACCTGCGCCACCAGCACGAACTGCTGATTGCCAATTGCCTCGCCCAGTCGGAGGCCCTGATGAAGGGGCGCACGCTTGCCGAGGCGAAGGCACAGCTGACCTCCAAGGGCATGGCAGACGCCAAGGCGGACAAAATCGCGCCGCACCGCGTTTTCACTGGCAATCGCCCGTCGCTGACGCTGGTCTACGACCAGCTCGATCCTTTCGCGCTCGGCCGGCTGATCGCACTCTACGAGCATCGCGTCTTCGTCGAAGGCGCGCTGTTCAACATCAACTCCTTCGACCAGTGGGGCGTCGAGCTCGGCAAGGAGCTGGCGACAGGCCTGTTGCCGGTGGTTGAAGGCAAGGAAAGTGCTGAAGGTCACGATTCGTCGACAGCCGGTCTTGTCGCCGTGCTGCTCAAGGCTGCCCGGTAAAAAGCGGCGACAGGGGCGCGATCGCCGCCCCTGTCCACTCATGCCGCGCAGGTCGGCAATGCTTTGACGCCGGCCTGATGGAGCATATCCATCAGATCCAGCCCCGACAGGATCTGGAAGTAGCTTTCGTCGGAGCGGGTGCGTATCCAGGCATCGACCGTGACCTTCTGGTCAGCGGGGAGCGGACCGGTCCAGCAACCGCCGGAGAAACCGACGCGAGACTGCCGCGCCCTTTGGCCTCGGCGCCCTTGGTCGCCGCAATCCTTTCCTGCATGTCGCGCAGGCGCTCGGCATCGGCAAGTGTCAACGTCAGGACATAAAGCGTCTGGCCGTCCCGCATCCGCTCGGTAAGCGTCGGCGCTCCGGCATTGCCGGACTGGATCTGAAGCGCAAAGCGACGGGTGTCGAGGGACGCGCCATCGGCCTTCCACGAGCTCCCAAGGGTCGCATCGCCGCGCCGCGGCGAAAGCGCTTCCGGCACCAACAAGGCAACCCGCAGCTCTGCCGGTGGTGGCCGGGCTGCTTCTGGTGCTAGGCCACGTCATGGTCATCGCGTGGGGTCGACGCCGAGAACCGGAGCTTCGTCTAACCGATGCCGATTGTCGTAAACCTCGACGTCATGCTGGCAAAACGCAAGGTGCGCTCCCGCGACCTCGCAGAGCAGGTCGGCATCACCGAGCAGAACATTTCGCTGCTGAAATCCGGCAAGGTGAAGGGCGTGCGCTTCGACACGCTTGAGAAGATCTGCGCCGTTCTCGACTGCCAACCGGGCGACATCCTCGAATATCGCCCGGCGGAGGATGAGTGATACCGGCCGACTGATCGTCAGAGCCCGATTTCATGCTTCCAGGGCGGGTTGGCGCCGGCGCGCGAAACGGTGACGGCGGCAGCCTTGGCACCCAGCGCCAGGGCGTCGCGGACAGCACTTTCCGAGAGGTTTGCGACGGCGTCCTTGGTCAGGAGATCGCTCAACTTCAGCGAGGCCAGCACACCGGCATCGAAGGTATCGCCGGCGCCGACCGTATCGACGACCGTCACGCGCTCGCCGGCGACTTCGACCTTATGGCGGGCGGTATAACCGACGGCCCCGTCGGCGCCCTTGGTGATCAGCACCAGCTTCGGCCCGCGCTTCAGCCATTCGGCGGCGAGATCGTCGTGGCTGCCGGTCATGCCGAACCAGTCGAGGTCCTCGTCGGAGAACTTGATGATGTCGGACATCGCCGCCATGCGGTTCATGCGAGCGAGGTGGGCTTCGCGGTCCTTGATGAAGCCGGGCCGAATGTTCGGATCGAAGGAGATGACCCGCTTTTCGTGTTCGCGGGTCATCAGCGCTTCATAGGTCGAGCCGCAGGGCTCGGGGATGAGGCTGATGGCGCCGAAATGCAGCGCCTCGCAGAAATCGCCGAGCGCCGGCAGATGATCCCTAGTGATCATGCGCCCTGCGGTATTCTCGTCGAAGAAGGCGTAGGTGGCATGGCCATTGACGAGCTTGACGAAGGCAAGCGTCGTATGCAGCGACAGGGTCGCGCAGGGGCCGAAGTCGACATTCGCCGCCTTCAGCGTTTCGCGGAGAATATCGCCGAACATATCGTCGGAAAGGCCGGTGAAGAAGCCGGTGGGAATGCCGAGCCGACCGAGCGCGATCGCCGTGTTGAAGATCGCACCGCCGGCATAGGGCGCAAAGGCGCTCTCGCCCGCGGTCGTGTCCCGCGGCAGCATGTCGATCAGCGCTTCACCACAACATACGATCATCGGCATTTCTCCCCTGAAGACATTTCAATTGATTTCAATGACTTTCCGCGAAATCCCAGTGCGCTGACGCCTACTGGGCGGCAAGCGCGGTGACGCCGCCATTGCGGCCCGACCAGGCCAGCGGGTCGTTGAGGAAGGCCTCGACTTCGCCAAGCGTCTTGTCGTCGAACAGCGCCTGCTCGCGGGCAACGGCCAGAACGTTGCGCCATGTGGCGATCCAGTGCAGGTCGACGCCCTTGCCCTTCATGTCGCCGACGGCTTCCGGGAAGATGTCATAGTAGAAGAGCGCGATGCCGTGGTCGACGATGCCGCCGGCAGCGCGGATCGCGTCAATGAACTTGAACATCGAGCCGCCAGCCGTCGTCAGGTCCTCGATCACCAGAACGCGGGCGCCCTCCGGCATGTGGCCCTCGATCTGGGCGTTGCGGCCATGGCCCTTCGGCGCCTTGCGCACGTAGATCATCGGCAGGCCGAGGCGCTCAGCCAGCATGGCCGCGAAAGGAATGCCCGCCGTCTCGCCGCCGGCAACGACGTCGAACTGCTCGAAGCCGGCCTCGCGCAGGATGGATGCCGCGGCGAAATCCATGACCGCCGAACGGATGCGTGGATAGGAGATCAGCTTGCGGCAGTCGATATAAACAGGGCTCGCCATGCCGGACGAGAGCTTATAGGGCTTGTCGGCGCTGAAATGCACCGCCTTGATCTCCCAGAGCATTTTTGCGACCAGATCGGCCATCACGGCCTTGTCGGTGAACGCGTTGGAAAACATCAAACTCTCCTTCAATTTCTTCGAGTGATCAGACGACGGCCCAGCGCAGCGGGAACATCGGATCAAAAACGGTGACAAGGCCGGCGCCGGTGTCGATCTTTGCGGGATACCTGACGGCCTCTTGCTGCTTGCGCAGCGTGATCGTCTCCTCGTTGACCGGCAGGCCGTACCAGGCCGGGCCGTTCAGCGACGCGAAGGCTTCGAGCTTGTCGAGTGCACCTTCCTCTTCGAACACATGGGCAAGGCAGCTCATGGTGTTGATCGAGGTGTAGATGCCGGCGCATCCACAGGCGCATTCCTTGAGCGGATCGACATGCGGCGCCGAGTCCGTGCCGAGGAAAAAGCGTGCATCACCCGATATCGCCGCCGCGCGCAGGGCCAGGCGGTGGTTCTCGCGCTTGGCAACCGGCAGGCAATAGTAATGCGGCTTGATGCCGCCGACGAGAATGGCGTTGCGGTTGATGATCAGGTGGTGCGTGGTGATCGAGCCGGCGAGATTGGCCTTCGACGCCTTGATGTAGTCGACGCCGTCCTTGGTGGTGACGTGCTCCATCGTCACTTTCAGTTCCGGCAGGCGCTTGCGCAAGGGATCGAGGACGGTTGCGATGAACGCGGCCTCGCGGTCGAAGATATCGACGTCCGACGTCGTCACTTCGCCGTGGACGCAGAGCGGCAAGCCGATCTTGGCCATGCGCTCCAGCACCGGCATCGCTTTGTCGATGTCGCGAACGCCACTGTTCGAGTTGGTCGTCGCGCCAGCCGGATAGAGCTTGACGGCCTTGACGAGACCGCTTTTGTGGCCGGACTCGACATCGTCGGGGTCCGTGCCCTCCGTCAGGTAGAGTGTCATCAGCGGCTCGAAGCGGTCACCCGCCGGAATGGCGGCGACGATCCGGTCGCGATAGGCCGCTGCATCGGCCGCGGTGACGACCGGCGGCACAAGGTTGGGCATGATGATCGCGCGGGCGAAGTGGCGGCTGGTATCGGCGATGACGCCCTTCAGCATGTCGCCGTCGCGCAGGTGAAGGTGCCAATCATCCGGCCGGCGGATAACGAGGTCTTGCATTGTCAGCGTTCTCCTAACTCAGAGCAGGATGGCGGAAAACCGCTTACACTTTTCCTCATCAAGCTCTCGTGCTCGCGCCCGATCCGCGCGCGCAGCTTTGCAGCCGGCAGGTGCGGGCGACGGGCGGTAACTCATGTGGTGAAACCGCGTCTCGATATCACCAATGCGCCCGGGAACACAATCCGCAATCCGACCATCGCTCAGAAATCCGCAAGCACGAGATCGGCGGACCGCTGATGGTCGACAACCCGACGAGCGTTCGGGATGTCGTTGCCAAACGCCTTTCGCCGAGCCGCTTCCGCATCATAACCATGATCGTACCAGCGTTTCAGCAAGCGCCGCTCCAACTCCTCGATGCCGGGATTGATGAAGATGGAGAAGTCGAAGGCGCCGTCGAGCTTCGTCCATGGCGCCTCGTCGAGCAGCAGATAATTGCCCTCGACGAGAATGATGCGGGTATCGGCCGCCACAACCCGCGCCGAGGCAATCGCCAGTTCGCGTGAGCGATCGAAGACCGGGACCAGCACCTCGCCGTCGTTGGCCCTGACGGCGGCGATCGTCGCCAGGAACGACCTGGCGTCGAAGGTCTCCGGCGCGCCTTTTCGGGCAAGCAGGCCCTTTTGCTCGAGCACCGCATTGTCCATGTGAAAGCCGTCCATCGGCAGCACCGCCGCCTTTTCACCGGCTGCAACCAGCGCTTCGGCAAGCGCATCGGACAGCGTCGATTTTCCGGCACCGGGCGGGCCGGCAATCGCCACGACGAAACGGGCGGCTCCGGCCGCCCGTTGCAGGATTTGATCAACCACCGGCGCCACATTCATGCGGCGAGCGCCTCGCGCGGCGGTTCCTTCGCGCCGGTCATGAAGGCGACGGCATCCGACATCGTGTACTCCTTCGGATTGATGACGCAGAGGCGCTTGCCAAGCCGGTGGATGTGGATGCGGTCGGCAACCTCGAACACATGCGGCATGTTGTGCGAGATGAGCACGATCGGCAGGCCGCGCGAACGCACGTCGAGGATCAGTTCCAGCACCCGCCGGCTTTCCTTGACGCCGAGCGCTGCCGTCGGTTCGTCCATGATCACCACCTTGGAGCCGAAGGCTGCAGCTCGCGCCACGGCCACGCCCTGGCGCTGGCCGCCCGAAAGGGTCTCCACCGCCTGGTTGATGTTCTGGATCGTCATCAGGCCGAGTTCGGACAGCTTTGCCCGTGCCCGCTTCTCCATTTCCGTGCGGTCGAGCGTGCGGAAGAGCTTACCCATGATGCCCGGCTTGCGGATTTCGCGGCCGAGAAACATGTTGTCGGCGATCGAGAGCGCCGGCGACAGCGCCAGGTTCTGGTACACCGTCTCGATGCCGGCCGTGCGCGCCTCCATCGGCGAACGGAAGTGGATCGGCTGGCCCTCGAGCCGAATCTCGCCTTCATCCGGCGTGACGGCGCCGGAGATCGCCTTGATCATCGAGGACTTACCGGCGCCGTTGTCGCCGATGACGGCCAGGATCTCGCCCGGATAAAGGTCGAAATCGGCATGATCGAGGGCCGTGACGCGACCATAACGCTTGACCAGGCCGCGCGCGGTGAGAATGGGTTCCTGAGCCATCAGCCTGCTACCTTTCGGATCCATTGGTCGATTGCGACGGCGGTGATGATCAGCACGCCGGTGAGGAAGACTTTCCATTGCGGATCGGCGCCCAGCATGTTGAGGCCCATGGAGACCACACCGACGATCATAGCGCCGATCAGGGTTCCAAGGATCGATCCGCGTCCGCCGAAGAGCGAGATGCCGCCGATCACGGCTGCGGTGATGGCCTGCAGATTATAGTCGGTGACGGCTGCCGAAGGCGAGATCGAGCCGTTGCGGCCGATCGAGACCCAGGCGGCGAGTGCCGCGATCAGACCGGCCAGCGTATAGGCGCTGAGCAGCACGCGGCTGGTGCGGATACCGGAAAGCTTGGCCGCTTCGGGATCGTCGCCGACCGCATAAAGGTGCCGCCCCCAGGCGGTATGATTGAGCGCATACCAGAGGCCAAGGACCAGCACGACCATCATGACCACGCCGAGTGTGAAGACGGCGGGCCCCACCTTGAAGCTGACGCCGAAGACGTGAAGCATCGGGGTGACCGCGGTCACATCGGCCTCGCGGATCGTCGCATTGGCCGAGTAAATGAAGTTCGTCGACATGATGACGTACCAGGTGCCGAGCGTCACGATGAACGGCGGCAGCTTGACCCTGGAGACGAGGAAACCGTTGAGGAAGCCACAGGCGCCGCCGACGACGAACCCGATGAAGATCGCAATGGGCGCCGGAAGGCCGTAGGTGACGGCACAATTGCCCATGATCACCGCCGAAAGCACCATGATCACGCCGATCGAAAGGTCGATGCCGGCCGTCAGGATCACCAATGTCTGCGCGGCCCCCAGGATGCCGACGATGGCGATCTGCTGAAGGATCAGCGTCAGCGTATAGGACGAGAAGAACTTTCCGCCGATCGCCACACCGAAGATCAGGATTGCTGCAACGAGCACGATGAACGGCACGGCCGCCGGTGTCGAATGCAGGAAATGCTGGATCTTTTGGATCGGCGTTTTGTCATGCGTATCGAACGACGCGACTTGCGTCGAACTGTTGACCAGGACCTTTTCGAATTCCTGGGATGGCTGTGCGGCTGCGTTGGGCTCGCCCATGGACCTTCCTCCCGTGAACCCCACTCCCAAGGGGTTGAGATGTTGCTCACTGCATAATTCCTTAAATCGGAATCGATTTAGGGACAAAATTATGCAGCAGATCAAAGTTTTACAGCGACCTTTGTGCGCCTGAACAGGCGCGCGGTGCTGTAGTGCACAGCCCGCTCACCGTGTGGCGGGCATCGGCACTCGTTAGAGAAGCTGCGCGGTTTTCATCGCCTTGTCAAAGACGTCGGCGCTTACGCGAAGGGCGGCCGGGGCCGCCCTTCCGTTACTGGATCGTTGTCATCGAAGTGCGCCGGCGGTCAGCCCCAGCACTTCTCCGTGCCGACCTTGGTATCGATCGATTCGACGCCGGTCGCCGGCTTATCGGTGACGAGCGAAACGCCGGTGTCGAAGAAGTCCTTGCCTTCGGTCGGCTTCGGCTTTTCGCCGCTGTCGGCAAACTTCTTGATCGCCTCGATACCGAGGGCAGCCATCATCAGCGGATACTGCTGCGAGGTCGCGCCGATGACGCCTTCGGCCACCGACTTGACGCCGGGGCAACCGCCGTCAACCGATACGATCAGCACGTCCTTCTCCTTGCCGACAGCCTTCAGCGCCTGATATGCGCCGACTGCGGCCGGCTCGTTGATGGTGTGGATGACGTTGATATCCGGATCCTTCTGCAGAAGGTTCTCCATCGCCGTGCGGCCACCTTCTTCGTTGCCGTTGGTGACGTCGTGGCCGACGATGCGGGCATCGTCCTCATCGCCGATCTTGTTCGGATCCTTCGGATCGATGCCGAAGCCGATCATGAAGCCCTGGTCGCGCAGGACGTCGACCGTCGGCTGCGACGGGGTGAGGTCGAGGAAGCCGACCTTGGCAGTCTTGGCGCCTTCACCCATCGTGGCAGCAGCCCATTGGCCGATCAGTTTGCCGGCGAGCAGGTTGTCGGTTGCGAATGTCGCGTCGGCGGCGGTGGCCGGATCAAGCGGCGTGTCGAGCGCGATCACCAGAAGACCGGCTGCCTGCGCTTTCTTCACCTGGTCGACGATCGCCTTGGTATCGGAAGCGGCGATCAGGATGCCCTTGGCGCCATCGGCGATGCAGGATTCGATCGCAGCCACCTGGCTGTCATGGTCGCCGTCGATCTTGCCGGCATAGGACTTCAGCGTGACGCCGAGTTCCTGGGCTTTGGCGGCGGCGCCTTCCTTCATCTTGACGAAGAAGGGATTGGTATCGGTCTTGGTAATCAGGCAGGCGCCGACGTCAGCAGCCTGTGCCGGAGCGGCGAAAACGACGCCAAGCGACAGCACGCCGAACGCGGCGGAGAGAACAGTCTTCTTCATGTAATCCTCCCAAGGATGAAAATCGCGCCGGCGGACCGGCCCAGGCCTCGCCGCCACAGCGTTCTCCTCCGCTGCAGCCGGCGCTTCCGGGACAAAAACAAACACTAAATTTCGAGAGTGTCAATAAATAAATCAAATTGAATTATTATTTCGATATGGCATTCTTGGGATAACGGCGCTCCGGCGTGCTCCGGGCCGCCGCGGAAATTGACAGCTCCGCCGGGAGCAGAAACAACAGACCCGCGCCAAGCGGGCATTATGCCAACGGGAGGAGACGGTGGCATGTCATTGACAGACGGCCCCGACAGGGGACCGACGCAGCCAGAAGTCATCGACCCGAGCGGCGGGGCGAACCAGACACGCGTGCGCGCCTATAACGAGAGGCTGGTGATGTCGCTCGTGCGTCGTCACGGCGGCCTCTCGAAGGCGGATATCGCGCGGCGTTCCGGCCTTTCGGCACAGACCGTCTCCGTCATCATGCGCGCGCTCGAAAGCGATGGTCTGCTGGTGCGCGGCGCGCCGGTTCGCGGCCGTGTCGGCCAACCCTCGACACCGATGCGGCTCAACCCGGATGCGGTGTTTTCCTTTGGGGTGAAGATCGGGCGTCGAAGTACCGACCTGGTGCTGATGGATTTCGTCGGCAATATCCGCCTGCACCTGCACCAGATCCATGCCTACCCCCTGCCCGGCGAGCTCGTCGACTTCATCATCGGCGGCATCGAAAAACTGGAGCAGCAACTGAGCCCGGACGAGCGCAAACGCATCGCCGGCATCGGCATCGCCACACCCTTCGAACTGTGGAACTGGGCGGAAGAAGTGGGCGCGCCGCGCGAAGAAATGGATCGCTGGCGCGAGGTGGACCTGCAGGCGACCGTGGCGCAGCGCACGCGACATCCGGTGTTTCTACAGAACGACGGAACCAGCGCCTGCGGCGCCGAACTCGCCTTCGGCGTCGGCGCCAGCTATCCCGACTTCGTCTATTTCTACATCGGCTCGTTCATCGGCGGCGGCATCGTCATCAATTCCGCGCTCTTTTCCGGCCGGACCGGCACCGCCGGCGCCGTCGGCCCGCTGCCGGTTTCCGGCAAGGACGGCAAGACCATCCAGCTCCTCAAGATCGCCTCGGTCTTCGTGCTCGAAAACCTGCTGCGCAAATGCGGCATCGACCCGAAGCCGCTGTGGTATTCGGCCGACGACTGGATCGATTTCGGCGAACCGCTGACCATCTGGATCGACGACAGTGCCGCGGCCCTTGCCCAGGCGGTCGTCTCCGCCGCCTCGATCATCGATTTCTCCGCCGTCGTCATCGACGGCGGTTTCCCGCCCTGGGTCCGCGCCCGGCTTCTGACCGCAACGCGCAAGGCTCTCTATGACCTCGATCTCCAGGGCGTGACAATTCCGGAACTGGTGGAAGGCATGGTCGGGAGCCATGCGCGCGCCATCGGCGGCGCGAGCCTGCCGTTGTTCTCCCGCTACCTGCTCGACACCAACGTCCTCTTCAAGGAGCTCAGCTGATGCTGAAAGGCATAGACCCGATCCTCAGTCCCGAACTGCTCGCGACGCTCAGGGCAATGGGCCATGGCGACGAGATCGCGTTGGTCGACGGTAACTATCCCGGCCAGGAGCATGCCCGCCGACTGGTGCGGCTCGACGGCCACGGGCTGATCCCGGTGCTCGACGCCATTCTCAGCGTCTTGCCGATCGACGATTTCGTGCCTGCGGCGATCTTCCGCGCCACGGTCAAGCAGGACCGGGATGCGCTCGATCCGGTTCACCAGGAGATCATCAATTGCTGCGGCAAGCATGAGCCGGCGAGGACGGTCGTTCCGCTGCTCGGCCCTGAATTCTATCCGCGGGTGCAGGCGGCCCACACGGTGGTGCAGACGAGCGAGCCACGGCTTTATGGCAACGTCATCCTGCGCAAGGGCGTTATCTATCCCTGACGGATTGGCGACCAAGACGAAAAAGCCCGCCGGCGGAACCGGCGGGCTTTTCGTTTGAAATAACGGAGGCATTAGCATTTCCTGACGGAAAACCGCTTCGCACTTTTCCTGGAAAGGCTCTAGGCGCGGCGTGCGTCGATCGACAGCGCGCCCGGGCCGAAGGCTGCAAGCACCAGGAAGCCGCCTGCGACCGAGATGTTCTTCATCATCATCAGGCCGTTGAAGACGGTCAGCAGGCCGTTGGCTTCCGGCGGGAAGGTCGGGATGTTGATGGCGCCGCTGTGGAAGACGAAAGCGGTAACCAGGCAGAACAGGGCAAGCAGGTAGGCGGCAATCTTCGTCTGGAAGCCGACGAGAACGGCAAGACCACCGATCAGCTCGAAGGCGCCGGCGAGATAGGCAAGTACAGTTGCTGCCGGCCAGCCGGCATTGGCGATCATTCCGGCGGTGCCGGCGGGATCTGTCAGCTTGCCGAACCCGGCGGTGATGAACATGATCGAAAGGAGAATGCGCCCGATGAGGACGACGACATTCTGAGACATGCGAGGCTCCTGTGAGAAACGAGTGTTGGCAGCAGAAGTATCAGCATTTTCAAATTCATCTAGCCGCACGGCCGGCGACAGATCGTTCACAACGTAGAGACAACCGGGATTTATCGTCAACCGACATTCGGGTCTCGGCACTGTCTGTGCAGTCCTTTTCTTCGCTGGGAGCGCGGGTTCGGCCTCAAGTGTTCTTTTCTGTTGCAAGGACGCGGCTGCTGGGCGAAATTCAGGCGCGGCAGGGGACGCCGCGAGGGGGCATCTCATGAACGAAATCAACAGGAGCCCGGCCTTCTGGCGGTCATTCGCGATCTTCGAAGGGTTCGACAAGAAAACGATCGAGGATCTTGCAGAGATCGCCACCTATCGAAAGTGGCCGGCGGGCACGGCGATCTTCCAGCGTGGCGACGAAGGCAACTATATGATCGTCGTCATATCGGGCCGCATCAAGCTCTCGCTGATCACGCCGCAGGGCCGCGAGCTGATGCTGCGCCAGCATGAAGCCGGCGCGATTTTCGGCGAGATGGCGGTGCTCGACGGCCAGACGCGCTCGGCCGATGCCACGGCCCAGACCGCGTCCGAAGGCTACGTGATCGGCAAGAAGGCGTTTCTCGACATGGTCACCACCCGGCCAGCGGCGGCCGAGTCCGTCATCCGCTTTCTCTGCGCGCAACTGCGCGACACCACCGAGCGGCTGGAAACCATCGCGCTCTACGACCTCAATGCCCGCGTCGCCCGCTTCTTCCTGGCCACGCTCCGGCAGATCCATGGTAACGAGCTTCCCGAAAGCGCCAATCTGCGGCTGACCATGAGCCAGACGGATATCGCCGGCGTTCTTGGCGCAAGCCGGCCAAAGGTCAACCGGGCTATCCTGTGGCTCGAGGAAAGCGGCGCGATCAAGCGCGTAGAGGGGATCATCGCCTGCAAGGTCGGCCGGCTGCTCAACATCGCCGATCCGGAAGAGGATTAGGCGATATGAGCCCGCAGTCTCGCCGGCACTATCGCTTCACTCCGCTGGCCGGCGGGATCCTGACGAGCCTGATCGTCGCACTGGCGCTCTATTTCTATGCAGGACCCGTGTTCGAAACCCAGCGGGAACTGTTCTTCGACAGCCTGACGCAATGGGTGCCATCGCCGCAATCACCCGATATCATCGTCGTCGACATCGACCGGGCCGCCTACCAATCCCGGCCGACGGGAGACTGGGACAGGGCAGCAACCGCCGACCTCCTGTCCAGATTGACTGAGGCCGGCGCCAAGGTCGTCGCCGTCGACTTCGTCTTCAGCTCCGATTGTGCGGCAGAGCTGCCAGGCAACGCTTCGCTTTCGGAAGCGCTCTCAAAAGTGCCCGTCGTCCTCGGCTTTCTCATTGCCGATACGCTGCAGGAGCGTCCTCGCCCCGTTCCGCCATTGGCCCTCAGCCGGCCGTTCGCAGCACCCGAGCTCTGGTTCCTCGACGGCGCAGAAACTTCCTGCCCCTCCTTCATGGACCACGCCAAGGCGGCCGCCGCATCGTTTCTGGTCGGAGACGAGGATGCGCGCATCCGACGGGTGCAGGCATTCGCTGTTCTCGGCCAGGAGGCCTATCCGGCGCTTGCGATCGAAGCGACGCGGCGGCTGGTCGGCGCCGGAACGCCGATCCTCGGCGGTGACCCGGCCTGGCTGCGTCTCGACCGGCAGGGGGGGACACTCGATGATACCGGCAGCCTGCGCTTCGTCGCGAGCGACCCTGACGAGATCGGCGCTCGCACGATTTCGGCGGCCGGCATTCTTGCAAACAAAGCAGCCCCAGACAGGCTTTCGGGCAAACTCGTTTTCATCGGCAGCAGCCTGCCCAATCTCGGCGGCCTCAGGCCCAGCGCCTCCATGCCGCTCGAGCCCTCGGTGCAGATCCACGCCGATATCGCCAATGCGATCGCCACCGGCTTCATTCCGCGGCGTGACGCGCGGCTTCCCGTGATCGAAGCCCTGTTTTCGCTCGCTGCGGGCATCGCCGCCGCCTACGGCGCGGCAAGGCTCCGGCCGATGACTTCGGCGGCACTCGGCATCATCGCGGTTGCCGTCGTCGTCGCCACGGCTGCCGCCATCTACCGCAGCAGCGGCTGGCTCGTGGATGCGGTGAGCGTTTCGGTCGCGCTTGCCGCCGTTCTGGCGGTGACGAGCACGCTGCAGTTCGGCCATATCAGGCGGGCGGAGGCGACGGCGCGGGAAAAATTCTCGCAATATCTGCCGCAATCCGTCGTCGCGCGCTACATCGACAATCCAGGTGCTGCCCGGGTTGCGGGCGAGGAACGGGCGGTGACGGCGCTGTTCACTGACATCGAGAGCTTTTCGACACTCTCGCAAAAACTCGGACCGCGCGACCTCATCGCCCTGCTCGACATCTATTTCACCGAGGTCAACGGGCTGGTGGCGCAATATGGCGGCATGGTCGACAAGGTGGTCGGCGATGCCGTGCACGCCTTCTTCAACGCGCCGGAGGATCTGGCCAATCATGTCGACAAGGCGATCGAATGCGCCAAGGCGATCCATGCGTTGACGGAAGAAATGCGCAGGCGACCGCAGTTCGCAGCACGGAACTTCGGGCGCACGCGCATCGGGGTCGAGACGGGCCTGGCGGTGCTTGGCGAGGTCGGCGCCGGCGGCAAGCTCGACTATACCGCCCATGGCGACGCCATCAACCTTGCGGCAAGACTGCAGGAGGCAAACAAGTTTCTGGGCACCGCCATCTGCGTCGGCCCGGCAGCGGCCGCTGAAACCAGGCAGCCGCTCCGCTCGCTTGGCAGCCATGAAATCCGCGGCTTTGCCACCATGGAACTCTTCACAGTCGCCGATCCCGAACAGGTGTAGCGCTCCTGCATAATTCCATAAATCGCAATCGAGTTAGCGAGAGAATTATGCAGTAAGTTTAACGTGTTGCAGTATCCTCAGCGCATGATATTTCACCCGCCGTGCCGCAAGAGCTATTGTACGCCGGCACTGGCATAGGCTTCGCGGATCCGCGCCTGCCCCCAGTTGACCGGCTCGCTCGGCGCATCGCCTGGCTGTCGGAACTCGACGCCCTGCCCCGCACCGACGACGCGCGTAACGCCACCCGCCTCAACCGAGACGCTGCCATGCTCGACGAAGACGGCGAAGGCGACCCGGCTCGGGCCGCAGAAGAACTTGGTGCCGCGCACGCCGATCATGCCGAAGGCGGTCCTGACGGCAACGTCGACCTTGGGCAGCCCCGCGGGACGATCGAACACCATTCGGCCGACGCCGAGTTCCAGCGTCCCGCCCTGAGCGGCAATGAAACTGTCGACCAGGAGATCCGTCTCCGCGCCCAGCAGGACGCGGGTGTCGGCACCGAGGGCCAGCGTTGCGAAACTTTCGACCTTTGTGCGCACATGGTCGTTGTCGAAGATCTGCGCGCCGACAGCCAGAGCCTCTTCCTGTTCGGCCTGCCGACGGCGAACATCGCCGCGGATTTCCGTCGCCTTGCCGATCACCGGGCTCGCCATGGTGGTTGCAACGCCGCCGCCCATGGCCACCAACAACAGGCCGCCAACGACGGCGCGCCTCTTCACCAGCATCTGCCGCATCGGCTTCCGGTCCATCATGGTCCTTCTCCCTGCTACTGCATAATTCCTTAAATCAGAATCGATTTAAGGCCAAAATTATGCAGCAAATTTAAAGTGCTACAGCGTCTTTAGCGCGTCATATTTGACGCGCGGCGCTGTAGAGCCTTCGAGCGGCCGACTTTCCCAGAGGATATTCCCGATACCGGGGGAAACAAGCCGAATGCGCGTTGATAGGTTGCTTGCCACACTCTCCCACTTCGCCAGACCCCCGGCAATCCGGCTGTTACCACCGGAACAGGCAGTGGGGAACCGTCAGGCTAACTTGGCCTCAGGAGACGGGAGAGCACCATGGAAAACCAGCGCAAAACAGGCATTCGCATCTTCAACGGCTTGCTTCTTGCCATCGTCAGCTTCCTGGCGCTTGCAGCGATCGCGCTTCCTCCGGCTCGCGCAGCCGACCTTTCGGCCGCCGACATCTGCGACCGCGAGGCGGGCAGCGTCTTCGACCTGCAGCGCAACCAGGCCTACCCGGCTGTCGCGACCGAAGACATGAAGATCGGCATTGCGCTTTCGGCCTGCCGCGAGGCCTATAACCAGCATGCCGGCGCCCGCATAGAGTTTCAGCTGGCGCGCGTTCTCGACAAGGCCGGCCAGAAGATCCAGTCGTTGCGCATCCTTGGCGAAGCGGCCGAACATGGCCACGCGCTCGCCATGACCAACTATGCGGTGCTTGTCGGCGAACAGGGCGACATCAAAACCGAATTCGCGCTCAACCAGGAAGCCGCAGCAGCCGGCAACGTCCTTGCCGCCTACAATCTTGGCGTCGCCTACCGTGACGGCATGGGCACGACCGCGAACGGCAAGCTGGCAATCGAATGGTTCGAGCGGGCTTCGCTCGCCGGCGACGATGTCGCCGCGTTCAACCTTGCGGTCATCCTGGATGAAGGCAAGCTGGTGCCGGAAGACAACGCCAAGGCCGCCACGTTCTATCGGCTCGCCGTCGAGCGCGGCAACGTCGACGCCATGGTCAATCTCGGCCTGATGCTGGAAAGCGGCGAAGGCATGACCAAGGACCTGCCCGCCGCACGCGCCGTCTTCCGCAAGGCTGCGGCCGAGGGCGACGCATTTGCGGGGCGCAAGTTCGCCGAACTCAGCGGAGCCAACAATTTCGAGACAGCCATGCTCGACAAGACGAGCCGGATCAAGTGAGCATAGCGGGCCGGCCCCCAGGGGTCGGCCCGCCTGACGTATCGACGATGTTCCTCTTGGCTGCGTTCCCCAGGCAATCCCGCCGCGTCCTCCAAAACGCGCGAACAACGCGGTCCGCGACGCAATGTATCAGCCCACGTCCGGACGATCGCTTTCCATCTCGCGCCAACTGGCGAGTGGCGCACGACCGGCAAATCCCGCCCAAAGATGCAGCTTGACGTGCGGCCAGTCGCACTACAGCTTGGGCGGGAAACATCCATCTTCCGGAAATTCCATGACGAAACTGATCATCTTTACCGACCTGCACATGGTGCCCGAAGGCACGACCATCATCGGCCTCGACCCCTATCAGCGCCTCGCCAACGGCATCGCGCATGTGAACCGCTACCACGCGGATGCCGACCGGGTGATCTTCACCGGCGATCTGGCCCACTATGCGGATCGCGCCTCTTACGAGCGGCTGAAAACGCTGATCGATCAATTGCTGCCCCCCGCCGCGACCATGGTCGGCAACCACGATCGGCGCGACGTGTTTCTCGAGGTTTTTGCCGATGTGGTGACAGACGACGATGGATTCGTGCAACAGGTGATCGACTTTGACGATTGCCGGGCGATCCTGCTCGACACGCTGCTTGCGCCGCCCTACGACTACCCCACCAGCCATGCCGGCCTTCTGTGCCACAAACGCCTTGCCTGGCTCGATCGCCAATTGGCAGATGCGGGCAAGAAACCGGTGCTCATCTTCATGCATCACCCACCACACGCGACCGGCTTCACCGGCATGGACATGATCCGCCTGGTCAACGAAGTCGAATTCTATGCGCTCGTGAAAAAACACGGCAATGTGCGCCATATTTTCGCCGGCCACGTGCATCGCACGATCAGTGGCTCCAGCCGCGGCATACCCTTCTCCGTCTTCAAGAGCCCCGTTCACCAGCAGCCGATGCCGTTCGATGCGCCGGATGCCTCGCTTTCGGTCGATGAACCCGCCGCCTACGGCATTGCCGTGGTGACGATGGACGGCGTCCTTGTTCATACCGAGGACTACGAAATCGCCCGCAGGGATGCCGCCGTGGCATGACGGGGCATTTCGGCCGGCAGCCCTTCATGCTAAGTTGGCCCATGACCCAAGCCACCGCCACCGATGAAATCCTCGACTGTCAGAGCTGCGGCGCCTGCTGCGCCTACTCTTCCGACTGGCCGCGATTCTCGATGGAGACGGACGAGGAGCTCGATCTGATACCGGCGGAGTATGTCGCCGCGGATCTCGGCGGCATGCGCTGCGAGGAGAACCGTTGCACGGCCCTTGGCGGCAAGCTCGGCGTGCATGTCTCGTGCAAGATTTACGCGGTCAGGCCGATCGTCTGTCGCACCTGCATGCCCGGTGACGACGAGTGTCTGATGGCGCGCGAACGGCACTTCGGGCAGGCCGCTTAGAACTTCGGATCATCCGGCACTCAAGGTCACCCTCCGCATTCCCATCGGTTTGGCGGCGCTGCGGTAGTGAAACATTCCGAGAATGACGAAATTTGCCGGATGGATGTTCGGCGGCACGACGCGTATTTTCTGCCCATGAAAACCAAGGCGCATTGCGCCTTGTCACCGCCTTCCGGAGGACCGCGTTCGATGAGCCAGACCCAGCTTCAAAAATCCAGCCCAAAGGCCGATGCGGCCCCGGCACCCTTTGCCGACTTCGCACCGCCGATCCGCGCGCAGAGCACGCTGCGCCAGGCGATCACCGCCGCCTACCGCCGGCCCGAGACCGAAGCCCTGCCGCCGCTCGTCGAAGCCGCGACGCTTCCGGCCGAGACACAGAAGGCAGCGGCCAGGACTGCGCGTAAGCTCATCGAAGCCCTGCGTGCAAAACACAAGGGTTCCGGCGTCGAAGGACTGGTGCACGAATATTCGCTGTCGAGCCAGGAAGGCGTGGCGCTGATGTGCCTGGCCGAAGCGCTGCTGCGCATTCCCGACACGGCGACGCGCGACGCGCTGATCCGCGACAAGATTTCCGACGGTGACTGGAAGTCGCATCTGGGCGGTGGCCGCTCGCTGTTCGTCAATGCCGCGACCTGGGGTCTGGTGGTTACCGGCAAGCTGACGTCCACCGTCAACGACCGCAGCCTTTCGGCCGCGCTGACGCGCCTGATCGCCCGCTGCGGCGAACCGGTGATCCGCCGTGGCGTCGACATGGCGATGCGCATGATGGGCGAGCAGTTCGTCACCGGCGAAACGATCGACGAGGCGCTACGCCGCTCACGTGCGCTCGAGCAGAAGGGCTTCCGCTACTCCTACGACATGCTGGGCGAAGCCGCGACCACGGCCGCCGACGCCGAGCGCTACTACAAGGATTACGAAACGGCGATCCATGCCATCGGCAAGGCATCGGCCGGACGCGGCATCTATGAAGGCCCCGGCATCTCCATCAAGCTTTCGGCGCTGCATCCGCGCTATGTGCGCGCGCAGTCGGCCCGCGTGATGGAAGAGCTTCTGCCGAAGGTGAAGGCACTGGCCGTCATCGCCAAAACATACGACATCGGTCTCAATATCGACGCCGAGGAAGCCGACCGCCTGGAGCTCTCGCTCGACCTGCTCGAAGAACTGTGCCTCGACAAGGACCTCGCCGGCTGGGACGGCATGGGCTTCGTGGTCCAGGCCTATGGCAAACGTTGCCCCTTCGTGCTCGATTTCATCATCGACCTCGCACGCCGTTCGGGCCGCCGCGTCATGGTTCGCCTGGTCAAGGGCGCCTATTGGGACGCCGAGATCAAGCGCGCCCAGCTCGACGGTCTGGAAGACTTCCCCGTCTATACCCGCAAGATCTACACGGACGTTTCCTACATCGCCTGCGCCCGAAAACTTCTGGCGGCAACGGACGTGATCTTCCCGCAGTTTGCCACCCACAATGCCCAGTCGCTCGCCACCATCTACGAACTGGCCGGCAAGGACTTCCAGGTCGGCAAGTACGAGTTCCAGTGCCTGCACGGCATGGGTGAGCCGCTTTACGACGAAGTCGTCGGCAAGGGCAATCTCGACCGGCCGTGCCGCATCTATGCGCCGGTCGGCACCCACGAGACGCTGCTTGCCTATCTCGTTCGCCGCCTGCTCGAAAACGGCGCCAACTCCTCCTTCGTCAACCGCATCGCCGACCCCAAGGTCTCGATCGACGAGCTGGTCGCCGATCCCGTCGACATCGTGCGCGCCATGCCGGTGGTCGGCGCGCCGCATGCGCAGATCGCCCTGCCGGTCGGCCTGTTCGGCGATTCCCGTCCGAACTCCGCCGGTCTCGATCTCTCCAACGAGACCTCGCTGGCATCGCTGACCGAGGCGCTGCAGGCAAGTGCTGCCGTCGACTGGCGCGCAGTTCCGCAGCTGGCAACCGGTCCGGCAGCCGGCGAGACCCGTCCCGTCGTCAACCCCGGCGACCACCGCGATATCGTCGGCGCCGTCACCGAGGCATCGGAAGCGGACGCCCGCCAGGCGGCAAGCCTTGCCTTGAAGGCGGCTACGAGCTGGTCGGCGGTTTCGCCGGCAGAACGTGCCGCATCCCTGGTGCGTGCCGCCGACATCATGCAGGCCCGCATGCCGACGCTGCTCGGCCTGATCGTGCGCGAAGCGGGCAAGTCGCTGCCGAACGCGATTGCCGAAGTGCGCGAAGCGATCGACTTCCTGCGCTACTATGCCGAGCAGACCCGCCGCACACTTGGTCCTGCCCACAAGGCGCTCGGCCCTATCGTCTGCATCAGCCCGTGGAACTTCCCGCTGGCGATCTTTGCCGGCCAGATTGCCGCGGCGCTGGTCGCCGGCAACCCGGTGCTGGCAAAGCCGGCGGAAGAAACGCCGCTGATCGCCGCCGAAGGCGTGCGCATCCTGCACGAAGCCGGCATCCCGGCCGACGCGCTGCAGCTCCTGCCCGGTGACGGTCGCATCGGCGCGGCACTGGTTGCCGCCCCCGAAATCGCCGGCGTCATGTTCACCGGCTCGACCGAAGTCGCACGCCTCATCCAGGCGCAGCTTGCCGACCGGCTGTCGCCGTCCGGCCGGCCGATCCCGCTGATCGCAGAGACCGGTGGCCAGAACGCCATGATCGTCGACAGCTCGGCGCTTGCCGAACAGGTCGTCGGCGACGTAATCGCCTCGGCCTTCGACAGCGCCGGCCAGCGCTGCTCGGCGCTGCGCGTGCTGTGCCTGCAGGAAGATGTCGCCGACCGTATTCTCGCCATGCTCAAGGGCGCGCTGCACGAGCTGAAGATCGGCCGTACCGACCGGCTTTCGGTCGATGTCGGTCCGGTTATCACCGCGGAAGCCCAAGGGATCATCGAGAAGCATATCGAAACCATGCGCGGCATGGGCCGCAAGGTGGAGCAGATCGGCCTCGCATCTGAAACCGGCCTCGGCACCTTCGTACCGCCGACGATCGTCGAACTCGAAAAGCTCGCCGATCTCAAGCGTGAGGTCTTCGGCCCCGTGCTGCACGTCATCCGCTACCGCCGCGACGACCTCGATCTTTTGATCGACGATATCAACGCGACAGGCTACGGCTTGACCTTCGGCCTGCACACCCGCCTCGACGAAACGATTGCCCATGTCACCGCACGGGTGAAGGCCGGCAACCTCTACGTCAACCGCAACGTCATCGGCGCAGTCGTCGGCGTGCAGCCCTTCGGCGGCCGCGGCCTTTCGGGCACCGGCCCGAAGGCGGGCGGTCCGCTTTATCTCGGCCGCCTCGTTGTCACCGCCCCGGTGCCGCCGCAGCACAGCTCCGTGCACACCGATCCGGCGCTGCTCGATTTCGCCAAATGGCTCGACGGCAAGGGTGCCAAGACGGAAGCCGAGGCGGCCCGCACCGCCGGCAGCAATTCGGCACTCGGCCTCGTCTCCGAGCTTCCAGGCCCGGTTGGCGAACGCAATCTCTACGCCCTGCATCCGCGCGGCCGCGTGCTCCTGGTGCCCACCACCGAAACCGGCCTCTACCACCAGCTCGGCGCCGCGCTTGCGACCGGCAACACCGTCGTCATCGACGCGGCATCGGGGCTGCAGTCCTCGCTGAAGCACCTACCGGCCAGCGTTTCTGTCCGCCTGTCCTGGTCGAAGAACTGGTCGGCCGATGGTCCGTTTGCCGGGGCGCTGGTCGAAGGCGACGGCGAGCGCGTCCGCCAGGTCAGCAAGGTGATTGCCGGCTTGCCGGGGCCGCTGGTTCTGGTCCAGGCCGCCTCGACCGACGAGATCGGCCGCAACCCCGACGCCTACTGCCTCAACTGGCTGCTGGAAGAGGTGTCCACCTCGATCAACACGGCCGCCGCCGGCGGCAATGCCAGCCTGATGGCGATCGGCTGATCGCTGCAGCGCTGGAATTGACGACGCCTCTCCCCGCACGCGGGGAGAGGGAGCAATCTGGTCCATCTTCCGCTCAGACCGACGCAACACGAGACGCACAGCCCCCCCTCCTCATCCCTGTGCTTGTCACAGGGATCCAGCCGCGCTGTGTCCACGGCGCGAAAAACCGCTTCAGTAAGAATGAGAAACGAGTCTCTCACGACGCAGACGCGCCGTGACTGGCAACTGTGACAGGCACAGGAATGAGGGCTGGATAACCTGGGATGGCACCAATCCGCACAATCCGCTATCAGCGTTGAACAAACGGAAGCAGCGGATGTTCACTCTCAAGCGCACAGAAACCTCGACGCAGGAAATCAAGAAGAGCCGGTTTCTGGCGATCTGCGCGCCCGTGCCCGACGAGCAGGCGGCAAAGGCCTTCCTCGCGGCGCATTCGGATCCGACGGCCAATCACAATTGCTGGGCCTGGCGCATCGGTCAGGCCTATCGCTTCAACGACGACGGCGAGCCGAGTGGCACCGCCGGCAAGCCGATCCTTGCTGCAATCGACGGGCAATCGCTCGATCGCGTCGTCGTCGTGGTCACGCGCTGGTTCGGTGGCATCCTGCTTGGCAGTGGTGGCCTGATCCGCGCCTATGGCGGCACTGCGGCGCTCTGCCTGCGCGCGGCCGAGAAGATCGAAATGATCGAGACGGTGCACGCCACCATTGCCTGCGACTTCGCCGATCTGGCACTGATCAAGGCCCGTCTTCTTGCCCGTGACGTGACGATCGCCGGCGAAACCTTCACCGACAAGGGGCCGGTGATGACCGTCGACATGCGCAAGGACGAGGCGGACGGCATTTTTGCCATGGTCACCGATCTCAGTCGCGGGCGCGCGGTCATTTCGACCGAAGATTGACGACTTCCCTTTGCAGGTCAAATCATCATAAAAACGACCGACAAACTGAATAATATTCCATCGGATAACAATATCGATGCCAGGGAGATGATCAGCATGAAAACGAGAATTCTGGGCAAGACAGGCGCGACGATTTCCGAGGTTGGCTTCGGCGCGTGGCAGATTGGCGGATCCTGGGGCGACGTCAGCGAAACGGACGGCAAGCGCGCGCTGAATGCAGCACTCGACAGCGGCGTCACCTTCGTCGACACGGCCGACGTCTATGGCGATGGCCGGTCCGAAAAGATCATCGCCGCCGTCCTGAAGGAGCGCGGCGGCGAAAAACCATTCGTCGCCACCAAGGCCGGACGCAGGCTGAACCCGCACGTCGCCGAAGGGTATACTGGCGCCAATATCGAGGCCTTCATCGATCGCAGCCTCAGCAATCTTGGCGTCGAAACGCTGGATCTCGTGCAGCTTCACTGCCCGCCGACCGAAGTCTATTACCGCCCGGACCTGTTCGGCGCGCTCGACCAGCTCGTCACCAAGGGCAAGATCCGCCATTACGGCGTCTCGGTCGAGAAGGTCGAAGAAGCGCTGAAGGCGATCGAATATCCGGGTGTTGCCACCGTGCAGGTCATTTACAACATCTTCCGCCAGCGCCCACAGGACCTCTTCTTCGCGGAAGCGAAAAAGAAGAATGTCGGCGTCATCGTGCGCGTGCCGCTCGCCTCCGGGCTGCTGTCGGGCAAGATCACCCGCGACACGGCATTTGCCGCCGACGACCATCGCAACTTCAACCGCCATGGCGAAGCCTTCGACGTCGGCGAGACCTTCGCAGGTGTGCCCTTCGAGGCGGCGCTGGAAGCCGTCGAGCAGCTTCGCCCGCTGGTGCCCGCAGGCGTGTCCATGGCGCAGTTCGCGCTGCGCTGGATCCTGGAGCAGGAAGCCGTCTCCGTCGTCATCCCCGGCGCCCGCAACGAGGCGCAGGCGCAATCCAATGCGGCTGCCAGCGCGCTGTCCGCCATCGACGAAGAAACCAGGGCCGCCATCGCCGCGCTTTACGAGCGGCTGGTCAAGGTTCATGTTCATCACCGCTGGTAGAATGCATCGCCGCTGCCGACAGGCGTGACCAACAGGGGCTGACACGGCCCTGGCGCGGGCACACAGACGCGCCAGGGCGGAAGAAGGGACCATGGCCGACCCTTTCATGCTGCAACGATTTGTCGACGCTCAGGAGCGCGTCTATGCGGCAGCGCTCGACGAACTGCGGCGCGGCCGCAAGGAGACCCACTGGATGTGGTTCGTCTTCCCCCAGCTTGCGGGGCTCGGGAATTCGCCAATGGCCGAGCGCTTCGCCGTTTCCGGGCTCGCCGAAACCAGGGCCTACCTCGCCCATCCAATCCTCGGGCCAAGGCTCATCGACTGCACCGAGACCGTCAACGGGATTACGGGGCGTTCGGCACACGAAATCTTCGCAAGCCCTGACGATATGAAGTTCCGCTCGTCGATGACACTGTTTTCGAAGGCGTCAGCTGCAGGCAACGTCTTTGGGCAAGCGCTCGATCTTTATTTCGCGGGAGAAGAGGATCGGCGGACGCTCGAGCTGCTCGGCCGGTCTCCGTCATGATAGTACTCTGACGCTCGGTGGCGGCAGGCGCCACTGGCGTTCGGTTTGCGGATCCCGGTTACACGCCGTGCGCGGCGCTCACGAGGAAGAACAGGATCACGAAAGCGCAGACGGAAAGCCCGGCAACGATCACCAGCAGCTCTTTCATCATATAACGATACATCGGGGCCTCCTTTCCATCAGCCGTACGGCTCCCTTTCATATGGGAATCGGACCGGCCGTTTTTCAGTCGCAGGCTTCAAAAGATCGTGAGGATGCCCTCCCCTTTTCCGGCCGCCGCAGACGCCTCCGGATCGCTTTCGTCCGCCCCTCATTACAGCGCCGACCGCCAGATATGGCGCGCTAAGGACGCTGTAACACTATAAATTTGCTGCATAATACCTTAAATCGATTCCGATTTGAGGAATCATGCAGCAGCAGCAACGCAAGTCCGCAACCCCTAAGTTATATTATACTAATATATAGATTTGTCACAACCGTTCATACGGCCCACCGAGGCACATCACAGCCGGATGGAAGGGCGAGCCAGCCCCTGCTTTTTTTGATCCGCGGCACAAGAGAGGCGCCGACGAAAAAACCTCGCAAACATAGCCGGATATTCAATCAACCGAATCGGGCGCGCGTGCGCTTGTCGCCGCAGGCTCGTCGTTGACTTCGCAGATGATGAGAGGAAAATGTCGCTTTATGCGTCACAACCTAACACAAGGGGCGCCAAACGATGACTATCGCAAGGAAACTTCAGGACTATATCGACAGCGAGGGGGTCGCCTACGACACCGTCGACCATCATCGTACAGCAACAACCAGCCAGTCGGCGCGAGCCGCGCATGTTCCGGGCAGCAGACTGGCCAAGTCCGTGGTCGTACACCACGAAATGGGCTACGTGCTCGCCGTTGTTCCAAGCACGCACCGGATCGAGCTCTCGACATTGCAGAGTATTATGAACAAGCGCCTTGGCCTCGCCTCCGAGGAGGAGGTCAGCTCGCTTTTCGCCGATTGCGACATTGGCGCGGTGCCGCCGATCGGATCGGCCTACGATGTGCCGATGATCCTCGACGAAAGCCTCGGCGACGCCAGCGACGTCTATTTCGAAGGCGGCGACCACAAAACACTGGTGCATGTCACCGGACCTAACTTTCGCAGCCTGATGAAGGATGCGCAGGTCGCTCGCTTCAGCCACCTACCGTAGATGCCACGATCCTGCGTCGTGCGCCTCGCAGCGGCCGACGTGGAGTTGGTGCCTGCGGGGGCCAGAGAGCGCGCTGGAAGCCACCTTTCACTCTGCGATCTTTAAGTTCGCGGAGGACTGAAAGACTGGCACAGAAGAATGCACCAAAGACATAGATGGAGAACGCCTAGGAAATGCTGGGGAACGTGCCTTCAGCTAAGGCTTTGAAATTGTTGGCGCACCCGAAGAGATTCGAACTCCTGACCCCCAGATTCGTAGTCTGGTGCTCTATCCAGCTGAGCTACGGGTGCTTGCCTGAAGCGGTCGAACCGCTTGCGTGAGCGGTTCTCTAAAGGGTCCTTTCGGGGATTGCAAGCGCCGCTCCGCAAAAAATTTCATTTTTACGACGGCGAGGTCTGAAACTGTGGAACGGCCAAGTGAAATCGGCGCGCGATATCGCCCGCAAACCCCTTCAATGGCGGGCTTTGGAGCGAAATGCATCGAGCGGCACCGGACGATCCGGTAATTCGATGCGAAAAAGCGTTCCGGGCGTCGGCTTTTCCACAAGCGCGATGGTGCCGCCATGGGCGAGCACCAATTCGCGGGCAATCGCCAGCCCAAGACCGGTACCACCGGAACGCGCCGAGCCGCGGAAGGCGGCAAAAAGGTTCTCGCGCGCCTTTGGCGGCATACCTGGGCCGGTATCGTCGACGGAAATGGTGACGACGCTGCCCATGCGCATCGCCGAAACGCTGACGACGCGTGGCCGGCCATCCCCGGCCTCGTGATTCGTCAGTGCCTGAACGGCGTTGCGGCAGATATTGTGCACCACCCGGAACAATTGCTCGCTGTCGGCATCGACCTCGAGGTCGTCCTGCACCTGAATCTGGAATTCGATTCCCGACTGCGGATCGATCGAAAGCAGCTCGGCGACATCGGAGACCAGCGGCTTCAAGGCGACGAAACGGCGATGCGGCTCGGCCTCGGTCGTACGGCCGTAGGAGAGAACCTCGCGGGTATAGCCGACGGCCCGGTCGATCGCCCGCAGCAGCGTCGGCGCGAAGCGCTTGACGACGGGATCATCAACATCGGCGAGACGATCGGAGATCAGTTGCGCCGACGACAGGATGTTGCGCATGTCGTGATTGATCTTCGACACCGCCAGACCAAGCTCGGCGAGGCTTTTCTGCTGTTTCAACGTCTTTTGCAGTTCGCGCTGCATGCTGGCCAGATGCTGGCCGGCAACAGCCAGTTCGTCACGCCCCTCCGGCGGAACGAGCACGCGCGCCGGATTGGAGGGATCGTTTGAGAATTCCTGCATGCTCGCGGTCATCCGCCGGATCGGCACGATCAGCATCCGGTTGATGGCAAGGAAGATCAGGGTCGCGGTAATCAGCGAGATGATGATCGACAGGAAGAACACGTTGCGGGAATAGACGAGCATCGCCTTGTACAGGCTGGCATCTGCCATGACCAGCTCGATCACCGCGTCGCTTTCACCGAGCGGTCCGTAGACGCGCACCACCCGGTTGCCACCGAACAGCAGCGTATCGAACGCATCGCGGATCGCCGCAAAGGCAGTGAAATTGGCCGTGTCGTATTCGCCGTCGATCTCGGACGGCATGTCGGCGGCGGCGATCATCCGCGAGGCATCCTTGCGGCGAATGACGATCGCCTTGGTGCCCGTCGCCATCAGCGTGTCATCCTGCACGTTGCGCGGCAGCTCGACATTCTGCAGGCCGTCGACGACGACGGCAGCGGCAGCGACGGTGTTCAACCGATCCTGCAGCCAGCGGATGCGCATGTTGGCAACCGAGGGCACGAAGATAAGCACTTCGGCCAGCATGACGAAAACGATCGTCAAAAGCAGCAGCTTGCCCGAAAGCCCGCGGAAGAAGCCCGCTGCGGCTCGCGGCGCTTCACTCACCGTCGTCGGCTGCGCCTCTTCGCTCATCGTCCCGAAAATTCCCTGTCCGTCAGCCGAAATACCGCAAGGCCCTGATGGCGGACCGTACGACGGCAGTCTTCGCCAGGGGCGCATAATAGGAGATGACCGCCTGTTTTCCAATCTCGGAAAGCGTCGGATAGGGTGCGACATAGCCGCGAACCTGCTTGAGCGTCATGCCGTTGGCGACCGCAAGCGACCACATGTTGATCAGCTCCCCCGCGCTGGCGGCGGCAATGCCGACACCGAGGATGCGTCCGCGGCGGCCGACGACGATCTTGATCAGGCCCGCCTCGACGCCGTCGGTGCGGGCGCGATCGCTCGTGGCAAGGTCGGTCCTGACGATGTCGACGGCGCCGAATTTTTGCCGCGCCTCGGCCTCGCTCAATCCGACCTCGGCGATTTCCGGATCGGTATAGGTGACCCTCGGCACGATCACCCTGTTTTCGCGCGCCGGCAATCGAAACAGCACCTGCTGCAGCACCAGCCGTGCATGGTAGCTCGCCACATGGGTGAACTGCAGCCCGCCGGCAGCATCACCGATCGCGTAGACCCGGCGATTGCTGGTCCTGAGATCCGGCCCGACCTCGATGCCTTTGTCGCTGTGGTCCACACCGGCCGCAGCAAGGCCGAGAGATGCATGGTTCGGACGACGGCCTGCTGCAATCAGGAGGTCGCTTCCTTCGACCAGGAAAGTGCCACTTCCGTTTTCGCACCGGAGAATGATCCGGCTACCGACGTGTTCGGCCGCCAGGATCGTCGTTGCCTCGTGCAGGACCACGCCCTCGTGCCGAAGCGCGGCAATCGCGATCGAGGCCAGCTCCGGATCAGCATTTAAAAGCGCCTGCCGGCTTTCGATGACGGTGACGTCGGCACCGAGCCGGCGATAGGCCTGTGCCATCTCGATGCCGATCGGTCCCGCACCGACAATGACCAAATGGGCCGGAAGCCGGGTCAGATCGAACAGGGTCTCGTTGGTCAGGAACGGCACGGTTTCCAGGCCCGGAATGGGAGGGACGGCAGGCGAGGAGCCGGTGGCGATGACGAAACGCCGGGCCCGGATGAGGTGATCGCCGGCAGCAACGGTGTTCTCATCGACGAACCGGGCGGAGGATTGCAGCACCTCGACGCCGAGGTCGGTAAAGCGCTCGACGCTATCGTGCGGCGCGATGCCGGCAATGACCGCCTGGATACGGGCATGAAGGCGCTTGTAGTCGACGACGGGCTCGCTTGCGGTCAGGCCGAACCCACCCGCCATGCGGATCGCCTGCGCGTGCCTGGCGGCGGCGATCAGCGTCTTCGACGGCACGCATCCATGGTTCAGGCAATCGCCGCCCATCAGCCCGCGCTCGATCAAAACCACGGGAACGCCGAAGGCAGCGGCGCCCGCCGCCACGGAAAGTCCGGCGGCACCGCCACCGATCACGCAGATATCTGGATTGATGACCTTCGCCACGCCTGCCCCACGCCCGTCAAACAGCCTTGCGGCGCGACCATACTCGCTTGAAGACGAGTGGCAATGCCGCAATGAGCGCAAGTGCCACAAGCGCCAAAGTCAACTTCGGCGTGGCGAAATCCGAGAATGACAGTTCGCGACCGGCAGCGGTCGAGCGGGCAATCACCTCGTCGAGCCCGCCGCCGAGCCAGGCATAGGCGAAGGTGGCGGGAATGATGCCGATCAAGGTTGCCATCGCGAACGTCCTCAACCTCACCTCGAAAAAAGCCGGCGCGATGTTGACGATGAAGAAGGGAAAGATCGGTGCCAGCCGCAGGACGAGAAGGTAGACAAACGCATTGCGGCAGAACCCATCGGCAAAACGCGCGAGAAAGGGCCCGGCGCGCCGCCGCAAGAGATCACCGAACATGGTGCGAGCCGCCAGAAACAACAGGCACGAGCCGAGCGTAGCTGCAGCAACGACGAGAAAACCGCCGCCGGCGCACCCGAAGAGAAAGCCGGCAAAGATCGTCAGAACCGAGGCAGCCGGGATCGAGAAGACCACCACCGCGACATAGACGAGGAAAAACAGACCGGCCGCCTGAAGCGGATAGGCTTCGACATAGAGGCGCAACGCCTCGCGGTGATGGACGAGTGCGTTCAGCGACAGATAATGCTGAAGACCGAAGGCGTAGGCGGCAAACCCGCCGGCGACAAGAAGGGCAACCAGCACCAGGCGCCACGCGATCTTGCCGCGGTCTTCGGGCGAGCCCCCGTCAAGCGCCTGCGGCGGCGTTGGGCGGGCATCCCCGGCTCTGTTGATGGCGCTTCGGTGCATGTGATTTCGTTTCTTGGAAAAGTCTGTCCTTGCAGTATCGGGAATCCATACCGGGGACCAATAACGAATGGTCGCGTCGCAAAACGTCAGCGTGAACAGGCCGACAAGACAACTCACGTTGCCGTGACACGAGAGCCGCGGCGGCAGCACTCCTACCTCGATCGCAGTTTATCCACGGAAAACGCCCGCGGAGACGTCAGTCGTCCGCGGGCGTCAATGGGTGCGATCCGTCAAACCGGTCGGATCAGAACTCTTCCCAGTTGTCCCTGGCGACGGCAGCCGAGGATCCGCCGCTGAAGGCGCGGGCGACGTTGCCCATCATCCGGCGTGCGGGCGATTCCACCGGTCGGCTGGTTTCCCTCGCCGGTGCGATCGTGCGCGCAGCTGCAACACCATCGAGCTTGAAGTAGGCGATCAGGCTCGCCAGGTTGTTGGCTTCCGCCGACAGCTTGTGGGTCGCGGCATTGGCCTCTTCCACCATGGCGGCGTTCTGCTGGGTGACCTGGTCCATCTGGTTGACGGCGGTGCTGACCTCGCCGAGACCGGTCGACTGCTCGCGCGCAGCCGTGGCGATCGAGTGGATATGATCGTTGATCTTGAGCACGCGCTCCTCGATCTCGCCAAGCGCCGAACCGGTCTCCTGCACGAGCCGGACGCCGGTTGCCACTTCCGAGCCCGACTTGGAGATCAGAGCCTTGATGTCCTTGGCAGCACTTGCCGCGCGCTGGGCAAGCTCGCGCACTTCCTGGGCGACGACGGCAAAGCCCTTGCCGGCATCACCGGCACGGGCCGCCTCGACGCCGGCGTTGAGCGCCAGCAGGTTGGTCTGGAAGGCGATCTCGTCGATGACGTTGGTGATCTGGCCGATTTCGCTCGATGCCTGCTCGATCCGGCCCATCGCCTCGACCGCATTGCGCACGACGGCGGCGGATTCGGCAGCGCTTTCCTTGGCTTCGTTGACCATCACGGTCGCTTCCTGCGCCCGCTCGGTCGAACTCCTGACGGCCACGGTAATCTCGTCGAGAGCGGCGGACGTCTCTTCAAGGGCGGCGGCCTGCTGCTCAGTACGCTTCGACAGATCATCGGCGGCAGAACGAAGCTCGGACGAATTGCCGTTGATCGAGTCCGTGGTGACACGCACTTCGCGCAGCGTCTTCTGCAGGGTCGAGAGCGTCTCGTTGACGTTCTTCTGCAGCTCGGCGAAGGCGCCCTGGAACTGGCCGTTCATGCTCTGCGTCAGGTCGCCGGCGGCAAGGCTGGCGATGACGCGGCGCGTTTCGGCAATGCCGGCATCGACGCTGCCGACGAGCTCGTTGACGCTCGAGGCAAAGCGGTTGAGATCGTCGTTCTCGTAGTCCTTGCCGATGCGCTTGGTGAAGTCACCGGCGGCCGCGGCCGAGACGACGACGCCGATGCTCGTCTGCAGATCGGCGCTCTTTTCGCGCAGCGCCGCTTCCTGGGCATTGAGATCACGAACGGCAAGCCCGTTCTGCTTGAAGATCTGCACGGCCGCAGCCATTTCGCCGATTTCGTCCTTGCGGTCGGCAAAGGGCACGTCGGCGGAAAGGTCGCCGCCGGCCAGCAGCTTCATCTTGCCCGTCAGATCGAGGATCGGCCGGCTCAGATGGTTGGTGCCAATGTAGAAGGCGGTGCCGATACCGACGGCAAGCCCGAGCCCGGCGATGCCGAGAATGATGACGATGACTGAGCGCTCGAACGAGGCGATGTCAGCCTTGACGGTCTCGAGCGTCGCAAGGTTGGCTTCGACGACGGCGTCGATCTCGGCCTGGAACGCCTTGCGGTTGGCGCGGTTGGCATCGGTGTTGCCCTGTTCGTTGGCCGCCTGCGGAGAAACCTCCTGGCCGAGCCGCGCTGTTTCGACGCGAAACGTCCTGAACTCCTCGGCGCGCTTGGTCAGCGCATCAAACGAGGCGCGCGTTTCGGCCGGCACCAGCGGGCGCCATTCCTTGAACAGCGTATCGATCTTTTCGAGGTTCTTCAGAATGCCCTCCGCAAAGGGCTTTGCTTTTTCGATGGTCGGCGCTGCGTAAATCCCGCGCGCTTCCATGACGACGCCGGTCACCAGTCGATTGAGGTGCTCGCCGTTGAAGGCGCGCTCCGAAGCGTTCTGATACTGATGGAACCGATTGTTGTATTGAGAAACGACCAGCAGCGACATGCCTGTCACCGCGATCGCCAGGAGGCTCATCACCCCGACGATCAGATTGATCTTACCACGTATTTTCATCCCTGCCTCCACGACACCGCAAGACTTGCCCGGTTATCGGAAGGGTCGCGGCCTCATTGCACCACGGCCACGCTAGAATATGCATGGTTAATAAAGATCGCCGTGGACAGCCGGCATTCTGGGGAGTGCCGGTTAGCGCTCTGTTTACCAGTCTGAGATAGCGCGTTGCGGGTTGCGCGTGCGAAATCGGCCTGCCACGCAGAACGGGATCCGATCACTTTTGCCCATCGAATGGGCCCGCATGATTGACTTTCCGGGAAATTTGCCTTTATAAGCCGCCCACGTCCGGCCAAGCCTGCCTGCCCGACAGGCGGAGCTATGTCTGGAACGTAAACGCTCCTTGCTATAGGCAAACCCAAGAAGGGCCGCACACCGCGGTATTAAAATAAATGAAGCGTACTTACCAACCGTCCAAGCTTGTTCGCAAGCGCCGTCACGGCTTCCGTGCACGCATGTCCACCAAGGGTGGCCAGAAGGTCCTCGCAGCCCGCCGGGCTCGTGGCCGCAAGCGTCTTTCGGCTTAAGCCGAAGTTGCCCGAAACCAGTGTCCGGGCACATGACGTCAGATAAAGACAAAACGACTGTCGGGCGGCTGAAAAGCCGTCCGCAGTTTTTGGCCGTTCGGGCAGGAGAAAGCCGTAGAGGCCCGCTGTTTCTCCTCGAAGTGCTCGACCGCAACGATCCGGAGGGCGAAGCCCGCGTCGGCTTCACCGTTACCAAGAAACACGGCAATGCCGTCGAGCGAAACCGGATGCGCCGACGCCTGAAAGAGGCGGTGCGGCTTTCCGCCGGGTTTGCAATGAAACCCGGACACGACTATGTGATTGTCGCGCGACGCGATCTCCTGAATGCCCCCTTCGACGCCTTGACCCGGGGGCTTGGCGAGCGCATCGAAAACAAGCCGAAACAGAAGCGGCCGCCGGCCGGTTCCAGGAAACAATGATGGAAAAAAACCGCAACTATTTCGTGGCGATTGGCCTGTCCGTGCTGATCCTCGTCGCCTGGCAGTTCCTTTACGTCAATCCGAAGATGGAAAAGGAACGCATCGCTGCGGAAGCGCTGCAGGCCCAGCAGGCTCAGCAGACCCAATCGCAGCCGGGTACAACGGCGCAGCAGCCGGCGACCGGTCAGGCCCTGCCTGGCGGCACAGTTCCGGGAACGGGCGAAAACCGCGACCAAGCGCTTGCGAAGTCGGCCCGCGTTGCGATCGACACCCCGGCGGTTTCCGGTTCCATCAACCTGACCGGCGCGCGCTTCGACGACCTCAAGCTCAAGGCCTACCACGAGACCGTCAGCAAGCAGAGCCCGATCATCACCCTGCTCAGCCCGGCTGAGACCACCGACGGTTACTTCACCGAAATCGGCTATGTCGGCGACGCGGCAAGCGGCAGCGTGCCCGGTCCGCAGACCGTCTGGACGCTTTCGGGCGGCGACAAGCTGACCCCCTCGACGCCAGTGACCCTGACCTACACCAACGAGAAGGGCATCACCTTCAACCGGACGATCTCGGTCGACGAACGCTACATGTTCCAGGTGGTCGACAGCATCAAGAACGATACGGCCGAGCCGGTTTCGCTCGCCTCCTATGGCCGCGTGACGCGCTTCAACAAGCCGACGACACCGAGTGTCTACGTTTTGCATGAAGGCTTCATCGGCGTTATCGGCGACCACGGCCTGCAGGAAGTCGGCTATTCGAAGATCGAGGACGACAAGGCGATCGAGCCGGGCAAGGCGACGGGCGGATGGCTCGGCATCACCGACAAGTATTGGGCTGCAACGATCGTTCCGCCGCAGGCGACGCCTTACGAGACGCGCTTCTCTCACTTCACCGACGGTCGCGCCCGCTACCAGAGCGACTACAAGAGCGACGCAATCACGATTGCCGCCGGCCAGACCTCGGAACTTAAGAACCTCGTGTTTGCCGGCGCCAAGGAAGTGCCCGTCGTCGACAACTATGAGGCCGCCTATTCTATCCCCAACTTCGACAAGCTGATCGACTGGGGCTGGTTCTACTTCATCACCAAGCCGATGTTCAAAATGATGGATTACTTCTATCGTTTGTTCGGCAACTTCGGCATCGCGATCCTGATCACGACGATCGTCGTCAAGCTCCTGTTCTTCCCGCTCGCCAACAAGCAATACGCTTCGATGGCGAACATGAAGAAGGTTCAGCCGAAGATGGAAGAACTGAAGAAGAAGTTCGGCGACGACCGCATGGGCCTGCAGCAGGCAATGATGCAGCTCTACAAGGAAGAGAAGATCAACCCGCTCGCCGGTTGCTGGCCGATCCTCATCCAGATCCCGGTGTTCTTCGCGCTCTACAAGGTGATCTACATCACCATCGAGATGCGGCACGCGCCGTTCTTCGGCTGGATCCACGACCTGTCTGCGCCGGATCCGACGACGATCTTCAACCTCTTCGGCCTCCTGCCGTTCGACGTACCGGTCTTCCTGCATCTCGGCGTCTGGCCGATCATCATGGGCGTCACCATGTTCGTGCAGATGCGCATGAACCCGACGCCTCCGGATCCGACCCAGGCGATGCTGTTCACCTGGATGCCCGTGGTCTTCACCTTCATGCTGGCATCGTTCCCGGCTGGTCTGGTGATCTACTGGGCGTGGAACAACACGCTTTCGGTGCTGCAGCAGTCGATCATCATGAAGCGTCAGGGCGTGAAGATCGAACTGTTCGACAATCTGAAGAACCTGTTCTCGAAGAAACCCAAGCCGGCGGAGTGACGCCGGCAAACAGAGCCTGCACAAGGCCCCGGACCCTAAAGGTCCGGGGCCATTTTCTTTTCGCCTTTCTCCCTGTTTGCGACGAGTTGTTGTCGCGGATACCGGTGCCCGATCACGCGTGACGATCTATCTTCAGTCATCGCCATCCGGATCCTGACTATGTCGCAGTCAACCCTCCGCCCAGCGGCGACGCCTGTTCAAAGCGGCGCTGGCGGCGTTCTGCTCGTTCTCGGCTCGGCCATCGTCTGGAGCTTCGGCGGCACGCTTGCACGGTTCCTCGATATCGCAGACGGCTGGACGATCGTTTTCTGGCGATCGACCTTCGCGGCCCTTTTCCTGATCGGCTTCATGCTGGTGCGCGACGGTGCGGCCAACATGGCGCGCCTCTTCCGGGAGATGGGCTGGCCGGGCATTGCCGTCGGCTGCTGTTTTGCCACGGCCTCGACCAGCTTCATCCTGGCGCTCGCCTACACCACGGTCGCCAACATCGTGCTCATTCAGGCCGGCGTGCCGCTGATCGCAGCTCTCATCGGCTGGCTGATCTTTCGCGAGCGGGTTTCGACCACCACCTGGGCGGCAATCGCCGCCGTCATCGCCGGCGTCGTCGTGATGGTATCGGATTCGATCGGTGGCGGCGTGTCGCCGGTCGGCGATGCGCTGGCGTTGCTGATTGCGCTCGCCTTTGCCTCGGCCACCGTGATCACCCGCCGCTACGCCCATGTGCGCATGGCGCCCGCCGCCTGCTTCGGCACCATCGTCGCCGGCACGATTGCGGCAACGCAGGCCTCGGGCTTTGCTGTCACGCCTAGCGAGTTCGGTATCCTCGTTGCCTTCGGCGCCCTCAACTTCGGTCTCGGGCTGGCACTGTTCGTCACCGGTGCGCGGCTACTTCCCTCGGCCCTCGCCGCTCTGCTCGGCACGCTCGAAACCGTGCTGGCGCCGCTTTGGGTCGCCGTCATCCACGGCGAGATCCCGCGTATCAACACCGTCGTCGGCGGACTGATCGTCCTTGCGGCCCTGTTGGTTTATTTGACGGTCGAGCTGCTGCGCCAGCAAATCCGGCCGGTTCGCTAGCTGCGCCGAGCCGAAAGCTTGACATCGCCGGCCAAAACCGTGAAGCCAAAGCCAATCTTGACGAAGGAATGAAGACCGATGGCCGACACAAAGACAAAAGACGACAAGCCGCTGTTCGGCCGGCCGTGGATTTTCATTCGCGGTGTCCCGGCGATGAAGTTCCTGCCGCCGGAAGGGCCGACCGAAATCGCCTTCGCCGGCCGCTCCAATGTCGGCAAGTCGTCGCTGATCAATTCGCTGGTCGGCCAAAGGGGACTGGCGCGCACATCCAACACCCCCGGACGCACCCAGGAGCTCAACTATTTCGTGCCCGATGGCTATTCCGGCGAGGCGGGCGCCCTGCCGCCGATGGCGCTGGTCGACATGCCCGGCTACGGCTATGCCCAGGCGCCGAAGGAGCAGGTGGATGCCTGGACCAAGCTGGTGTTCGACTACCTGCGCGGCCGTTCGACACTGAAGCGCGTCTACGTGCTGATCGACTCCCGCCACGGCATCAAGAAGAACGACGAGGACGTGCTCTCGCTGCTCGACAAGGCGGCCGTCTCTTACCAGATCATCCTGACCAAGACGGACAAGATCAAGGCCGCCGGCGTGCCGCGGCTGATTGCCGAGACACTCGAGAAGATCAAGAAGCATCCCGCCGCGTTTCCCGAGGTGCTGTCGACCTCGTCGGAGAAGGGTGAAGGCATCGACGAGCTTCGCGCGACGATCGAGCTTGCGCTTTCGCGCTGAGAGCGACAAGCGCCCGAAAGTCTTTGATCTCCGTCACTACCCTGACATGCAAACCGCTCTATCTCTGCCGTGCGGTCGCGCGTTTCCTTGCGCGATAGCGTCAAGGATAGGAGAGACACATGTCCGATTTGATCGTTGTGGGATTCGACACGCCTGAAGAAGCCGACAAGGTTCTCGTCAAGCTCGCCGGGCTCAAGAAGGAGTATCTGATCGATCTCGAGGATGCCGTCGTCGTCGTGCGTGACGCGGAAGGCAAGGTCCACCTCAAGCAAAGCCTCAACCTGACCGCGATCGGGGCGACTTCGGGCCTCTTGTCCGGCTCCATATGGGGCGGACTTGTCGGGTTGCTGTTCCTCAATCCGCTCGCCGGTTTTGCCATCGGCGGCGCGCTTGGCGCCGGTGCCGGCGCACTTTCCGGTTCGCTGACCGACTACGGCATCGACGACGAATTCATCAAATCACTCGGCAACACCATCCCGAACAATTCGTCGGCGCTGTTCATTCTGGTGCGCAAGGTGCAGCCGGAAAAGGTTCTGGCCGAGTTCTCCGGCCTGCGCGGCCGCGTTCTGAAAACATCGCTGTCGCCCGAGCAGGAGCAGAAGCTCCAGGCGGCACTCTCCGACGCCCAGACACCTTCGCCGCAAGCCGGAACGTTTTGAGATTAAATGAGGCTTCGGCCGGGTAAGCTGTCATGCGGGCGCCGTTACGGCCGTCCGCATGAATGCCGCTACGTGGTCGCCGGCACGAATGTCAAAGCGAAACCATTGATGCAATGGCGCTTGCCGGTCGGCGGCGGGCCGTCGTCGAAGATGTGACCGAGATGTCCGCCGCAGCGATGGCAGTGACATTCCGTGCGCGTCATGAACAGTGACGTGTCCTCGCGTGTTGCCACGCCGCCGGGCAAGGACTGCCAGAAACTCGGCCAACCGGTGCCGCTGTCGTATTTCGCTTCGGACGAATAGACCGGGAGCGCGCAGCCGGCGCATTGAAAGGTGCCCTTGCGCTTTTCATTGTTGAGTGCGCTGCTAAACGGACGCTCGGTGTCCTCGCGGCGCAGGATCCGGTACTGCTCGTCGGTCAGCATCGCCCGCCATTCAGCGTCGGTCTTGGTGACCTCGAAGTTTTCGCCGGAGGCAGCGCGCGCCGAAAGCGGAAGGCCCTTCGCCAGCGCAATGGCGCTCAGCGTTCCGCCGAAGATGAGAAAGTTCCGCCGGTTCACAATCGAACCCTCCTTGTCATGCCCCTCGCGCCGCCGTGGTCGAAGATAGCCGCCGGCCGGTCACCCGGCAAAACAAGACCGATCAAAGCGCCGTGAAGGAGCGGAGTTGAAAAGGCCACCGACCGCAAGCGATCGGTGGCAGGAGCGCCGAAGCCACGGGACCTCCGGCGGCGGATCGCCTGCGAATGTCTGCCGCGGCGACCCGGAGGAAGTGGAAGCCTCAGCCCTTGGGCAGCAGCACCTTGTCGATCACATGGATCATGCCGTTCGATTGCTTGACGTCGGCGATGGTGACGGTGGCCGTGCCGCCGGTCTCGTCGGTCAGCGTGATCTTGCCGCCGTCGTCCTTGGCCTTGAGAACGCAACCGCCGACCGTCTTGACGTCATGTTCGCCGCCATCGTCCTTGACCATCTTGGCGATCGCCGAAGACATCGCATCGGCGGACACGACATGGCAGGTGAGAACCGTCGTCAGCTTGTCCTTGTTTTCCGGCTTCAGGAGCGTGTCGACCGTGCCGGCCGGCAAGGCATCGAAGGCCTCGTTGGTCGGCGCGAACACCGTGAACGGCCCCTTGCCCTGCAGGGTCTCGACCAGCCCGGCGGCCTTGACCGCCGCAACCAGCGTGGTGTGATCCTTCGAGTTGACGGCGTTTTCGACGATATTCTTGTCCGCATACATCGCAGCGCCACCGACCATCGGGTTCTCGGCATGGGCGATTGCAGCGCTTGCAGTCAGCATGGCGATGGCGGCGAACGAACGGATCCCAGAGATGAACATCTTAGTCTTCCTTCCTGTTGAACCTGTCAGTGAGACGACACCCGGCCGCCTCGTTGAAACTGCCGTTCCCTCCTCGGGAACATGACAAGCAACGGAAGCCTTGGAAAAAGAGTTTCAGGAAATTTCGGATTGCCGATCGGTTTGGCGAAAAATCACCTTGAACGCGACCGAGGCTGCAGAAAGAGGAGGACGAGCGCGCTTCAGACCATTGGCCTTATGCAGGTCATTATCCCGAAACCGCTGCACACTTTCGGGCGACATGCATCAGAGGTCGCGCGCTTTGCCGAGCGCGATGATCGGGCCGGTGGCCGATCCGGTCGGCGAACCGCCGAGCGGCTCGATACTGACGGCAAGAACCGAGCCTCGCGAAAATTTCTCCCGCATGGCCGGGGCGATGATGATCTCCCCCTCACCGGTCTGGGGCAGCACGCCGAGGGAAACGGCCGGGTTATCGCCATTGATGAGCCACAGTTCCAGCGACTTCTCCTCCGCCTGTCGCGTGGCAACGGGCGTCACCCTCAGGTGGCCCGAGTCCCGATCGAAACGGGCGACGAGATCGACAGAGATGCCCTTACCGGTCATTTCGGCCACAAGCGGCCGGCCGCCGGAGGGCGGCGCAAACAGGCCTGCCATGGACGCGCCCATGATGGCGACCGCCGCGAGCGAGGCGAGTGCCAGACCGCGCCACAGGGCCAGCGATTGCCAGATACCCGCCCGCACCGGAACCGCGGTTGGCGACGACGCCGTTTCGAAAAGCCTGCGCTCGATCGCGGCGAACGTCCGTGCCGGCGGCACGACGGGATCATAGGCTTCGTCGAAAGAGGAAAGGTTGTTTTGCCAGCGCGTGACCATGGCGGCGAAGTGGCGGTCGGAAGCAAGGCGAGCCTCGACCTTGCGGCGGTCGTCGGCGGACAGCACGCCCAGCACATATTCCCCGGCGATCACCTCGTCGCGGCGAAAATCTCCTTTGTCGGGGGTGGACGCTGTCATCGCTCCATGCACTCTCTCAACTTCAACAGGCTGCGCCTCAACCAGGTTCGCATCGTGTTCAGCGGCACAGCGTATATTTCAGCCAGTTCCTGGTAACTCAGACCTTCGACATAGGCACTCCGCACGGCGTTCGCCCGCTCGGTTTCGAGCTCCTCCATGCACGCATCGATACGCCTGCCCTCTGCTCTGATCACTGCCGATTTTTCCGGATCGGCAGCAGGATCAGCCAAATCATAGGCTTCGTCAATCGCGTTGGCGATGGGTTTCCGCGCCCGGATCAGGTCGATGGCGCGGTTGCGCGCAATTGCCGCCAACCAGGACATCGGCGTCGGCTGGCCGGGAGAAAAACGGTCGGCGTGCTGCCAGATTCTGACGTAGATTTCCTGCAGCGCTTCTTCCGCTTCACTCCGATCTCCAAGGATACGCAGACAAATGGCGAAAAGTTTCGGACTGGTCAGCCGGTAAAGCTCGGTAAAGGCCGCGCGATCCCTGAGCGAAACACGGCCGAGCAGCTCGGAAATTTCATCGTCGATCATTGCCAACCCGACCCGATGCGTTCCTGAGACAGACATAGGGCACAAATCGCCATCTGCCAGCGTGCATCGTCATTGCTGTTTTATGTTGCTCGCCGATCATTCCATCGACCGGGAACTTGCGCTAAACAGCAGCCGGTATTTTTCGAGGGTCCGCCATGTCCGCCAATGAAAGTGAAATCCAGGCACGCCTGCTTACCCAGGCCCTGCCCTACATGCAGCGTTACGAAAACAAGACGATCGTCGTGAAATACGGCGGCCACGCCATGGGCAATGCCGAACTCGGCCGCGCCTTTGCCAGCGACATCGCGCTGTTGAAGCAGTCGGGCGTCAACCCGATCGTCGTGCATGGCGGCGGTCCGCAGATCGGCGCGATGCTGACGAAGATGGGCATTGAATCGAAGTTCGAAGGCGGCCTGCGCGTCACCGACGAAAAAACCGTCGAGATTGTCGAGATGGTTCTGGCCGGCTCGATCAACAAGGAGATCGTCGCCCTCATCAACCAGACCGGCGAATGGGCGATCGGTCTGTGCGGCAAGGACGGCAACATGGTCTTCGCCGAAAAGGCGCGCAAGACCATCAAGGATCCGGATTCCAACATCGAGCGCGTGCTTGATCTCGGCTTCGTCGGCGAGGTGGTCGAGGTCGACCGCACGCTGATCGACCTGCTCGCCCGCTCGGAAATGATCCCGGTGATCGCGCCGGTAGCGCCCGGCCGTGACGGACACACCTATAACATCAATGCCGACACCTTTGCCGGTGCCATCGCCGGCGCACTGAACGCCACGCGTCTCCTGTTCCTGACCGACGTTCCCGGCGTGCTCGACAAGGAAGGCAAGCTGATCAAGGAGCTGTCCGTGGCACAGGCACGGGCGCTGATCGCCGACGGCACGATTTCCGGCGGCATGATCCCGAAGGTGGAGACCTGCATCGAAGCGATCAAGGCCGGCGTGCAGGGCGTCGTCATCCTCAACGGCAAGACAGCCCATTCGGTGCTGCTCGAAATCTTCACCGAGCGCGGCGCCGGCACGCTGATCGTTCCCTGATCGACAGCAGGCCGAGAAGCATGAAAAAGCGGGATACGGTTTTCAGGCCGTCTCCCGCTTTCATTTTTGGCCGGTTGCTTCTAGCGTTTCCGGTTTGAACGGAGTCACAGAAAGGCTTTGTCTCTTTGTTTCTGCGCATTTCCTGACGGAAAACCGCTTCATACTTTTCCTGGAAATGTTCAGGCCTGGTAAACGGCCTGGGCTTCCTGTTTCAACTTTTCCATCATCACCCGGTAGGGGAACGGGCCGTAGCTGACACGGGCGACGCCGGCGCCGGCCAGTGTCTTCAGATCCGGTGCGCCCGGCCGCATCATTACATTGACCGGCAGGCTCGAGGCATCGCAGACCTTGGCGATCAACCCCTCGTCCACCAACCACGGCACGAAGAAGCCACTGGCGCCGGCTTCGGCAAAGGCCTTTCCGCGCGCAATCGCCTCGTCGACGAGGCCGGCATGGCGGGCCGCATCGCTCTCCTGCAGGAACAGATCGGTGCGGGCGTTGATGAAGAAAGGCACGCCGCGGCGGTCCGCCATCTCGCGGATCGCACGGATGCGGGCGGCCTGCTTTTCGACCGCATGCACGCCTGATTTGCCGACCACCTGATCCTCGAAGTTGATGCCGATGGCGCCGACGTCGATCAGCCGCGAGACATTGGCGGCCCCCGTTGCCGGATCGTCGGAATAGGCGCCCTCGAAATCGACCGTGACCGGCAGCTCCGTCGAACTGACGATCAGCCGTGCGATATCGGTAAGCAGTGCGAGCGGCACCTTCTCGCCATCGCCAAAGCCATGCGCCGCGGCAATCGACCAGCTGCCGGTAGCGAGCGCCTTGGCTCCCGCCTCGGCGACCGCCTTGGCGCTGCCGGCGTCCCAGATATTGTAGAGCACCACCGGATCGCCCTTGCGATGCAGAGCGGCGAATTCAGTGGCCTTTTCAGTCTGGTTCATTGCATTTCCTCCGCAAACAATCCCACAGGTTTCATCTTGCCTTCGTGCCGGAGCAGCCATTGCTTGCGCCACAACCCGCCGCCATATCCCGTCAGCGAGCCATCGGCGCCGATGCAGCGGTGGCAGGGAATGACGATGGCAATCTGGTTGGACCCGTTGGCTTTGGCGACAGCACGTACGGCCTGGATCGTATCGACCTCGCGCGCGATGTCACCATAGGAACGCGTTTCGCCGAGCGGAATTTTCACGAGCTTCGCCCAGACCGCGCGCTCGAAGGCGGTGCCGCCAAGCGCCAGCGGTGTGCGGAACTCTGTGGTCTCGCCGGAGAAATAGGCCTTCAGCTCCGTCGCCATCTGATCGATCGGCGCGGTGCGGCCCGGCACGATCGCCGAGCGGGTCTTGCGCTTCAGGTTTTCCAGCTCGGTCGGCAGCGCCTTGCGATCGTGAAATTCGAGGATGTGCAGATGCGTCTTGTCGGCGACCGCCACCATCGGTCCGAGCGGCGTATCGATGCGGTCGGCAAACAGAAGCTCTCGGCCCTGCGCCATCGCCGGCGCCTCGCCGAGCAATTTGGCAAAGGCGGCGCGAAAGCCGCTCGGCGATTCGTATCCGGCGTCGATCTGCGCATCGATGACCCGGCCGCCGTCGGCGAGCTGCCTTGCGGCAAGGCCCAGGCGTCGATGTCGGGCAAGGTCGAGAAAGGTGATGCCGAGATTGCGCTTGAAGGCACGGCGAACGGTCGACGGATCGTGTCCGCGGCGAACCAGGTCGTCCTCGGTCCAGCGGCGCTCGGGTGCCGCCTCCAGCGCCTGCAGCAGATCGTCGACCAGCGGATCCTTGGCACCGACGGTCGCGAGCGGCTTGCAACGCTGGCACGGGCGAAAACCGGTCTCGAGCCAGGTGCCGATCGAACCGACGAAGATGGTGTTCTCCCGCTTGGGCTTGCGGGCGGGACAGGAGAGGCGGCAGAAGATGCCCGTCGTCTTGACGCAGACGAAGGCTGCGCCCTCGTATTCGGTGCTGCGTGCGATCAGGGCATCGTAGAGCGTTTCGTCGGAAGGAAGGTCGAACAACATGCAGCCCTTCTAGCATGCCTCCGACGGGGCGGGCGCCGGTTTTCGGGCGTCTATTTTTTCCGGCGACAGCTCAGAGGAGGATGAGCGTTACCACACCGAGCACGATCAGGAGGCAGCCGACAAGTTCGAGACGATTGATCCACTCGCGGAAGATGAAGAAGGACGAGGCGAACGTGAACAGCATCTCGACCTGCGCCACCACTTTCACGATCGCCGCCTGCTGCAACGTCATCGCCATGAACCAGCCGAAGGAAGCGGAGGCGCCGACGAAACCGACGACGAAGGCAGGCTTCCATGCGGCACCGATGCGCTTCAGCTCGGCCGGTTCGCGAGCCGCAATCCAGATCAGCATGACAACCGTCTGCAGCAGAATGACGAAGCCGAGCGTGAAGCTGGCCTGCATCATGTAGTCCGGCGCCGGCAGGCTGGGCGCGAGCGCCAGCGAGGCCGAACGATAGGAAACGGCCGAAAGCCCGAAGAACGTTCCAGAGAGAAGGCCGATGCCGGCGGTGCGGCTGAAAACCGAGGTTACCAGCGAGCGTGGGCTGAGCGTCGTGCGGGCAACCGAAATCAGCATCACGCCGACGACGGAGATGGCGATCGCCACCAGCGTGCCCTCGCTTGCCCTCTCCCCGAGAAAGATGAGGCCGAAGAGTGCTGCCTGCGCCGGCTCGGTGCGCGAATAGGCGGTGCCGACCGCAAAGTTGCGGAAGGAGAACAGGTGCACGAGCAGGAAGGTCGCCGCGATCTGCGCCAGCCCGCCGATCACCGCCCAGAGGAAGAATGTGCCATTCGGCACCGGCAGCGGATGGCCCGCCACACGCCAGAGCACGAAAAGATAGAGAAACGCAAAAGGCAGGCCGAAACCGAAACGCACGAAGGTCGCGCCGGTCGTGCCCATGACGCCCTTCAGGTGTTTCTGCATGGCGGAGCGGACATTCTGAAGGAAGGCCGCAGCGACGGTGATGAGTACCCAGGTTTCCATGGCTGCGAGCTAGCATGCGGGTCCGGCCATTGCCAAGAACTCCGTACGGTCTCGGCGATTTACTCCGTCTTTTCCTGAACTTCCGCCAGGTCGCCGGCTTGACGGAACGTGAGCGGCGGCCCCTCTTCTTCGAAGGTCTTCACGCGCTGATCGTAGTTCGGCGCGATCGTGCCGAGCACGCGATCCCAGAAGGAGAAATAGTTGGCGTAGTTGTACTTGAAGCCGGAATGGTGCTGATCATGGAACGTCGTGCACAACAGAGGAGACGGATAACGCGCCGTCGACGAGGCGAAATACTCGAACCCGCAGTGCCCGATCATGCCGTTGAAATGTTCGAACAGTCGGTGTCCGATGAGGATCGCTGGCGGAAACGGGACGACGAAAACGATGACGGCTGAAAAACTCTGCAAGAGGAAGTTGTCGAGGACAGCCTCCGAATAGGTGCTCCAGATCGTCGGTGCGACGCTTTTGTGATGAAGGGCGTGCAGCGGGTAGAGCCACTTGGTGTGCAGCAGTCGATGCATGAAATAGAACCAGGCATCGTAGAGGAGCATGCACAGGACGAAGAGCGGCACCGCCGCCCACCAGTGGAGAGCCCAAGGCGCCGGCGCCCAGCCCTTTTGCTGGGCGTAGAGGCCGATCGTCAGCGGCAGGCAGGCGCTGAACATCGACGCCAGGCTCTGGCGGATCTCCGCCTTGCGGCGCTTGTCAGAACCGCGTCCCTTCTGAATCTTTCTCTCTGGATTGCGCTCGTTGAACCAGGTGAGGCCGTAGCCGAGAGCGAAATAGGTAACGACTGTCGTTGCGTAAAATCCGAACAGAAACAGCAGATAGAACAGTTCATCCGACATTGGCATCTGCCGTCCCAGGTCAAAAACCGCGCCGGCCGAAAGATGCCATGCCGTTTTGGCAATTCAAAGTGGAAATGTGTGCGTCGGCAGGACAACCCACGCTGGGACGTGCATTTTGTCGTTTGCCGCCATTCACCGCCATGTCATAAGGCGGTCATGAAAAAGCTCGACCGCCTGCCGACCCACGACGAATTCGCCCATGTCACCGACTGGGTCTTCGACCTGGACAACACGCTCTATCCGCATCACGTCAATCTGTTCTCGCAGATCGACCGCAACATGACGGCTTACGTCTCGGCGCTGCTGTCGCTCGAGCCGGCGGATGCGAAGAAGCTGCAGAAAGACTATTACCGCGACCACGGCACGACGCTCAAAGGCCTGATGATCCATCACGGTATCGACCCGAACGACTTCTTGGAAAAGGCGCACGCGATCGACTACAGCATCGTGCCGCCGGACCCGACGCTGGGCGAGGCGATCAAGGCGCTGCCGGGGCGCAAGTTCATCTTCACCAACGGCAGCGTTGCGCATGCGGAGATGACCGCGCGGGCGCTCGGCATTCTCGATCACTTCAACGACATCTTCGATATCGTCGCTGCCGATTTCGTGCCGAAGCCGGCCGGCGAAACCTATGACAAGTTCATGAGCCTGCACCGGGTCGATACCCGCAATGCCGTGATGTTCGAAGACCTGCCGCGCAATCTCCTGGTTCCGAAAACGCTCGGGATGAAGACGGTTCTACTGGTGCCACGCAACTTCGAATACGAGTTCGCCGAATCCTGGGAGCAGTCCGGAGACGAGGACGAGCAGATCGATTACGTCACCGAGGATCTCGCCAGCTTCCTCAAGCGCGTGGTCGCCGACCTCTGACGTCGACACAATTTGGCCAGGGAAAAACCCCTTTCCCGCCAAAGACTTAAATTACCAAAGTTTAACTGGTGCCCGCCGCCCGGCTGCCTATCATTCGTTCAGGGATAACCCGATCGAAAGGAAGCATGATGCGGAACAGAACCCTGATCCTTGGCGTAACCGCCCTTGCCGTCGCCGTCACGGGAATGGCTGCGCCATCATTTGCCGCCAGAGACAAGATGACGCCCGAGCAGCGGGCCGAACGCATGATCAAGCGACTGGACACCAACAGCGATTCCAAGGTCTCGCTCGACGAGTTTCAGGCGCGCATGACCACGAACTTCAAAACCTTCGACACCAATGGCGATGGCCAGATCAGCGCCGACGAGATGAAGGCGAAACGCCAGGCATTCCGCGACGCCCGCAAGGCCTGGCTCGAAGCCAAGGCCAAGGAAGGCAAGGAGCGCAACGCGGCGCTTGCCCAGCTTAGGGAAGCACGACCAGCCATGGTGCCTGGCATGCGGCCCAAGGCCTTCAAGCGGGTCGACACCGACGGCAACGGTTCCTTAAGCGCTGCCGAAGTCGCAAGCGCGAGCGAGAAGATGTTCAAGCGCCGCGACAAGAACAGTGACGGCGTCATCGACGCCGCCGACTTCACCAAAAAGATCGAGACGAAGAAGATCTAACCCGGATGGCGACACGCTCCCCCGCCCGGTGAGCATGTCGTCTGCGTGGCGCCTCCTCCTCGCATCGGACGCGAACGCAAGGAGGAGGCGTGAATTCGAATCCTCCCGAAACGACAACGCCGCGCACCAGATATGGCGCGCGGCGTCTTCCCTGCATCGGACGATGCATTCGGCCCGAACGGGTAAGGCTCTTTAGCGCCTTCCGTTTGCCATCGGCACCGATCGCGGATCGACGGTCTCGTAGAAACGCGCGATGATATCCCAGGCCTCGTCGGCGGTTTCGACGAAGTGGACCAGGTCGATATCATTCGGCGCGATCGTGCCGAATTCGGCAAGCGCCTGGAAATTGATAATCGAGCGCCAGAATTTTTCCCCGAAGAGAATAAGCGGAACCAGCGCCAGGCGGCCGGTCTGCATCAGCGTCATCGTTTCGAACAGCTCGTCCAGTGTGCCGAAACCTCCCGGAAACACCGTCACGGCCTTGGCGCGCAGCAGGAAATGCATCTTGCGGATGGCGAAGTAGTGGAAGTTGAACGACAGCTCCGGCGTCACGAAGCGGTTCGGCGCCTGTTCATGCGGCAGCACGATGTTGAGGCCGATCGACGGCGCGCCGACATCGTCGGCGCCGCGGTTGCCCGCCTCCATCACGCCCGGGCCGCCGCCGGTGACGACGACATATTCCTTGTAGTGCAGCTTGGCGGAATGTTCCGAGACGATCTGCGCGAACTTGCGCGCCTCTTCGTAGTAGACCGAAGCGGCTTCGAGGTTCCGGCGCTGGGTATCGTTCTTGGCCGCCCAGGCGTCGCCGCCGGGCTCGGGAATGCGTGCGCCGCCGAACATCACCACGGTCGAGTTGATCCCGTACTCTTCGAGCATCATCTCGGTCTTCAAGAGTTCGAGTTGCAGCCGCACGGGGCGCAGTTCCTCGCGGCAGAGGAAATCGTCGTCGATATAGGCAAGGCGGTAAGAGGGAGAGGCCGATTGCGGCGTCACCGGCACCGTCCGCGCCCGCTGCCGGCTCTGCGAGCTATCCGACAGCGGATCCCAAACCCCATCCTTACGGCGCAGATTGCGCTTCTTCATGCGTGCCATGCTATCGTCTTCCCGTCGCGTTCCGGACAATCGGCATCTCGGGCGGACGCGTCCTATCCTGTTTCATCGCTCATGAATGCCTCTGATGCCGGAGTCGTCCGGGCTTGCCAAGCCCTGCCGGAACGGACCCGCCGAAAAGCGGTTCAACTTTTCCGGAACGGGCCTCGGGCGCCACGCATTCCAGCCGATGCAGAACACCATGGCCGCTCATTGCGTCGCTGCTTAATTTTGTCCTTAAATCGATTCCGATTTGCCGAATTATGCAGTAGAGCTTTCGCAGGATAACCGCCGAACTTTAAGGAATTCCGATGACGAACCACGACCTCGCCTCCCTGTCGCAGACGATCGACGCCGCCTTTGATGACCGCGATTCCGTAAACACCGGGACGCGCGGCGCGGTGCGCGACGCCGTGGAGACGGCACTGAACCTGCTCGACAGCGGCAAGGTGCGGGTGGCCGAGCGTGGCGCCGACGGCAACTGGACGGTCAATCAATGGCTGAAGAAAGCCGTGCTGCTCTCCTTCCGTCTCAACCCGATGGAAATCGTCCGGGGCGGCCCGGGTGAATCCGTCTGGTGGGACAAGGTCGCTTCCAAGTTCGACGGCTGGAGCGTCAACGAATTCGAGAAGGCCGGTTTCCGCGCCGTGCCGAACTGCGTCGTGCGCCGCTCGGCCTATATCGCGCCGAACGCCATCCTGATGCCGTCCTTCGTCAACCTCGGCGCCTATGTCGGTGAAGGCACGATGGTCGACACCTGGGCCACCGTCGGCTCCTGCGCCCAGATCGGCAAGCATGTTCATCTGTCCGGCGGTGTCGGCATCGGCGGCGTGCTGGAACCGATGCAGGCCGGCCCGACGATCATCGAGGACAATTGCTTCATCGGCGCCCGCTCCGAGGTCGTCGAGGGCTGCATCGTGCGCGAGGGCTCGGTTCTCGGTATGGGCGTCTTCATCGGCAAGTCGACCAAGATCGTCGACCGCGCCACCGGCGAAGTGACCTATGGCGAAGTGCCGCCCTACTCCGTCGTCGTCGCCGGCTCGATGCCGTCGGGCTCGACCATGGGCAACGGCCAGCCGGCTCCGAACCTCTACTGCGCCGTCATCGTCAAGCGCGTCGACGAGAAGACCCGCTCCAAGACCGGCATCAACGAACTGCTTCGAGACTGATCAGATGACACCGGAGGGGCGGCGGTCGAGCATGACCTGGCTGTTCTTCAGCCCCTCCGGTCGCATCACCCGCCTGCCCTTTTTTCTCTCCTGGCTTTTCTGGCTTCTGATCGGCGGGTTCCTCGTCGCGCAGATGCTCGCCCACGAGAGCCACAAGACCGCACTGGCGCTCTGGACGCTGGCGCTGATCGTCTCCGGCATCGTTTCGACGCTCTCGATCGCCATGCTGGCGATCAAGCGGCTGCACGATATCGGCTATCCCGGACCGCTGGCGCTTTGCCTGTTCATCCCGGTCCTGAGCCCCATCGTCTTCATCGCGCTCTGCCTCTGGCCGGGCACTGAGGGCCCGAACGAATTCGGCCAACGCAGCGACGAACCCGGCGCCTGAGCGGCGCACTGTACATTTCAGGCCCGAACGCGTATGTAGCGCGCCATGAACAGGCTGGCGACAAGATGCTGGCCGCGGCAATCGGCGCCTGATGACGACCTGATCCAAGGTCTTGTTCGTTTACCGGCGCGAAAACCGAAATCCGAAAGACGAGAGATGACAGAATTCGAAGGGATCGCGCCTGCGATCGCCGAGGCGTTGGCAAAACGCGGTTACAACGAGTTGACGCCGGTTCAAAAGGCGATGCGCGACCCGGATCTGGCGGGCAAGGATGCGCTGGTATCGGCCCAGACCGGCTCCGGCAAGACCGTCGCCTTCGGCCTGGCGCTGGCACCGACCCTGCTCGGCGACCAACGCCGCTTCAGCGCTCCCGGCGCGCCACTGGCGCTGGTGATCGCACCGACACGCGAACTGGCGCTGCAGGTCAAGCGCGAGCTCGAATGGCTCTATGAGCAGACCGGCGCGACGATCACTTCGTGCGTCGGCGGCATGGACATGCGCACCGAGAAGCGCGCGCTGGAGCGCGGCGCCCACATCGTCGTCGGCACGCCCGGACGCCTTTGCGACCATATCCGCCGCAACTCGCTCGACATCTCCTCGCTGAGTGCCGTCGTGCTCGACGAGGCCGACGAGATGCTCGACCTCGGCTTCCGCGAGGACCTCGAATTCATCCTCGAGGAATCCCCTGATGACCGCCGCACCCTGATGTTCTCGGCAACCGTGCCGCGCTCGATCGCGACGCTTGCCAAGAACTACCAGCGCGACGCCGTGCGCATCAGCACCGCTTCGGAACAGAAGCAGCATGTCGATATCGAATATCGCGCGCTGACCGTTGCGTCGAACGACCGCGAGAACGCGATCATCAACGTCCTGCGCTACTACGAGGCGAAGAACGCCATCGTCTTCTGCTCGACCCGTGCTGCCGTCAACCATCTGACCGCCCGCTTCAACAACCGCGGCTTCTCGGTCGTGGCGCTGTCGGGCGAGCTCAGCCAGAACGAACGCACCCACGCGCTGCAGGCCATGCGCGACGGACGCGCCCGCGTCTGCATTGCGACCGACGTTGCCGCCCGCGGCATCGACTTGCCCGGCCTGGAGCTGGTCATTCACGCCGACCTGCCGACCAATCCGGACACGCTTTTGCACCGCAGCGGCCGCACCGGCCGCGCCGGCCAGAAGGGCGTCAGCGCCCTGATCGTGCCGGTGAGCCAGCGCCGCAAGGCCGAGCGCCTGCTCGAAAACGCCCGCATCACCGCCAATTGGGCCCGCCCGCCGTCAGCCGACGAGGTCAGCCGCCGCGACGACGAACGCCTGCTCGCCGACACCAGCTTTGCCGAGCCGATCCGCGAAGACGAAGAAGAGATCGTTCGCGCCCTGATCGAGCGTCATGGCGCCGAGCAGATGGCTGCTGCCTTCGTGCGCCAGTTCCGCTCGGGTCGTTCCGCTCCGGAAGACCTGATCGAGGTTGCCGTCGGCGACAGCCGCGCAAAGCCGCGCCGCGACGAGAAATCTGCGCCGCGCGAAGACTATGACGCACCGCGCGCCGATTTCAGCGACGGCAGCTGGTTCTCGCTTTCGGTCGGCCGCAAGCAGAGCGCCGAGCCGCGCTGGCTGATCCCGATGCTGTGCCGCCACGGCAAACTGACCAAGCGCGACATCGGCGCGATCCGCATGCAGCAGGATGAAACCTTCGTCGAGATGACGGCCGACGGTGCCGAGCGCTTCCTGTCGTCGATCGGCAAGGAAGGCATGCTCGAAAAAGGCATCCGGGTGAAGACGCTTCCCGGCGCGCCCGACCTGTCGCAGCAGCGCCAGGAGAAGCCGAGCTTCTCGAAGGACAAGCCAAACTTCTCCAAGGAAAAACCAGCCTTCTCCAAGGAGAAGCCGGCCTTTGCCAAGAAGCGCCCCTATTCCGACGATACGGCGCGCAGCGACGGCGACTTCAAGCCCAAGCGCAAGTTCGACAAGAAGCCAGCTTACGCCGCCGGCCCGGCCCACACCGACGACAAGCCGCCGGAAAATCGCGAGGCCTGGACCAAGAAGAAGGCCAAGCCGAACGCCGGCAAGGACGGCGGCTTCAAACCCAAGCCCAAGGGCAACAACGCCAAAAACCGTCAGGGCTAAGCTCGGTCTAGCCACATCGCCATAACCAATCAAAAAGCGCCGCGATCCGATCGCGGCGCTTTTTTCGTCTTCGGTTACGGACGCCGACCGTCTCAGGCTTCGAGGAAGCGGAGGCCGGCGACCGCGACGATGATCATGGCGATACAGGTGATCCGCATCCAGGACACGGGGTCGCCGAAAAGCACGATGCCGAGCACGGTGATGCCGACGGAGCCGATGCCGGTCCAGGCGGCGTAGGCGGTGCCGGCCGGCAGGTCGCGCATGGCGATCGTCAGGAGGTAGACGCTGCCCAGAGCCGCCGCGATACCGATGACGCTCGGCACCAGTTTGGTCCAGCCTTCGGCATATTTGAGCGCCAGGCCCATGATGATTTCAATCAGGCTCGCCGCTATCAGGATGATCCATGCCATTACCGTCTCCATCAAAAATTTTCATCTGAAGAACAATCTGGTAAGGTAGGCACCGAAGAGCAATTACGCACCTTTTGGTAACTATAGAAATGACGATAGACCTGACTGAAGCGCCCACGACATCGATCCCAGATGTCTTCGACCCGACATGCTCCTCACGCCATGCGCTCGAGCTGATCGCCAGCAAATGGGCGATGCTGATCATCTCGGCGCTCGAAGAAGGGCCGATGCGCAACGCCGCACTGATGCGCCGCCTTGGCGATGTCTCCCAGAAGATGCTGACCCAGACGCTGAAGGAGCTGGAGCGCAACGGCCTCGTCATTCGCGAGGACAAGAAGACGGTGCCGCCGCATGTGGAATACAGCCTCAGCCCCGTCGGCCGTTCGCTCAGTGAAACCCTGCTGGTGCTCGACCGCTGGGCCGAAACGCATTTCGCCACGCTGGATGCGGCGCGTGAACGCTACGACGCCGAGCGCGAACGATAGATTTATTCTCCGTCGAGCTGCGACTGGGCGATAACCTTCACCACCCAATCGGCAAAGACCCGCAGGCGGCTGCTCAAATGCCGGTTGGGCGGATAGACCAGATAGATCGGCATTGAGTCGATCTGCCAGTCCGTGAGCACCGGCCGCATGGCGCCGGTCTGCAGATCGTCGCGCACCATGAAGCGCGGCGCCTGGACAACGCCGAGGCCGGCCCGCGCCGCAGCGAGATACGTCGTCGATTCATTTGCCGCCACTGCATAGCGGCCATGGACCTCGATCTCCTCGGCGCCGCGCTTGAAGTAGAACGGCATCTGCTGGCCGGTCTGCGGGCGGAAGTAGCCGACGACGTAACAATTCTTCGAAAGGTCGGAGGGGTGTTGCGGCGTCGAGCAGCGATCGAGATAGTCGGGCGCCGCGCAGGCGATGAAGCTCATGTCGGTGATGCGCCGGGCAATCAGCGACTGGTCGGTCAAGGTGCCGACGCGGATGGCGCAGTCGACATTCTCGGCGACGTAGTCGACCGTGCGGTCGGAAACGCCGAGGTCGATCTGGATGTCGGGGTAGCGCTTGTGGAACTCGGGCAGCGCCGGGATGACGACGAGGTTGGCAATGGCGCTGGCCATCTCCACGCGCAGCCGCCCCTTCGGCAGGGTCTGGGCGCTTGACAGGCTGCCGTCGAGCTCATCGAGGTCGGTCACGAGCCGCGCGGCGCGTTCATAATAAAGCGCGCCATCCGGCGTCACCAGAACCCGCCGGGTCGTTCGGTTGAGCAGCTTGGTGCGCAGATGCGCTTCCAATCCCTGGATGAGATTGGTGACGGTTGCCTTGGGCATATTGAGCGAAGCGGAAGCACGTGTGAAATTGCCGGTTTCGACAACGCGGAGAAACGCGCGCATGGCCGTGAGCTGGTCCATTTTCAATAGCCGTGATTGTTCGAGATGCTGAATAGTGTAGTCGGATTGGACGGACTATTCCAGACAGAAGACAATGTTATTCTCCCATCATGGCGGGTTGCCGCCTCATGTGGGATGGCCCCGTGGCAAAGGCAAGAGAGATGGGCGAACGCTTTACAGTAGAGACGATGCAGACGGGCAAAGGCTCGTGCCCGGCACGTGTCTATAGTGGCGAAACGCTGCTCAATCCGCCGCCCGTGGTGCTGCACCTGCATGGCGGCTCCTTCGTCGGCAGTTCGATCGCCGCCGGCGAGCGCGTCGCCAAGGCGCTTGCGGCTGCCGGTGCCGTCGTCATCTCGCCGGAATATTCCTCGGCCTGCCTCAATCCGTTTCCGGCCGCACTCGACGTGACCTATTCCATGCTGTCCTCGATGCGCGCGCGTTGCCCGCAGTTCGCGCATAAAAAGTCGATGCTGTTTATCGCCGGCGAGGAAGCGGGCGGCAACATAGCTGCCGGCGTGGCGCTGATGGCCCGCGACCAGTTCCTCACCGACCTCAAGGGGCAGATCCTGCTGTCGCCGATGCTCGATCCGTGCCTGGCGACCGCGTCGTTTCGCAAATACTGTCCCGAGACGTCGGTGCAATCGATCGCCGAGGGGTGGCAACGCTATCTCGGTGAATGCGGTGGCTTCACGCATCCCTATGCCGCCCCGGCCCACTGTACGCGGCTGGCCGGCCTTGTTCCCTCGCTCATCTTGACCAGCGAGGAATGCCCGATGCGCGACGAGACTGCGGCCTATGCAGACCGCCTTCGCCAGGCGGGCGTGAGCGTTCAATCCCATATCCTTCCCGGCCGGGCCGGGTGGATACCGGAAAACACGGTGAGCGCGGAAACCTGGGCATCCCAGGAAGAAACGATTACCGGCATCTTTTCCCGCTTCTTTCAACAGGCGGGGGCGAAGCCGGCGGAAATGACGATGCGTTAGCCGAGGACAACAAGGCCGCCGGCCTTTCCCTTCCGCTGACGACAGCAGCAAAAAAGCCGGCTCCCAACCGGCAAGGAGAGAAAAATGACATCGACAGTGACCCGCCGGGCCCTTTGGGGCGCCGGCCTGAGCATCCTATTGTCCACTGCTGGCGGAGCCGCCATTCTTTTCGGCCTGCCGCAGCACTTCGAGGCGGATGCCGCAACCGAAACGGCGGCCGCACCGCCCCCGGCCGTGCCGGTCTCGGTGGCCAAGGCGCAGTCGCGTCGCATCACCACCTGGGAAGACTTTTCCGGGCGGCTTGAAGCGATCGAACGCGTCGAGGTTCGTCCCCGCGTCGGCGGCGCCATTCTCCAAGCCCACTTCCGCGAGGGCGCTTTGGTGAAGAAGGGCGACCTGCTGCTCACCATCGACCCCGAGCCCTATGCCGCGGCCGTCGACCGGGCCGCAGCCGAGGTCGCAGCGGCCGAGGCGCGGGTGGCGCTCGCCAAGACCGAGCTCGACCGCGGACGCAAACTGGTGACCACGAGTGCGATCCCGCAAAGCGGCGTCGACCAGCGCCTCAGCGCCTTCGACGAGGCGCAGGCAAGCGTGCGCTCCGCCAAGGCGGCGTTGCGGACGGCCGAACTCGATCTGGAATACACCCAGGTGAAAGCACCGATCTCCGGCCGCGTCGGCCGGTTGGAGGTGACCGCCGGCAATCTCGTCGCCGCCGGCTCCGCCTCGCCGGTGCTGACGACGCTGGTTTCGGTTGACCCGATCTATGCAAGCTTCAGCGCCAGCGAAGAAGTCGTCACCACCGCACTCGCCCGGCTCCAGGCTTCGGCCGGCGGCAGCGCGATCGAGCGCATCCCGGTCCAGATCGGCACCGCCGCCGACGAGGGCACGCCGATCTCCGGCCATATTCAGCTCATCAACAACGAGGTGGATGCGGCAACCGGCACGATCCGCGTTCGCGCCGCACTCGAGAATGCCGACGGGCGGCTGATCCCGGGCCAGTTCGTGCGCATTCGCATCGGCGAACCCGAGCCTGAAGAAAAGCTCGTGATCAGCGATCGCGCCATCGGCTCCGACCAGGACAAGAAGTTCGTGTTCGTCGTCGGCTCGGACAACAAGGTGGAGTATCGCCAGGTGAAGCTCGGTCCAAACTCCGACGGGCTGCGCATCGTCGAGAGCGGCCTGAAGTCCGGCGAAAACATCGTCGTCAACGGCCTGCAGCGCGTGCGCCCGGGTGTGCTCGTGGCACCGCAGCTGGTGGAAGAAACGACGGCGTCGATTGCCACCAAATAGGACATGACGGCCCCGGCTTCGGCTGTCGCCGAGGCGGGATTGGCCGCCCTGACATCACTCTGCAGATCCCGGCGCGCGGCGAGTGTTCTTGCCGCGACAGCCGGAGATTTGCCTGAACTCGTCCCAAGGGGGATACGTCAATGAACTTCTCACGCTTCTTCGTCGACCGCCCGGTCTTCGCGGGCGTTCTCTCGGTCCTGATCTTCGTGGGCGGCCTGATCGGCATGACCGGTCTGCCGATCTCCGAATATCCCGAAGTCGTGCCGCCGCAGATCGTCGTCAGGGCGCAATATCCGGGCGCCAACCCGGCGGTCATCGCCGAAACAGTGGCAACGCCGCTGGAGGAACAGATCAACGGCGTCGAAGGCATGCTCTACATGCAGAGCCAGGCGACGGCCGACGGTCTGATGACGCTGACCGTCACCTTCGAACTCGGCACCGACCCGGACCAGGCCCAGCAGCTGGTGCAGAACCGCGTCTCGCAGGCCGAGCCGCGCCTGCCCGAGGAAGTGCGCCGTCTCGGCGTCACCACCGTCAAGAGCTCGCCGGACCTGACGCTCGTCGTGCACCTCCTGTCGCCCAACGGCCAGTACGACATCAACTATCTGCGCAACTACGGCGTCCTCAACGTCAAGGATCGGCTCGCTCGCATCGATGGTGTCGGCCAGGTGCAGATCTTCGGCGGCGGCGACTATTCCATGCGCATCTGGATCGACCCGCAGAAGGCTGCCGAACGCGGCCTTGCAGCAAGCGACGTGGCAAACGCCATCCGGGCGCAGAACGTCCAGGCGGCTGCCGGTGTCATCGGCGCCTCGCCGTCGGTTCCCGGCCTCGACCTGCAGCTTTCCGTCAACGCGCAAGGGCGCCTGCAGACGCCTGAGGATTTTGCCGACATCGTCGTCAAGTCAGGCGCCGGCGGTGAGGTTACGCGCCTCGGCGACGTCGCACGCGTCGAAATGGGCGCTGCCGACTACTCGCTGCGCTCGCTGCTCGACAACAAGGCCGCGGTCGGCATGGGCGTCTTCCAGGCGCCGGGCTCGAACGCGATCCAGATCTCGGAAAACATCCACAAGGCGATGGCCGAGCTGAAGCTGACCATGCCTGACGGCGTCGACTACGAGATCGTCTACGACACCACCCAGTTCGTGCGTGCCTCGATCGAGTCCGTCATCCACACCCTGCTCGAAGCGATCGCGCTGGTCGTCATCGTCGTCATCGTCTTCCTGCAGACCTGGCGTGCCTCGATCATCCCGCTCGTGGCGGTTCCCGTGTCGATCGTCGGCACCTTCGCGGTGATGTACGTCTTCGGCTTCTCGATCAACGCGCTCAGCCTGTTCGGTCTGGTGCTGGCGATCGGTATCGTCGTCGACGACGCCATCGTCGTCGTCGAAAACGTCGAACGCAACATCGAGCAAGGTCTGTCGCCGATCCAGGCGACCTACCGGGCGATGCAGGAAGTCTCCGGACCGATCATCGCCATCGCGCTGGTGCTCGTCGCCGTGTTCGTGCCGCTTGCCTTCATCACCGGCCTGACCGGGCAGTTCTACCGCCAGTTCGCGCTGACGATCGCCATTTCGACGGTGATCTCCGCCATCAACTCGCTGACGCTTTCCCCGGCGCTCGCCGCCCTGCTTCTGCGCGATCACCACGCGCCGAAGGATTGGCTGACCCGCGCTATGGACAAGGTGTTCGGCTGGTTCTTCCGCGGCTTCAACCGCTTCTTCGGGCGCAGCTCGGAAGCCTATGGCCGCGGCGTCGGCAGGATCCTGTCGCGCAAGTCGCTGATCATGGGCGTCTATATCGTGCTGCTCGGCGTTACCTTCGTGTTGTTCCGTGCCGTTCCCGGCGGCTTCGTGCCGGCCCAGGACAAGCAGTATCTGATCGGTTTTGCGCAGTTGCCGGACGCAGCGACGCTCGACCGCTCTGAAGACGTCATCCGCCGCATGAGTGACATCGCGCTCAAGCATCCCGGCGTCGAAAACGCCATCGCCTTCCCGGGCCTGTCGATCAACGGCTTCACCAACTCGTCGAACTCCGGCATCGTCTTCGTGGCGTTGAAGCCGTTCGAGGAGCGCACGACGCCCGAGCTTTCGGGCGGGGCGATCGCCATGCAGCTGAACCAGGAGTTCGGCGCGATCCAGGATGCCTTCATCGCCATGTTCCCGCCGCCGCCCGTCCAGGGTCTCGGCACCACCGGCGGCTTCAAGCTGCAGATCGAGGACAAGAACGGCCTCGGCTACCAGGCACTGGACGAGGCGACCAAGGCCTTCCTTGCCAAGGCCCACCAGACGCCGGAGCTGGCTGGCATCTACTCGAGCTTCCAGATCAACGTGCCGCAGCTCTATGCCGATCTCGATCGCGTCAAGGCGCGTCAGCTCGGCGTCGAGGTGACCGACGTCTTCGAGACGCTGCAGATCTATCTGGGTTCGCTCTACGTCAACGACTTCAACGCCTTCGGCCGCACCTACAGCGTTCGCGTCCAGGCCGATGCCAACTACCGCAGCCACGCCGACGACATCGGCAAGCTGAAGGTGCGCTCGCAATCGGGCGAGATGATCCCGCTGTCGGCGCTGTTGAAGGTCGAGCAGACGGTCGGCGCCGAGCGGGCGATCCGCTACAACGGCTTCCTGTCGGCCGACATCAACGGCGGCCCGGCACCGGGCTTCTCCTCGGGCCAGGCCCAGGCCGCCATCGAGAAGATCGCCGCCGAAACGCTGCCTCCGGGTATCTCGTTCGAATGGACGGATCTGACCTACCAGCAGATCCTTGCCGGCAATTCGGGCATGCTCGTCTTCCCGCTGGCGCTGCTGCTGGTCTATCTCGTGCTGGCTGCGCAATATGAGAGCCTGACCCTGCCGATAGCGATCATCCTGATCGTACCGATGGGCATCATGGCAGCCCTTGCCGGCGTCTGGCTGACGGGAGGCGACAACAACGTCTTCACCCAGATCGGCTTGATCGTGCTTGTCGGGCTATCGGCCAAGAACGCGATCCTGATCGTCGAGTTCGCCCGCGAACTGGAACTATCCGGCAGCACCGCCGTCCAGGCGGCGATCGAGGCGAGCCGGCTGCGTCTGCGCCCGATCCTGATGACCTCGATGGCCTTCATCATGGGTGTCGTTCCCCTGGTGACGTCCACCGGCGCCGGCGCCGAAATGCGCTCGGCCATGGGCGTCGCGGTCTTTGCGGGCATGATCGGTGTCACCGCCTTCGGCATCTTCATGACGCCGGTGTTCTACGTGCTGATCCGCAAGCTTTCGGGCGAGCGGCCTTTGAAGCACGCCGGAGCGCATATCGAAGCACCTCATCTCGCGCCCGGAGAATGAGGTGATACCAACCTGCCCCATATGCGCTTCGAGCGGGCCGGATCTTTCCGGCCCGCTTACGTTGAAGACAGATCGGTAGCCTCAGCCGTCGGCTGCACGTCCATCCTGCGTGACAGCCGCGCAACGATCGGATAAACCAGCACCCTCAATCCCATCGGCCCAAGCGCCACGCAGACGGCATATCGCTACATGACCCCCACCGATCCGATCGCCAATCTCGCCACCCTCATCCGTTGCCCTTCCGTTACGCCTGCCGAAGGCGGTGCGCTCTCGGCGCTCGAAGCCATGCTGCAGCCGCTCGGCTTTGCCGTCGACCGGGTCACGGCAAAGGAAGCGGGCACGCCCGATATCGAGAACCTCTATGCCCGGCTCGGCAGCGATGGCCCGCATCTGATGTTTGCCGGCCATACCGACGTGGTGCCGGTCGGCGACGAAAGTGCGTGGACCCACGGCCCGTTTTCCGCCGATATCGCCAACGGCGAAATGTATGGCCGTGGCGCCGTCGACATGAAGGGCGGTATCGCCTGCTTCGTCGCCGCCGTCGCGCGTTACATCGAAAAGCACGGACCTCCGAAGGGTTCGGTTTCCTTCCTCATCACCGGCGACGAGGAAGGCCCTGCCATCAACGGCACGACGAAGCTTCTCGACTGGGCGGCCGCCAAGGGCGAGCGCTGGGATGCCTGCCTGGTCGGCGAACCGACCAATCCGGACCGGCTCGGCGACATGATCAAGATCGGCCGCCGTGGCTCGCTTTCGGGCCGGATCACCGTCAACGGCATCCAGGGCCATGCCGCCTATCCGCATCTTGCCGACAATCCGGTGCGGGGCATCCTGCAGCTGACCCAAGCACTGATGGATCCGCCCTTCGACAACGGCACGGAAAACTTCCAGCCGTCGAATTTGGAAGTGACGACGATCGACGTCGGCAACAGCGCCGTCAACGTCATTCCGGCGAAGGCAAGCGCCGCCTTCAACATCCGCTTCAATGACACCTGGACCGCCGAGAGCCTGATGGCGGAGATCATCGCCCGGCTCGACCGCGCGGCGGCCGACGGTGCGCTGCGGGCGGGCCGCGATCCGGTCCGGTACGAGATCACCTGGAACGAGCGGCCGAGCCATGTTTTCCTGACGCGCAACAATGCGCTGATTGATTCGCTCTCGGGCGCCGTCGAAGCGGTCACCGGCCAGCAGCCGAAGCTTTCGACCACCGGCGGCACCTCGGATGCGCGGTTCATCAAGGACTATTGCCCGGTCGTCGAATTCGGCCTTGTCGGCCAGACCATGCACATGGTCGACGAGCGCGTCGCCGTCGCCGATCTCGAAACACTGACGGGCATCTACGAAACCTTCATCGCCCGATGGTTCGGCCATGCCGCTGCTTGAGGAGGTTCTTGCCTATATCAAGGGCCTCTGGCTGCTGGTCCAGGGCAACGGTGAAGGTTTCCGCTGGCTCGATTTCAGCGAGAGCGGATTGTGGCGCTCGTTTGCGGCGATGCTCTGGTGCCTGCCGGCCATTGCCGTCACCTGGGCATCCTGGCGGCTTTATTATCTCTCGGCGATGCCGACCGGAACCACGGTCGGCTTCGGCTTCGCCTTCAAGCTGCTGGTCGTCGACCTCGTCAGCTGGCTGCTGCCGCTCGTGTTGATTTTTATCTTGGCGCGCCCACTCGGCTTTGCCGCCGCCGTCGTCCCGATCGTCGTCACCACCAACTGGCTTTCCGTGCCGCTGTCCTATGCGATGGCGGTGCCGGCGGCGATCCGCCTGGTCATTCCCGGCAGCGAGGGGCTGACGAGCCTGATCTGGCTGGTGCTGCTCTTCGCCAGCATCGGCGTGCTCTTCCGGCTGCTCCGCATCATCACCGGAAACCAGACGCTGCTGGCGTCGGCACTGACGGCGCTCTTTCTGCTGCCGTCAATGATGATGGGCGAATTGCTGCAGCGGTTCTTCGGCCTGATCCCGGCCTGACAAACAACACGACAAGCCCGAAAAACGTCACGCGCCCTCTGCGCGCGACGGTCTCCTTCTCAATAATCGACCTGCATGAAATAAAGCCCGTCGGGCGGCGCCACCGGGCCGCAGGCCTTGCGATCGCGCGCCTCGAGTGCCGCCTGCAGCTCGTCTGGCGTCCACTTTCCCTCGCCCACCAGCTTCAGCGAGCCGGCGAAGGAGCGGATCTGATTGTGCAGGAAACTCTGCGCGGTGGCGCGAATTTCGATCAGATCGCCGGTCCGGGTGACATCCAGCCGGTCGAGCGTGCGCATCGGGCTCGTCGCCTGGCAATGGGCGGAGCGGAAGGTGGTGAAGTCGTGATGGCCGACGAGCCGCTGCGCGCCTTCATGCATCGCCTGCTGATCGAGCGGCTTCGGCACCCACCAGGCGCGTTTCGCCTCCAGTGCCAACGGCGACTGCCGACAGATGATGCGGTAGAGGTAATGTCGGCGCAGGGCGGAAAACCGCGCATCGAAGGCGTCGGTGACCTCCTGCGCTTCGAGGATCGAGACGCCCTCGCCGGCCATGCCCAGATGCGCATTCAGCGCATTGCGCAGTGTGTGGGGCTTCCACTGGCGCGTCAGGTCCGCATGCGCCACCTGCCCGATGGCATGAACGCCGGAATCGGTGCGCCCGGCACCGCGGATCGAGACCGTCTCGCCGGTCAGCGACAGGATCGCCTTCTCAATCGCGCCCTGGACGGAGGGACCGTTGTCCTGCCGCTGCCAGCCGACGTAGTTCGAGCCGTCATATTCGACGGTCAGTCGAAACCGCGGCATCAGCCAACCCTCGTGCCGGCGGCAACCGGCGTGCCGCGAAGGAAGTCGCCAACGGCAAGCGCCTTGCCGCCCGCGCGCTGCAGCCGCGTCGGCCGTACGGCTCCTTCGCCGCAGGCAATGGTGAGATTATCGTCGAGCACGGTTCCGGCGGTTCCTTCTGCGGTCACGCGCTCGGAATTCAGAACCTTGACGCGCTCCGGCTTGCCGGCGATGTCGAGCTCGAACCAGGCGCCCGGAAAGGGTGACAGGCCGCGAATGTGGTCGTGCACTTCGCGCGCCGTCCTGGCGAAATCGATGCGGGTCTCGGCCTTACTGATCTTGGCGGCGTAGACGACGCCCTCCCCCGCCTGCTCGGTCAGCGGCAGATCATCCGCTTCGAGCTTGCCGATCGCTTCCTTCATCAGCGTGGCACCGACCTGCATCAGCCGGTCGTGCAGCTCGCCAGCCGTCATCGTCTCGCCGATCTGCACCGCCTTGGTGAGCGCGACCGGGCCGGTGTCGAGCCCCTTATCCATCTTCATCACCATCATGCCGGTCTCACGGTCGCCGGCCATGATGGCGCGCTGGATCGGAGCCGCACCGCGCCAGCGCGGCAGGAGCGAGGCGTGGCCATTGTAGCAGCCGAGCCGTGTTCCGGTCAGGATCGCCTCCGGCAACAGCAGGCCATAGGCGACGACGACGGCAACGTCCGCGTTGAACGCGCGGAAAGTCTGGCGGTCGGCCTCGTCCTTGAAGTTGACGGGCGTGAGCACGGGAGCGCCGAGCAGTTCGGCAGCCTGGTGCACCGGCGACTTCTGCAGATCGAGCCCCCGGCGTCCGCCGGGCCTGGGCGGCTGGGTGTAGACGGCAACGATCTCGTGGCCGGCTCCCGCGAGTGCGGCCAGCGTCGGCACGGAAAATTCCGGCGTTCCCATGAAGATGATGCGAAGCGACAAGGCGGATACTCCGACCGTTTGAAATCAGGCCCCTTCAAACGGGTTTACGCGCCTCAAATCAAGCCCTTCGAGGACAAAGCGCCCTGCGGGCGCTTTGTGCGGGAATCAGATCGCCTTGGCGCCGCGGGTCTTTGCGGCCTTGGTGAACTTGCGGATCACCATGTCGCGCTTGAGCTTGGAGATGTGGTCGATGAACAACACGCCGTTCAAGTGATCGATCTCGTGCTGCAGGCAGGTCGCCAGCAGGCCATCGGCCTTGACGATCTGCTCCTTGCCGTCGCGGTCGAGGTGCTTGACGATAACCATCGCCGGACGCTCGACTTCGGCGTAATAGTCCGGAATGGAGAGGCAGCCTTCCTCATACACCGAGAACTCGTCGGATGAATCGACGATTTCGGGATTGATGAAGACGCGAGGGGTCTTCTCGTCCCCTTCCTTGGAGACGTCGAGCACGAGCATGCGCTTCGCCACACCGATCTGGATGGCAGCGAGCCCGATGCCCGGGGCGTCGTACATGGTCTCGAGCATATCGTCGGCCAGGCGACGGATGTCGGCATCGATGGTTTCGATCGGGGTCGAGACCTGACGCAGGACAGGATCGGGGAGGATGATAAGCGGCTTGATCGTCATATCGCTCCCATAACCGATCTTTCCGTCCGGGTGCAAGAAAATTGGCGCGCACTCTGCAGGCGTCCCGGCAATGTCGCCTCGCGTTAACCGCGCCGGGCGAATGTTCTTGTTTTGATCTAGTGTTGAAAAGAGAATCTGTTAGGCTTGCCGCATGGAACCTGCGCCAATTTCGTTCGATCAGCCCGTTTTTCTCATCGGCACCGTGCCGGTCACTGTCGCCCATCTCTGCATGGTTCTGGCCGTGCTGGCAGTCGGCTTCGTGCTGATGTCCCTTTCGCGGCGGCGGCGGGCTGGTGACGACGAGCGCCATGAACAGATGGCCATGCTTCTGGCAGCGCAAACGGAAATGCAGGGCCGCATCGCGGCGATGGCCGACGTGTTCGGCACCCGCCAGGCGGAGTTGAACCAGACGCTGAGCCAGCGGATCGACGGCATGACGCACCGGATCGGCGCCTCGATCAGCGAGCAGACCAAGGCGACGCACGAAAACCTGCGGCGACTTCAGGAGCGTCTGGCGGTGATCGACACCGCCCAGAACAACATCCAGTCGCTGGCAAAGGACATGGCGGGGCTACAGGCCATCCTTTCGAACAAGCAGACGCGCGGCGCCTTCGGCCAGTCGCGCATGGAGACGATCGTCGCCGACGGCCTGCCGATGGGCGCCTTTGCCTTCCAGACGACGCTCTCCAACGGCGCCCGCCCGGACTGCACCATCCGCATGCCGAACGACCAGCCGCCGCTGGTGATCGACGCAAAATTTCCGCTGGAAGCCTGGAACGGCATGCGGGATGCGGCAACCCCGGAACGCCGCCAGCAGATGGCGCAACTCTTCCGCCGCGACATGGAGGTGCATGTCCGCGATATCGCCAGCAAATACCTGATCCCCGGCGAAACGCAGGAGACGGCTTTCCTCTTCGTTCCGTCCGAATCGATCTTCGCCGAGATCCACGAGCATTTCGAGGCGATCGTCCAGAAGGCGCACCGGCAGCGGATCGTCATCGTCTCGCCGTCACTGCTGCTGCTGTCGATCCAGGTGATCCAGGCAATCCTCAGGGACGCCCGCATGCGCGAGCAGGCACACCTCATCCAGGGCGAAGTGGCTCGGCTGATGGAAGACCTGACGCGTCTCGACGAACGGGTGCGCAAGCTGCAGGGACACTTCGCCATGAGCCAGAAGGACGTTGAAGAGATCCTCATCTCCTCGGGCAAGCTTGCGCGCCGCGGCGCCAAGATCGAAGCGCTGGAACTTGAGGCGGAAGGCGCGGCGCGGCCGGACGACGAACCGCGCCATGCCGTCGACAATCGCGTCGGGCAATTGCGCCTCAGGGTGGTTGACGAGGACTGACGGTCTCGGGCACTCTCCGGCCAAAATCAGCAATTCGACGGGACATCTTCATGATCACTGTTCTTGGGTCCATCAACATGGACCTGATCGCCACGACCGCGCGCCTGCCGAAGCCCGGCGAAACCGTTGCCGGCTCTGGCTTTTCGACCGCCGCCGGCGGCAAGGGCGCCAACCAGGCGCTGGCCGCTCGGCGTGCCGGCGCTGCCGTTCACATGGCCGGCGCCGTCGGCTCGGACGGCTTTGCCGATGGCGCACTCGAATTGCTCCGGGAGGCCGGCGCCGACCTGTCGCTGACCAAGACCGTCGAGGAGCCGACGGGCACGGCGCATATTCTCGTCGGCGGTGACGGCGAGAATGTCATCGTCGTCGTTGCCAGCGCCAACGCAACGGTCAATGAGGCCGACGCTGTTGCCGCCGTCGACGGCATGAACGCCGGCGATACCTTGATGCTGCAGCTGGAAATACCGGCGACCTCGGTCGAAAAGGCACTTGCCGAAGCCCGGCGCAAGGGCATTCGTTCGGTCATCAACATCGCGCCCTTGACCCCTGAAGCGGCGCGCCTCGGCCGGCTGGCCGATATCGTCATCGCCAACGAGACGGAATTTGAACTGTTGGCCGGCAAGTCGGGCATCGAAGGTTCCGAGCGCGAAGAGGCGATGAAAAGATTGCATGCCGAAACCGGGCATACGGTCATCGTCACGCTGGGTGCCGAAGGCGTCGTCGCGGTGCACGAGGGCGAGATCCATCATGCCCGGGGTCTCAAGATCGATCCGGTCGATACCGTCGGCGCCGGCGATACGTTCTGCGGTTATCTGGCCGCAAGCCTTGACGAGAAGCTGGCGTTTCCCGACGCGCTAAGACGCGCGGCGGTCGCCGGATCGCTTGCCTGCCTCAAGCGTGGTGCGCAGCCTTCGATCCCGGTCGCCTCGGAGGTAGAGCCGCGCATCTGATGTCGCGGCTTCGGCCTTGACGCGCGTCGTGTGAGGAGCATCGCACGGCGCAGCTTGCGGCTCGCCCTCGCGCCAAAGCCATCAGGCGCGCGATGCGACTGGTCTAAATTCACGTTATCGCCGACCTTTGCGCAATCCGGACAGTCTTTGTCGCGGAGATAGAACTTCGCGCGCAGAATCTCCATCAGCGGGGCATGAATTAGCCATCGCGTTGGCCCTATCTTAAGATTTGGTCGTCTATTCAAGACCATGAGAAAGCCGGTTCCGAAGGGATGGGCAGTCTCCTTAATGCCGGTCGGCATCTGGCGCTCCATGATGGAGTTTCACCCACATTGTGAAATGCGTTTGCCGCAGGTTTCCGCCTGCGGACCTCCCAGCACGTGAGGATTTCATGTTCAAGTTCCAAGCCAAATCGCTGGCGACCAAGCTGATCGCGGTGACGGGCGGCACGATCGCGCTCGTGTTGCTCGCCTCGAACTTCGTTCTCATCTCCCAAACACAGGACCGCGTCGAAACGCTGGTGCTCGACCAGGCAAGCGGCGAAGCAAAAGCCATCGCCTCTGATATCGCCGGCGGCATCGGCGAGCTGGCAAGCGCGTCGCGCTCGATGGCCGGCATCCTTGGCCGCAGCCACGCGGAAAAGTCGATGGAACGCGCCGGCGTGATCAACATCCTGCGGGCCAATCTCGAGCAGAACCCCTTTGCCTTCGGCAGCTGGTTCGCCGAAGAACCCAAGGCCTTCGACGGCCGCAAGGAGGAGGTGGCCAACAACAAGGAGCTGGGTGCAAACGAGGAAGGCATCTTCGCCCCCTATTGGTCCAAGAACCGCAACAACGAAATCCAGTTCTCGACCTTCCGCGCGGACTACGCTGCAGAATGGTACAGCCTTGCCGCAAAGAGCGGCAAGGGCGCGATCACGCCGCCCTATACCGCGCAGGACACCGACGTCCCGACCGCGATGAGCTCGATCGCCTATCCCGTCATGTCGAAAGGCAAGCTGATCGGCGTCTCCGGCGTCGACATCTCGCTCGCCTCGCTGGCGGACGGCCTCTCCAAGCTGAAGCCGTTCGATACCGGCCGCGTCTATCTGCTCTCCGAGTCCGGCAAATGGCTGGTCGCGCCGATCCCGGAGCTTTTGCTCAAGGATTATGACGGCGAAGGCAACGAGATCGTCAAGAAGGCACTGGCATCCGGTACGTCGGGCGTCATCAAGAACCTATCCTATGATGGCCACGAGCCCTTCGACCGCGTCGTCTATCCCTTCGCCGTTTCCGGCGTGAACGCCAGCTGGGTCGTGCTCGTCGACGTACCGCGCACGGCGATCAACGCGCCAGTCCGCGACCAGACCTATATGATGATCATCGGCGGCCTCGTCGTGCTCGGCGCGGTGCTGCTCGGCCTTTATTTCGCTGTCCGCGGTTTCGTTCAGAAGCCGCTCGCCGGCCTCGTCAAAGACGTTAGGAACCTCAGCAACGGCGACTACAGCAATTCGATCACCGGCCAGGACCGCTCCGACGAGACGGGCCAGGTCGCAAAGGCGCTCGAAGGCTTCCGCCACCAGCTGGCCGACACCAAACGCCTGGAAGGCGAGGCTCGTCACGAACGCGAGCAGGCCGAGCACGAGCGCAGCCGCTCCGAGACCGAGCGGGCTGAATCCAGCGCCCTTCAGCGCGACATCGTCGCCCGGCTCGGCAAGGGCCTGTCGCACCTCTCCTCCGGCGACCTCGCCTTCCGCATCACCGACGAATTCCCCGGTGAATACGCCCAGCTGAAGCGCGACTTCAACGCGACGATGGATAGCCTCGAAGAGACGATCCGCACCGTCAACCACTCGGTCGTCAACATCGGCAACGGCACCAGCGAGATCAGCAGTGCCGCCAACGATCTGTCGCACCGCACCGAACAGCAGGCGGCAAGCCTGGAAGAGACCGCCGCAGCCCTCGACGAGCTGACCTCGCAGGTCAACGCCAGCGCCGAGAACGCCAAGGTCGCCGCCAAGTCGGTGGAAGTGGCCAGCAGCGATGCCGGCCAGTCGGGCGAGGTCGTGCAGAAGGCGATTGCCGCGATGAAGGGCATCGAGCAGTCGTCGCACGAGGTCAGCCGCATCATCGGCGTCATCGACGAGATCGCCTTCCAGACCAACCTGCTGGCGCTCAACGCTGGCGTCGAAGCAGCCCGCGCCGGCGATGCCGGCAAGGGTTTTGCCGTCGTCGCACAGGAAGTCCGCGAACTTGCTCAACGCTCGGCAAACGCCGCCAAGGAGATCAAGACGCTGATCAACACCTCGGCGGGCCAGGTGCGCGAAGGCGTCGACCTCGTCGGTCGCGCCGGTGGTGCGCTTGAAAAGATCGCCGAACAGGTGGTCCAGATCAACGGCCTTATCCGCCAGATCTCGAGCTCTGCTTCCGAACAGGCGGTCGGCCTCAAGGAAATCAACTCGGCCGTCAACCAGATGGACCAGGTGACCCAGCAGAACGCCGCGATGGTAGAGGAAACCACCGCTGCCGGCATGGCGCTCAACGAGGAAGCACGCTCGCTCAGCACGCTGGTCGCCCGGTTCCGCGTCGCACAGCGTTCGACGCAGGCGGCTCAGCCGACCTCAACGGAGATGCTGCGCGGCACGGCCGAGCGCATGCGCGCGGCGGAACGCCCGGCACCCGCCCCGGCCGCCGCCCCTGGCCGCGACGCGCGTCCGGCACAGAGCGCTGCGCGCACCGGCTATACGCCGTCGACACAGCGCGTCCTGACTCAGACATCAGGCGCCAACGCGCTCGCCCAGGACAATTGGGAAGAATTCTGATCGGAAGCCCATAAAACAAAAAAAACGGCGCCTCTCGGGGCGCCGTTTTCTTTTGTGATTTCGGCCTTAAGCGCGTCGCGATCTTTCAGATCCGCCACTGCACTTTAGGTTCTTGTTTTTTCGCATGTCCTTGTCGCAAAACCGCTGAACACTTTTGCGCGACATGCTCAATGCGATCAGATGCGTGCCAGCCGCTCCGTCAACAGGTCGAAGAAGCCCTGATCGTCGATGAAACGCATGACCTTGGCATTGTGCTTGCGGCCCGTCACCTGCCACCAGTCGACCACGGTCATGCCCGCAGTCAGCGGCGACTGAACTTCGATCTCGACGTTGCAGTCGCGACCGGTGAAAAGCTCAGGCCGCAGCAGGTAGGCGATGACGGTCGGATCGTGCAGCGGGCCGCCGTCCGTGCCGTATTTCTCGATGTCGAACCGCTCGAAGAATTCCAGCATCTCCGCCATGGCGATCGCCGGTGCGCTGCCGATCTCGCGGATTTTTAGCACGCGCGCCTTGTGCGTCAGCACCCGGTGGGTGACGTCGAGCGGCATAATGACGATCGGAATGCCCGAACGGAAGACAATGTCGGCCGCTTCCGGGTCGACATAGATGTTGAACTCGGCAGCCGGCGTGATGTTGCCGCCCTCGAAGAAGCCGCCCCCCATCATCACCAGCTCGCGCACCCTCGGCGCTATGTCCGGCGCCTTCTGAAGGGCGAGAGCGACGTTGGTCAGCGGACCAAGCGTGCAGAGCGTGACCGTGCCCGGCGCCTCAGCGCGCAGCGTCTCGATGATGAAATCGACGCCATGCTGGGCCTCGAGCGCCATCTTCGGCTCGTCGAGTGTCGGACCGTCGAGACCGGTCTTGCCATGCACGTGCTCGGCGGTGACGAGCGGGCGAGCGATCGGCCGGTCGGCGCCGGCGAAAACCTTGACGTCGGTTCTGTTGCACAGTTCGCAGATGATGCGGGCGTTGCGCGCGGTCATTGCCAAGGGAACGTTGCCGGCTACCGTCGTGATCCCCAGGAGGTCGATTTCTTCCGGACTGCCGAAAGCAAGCATGATAGCGGCGGCATCGTCCTGCCCGGGATCAGTGTCTATGATTATTTTTCTCGGCACGGGCACGCTTGTGTTCCTCCTTGGATTCTCGCGCTGCGGACTATGATTTGCGTGCACGTCGGAGGCAAGCGGCTTGCGCTCATTGCGCACAGCTACCATATTGAGGAGAGGATGCTGCTTGGCAGGTCCGGTTAATGGTCGCTTGATCTTACAAGGACTTGGGAATGAGCAGAATTACGCCCTTCACGAGCCCACTGCTGCTGGGTTTCGACACGATGGAAAAGACCCTTGAGCGCATCGCCAAGGGAAATGACGGCTACCCGCCCTACAATATCGAGCGTATCCGCGGGGACGATTCGGTCGACGCGCCGGAGCGTTTGCGCATCACGCTCGCCGTCGCCGGCTTTTCCGAAGAAGATCTCGACGTGACGACCGAGGAAAACCAGCTCGTCATTCGTGGCCGCCAGGTCGACACCGGCGATCGCGACTATCTGCACCGCGGCATTGCCGCCCGGCAGTTCCAGCGTACATTCGTGCTTGCCGACGGGATGAAAGTCCTCGGCGCGGAATTGCGCAACGGCCTGCTCTCGGTCGATCTCGTTCGTCCGGAACCGGTGCGTATGGTAAAGAAAATTAACATTTCAGTTCCAGAGTAGGATAACCGGCGGGATTTTCCCCTGGCCGGCGACCACGGAGTACCACCATGGGACTGAAAGCCATCACCTCGTCATTGTCCATGAACGACCTCGCACATCTCGGCGAGGGCGAAGTCGGCTATATCAGAAAGATGCGTTCGGAAGAGGTTTCCCGCTGCTTCCCGGAAGCACCGGAAATGGGACCGGGAATCGATCTGTGGGCCCTGTTCGGTGCGGACGGCACGCCGATCCTGTTGACCGACAACCGCTCCAGCACCTTCTACAAGGCCGCTGAGGACGAATTGCGCACGGTCAGCCTGCATTGATCGCCAGCCGCGGCGAACGTCGCCGACGGAACGCCACAGTGCCGCGCGTCAACTCTGACGCGCAACGTAGGCAGCAACGCTTCGAGTGTCCTGAATAGTCTGTGCGGTAGACCGCCGCCTAAAGCGCGTCACGATCTTTCAGATTCGCCTGCTGCGCTTTAAGTTCTTGTTTTCGCGCATGTCGTTTTCGCAAAACCGCAGCACACTTTTGCGCGACATGCTCTAAACGCGGCGGAAGGTGAGATAGGCGGAACTCCGCCCTTCCCTGCGTGCCTTGGCCTCGTAGCGCGTGCTCGGCCAGCCCTCGTAAGGCGTCAACCAGTCCGATGCCTGTCGGGCCGTCCATTCGAAGGCCGCATGGTCGCCGCAGTGCAGCAGCGTCCAGTTGACGTAAGTATCGATATCGGACGCAAAGCAGAAAAGACCGCCCGGCTTCAGCACACGCGCGAAGCGGTCGAGATTGACGCTGGAGACGAAGCGGCGCTTCCAGTGCTTGCGCTTCGGCCAGGGGTCCGGATAGAGCAGGTCGATCTGGTCGACGCAAGCCGCCGGCATCCAATCCAGCACCTGCGTGGCGTCGTCATTGTAGAGACGAACGTTGGAAACGCCCTTCTCCTCGATCTGCCCCACCAGCTTCGCCATCGAATTGACGAAGGGTTCGACGCCGATGAAACCGGTCGACGGATCTTCGGCCGCGCGATGGATCAGATGCTCGCCGCCACCAAAGCCGATTTCCATACGAAGGCGATCGATCGGCTCGGGAAAGAGCGACTTCATGTCTTGCGGCGCGGCGGTACCGAGATCGAGCTTCAGTTTCGGCAGAATGGTTTCGAGATGAGCAGCCTGACGCTCACGCAGGGGCTTACCCTTGCGGCGTCCGAAGAAGGCTTCCGTGGCGCGGCTGCGGCGCGGTTCAGTCATGACAATCTTCCTTCAACGAGTAAGGCGGACACCCTTTTGGGGCATCCGCCTTTATCTCTACAGCGCCGCGCGTCAAGTATGACGCGCAAAGGACGCTGTATCGCTTCAACTCGCTGCATAATTTTTTCCTTAAATCGATTCCGATTTAAGGAATTATGCAGACGCGGCCGGACGTTCTCTGTCCGGCAAATGTCGAAGCGTCAAGCCCCGATGGCGTCCTTGAGCGGCTTGACTAGGTCAAGCTTCTCCCAGGAGAAGGAGCCGTCACGGCCGGCCTTGCGACCAAAGTGGCCATAGGCCGCGGTCTTGGCGTAGATCGGCTTGTTGAGGTCGAGGTGGCGACGGATGCCGGTCGGCGACAGGTCCATCGTCTTGCGGATCGCGTCTTCAACCTGGTCCTCGGAGACCTTGCCGGTGCCGTGCAGGTCGACATAGACCGAGAGCGGCTGGGCAACGCCGATGGCGTAGGAAAGCTGGATCGTGCAACGGTCGGAAAGACCGGCAGCAACGACGTTCTTGGCGAGGTAGCGGGCTGCATAGGCAGCCGAGCGGTCGACCTTGGTCGTGTCCTTGCCCGAGAAGGCGCCGCCGCCATGCGGAGCTGCGCCACCATAGGTGTCGACGATGATCTTGCGGCCCGTCAGGCCGGCGTCACCATCGGGACCGCCGATGACAAACTTGCCGGTCGGGTTGATGTACCAGGTGCAATCGCCGGCGATCTTCAGATCGTCGAGAGCTTCGCGGATATAGGGCTCGACGACCGCACGAACCTTGGCCGAATCCCAGCTCTCGTCGAGATGCTGGGTGGACAGAACGATCGAGACGACCTCAGCCGGCTTGCCGTCGACATAGCGCACGGTGACCTGGCTCTTGGCGTCCGGGCCGAGCTTGGCGACTTCGCCGTCGCCCTTCTTGCGGGCTGCAGCGAGCAGATGCAGGATGCGGTGCGAATAGTAAAGCGGCGCCGGCATCAGCTCCGAGGTCTCGCGGCAAGCGTAACCGAACATGATGCCCTGGTCGCCGGCACCCTCTTCACCCTGCTTGTCGGACGCGTTGTCGACGCCCTGGGCAATGTGTGCGGACTGGAAGTGCAGGAGAACGTCGATCTTCGCCGTCTTCCAGTGGAAACCGTCCTGTTCGTAACCGATGTCGCGGATCGCCTTGCGTGCGGCCGACTTGAACTTCGAGGGGTTGATGACGTCGTTGCCGTCCTTGTCCTTCTTCAGAAGGCTCGGCGGCAGGCGGACTTCGCCGGCGATCACAACGCGGTTCGTCGTTGCCAGCGTTTCGCAGGCAATACGCACGCCCCAGGGATCGACACCGGTCTTGGCAGCTTCGCGGTAGACCAGATCGACGATCTCGTCGGAGATACGGTCACACACTTTGTCCGGATGGCCTTCGGCTACGGATTCACTCGTGAACAGGTAGTTTGCACGCATGCGGGAATTCCCCTCAAGAAGATAAGCGCTGGCATCGTGTTAGTGGTTTTGCGACCGAAAAACAAGCGAACAACGACATAAATATATCTTTATATCGACATCGGCGCCAATCACTTCGAATATCAGAGGAAAACGGCGCGCAAGAAAAAAGCGGCGCAAATGGCCGCTTTGTTTTTCAGTCCCGATGGGTTTTGGGACTATTCGCTTTCTGCTTCCGCAGCCAGCGCCTTGACGAGATCAACGAGTTTGCGGCGCACCTTCGGATCGTTGATCTTAACGAAAGCGCGATTGAGCTGGAGCCCTTCTGATGAGGAGAGGAAGTCGACGACGTAGTTCGAGCTCGAGGCTTCGGCCAGGCCGGAAGCGCCTGTGTTTTCGCCGGGAGCATCCTCGAAGAAGAAGGAAACAGGGACGTTCAGGATGCTGGAAATGTTCTGCAACCGGCTGGCGCCAACGCGGTTCGTGCCTTTTTCATACTTCTGGATCTGCTGAAAGGTGATCCCCAGGCTTTCGCCGAGTTTTTCCTGGCTCATGCCAAGCATCGTGCGGCGAAGGCGAATCCGGCTACCGACGTGAATGTCGATCGGGTTCGGCTTCTTCTTATTTTCCATCATATCTGCGTTCCTAAACACGCTGTTTCGTTCATCCACCGGCTGGCGTGAGGACATCGCACACCGCTGCAACCGCCACGGTGAAGACAAAAGAGGCGCCACAGCACAAACCAATGGTTCGGACCACTATGCAATTTTAGGGGTTTTAGGTCAATTCTTCCTAATATTAAAACTAACGCGCGAGAAGACTGCAACCAGCAGGAGGAAAATTGCGCACAACCCAAAAATTCGGCTACGTGTGACCTCATCCGTGGGCGTAGGCATCCTTCCCGGCAGAATTGTGTCGACCACTCCCCTATAATTGTAGGCTAATCCTACCACTAAAACCCCACGTGCATCAACAATTGCTGATATACCATTATTGGCTGCACGGATAAGGGGTATTCCTCCCTCAACTGCACGCAACTGCGCCTGATGGAAGTGCTGGCGGGGGCCCGGCGTGTCGCCGAACCAGGCATCATTGGTGATGTTGAGCAGGGCGTCGGCGATGCGCGCATCAGCCCCGATCTCGGCGGGGAAGATCGCCTCGTAGCAAATGAGCGGGTAGAATGTGCGCCCGCCGGGCAAGGTCAGCAGGGAACGGGTCTTGGCGGCCGAGAACCCGCCCGGCATGGCGGCTGCAACCGAGCTCAGCCCCCAGGACGAGAGCAAGTCCTCGAACGGCAGATACTCGCCGAAAGGAACAAGGTGAACCTTGTCGGCGGCGCCGATGATCTGCCCGCGTCCATCGATGACGTAGATCGAGTTGTAATAGCGTGGCGGCAGGCCGGCGCCGGCATCTTCCGCTCGCACCGCGCCTGCAATGAGGATCTGTCCGTCGTCGAGCACTTCGGCAATGCGCGCGAGCGCATCTGGGCTGTCGGTGAGGATGAACGGGATCGAGGTTTCCGGCCAGACGACGAGATCGGGCTTCTTGGCTCCGCCTTCGGCAGGCGTCGCGGTCAAAGCGAGATGCTCCTCGAAGATGGCCCCGCGCTCGCTATCATCGAGCTTCTTTGCCTGATCGATCACCGGCTGGACGAGGCGAACGGCAAGCGGCTGATCCGGCCCGGAGGGGGCCGGCATCGCAAGCCGATAAAAGCCGAAGCCGATATGTGCCGCACAAAGCGCGACGGCAAGGCTGAGACCAATACGGCTGCCCTTGCCTGTCACGATCAGGGCGGGTGCTGCAAAGACGAAGACCGCCAGCATGTTGATGGTCGCGAGGTTGACGACGCTTGCCGACTGCATCATCAGCGGCATCGGCATCGCCGCATAGCCGATCGCATTCCAGGGAAACCCGGTGAAGATGACGGAGCGCAGCCATTCGGCGAGGCCAAAGGCCAATGCCAGTGCCGCGATCCGGCCCACGCCATCCGACCAGAGGATGCGGGCAATCAGCGCGGCGAGCGCGTAGAACAGGGCCAGGGACGCTGGCAGGCCGACGACGGCCAACGGCAACGCCCAGGCAAAAGTATCCGCCTCCACCAGCAGCGCGTTTCCAAGCCACCAGAGGCCGCCGAGGAAATAGCCGAAGCCGAACGCCCAGCCGATTGAGACCGCCGGCCAGAGCCGCCGGATCAGGCCGCCGTCCGGGTGGCCGGTTGCGCCATCGAGCAGCCAGACGAGGATCGGAAAGGAGAGGAAGGCGGCCGCAAAGATGCCGAACGGCGGCTGTGTGAGAACAGCCAGGAGCCCCGCGACAAATGCGAGAAACAGCCGGGGCGCGCCCGACAGAAGCATGATCCTGCCAGCCTGTCTTTCCATGCAGCCTCCTGTTGGCGCAGGTCGCAGAACACGACGCCGCGCGGGAAGAACAACCGAATCAGTTGCCGGCAGTCTTCCAAAAAAGTGGCTGCTTGTCCCCTTTGGAGCACCGCGCGTCGAAATTGACGCGAAAAAGCGAGACCACCGACCGTCGATCGGTGGCCGTTCGCAGCGAAGACCGAGATCGAGCTTCGCTGCGCATTCGGTTCACGGAAAGCCTATTGCTCGCTGGCCGACGCCTGCTGCGACTCGGTGCCATTGCCACGATTGGCCGGCACCTGTTCCTGTGCCAGTTCGCTTTCGGAGCGCACCACGCGGCGACGCGCCGGCGGACGCTTGCGCATGATGCGCACGCGCTTGACGCGTCGAGGATCGGCGTCGAGGATCTGGAACTCGAAGCCAGGCAGCGCCTGCACCACCTCGCCCCGGACCGGGATCCGCCCCAGCGACGCGAAGATCAGGCCGCCGAGCGTATCGACATCCTCAAGCTGTTCGCGGACATCGAAATCGGAGCCGATCGCCTCTGCGATCTCCTCCAGTTCGACGCGGGCATCGGCGACAAAAACATCCTCGGAGGTCTTGGCGAACATGACCTCGTCGTCATCGTGCTCATCCTCGATGTCGCCGACGACCATCTCGACGATGTCTTCCAGCGAAACGAGACCGTCCGTGCCGCCATACTCGTCGATGACAAGCGCCATCTGGATGCGGGCGGCCTGCATGCGCTGCATCAGATCCGATGCGAGCATCGACGGCGGCACGAACAGGAGCTGGCGTATAATGCCCGCTTCCTCCAGCGACTTGCCGAGATCGACACGCGACAGATCGAAGGTCGCCTTCGGTGACCTCGGGGCCTTTTCGGCCGAAGCGGACGCGCTGGCGGCCTGCGTCTTGCCGGTGCGACGGCGGTTGCGGGCCTGCTTGGTCACATAGGCGAGCAGGTCGCGAATGTGGACCATGCCGCGCGGATCATCGAGGCCTTCGTTGTACACCGGCATGCGCGAGCGGCCGGACTCCTCGAAGATCACCATCAGCTCGCCGATGGTGATGCTCTGGTCAACGGCTTCGATATCGGCGCGCGGAACCATCACGTCTTCGACACGGACTTCGCGGAAGCGCAGGATGTTGTTGAGCATCGCCCGCTCTTCGGGGGAAAATGCCGTGTTGCTGTCGGCGTCGGTCAGCAGCGCGTCAGCAAGGTCCTCGCGCAAGCTCGAAGGATTTGCACCGCGCAGAATGCGCGCGGCTCGGCTCCAGAAGGACGATGTGGATTTGGTGCCCTCTTGTCGAGTGGCGGTGCTACTACTGCCCGCCTCCGCCTCTCCGGAGGCATCGGCCTCCTCGGTCGCCAGTGCGACGGGCTGTGTTTTAAAGTCGCTCATTGGTCCAAACTGTTAATCCGGGGATCGGTCCCCGTAGGGATCAGATAAGCCAAGACGCGCCAAAATGCGAGTCTCCAGGCTTTCCATTCTTTCGGCTTCATCATCTACCATATGATCATAACCGAAAAGATGCAGGAATCCATGCACGAGAAGATGCGTCAGATGCGCGTCGAACGACTTCTCCAATTCCTGCGCTTCGCGCTCCAGCGTCTCGCGCGCCACGATGATGTCGCCAAGCATCGGCCCCGGCATTTTTCCGGGCGTCACCGGAAATGCCGGGAAGGAAAGCACGTTGGTCGGCTTGTCCTGCTTGCGCCACTCGGCATTGATCGACCGCATGGAGGCATCGTCGGTGAAAACCAGCGACACTTCGGGCGGCATCTTCGGAAGCGGCTGGCCTTCTTCCGCGACGAGGAAAGCGGCCGCAGCCTCGAGCACCGGCGACGAAAGGGCGAGAAGCGCCTCTTCGTCGGGCCAATTGCCCTCTTCGACGCTGATCTGGATATCCAATGCGGTCATGATCGCGACAACCGCCAATCAGCGGTCGCTCTGCTCGCTTTCATCGTGCACGGCCGTCTGCGCCTCGTAGGCCCGGACGATGCGCGCCACCATCGGATGGCGCACGACGTCGACGTCCTTGAACCGGATGACCGAGACGCCCTCGACGCCCCGCAGGATCTGCAAGGCTTCGACCAGCCCGGACTTGACGCCGCGCGGCAGGTCGACCTGGCTCGGGTCACCCGTCACGATCATCCGGCCGTTCTCGCCGAGACGGGTCAGGAACATCTTCATCTGCATCGATGTGGTGTTCTGGGCTTCGTCGAGGATGACGGCGGCATTGGCGAGCGTGCGACCACGCATGAAGGCCAGCGGCGCGATTTCGATGACGCCTGCCGTGATGGCACGCTCGACCTTGTCGCCCGGCATCATGTCATAGAGCGCATCGTAGAGCGGCCTCAGATAGGGATCGACCTTCTCCTTCATGTCGCCCGGCAGGAAGCCGAGGCGTTCGCCGGCTTCGACGGCCGGACGGGAGAGCACGATGCGGTCAACCGCGCCACGCTCCAGAAGCTGCGCTGCATGGGCAACGGCGAGGTAGGTCTTGCCGGTACCGGCCGGGCCGACGCCGAAGACGAGCTCGGAACGCTCCAGCGCGCGGATATAGGCATCCTGCATCGGCGTGCGGGCGACGATCGTCTTCTTGCGCGTTGAAATCTGCGCCATCGTCAATTTGGCTTTTTTCTCCATGGTCGGCAATTGCAGCTGGTCATCGGCAGCAACCGCCATGCGGATCGCGCCTTCCACATCCGACGTATCGATCGATCCGCCACTCTGCAACCGTCCATAGAGAAAATCGAGTGCGCGACGCGCCTGATTGGTGGCGACGACATCACCTGAGATCGCGACGGAATTGCCGCGGGGATGCGCTTCGATCCGCAGCCGCTGCTCAAGGAGCTTCAGATTCTGGTCGAACTGCCCGAAGAGCTCGCTGGCGAACCGGTTGTTCTCGAAAGTGAGCACGAAGTGATTGGCGTCTGTCGCAGTTGTTTTCGACTGGCGCGATGATGAAGAGATCAGTTCGTGTCCGTTCAAGCGGTTCAGGCTCCTGTTTTCGGTCCTTACCCGATCATCTCGGCAAACAGACTGTTCGGCCCGGCCTTGATGATTCGCACCTTGATAATGTCACCGATTTGCGATGCTTTTGCATCAACATTCACAGGCTGCAGCCACGGCGAACGACCGACGAGCTGCCCGGGCATGCGGCCCGGCTTCTCCAAAAGCAGATCTATTTCGCGCCCGACACAGGATTCGGCAAAGGCGCGCTGCTGTGAAATCAGCAAAGCCTGCAATCTTTCCAGGCGCTTGGCTTTGACGTCCTCGGCAACCTGGTCGTCGAGCTCCGCGCCGGGCGTGCCCGGACGGGTGGAATATTTGAACGAAAATGCCTGTGCATAACCCACGGCCTCGACCAGCTTCATGGTCGCTTCGAAGTCCTCGTCGGTCTCGCCGGGGAAGCCGACGATGAAATCGCCCGACAGCGCGAGATCCGGCTGCACCGCGCGGATGCGCTCGATGAGCGCCAGATACTCGGCCACCGTATGCCGCCTGTTCATCGCCTTGAGGATGCGGTCGGACCCCGCCTGCACCGGCAGGTGCAGATAGGGCATCAGCTTCGGCATCGATCGATGCGCCTCGATCAAGCTGTCGTCCATGTCGCGCGGATGGCTGGTGGTGTAGCGCAGCCGTGCCAACCCCTCGATGTCGCCGAGACACTGCAGGAGATCGCCAAGGCCCCATTCGCGGCCATCGGGACCAAGACCATGCCAGGCGTTGACGTTCTGGCCGAGCAGGGTGATCTCGCGCACGCCGGCTTCGACCAGCTTCTCCGCTTCCGAAACGATCTGGGCGACGGGACGGGAAACCTCCGATCCGCGCGTATAGGGAACGACGCAGAAGGTGCAGAACTTGTCACAACCTTCCTGCACGGTCAGGAAGGCTGTGACGCCGCGCGCGCGGGTCCTGGCCTTGTCGGGGGCCGGCAGATGCTCGAACTTGTCCTCGACGGCATAGTCAGTCTGGACGACCCGCTCGCCGTTGCGGGCGCGCTTCAGCGCTTCCGGCAAGCGGTGATAGGTGGTCGGTCCGATGACGAGGTCGACGGCCGGCGCGCGGCGCAGGATCTCGTTGCCCTCGGCCTGGGCAACGCAGCCGGCGACGCCGATCACCATCTCGCGGCCCTCGAGCGCCTTCGCTTTTTTCAGATCGCGCAGCCGGCCGAGCTCGGAATAGACCTTCTCTGCCGCTTTCTCGCGGATATGGCAGGTGTTGAGCAAGACGAAGTCGGCATCTTCCAGCACATCCGTCGAGACATAGCCGTCACGCGTCAACGCATCCGACATGCGGTCGGAATCGTAGACGTTCATCTGACAGCCATAGGTTTTTACGAAAACCTTGCGGGCCGGCGTGCGTTCGTCGCCCGTTGCGGGCGTCGTCAGAAGAGCTGTTTCCTGGGTCATGCCGGTTCTTTAGTGCAAAGCGGCCCAAAGTTGAAGTATTTTCGCCTGTCGGCTTTCACGCGCTGGCCGCGTCAGGCCCGTCCGCGCAGGCGGTCCGACAGCATCGAACGAATGCGCTGCTCGATCACGCGGCTGACTTCCTTGCGGTTGGTGTGGTGGTCGTAATCGACGGCCTCGCCGAAATCGACATCGACCTCGATCGCCCCCTCACGCAGGATACCGAGCAGATGCGGCGCCAGGCCGGTATCGCCAGGCCAGGCGGCGATCGGCCGGTTGAAGCGTCCCATCGGCATTCCATGAATGCCCGTATAGGAGATGGCGACCGGCTGGACGTGAACCATGCCCGTCGGCGAATGCGGCACGGCAGACGCGGCTGCGCCGAACAGCGACGTCTTGATCTCGAGCAGACGGTTGCCGTCCGACGTCGTGCCTTCCGGGAAAAGAACGACGATCTCGCCGTCGGCGAGCCGCTGACCGATCTCGCTGACCTGCTTTCCCGTCGCGCGCTTCTGCTCGCGCACGACGAAGATCGACGCCTGCAACCGTGAGAGAATGCCGAAGACCGGCCATTCCTTGACCTCGGACTTGGCGACGAAGACGACGTCGGCGACCGAAGACAGCACCAGGATATCTTTCCACGAGGCGTGGTTGGCGCACAGAAGCAGCGGTCGGCGGCGCTCCGGCATGCCATGGACGCGCACCTTGATGCCGAGCAGGTAGCAGGCCATGCGGTGCCAGTAGCGCGGCAACAGGCGCCGCGGCTTCAGATCCAGCCAAAGGCAGACGATCTGGATCGGCATCAGCACGAGCGAGGCCAGCGCCAGCACCAACGCGAACAATGCGATCCGCAGCCAATTGATCATCGAAAAGGATTTCCTGCGCCGGTCACCCGCCACTCCGCATGGTTGTGCGAGGGCCCGGCTCATCCGGGGCGTGCCAAACCAATCCGGTTCGGACTAGCGAAGATCGAGCCGCATGACAAGCGCGGCAGTGCGCTGTCCTGCCTTGTCCTGGTAATAGGCACGGCGTTCGCCGACCTTGAGGAAGCCGAGCTTGCGGTAAAGCCCGATTGCAGCCTGATTGGTCTCGTCCACTTCGAGGAAAAGCCTATCCGCCCCCTTGACCGAAGCTTCGCGCATCGCGGCCTGCATCAGCCGCCAGCCGAGGCCGGAACGGGCATAACGCGGATCGACGCCGATCGTCAGTATTTCGGCCTCGCCGGCGACGGCACGCAACAGCACGAAGCCGCCGAAGGCAGGCCGGAACGAACCATTGGTCTGGCGGGCGACAAAACCGAACACCGTTTCCTGGACGAGCAAGGCGTGGATTTCACCATCGCTCCAGGGAGCCGCGAAGCGCTGGCGATGGAGAGCGGCGGCAGCGATGAGATCTGGTTCCTCCAGCGGGAAGATGTCGAACTCGGTACGGCGCGTGAAGTAGTCGGTGAAACTCATCGGTGTCTATGCTCGGGCAACGGCAAAGCCCGCTTGCGGCTTGGCATCGGGACCCCGAAGATATAGCGGCTTCGGCTTGGCCGAGGCTGGATCTGCGATCGCGCCAAGCCGCGCGACCAAGGCGATATCGACGAGATCGGAAGTCTTGACCGGCGTCGTCGCGGTGACGAACCCAGCGCCCGAACCGGCGATGAATCCCTCGAAACCGGCAAACCGGTCGCGAGCGGCCGTGACCGACAGCGCCTCCGGCTCGGTGACGGGATGGCCTGCTGCGTCGAATGCCTGGACGTAGACCTCGTCGCGCTTGGCGTCGATTGCGACCAGCACCGATTTGCCCGGTGCCGCGGCGCGGGCTTCCTCCGCAATAACGTGAAGCGAGGAAACACCGACCGCGGGTTTGCCGAGCGCAAGCGCCAGGCCGCGCGCCGTCGCAACCCCGACACGGATGCCGGTGAACGACCCCGGACCAATGGTCACGGCGATGCGATCGATATCGCCAAGCGGGCGATCGGCGGCTTCGAGCGCCCCGTCAACGAACTCCATCAGCCGTTCGGCATGGCCGCGGCCGATATCGGCCCCGGACTGTCCGAGAATGGACATCGAACCACTGTCATAAATGGCAGCGGAACAGCCGGACCCTGATGTGTCGATGGCAAGTACGATCATTTCAGTTGCAGCGATTTCCAGACGCATCATCCCGCGAGGCCACGATCGGCATCGCGGTTACGCTTACTCGAGATCGGCCGCAGCCTCGGAAAGGCGCAGCCGCTCGCCATCGCGATATCAGACGGCTTCGACGGCTTCTACTTCGGGAACGAAATGCCGCAGCAGATTCTGCACGCCATGCTTCAGGGTCGCCGTCGACGACGGGCAGCCCGAGCAGGCACCCTTCATGTTCAGGAACACGGTGCCGTCCTTGAAGCCGCGGAAGGTGATGTCGCCGCCGTCCTGCGCCACAGCCGGGCGAACCCGGGTTTCGAGCAGTTCCTTGATGGTAGCGACAATGGTCTCGTCGCCCGGCTCGAAGAATTCGTCTTCCTGATCCATCTGCTCGGCACGGCCTGCTCCGGCCATGATCGGCGCGCCGGACATGAAGTGCTCCATGATCGAGCCGAGGATGGCGGGCTTCAGGTGCTGCCACTCCTGCCCTTCCTTGCTGACGGTGATGAAGTCGTAGCCGAAGTAGACGCCGCTGACTCCGGGGATCGAGAACAGCCGGGCAGCAAGCGGCGAACCGGCGCGCGCTTCTTCCTCGTCACGGAACTCGGCAGTGCCGTTTTCCAGAACCACCTTGCCCGGCAGGAACTTGAGCGTGGCCGGGTTCGGCGTGGCTTCGGTCTGGATGAACATGTCTCTCTCCGTCTCGCCGGGAAGGCTCTCAACCGGCTCTTTAGAATAATTCAAAAGAATATAAGGGCTTCGTTCGGCCCTCGCAAGGGCGCAAAGAGACGCAGCTTAGGGTCAGGACCTATTAAATTCATCCATTCTGTTCAGGTCCATGGGATTGGATGGAAGGAAACAAGCGCAAGGCAAGACCCGAAGGTCTTGTCGAGCATTGTTTGCGATCAGACGGCCCATGGACCTGAACCCGAAGGGCGAGGCGGATTTCGCGCCTGACTGCGTCGGAAAGATTTGAAAATGTTCGTGCATTTCCTGCATCTTCCCTCCTTGTCAGACACGAAATCCACCACGCAGAATGGATGAATTTGATAGGTCCTGACCCTAACTGAGCGCGTCGATTTCCTCGTCGGTCAAGAGATCCGGTATCACCGTCACCGGGATCGGGAAGGCCGCCGCCTTGCCGGCGATCGACGACACGAGCGGACCGGGGCCCTCTTTTGCCGACCCTGCGGCCAGAACCAGGATGGCGATGTCGCGATCCTCCTCGATGGCCGAATGGATCTGCTCGGTTGCAGCCCCTTCGCGGATGACAATTTCGGGTTCTATCCCGATGCGCTCGCGCACGGACTGCGCCACCTTGGCAAGCGTCGCTTCCGCCTCTTCGCGCGCTTCGGCACGCATGATTTCCTCGACCCCCAGCCATTGCTGGAAGTCGCCGTCGGCGATGACAAAGAGCAGGACGAGACCGCCATTGGAATTTTTGGCGCGCATGCCAGCATAGTGGACAGCGCGGCCGCATTCCGGGGTATCGTCGATCCCCGCCATGAATTTGCGGCGGTGACCTTCAAGTCGTGAGAGTCGGGTCGAGACCATACGGCGAACATTACATTCCAGATAAACCGCCGCAAGGTCTCATTTTCGCCTTTTACTGCAGAAACCCGATGATTTCGCGAACCTCGCCCATCGTCTTTTCCGCACGCGCCCGGGCACGCTCGCCGCCGCTGCGAAGGATCGCATCGATGTGAGCCGTGTCGCCCATCAGGCGGCGCATTTCGCCGGTGATCGGCGACAGAACTTCGACCGCCAGGTCCACCAGCGCCGGCTTGAACACCGAGAACTGCTGGCCACCGAATTCGCCCAGCACCTCTTCCTTGGTCTTGTCGGAAAGTGCTGCATAGATGCCGACGAGGTTTTCCGCCTCGGGGCGTCCCTTGAGGCCGTCGAGTTCGCTCGGAAGCGCATCCGGGTCGGTCTTGGCCTTGCGGATCTTCTTGGAGATCGTCTCGGCGTCATCCATCAGGTTGATGCGCGAAAGATCCGACGGATCGGACTTCGACATCTTCTTGGTGCCGTCACGCAGCGACATGACGCGCGGCGTTGCGCCACCGATCAGCGGCTCCACCGGCGGGAAATAGGCATGGATCGGCTCTTCGCCGACGACCATATCGACGCCATAGCCGCGGGCGCGGATATGCTCCATGAAGTCGATGTTGAACTTCTGGGCGATGTCGCGCGTCAATTCGAGATGCTGCTTCTGATCGTCGCCGACCGGAACATGGGTGGCGCGATAGACGAGGATGTCGGCGGCCATCAGGCTCGGATAGGCAAGCAGGCCGAGCGAGGCGTTCTCGCGATCCTTGCCGGCCTTGTCCTTGAACTGGGTCATCCGGTTCATCCAGCCGATGCGGGCGACGCAGTTGAAGATCCAGGCGAGTTCGGCATGCTGCGGCACGGCCGACTGATTGAAGACGATATGTTTTTCCGGATCGATGCCGGAGGCGATGAAGGCGGCGGCGATCGAGCGGATCTGCCCCTTCAGGTCCTCGTGCACGAGCTGCGCGGTGAGCGAATGCAGGTCGACGACGCAATAGATGCAATCGTTGTTTTCCTGCAGCGCCACGAACTTGCGGATCGCGCCGAGATAGTTGCCGAGATGGAGATTGCCCGTCGGTTGCACACCGGAAAATACGAGCGGCTTGAATTCGTTCATGTCGTCCTCAATAGGCTGGTGGAGGGCCTCCGCATGTTTTTTCCTTAAACCGCAACCGATTTAAGAAAAAAACATGCAGCAATTCAAAGTGCTACAGCGACCCTTGCGCGTCCCATAGGACGCGCGGCGCTGTAGGGCTGATCGCCCATGTTGCTAACGGCATGGCTTATGCACGTCGGGCGGAGCGCAATCAAGTGGTCCGAATGCGGGTTGTCGACGCTGATTGGAGTCGGCATCGCCGCGTGATCGTCAGGTTCATCAGGCGTCTGCGTCAGGCATCGTTGACGGTTCGACCTTGGCCTTCGCCTTGCGCTTCAGGTTGCGGCGGATCATGCCGAGATTGGCGCCGCCGATAGCGAAGGCGAGCGCGAAATAGATCACCATGGCGGCGGCCACCAGACCGCAAAGCGTGGTTGCGCGCACGATCAGAGGCGCTGCCGACGACACTTCGTAGGTCAGCCACTGCAGGGCAAAATGCAAAGCGGCCGCCATGCCGGCCGCGGCGATGACGAGACGGGGAATGCGGGTCAGAAGCGAGATGTCACGGCCCCAATGGCCGCGCCAGACGAGCATACCGAACAGGAGCACGGCATTCACCCAGCCGGCGACGATTTCCGCCGTGGCGATACCGCTTGCGCCCAGCCGCGGAAACAGTGTCAGCGCCAGAGACACGTTCACGGCAACAGAGATACCGGCAAAGATCATCGGCGTGCGGGTATCCTCGCGGGCGAAGAAGCCGGGAATGAAAGCCTTGATCAGCACGAAGGCCGGAAGGCCGAGGCCGTAGATTGCCAGGATATGGCCGACGACCACGGTCGACGACGCCTGGAATTCGCCACGCTCGAATAAAAGCCGGACGATCGGCTCGGACATCACGAGCAGCGCTGCCGCCGCCGGCAACGTCAGGAACAGGGTGAACTCGACGGAGCGGTTTTGCAGGTTCGACGCCTCGTTGATATTGCCGGAGCGCAGCGCGCGCGCCAGTTCCGGCAGCAGCACCGTCGCGACCGCAATGCCGACGACGCCGAGCGGGAGCTGGTAGATCCGGTCGGCATAGACGAGCGACGACACCGCACCTTCCTGCGCCGAGGCGATGTTGGTGTTGATCAGGAGGTTGATCTGGGTGATGCCGCCGGTGATCGCGGCCGGCAACGCCAGCACCAAGAGCCGCCTGACATTGGCCGTCAGCCGCGGGCGGCGGAAGCCGATCTTGATACCGGCATCGCGCACCGCGACCCAGACGATCGCCAGTTGCACGAGGCCGGCGGCCATGACGCCCCAGGAGAGGCCGTAGCCGACGGCAATCGGATCCTGGCCGATATACCAGGCATAGCCGAGGATGCCGATCAGGATGATGTTGAGGAACACCGGCGCGATCGCCGCGGCGAAATAGCGGTGCAGCGAATTGAGCATGCCGGCCATCATCGCGGCGAGCGACATGCAGGCGAGATAGGGGAACATGATCGTCGCGAAGACGATGGTATTGCCGAGTTTTGCCGGATCGTTGGCAAAGCCGGGCGCGATCAGGTTGCTGACGATGAAGGGCATCGTCAGTTCCATCGCCACCGTCAGGAACAAAAGCACGGTGAAGAGAACGCCGAAGACTTCCTCGGAGAAGCGCCGCGCCCCTTCCATGCCGTTCGCCTCGATCTCCTTGGCAAAGAGCGGCACGAACGCGGAATTGAAGGCGCCCTCGGCAAAGAGCCGGCGAAAGGTGTTGGGCAGGCGGAAGGCGGTGTTGAAGGCATCGGCGACCGGGCCGGTGCCAAGCGCTGCGGCCATGAAGGTTTCGCGGATGAAGCCGAACAGACGGCTGCCGAGCGTGGCGCCGCCGACGGTTGCAAATTTCTTGACCAGACTCATGTTTCGGCTTTTGTCGTTCTTTGAGCGGAGGGCGTGCCTGCGGCAGGCGCGATGATGCCGGATGGCATGCGATCTCGAACCTCGTCGGCCTCGTCGGCCATGACGGCCTTGAGGCGAGCGGCGATGTTCATCTGGCGGTTCTCGCTGGTGACCTTCTGGCCGACGAGATCGGTGATGTAGAAGGTGTCGATGACCTTCTCGCCGAAGGTGGTGATGTGCGCCGAGGCAATGTCGAGCGAAAGATCCGACAGGACGGCGGTGATCTCCGACAACAGGCCGGGGCGGTCAAGGCCCTCGACCTCGATGACCGTGAACTTGTTCGACAGCGTGTTGCTGATCGTCACCTCCGGCGTGACGGTGAAGGCCTTGTTGCGCTTCTTGACCTTGGTGCGGCTGGCGATCACCTCGGGCAGACGCTTGCGGCCGGACAGCACATCCTCGATCAGCTTGCCGATGCTGGCCGCCCGGCGCGTCTCGTCGCCGTCGACGGAAAATTCCCGATTGACCAGAATGGTATCGAGCGCCCGGCCATCCGAGGTGGTGAAGATCTGCGCGTCGACGATGTTGGCGCCGGCCGCGGCACAGGCGCCGGCGATGACCGTCAACAGCCGCGGATGGTCGGGCGACAAGACGGTGATTTCGGTGATCGCATGGAACTGGTGCGTGCGCACCATGGTCGACAGCGCCTTGCCGGCGACATCGGCCTCGCGGATGAAGCGGGCATGACGGACCTGATCCTCGAGCGCCACCGTCAGCAGATAGGGCTGATAGTGCAGCCGCACATAGGCTTCGCGCTCGCTTGCCGGCCAGTCGGTCAGCGCATCGCTCAGCATCGTCGCCGCATGCGCCGCGCGCTCCTTGCGCGACAACTCGGAGAAGCCGCCCGAAAGCAAGAGTTCGGTCTCATAATAGAGCGTGCGGAGCAGTTGCCCCTTCCAGCCGTTCCACACACCCGGGCCGACGGCGCGGATGTCGCAGACGGTGAGGATCAGCAGCATCTTCAGCCGGTCGAGCGACTGCACGCGCTCGGCGAAATCGACGATGGTCTTGCGATCGTTGAGGTCACGGGTCTGGGCGACCATCGACATCGTCAGGTGCTCGTCGATCAACCAGGCGACAAGCTCGGTCTGCTTCGGCGTCAGGCCGAAACGCGGGCAGAGCCGGCGCGCCACCTTGGCGCCGGCAACCGAATGATCCTCCGGCCGACCCTTGGCGATATCGTGCAGAAGCACGGCGACATAGAGCACCTCGCGCTCCTCGATGCCGGGCATCAGCTTGGCGACCAGCGGATGGGCGTCCTCCTCGATGCCACGTTCGACGCGCGAGAGAACATCGACCGCCCGCAGCAGATGCTCGTCCACCGTGTAGTGGTGGTACATGTTGAACTGCATCATCGAGACGATCTTGCCGAAATCCGGGATGAAGCGGCCGAGCACGCCCGCTTCGTTCATGCGGCGAAGGATCAGCTCAGGCTTGCGGCGCGAGGTCAGGATCGACAGGAACAGCCGGTTCGCCTCCTCGTTCTCGCGCAACTGCGGCTTGATCAGGCCGAGCGAGCGCGTCACCTGGCGCAGGGCTGCCGGGTGGAACTCGAGATTGTTGATGTCGGCGATATGGAAGAAGCGCAGAAGGTTGACCGGATCGCGCTTGAACACATCGGGGCTGACCAGCGCGATGCGCCCGCCGTCATCGACGAAATCGAGCGTGCCGGCGATCTTGCGGCTGCGATGGGTGAAACGGCCGATGATACCGGAAAGGCCCGGCGCGTCCTTGGCCTGCTGATCTTCGAGCGCGGCACAGAAGATGCGGGTGAGATCGCCGACGTCCTTGGCCACCAGGAAGTAGTGCTTCATGAAGCGCTCGACCGCCGAAAGGCCGGGGTGGTCGTGATAGCCGAGCGCTTCGGCGATCTCGCGCTGGATATCGAAGGACAGGCGTTCCTCGGCCTTGCCGGTCAGGAAATGCATGTGGCAGCGTACGGTCCAGAGGAAATCCTCGGCCTTCTGGAACAGCTTGTACTCCTGCCTTGAGAGAACGCCGAGCTTCACGAGGTCGGCCGAATCCTTGACCCGATAAAAATACTTGGCGATCCAGAACAGCGTATGCAGGTCGCGAAGCCCGCCCTTGCCTTCCTTGACGTTGGGCTCGACGAGGTAACGCGTGTCGCCGGCCTTGCGGTGGCGCTCGTCGCGCTCGGCCAGCTTGGCGGCAATGAAATCCGGTCCGGTGTTGCGCACGATCTCGTGGTCGAAACGGGTCTCGAGTTCGGCGGCCAGCGTTTCGGAACCGCAGATGTAGCGGGTTTCAAGGATTGCGGTACGGATCGTCATGTCGGCGCGCGAGAGCCGGATGCACTCCTCGATCGTGCGTGTGGCGTGACCGACCTTGAAGCCCAGATCCCACAGAATGTAGAGCATGAATTCGATCGCCGGCTCTGCCCAGACGGCCTTCTTCACCGGAAGCAGAAAGAGCAGGTCGATGTCCGAGCCCGGTGCCAATGTGCCACGGCCGTAGCCGCCGACGGCGGCCACGGCGATGCGGCTTGCCGGCGGTGCATTGGCCGCGTCGAAGACTTCATTCAGCACGAAATCATGCAGCACGGTGATCAGTTGGTCCTGCAGCCAGGAAATGCGTTCGGCGCAGAGAATCCCGCCGCCGTCGCCCGAAAGCAGCTCGCGCGCCTTGGCCCGGCCGGCAAGGTTTGCCTGCTTGAAGGCGGCAAGCAGCGCCTGGCGCATCGGCTCGCGCTGCTCGGCATGCGCCGAGGCGATGAAGTCGCATTTCGCCCGAAGCGCTGCGACATCGAGAATTTCTGGAAAGGAAGTTTCGTGTCTGCCCATGAAGTGCCGAGGGGCGTCCTGTCCGACTGGTTGCGTGGTCCGCTGCATGAAGAGCGCTCCTGCATGCTCCCATCCGATCAAGGCCGAACCGGGACCGTGCAGCATTTCAAATTACTACCGGCTCATCGCCACGCCCTTTGAAGGCGCGCGGCGCTGTATAGCCTTTTTCACCGGCGCATGCACAGGAAAAACGGAATGCCCGTCAACGGGCACTCAGTTCCTTCTTCAAAGCGTAAAGTGCATCCAGCGCCTCGCGCGGCGTCATATCGTCCGGGTTGAGCGCCTTCAGCGCCTCGTCAACCCTGGAGTTCCCAGCGGGTTTGGCCTCTTCGCGCCGGATCGCCACCTGGAACAGCGGCAAATCGTCGATCAGCTGGCTTGCCGGATTCTTGCGATCGGCGTCCTCGAGCTTGGCCAGCACATCCTTGGCCCGGGCGACGACCGAAGCCGGCAGGCCGGCGAGACGGGCGACCTGAATACCATAGGAACGGTCGGCGGCACCCGGCCCGACCTCGTGCAGGAAGATCACGTCGCCGTGCCATTCCTTGACGCGCATGGTCGCATTCGAGAGCCGGCCAAGTTTCTCCGAAAGCACGGTCAGCTCGTGGAAGTGGGTTGCGAACAGGCCACGGCAGCGGTTCGCCTCGTGCAGGTGCTCGACGGCCGCCCAGGCGATGGAGAGACCGTCGAAGGTGGCGGTGCCGCGACCGATCTCGTCGAGGATCACCAGCGAGCGATCGGTCGCCTGATTGAGGATCGCCGCCGTTTCGACCATCTCGACCATGAAGGTCGAGCGACCGCGGGCGAGATCGTCCGAGGCGCCGACACGCGAGAACAGGCGATCGACAATGCCGATATGGGCGCTTGCGGCGGGTACGAAGGTGCCCATCTGCGCCATGATGGCGATCAGCGCGTTCTGGCGCAGAAAGGTCGACTTACCGCCCATGTTCGGACCGGTCAGAAGCCAGATCGCCCCACCCTCTTCGCCCGCCGGCGGCGACAGATCACAGCCATTGGCGACGAAGGCGTTGGCCGCCTGACGCTTCAGCGCCTGCTCGACGACGGGATGGCGGCCGCCCTCGATGGCGAACATGCGCGACTGGTCGACGACCGGGCGGGCATAGTTCTGCTCTTCGGCAAGCGTCGCCAGCCCAGCCGAAACGTCGACCGTCGCAAGCGCCAGCGCCGCGGCCTTGATGATCTCGGCCGCCGCCACGACGTCTGCCGTCATCGCCTCGAAGGCGGCCAGTTCGATCGACAGAGCCCGGTCGGCGGCGTTGGCGATCTTGCTCTCAAGCTCGGCAAGCGCGGTGGTGGTGAAGCGCATCGCGTTCGCCATCGTCTGGCGATGGATGAAGCGGGCGCGGCCGTCGTCCGTGTCGGTCATCGAGCCGGCATTGCCCGCCGTCACCTCGATGAAATAACCGAGCACGTTGTTGTGCTTGATCTTCAGCGACTTGATGCCGGTCTCTTCGGAATATTGCAGCTGCAGCCCGGCGATGACCCGGCGCGACTGGTCGCGCAGCCCGCGCACCTCGTCGAGATCGGCACTTGCCCCCTCCCGCAGGAAGCCGCCGTCGCGCTTGAGGAGCGGCAGTTCGTCGGCGAGCATCGTATCGAGGTGATTGAGGACGGCCGAAGGCAAGGCGTCGATCGCCGCGCGGGCCTCGACAAGCTCCTCAGAAAGATTGCCCGAGGCCATCAGCCGCGAGATCGTTGCCGCCGCCCTGAGGCCGGCCTGGATGGCGCCGAGATCGCGTGGGCCGCCGCGGCCCAGTGCCAGTCGCGACAGCGCACGCGGCATATCGGGCGCGCGCCGCAGCGAATCGCGAAGGTCGCCGGCAAAGGACGGCTGTCCGGCCAAAAGCTCGATCGAATCCAGCCGCTGGTTGATGCGATCGGGATCGGTCAGCGGCGACATCAGCCGTTCGGCCAGAAGCCGCGCGCCGCCGCTCGTCACGGTTCGGTCGAGCGCTTTCAGAAGCGTGCCTTCGCGCGCACCCGACAGGGTCTTGACGAGTTCGAGATTGGCCCGCGTCGCCGGATCGATGAACAGTGTCGAGGCCGCGCTCTCGCGCTCGGGCGTGCCGAGCGCCGGGCGTTCGGCAAGCTGGGTCTTTTCGACATAGGAGATGGCAGCGGATGCGGCGGCCAGTTCGGCGCGCGAAAAGCTGCCAAAACCATCGAGCGTCTTGACGCCGAAATAGCGGGCGATGCGGCCCTCGGCGGTGGCACTGTCGAACAGCACGGCCGGTTGCGGCACGGCCACGCGGCCGAGCACGTCGAACACGGGGCGCAGTTCCGGATCGTGGAAAACGGTGTCGGCGAGGATCAGTTCGCGCGGCTCGATGCGCAGGATATCGGCAAGCAGCCGGCTCTCGCCCGTTTCGGCAAGCCTGAAGATGCCGGTCGAGATATCGATCCAGGCAAGCGCATAGACCGGTTCCGAACCACTCTTGATGCGCGCGAGCGCCATCAGATAGTTGGTCTCCGAGGGCGAAAGCAGCTTTTCCTCGGTGATCGTTCCCGGCGTCACCAGCCGTACGACGTCGCGGCGCACGACCGATTTGCTGCCGCGCTTCTTGGCTTCGGCCGGATCCTCGACCTGTTCGCAGACCGCGACGCGAAAGCCGAGACCGATCAGTTTCTGCAGATAATCGTCGGCCGCATGCACCGGCACCCCGCACATCGGGATTTCCTGCCCCATGTGCTGGCCACGTTTCGTCAGCGTGATGCCGAGCGCGCGCGAGGCTTCGACGGCGTCCTGGAAGAACAGCTCGTAGAAGTCGCCCATGCGGTAGAAAAGCAGCGAATCCGGGTTGTTCGCCTTGATCTCGATGAACTGCTCCATCATCGGCGTCGCCGAGGAACGGCTCTCCTCGGTCGCCAGATCGGCTGCAGAAAACACCTCGCCGGAGCGGCTCGATTGGTCTGTGACGAAATTCATGATTGTCCCGAAAAAAGAGATGGCACACTATCCGCAAGCAATTATAGACGACAACCATAAAGAGGCGCCCCGATAGGGTCGCCCACAGGAGGATAGAGGAAACATGCCGGCCACCGACAAGACCGATCGCACAATGACGAGCGTCACCGCGCAGGAAGCACTCGACTTTCACTCGCAGGGTCGTCCCGGAAAGCTGGAGATTTCCCCCACCAAGGCCATGGCCACGCAGCGCGACCTGTCGCTTGCCTATTCGCCCGGCGTTGCCGTACCGGTCAAGGCGATCGCCGCGGACCCCTCCACCGCCTACGACTACACGACGCGCGGCAACATGGTCGCGGTCATTTCCAACGGCACAGCCATCCTCGGCCTCGGCAATCTCGGGGCGCTCGCCTCCAAGCCGGTCATGGAAGGCAAGGCGGTGCTGTTCAAGCGCTTTGCCGACGTCGATTCGATCGACCTTGAGGTCGACACAGAGAACGTCGACGAGTTCATCAACTGCGTGCGTTTTCTCGGCCCGTCCTTCGGCGGCATCAACCTCGAGGACATCAAGGCGCCGGACTGTTTCATCATCGAGCAGAAGCTGCGCGAGGTCATGGACATTCCGGTGTTCCATGACGACCAGCACGGCACGGCGATCATTGCCGCTGCCGGCCTCATCAACGCGCTGGCGCTGACCGGCCGCGACTTCAAGACGACGAAGCTCGTCTGCAACGGCGCCGGGGCGGCGGCCATCGCCTGCATCGAACTCATCAAGGCGATGGGCTTCAACCCGGAAAACGTCATCCTCTGCGACACCAAGGGCGTGATCTTCCAGGGCCGCACCGAAGGCATGAACCAGTGGAAGTCGGCGCATGCGGTCAAGACGGACCGCCGCACGCTCGCCGAAGCGATCGACGGCGCCGACGTGGTCTTCGGTCTTTCCGCCCAGGGCGCGCTGTCCGAAGACATGGTCCGCTCGATGGCGCCGCGGCCGATCATCTTCGCCATGGCCAACCCGGATCCGGAAATCACCCCGGAGGAAGTCGCCCGCATCCGTGACGACGCGATCGTCGCGACCGGCCGTTCGGACTACCCGAACCAGGTCAACAACGTGCTCGGCTTCCCCTATATCTTCCGCGGCGCACTCGACGTGCGCGCCTCGACCATCAACGATGCGATGAAGATCGCCGCGGCCGAAGCACTGGCAAGCCTTGCCAAGGAAGACGTGCCGGACGACGTCGCGGCCGCCTACCAGGGCAACCGTCCGCGCTTCGGCGCGCAGTACATCATCCCGGTTCCCTTCGATCCACGCCTGATCTCGGCGATCCCGATGGCGGTTGCCAAGGCGGCGATGGAAACCGGCGTCGCACGCAAACCGATCACCGATCTCGAAGCCTATGGCCGCCAGCTCTCCGCCCGCCGCGATCCGATCGCCTCGACGCTGCAGCGGATCTACGAGCGCGTCCGGCGCCAGCCGAAGCGCATCGTCTTTGCCGAAGGCGAAGAGGTGCAGGTCATGCGCTCGGCGATCGCCTATGCCAACCAGCAGCTCGGCACCGCGATCCTGCTCGGCCGCGAGGAGCGCATGCGCGAGACGGCGGAGCGCGAGGGCATCGATCTCGACCGCCCCGGCATCCAGATCGTCAACGCCCGGCTTTCCAAGCGGGTCGGCGCCTATACCGACTATCTCTACGCAAGGCTGCAGCGCAAGGGCTACCTGTTCCGCGATGCCCAGCGCCTGATCAACAACGACCGCAACCATTTTGCCGCCTGCATGGTCGCGCTCGGCGATGCCGACGGCATGGTCACGGGCATCACCCGCAACTATTCGACGGCGCTCGAAGACGTGCGCCGCTGCATCGATCCGAAGCCGGGCCACCGGGTGATCGGCGTATCGATCGCGCTCTGCCGCGGCCGGACTGTGCTGGTGGCCGATACGGCCGTGCACGACATGCCGTCTTCCGAAGAACTCGCCGATATCGCCGAGGAAGCAGCCGGTCTCGCCAAGCGCCTGGGCTACGTGCCGAGGGTGGCGATGCTCGCCTATTCGACCTTCGGCCATCCCTTGGGCGAACGCTCCGAGCGGGTCCGCGAGGCGGTCAACATTCTCGACAAGCGCCGCGTCGATTTCGAATATGACGGCGAGATGGCCGCCGACGTGGCGCTCAATTCGCGGGTGATGGAGCAGTATCCCTTCTGCCGGCTTTCGGGCACGGCCAACGTGCTCGTCATGCCGGCGTTCCACTCCGCGTCGATCTCGACCAAGATGCTGCAGGAACTCGGCGGCTCGACCGTTATCGGGCCACTGCTCGTCGGCTTCGACAAATCGGTGCAGATCGTTTCGATGTCCGCCAAGGATTCCGACATCGTCAACATGGCCGCAATCGCCGCCTACAACGCCGGAATGTAAATTCGGCAACCGCTGTCCGGTTTCGGGACACACCCTGCTCCATCGGCGAACAGGGTGTGTCGGGCCGACGCAGAAACTGCATGGATCTGCGCACAAAAGAAGAGCTCGACACCCTTGGGAAAGGGGGCGAGCTCAATACATAATGGAAGACTTACTTCCGCTGCGATGAAAATAATATGGAGATAGAGCGCAATATACGCCAATCTCATGTGAAGCTGGCGGTTCTCTCCGTTATTTGTTCTATTCTTTCGTCATGAAACCAAAACACTTCTTGACAAGACTAGTCTCTCTTTCGGGATCGAAAGTCAAACCCATCCTTAATATCTAGTTAATTGCGTCGACCGCCTGTCAGGATACTGACGTGGCAAACCGTCCGGCATCCGCGCCGTAATAATTGAGGTAGCGGCCGGAGATATTGCTGATCGGCAGAACGATCAGCACGTCGGTGGTGCGGAACGCATGATCGACCACGGCGCCGTCGCCGACCATGGCCCCGAGGCGCATGTAGCCCTTGATCAGAGGCGGCAAGGCGGCCAGCGCCTTCTTCGGATTGATGGCCTCGACCGGCATCATGTCCATGGTCCGGTGCAGTTCGGCGCGGGCGCTGACGGCCCATTCATCGCGAGCACGGATATTGTGGTGAAGGAAGGAAAGCGCCAATGCATGCTCGGCGGGAACGACGCCCGGGAATGAACCGCAGCCGAACATGGCATCGACGCCGTATCTGAGCGCGTAGGCCCAGTTGCCCTGCCAGAGCAGCTCCACCGTACGCTTCGTGCGGTAATCCGGCAGCACGCAGGAGCGACCGAGCTCCATGAAGCGCTTGTTGGGATGGCGCGAGAGAAGTGCGCCGACATCGAATTCCGAAGCGGAGTAGAAGCCGCCGGCACGCTCGGCCACGTCCTGGCGCAGCAGGCGATAGGTGCCGACGATCTGATCTTCCGGATCGCCCTCGATCGCCGTGTCGAGCACGAGCAGATGGTCGCAGATCGCATCCCAGCTATCGACGTCGCGCTTGCGGCGATCGAGATCAGGGCCGACCTGCGCCTTCATCTCCTCGACGAAGACCTTGTAACGCACCGCCTGCGCCGCATCGATCTCCGATGCGCTGCGTGCAAGTCGGGTCTCAAGGTTCGCTATTCGGCCGAGAACGTCGGTCGCCGGGGCGGTCATTGTCTTGCCGACGCAAGCCTGAGAAGTGTCTACCACGCTCGTCGAATCCAGAAGCTCGATCGTCATCCGCGTCATCCCGAATCATTCATATCTGCCGGGCTTAGACCACGTTTCTGCAACAACATAGTGACACGAAAAACGGCATACAACCCCCGCTCGGACGTTGATACCGTTACGACCTGAGCGCTTACCGTATCTCGAGAAGGCTGCTGATTTCCGCCATCAGCCGCTGCGGATCGGCCGGCTTCGGCAACACGACATCCGCACCGGCCGCGACGAGCCGGTCCCTGATCTCCAGGCGCGCGTCCGATGTCAGCACGACCACCGGAAGACGTCGTTCCGATCCCCTCGCCTCGTTCTCACGCAGGCGTTTCAGCATCGAAAATCCGTCGCCGCCCGGCATGTTGAGATCGGTGACGATCAGTTTCGGCATCGGCTGAGCCTGATCGCCGGCCCCGGAAAGGATCTGATCGACGGCGCCAAAATCGGTCACCAACCGGACTGTCTGTCCCGCACGCTCCAGCACGGTGCGCACGATCAGCGCATTCACCGGATCGTCCTCTGCCAACAGGATGCCGCGCGGGCTCGACTTGACCGGAGCAATCGTCGGCTCCTCGCGAAGGATCGGCCGGTTGTCATTGATGGCGTCGCGCTTCTCGATGCCCTTCAATCGCCCAAGCAGCACTTCGACCAGCGACTTCTCGCGCAAGGGGCGGATCAGCCAGGCCTCATAACCGTCCATCTGGTCGACCGGGTGAGTGTTGCGCTCCTCCGGGTTGATCAGATAAGTCCGGCGGACGTCGAGGCGGGCGACGGCCGGCTGCAGGGCGAGAAGCTGCTTGAACTGGTCGGCGTGGCGATGGTCCACAATGATGTCGGTCAATGGCGCACCGCCGGAGAGAACATCCGAGATGACATTCTGCGCGGCCGCCAGCGTCGTTGCCCGGTGGCAGCGTCCGCCGAGCGTGGCAATGGTGGCAGAGAGCGCTGCGGACGCCGGCCCATCCGGCGCCATCACCAGCACGTGCGATCGTGCAAGCCTCAGGCGTCGTTCCGGCGTTACCCGCTCGACTTCGGCAAGCGGCAGGCGGATCTCGAAGCGGCTGCCGCGGCCGGGGGCGCTCGATGCCGTCAGGCTGCCGCCGCAGGCCTGCATGATCCGACGCGAGATCGCCAGCCCGAGCCCGGTGCCTTTGGCTCGCTGCTCGTCACTACCGGCCTGCTCGAACTCGTCGAAGATGCGCTTCAGGTCGTCGCCCGCCATGCCCGGACCGGTGTCGTCGATGAGGATGCGCACACAATCCTCGACGATGTCGGCACTGACGAAGACGCCGCCGACCTCCGTGAACTTCACCGCATTGCCGATGACATTGAACAGGACCTGGCGCAGACGCGCCGCGTCGAACTCCATCAACGCCGGCACGTCGGCCGTCACGGTTGCCCCGATCTCGATGCCCTTTTCATGCGCCCGATTGGAGAGCATCTCGACGACGCTCTCGATCACGGCGCGCGGATCCTGTCGCGAGGGGCGGAACTGGAACCGCCCAGCCGACAGCGACGAGAAATCGATCAGGTCCTCGACAAGCTGTACCAGGGCACGGCCGGATTGCTGCATGCCGGCCAGATAGTTCTTCTGCTCGCTCGACAGCCGGGTCTGGCCGAGCAGGTGGCTCATGCCGAGAATGCCGGAAAGCGGCGTGCGGATCTCATGGCTGACGGTTGCGAGCAAGCGAGATTTCGCCTGGCTTGCCTCTTCGGCGCGGCGCCGCGCGTCTTCGCGTTCACGCGCGGCACGGGCCTCCTCCGTCACGTCTCGCGCGATGCTGTGGCGCATCAGCCGTCCGCTTGCCGGATCCCGGGCGATGACGTCGTGCCAATCGTAGAGGCGGAGGCCCTCGGGCGCGGTAATCCGCACGGGGTAGTGATTGGGTTCAATCTTCGGCTCAAAGTTCAAGCCGATGGCGGCGCAGGTCAGCCCCCTGGCATCGTCGAGGCCGCAGGCCCGATGAAAGGCCGCATTGGCGTGGACAATCTTGCCATCCATGCCACGCATGATCGCAAGGTCTCCGAGCGCATCATGAATGGTCGAAAGCAGGGTCGAGGTTTCCAGGCGGTCCCAGTCGCCGTCCTGCCTCGTTTCCACGCTCTGCCTGTCGCCGTCGACCGCTCTGATGCCATCGGCTATCAGGAGCAGCACGCCCGCAAGGCCGGCCGCCGCAACCGCCGCGGAAAACAGGTAGAGACCGGCGGCAATACCGATCGCAAGCACGAGGCCGGAGGCGATGACCCCGAGAGATGCCAGCGACAGGCGGCGCAGGGAGTAAGCCGGCGCCGCGGGCTTCGACATCGCCCTGGTGCCATCCGCCATGCCGGCAGCAGGTCTCGCACCACTGGCTCGGGCTCCCGCACCGAAACCGGATTCGATCTGCTCTAGCAATCGTGACGGCTCGCTCATGCCATCCGGGTTAACATGGCAAGCGTTCCGAATGGCTTCAGCGCATCGATAAAATCTTAAGCGTCGGTCTTTTTCGCCTGCAGCAGCTCGTCGAGAATGATCGCGCCGGCGCCAACGGTGATGAAACTGTCGGCCAGGTTGAAGACGGCGAAGGACCACGTCTGCGTATGAAAGAGGATATAATCGATGACATAGCCGAAGATCAGCCGGTCGACGAGGTTGCCGAGCGCGCCGGCAATGATCAAGGCATAGCCGAAATGCGCGAAGAACCTGTCCTTCGGCGTGCGCCGCCAGAGCCACAAAACGAAGGCAACGACGACAAGGCGCATGCCAACGATAAACCAGCCTTCCATGCCCGACAGCATCGAGAAGGCGACGCCGTAGTTGTAGGTGCGGTAGAGCGCCAGCATCGGCACGACAGGAACCGCTTCATTGAACGGCAGATAGGCTTCGACCAGATACTTGATCAGTTGGTCGGCGGCGAGCGCAAGGACGATGAAGACCGCGATCGGCAGCGGCCGGGAAAACAACACCTGCTTTTCGGTCATGCGCCGGCATCCAGCGCCAGCAGATGGCGTCGCGCCTCAAACAGCATGATGCCGGTGGCGATCGCCAGATTGAGGGAATCGGCGCGCCCCGCCTGCGGAATGCGGGCAAGCGCTCCGGCCTCACGGGCAAGTTCTTCAGGAAGGCCAGCCTGTTCGTTGCCCATCAGGAGCACGACCGGTTTCGATTTGTAGTCGATCGTCCGGTAGTCGACCGAACCGGCAAGATGCGTGGCCACGACCTTCACCCCGGCCTGCTTCTGCCATTTGACGAAATCGTCGGCGCTGGCGCGCACGACCGGCATGGCGAAAACCGAGCCCATCGTCGCCCGCACCGTCTCGAGCGAGAACGGATCCGTGGTTTCGCCGATGAGAATGATGCCGGCGGCACCGGCAGCATCAGCCGTGCGGATGATCGTGCCGAGATTGCCCGGATCACGAACGCGATCGAGCGCCACATAGGTCTCGCCGAGCTGCGGACGGATCTCCTTCAGCGCCCGGTAGCGCTGTTCGAAAATGCCGACAACCATCTGCGGATTGTCGCGCCGGGTGATCGTCGAGAGCACCTTCTCGCTGACTTCCAGCACCAGCCCGCCGCGGGCAAAGGTCTTTGCCGCGACCTGCTCCACATGCGGCTTGCTCTTGGCCGCCTTGGCGTAGATCAGTGTCTTGATCTTCCAGCCGAGATCGAGCGCATCGATCACCAGCTTCAAGCCCTCGGCCATGAAGGACCGCGTCTCGTCGCGGTGCTTCTTCTGCGCCAGCAACTTGATGTCCTTGATGATCGGATTGGTGAGGCTGGTGACTTCCTTCACCTGCCCGACCCGGCCCGCGCCGTGTTCGCTTCTGTCATTGCTCATTGCGGCACCCAGCGGCTGAAGAGAGATGTCGAAAGCGCCCGTCCGGGCTCGTGGCCGTCGAGGCCGCCTTCGCGGATGATGAGTTCGCCCGATTCCACCCGGCCGCCGCGGCCGCGCATCGTCTCGCGCATCAGTTCATGGATCGAATAGAAGCTGGCTCGGATCGAATAGGCCGTCAGCACCAGGCCCCTCGCCTCGGGCGACAGGATTTCGCGGCAGATGTCGAGCATCGCGGCCAAGTGATCGAAAAGCTGCCAGACCTCGCCGTTCGGACCGCGTCCGAACTTCGGCGGATCGGTCAGGATGATGTCATAGCGGCTGCCGCGACGTTCCTCGCGCTGGATGAATTTCATCGCGTCGTCGCAGATCCAGCGGATCGGCAGCTTTTCCGCGCGCGCCAACGCCTGGTTTTCCCGTGCCCAGCCGATCGCCTTCTTCGAGGCGTCGACATGGGTGACCTCGGCGCCGGCCTTGGCCGCGATCAGCGAGGCGACCCCGGTGTAACCGAAGAGGTTGAGGACCTTCAGGGGGCGGCGGGACGCCTCCACCTGATCCTTCACCCAGCTCCAGTGGGCAAGCTGCTCGGGGAACACGCCGACATGACGGAAAGAGGTGAAACGGCCGTGGAAATCCGTGCCGAGAAGCTGCATCGGCCAAGTCTCGCCAAGAACGGCGCCCGGGAAGCGCCAGCGGCCCATGCCGTCCTCGTCGGTGTCACCAGTGAAGATCGCGTCCGCGTTCGCCCACACGCCGTCGGGCAGGTTTCGCGGCCAGAGCGCCTGCGCCTCGGGGCGCACGATGCGGTACGGTCCGTACTGCTCGAGCTTTTCGCCAGCGCCGCTGTCGATCAGGTGATAACCGGAAACGCCTGACGTCTCGAGAATGAGCGGGATGTGCTCGCCCGGCTTGTCGCCGGAGCGCCGCGGGATGAGGCGAACCGAAGCCTCGCTCTCGGGCTGCACCCGTGTGGCCTTCTCGCGCGGCTCTGCGGCCTTCGCCGGCGCATGGCCGGCGGCGCGTTCCTTGAAATCGCCTGACTTGGCAAAAGGCGGACGCTTCTTTTCATGGCGGCCACCGCCGCGCGCCTCGGCTCCACGGCCCTTAGCCGTCGTCACGGAGGCATTCTTCGACCGCCGATCCTTTTCCTTCACGCTGAGATCCCTGGGCTTAGTTTTGTCACGAGGCGCCTGCCCTCCCCCGAATATCGGATATGAATGAGCCGGCACCATGAGGTATGCCGCCGCACCCCGGATTTCGAGGCATGGCGTCTTCTGTTGGTGCAAATAGCACCGCTCATGCTCTTGGCAAAGCCGTTTCCGATTTGCCAAGATCAGTGCGGGAGCGACGCTGCCATAATTTAATCGGCCGGAACCGACGCCGGGACACGTTTGTACAACGAATTCAAAAGATTACATCAACCTCGCGCGTCCTGTTCGATGCGCGGCACCGTCAAGGGGAGGAAAGCGCATGGACATGACCGGCGAAGAACGCATCTCGGCATCGCGCGATGCCGTGTGGCGTGGCCTCAACGACCCGGAAATCTTGAAGCGATGCATCCCGGGCTGTCAGTCGATCGAGATGAAATCTCCGACCGAGCTTTCGGCCGTGGTCAAGATCAAGATCGGCCCGGTCTCGGCCTCGTTTACCGGCGACGTGATCCTGTCGAACCTCAATCCGCCCGAGAGCTACACGATCTCCGGAGAGGGCAAGGGCGGCATTGCCGGATTTGCCAAGGGCGGTGCGGATGTAACCCTGGTCGACGACGGTGCGGAGACCCTGCTGCGCTACGACGTCAAGGCCCAGGTCGGTGGAAAGCTGGCGCAGCTCGGCTCCCGGCTGATCGATTCGACCGCCAAGAAGCTGGCGCAGCAGTTCTTTACGGATTTCGGCGCCGCAGTCGGCGGCCCGGCGGAAGCGGCCGGCTGAAGAGCATAGCCGCCCTCGACCCTACAGCGCCGCGCGTCTTATCAGACGCGCAAAGGTCGCTGTAGCACTTTGAATCGCTGCATGTTTTTGTCCTTAAATCGGATACGATTTAAGGAAACATGCAGTAGAGCGTTTCCGATTCAGACGGAGTCGCAGAAACGCTCTATCTCTCTGTTTTTACGCATTTCCTGACGGAAAACCGCTTCGCACTTTTCCTGGAAATGCCCTAGTTCTGTGGGGCTGCGAGTGTCGCCTGGGTGGCCAGCTTCTCGGCCTGGCTGCGCTGCTTTTCAGCTTCGCGGTGCCATTTCAGCGCCTCGGTCGCCTCATTGCGGGCGCGGCGACGGTATTTCCCCTGGCTGAACCAGGTGGCGGCGGCCCCGAGGATCAAACCAACGACGACCGCCAGAAACAGGAAAACAAAGAACGGCGCGCTGACGGACAGGACGCTGTCTTCGGGACGGAACGGATTGAGGGCCAGCGTGACGCTCTGGCGATTGGCGACGCTGAGCACGATCAGGATGACGCCGACCGGAATGAGAACAACGATGTTGACCAGTTTCTTGAGCATTCAGCCGCTCCAGTTTTCCGGATCGTCGCACAGGCCATGGCGGCGATGAGGACAATCCGGATTCATGACGATCGGGCGGGATGATCAGTCTTCATCGTCCCCGTTCATGCCCGGGTTCAGCCGCTCGCGCAGCTCCTTGCCGGTCTTGAAGAACGGCACCCACTTTTCTTCGACGAAAACGGAATCGCCGGTGCGCGGGTTGCGACCGGAGCGCGACGGCCGGTTCTTGACCGAGAAAGCGCCAAAACCGCGCAGTTCGACACGGTTTCCGGCAGCCAGCGCGTCTGTGATCTCATCGAGCACCGCGTTGACGATGTTTTCGACGTCGCGGTGGTAGAGATGCGGATTGCGCGCTGCAACAATCTGCACCAGTTCTGACTTGATCACTATCGCCCCCTTAAATTCTTGTTTGTTTTGCTTTTTCGGTCTGCATTGTGATTGCCGCAAGAATATGGCCGGCGCTCACCTGGCGCGGGCGGCCATGTCACGGATTAGGCTGGGCATATGCTGCCATCCTCATTGAGCATCAACCTGCCAAACCGAAACAAGACCGTCAAGAAACAACTTGTCACCCCCGATTTTTTCGAGGCCTTTCATGGCCGGAAAAGCGTCATATCCCAACATCTTGACCCACTCGGAGACGGCCGATCCGAGGCCGAAAGGCAGGGTGTGGCTCGGAGCCTCCCAATCAACCACAGGAAGGTCCTTCGACACTTTCTTGTCGGCGAGGAAGGTGCGGATTTCGTCATCGCCACCGAGCTTGTCGACAAGCTTGAGGCCAAGCGCCTGGCGGCCGGTGAAAATCCGCCCGTCGGCAAGCAGGAGAGCCTCGGCGCGCGGCAGCTTGCGGCGCTCGGCGACCAGATCGACGAACCAGCCATAACTGTCGTCGATCATCGCCTGGATCATCGCCTTGGCGTCATCGCTCGGCGGATGGAAGGGGGACGGCTCGGCCTTCAGCGGCTTGGACTTGATTGATTCCAGCGAAACGCCAAGCTTGTCCATCAGCTCCTTGACCTGAGGATACTGGAAGATGACGCCGATCGAGCCGGTGATCGAGCTTTCGCCGGAAATAATCGTATCACCGGCAAGCGCGATCATGTAACCGGCTGAGGCGGCCAGCGTGCGAATATCGGAAACGACCGGCTTCTTGGCGGCGACCTTGCGGATCGCCTTGTAGATAACCTCGCCGCCATAGGTGGTGCCGCCGGGCGACGAGATAGTGACCACCAGCGCCTTGACGGAATCGTTGTCCTCGATCCGCTGCAGCCGCTCCAGCAACTCGCGATCGTCCTGGATCAATCCGGAGATCTTCACGCGGGCGACATGAGCACGGGCGCGCCCTGCGGTATCCGCCCAACCCGACCAGGACAGGATTACCAGAGCCACGACTGCGAGCAGGCCGGCGACGATCCAGCGCCAGAAGCTCAGCTTCCTGCGCAGGCTGCGACGATCGGCGATGGCAAGTTCATCCATGTGGGTTCTCCCGAATTTGTTGGCGCAGCTCCTGTCAGTTTCCGATGGAACATGCTATCTGCGCGGCAAGTGGCATATTCAATAGACGCGGTCGGTCACGGTTAAAAGCCGTGCCCGCCGTTTTCCTGTCTTCACGAAGTTTTTTGCGGCGCCATTGTACGGCGGCAAAAAGTATCCATATTTGCGACGACTTACACGAATGTATGTAAAATGCGGTTCGCGCGGGCCCGCGGAAAAGCAACGGAACCAACAGGTCTTCACATGTTAGATCATGCGCCAGCCCCCGGCTTCTTTGCCGATACGGGTGCGAGCTCTTCGGACGCCTACGCGCTCGCCGCGCGGCATTCGGCGCGCGTCAGACGTTTGAAGATCATTCTGCCTGTGGTCGCCGGCATCATCGCGGCAATCTTTGCGGTGATTTCCTTCGTGCGCGCCTTCATGCCGGTCGATCTGCAACTCGATAGCGCAACGATCGAGGACGGCAAGATCGTCATGCAGAACCCGGCGATTGCCGGTCGCAACAAACAGGGCATCAGCTATTCAATGAAGGCGCAGCGCGCGCTGCAGGATATCGCCAATCCTGATATCATCACGCTGCAGACGATCCATGCGGAAATGCCGGTGAACGACAAGCTGATCGCCACGGTGGACGCGACCAACGGCATTTACGACCGCGGCGCCAACACGCTCGATATGAACGCCCCGTTCACGATTACAATGAATAATGGCGTCAACGCCGACTTCCAGTCGGCCTATCTGGACATCAATGCCGGCGAAATGGAAACGAAACAACCGATTGCGATCAGCATGAAGGGCGGTTCGATCATTGCGCAGCGGCTGCGAATGACGGATAAGGGACGCATAGTAACATTTGAGGGCATGGTGCGGGTCAATCTCGAACCCACCGCCATTCGCAAGAACACGAATTAGGATCTGGTGCATCCATGTCGGTTAGACCCGCTATTTTTTTCAGGATTTCAGCCAGCCTGGCCGTTGCCGGCATCGGCGCATTGATGATTGTTTCGGGCGCTGCCGCCCAGGCCACATCGAGCAAGATGAAGGGCCTCGAATTGTCGAACGACAAGCCGATCCAGATTGAAAGCGACAAGCTTGAAATCAAGGATCCGGAAAGCAAGGCGATCTTCACCGGCAACGTCAAGGTCGTGCAAGGCACGACGACGCTCCAGGCCGGCAGCATGACGGTCTTCTACAAGTCCGGCGCCGGCTCGGTTTCGAGCGGCGACGCCGACATCGACCGCATCGAAGTCAGCCAGCGCGTCTTCCTCAGCTCCGGCACCCAGCAGGCAACCGCCGACAGCGGCGAGTTCGACATGACCAAGCAGACCTTGGTATTGAAGGGCGACAAGGTCGTTCTGTCGGAAGGAAAGAACGTGTTCGTCGGCTGCCAGTTGAATGTGCAGATGAACACGGGTGAAGCGCAGCTCGAAGCCTGTGGCGGTCGGGTGCAGATCCAGCTCGACCCGAAGTCGCAGAAAAAGAACTGACGTAGACCCGCTCGTGCAACTCCCCTTCCTTCACAAGCGCAAGCGCGTCCGCAAGCCGTCGGCGGCCACACCTGCCGCAGCCGGTCACGCGGTCGACAAGGCGCGCTATGACGGCACGCTGATCGCCCGCGGCCTTACCAAGGCCTATCGTGAGCGGCGCGTGGTCAACGGCGTGTCGCTGGTCGTTCGCCGGGGCGAAGCCGTTGGCCTGCTCGGCCCGAACGGCGCCGGCAAGACCACCTGCTTCTACATGATCACCGGCCTGGTGCCGGTCGACGAAGGCTCGATCGAGATCAACGGCAACGACGTGACGACGATGCCGATGTATCGCCGTGCCCGCCTCGGCGTCGGATACCTGCCGCAGGAAGCCTCGATCTTTCGCGGCCTGACGGTGGAAGAAAACATCCGCGCCGTGCTGGAAGTGCACGACAAGAACCTGGAACGGCGCGAGAGCAAGCTCAACGACCTGCTTGGCGAGTTCAACATCACGCATCTGCGCAAATCGCCGGCGATTGCCCTTTCCGGCGGCGAGCGGCGACGTCTCGAAATTGCCCGTGCGCTTGCCACCGACCCGACCTTCATGCTGCTCGACGAGCCCTTTGCCGGCGTCGACCCCATTTCCGTCGCCGACATTCAGGCACTGGTGCGGCACCTGACATCGCGCGGCATCGGCGTACTCATCACCGACCACAACGTGCGCGAGACCCTCGGCCTGATCGACCGGGCCTATATCATCCATGCCGGCGAGGTGCTGACCCACGGCCGCGCCAACGATATCGTCACCAATCCGGACGTGCGCCGGCTCTATCTCGGCGATAATTTCAGCCTTTGACGCGATCCGCGGGCGAATCCGGCACCTCACCCCGCGGTCGCGCTTGACCAAACCCCTCCAATAAGCAATTTTTGGGCCAAATGAAAAACCGGCCCGTGCAATGACGCGACCGGTGGAGATCTCATCGGGAGTTTCACGTCCGCATGGCATTGTCGGCCAGCCTTCATCTGCGCCAGTCACAGTCGCTGGTCATGACCCCGCAGCTGATGCAATCGATTCAGCTGCTGCAGATGACGCATCTCGAACTCAATCAGTTCATCGCGCAGGAAGTCGAGAAGAATCCACTGCTCGAGCTTCACGGCAATGACGACGAGTTCGGTGCGAGCTACGAGGACGGCAGCCGCGAAGACGCGGGGCAAACATCCGGTGAAGACTTCGGCGGAACGGATGACACGCCCGGCCAGCGCGATCTCTACGACAACGCCATGGCGACCGGCGGCGAGCGGCTCAACGAACAGCTCGATGCGGATTTCGGCAATGTCTACCAAGACGACACGGCGCCGCAACGCGCCGACGCGCCGGAGCTGCTCGGCCAATGGAAATCGATGCCGGGCAGCGGCGAAGGCGGCGACTACGATTTCGATGACTTCGTTGCCGGCCGCAAGAGCCTGCGCGAGACGCTTCTGGAGCAATTGCCCTTTGCGCTGTCTGACGCATCCGACCGGCTGATTGCCCAGAACCTGATCGACCAACTCGATGAGGCGGGCTATCTTCAGGCCGATCTGGACGAGGTCGCCGAACGCCTCGGCGCATCCGGTGCCGACGTTACGCGCGTCCTGCTCACCCTGCAGCAGTTCGACCCGCCGGGCGTCTTTGCGCGCACACTCAGCGAATGTCTCGCCATTCAGCTGCGCCTTCGCGATCGCCTCGATCCGGCGATGGAGGCCCTCGTCGCCAATCTCGAGCTTCTGGCGCGGCGCGATTTCGCCAGCCTCAAGAAGATCTGCGGCGTCGACGAAGAAGACCTGATCGACATGCTCGCCGAGATCCGCAAGCTCGACCCGAAACCGGGAACGAGCTTCGAGACCAGCGTCAGCGAGGCGATCGTTCCCGATATCGTCGTGCGGGCGGCGCCTGACGGAACCTGGCTCATCGAGCTCAACCCCGACGCCCTGCCGCGCGTCCTCGTCAATCAGGCCTATTTCACCACGGTGTCACGCGGCACCGAGAAGAACAGCGCCGACCAGGCGTTTCTCAACGAATGCCTGCAGAACGCCAACTGGCTGACCCGCAGCCTCGATCAGCGCGCCAGGACGATCATGAAGGTCGCGACCGAAATCGTTCGCCAGCAGGACGCATTCCTCGTCCATGGCGTCGGGCATCTGCGGCCGCTGAACCTGAAAACCGTTGCCGATGCGATCAAGATGCACGAGTCGACGGTGAGCCGCGTCACCTCGAACAAGTACATGCTGACCCCGCGCGGGCTGTTTGAACTGAAGTATTTCTTCACCGTTTCGATCGGTTCGGCCGAGGGCGGCGACAGCCATTCGGCAGAGTCCGTGCGTCACCGCATCCGCACGATGATCCAGCAGGAAAGGGCCGACGCGGTGCTTTCCGACGACGATATCGTCGACAGCCTCAAGCAGGCCGGCGTCGATATCGCGCGGCGCACGGTGGCGAAATATCGCGAGGCGATGAACATCCCCTCGTCCGTGCAACGACGGCGCGAGAAGCGGGCAATGGCCAAAGTATCGGGCTTCTAAGCACGCCCGAGGCGATGGCTTAGGTTAAGGCGCGTTAACTTTTTTGCGACCTACAATTGACTCTCCGCGACGCAGGGGATATGAGCCCGCCGCAATTGCCGAGGACACGGTCTTCCTCGGGCGGCCGCACGGCCGGCAGGTGCGACAGAGAGGCTCCCGCAAGCGTGAAAGGCTTGGATGACGGGACCGCTTGGAATAGACTGGCTACGCAAATCACGAACGAGAGAGGAAACTCCATGAGTGTGCGTGTATCCGGTAAACAGATGGAAATCGGCGATTCGTTCCGCGCCCGCATCGGCGACCAGATCGAGCAGGCCGTTACCAAATATTTCGACGGAGGATATTCAAGCCAGGTCACTGTGGAAAAGTCTGGGCCGCGCTTTAGCGCCGACTGCAAGCTTCATCTCGATACGGGCGTGGTTATGCAGGCGAGTGGACAAGCGAACGACCCTCAGGCTGCCTTTGACGCGGCGTCGGAGCGCATCGAAAAGCGCCTTCGTCGCTACAAGCGCAAGCTCAAGGATCACCACAACGGTAACGGTCTAGGTACCGAGGTGGCTTACACAGTGATGGACTCGGTGCCGTTCGAGGATGACGAAGTCCCCGAGGATTACGCACCGACGATCGTCGCCGAAAGCTCGAAACAATTGAGGACGATGTCTGTCGCGGGCGCTGTGATGGCGCTCGACATGACGGATGAACCCGTCCTGATGTTTCGCACGCCCGGCAAGGCAGAACTGAATATCGTCTACAGACGCAACGACGGAAATATTGGCTGGATTGACGCTGCCAATATCAAGGGATGAGTGGAAAGAGGGAGTGCCGGTGTGTCGGCGCTCCCGCCACTTGGATCAGCGGACAGGCCGGAAAGTACGACTTTTCTGTGCATGGCGCCCGCCAAGACAAAGATGGTTAGAGCCATTGCGACGCATTTGTGATGATGTTGTCCGGCTCTAACCGGCGAACGAGGACAAAAGAATGGCATTGGCAGGTCTACTGCACCAAAATGCGATCATCCCGGCCATGAGGGCCAACTCGAAAAAACAGCTCCTTCAGGAATTGGCGGCTAAAGCGGCAAAGATTACCGGACTTCCGGAACGCGAAATCTTCGATGTCATCCTGCAGCGTGAGCGGCTGGGCTCCACGGGTGTGGGCAACGGCATTGCCATCCCGCACGGCAAGCTGAACAACCTGCCTTCGATCATCGGGATCTTTGCGCGACTGGACACGCCGGTCGATTTCGAAGCCCTCGACGACCAGCCGGTTGATCTCGTCTTCCTGCTGTTGGCGCCCGAAGGCGCCGGCGCCGACCATCTCAAGGCATTGTCGCGCATCGCCCGCGTATTGCGCGACCACGACATGGTGGTAAAGATCCGATCGAGCGATTCCGCCAGCGCGATCTACACGCTGCTCAACGAGGACACGACCTCTCACGCCGCCTGAAGCGGCCCTCAACCGGCTGTCAGTAGAGCTGACGCCGGTTCAAATGATCAATGAAAATCCGAAACAATGCGCCCTGGCTCGAAATGTCGAGCCGGCGATAAATGTTCTTGCGGTGAATGCGGACGGTTCCTTCGGCGATGTTCATCGTCTTGCCGATCGACAGGTTGCTGTGCCCCCGCAGGATCAGCCGCACGATGTTGCGTTGCTGCCGGGTCAGGCGATCGGCACAGAGGCTGTCGAACGCGGTCTCGATCGCGTCGTCATCCCTCGGTGGTGCCGGGGCGGCGTGGTTTTTCTGGCGCCAGTTCGAGCGCACGGCCTCTCGCACGATCGGCTCGTAGATCCTCAGGCGCTCCAGTTCGTCGTCGCTGAACGGCGAGCCGCCGCGGCCGCGCATCAGGGAATAGGTAGCCTGCACCCCGTCATCGAGCGGAATGACGAAACCGATCTCCTCGACCAGGACTCCGCTTTCCATCGAGATGCAGGGATGCACCTCGGCCGAGCTTGAAAAATCCGAATGGAAGAACTGGTCGGGCGCCAGCTCACGCATGCGCCACAGGCCCGCAGGCTGATCGCCGCTGCAGGCGACATAGAACGGGTCGAGCAGATAGGCACCGCCGAGATAGGCGGCAAGCGCGCTGGCGGACACCTTGGCGGTATAGCCGTCATGCAGCACGATCGGCCTGTTGTCATAGGGATAGGCGAAGGCGACCGAGAGGTCGAAGCTTGCGACCGAGCGCAGCATGCGGTCGAGCGCTCCGCCGAAATCCTGTGTTCCGATCAATCCGATCAAGGCCGAAATATCGGCCGATTCCCGAGCCAGCATCCGCGTCGAACTCCCCCTTCCCCGTATCCCCCATGGGATATCGACAGCCGCCGCTTCGTCAACAATAATTCATCCCGTGAGGGACCGAGATCGTCGCACCGCATTACAGCGCCGCGCGTCAAATATGACGCGCAAAGGACGCTGTAACGCTTAAACCTGCTGCATAATATTCTCCTTAAATCGATTCCGATTTAAGGAATTGTGCAGTAGGCGCGGCGCTTGAGCGCGAGGAGGATGCGATGGCAGGCAGGCTTTCCGGAAAAGTGGCTTTGATCAGCGGTGGCGCCGGCGGCTGTGGGCTTGCCGCATCCGAACTCTTTGCCCGTGAAGGGGCGAAGGTCGGCATCGTCGATCTGCCGCGCAGCAAGGGCGAAGAAGTTGCCGCCGCCATCCGTGCAAACGGTGGCGAGGCGGTCTTTGCGCCCGCCGACGTCTCGATTTCTGCGGAGGTAAGCTCGGCCGTCAAGACTGTCGAGGCGGCCTTCGGCGCCATCACCGTCCTCTTCAACCACGCCGGCATCCTGGCGGTCGGGCCCTTCCTCGAAACGGAAGAGGACGAGTGGGACCGGCTGATGGCCGTCAACGTGCGCAGCATGTTCCTGATGACCAAGGCGGTGCTTCCGGGCATGCTGGCCGCCGGCGGCGGCAGCATCGTCTGCACCTCGTCGATCTCGGCGGTTGCGGCGACGCCGATGGAGGTGCTCTACGACACGACCAAGGGCGCCTGCCATATGTTCGCCCGGGCGATCGCCGTCGAATTCCGCGACCGCGGCATCCGCTGCAACGCCGTCTGCCCGGGCTTCATCGCCACCGACCACGGCAAGCGCGAACTGGTCGGCCTCAGCAAATACGGCGTCGACGTCTCCGAGGCGGCGATCGCCGCGCAGCAGGGCCGCATGTGCGATCCGAAGGAAGTGGCGAACGCCGCTCTGTTTCTCGCCAGCGACGAGGCCAGCTTCGTCAACGGCACGCATCTGTTCGTCGACAATTGCTTCACAGCGGTTTGAGAGAGGGGAAAGATATGCTTCAGGCGGGCGGCCATTGGCGCAACTGGGTCGGAAACCAATCCTGCATCGTGCGCCATCGCGGCGCGCCCGAGAGCGAAGCGGCGCTCGCCGAGATGGTCCGCGAGGCGACGTCTCAGGGGCTCAATGTCCGCTGCGCCGGCTCCGGCCATTCCTTCACGCCGGTGGCGCTGACCAGCGGGCTGCACCTGACGCTCTCCAGCATGCAGGGCGTGGTCGACATCGACCAGGCGCGCAAGCGCGTCGCAGTCAGGGCGGGAACGACGATCAACCAATTGGGTAAGGTGCTGAAGTCGAACGGCCTCTCCCTGATCAACCAGGGCGACATCGACAGCCAGGCGCTGGCGGGGGCGTTGACCACCGGTACGCACGGCACCGGCGCTGCGCTCGGCAACATGGCCTCGCAGATCGTCGGCATGCGGCTGGTAGAGCCGGATGGCAGCATTCTCGTCGTCGATGAGACGACGCCGGATCTGCTGGAGGCGGCCCGCGTCTCGGTCGGCATGCTCGGCGTCATCTCCGAGATCACGCTGCAGGCAATGGACAGCTACAACCTGCACGAAAAGCTGTGGCGCTGCGACTTCGACGAATGCATGGAGCAGCATGACGAACTCGCCGCCAAGCACCGGCATTTCGGCTTCTTCTGGTGCCCGGTTCCCGAAAGCCGGCACTGCTACTGCCTGCCGGACACGTCCTCGGTCTCCACGACGACGAAGATCGCCGATGTCTGCGAGATGAAGGTGATCGACATCACCGACCGGCCGCCGATGGAACAGGGCTTTGAGAAGATCGCCTATTCCTCCGAAATCTACCCGATCGAATATGTGCCGAACTTCCACGAGCTCGAATATGCAGTGCCCGTCGCCCACGGCAAGGATGCCGTCAGAGCGGTGCGCAAGCTGATGCTGGAAAAGCACCCCACCTGCATCTACCCGATCGAATACCGCTTCACGGCCGGCGACACCGGCTGGATCAGCCCGTTCTACGAGCAGGATTCGATCACGCTTTCGGTCTCCGGCGAGCCGGGCACGGACTACTGGCAGTATCTCAGGGATGTCGATACGATCCTGCGCCAGTACGGCTCGCGGCCGCATTGGGGAAAGCTGCATTTCCTCGGCGCCGAGGACGTGACCGCGCTTTATCCGCGGTCCGGCGACTTCCGGGCATTGCGGGCAAAGGTCGATCCGGAAGGGCGCTTCCTCAACGATCACCTGCGGCAGTTGTTCGGTTGATACCAACCTGCGCCGACATGACTGCCAAAAACGAAAACGCCGCGCATCCGGATGGACGCGCGGCGTTGAAATGGATCAGAGCGCAGCTCAGGCGGCCGGGCTATCGCCTTCCGCAACAGCCGCCTTCGGGCCGCCCTTGGACACGCCGACCATGGCCGGGCGCAGGACGCGATCGCCAATGGTGTAACCGGCCTGAACGACCTGCAGCACCGTGTTGTTGGGCACATCGGCGTTCGGGATTTCGAACATAGCCTGGTGGAAGTTCGGGTCGAACTTCTGGCCTTCCGGCTCCAGCTTCTTCACCCCATGGCGCTCCAGCGCCGACAGCATGGCGCGCTCGGTCATCTCGACGCCTTCGATCAGGGTGTTGAGGCCCGCTTCGCCGGCTTCCTTCGCTTCGGCCGGAATGGCATCGAGAGCACGACGCAGATTGTCGGAGACAGCGAGCATGTCGCGGGCGAAACCGGCGACCGAATAGGACTTGGCATCCTTGACGTCGCGCTCGGTGCGGCGGCGCAGGTTGTCCATTTCGGCAGCAAGCCTCAGGTACTTGTCGCGCAGGTCGTTGTTCTCCGCCTTGGCAAGCTCCAACGGATCGGGTTCGGCAACCGGCGCCGCTTCCACAGCCTCGGGCTCGGCGTTGACTGCCTCGTCGGTCGCGGCAGCTTCGTGTCCGTGCTTGTTTGTTTCGTCGGTCATGACGTTCTCCGGTGTATCGTCTGTCTTGTCTTCTGCATTCCGACGCCCGCGCGCAACGTTGGCCGCATGGCGTAAAAATGCCCAGTGACTGGATTTGATGCCGATATCGAGGTTTAGGGCCGAAAAATCAAGGGTTCAATGCTGACTGTGGCCAAATGCGCCGGATCAACGCGAAAGCCGCGACATCAACTGCGCGGTATAATCGACCATCGGCACGATGCGCGAGTAATTGAGCCGCGTCGGACCGATGACGCCGACGGCGCCGACGATCCGCTCTTCGCTGTCGCGATACGGCGCAACGATCAGCGACGAACCGGACAACGAAAACAACTTGTTCTCCGAACCGATAAAGATCCTGACGCCCGGGCCGCTCTCTGCGAGATCGAGCAGCTCGATCAGGCTGTCCTTCTTTTCCAGGTCGTCGAAGAGCATGCGCAGGCGGTCGATATCTTCGGTTCCCTCCAGACCCTCGAGCAGGTTCGCGCGACCGCGAACGATCAATCGTGCCGGCTTTTCATCACCCTCATTGCCGGACCAGATCGCCAGCCCACGCTCGACCAGATCCTGGGACAGGGCATCGAGTTCGCTACGGACCGTCTGTTTGACCGTTTCGAGCTGCGAGCGCACCTCGCCGATCGTCTGGCCGGCGAGATGGGCGTTCAGGAAATTTGCCGCTTCCGTCAATTGCGAGCTCGTCACGCCGGCGGGAAGCTCGATGATGCGGTTTTCGACCTGATCATGCTCGCCGACGAGCACGGCAAGCGCCTTGGTTGGCGCCAGCCGGATGAACTCCACATGCTTGAGCACCGGATCGTTCTTGGCCGTGATGACGAGACCGGCGCCGCGCGACATGCCCGACAGCATCTGGCTCGCCTCTGCCAACAACGTATCGACCGGCTGGGCATGGTCGCTCAGCCGCACGTGCCGATCGATCGAGGCACGATCTTCCGCGGAGAGATTGCCGACCTGCATGAAGGCATCGACGAAGAAGCGCAGGCCCGTCTGCGTCGGCAGGCGGCCGGCGCTGATGTGCGGCGAATAGATCAGCCCCAAATCTTCCAGGTCGCTCATCACATTGCGCACGGAGGCCGGCGACAGCGACATCGGCAACAACCGCGAAAGGTTGCGTGAGCCGAGGGGTTCTCCGCTGTTCAAATAGGTTTCGACGATGCGACGGAAGATTTCACCGGAACGCTCGTCCAGCGCCGCCGCGATATCGGTCACTCCGGGATTGCGCAGTACCATGTCGCTCCATGTTCGCAGGCCAATCCTGCCGCCGGAAATATAGTGATCCCCGCGCCCGATGGCAAAAGGGAAAAATCGCCCTGATCGCCCGCCATCCACCGGTTCCCTTTGGCACCGCCATGCTCTAGAAGGCTCACCAGATACGATAGGAGTTTGATGATGCGGCCATCCGGCAGAAAAATCGACCAAATGCGCAAGGTTTCGTTCGAGCGCAATTTCTCCAAGCACGCGGAAGGCTCCTGTCTGGTGCGGTTCGGCGATACGCACGTGCTGTGCACCGCCAGCCTTGAGGAAAAGGTTCCGGCCTGGCTTCGCAACGGCGGCAAGGGCTGGGTGACGGCCGAATACGGCATGCTGCCCCGCGCCACGGGCGAACGCATGCGTCGCGAAGCGTCGACCGGCAAGCAGAGCGGCCGTACGCAGGAGATCCAGCGTCTGATCGGCCGGTCGCTGCGCGCCGTCGTCGACCTGCCCGCACTCGGCGAACGCCAGATCTCGATCGACTGCGACGTCATCCAGGCTGATGGCGGCACGCGCACGGCCTCGATCACCGGCGCCTGGGTGGCACTGCACGACTGCCTGAAGTGGATGGAAGCCCGCAACATGGTGAAGGTCGAGAAGGTCCTCAAGGACCATGTCGCCGCCATCTCCTGCGGCATCTTCGCCAACCAGTCGATCATCGATCTCGACTACATCGAGGATTCCGCCGCCGAGACCGACGCGAATTTCGTCATGACCGGAACCGGCGGCATCGTCGAGATCCAGGGCACGGCTGAAGGCAAGCCCTTCAGCGAAGAAGAATTCGCAAGCCTGCTTGGGCTCGCAAAGACCGGCATTGCCGAGCTTGTCGCGCTGCAGAAGCAGGCGATCGCCGGCTGACAGGAGGGACGCAGACGATGGCCCCGGCGCTGGAAGGTATTCTTGAAACCGCCCTCTATGCGGAAGATATCGACGGCGCCGAGGCCTTCTACGGCGGCGTGCTTGGGTTGGAAAAGATCACGCGCGCCGGCAAGCGGCATGTGTTCTTCCGCTGCGGCCCAGGCGTTCTCCTGATTTTCAATCCGGCGGAAACGGTCAAACCGCCTTCGCCGGATGCCCCCCTGCCGGTGCCGCCGCATGGCTCCACCGGCCAGGGACACATGTGCTTTCACGTTTCCGCTGAGGCGCTCGACGCATGGAAGGCAAAGCTGGAAACGGCAGGTGTCGCGATCGAGGCCGATATTCGCTGGCCGAACGGCGCGCGCTCCTTCTACTTCCGCGATCCGGCCGGTAACAGTCTGGAATGCGCGGAACCGGGCCTCTGGTCCATCGAATGAACCGCGGCCCCACGCCGCTCCTTTAAGAGACGACACATCATGCGCACACTGGATGACAAGACGCTCGTCGTCGCCAGCCACAATGCCGGCAAGATCCGCGAGATCCGCGACCTGATCGGGCCGCTCGGCTTCGAGGCCAAATCGGCAGCCGATCTCAACTTCGTCGAGCCGGATGAAACCGGGACGACGTTTGAAGAAAACGCGACGATCAAGGCGCTCGCCTCCGCCAAGGCCTCTGGCCTGCCGGCGCTTTCCGACGATTCCGGCCTGGCGATCGACGCGCTTGGCGGCGCGCCTGGTGTCTACACCGCCAATTGGGCCGAGCGTGAAGACGGCAGCCGAGACTTTGCCATGGCCATGCAGAAAGTGGAAGACGCGCTGCAGGACAAGGGCGCGAGCGCACCTGAAAAGCGCACCGCCCGGTTCGTCTCCGTGCTCTGCCTTGCCTGGCCGGACGGCCATGTCGAGCTCTTCCGCGGCGAGGTCGAAGGGCATGTCGTGTGGCCGCCGCGCGGCGACAAGGGATTTGGCTACGATCCGGTCTTCCAGCCGCTCGGTTACGACACCACATTCGGCGAGATGAGCGCAGACGAGAAACACGGTTGGAAGCCGGGCGACGCCCAAGCCCTGTCGCACCGCGCCCGTGCCTTCAAGCTTTTCGCCGAAACCTGCCTTGGAGCGGGATGAAGAAAAGTGTATGCGGTTTTCCGCACCATCCCGCTCCAATTTATTAGGAGCGATCACGTTCATGACGTTGGGTCGATCGGCCCAAAGTCATCGGGATCTACCGCATGAGAGACGCAACGATGCAGACGGCCACGCTATCGGCAATCGGTGACGGCATGGATCCCGGCTTCGGGATCTATGTGCACTGGCCGTTCTGCGCGGCCAAATGCCCCTATTGCGACTTCAACAGCCATGTGCGCCACCAACCGATCGACCAGCCGCGTTTCGTCGCCGCCTTCCTCAAGGAAATGGCGGAGGCGCGCGAGCTTTCCGGTCCACGCACGGTCACCAGCATCTTCATGGGCGGCGGCACGCCATCGCTGATGGATCCCGCCACCGTCGACGCGATCCTCTCGGGCATCGCCCGTGAATGGCATGTGCCCGATGGCATCGAGATCACCATGGAGGCGAACCCTTCGAGCGTCGAGGCGACGCGCTTCCACGGCTACCGCGCCGCCGGCGTCAATCGCGTTTCGCTCGGCGTCCAGGCGCTGAACGATCGCGACCTCAAATTTCTCGGCCGGCTGCACAATGTCGAGGACGCGCTGAAGGCAATCCGGCTGGCGCGCGACATCTTCCCGCGCATGTCCTTCGACCTGATCTATGCCCGGCCCAACCAGACCGTCGAGCAATGGGAGCGCGAGCTTAAAGAAGCCGTCTCCTATGCCGTCGACCACCTGTCGCTCTACCAGTTGACGATCGAGGAAGGCACGCCCTTCTTCGGCCTGCACAAGGCCGGCAAGCTGATCGTTCCGGACGGTGAACAATCGGCGGTCCTCTACGAGGCGACCCAGGACATCACCGCGTCAATCGGCATGCCCGCCTACGAGGTGTCCAACCACGCTCGGCCGGGTGCCGAAAGCCGGCACAACCTAACCTACTGGCGCTATGGCGACTATGCCGGCATCGGACCTGGCGCCCATGGCCGCCTCAGCGTCGGCGGCGCCAAGGTGGCGACGGCAACCGAACGCAAGCCGGAGGAATGGCTGCGACTGGTCGAAACCTACGGCCACGGCATGGTCGAGCGCGAGGTGCTCGACCATGAAGCCCAGTCGGACGAATTGCTGCTGATGGGCCTGCGCTTGAAGGAAGGCGTCGATCTCGCCCGCTGGCAGACGCTCTCCGGCCGCGATCCCGATCCGGACCGCGAGCAGTTCCTGATCGATCATGGCTTCATCGAACGGCTTGGCAATTCGCGCCTGCGCTGCACGCCCGCCGGCATGCTGATCCTCGACGCCGTCGTTGCCGACCTCGCCTGCTAACAACCCGCCCATGCGCATCAATCACGACGCGCCGAAGGCTCAATCGTGCGTCTCGCCGGAAAGCGGCGTCGCGCGCATGGATGGCCGGTCCTCAAAGGCATCGAACCAGGCGGTCAGCCTTCTCCGGTCACGGAACGACGGCAACTCGCGGAATGCCATCCAGGACAGGGCCGTGGCGAGAGCGATGTGGCCGATATCGAGCGGCGCGTCGACATCGAGCGTCTGTTCCAGCCAGTCATAGGTCTGCTCGACCTTTTCGGTGTAGCCGTCGGCCAGCGCCGGGTAGCGCAGGGCTGCCGGGCGCCGATCCGTTTCCCAGCGCAGCCCGATGCCGGCCTGGGCCAGCCCTTGCGCGACAGCCTGCAATCGCAAGGAGCGCCAACGCGCCTCGCCGCTTTCGGGGATCAGCCTGCGGCCATCATGCAACGTATCGAAATAGGCGCAGATGACGTCGGAATCGAAGATCGCCTCTTCACCGGGGCGCAAGAGCACCGGCACCTTGCCGAGCGGGTTTTCCGCATGGACCTTTTCGTTGCGCAACGTCGGGCTGGTCTCGTGATGGATTACCTGCAAGCGCTCGGCGATCCCCACCTCGTGGGCGAAGACAAGCGCTTTACGGGCAAAGGGGGAATGGGTCTGATAATAGAGGATCATGGGGTGCCTCGCGGGTTTGTGGGAAAGTCCTTGGTCCCGCGAAGATGTATTGCATCCAAAGAGAGAAAGGCGCTCTGTTTCAGAGCGCCCTTTGCAAGTTTGTTTCGCCGTTCAAGATTTGAACGGATCGCCCTTCTCGGCGTTGAGCGCGATGCCCCTGGCCACCAGCCGCGCCATCTGCGCTTGGTCGACCTCTCCCACCACCTTCACCTTGATATAGGCCATGTCGCCCTTGCCGCCGCCCTTGGCCAAACGCGGGTCGAGGTCGAGCATGTCGGCGCCGCGCCAGAAGCCGAGGGTCACGTGATCCTTGGCTGCCTTGATCAAACAGACCGGTCCGCCGGCCTCATAGACCGCGTGGCCCCATTTCACGATATCCTTTGTACCGCCGGCCGCGAGAATGGCACCGTGCAATTCCTTCGCCACCTCCGCCGGCGTGCCTGAAAGACCCGCGATATAGTCGTTGACTGTTTTGCTCATGGTTCAAGGTCTCCTTGTCGGCAGCGTTTAGTTCGTGAACGGTATCAGGTCGCGCACGCGACGATCTCTCAGCCACAGACCGGCCCAGGCGATGACGCCGAGATAGAAGCCGAACAGCAGATGAGTGAAAATCGGGCTGTCCGCACGCAGATGGGTCGCCATGGCGCCGCCGAGATAACCGGTCAGCAGAATGGCGCCGAGCACCGACGTTCTCGGGATCGCGTAGAGCAGCGCGCACAGAAGCGTCAGCACGCCGAGCAGGCGGGCAAGGCCCGCATCGGCAGGATAACCGAGCACTGCCAGCGTCTCGGTCACCACGTCCAATGGCACGAGCTTGATCGCTCCGTCGAATGTCAGGAACAGAACAACCAGACCGCTCAACACGCGGCCGAGAATCACCGTTTTTCCAGCCGGAGCCGTCATAACAAGAGCAGTGTTCATTCGGGGAGGTCTCCTCGTTTTCCGTTGTCACAAATCGTTTTTCAGTCTGTTTTCTTCACCGGCCCGACGATGCCCCAGCGGATGCCGAAGGGATCGCGCAGCTGGCCGTAGAGATCGCCCCAGAAGGCGACCGCAAGCGGCATCGTCACCTCGGCGCCGGCGGCAACCGCGCGGTCCCACCAGAATTGCGCGTCCTCGACCACCAGATGCAGGACGACACCCTGGGGTGCGGCATAGGGCATGCCGTGTTCCGGGAAGGGATCGTTGAGCATCAAGGCGCCGCCGTTGATCGTCAGATGGCAATGCATCAGTCGCTTGCCATCGTCGGCGAGCATCCGCCCGCCATCGGTTGCGGCAAAGGCATTCACGTAGAAGTCGGCGGTCGCGTTCGCATCCTCGACGCAGAGATAGGCGATCGGGCCCGGCATCGGCGGCGGCGCAGGCGCTTGCCAATCGACCGTCGATTTCGGATTGAGATCGATGGCCGCCTTGAGGCTGCCATCCATGTAGAACGGCACGGACTCGTGCTGGTGTGCGATCTTCCAGCCGGCCGCGGTGCGCTTCAAACCGAGGGTCTGGCGGAACCAGACCGATATTTTTCCAGCATCGACCTTCTCGCCGGAAAGCTCGGTGAGCATGGTGACGAAAGCAACGTCGCCGCCGACCGAGATATCGAGACCCTCGAAGCGATAGCCGAGCGGTCCGCGCCAGGTAGAAAACCACTGTTCGAGCCCGCCTTCGCTGGCGTCGGAGGTCTTCAGCGGCGGCGCCAGCGAAAAGAGCACGCAATCCGGCGTCCCATGGCCGATAACACCTTTCGCATCCTTCACCCGTAGGGCATCCGCCCAATCATCGATCACCGCACGGATTTCGGCGACGGCAGCACTCTTGTTGTCGATCACGGACATGGTGGGTCTCCTTTCCCCATGGTGGCAGGCGCGAGGGCGAAGCCCTTCGAGCCACGGACTTGATCAGAGTTGCTTGGCTGTGCCTTCGAGCTGGCTGGCGCATTGGCCCCAACCCTGGTGAAAGCCCATCTTTTCGTGGACCTCGCGATCCTCGGCGGACCAGTGGCGAACGCGGGCCGTATAGCGGGTCTTGGCCCCGACATCCTCGAAGGTGATGGTCACGACCATGAACGGCTTGTCGGATGGCGCCCACGCATCGGTGAAGGCATCGGTGAAGACCAGCTTCTCGTTCGGCACCACTTCGAGATAAACGCCGAGATTGGGATAATCCTCGCCCTCGGGCGAGCGCATGACGATGCGGTTGGCGCCGCCGGCGCGAACGTCGAGCTTTGCCTCCGGCGTCGTCCAGGGCAAAGGCGCGAACCACTTCTTCAGCAGTCCGGCATCGGTCCAGCAGCGGTAGACGAGTTCACGCGGCGCATCGATCAGCCGAGTGATGACCAGTTCGCGGTCGTCGGCAGCTTTGATTTCAGTGACAACGGTCATTGTTGGCTTCTCCGTCAGCGGGTTCATTCCAAGGACGAAGCTGCAAGCGCGGTCCCGACAACCGCCGACAGGATTTTTTATCTTTCTTCTTTTGCGAGGTCTTTTTCACCCGCATCCCTGCTCAAATGATCGAGCTGCATGCGAATGTGGGAAGCTTCCGCCGCATTGGTGGCAAGGGCGATGGCACGGTCGAAGGCGATGCGCGCCTCGCGGACCCGGCCCGCCTGCTTCAACAGCGCCCCGTTCAACCCATGGAAGTAGAAGTAGCCGGCGAGTTTTTCGGCAAGCGGCTCGATCAACGCCAGGGCTGCTTCCGGCCCGTCCCGCTTTGACACGGCGACGGCGCGGTTGAGCGTGATGACCGGCGACGGCTGCAGCCGCTCCAGCGCCTGATAGAGCAGGTCGATCTCTTCCCAGTCGGTTTCTTCGGGGCGTGTAGCGCGCGCATGTAGCGCGGCGATCGCCGCCTGGATCTGATAGGGGCCCGGCTGACGATGGCGCACCGCCTTGTCGATCATGGCCAACGCCTCGATGATCAGTGGCTTCTTCCAGAGGCTACGATCCTGATCATCGAGCAGGATGATGCCGCCATCGGCATCGAAGCGCGCACGCGAGCGCGAGTGCTGCAGCAGAAGCAGGGCCGTCAGCCCCATCATTTCAGGCTCGGAGGGGAACAGCCGCAAGAGCAGCCGCGCGAGCCGGATCGCCTCCTCGCAAAGATCGGCCGAGACACCGTCCGGCCCATTCATCGCCGAATAGCCTTCGTTGAAAACCAGGTAGATCATCGTCGCAACCGCCGCCAGCCGCTCCGACCGGTCGGCCGCGTCAGGCGTTTCGAAGGCGATGCCGGCGGCGGCGACACGGGACTTCGCCCGGGTGATGCGCTGCTCCATCGCCGCCTCGCCGACGAGAAAGGCGCGGGCAATCTGCTTGACCGAAAGGCCGGAAACGATCCGCAGTGCCAGCGCGATCTGCTGCGTTGCCGGAAGGACCGGATTGCTGCAGACAAACAACAGCTTGAGAATATCGTCACGATAGTGGGAACCATCCAGCCGTTCGGCAAGATCGCTCTCCTGATCCTCGAGATCGGAGAGCAATTCTTCCGGCGGCAGCGCGGTCTCCCGCGACTGGCGGCGCACCTTGTCGATGCCGCTGTTGCGGCCGACGAAGATCAGCCAGGCGGCGGCATCGCGCGGCGGGCCGCTCTTCGGCCAGGTCTTCAATGCCCGGATACAGGCCTCCTGAAATGCTTCCTCGGCCGTATCGAGATTGCGGAAATAGCGCAGAAGCGCGCCCATTGCCTGCGGCCGAGCGGAAACAAGTGCGAGGTCGATCCAGGTCGTGTCTGTCATGCGGGAAACTCACTTGGCTTGTAGATGGCAAGGGGACGAATTTCATAGGAACCATCAGCCGGATTGGCTGCACTCAGCTCACGGGCGAAATCGAGCGCTTCGTCCAGCGAAGCGCAATCGACGACGTAGAAGCCGAGCAGTTGCTCCTTCGTTTCGGCAAACGGACCATCAATGACGACGGTCTCGCCAACAGTGTGTCGCAGGGTCGTTGCCGCTGTCGTCGGCAGCAGCCGCGCCACCGGTCCCAGCTTGCCGGCATCGCCATATTTGCGCTGGACGGCGGCAAGATCGCGCATGACCTTGTCGTCCTCCTCCTTCGTCCAGTTGGCGGTGACGTCTTCCTGGTTGTAGCAAAACACGGCGTAAAGCATTGGAACTCTCCTGCTCCTGTCACAAGGACGATCTGACGAAGAGATAGTCGACAAGACAGACAAAAAAAATACCCGCAACCGCGGGTTCAAACATGAAGACCGCGGCAGGCACTTGCGCGCCGCCGCGGCCATTCAGCAGGACTGACCGATTTCAGATATTCTCACCGCAGGCGAGATCAGGATCGACCGGTGCCTTGCGCCGGAAACGCCGAAGCAGGCGGCCGTCGATGGCGGCAAGGCCGGCTGCGATCAGCGCCATGCCGAAGAAATGCTTCGGCTCGAGGCTTTCGCCGAGGAACAGGGCACCGAGCAGAATGGCGCTGACCGGGATCAGAAACGTCACCAGCATCAGATTGGTGACCCCCGCAGTTTCGAGGATGCGGAAGAACAGCACATAGGCAAGCGCTGTCGAGATCAGGGCGATGCCGACGATCGCGCCCCACACCTCAAGGCCCGGCGCGGTCAAGGCCCAGGGACGATCGACGAGAAGCGCGATCGGCACCAGCATGATACTCGATGCACTGACCTGCCCCGTCGCGGTGACGATCGGCGCCACGCCCATCCGCTTGAAACGACGGGCAAATACCCCGGCAAAGGCATAGGAAAGGGCAGCCCCCAGCACGGCGAACTGCGCCAGCACATTCGAACCAAGGCCACCGAGCGCCGCCGGGCCGATCATCACCGCCACGCCGAGAAAACCGAGCAGCACGCCGGAGAGCTTGTTGGCGGTCAGCTTTTCGTCGTCCGTCAGCAGGTGGGCGACGACGACGCCGAAGAGCGGCGTCGTCGCATTGAGGATGGACGCAAGGCCGCTGGCGATATGGGTCTGGCCCCAGACGATCAGCGAAAACGGGATCAGATTGTTGAGCAGGCCCATGCCGAAGAAGGCAAGCCAGATGCGAGGGTCGCGGGGCATCGAGCGCCCGGTGAAACGCAGGAAGATCAAAAGTGCCGCGGCTGCGAGGCTGACCCGCAATGCGACGATAGTGAAGGGCGGAAGCGCCTTGACGGAGACGCCGACGAAGAAAAACGAGCCGCCCCACAGCAGGGACAGAGCGATCAGCATCGCCCACTCGCCGGCGCCCATCACCTTTGCATTCGCCGGTCCAGACATCTTCGCACCCCTTCAATGATTTAATTTTACACTCATGACTCCATGATGTTGTCATCAATCACGGAATTTACATGAATATTGTCAGTATGTTATGATTTATTCAAACGAGCATTTCTCTCTCAATGATTGAGGCTAGCTAAATCATTATGACCTCGCTTCCCTCCCTTTCGGCCCTCAGAGCCTTCGAAGCCGCCGCCCGACATTTGAGCGTCACTCTGGCCGCGCGCGAACTCAACGTCACGCCAGGGGCCGTCAGTCTGCAGGTGCGCGAACTGGAGCAGACGCTGGGCGTCACGTTGTTTGAGCGACGCCCTCGGCAGCTCGTTCTGACCGAGGATGGCAGCACCTATTTTTCGACGCTGCGGCGCGCCTTCCGCATGATGCGGGAGGCGACCGAGGACCTGACGGCGCGAAATCGCGCGCCGGTGCTGACGGTGAGCTGCACCCCAACCTTTGCGGCACAATGGCTGGTGCCGCGGGTCAGCGATTTCGAGCAGCGCCTCAATGGCATCGACATTCGCATCAGCGCCTCCAACCGGCTGGCGGACTTTGTGTCCGATGGCGTCGACATCGCCATCCGCCACGGCTTCGGGCGCTACGAGGGCCTGGCGAGCGAGCGGCTGATCGATGACGACCTGGTGCCGGTCGTCAATGCGGCGCTCGCCCGCAAGCATCCGCTCTCCACGCCGGCCGATCTTTCCGCCCATATATTGCTGCATGACGTTCAAAGGCTGGACTGGCAGCTCTGGCTGGAAGCCGTCGGCGCCGAAGGCATCGAGACCACGCGCGGCCCGGTCTTCGTCAACAGCAATGGCGCCATTGAGGCTGCAAAAGCTGGCGACGGCGTCGCTCTCGTTCGCCTGTCACTGGTTTCGCGCGAGCTTGCCGAGGGCGTGCTGGTCGCGCCGTTCCCGATCGGCATTGCCACCGACCTCGCCTATCACCTGGTCTACCCGCCATCGGCGCTCGACCGGCCGACCGTTGCGTCTTTCCGCGCCTGGGTCGTCGAGCAGGCACGCAGCGTCTGAAACGAAAAAAGCCCGGTTTCCCGGGCCTTTCTCGTAATCAGAATGCAAGTCTGACGCCTATTCGTTGATCAGGCGCTTCAGAAGCTCGATCTCATGGCTGAGCTTGGTATCGCCGGAGATCAACTCCTCGATCTTGCGCACGGCATGCAGAACCGTCGTGTGATCGCGGCCACCGAAGCGACGGCCGATTTCCGGGAAGGACCGCGGCGTCAACGTCTTCGACAGATACATGGCGATCTGGCGCGGCTTGACGATGACGCGGGTGCGGCGGTTCGAAACCAGCTCCTGGCGCGAAACATTGTAATGCTTGGCAACAACGCGCTGAATGTCCTCGATACGGACGCGGCGCGGCTCGCCGGCATTGACGAGATGGCCGAGCAGTTCGTCAACCCGTTCGATCGACAGCTGCGGCTCGAACGAGCGACGGAAGAGCAGCTGGTTGAAGGCGCCTTCAAGTTCGCGGCCGCTGGCGGTGATGTTGCGTGCAACGTGGCTCAGGATATCGCCGGGAATGTCCAGCGAGGTATCGTCCTGACGGGCAGAGTCGAGCCGACGCTTCAGCATTTCGAGGCGCATGTCGTAGTCCGGGCCGTCCATTTCGATGGCGACACCGCCCTGCAGGCGCGAGCGAACGCGGCTATCGAGCGATTCCAGCTCCCAAGGGGCGCGGTCGGCGGCGACGACGACCTGCTTGGCCGAGTCGAGCAGCATGTTGAGCAGGTGGCAGAACTCGTGCTGGATCGACTTGCCCTGCAGGAACTGCATGTCGTCGATAACAAGCAGATCGATGTTGCGCAGCGATTCCTTCAGCGACAGCGCGTCGTTGTCGCGGATCGCGGTGGCAAAGCGCCACATGAAGTATTCGGCCGTCAGATAGACGACGCGCGGCGCCCGGGCGCTCTGGAGGGCCTGGATAGCGATCGCCTGCAAGAGGTGGGTCTTGCCGAGCCCGACGCTCGAATGAATGAACAGCGGGTTGAAGCGCACAGCACCGGCGCCGGCCTCGGCGATCGTGCGGGCGGCTGCAAGGGCAACACGGTTGGAAGAGCCCTCGACGAAGCTGTCGAAGGTGTAGCGCTGATCGAGCGGCGAACCGAAAAGCGGCGCCTGGGTCGGCCGTTGAACGCTGGCGACCGCAGCGGCTGCGACCGAGGCCACGGACTGAGCCGTGGTCGGGCGGCGCGCCGGCGCTGCCGGAGCCGTTTCAGCTGCCTGCGGCAGTGTTTCTTCCTGCGAAGCCGGACGGGCGCCGCGGGTGGCGGTACGCACCAAGATCTCCACCTTCAAGATCTCGCCGTCTTCCTGCTGGAAGATCTGGGTGATGAGATCGAGATAGCGGTTGTTGATCCAGGACTTCAGGAATGTCGTGGGCACCGAGAGACGCACGACGCTCTTGGAAGTCGAATGGAGCTTCAGGCGCCCAAACCAGCTAGCGAAGACATCGGGACCGACCTGGGCTTTCAAACGCGCACTCACCCGCTCGAACAGTGCGTCATGCCTCATGTCGTGCTTATCTCCCGCCGCCTGAGATAGATTGCTTCCGGACTGAAATGCGTCGCCGTCCTTTTGAAACGCGCCCGCCGCCGTCGCCACATTCATCTGCATTTTGCCGCCTTCCGATTATGTTCAGACGCCGTCATCTCTGCCGGCCCCATCTCTTGTGTCCGGCACCCGCGGCTTCCTCAATGAGGTCATGCCGCTTCACCGAACGTCACAGTCGCAATCCAACCGGGCTCCTCATCTCCCGACCGGCTGCGCGCTACGCGCATCTGCCAGACCTCATCGGTCGGCTGATGTCCCCTCGCGCCTCATCGTCAACAAATCCCCCGGTCCGCCCTGGACCGTGCCGGATCCTCCTCCTCGTCAACAACTGTCTCGCACCCTCGTACGAAGCGGACAGCCGAGCGCTGGATTTTACCTCTCGTCAGGCACCGCTTGCACCTGACTTTGAGGAGCGGCGACACCGGCAACCAGAAGTCGAAAGGTCCTCGTCCGGAATGGCTGGTCCATCCGGTTTTTCGTTCTCGACTTGTCTGATTGAACGACGTGGAGCCGCCCTGATACAGGGAACAGAAAGCCTGAAACCATTTCGTTGAAATGGCCTCCGTACTTCCCTTTACAGATATGGTCCGTGTCCCCTGTGGAGGGCATTTAGGCAGGATCGATGGGCAAGATCAATCGCGATTTTTACGCAACCTTAAGCGCTGCCCGTTGACTCTCATGCTGCCTTTTGCTTGCCGCAATCCGAGTCCGGGAAGAATCGCTTTTGAATCAAGGGTTTTGATTTTCAGCTCTTTGATTAGCTGGCGAAAAAGAAAAAAAATAAAAATTCGCTTGACTCATCGCGGGCCCAGAAGACCCCCATCCAGAGACACGCCCTTGCCAATGACCTCTCGTAAGCCGCTGAAATAACTAGAGAAATTCTGTCATCGCATTGACACGAGAAAGGCCGGGCAAGTTAACCATCGCGATGACACATGTATGAATCGGAAAAGCCCGGCGCAAGGGCCGGGCTCTCAATTCACAGATTTTTATTAGCCGGATTAGGCCGAAAGTGCCTTCACGCGCTGTGCAAGGCGCGAAACCTTACGCGAAGCGGTGTTGGAATGCAGCACGCCCTTGGTGGCAGCGCGCATCAGCTCAGGCTGAGCGGCCTTCAGAGCGGCGGCTGCGACTGCCTGATCGCCGGTTGCGATCGCTTCTTCGACCTTGCGGACGAAGTTACGGACGCGCGAACGACGGGCTTTGTTCACTGCAGTGCGGCGTGCGATCTTGCGGGTCGCCTTTTTCGCCGAAGTTGTATTGGCCATTGATGCCTCTCTTCGAAAACTGACATGAACTCCGCCCTCGCCGTGCCGGGTCACTGCGACCTGTCATCAAAGCAATTCGGGAGCATTATCGGAAAGCCCAGATTTGGCGTTCCAAACTGAGGGCGGCATATAGCGAGAAACAGCCGCCCCGTCAACGCGCAATTTGGAGAAAACTGCGCGTCGCCCCTTGATCTACCTGTGTTTGAACTCCGCCTTGCGCTTCGCCGCAAAGGCCGCCATGCCTTCCTTCTGATCTTCCGTGGCAAACAGCGAATGGAAAAGCCGGCGTTCGAACCGCAGACCTTCGGCAAGCGTCACCTCCAGCGAGCGATTGACCGCCTCCTTGGCCATCATCACCGCCGGCAGCGAGAACGATGCGATCTTCTCGGCCGCGGCCAGCGCCTCCTCCATTAATTTCTCCGGCGCCACCACACGCGAAACGAGTCCTGCGCGTTCCGCCTCGGTCGCGTCCATCATCCGTCCGGTCAGGACCAGATCCATCGCTTTCGCCTTGCCGACGGCACGGGTGAGACGCTGCGACCCGCCCATGCCCGGGATGACGCCGAGGGTGATTTCCGGCTGACCGAACTTTGCGGTCTCGGAGGCGATGATGAAGTCGCACATCATGGCCAATTCGCACCCGCCGCCGAGCGCATAGCCGGAAACGGCCGCAATGACCGGCTTGCGGGCGGCCGCCACCTGATCCCAGCCGCCGATGAAATCGCCGAGATAGCTTTCGACGAATTCGAGCGTCTGCATTTCCTTGATGTCGGCGCCGGCAGCAAAGGCCTTCTCCGAACCGGTGATGACGACGGCGCCGATCTCCTTGTCGGCATCGAATGCCTTCAGCACAGCGGCGAGCTCGCGCATAACGGTCGAGTTCAACGCATTCAGCGCCTGTGGGCGATTGAGCGTGACCAGGCCTACGCGTCCACGCGTCTCGACCAGCGGCGTCTCGTAACTCATTCTCGTCCCCTCCGAATTCGTGTCAGCGCCCGGGCCCGGCAGGGCCGGGATGTTCATTTCGGGCAGCGCGGGCAATGGACCGTCGAGCGGCCCGCCTGCACGATGCGGGCGACCGTACCGCCGCAACCCGGCGTGCGGCAAGCCTCCCCTTCCCGGTCGTAGACGGAAAAGGAATGCTGGAAATAGCCGAGCGACCCGTCGGCCTGGATATGATCCTTCAATGATGAGCCGCCCGCGGCGATGGCGTCGGCAATGACCTCGCGGATTGCGACCGTCAGGTCCTGCAGCTCCGGTCTCGGCCCACCTTGGCTGTCGACGAGCGCGCCGGCCGGCTTCAGCGGCGACAATCCGGAACGCCAGAGCGCCTCGCACACATATATATTGCCAAGGCCGGCAATGTTCTTCTGGTCGAGCAGGGCTGCCTTCAGCGGCTGCGCCTTGCCGGCAAAACGGCCGGCGAGATAGGCGGCGTCGAGAGCGTTGCCGGTCGGCTCCTCCCCGAGCGCGCGGAAGAAAGCATGGGCCGAGACCGTCTCCCGGCGGGCCAGATCCATGAAGCCGAAACGGCGCGGATCGTTATAGATGACGCGGGCCGGGCCGGCGGCACTTTCCAGATGGAAGATCACATGATCGTGTTTCTCATCCTTGCCGCGCGGGTGGTGAAACCCGCCCGGCGTGGCCGGCAGCGCACCCTGTTCGATGCGGAACGAACCCGACATGCCGAGATGGGCAATGATGACGTCGCCGGCCTCGAGATCGATCATCAGATACTTTGCCCGACGCGACAGCGAGACGATGCGCTGGCCGGCAAGGGTGGCGGAAAAATTGACAGGGAAGGGAAAACGCAGATCCGGCCGGCGCAGTTCGGCATTGACGATAACCGCCCCTTCCATCGTCGGCGCCAGACCCCGCTTGACCGTTTCGACCTCCGGCAATTCCGGCATGCGTCGTCTCCTTCTTTCTTAACCACCATAAGCCCGGCGGTTGGCATTTCCTTGGCGGACTACTTATCCTATAGGGGTGCGCTGTGCCGCAGCCATGACCCTGCCCCCGAGATAGCGCGGGCCGGGCGATTTCGCTATGGTGCCGGCAAAATTGGTTCAGGTGGAGTTCTTCGTATGACGGATCAGCGGGTATCGGCCAATGGCGGCATGGAAACCTCCTTCGGTTTCCGCAACGTCGGTACGGGCGAAAAGCAGCCGCTCGTCAACGACGTCTTCCACAAGGTGGCCAAGCGCTACGACATCATGAACGACGTGATGTCGGCCGGGCTGCATCGCGCCTGGAAGGATGCGATGATCGCCGCGCTCAATCCGCCGCGCCGCGAGGGCTACAGAACGCTCGACGTTGCCGGCGGCACCGGCGATATCGCCTTCCGCATCATCGAAGCCTCCGATCGCAAGGCGCATTCGACCGTTCTCGACATCAACGGCTCGATGCTCGCCGTCGGTGCGGAGCGGGCGGCAAAGAAGAAGCTTTCGGCCAACCTCGATTTCGTCGAGGCCAATGCCGAAGAGCTGCCGTTCGAGGCGAATTCCTTCGACGCCTATACCATCGCCTTCGGTATCCGCAACGTGCCGCGCATCGATGTGGCGCTCAAGGAAGCCTATCGTGTGCTGAAGCGCGGCGGCCGTCTGCTGGTGCTCGAATTCTCCGAAGTGGAGATGCCGCTTCTCGACCGGTTTTACGACGCCTGGTCGTTCAACGCGATCCCGAAGTTCGGCAAGCTGATCACCGGCGACGAAGCGCCCTATCAGTATCTGGTGGAATCGATCCGCAAGTTCCCGAACCAGCGCGATTTTGCCGCCATGATCAAGGAGGCCGGCTTCTCCCGCGTCTCCTTCACCAATTACACCGGCGGCATCGCAGCGCTGCATTCCGGCTGGAAAATCTGATCTTATGAGTACAGCTGGAGCATATGTCCGCCTCGTGCGGATCGGCTGGGTTCTTGTGCGCGAAGGCGTCGTCTCCGCGATCCCGGCCGAACACCTGCCGCCCTTTGCCCGCTTCGCCCAGAAGGCAGCCGGGCTTTTTGCCCGCCGCAAGGTGCCCGGCGAGGAGCGCAGCGACCGGCTGTCGCGCGCGGTTGCCCGCCTCGGGCCCTCCTATGTGAAGATCGGCCAGTTCCTGGCAACCCGTCCCGATGTCGTCGGCGCGGAGTTTGCCGCCGACCTGTCGCTGTTGCAGGACCGGATGGCGACCTTCCCGCAAAGCGCGGCCAAGGCCGCGATCGAAGGGTCGCTCGGCCGTAAGGTCGACGACCTCTACGCTGAATTTTCCGAACCGATGGCGGCTGCCTCGATCGCCCAGGTGCATCCGGCGATCGTCATGCGTGACGGCCAGCCGGATAGGGTTGCCGTCAAGGTCATCCGTCCCGGCATTCGTCAGCGCTTCGCCTCCGACATCGAGGCGATGTATCTCGTCAGCCACATGCAGGAACGTTTCCTGCCCTATACGCGGCGACTGAAGCCGGTCGAGGTCACCAAGACGATCGAGCAGACGACCAAGATCGAGATGGACCTGCGGCTCGAAGCCGCCGCCCTTTCCGAACTCGGCGAGAACACCAAGGAGGATTCCGGCTTTCGCGTGCCGAAGGTCGATTGGGAACGCACCGGCCGCGACGTCGTCACCATGGAGTGGATTGACGGCGTCAAGATGTCCGATATCGACGGGCTGAAGGCGGCAGGCCACGACCTCGATGCGCTGGCCGATACGTTGATCCAGTCCTTCCTGCGCCACACGCTGCGCGACGGCTTCTTCCATGCCGACATGCATCAGGGCAACCTGTTCGTCGACGACGCGGGCCACATCGTCGCCGTCGACATGGGGATCGTCGGCCGCCTCGGCAAGAAGGAGCGCCGGTTCCTCGCCGAAATCCTGTTCGGTTTCATCACCCGCGACTACCAGCGCGTCGCCGACGTGCATTTCGAGGCAGGCTACGTGCCGTCGCATCATGATGCCGCGAGCTTCGCCCAGGCGATCCGCGCCATCGGCGAACCGATCCACGGCCAGCCGGCAGAAACCATCTCGATGGCGAAGCTACTGACACTGCTGTTCGAGGTGACCGAGCTCTTCGACATGCAGACGCGGCCCGAGCTGGTCATGCTGCAGAAGACCATGGTGGTCGTCGAGGGCGTCGCCCGCACGCTCAATCCACGTTTCAATATGTGGAAGGCCTCCGAGCCCGTCGTCGGCAAGTGGATCCGCGACAATCTCGGACCAAAGCGGATCGTCACCGATCTGCGCGACGGCCTGCGTGCGGCCCTTCGACTGGCCGAAGCAGCACCCGAAATCGCGGCCCGCACGGAAAAATTCTCCCACGAAATCATGGCCATGAGCGAAAATGGCCTGCGCTTCGATGCAGAAACCGCACATGCCATCGGTAAGGCCGAGGCACGCCACACGCGCTCCGGCCGCGTAGCGCTGTGGCTGATCGCCGCCACGCTGATCTACATCGCCTGGCAGGTGACCTGAACGCCATCTGCAATCCGGTCGCCGAACCGGCTTGCATTTCCACTCCCGCTTGTTATCGTTCCAGCATGGACAATCGTTCGATGCTCGCAATGGTGCTTTGCACGCATACCCTGGGGTGTGCGGGAGACCACGTGCGTTAAGCGGACTGTCCCCCGACCAACCCTGCCGAGGCGAGCAGGGTTTGGTCCTGTTTCCTCGGAGCTACTGCATAATTCCGTGAATCGGATCCGATTTACGGATGAAATTATGCAGCAAGTTAAAAGCGTTACAGCGTCCTTTGCGCGTCATATTTGACGCGCGGCGCTGTAGTGAGCCAGAGAGGAAACAATGATCGAAGCCCACACCTCCCCGATACTCAAGATCCGAGCGGCGCGCATCGTCGATTGGGAAGCGATCGCCGCGCTGATGAGCCAGCCGGGCATCCGCTCCGGCACGCTCAGACTGCCCTATTCGACCCCTGAGCAGACACGCAAGTGGATGGAGGGCCTGTCGGAGGACGACACGGCTGTTGTTGCCGAGCGCGACGGCCGGATCGTCGGCATGGCCGGTCTCCACCGCAATAAGGGGCGCCGGCGTCACTCCGCCGTGCTCGGCATCAGCGTCGATGACAACCATCGCGGCGAAGGAATCGGTAAGACACTACTTACGTCTCTGATCGACGCCGCCGACAACTGGCTCGGCATCAGCCGCATCGAACTGACCGTCTTCACCGACAACGAGGCGGCGATCGCGCTTTATCGCAAGACCGGCTTCGAACCCGAAGGCACGCACAGGGCCTATGCGCTGCGCAATGGCGTGCTTGCCGACGTACTGGCGATGGCGCGCGTTCGTGCCTGACCGCGGCCGGACACTGCGTCCTACAGCATTTCCAGGAAAAGTGCGAAGCGGTTTTCCGTCGGGAAATGCGTAAAAACAAAGAGATAGGGCGTTTCCGCGACTCCGTCTAAGCTGGAAACGCTCTGGAGGTAAGCGACGGCAGCACCTTCAGGTCTGCCGCCGCCTGCAATCGTGTTCCATTCGGAACTGCGCATATGCCAATCACATGCGATCGTCTCCTCATGGATGGCGGGAGTTCATCCCAATCACCGGAGGAGAGAACATCATGCGCAAGATCATCATCGCAGCGGCCGTCGCAATCACCGCAGCCGTTTCCTTTGCCGCGCCGTCGCAGGCTGGCGGCGTGACGATCGGCTTCAGCAACGGCCACTACGGCCATGGCTGGAGCGGCCAGATCGGTTATGTCGACGGCTATTATGGCGGTGGCTACTACGAGTATCGGCCCTATTGCTTCATCAAGAAGGTCAGGCGCTACGATCATTACGGCAACGTCTACTACGAGCGCATCCGCGTCTGCCGCTAACGGCGGCAAGGGGCGAGGGGCACGAAGCCCGGTCGGTTTCCGGCCGGGCTTTTTGACGTCTGGTCCTCGTCATTTTCCCTCCGAATTGCCGACTCCCATCCACCTACCCCATTGACGCCGCGTCGCCGCCGGGCTCCAAAAGCAGCAACGGAAATCGCATGGGAAGGAAGACAGCCATGGACCTCGGCATCACAGGGAAAAAGGCACTCGTGCTCGGCGGCAGCAAGGGGCTTGGACGCGGCATCGCCGAAGCGCTCGCGGCTGAAGGCGTTGCCGTCGCGCTGACCGGTCGCGACGCAGCTTCGGCCGAAAAGGTCGCGGCCGAGATCTGCCCGACCGCCCGCGGTTTTGCACTCGATCTTTCCAAACCCGAGAGCCTCGATGCGCTGCTCGATCGGCTTGCCGCCGATTTCGGTGCGATCGACATTCTCGTCCTCAACGGCGGCGGGCCACCGCCCTCGCTTGCATCGGCGATCGAGCCGGATTTCTGGCGGACGCAGTTCGAGACCATGGTGCTCGCCGGCATGCGCATCACCGGCCGGGTCCTGCCCGGCATGAGGGAGCGTGGTTTTGGCCGCATCATCGCCGTCGCCTCGACCAGCATCCGCGAACCGATCCCGGGCCTCACCGCCTCCAACGCGCTTCGAAGTGCGGTTGCCGGCTGGCTGAAGACACTGGCCGGCGAAGTCGCCGCCGATGGCGTGACCGTCAACATGCTGTTGCCGGGGCGGCTTGCGACCGACCGTACCTTGAGCTTCGACCGCATGGATGCCGAGAGCGAAGGGGTCGATATCGCGACGGTTGCCGCGCGCAGCCAGGCGGATATTCCGATCGGCCGCTATGGAACGCCGGCGGAGTTCGGCGCTACCGCCGCATTTCTGGCGGGCCGGCCCGCCGCCTATGTCACGGGCGTGGCGCTTCCCGTCGACGGCGGCCTCAGCCGCTCGATGCTCTGAGGCAAAGCATCAGCCGCCTTCGCCGATCAGTTTTGCAAGGTCGCTCGCCAGCGCGATCACCAGCGGGCTCGCCTCCGGGCGATGGTGGAGCGCGATCTCCATCGTCTCGATCGCCGGAAGTCCGTCCTTCGGCTTGACGATACGGTGGCGATCGTTGACGACGCGCGATGGCAGCAGGCTGACGCCGAGGCCATCGGCGACGGCCGCCTGGATGCTGGCAAGGCTGGAGCTGGTATAGCTGATGCGCCAACGTCGGCCGCCTGCTTCCAGCGCCGCAACCATGTCGTCTCGGTAAAGACCGCGCGGCGGAAAGACGACGAGCGGCAAGGGCTCGGCATCAAGCGTCGGATAGGCGGCGCTATCGATCCAGCACAGGGTTTCAGCCCAGCGCTTGACGGCGTCGCCGGTGCTGCGGCGCTGCTTGACGACGACGACATCCAGCTCGCCGCGCTCATAGAGTGCCCGCAGATCGCGACTGAGGCCGCTCGTCACTTCGAGCTTCACATCGCCATGCGCCCGGGCAAAATCCGCCAGCATGCGGGTCGTTCGCCCTGCGGCAAAGTCCTCCGGCAGGCCAAGGCGCAAGGCGGCGGCCACCGAGGCACCGGAAAGAAGCTCCTGCGCCTCCGCGTTCAATGCCAGCATACGCCTGGCATAGCCGATCAATTGTTCGCCGGCCTCCGTCAGGCGCACCTGCCGATGGCTGCGCTCGAACAGGCGGTGGCCTGCCAGATCCTCGAGACGCAACACCTTCTGACTGACCGTCGATTGGGTGGAATGCAGCCTTGCGGCCGCGGCAGTGAAACCTTGACAATCGGCCACCACCACAAAGGCGCGCAGCAGATCCAGATCGAAAAGCGGACTATTCATAATTCCACTTTTTAGCATCCATACATTTAATTTCCAGATGGAAAGTCGACCCCCTATGGTCCGCTCCGAAGAGGGGGCCATGCCGGGCGCGGGACACGTCCGGCGACATGCCACATCGGAAGGACCCGATCATGAAATACCAGACCACCCTTGCCTTTGCCGCCGTGCTTGGCCTTGCCGCTCCGGCCGCCGCCGACCTGCTGCAGGAGCGCAACATGCCGCTCGATCTCGCCGTTTCGATCGCCAGCCAGGCGGTCGAAGCCTGCGCGGCCGACAAGTACAACGTGACGGCAGCCGTGGTCGACCGCGCCGGCGTCCTGCGCGCCCTGCAGCGCGCCGATCGCGCCGGCCCGCACACGGTCGACGCCGCCCGCGCCAAGGCCTTCACCTCCGCCTCGTCGCGCACGCCGACCAGCAAGATGGCGGAGAACATCCAGAAGAATCCGGCTGCCGCCGAACTCACCTCGATCGACGGTTTCCTGGTGCTTGCCGGCGGCGTGCCGATCAAGGCCGGCGACGAGACGATCGGCGCCATCGGCGTCGGCGGCGCGCCGGGCGGCAACCTCGATGAGGCTTGCGCCCTTTCCGCCCTTGAAAAGGTCAAGGATCAGCTCAAGTAACGGCTGAGACCGGAATCCGCTGCAGGCCCCGCGTCGGTCATGACGCACGAAGGGCGCTGTCGCGCTTGAAACCTGCTGCATAATCTTGTGTCTGGGTCGTTGCCGATCTCAGGGCTATGCACATCGGTCGGTCGGGCAACATGCGCCTGGCCGACCGCACGAACGGAATGAGAACCATGAAACCACCATCGATCGGGTGGCTGCTCGGGGCTGCACTGTTCGCCTCAGCCCTTCTTCCCGCCTCTGCTGGAGCCGCCATGCTTGAAAAGGAAATGATTGCCGCTGCCGAAGCCGGCAATGCTGCCGAACTGCGTGAATTGATCAAGCGCGGAGCAACGCTCGACGCGCGCGACGAAAGCGGCGCGACCGCTTTGCTCGTCGCCACGCATGAGAACCGCATCGACGCGGCACGCGTGCTCATCGACGCCGGCGCAGATGTCAATGCGAAGGACAAGATCCAGGACAGTCCATACCTCTATGCCGGCGCGCGCGGCCATCTCGAAATCCTGAAGCTGACGCTTGCCAACGGCGCCGACCTGAAAAGCACCAACCGTTACGGCGGCACGGCGCTGATCCCCGCGTCCGAACGCGGCCATGTCGAGACCGTAAAAACGCTGATCGAGGCGGGCGTCGATGTCGATCACGTCAATCGGCTGGGCTGGACGGCGCTGATCGAGGCCATCATCCTGGGTACCGGCGGCGAAAAGCATACGGAGATCGTGCGGTTGCTCATCGACGCGGGCGCGAACGTCAACCTTGCCGATGGCGAAGGCGTAAGCCCGCTCAGCCACGCCCGGCAGCGCGGCTACGGCAAGATCGAAAAACTGCTCGTCGCCGCCGGCGCCCATTGAGATCCGGAGGAGAGATGGAGCAGGAAAAACGCTTTCTCCGCGAGGCTGTCGCCCTTGCCCGCACCAACATCGAAAAAGGCGGCCGGCCCTTCGGCGCGGTCGCCGTTCGAAACGGCGAGGTGATCGCCAGTGGCGTCAACCAGATGCTCGAGACCGGCGACCCGACGTCGCATGCCGAGATGAACGCACTTCGCCTGGCGGCACAGCGCCTCGGCTCTCCCCGCCTTGACGGCGTTGCGATCTATGCCAGCGGCCAGCCCTGTCCGATGTGCCTTGCGGCCATGCGCATGGCCGGCATCACCGAGATCGCCTACGCCCACTCGAATGCCGACGCCGAACCCTACGGCCTGTCGACGGCGGCGATCTATGCCGAACTGGCAAAACCCCTGGGTGAGCAGTCCATGCGCTTCCGCCACGTGCCGGTCGACGAGACCGACGCGGCACCGCTCTATGCGGAATGGCAGCAACGGCAGAAAAAGGACTGACTGGCGGCCGATATCGCCCACGCGCAGCCAAGGCTTTGCGAAGCACCTCTGCGGCGGCCACGGACCGTGGCCGCCGCTGATTTTTTTCCAGGGTGCCGGTGAGCAGGGCCAAAGGGGGAAGATCGTCAGCACCCGCGATCGGCTCACGCCGACAGACGGTTGCTCGACAACCATGCCCTTGCCGAGCACACGCGACGGGTGTAATCGCGAAAGGAACCTCCTTCCCATTCCCGCCGCTCCGCGTTCCGCAAGGAAGCTGAGCGGCCCCAGCCTGCGGTTGTCTGTGATGAATGCCTATTCCGAACGCGCGGGCCGTGTGATTGCGCTGCTGCTCATCGCCGGTTCCGGCGTGGTGACCATCGCCAAGGGCATGAGCCTGACCTTCCTCGCGATCCGCCTGCAGCGGGATTTCGGCCTCAGCCCGGCAGGCATCGGCGCCTTGATCGGCGCCGGCCCGCTGCTCGGTGCGATCGTCAGTCCGTTTGCCGGAACCCTCTCCGATCGGATCGGCCGAAAGGGCGTGCTGACCTCAGCGCTTTTGATGGCCGGACTGGCGCTGGCCGGGCTCGGACTGGCACAGTCGATTGCCGCCTTCGCGCTGGCGCATATCGTTTCTGCCGTCGCGGCCGCCGTCTATGAGCCGGTTTCGCGCGCCTTGATGAGCGATGCCGCACCGGCGCATCTGCGCCTGCGGGTGTTTTCCTGGCGCTATCTCGCGATCAACGCCGGTTGGGCCATCGGTCCGATGATCGGCGTATGGGTCGGCGCCGCCTATTCGACGCTGTTCGTCATTGCCGGCATCATGCACGCCGCCTTTGGCCTCGTGCTGTTCTTCACCGTGCCCGAAGCAAGCAGCAGGCAGGTCGCTGAGACCGGTCCGGCATCGGGTGCTGCCGGCGGCTGGCGCGGGCTTGTCGCCGCCCTGCGCGACCGCCGGCTGGTCTTCTTCGTCATCGGCGGCACACTGCTTTTGGCCGTGCATGGTCAGTGGTCGGTGACCTTGTCACAATATCTCAACGCCGGTTTCGAGGACGGCGTCACCCTCTTCGCCCTCCTGGTTTCGACCAACGCCGTAACGGTGTTGATCGCCAGCACGCCTGCCCGCCTCGTCATCGAAAGGATCGGTGCGCTGCGGGCGCTGTCACTCGGCTGCCTGCTGTTCCTGCTGGGTGAAATCGGCTTTGCAGCCTCGTCCGGCGTCGAAATGCTCATCGCCTCGATGATCCTCTTCACCATTGGCGAGGTGCTCGTCGTGCCCTCGGAATATGTGCTGGTCGACGGCATTTCGGATGCCGGCAATCGCGGCACCTATTTCGGCGCCCATTCGCTGTCTTCGGTCGGCAATTTCCTTGGGCCGCTCATCGGCGGCCTTGCGCTTGGCGCTATCGGCGGCGCCGGCATGTTCCTGCTGTTCGCGCTGCTTTCGGCGGCAAGCGCGCTCTTGTTTGCGATCGGCCACTCTATGCCGCCGCCCCGCCCCCACGCGGCACGCACCGGCTCGCTCGATGGCGACGCCATCGGCGGAGACGTCATGCGGCCCCGTCAGTTCGCATAGGGCCGGAACGCTACCATCGCGCCGTCTGAGTGATCACCGTCACCTTTTCGTCACCGGCACCGCCTAAGCACCGCGTCGAAACAGGAGTGAATACAAGATCATGACCACCGCCACCGAACAGACCGTCCTCAAGCGATCGATCGCCGCAACCATCGTCGTCGGTGCGACAGGCGTGCTCTTCGGCCTGTTGTCCGGATCGGTGTCGATCGTGTTCGACGGGGTGTTTTCCGCCGTCGACGCGGCCATGACATTGCTGGCGCTGGGGGTGACGCGGCTGGTTCCGAGGGAGAGCAGCCGCTTTCAGATGGGCTTCTGGCATATCGAGCCGATGGTTCTGCTGCTTAATGCCGGCCTGCTCGCCACGCTCTCCTTCTATGCCCTCATCAACGCCGTCGGCTCGCTGCTGTCGGGCGGGCGCGAACTCGCCTTCGACTGGGCTATCGCCTATGCCGCCGTCGTCGTCGTCATCTGCGTCGTGATGTTCCTCTACGGTCGGCGGGCAAACCGTTCGATCGGCTCGGCGGTCCTGGCTCTGGACGTGCGCGCCTGGGCGGTGTCGGGGACGATCACCGCGGCCCTGCTCGTCGCCTTTGTGGTCGCCGCAATGCTGAAGGGTACCGCCTATGAAGGCTGGACGCCCTATGCCGACCCGGCAATCCTGGTCGTTCTGACGCTTTGCCTGATCCCGCTTCCGCTGAAGACCGTCTATGCCGCGCTGAAGGAAATCTTCCTGGTCGCCCCGGCCGAGCTGGACGAAAAGGTGCGCGAGGCCGCACGCAGCGCCGCCAGCCGCCACGGCTTTTCCGATTATCGCACCTATGTCGCCAAGGTCGGCCGGGCGCGGCTGATCGAGATCTACCTGATCGGATCGGCCGAAACCCGGGTGGACACGCTTTCGAGCCTCGATGCGATCCGCGCCGAGATCGGCGCGGAAATAGGCGAAGCCGGACGCGACCGTTGGCTGACGATCGCCTTTACCGGCGACGTCAAATGGGCGCAGTAACGCCCACCATCGGCATGCCGCCCGAAACCGTCGGCCTCTAGCACGCGGCAGAGCGACGGCCCTCCGACGGCTTGGACAGATCGACCCGGCGCGTTGTGCCGATCGCCTCTAGAAACGCTTCGTCGTGGCTGACGACGATGAGCGCGCCGTCGAAGGCCCGCAGCCCCGCCTCCACCACCTCGATGGAATCGATATCGAGATGGTTGGTCGGCTCGTCGAGGATCAGGAGCGGCGGCGGGCTGTCGCCGCCGAGCACGCAGGCAAGACCAGCCCGCAGCATCTGCCCGCCGCTCAGACTGGAGACACGCTGCAGTGCTGCGTCGGCACGGAACATGAAGCGCGCGAGGGCCGCCCGGCAGGCATTCTCGCCCGCCCCGGGATTGAGCCGCCGGAAGTTGTCGCGGATCGACACCTCCGGATCGAGCAGGCTCACCTGTTGATCCAGCATGGCGAACTCCGTCAGAACCCGCACCTGGCCTGACCGGGGAACAAGCTTGCCTGACATTAGCGACAGAAACGTCGTCTTGCCCGAACCGTTGCGTCCGGTGATCGCCACCCGCTCCGGCCCGGCGATCGTCAGCGACAGGTTGGCGAGCACCGGACGGTCCGGGACGTAGCCGGCGCTGACATCATCGACCTGAAGAACGACACGGCCGGGCGGCAGCCCGGTCGAAGGCAGCCGCACTGAAAACGGCTGGAGGATCTCGATGCGTTCGCGGGCTGAGGCGAGATCGCCGAGCGCCTGGTCGCGTCGACGTTCGGCAAGGCGCGCATTGTCGCCGCCGGTCTTTTCGCTGCGCTCCTTCTTCGCATCCAGCAACAGAAGCGGCTGGTCGCCGTTGGCGCGTTTCCTGCGGCCGGCGCCATCCTTGCGGGCCTTTCGTTCCGCGATCTCCTGCGTCTTGCGGTCGACCTCGGCCAAGCGCCGCTCCGCGTCGGCAAGATCGTGCCGGGCAGAGGCGAGCTCGATCGCCTTGCGCTCGCGATAGTGGCTCCAGTTGCCGCCATAGCTGGCGGCGCCGAGCGAGGTGAGTTCCACGATCTCATCCATCCTGTCCAGCAACTCGCGGTCATGGCTGACGACGATGGCACCGCCACGCCAGTTCGCCATCAGCTCGATCACCGCCTCGCGTCCGGCGCGATCGAGATTGTTGGTGGGTTCGTCGAGCAGGATGAAATCGGGATCGGCAAAAACCAGCGCCGCCAGCTTGGCGCGGGTCAACTGCCCGCCGGAAAGCGAAGAAAGCGGCGCCTGTGCCTCCGCCTCCAGCCCGAGGCGGGCGAGTGCGGCGGCCAGCCGCGCCTCCAGCGTCCAGTCGGCAACCGACAGCTCATCGATGCTGGCGATGCCTTCCTCCGCGCGGCTGAGAAGCGCCAGCGCATCGCCGATGCCGAAGAGTTCGGCGATGGTCTCCAGTTCGCCGACCTGGACCGTCTGTCGCAGGATGCCGAGGCTGCCGTCGAGCGAGACGGTGCCGGCCTGCGGCCGGAGCGTTCCGGCAATCAGCTTCAGCAGCGTACTTTTGCCGACGCCGTTGCGCCCGACAAGGCCAGAGCGGCCAGGGCCGAACGTCAGGCTCAGATCGGAAAAGAGGCTGCGACCGTCAGGCGTGGACCAGGTGAGATGGGAGAGTGAGATCGAAACAGGCATGGATACGGATTTCCCTGATGGCAAAATGAGTGGGCTTTGCTGTCAGGTGGAAATCCATCGTTGCGTGTATCCTGTCTTAATTTCTATCGACGCGAAGATAGCACCGATCGTGTTTTCTTCAAGGCAAGGAGTTCGGCTCCGGCCGATTGGAGAGGGGACTGGAAAGAACGGCGTGGACGGCAGACGAGCGTGAGCGCCTGGTCACGGGTGGTTTGTGCTGCCTTGGGATGACTACCAGACGAGGCCGTTCAGCGTGATCAGCGCGATCATGAGCAAGGATAGGACGAGCGACATCTTGATTGCCGCGAGCGTGTAGTCATAGCGGCGAATATGCGTTGCGAAGGTATGAAACATGGCATTCTCCCTGGCGTCGAAATGCCGAACGGCCATTGGAGCCGTGGCCACGCGATCGCCTGCGTGTCGTCTTGTGAGATGCGCTGATGCAGGCCGCGCGTAAATCTGCAGCGGCTTCTGCGACCCGCCTTAACGGTTGAGGACGCCAGATCCGGAGACCCGCACCTATTGGACGGAGGACAGCCGACTGTCGATACAGCTGTGGTGCAAGTCCATGAGCCGGGCCAGGATCGCCTCGCCCTCTTCGCGATCGAGCGCCGGGTATCGCACCCGAGCGGCATCCCGAAACACATCGGCAATCATCGGGAATTCCTTGGGAAGGATCGGTCGCCCACGAAATCCATCGATGGGGTGCATCACGCTATCTCCTCTGGTAGGGCGAAAGCGTAACGATCTCTCAGCCACCGACGCCCGTTCGATCGGTCGATGATGCGGGCACTATGCGCCTTCGGCGACGAGATACCAAGGGATATTCACCGCTCGAAGCGGACGCAGCCAGGCGCGCCATCGGGATTGCGTGATCTGCCGCCACCATGCAATGATTGCCGAATGCCTCGGCGTGCATGCGGCGTCCTCGCTGCCATGCCTGTTATTGCGGGGTTCGGCCAGACACGTTGCGCCCGATGAAACGCTCAAGTAGGGTCGCCGCCAAGCGTGTCCGTCCGCCGGCGAGCCCGTCGGAAAGGATGCTGTCGAACAACATGGCTGGACCGGGAAAAGCTCCGGCGAAGAAGGCGGCCGCAGGGCCGAAACGCAATGACACTGTCGGGCAAGCGCATTCTCCTGATCATCTCCGGCGGCATCGCGGCCTATAAGAGCCTGGACCTCATCCGCCGCCTGCGCGAGCGCGGCGCCAGCGTTCGCCCCGTCATGACCGCCGGCGCACAGCAGTTCGTGACGCCGCTTGCCGTCGGCGCACTCTCCGCCTCGCATGTCTATCTCGACCTGTTTTCCCGCGAGGACGAGCAGGATGTCGGCCATATCCGGCTGGCACGCGAATGCGATCTGATCGTCGTTGCCCCGGCCACTGCAGACCTGATGGCGAAGATGGCGAACGGCCATGCCGATGATCTTGCCTCTACCATCCTGCTGGCAACCGACCGTCCTGTGCTGGTCGCGCCGGCCATGAACCCGAAGATGTGGGCGCATCCGGCGACCCGGCGCAACCGCGCGACGCTTGCCTCCGACGGCATCCGCTTCATCGGCCCGGAAGCCGGCGAGATGGCGGAAAGCGGCGAGGCAGGAGAAGGGCGGATGAGCGAGCCGCTGGCAATCGTCGCTGCCGTCGAGAACCTGCTTGCAAGCGGGCCGAAGCCGCTTGCCGGCCGCAAGGCAATCGTTACATCAGGCCCGACGCATGAGCCGATCGATCCGGTGCGCTATATTGCCAACCGCTCGTCGGGCAAGCAGGGCCACGCCATTGCTGCGGCGCTTGCCAAGCTCGGTGCCGACGTGACGCTGGTTTCTGGCCCGGTGACGATCCCCGATCCGTCTGGGGTCAAGGTGATCCACGTGGAGCGCGCCGAGGAAATGCGCGATGCGGTGCTCACTGCCCTTCCGGCCGACGTCGCAGTGATGGTGGCGGCCGTTGCCGACTGGCGGGTCGCAAGTGCCGCCGGCAACAAGATCAAGAAGAAGCCGGGCGCAGCGCCGCCGCCGCTCCAACTGGCCGAGAACCCGGACATCCTCAAGACCATCGGCCATCATGCGAACAGGCCGAAGCTCGTCGTCGGCTTTGCCGCCGAGACGGAAAATGTCGCCGACAACGGCCGCTCCAAGCTCGAACGCAAGGGCGCCGACTATATTCTCGCCAACGACGTTTCGCCGGCGACCGGCATCATGGGCGGCGATCGCAACCGGGTGAAGCTGATCTCGGCCGACGGCAACGACGACTGGCCGGAGATGGACAAGGACGCGGTTGCCGAAAAGCTCGCCGCATTGGTCGCGGCCGAGCTGGAGCGAAAAGAACGGGGCTGATCACGCGGCCGGCGGATAACCAAGGGCCCCTCACCCTAACCCTCTCCCCGCAAGCGGGGCGAGGGACTTGCCCTGCGAAGCGACAACACTCAGCGGGGTCAATAGGGCCGGATAGGGTGCGGCATTTCCCTTCTCCCCGCAAGCGGGGAGAGCGACTGTCTTGTGGGTCAAGCGTTTTGCCATGGTTTGCGGTCCCGGATGATGGCGTTGAGGATGGTGAGCAGCTTTCGCATGGTTGCGACGATGGCGACGATCTTGGGTTTGCCGCCTGCGACCAGGCGATCGCGGAAGGCCTTGAGGGCGGGATTGTGTCGGCTGGCGACGAGGGCGGCCATGAACAGCACGGCGCGTACCTTGCCCCTGCCGC
>NZ_LGAP01000040.1 GCF_001270265.1 Ensifer adhaerens
ATCGGATTTGCGTTACCGCGATAAACCGGATAGCGGTTTACGCTTGGCGCGGGGTGGAGCAGCCCGGTAGCTCGTCAGGCTCATAACCTGAAGGCCGCAGGTTCAAATCCTGCCCCCGCAACCAAATTAAAAAGCCCGCACGGTAAAACCGGCGGGCTTTTTTTGTTGTCCAGCCCTCAAACCCGCGCACCCCTAAGCTCACCCAAAGCAAAGTCCTGATGCTGAGCGTAGTGCCGCAAGTCCGGCGGGTCCAAGAAAGTCTTCACTGCGTGTGGAGCGGCGAAAGTTGTCGAAGTAGAGCGTCCATTCGCCTTGGGCTGCCGAGCGGTACGGGCCGAACTTGAAATACTGTCGAGAGCCAAGCCCATGTTCGTCATGCCCGATATGGCCTCGGACCGTCACAATCCAGCGGTCGTTGGCGAAGAGTTCGATATGCCCTGTGCCATCCGGTCCCGGCTGGGTCATCACTGCAAAGTCAATCCATCCACTATGCGGCGCCGGCAGCTCACTACCCCTGTGGACGACGGTGATGCGATCCGTGTGGGTCGTGAACAGGCGCCCGTCCTGTGGCTTCCAGCCAGGGTCGGTGGCAACCAGCGCACGCATCTGCCGCTTTTCCGGCCGCAGAAAAACCGGCGTGAGGGACGATGTGTCGGTCGACAAAGAAGAGCGCCGAGGGATCACCGGAAAAGTGGTCTCAACGGTCGCAAAGAGTCGGCCGCGAACGAGACGAAGCGCCAGGAACGGGCTGTAGTCACCCCTCGCCTCCGGACCGATCTCGCGCTTCCATTGGGCGATCAGATGGCGGTGGTCCCCTTGCGGGATGGGATCGGCAAACCTGACGGAAAAGCCGTACCAGACCGCCTTGTCATATGGTACGCGTAGAGTCGTGCGTTCCCACACCTCCGCTCGCTCGCTTCGATCGTCTTCGCCCTCCCAGAGCGGTCGGACGCTTAGCTTCAACGCGCCAGCACTACCAAAGGTGACGTCGCGCTGAAATTCGACCGAGCCTGCACGTTGCTCGACATTGTCGCGGTAATAGAGCCCACCCATAGGCGAGAAGCTGTCGTCTTCGAAGCCGTCAACAAGGTTGGCTTCCCAGGACAACGGCGTCGTAGCGTCGCCGTTCCCGTCAGGTGCGTTGCCAGCGGTATCCAATTCCGTCTCCTCCATATCATCCATACTCGCAACGTATTTTGTGCTTAAAGCGCCCTTCCTATCTTGCGGCAGTCCATTGCGAGCCTCCGGTCGGCGATGTGGTCGTTGCACCGGGTTAGGTAGCAGCCGTTGTTCGATTTCAATCGACCGGTCCCACCGCAGACGTCACAAGTGTGGTAGGATCGCTCCGCAATCTCGCGGTAGATCACACCAAGCGCGGCGGCTACTTCTGCCGACGGCCGATAGCCATTCGTCGGACTGAGATAGCAGCGGAGACCGCCCCATTTTTCCTCTATTTGCCGAATGTAGACCTTGGAAAGCAGCCCGTGGTTGGCGAGGAAGACTTCGACGCGCCGCAAATACTCTTCGATCAATTCGTTCCAGCCCGTGTTCGCTGTCAGGAAAAGGGACCAAGCCTCCTCGCTCGTGTTTGGATCGAAGAGGCCAGCATAAGTTTGGCGAATGTGCACGACGAACTCCGCATGTGTCATGCAGAGGCTCCTTTCGTATGAACCCGGGTTGGCAAGAACAGTCAGTTGCTGAGAGATGATAGCCCCGACGGCCGACCTGGCTGCCAGTGCGGTTATGTTTTAGCAAAGTGTCCTGCACGCCAGTGACATCAGACAAAATCAATCTGCTTGATCGTTGGATCGGGTAACTTCAGGCTGCTTCAAGTCATATTCTTGCGGACGACTGCTTTCCAAATAGCCTTCAAAAGAAGTTCTATACTTCTATAGTGTGGTAACTTAGTCTTGCCATTTCACGCCAAGCTCGCTCAAACGGGGACAAAATTCCGTTGGCCTCAGCACGCGGACATCTCCCGCGTCCGGGCGACGAACAACGGCCAGAACCGCGCACCCTAACGAAGACGGAAAAAACGTCGCCGGATCGTGCAATTTTGCCTTGCAGCTCTAGTCGCTAGAGGTGGTAGCTTGGTGTCAAGATATGCAAGGAGGAGATCATGCAGGCAATATTCGCGAAAACCGCTATCGGCTTGAGGGCATGGATTGTGCCTCCTGCGGCTCGAAGATCGACACCGCCGTTAGGCGCATGTCGGGCGTCGAGGATGTCTCGGTTTCCGTTGCCGCAGGCAACGATGTCGGTGCAGCCGAGACGAGCGAACCCCGTATTGTAGTCGTGTTCGACGGCGGCGGCCTTGCCGAGAGGCAGGCCGCCTATGACAAGCGGGTAGTGGGTTGTTTCCGGCGGTTGGTTTAACTCACGAACGGTTCCGATTCCGATAAGCCTTGCGAGGTCTGCTGATCGTATCGGTCCCACGGCCCGGCGAGTAAGGCCGGGGCGACAAGATAGAGGATGGTGGCGATCGTCACGACGCCAGTGAAGCCGACATGCATTGCAAGCAGTGCGGCGAGGATCGCGCTCAGCACCGACGCACAGCCATTGATCCCCCACGCCCAGGGAAGAAATTCCTCGGAGCGTGCGGCGGTGTGGCCGAGGCCGAGGGGGAACGGCATGCCCATGAAGACGGCGAGCGGCGCTATGAGGAGGAGTGCGATTGCGATCTTCGCAGCATCCGGGAGTGCCAGCAGGCGTTCGAATATCAAGGGCAGCGCAAGCAGGTAGGTACCAGCCAGGAATGCGATCACCACGACAGCGAGGGTGATGCCGCGCACGGCCGATCCGCGTCCGACCGTCGCCACCCAGCGTGCAGCCAGGGCGCTACCGAGACCTGCGAAGGCAAGGAAACCCGCAAGCACGACAGCGACAGCGTAGAGCGGATGGCCGAGGAACAGCACGAAGCGCTGGATGAAGGCGATCTCGATGAAGAGGAAGGCCAGGCCCAAGGCAAGGAAATAGAGCCCCAAGCGCAGCCGAGGTACGGCTCTCCCGAGCGCGCGCCGGCAAAGCCGGAGCGGCAGCAGGATCAGGACGACACTGAGGATCGCGGCCTGGATGAGCGTCGCCACCAGGATCAGGTAGCCCCAGTCGAGCATCGCTGCCCCACCTTGGGTGCGCAGCGTCAGGAGTTCGGGCAAGGCGCGCCAACGGAAAAAGTCGAAGAAATAGGGCCGATCGTCAGTGGCCGGTGCAATATCGAACTTGTAGCGCTCGATGAAGTCGGCTCGCTCAGGGCCGAGGAGAGCAAGGGCTCCCTCGTAGAGATATTCCTGGTCGAGTTGATTGTAGCGGTTCACATCGCTCGCAGAGATGCCCGGCACCCACGAGATGTCAAAGAAATTCTCGCCCGCGAAGCCGCGGATGGCTGCAATGTCTTCGCCCGTGAACGGCGACTTGGCGAGGAGCAAGGTTGCGGTATTCCAGCTCCGGATCAGCGCCAGGTGCCAGCCGGGCTGGGACACGCCATCCGCTTCAAGCGCTGCGGTTGCAGTGGCGAACAGCTTGAGGATGTCGCGCGGCGGCACCCGCAGCCATCGCGTGATGGCGACGACGCCATCTGGTTTCAGTACCGCCAGATAATCCCGCAGTGCCTCCACGGTGTAGGTGTAGTTCTCATGCATGCTTTGCACCCCGGCCGCGGCTGCGCTGAAGGAGTCAAGGAGCGGCATCTGGATCAGGTCGTAACGCTCGCCAGCGGTCGCAGCGAAGGCGCGCGCCTCGGCTAGATGCAGATGCACGTTCGGTCGGCTGAAGATGCCGCCGACGAAGTTCGCGAAGCGATTGCGAGCCAGGTCGATCATCTGCGGGTTGACCTCTACAGCGTCCACGATATCGGCTCCGGCACGCAGCGCCAGCAGGACCTGCTCGCCGCCACCAGCACCGAGGACCAGCATTCGCGGCCGCGCGAGCATGCGGTACGGGAGCGCCGCCGTCGTCCGGTCGAGATAAGCGACCGTCGCCGGATCGCCGCTATAGGCGGTCATCGCCGTAATACTATCGCCATCGCTGAAGACGGCGAGTTGCGCGGGCGGCTCTTGGGTGTTGGCGAGGCTGAGGCCCGGCGCGTGCCGGAAAGGGACGCTCGGGCTCTCCACGACTGTCAGTAGTCCGAGCGGGCTTGATCGCTCCTCGACCACCCGCGCATTCGGGACGTCGAGAGCCATGCTTAGGCCCTTGTACTGCGACATGTGCGGGCCGGTGGCCGTAAAGGACGGTGGCAGCCACACCGCGATGACCGCTGCTGCAAGCCCGAGGCTGCCCGCGGCGAGCCGCCGATGGCGAGCCATGCCCGTCGCGGCGAGGGCAGCCGCCGCAAATCCCAACGCCGCGATGAAGCGCAGTGCCGCAGAGGGAAAGACTAGGAACAGGAGTCCGACGGTGCCCAGTGCACCGACCCCAGCGCCGACCAGGTCGAAGGCATAGACGCGTCCGATCTGGCCAGGATGGCGGCTGAAGGCAAGGCCGATACAGGTTGCACCAAAGAAGAACGGCAGGACCAGGAGAGCATAGCTGGCCGCGAGCCAACCGAGCTGGCCCGGATTCCAGACGACCTCGAGCGCGTTGAACGGCAGGCGTTCGGCGCCGGCGAAGCTTGCAACCGCAGTGATGCCGAACAGCGCTGCCGACGCTGCGAAGGCGGCCGGGTACCGTTTCAGCAGAGGGCGGCGGGCCAAGGCAACGAACGTACCGCTCGCGCCGAAGCCCAGGAGTGCGATGCTTATGATCATATAGGCAAATTGATGCCACTGAATGATCGAAAAGAGCCGCATCAGCAGCACTTCGTGAGCAAGGGTTGCCGCCGATATGAGACCAACCGGCAGTAGGCGCCCCGCTCTCATTGGGCCCTACCTCCCCTCAGCGGCACAAAGGCCACCGGCAGCAGCTGCCGGGTCGTGATGCTTCCGTCCCGTCGCTTCTCGACCAGCATGAGAAACTGGGTCGCGAAGGGGCCTCCCACGGGGACGACCATCCGGCCCCCCTTGGCAAGCTGCTCGACCAGCGGCGGCGGGATGTGACTGGCAGCGGCAGTCACCACGATACCGTCGAAAGGCGCGTGCGCAGGCCAACCATAGTAACCGTCGCCCACCTTCACCTCGACATTGTCGAAGCGGAGCTCCGCCAATCGGGCGGCCGCCCTTTCGCCCAGTTCGGGTATGATCTCAATCGAGTAAACCTTCGCTGCGAGCGGCGACAAGACGGCTGCCTGATAACCCGAGCCAGTGCCGATCTCGAGGACAACGTCGCCAGGCCCGACGTTGATCAGGTCGGTCATCAGCGCGACGATGAAGGGCTGCGAGATGGTCTGGCCGTATCCGATCGGCAGTGGCCGATCTCGATAGGCCGCGCCGCGCTGCTCCTCGGGCACAAAAAAGTGGCGCGGCACCTTTCCCATCGTCTGCAGCACAGCCGGATCGATGCCCTGGCCCTCGACGGCTGACGGCGCCGAGCGGGCGTGCCATTTGATCGTCTCGATCATCGCTGCACGCTCGGCGAGACGATCCTGAGCGGGCGCGGATGTCGAAACCATGGCGGCAGCGCTCGCGAGAACCGCCGCCAGTAACGCTTTGCACAGGGCTAGTGGACGCATGAGCTCTCTCCCGGCTCTGACGCCGAGTATAGTGGCCGCGGAGGCAATTTTGAAGAAACCTCGCTCGGTTCTCTGCCACTCTCCAGCTTGAGACTTCACAACAAAGCGATGGCGCTGACGGAAGTGGTCGCGCCTACTATAACCGTTCACTCTCGATGATTGCAGAACCTTCAAGAGTTGCTGTACTTAACACGATTGGGGAGGGAGTTGGCAGGTGAGAAAGGAGCGCTGTTGAAAGGCTTACTGGCCGCTTCCTGCCGTTCTTGTGGCCGGTTCAGGGCATTCGTGGTGAATGCCCGGCCGTAGGATCATGCGCGCCCTAGATGCCCGCGTCCTTGTAGGTTCCGACAATCTTCCACTTCTCACGCGTCGCCTGTTCGCGGCAGATGCGGAACTGGTCCTCAATGGAAGCTTCGCGCTGATTGTCTGAGGAGTAGCGCGCATAAAGGGCAACACGAGTCATCGGGCCATTCTTCCTATGCAACCTTGTCGAGTCGGCTTGGCCGTATCAGAACCTCGGCCGAGATACCGAGACGGGCATGCAATTGGCGGATCGATGTCGATCGACAGGCTACGCTTGCGATTAAGCATCCGCCACCCGATTGCGCGGGCCGATCATCGGTTCGAGATCCTTGCGGTCGTCCCTTGCTGTTCCATGCGGAAGCGGATCGCCTCCACCGGATCGGGCGGGTCCATCGGATAGTGCTTCGCCTCATAGACGTCGATGAGCGTCGCCAGCACGTCAAGCCGATCGCCTTCCGGCGTTCCGCTCTTCGCGCCCCATAGCCGCTCGACTTCGGCCAGCGCTTCCTCGTAATCCGCTTCTGTGCGGATCGGGTTCAGGTCATTCGCCATGCTCGATCTCCTTTACGTCGATTTTGTCGCAAGTCTTGTGCGTGCCGACCCACTTGATCCAGACGATGCCCTGCTCAAAAATCCGTTTGCGGTCGAGGGCGGCAATACCTCGATGCTTATCCTGTCCCGTTTGAGTGCCATGGTCTCCAACAATCCCTTGCCGATAACTGGCTGAGACAATCGAAGAACCGTTTTGCGGAGAAAGAATAGTGCTTCGGCGGAAGTGTGCGGCAGTTAGGATGCTGTAGCGTACAAAAGGGATGGTCTGAAACTGCGGAAGATCGCCAATGAAGATCGAAACGAGGTAGTCGTTCGAATCTGTCACGCTCCGCCGCGCAGGAATATAGGTTTTGGTCGAGAACTTCCGAGCAGAAGTCCGCCGTGCCGTGCCAGGAAATCAACGACGGACATAATCCTTGAGGAAACGGAGCCAGGCCCGGATTTTCTGCGGGACCATCTGCATGGGCAGGTGCATAGCGTAAATCTGGTGATCGGGGAAGCGATAGGACGGCAGGGCGTCGGCCAACGTGCCCTTGGCGAGTTCTGGCGCCACGAACCAGTCAGGCAGAAGCGCAACGCCTGCGCCGGCAACCGCCAGCGCCTTGACTACCGATGCGTTGTTGGCAAGTAGCCGGGACTGACGAGGCACCTCGAACGCGCATTCGCGCCCTTCTTCGTCGAACATTGTCCAGCTTTTCACATGGTCGACGGTGGCATTGCTGATGTGCGGCAGCGCGCTCAGCATCTCGGGCGTACCAACGACAGTTCCCTCAACGCGGGCGATGATGTCCGGCGACGCGACTGGCCTGAGCTGATACGTCCCCAGGTGCACACCGGCATATGGCGAGGTCTGGAATTGCTCGTTACGCCCCAGCCGGATGGCGACGTCAAAGCGGTCGCGCAGGAGGTCGACATTCGTCGGATAGGCTTCGAACTGGACGTCGAGGTCTGGATGCAGCGCGGTGAATTTCTGAAGCGCCGGAGCGATCACCGCGACGCCATATTCAACAGTCGATGTCAGGCGTAAGCTGCCGCTCAGCACCGTTTGCTCCGTGCGCGCTTCGGCAATCGCCTCATCGGCTTCCGTGAGAATGCGTAGGCAGCGCGCATAGAACCGTTCGCCGGCATCGGTCAGAGCAAGGCTGCGCGTGGTGCGATGAAGGAGCGTGACGCCCAATTCGCTTTCGAGCTGCTTGACGTTGAAACTGACGGCGGCTCTGGCCTGATTGAGTTGCTTGGCAGCCGCTGTGAACGATCCTGTTTCGACGACTGCTCGGAAAACAGTCAGGCGATCAAGACTCACCGCCATGCACGCACTCCAATTGGTAAATAAATACGACAAGTGATGTAGAATTGTATCGTCTTATTCGACGATTTGAAAGGGAATATCCCTGCGGGCGTCATTCCTATCGAAGGTTTTCCCGTTGTCCGCCCGCTCCCGAATCGCCACCCTCTATCTTCTCGGCTTTGCCGTCGATCTCGCGAATATGTTCATCTTCAATGCCGCCCTGCCGGCGTTGCAGCGGGAGCTGAGCGCATCGGTGGTGCAGCTCGCCTGGGTCGGCACGATCTACATGCTCGGCCTGACTGTCGCCATTCCGCTGGGGAGCTGGCTTGCGCGCCGGATCGGCGAACGCCGCGTGTTCATTGCCTCCCTGCTCATTGTGGCGGTGGGCGGCATCGGCGGGGGCATGGCCACTGGGATTGCGACGCTTCTCGCCTGGCGGCTCGTTCAGGGTCTCGGCGGAGGACTGCTCGTGCCGGTCGGCCAGAGCATGGCCTATCGCGCCTATCCGCCGGAAGACCGCGCCCATCTGACGGCCGTGATCATGACGGTTGCGCTGCTGGTGCCGGCACTTTCACCCGCCATCGGCGGGATCGCGGCCGATTATGTGTCCTGGCGCTGGGTGTTTATCGGCGTTGCGCCACTGGCAGCGGCGATAGCAGCATTGGCCCTTGCCTGGGCGCCGGTCGATCGGTTGGCGGAAGCGAAGCCGGCGCTCGACATTCCCGGCTTCCTGCTGAGCGCCATCACCCTGTTTTGCCTTCCCCTTGGCCTGACGCTCATTAGTCAGACGGGAAGCGGCGTTCATGCCGCGATTGTCCTTGCCTTGGCGATTGTCGCGGGCGTTGCCTATGTCCGCCATGCGCTGCGTTCGCGCGAGCCGCTGCTTGATCTACGTCTGCTCTCCGATCCGATGCTCAAGACTGGCAGTATCATCTACCTGTGTGTGCCGGGCGTTTTCACGGGCGTAAACCTGATCGCCTCCCTGTACTTGCAGGACCGCCTTGGTCTGACGGCCACACAGACGGGAATGCTTATGCTCCCATGGGCAGCCGCATCCTTCGTCGCCATCATGTCCACGCGGCGGCTGTTCGCGTCCCGAGGCCCGCGCCCGCTCTTTCTTGTCGGCATGACCGTCACCTGCGCCGGCGTGCTGCTGTTGGCCACACCATTCGCCGGATTGTTCACCGTCAGGATCGCGTCCTTTGTTGCAATGGGCTTCGGAGCGAGCCTTTGCACTTCCACGGCCCAGACGGCAACCTTTACGTCGGTTCGGACGGAACGGATGGCAGAGGCAAGTGCGCTGTGGAACATCAACCGTCAGCTCAGTTTCTCGCTCGGTGCGAGTGTGCTGGGAGGCTTGCTGGGGCTTTTCCTCGCGACCAGCGGCGGCGCGGCCGATGTCCTGCCCTACCGCTACTGTTTTGTGATCGCTGCCGTTCTGATCGTGTTTCCGCTGCCCTTCGTTCTGCGTCTGCGGCGAGCCGATTAGCGCGCGTAGCCCATTCTTTCACAATGTCCGACAAGGAGCCGAACATGACCGATACTGAAAAATTCTTCCGTGAGATTGTCGATATCCACGTTGCGATCGAACGCTGGTTCACCGGGGCGGCCCGCCCCGCCGATCTGCCACAACTGCTCGAACGCTTCTCGCCTAAGTTTCGCATGATCTCCATGCAAGGGACCGCTCTCGGCAAACAGGGTGTGAGTGAATTGTTCGGCCGCCTGCATGGGAAACGCCCGGAGCTGCGGATCACGGTCGACGAGATGCAGATCAGTCATGAATGGACGGGCGGAGCCTGTGTCACCTATCGCGAGACGCACGCGGATGCGAGTGGGGTTCAAACCGCAAGGCGCTCGACCGTCGTGTTGGAAGTCTCCGCAGATGGTTCCCTCCAGTGGCGGCATCTGCATGAAACGCCGATTACGGCTTAGGCAATTCTGCGATGCCCCTTGCGCACTATCCTCTCCGTAGCTTTCCTTAATAAAAATCGAAAAACCATTAAATCGACCGTTCTGGACACTTTTTACAACGACTACACACCGCAACGAGAGCCTCTCCAAACTCGAACACGACGCACTTCGCCGCAGCGAGTTGTCAGCCAAAAGCAAACAGCGACTTGCAGAGAGTGTTGGTTTGGGTGGTTGCGTGCCCCCGCCACCAAACCAAAAAAGGCCGCCCCGAAAGGACGGCTTTTTGTTTGGCTTGCGAGCCGCATGGAGAGGGTCGCCCCTCTAGCCGCTTCCGGTGGAGTTTTGTGACTTTCGCGCCCGGCGTTTGCATAAAGCCCTCGAGAGCTGTCGCGCCACGATCGGACCAGCGCAGCCCGCTCAGCCACCGACAATAATCTTGTGAAAAATCCGATACTAGGGCACAATTTATGAACGCATCTGAAGTGCGGCGCTATTTCCAATCCGGCCGTCTCGCCGAGTGACAGTTCGCGCCGGAGGGGCGGCGTCGATGGATCAGGGGTTCTTTCTTCTGTTCGCTACGGTGGCCGTGGTCGCGGCCCTGATGGTCGTCGTGGCGCGGAATCCGGTTCACAGCGCATTGGCGTTGATGGCTTGTTTTCTGCAGATCTCCGCAATCTTCATCATGCTCGAGGCGCCGTTGCTCGCCGTCATCCAGATCTTCGTCTATGTCGGCGCGATCATGGTGCTGTTCCTATTCGTGATCATGATGATCGATGTGCGGGAAGCCGTCTTGCAGCGGTTCGTGCCGGGCGGTAGCCTTCCAACTCTCGTGCTGCTCGTCCTGCTTGGGATCGAGATGCTCGTGCTGGTGCTCCGGAGCGACCGTTTTTCCGTCACCGAGCCTGTCGCGACGCGCGGCGGCGATGCGATCAGACAGCTCAGCACGACGCTTTTTGCCGACTATCTCCTGCCGTTTGAAGCCGCCTCCGTGATCCTGCTGGCGGCCCTGGTCGGCGCCATCGTGCTGGCGCGGAAGGGGTCGGGGTGATGGTTCCGCTCTGGTGGTATATTTTGCTCGGAGTGGCCCTATTCGTGATTGGAGCGGCGGGGGTTTTTCTCTGACGCAAAATTTTTGTTTTGTTGTTGTCGCTGGAGGTGGTGCTCCACTCGGGCAACATCAACTTCATCGCTTTCGGCCGTCAGTACGACGATTTCCGCGGGCGATTTTTTTGATCTTCGTCATCGCAATCACTGCGGCGGAGGGTGCCGTCGCCCTCGGTATCTTGGTCGCCCTTGTGAGGAACAAATCCACCCTCAAGGTCGACGATGTGACCATGATGAAAGGATAGCGGCTTGGACCCGGAGTCAACGATCCGGCCGCTGCTTGCCGTCGCCGTTCCGGCTCTGGCGGCCCTGGCGGTTGTCCTTCTGAACAACCGCGAGGAACTCCGCGACGTCGTCTCGCCGTTGGCCGCGATCGCCCTGTTTGCGGTTGTCGCCTCGATGGCGCCCCCAGTGCTGGCGGGCGGGACCGTCGCTTTGCGCCTTTTCGAGATACTGCCGGGGATCGACTTCGCTTTCCGCGTTGATGCGCTCGGCATGGTCTTTGCCACAGTCTCGTCACTTCTATGGATCGTGGCCGCGATCTATTCCATCGGCTACATGCGGCACCTGAACGAGCATGCGCAGACCCGGTTCTTCGCCTGTTTCGCCACCAGCCTCGCAGCGGCCGTCGGGGGCGCCTTCGCGGCCAATCTGTTTACGCTGGTGATCTTCTACGAGGTGCTCAGCCTCGTTACCTATCCGCTCGTCTACCACCACGAGGACGAAGAGGGATGGACGGGCAGCCGCAAGTACCTCGTCTATCTGATGGGCGCGTCGAAAAGCGTGCTACTCGCCGCGCTGGCGCTGACCTACCACATTACGGGGTCGCTGGACTTTGTGGCGGGGGGGCTGCTGGCGGAGGTAGATGCCTCGGCGGCGCTGCTGACGGTCGTCTATTTCTGCTATCTTTTCGGCTTCGCCAAGGCTGCTGTGATGCCCATGCACGCATGGCTGCCTGCCGCGATGGTGGCGCCGACGCCAGTCAGCGCGCTCTTGCATGCGGTGGCCGTGGTCAAGATGGGCGTCTTCTGCGTCCTGCGCGTGGTGTTCCATGTTTTTGGCGTCGAGCTGGTCGGCAAGCTGGGCCTCGGCATAGCCACGGCCTATCTGGTCTCGTTCACCATCCTGATGGCGTCGGTCTACGCCCTGACCCGGGACGACCTGAAGGCCAGGCTCGCCTATTCGACGGTGAGCCAGCTCTCCTATATCGTGCTGGGTGTGGTTCTGTTGTCGCCGGCCGCAATGGTCGGCGGGATCATCCACATTGCAGCTCATGCCTTCTCAAAAATCACACTCTTTTTCTGCGCCGGGTCGATCTATTGCGCGTCCGGCAAACGGAACATCAGCGACATGGCCGGTATCGGCCGCAGGCTGCCCTGGACGATGGGGGCATTCTTTGTCGGCTCGCTCAGCATGATCGGGGTGCCGCCGACCGCGGGCTTCGTCAGCAAGTGGTATCTGGCGCTGGGCTCTGTGGAGGCGGGGGAGATGGCATTCCTGATCGTGCTCTTAGTGAGTTCGGTCCTGAACGCCGCCTACTTCCTGCCGGTCAGTTATGTCGCCTTTTTCGGGACGGAGGTGCAGGAAAGTCCGGCGACGATCCGCGAAATTCCGATGATGACGATCCCGCTGGTCGCAACCGCCATCTTGTCGATGCTGATGGGCATCTTCCCCGGCTATTTTCTCGCTCTGGCGGACGGAGTGGTCAAATGATCAAGCGCGTCGTCGACTTCTTTGGTGACGAAGAATATGCGAGGCAGCGCCGCCGACTGTTCTATCTGGTGCTCGTCCTCATCGCCATCGCCGACTTTCTGGTTTCTCGCGAACACGCCGAATACCTGTGGGACCGTCTGCCTGGCTGGTCTGCCGTCTACGGCTTCGGCTCCTGCGTGCTTTTGATTTTCGTTTCCAAGTTCCTCGGCCATCAGGGTGGGCTCATGCGGCGCGAGGACTATTATGACTGATCTCATCCATCCGGGCCTGATCTTCATTCTCGGCGCGCTGCCGATCCCGTTGCTCAGTGGGTCGATCCGCAAGGCCTATCTGCTGCTGATTCCGGCGCTGGCGATCCTCGCCGTGCTTGCGATGCAGCCGGGCAGCTATGGCGAGATGCAGTTCATCGGGCAGGAAGTGCTGATCGCGAAGGTCGACAAGCTGAGCATCGTCTTCGCCACCGTTTTCACCATCATGGCGCTGATCGGAACGGTCTACGCGCTGCACCTGCCTCACGCTGACCAGCATGTCGCCGCATTCGTCTACGTTGGCAGCGCGCTCGGTGTTGTGTTTGCCGGCGATTACCTGACCCTGTACCTGTTCTGGGAAGGCATGGCATTTGCCTCTGCCTATCTGGTCTTCGCCCAGGGCGGCCGGCAGGCGGTCGCCGCCGGTTTCCGCTATCTCATGGTCCACATCACCGGTGGGGTGGCCCTGCTCGGCGGCATCATTCTCCACGGGCTCGCCACCGGCTCGCTGCTCTTCGGCCCGATCGAGGGGGGAATGGGCGTGGGCGCCTATCTGATTCTTGCCGGATTCCTGCTCAACGCGGCGGTGCCGCCGCTCAACGCCTGGCTGACCGACGCCTATCCGGAGGCGACCGTCACTGGGGCGGTGTTCATGAGCGCTTTCACCACCAAGACCGCCGTCTACGTGCTGGCACGGGCGTTTCCGGGCACCGAGCTTCTGGTCTGGCTCGGCACCGCGATGGCGCTTTACGGCGTCATCTACGCGGTGCTGGAGAACGACTGCCGGCGACTGTTGGCCTATCACATCGTCAGTCAGGTGGGCTACATGGTGGCGGGCGTCGGCATCGGGACCGAGATGGCTGTGAACGGGGCGACCGGCCATGCCTTCGCGCATATCCTCTACAAGGCGCTTTTGTTCATGGGTGCCGGGGCGGTAATCTACGTCACCGGCCGTCGCAAGCTCACCGAGCTTGGTGGGCTCTACAAAACCATGCCGATGACCGTGGCGCTCTATATGGTCGGTGCCTTCGCGATTTCGGCATTCCCATTCTTCTCCGGCTTCGTCACCAAGTCGATGGTGGTGGCCGCCGCCGGGCAGGATCATCGGGCGCTGGTGGTGCTGGCGCTGACGATGGCGTCGTCGGGGACGTTCCTGCACACCGGACTGAAGCTCCCGTACTACATGTTCTTCGGCACGGACCAGAAGCTGGAGGCGCGGGAACCGCCCGGCAACATGCTGGTCGCGATGGGCATGGCAGCGGTGCTCTGCATCGCGATCGGGGTGTTCCCCCAGATGCTTTACGCGCTGCTGCCGTATCCGGTCGACTTCGAACCCTACACTGGCGTCCATGTCACCGAGAGCCTTGGCGTGCTGATGTTCACCGCGTTGGGGTTCGTGTTGTTCCTCAAGGCGCTCGATCCCGAGAACACGATCAGCCTCGACACTGACTGGTTCTACCGCAAGGGCGCGCGGGTCTTCATGTGGATCGCTGAAAAACCGCTGGCGCGCTACGAGAAGGCGGTGAGCGACGTGTCCGAGACCGCGGCGCTGCCCTTCCTGCATGGGGCCGCACGGGCGGGACTGCGAATCGATCTCACCGGCGTGGACGCCATCGTGAACGGCGTCGCCCGCTCGATCCTGCGCGGCGGCGGGGCGCTGCGTCGGCTTCAGACCGGCGTTGTGACGCACTATGTGCTGGCGATGATTGTCGGTGTGATCGCAGCCGTTGCCGTCTTCGCCGTGGCGTGGCGGTAGGAGGTGCGATGGGATTCCCGCTACTCAGTCTCATCGTATTCACGCCCGTCGCCGGGGCAGCGGTTCTGATGTTTTTGCGCCGTGACGATGCGGTGCGATGGACAGCACTGGGTGTCACCATCCTCGACCTCGCTCTCTGCTTAGCCATGCTGGCCAGCTTTGACACCACCACCCATGAGATGCAGTTCATCGAGAAGCGCCCGTGGGTGCCCGCGCTTGGGATCACATATGCTCTCGGCATCGACGGAATAAGTGCGCTCTTCGTGTTCCTGACTGCGCTTTTGGGCTGGATCTGTGTGCTTGCCTCGTGGGCCGCGATCGACCGCAAGGTGAAGGAGTTCATGGTCAGCCTACTGGTCATGCAGGCGTTGATGCTTGGCGTGTTCTGCGCGCTCGACCTGTTCTTGTTCTACGTCTTCTGGGAGGCGATGCTGATCCCGATGTACCTGATCATCGGCGTCTGGGGCGGCGAAGGCCGAGTCTATGCAGCATTCAAGTTCTTCCTCTACACGCTGGCGGGAAGCCTCCTATTCCTAATCGGTATCATCGTGCTCTATTTCCACGGCGGCGAGACCTTCGACATCCTCGCCCTGACAGCGCAGGATTTGCCGTTCCAGGTCCAGTCCTGGCTGTTTTTCGCCTTCCTAATCGCCTTCGCGGTCAAGGTCCCCATGGTCCCGGTCCATACCTGGCTGCCGGATGCCCATGTGCAGGCGCCGACGGCGGGCAGCATCATCCTGGCGGGAGTGCTCCTGAAAATGGGTGCGTACGGATTCCTGCGGTTCTCGCTGCCGATGCTGCCCGAGGCGTCAGTGCACTATTCGACGCTGATGCTGGCACTTTCGGCGCTTGCGATCGTCTATGGCGGGTTGCTTGCGCTGGCGCAGGACGACCTGAAGAAGCTGGTGGCCTATTCGAGCATCAGCCACATGGGCTTCGTGACGTTAGGGATTTTTGCGCTGAACCTGCGCGGGCTTGAGGGCGGCATCCTGCAAATGTTCAATCATGGCGTAACGACGGGCGCGTTGTTCCTGTTCGTCGGTCTGATCTACGAGCGGACACACACTCGCAGCATGGCGGAATATGGCGGGTTGATGAAGGCGGCGCCGGTTTATACCGCGTTTCTTGCGTTGTTCGTCCTGTCGGCGATGGCGCTGCCGGGAACGAATTCGTTCGTGGGCGAGTTGCTCGTGCTGTCGGGAGGCTTTGCGGCCGACCTGGCCGCCGGCGCGACCGCCGTTTTGGGCGCATTGCTAGGCGCGGCCTATCTGCTTGGCATGTATCGGAAAGTCGCGCTTGGTCCGGCCAGTGTCGGCGCCCGGTTCAGCATACGCGATGTGAATGCCCGCGAGATGGCCGCGATCCTGCCCCTGGCCGTCTTCGTGCTTTGGGTCGGGCTCTATCCGAAACCCTTTCTCGACATTATCGATGCCTCCGCGAAGCATCTGCTGATGCAGGTGCACGCTAAGGGGAGCGGCCAATGACCGCCGCCGCGCTCTTCCAGTCGGTGCTAGCGAGCCTGCCCGAGATCGTGGTGATCACTGGGGCCTGCATCCTGCTGATCTTGGGACAGTTTCTGCGGAAGGGGCAGGAACCTTTCCTTGTCTGGGCTTCCGTCGCGGTCGTGCTGATTGCCGCCTTTGTGACACTCATGCTGGCAGGCGAGGTGCAGCGGGCCTACACGGGCATGTTCATCGCTGACCGCTTCGCGGTCTTCTTCAAGTTTGTATTCTACCTAGCCACCGTTCTGACATTCCTGCTTTCGCGGCGATATGCCGAGATCGAAGGGATCGGGAGCAGCGAATACTATGTCCTGCTGCTTCTTGCGCTTTCGGGAATGATGATCATGGCCTCGGCGACCGACCTCCTGTCGGTCTATGTCGGCGTCGAACTGATGGCGATCTGCACCTATGTGCTGACCGGCTTCCTGCGGCGAGAGCAGCGGTCGAACGAAGCGGCGCTGAAATATGTGATCCTTGGCTCGGTCTCGACCGGGATTTTCCTGTACGGCGTTTCGCTGGTCTACGGGCTCACCGGCACCACACAACTGGACGCGATGGCTGCGGTGGTGACCGGCGATCCGCTCGATCCCGGATTGCTGCTGGCTGTGGTCTTCATCGTCGCGGGGTTGGTCTTCAAGGTCGGCGCGGTGCCGTTTCACATGTGGGTACCGGACGTCTATGAAGGCGCGCCGACAACGATCACCGCCTTCATGTCGGTGGGCCCCAAGGCGGCGGGGTTCGCGGTGATCCTGCGGGTGTTCCTCAACCCGCTGTTCGCGACCTCAAACGTTTGGATTATCGTCGCGGTCATTGCGGTGGTGACGATGGCGCTCGGCAGTTTCGTGGCGCTGGTGCAGGATAATTTCAAGCGCCTGCTGGCCTATTCCAGCATCGCCCATGCCGGGTTCGCCATTTTCGGCGTGGTGGCCGGCGGTACCGACGGGATCGCCAGCGTGATGCTCTACCTATTGATCTACTCTTTCATGAATCTCGGCATTTTCGGCATCGTCATCATGATGCGGAACGGCGATTTCTCGGGCGAGATTATCGAAGACTACGCGGGTTTCGCCAAGTCGCGTCCCGGATTGGCGCTTCTGATGCTGCTCTATCTGTTCTCGCTGGCCGGTATTCCGCCGACGGCCGGGTTCTTCGCCAAGTTCTACGTCCTGGTCGCGCTCGTCGAGCGCGGTTTCGTCATGCTGGCGGTGATCGCAGTGCTGCTGAGCGCCGTCGCCGCCTACTTTTACATCCGCATCGTCATGGTGATCTACATGCGGGAGCCGGAGAGGGCGTTCGACCCGGCACTGACGCCCTTGGTCCGCGCCACGCTCGCCTTCACCGCCGTCGGCACCATCGGCATCGGCCTATTCCCGGCGTGGTTTCTGAGGCTTGCCCAGCACTCGGTGTTTGGGGGCTAATCGATTGGATTTGCAATGATCCGCCCGGCAGAATAGACTGGGAGTTCAAGAAAGGACAGCCCAAGTCCCTTCCCTGGGCGACGCATGACCGGTCCGGAATTGGGTCGGTTGCGGCCTGAGGAAAGCCCTCGGCGGGTGAACGGGGCAACGCGATATGGTTGCGATGGAGTTCCTCCCGGTTCTTGTCATGGTCGCCGGAATTGTTCTGGTGGCGGGGGCGACGCTATTTGTCTCTTCGCTGCTGCGTCCGTCCAATCCCTATCCTGAGAAGAACATGCCCTATGAATGCGGCATGGACCCGGCAGGCGAGGCCGCCGGAGGCCGCTTCCGGGTGCAGTTCTTTGTTCTCGCAATCCTGTTGGTCGTCTTCGATGTCGAAACGATGTTCCTCTTTCCCTGGGCCGTCGTGCTGCAAGACATCGGGCTGGTCGGCTATGTCGAGATGTTCGTCTTCATATTGCTGCTTCTTGTGGGCTTCGCCTACGCCTGGCTGAAGGGAGCGCTGGAATGGGAGGCGTAAACAATGCGATCCGCGACAGCGTGCTGTTCACCACCGCCGAGAGCGTCATCAACTGGAGCCGAAAATCAGCGCTGTGGCCCGAGACCTTCGGTATTGCCTGCTGTGCCATCGAGATGATTTCGGCGGGGTGCGCCCGTTACGATCTCGATCGGTTCGGCGTGGTGTTCCGGCCATCACCGCGCCAGTCCGACGTGATGATTATCGCCGGTACCATAACCCGGAAATTCGCGCCCGTTGTACGCCGGCTCTATGATCAGATGCCGGAACCACGCTGGGTTATCGCAATGGGCACCTGCGCTATATCGGGCGGGGTCTACAACACCTACGCCGTGGTGCAGGGGGCGGAGACCTTTGTGCCGGTGGACGTGCATGTTCCCGGCTGCCCGCCACGGCCCGAGGCGCTGATGCATGGCATCCTCCTGCTTCAGGAGAAGATCAAGAAATCCCGAGCGCTGGCCGGGACGCCTCTGGACCGGATCGCGGTGCCATGAGCGTGGAGACACCCCTCAATCTCACCCTGATCACGGAGCACTTCGGCAACGCAATCGACGATCTTGGCTTCGCGCATGGTGTTCACGCCTTCGCCGCTCCGCCTCAGATGATCGTCGAGCTTTGCCGGTTTCTGAAGGAACACCCGGCGCTGCGGTTCAATTTCCTGTCGGACATCTGCGGGGTCGATCATTACCCTGAGGTGCCGCGCTACGAGGCCGTGTACCACCTCTACTCGCTGCCGAACAAATGGCGCGTTCGCATTAAATGCCGCCTCGACGATCCGCCACGGGTCCCATCGGTGACGGGCGTCTGGCGGACCGCCAATTGGCATGAGCGCGAAGCCTGGGACATGTACGGGATAAGGTTCGAGGGCCACCCCGACTTGCGGCGGATCTACATGTGGGAAGGCTTCGAGGGCTTCCCTCAGCGCAAGGACTTTCCGCTTCGCGGCTACAAGGACGAGCTGAACCCGTTTGGCGCCGAAGGCCCGCCGCCGACGCGGCCCGACCTCGCGACCAAGAACATTCCATAAGGGAGGCCGCTCCACGCCGGGAACTTGAGATGACCGAAGTCACGGAACTGAGCAGGCCGGAAGGCGAAGCGCTCGACACCAAGGAGGTGCTCCTTAATCTCGGCCCACAACATCCCAGCACACACGGGGTGCTGCGGCTGGTCCTTGAGCTCGACGGCGAATATGTCGCTCGCGTGGATCCGCATATCGGCTACCTCCACCGCGGCACAGAAAAACTGGCCGAGAGCTTCACCTACACCCAGATTTTTCCGCTGACCGATCGGCTCGATTACGTCTGCCCGCCGTCAAACAACCTGGCTTTCGCGCTCGCGGTGGAGAAGCTCCTGGGCATCAAAGCGCCGATCCGCGCGCAATATATCCGCGTGCTGATGGCCGAACTGGCGCGGATCTCCGGTCATCTCCTGATCACCGGCGCGCTGCCGCTGGATCTGGGCGCAATGACCGCGTTGCTCTACGCCATGCGCGAGCGCGAAATGATCATGGACCTCTTAGAGATGATCAGCGGCGCGCGGATGCACACCTCCTTCTGCCGGGTCGGCGGTGTACGCGAGGATCTGCCCGACGGTTTTTTCCCCAAGATCAGGGAGTTCTGCGACATCTTCCCAAACCGGATCCGCGACTATGAACGGCTGATCGAGAACAACCCGGTGTTCCTGAAGCGCACGCAGGGAATCGGCGTGATCACCGCCGAAGACGGCATTGATTTGGGCCTGAGCGGCCCGAACCTGCGCGCCTCCGGCGTCGACTGGGACATCCGCCGCGACGAGCCCTACGAGATCTACGACCGGCTCGACTTCAACGTCATCACCCGCAACGAGGGCGATTGCTACGCGCGCTGGCAATGCCGGGTCGAGGAGATGCGCGAGAGTGTGCGCATCATCGAACAATGCCTCGAGCAGATGCCCGAGGGGCCGTTCCAGATCGACATGCCGACGATCGCTTTCCCAGTGGACAAGGACAAGGTGCATTGTTCGATGGAGGCACTGATCCAGCACTTTGACCTGTCGGCGTATGGCTTCAAGGTGCCGAAGGGCGAAGTCTATTCGGCGATCGAGGCGCCAAAGGGCGAGCTCGGGTTCTACATCATCAGCGACGGGTCGGAAAAACCGTTCCGCATGAAGGTGCGGGCACCGTCGTTCGTCAACCTGCAGGGCCTGTTCGGGACGAGCAATGCCCACTACCTGGCCGACATGATCGCCGTGCTGGGCAGCCTCGACCCGGTGATGGCCGAGGTCGACAAGTAGCGGGAGATTTGGACGCGATGAACATGCGCGAAAAGATCGAAGTGGCGGCGGCGCGTTATCCGGACCAGCGCTCGGCGATCATGCCCGCGCTTCTGATCGCGCAGAAGGAACATGGCCATCTGCCCGGCCCCGTTCTGGAAGAGGTCGCCGACATCCTCGGCGTCGAGCGGATCTGGGTTTACGAGCTGGCGACGTTCTACACACTCTTCCGCATCGAGCCAGTGGGGGTGTTCCACTTGCAGCTCTGCGACAATGTATCCTGCATGCTGCGTGGATCGGAAGACTTGCTGAGGCATCTGGAGGCGGTGCTGGGGATCAAAAAGGACGGCACGACCCTGGATGGACTGTTCACGCTTTCGACCGTCGAATGCCTCGGCGCTTGCGAGATGGCCCCGGTGATGCAGGTCGGCGACGATTATCATGGCGGCCTCGACATCGCGCGGATCGACGCGCTGTTGGAAAGGCTGCGGGCGATGACGGGGCAGGCGATTGGCGCCGATCCCGCCACCACAACACCGCCGGGAGAGTAGCGCCATGACAGAACCCGTCCTTCTCAGGAACGTGGACATGCCGGATGGCCACCTGCTCGCGACCTACGAGGCCGGCGGCGGCTACCAGGCACTGGCGAAGGCGGTTCACGAGCACACGCCCGACGAGATCATCGATCTTGTCAAGAAATCCAACCTGCGCGGTCGCGGCGGGGCCGGATTCCCAACCGGAATGAAATGGAGCTTCGTGCCGAAGCGCGCCGGCAAGCCGAAATACCTGTGCTGCAACGCCGATGAGGGCGAGCCGGGCACATTCAAGGACCGGATCATCATGGAGCGTGACCCGCACCAGTTGATCGAGGGCATGGCTATCAGTGGCTACGCGATCGGGGCTGAAACCGCCTATGTCTACATCCGCGGGGAATACGCGCTGGCGATCCGGCGGCTCGAGCAGGCGCTCGCCGAGGCCCATGCGAAGGGGTATCTGGGAAAGCGGATTCTCGGCTCGGATTTCAATTTCACCGTGCATATCCATTGCGGCGCCGGTGCCTACATCTGCGGCGAGGAGACAGCGATGCTCGACGCGCTTGAAGGCAAGCGCGCGCAGCCGCGCTTGAAACCGCCGTTTCCGGCGGTCGAAGGGCTCTACGCCAGCCCGACCGTCATCAACAACGTCGAAACATTGGCCTGCGTTCCGCATATCGTGGCGCGGGGGCCAGACTGGTTCCGCGGCATCGGCCCGGACAAAAGCCCCGGTCCGAAGCTCTACTGCCTCAGCGGCCAGGTGCGCAAACCGGGCCTTTACGAGCTGCCGATGGGCATACCACTACGCGAACTGGTCGAGGACCACGCCGGCGGGCCGCTGCCGGGGCGCAAGATCAAGGCCGTGATCCCCGGCGGGGTCTCGGCACCGCTGATCCCGGAACGTGGGCTGGACGTTGGAATGGACTTCGACTCGCTGGCCGCCGCCGGTTCGATGCTCGGTTCGGCCGGGGTAATCGTAATCGACGACTCGACTTGCATGGTCAAGGTCGCCACCCGGATCATCGAATTCTTCCACCATGAGTCCTGCGGCAAGTGCACCCCGTGCCGCGAAGGGCTCAATTGGGTTGTAAAAGTGCTGCGCCGGGTCGAGGCGGGGCAGGGGGGGCCGGGCGATCTGGAACAGCTGGAGGCGCTCTGCAAGGGCATTTTCGGCAACACGTTCTGCGCTCTGGGCGATGGTGCAGCCATGGGGCTGCGGGCGGCACTCACGCATTTCGAGCATGAATTCGTCGCCCATATCGAGGAGCGGCGGTGCCCGTTTCACTGAGGAGCGCAAGGAGAAGGCCACAGGAAAGCAATGGTTAGCATCACGATAAACGAACAAACGCTGGAAGTGGAGGCGGGCTCTACCGTGCTGCAGGCTGCCGAGCGTTTGGGGATCGACATCCCGACCTTCTGCTATCTGAAGCGGCTGCCGGCGCTGGCCTCCTGCCGCATGTGCCTGGTGGAGATCGAGGGCCAGCGGCGACTGCAGCCCGCATGCGCGACCGCGGTCATTGACGGCATGGTGGTGCGGGCGAGCACGCCGCTGATCGAGGAAACACGCTCTTCCATGCTCGACATGCTGCTCGCCAACCATCCCCTCGACTGCCCGATCTGCGACAAGGGCGGCGAGTGCGAGCTGCAGGACCTGGTGATGGCGTACGGGCCCCGCGAAAGCCGGTTCCGTGATGCCAAACGTGTGTTCCACTCCAAGGACATCCGCCTCAGCCCGGTCATCATCATGAATGTCAACCGCTGTATCCAGTGCCAGCGCTGCGTCCGGATGTGCGAGGAAGTGGTCGGCGCTGTCGCCTTGGGCACTGTCGAAAAAGGCATGGATACCGCCGTGACCGGCTTTGAAGGCAGTCTCGCGAGTTGCGACCAATGCGGTAATTGCGTCGAGGTCTGTCCGGTCGGCGCGCTGATGAGCTTTCCTTATCGCTACAAGGCGCGGCCGTGGGATCTGGCCGAGACCGACACAGTCTGCCCGCATTGCGGCACTGGCTGCCAGCTGACCGTCGGCACGCGCAAAGGCGAGTTCATGCGGGTCCGTTCGAAACAGGAGCATGGGGTCAACCGGGAAACGCTCTGCGTGCGGGGACGCTTCGGCCTCGATTTCGTCGGGAGCCGGGACCGGATCAAACGGCCGATGGTCCGTCGTGATGGCGCCCTCGTTCCGGTTTCCTGGGAAGAAGCGGCGGACTATCTGCGGCGGCGGCTCTCGGCCGTCGAAGGAAAGGTTGCGGGCGGGCTGGCCTCGCCGCGCCTTCCCAACGAGGTTCTTTATCAGTTCCAGAAAGTGATGCGGACGGTGTTCCGCACCAACAACATAGACTGCGCGTCTCGCTGGTCCACACCTTTCGATGCGCTCGGCCCATTGGTGGCGAGCTTCTACACGCGCGCGCCGCTGGAAGACGTGATCGGCAACGACTGCGTGCTGGTCGTCGGTGGCAACGTGACCGAGGAAAACCCGGTCACCGAATATCTGCTGCGGGACTGCGCGCGGCGACGGCAGACCGGCTTGCTCATGCTCTCGGCGCGGCCATCCCGTCTGGACGCCGATGCCCGGACGGTCGTTCGCGTTCCGCCGGGTGGTGAGGCGGCGGGCCTTGCCGCAGTGGTCGCCTGTCTCGTTGCGCCGGCCAGTCAGGCCTTGCCGGGCGATGTTCCAGTGGATATCGGCACGCCAACCGGCAAGCTGGGAGCAACCGATGGTGACGGGCCGGACCGCGTAGCCGCTGCGCTCTTGGACAGCGGGAGCGTCACCGTTCTTGTCAGCGTCGATCTCCTGAGGTTGCCACTGGCCCGCGCGGCATTACAGCAGATCAACAAGCTGCTGCGGATTCTTCGTGCCCTCGGCAAGGATCTGGCGATGCAATTCCTCTTTGATCGTGCCAACCAGCTGGGCGCCTGGGACATGGGGGTTCTACCGACGGCGCTGCCGGGACTGCGTGCCGTCGCCGATGATGCTGCGCGCGCAACTTTCGAAAGGGCCTGGGGCGCCGGGATCCCGTCTGAACCGGGCGCAGACTTCGAGACCATGCTGGAGCTCTGCGACGGCGGGCGGATGGGGGCGCTCTATATCGTTGGAAGCGACCCTCTGATGAGCTATCCCGATCGAAAACTCGTGACGCGGGCGCTTGGCGCCGTCGATCTCCTGATCGTGCAGGACGCATTCCTCACGGATACGGTGGGGCTTGCCGATGTGGTGCTGCCCGCAGCCAGTTACGGCGAAGAATCCGGCACCTTCACCAACAATGAGGGCCGGACCCAGAAAGTCTGCAAGTTCCGCGAAGCCGTCTTCGAGGCACGGGGCAATCTGGCGATCCTCGACTTCGTCGCGGCGCTTCGAAACCAGCAGTTGCGGTCGTCAACGCAAGGCGAAATCTTCGACGAGATGACCCAATTGGTTCCGGCCTATCAGGGGCTGACGCTGGACGGGCTTGGTACTGACGGAGCATTTACCAGATCGGTCCCGACACCACCGGCTGATGAGTTTCTCGCGTCGCCGCCTGCCGTTCCGAATGCCGGCGACCGGCTCATGCTGATCACCGGCAACTGCCTGTTCCACAACGGATATCTTTCCGAACGCTCCGCGATCCTGAATACGGTTGCGGCCGACCCATATGTCGAGATGAGCGCGCGCGATGCCGCGCAGCTTGGTCTTTCGGATCGCGATCACGTGGTCGTGCGATCCACCCAGGGTGAACTGAGAGCGCAGCTCAAGGTCAACAGGCACTTTCCCAGGGGGCTCGTGTTCGTGCCGGAAAACTACAGAGACCTGCGTCTCAACAGCCTGATGCGGCAGGGCGAATACCCTTGTCCGGTGGAGGTTGAAAAGGTGCACGCTGCCTTCGATGCGGCTGCGGGAGCCGCGGCGGCACCTGAAAATCCCGGCCGAGGCATTGCCGAGCTTCCGGGCAGTCCACCCTAATTGACGCTGCCGGTTTGTGCCCTCAGTGATAGGCGGTCCCGGCGATGTATTCGTGCATCGCCTGTTCGTTGCGCAGCGCCTCTTCGAGGCGATGCTTGACCACGTCGCCGATGCTCACCACGCCGACAGGAGCGCCGCCATCCATGACCAGCACATGGCGTGTGCGCCAATTGGTCATGATTGCCATCACAAAGGGCAGAAAATCCTCTGTCGAGCACGTCGCCACATTGCGGTTCATGATGTCTGCGACCCGCATAGTGGGCGCGTCGAGTCCGTATTCGGCCACCGCATTGCAGCAGTCCCGCTCTGACAGCGTGCCCAGGCATTCCCCGGGCGAACGGCTGACAACCACGAAGCCGATGTTGTTCTCCCGAAACAGCCGCAGGACTTCTACCATCGTCTGATCCGGCGTAACCGAGATGAGTTCGGGAGACTTGGTTTTCAAGATTTGGCAGACATGCATCTGAGCCTCCTGTCGACGCGTTCCGGCTTGACGGTGGACGCGCGCTCACGTTTGCCGGATATTTCGCCACCAGTTGTACCCCTGCAGCTCGCTCGCCTCGACCAGAACGTCCTTTTCGGTGCTCAGGCGCGCCGCGACTACAGCGCCGCCGGTCGCAGCCTTGCCCGGCTTGCCGAGCAGGTCGTCGCGCCCGATGATCAGATCACGCGAGGAAAAACTCGAGAACTCATACTGCTGGCCAAGCGCGATCGCATCCGCCGGGCAAGCATCCTCGCACAGCCCGCAGAACAGGCACCGGGCCGTGTCGATTTCAAATTTTGCCGGGCGACGGTTGCCCTTCTCGTCCTCGTAGGGGATGACTTCGATGCAGTCGCAGGGACAGATCCGCGCGCAGAGTTCGCAGGCCACGCATTTGATCTCGCCCTCCTCGTCGCGCTTTAAGAAGTGGTGCCCGCGGTAACGCGGATAAGGCAACCATTTTTCCTTGTCCGGATATTGCATGGTCACGGATCTGGAGAACATGTAGCCGAACGTCAGAGCCAAAGCTTTCCCCAGATCGGCGAAGAACGCCCAACCGATCCATGTTCCAACTCTGTCTCCTGCGTGCGACATCGCCGCCCCGCTACGGAGCCGCTGTGGCCCCTAAAAGAACACCTGTAATAATTATGTTCGCCATCGACAGAGGAAGCAAGACTTTCCATCCGATCGCCATCAGCTGGTCGTAGCGATAGCGGGGGAAAGTGAAGCGGAACCATATGAATACATAGATGAAGAACGCGACCTTGAGCGCAAACCAGAGAAGCGGCGGCAAGGGAAGCAGCACGCCGTTCCAGCCGCCGAAGAACAGGATCACCACCAGGACCGACACCAGCAGCATAATGGCATATTCGCTGACCATGAAGAACGCAAAGCGGATACCGCTGTACTCGGTGTGGAACCCTGCCCCCAGATCGCCTTCCGCTTCCGCCAGGTCAAAGGGAATGCGTTGCGCTTCGGCCAATCCCGCGACGAAGAACACGAAGAAGCCGACCGGTTGGTAAACGATGTTCCAGACATCGGCTTGCGCCCGCACGATCTCGAGCAGGCTCATGGACTGCGCCAGCATGACCACGCCGATGACCGCGAACCCCATCGGGATCTCGTAACTGATCATCTGCGCGCAGGTTCTGAGGCTGCCCAGGACTGCGTATTTGCTGTTGGCGGCCCAGCCGCCGAAGATGACGCCATAGACCTCGATCCCGATCACCGCGAAGACGAAAAGGAGCGCCACATTCATGTTGGAGACGTAGAGCGTAATTTCGGCGCCGAGGACCGAGACGGTTTCGCCGAAGGGGACCGCGACAAACACCACGAAGGGTGGGGCAAGCGCCAGGATCGGCGCCAGTTTGAAGAGGAAGCGATCGGCGTCGGCCGGGATATGGTCCTCTTTGGTTAACAGCTTGATCCCGTCCGCTACCGGCTGCAGCAGCCCGTGCCAACCCACACGCATTGGCCCCATACGCTGCTGGATGTGGCCGGCGATCTTGCGTTCCAGCCAGGTCAGCGGCAAGGGCAGCAGTAGCAGGATCGCAATCAGAAACGCGACCTTGAAGACGATCAGGCCAAGAGCGACGATAAGTTCCATGATCAGCGGCTACTTATTCATCGGGTTGAAACGACGCCCGGACTTTGGCTCCGGCTATACGTCGAACACTACGCTTATCTTCACGGTACAGCGACGATGCGTCACTTGCAAAGCGGAAATCATTTCCATCCCTGTTGGCGCTTAGTGCAAACGACTTCAACCAACACAAACGTCGGCAGACCATCGATCCGATCCCAGATTGAACGGCTCGAACATTTCACATTCGGGTACAGTGGCGAGACACAAGTCATCCCGCGGCAACTCGCGATTTTTGCCCAGACGTTGATGCATCCGCCGAATGACAGACACACTGCCGTCTCATGTCAGGCGGCTGTTCATACCCAACCGCACCAATTGAGAACGGCGCCAGCGCGGCCGAGAGGTGCAGGTGCAGCGGCAACGGCCGCAGTCATTCCCTGCCGGTGCGGCCGTGCCAGGGGTCTGGCCCCGGATCACGCCCGGCGGCCACCTCGGCCAACCGGCCGAGGTAATGGGCCCAGCCTTCCGCATGACCGGCGCACTGCTCGGCATTGGGCAGGCCAGTATGGGTCAGGCGGAGCAGCGTTCCGTCCGGTTGTTCGACGAGGTCGATCTCAACAAGGCTTGATGCCGGCGGTACCACTTCGCTGTCGTCCCAGCCGAAGCTGTATACCAGGCGGTGCACCGGCACCACCTCGCGGAAGGAGCCGCGGGCGAAGCGGGCACCGGTTACATTGACGAGATAGAGCCCACCGCGCTGCGGCTCGATCTGCGCCTCCGTTCCCATCCAGCGCAGGATCTTCTCAGGATCGGTCAAGAGGGCGAATACCGCGGCGGGGGGCGCCGGGGTGAGCGCTTCGCGGCGCACGATGAGGGCGTCTTGCATCGGCTTCCCCCTTTGTTGCGATGGCCTGCCCCGACTTCGGCACAGGATGGACGGACATCGGGTCAGGTCCTTTTACGATGATAGACCTAGGGGGCTACCTGCGCTACCACACGCGTGGATGACAGGTTAGGGGACCTGACGGTATGATCGTGCATGGATCTGCCCACACATCTCGCCTGGCTGGTGGACGAGGCCAGCGCCTCGCGTGGCCCCGACCGGTTCCTTTCCGACCTCGGTGGCCGGCTGCTGGCCGACGGCTTTCCGTTGGTCGGTGGTGCCCTGACACTGGCGGTGCCGCATCCGATCGTCGCCCGCCGCACCTGGCTTTGGCAAGCGGAGACCGGAGAAGTGATTGAGGCGCTGGGCTTTGCCGCCGGCCCGCCCAACCAGGCTGGCGGCGGCTGGCTGAGCACACTTGGTCCGGTGCAGGAGGATAAGGTCGGCCAAGCACCGGACAGGCCGGTGCTGGGTTGGGCCGGCGCGCGGTCATTCGGTCCTGCCGAGATCGGCCGACTGCAGCAGGCGGCGCGCTTCGCTGCCGCGCCCTTGGCTGCCTTGGCTGAGCGGGCTGCACTGGCGACGCTGCTCGAGGCCTATCTCGGGCGACGTAGTGCCGCCCGGGTGCAGGCAGGCGCGCTGCGCCGCGGCACCGGCGAGACCATCCGCGCTGTGCTGCTTTGTGCCGATCTGCGGAACTTCACAGCGCTGTCCGAGGTGACGGAGCCTTCGGCGATGATCGCTGTCCTCGACGCCTGGTTCGACCGCGTTGCCGGTGCGATACACGCCTTCGGAGGCGAGGTGCTGAAGTTCATTGGCGATGGCGTGCTGGCGATCTTCCCCGTTGCCAGCTCACCGGCCGACGCCTGCGAGGCGGCGTTGCGCGCGATCGTCGCTGCCCGTGCGGGCATGGCCCATCTCGATGCTGTGCGGCAGGCGCAGGGACTGCCGCCGCTGCCCTTCGGTGCGGCGCTGCATCTCGGAGAAATACTGTGGGGCAATATCGGAGCGGCCGACCGGCTGGACTTCACCGCCATCGGTCCTGCGGTCAACTTGGTCAGCCGACTTGAGGGGCTGTGCCGGCCGCTTGGCCGGTCGGTGCTGATCTCGGGCGCGGTCGCCGCCGAGACCATCATGCCGTTGGTGCCGCTGGGCGAACACACGCTGCGCGGCATTGCAGCGCCCTGCGCAGTCTTCACCTTGCCGGATGCTTGAGCTGTTCGTGGCCGAAGCAGATCGTCGGCAGGATTGCCCCGGTGGACCCAACGCTAACCCAAGTCAACGTCGGGCGCTTTCGCAGCTATTCAAAGTGCTACGGCGACCTTTGCACGTCTGATAAGAAGCGCGGCGCTGTAAGAGACCCATGTGCGGGCAGTGCGTCGCCAAAGGAACCGTCACACCGGCCTTGTCCGCAAGGCGGAAGCGGCCATCCATGAAGCGAAGACATCTTCCGCTCGCCGCTTTGATGTTTTGCCAGCCCAGTGGCCGTCCAGCGGCAAAATCAGCGTAGCATCTCTGCGAGGCTCTCCGGCTTGCCTGCCGGCCGAGCGAGCTCCAGGCCCGACAGGAGGTCAAGCAGATGTTCCTTCATCAGGTCGGCAGCCTTAGCGGACTCGCCTGCCTCGATGGCGTCGACGAGTGCATGATGCGCGTGGCTTTCGCAGGTTGTGTCGCGCCGCTTCCAGTAAAGAGCAATAATTAGCGAGGAGTGGGAGACGAGATCACGGACGAAGCCGGTCAGAACGCAGTGGCCGGCAATTTCCGCGATACCCACATGAAATCGCGCCGATAACATGATCGCGTCGCTGTCGCGGCCGGCATGCAGCGCCTCATGCTCCTTGTCGAGATGGCGGCGCAGCAGCAATATGTCCTCCGGTTTAGCCACTTCTGCGGCAAGTGCGGCGACTTTGGGTTCGATCAATGCGCGCGCTTCGAAAACCTCGCGCGCCTCTCTGGTTGACGGCTGAGCGACAAAGGCACCGCGATTAGGTTCCAGTCGTACGAGACGGTCGTGGGCCAGCGCCTGAAGGGCGGCCCGGATGACCGTGCGGCTGACCGAATAGATCGATGCAAGCTCGTCTTCCGGCAGCTTCGTGCCCGGAGCGAGCCGATGTGCGACGATTGCGTCCCGCAGCCCGTGATAGATCGGCGACCAACGCGTGGCCGGCATCCGACTATGGATTTCCGGATCAAGTATCGGCGACATATTCATCGTTTCTGGCGGGCTCGCCTTTTGTCTCGCTCGCCGACGGACAACGTCCTTGGGCATCCCGATGCATCCTTATTGAAGCTTGCTCAACCCCGGCGACAATGGCGCGTAGTGACCGGCAAATTGCTTAACGAGTGGCGTGGCATAACCGCCGACCTTCGAGGTTCTCAGACCCAAAGCGCAGATGGTTTCGGCAAGCTTGACCGCACAGGCCACACCGTCAAGCACCGGCACCCCATATTCGCTCGAAAGCTGGTGGGCCAAATCGGCCATCCCGGCACAACCGAGTACGATCGCCTCTGCTTTGTCTTCGGCGATCGCACGGGCAATTTCAACCGAGATCTTTTGACGGGCTTCAGAACCCGGCTCTTCGAGGTCAAGTACGGCGACATCCGACGCCCTCACCTTGGCGCAGCGAGAGGACAGGCCGTATTTCGATAGATTGTGCTCGATCGCCGGCACTGAGCGCGCGAGCGTGGTGACGACGCTGAACTTACCGGCAATCAACGTTGCAAGGTGAAACGCCGCTTCGCCTATTCCAATCACCGGTGCGCTTGTAGCGCAGCGCGCCGCATCGAGACCCGTATCGTCGAAACATGCGATCACGTAGGCGTCCATATCGCCTGCCTTAAACATTTCGGCGAGAATGCCAGGCACCACGAAGGCCTCATCGAAGTAGCCCTCGATGCTTGGTGGGCCGTCCTCGGGATTGACTGCGATGATCCTGGTTCTGGCCGACGCCGCGATCTTTGCTGCCTTGCCGATCTTGCCGGTCATCGAGGCCGTCGTGTTGGGATTTATGACAAGGATGCGCATGTCTGGTCCTACCTACACTTCGCCGCCGAGATAGAGATGCCTGACACGGTCGTCATTCAGCAACTCGACCGAATTTCCGCTGAGCGCCACCTTGCCGGTCGTCAACGCGTAGGCACGCTGGGAGATCCGCAGCGCCATGCGCGAGTTCTGTTCGACAAGCAGCACGCTGACCTTTTCGTCGCGATTGATCGCCACGATTGACCGCGCGATGTCCTGGACCAGCTTCGGCGCGACGCCGAGCGACGGTTCGTCGAGCAGCAGCAAACGGGGGCGTGCCATCAGCGCTCGGCCGATCACCAGCATCTGCTGCTCGCCGCCGCTCATCGTCCCCGCCTGCTGCGAGTAACGCTCCTTGAGCCGCGGGAAGCGCGTCAACACCATATCCATACTTTGCTGTATCTCGGCCTTGTCGGAGCGCGTGAAGGCACCCATCAGAAGGTTGTCGCGCACCGTCATGAAAGGGAAGACACGACGCGCTTCCGGCACCATGGAGATGCCCATGCGGACGATCTCATCCGGCGCGATGCCGTCAATACGGTTGCCGCGATAGCGGATCTCACCCTTACGGATCTTTCTAAGCCCGGTGATGGCACGCAGGATCGACGACTTGCCCGCCCCATTGGCGCCGATCAGCGCGACGGTCTCACCTTCCTTAACCTCGATCGACACGCCTTTCAGGGCATAGACGTGGTCGTAATAGAGCTCGACGTCATCGAATTTGAGAAGCGGTTCCATGGCCTACAATCCGATCGATTCGTCTTCGGCACCGAGATAGGCTTCGATGACCTTTGGGTTCTGCTGGATTTCCGCCGGGGTACCCTCGGCGATCTTCTGACCGAAGTTGAGCACGACGATGCGGTCGGAAATGTTCATGACGGCCGGCATATCGTGTTCAACCAGAAGCACGGTAATGCCGCGTTCGCGCAGCTTGCGCACGATTTCGACCGCGCGCCTGGTCTCGTCGTGGTTCATACCGGCGAAGGGCTCATCGAGCAGGATGACGGAAGGATCTGTGGCAAGCGCGATGGCGATGCCGAGCGCCCGCAGATGCCCGTGGGGCAGGTTGCTGGCGATCTCGGCCTGCATCGCCTCCAGTCCAAGGAAGGCGAGAATCTCGTCGGCGGATCTGCCGAAGGCGTCCAGATCGCTGCGCGCCGAGGCACTGCCGAAGTAAAAGCCGACGAGGCTGGCGCGGGACCGCAGATGGTGAGCCGTCACGACGTTGTCGCGCACGGTCATGTCCTTGAAGATTGTGGTCTCCTGGAATGTCCGCACCACACCCTTTCGAGCGGTGATGTGCGGCGACAGCCCGGAGATCCGCTCGCCCTTGAACTTCACTTCTCCTTCGGTCGGCCGCAGGAAGGAGGCGATCAGCTTGAACAGGGTCGACTTGCCGGCGCCGTTCGGCCCGATGACTGAAAGGATCTCGCGCTCGCGCACCGAAAAGGAGACGTCGTTGACCGCGACGAGCCCGCCGAAACGTTTGGTAAGGCCGATGACTTCGAGAATGTCGGTCATGGTGCTAGCCGCTCCTCTTGCCGGGCAGAGCTAGGCTCAGCAGGCCGTTGGGTAGGACCAGAATCAGCACGATCAGCACTGTCGAGAAGATCAGGAGCTGGAATTCTCCCGCCTGGAACAGCACGTCCCAGCCGAAATAGAGAACAAAGGTTCCAAGCATCGGTCCGAGCACATAACCAAGCCCGCCGAGGAAGCAATTGAGCATGAAATTGACCGAGTCGGCGACCGTGAAGCTCGACGGATAAATCGACTGGGAGATCGATGCGAACATCGCCCCGCCGACGCCGCCGAGGAAAGACGAGAGCGCATAGGCGACCACGCGGAGGTAGGCGATATTGACGCCGATCGACGAGGCGAGCTCCTCGTTCTGCTGCAGCGATTGACAGAGCTGGCCGATGCGCGAATGGGCGAGCCGATAGAGACCGAGGAAGCAAAGCGCCATCAACAATACAGCGACGATGTAAAAGGCAAGCCGGGGATTGGCGAGGCTCGCGAAATCCGGAACGAGGGTGATGCCGAAAAGGCTTATGCCGGCCGGCAGGGGGATGCTGACGATGCCTTTGGCGCCGTTGGTGATCGGCATGGCAAGCGCAAGCAGGCGCGCGACTTCCGTCAGCACCAGCGACACCATGGCAAAATAAACGCCGCGCAGGCGCAGAATCGGCAGACCGATGAGAACGCTGGCAACAGCGCAGAACAGGCCCGCCAGAGGCAGGGTCAGCCAGAACGACACACCATAATTCGTCACCAGGATGGCGGAGACATAGCCGCCCATCAGCGCGTAGGCGCCCTGGCCGATATTGATGCGACCGATATAGAAGGTGATCCACACGCCTGCGCTGATGATGCTGAGAAGGGCGACCGAGGTCAGCGTGTAATAGAGGTCGCTGCGGCCGGTGATGCTGATCAGCAGCGGGACAGCCACAAGCAGCGCCAACAAGAACAGGGCGGCGGAGACGATCCTGACGGTCGACGATTTACGCATGATATCAGCCCCACGGTTTGCCCATCAGCCCGTGCGGGCGGATGCTCAGGAAGGCCATGAGCAGCGCGAAGATGACGAGATAGGTGACGTCGCCATATTCGCGCAGCACGGTGAGGCCGACCGATTCCATCATCCCGAGGATGAAACCACCGGCAATTGCGCCGCCAACCACGCCGGCGCCGCCGATCATCACCATCAGAAACGCCTTGATCGAAATCGGTCCGCCGATGCCGGAGTTGACGCCGGTGATGCTGACCAGCAAACCGCCGACGACACCGGCGAGCATTGCCCCGAGTGCGAAGCCGATCATGGAATAGCGCTCGACCTTGACACCCATCAGCTGCGCGGCAATGCGGTCTTGCGCCAGCGCCCGCATGGCGCGGCCCGGTTTGCTGTATTGCATATAGAGCATGAAGGCGGCGATCATCAGTATCGCGATCAGGCCGACGACGATGCGATCGTAAGGCAAGATCACACTGTCGGAGATGAAAACGCCGCTGACGATCTTCGGCACGCCGCGCTGTTTCTCGCCGAATAGCAGCAATATGAGGGCATCGAGGAAAAATGCGGTGGCAGCGGCGAGCAGCATCGTGCTTTCCTCGCGCTTGCTGCGTCGGATCACCGGCCGGAAAAGGAATTTCTCCATCAGCGCGCCGACGATCGCCAGCGATACCCCCGAACAGATCAGCGCAACCAGGAAGGGCAGCTTGAGCTGACCGTAGATCGAGTATGTCACGAAGCCACCCAGCACGTACATCTGCCCGTGCGCGAAGTTGAGAACGTTCATGAGCGCGAAGATCAGTGTCAGCCCGAGCGCGATCAGCGCATATTGGGCACCCAGATACAGTCCGTTGGCAATGACCTGTTCCATGGCGGAAAATCCGATCGCCGGGGAGGTTCGGGACCGGTCCCGAACCTCGATTGACTTAATCAGGCAACGTCAGTCCACTTCGCCGACGAACAACGTCTCGAACTTGCCGTCCTTGAACTCGGTCACCACCATCGGCACGGAGACCTGGCGCTTCTGGCCGAACGAGGTCGTGCCGACATATTTCAGCATGCCGTCCTTGGCGTAGGGATTGGGCGCGGAGAAGCTGTCGATGGTCTTCTTGAACTCGGCCACGTCGTCTATCGCCTTGGGGTTCGCCTTGAGCGTTTCGATGATGTATTCGAGCGCGTAGACCTTGGTGTTGGACTCATCATTATATTCGCCGAACTTCTTGGTGTAGCGTTCGATGAACTCCTCCATCAGTGGCGTACGGATCTCCGGGGTCGAAGCGCCGCCGACGGAGATGAAGCCGTTGGCGAGTTCACCAGCGCCTTCCTGCAGCACGGTCGCGTCCTGCGCCGTTTCTGCCGAGATCAAGCCCTCATAGCCGAGTTCGCGTGCCGCGCGGATCAACAGCGGCGCATTGGCGGGGGCCACACCGGACAGGACGAGCAGATCCGGTTTCAGTTGGACGATCGGCGTCAGCACCGGTGTAAAGTCGCGTGTGTCGTTCTGGTAGGTATCGGTCTCGGCGACCACTTCCAGCCCGAGTTCCTTGGCTGCAGCGACGCCGCTGTCACGCTGGCTGATCGGGTCGGATTCGTTGGCGGCGATGAAAGCCACCTTCTTCACACTCTTGTTTTCCTTCAGATATTTGTAGATTGCCGGTCCGGACTGATAATTGGCGACCATGCCGAGGACCGCATTCGAGGCCGGTGCGACATAAAGCGATTTCGGGAAGGCGTAGGGGAAATAGATGATCCCCTTGGATTCCGCCACAGGACGAACGGCCGCCGCGCCGTCATCGACATTCGGTCCGACGACATAATGGATGCCTTCCTGTGCCATCTTCTCCATGCCGGCGATGGCCCGCTTGGGATCCTTCTGGTCGTCGAAGGTCACGATAGTGATGTTGTAGGTGTCGTCGCCGATCTTCACGCCGCCGGCCTCGTTGAGCCAATCTGCGCGCGTCTGCATCGAGCGGACGTTGGATGTACCCCAGGCCGCGGCGGGACCGCTGGTCACGCCGACGAAGCCAATCTTGAGTTCCTTGTTCTCGGCTTGTGCGGGAAAGGTGCTTGCGACTGCAATTGCCAGGATCGAAACGGCGCCGAGCGCCAACGATTTCAATGTCGAGCGTCTGTTGATCATCTCACTCCCCATTTTTGGCATCCGGCACGAAATGGCGCGGCGGATCACAATAAGGAAACGCTAAAATAGTTTATTGTCAACATAATACGCAAGCATTGTATACGATGTGTGCGTGATGGACGGGCGTCGGCCGAGATGCCATCGGGCATGTGCTCGCGCGCTGCCCTGAGACGCACGCAGCACGTGTCCCATCCACAAAGCCGTAGGCTGGCTCTTCAAGAGCCTTCAGAGGTCGAGTGCCGCGCCGCTCCGTAAATCGCATTGTGCGATATGTCATGATCTGAGCGAGATGCCGCGAAATTGGTGTATGCAAAGCGGCCGTCCCGTCCGATAGGGGCCGCAATTGCAAGGTTTGCGGCTCGTTCCGCGCAAGGCAGCTGAATAGAACGGTGGAAGGCAGTTGGGCATCGCCACCGGTCACCAACAACATGTAGGCGGAGGTCCACGCAACGATGAAGGGAGCCGATCCAGCGCATCGCGCGGATTGAACCGAGGAATAGCCGCGATCTCTTGCCCCGTCGAGAAGTTACGAGCTTTTTGGGGCTGGACCCTGGTGTCGACGCGCTGGCCGAAACAGCTGCAGGGTCAGCCGTAAAAGCCGCCGTCCTTAGCCGATGTCATGTCGTCGGGCACCAGGTCGCCGCCGATGTCGTCGCGCTCATTGACTGCTACTCCGGCGGATCCGTTGGGATCAAGCATCCTTGTCGAGCTCGGTTGCATTTCGAAGAGCGTCCTGCATCCTTGCGCGCCAACCGGTGCCGGATGCTTTGAACCAATCGACTACGTCGGTATCGACATTGAGGGTGAGTTTCGTCGTGGAACCGTCGGAGGGCAGAGTTTTCTTCTTAAGTGCTCGCGGACGTTCCAGAACCTGCTGCACCAAGTCGCCGGTAGCTCGTGTGGAAACTACTTTAGCCATATGCCAGCCTTATGCTGTTCTGCATGGTCATGCCTCCGCCTAACTGGCTTATCATTTCTTGCCTCGTGCGACCACACGTTATTCGACCATCACCTGCTGGACGTAGTCATCCTGCCAAGCTGTTGTGTTCCAAGCGCGTAAAGCGCGTCCTGGGCGGACCCACGATAGCCTCCTACTTGTGTTCGCGATCGATGACAGCTTTCGAAGCATTGCGTTTCTGTTGTTAGATCGGGTCCGGTACGTCAGCCGGCGGGGACGTATTTTCTCCAGCCATGCTCGCTGCGAAAGCCCAACACTTCACGGGCCTTCCGGTTCGACAGCAGCGTCTCGAATTCGCCGAGTTCCCGCTTGAGCGGCACGCCCGGATAGAAACGGTCGATTAGTTCGCGGGTCGGCAGATCGGAAGAGGTGTCATCGCTGGCTGCGTTGAAGATCTGGAACCCCAGCCCATCCTTCTCCACCGCGCGAAGCGTGATCTGACCGAGGTCGCGCGCATCGATGTAGCTCCACGCGATGCGCTTGCGGAAGCCCGGATTTGCGAACCATCTGGGAAACAATTCGTACTCATGCGGTTCAATGACGTTGCCGATGCGCAAGGCGTAGATGTCGATGCCGCTGCGCAGGGCGAAGGCGCGTGCCGTCTGTTCGTTGACGACCTTCGACAAGGCATAGCTGTCCATCGGGTCGACATCGTATTCCTCATCGAGCGGAAAGTATGCGGGGCTGCGGGGCTCGTTGGCGAAGACGAGACCGTAGGTCGTCTCGCTGGATGCGATGACGACCTTGCGGATACCCAGTTTCGCGGCCGCTTCAATGACGTTGTAGGTGCCGAGTGCGTTGACGCGGAAAAGTTCGTTGTCGGGAGCGATCATGATGCGCGGAATGGCGGCAAAGTGTACGACGGCGTCGATCGGCTGCGGCCTCAAGGATGGGTCGAACTCGTGCAGCCCGGTGTAGCTCGACAAGGCGTTGAAGACTTGCCCGCTATCGGTGATATCGGTGATGAGCGTCCTGACGTTCGGGTTGTCAAGCGGTCGGGTGTCGAGATTGAGCACCTGGTGACCTCGTTCGACGAGATATTGCACGACATGGCGGCCGGCTTTGCCGCTGCCCCCGGTGAAGATGATCCTCTTTGTCATTCTGCTCTCCACATTTTGCGAGATCGGTAGATAGTGTCTGTCGGCAGGCCGAAGAGAATTGGCCCGCCCATTGGCAAAGGCCACCCGAGCGGCCGGCCGGCGGAAGCGACCCGGTGTAGCTGTCGAAAGGCCACGGAACGAGGGGCGAATGATGAGCAGCAAAATGGATGCGGGCGAACGGATCGGATTTATCGGCATCGGCCTCATGGGGCACGGCATCGCCAAGAACATCGTCGAGAACGGCTATCCGCTTACCTTTCTCGGACGCAGCAAGCGGGCGCCGGCGGAGGATCTCGTCGCCCGGGGCGCCGTCGAGGTTTCGACGCCGCGCGACGTTGCGGTCCGCTCGACGGTCGTCTTCCTCTGCGTAACGGGCTCGCGTGAAGTCGAAGCGATCATCCGCGGCGGCGAGGGCCTGAAGTCGGCTATGCGCCCCGGTTCCGTGATCGTCGACTGCTCGACATCCGACCCAGGCTCGACGCTTGTGCTCGCCCAAGAACTCGGCGAATGCGATGTCGGCTACGTCGATGCGCCCCTGAGCCGGACCCCGAAGGAAGCCTGGGCCGGAACGCTCGACACGATGGTGGGCGCTTCCGACGAACTCTTCGCGCGCGTCAAGCCGATACTCGATACCTGGGCCGGGCGCATCGTTCATGTCGGAGAGACTGGCGACGGGCACCGCGTGAAGTTGCTCAACAATTTCATCTCGCTCGGCTACGCGGCGCTTTATTCCGAAGCGTTGGCGCTGGCAAAGAAGGTGGGCATCTCGCCAGCGTGCTTCGACAGCATCATCCGCGACGGCCGCATGGATTGCGGCTTCTACCAGACCTTCATGCGTTGGACGCTGGAGGGGGATCGTGATGCGCATAAGTTCTCCCTCGCCAATGCGCTCAAGGACCTGACCTACCTCGAGTCGATGGCTCACGCGGTCGGCATGGCAAACCCGCTCGGCAACGCCGCGAAGAATGCTTTCGCCGGCGCCGTCGCCGCCGGTGCCGCTGATCAATACGTTCCGATGCTGGCGACGCATGTCGCTCGCGTCAACGGGGTCGACCTGACACCGCCCGCGCCAGCGCCATAAAGTCGCTGCGCGGGCTCTGCCGAATATGAAGACTTTGTCCGGGCGCCCGCGACCGGGGCCCTGACGAGACCGTCACTTCTGGATGCACGTGTCGACTGTGTCCTTGGTGCATTCATCAAGACCGGTGAACACCGGATCTTCCACCGGCTTGCCGGCGATCAGGTCCAGCATGACAGACGGCGCCTTGTAGCCCATTTCGAACGGGCGCTGCCCGACGAGAGCCGTCACCAGCCCTTCACGCGCGATGGCCACCTCGTCACCGATCGTGTCGGCGGCGCCGATGACGAATTCGTTCTTGGCAATCTTTTCCGCGATCGGTTTGAACAGATCGCGATAGGGTTGCGGTGCGCCGAACAGCGGCCAGCCACCCATGATGCCGAAGGCATCGAGGTCCGGATTGGCGGCGAGAATATCCGTCATCGCCTGCACGCCCTTGGCGCCGTCGTCATTGGTGAAGACCGGGCAGCCTGCAACTTCCGTCCAGCCTCCCTCGCCCTTCAGTTCCGCCAGTCCCTCCTGACCGGTCAACGTGTCGCGCATGCCCTGGGCTCGGCGCAGAATGTTGTCTGCCCCGGGATTGCCTTCGATCGTGCAGATCTTTCCGCCACTCGGCTTGGCCTTCTTGATGTATTCACCGATCCGTGCGCCCATCAGGTAGTTGTCGGTTCCCAGATAGGTCTTGCGCAGGGCCGAGTCCTCCTTGGCGAGGTCTGCGTCGAGCGTCATGACCGGGATCGTCGGGTTTGCGGTCTTCAGCGTCTGAGCGATGAGTTTGGCATTGGAGGGCGAAATGGCGATTGCAGCCGTGTCGGCCTTGCCGAGCATGTCCTGAACGATCTGCGCTTCGCCCGCCTCGTCGGACGTCGAGGCCGGGCCGGTATAGAAGCACTCATACTCGGAATCCGGATTTTCCTTGTTCCATTTCTGGCAACCCTGGTTGATCGCTTCGAAGAATGGGTTGTCGAGGCCTTTCACGACGATGACGAGCTGCTTCTTGGCCAGTGCCTGACCGGCACAGAGCGCCAGGACGGCAACGGCGGCCAGCAATATTGTCTTTCTCATTCTTTCCTCCCGTTGAACAAGCGGACAGCATCTGTCCGCGGCACAAATCAACCCGGATACCAGACAACACGAGGATCGTTCGGCGGACGCTCGTATTGCCAGGCCGAGTCGATAAGCTTTTCGAGATCGTAGTCAGGGCGCCAGTCCAGAAGGTACTTCGCCTTGCTGTTGTCCATCCAATTGGAGTGGAAGGCGCTCGGAACGTCGACCGAGCCGAGGCCGCGCGTGCGTGCGAGGTAGCTTGCGACCTCGCCATAGTCGACCGGGCGGTCCATCGATATGTTGAAGAGTTGCCGTTCGGCGTGCGGGTTGTCGATCGCCTTGAGGATCGCCGAGACCAGGTCGCCGACATGCACGAAATTGCGTTTGAGCGGCCGGCCATCGGCATCACGCAGGAGCGGCACGGTGCCGGCCTCGGCGTATCGTCGCGCTTCTGCGGGCGCAAAAAAGGTCTTCCAGTCGGGGGCGCCGAAAACATCGTCGCCGAACGACAATGTCTGTTTGAAGTCGTCCTTCTCCATGATCCACGGCGCACGCAGGCAGCAACCGTTCGTGCCATATTGAACCACGTACTGCTCGAGCATCACTTCCTCGAGGACCTTCGACAGCGCGTAGCAACCGGGATAGGCGCGGTGCGGCGTCTTCTCCGTCACGGGACCATCGTGGCGGTAGAAGAAATGGCCGATCGCCGCGTCCCCACCGATGAGGATGAACTGGCGTGCGGAAGGACTGGTCCGGAACGCCTCGAGCAGCCAGAACAATCCCTTGATCGTGATGTCCATGACAGCGTCGGGCGTTTCCTTGCAGGTGGCGAGGTGCACGACATGGGTGACGCCCTTCATTGCCGCTTCGGCGACTTCGCGGTCGGCGATCGTCCCGCAGACCACGTCCAGCCGCTCTGACGGATCGAGCAAGCGATTGTGGCAGAGCGCACGGATCTGCGCCTGCGAAAAAAGCGGATGGTCAAGCAGCCCCGCGATGAGGTTCCGCCCGACCTTGCCCGTTGCACCGGTGACAAGGATCAGCATGCTCGCCTCCAACCGATAGCTAATATACAGGGCAACGTCTATTTGTCATACAAAACAGTTGCTCGGCAAAGGACGTCATTGACGCCTTCATAAGGATTTGCGTAAATAAGATGTCGACCGCTGGGTGAAGACCGAGGAACGATCGCGCCCCTTGGCGTACCGGCGCGCTTCGGGAGGCGAGACGGCTGGTGGCGATACTCGAGCTTACCAACATTTCCAAACACTTCGGCGCCATCCAGGCGGTCAACGACGTTTCGATTTCACTGGAAGCGGGGCAGGTGGTTGGCCTCATGGGAGACAATGGCGCCGGCAAGTCGACGCTGGTCAAAATGATTGCCGGGAACTACCGCCCAAGCCAGGGCACGATACGGCTCGACGGCAGCGAAATCGTGCTGCATCGGCCGATAGAGGCGCGACAGCACGGCATTGAAATCGTTCACCAGGACCTGGCGCTCTGCAATAATCTTACGGCGGCGGCGAACGTTTTCCTTGGGCGCGAGCTGAGGCGCGGCTTCGGCCCTTTGCGTGTGCTGGACTACAAGGCGATGTACAGACGCGCAGGAGAAATCTTCAGGGAGCTCCGATCCGAAACCCGCCCCCGCGATCTCGTCAGGCAAATGTCCGGCGGGCAGAGGCAGGCGGTCGCGATCGCGCGAACGATGATCTCCGAGGCAAAGATCGTGCTCATGGACGAACCGACGGCCGCCATTTCGGTGCGCCAGGTTGCCGAGGTGCTGCATCTGATCCGAGAACTGCGCGACCGCGGCATTGCGGTCGTGCTCATCAGCCATCGCATGCCGGACGTTTTTGATGTCGCCGATCGCGTCGTCGTCATGCGGCGCGGCCGAAAGGTCGCCGACAAGCCTATCGCGCAGACGTCGCCCGAAGAAGTGACGGGATTGATTACCGGCGCCATCGAAAGAGGATGAGCGCAGGTTATGCCGCCTTGGAGGAATGCGAGGGACAATGGCAACGACGCTCGACCAGACAATCGCTCAGAAACAACGCACGCTGGGCGCTGCAATCCTCGCCAACCAGACCTTCTGGGTGTTGCTCGCAGTCGTGCTGGCATGCATCTTCCTCTCTTTCGCGACAGATTCGTTCGCGACGGCGAAGAACCTTTACAACATCACCCGCAACACCACCTTCGTCGCAATCATTGCCCTCGGCATGACCTTGGTTATCATCACCGGGGGCATCGACCTGTCGGTAGGGTCGGTGTTGTGCCTATGCAGCATGGTCCTCGCGGTGGTCATGCATTCCGGCTACAGCATCGAGGTCGGGATTGCCGCTTCGGTGGCAACGGCGCTCCTCATCGGTGCTTTCAACGGTGTGCTCATCGCCTATGTCGGCTTTCCCCCTTTCGTGGTCACGCTCGGTATGCTTTCGATCGCGCGAAGTCTGGCGATGGTCGCGTCCAACAACACGGTCGTTTTTCAGTTCGGTCCGGACCACGATAAACTGCTCGCTCTTGGCGGCGGGGCCTGGCTGTTCGGCATCGCCAACCCGGTGATCTACATGATCGTGCTGGCCCTGCTGACCGGTTTCGTCCTTCGGTGGACGAGGCTCGGCCGTTACATCTACGCCATCGGCGGCAACGAACAGGCGGCAACTGCCACCGGTATTCCCGTGCGCTTGATAAAAGTCGGCGTCTATATGATTTCGGCCCTTTCAGCCGGCGTTGCCGGCATCATCCAGACCGGCTGGCTCGGAGCGGTGACGACCAATATCGGCGCGGGCATGGAACTGCAGGTCATCGCAGCGGCGGTGATCGGCGGCGCCAACCTTGCCGGCGGCGTCGGCACGGCCTTTGGTGCACTGGTCGGCGCGGCGCTCATCGAGGTGATCCGCAATAGCCTCGGGCTGCTCGGCATCAACGCCTTCTGGCAGGGAGCGTTCATTGGTGGAGCGACTATCCTTGCGGTCCTGTTCGACCGCATCCGCAATTTCCGGCAGACCGAGTAGCTCCCCGATTTCACGGAGCCTAATGGCGCAGCCCAACGCGTGAAATTCGGAGATCAGGTGCAGCAGATACTTCACCTTGTTCGTCTAACGCAGACAGTCAGAAGCCGAAGCAACCTTCTTGCTCGAGCGCGTCCTACGCCTATTGAAATTTCTCAGAGTGCTCGGTTGGGCTGCCGATCAAGCCATGGCCGGGGACAAGGTTGTATTCCGGGTCCAGCCAGGGCGGGTTTTCCGCGTACATTTCGGCAATCAGCCGTTTCACGAGGTCTATATACCGCGAATTGTCCCCGATCCGGTGGCTGAGGATGACCGGTGAGGTTGCGCCCTTTCCCTCAAGCAGTCGATAGTGCACGTCCGAACGCATCTGGCGCGCGGATGAGGGGATGATGCACACGCCGGCTTCGGCGGCGACCAGTCCGAGGGCGGTCTGGATTTCCCGCACTTCCTGAACCTCGGCCGGGCGCGCGTCATGACTTTGCAGTAGGCTCAGTACGTGGTCGGCATAGCCGGGTCGAGGCTCCTTGGGGTAGACGATGACCTTCTGACCGGCAAGGGCGGCGACCGGAAGCGGCGATGGTTCCTCGGCCAGCGGCGTGTCTTTCGGTATTGCCACGACAAGGCGTTCCTCGCGCAACACGATACCGACCACGTTCGGGTCGCTGTGCCGCAGGCGACCAAAACCCATGTCGATGCGGCCCTCCTTGAGCGCGGGGATTTGCTGGACGGAGACCATTTCCAACAGCTGGATATCCACTTCCGGGGCGTGCTGGCGCAGTTTTCGCACCAGCGAGGGCAGCCCGCCGTACAGTGTCGAGGCAACGAAGCCGATGGACAGGACGCTGTTCTGGTTCAAGCCGACCCGGCGGGTTGCCGCTTGCATCTGTTCGACCCGACCGAGGACCTGAAGCGCCTGTTCATAGAACAGACGCCCTGCTTCCGTCAGCCTGACGGGGCGGCTCTTGCGGATGATGAGCGGTACGCCCAGGTCCTCCTCAAGCAACTGGATCTGCCGGCTCAAGGGCGGTTGGGCGATGTGCAGCATCTGGGCTGCGCGGGTAAAGTTTCGCTCACGTGCGACGGCTACGAAATAGCGAAGCTGGCGAAGATCCATCATTTTGCTCTCATCCCTTATCCCGGAGTCCCAGCTGTCGACGATATGCTGCACTGCGGGAAGTGCAGATAAGGTGGCATTTTTTGGGCTATTATACCAGAAAGGTATCATAGCAGATGCAATTGATGTTGGACGAGACTGCGTGCCCGGCGCAAAGTCGCCTCATGAACACGACCTTGACATCCGTTGTCCCGACCGCAGCAGCGTTCCCCCTCGTAGAACGGGTCGAGACGCTGCTCGTCGATCTGCCGACCATCCGGCCGCACAAGCTCTCGGTGGCGACCATGAACGGCCAGACCTTGATGCTGGTCAAAGTCCATTGCAGCGACGGCATCGTCGGTATCGGCGAAGGCACCACGATCGCGGGGCTGGCCTATGGCGGCGAAAGCCCGGAAAGCATGAAGCTCGCCGTCGATACCTATTTCAGGCCCGTCATGGTCGGTCAGGACGCGACCACCGTGAGGGCGCTGATGGCGCGCATCGGCAAGATGGTCAAGGAAAACCGCTTCGCCAAATGTGCGGTTGAAACCGCGCTGCTCGACGCACATGGCAAGCGGCTCGGCCTGCCTGTCAGTGAGTTGCTGGGCGGTCGCATGCGAAGCCGCCTGCCTGTCGCATGGACGCTGGCGTCTGGGGATACGAAGACGGACATTGCCGAGGCCGAGAAGATGCTCGACCTGCGCCGGCACAGGATTTTCAAGCTGAAGATCGGAGCAAGGCCCCTGCGCCAGGACATCGCCCATGTTGCGGCCATCAAGCGGGCGCTGGGCGAGCGTGCCTCGGTGCGGGTCGATGTGAACATGGCGTGGAGCGAGACGGATGCCGCCTACGGCATGGCCGCCTTGGCGGACGCCGGTTGCGACCTGGTCGAACAGCCGGTCGCCTCGGCTGCGGCACTGGCGCGGCTCGTGCGTCGCTTTCCCGTCGCGCTGATGGCCGATGAATCGCTGCACGGCCCCGAAAGCGCCTTCGAACTCGCGAAAGTCAGCGGTGCGGACGTGTTCGCCGTCAAGATCGAGCAAAGCGGCGGGCTCTTCAATGCCCAGCGGGTCGCGACCATCGCGGACGCAGCCGGCATCGGCCTTTATGGAGGCACCATGCTCGAAGGGGCCTTCGGCACGGTGGCGTCGGCGCAGGTGTTCTCGACCTTCGCCAACCTTCAATGGGGGACCGAGCTGTTCGGACCGCTACTGCTGACCGAAGAGATCCTGACGACACCGCTTAACTACAGCGAGTTTGAGCTGACCGTGCCCTCAGGACCTGGGCTCGGTATCGAACTGGACGAAGAGCGTCTGGCCTTCTTCACGCGCGATGGGCTGCGCAAGACGGTCAGCATTGCCGGGCAGGGAGGCTGAACATGCTCTTTCATGTGCTCATGGATGTGAACATTCCCGACGATCTGCCGCAGGCCGAGGCGGCCGACATCATCGCCCGGGAAAAGGCCTATTCGCAGGACCTGCAGACGAGCGGCAAGTGGCGACACATCTGGCGAATTGTCGGCCAGTACGCGAACTACAGCGTCTTTGACGTCAAGGACAACGCGGAACTGCACGAGATACTCTCTGGCCTTCCGCTGTTTAAATTCATGGACATCGAGGTGACGCCGCTCGTGCGGCATCCCTCGGCGGTCCGCGAGGACGATAGCTAAAACCGTCTTTGGCGGTGGCCCGGGAGGACGCGAACCGCGCCAGTTTTCTGAGCAATCCAAGAGGAGGATGAAAAATGAACGTGCAGATCTTCGACAGGCCGGAGATACAGGACTTTCTTAAGGTCCTGAGCGGCCTCGACAACAACGGCGGCAATCCGCGTGTCAAGCAGATCGTCCATCGGATCATGTCCGACCTGTTCAAGGCCATCGACGATCTCGACATCACCCCCGATGAATACTGGACCGGCATCGCCTGGCTCAACGAGATCGGCGCCACCAGCCAGGCCGGCCTGATCTCGCCCGGTCTTGGTCTCGACCATTTCCTCGACGAGCGCCTTGACGCGATCGATGAGGCTCTCGGCATCGAAAACCCGACTCCGCGCACCATCGAAGGCCCGCTTTATGTGGCAGGTGCGCCCGTATCGCACGGATTTGCCCGTCTCGACGACGGCACCGACGAAGACGGCCACACCCTGATCATGCATGGCACCGTCTTTGGCGTCGACGGCAAGCCGTTGCCGGGGGCCACCGTCGAAGTCTGGCACTGCGACACCCGCGGCTTCTATTCGCACTTCGACCCGACGGGAAAGCAGGCGCCGTTCAACATGCGCCGCACGATCGTCGCCGACGAAAAGGGCTGTTACAAGTTCCGCAGCATCGTGCCGCACGGCTATGGCGTGCCGCCGGGCAGCCCGACCGAGCGGTTGTTGTCGGCACTCGGCCGCCATGGCCAGCGCCCGGCGCATATCCACCTGTTCATCAGCGCCGACGACCATCGCAAGCTGACGACCCAGATCAACATTGAAGGCGATCCGCTGGTCGACGACGATTTCGCCTATGCGACGCGAGACGGCCTGGTTCCGGCCGTCATCGAGCGGACCGACGAGGCCAGCATCAAGGCCAATGGCCTGACCGGCCCCTTTGCGGAGATCACGTTCGACATTCACCTCACGGCCCTGGTGAACGGTGTCGACAACCAGATCAACGAACAGCGCAAGCGCGCGGCCGCCTGAGCGGCAAAACCGGCGGCCCGGAGGGGCCGCCACTCTGACAATCATCGTCATAAACGACTGCGTTGCAAAGGCTGCGCCCGAAGGTGCGCGCTTTGCGGGAGATAGATCATGTCTGCGATCATCGACAAAGCCCGGGACCTCAATCATCTGCTCGCCACCGCCGTGCAGGACGACAAGGAAGCCGGCATATTCCGTTGCCGCCGGGATATCTTCACCAACGAAGACCTGTTCGAGCTGGAGATGAAGCACATCTTCGAAAGCAACTGGGTCTATCTGGCCCATGAGAGCCAGATTCCGGAAAACAACGACTACTACACGACCTATATCGGCCGTCAGCCGGTGGTCGTCACTCGCGACAAGCAAGGCCAATTGCATGCCGTCATCAATGCCTGCGCGCATCGAGGCGCGATGCTGTGCCGCCGCAAGCATGGCAACAAGGGCAGCTTTACCTGTCCCTTCCACGGCTGGACTTTTTCCAACAGCGGCAAGCTGCTCAAGGTCAAGGACGAGAAATCCACGCAGTACCCGCCGCAGTTTGCCAAGGATGGCTCGCACGATCTGAAGCGCGTCCCGCGGTTCGAAAGTTATCGCGGCTTCCTGTTCGGCAGCCTCAAGGAGGACGTGCCGGCGCTCAAAGACTACCTCGGCGAGACGAAAGTCATCATCGATCAGATTGTCGACCAGGCGTCAGAGGGGCTCGAAGTGCTGCGGGGCAACTCGTCCTACATCTATGACGGCAACTGGAAGCTGCAGATGGAGAACGGCTGCGACGGCTATCACGTCAGCTCCGTGCACTGGAATTACGCCGCCACCATGGGCCGGCGCAACGAGGAGGGCACGAAGGCGGTCGATGCCAACAGTTGGAGCCGCTCGGTCGCAGGGGTCTACGGGTTCGAAAACGGTCATATCCTGTTGTGGACCAACACCATGAACCCGGAGGTCCGGCCGGTCTACAACCGCCGGGAAGAGATCATCGCGCGCGTCGGTGAGGACAAGGCGGATTTCATCGTCAACCAGACCCGCAATCTCTGCCTCTATCCGAACGTCTTCCTGATGGACCAGTTCAGCACGCAGATCCGCGTGACGCGGCCGATCAGCGTCGACAAGACCGAGATCAGCATCTTCTGCTTCGCGCCGAAAGGCGAAAGCGCCGCAGACCGTGCGCTGCGCATCCGTCAGTACGAGGATTTCTTCAACGTGTCCGGCATGGGCACGTCCGACGACCTGGAAGAATTTCGTGCCTGCCAACAAGGCTATGCCGGAACCGCAGCGCTCTGGAATGACCTGTCGCGTGGCGCGCCGTTGTGGATCGACGGCCCCGACGAAAACGCCAAACGCATGGGCATCGAGCCGCTCCTGTCTGGAGAGCGCAGCGAGGACGAAGGTCTTTTCGTCCGCCAGCACGAATACTGGGCCAAGGTGATGCGCGATGCGCTCGTGGCCGAGAAGCAAGGAGTGGTCGCATGAGCATCTCCTACGACGCCATCCGCGCCTTCCTCTACCGGGAAGCGCGCCTTCTGGACGATCGCCAATGGGACGAATGGCTGACCTGCTATGCCCCTGACGTGACCTATTGGATGCCGGCCTGGGACGACGATGATCAACTCACCGAAGACCCGCACTCTGAGATCTCACTGATCTACTACCCAAGCCGCGACGGGCTGGAGGACCGGGTGTTTCGCATCAAGACCGAGCGCTCCGGCGCCTCCACGCCAGAACCGCGCACCAGTCACAACGTGACCAATGTCGAGGTGCTGGAGGACCGGGGCGATGAGGTCGACGTGCGCTACAACTTCCAAACCTTGAACCATCGCTACAAGGTCACCGACCAGTTCTTCGGAACCATGTTCGTCACGCTGCAAAAGAGCGGCGACAGGCTTCTGATCGCGAACAAGAAGATCGTGCTGAAGAACGATTACATCCGCCAGGTCGTCGACGTCTATCACCTCTGACGAGCGTCGTCGGCCGGCACAAGGACTGAAGAGGAGGGTTCCATGAGCTGCCACAAGATCGCATTGAACTTCGAAGACGGGGTGACCCGTTTCATCGAATGCAAGGACGGCGAGAAAGTGCTCGATGCCGCCTTCCGCAACAAGATCAACCTGCCGATGGACTGTTCCGACGGCGTGTGCGGCACCTGCAAGTGCCGGGCCGAGAGCGGCAGCTACGACCTCGGCGAAGACTTCATCGACGATGCGCTGACGGCGGATGAGGCGGAGAGCGGTCTCGTTCTGACCTGCCAGATGAAGCCGACTTCGGATTGCGTGGTCGCAGTTCCCACGACATCGGCGGCCTGCAAGACCGGGCAGCAGAAATTCTCCGCGACAGTTACACGGGTGAGCCCGCACAATGACGCGGCGATCGTGCTCGAGCTCGACGTGGACGCAGCACCCGCCTTCCTGCCTGGCCAATACGCCAACATCGACGTGCCGGGCAGCGGCCAGAGCCGCTCCTATTCGTTCAGCACGGCGCCAGGGGAAGGGGGCATCGGCTTTCTCATCAAGAAGATACCCGGCGGGCTGATGAGCAACTGGCTGGAGCGCGCCGAGGTCGGAACGACGCTGCAAGTGACCGGGCCGCTCGGCAGTTTCTACCTCCGCGACGTCCAAAGGCCGCTGCTGTTCCTTGCCGGCGGTACCGGGCTCGCCCCGTTCCTGTCGATGCTGGAAGTGCTCGCCCGCGAAAACTCAAAGCAACGCATCCACCTGATCTATGGCGTCACGCGCGACCTCGATCTGGTTCTCGTCGATGAGATAGAGACCTATACCAAGCGGCTTGCCAACTTCAGCTTTGTCACTGTCGTGACCGAGGAAGCCTCCAACCATCCACGCAAGGGCTGGGTCACGCAGCACATGCCGGCCGACGTGCTGAATGGCGGTGACGTTGACGTCTATCTCTGCGGTCCGCCGCCGATGGTCGATGCTGTCCGCAGGTATTTCGACGACAGCGGCGTGAGGCCGAACAGCTTCCACTACGAGAAGTTTACGCCCAATGCGGTCGTGAAGGAGGCCGCATGAGCGCGCCGTGCTTTAAAGATCGTTTTGCCGGCAAGGTGCTGATTGTGACCGGCGCCGCACAGGGCATCGGTCGGGCGGTGGCGATCCGCGCAGCGCGTGAGGGCGGACGGGTTGTTTTCGTCGACCGCTCCGACCTCGTCGCCGATGCTGCGGCCGAGGTTCCGGATGCGGAAACCGCGGCTTTCAACGCCGACCTGGAAACCTATGAGGGCGCCGCCGCCGCCATGCGCTTTGGCGCGGACACCTTCGGCGGCATCGATGTCCTGATCAATACTGTCGGTGGGGCGATCCGCATGCGCCCCTACGGCGAATTCGAGCCGCAGCAGATCGATGCGGAGATCCGCCGGTCACTGATGCCGACGCTCTATTGCTGCCATGCGGTGCTGCCACATCTGTTCGCGCGCGGTGGCGGCACCATCGTCAACGTCTCGTCGAATGCGACGCGCGGAATCCATCGCGTGCCCTATTCGGCGGCAAAGGGCGGCGTGAACGCCATCACCCAGTCGCTTGCCATGGAGCTGGCCGATCGTAACATCCGCGTTGTCGCCACGGCGCCGGGCGGAACCGAGGCGCCGCCGCGCCGTATTCCGCGCAATGTCAACGGCGATAGCGAAGCCGAAAAGGGCTGGATGGGCGAGGTGGTGCAGCAGGTGAAGCAATCCAGCTTCATGAGGCGGTACGGGACCATCGAGGAACAGGTGGCGCCCATCCTGTTCCTCGCCTCGGACGAGGCGTCCTACATCACCGGAAGCGTGCTGCCGGTTGCCGGGGGAGATCTCGGCTGAAGACTTGAGACATGAATGCGTAACGGACTCGGGGAGGAGTGATCATGCGCACCATCGATGTGAATGAAGCGATAGACAACAATCCGTTCGGAGGCTTTCAGTGGCTGGTGGTCGCGCTCTGCGCACTGCTGCTGATCGTCGACGGCTACGACGTCTTTGTCGCCGGCACCGTGCTGCCGACGCTGATTGCCGAGTGGGGTTTGACCAAGCCGCAGGCCGGCGCACTCCAGGCCTGGGCGTTGTTCGGCATGATGTTCGGCGCCCTCTTCTTCGGGTCGCTTGCCGACAGGATCGGCCGCAAGAAGGGCATAGCGATCAGCTTCCTGCTGTTCACTGTGTCCACACTGCTCACCGGCTTTGCCAACTCGCCGGGTGAGTTCAAGATCTTCCGGTTCGTCGCCGGTCTCGGTTGCGGCGGACTGATGCCGAACGCGGTGGCGCTGATGAACGAATATGCACCCAAGCGCCTTCGCGGCACCATGGTGGCCATCATGTTTTCCGGCTACTCGGTCGGCGGGATGGTCGCGGCAGGTCTCGGCATTGGCCTCATTCCGCAATTCGGTTGGAAGCCGATGTTCTTCGTCGCAGCGCTGCCATTGCTGCTCTTGCCGGTCATTCTGTGGAAGCTGCCAGAATCGCTCGGTTTCCTCATCCGCCAGGGCGAACAGGAAAGGGCGAAACAGATCTATGCGAAGCTCGCCCCCGCAGCAGCCCTTGGCCGCGACGACAGGCTGGTCTTCTCCGAAACCAAGGGCGCGTCTGCATCGATCGCGGAACTGTTCCGTCACCAGCGCACGTTGCGTACACTCATGCTTTGGACCGCCTTCTTCTGCTGCCTGCTGCTCGTTTATCTCCTGTCGTCCTGGTTGCCGAAGGTGCTGCAGGAAGCCGGTTATGCGGAGAAGGCAAGCCTGCTCAGCCTCTTCTCGCTCAATTTCGGAGGCATGGCCGGCGCGATCGTCGGAGGCTGGCTGGGCGACCGCTTCGGCCTGCCGAAGGTGGTGGTGGGCTTCTTCGTCGCCGCCACCGCATCCATTGCATTGATCGGCCTCAACCCGCCGGCGGGGATCCTGTTCCTGATGGTCTTCGTTGCCGGCGCCACCACCATCGGCACGCAGATCCTGCTCTATGCCAGCGTGGCGCAACTCTACAACCTCTCGGTCCGTTCCACCGGGCTCGGTTGGGCTTCGGGCGTAGGCCGTATCGGCGCCATCGTCGGCCCGACGCTCGGCGGCGTGCTGCTGGCGCAGGAATTTCCGCTTCAACAGAACTTCCTGATCTTCTCGATCCCGGCGGCGATCGCCGCCTTGGCCATGCTGGTGTTCGCGGTCAGTAATGCCCGTCGGTCCGCCGCTGTTCGGTTAGCCGCAGCATGAGGTGCAGAACGATGACCGGGAGACGCTGACAACTCATCGCGGATGGGCCCGCGGCCACTCTGGCCGGTGCGGAGCGGGCGGGACCATCCGCAATCGGAGCGCCAATCCCTAGCCTCCGACAACAGGAGTATTTGAAGCGTGGCTTTTCTTGAACTTCCTAATCACCGTCTCCACTATCGTATCGACGGAGCCGCGATTGGCGGCTCTGACAAGCCCTGGCTGATGTTCTGCAACTCGCTCGGCACCGACATGCACATGTGGGATGCTCAGGTGGATGCGATGTCGCGGCATTACCGCGTATTGCGTTACGATCGTCGCGGTCACGGCCAGTCGTCTGCACCGCCTCCCCCCTACAGTCTCTCCGACCTCGGTGGCGATGTCATTGCGCTGCTCGACGCGTTGGATATCGAGCGGACGCATTTCTGCGGCTTGTCGATCGGCGGTCTCACCGGGCAGTGGCTGGGCATTCATGCCCGGGAGCGCTTGGGCAAGGTCGTCATATGCGCGACCGCTGCGAAGATCGGCACTGCGGAAAGCTGGGCAGCGCGCATCGAGGCTGTGCGAACAGAAGGGCTTGGCGCGCTGGTGCCAGCTACGGCCGAACGCTGGTTCACACCGCAGTTCAACGTTTCTGGGGCCTGTGATGTCGCCAAGGTGCTCGACAGTTTCGTCGCCACATCGCCCGATGGATATGTGGGTTGCTGCGCCGCCCTGGCCACGGCGGACCTGCGAAAAGACCTTGTGCGGATCGAAAATCCCTTGCTTGCCATCTCCGGCGAGGACGATCCGGCTTGTCCGCCGTCCGATCTGGAAGGCATCGCCGCTTGCGTGCGGCGAGGCCTTCACCTGTCGCTGCCCGGACGGCATATCGTCAACATCGAGTCCGCCTCCTTGTTCAACGCAGTGCTTCTAGAGTTCCTCGGGAGTGACGTGCAGCTTGTTCGTGTACAGGATTTTCGACCACAGCCAGTTCTCGCTGAGCATACCGAAACCTGATCCACGGAAGGCTGCTTTCTATTCCGACGATAGTTGCACTTCGCCCGGCAGCCTCATGGCGTCTGTTCGCACGAAAATAGATAGTGAGGAGGAAAGCGTGCGCCATCGTTTCGGTGGACGCAGCGGAACTCGGTCTTACCTGAAAGGGAGCCTGGCGCGCCACAGCGGGGCGTCGGTACCCGGGGCGCTTGCTCCCAGTCGCCTCGTCACGGAAGATCTCACGGCACCCCGTGGCGAGGTCAGCGCCAGTAAGCTCCGTCGACCGCGGGACTTGAGGGAAGGGTAACGGAGATGGCTATAACCACCTCTTGCACAAACTGAGCGGCTTGAAATGGTCGTGGCGATGGGTTGGCACTGTCTCGTCGGGTGGTGATTTCGGTCCTGTTGCGGCAAGAATCCCGGAAGGCGGGCATTTTTGGTCGGGTGCTTTTGCGCGTTTCCCCCTGTTGATAACTTCCGTCTGTATTTGGTGTTTGTTTTCAGATGGTTGTTCGATCTTGGTTGTTTTTTGAAATTGGCTGTTGACGTGTGTGAGGGGGTGGGTCTATAAGCCCGATCACTGAACGAGGGCGGCGGCGCTGCTGGCGACGACGATCTTCGCTCTAGAGTTTCCTTGATT
>NZ_LGAP01000041.1 GCF_001270265.1 Ensifer adhaerens
CGTTCAACTGCCAGCGCGTGATCCCGTGACGTTGCGCCGTGGCCGTGACCTGCCGCGGGCCATTAAAACTCTCCGCCACAATCGCCAGCTTCGCTTCATCCGTGAAACGCCGGCGACGGCCGCTATCTATAATCTCCATCCGGCTGAAACGCCCTGAGAGATCGTTTGTGATGTCCATTGAAGCACCGTCTATATTGCCGTCTATATAGACAGAGAATCCACAGTCTCACTCACATCCGCAATGCGGCCCTGCTCGGATGCGTACTTATCTGTAAGCGAAATACACAACAATGCTGCCGATCACCTGGGCGAGTCCGAGCACGACGCAGGCGCCGATCAGGACCGGCTTCCACCAGGGTTTAGTCCAGTTGGTTTTTGGCTGCTGCATTGGATAGGTCACCTCGCTCACTGCTTGGCAATTGCCGTCCTTGCCGTCAAGCATGCGGTCAGATCGACTTGAGCTTGACCCGCTGTTCCAGCTTCTCTGCGTCTTCCTTGCGTTCGCTGTAGCGGTCGACGAGATAGGAAGATGCGTCGCGGGTCAGCAATGTGAACTTCACCAGTTCCTCGCAGACATCGACGACGCGGTCGTAATAGGACGACGGCTTCATCCGACCGTTTCCGTCGAACTCCTGGTATGCCTTGGCGACCGAGGACTGGTTGGGAATGGTGATCATGCGCATCCAACGGCCGAGCAGACGGAGCGTGTTGACGGCGTTAAAGGACTGCGAGCCGCCCGAGACCTGCATGACGGCAAGTGTCTTTCCCTGGGTTGGACGGATCGATCCGATCGACAGTGGTATCCAGTCGATCTGTGCCTTCATGATCCCGGTGATCGCGCCATGGCGTTCGGGGCTCACCCAGACCTGGCCTTCCGACCATGCAGAAAGGTCCCGCAGTTCCTGAACCTTCGGATGGCTGACGGGCGCATCGTCAGGCAGCGGCAGGCCGGAAGGATCGAAAAAGCGCACCTCTGCGCCGAACCGCTCCAGCAACCGTCCGGCCTCCTGAGCAAGGAGCCGGGAGTAGGAGACCTGGCGGACCGAGCCGTAGAGGATCAGGATGCGCGGCGGGTGGCTCGAATACGGCGGCCGCAGCGCGTCCATGTCCGGCTTGCGGAGATGGCGCGGATCGGCGGCAGGAAGATCAGACAATGCGGCGACCCTCGTCATCGAGAACCTTCTCGCCGTCTTCCTTGACGAACGCGGACGTAAAGGCGTCGGCAGGCAGGATATCGAGCACGGCCTCCGATGGCCGCGCCAGTCGCGTGCCCAGCGGCGTGACGACGAGCGGACGGTTGATGAGGATCGGATGCTCAAGCATCGCCGTCAGGAGCTGGTCGTCCGAGAGCGTCGGGTCATCGAGGCCGAGATCGGCATAGGGCGTCCCCTTTTCGCGGATTGCCTCGCGAACCGAAAGTCCGGCGTCGCGGATCATCTGGGCAAGCTGCTCCCGGCTCGGCGGTGTCTTCAGATATTCGACGACGGTCGGCTCGATGCCGGCGTGGCGGATCAGCGCCAGCGTGTTGCGCGAGGTCCCACAGGCAGGGTTGTGGTAGATGGTGACGTCCATGTTATTCGGTTCCCCTGGCCATGATTGCCGCTGTTGAGGTGTTTCGTTCGGTGAGAATCCAGCCGACGACGACCGTGGCGATCAGTGCGCCGAGCAGCTCGGCGCCGATAAAGGCTGGCACGTCCGCCGGACGGATGCCCGCGAAGGTGTTGGAAAAAGCGCGGGCGATGGCCACCGCGGGGTTCGCGAACGACGTCGAGGCCGTGAACCAATAGGCGGCCGTGATGTAGAGGCCGACGAGCCACGGGATCGCGTCACCACGGAAGCGCAGTCCCGCCAGGATGGTGAGCACGAGCCCGAACGTGGCGACCGTTTCGGCGATCCACTGGCCTGAACCCGTGCGGACGGTTTCCGACAGCTGCAACAGCGGCAGGTCGAACATCGCATGGGCGATCACCGTCGCGGCAATGCCACCGGCGATTTGCGCAAGGATGTAGAGCGCCGCAGCAGGCGCCTCGATCTCTCTCCGTGCCGCAAACACCATAGTGACCGCAGGATTGAAGTGCGCACCGGAGATCGGGCCGAGGATGCTGATCAGCACGACGAGGATCGCACCCGTTGGTATGGTGTTGCCGAGCAGCGAGACGGCGACATCGTCAGAGAGACGATCGGCCATGATTCCGGAGCCGACGACGGTAGCAACCAGAATGGCCGTGCCGAGGACTTCCGCGGCAAGGCGCCGCTTGAGATCGAATGCCATGTGTCAGCCGGCCTTCGGGATGTTGCGGCCGATCTCGTCGAGCCTTTTCTGCAGGGCGAGCTTGTCGAGGCTCGGCATTGGCAGGCTGACGAAGATCGAGATGCGGTTGTTGAGCATGCGGTAGGTTTCGGCGAAAGCGAAGTGCCGCTCGGCTTCGCTGCCCTCGGCAGCGGCCGGATCGGGCACGCCCCAATGCGCCGTCATCGGCTGCCCCGGCCAGACGGGACAGGCTTCGGCCGCGGCGTTGTCGCAGACGGTGAAGACGAAATCCATTTGCGGTGCGCCGGCGGCGGCGAACTCGTCCCAGGCCTTCGAACGGGCGAAGGAGGTGTCGTAGTTCAGTCCCTTGAGGAGCTGCAGCGCAAACGGATGCACCTCACCCTTCGGCTGCGATCCGGCGGAATAGGCCTTGAACTTGCCCACGCCGAGCCTGTTGAGGATGGCCTCGGCGATAATCGAGCGGGCCGAGTTGCCCGTGCACAGAAAAAGGACGTTGTAGACTTTGTCGCTCATGGCGCTCTCCACTTGGGCTCAACAGGCCTGCGTCTCCTCCCCAGGAGGGCAGCAGGGGGTCAGGTCGGAAATCAATGGCGCGCAGAGACTGGGGTTGCCGCCGCAGCAGTCCTGCAGCAGGTAGACCATGACGGCGCGGAACCGATCGAGGTCGACGTGGTAGAAGATCGAGCGGCTTTGCCGCTCGCCACGGACCAACCCTGCCTGCGACAGTGTTGCCAGGTGCGCCGACATGGTGTTCTGCGGCACGTCGACGAGCCTGGCCAGTTCCCCCGCCGGAACGCCTTCAGGTTCGCGTTCGACCAGCAGGCGGAACGTGCGTAGGCGCGTTGGTTGGGCAAGGGCGGCAAGTGCTGCGATTGTCTGATGGTCATCCATATATCCAGAATAATGGATGCATATGACAGTTCCATGACAGTGATTGAATGCTCGCATCAAGCCGGGGCGGCGTCAGCCACAATTCTCGCCATCGCTGGCAGCGGTCTCAGCACTTCATTTATCGCCGACAGGACCGCGGTTTCGACGGGGCGACGCAGGAGCTGCCTCCCTGATGCGTAAGTAGGCGCCCAGAACGGCTGGAAGCTCCGCAGCCGGTGGAGGCCGGCTCGTCGGGAGGTGGCGTTGCGCTCGCCGCTCCAGCGTTGTGACGATATGGGCGATCAAGGGGGCATGCCCACCTGCCGCCAGAATCAAACGCCGCCGATGGGCGACGACAGCGTCGTCTTCAGTCGTCAGCCAATTGACCGGCTGCTCGGCCAGGCGTTCCATGCACCGAATACGCGCCGCTGTGGACAGGCCGACCAGGTTCAATGTGGGATAGACGCCGGCGCTGGCCGGCATGTCCAGCAAGCGCTGAACGAGGCTACTTGTGGTCAAAGATCCGGTAATCGCTTCCAGGCGGCAGATATCATTGATGCAACGGTCGAGCCGCCTTGCCGGAGCACGGACAGCGACATTCGATGCACGCCGCAAATCGAAGCCACAGATATCGCAGAAATGTTGCGGGACGAGCTCGTCCTGATCGAAGGCCGCGATGCGATTGGCGCACGAAGGGCATCGGTCACGCAGTCCGCACCCGTGGATCAGACATGAAACCTGGGTCGCAAACCGCCAGCGCCGCCGAAAATACGGCTGAGCGTCATCGGCAAGGCATCGCGGGCAGAACTGCAGCCAGGTCGAACTGCCTCGGCGTCCGTCGCTGCGAAGCGGAAGCAAGAGCGGCTTCAGCGGCGACGATGTCATTGGCATCGCCGAGAGCTTTCGCAGAGAAAGGCCCGTATGTGCGTGGAGCAGGCGGGCGACGTCGGCGGGAAGTCTAAGGTCCACGGATGCCGCCCGCATCCCCGGGTCTAAACCGAGCACACGGGCGAACGCACGCGGCGCAACACCGTTGGCATAGGCAAGCCGGCGCAGCCAGCTCGACAGCAATTCGTCATGCTGCGGGGCGACGATGGCGGGCCACCTGTCCGAGACAACGTCGCGGTATCGCACGCCGATCCCGATTGCTATGCCTGGCCCGTCGACTATCGTCATAGCAGGCTCTCGCGCAGCGCCGAATTGCGCCGGTGCGAGATCGGAACATGGTGCAACTCGTCAATGCCCGCCTTCGTGATCCGCTCCGCACCGGATCCGATCGCGGCGACTGCCGCCTTGGTGACGATGGTGATGATCTCGCCGATCAATCCCTCCGAAAGGTTGAATATCTGCCGCGCCAGCCGTTCGTCCGACAGATCCGAGACGCGAGCCAGCGGCAAAGCTGCCTCGAGGCTGTCGAGAAGCGTGAGATAATCCTCGTCATAGTGCCACCGCGGGACTGAGAGCAGATCGAGCCGGCTTGCCATCTCGCTGGTGGCGTTGACGAAGTCGTAGACGGCCACCTCCCCGATCAGCACCGGTGCCACATCGTACTGGCGGCCGATCCGTCGCAGAAACGCAAAGATCGCCTCGATGTCACGCGTCCGGCCGCGTAGCGTATTGTGGAACTCGTCGAAGATCAGCACCCTCGGCTTGAGACTGGCCAACAAGTGATCGACTTGCTCAGCCTTTCGACCCACGCTGCGGTCGCCGATCGGCGCCCGCAATGCCTGAAGAATGCTTGCATAGAAATGACCGAGGCCAGCGCCTTCGCGGGTCTGGACGATCCACACCTTCTGTTTCGATGCGGTTCGCAGATGTTCAACGGCAAAGCGTTCGGCGATCATCGTCTTGCCGTTGGCATAGGGCCCAACCAGCATCAGGCCCTGCGTCCGCAACGACGCTGGTCGCGACAGCAAATCCGCCAGCCGTCGATGGGTGTCCTTGGCAACCTGGTGCCCGATCCATCGCGGGGCGCGGACATAGGCAACGCGCTCGTCGGGATCACGGTCGAGATACGACCGGACATGATCAAGCAAATGATCGGACATGCGGGGCTACCAATCCTCTACCGGCAACCGGCGCTTCTGGCGCACCGGGTGTTGCGCGGGATCAGACACTGGGGGCCGCATGGCCTGATAGGGTTTTGCAGCGGCGGTGGCGTGCGCGCTACGCACGGCATCGCGCAACTGGCGCTTGGACGGTTTCGCCGCTTCGACAATGGCGGCGATTTCACGGCGGATCGCCACTTTCTCGTTGCTTGAGCGGTGGTTTGCGGCACGCTGGCCGGCCCGCTCAGCCTCGTGCTCCCACAGCGTCAGTGACGTCAACTGGCCATCGCGCCGCTCGACGGGACGAAACTGCCGGGTTTCCGGGTCGCGGACGTAGACATGGCTGATGTCCCGCGGGTCGTATCGCACTTCCAGCTTTCCGAGCCGGTCGCGCTGCGGAATGAGGCTACCAAGCCAAGGCGCGTAATAGTGCAAGGCGAACATGTTGATCCCTTGCGGCGACAAATGCCGTTCCGTTCCCGGCAGAAACGATAGCAGTACCTGTTGCGGATCATCGTCGAAGCGGGGCAGAGCCGCGCTGTTGCGCTGCCATTCCGTGATCGGCACCTTCAGCGTCCTGGCGTTTTCCTGAAGATTGTGATCGATGACCGCAAGCGCGATGCATCGCTCCAGCTCCGCGAAGCTCAGACGGGCACGCCGCTCGGACGGATATTCGTCACGGTCTGCCACCGAGCGCCCCGAAGAACCGGGGTATGCGGCGAGTATAGCATTGAGCTTGCCCAGCAGGCGCTCGACCACGCCGCCTTGATGCACGCGGCCGCGATCGCGATAGCGGATACGAATGCCATAGTCATCGCAACCGCGTTGGAACGCATGCCCCTTGAATTCCTTCGCCGAGTCCGTGACGAGCAGCTTTGGCCGGCCGAACATCGACCAGGCATGATCGAGGTTGCGGGCCGCAAGCCATGCCTGTTTCGGGCACAGGGCCTGGGCAAGACAAAGTGCAACAGACAGGACCGAAGGCTTTTCCAGTGCGAGGCAGAACCCGAGAATGCACCGGGTCGCAACGTCGGTGACGATCGTCAGGTAAGGACGGCCAACGAACAGTCCGCCTCCGTCGACCACCTCCACGAAATTGATATCGGTCGGCGTATGGTCGATTTGACAGACGTCGAGCGGGTGCGCTGCGTGGATATAGCCTGGACGCGCTTTCAACCGCAGCAGGTGCTTTGGATTGGCCGAGCGCTTTCTGGCGATCTCTTCGGGCGAAAACAGCGCCGGGATGCGCCGGGCAACGGTGACATAGGACGGCAGGGCAAGGCCGGCCTCTTCACAGCGCGCACGGATTTCGGCGACGACGGGCGCGAGCGGAGGCGCCTCCAGCGTCAGCCATTGCTCGCGTAGTGTCGTGCCGATGATTGCCTCGATCCCTTCCGGCAGCCGCTTGCGCCGGGTTTCGGCGGCCCGCGGCAGCAAAGCCGTGACCGTCCGGTCGCTGCGGTATCGGGCAAGCAGATTGTAAACTTGCCGCACGGACAGGCGTAGCTCGGCCGCAGCCCGCTCAACGGCGGCGTGTGTTGGACCGGAACCATCGACAATCTTGTCCAGCTCACGGGCCACACGACGCGCTGTCGACCATTGCTCGTCCAAAATCGCGCGAGGCGTCAAGGTTCGGTTGTGCAATCGCTTTGGCAAAGTCAGAGTTTCACTGAAATCGTTAGCGGAAAATGAGACCGCAATTTACCGGCTAAAGCTAACGGACATATGACATTTCACCGTTTGAAATCGCAAACTAAAATCCACACGGGCACCGCGCTGGCGCGTCTCGACGAGCGCATTGCCCGTTCGCCGGTCGGGCCGGGCTGGATTGAACGCGCGCATTTCGCCGACGCCTGCGCTTCGCTGTGGATCGACGGCGAACTCGTGCATCTCGAGGACCTGATTTTACACGACGCCGGCGCCGATGTTCGCGCGCCGACCCATGAGCTGACCATCGCCCGCGACGTCCTGCGTACGCGTCGGCGGATCGCATCGCAGCCGCCGGGTTGGGCGCTCAGCGCCGATGGTCTGCGCAGCCTGCGCGGCCAGGCTCTCATCGTCGCCGACGGCGGCGCCAGGGAAGCAATCGCTATCGGAGGCGCTGTGGAAGCCAGTGGCGAGCTGAGACCTTCTGACGAGGCGGAAAACGCAGAAGGGGAGGGGACTGATGTTCCTGATCCACTCGCGGCAGAGCTTGCAGCGATCGACGCCGTGCTCGCTCGCTCCGAGGTCGCGCTCGCAGAGGCGCGGGCGCCCGGCCGCGCCGGCGGCCGCGAAAAGGATCCGTTCGTCTATGATCTCGATTGGGACGAGGACGAACGGCTCGGCGAATGGCGGGCGGTCCTGCGCGAGTTGGACAGTTTTCCACCCGTGCTGCAGGCGATTGTCGCCCTCGATGCCTGGAATACGCTAGAAGTTTTGCAGCATGCGCCCTGGCTCGGCCGGCTTCTGGCGGCGTCCATGCTGCGCCAGGCGGGCCTCACCACCGCGGCGCATCTGGCGGCCGTCAATCTTGGGCTCAAATCCGTACCGGTCGATCGGCGTCGGCATCGCGATCGCGAAGCCCGGTTGCAGGCAATTCTCTCCGGCATCATCGCCGCCGCCGAGATTGGCCTCAAGGAGCACGACCGGCTGACCCTTGCCCGCCAGGCGATGGAGCGGAGGCTCATCGGCCGGCGCACATCATCAAAACTGCCGGAGCTGATCGAACTGGTGATGTTGCGGCCGCTTGTTTCCACCGGCATGGTGGCCAAGGCGATCGACGCCACGCCGCAGGCGGCGGTGCGGATCGTCGGCGAGCTGGGCTTGAGGGAGATGACGGGGAGGGGGAGGTTTCGGGCGTGGGGAGTCCTTTGACTCTAACATCAGCGTCGTCCACCTCTACTATCATCGTCGACGCACCTACGATCTAGGCGCTCTTGCGACGAGTTCGCCGAGGGCAGAGCGCCGTATGCTGCGCGCCTTGTGGTTCCATCCGGCGATGAGCCCAGTCGCAAGCAGGTCAGGGCCAATCGATACTATGTCGGCGCCTGTCATGTCGCGAATGAGGTCATTGATTGCATCGTAGTCACCAGGATTGGTCACTTCTTCAATGGCTGATAGGGCGCGCCCAAGCGTCCCGGAAGTCAAGCGATCCGCGAATCGGGACGAAGGAGTCCATTTTCGAACTACTGCGTCGGGATCGTCAGAGAATTCCATCTGATTCACGAGCTTTATTGTGTCAGTAGGAATTCCGCCTGTCGCAGAAAGGATAGCGGCGCGCTGAGCTGGTGTGTCGAACGAGGTAAGGTCGAAGTTGTGCAGATGAATGCGAAGCATCTCGGCTCCCCAAGCTTGGAGGAACTCAGTAGTCTCGGGTCGTCCAGTCGCGATGCCACGCATCTTCTCGTTCGAGGCGTCGAGAAGAATGATCGGGCGGACGTCTCCGTCGATTACCTTGGACTGACGTTCGATCCAGCCAATCTCAGTTTCGGCGTCGCGCGAATTGTCTGGCATGCGTATCACGACGGTGAGGCGCGACATGTTGCCTTTGTTCTTTTCAACAGCGTTTCGTAGCTCGCCTATCGTATTGGCAATGGTGACCACTATGTCTGGGCGCAAAGCTCCCGGCAACTGCGCTGTTTCGGACATACGTTTGAGCGCTGTTCCAACCTTGCCTAGTCCGAGGGTGTCGAGTCCGCAGACGATACGCAGTCCACCCTCTTTGCTGAGTAGACGCTCGATCTGCAGATCGGTTAGCGGCGAGTAGGGCCAATCACGCTGGTTGCTCGTCACTGCTTGTGGATCATAGGGACGCCGGTGAATACTCCGGTCGTAAGAGATGCTCGGATCCTTCTCGCCAAGCTCAAGGAGCGATTGTTCGATGTCTTCCGTAGACCCTAGCATCGCTGCGACTTGGCGTGTTCGAAGGCAGTAAGCGAACCGCTGAGTACCAGGGACGACCACCTTGCCCAGAACGCCGAGATCGAACATCTCGTCGAGCAGAGCCTCGAACGCGGCTTGGGACGGTTGCTCGGCCGTTCGCGGCCAGAAGCTCATAGCTTGTTCCAGCAACTCGGCTGGTCGGAAACCGGTGACCAGCGCCTGATGTTCGTTCCCATTCGTATTTAGCCATGCGAGCGTGTACGCGACTAGCGCGTAACGCGGGTCCAGCTCCAGAGTGAGATGGAACTTCTCACGGATACGCGCCTCTATCTGTCCGAACCCCTGGTGTTCGAAGATATCGGCATGGTGGATCGTCCAGAGCGGCCCCCCCGCGGCCAAGCGGTAGTCTTTTCCACTTCCTGCGCCGTGCAGCGTGGAAAGGAGACCCTTGGCATATTCCTGCACGAGGCTCGGGTAATAGTTCGCCCAAGCGAGGATTTCCTCGACCGCCTCGCTCGATTCAAAGCGGAAGCCTGCCGCGCGCATCGGTGCGACCACGAGATCATGGGCTGCACGCTTGTCGTCCTGGGTCCGGTTTAGTGGCCCAATGCAGATTGGTCGCCCGAGATGAGCGAGGGGCGAGTTCGGTTGCCTGTAGATGCGCTGGACGTTGTGAAGGCCAGCGAAAACAACTTTGAAGGCTCGACCGGTGTCCTCCATTAGTTCCTTGAGACGACTGAGCTCGGGATAGTCAGCTTTGGTTTCTGCCGCCATGAAATGATCAGTCTCGTCGAAGAGGCAGACAATCTGTCCCGACGGCCGGGTCATGAGCCAAGCTCGGATGTCCCGGCTAACGTTCTCGGAATCGCGGCTGTTCTCGCGAACAGCGCCGAATTGCGAGAGCATCGAGTTCAAATGCTGCCAAATCGTTTTTGCTGGTTCGGAATTGCCGAGCGGCTTGACTTCGCGGCGGACAACAATGCGATCCTCTTGGGGCGCGTGGTAAATTCGAGACACGTGGTTCAGCAATGCGGACTTGCCGAGTTGGCGTCCACCATAAACCAGGCACCCATCAGCGGTCTTCGACATAATCTCGCGGATTTCCGCCGCGCGACCGAAGAACATTTCGGGTGGGATTTGTCCTGCATCGGTGGTGTAGGGCTCGACGCGGCCATAAGGTAAACCGCATTCAAATATTGTCCGCGCACGCGTCTCACGGCGAGTAGCAACAAAGGCGACAAGGGCCTCGTCGATCAGGATGGCGGGGATGGAGCTAGCGCGGAGCCGTTCCGCGAACTCCTGGCGGCGTGCCAGATCTGCGGTCCCAGCGATGAACAAAATTGTTGGGACCTTTGGGTCAAGGGCGGTCTGAATAGTCTCGGGCAAGGTGTCGGTGCCGAGCAGGAAAAGCGCGTAGTTTCCATTGGATTTAGAGCCAAAGATCGGCGGAAGGAACCAACCATCTGACTGGATTTGTGCGGAAAGGTTCATCTGCCAGCTATTCATCCGAGCGATGCGCCGCTGGTTGCTGACATGAACGTTCTTGAAGCCGATTTCCTCGAAGAAGGCTTTGAGAGTCGATCCTAAGGGCTTTGGGGTAGATATGGAAGCCGCTGCTTCTCGGTAGAGGCTGACGAGTTCGAGTGCGGCTCGGCGACGGTCTTCCTCTGTCAAGAGAAGACCAGAGGTAGCGAATGCCCGCTCGTAGCCGCTGAGACGGCGTGGCCAACTCTCTGTCGCGGCCGCGGAAACGAACTCGGGCAGAAAGCATGCAACGAGGGACTCATTGTCACTGTCAAAGTTAGCCGCTGAGCGGCCGTCGCGCAGCTGGGCGATGCGATCCTCTACTGCCTCCGGCGTCAGGGTATTCAGGCCGACGAGGATTGCGTCGGCCTCGTCAGCGTTCTTCTCAGTTCGGTGTGAACGAATTCGAGTAGCTTGATCCTGGCGGATATTGCTCTCAATCATCTCGGCGATTTCGTCGAGCTCGTCTAGATAGGCCGGGATGTCTGAAAGGTCGTCGATCTCGCTACCGTCGCTGATGGAACGAAGGCGGGATCGAGCAATTTCGCACCAGTTAAGGCCTCGGCCGATTTCACCCTGGTGTTTATAATCTACCTTGAAGAGCATCTTCAATCGCCGATCACGTCGTTGGATTTCCTTGATCCAGACACTGGCGTAAGCTGCCATAGCGGCGGCGAGCGTTTCGTTCGAATCCATCTGGAACCGAGTGGCAATACGGGATGCTGTTTCGAACGCGCCCTCACGGATTGCATTGTCAAAGGCGGCTAAGGGCTGTGGCACGCCCGGTCCGTTGAGCAGCTCCATCATTGGGGCGAGGCGCATCGCGGGCTCTTCCGCAAATTGCCGCACGATGCTTGGCAATAGGTCGCGCTCTGCAGTTAGTGCCTCGTCTATGCTGGCGAAACTCTCAGTGTCGGCACCCTCAAGCGCGGAAATCGCATCGTCACAGCGACGCGCAATCCAGTCGGCAACGGCAGCCTTCAGGCCCTCTCCTATTTCACGCTGCGCGTCAGCCTCCTGGCGCAACTGACGACTGGCTTTCTCAAGGCGGGAATGGAGGTTCCCGAGTGTCGTGCGCATCTGGTTTTCGCCGTGTTGTGAGCCACCGCGTTCGCGTTCGACTACCTTTACCCAGTCCTCGATATGGCCCAACGCCTCGGCGAACTGTCGGTCGAGATATTCGACGCCGCGAGCATGCAGATGGACACTCGTCCGTCCGAGCGAGGCACTATACTCCTCAGAGTGCGCCTCAATCGCGGAGGTGCCACGCAGGAGCTGTATCGCCTTCCGGCAGATGGCTACAGCTTTCGAGTCACCAGCATCGATTGCTGCGCGTGCCTTGCCGATCGGGCCTTCCTCGGAGGCTACGTGGCGCATAAACCCGGTGGCGAAGCGCCAGCGGGAATTTTTCTGAGAGATTGTATCGCACCAGACCCCAAGCCTTTCGGCGATGCGGGTTTTTTGCGGCACACGAGTGGCGCCAGAGAGGCGCGCAAGCTCATCCGCGCTCGGTGGGAAATGAAATTCTAAGTTGGAGACTGCTTCAGAAACCTCCCGCAGATACTGACCGAGCAAGCCGCGGGCCAGTTCAGGAAGCCCTGCACGAAAAGTGGTCGACTTGTGAAGTAGGGCGGGACGCAACAAAGCACCCAGCAGTAGCACAGCGTTGAGATCGCTGGTTTCCGCGGAACGAGCCTGCTCTGCGATTGCGGTGAGGCGATCCGTGTCATGACCGTAATCGCGCAGAGGGCCGCGGGCGGCGGCGGCGGCGCGCAGGACGGAGGAGTCCAGCGGCCAGGGAGCGTGCGCGGCCTCGATCGACTCCGCGGCATCTGCCGCGACACCAATGAGATCGCGGTCGATCAGAATCGCCAGGATCGAACTATCAATCGCTTCGCTCTCAGGATCGTGATCTTGATCGATTGATGTTTCGTCCAACGTGCACAGATCTAGCGCTAAATTTTCTTGGTGAGAGGATTCAATCAGATTGGGACCGGTTGGGACCTCATTCGACCCGGAGATCACCGCTGGCGGATCCATATGCGTCTCGTCCGCATCAGCGACACTTGCGAGCAGGTTCCCGGGCTCAATGACGTCTTCATCACGAGCTGGGGAGGCCTCGGGCAGAGGTGTCGGACTACCGCCGAACTCGTGGGCTGTTATCTCATTGGATTGGGCTTCGGAGGGAGCGCCGGAACTCGAAAGAGTTTGCTGGTCCACAGTAAGCACAGCGTCGGTGGCTTCGTCGCGACCAATCACGTCCCCTGTTGTCACGTCCGCCGCAAAAGAAGCTGTTTGATCGAGAAGCTGTGTAAGCTCTCCGATGAGGAGGTTTCGGCGCGCCGAAAGCCTTTGCTGATGCTCGTGCATCTCTTCTGCCTTGGCGGCGAGGGCGGGCACATCGGCGAAGCGGCGCTCAGCACTCGCCGTGGTGAGTGCGCTGGCAGCAGCTTCGGCATTCGCTTCGGCGTCGGGAAGATCGGCCAGAATATTCTCGACCTCAACAAGTTTGTCGAGCGTCGCCTGGCTCGCAATCTTTAGGACGACTTCAGCCGAAAGCTTATCGTCGGAAGGAGGTTTGATGCCAAGTACGGCGAGTCGGTGAAGTGCATCCGAGGCTTCGGGTGCAGGCGGTAGGTTCGCGAAGCGCGCGGCTAGATGGCAAAGCCGAGCGAGAATCTCGAAGGCTGATTGGTTGCTAAGCTCGTCGAGTTCGGACGCCAACTGCGTGATCGTTTTGACTAAGTCGTAGCGCTGCTTGGTGGTTGGGCGATCGATCTCGGAGAGTGCCTGAAGTATATTGTGTCCGAGAGTGCCGTGTTCGTCGGGAAGGACTTCCAACTTGGCGGCTTCATCTAAGGCATTCGGGGCCTCCTCGCAGGCAGTCTTGGTAGTGTTGTCCCTGTAGTCGTCTAACGTTTTACTTACCAGATCGCCAAAGCCATCGCCATCTTGTTCCTCGTAAAGACGGCGGTAGTGATGGATCGCATATTCGCAGAAGGAAGCGACGGCGAGATCTGGCGCAACGGCACCGGGAATGACGATTTCACGGATACGGTCCGCAATATCCTCGTTGCTGTCAAGGCAGAGCTGGGCAAGGGGAAGTTTGCTGATGATCCGCGCCAGCTTGTCCGGGTGACTCCCGGAGACCTTACCGCTCTTGATGCCGAGCCGGGCGTTTGCAACGAGGACTTCGAGGTGCGGGGCCAGCCAGGGGTGATCTTCGAGGATTCCGAGATAGGCGTCGTAAAAGCCGGCTGTGTCGCGGGCATCGATGTCAAGTTCGAGGAAATTGCACAGATGTTTAATGTCCCGAACGCTCATGCGATTCACTTGAACAAGATAATCGACAGCACCGGGGGAAATTTCACGTAGCGGAAAGCGTGTGCAATCGGACGGGTCAGCCCATTCGTCTTTGTTCCATCCAGCCATCTTCGCACGGCAGTAGGCTGCGTTGTTGCTTTCCGCGAGCGTTTCCGTCGCAGAGGGCTTTTCGACGAGATACTTGAATTCGTTGTCGTCTGACATGCGCTTTGCGTCCCCCCAAAAGCTGCAAAAGTGTGCTCTACTTCGGATCTATTTGAGCACCCGCAGCGAGCAGAATAGCCTCAATCCAAGCAAGGGCGGGACGACGATCGAAATCGTGCCAGAACCGCTGATTGGAATAATCATTTAGACATGATGTACAGCTCGTCAGGCAATCCGGGTTTGAACAGGTTAGAATTTCCCGAGCAGCAAGGAAGAGGTCTGCAACCATGTAGCCATCCTCCCTCGTGAGGCGTGTTGCATAGCCCGCGCCCCCGGACACCGAATCATAGAGAACAACCACTAGATAGCCATTTAGTCTCTGAACTAGTCCTCGTATGTCGCGCGAGTCAGTTTCGAGCAGGTCGGCCGCACCGAGCCGGAGAGCCTCTTGAAGAGTGCGGTCGAGTCGGCGGTCATGGGTGATAGGGCCCCCGTTCTGATCAATTGGAACTCCGTCAAAGAGGAACGCGCGGACATCGGTCTCGAAAACGTGAGCGAGGTCAATCGGATACACCGGTTGCGTGGAGTCAGAGCGGCAATCAAGCCCACTGCGTGGATTAGTGTGAGGTTCTAGAAATGAGGGGCGCTGCCATGCCATGTCCGGACCATGGCCGCGCACCGGAACTGCGTGCTCGCATGTTCTGCACCAAGCGAAGCCGCCACGTCGCTTCCCGCGGTTGACAGCGATGATCCGTCCTAGCTCCGGCTCTGGCCGGTTCGATCCTGGCGCTGTGAAAGTTAAAATGCCGGTGACGTCCGTGGCTGTATACTTCTGCCAAGGTGCCTCAGTAAGAAGAAGTGCTTCATCTGAGACGGTCGGTCGTAGGCGGCTTGCACCGGGATCCCGGCCCAAGCCGTCATTAACCGAGGTCAGGAATCCGTGCGGGCGTATGAAGTCGCGAGTGATTGCTGATTTTGGGAAGGTGTGGCCGCATTGGTGGCAATCTAGCTCCGGTTCGGCGCCTTGGGTGGTAATCTGGGGCGAGTGGCAGGCTTCGCAGATGCGGTATTTGGACCGGTCGATGAAGGCGTCGTCGCCCGTGAATTTCGACCGTTTGGATATGCCGGCGCTGGTCCAAACGCGTCCCCCGGCGACCACCTCAGCGCCGGGCGCATATTCGGAGATACCAATTGCACCATCGCGGTCGAGTTCGAGGATTGCTGTGTCGGCTGACTGGCCGGCAGAGTTGACCACCTCGAGAGACACAGAATGCACAGGGAAGGAATAGGTTGGGATGATAGCTCGCTTGGATAGCTGGTCGACTAGAAACTGATCCAGAAAGAGACGCTGTTGCGTGCGGAGCACGCTAAGTGAGCGGTCGATCTTCTGGAATCTGTCGGTGGCGGTCCTATCGATTGCAGCACGTTCCTTCTCAAGATCGTCGATCGCATTCTGCATTAGCTGCCAACGGCCCCAGACGGCGTCGGCGAGCGCATTTAGGCGCTCGCGCATGACCTCAGAAAGTGCTGTGGCGTCGAGGGCGATGCCAGCAAGTTCCGCAGGCAGACGATTTCCAAGCCGTGCCGCGACGGCGAAGGCGCTTGTTGCGTCCGCGCCGGCCCGCCAGTTTGAAAAGTCGCTATCAAAAATCTGGCGCGCTTCGTTGGTTAGAGCGAGGGCGAAGACATCCTTGAGTCTGGGCGAACCCATCCGAGTATAGCCCGCCAGACGGTGTTCGAGGTAGCGTGCCAGAACGACGGAGATCTGGTGGCGTCGGAAAATTCCGGCGTTGTCCAGGGTAAGGTATGGGACCTTCGGCTTGGTGGCTAAGTAATCGTCAAAAATTTCGAATACCGCCCGGTCAAAACGCCCTGAGCGGGCGGTTGTCAGCACGATCGGTGCCACTTGCGCACGGCGTCCGGCACGGCCGGCGCGCTGTTGGTAGTTCGCGATCGAAGGCGGCACGTTCTTGCATAGGACAGCCTCAAGATCGCCAAGATCGACACCCATCTCCATTGTGGTCGTGCAGGAAAGCAGGTTGATCTCACCTTTCTTGAATTCTTCTTCAATGTCGGCACGAACGTGGTTTGCGATAGCGGCTGTATGTTCCCGGGCGATGGCCATGCGCGGATGCTCTCGATAGCGGGCCACATAGTGGTTGCGCGCCGCCATTTGTGCCCGCGCGTCCGACGTAATTTCGCTAAGGGTGCCTGCGCAGCCCATGGATTGGCAAACGTCGGCGGTGTCGAATTGCGTGCGTCCGCCGCAGTGACTGCATTGGTAGAGGTGCACCGCATTTCCAGGTAACACGATAAACGACGAATCAAGCTTGAGTGCTCGACCGACGCCGTGCTTCGCGGTCATGGAGCGTGGATGTTCGATCGCCTTCCAGAAACTTACCAGCACATCTCGGGCGTCGAGATCGTCCATCTTTGTACCCGCGGCTCGGGCCATTTTCTTAAGGAGTGCAGTGAAGCGGTTGTCGCGGCCCGAGGACGGGATTAAGGCGAGCGCGAGATCAGTATGCGGATTGCGTTCGCGAGTCACACAGCGATTTCGTTGGCGAGCGATGCGAGTCCAGATCGATTCATCGGTAAGATCTATCATGCCCGATTCTTGTTCCGCAATTGCTCGGTGCTCACGTATGATTTTGAGAAGGTAGCGCACAAAGGCCCCAGCGAAGGGCTTGAGGGAGGTCGGCAAAGCCAACTCGACGGCGCCGACCGGTCGCTCTATCTGGCTGTAGTCAATGCCGATGAGGCCGAAACCTTCAAGACTGAGACGGCCACGACCAAAAACGGTCAATTCCGCGGCGATAAGGGCCTTCAGGCGTAGCCGCTGGTTGACGCTGGTTTCGAGGATCGGAACAACCCCCGGGACGTAGAGTCGAAGCCCATCCTTCCTTAGTTCTCGCTCAACGGCCCCAACGAGATTGTCTATGTCAATCGCGCCGCTGGCTTCGACTACCCGGAGGATTGCACCGCGGATCGCTTGCTCCCGCGAAGTTCGTTCGAAAAAGGGGGCAAAGAAGGCTGCGTCCTGGCGGTTGTCGGAAAACACGAGGAGGTTTCGTCCACCCATTGGAGGTTGGGTGCCGAGATCCTTTTCAGGCAACGCCTCCAAGAGTGTCTGCGCGGCGACCGCCGCGATTGCCTCGTCGCCCGGGCGCACGGTCGTAATCGGCTCGAGATATCGGGACGAACGGTGCCGGCACGCAACGCAGGTCTCGAGATACCGCCCACTCTCGTCTGGGTCTTCTTTGAGTGGGATATCCTCTAGGGCAACGGCTCCAATGTCGTCGACATCCAACGGCCTGCCGGTTAGAGGATCTATATGAAGGAGCTGTGGAGCCGGGTCGTGCTCGTCATCGTGATCCTCTTCGATTGCGAGGCCGCCGGGCACGAGTCGAAGGATGTGCCGCCCGCCAGAACTCGGCACGGGTTCAAACCCAAGCGGGCCTTCCCAAGCCTCGATATAGGGTTCGCCGCAATTCCGACAAACGTAGAGTTCGAAAGCCGGCCGGTCGTCGCTGGAAAATTCGGCACCAATAACGACTTCGCCAAGGCCCTCTGGAGCATCGGATTTTAGGGCGACACCAACTCGATCCGGGGAACGAGATATGAGATGATAACGCGCCGGGAGTAGCGGGAAGACGGTCGCATCGTCGCTAATGGCGAGCACGCCAACAGCGATGAGCCCGGTAAGTGCAGGGACCGCCATGTCGCCACCGTGCTGGAATACCTGATGGGCCAAATGCTCGATTGGCATGGCGCCGCTGTCAAGCCGGCGCGCGATAGCAGCTATCTCGGAGAAGCTGGCAAGGCGTTCAATCAGAGCATCTCCCAACGGGGCAGCCAAGGAAAGCTTTAATTCTGGTAGCTCCAGCAAGTCCGCTTCGTAATTCCAGTCCTCGACGCTCATCGGAGTAGCATTCTGGGTCGCTTGCCGGGCAAGAGCCGCAAGTTCGCCCGCTATCACCCAACGCTCGGGACTGAGGCCGCTCGCGCTCGGGCTGGCCGAGAGGCTAGGATGCAATTTTTTTTTGGAGGTAATGACGGCGTGTTCGCCGTTGAAAGGTTCTCCGAAGAGACGACCAGCAAAATCCGCGAGTTCGGCCTTGCGTGTTGGATCAAGTGATGCAGAGGTGCCGACACAGCGGACTTGGCCGTCAGGCACGTCAAGATGGGCCTTCAAACGTCGCAGGAGGAAGGAAACCTCAATTGCCTGTGCCCCGGCATAAGTGTGGATCTCATCGAGAATTAGCCAGCGAAGATCTGCAAGGCTAAGAAGCGGCCGGTTCGTTGGAAGTAGGAGGATATGTTCCAGCATCGCGTAGTTCGTGATTAGGATATGTGGCGGGTTCTCGCGCATTTCCTGCCGTGACAAGAGCCAGTTTCCCGACACATCAGCGTCTTCTCCGAAGATATTTACGAAGCTTGGAGTGGAGCGCAGACGCGTTGCCTCTTCCTCGCGCGTGGCGCGCGATCTAACTTGGCCCGTGTACCGGCCGATGGTGATCCCTGGATCGCCGAGGTCGCGAAAGAGGAGAGCGGCAATCCGGTTCAATTGGTCGTTTGCTAGCGCGTTCAGCGGATAGACAATGATCGCCCGCACGCCGGGTCGGCTGAGGTCGCCTTGAGCCAGAATGTCGTTAACCAGTGGGTATAGAAAACCTTCGGTCTTGCCCGATCCGGTTCCGGTTGCGACCAGATAGTTCTCGTTGCGCAGCAGAGCTTCTTCTTGATGGGCATGCAAGGGCCGAGACCAAACAGACGGCGCGTTCTGGCCGAAGACACTCCAGCTCGGAGCGAGAAGACCCGCTGCGGCTAGTGCTTTTAGACTCCTCCCCTTGACGTAATCCGGCAAAGTTTCGACGTAAGGGCCTTTTACGAAATCCAGTTGGCCAATTCGCTGTCGAAGTTCGGCGGCGAGGTGAGGAGCTCGAATTTCATTGATAGGCGACGACGCGGCGACGAAACGTGCCAAGGTCGTGTTCAAATGTTCGCGGAAATGGTTCGGGTCAAGATCTGTCACGAGGTCTTCTCATTCTGGAGGATGGCATGGTGCCAGAGAGCCCGGAAATAGCTGAAGATTTCGGCCCCCGCGCGAATCATCATGGTCAATGTTTGTCCCGCGTGCGAGCGGTCCAAGCCCGTGCGGAACGACACTCTGGAGAGGAAATCTTCAGCCTCGTGGCAGGCACATGCTCGGGCCAAGCGCTCAAGTGTGGCGGCGATCCGGGCGACTCGTGGATCGCCGCCACCGGCGTCGTCGAAGGAACGGAGTGCCTCGAGCATGTCGACATAGGTGTCGCAGATGAGCAATGTCGAGATAGCAAGCGGACCAGGCGTAACCAGATCGCGCAAGTCGGTGTCGCGCAGGCGATACCGCAAGGCTCGGAAGCCGTGTTGGAGCGCACTCGCCCCTGCGGCAGGCGGGAGGGTTGGATCCTCTGACATACGCCTTACCCACGCGGCCAGGGGTAGCTCACCACGGGGGTCCGGGAGGTCCGGCAATTCTGGGAACTGGGTCATGCGTGAAAGTGACCAAAGACCGGAACCTTCCGAGAGGTTACGGAATGCATACAATGGGCACTCGAAAATCCAGGGGGCAACACCGAAAAGATCGTGTCGGGGCGGCTGATGGTGCGTGCGAGAGACATTGAGAATGGGAAGTATTCGCCCGACGATTTTGGACGGCCCAGCGACCTCCGCTAGACAACGCTTATAGATTGGCCCAAGAACAGACAGCATATGACCGTCGAGCGCTATGGGCGCCGGTTCGGCGAGGAACTTGGCGAGCCGAACACCAGCGAGAGCATCCGGCGCGGCTATCGGGCCGGATGTAGCAATTGCTATCGATGCGCCTGCGGCGTCTTCAAGCGGTGCGAACTCGCGGGTTTCGGGAGATCGCAACCAGAAAAGCGCACGGGATGGTGGGGTGCCATCGCGTTTGGCAAGCCTGATAGTGATCGCGCCCGTATCGACATCGGCAAGAACCCGGACGCCATGTGGAAGGGGGGCATCGACCGGAACGTATCCGAAGGCGACCGCCCCTTCGCGGCTCCCACCAAGAGCGTCATCGATCCGGATCATCAGCGCGTCGAAGCGAGACTGCGGAATGAGACGAAGCACGACCTCTCCCGGTTGATCATCCACCGAAATAGAGGTGGGATCATTAACACGCTGGAGTCGCGCCAGAACGTCAATTTTCCCGTCCCTGCGACGTAGCGCGATTCTATCGTCGTTGTTGTCGTTGGCCTCAAGCTTCTCCGCGCCGATTTCTAGTTGCTGCCGACCCAAGAAGGGACGCTGTAGGACATTTCCGAGCACAAAGAGATCGGCATCCTTGTCGCTCGATCTTAGGAGAAGTGTGTCGTGGCGGCCGTTGTGGCCTAACAAGATGCGTCCATTCATCGGGACAAAGACTCGATCACCAATGCCCACTCGGTAATGCCAGAGCTTCTCGCCACGGGCTGTGAGGCGGAATTCCCGCGTTGTGCCGCCGTCACGGATGCCGAGGATTGCCGTTTCCGCTTCCGAACGCGGATCGATTGAGATTTTTCCATCGAGGATTTTTAGGCCCGCACTTCGGGCTCGATCGATGTTGCCGGGGACCGGCACGTCGCAAAGTTCGGTTGACGGCGCGGACACGCCTTGCCATATCCACCCCGTGACAAAAATTTCGGAGCGGGCCTGCAGGTCTCCGGCTGCGCCAGGAGCAAGCGCCTCGAAGGTCACGCGAACAGGGTCGCCGGGCACGTGAAGCCCGAAGGCGGATAGTGGGGTGCAGACGATACCGCTTAGGCCCGCATCAGCGCTGACATAACGAACCGCGTCACCGAATCGTGCGCGGAGAATTCTAATTGGGCCTCCGACATCTGGATCGATTTTGAGGATCAACTCTCCATCCGACGCCAAAAGAATACGCGCGCCGTCTCGGCCGATCGTGTCTGCATTGATCCAGAGCGCCGTCTCTACTGGTGATGTGATCCCAAGGGGGAGGCGCCCGGGAAAGTTAAGTTCATCGCCAGTGAGTGTCCACGCAATAAACCGGCCAGGGTCTGCGCTCTGGATGCTCGGCCCAAAGGAAGTTACCCCGAATTGTTCCGACGCAATCACCACCTGCCGTTCGGACGCAACAGCGATTACCTTCGTCTCGAGTGCGGTACGCGTTAGTAGGACGCCACTATCCGCATCGAACACCAATATTTCGCCCAACGCAGGGGCTACCTCTATGTCCTGAGCAATTGAGCCTGCCGTCCAAGTGATTCTCTCAGGCCAAGGTGTTCTAATAGCCACTTGGCTGCCACCAGGGAGTTGGGTCGGAAAAGGGCCGAGTTTGATACTCTGCGCGCTTTGCGAGGGTTCCGCCTCGAGCGCGAGTGTAAATCCGTTCCAGAAAAGACGTGGAGGCGCCACCAGATCTGATCGATGACGCCCAAACCCGCTAACTGCTTGGTCATAGGCAGCGAAGAGGAGAGCCTCCGCCTCAGTTAGCGGTTCATTGCCGCGACGCCAGGCTTCGAAGCGCCGAGCGCAATAAGCGGATCGGTCAAAGGAAATCGTAGCATTGAGACGAGTGAGGTTCGGGCAACGAGTGGCGACCGCACGCCTTTGCCAGTCACGTGCGGACGGTGTGTCTTCTACTGCTGGTGGTCCCAGATGGAGTGCCGCCCCGACGAAGGCCCGCGCCATGTCTGGCAACTGAGATCTGGCTGGCCCAAGTGGGGCGAAGAATAGCTCGGTGGGCTGATTGCCGGTTACTGGTAGACCGATGCGGCGAGCGGCGAAACGAAAGCGCTCTTTTAGTTTCTCTCGTGCTTGGGCATCGTCAAAGCTTTTGTTGGTGAAGACGCTGATATGGCTGTAGACGTCATTACTACTGGCGCCGTAGTCTATGGCAAGTGGAGTAAGAACTGCCCAGGTCGCGAGCGTGGGACATAATTGAAACAACGTATATAAGTTAGTCTGACGAACAATCGCTGTCCCGCGAGTCCTGAGAGAAGCAGAAATTGGTGCATCTACGATAAACGGGGTAGAATTGTCGCCTGTCCACGCCGCGAGAAAATTTGCCTCGATGCGATCGAGCTCGACCTTTGTTAACGATATTCCCTTGTCGATTTGCAAATGCTTTCCGCCAGTATCCATTATTGCGACCGGAGGGTATGTCTTCGCCAGTCATTGCTCTACTTTGCGTAGAAGAGCCGAGGAGCAGTTTCGATACAAGTGGCCGCGAATAATTTTCTGCTTTGGTGACTTGGTTTGTGTACTTAATCTTAGGCGACCTTATCGGCAGCGTGCATTCAAGACACTTCACTTGGCCGAGGGGTGGAGAAATTGGGTGCCCACGGCGGGCGTTGTGGGCGGCCCAGGTAGCGCAAGTCGGCTTCTGCGAAAGCGTGCTGGTTTAGGTGATCGGCAGACTTTGTGTGCAAATCAATGCGGGAGTGGTCGTTTTAAGATGCCGTCGGGCGCCTCGCTGATCGAGAAGGCTGTTTTCCATTTGGCGCGCCGGCTTCGCCGAGGCTGATACACGACAGGAATAACTGTCGGGCATATGTTTTTGACGCTTCAGCGACCGACGCTTCAGTAACGCCCAACAGAAGATAGACCGAATGCAGGCCAGCGATAGCCGCAACACCCAACATTTTGCTGTTGAGGTCCTCTGCAAATCCATCTTCCCATCTTAGCCACAGAATTATGGCTACTGTCGTCAAAACGAGCGTATTCAAGGTAAGTGCAATTGATTTCAAGCCGAGGAGATTTCTACGATATCCGTAGGTGACGTTGTCATTGAAAAGAATGGCAAAGCGCTTCTGGTCTCGGGTGTTCTCCCGTAACCAGGTTCCACACCGCTCATAGAAGGCATCAGCCTTTTCCGGGTGCGCTAACTCCTCGTCGGCTGAAGGCGGTTTTTCACCAAGTTTGCCGGCAAGAAACGATACGATTTTTAATTTCGTAATGTCGTCAAGTATCCGGTCTCGATGACGCAGCATGGTCACCGTCGGTTTGCCTCCCGATCTGGCATAGAGCTTTGGTTCAATCCGTTTCCCGTGCCGTCTGGCAAAATCCGATAAAGCGAAGAGCAAGATCGCAACCGATAGAGACGACAGAGCCTGCGAGAGACTGAATCTGTTCCATGGCACAAGCAAAGTGGCAAGCACGAAGACAGGAATGGCAGCGATCAAGGCCGGGATAATACGCGCTCTTAGCGTATAGGTGTCAGGCAAACCAGGTATCATGAATTTACCTCCAAGATCGAAATTACGCGGGCAACAGCGCCTCCCGCCCCGGGCTCGGTGGAGCCTACCGCATCGACGACCAGACCATGGAATCTTTCCGGAGTCCGTATGATGATGAGAGCGGGAAACGTTTGCGCAAAAGCCATTTGCACACCGGTGGTGAGGTCCGTTCGAGATGCTGAACTTTCCGCGAGATGATTGTGCCAAGTCCCAACGGGAAAAAGTGTACCGTTCGCCCGGTCTATGTAAGACTGTAGTACCTCAGCAAGCCCTTCGATTCCGAGCAGAAACAGACTAGCCGAAAACTCGCTGTCGGCGGGCGGTGGTATCGCATCAACGATGTGAAAGCTGTTGGTAGTCTCGTTGAAACGGCCCATCAGAACACCGCCTGTCTCAACATTCGGCTGGGCACAAATAGCTCTTTCGATAATATTGGCGACGTGCGCGGAAATTCGAACTGAGGGCGCGCTTGCGCCTGCGCCTGCTACGATCGTGAAGGGCGGCACGGCGTGTCGGTTCCATTGCTGACCGAGCAGATCTTCATCGATCTCGCCTAACATGATTTCACCGTCATTGTTGAAATCACCATTCAGCATTCGAGACACGGCCATTGCCATTGCTGGAACTGGTGCCGAAAGAGTCGCATCGGACATTCGCGCTGTGAGCGTTGAACATCCTTGACCGACTTGGATCAGATCGCCCGAATTGGCGAAGACCGTCTCCTTAAGTGCGGGGCTTGCGCTGATCAAACGATAGGTCTCAGCAGCAAGGTCCTGTACGTTTGGGTTCGAGCGTGCGCCTTCCAACGCAAGGTAAGCCACCCTTCCGGCGCCCATCAAGCTCGTCTCGATCGCTCTCGGCCTGGAGAGAAGCACCATCGGAAGGCAAAGAGCATCGGTCACTGCCGGCGACCCGGTCGAATCCACGATAAACTGAGTTTCGTTCGGCCATGCGGCCATGCGCTCGTCGTCACTACCCAGCGCGCAGAGTGCGACTACGTCACGATGAAAGCCGGAGGAAGCCTGCCCGAGTAAGCCAATCGCATCGATGAGCGCCTGTGTCTTTCCGTCGTTTAATGCCTCGATTCTGTGACGTGGAAGAAGCCCGTGGCGCGCAAAGTTGTGGGGCCGCAGATTGCCGTTATCGACTACTATTCGCGGCGCCGATCCCTCTCTCGCCAAGTGGAGAGCCAGTTTCGAGCCGATGCTCCCTGCGCCGAGCAGCGTCCATCGGGGATTGTGGCTTACTGGCTTACCCGACATTCGCCGCATCAGCTTGTCGCTTATCACATCTCGCTGGGCTGCAAGTCGAACGCGACACAGGCTTGTCTCGTCCAGATCGCTCGTGCGTTGGATTTCGACAACGTATGGCAGTAGTTCTATTGGGGAATCCTGGCCTATGACATCTATTGGCCGACGTGCCATCAGGATGATGGAAATAAGGACAGGGGAAGAACCCGTAAGAAATTTCAGTCTCCGTTGTAGCAAACCTATTTGAGCTTTGAGATGATCCGCTACGCCGAGGCTCTTGGCGTGGTCAAAAAGCTCAGCCACGCTGGAAACAGATTCTGGTAGGTAGCGCCCAGCGAGGAATGGGCCGCCCGATGCAGCACGTCCAGGCCAAACCACGATCCCAAGCCCGACCTGACCGAAGCGCTGGCTCCATTCTTGGAGGCTGTTATCCCGCAACGTTGTGGGGCCGATGAAGTGGGCGCAATAGCAGCGCCAATCACCATCGGTGACCATTGTGAAGGGCGCTAGATAGAAAGTGCCGCCGCCCTTTGCATCCACGCGGCTGCGAAGAGCGATGGCATCGACTTCGACGAAATCGTCCAAGTGGTCACGGCGGACAGGTTCCCACCCTTGAGTGGGATTGATTAACTCCGCTCTCGCCGCTTTTTCCAGCCAGTCAGCAAGTTGCGTAACAAGACCCTGTGGGCCTCTCAGCCTTATTAAATCACGCGGACTGCCATCAATATAGCAAGGTTTGGGGGGCTCTGATGATGAAGCGGGCAGCAGGTGAGGATGAGACCTGTCAAAATCGGCCCGAAGGGTCACATCGGGAACGTCGATAGGGTACAAATTGGAAAATCGGAACGTAAGGGGCTCAATCGCGAGAACGCCGTTGTCGCTGAAACCACGCGCGCGCCATCTGTTGCCCAACCCCGTGTCGATATGCACGACGATCGAAAGATCGACTCCTAAGTGGTCTTCAACACCCATTACGCGCGGATGTGCTCGAATGAGCCGCACCGCGCGCTGGATTGCCGGGTTGGGGATCTCCACAGCCGTCATCCGTGTTTAAACGGCTGAGCGCCAAGTGCGCTGGAGCTTCCCGCCGCCGCCCCTGCAAGCCCAAGAATTGCAGGAGCTGTGAGGTTTGACGTTGCCTTTCTGTCCTTTTGTTTCGGCCCGCCGGAGGACGTGATCTCGAATTCGAGAGGCTCGTTGCCTTTGAGCTCGCCTAAGCAAGTAAATGTGCCGGTTACAGGTTTCAGGATCGATTTGTATTCGCGCTCGGCCCGGATGCACGGAGGGTCTGCCTCGTCGTCGTGAATCTCTTTGCTGCTTGCAACGATCGTTGCACCCGACAACGGCTGTCCCAGAGCATTCCGAGCGTCCTCCGAAACCTCGGCATCTTCACCGCATTCGGACCAGCTGTCCCACGAGAGGCTGTGCCAGGAGCAATGATGGGGAGCAACAAGGATGTCGTATTGGAAAACAGAAGGATCCTCTCCGTACTTGTTCCACATCCGCTCCCAGATGCCGACTTCAGCATCTCCACCGAGGAGATAGTACGTCGGATTGGAAAGGCCTGTTTTTCCGAGGGAGAGGTTGATCACGACACTCGAATTATTTTTGCTAAGAAACTCGGCCTCTTCGTCATCACTGGCCAGTAACGGTGCCAGAAGATGAGCACCGAAAGTGGCATCTGTTACGCCACAGATCGTGTGGAATACATCGCCGCCCTTCACAAGGATCTCCGTTAGGTCGTCGGTTTTGCCGTCGACGTCCTCGCCGAGAATTTTGATCTTGTCACCTTCATACGCGTAACCGTTGGCTCGAAAGTGACGTACCCTGCGACGTGCCTCCGCAGCCCAGGCTTTTGCATCATCGCAGAGCGAGTGTTGGCTAGATGCTCGCCGAAAAACGATTGGCGACGACCACATCTCTCTGATGACGATTTTGTCGTCTTTTTCGTTCCAGTCGTCCAAAGGACCGAGATGAAAGTGCTTCTGTAGCCCGCGGCAGTGGTCGTTATCAGGATGCGTAAGCAAAAACGCATCCACATAGCGGCGGCCGTGTTCATCGCGTTTGAGCCGCCCCTTAAGTTGTGCGGCGACGTCAGGGGCATCACCTTTAGGGTCATCGGCTGCGGCTCGTATGTTGATGTCAACAAGGACAAAGTGTCCGTCACCGGTTTCGATGAGGGTCATGTCCCCATTCCCCACTTTGAAATGCGTCGTCTGTGCAGTCATTGCTTAAACTTTCTTGGGTTGATGAATTCAGGAATGATGCGTGACAGACGAGCAACTCTTTCCAATCGTTGTCTCGATGCTATCCCCGGTACATTGACGCGAGACTCGTGTGCCTCCATAAAAGGTAGGCACGAAGCGATAACGAATCAAGTAATGCGATGCGTTTTTTATGAACGAATCGGGAAATGGGAGGCGTCAATGTCGGAAGATGGTGATCGCGAGCTACGCTGGGGTGTAGTTAAAAGGCTGGAATTTATTGATTTTCGTTTGTTTTGGGATGGGTTTTTTAACCGCAAGGACCTTGTGGATTTCTTTCGAATTTCTGCGCAACAGGCGTCATCCGACATCTCTCACTATCAAGAGCGGGCGGCCAAAAATCTCGAATACGATAAAACCAGGAAAACCTACGTTAGAACGGCGGAGTACGAACCAGTTTTCATTGGCCAATTTTCAGATCGCTTTTTGCTCCAGCTGATGGCGATGGAGCGTGGTTGGATGAGTAAGGACGACACATGGTTTGATGAGACGCCGCCGGTCGAAGTTGTTGGCTCGCTGCGACGTCGCGCAACTAGGCCAGACCATCTGCTTCGAGTGCTCGATGCGATAAAGCAGAATGCCGAGATAGAAATTGAATATGAGTCTTTGACTGGGACGGCTGGCGGCGCGCGGATAATAGCGCCGCATTCGTTCCTATATGCCGGCGGAAGTTGGTACGTGCGTGCGTGGTCCAAAGACCACAACGATTTTCGAGACTACAGTCTGAACCGCATCAAGCGCACGGGACTGCCTCTGTCCTGCACGGTCGACCCAAAGCTCGATCTCGAATGGCACCACACAATCGATCTAATTCTCATTCCAAATCCAGCACTCGACCAAGCAAAGCAGGACGCGGTAGCGGCTGAATACGAGATGACAGAAGGTCAACTTGTCCTAACAAGCCGGCTCAGCGCCGCATTTTACCTTATCAACGAACATAACCTCGACGTGCCAGTAGGCGCCCTAAAACCGGAAAAGCAGCAGCTCATTCTTCAAAACGTCGATGACGTTTTGCAGGCCAGAGATGTCGCGCGCAAAATGTCTGTCGAAGCACTGAGAAAAGTGAACCCCTCCAAATGAATTTGGATTTCTTCCGTACCGGTCAACGACCATCATGACGGCCACAGCAATGCTTCTGTTTGGTAGTCATGCAAGAGGCGACCAAGATTCGCGTTCAGACACGGACCTACTTCTCATCACGCAAGAAGACGCTCCAAGACATGTGATGAACGGACATCTCTCGACTTCATTTTACTCGTTTGAAGACCTTCGAAGTCGCGCTCAAAACGGGGACCTTTTCGTCTGCCATATTGTCCGGGAGTCGATTCCAATTTACGATCCCGTTGGCCAGCTCAACATACTCAGATCAGAGTTCAGTTTTCGGCAGTCCTATGGGGACGAGATTCAGCGTGCTACCGACCTCGGCTGGTTTCTTGTTGAGCACGGCATGAGTATAGGCAGCGGTGCTCTGGTCAATAAGCGCATCGCCTGGTGCGTTCGCACCATATTGATCTCGAGATCGGCTGAGACGGGCATCCCCGTCTTCTCTGCTTTGAGTTTGGCTGAATTCGCCAAATCAAACGCTGTTTTGACACTCGTTAAGAACAAGGACGAGACTATCATAGATGCTGAGATACTGCGGGATCTTGAAGTTCTTTTAGCGAGCTTTGGCGGGGACCGGATATTTCGACCGAGGGGTTCTTATTCGGACTACCGCCGGCGGTTTGACAGCACTATGAACAAAGTTGGTCTCGGGACCCTTAGGGCCGATGCAGTTGCGTCCTTAGGGTATCACGAGTGAATGCCTATCTCGCAGAAAAGGGCAGATTCGAGTGTGGATGGTTACGATCCCGTTCCCGCGTTCTCCTCAGATGCTGAGGCCTCATTTGAAAACAATACATTTTTCAATGAAATTAGGATATGGCCGACCGTTCGATTCCGTTCAAGGCGTGAGAGAAAGAGGCCTACTAACGGGGGCGAACGATCGGCAGACCCATGGTAATTCCGACAGCACCGTGGTTCCGAAGCGTCGCAGAGCAGATGCTCTACGACGTCGCAATGGCGGTGTCATTGCTGTGGAAGATCAGCGCCTTCGGTGATGATGCGCCAACCCTCGGTCGAATCCGTGAAGAATTTCCGGGCGGCGATGTATTCCGGCGAATTGTAGTAGCGTTCGGCCTCAGCGAGGCTGGGGAATTCGGCGATTGCAATCACCGACCTGGGTTCGCCTTCGACAATAGGCTTGGCCCCCGGATTATAAACAATCACGCGACCGCCGTACTGACGGACAAGCGGTGCGGCAGCCTCGATATATTTCTGAAAGCCCGCCTCGTCGCGGATGTCATAGTTGCCGATCATGTAGGCGCGGGTCGGGGCTTTGGCGGTATCCTGAGCAAAGGCGACCGAGCTCACGGTCAGCGTGAGGGCGGTAATGGCAGTGATAAGAAACTTGTTCATTCTGGTCTCCTTCGGTTGAGAGAATGGGACGATGGAAAATGCTTGCTGGGTTGGTCCGGCTGCCGAGATCCCAGCAGCACCGAACGTGTCGGCACTGCTCCGGGCCTAAACGAGTTCACGAGTTGCCGTTCTCATCGATTGCCAGGGAGTCCGACAATTCGCGGTAAGCTTCGATCTGCTGCTGCAGGAGTGCGATCTTCTGCTCGGCCACCTGGATGGCGTCACTACCAGCCAGGAACCGTCGTGGAAGTTTGTCCTGGTCGGCTAGTGTGATGAGGGCACGTGCAAGCTTGGCGGGGTCGCCGCCCTGCTTGCCGTTCTGGGACCTCCAGAACACGATCTGCGCCGCCCGCCGCTCGTGATAGTCCTCGATGGAGTTTTCCGCGTAGTTGGTCGACTGCTCGGTGAGGAGCTCCGTGCGGAAAAAGCCCGGATTGACGATCATCGTCTCGATGCCGAACGGACCGACTTCGGTCTGCAGCGCTTCCATCCAGCCGTCGAGGCCAAACTTGGAAGCCGAGTAGGCCGTGCAGAACTCGAAACCCATCAGGCCCGCCGTCGAGGAGATCGAGACGATGCGGCCGGAACGCTGCTTGCGCATGGCTGGAAGGAAGGCCCGAGTCACGTTCATCGGACCAGCAAGGCTGGTGCTGAGCTGCAGCTGCATTTGTTCGGGAGACAGCTCTTCGAAGTACCCCGCGTAGAAGCTCGCCGCGTTATTGACCAGAACGTCGATGCGTCCGAACCGCCCAAGCGTCGCCTGTGCGGCAGCTTCGGCGTCCGCTGCACTGGTAACGTCGAGCTTCACGACAGCCAGGTTGTCGGAGACGCCGACTGCATTCGCCACCTTTTCCGGGTTGCGGCCTGTGGCGACCACTTTATGACCTGCTGCCAGTGCCGCCTTGGCGATGTTCAGCCCCAGGCCACGTCCTGCGCCGGTGATAAACCACACATTGTCAGTCATCTCGTATTTCCTTTTGATTATTGTCATCTCGTCAGCGGCTGCTTGTGCGGCTGACGGGGGGCGGAAGTCTGCTGAGGTGCCCTCACATCGCCTGAACGGTCGGACGCACCAGGATCTCATTGAGGGTGATCCGCTTGGGGCGGCTGAGCGCGAAGGCAATCACCTCGGCAATGTCCTTCGCCGGCATCGCCACGTTGTCGCGATAGTCCTGAGCGGCCCTCTTGCTCTCATCGTGGGTGATGTGGTCGGACAGTTCCGTTGCCACCGCGCCAGGCTCGATGACCATCACGCGGATGTGGGGCTGGAGCTCGACGCGAAGCGCCTCCGACCAGCCGTTGATCCCCCACTTGGTTGCCGAATAGGCAGCAAACCCGACCGGGGCGACACGTCCTGCGACGGAAGAAATGTTCACCAGGTCGCCCCTCTTGGCGCGGAGCTGATCGAGGAACACCTCGGTCACGGTCATGGCGCCCAGAAGGTTGGTTTCGACCATCTGGCGGTGCTCGGATCGTGCTTCGGATGCGAACGGCGCCGTCAGCATGACGCCTGCGTTGTTGACCAGGACATCGGCGCCGCCAAGTTCGTGTTGGACGCGCGCGGCCGCTGCAACGATGGACTCCCGGTCCGTCACGTCAGCCCTAATCGCAAGGGCCGCGTTGCCGAATTCATCTGCAAGGTCTGCGATGCGCTCAAGGCGGCGCGCCAGAAGCGCAACGCGGTATCCCTCTGCGACGAGCTCGCGTGCGAGTGCCTCTCCGATCCCGGAGGATGCACCGGTGATCACCGCAACTCGGTTGGTGCTAGTCATGACAGTTTCCTTTTGGTTGTTGCTCTGTCTGGCGAGTTCTGATCCGGGGCCGGGTCCGACAGGTCGCGGCTTCCGGTACAGGAGCCGCCACGGGAACCGGTGGGACATGTAGCCCGCCGGCTCCCAGGGGCTTGCTACCGAACGGGCGACATGCCGCTCCCGCCCTTGGAGCTCGTTCCAAGCTTGGCGCCGATATCGATCATTGCGAGCATCGGCGGGCTCAACCCCGCGCCCCGCCCCCTGATCTGGGCAAAGCCGTCCCCGATTTGCATCATGTCGTCGGCGGTCAGTTGGGCCTGCAGCGCGTCCATGTTCTGATCCATCTGGTCCTGCGTCGTGGGACCCGGGATCGGCACGATCCATGGCTTGCGGGCGAGCAGCCACGCCAGGGCTACCTGCCCGGACGTCGCTTGATGACGGGCGCCTATGCGCTGCAGCAGTTCGACCACTGGCCAGTTGGAGCGGCGGGCCTCGGTGGTGAAACGCGGCAGGTTTGCCCTCAGATCGGCAGGACCATGCACCGTCAACGGCGTAACGGTTCCGGTCAGATAGCCCATGCCGAGCGGGCTCCATGGGACGAACCCGATGCCCAGATCCTCGCAGGTCGCAAGAACTTCCAGCTCCGGATCACGGGTCCAGACGGAGTATTCATTCTGCACCGCCGTGACCGGCTGCACTTTGTGGGCCCGGCGAATGGTCGCTTCCCCTGCAGCGGAGAGACCGAGATGGCGAACTTTGCCTTCGCGGATCAACTGCTGCACCGCCCCGGCTACGTCCTCGATGGGCACGGTGGGATCGACGCGATGCTGGTACTGAAGATCGATGTAGTCGGTCTTCAAGCGGCGAAGCTGTTGCTCGGTCACCCGCTTGATATTGTCCGGGCGGCTGTTGACGCCCCGGACCTGGCCGTCGGGCGTAATCTCGAATCCGAACTTGGTTGCGATAATTACTCGGTCGCGGATCGGCGAAAGCGCTTCACCAACGATCTCCTCGCCCAGGAAGGGTCCATAGACTTCAGCGACGTCGAAGAAGGTTACGCCGCGGTCATGAGCTGCCCGGATAATTCGGACCGCCTCCTGCCTGTTGGTCGGAGGACCATACATCCCGGCGAAGTTCTGGCAGCCCATCCCGAGAGCCGAAACCTCCAGCGAGCCGAGCATGCGCCGTTGCGCACTGCTCGTGCTTGAACCCGTGGTCGCAGTTCCCGGTGTTGCCGTCTGAGCTCTCGAGGCGGAAAGGGGCAGCAGTGATGCTGCAGCGATGCCCAGCCCCGCGGCGAATAGTTTACGACGGCCCGGCATCTCGGGGCCGCCGCTTTCGATCTCATCGTCTCTATTATTTGTCATGATGCTGCGTCTCCAATCGGTTGGAACAAGTCTGCGAAACACAGTGGCCTGTGCCGCTGGACTTGCTGACTGGGTGGAGATTACAGTGGCCCACACTTTCAAAAAATGGCATTCCGGTTGATGCGACATTAACCAGGGGTTCATAATGGACAAGGACCAGCTCGATGGGCTCGTGGCGTTCGCGCTCGTCGCCGAGAAGCGCAATTTCACGGCGGCCGCCGAAGCGCTCAGGATCTCGCCACCTGCAATCAGCAAGATGATCCGGCAGTTGGAGAGGCGCCTGGGCGTCACCCTGCTCACCAGAACGACGCGAGCGACAAGCCTTACCGAGGCGGGCGAGAAGTTTCTTCAACAGGCAGGACCGGCGCTTGACGCGATCCTGTCTGCGATGAATGACGCGGGAAGCGCGGCCGACAAGCCAGCAGGGCGCCTCCGTTTAAATGTTCCGCAGACCGTCTATCCGAATTTTCTCAAGCCCGTCGTCGCGAGCTTCTTGGAGCAATATCCCGACGTGACGGTGGAGATCTTCTTCGAAAACGCTGCGACCAACATTTTCGAGCGCGGGTTCGATGCGGGGATCCGGGTGTCGGACATTCTTGCGAAAGACGTCGTGGCGCTCAAGCTCTTCGGCCCGGTTCGCTGGGTTGTTGCAGGTGCGCCATCATACTTTGCACAGCATGGGCGCCCCAAGCATCCCAAGGACCTTTTGGCGCATCCGTGCGTTTGCGCCGGAGCTGGCAGCCGCGTTTATGACCGTTGGGAATTCGAGAGCAACGGGAAAGAGTTCGAGGTCCAGGTGAAAGGCCCGCTGATCCTGAATGACGTGCTCTTGGCCATCGAGGCGGCTGTTGACGGAATGGGATTGGTCTACAGCCCTGAAGAGGCGGTTCGCGACAAGCTGAAGAGCGGCAAGCTCGAAATCGTCCTCGACCGGTATACTGGAACCAGCTCTGGGGTTTATCTCTACTATCCGCAGCGTTCTCAGGTTCATCCGAAGCTGCGGGCATTCATTGAGCACGTCAAAAGTTTCAGCTTTTCCACCATATAGGATGGGCGCTTGACGGCAATGGTCGCAGGTTGGCGTCCCATCAAGGCGTTCCACCCGGAACCCTCGCCCAACTCATTTTTTCGGGACGGCTTTCGGCTTGGGTTGATACAAGCGGCGTTTGACGTTCGAACGCAGAGCATTGCGGAGATCCTTGTCCACGATCGACAGATCGAACCATTCCGGATCAAAGTGTCCACCGCACCACCGAATGGTTTCGGGATACTCGGGATCGTCCCGAGCGGCGATGATCTCCAGGAACCGCTCATAACCGGACACGCCACCAACGTCTTCGGGAGGTCGCGCCCTTTCCCCGGCGATGCAGCTTCCTTGTTTGGGCGTAGAAGCGAGCGTCAGGAACTCCTCAACCGCGACGGTGTGTCGCCAGCCATCCCCGAAATCATAGTGGTAGCTGAAGACAGCACCTTGCTCGAAGTCCAACAAGCGAACCTCTCTCTGATCGAAGACCCGAGGATCCTCATCGGTCGCATCCTCCATCAGGGTCTCGACGTCGCCATACCGCAGACCACCGATGCGGAATTCATAGAGATGATAGTTCCACCAGTTGAATGCGGCCTGAACTCCGAGATGCAGGTGCTCCAGGTTCCAATGGGCAGGCAGGACCAAACGGCGCCAGACGTCCGGCTCGATCTCGTCGATGGAAACTCTGATCTGCACAGCGTTTGCGGCTTTGAACATTGGAAAAATGAACAAGGTTGGGCGACGATCGTCAAGAAGGCCGCTTGATCGTGGCACTTTATTGGAATTGGATCGTCCTGACGGTGATCTGACGGCTTGTGCAGCCTTCGAAGCGTACCATCTCTGTATAAACCCCGAACTGGAGCATCGCCATGGATCGAAGGGCGGCCGATACGCTGTCGGAATTCTCCATTGAAATTCTTCCGCCGGACCGCGAAGAGACGTGTGCGTCGGGTGCAACGACCTGTCCGTGTTGTCGAAAGTTACGTCCGGCGTCGAGCATGGATGACGATGGTTGCGGGATCTGCGACGAATGCCTGGCCCCATGAGGGCGGACGGCAAAGTACCTCCACCTGTTCTAGTGACGTTCGAGGACGCGCTCGCCAGATTGCCGGATGGCTATGTTGACGGAAATTTTGGTGGTCGATCATGGGGCGTGACCGTCAAGCGGTCGCAGGATGGCAAACGGATCTGGCTCTATGGCGAGGAGCTTAGCGGAACAGATATCGTCAGCTTCAACCTCTATCGATTGGCCGGATCGAGGTTGATACTGAAGCCGTGCGAAATGTCCTCCGCCAAGGTGATCGAATTCGTTCTCGGTTTCGAGCCCGGCACGGAGAAAGCAGCGTCTCGACGATAATGGCCGAAAAATAAGCACAGGATTCATATTGCATTGCAACAAGTGCATGGCTGCACTGCGATCTGAACGCTGGCGATCGGGTCAGCCTCTGGTATCTTGAAGTCATCGAAGCGATGCACCTCCTCCCGCAGAGCTTCGTGTTTCAGGCGACCCAATCCTCCTCCCAAGGGAAGCCTGACGGAACAGCGGCACTCCTCCTCTTGAGCCGTTGTTCAATTCTTTCGAAAAGCCTGCCGCACCTCCTCCCGCGGCAGGCTTTTTCGTTTTCCGATACAATCAAGCTTGAGTTTAGGCGTCAAAGCAGACGGGCTTGTTCCACCGGCTCTCCGGATGTCGATACGATCGTGGATCCGTACGGTTCGCGCGACGAAATGATCAGCGCATCATCCGGTAACGGGCGGGCGAGATCCTTGGCCTCATCCCAAGGCGCCCGCATCCACTTATCGGTCTCTTCCTTGGTCAACAACAGAACTGGCATCGCCTTCTCATGGATCGGCTTCACGAGATCGTTGGGATCCGTGGTCAGAAAGCCATAGAGATCATCGGTCGTGAGACCGTCCCTGACCTTCCGGACACTCTGCCATTGCGGCACATGGATGCCGGCGAAGAACATCAGCGACTTTGCCTCATCGCGGGCAAACCAGGCATTTGGTACGTTGCCACCTTCCTGTTTGCTCGCCGGATCCGGTTCGGCGAAGCTGGTGACCGGGACAAGGCATCTATGTTCGACGCCGAACCACCGTGTCCAGTGCGGGAAATTCAGCTTACGCACATTGGTCGTGCCGCGGTCGGCCTCCATGCGGATCAGTTCTTCGAGATCGAATGGCTTGCCTTTGGCTGCCAGTTTCTCGGCCTTGGCTTTTGCCGCCTTTTCGAGCGTAAAGCGCGGGGAGGGCAGTCCCCAGCGCGCATGGACCAGCTGCTTCTTCCCGTCGGCGGTGTTGCGGACGATCGGCCCCATCTGATCGGGGTTCATCTGGTAGGCCGGCATCAGGTTGATCAGGCTTTCAGCGTCCTGAGCTCACTTCGCGACCCAGTCCTTGTCTTCCATGCGATAAAGGTTGCACATGCCAGATATCTACTCCGCCGAGATCGAATGACGGCAATCTAGCGTATGGGGGTGATTTCGCTAGTCGAGCCGGAAGACGTCGGCATTGTCCTGGCGTTCTCGCAATCCCTTATAGGATGGATGGCGAAGTTTGCCGTCCGTCGTCCAGGCGCGAAACTCGATCTCGGCGATCAGGGTCGGCTCGACCCAGACAATATCGGCGCTTCCGGAGTAGGGCAGGGGCGGCCGTTTTCGCTTCCAGCGCAGCTTCTCCAGCATCTTGCGTAACCTGATGGCCCCGGCTTGCCTGAAGCCCGTGCCGACGCTTCCGACGTGGACGAGATCGGCTCCGCGATAGGCAGCCAGCACCAACGACCCGAAGCCGCCGGGGGACACCGATGACCTCTCATAGCCGACGACGAAGAAAGCCTCGCTCTGGACGCATTTGACTTTCACCCAATCCCCGGTTCGGCCGGAACGATAGGGACGATCGAGGTGTTTGCCGACGATGCCTTCCAGGCCGAGGCGGCAGACATGCTCAAGCAGGACGGCTGGTTCAGTGTCGAATGTTTCCGACAGCCGAATGGCACCGTCTTTTCCGTTCAACGTGTCATCGAGGAGATGCCGGCGCGATCGGTATTCGACACCGCGCAGATCGTGTCCGTCGAAATAGATGAGATCGAAGGCGTAGAAGATGGCGTCGGATGCGCGGTTGCCGGCTTGTTTGCCGGATGCGCCGAGCGATTGCTGCAACAGCCCGAAATCCGGCCGCCCCCTCTTCGTCGAGCACAACGGCCTCGCCATCGATGATCATCGTCGCCGGCCCGAGCGCTCGGGCGGCCTCTACGATCGCCGGAAACCGGTGCGTCCAGTCATGGCCGCCGCGGGTGAGAATCCGGATACCTTGCGGCTCGATGTGTATAGCGAGGCGATAGCCATCCCATTTCAGCTCCCAGCTCCACTCGTCTCCCTTTGGCGGATAGGCCTTCAATTGCGCCAGCGCGGGCTCGACGCGGTCAGGCATCGGATCGAAAGGGAGCTGCGGCTGGGCCGGATTGCGCTTCTTGCGCGGCCGAGAACGGATCGGAGCCTCGGTATCACGAAGGAGGGGTTTTGATCTCGGAGGCTGTCGTTTGGCACTTAAACGGGTTCTTCCTCAATTTCTGTGGTTAACAGAGTGTTAGCGCCACGACTGCTATCTGCGGGGATGCGAGCGCAATTGAAATGGTCACCCGGTCCAGGGGTCAAAGTTCTGGGTATCACCCTTCTAGATGAAGAAAACTGGGTTGTTTCGGCCGCTGCGAAACCTGTCGGTATCTGCCCGGATTGCGGATCGCGAAGCCGGCATCGGCACGGCTGGCACAGCCGCCGCCTCCAGGACTTGCCTGTTCAGGGTCAAGTTGTGAAAATCAAACTCGCGCTGAACCGGTGGCAGTGTAGACACCGGAAATGCGGGCGACGAACCTTCACCGACAGGTTGCCCGAGATTGCTTCACCCTACATGCGACGAACTGAACGGATGGCTGAGATTGTAGGCTTGATTGGCCACAGGATGGGCGGTCGCCCGGGAGAGCACTTGATGCATCGGCTCGGCATGCCGGTCAGCGACGACACGATCTTGCGGCAATTGAAGCGCAATAATCCGGCGTCCATGCAAAAAGACAATATTCGTGTTGTGGGCATTGATGATTGGAGCTGGCGGCATTCCTCACGGTACGGCACGATCATGGTCGATCTTGAGCGCCAATCGGTCGTCGATGTTTTGGACGACCGCAGCGTTGAGAGCGCAAGAGCATGGTTGCAAGAACGTCCGACTATCGAGGTTGTTAGCCGAGACCGCTGTGGCCTGTATGCCCAGGCAGCCCGGGAGGGCGCACCGCAGGCCCGCCAGGTGGCTGACCGTTTTCATCTGGTCCAAAATCTCAGGGCGGCGATCAAGGAACAGATGAGCGTTTATGGCCACGCCCATGTGAGACCCATTCTCTCCGAAGATGCTATCGCCAGCGCTACGGCACGACACCGCCGCGCCCGCTTGGCGCACAGACAATCCCGTCAGGAAATATTTGAGACGCTTCAAGCTTTGCGCCAGCAGGGCCTCACCTACAGCGAGATTGCAAGGCGGACCGGATACGAGCGCCGCAGCATCGCGAATTGGCTTACTTCTAACGCACCTCGAGACAGAAACCGGGCAGCATTGAATCCGACATCGCCATTGTATTTTGAAACTTTTCTGGCTGAATGCTGGAAGAATGGAAACCGCATTGGGCGCCATCTGTTTTACGATATCAAGAACCGCGGCTACACGGGCAGCCGTTCCAATCTGGAGCGCCTGTTGAAGGTGTGGCGTGAAGTCGAAAACATCCAACCCGGCGAACCGCCTCCAAATGTGGATGTTTCAGAACCCGTCCGCGATCCTGACACCGGCCATGTGATCTCGTCTGTGGTGGCCGCAGCTTTGTGCATAAAACCGCGCGGTCTGCTGACAGATCGTCAGGCCAGAAAGGTCAATGCATTGAAGCAGGGCTCGACAGCGTTCGCCATAATGCGTGGCTTGGCCATGCGCTTCAACGGCATCTTGCGCAGCAGGAATTCGGAGGCACTGGATGAATGGATCGACGATGCCATTGATACCGAACTCACGGCAATCATGCGTTTCGCCAGCGTTTTGCGCCGGGATATTGATGCCGTCAAAAATGCGATCGAACTCCCTTGGAGCAACGGTCAAGCCGAAGGGCAGATCAACCGCCTCAAGATGCTGAAGCGAGCAATGTACGGTCGCGCCGGCCCAGAACTGATGAGGGCGAGAATGCTGCCGCTGAATCACAGAAATTGAGGATGAACCCTTAAACGTAAGAATGCGGCCGTTTCTTTGGGAGCGGGAAAAAGGTGGGGGTCAAGCCGCAAGGGCAAGCTTGGCTTGTTTGAGGCGGCCGTCGGCAACCGCGGCTCGGACCTGAAGGACCCGGTGGGCGCCAATCGGAGACCAGCGCATCTGACGCTTCTTGTTCATGCGGGCATTGACGAGGCTGTTGGCGGCACTTTCGGCCGGAGAACTCGAGATCGGCTGACCTGACCAATATCGTCGGCAGTAGTCGACAATCGAAGCCTTGTTCTGGACCAGATAGGTGCGAAGATTTCTGACCAGTTCGTGCAGGCGCTTGAGCTTGTTGCTGGTGTGTCGCAGCCAGCCGTGCTGGTCCAACTGGGAGAGCATATGCTTCACGGCTCTGGTTGCCTCCCTGACGTATCCGCTCCAAAGGAGATGCCGAAGCCTCGGCACATGAACCGCGACGTCCCGAAGATAGATGTTCAGATCGTGGACATGTCTGAGTCCTTCCCAGGCCTGTTCGATGTGCCGGAGCCGCATCGACAGATGGAACCAGTCAAGAATATGCGTTACGGGCTGGCGTGTTGCGCTGAGCACGATGCTTTGCAGCCCAATTTCGCCGTCGCTGAAGACAGTAACGTCGCGGCCAGGCAGCCATCCTTGCGTTCGCATCGCCGCACGAACGACATCGTGCTTGCCGGTGGCCACATTCGGCGCAGCCGCGAACTGACGCGGTGGCCGCCCCTGTGAAACAACGCGTCCCATCGCGATCTCGAAATGCCGGCTTTGGTATCCGGGAACTGCGCGAATGTAAGCGCCATCAATGAAAACGGAAACGGGGGATTCGCTGGCTCGGCTGATGCGATAGGGGCTTGCGACGTCCCATTTTTCGATCTGATCGGCGACCTTGGCGAGCCGGTTGCTGACGCTCCGATGATTATGTGGTCGCGCGGCCGACACGAAGAGATCAAGTACACGGGCAGCTTCTCGAAACGACAGCCGGGAGCCAAGTTCGGCCTGAATTCGCTCCAATTCCGGCGTTGCTCTGCCATGCAACAGGGTCTCGATGCTTCCGATGCCGATCTTTTCGTCTTTCCGCACGCGCAGCTGCGCAACCGAGGCACGCGCACACGACAAAGGCCGAAGAGTGAATGGATCGTACGTGATCTATAGTCATGAACCCCGCGAAGGCGATTGCAGTCGTGACATTTCCGATCCTGCTGGCCGGCTTGATCCGTCTGAAACTGTGTCAGCTCCTCCTGCAGACGGCGCTGTATCGCCTTTCCTTCCCCCAAGGAGAGGCCGAGGTCGTCGAGACGCGCTCCATCGACAATCCGTTCGACGACTGCGATTTCCCGACGTTGCGAAACGCCATCGACCCCGACAAGCTCGACCCAGACGTTCATCCTCAATTGCGCTGTCAAACGAGTGCCCCTTCCGAAAAGGCCTCGATTACCCGAAGATTCTTACCCCCACCTTTTTCCCGCTCCCCTGTCGTTTTACGCTTGCGCCTACGACAAGCGAGTCATTGGCAGGAGCCTGCCTCAAAGAGGTCGGTTAAATACGCTGAGGTTTTCCTCGCTGCCATCCGTGCTTCCCTGCGAGTAGCAGCGCTGGGCGAAGGCGTCATGATGCAATGACCGTCCGGCTGGCATACTGGCTGTACAGGCGCTGCTGGTTCAGGGCATCCTGCTTTGGAGCTATCCCGAAGGTTCTGGAATACTCTCGGCTAAACTGAGACGGACTTTCGTAGCCAACCTTGTAAGCCGCTTCGGCAACATTTGCCGATTGCGTCACCATGAGCCTTCGCGCTTCAAGCAGGCGCAATTGCTTCTGGAACTGCAGCGGCGTCATCAGGGTCAGTGCCTTAAAATGCTGATGAAACGATGACGGGCTCATGTGCGCGAGATCCGCCAACTGCTCGATACGCAGTGTTTCAGCAAAATTGCTATGCAGCATAGAGACGGCCCGCACAACTCGTTCAATGTTCGAGTCTGGCACAGCCAGCTTGCAAATTTGCGCGCCATAGGGCCCGCTGATCAGCCAGTAGCAGATTTCTCGCACAATAAAGGGCGCCAGGACAGGGATTGCCTTCGGAGTTCCGAGCAACCTCACCATCCGAAGAATGCAGTCGGCTAGAGGAGTGTCTACCTTGGCAACGAATGCACAAGGGCTTGAGTGTTCCGCCGGTGTAGGGCGGGTGTCCACCTGGCTGAGGACCTCTCGCAGTGTGGCAACGTCGAAATCGATCGTCACACCGACATAGGGGTTTAACTCGTCGGCCTCTACTATCTGCCCAGTCGCGGGAAACCCAACGCTGACAACAAGACATTCCATTTCGCGATAGCTTAGTCTGTTCCCTCCAAGATAAAGTTCCTTCCCTCCCTGCAGAACGACGCACAATGACGGTCTGTAGATGTCCCTCATTGGCATCATCGACTGGAAGGAGCGAACAATGTTCAAGCCTTCGACCGCTGTAGGAAAGAGCCCTTCACCGCCCCCTTGTTCTTCGATGTAAGCCAACACGGCATTGAGTAAGGCTCTGTCCAAATTGGCACTCCAGCAGTTTACACGCACAGCAAGGATTCAACGACCGCTCAACCCTTGCATCATCTGCAGGATTAGGCAAGTTTTCTTGAGCCCTCCAACCTTGCGTTCCATGAAAGGTTGGTTTTTGCGCGAACAGCAACGCGGCTACGTGTCACAGATAGCGGCAGCTCAGACCCGCCTGCCCGCGAAGATGGCAGGTATGATTCCGCCCAGATGGCGTCGGCCACCGGCCTGCATTGGACAGAGGCGAGTTTGCCTACCGACTTGAACTTACCTTGCTCTTCCAGGCGTCGCCACACGGCTCATACCGACGTCGATAATCTTGGCGCCGCTCGACTGTTCGAAAAAAACCCGAATTCTTCATTCAGATAAGGTTGGGGTTATTCGATCGAAGACAGCCACCTAGATAGGCGATGGCAAAGCCGGACATGCGCCCTTCACCGTTGTCGTCACGCCGTTCCGCACGACGATCTCGTGGCTCCAGCCGAACTGGTAGGCTTCGCCCGGTGCATAATAGAGCGGGACATAGGCTTCCGCCGTCACGGAGTCTCATCGCCTGCGCAGAACCTTCCGCACCACTTTCCGCAATGTGCCAAGCTCCCGGCAGTCCGCCTCGATCGACTTGCCCTGCACAGGGGAAAGCCGACGTATCTTCAGAATTGTCTCCACAACAAGCATCCAAAGAAAAAGCAACGGTGTTAGCGGTCAATGATGATCGCGTTATGATCGCGCATTCTTGCGTTGAGTATGATGATCATCCTGCGCATGATTGCGACGAGGGCGACCTTTCCTGGCTTTCCCTTTGCCTTCAGCTTTTCGAAGGCGGCCTTCATTATGGGATCATCGCTCATCGTGGCGATTGTCTCAAGTGTCATGTAGCGGGACCGTTGGACGGCCCACTCGTCGTTCTGTTCGAGGAGCAGCGTGCCGACGAGCCTGACGATGGCGTCGTCGTTGGGGAAGATGCCGACGACCTCTGTGCGGCGCTTGATCTCGCCGTTGAGGCGTTCGATCGGGGTTGGTCGAATGAAGCTTGGCCCAGTGCTGCCTGGGAAAGGTCATGTAGGCGAGCACGTCCTGCTCTGCGCTGTTCATAAGGGTGACGAGCTTCGGCACCTTCGGCCTGATCTGGTCGGCGGCATTGCGCCACTGTGCGCTTGCGGCCTCCGGTGTATCCTGGGCAAGGGCCGTGGCGATGAAGGCGAACACGACACGCCGCCCGCTCTTTCAGCATGGCCAAGGCATTGTGCATGAAGTGGATACGACGGCACCTCTGCCAGGTGGCCGAGAGAACCTTCGACACGGCGGCCTTGATCCCCTCGTGCGCATCGGAGACGACGAGCTTGACGCCGCGCAGGCCCCGTCTGGTCAGCTTTCGAAAAACTCGGTCCAGATCGCCTCCGCCTCGGATGTGCCGATCTCCATGCCGAGCAGCTCGTGCCGGCCATCGGTGTTGACGCCCACCGCGATGATGACGGCGACAGAAACGGTGCGACCGCCGCGACGCACTTTGAGATAGGTGACATCGATCCCCAGATGGGCCATTCTCCTTCGATGGGTCTGTCGAGGAAGGCCTTCACCTTCTCGTCGATCTCCTCGCAGAGCCGGGACACCGGGCTCTTGGAGATGCCCGACATACCCATGGCCTTGACGAGGTCATCGACGGACCCGGTCGAGACACCCTGAATGTAGGCTCCCTGGATCACCGCCGTCAGAGCCTTCTCCGCCATGCGGCGCGGTTCGAGAAAGCTCGGGAAATAGCTGCCCGTGAGCAACTTCGGAATACGCAGCTCGACGGTGCCCGCCCACGTCTCCCAGTCCCTGTCGCGATAGCCGTTACGCTGGGCCAGTCGAAAGCCATTCTTTTCGCCATAGCCCGCGCCGGTCTTCGTGCCGACCTCCAGCGCCATCAACTTCTCGGCGGCAAAGCCGATCATCTCCCGAAGCAAATCGGCGTCGGCGCTCTTCTCAACAAGTGAGCGCAGGTTCATCATCTCGTCGGTCATCGGTGGTCTTTCCATCAGGTTGGTCTTGAACAACCCGACCTACAGGAAAACACTGGTGACCACCGCAACCCTGCTACACCACCTTCTGGGACACGATCAGACTTTGCTTTTCAGATCTCTGTGGAGTGAATCAATTGTCCTTCCTCGAGAATCCGATCCTGTTTCTCCATGGCCGGGAAACGCACATCGGTGATCTCCTCAGAGACATCCCAGAGGCGCCGAGCGACCTCGAGACGCAGAGCTTCGTCGGGCACGGCGGCTCGATGCGGAGCGCCCCGCAATTCTTGAAACCCGCGCGGGCCATAATACCCGCCGGGAGTGGCATCCGGCATAGTCGCGGCATACAGTGTAGGCAGCGCGCCTTGTGCCGCTGGCTGAAAAAGAAACCACAAGAAGGAACGCAGGAATCCTTGCACACTGTGGCGACCCGGTTCGTTGTGCAAGAGGTTTGTTCGCGAAACTCCAGGGTGTGCGGCGATGCTTCGAAGCGCCCAACCCGCTGCGTCACTGCGGCGCTGAAGTTCGAAGGCAAACATGAGACATGCGAGCTTTGACTGTGCGTAAACCGGCATCGGCTTGTAGTCATGCTCTGCCTGCAGATCATCGAAGTTGATCCGGGCACCAATACGCGCGGCAATGCTCGACAGCGTGACCACGCGAGGCGATGGTCCTTTAACCAGCATTGGCAGAAGATGGGCCGTTAAGGCGAAGTGACCGAGGAAATTCGTTCCGAACTGAAGTTCAAAACCATCCTTCGTCGTCTTTCGCCTCGGCGGCGTCATGACACCCGCATTGTTAATCAGTGTATCGATCCGCTCGTATCGCTGGTGCAATCGCTCTGCACAAGCCTTGATCGAGGCTAGGTTGGCGAGGTCGGCCTGTTCGAAGCGTACCGAAGCACGCGGTGTCGCCGCGCGGATGCGCTGAACTGCTTCCATACCTTTCTCCGGGTTGCGTCCAAGAAGGATGACTTCGCCGTCTGCTCCTGCGAGGGCCAATCCGGTTTCGAACCCTAGTCCCCCCGTCCCAGTCACGAGAATAGTTCGGCCTCGCTGCGAAGGCATGTCTTTCACGGTCCAATCATTTTTCACGGCAAGTCCTTTCCAGAGTGTAGAATTGGGGAAGATCGAAGTGACGACTAATCCTTGGGCTGAGATCGCAGGCGACAATCACGCGTCAGAAGACGGATACGTGACGCTTCAACTGCTCTCACCCCGGCAAGCTATCCGGAGGAGACAGCGATCAGAATGCCTAAGCTGTCAAGAAACTTGCCTAATCCTGCAAAACGTGCGCGAGCGTATTGGGAAATCGCTTCCACAATCCAGATTTAAATTCATCGGATGAGTGCCCGCAGCAGCCTGAGCGAATCAGCTTCTCACAGAGACGATTTGTTCAGCAACCTTCAAAGGGGAAGCCAGTCTGGTTGATCAAACATTGTATCCAGTTGGGAGACGCATGAACTGCCCCCCATTTCGACCGGACAGTCGGCATAAGCAGAAAGGTCAAGCACGGGCTTGAGGATAGGCTTATGTCTAACGCGCATCGACACGTTGAATTGCTGACGGGCGATGTTCGCCGCAGGCGGTGGACAACCGAGCAGAAGCTGACAATCATTGAGCAGTTTCGAACCAGGCGAGACGGTGTCGTCCACCACTCGCCGCCATGGCGTCGCGCCCAATCTGCTCTACCGGCGGCGCAGGCTCTTGAGCGAGGGAGGTACTGCAGCCGTGGATTCTGACGAGCCGGTTGTCGGCAATTCGGAAGTGAAGAAGCTGGAAGAGCGCGACCGTGAGCTGGAGCGCACGCTCGGCCGCAAGACGATGGAGGTGGAAATCCTCCGCGAAGCCCTTTCCAAAGCAAACTCAAAAAAGACGGATATCGCGGCCGATCTTGTTGCCGAAGGACGGTTCCCGATGAAGACCGTGGCAGACACGCTGGGCGTTTCCCGCTCGAACCTCGTTGAGCGGTTGAAAAGGTAGATCAAGGACGCGCGGGCCCTATCGCAAGGCCAAGGATGCAGAGCTTCTGCCGATCATCCGCAGGCTGGTGGATCAAAGGCCAACCTATGGCTATCGGCGATCGCCGCGCTCCTCAATCGCGAAAGGCGAGCCGCCGATAAGCCTGTCGTCAACGCCAAACGGGTTCACCGCATCATGGGCAACCACGCGATGTTGCGAAACAGCGCGCCGGCTCATCGACGGATGGATCGAAGACTACAATCCCGTTTCATAACGCCCATCTTTCTATGTTGTTGAAGGGAATAGGTTTTTCTGATTTTGATGCGATCCCGCGGGGTATCTGGGGTTCTGTCGGGCGCGATCAGCGATCTGCTGGGCTTGCTGGGTGGTGAGTTTTGACCGCCTGAAGATCCACGGACCTTCAGGCAAGGGATGAACGCCCTCGATCTCGCCGGCCTCAGCGGCAAGCCTCAACGTCTTGGGGGCGATACCGAGGAATCGTGCCGCATTTCCCAGATTAAGCCAAGGCTCGATCCCATCTGGCTGCGGGCGGAAGACCGGAATCTTGCGGTATGATCTAAGTGCCGTGATGCGTTCACGGGTCCAGCGATTGCCGTTGCCTGTTAACAGTCCATTGCGATTGAGTATGCCGGCAATCACATCATCATTGGCAATGAGGGCAAGCTGCCTTACCGCCTCGATGAGGTCGTCGGGCGTAGCGTTTCTTTGGCCGCGATGCCTCCTCGGCAGGCGCAGTTGCGTATGGACACCGCCAACCCAGTGGATTGCGAGGACGATCTCGGAGGTTACGTCGTCGAGGTCGGCGATCACTTCATGAATGACCGTGCGCACGATGCGTTTCTTGAGCCTGGCATCGGTCGATGGCGCTGCCCAGACGGCACGAAGGTTCCCCGCAAGGGCTGCCATCTCTGATGTCGACATCGGCGATGGTTGAGGCGTCGCAGCGTCATGGCCGGCAATCTTAATCTCGATCTCGCCGACGCGAGCGAGCGTCTTGTTCCACCGCGCCTCAAGTTCCGACGTCACCAGCCGGTTCTCAGGATCAGCCGCGTCATATTGCCGGAATGCCCGGTCGGCGGCATAGCGTGCCGCCTGAAGATCGCGCTGGAGGGCGTCGCGGACCTGGTCACGTTGGCTGGTCATATTGCGTTCCGCCTCGGCGGCGGCGGCAATGGCTCCCGGTTCGACCACCCCGAGTAGCGCCTCTTCGATCGCGTCATCGACCCGCAGGCCGCCGAAGGCGATGCAGCGTGGTTCGCCATTGTCGAGTAGACCACGCCAGCAGGAATACCGCGGAATGTTATGGTTGGTCCCTGTGTAACGAACCGTCAGCTTCCGGCCGCACCTTTTGCAGCGGAAAAGGCCGGCAAGCAGTGCGTCCCCATGCTTCGGCGCTCCATGATGGCGGCTCGCGGGTACATTGTCGCTGACCATCTTGCGGATCTCCTCCGCCCGTTCCCAACTGACATAGCCTTCGTGCGCATCCGGGATCAACGCAAGCCATTCATCACGCGACTTGCGGCGAATTCCAGATCGGCCACCGTATCCTGGCACAGAACGACTCTTACCATAAGCATAAGCGCCGCCGTAGATCGGGTTCTCGATCATCCGGTGGACGGTCGCATAGTTTGGCCTGCGCCAGGCGACATCGCCATTGGCACGCCTGACAGGCAGGTCCAACCCATGTTCGAGGAACCATAGCAGGGCCTGCCTTGCACTTCCGAGTTCGGCGACCTTGTTGAAGACCAGTGTAATGGCTTCCTGAACACGTCGATCGGGATCTTTCTCGATCCTGTCACCGGCCTTTACGAAGCCGACCGGGGTAGCGACGACAAGCTCGCCACGGCGGGCCTTCTCGTAGCGTGCGGAAAGGGAACGCTGACGCAGAAGATCGAGTTCATATTCGTTGAGGCTGCCCTTCAGTCCCAGCAGTAGGCGGTCATTACCCTGGCGCGGCGCATAGACCGCTTCCTGGTCGATTAGAACGGTATCAACGACACGGCACATCTCGATGAGTTGTTGCCAGTCTCGGCTGTTGCGGGCAAAGCGCGATACTTCTCGTGCCGCAACCGCCCCCACCTTGCCAAGGCAGACCTCGGCGACCATCCGGTCGAAACCGGCGCGGGTTACACCGCCTGCCGCTGAGCGACCAAGATCGTCATCCACCGTCTCAATGCATGACCAGCCAAGTGCGGTCAGGCGGTCGCGCATGGCGTATTGAAGAGCACTGCTTTCGCGATTGTGCAGAACCTGATGGGCCGAGGACTGCCGGACATACAGGATCGCCTTGCGTTCCAGATGGTGCGGTCCGATTTTCTCATGAATCATCACCGGCTTCCTTCTGCTGCGAGGAGCTCTCGCCGTTTGCGTGGTCGACGAGCAGTCGCACTATGAGCGCCGTCAGTGTCTGGCGCGCCTCCTCCGGCAACGCCTGCCATTGCGGTATAGCCGGCCTCTTCCTGCTGTGTAGGCCCGAGAACAGATCGAACTGATATGTCGTGAACTGACGTGGCATGGACATCTCCCCGACTCGCTTCCTGAGAGTCCAATGCTGCGCCTATCTCCTCTCGTTGTGATGGGGTGCCAGCCTCTTCGAGTATCCTGGCCAAAGCACGCAGGCTGGCGAATTCAACATGCGGAACCGGCATGGTGCGCCAATGCGCACTGGCAATTCGGTCGAACATCCAGACCGGGATCTCCAGCCATCGGCCAGCGGCATCACTGGTAAGGCTGCAGCGGAAGACGGCAATTCCCTTGTCGAGTACTTGATGGATATGGATCAGCCGACCCGACCAGGGGTGCCACGGATATAAGAGCTCGCGAACTTCAGTCCCGTGGGTGTTCTGTTGCTCTGTTGTACAACGAGATCCATCCCCACTCGCGCTCAGGATGGCTTCCCCACGGCAGTTCAAGCTCTTTTGTGAGCAATATCGAAGATGCCTTGTACCCTTCCTTTTTCATGCCAAACCCATTGTTCGATGCGACAATGTTCAAGGTCCCCGCAAAGAGTGTGAGATTTCCAATCCGGTGCACCAGCTTTGGATGTTGCGTTCTCGCTTTCTCCCCGAGATAGATCGACCATGCACCAAATTCCTCTCTGCTTTTCTTTGTATTGATCCGCCTTGGAATTATATGTTCGTACGCGATGTGCTGACCGCACCTTCGCTGGAAAACTTCGAATTCCGTCACAAAAGCCAACCGCTGTGCAGCACTAGATGCCGTAATGGGCCGGCACTCCTCGCATAGCCAAGAAGGTGGCTGTCCCTCAGAGTGATGATGTTGAAACGGGGTCCGATGATCTCGGCCCCAAGCATCAAGCGAGGGACAACCATGGACTATTATGCAGGAATTGATGTGTCGCTGGAACAGAGCAGCATCTGCGTCGTGGATGGGTCGGGCAAGATCGTGCGTGAGGCTAATGTGGCGAGCGAGCCTGAAGCGCTGTTGCAGCTTTTTGCCGATCTGGAGCTGCCGATCGTCACGATCGGCCTGGAAGCAGGACCATTATCGCAGTGGCTGCGCGCTGCACTTGTCGAGGCGGGCC
>NZ_LGAP01000042.1 GCF_001270265.1 Ensifer adhaerens
GATGATCTCGGCCCCAAGCATCAAGCGAGGGACAACCATGGACTATTATGCAGGAATTGATGTGTCGCTGGAACAGAGCAGCATCTGCGTCGTGGATGGGTCGGGCAAGATCGTGCGTGAGGCGAAAGTGGCGAGCGAGCCTGAAGCTCTGTTGCAGCTTTTTGCCGATCTGGCGCTGCCGATCGTCACGATCGGCCTGGAAGCAGGACCATTATCGCAGTGGCTGCGCGCTGCACTTGTCGAGGCGGGCCAGGATGTGGTGTTGCTGGAAACGCGGCATGTGAAGGCGGCGCTGTCAGCGATGACTGTGAAGACAGACCGCAAGGATGCTCGCGGGATTGCACAATTGCTGCGCATGGGCTGGTACCGCCCAGTGCATGCGAAGTCTGCGAATGCCCAAGACGTTCGGGCGCTTTTGGTCGGTCGCAAGCTTTTGCAGGCCAAACTGCTTGATGTCGAGCTCAGCATCCGCGGGATCCTGCGGGGTTACGGGCTCAAGGTTGGCGAGGTGAGCCGGGGCAGTTTTGAGGCGCGCATTCGCGAATTGATCGAAGGCCATGAGATGCTTGGGACGGTGATCGGGGCGATGTTGCAGGCACGGGGTGCATTGTGGAACGAGTTTACCCGGCTGCATCGCGCGATGCTGAAGATTACCCGCGCCGATCCTGTCTGCCAACGGCTGATGAGCGCCCCCGGTGTTGGAGCCTTGGTAGCCATTACCTATCGCTCGGCAGTCGACGATCCGGGTCGGTTCGAAAAGTCCCGCACCGTCGGTGCGTATTTTGGACTGACGCCCAAGAAATACCAGTCGGGAGAGACCGACATCGACGGCGGAGTAACCAAGGTCGGC
>NZ_LGAP01000043.1 GCF_001270265.1 Ensifer adhaerens
CCGGGAGCCTCCCACTACGAGGAGAATTACCGCCGACGCATCCTGACTAATCTCCAGCGGAGGGCAAAGTCGCTTGGGTATGTCCTACAGCCCGCGCCAACGCCCGCCTGATTGTTTCTTAGGAATGTCGCATATTTGGGCGCTGGACCGAGGCAGGGCACACTCTTCTGGACTGGGTCCATCACTCAACCGGGGCCGATCACTCGGAGTTCCATACCGCGACTTTCCCGGAACCTCCAATACCGTTGCGCTGATTGCCATCAGGACGCTGCGCTGGAACCGCTTCCTAAGCGGCGACACCCTCCAGCGTCATGATCCGCGTCTTGGCGCAGCGCTCGCGGATCGCCTTGAGACGTTGATATTCCGGCGAGTTGTACCACTCGAGCAAGGAATGCATGTCCGGGAACTCGACGATGACGAGCCGGTGCGGCTCCCAGTCGCCTTCGAGTACCCGGGTCGAGCCACCGCGGCCCAAATATCGACCGCCATAGCGCGCTTCCGTTGCCGGCACCTCCTGTATGTATTGCTCAAAGGCCGCGGCATCCGTGACCTCGACATCCGCAATCAGATAGGCTGCCATGGTAGATCTCCTTTCCACACCGGCGCTATCGAAGGATACGCTCGTTGGCCGTTCCGGGCGAGTTCGCTAGCGAACCCGGCAGACAAAGGGAGGCCTTTGCCGCCCTTCGTTTCTGCCATATGTTTTTGTTGAGCTATGTAATGTTATTTCGTAACAAAAGCGCATGACCAAAAGCCGCATGTTGATATGCCTTGCCCGAACCGTTCCGGCGGTTGTCACCTCCGCCGAAGTGTGCGACGAAGGCTTTGATGGTGCTGCGACCGCGACAATGCGGAAGCGGCTGAAAAGGGAACACGGAACGGACGACCCGAATGGGGCCGAAACCGTGGCTGCCCCCGCAACTGTGAGCGGAAAGCGCATTCACACCATGTCACTGGCGATCAGCCGGGAAGACGTGGATGCGCCGCGACCCGCGAGCCAGGAGACCTGCCATCGAACCGATCAACCACAACGGACGGGGTGTTCCGATGGAAAAGAACTGGTTTTTGCGCGACGGTCATCCGTCATCAGACCGCTTTGCCACATTCTCTCCGGACCAATCCGGCGGAGAAGAGATATGGCCAATCCGGCATCCCGACAGCATAAGATAACGGTCTGCACCGATTGCCGCTTCACCGGCGGCCCCTGCCGGCCGGGCGCGGATCTGATCCAGCGGCTGAACCGCAGCATCGCCGCGCTCGGCGAGCCGCTCGACCGGGATTTTTCCATCGCCGGGACGGTCTGCATGGCCGCCTGCACCAGGCCTTGCACCATCGCTTTCCAGGCAACGGGAAAGGCGACCTACCTCTTCGGCGATATCTCGCCGGAAGAAGATATCGACGATCTCGTTTCCTTCGCGACTGCTTATGCCGGGCGCAACGATGGCATGACGCGGGCGGCCGAGCGGCCGCGCGGGCTCAACGGCAAGACGCTGGCGCGCATTCCGGCAGCGCTGCTGGTCTCCGAAGACATTGGTGGGCATTTCCAATGAGCGCGCGGGAAGGGACGAGCCGATGAGCTGCACCGCGACAGGGGCCGGCCTTCGGGTCCGCGCCCTGGATTGGGGCCCGCGCCCGAACCTGCGGCTGGTCCGCGAGGTCGACTTTGCCATTGTGCCCGGCAGCCGCCTTGCCATTCTCGGCCCGAACGGCGCCGGCAAGACCTCGCTGCTGCGCTGCCTCTATCGCTCCGCCCAGCCGACGGCGGGCTCGATCGAGGTCGATGGCGTCGACATCTGGGCGATGACGGCGCGCGAGGCGGCCAAAATCATTGCCGTCGTGCTGCAGGAAATGCCCAGCGATTTTCCCTTCAGCGTGCGCGACGTGGTGATGATGGGCCGCATTCCCCGGCGGGAAGGCATGAGCGGCTGGACCGCCAGGGACCGTGAGACGGTGGCGCATGCGCTCGAGCATCTCGATCTCACCCACCTTGCCGGACGGCAATTCTCCACACTTTCGGGCGGCGAGAAGCAGCGGGTGCTGATTGCCCGGGCTCTGGCCCAGCAGCCGCGCATCATCATCCTGGACGAGCCGACCAACCATCTCGACATCCGCCACCAGCTCGAAATTCTCGACCTGTTGCAGACGCTGCAGCTGACGATCGTCACCACGCTGCACGACATCAACCTGGCGGCCGAGTTCGCCACCGACGTGGCGATCCTGACGGAGGGGCGCATGACGGCCTTCGGCTCGCCCGAAGACGTGCTCAACCCGCAGGCGCTTTCCGCCGCCTTCGGCGTTACCGCCACTGCCCACAACAATGCCGTTACCAGCGGTTCGCGCTTTTCCTTTTCACTCGCTCGACAGGGATCGATGCCATCATGAAGACCTTTTTCGCCAGCTCCGCCCTTTTGCTCCTGACGCTTGCCGCAACGCCGGCGCTTGCCTATCCCGTCACCGTCAAGAGCTGCAACCGCGAGGTGACCTTCGATGCGGCGCCCAAGCGGGCCGTCGCCAACGACGTCAACCTCACCGAAATGATGCTGGCCCTGAAGCTGCAGGACCGCATGGTCGGCTATACCGGCGTTTCCGGCTGGAAGACGCTGGATGAAAAGCTGCGCAAGGGCGTCAAGGCGCTGCCGGAGCTCGCGGAGAAATACCCGACCAAGGAAGTGCTGCTCAATGCCGACGCCGATTTCTATTTTGCCGGCTGGAACTACGGCATGAAGGTCGGCGGCGAGGTGACGCCGGAAACGCTCGCGCCCTTCAAGATCAATGTCTATGAGCTGACCGAATCCTGCATCCACATCATGGCCAAGGGCAAGCCTGTCATGGACGACATGTTCGTCGATCTCCTCAATCTCGGCCGCATCTTCGGCGTCGAGGACCGGGCTCAGGCGCTCGTCGACGGCTATCGCCGCGATCTCGACAAGATCACTGCGGGCATCGGCGGCATCGAGCGCCCGACCCGGGTCTTCGTCTATGATTCCGGTGAGGAGAAGCCGTTCACCTCGGGCCGTTTCGGCATCCCGACGGCGATGATCGAGGCGGCTGGCGGCGTCAACGTCATGGACGATGTCGAGAAGAGCTGGACGGAGATTTCCTGGGAGCCGGTGATCGACAAGAACCCGGAAGTGGTGGTGATCGTCAACTATGGCGAGGTGTCTGCCGAGCAGAAGATCGCCTTCATGAAGAGCAATCCCGCCTTTAGGAATATCGATGCCGTGAAGAACGACCGCTTCGTGGTGCTCGACTATGTCGAGGCGACGCCGGGTCCGCGCAACATCGACGCCATCGCGCGGCTCGCCAAGGCCTTTCACGCTCAGGCGATGTAACCGGGAACCTGCTGCACAATTCCTTAAGTCGGCATCGATTTAAGGAGGAAATTATGCAGCAAGTTTGGATGGTTACAGCTTCTTTGGCGCCGTAGCGGGAGCGTGCCTTGCGGCCTGCTTCCGCCCTTTCATCTGCAACATCTGACCAGGGACGGACTGTGAAGATCACGACCGCCTTTCTCGCGGCGCTGCTGCTGTTGTGCCTGACGATCACTGTCGCCGTCTCATTGGGCTCAGCGCCGATCCCGGTCTCGACCGTCTGGTCGATCATCGCTTCGAAACTGTCTCCCGGCAGCGTCGAGGTCGCCTGGTCGGCCGGCCGCGAAAGCATCGTCTGGGATGTGCGTCTGCCACGCGTCGTCCTTGCCGGGCTTGTTGGGGCCGGGCTGGCGCTGACCGGCGCCGTGCTTCAGGCCGTCACCCGCAATCCGCTTGCCGACCCGCATCTGCTCGGCGTCTCTTCCGGCGGCGCGCTCGGCGCAATCATCGCGCTCCTGCACACCGGCCTGATCCTCGGCCTTGCCACCGTGCCGCTGTTTGCCTTTGCCGGCGCGCTGGTCGCGACCGCGCTCGTGGCTCTCGTCACGCGGGTGCTCGGCACCAACGCCGACAGGCTGGTGCTTTCCGGCGTTGCTGTCGCCTTCACCTTGACGTCGATCGGCAACCTGATGATTTTCCTTGGCGATCCAAGGGCGGTGCACACCGTGATCTTCTGGATGCTCGGCGGCCTCGGGCTCGCGCAATGGCCGCACCTTATCTATCCCGCCGTGGTGCTGGCCGCCTGCCTTAGCTATCTCGTGCTTCGAGCGCGCGAGATCAACGCACTTGCCATGGGCGACGAGACGGCAACGACGCTCGGCATTCCCGTCCGCCGGTTTCGCCTCGTGCTCTTCGTCGTCACGGCACTTCTGACCGGGGTCATGGTCGCCTTCTCCGGCGCGATCGGCTTCGTCGGGCTGATGGTGCCGCATTTCGTGCGGCTGTTTGCCGGCAGCGACAATGTCCGGGTCATCCCGCTTTCCGCCCTCGTCGGCGCGCTGGTGCTGATCTCGGCCGATCTCGTTGCCCGCGTCGTCATGGCGCCCGAGGACATGCCGATCGGCGTCGTCACCGGGCTTGTCGGCGGCATCGCCTTTATTGCCATTCTGAAGCGGCGCGCGTAATACCAGCGCAGGTTGGTATTAGCCATCTGCATCGAAAGATGCGATTGCCGCCTATTTCCAGGGTCAGGAACTCAAGTCCTGATCCCGGGGTCAGGACCCTAGGCCCTGATCCCGAGGTCAGGACCCTCGGCCCTGATCCCGAGGTCAGGACCCTAGGCCCTGATCCCGAGGTCAGGACCCTAGGCCCTGATCCCCGGGGCGATCGTCCCCACTGCGACATGAGGAGCGAATGACCTATCAAGCTGAGGCCTGCACCCCGGATGAAGTGCTGAAATTCTGGTTCGAGGAACTGTCGCTCGACCATTGGTTCAAGCCGACGCGCGAACTCGACGAACATTGCTTCCAGCGCTTCCAGTCATCGCACCTCGCGCTTGCGCGGGAGATCGGCGACGTCTGGCGGGCGACCCCGGAGAACCGGCTGGCGGCGATCGTGCTTCTCGATCAGCTGCCGCGCAACATGTATCGCGCCACGCCGCTCGCCTTTGCGACCGATGGTCTGGCGCTCCGGGAAGCCAAGCTCGCCGTCGGCGCCGGCGCCGACATGGCGGTTCGTCCGGAATGGCGGGCGTTCTTCTACATGCCCTTCGAGCATTCGGAGAACTTGACGGACCAGACCATGGCGTTGAAGCTCTTCACCGAGCTCGGCGATCCCATGTATATCGACTATGCGATCCGGCACCGCGAGGTGATCGAGAAATTCGGCCGCTTCCCGCATCGCAACGCCTTCGTCGGGCGGACGTCGACGGCGGCCGAACTGACTTACCTGGCGCAGCCGGGCGCAGGATTCTGACGGTTTGAGGGGCGGCGAAGGCATGATTTCCCATGCCTTTGCATCTTTCCGCCGTCTTTCGTATTCAAACCGCATTGTGACGACCGCCAGGGGCGATTCCGCATCCGGGGCGTGGTTTGGGCTTTTGAGGGTTTTGAAATTGCATTTCGTGGGAAAGTTGCTCGCTGTTTCTGTCTGCCTGCTTTCGCTGGCCGGTGCCGGCGCCGTCGTGGCGCAAGATGCCCAGCCGGCGCAGACGACGACGCAACCTGCCCAGACGCCTGCTCAAGCCCCGGCCCAGAGCAATAATCAGCCGGCGCAGAACGGCGCCCAGCCCGCCCAGGGCGGCGCGCCTGCGCAGAACGTGCAGCCGGCCGCCGATGATGGCAAGGCGCAGCCGGCACCGAATGCGCAGCAACCCGCAGGCGGCGCGGCGCAACCCGCCCAGAATGCGCCGACACCCGTGCAGGACGCGGCGCAGTCGAACGACGCCACTATTGCGGCCGATGCCGGCCAGAGCCAGACGGCGGAGCAACTGGCCAATGCCGGCAAGGAACTGAAGCGGCTGAGGGACCTTATTGCCAAGGCCAGTGACGACGACATCGCGCTTGCCGAACTCAAGGTGCAGGTCGATGCGGTCGGCAAGCAGATCATCTCGACCTCGATCGCCACGCGCCCGCGGCTGGACGAGATCAAGGCGCGGCTGACCGAACTCGGCGATCCGCCGGGCGAGGGGCAGCCGCCGGAAGCCGACATCGTGACCGCCGAGCGCAAGCGGCTGCTTGCCGAGCGCGGCGAGATCAATGCGCTGACCGGGGAGGCCGAGAGCCTTTCCGTCCAGGCGACGAAGCTGTCGAACGGCATCACCGCCACCCGGCGCGCGCTGTTTTCCAACACGCTGTTGAAGAACACCGATGTGTCGATCGAGATGTTCGATGAGGCGCTGTCGGCGACGGCGAATGAAACCAAGGTGCTGTCGCGCAGCACCATGAGCTGGCTGACCTTCGTCTGGAACTACAAGCGGATTCCATTGCTGACCGCGATCTTCCTGTCGATTTGTGCGGCAATGGTCTTCCTCGTCGGCAGCAACAAGCTGTTTTCGCCCTATATCCATCACGACAAGTCCGATGAGGAACCAAGCTATTTCCGGCGCCTGTCGGTTGCCTTCTGGTCGACGCTCATTCCGACCATTTCGACCGGTGCCTTTGCCGTATCGAGCTTCTTCTTCCTGCACAGTTTCAATGTGCTGCGTTCCGATATCACGCCGATCATCGCGATTGCGCTTGCGGTGACTGTGGTCGGGTTCTTCGTCACCACGCTCGCCAATGCGGTGCTGTCGCCGTGGGATTCGCGGTGGCGCCTGGTGCGCGTATCGGACCGCGGCGCCAAGGTGCTGTTGATCACCATCTTCGCCATGGCGCTGGTCAACGGCCTGGACTACATGTTCGGCGGCGTCAGCGAGGCGCTCGGCTCGCCCGTCGTGCTGACGGTGGTGAAGAGCTTCATCGCCTCGGTCGTCATCGGCCTGATCATCATTGCCTCCGCCTGGATCAAGCCGACGCTCAAGCGCGACGAGCCCTTCGATGCGCCGGGCCGCCCCTGGCCGCGTATCGTCTCTATCGGGCTGATGCTGACCGGCGCGTCGCTGATCATCGCGGCTGCTTCCGGCTATGTCGGCCTGTCCCGCTTCATCGCCACTCAGATCATCATCACCGGCGCCATCCTCGTGATGATGTATATCGGCTTCCTCACCGGCAAGGCGGTCTCTCGTCAGGGTGCCTTTGCCGAAACCTTGGCCGGGCGCTATCTCGAACGCCGCTTCAAGCTGGAACAGGTCGGGCTCGACCAGGTTGGCCTGATGGCCGGCCTCGGCATCTACGCGCTGGTGATCCTGTTCTTCATCCCGCTGATCCTGCTGCAGTGGGGCTTCCAGGTCGCCGACATCGAATCCTGGACCTATCGCGCCGTCACCGAGATCAAGATCGGCACCATCACCATCTCGCTCATGGGCATCATGGCGGGCGTCCTGTTCTTTGTGCTCGGCTATATCGTCACCCGCTGGGTGCAGCGCTGGATCGACGGCAACGTCATGGCGCGCAGCCGGGTGGATGCGGGCGTCAGGAACTCGATCCGCACCGGCATCGGCTATATCGGTGTCGGGCTTGCCGGCCTGATCGGCGTTTCGGCGGCCGGCATCGATCTTTCCAATCTCGCGCTTGTCGCCGGTGCCCTCTCGCTCGGCGTCGGTTTCGGCCTGCAGAACATCGTCTCGAACTTCGTCTCGGGCCTCATCCTTTTGGTCGAGCGCCCGTTCAAGGTCGGCGACTGGATCGTCAGCGGCACGACCGAGGGCTTCGTCAAGCGCATCTCGGTGCGAGCCACCGAGATCGAGACCTTCCAGCACCAGTCGATCATGATGCCGAACTCGCTGCTGATCAACGCGTCGGTGGGCAACTGGACCCACCGCAACAAGCTCGGCCGTTCGGAGATCGCGGTGACCGTCACCTATGCCAGCGACCCCCGGCGGATCATGGATCTGCTCGCCGAGATCGCCGGCGCCCACCCGATGGTGCTGAAGAACCCGTCGCCAACCGTCGGCTTTACCGCGTTTGGCGAAGAACGCATGACCTTCGAGCTTAGGATCTACGTGGCCGATGTGCTCACCGGCGGCGGCGTGCGCAACGACCTTCGTGTCGCCATCTACGAGCGCTTCCGCGACGAGGGCATCGGCGCGCCGTTCCCGCTGAAGATCGAGGATGTGCCGATCGAGGACCAGACCGGCATCGAGAGCCACGAACCGGAGACGGTCGGCGAGCCCAAGGGCGCAACGTCGGCCGAGGCGAGGGCTGCTGCCCCAAAGAAAGAAGCTGCCTCCGCCGCACCGCTTGACGAAGAAAGTGAAGAGGAAGGCGGCAAGCGCCGCGCTTCCAGCCGCCGCTCAAACCCCAACCGCTGATAAACGGAGCGTTCAGCCGCTATTCAGCCTGCCCGCGATAAAAAGCATGCAATTCTTCTTTTGACGGTCTAGGCTGTCACGGGCTGAAGAGGTGGCCGGAGCCACCGTCGCAATCCGACGGGGCGGCTGGCTGGACAAAAGGGCGGCGCCGCGGGCGACGATGGGCGATGAAGACATTTGTGATTGCTTTGCTTTCCGGCGTGCTGGCGGCAGCGGCGGTTTCGGCCGCGACTGTCACGAACAAGGATGGCGAGACTGCTGTTCTGGTTGTCGTCGAGGGTGAAAGCCGCATGGAAGTGGCGATCGACGCCGGCGCCACGGAGATGATCTGCCCCAGCGGCTGCTTCGTCACCACACCGAGCGGCGACCGCATCGGCCTGCAGGGCGACGAGAATGTCGAGATCGTCAACGGTTCGGCGATCGTCAAGTAAAAGCACCTCTTCATAACGGAATTTCGAACGGCGTCGGGATCACCCGGCGCCGTTTCCGTTTCGAGCGATCGTCGGCAGGCAAGCCGGCGGGTTTCCTGAGAAGCGCTCTCGTACTGGCGCCTGCTGCACGGCTGTGAAAATTGACGTCCACGGTGCCGTAAACCGAAAGGGCTAGAACGCCCTAATCCCATTTGGCAATTGAATGAAATGCCGCCATGGCCCGTTAATCCAGGGACGAGCCCTACACGTGTTTTCGTGCAGAACGGGTGTTGGAGTGGCGGGCCGACCGCATTGACAGGGTCGGCAATGGACCGCACCCTTCAGACCATCGGCGGATGCGCGGCGGCGGGGCAGGCGACTTACTACAGCGCCGCGTGTATCATCGTACGCGCAAAGGTCGCTGTAGCGCTTTGAATTGCTGCATGTTTTTATCCTTAAATCGGCAACGGTTTAAGGAAACAGGCAATAGGGACATGGATGGGCATGTCCGGGGGGTATGACATGCATTGCCTTCGCATGGTCATGACGGTCTTCCTGGTGCTGATCTGTTCGCAGGCGCTTGCCGAAAAGCGGGTGGCGCTGGTCATCGGCAATTCGGCCTATCAGCATGTGCCGACGCTGCCCAACCCCGACAACGATGCCGGCGACATGGCGGCCAAGCTGAGAGATCTCGGCTTCGAGGTCGTCGTTGGCCGCGACCTCGATCTTGCCGGCGTCCGCAACACGATCCGTGATTTCGTCGGCAAGCTCGACGGCGCCGACCTGGCGCTGTTCTACTATGCCGGGCACGGCCTGCAGGTGAACGGCGAGAATTACATCGCTCCTGTCGATGCCAAGCTTCTTTCCTATATCGACCTCGAATTCGAGGCGGTGCCGATGAACCTGATCCTTTCGGCGATGGAGCGCAGCACCCGGGTCAATCTGGTGTTTCTCGATGCCTGCCGCGACAACCCGCTGGCGGTCAATCTTGCTCGTTCGATGGGCACGCGCTCCAGCTCGATCGGCCGGGGGCTGGCAAAGGTCGGCACCGGCATCGGCTCCTTGATCGCCTTTGCCACCCAGCCCGGCAACGTCGCGCTCGATGGCGCCGGGCGCAACTCGCCCTTCACTGCCGCTCTGCTTCGCCATCTCGGCAAACCGGGGCGGGACATTACCCGCGAGTTGATCGACGTGCGCCGCGACGTGCTGGAGGCGACCGGCGGCAAACAGGTGCCCTGGGACAATTCCTCTCTGACCGGCGAGGTGGTGCTGAAGCCGTCGACGACGCCGGAACCCGCCGCATCGGGCGTGAGCGGCAAGAGCGACAATGCCGCCGAGCTGGCCTATTGGGACACGATCAAGGATTCGAGCGACCGGGACCTGTTCGACGCCTATCTGCAGCAATATCCCGCCGGTACGTTCGTTTCTCTGGCCAAGGCGAAGATCAGGATCATCGAGCGTGCGGCGGGCGAGGCGGCTGCAACCGAGCAAGTGGCCGCACTGACACCGCCGACCACCGAAACGCCGGTGCTTGAAACGGCCGAGACCGACCGCGAACTGGTACGCTCGATCCAGAAGGAGCTGAACCGCGTCGGCTGCCGCGCCGGCAGCGAAGACGGGCTCTGGGGTTTGGGCAGCCGCCGGGCGCTGGAGCAGTTCGCCAGGCTCAGCAAGGTCGAGCTTGCGGCCCTCGAACCGTCTGGTGACGTGCTGGTGCGGCTGCGGACGCAGAAGGCACGGATCTGCCCACTCGTCTGCGCCCAGAACCAGCAGCTGAGGGGTGGTCGCTGCGTCGACATCAAGCGCGATGCGAAGCTGCCGGAGCCATCGACGACGCGCAGCACCGGCGAGACGCCGGCCAAAAAGACACCATCGAACGCCATCACTGCGCCTGATGACGCCAAGCGAAAGAGTTTTGCTGGCTGCCCGGCCAGCGCCCAGCTCGCCGCCCGGCAGACGTTGGAGCGCGGCACGGGGCGCGGACGCACGGTGAGATCGGCCACGCATTCCTGTGGCCGCACCTTCGTTTGCCGCCGGGCCGCCCGTGGGCAGCCCTGGGATTGCGACTGGCGGTGAGTGCACCGCGCAAGCCGTCATGGTCACGAGACGACCAGAGCGGCGGGTGACATGACAGCGCCGCGCGCCAAGTATGGCGTGCCAAGGACGCTGTAACGCTATAAATTTGCTGCATAATTTTCTCCCTAAATCGGCTCCGATTTAAGGAATTATGCAGTAGAGCGTTTCCGGTACCGACGGAATCGTGGAAACGCTCTATCTCTTTGTTTGTACGCAATTCCGGACGCAGAACCGCTCTGCACTTTTGCTGGAATTGCTCTGGGAGGAGGACGGTTGTCCATGGTGAATGAGCTTCCTGCACTGCGCCCGGGGGACGCCGCCCCAGCGTTTTCGCTGCCCGCAGCCAATGCCGAGGACGCGGTCTCGCTTGCGGGCCTGCGTGGCCGGCCCTTCCTTATCGGGCTGTTTCGCGGTCTGCATTGTCCGTTCTGCCGGCGTCAGCTGCGGCAGTTTTCCGCGCTCCAGCCCGCCTTGCTCGAGGCGGGCGTCGAGACGCTGGCCGTGATCAACACGCCGGTGGAGCGGGCGCGGCTCTATCTCCAGTTCCAGCCGACGCCGGTGACGGTGCTGTGCGATCCAGAGTGCCGCACGCATCGCGACTTCGGCGTGCCACGCGTCGTCTTCGCGGCAGCCGACAGCGAGGAGAAGCCGCAATGGCCCTTCCACACCACCTTCGAACAGTTCGCCGCCGCGCGTATCAACCCGTTCGGCGAAATGGCCGAGCCGACGCAGCCGATGGAGGCCAATACCGTGCTCAATGCCAAGGATGGCTTCGAGCTGCTGGACGTCGACCGCTCGATTTTTGAGAACCACGGCACCCAGCTCGTCGGCCATTTCCTCGTCGATGCATCGGGCAGCATTGCCTGGGCTGAGGTCGAGGCGCGCAACGGCCCGGAGGGCCTCGGGACCTTTCCGACTGCTGAGCGGATCATCGCCGCCGCAAAAGATATCGCGATTTCTTCAGCCAAGTAGGGCACGGCGATGATGGACGCCGCCGTGGCGAAAGCGACGGCCTCCTGCATGCGCGATGTTTCAGTCGCGCCGATGACCGAAGCTTGATCTAGCGCTGCCTGAGTGGCCGGCACACGGCTGCATTTCGGGGCTTGATTTTACCGCCGCAATCGCAACGATCCGGCTACCTTCAAACACTGCTCGCCGCCAGAGGATGCACCCCATGAAACTGCAGCTGATCCGCAACGCCACCCTGAAGCTCGACTATGCCGGACGCACCGTCCTGATCGATCCCTATCTGGCGCCGAAACACAGCCTGCCATCCTTCGCCAATCGGTCGGAAAACCCGATGGTCGAACTGCCTGTCGCGATCGAGACGATCCTTGATGGCGTCGAGCTGGTCATCGTCTCGCACCTGCATTCGGACCATTTCGACAGCGTGGCCAAGGAGCGCCTGCCGAAGCATCTGCCGATCTTCTGTCAGCCAGGCGACGAAGGGGAGATCCGCGCGGCGGGTTTTACCGATGTTACCCCGCTCACCGATCGCGCCAGCTGGCAGGGGCTGACGCTGACGCGGCGCGAAGGCAGCCACGGTCTTGGGCCGGTCGTCGAGCTGATGGGCCCGGTCATGGGCTTGACGCTTGAGGGCGAGGGCGAGCCTTCGGTCTATTGGGCCGGCGACACCGTACTCTATCCACCGGTGGCAAGCGTGATCGCCGAGACGAGGCCGGACATCATCGTCACCCATTCCTGCGGCGCGCGCTGGGACGGCGACCTGATCGTCATGGACGCGCAGGAAACCGTCGCCGTCTGCGAAACGTCAGGCGATGCGGTGGTCGTCGCCACTCACATGGAGGCGCTCGACCACGCCACGATCAGCCGGCGGGATCTGCGCGCGGCGGCCGAGGCGCGCGGCATTTCCGCGGCGAAACTGCTGATCCCGGCCGATGGCGATGTGCTGGTGCTGGACAAGTCCGCGAAGTGATTGGCTCGCCCCAGCGTCTGCCGTTGTCACACTGTCCTTTCGATAGGAGACGCGCTTCACGGACGATGGGCCGAGCCCCGCTGCCCGGCGATCAGTCTTAGCCACGGCCCGGAATGGAAGGCACTCATCAGCCCGTACATTGCGACCATTCCCGTCAGCGGAGACGCCGGCGAGGCTGTGCAGAGCATGCCCTGCTCGCCGGCACTCAGGATGCCGGTCAGCAGCGCCATGATCGCGAAGGTCGGACTGGCGAGGAGTGAAAGCCGATCGGCCAAACCAAGCGCTATCGCGCTTCGCCACCCTTCAATCGTTCCGGTTCTGTGCGACGACATTTTCGGCTATCCATTCGTTGGTCGGTGTTGTGGGGCGCGTGGCTATCCTTCGGTTACAGTTAGCGCCGGGTGCCGAGAGGACGGGAGTTACAAGTTTGGCGGGATTGCCATGGACTCACTGATCACGGCTGCAGCGCGGGCGCTGGCGGCAGGCGATCCGCTCGGCGCGCTGAAACGCGTAGCACTTCGCGACGACGCGCCGGCGCTGGCGCTGCGCGGGATCGCGATGGCGCAGCTCGGTGATTTCACGCGCGCAAAGGTTTTGCTGAAAAGCGCTGCTCGCGCGTTCGGTCCGAGGGAGGCGGTGGCACGGGCGCGATGTGTCGTCGCCGAAGCCGAGATTGCGCTCGTTTCGCGCGATCTCGGCTGGCCAGCGAAGGCGCTCGATACGGCGCGCATGACGCTCGAGGCCCACGGCGATCGCGCCAACGCGGCTCACGCGCGCAATCTCCAGGTCCGCCGTCTGGTGCTGATCGGCCGCCTCGACGAGGCCGAGCGGGCGCTTGCCGGTTTCGACCCGGCGCCGTTGCCGCCCGCGTCGCGGGCCGCCCATGCTCTCATTGTTACGGGCATCGCCATTCGGCGCTTGCGCACCAAGGTGGCGCGTCAGGCGTTGGTGCAGGCCCGAGAGGCGGCGCGCGAAGCGGGTGTCCCGGCACTGATCGCCGAAGTCGAAGGCGCATCTCTCGCCCTCGACACACCGGTTGCACGCCTGATCGCCCGTGGCGAGGAGAGGGCGCTGTTGCTCGAGGAGGTCGAGGCGCTGCTGGCGTCCGGCGCACTGGTCGTCGATGCATGCCGCCATGTCGTGCGGGTAGATGACAGGATCGTGTCGCTCGCGACGCGCCCGGTTCTCTTTGCGCTCGCCCGGACGCTGGCCGAAGCCTGGCCCGGGGATGCGCCGAGGAGCGTGCTTCTCGCCCGCGCCTTCCGGGCCAGGCACGCCGATGAATCGCACCGCGCCCGGCTGCGCGTCGAAATCGGGCGGCTTCGGGCAGAGCTACGGGATGTGGCAGAGGTAAGCGCGACGGCGCGCGGTTTTGCGCTCATGCCGCTGCACGCCCGGGAGGTCGCCGTGCTGACGCCACCAGCCGAAGGACAGCATGGCGCGGTGCTTGCCTTTCTCGCCGATGGCGAGGCGTGGGCGAGCTCGGCGTTGGCGATTGCGCTTGGCGCCAGCCCGCGCACGGTGCAGCGGGCGCTTGACGCACTTAGCGCCGCCGGCAAGGTGCAGTCGATCGGGCAGGGGCGCGCGCGCCGCTGGATGATGCCGCCGATGCCGGGTTTCCCGACAGTGTTGTTACTCCCCGGTCCGCTGCCGAGCGATTAGGATGAAATGATGAAACGAAGCTCCGCCGAAATTCTCCGCGAATATGGCCCCTTTCCCGGTGCCGACCACGTGCATGGCGTTACCTTCGACGGCCATCACGTCTGGTTTGCCTCCGGCGATAAGCTGAATGCGCTCGACCCCGAGAGCGGGCAGACGGTGCGCTCCATCGAGGTCGCCGCCCATGCGGGCACGGCGTTTGACGGGCAGCACCTGTTCCAGATCGCCGAGGATTGCATCCGGAAGATCGATCCGAAGACCGGCCGCGTGCTTTCGACGATCCCGGCTCCGGGCAATGGCGGCGATTCCGGCCTTGCCTGGGCGGAAGGCACGCTCTGGGTGGGGCAGCATCGGGGTCGAAAAATCCATCAGATCGATCCGGAGACGGGGGCCATCCTACGCACGATCGAGTCCAACCGCGTCGTCACCGGCGTCACCTGGGTCGACGGCGACCTGTGGCACGGCACCTGGGAAGGGGACGACAGCGATGTCAGGCGCATCGATCCGCAAACGGGCGAGGTGCTGGAGAGGCTGGACATGCCGGCCGGCACGGGCGTGTCGGGGCTCGAGGCCGATGGCGGCGATCGCTTCTTCTGCGGCGGCGGCGCAAGCGGCAAGGTCAGAGCCATCCGTCGGCCGAAGCGAACTGCCGCAGCCAACCGCAGTGCCAGCAGCAAATAGTCCATCCTCATCCTAGGGGCGCCGATCGCACTGAGCCGCTCATCGAGCGCTCGGCAACGCCCCTCAAGGTATCGCGAAAATGCTGATCTCGTTGGTGATGCCGCGCAGCGTGACGTTGTGGGTCATCGGGTTGAGGCCGCGGTCGCTGAGCAGGTCGGCGGCGGCCGGATGCTTGAGCACCGCGCTGGTGGCGAAGATCTCCTGGGCGGTGGCGAGGTGCTGCACCCGCGAAGCGATGTTGACCGTCTGGCCGAAATAGTCCTGCCGTTCGTTGAGGCTGACGGCGATGCAGGGCCCTTCGTGGATGCCGATCTTCAACAGGAGGTCCTCGCTGCTGCGCTCCTGGTTGAGCTGGCGCATGGCGTCGCGCATCCGCATGGCCGCGGCAATGGCGCGGTCCGGTGTCGGGAAGGTTGCCATCACGGCGTCGCCGATCGTCTTGACCACGGCGCCGGCCTCGGCGGCCACGATCTCGTTGAGCACGCTGAAATGGGTCTTCACCAGGTCGAAGGCGGCGAGGTCGCCGACGCGCTCGTAAAGCTCGGTCGAGCCGCGCAGGTCGGTAAACAGGAACGTCAGGCTGGTGATCTTAAGGCGCTGATCGACGTCGATCGTATCGGTGCGATAGATGTCGCGGAACGTCTGGTTGGAGAGCAGCCGCTTGGCCGTCAGGAAGGGGCGCCGGCGCCCGAGCAGCGCATGCAGCGCTTCGCCGGCGATGCAGACGCTCGGCAGGGTGCGCACCTCCGCATGGTTTTCCACCTGGATGCGCAGCGGCCCCGGCTGCAGGCTGATGGTCTCGTTGTGCCGGTGCGTGCGGTCGAACACCAGGGACAGGTTTCGTTTTTCCTTCGTCGGCTCTCCCGATACGTCGAGGAACTGCGCCGCATGGGTCACCGGCTCGAAGATGATGACGAACTCCGCCGGAAGCTGCAGCGCGATGACCGCCTTTTCACCGGGCGGCAATTCGAGCGTCTCGATAAGGAACTCCTCGACCTTTTCCTCGAAATCATCGTCCGGCAGGTCGACGCCGGACCCCCAGTAGATCTGGCGGAAATATTCGGCGGCCGGCAGCTCGTGCGGATTGTGGGCCTCGATATGGCGGACACGCGGGCTGACGGTAAAGGTGACCTCGATCATCTCGTCCAGCGTCGGCTCATAGCCGGCGGCGCAGAGCGCGCAGGTATAGGCCTCGCTCTGCACGGTTTTCAGCGACGTGTTGGCGTCGAGCACGCCGCCGCAGCCAGGGCACAGCACATTCCAGGACAGCTCGAACAGTCCGAGGCGCGAGGCGTGCAGGAAGCCGGCGATGGTTTTTTCTTCGTCCAGCCCGTATTCGGCGGCAAAGGCGAGCGCATTGATGCGGCCGAGCTTGCGGTCCGGCGCGTCGCGCACGTGCCGCTCGAGGGCATCGGCGAAGGCGGGTGCCACCGACTGGCGCAGCACGTCGAAGAGGGCCTGGGTTTCGCTCATGGTGGTATCTTATACTGAAACAGGCACGCGGTCAGCGCCTTGTCTTGGGCGCGCTGAGAAGCTCAACCGGCTCTTCGACCAGCCGATGGGAGCCGGTGCCGCGTCGACGCTTTTGCCAAGGTCAACTCTGCTCCAGGGCCGTCTCGTTGGCCCCTTTGCGCTTGGCCTGAAGCATCTTATTCTAAGAGGGTGTAGGCCGCGGGAGCGTTGAATGTCGGTACGGCCGTTCTCGAAGATTTCTGCGCCGCTCGGCGGGCTGCTCGCCGCGGTCGGGCTTGTGGCGGTCGCTGCACTCACCACACCGGACATGACCGGACGAACCAGGCTCAATTTGGAGGTCCTGCTCGCTCTCATCTGGGCCATCTATGTCCTGCAACTGATCGATACGCTGATCGCGCAGCGCGCGAGAGACGTTCGCGACAGTCTGCCGGCGGTTGCTATCGATGTGCTTGCTGTCTTGGTTCCTCTCGCCGCGGTGCTGTTCGTCGGCACGCGCGATCAGAGCCTCTACTGTGCCATCTGGCTGCTGAAGCCTCTGCGCGGATCGCCCTTCTTCCGGCTTATGGGCAGGGTCCTGAGCAAACAGGCACGTAACCTGATCGGCATCACCTCGATCTTCGGCATCGTTCTTTTCGGCGCGGCGCTCACGGCCTATCTCATCGAGCGCGACGTCCAGCCGGACACGTTCGGCAGCATCCCCCAGGCGATGTGGTGGGCGGTGGTGACGCTGTCGACCACCGGCTATGGCGACAAGATTCCGCAAAGCTTCGCCGGCCGCGTTCTTGCCGGGCTGGTCATGATGTGCGGCATCGGCATCTTTGCGCTCTGGGCCGGCGTCCTCGCCACCGGCTTCTACGAAGAAGTCCGTCGCCGGGACTTCGTGCGCAATTGGCAGTTGGTGGCGGCCGTGCCACTGTTTCAGAGGCTTGGCTCGGCCGCGCTCGTCGAGATCGTGCGGGCGCTGAGGCCCCGCGTCGTGCCGGCGGGCGCTGTCATCTGCCGCAAGGGCGAGACCGGCGACCAGATGTTCTTCATCGTCGAGGGTCGCGTCAGCATCGCGACACCGAACCCGGTGGAGCTTGGCGCCGGCAGCTTCTTCGGCGAGATGGCGCTGATTACGGGCGAGCCCCGTTCGGCGACCGTCAGCGCGGCGACCGAGGTCTCGCTGCTGTCGCTGTATTCGGAGGATTTCCAGATGCTGTCCAGCAGCAACCCGGAGATCGCGGAGATCATCCGCAAGACCGCGCTCGAACGGCGCGGCGCGACGCCGAAGGCTTGACGGACCTGTATGGCCATTGGGTCTTATACCAAGTCTCGATGATAGAAACCTATAGGATGGTCCATGGCTGATCTCTGGCTAGGCGCGGTGCGCAGGTCGATGCTGACGCATCGGGCAAGCATCGCAACGACGCCAGAGATCAGCCATGGACCACCTTCGGCAGGCTTCTCGGGCTTTCTGGCGGCGTCGAGATCCTTGACCGATGCATGAGCATCGCTCCGCGGACCTCTCCTGGCCAGAAAACCCGATCGAGCCTGTCCTATAGGTTCCTATCACCGAGACTTGGTATTATGCCCAGACCCGAACGCAAGCGCGCCTAAGCGGCCATTTCACCGCCCGCTCATTAACAGCCGGGAAAGTCTTTCTCCTCTAGCATGGCTTCGGGGACACTCTTTCTTATAGGCGATCAATGTCATTTTTCGGCGTTTCCGGAATGTACTATTCCGGTGAATCTCTTGCTGAGCACCGCATCGTGCTTGCCGAGGACTCCAACCTGTTTTCGTCGATGGTCTCGAAGCGGCTGAAAGAGCTGTTCGACATCGACGTCATCGTCTGCCGTGACTATGACGATCTGCAGTTTGCCGTCGAAAATGCGACGTTTCCGGCGTCGCTGGCCATTTCCAACATCAATCTGCCCGGCGCCGAAAATGGCGAGGCGCTCAACTATCTCATCGAGATGAGCGTGCCGACCGTGGTCTTCACCGGCTCGTTCCAGGAATCGACGCGCGAGAAGATCCTGGCCATGGAGATCGTCGACTACGTCATCAAGGACAGCGTCTTTGCCGTCGACATGCTGGCGGAATCGGTTTGCCGGTTCCTCACCAACCACAAGCACCATGTGCTGATCGTCGATGACAGCCCGACGGCGCGCGCGCTTCTGACGACGCAGCTGAAGCGCTACAACTTCCGCACCAGCTCGGCCGAGAACGGTGCCGTTGCCCTCGAAATCCTCAAGAACAATCCCGATATCGGCCTCGTCATCACCGATTACAACATGCCCGATATCGACGGCTTCGAGCTGACGCGGCGCATCCGCAGCGCCTATGGCCCGCATCAGCTGCGCATCATCGGCGTTTCGTCCTCGACCAACCGGCTCCTGTCGGCGCGCTTCCTCAAGGCCGGCGGCAACGACTTCGTCGTGCGCCCCTTCGTCAACGAGGAGTTCTATTGCCGCGTCAACCAGAACCTCGACACGCTGACCAAGATCAAGACCTTGAGCGAAAAGGTAAAAGTCCCGGCGTAGGCCGGCGGCCGATCCCGCCGCGCTCGCCGGCTGAAGGGTCAGCGGGCACAGCGCCTGGACCTTGACCGCCGCCTTCGATTGAAGACGATGGCGCTCTTCCGTCGGGCATTCGCGCCGGCGCCATTGCAGCTTTCCTGCGCTTGCGACCCGCAAAATTGCCCGGGTCGCAAGAAAAGACTCCTTACGGTTGCCGCATTAACGAAATTGCAATCCGGACCGTCTTCAATCGGCCGCAATAAAAAGTGGGGAACCCGGTCACGCCTGGTCATGCCAAGACGAAACGTCTGGCGCGATCCGTGCCGGGTATATCAGTATATTGGGAGCCAGCGTCACCCTCCAGGGGACAGCACGCCTGCGGCTCGAAATCGGGATTTGCAGGGACGTGAGATTGCGCCGCACGCCGGGTCGGATGAATTCTGTGCAGAAGCACAGCGACAAGCGCATGCTGCTCATCGAAGATTCCCGCATGTTTGCCACCGCGCTGAAATACGGCCTGGAGACGGTGCATGGCATCCGGGTCAGCCATTGCGCCTCGCTGGAAGCTTTGCGTCAGGAGATCGCGGCAGCGCCTGACAGCTTCTCGCTTGCCGTGCTCGACCTCAACCTTCCCGACGCGCCCAATTGCGAGGCGCTCGACTTCATCCTCGCCAATCATGTGCCGGCCGTGGTCTTCACCACGGCGTTCAACGACAGCACGCGCGAGCAGATCCTCGGTCGCGGCGCGCTCGATTGCGTCATCAAGAACCAGCCGGAATCGATCAATCTGCTGATCGGTGCCGTCGACCGGGCTTTGACCAACGGCAAGACGACAGTGCTGCTTGCCGATTCCGACACGCCGTCGCGGGCCGAGCTTGCCGACATCCTGCGCCGGCAACGGATTTCGGTCTGCGAGGTCGCTTGCGCCGCCGATGCGCTGCAGGTGCTTGATTCCGGCGAGGCGATCGATCTCGTCATCACCGATCTGGACCTTGCCGACATGACCGGCGCGGCGCTGCTTGCCGAAGTGCGCCGGCGCCAGGGCGACGAGGCGTTGCCGGTGATCGCGCTTTCCGACAGCGGCGACCGCCGGATCGGTGCGCGTTTCCTCGAGGCGGGTGGTACCGACTTCATCCAGAAACCGTTCCTGGAAGCCGAGTTCAACGGTCGCATCGCCCATGCCGCCGGTATCCAGAAACGGCTGCAGACGCTGCAGCGCCAGGCGGCGAGCGATTATCTCACCGACATCTACAACCGCCGCCATTTCTTCCTGACCGGCCCGCGCCTGGTCGAGCAATGCCTGCGCCGCGGCGAGACGACCGCGATCGCCATTCTCGACATCGACCATTTCAAGCGGCTGAACGATACCTATGGCCACGAGATCGGCGACGTCGTCCTGAAGCATGTCGCAAAACGGCTGACGACGCTGGTCGGCGACGAACACCTGCTCGCCCGTCTCGGCGGCGAGGAGTTCGGCATCCTGTTCAACGGTTTCGACGTCCAGCGCGCTTTCGCCTTCTGCGAGAAGCTTCGCATCGAGCTGTCAAAATCGCGCATCGTTGCGGACGACGAAGAACTGTCGATCACTGTGTCGATCGGCCTTGCGACGATCGAGGCGCCGGAATCCTTCGAGAACTATCTGCATGCGGCCGACCAGTTTCTCTACATGGCCAAGCATGCCGGGCGAAACCGGGTGATCTCCGAGCTGGCGCTGCTGGATGCGCTGGCGTCGTAATTGGCAGCAATCTGCCGTTTTTCTGACGGTCCGGCGGGCGGATTTGTTCTCGCATAACGGCGCGGTAGCGTTTCTTGCCGGTGTGCCCGCAATAAATCCCTGGGCGTTGTCGGCCCTGACATCGGCGAAACGTCCTCTAGTTAGCTGGACATGTTGCAGCTATGCGAAGAGGAGTCTGCAGATGACGAATGTCGTTTCAAACCTCTGGTTCGAGAAAGACGCGCTCGACGCCGTCGAGTTCTACATCTCGGTCGTCCCCAATTCGGCGATCATCCGCACGACGACGCTGCCGGCGGAGTCGCCGAGCGGTCCGGCCGACAGCGTCAAGTTGATCGAGTTCACGCTGGGAAACCAGCAATTCATGGCGCTCGAAGCCGGGCCGCTCGACCCGTTCAATCATGCCTTCTCGATCGTGATCCAATGCGACAGTCAGGAGGAGATCGATCGTCTCTGGAATGCGCTGCTCGAAAACGGTGGTGAGCCCGAGCAGTGCGGCTGGATCCGGGATCGTTGGGGGCTCTGCTGGCAGATCGTGCCGAGGGCGCTGGGCGACATGATCGCCCATTCCGACCGTGATCGCGCCAGGCGGGCGGCGGAGGCTATGCTCGGCATGATCAAGCTCGATATCGCCGCACTCGAACGCGCGTTCCATAGCCACGGGTGAAGAGCCGCCGGGGGAAAGCCCGGTAGGGAGGGGCAAGGGCTGAAGGTTTGACCGGCGCAGCGACACCGGTCTTGGCCCCTGTTCGGACGACACGGTGCGGGCTATTTCCTTGCCTGTGGATAAATCGTCTCGCCGCGCTTCAGCATCTCGACGAAGGTCTCGATCTTTTTCCGGCGCCCGGCCTCCGTCTTCATGTTGTGGGTGCGGAAGGCGAGCGCGAAGCGGTTCTGCTCGCTCAGCTTTGTCAGCATTTCGCGGGCCAGAGGCTCGGCGTCGATGGCCGCCTGCAGGTCGTCCGGGATCTTCATGTCCTTGCCGCTGCCATAGGCGCGGTCCCAGCGGCCATCGGCCTTGGCGGCTTCGACCTCCTTCAACCCGTGCGGGGTCATCCGGCCCTCGGCGATGAGCCTTGTGACATTGTCGACGTTGATCTGGCTCCAGATGCTTTTCTTGCCGCGCGGGGTGTAGCGCTGCAGGAAGCTCCGGTCGTCGAGGCCCTTGCGCACGCCGTCGATCCAGCCCCAGCACAGGATCACGTCGATCGCTTCCTTCGGCGTGATCGATTTCAGCCCGGAGCTTACCTTGTGGATCTTGATCCAGACCTCGGTTTCGCTGGCATGATGGGCGCCGAGCCAGGTGTAGAAGCGCTCCGCGTCCTCGAATTCGTGGACCTTGTCGGGATCGATAATCACGGGTGCCATAGGGCAAATTGCTCCTGATCGTGGGGCTCTGAGCTCAAACGGAACGCTGCGGCGTCCCGTGATTCCCAGGGCCGTGACATTCAAGGCAAAATCGCGAGTGCGCAAGCCGGCCGGCGGATCGAGTGGTTCTGCACGGTGCAGGCACGGTGAACTCTGCTCCCGTCATCCTCGGGCTCGATCCGAGGATCCATCTACGACATAAGGGACACTATTGCGCCCACGACCTGGATGCTCGGGTTAAACCCGAGCATGACGGCGAGGAGAATTGCCTGCGACTGCCCCCAGGATCCTGTCGGTGGAACAAAAGGGCGGATAATTCCGCATCTGAACCGTTGCCATGCAGATGCCCGAGCTCTTCTCCCGTCATCGTCGGGCTCGATCCGAGGATCCATTTTACGGCGCAAAGGGCGCTATCGTGCTGGCGACTTGGATGCTCGGGTTAAACCCGAGCATGACGGCGAGGAGAATTGCCTGCGACTGCCCCCCGGATCCTGTCGGTGGAACAAAACGGCGGATGATTCCGCATCTGAACCGTTGCCATGCAGATGCCCGAGTTCTCCTCCCGTCATCGTCGTGCTCGATCCGAGCATCCATTTTACGGCGCAAAGGGCGCTATCGTGCTGGCGACTTGGATGCTCGGGTTAAACCCGAGCATGACGGCGAGGGGAATTGCCTGCGACTGCCCCCCGGATCCTGTCGGTGGAGCAAAAAGGCGGATGATTCCGCATCTGAACCGTTGCCATGCAGATGCCCGAGTTCTCCTCCCGTCATCGTCGGGCTCGATCCGAGGATCCATTTTACGGCGCAAAGGGCGCTATCGTGCTGGCGACTTGGATGCTCGGGTTAAACCCGAGCATGACGGCGAGGGGAGCCTGCGACTGCCCCCCGGATCCTGTCGGTGGAACAAAAGGGGCGGATGATTCCGCATCTGAACCGTTGCCATGCAGATGCCCGAGCTCTCCTCCCGTCATCCTCGGGCTCGACCCGAGGATCCATCTGCGACACAAGGGACGCTTTTTCGCCCGCGACCTGGATGCTCGGGTTAAACCCGAGCATGACGGAGCGGAAGGCTGGCGACTCCGTAGCGCCGCAGCTTGTTTCCAGCAAAAAGGGCGGAAGACCCGCCCTTTTGTGTGGTCGTACAGTTCCTACCGCGCCATCTGCAGCGTCAGCTTGCGGTCGGCGCGCTCCTGCTGCGGCGAGCGGTTGTAGAGTTCGCGATAACACTTGGAGAAGTGCGACGCGGAGACGAAGCCGCAGGCGACGGCCACTTCGACCACCGGCATCGAAGACTGGATCAGGAGGTGGCGAGCCCGGTCGAGCCGGATTTCCAGATAGTAGCGGGCAGGGGAGCGACCCATTTCCTGGCGGAACAGCCGTTCGATCTGACGGCGCGACAGGTCGGCGCCCTCGGCGATCTCCAAGAGCGACAGCGGTTCGGCAAGGTTACCTTCCATCAGTTCGATGATCGACAGCACCTTGGCGTTCTGGACGCCGAGACGGGCGCGCAGCGGCAGTCGCTGGCGATCGTGGGGCCCACGCACGCGGTCGGTCAGCGCCTGTTCGCAGACGCGGTTGACGAGATTCTCGCCGAAATCCTGGTCGATCAGGTTCAGCATCATGTCGAGCGAGGCGGTGCCGCCGGCGCAGGTGTAGATGTTGCTGTCGATTTCATAGAGGTCGGCATAGACGTCGACCTGCGGGAAGTTCTCGGAGAAGCCCGGCAGGTTTTCCCAATGAATGGCGCAGCGCTTGCCCGTCAAGAGGCCGGCCGATGCCAGCACATGGGCGCCGGTACAGAGGCTGCCGACGGCGACGCCGCGGTTGTAGACCTCGCGTAGCCAGGCATTGACGGACTTGTTGTTGAAATCCTCGACATAGATGCCGGAACAGACCAGCACCATCGACGGACGGTTTTCCCCACCGAGGAACTTGCGTTCGTCGGCCAGCGACGAGTTGACCTCAAGGGCGATGCCGCTCGAGGAGAGAACCTTTTCGCCGTCGGTCGATGTGAGGCGCCATGTATAGGCCTCATAGCCGAGCATGCGGTTGGCGATGCGGAGCGTTTCAATGGCGGCCGAAAACGGCAGCATGGAAAAGTTCGGCACCAGGAAGAAGACGAGAGAACGCTTTTTGGTCAAGGGCTTGTTCATGTGGCTTCCCATGCTTGGCGATGCCGTATATTCGTCGCTTGGAAGATACCTTCCGGCTTGTCTGTTTGCGACATTGGCATGGAAAGCAGCGACCGCAAAGACATTTCGCATTGCGACATGGGGCGGGAAAGCCGCTGCCGAGCCGGCTTTGCGGCTTTTGTAAGGAATGCGACAGATTTGCCGGCGCGACTGACGTAATCTGACAAGAAACGCCAGAGGTGCGTAATTTTCGCAAAGAACGCCTTTGGGTTGTGTTTGCCGATTGCGACGCGCGAATGGTGGGAATGCCAGGTGTCGGTATCGGACAAATTCTCCCGAAGAACGGTTCACGGCGTTTTAGCGCCCGGCTGTATCCGCCAAGGCCTTCAAGAGAAGCCGCAAAAGAAGAAGGGCACCGCCTTCTCGACGGTGCCCTTCAGCGGTTCGCACTCGGGGTCTTGGGTCCCCGAGAACAGGTCAGTCGGTCATTCATTGTTCCGTCTTGTGCACCGCATCGTCGACGGAGGGAAAGCCGATGTCCTTCATCGTGTCGTAGGACAGATTTTCAAGCGCACGTTCGTTGGCATAACGCTTCCAGGCAGCCCAGGCGCGTGCACGAAGATTGAAGAGACCCGGGATGGACGAGTGGGAGGATGCCCGCTCCGAGGTCTGGGATAGATGGATAGTAGACATTTCATGGCTCCTTCTGAGTGCCTCAGAGGTCGCGACCACGATCTATATATGTCGCAACCCTAATCATCATTCAAACGAATATGTTTGATGTCTTTCATCAAACATGGTGATCAATCAGCGTCTCGCCAAAGATGAGGTCGTTGCGGACCCGTTTGGGTAGTTTCGCCAATTCGCGTTGGGCTTCCACCCGATTCCGGGCGATGCGTTTTGCCAGTCGTTTTCGCGCAATGCCGTCGATCAGCGATTGCACACGGGAGAGCAACGACAGCACGAGATCGCCGTCGGCATTGGCCTGTCTGGCAGGCAGGGTATCTGCCATTCGCACGGCATGGTCGGGAGTGCGGTTCATCTTGGGTTTCACCTTGCTCACGTGCCGGATGTCCTGCGGGGCAGCGAAGACCATTGTTGTCGCGGACATGACTGGTTTCCTTCCTTACCGTCCTTGCAACTTGACTATCGGTCTTTGTTGATGTTCAATCAAACGAAATGGATTGAAGCAATCTGTCAGTTTTATTGAATAAGGATGCCGCCATGAACATGATGATGCGCCACGCGCTTCCGCTCCTGGAAATGGACGTGTTGAAGACTTTTGTCGCCATCGCCGAGACTGGCAACTTCACCACCGCGGCCGAAACGGTCTACCGCACGCCGTCGGCGGTTTCGATGCAGATCAAGAAGCTGGAAGAGTTGCTCGGATGTACGCTCTTCCTGCGCGATGCGCGCTCGGTGTCGCTGACGCCGAAAGGAGAGATGCTGCTGGGCTTTGCCCGACGCCTGCTGGCGCTCAACAACGAGACGGTGTCGCGCTTCCTGCTGCCCGACATGAACGGCGTCGTGCGCGTTGGCGCGCCCGAGGATGTCGGCGAGCGCATCCTGCCCGAAGTGCTGAAGCGTTTTGCCGAATCCTATCCGAATGTGACTGTCGACGTGTCGATCGGCATGAGCGGCGCCATGCGCAAACGCGTCGACGAGCATCGCCTCGACATCGCCATCTTCAACAGCCTGACCGATGTTGCGCCGACGAACGGCGAGATCCTGATGCAGGAGAAGCTCGTCTGGGCCGGCGCCAAATGCGGCAATGCCCATCTTAGGGATCCGCTGCCGGTGTCGATGTGGGAGGATGGCTGCGTCTGGCGGGCCGATGCGGTGGAGAAGCTGTCGCGCGCTGGCCGCAGGTTCCGCATCGCCTTCCTCAGCGCCTACACGACCGGGCAACGGGCTGCAGTGCTGGCTGGCCTCGCCATCGCGCCGCTGCCGCGTTATCTCGTCCACGGCGATATGGTGCAGCTTGGCGAGCGCGACGGCCTGCCGGACCTTGGTCACTACGATATCGGCCTGCAGGTGATCGACGGCGCGTCGGCGCCGGTGCTGGCGGTGGCAGATCACGTTCGCGAAGCTTTCGCCGAATTGAGGATGCAGTCGGGAGAGGTGCGGCTTGCGTCAGCGGTTGCCTGACCGAGCGGCCGGCTCCGGCCCTATCGTCAACCATTGACCTTCACGCAGGGGATGGCGTGCCATGGCACGAGATGACCAGCCGCGCCCCATTCTGGATCCGATCGATCGCCTGTCGGAGATCATCTTCGGGCTGCTGATGGCGCTGTCCTTCACCGGCACGATGAGTGTGGCGGTCGGTGGCGGCGGCACGGTGAACGCGATGCTGGTCGCCGCCTTCGGCTGTAACGTCGCCTGGGGCATCGTCGATGGCGTCATGCATGTGTTGACGACAGCGGTGGAAAGGGTCAAGCGCCGCGGCTTTGTTGCTGCTTTGAGGAGCGAGCCGCTCGCCAGCGCGCGCCAGCTGTTTCTCGACAGCCTGCCCGACGATGTGCGTCTCGTGGCTTCGGAAAACGAGGTGGAAGCAATTCTGCAGCGCGTTCGCACGTTGCCCGCGGACCCGCGGAGAGCGGTCGTCACCGGCCGCGATCTCAAGGCGGCGCTCGCCATCTTCGCACTCGTCGTCATTTCGACACTGCCGCCCAGCATTCCGTTCCTTTTGATCGAGCGCATCGATGTCGCCATGCGCGTTTCGAACGGCATCGCGCTGGTGATGTTGTTTGCGATCGGCGCTCAGCTTGGCCGCTACATGGGCCGCAGCCCGTGGCCAATGGCTTTCGCCATGACCGCGATCGGTGCTGTGCTGGTGGCAATCACGATTGCGCTCGGCGGGTAGAAAAGGGTCCGACGCCACCGGCGCGGCTCGGGCTCGTATCTAGATTCATGTCCGGCCTGTAACAAACTGAATTCTAATGCATTTTTTATGACGCGATGCTCTCGCGCGGGGTCGGCAGGAGCATCGGGTGGCGGCGATGGCGTTCGGCTTGCATATCATAAGTATCGGCTTATAATAAGGCATGACTTATGAAGGCAGAGTGCTTGCCGCGCTTGCGGATCCGACCCGGCGGGCGATCATCGAGAAACTCGCGACGGGCGGCCGCTCAGTTGCTGATATCGCCCGGTCATTGCCGGTGTCGCAGCCGGCGATATCGCAGCATCTGAAAGTGTTGAAGGAGGCGGGGCTGGTCAACGACGTGCCATTGGGCACGCGGCGAATCTATGCCATCGATCCCGACGGTCTCGGGCCGCTGCGGCAATGGCTCGACCGATTCTGGGGCGACCAGCTAGCAGCTTTCAAGGCAATTGCAGATCGTGACGAGACGAGTTGAAACATTCAGCCTCGCGATGACCGTGAGTGCATAGTGTAGTGGGAGGCCGTGCCATGCATGTCATCCAACCGGCTCCGGTGCGCAAGGCCGTCACGGTCCGCGCTGACCAGGAGCGCGCTTTCGATATCTTCGTTTCAGCGATGGGCGATTGGTGGCTGAAGAGCCATAGCCTGACGACAAGCGGACAGAAGACCGTCGTGGTCGAGCCGTTTGCTGGCGGTCGCTGGTACGAGATCGGCAATTCCGGCGAAGAGAAGCAATGGGGGCGGGTGCTGGCCTGCGAGCGGCCGAGGCGCATCCTCTTTGCCTGGCAGCTCAACGCCGACTGGGTGTTCGATCCCGATTTCCGGACCGAGGTGGAGGTGACCTTCGAACCCACGACGGATGGCGGCACGATGGTGCTGCTCGAACATCGCGATATCGGCAATTATGGCGACAAGGCGAGCGAAGCCCGCGCGGCGCTCGATTCCGAAGGCGGATGGGCAGGGTTGCTGGCGGCGTTTGCGGCAAAGGCTGCGTGACGCGTCGCGGTTTAAAGCCCTTGCGGACCGGGCCCCTCATCCCGCTGCCGCGACCTTCTCCCCGCGGGCGGGGAGAAGGGATGTGCCGAGCCCGATCGTATCTACAGCTACTGCATGTTTCCTTAAATCCTAGCCGATTTAAGGATAAAAACATGCAGCTTCAAAGTACTACAGCGACCTTTGCGCGTCTGATAAGACGCGCGGCGCTGTAGGCTCGCGATTGCCGCCGCTTGCCGGCAGCAGCCGTCAAGTGGCGATCCCTGCGAGGTGACCACGTTCAATCTCCCCGCAAGCGGGGAGAGGGTTAGGGTGAGGGGCGAGCGAGGGTAGCGGGCGTGAGGACGAAAACCGCTCGGGATTCCGGGACTGTCCTGTGCCGGGCCGGCCTACTCCCGGCTGCGCCGCCGGCGACGGCCGCCGGCTTCGCCGTCGTCGCCGGTCACCTTGCGCTCCGGCAGGGTGACGACCGCAGACAGTTTCGGGAAGGCGTCGACCTTGTTCGGCATCGCCATCGCGTTGATGAAATGCTCCTGAAATTTTGATTCAAGTGCGGTCTCTATCTTCTCGATTTTGCTGACGGTTTGCTCGATCTCGCGGCGGTGGCCGCGGTTCAGGAGCGCCATCAGCGCGCCGGTGCCGGCGGCATTGCCGACCGCTTTCACCTCATCAAGGTCGCAGTCCGGGATCAGGCCCAGCACCATGGCGTATTTCGGGTCGATGAAGGAGCCGAAGGCGCCGGCAAAGCGGATGGTGTCGACATGGTCGATATCAAGCTTTTCCATCAAGAGCTTGATGCCGGCATAAAGCGCCGCCTTGGCGAGCTGGATGGCGCGGATGTCGTTCTGCGTCACGGTGATGCGCTGTTCGCCCTGGTGCAGCAGATAGGAGAAGGTGCGGCCGTTGGGGATGATGCGCGGGCTTTTCGCCGCCATCGCGCCATCGACGACGCCGTCCTGCGAGATGATGCCGGAGAGATACATCTCGGCGACGATCTCGATGATTGCCGAGCCGCAGATGCCGGTGACGCCGACGGAAGCCGCCGCCTCGGCAAAGCCGTCCTCGTCGGACCATTTGTCGACGCCGATGACGCGGAAGCGCGGCTCCAGCGTCTCGGGGTCGATGCGCACGCGCTCGATCGCGCCGGGGGCGGCACGCTGGCCGGAGGAGATTTCCGCACCTTCGAAGGCGGGGCCGGTTGGCGAGGAGGCGGCGACGACGCGATCTTTGTTGCCGAGTACGATCTCGGCATTGGTGCCGACATCGACGAGCAGCATCATCTTGTCCTGGCGGTAGGGCCCTTCCGAAAGCGTCGCACCGGCCGCATCGGCGCCGACATGTCCGGCGATGCAGGGCAACATGTAGAGCCGCGCGCCGCGGTTGACGTCGATGTCGATTTCGTGCGCCCAATATTGCAGCGCGCCGGAGACGGCGAGCGCAAACGGCGCCTGGCCGAGTTCGGTCGGATCGATGCCGAGGAACAGGTGGTGCATGATCGGGTTGCCGACGAACACCATGTCGAGAATGTCGTGACGGTCGACGTCACCTTCGGCGCAGACCTTGCCGATCAGGCTGTTGACCGCTTCGCGCACCGCCTTGGTCATGGCCTCGCGGCCATCGGGGTTCATCATCACGTAGGAAACGCGGCTCATCAGGTCTTCGCCGAAGCGGATCTGCGGGTTTGACGTGCCCGAGGAGCCGACGATGCGGCCCGACAGCAGCGACACCAGGTGCATGGCGATGGTCGTCGAGCCGATGTCGCAGGCAACACCATAGGCCTCGTTCTTCAGGCCCGGCCACAGGCCGACGATGAAGGGGCGCGAGGAATCCATGTCGCGGTGGATCGCGGCGGTGACCGCCCAGTTGCCCTTGCGCAGGATGCCCTGGATCTGTGGGATCAGGTGCGGCGCGATCAGCAGGTCCTTCCAGCCCCAGTCCTTCTCCAGCATCACCTTCAGCCGGTCGAGATCGCCGAGCGGCTTGTGCATGTCGGGCTCGTCGACTTCGACGTAGCAGAGCTGGACGGCGGCGTTGCGCTCGATCACCCGGTCGCTCGCCGCCTTGCGCACCACCTGGGCGTTGATGACCGTGTCCTGCGGCACGTCGATGACGAGATCGCCGAGGATATGGGCGGAACAGGAGAGGCGGCGTCCGTCGGGCAGCTCGCGCACGGAGGCGTAGCGCTGCTCCTTCGGGCCAACAGGCGAAATATGGTCGTTGGAGGAGACGATCTTGTGCTTGGCGAAGTTGCCTTCCTGCACCTCGATCTGACAGCGCCCGCAGGTGGCGCGGCCGCCGCAGACGCTTTCGACATAGACCCCGAGCGAGCGTGCGGCATCGAGAACCGGCGTGCCGACCGGGAAGCGGCTGCGCTTGCCCGACGGCATGAACAGAACGAGGGGGTCCTTGTGCGCGGCTTCGGTCATGTTGGTCTCGATTTCGGAAGTGCCTTCGATGCGCATTCTGTTCTGTCTTTCCTCAGGGCCGCTTCTGTCCGATGGACCGAAGCATGGGTAAACGGCTTCAGACTGCACCGGAATGCTGCCTGATAGTTGTCAGATCCCGACATGGAAAGATCTGCGAGCATCATTTCGTCAGGGTTGCGCTCGTGAGGGCGTGTCCGTTCACGACGTCTTGCGCGACAGGCGCCGGGCATTGCCGCGCACGCGCTTGCCGTAGGGTTTCAGGGCGGCGGCAGCGATCGTCGTTCCGCCCAGGCCAAGCGACGCGCCTCCGCCGGTCATCAGCCGCACCGTATTGTCGAAGGCGGCGCGCCACAGCGCCATGTTTACGGCCATGACGCTCTCGGCAGTGGCGGCCATCTTTTCGGAGACCATGCGGTTAAGCTCGGTCGAATCCTGGGTTTTTCCGGTCAATGCCGCCAGTTGCATTTCGTGCAGCCGAAGCGCCATGACGAAAGGGGCCTCGAACCAAAGCGTGAACGTGTCCAGATGAAGTCGGCGCGTTGTCATCGATGATCCCTGCTCTTGGGCCGCAACAGCGGCGCTCGGATGCCTGACTATGATGCCTTGGTCAGTTTGGCGACTGCGATTGCCCAGGCAAACGCTGCCGCCAGTGTTGTCGAGCCCACCCAGAAAAGGATATTCGCGACCCGCTTCTGAGAGCCAGGATTGATCTTATTCGCCGTCAACGCAACAAGCATGACGGCAAACACCGCGAGGTTTACCAACAGGACCGGCAGGACTTAAAGCGCGTCGCGATCTCCAGGATCCGCTCGTCGCGCTTTAAGTTCTATTTTTCGAGCATGTCGTTATTCGCAAAACCGCTGCGCACTTTTGCGCGACATGCTTTAGGTCCTGAGCGCACCGTAGAACCTTTCAAACTCGTCCGCACCCTCAAACAGTGCGTATCTGGCGATGAGGGCCAAGGGGACAATCAGGGCCAAGAGGCGCAGAAAGCTTCTCATGGCCGGGTTGTCCCCTTCATATGCCGCGCGGTGGCGAGCAAGAACCTATTCGAGCGCCGCAGCAACGCCGGTGCGCGCAGCACGGCCGCCACGGCGTCCGCCAGCTGCAGCAGCGACCGGAGCGGCTGCAACCACGTGGCCGCCTTCGGCCGGCTTGTGGTCGCGGTAGGTCTTGATCCAGTGGGTGCAGTTCGGGTCGGTGCCGTTCAGAACGTTGGCGGCGCGGACGGCCTCCATTTCCTGCGGGCGGCAGGGGTTCATGATCGCCGACGTCATGCCGGCGCCGATGACCATCGGAATGAAGCCCGCGTTGATGCCGTGGCGGTGGGGCAGGCCGAAGGAGATGTTGGAAAGGCCGCAGGTGGTGTTGACTTTCAGTTCCTCGCGCAGGCGGCGCAGAAGCGCAAAGACCTGCTTTCCGGCGGTACCCATGGCGCCGATTGGCATGACCAGCGGATCGACAATGATGTCGTGCGACTTGATGCCGTAGTCGGCGGCGCGCTCGACGATCTTCTTGGCGACCGCGAAACGCACATCAGGATCTTCCGAAATGCCGGTTTCGTCATTGGAAATGGCCACAACCGGCACGTCGTACTTCTTGCAGAGCGGCAGGATCGCCTCGAGCTTTTCCTCTTCGCCGGTGACGGAGTTGACGAGCGGCCGGCCCTTGGCGACGCGCAACGCTGCCTCGATGGCGGCAGATACCGAGCTGTCGATCGACAGCGGCACGTCGACGAGGCCCTGAACGATTTCCAGTGTCCGAACCAGGAGCGGCGGTTCGGTCTCGTTCGGGTTGACGGCGGTGACGCCGGCATTGACGTCGAGCATCGTCGCACCCGCGGCGACCTGTGCCAGCGCATCATGGATGACGGTGTCGAAATTGCCTTCGATCATTTCCGCTGCCAGCTTCTTGCGGCCGGTCGGGTTGATGCGTTCGCCAATGACGCAGAAGGGCTGGTCGAAACCGATGATGATTTCGCGGGTTGCGGAAGCGACGATGGTACGGGTCATGTAAGATCCTTTGATCCTGTGGCGTCGGGCTATGTAATCTCACCCGTTGATCGATGTAAGGCGCGGGATCGAACCCGCGCCGGTTTGTCTGCAATTGCCTCAGTGGGGATGGTGGGCGGCGGCCTCGGCCATCTCCTGCTGGTTTTCTTCCTTGCCTTCGCGAATGTGCTCCATGCGGGAGGCGACAAGTGCATCGGTCGGCAGCGTCTCGTGCTTCCAGGGCTTGCGGCCCTTCAGCACGCCCGATTCATGCACGATCTCTGCGACATATTCTTCCTGACGATAGGCCATGACGTGGACGCCGGAGACGCCTTCGATCTCCTTGACCTCGTTGATAATGTCGATGCAGAGCTGCTTGCCTTCCTTTTTCTGGTCCTGGGCACCTTCCAGCCGCGTGATGATGCTGTCGGGAATGTGGATGCCCGGCACGTTGGAGCGGATCCAGCGGGCGGTCTTGGCTGACGCCATCGGCCCGACGCCGACCAGGATGAAGCATTTTTCGTGCAGGCCGAGATCGCGCACCTTCTTCATGTACTCGCGGAACATCGGCACGTCGAAGCAATACTGGCTCTGCACGAACTGTGCGCCGGCCTCGATCTTCTTGGCCAGCCGATAGGGGCGGAAGTCATAGGGCGGGGCAAAGGGGTTGATGGCGGCACCAAGAAACACCTGTGGCGGCGTCGTCAGCTTGCGGCCCGAGAGGAACTTGGAATTGTCGCGCATGATGCGCACGGTTTCGAGCAGCGACATGCAGTCGAGGTCGAACACCGGCTTGGCGCCCGGCTGATCGCCGGCCTGCACGCCATCGCCGGTCAGGCACAGGACGTTCTGCACGCCCATGGCCGAGGCGCCGAGCACGTCGCCCTGGATGGCGATGCGGTTCTTGTCGCGGCAGGCAATCTGCATGATCGGCGCATAGCCCATGCGCGTCAGGAGCGCGCAGATGCCGACCGACGACATGTGGCAATTGGCGCCCGAAGCATCGACCGCGTTGATGCCGTCGACCCAGCCGTCGAAAATCGCGGCGCGCTCGTAGACGTCCTGCGGGTTGGCGCTGTCGGGCGGGTTGAGTTCGGCGGTCACCGCGAATTCGCCGCGGCGCAGCACGCGCTCGAGCCGTCCACGCGAGGAGTGACCGGGCAAGGGATCGAGCGGCGCGCCGGGATCGTGTGGGTTGTAGTCGGGGCTCATGCCTGGTTCTCTTTTGCCTGAGCTTCGCGGAGGGCTGCGGCTTCCGCCGTCACCCGCAGCCAAGAGGAGGTTTCGCGCAGCGACTGGTTCACCGGCTTCTGCACGTTCATGATCGCATCGCCCTTCACCATATTCTGCGAGCCTTTCCACGCCTGCACCCAGACGCAGGGCATATCCGGCTCGACCTCGCAATTGCCGTTGGCGCGCACGCCGCCGCAGGGGCCGTTGCGCAGCTGCTTCGGACAGTTCATCGGGCAGGACATGCCGGTCGATGACAGTGCGCACTGACCGCACATGCGACAGTCGAAGAGAAAGCCTTTGACGTGGCGTTCGACGAAGGTGACGGGTCGCTCCACCCTGTTGTAGCCGATCGCCTTCCACAACGGATGCAAGAGCAGGAACATGTCGGCAAAGCGGTTGTAGAACCATTCGAGGAAGCGCGAATGGCGCACGGCCCATAGGCGAACGGTATATTTGTGGCGCGAGCGGCGGCTGGGGGAGACGCCGGCTGGGGTATAGGCGCCGGTCGCGGCCTTGGCAGCGGGTGCGGCGTTGCCCTTGACGATCTTCGTTTCGATTGCGTCTGCGACCTTCGGGTCAGCCATTGTCGCGGCCTCCTGCCTTGACCAGGGCGACCAGGCGCTCGCGATCAAAGGCCGCTTCGAGTTCGGAAGCGGCACGGTCGGCTTCCGCTTCCAGGTCGTCGGAAACCGGCACGGGGTCGGCCTTGCGCCATTCGGCGAGATAATCGTCGGTTTCGGCAGCACCAGTGCGCATGGCGCACATGTCGATCGCCTCGGTGAAGCGCAGCGAAAGCTCGCGCTTTGCGGTCGTGCGGCCCCGTTTGATGATGACCTGGGCCGGGATGTCGCGCCAGTAGACGATTATGCGATCTGCCATCGGGTGTCGTTCTCCTCTTCTGCGACAATGCTTATGTCCCGGCGTCGTGGCTCACCTCGCCACGACGTTGGATATGTCCAAAAACGACGCCGGCGTAGAACGTTGAAAACACCCAGCACTCTACGCGTTGCCGCGATGCGAGCAAGTCCGGGGCACGGTAAGTCCATCTATTGGGGAGTGCTAGAAATTTCAGGGGCTTAGAGCCTTCGAACGGCCAAATGTGGTGACGCGACAGTTGTCGCGCTCCGCCCAATTTTCCTACCAGATGCCGCGCCGAATTCCGTTCCAGAGCCATGTCCAGATTGGCGGGTGATACCATTGTTGCGACGGGCCTGCGACATCGAGCGATCGCAGCTTGCCTTGCAGAGCATCGTCGATTGCGGCAATGGCGATGTCGGTGGAGGCGGCCGTCTGCAGCAGCGGATAGGTGTGCATCGTGTCGGCTTCTGTGGGCGTCTGGCGCGACTGGTAGAGAATGCCGCCGGTGTCGACGCCTTCGTCGACGAGATGCACGCTCGCGCCGAAATTGCCGACGTCGTCGTTGATCCGCGCCCAGTAGCCGCCCATCAGCCCGCGATAGCGCGGATTGATGCCGGCATGGAAATTGACGACCGGGCAGGGCATTGCCGCAAGCGTCGCCTTCGTCAACATGCGGCAACTGATGAGAAAGACGACTTGCGGGGCGAGCTGCCGGATCTCGGACACGGCGCCGGCGTCGTTCACCGAAACGATCTGCTGCATCCGCACCCTGGGATCCGGCACGCCTGAGACACCGTAGAGCCTCAGGATCTCGTCCGCTCTTTGCCGGGTAAAGCGCTTGCCGAAACGCGAGGCGATCATCGTCGCCAGTTGCCCGATCGCCGTCGGCCAACCGAGCTTTCGCGCCCGCCGGCGCAGGAAGAGACCCTTGGATTCCGGCTGTTCCTCGAAGACGACGACATCGTCGAAGCGCGCCGAAAGCGCGTTGATCATGATCCATGGATTCTCGCCGCCCGCCGTCACCACGACGACGCGGCCCGGCCGCTTACCGGTGACCATGATCTCGTTTTCTGCGTCCGCCATGCCGGCCTCTGATGCGTTGGTCGTTGCAGATATGGCGGCTGCCAAGTTACCGGCGACTTAATGCTGCTAGCGCGGGCAACCGAGGGCGTCACAGGCGGTGTGTCGTTTCTCGGCTTGTTGTCCGTCTGATCGCTGGACTGCTGCGCTCGCCTGATGAGCAGAAGCTGCGCAGCCCGACCGCTCTTTAGGGCGTGTTCAGCTTTTTGTGTCACCTCTCATGCGTCCGTTTCACAAGCCGGAGAGTCGAGGATGGGCGTCGTGACGCTAGGGGACGTTGATCGCCAGATCGGCCGCGGGTTCAAGTTCCTGCGCTTTTCGCCCGATATCGAGACGGCGTTCCTTCACGACTACGCCGCAAGCCGCATCAGACTTGCGGCTGTCTGGGCAATCATCGGCACGCTGATCTACGACAGCGTCTTCTTCGGCGACGCAACGATGATGCCGGATGTGTTCTCTGAACTCGTCACCGTGCGCTTCGGCATCTTCACGCCCTTTGCCCTCTTCAGCGTGCTGGCACTCAGGCGCTGGCCGAGCGCGCGCAACTACGATCTGTTGTCCATCTCTGTCGCGGTGCTCGGTGTGTCGCTGCCGATGTCGGTCGCCGTCTTCAGCAACAGTCCCTACCTGTTCGTCTACCAGAACGGCAATGTCGCGGCGTTCCTGTTCTTCGTCGTCGCACTCCGGCCTCGAATTTTGACTATCTTGGTCGGTCTGGCACTGATGTGTGCAGTGCAATTCACAACGACGAAGCTGAACGGCACCTTCGACGATGTCACCTATACCGGGATCGTCACCTTCTATGTCACGCTGACGATTTTCCTGGCGATGAGCGCCTATTTCATGGAGCACAAGGATCGGCTGAATTTCCTTCACCAACTGCGCGGCAGCCTGCTGCATGCTGAGCTGGAGCGCAAATCTGAGCGCGACGAACTGACCGGTCTCTTCAACCGCCATTCGCTGGCGCGGGTGCGCCAGACAATCTGGAGCAGGCAGAGTGCTGCCGCCGTGGCGGTGATCATGCTCGATATCGACCGCTTCAAGCTCTTCAACGACGTTCACGGCCATATCGAAGGCGACGATTGCCTGCGTGCCGTCTGCCATTGCATCCTGCTTGAGGTTGGCAGCGCGGGCGAAACCTTCCGCTTCGGTGGCGAGGAAATCCTGGTGCTGATGACTGATGTCGAACAGGAGCAGGCAATCGAAACGGCAGAGAGGATCAGGGCGGCGATCGAGGCGCTTCGCATCCGCAACCGTGGCCTTGGCGACGGACAACTCGTCACGGCAAGCCTTGGCGTCGCCTTCGGCAATGCCGACGAAGCCTCGCTGGAAGACCTGCTTCGAGCGGCGGATGCTGCGCTCTACCAGGCGAAGCGCGATGGCCGGAATACCGTGTCGATCTTTGACGTCGCGCGGCGCGGTCCGACCGGCTCAGGCCCAGGGGACGACACGGCCCGGGCTCCGATCCCGCTGGCGAGCTGACCTCCGCCGCTTCCCTTGCCTTGAATTGCACCAGGGGGCGGTTGAGGGTCAAGCGCCCAAGAGCGACGTCGTCAGGTCGCCATAGCCCGTGAACCGGTATTCGTATTCGAGGCCGAGATAGTCGGCGGCCTCTTTGGCCTTTGCCTGCAGCGCCTCGTCCTCCTGCTGCGAGAGATAGACGAGCTTACGGTAGTGGCCGAAATACATGTCCCTGAGCTCCGGATGGCGCTTGAGGCCGAGCGGTTCGATGACGAAGGCCTCGAACTGGCGGGCGAGGAAATCGGTGAGAAAGAAGGCGGTGATATCGTCGTCCCAGCGGCTGGCGAAGGCGTCGTTGCCGGCGAAGAAGGAGTAGCAGTGCGGGCCGGGGATGCGCTCGACACGTTCTTCTTCGCAGAGCCGGTCCAGGTGGCCGCCGGTGCCGCAATCGGCATAGGCGACGAAGATGCGCTCAAAGCCCTCCTGCCGCGCCTTGGCGATCGCCTCCCTGACACCCGGCGTGATCTTGTCGGGGGTGTTGTGCCAGATGGCGGGCAGACAGGTCAGGTCGACATGGTCGAGCTTGTTGGCCTGACAGATGGCGAGGATTTCGCGCGCGATGGCGCCACAACCGATGACGTGAACTTTTTCCGGTTGTGCACGTTCTATTGCGCGCGATACTTTTTCCATCTCGATTCCATCCAGTGATCAACGTGAAGGAAACTGGCCATGAAAACACAAACTCTTGCCACCGTCGGCGCCATTCTCATCGCCCTTACGACGCTGAGCGCCTGCGGCAATACGATCCGTGGCATCGGCCAGGATACCGCAAACACCGTCAACGCGACACAGGCGGCCGGCAAGAAGGTGGTCCGCGCCGCCAACTGAGCCTCCGTCTGAGGCGCCGCGCGCCGAGTTCGGGCTCGATCCGCTTTGATGCCCGGGCTTCTCGCTTGATGTTCCGCGCCCGTCGCGGCGAGGAACATAAAGAGACAGTTCGGACGCGCCGATTTTCCATCGACATCGCCGCATGGTGGGCGGTTGCGCCGCATCGCAAAATCCCACCGTTTTCATGCCAGCAAATGAAAAGCCGGCCGCGAGCGTCATTGCTGCGGCCGGCTTTCCGTGTTCGTGAAGCAGGCTCAGCCGGCAGCGAGCAGGTTGTGCTTGCGCTTCATGAAGTCCTTGGCGGTTTCGACCGCGATCGCCGCGTCGCGGCAATAGGCGTCGGCGCCGACGGCCTTGCCGAATTCCTCGTTGAGCGGCGCGCCGCCGACGAGAACGACGTAGTCGTCACGCAGTCCTTTTTCCTTCAGCGTATCGATGACGACCTTCATGTAGGGCATGGTGGTGGTCAGCAGCGCCGACATGCCGAGAATGTCCGGCTGCTCGCGCTCGATCGCTTCCAGATAATTTTCGACCGGATTGTTGATGCCGAGGTCGACGACGTCGAAGCCGGCGCCTTCCATCATCATGCCGACGAGGTTCTTGCCGATGTCGTGAATGTCGCCCTTGACGGTGCCGATGACCATCTTGCCGAGCTTCGGTGCGCCGGTTTCGGCGAGCAGCGGCCGCAGAATGAACATGCCGGCCTTCATCGCATTGGCCGACAGCAGAACTTCCGGCACGAACAGGATGCCGTCACGGAAGTCGACGCCGACGATGCGCATGCCTTCGACCAGCGCCTGGGTCAGGACGTCGTAGGGCGTCCAACCGCGCTTGAGCAGGATGTTGGTTCCGTCCTCGATCTCCTCCTTGAGGCCGTCATAGAGGTCGTCATGCATCTGCTGCACAAGTTCCTCGTCGGAAAGGTCCTCGAGAATGATTTCATCGTCTGCCATAGTAGGGTTCCTCGGTTCCTGGCACGGCCGGGCTAAAATCCGGACACGTTCACCAATCAATAGCGGTCGACGTGTAAAAATCTGTTTTCGAAAGCGACGTCGCATATGACAAAAAGCGACGGGAGGGCGGCTTCTTTCGAGGCCTGTATATTCTTAACAAAAACAATATATTCGCGCCATGCGGTTTTTGGCCGGCCATGACGCAGATCGCAGTGTTCGAGTTGCGCCACTCGTTGGCGCATTGAGACCCGTACAGTCCCTGCGGCTTGGTAGCATTAGGGCCAATTGGTGCTTGAAGGCGCAAGATATCGAAATGCGCGGGAGAGGAATGAGTAAATGAGCGACGTGACAGAACAGGACGCGGTTGAGGGTGGCGGTCGCCGCTCGCGTGGCGAGGGGCGGGGAGCGGCGGCACGGCGTGCCTCGCGCACCGGCGGCGGCCCGGGGCCGTCTCTGCCCTATATCCAGCGCAAGATTCGCGAATACGAGGTCCTGGACGAGGAGGGCCTGCAGCTCATCGAGCGCAATGCCGATACGATCCTGGAGGAAATCGGCATCGAGTTCCGTGATGACGCCGAGGCGCTCGAACTCTGGAAAGAGGCCGGCGCCGATGTGCGCGGCCAGCGCGTTCACTTCCCCAAGGGGCTCTGCCGCGAACTTCTGAAAACCGCACCGTCCGAATTCACCTGGCACGCCCGCAATCCTGCGCGCAGCGCCCAGGTCGGCGGCAAGGCGACGATCTTCGCGCCGGTCTATGGCCCGCCCTTCGTCCGCGATCTCGAAGGCGTAAGGCGTTACGCGACCATCGAGGACTTCCGCAATTTCGTGAAGCTCGCCTATATGGCGCCGTCGATGCATTCGTCCGGCGGCACGGTCTGCGAGCCCGTCGACATTCCGGTGAACAAGCGTCACCTCGACATGGTCTACAGCCACATCAAATATTCCGACAAGCCGTTCATGGGATCGGTGACGGCGCCCGAGCGCGCCGAGGACACGATCGCCATGGCCAAGCTCGTGTTCGGCGACGAGTTCGTCGAAAACAATTGCGTCACACTCAACCTGATCAACGCCAACTCGCCGATGGTCTTCGACGAGACCATGGTGGGCGCGCTCAAGGTCTATGCCCGCCACAATCAGGCCTGCGTGCTTTCGCCGTTCATCCTGTCGGGCGCCATGAGCCCGGTGACGGTTGCCGGCACGCTGACGCAGATTCTTGCCGAAGTGCTGGCCGGCGCCTCGTTCACCCAGCTGATCCGCAAGGGCGCGCCGGTGCTGTTCGGTACCTTTGCCGCCTCGATCTCGATGCAGTCGGGCGCACCGACCTTCGGCACGCCGGAGCCGTCGCTGGTTTCCTATGGCGCGGCACAGCTGGCCCGCCGCTTGAAGCTGCCGTTCCGCACCGGCGGTTCGCTCTGCGGCTCCAAGGTTCCGGACGCTCAAGCCGCGCACGAATCGGCCAACACGCTGAACATGACGCTGCTCGCCGGCACCAATTTCGTGCTGCATGCGGCCGGCTGGCTCGAAGGCGGTCTTATTTCTTCCTATGAGAAGTTCATGATCGACCAGGACCAACTCGGCATGATGCAGAAGATGGCCGAAGGCGTGGATCTCTCGGAGAACGCCCAGGCGCTGGACGCCATCCGTGAAGTCGGTCCGGGCAGCCACTATCTCGGCTGCGCCCACACCCAGGCCAATTTCCAGACGGCTTTCTACCGCTCGCCGCTCGCCGACAACAATTCCTACGAACAGTGGGAAGTGGAAGGCGAAAAGCGCATCGAGCAGCGCGCCAATGCGCTCGCCCGCAGCTGGCTGGAGCATTACGAGGCACCCTATCTCGATCCGGCAATCGATGACGCGCTCAAGGCCTTTATTGAGGAGCGCAAGAACTCGATGCCAGACGCCTTCACTTGAAAGGGTCCCGAACGAGCCAGGGAGCAAGGCGGCGCGGCGCAGGTGGCTGACATGATCCAGAAGGAGGTCTGGCGCCCGCATTACGATCTACAGGGGCCGAAACCGAAATGACGGCGCCTTCCGCACCTGCGGACACTGTTCTCGAAATCGTCCGTGCGGCTCTTGAGCCGCACGGACTTTTTTTGCGTGGCACGCTGAATTTCGCTTCCAGTGATGCCGCGCCGCTGCTGGCGGATGGCCGGCCTGCGGCAAGCGTGGTGCTGATCGGCAATATCGGCGGCTCGCTGTGGCAGCCGTTCGTGCGCTGGCGTGAGGAAGCGCCGGATCGCGGCGGCGCCGACCCGCTCGACACTTGGTCTAAGGCGGTGATCGGCGAGATCGCCCGGGCAAATGGGGCGACGGCCTATTTCCCGTCCGATCCGCCGTGGCAGCCGTTCCAGCAATGGGCGATGCGGGCGGAAGGGCTGAAGGCTTCACCGCTCGGCATTCTCATCCACCCGCGCTACGGCCTATGGCACGGCTATCGCGGCGCGCTGGCTTTCGCCATGGCCTTACCGGCCGATGGCGAGCGGACGACCGCGCATCCCTGTGACAGCTGCGTGGAAAAACCGTGCATTGCCGCCTGTCCCGCCGGCGCGCTCGAGCGCCTGCAATTCGATGTCGGCCGCTGTCGCAGCCATCTCAGGACGGAGGCGGGCAGGAGCGGTTGTCTCAAGCGCGGATGCCTTGCGCGCGATGCCTGTCCCGTCGGGCGGGACTATCGCTATCCGCGCGATCAGCTACACTTTCACATGGCTGCGCTCAGCCTTTGAGCCACCTCGTTCCGCCTTGGCGCGCAAAGATGGTGCAAATCTCCAAAATGACTAAAATTGGAGGTGTCGTGGAAAGATAATATTATCGAATTTATAACGATCTGGACGGCGTGGCGTTGGAGTCCATCGTATGAGAGGTAGCCCAGTCGTATCCGTGAGCAACTATCCTCCGCAGCTGTCGCGCGAGGAAGTGGAAGCGCAGATCTCACGCCTCGACAGTATTCACGCCGCCAACAGCCAGGTGCTGGAGGGCGCTTTCAAGCGGCTGCTGGCAATCGGCGCCGGCCATGCGGCCGTCATCGCCGCCTGCATCGCCGGCTTCGATGCACTGGTGGACCGCTCTGTCCTGGCAAGCGACCTTCTGCCCGACGCGATCGACCTGCTACGGAAATTCGCGCTGACCGTCAGCGCGCTCGGCCTGTTTCTCACCTTCTGGGCAATCGGCAATAATTTCGCCGAGGTGCGGAAGGAAGCCAAGCGCCATGCGGTAAAGCTTGCCACGACGCTGCGTGAAAAACGGCTCTTACTTTCGCTGTCGCAGGACGTGCTCAACCGCGATCCCAAGACCTATGTGCTTGCGGGTGTCGGCGGTTTTGCTTGCCTCTGCGTGATCTTCGGGCTGGCCGCGGCGGCCGGGTGTTATGGGCTTGTCATAGCCATGGGGCTGCTTACCGGCGGTTGACGCAGGAGCCGGCGGCGCTGGCTTCGCTCAGACGATCCTGTCAGGCGGGTTTTGTCTATTTGTCGATCTTCCAGGCGCATATCTTGACCGTTTCACTGACCCAGCACGCTCCATCGCGTACCAGCTTGCCAAGGGGGGAGTGGGCGTGGGTGGAACTTGGGTGCGCATTCCAATGGGCCTCTGCCATGTTGGGGCCATCCTCGATCGATTTGAAGACGTAGGCGAAATAATCCTTGCCCTGAAGGACAAATTCACCCCCGCCAATCGGTCGGAACTCGCATGTCCCGGTAATATATTTGACGCCTTTAACCTGCAGCAGGCATCTCGCCGGCATGATCACTTCTTCGGTTGCTGTGCTGGTCTCTTCGGCCACTGCGATGGAAGCCAAACCGACGGTCGTTGCGCAGAGTGCTGCACGTGCAAAGCTGGTGAACTTCATCGTGGACCTACAGGCTTAGGTTGAATGGTGTTCAGTTGACACGATTCGAGATGCAGTGCCCCCCGAATAGATTGCGGCGGCTCCTCCCTGATTATGCGCCAGAACCGCCGCAATCTCGGTCATGCTTGGTGGCTGATTCGATTGGACCTTTCGACATGCCACTTTTCCCAAAGCCTTTTCTCGTCGGTGCTGTTCTCTCCGCCGGTCTTGCCGGGCCGGCGCTCGGCGCCTGCCGCGACGTCAGCCATCTCGGGCAGGACTATATCGCCTGCACCGTCGACCCGGCCGACAACGACATCCGTCTCTACAACAAGGACCAGGCGGGCGTTCCCTTCCGCTCCTTCCGAGCGCTGTCGCTGGAACTGCGCCATCGCGACGAATACATGCTCTTTGCCATGAACGGCGGCATGTATCACGACGACCTGTCGCCGGTCGGCCTGCATATCGAGGAGGGGCGCGAGCAGGCGCCGCTCAACACCAACACCGGCTGGGGCAATTTTCATCTGCTGCCCAACGGCGTCTTCTATGTCGACGGCGGCAAGGCCAGCGTGATGGCGGCAGAGGCCTATCGCGCGGCCGATATCCAGCCGCGGTTTGCCACGCAGTCCGGGCCGATGCTGGTAATCGACGGCGCGCTGCATCCGCGCTTTCTGCCCGACAGCACCAGTCTCAAGACCCGCAACGGCGTCGGCGTGACGGCAACGGGTGAGGTGGTCTTCGTCGTCTCGAAAAGGCCGGTGCGGTTTCACGACTTCGCGACGCTTTTCCGCGACGAACTCGGTTGCCCCAATGCGCTCTTTCTCGACGGCACGATCTCCAGCCTCTACGCGCCTGAGATCAACCGGCACGACCGGCTGTTTCCGATGGGGTCGATGATCGCCGTGGTCGGAAAATTCCCGCGCTAACTCTTTCTTTGGGCCGCGACATTTTTTTCGTCGCGGCCCCAAGGAAATGTCGTCGTGCAACGTCTAAGGTTTGAAACAGGTGGGAGCGGGCACGCCATTGGACGCTGAACTCGTCGAGAAAGCGGTGTCTGGAGACAGACGGGCGTTCGGCCAATTGGTCGAGCGGCACTATGATTTTGTCCATGCCGTCGCCTGGCGCTGGTCGGGCAATGCTGCGGATGCGGAAGACATCGCCCAGGACGTCTGTGTGCGGCTGGGCTCCGCCATCCGTGGCTTTCGCGGCACCAGCCGCTTCCGCACCTGGCTCTACACCCTGACGCTGAACGCGGCCCGCGACCACAAGCGTCGCCAGATGCGCGACACCAACAGGATGCAGGCCTATGCCAGCGAACAGGCCGTTCTCGGCGGCGGCGAGGCCCCGGAAGACGACCGCCAGGAGGCGCTCTGGACGGCGGTGAGGGCGCTGCCGGAAAAACAATGCGACGCGGTGCTGCTCGTCTATGCCGAGGGGATGAGCCATGCCGCTGCCGCCGACGTGCTCGGATGTTCGGAAGCGACCGTATCCTGGCACGTGCACGAGGCGCGCAAGCGGCTGAAGACATTGCTTGGCAAGGAGGCCGTGTGATCATGACCGACGATTTCGACAAGCTCTCCGGACTGACCCCGCCAAAGGCCTCGAACGAGGCACGGGCGCGGGCGCTTGCCGCCGCCATGCAGGCCTTCGACACGGCAGAAGAAAATTCGACCGCCACCCAAGGATCCGTGCGGCCGGTTCGTCAAAGCTCCATCTTCAACCGGATATGGAGCCCCATCATGAACAGGAAACTGCTTGCCGGATCGGCGCTGGCCACACTGCTGGTCATCCCCGCCGCCGCCTTCCTGACGCTTGAGTTGACGCGCAACACCACCCTGCCGGGCGACATCGGCACGGAGATTGCGGTGAAGGAGGAGCCGAAGCAGAAGGCTGTGCCGCAGCCGACGCCGTCCTCGACTGCAACAGCGGCGGACGAAACCCTCGCTGCGGCGAAAAAGCAGGAAACCTCCGGCCTTGCAGCCCCGGAGCCGGCCGCCACCGACGCTAAGGGACAGGCACCGACCAGCGAGCCGGAAATCGCCAAGTTGCTTGCCCGCACCCGCGAACAGAAGGCCGTCGAGGTTCAATCCGCGCCCGCCGCCGAGGCCGAGGCGGATGCTATGGCCAACCAGATGATGAGCGACAGCGTCGCACCGCTCTCAGCAGCCCCAGGCGCACAGAACCGGATGACCTTTCTGCCGGCGCCCGTCATTGCGCCGGAGATGCAGACGGCACCCCAGGAAAACCGCGAGCGCTTCGGCAAGGCCGACAGCAATCCGGTCAAAAGCGTTGCCACCGATCCGGTCTCAACCTTCTCGGTCGATGTCGATACGGCATCTTACGCCTTCGTGCGCCGGTCGCTGATGGAGGGCCAGATGCCGGAGCGCGATGCCGTACGGGTCGAGGAGATGGTCAACTATTTCCCCTATGACTGGCCGCGTCCGGCGACAGCTGCCGAGCCGTTCAAGGCAACGGTGACGGTGACGCCGACGCCCTGGAATGGCGGCACCCGGCTGATGCATGTGGCGATCAAGGGCTATGACGTGGTGCCGGCAGAGGCGCCGAAGGCAAACCTGGTGTTCCTGATCGACGTTTCCGGCTCCATGGACGAGCCGGACAAGCTGCCGCTGTTGAAAGCCGCCTTTCGGCTTTTGGTCGAGAAGCTGAAGCCCGAGGATACGGTGTCGATCGTCACCTATGCCGGCAATGCCGGCACGGTGTTGGAGCCGACCGCAGTCAAGGACAAGGCGAAGATCCTTGCGGCGATCGACACGCTGCAGCCGGGCGGCTCCACGGCCGGTGCCGAAGGCATCGATGCGGCCTATCGGCTGGCCGAAAAAGCTTTCGTCAAGGGCGGCGTCAACCGCGTGATGCTGGCGACCGATGGCGACTTCAATGTCGGCCCGGCCAGCGACGATGAGCTCAAGCAGATGATCGAGGCCAAGCGCAAGAGCGGCATCTTCCTCTCGGTGCTCGGCTTCGGCCGCGGCAACTACAACGATGCCCTGATGCAGACGATCGCCCAGAACGGCAACGGCACGGCCGCCTATATCGATACGCTGGCCGAGGCGCAGAAGACGCTGGTGGAGGAGGCGGGCTCGTCGCTCTTCCCGATCGCCAAGGACGTCAAGCTGCAGGTCGAGTTCAACCCGGCGGCAATCGCCGAATACCGGCTGATCGGCTACGAGACCCGGGCGCTCAAGCGCGAGGATTTTAACAACGACAAGGTCGACGCCGGCGACATCGGCTCCGGCCACAGCGTCACGGCGATTTACGAGGTGACGCCGAAGGGAAGCCCGGCAGTGCTGAACGACGATCTGCGCTATAAGACGGCGGAAAAACCGGCAGCCGATGCCACGACGAAAACCGGCGAACTCGCCTTCCTGAAGATCCGCTACAAGAAGCCGGATGGCGACCGCAGCGAGCTGATCACCACGCCGGTCACCGAGGCGAACGCCGTACCGTCGCTGGCAGAGGCGCCCAACGACGTGCGCTTCTCGGTGGCGGTGGCATCTTTCGGGCAGAAGCTGTCAGGCGTCACGGCGCTGTCGGACTATTCCTATGATGCCGTCATCGACCTTGCGGCAGCGTCCAAGGGCGCGGACCCGTTCGGCTATCGCGGCGAGTTCGTCAATCTTGTGCGGCTCGCCAAGGGGCTTTCGGGCGGTGGCAGTTCGGCTAATTGAGGCTCGGCGGCGCGCGTGCTTTGGCATCACGCCTTCGCAATCAGAGTCTGGCGCCGCCCCTCATCTGCCTGCCGGCCACCTTTGTAACTTCCCTATCACCGCATTCGCAGGTGTAATGGACAATGCGGTAGCGGGCGAAAGACCGAAGCCCCTTTGGGACAGCAAGCCCGGGGGAGAGCTTGGGTCCTCGCCCGCCGTTCCATCGAACCCGAACAGTCGCCAGGGCCGCTTGCGCAAGCGAAGCCCGAT
>NZ_LGAP01000044.1 GCF_001270265.1 Ensifer adhaerens
TGGTGATGCGTCCGCCGTCGAACGCGGCGGTGATCTTCTTGCGGCCAACGGCTGGAAAAGCAAACGGCAGCAATGTATCGTCGGTCATGGCGGGTGTGGCTCGCAAGATGTGGTCGACAGGACTGGCTTTGACAACCGAATCCTACGCCAAATCAATCGCTTAAGCTACACCCGTCAGCCCATCACAATGACCGTCGTGCATAAGACGGGCTAGGTTGTGTTTTCACTAAAGCGTCAGAGAGAGAAGACGCTCAGAGCGCGTTCTGCGCTTGCATAAATGCCCGACATTGCATAACAACTGGCCCGAAACGCGTTGTTGAAACAAATCTGAGTTGAGCAGATGATAGATAACAGGATATGGATTGCCGGACACAACGGCATGGTAGGCTCAGCAATAAGGCGGCTTCTCCAGGAGCAGGGCCAGGAAGTCCTGACAGTGGATCGGGCAGAACTGGACCTGCGGGATCAGGGCGCGGTAACAAGCTGGCTTAAGGCGAATAGACCGACCTCTATTATATTTGCCGCCGCCAAAGTCGGCGGAATTTACGCGAACGATCAGTATCCGGCTGATTTCATTTATGACAATTTGGCGATCGAATCCAACATAATTCACGCGGCTCACCTTGCGGATGTTGACCGATTGGTTTTTCTCGGCTCATCCTGCATCTACCCGAAATTTGCTCCTCAGCCGATTCCGGAAAGCGCTTTATTGACAGGCCCACTTGAGCCCACGAATGAGTGGTACGCGATAGCCAAAATCGCCGGCATAAAGCTTTGTCAGGCTTATCGCAAGCAGTACGGGCGGCGCTATATTTCGGTGATGCCGTGTAATCTCTATGGCCCTCGGGACAACTATAATTTGCAAACCAGCCACGTTATTCCTGCGCTGATTCGGAAGTTTCATGAGGCGAAGCTCACTGGTGCGGCAGAAGTTGTTGTTTGGGGAAGTGGAAGTCCGCTCCGCGAGTTTCTTCATGTTGACGATCTGGCTAAAGGTATCGTGTATTGTCACGATCACTATGACGAGTATGAGCACATCAACTGTGGTGCCGGATCTGAAGTTAGTATTCGGGAGCTCGCTGAGTTGATAAAGGACGTTGTCAACTACGGAGGGGAGCTTACGTTCGACGTGAGCAAACCCGATGGTACCCCCAGGAAGTTGATGGATTCGTCAAAGGTTACAGCACTGGGTTGGCGTCCGGAAATCGATCTTCGTACGGGACTCGTAGATTCTTATAGGTGGTATATCGAGCATGCTGCGGGTAATGTCGCACGATCGGTGTAGAATAAGTCGCAGCTCGCTTAACTATAATTGCCGATACAAAAGGCATTTTCTGGAGTAAACATGTCAAAGAAAGCATTGATCACCGGTGTTACCGGGCAAGACGGCGCATATCTGAGCGCCCTCCTTCTTGAAAAGGGTTATGAAGTCTTCGGGATGGTGAGGAGATCGTCTCATGCCGGTGTCGCTGATCATAGGCTGAGGTGGTTGGGTGTAGCAGATGATGTGCAACTGGTCGATTGCAACCTGCTTGATGCTGCCGCCCTCATTCGCTTGATGATGGATATAAAGCCAGATGAAGTCTACAATCTCGCGGCGCAATCGTTTGTTGCGACGTCTTGGGCGCAGCCCAGTTTGACGGGACAAGTGACAGCTCTAGGGGTCCTTAATGTGCTGGAAGCAGTGCGTACGGCCGCGCCTGGTGCGCGCTTTTATCAAGCGTCATCATCGGAAATGTACGGACTGATTCAGGAACCTGCGCAGAGCGAGCAAACGCCATTCTACCCACGTTCGCCGTACGCTGTTGCCAAGCTGTTTGGGCATTGGGCAACTGTCAACTACAGGGAAAGTTTTAATCTTCACGCCTCGTCCGGCATTCTGTTTAATCACGAGAGTCCGCTACGCGGCGTGGAGTTTGTGACGCGCAAAGTCACCGATGGAGTTGCAAGAATCAAACTGGGCCTGGCAAGCGAGCTTGCCCTTGGTAACATTGACGCCAAGCGCGATTGGGGGCATGCAAAGGACTACGTCCGTGCGATGTGGCTGATGTTGCAGCAGGAAACCGCGGATGATTACGTCGTAGCTACGGGACGCACCACGACCGTCAGAGATATGTGTGCTATAGCGTTCGCGCATGTTGGCTTAGCAGTGGAGGATCATTTGCGAATTGATCCGGCCCTCTATAGGCCGGCTGAAGTTGATATACTTCTTGGCAATCCCGCGAAGGCGAAGCAAAAGCTTGGTTGGGAACCAGTGATTGGTTTGGAAGAGTTAATTGCGGAGATGGTTGAAGCGGATTTGACGCGCTTGGCGCGCCGCTAATTTTGAGAATTAGCAGGCGCGGGCAGGATGACTAATAGCTCTAATCCCACCATACTCATGACTGGAGGCGCGGGGTTCGTTGGCCGCGTATTATGCGGAGAACTGCTCGAGTCGTTTGCGTCGTCACGTCGCGTGCTACTAAGTCGGAATGCCGAATTTATCAGCAGCGGCTGGGAAACAGCCGCTGCTGATATTACAGACTTCGATGCTGTCGGGAAGTTGGTTGCCGACGTAAAGCCTGATATAATTCTGCATTTGGCTGCTCAAGCGTCGGTAGCGAATGCACAGAACCAGGCAGAGCAGACTTGGCGAACGAACGTCGTTGGGACGATGTCGATAGGGTCGGCCGTCGCGCGATGGGCGCCCGCCGCCACCGTTCTTTCCGTATCCTCAGGCGAGGTCTATGGGGCGAGTCTCAGTGCGACGCCTGCAACGGAGGCAGTTCAGCCTAACCCTCAAAATCCATACTCATGGTCAAAATTAGTAGGTGAACGAGTTCTACGCGACATACTAACACCAGAAAATAGGCTTATTATTGCTAGGCCGTTCAATCATTCTGGTGCGGGTCAAGATCGCAGATTTGTGCTGCCAAGTTTTGCTGCGCAAATTGTTGAGGCGGAATTGGGTTTGCGCGAGCCTCAACTTCACGTGGGGAATCTTGAGGCGAAGAGAGACTTTCTGCACGTTAATGATGTGGTTGCTGCCTATGTCGGTTTGCTGCAACTGTCTCCGGGGCTCCCACGTTTGACGGTAGTGAATATCTGCTCCGGCAACGCGCTTCCGGTAAGTTATTACCTGTCTGAAATGCGAAAGCTGGCAAACTTGGAAGTGGATATAATAGTCGACCATGAGAAAATGAGGCCTTCTGATATTGCTTGCTCTTGTGGAGACAATTCATTGCTTCGTTCTCTGATAAATTGGTCGCCTACGATATCTGCGACCGCGCTAGTTCAGGAATTGCTTACAAGTTGGCGAAATAAATATGGCTAAAATTAGTAAGATTACTAATATAAACTTCAGAAAGACCACTACTATATTTAACATGAGGCCTATCCGGGGGGTGAGGATAGTCGATAGAAGTAAAAACATTTGGGTCGTTACGGAAGATGATCCGCAATTCGCTCTCAAATCGCATTTTAGATCAAGCATACCGGCCGGTCACTACCGATTGAGTTTTGTGGGTGGTCGACATATCAACCGGCTCGACAATGCGTCACTGTATTATGACGCCGGTCGCGGACTCAATGAGAGAGACCGATCGCGTCTTGTTTTTAGAGAGGATGCAACCGGTAACCATGCAGCCTATATCAAGATCGATGAAGACGTCCGCAACCTCCGCTTTGATCCGACGGAAGGCGGTAGGCTCACGTTCGCTGCCCAAGCTATTCTCCTCGAACGCCTGGAAAAGAGGAACTGGGACGCAGCGGTGGCCCAACCGATCGTTAAACGTGAGCTGAAGTTGGGTGCAGATGGGAAATTGAGATTGCTCGTCAATCTTTTCCGGCTTCTGCCGGCCCACAAAGGCGCAGGGGGGGCGGGACGGCTTGCGTTGGCCTTCTTAAGGTATCTGCCGGAGTTCGCGAATGTTCGAGTAATCATCGCTGACCACAATCAGACCCTGGTCTCCGAATTTCCCGACGTCGACTTTGTGTTGGCAGGCGCGGAAAGCTACTCCGAATTAGAAGATCACTTTAGGTGGTCCGATTGCTACTTTGATTTTTTGAATGCGCTGCGCCCCACTTTCATACCGAGCCACGTTGTTGTTCTGAGCTGCCTCTTAGATTTGCAACATATGCGGCTTCCAATGTTATTCTCTAGTTCTGAACTGTCCGCGCGATTGCGAGAATATGGGTACGCGGTAGACAGAGCTGATCGCCTAATAGCCATCTCCGATTACGAACGTGAGAATCTTGAGTTCTTCTACGGTAAGAAAAATGTTAGCGTAGTGCCACTTAGCGGTTTTGCCGCTGAGGACTTTGTAGAAAATAACAGCAAAGTGGTCGCACGCCGAGCGCCTAACGTTCAGACCTACCTGCTCTACCCAGCCGTTCCTTGGGCTCATAAGAATCATGAAACTCTAATCCAAGCGGTTGCCGTTCTTAAGAGAACTGGCCGGCACGTCCGGTTAGTGCTTACGAACACGGATTCCAATCCAGGAAACAAACGTAAGTTGCAACGGCTGTGCGAGAACTTTGATGTTAGCGATTGCATCGAATTGAAGGGATATGTGTCGGAGCCGGAACTCATTGACTTGATGCGTGAAAGTTCGGGGCTCGTTTTTCCCTCGCTGTACGAGGGTTTCGGTATTCCGCTGGCAGATGCGATGAAACTGGGTGTGCCAGTGCTTGCCAGCAAGATTCCGGCGATCCTTGAAATCTGCGGGCCGGCCGCCGCGTATTTTGCGAACCACAGAAATGCTCTCTCGATGGCTGATGATATTTGGAGCTTCTGGTGTTCCAGGGATGAAAAAGTGGAGGCGATTGCAGCTGGTACAGGCCGTGGCGAGCTCTTCTCGAGTCGCCGCATGGCAAGGGAGGTGGTAGAGGCTGCCGGTTTGGCAGTGGCGTCTCGAAACACGAGGTTAAACCCAGTTGGTTTCCCGCGTCCACGCGAACCGCAAAAGAACGTGCTGTCGCTCCTTCTCTTGATCGAGAAACGCGATGTTTGCGCAGTTGGTGATCTGGCGCGCACGATCGAGCAGATCGGATCCGTATTGGGTGCTGAAGTTGACCTCACCGTAGCTTTGGACGCTGCAGTGATTGAGCATGAAGACTTTCTACCGGCGCTCAAGCGTGTATCTAAGCTGATTGTTTTCGATGCTAGTTGGCCGACATCCAGGCAGGCGGCGGTAGAAGAATTCGCGAGAAGATACAATAGTAGTGAATTTCACATGGTTGTTGATTGGGTAGATCATGAAATGATCTCTCCGGCGCAAATTATCGCGCTGGTCCATGGCCTTCGCCACAATCCAGAGGCAAAGTACGCCGCTCCGGAAGCGGATCTAAGAGAAGTAGCGGTTGGCAATGTCTTTTCAGAGCTGGATGTAATTGCTCGCTTTGAAAAGATGCGAGCAAACGACAATGTCATCACGGGCGTTATGTTTAGAGCTGAAGGCAATTTTCGCGACTCCCATCATGGCACCACGCAATTCTTAAGCGCCTATTGTTCTGAGAACTCATTTGTGCGCGTTCCGGCAATCAGGGCGGACTATGTATGAATACCAAGGCTATTAAACGCTTCGCTCAGTTTGTTCAGGGCAGAAAGGCGAACTTTGGATCTGTGAAGCCTAAAGCTTTGGCTGCAAAGTTCTCGGACACCATTTCCCCTCAAGATACTCTGCCTATGTGGCAACGGGGCCCCCTTCCTGTGGTTGGGGTCGTCACGCCCGTTCGCAACAGACTCACGTGGAGTGTTTCGTTTGTTCAGCAGATGTTGGCGCAAACATACCCGTTTTTGCGGATTTACATCGTGGACGCGGCGTCAACTGACGGCACTGCACTTGCCATCAGGACGCTGGGGCATTCTGCTGTCGAAGTGCTCCCGGTTGATTCCAGCAATTTTTGGACCGGTGGGACGAATGAGGGAGTGCGGCGTGCTCTCGAGGATCGCTGTGATTATATTTTGACCCTGAATGATGATGCAGTTGTACCTTCTGAATTTGTTGAGCGGCTGGTGTCTGCAGCTACGGCAAGTAAACGCAGGATTGTCGGCAGCATGATCTCTTACGCGGCCGAACCTGGCCGCATTTGGGGCGCTGGTGCATATAACGACTGGTCAACAGGAAACTTCCTTCAGACGAAGCACGCGAATGTTTGGGCTGATTCGGTTGATGAACTCAGAGAAGATCTCGTTGAAGCAGAATGCTTGTGCGGTAACGGCACCTTGATCGAGGCATCAGTTTTCGATGAAATTGGCCTTTATGATGTGAAGTTCACTCCACACTACCACGCGGATACAGAGTTTACGCTGCGGGCAAGGCAGCACGGAATAAGCTCATATGTCGCTACCAACGCTTGGATATACAACCGGTTCTATGAGGCGACGGATGGAGCGATGACCGCTCGTAATCGCCGCTATTTCTCGCTTCGATCGGCAAACTATCTCAAGCCAATCCTGTATATCTTGGCTAATTATTGCCCAGAGAACCTCCGAGTTATTGCCTTTTGCCGATATATAGAAAGGTATTTGTTCGACGCCAATGAACGAACGCTGTCTCTATTCGCGAGGATTGTGTTCTTATCGGCGGGATTGCTAGGCGAAGGAGATCTTAGAACCCAATATTTCTATACCTCGGGAAGTCGGGAGCTCGACCTTTGCCGAGACCTGAGTTTCGCTTTGAAACTCGAAGGACGTTCGTTCCTGATGGTAGCAGCCATGCTGCTCCTCCGGCGCCTGCTGAACCAGATGGAGGAGGATCACTATCTTCAGTATGTTGGAACAGAGGATTCGCGCCGCATAGTTCTACTCGATCTGATGAAGCGCCCGGAGTTTGCTGCGTTCAGAACGAAGGCACCTGAGATTTCGCTGTTGTTGGGAGAATGGACTCATGAGGTTCCGCATCAGCTTCTTCGTATGTGCTCAGATTCCTCTTTCGCAATCAGCGTCTTTCTGATCACCGAGAAGGAGCTACCAACTACACGACGCTTCAAGCAAAGCCTATCATTATTGGAAACGCAGTCCAGGGGAGAAGTGTATCCAAGCCTGGAGTTGGGTGAGGGTCGTCAGAGCCTAGCAAGTGAGAGTAAGGAGAAATCCGTACGGGTTTCAGTCACAAGCGGAAATGAAAAGCCGACAATTTATGTAAACACTGACGTTTTGTGCATGGCCCAACTCGACAATCGTGCCAAGACAGGGGTCTTTCGATACGTTCAATCATTCGTAGAGCGTGTCCGCGATGATGGGAGAGTGGCGACAAGGCTGTTTCATTCGCCGAGTTTGGAGGGTGCCTGGGAAAGTGTGATCCAGAAGTACTCAGATCTAGCAGAACTTTACGTGGATGGCCCTATGCAAGCATCCGCCGAGGGCGGTAAAGACATTGCGTTTTACCCATATTTTCCATTTGAACCGTTCGACGCGCGCTTTCTCAAGTTGAGGAGCGTCTTTACTCTTTGTGATCTTTTTCCGGTCACAAATCCCGAATGGTTCACCAGTGAGGCGACAACGAATTTTAGGCGCCAGCTACGTCATCTGACGTCCGCACGGCACATATTCTGTATCTCAGCGGAAACGGAAACGAAGCTAAAGACGTATGCACCAACACTGAGGGGAACGACTTCTGTTGCCCATCTCGGCGTTGCTGTTCCTGCGCTTCAGCCGGCTGGGATGGGTTCACGGATCTTGAAACCACGACCTTCGCAGCGATACATGCTTTGTATCGGCACCCTCGAGCCTCGTAAAAACCTCGCGACCGTTATCAAGGCGATGCGGCGCCTTAAGGGGAGTGAGTTTAGTGATGTACAACTCGTTGTTGTCGGTGCTTCTGGTTGGAACGTTGACTTTGCAGAAGAGGCTAATGATCTTGGTGACCGCGTAAATTTCCTCGGGCACGTTGAGGACCATGAACTTTGGTCTCTTTATGAATCGGCCATTTGCACGGTCTTCCCATCTCTGGCTGAGGGATTCGGCTTCCCCATTGTGGAGTCTTTCGCAAGTGGCACTCCAGTGATTACATCAAATCGTTCAAGTATGCGGGAAATCGCAGGAGATGATGCGCTTCTGGTCGATCCATTGGATGACAACGCAATTTATGACGCGATGACGAAGATCTTGCGTGCTCCGGATTTTCGGGAAAAGCTCTCAAGGCGAGGGTTGGAGCGGGCGAAAAGCTTTACATGGGAGAAGTGTGTTTCATTGCACGTTGAGGAGTTTCTAAGTATCTATCACCATTGATATTCGGTTCGGTCTAGATGGAGTGAAGATCTAGGCGGGTGGCGAGGAAGAATTGCTTGTTCGCCTAGATACCGCTAATGCGACATAATCAATCGATACGGAGCTAGTTTAATTGGCACATGATCTTTCCTTCCATTCGGGCGAGCGGCAGATTGCGGGGCGCTACGAGGACATCCGTGCTGACCATCGCTTTCGGTACGAGTGGGCCGACAGATTGATCCCCCCGAGTGGGTTTGGATTAGACGCGTTCTGCGGGAACGGCTATGGCGCCTGGCTTCTGGCGACGCAGCGGCAAGTCTTGGCATTGGACGGCTCCAAGGAAGCGGTCGCCTTCGCCACCGAGCACTTTAGCGGCCCGCGGGTCCATTTTGCCCACTCATACTGGCCGTTTGAACTCCCTCGGGAAGCTTTCGACTTTATCGTTTCTTTGGAATCCGTGGAACACGTCCAAGACGGCGCGACCTTCTTTGCTGCATTATCTTCCGCCCTGAAGCCCGGCGGAACGCTCATATACTCGACCCCGAATGAAGACCTACTTCCCCTGACAGCAACGGGCAACCACTTCCATCATCGTCACTACACGATTGACGAGGCTAAGAACCTTGCGGTGGCAGAAGGATTGGAAACCATCGCTTTTGCAGGTCAAAATACGTACAACATGACACAGGAGGGTAAGCAAGGGAGCTTGCTGACCGAAGCCGAGATGGCTCTGCAGGATGGCGTTGCTGGTCAGTTCAACATCTTCGCCTGCCGCAAGCCGATGCCCGAGTTCGAGAATGGGTGGTTCAAAAAGATGCTCCTGAAAACCCTTGGCTAGCGCGCTTTGTTGGGCAACAGCTTTGAGCCACATCCAGCCCGGAAAGCCGCAACAGAATGCCTATGTCGAGCGCTACAACCGCACCGTCCGACATGAATGGCTCGACCAATACATCATTGAAAGCATCGAGGAGGCACAGGAATTCGCGACGCAGTGGCTATGGACGTACAACAACGAACGGCCCAATATGGGCATCGGCGGCATCACGCCCGCACAGAAACTGAAAATGGCCGCGTGAATTCTACTGCGAAGCCCCGTTAAAAACGGGAGGATTACCCCTTTTCCACGTCCACGGGAGCAGTTCATGCAGGCGTGAGATGGACGTTGAAGCGCGATCCGCACACCCGGCAGATTTCAACCGTTGTCGCGGCCGATCCGTGCAACATGCAGATTACTTAGGGCTTTTGAAGAATTGTTACACAATCAAGGTCGGCGACCTCGCCCCAGGCGTGCATGGTTTGCTCAGCTACAATGAAGCCCGCAGCTCTGGAGATATTGGCAAACATATCCACGGACATGTAATTACGCCAATGCGGGTTGGCTTTAAAATCCCCATTGGGACCACCTGCAGTATAGTTGGAATGATGAACCAACGCATACCCACCAGATTTGAGTACTCTAAAGAACTCCGGAAGATACGCCTTCAAAATCTTCGGTGGAAAGTGAACCATACTGTCGAAGGTGTAGAAGAACGAACAGTGTTCTCCTGGAATTTTGCCGAGGTCATACCCATTGCATTGTTTCACGTCGACTTTGGGATTTCCGGCATATTTCTCCTGACAGTATTGTAGATTGTGCTCATTTACGTCGATCATTGTGACGTGCTCGGAAAAGGGCAGTAGGAAGTCGGTGTTGCGTCCATACCCACACGCGAAATCAACAACGCTGGTGTAGTCGATTGGGTGGCGTCTCCTTGCGGGTTCGATAAACTGGTTCCAATGCGCTTGCATGTCGCGGGCGGCAGCACCGTGATAAGCCTCAGCAACGTCCTCGCCCCAAAGAAGGCTGTTCCGTTTGACAAGGTTTTTCAGGCTGGTGAAGAACATGGTGGACTCTCAGGGCTGCAGATCACGAATTTCGAACGCGCATAGCACATCCGACATACTAAGTGAACTCAATCACCTCTATGCGCACGCTGTTGCGCCTTTTGGATAAAATGGAACAGAATCAAATCGGACTCCAGTAAATGCGCGGCCGTGCTAATTTCCCGTAGGATATCAGCTAATTGGTGTACCGCCTCAAGCTGAGCCCGCATTTGTACCGAACCCTCGGGCAATCCGAGCAATTCACTAATATTTTTGGCGTAACTCGTATCATCCTGGCCGGAATCAAAAAGGGTGAATTGCGACAACGCATCAAGCGCGCCGACGACTGAATCAAGCTGGGCGGGTTCTGAGGGATTCGCGGCTACCAATTGCTGCGTAAACGGCGAGGATAAGACGGCGAGGGTGTCCTTCGGCGCTTGACGGATCGCCCGGCGAACAACCGCTTCATCACGAGTGTCTAGACCATTAAAACACTCTATTATTGGCTTGAATATAGACTTATCCCGCTCCGATACGAACGCAAATTTGTGCTGGCTATATCGGCTGAATATGATGAGCCGCAATGCGAGCTCGTAGAACGGGTCGCGCAAGCCGATCATGGTGACGTCTATGTTGTAATCGATGTAGACCCGGAAGTTTTTTAGCAGGATTCTCCCCGCTATATAGATGGATGGTTGATGTAAAATCTCGAGCATTTGGCGTACAGTTTCAAATCCATAGCGCTCTACGCGGTGTTCGAAGAATTGGAAGTGCTTCTTTAAACTCAGGTCCAATTCGCTGTGTGGGACATATGAGGTCTCGACACGTAGAACCTTCTTTGGGATGTCCTGCGGTGCGGCGCGGCGGTAAAAAATCAGTCCGGTTTCTGGGTCGGAAATTTCTACTTTTGGAGCGGTACTGATGCCGGGCACGTTCTCGTCGTTGAGCACAAAAGCAACATCGCCGGTTTCATGCAAGCCCTGTGCATATGCACCATCGACGTGGATCCAGCAGTCGATTACAATCGACTCAGCCGACCCATTGAGTCTCACGATTATTTTTGGTTTTGTCGAGAATCCATCCGGCACTAGGTAGCCGTGGATTTCCGCTCCGGAATCTTTGTGAACGCTAAAGTTCATTGCGCTGTGCTGAATCGTCCATGGAACCATGCTTATATGCTGAGCGGAACGGCAAGCACAAGATCGCTGACGGTCGCCGTCCTCAGTCACCGAAATAGATCCCGCAGGACAGCGAAGGCCGCAGAGGAAAAGCGAATCCTCAGCGATGGAAGCGTCTGTTTCTTAATGGTGCCAAATATGTTTGGTGGGCCTGGCCCAAGTAAATGGCGAACACAACAACGAGTGGACCGAGCCGCTGGAAAGAGCTGGATGCAGCCTTCAAGCAGCGGGCATCGGGCTCAAATCCGAGAATAGCGGCTCAGATCAATTAGATTCCGTGCGAGATGAATTCCAACAGCCATCGCGGCCATCGCCGCACCCGCGTCGACAAACTAAGAGAGATCCGAAATACATCGCCAAACACTGAGACGGACCGCGTCTTGGTGACCGGACGCTGCATGGAGTTTGAAAAGACGACGTCGAAAGACCCGTCCCCCGATTGTCCTCAATCGGATGAACGGCCTACTTTCAGGCCACGCGCCGGAGCGGAAATTAAGCGACCATCGCCTCGCTCGTTGCGGCCCGTCAATTCAGCGCTATTGATCCGCACGCTTACAGGACTAATACGCTCGATTGCATCCTCAATGGTCACGAACGGAGCCAGATCGATGAGTTGCCGCCTTGGAACTATCCCGCAGAGGTAGAGTGAAACAGCGGCCTTGATGTCGCTAAATTTATAATGGTATGCGCGTATTCTCGAGCTGCCATCCAATGCTACTCTTCCGCTATAGTTCGGCAGGACCGCTTGAGGACATAGAAAAGGTTCCCTAATGCAGCGTGCGATAGATAGTACTGCCCGTCAGCCATCATTTTCTGGCAAGGTGCCGGTCAGCGTAGCCCTGAAAAGACTATGCAATGTAATGCATGCGGTGATCCTCCGCGATATCCGAAGTCGCTATTTCAATCACGGCCTCGGCTTTTTGGTCGCGCCGCTTTTCCCTGTCGCTCACGTCGGCGTTCTGCTCGCCATCTATTCATTCACTGGCCGTACCGCCACCTTCGGCGATGACATGGTGCTGTTCTTCGCAACCGGCTTGATGCCGGTGCTGACCTTGACATATGTGTCTAGATTCATGTCCTCTTCGATCGTTGCGAACAAGAACATGCTTTCGTTCCCGGCCGTCCACTTGATGGACATAGTGCTCGCAAGGTCCCTTCTGGAATTCGTCGCAATCGTTATATCACTCATCATTCTGGTGGTGATCCTACTAAGCCTCGGAACAGACCCATTCCCCTATAGACCCGAACAGGCGTTGGCGTGTATGGCTGTAACTGCGATGCTCGCAGTCGGTATCGGGATCATCATAAGCGTGATCTCAGCGATGGTTCCTACCATGTCGATGATCTACGCCCTTTTCACAGTCGTCATTTATCTTGCGTCCGGGGGGCCTATCTATCTGGATACCCTCCCAGAAGAGGTAGTATATCTGTTCTCGTTCAATCCTGCGTTTCAGTGCGTTTCTTGGATGCGTCAAGCTTACTATCAAGGATACCCGGCCCCATTCCTAGACAAAACCTATTTGTTTCTGTGGGCGACAGCCAGTTTAGCTGTCGGCTTGCTTATGGAACGCGCGCTTCGCAGATATGTGATGCAATAGCTACTGACCAGTAGTGGTTTTCACCAAGCCAACATAGGTCCTTCTGTGATGTTAGATTACGTGTTTTTACTTCGTATGTCTTTTGGGAAGACACAGAACTTGAACAAGCTATTGCCGTCTTGGAGCCCTCGGATCGACTCGTAAATCGATTTGGAGCGTCGTTCTGGAAGAGAGGCGAATTGTCGTGAATAGGCGGCATCCGGGCCGCATGAGTATGAATCGAAGCAACCTTCGGAACCACGTGCCATGCTAAAGCCATATCTATCATGAATAGCCACCGAGTGGTAAAGGGGCGCTCGTATTTTGCGTGGATGCTTGGATGGTGCCGATTCGGGAGAATGAACCGAACGGTTGGCCTTTCGCTTGTCGTTGCTAAGCTACGATCGGAGGCGCGTGGCAGCGAATTCTGTATCGCTAGCTCACCCCTGACACTTCAACGGGAAGAAGTATGAGTCTGCAAGTTGACTATGCCAATCGTGCGCCAGATATAACGGCAAAAGACGCGACAGCCAATCCGAGAGGCTTAACCGCCCCAGGCAGGGTAGGAAGATTATTGGGAGTTTTCTTCACCAAAAGGAACTCGCTTGTCTGCTTCGTCCTGTTCCCAAGTATGATCGTCGCGGTCTATTGTTTTCTGATTGCGAGCGGACAGTACATTTCCGAAACGCGTATGGTTGTGCGCACAATTGGCGTTAGCGAGCAATTTGATGCGTCGGAGAAGCGCGAGGGGCGATCCATCATCGGCGGTGATTCTCTCACACAGGATTCGTACATCGTCGCAAACTACTTAAAGTCTCCACAAATCGTCAGGAGACTTGATGCGGAAATTGGGCTGCGCGGTTTCTTTTTGAAGGATGCTATTGACACGTTGTCACGGCTTCGGCGTGAAGCTTCATTTGAGGATTTATATAAATATTGGCTTAAACAAGTTGACACGTATGTCGACGGTCCCTCAGGCATTATAGTGTTCACGGTGCGCGCATTCTCACCGGAAGATTCGGTCGTTATTTCGTCAGCCGCGTTGGCTGCCGCCGATGAGATGATTGACAAGATATCGGAGAAAGCAAAGAACGATCTGGTCACCCGCGGCGAGCGCGATGTGATGCTACGGCTTGATGAGTACCGGAACGCACTTGACGAACTGCGAGACTACCAAAACAAGACGGGCATCCTTGATCCAATTTCATCGGCAAAGATGGCAAATGCCATTATTGCGAAATTGACTGAGGAGAAGCTCGGCTTGACGGTTGCACTTAAGTCCTTGGAGGCGGCGAAAGCGGGGGACACTGCACGAGGCCGCCAACTGCGTAGGTCCATTCAGGCGCTTGATGAACAGATCGAGCTTCGCCAGAACAATGTAGCGGGCAAGAAGGCAACAAACGAAACCCAGCTATCAAGTAGCATGACGGAATTCTCGCGTTTGGAAACCCGGCGAATTGTAGCACAGGCTCTTTACGAAGCGACAGTTCGAAATTTGGATACAGCAAAGTCGGCTGCGCTGAAACGAACAACATTCATGGCGGTCTTTTCGAATTCTCATACGCCAGAACAATCCGAGTATCCCGACCGCTTTTCGGAATGGGTGATCATTACGGCCGGCCTCTTCACGCTATGGGTCACCGGTACTCTCATATGGATGTCGATCGAGGATCATCGGGTTTGAAAATGATCGCACTTGAGAACGTAACTAAATATTACAGGACGGCCGCACACCGCCGCTACATCCTTAGGAATCAATCAGTGAATTTCACCGCAGGAAGATCCTACGGTCTTCTCGGGGTAAACGGCGCCGGGAAGTCAACGACGATGCGCCTTATTGCCGGCGCGGAACTGCCAAATGCGGGACGTGTTCACCGAGAAGTTCGGGTTTCCTGGCCGCTTGGTTTTGCTAATGGCCTGAATAATCAGTTGAGCGGAAAGGAAAATCTCAAGTTTGTTGCACGCGCTTACGGCGAAGATCACAACCGCGTTCTCCGTTTCGTTGCTGACTTTGCCGAAATCGGCAGCTACATAAACGAGCCACTTCGGACATATTCGTCGGGAATGATGTCGCGCTTTGCTTTTGGCCTTTCGATGGCAATCGAGTTTGACTGTTATTTGGTCGATGAGATCACAGCAGTTGGTGACGCCAATTTCCAAAGAAGATGCCGAGACGCCTTCCGCGAACGTCGCGCCAAATCAGACGTCATCATGATCTCCCATGACATGGTTACAATTAAAGATTATTGCGATGTCGCAATCGTATTGATTGACGGGCATTTGGTCCAGTTCGACAACGTTGAAGAAGGCATTGCAACATATATGCGCCTTAATCGCTAGCAAACCGTGCCGGAGAAGACCGTGAGAGACGACAATCAGCTCATTGTGAAGTCGGACGCGTCGGCCGTTGTTGGCCGAAGCCTGAAGATGGCTGCTGCTTTGAGTTCCTACGCCCGCGCTTTAACTTTTGAGAACAGAAGCCGCCGTAACCTTTACCGCTTGGCTGGTCTCGCACCACGTGCACGTGACCGGGTATTCTCGGTTCTTCTAATGGTAATCGTAGGAGTGACATTCGTTTTGCCGATGGGCGCGAGCATCGTTTACTATGCCTTCATCGCAAGTCCAGGCTACGTTTCTGAAGTGCGTTTTATTGTACGGTCATCAGCGCCGATGTTATCGCGAGATAGGTACTCAAGCAGCACCGTTGAGCCAAAAGCAAAAATTGTTCAAGATACCGCCGTCTTGCTTAACTATCTTGGAAGCCCCTCTGTAATACAGGACCTCCAAAAGAACATTGATCTGCGACAAGTATTCGGTCGCGACGATATAGATTTTTTTTCGCGACTTTCCTCCGATGCGACGCAAGATGAAATCCTAGAATACTGGAAAGACCGATCTTCCGCATCTGTCAATCCTAAAAGCGGAATCGTAGAATTGGAAGTGACTGCGTTCACTCCAAAGGAAGCACATGACCTCGTCAATCTAGTTCTACGGCTTTCTGAGGGACAGATAAACAGGCTCAGCTCCGGTATGTGGGATGACCTTCTCGTGTCCGCGCAAGGAGATGTGGACACGGCAACAGGAGAAGTTGCGGATCTCCGGGGAAAGTTGAGGGACACTCAAAATCGGACGGGTATCTTTGATGTGGATCTGTCTGCAGAAAGTATAATTACCGTCTTGACGGGCATTGAGTCGGACATTGCTCAGCTGAAGAGCCGCCGGGATGCCTTGAGCCAGAGTCTCGAAAGAGGAGCGCCGCAACTGTCTGACATGGACAGAAGGCTTGCCGCACTCGAGGAAGAGGCACGGAAACTCGGAGCAAGAACTGCAGGTTCATCAAGCGATGATGCTGGCAATCTCGCAGACTATTCGCGCGTTTTTGACAAGTTAAAGCTCGACCTGAAGATCGCTGAAAGCAAACTTCAATCGGCAATCAGTGAGCTGGAAAAGGTTAAACTTGTAAGCTCCCTCCAGTTGGTTTATGTCGACAATTTCACTGACCCGACCTTGCCGGATAAGAGTACATTCCCAAATGTTCCTCTAGCACTTCTTCTATGGTTTCTTCTGTGGACAACAGTCTGCGGCAGCGCCTGTGGTGCCGTTTTACTTATGCGTAATAAATTGGACTAATACGAATTCCCATTGATCAGAACCCAGAGGTCTGGCTTGCCGATGTGCTGGAGCGGATCATCTCCGGCAGAGTGACAGCCAATGAGATGGAAAGTCTCTTGCCGTGGAACTGGAAGGCTGAGCGTGAAGCGATGACACAGCAGGAGCGACGGGCGGCATGACACAGAACAGTCAGCAGACGACGGAACGACCAAAGCTCGACGACGAGGCGTTCGAAGCCTTTATCAGGGGACGTCGTCCGGCATCGCCAATCTGGTCCATGAGCGGTCTCGATGGCTACCTTACGGCGCTCATCATCGGTCCGAAGTTCATCGACCCACGCCAATGGATCCCGGAACTGACCGGTCCGGATGCCCTGAACCTGCCGATGGAAACAACCGAACATCAAGCCGTGCAGACGATCGTTGCAGAGTATAACCGCATCTCGGCGAGCCTTTCCGAAACACCGAAAGACCATCGGCCCAGGTTCATCAGGGTCGATGATCAGACCTTTGATATCTTCGATTGGGACCTCTGCTTTCTGCTGGCAACAGGGTACGCGCCCAAGCTTTGGAGGCCCGTCCTTCAAGGTCATGCCGTCACTGGGGATATCATCGCACCCATCCGCAAGCTCGGCGAGGCAAAACGCAAAGCGACCAGCCAGGATGCTGCTGACGTCGCCGAGGCACTCGTCAATATCCGAACCTACTTTATGCCGAAGCGCGCAAAGCAGAAGTTCTGACCGAGCGCCAAAAACCTATCCGTCAATCATGAAAGCCGTGGGCCATTCGTTGCGCTCACACGTGTTTTAGGCGAGGTATGGGATGCGTGTCGAAATTCTTGGTCAGGAACGGCGGCGGCGTTGGGGACTTCGATGCCCAGCCCCTCGCGGTTGAAGTCGTCCAAGACATTCAACAGCCGGAATTGCCTACCGTCTTCCAGACGATCCGCCATGAAATCCATGGACCAAACCAGGTTCGGCGCTTCCGGCACGGCCAAGGCATCGGGCTTGTCCCGCTTCAACCGCTTGCGTGGCTTGATCCTGAGATTCAATTCCAGCTCGCGGTAGATGCGATATACGCGCTTGTGGTTCCAGCGATACCCCCGGACATTGCGCAGGTAAAGGAAGCACAAGCCGAAGCCCCAAGTCTTCTTCGCCCGCGTCAGACCGATCAGCAGGTCGGCGATCTGTTCGTTCGTGAGCGCAACGAATGGCCCACGTATCATCGCACCCATCCGCAAGCTCGGCGAGGCAAAACGCAAAGCGACCTGCCAGGATGCTGCTGATGTCGCCGAAGCACTCGTCAATATCCGAACCTACTTTATGCCGAAGCGGGCAAAGCAGAAGTTCTGACCGAGCGCCAGAAACCTAACCGTCAATCATGAAAGCCGTGGGTCATTCGTTGCGCTCACGATCACCGCGCCTGTTGGCGTATTCAAAACCGCCGAGGCTCTAATCGCCGCTGGATGAAAGTTCAGTGGCAGGTCAGCTCGACACCGCAGGCGCGACAGGTCAACATTGAAACTCTCTGGCGTGCACGCTTGATTTACTTTCAGCGGATCGTCTGCCAAGAATTGACCGGCGTTAAGCCTTAAATAGCCTTTGATCGAGCGACAAAGAGTTCAAAATAGACAGAGGGAGCCTTTCGTAATTGGCGCCCAGACAATGGCCGGCAACCAGCGCCGCTCGATGCGCAGCCCTCTGCAGCCGATGACCGAAGGTGACGGAGCCAAAGCTTATGTCCACCTCCTGCTGAAATGCCTCAATTGTAAATCGTGCCATCGTCGCCATCGCATGAAGCGGCCGGGGTGAGAGTTTGTACCCGAAATACTTCCTAAAATTGCGAGACTCGTCGAAGGCCCTTCTTAGTTGCTCCGTGAAGGTATAATCATGAGAATGGAAAACCACCGCGTTCGGTGCGTAAGCCTTACTGTAACCTGCTTTAATAATGCTCTGTGCCCACAGTTGGTCTTCGGCAAACTCGACGTCGGGGTAGGGAAATTTCTCCCAAACCGATCGGCGCATTATTGAATTATTATCGGAATAAAAATGCAAAAATTGCCGCCAACCTTCGTCCGACTCGTAACGCTCTGGGTCGAGATCGCGGTGTACGATCAGAGGTTGCTTCAAAAATCCGCGAAAATGTAAATCCAGGTCCCTCTTTGTGAAAGGTGAGGCTGAGTCGTAAGCAACGTGACGGCCAAAAGCACCTGCGATATTCGGATCCTGCCCCAACGCTGCAACTAGGCTGCCGAGCCAATATTCATCAATAGGCTCCGCATCATGAGTGAGGAATGCCACGAGATCCGCATCTGCCGATGCGATTCCTAGATTTCTGGTTTTTCCGTGGCCGAACTCTTGTGGCGTAATTTCGATCAGGCGCACTTGGGTCAATCCGCGGAGATATTCTTTCGTGCCATCAAGCGAACCCGAGTCGATCGCAATGATTTCATAGGGCCATGGTGTTTGCTGAGCGAGCACCTTATTTATGACCCTTGGTAGAAAAGCCATCGCGTTTTTCGTCGGAATGACTACAGCACATCGATACTTCGCCATCATATGCCTCCTTTAATGGCGTAGCTCACGCGCTTCTGGATTGCTGCTTCAACGAGGCGAGCCGACTTCTCCCAGGACAGGTCACTGACATATGCAAGCCCTCCGTGTCGCAGGCGTTCACGTTCCTGTGGTTGCTCGAGCAAGCGCTTGATTTGAGCGGCAATCCCTTCCGGAGTCGGTACGGCGAACGCCATTGCATTATCCGGAAAGATCGATCTGACAGTTTCCAGGTCAAGATCAATGACTGGCAAGCCGCAGGCCATCATCTCTTTGTTGACTAGAGAGTGATTTGTTGCCGAAAAGACAACCCCAATTGCCGCCGCCCGGTAAAGCCTCGCTAACTCCTCACCCCTAAGGATCCCATGGTCGCGATACGGAAAGGCGACGTTGAGTTTACCGAGCTTCCAGCCAAAGAAGTCGACCTCGAAGTCCACATTTTGCTTCTTCAATATATCAAGGGCTAAGAAGGCGAGTTCGACCGCGCGGCGGGGGGTCACATATCGAGCGTATAGCGCGATACGGTTGGAGTGGCGGTTGGTGTTGTCTAGGTCGAAATTGTAAATACCCGCGTCGTACGCAAGCGGCCACGACATAGACCAACGTCCGAATTTCTCGGTCATACGCCGGTGGAGCCAATCTCCGGCGCAGAGGCAATCGAAATCGAAATGATAGGTCGCTTCCGTCAAGAGCGCTTCTGCCCCAGCAGGATAAAACGCAGACTCGTAATCCTGAACGAAGTAGAATTTACGCGTAAATCTTTGCATGGCGTTGACCGCGTAGCAGGTGAAGCGGTCTGTCGCGATCAGTGCATCGCCTTCAGCGTCGGGAGTTGCGCCCTGGAATAGTTCTACGGTTCCAGAAAACGGCTGAAAATGCTGATTTATAGTCTCCAGAGCCGCTGTGCCGGACTTATGAATAGTGGGGTTCTGCACAAGGAAGCGTACCTCGTGACCGAAGCGCTCGAGATAGCTAGCTATCCGAAAGATGGTCATGTGGCCGCCTGCTCCAGGCATGAAGTCGGGAACAACCCAGGTAATGCGAAGCCTAGCAAAATCGGTGTCGGCGACTGGGGGACTTCCACCAGACAGTTCATACCTTGTCAATTTTTCGAGGTGAGCAACCCGCCGTTCGATCTGGCTTTTGTAGGACTTCGCCGGCCTTAGAAGGCGCGTCATCCGCCGGGCCACTGCGAATAAGGACACTGACGATCTCCTTGCGTCTGTTGTAATAAAGCTTCGTCGGCCGAAGCGAACTCTCTTTACTCGCTTCTATTGTTGAGACACAACGCACTTCAAGGCAGCAAAGCTAAACTGATGGACGCGCACCCGCGTGCTTGCGTTGCGTTTGCCGTGATCCTGGAAAGAGTGTCAAGCGCATGTTCAAGACAAAGATTGGAGCCATTTTCAGCCGATTCGAAATATTGGCTATCGACCGTACTACTGCCGCTCTTTAAGAGCCTCTCAACGTGTTCAATCGCCAAATTCCTAAATCTTCCCGTCATATGTGGCTGGGGACCTCGCTCCTCGATATAAGCTTTTTTGTCATTTATATAGGTGACTTGAACAGATCACGCCAGCCGGGACATGCGTCAATTCTTGCAGCCAATCCTCAGCGGTTGGATTTCGGTCAGGTTGTCCGCGATCGCTGGTTCCGAAGCTTGGCTTTTCGGCTTGCTGTTGACAGCTATTGGAAACTCTCTCATAGATTTAGGTCATTCCGAGGGGAGCACTCGACAGTGCTGAGATGGCGGTGAGCCGGACCCTTGAACCTGATCCGGGTCATGCCGGCGTAGGAACGGGAAAAGAGCCGCTTTCGGCAAACTAGTCGCGTCTTCGCTTTCACCTGGGTCTCCGTGATGTTTAAGTCTGGAGGTCGATCGATGCTGCCTTTTGCCACGTTGCCGCCGGATGGCGGGTTCGCATCTCGTCCGGGTCGCTGCGTCGGCTGATCGGCGATGCGTCTGGCATTCACATTCGTTCGCAGCCTTGTTGTGCTAGCGATCCTCTGGCAGGCGGTGGTGGCTGTCTTTGCGCTGCCGCGTTATCTACTGCCGGCGCCGCTTGAGGTGTTGGCCGTCTTTGGCCGGCAGCCAGAATTTCTGCTTGAGCAGAGCCTGGTGACGATCGCGGAGATGTTGGCCGGCCTCGCGGTCGGCACGGGATTTGGCGTAGCTGCCGCAATCGGGGTGGCTGCTTTTCCGCGGCTCGGAAAGCTCGTCTGGCCCTTCGTGCTGGTCCTCCAAGCCTTTCCCGTTTTCGTCATCGCGCCCTTGCTTGTGCTGTGGTTCGGCTTCGGCATGGTTTCGAAGATCGTGATGGCGGCCATCATCATCTTCTTTCCCGTTGTTTCGGCATTCTCTGACGGTCTGCGCCGTACCGATGCGCAGATCCTCGATGCTGTCGCGCTGACCAAGGCGAGCCACTGGCAGGCATTGCGGCTTGTGCGGCTGCCGCTGGCGCTGCCCGGGCTGGTCACTGGCCTGCGCGTTGCCGCTCCCCTGGCGCCGCTGGGTGCCGTCGTCGGCGAATGGGTCGGCGCCTCGGCGGGTCTCGGCTTCGTTATCGTCCAGGCGAACGCCCGCATGCAGACGGATGTCGTCTTCGCTGCCATGGCCATTCTCGCCGTTCTCGCCGTCGGCCTCAGGCTTCTCGTCGATGAGGCAACCCGTCCACTCGCGCATTGGGCGCGAGAAATCTGAATTTTTGAGATCGATTGGGAGAGTTCATAACATTATGATCCGCAAACTTCTGCTTTCCGCCAGTGTTACACTCGGCGTCGTCTTTTCAACTGGCTCGGCGAGAGCCGCCGAAAAGCTGACCGTGATGCTGGAGTGGTTCGTCAACCCCGATCATGCTCCGATCGTCGTCGCCAAAGAACTCGGCCTGTTCGAAAAGGCGGGGCTCGATGTCGAGTTCATCCCCCCGGCCGATCCCTCCAGCGTGCCGCGTCTCATTGCAGCAGGGCAGGCTGATATCGGCGTACACTATCAGCCAAACCTTTACCTTGATCATGCCGCCGGTCTGCCGCTCGTTCGCGTGGGTACTCTGGTCGAGACCCCGCTCAACACCGTCACCGTCCTTGACGACGGTCCGATCCGCAGTCTTGCCGACCTGAAGGGCAAGAAGATCGGCTTTTCCGTCTCTGGTTTCGAGGATGCGATGCTCGGCCGAATGCTTGCCTCGGCCGGTCTCAAGAAGGAGGACGTCGAGCTCATCAACGTCAACTTCGCCCTGTCCCCGTCGCTGATCGCTGGCAAGGTCGATGCAACGATCGGCGGTTTCAGGAATTTCGAGCTGACGCAGATGCGGCTCGAGGGACATGAAGGCCGATCCTTCTTCCCTGAGGAACACGGTGTTCCTGTTTATGACGAGCTCGTCTTCGTCACCGACAAGGCAAAGGTTGGCGACAAGCGCTTGCGGCCCTTCCTGGCTGCGGTCGAGCAGGGGGCGATTTTCCTCACCAATCATCCTGATGATGCCTGGAAGCTGTTCATCAAGGCCTATCCGAACCTCGATGACGAGCTCAACCGCAGCGCGTTCACCGACACGCTGCCGCGCTTCGCCAAAAGGCCGGCGGCGCTCGACCGCGGCAGATACGAGCGGTTTGGGGCTTTTCTCGCCGAAGGCCGATTGATCGGCCAAGCACCGGCGGTCGACGAAATCGCGGTGGAAATCCGATGATGGGCGAAACTGGATTCGTCGAAAATGCTGCTGCATTGCTGGCGCGTGTCCGGCAACAGCGTCCCCGTGTACACTGCCTGATGAACACGGTGGTGCAGAAGTTCGTCGCCGATGGCCTCGCGGCGCTTGGCGCGATCCCCTCCATGACATCTTCGACAGAAGAGGTCGAGGCCTTTGCCCGGCGCTCCGATGCGCTCGTCGTCAATCTCGGCACGCTTGACGAAGTGCGGCGCGCGGCGATCCGCTTGGCCGCCGTTGCGCGCGGCGCCGGCAAACCGTGGATCGTTGATCCCGTGCATTGCGATTATTCGCCATCGCGGCTTGCGTTTGCCCGGGAACTCATCGCATCCGGGCCTTCCGTGGTTCGCGGCAATGCAAGTGAGATGGACATCGTCGGTGAGGCCAACGGTGTCTTGAAAATCAAGACGGGACCTGTCGATGAACTCACGCTGGGTCGACTTGCGACCCGGGTTGAGAACGGCCACCCCCTGATGGCGCAAGTCACGGGCACCGGGTGCCTCTCGGGCGCCTTGATCGCCGCCTTTATGGCCGTCGAGCCGGATCGCCTGAAGGCGGCCACGGGTGCGCTGCTGACAAGCGGCATCGCCGCGGAGATTGCCGCGGAACAATCGAGCGGTCCCGGAACCTTCGAGGTCGCCTTCCGCGATGCGCTCGCAGCGCTCCGCCCTGAGGATATTATCGCCAACGCCAGGATCTCCCATGCCCAAGGTTGATTGCCGCTTGAATGCCATCGTCGATGCGCGCCTTGCAGACAAAGCGAACCTGGCTGATCTGGCGCGTACCGCTGCGCTCAATGGCGCGACACTCATCCAGTATCGCGACAAGACGAACTCGACACGAGAGATGATCGAACAGGCTCGGCCAATCGGTGCTGCCCTTGCCGGAACCGGCGTGCCTTTTGTCATCAACGATCGCGTCGATGTGGCGCTCGCGGCGGGCGCCGATGGCGTCCATCTCGGGCGGGACGACATGGATGCTGCTACGGCCCGCTCGATGATGGGCGATGCTGCGATCATCGGCTTGACGGTCAAGAGCGAAATGGATGCCCAGGCTGCCATCGGTTCACCGATTGATTACGCCTGCATCGAAGGGGTCTACGAGACGCTGTCGAAGCATAACCCCGATCCGCGAGTCGGCCTCGAAGGGTTCGCCAGACTTGGTGTGACGCTTCTGGCGGCCAAGCCGGATCTGCCGGTGGGTGCCATTGCCGGCATTAACGTACAGCGCGCCGCGGACGTCGATGCTGCGGGAGCTGATGGCGTCGCGGTCATCTCGACAATCTTTGCTGCTCTGGACCCGGCAGCCGCCGCGCGTGAATTGCGCTCTTCTGTTGATAAGGCTCTGAGGGAGGCTTCGCAATGACCTCCATTGCAGTCACCATAGCTGGTTCCGATTCAGGCGGCGGTGCAGGTATCCAGGCGGACCTGAAAGCTTTCTCGGCGCTCGGCGTTTTTGGCGCAAGCGTGATCACGGCGATCACCGCACAGAACACCCGAGGTGTGACGGCGGTCGAGGATATCTCGCCGGCAATGGTCGAAGCACAGATGGATGCGGTGTTTTCGGACCTTGCTGTTGGAGCCGTGAAGATCGGCATGGTGTCTCGCCAGGAAACAATCGCCGTAATCGCCAAGGGGCTTCGGCGATATGACAAGATGGCAGTGCTCGATCCCGTGATGGTGGCCACATCAGGTGACGCTCTGCTGCGCCCGGATGCCATTGCGGCGCTTCGCGAGGAGTTGCTGCCCATGGCGCTGGTCGCAACGCCCAACCTGCCGGAAGCGGCGTTGCTGACCGGGCGTTCGATCGCGACGGATGAGACGGAGATTGCCCATCAGGCCGGGATCATTCTGAAAGCTGGGGCGCGCTCGGTTCTCATCAAAGGCGGGCACGGGGGCGGCCCCGAGGCGACGGATATCTTCTTTGATGGCGGAGAGCCTGTTCGGTTGACGGCGCCGCGCATTGAAACGACGAATGACCACGGTACGGGCTGCACTCTATCGGCGGCGATCGCCGCCGGGCTGGCACGCGGGCTTTCCTTGGCGGATGCCGTCATCGCTGCCAAGGAATATCTGCATAGCGCTATCGTTGCCGCCGGAGATCTAAAAGTCGGGCAGGGGCGGGGACCGGTCCATCACTTCCACCGCTGGTGGCAGCCCGATGCTCGCTAGCATGGCGCAGGCTCTGTCGCTGCGGCTGGAGCGAACGCTCGAGCTTGCCGGGGCGTTGACGCTTGCGGTCCTGCTCGCGACTGTGACGGCTTCCGTCGCTCTTCGGTATTTTGCTGCAAGCGGCTTTACCGGTGCGGAAGAAGCGGCAAGTTGGTTGCTGGTAACGCTTGCCTCGATTGGGCTACCGCTCGCTTCGACGGCGAAGGGCTTGCGGATCGATTTATTCGAGGGACGGCCGGCGCCTAGTGATGGCCGTGATCAAAGACCATCCGCGCGCGGCGAGCTCATCATCGACAACAGAGGCACCAAGCCTTTCTCGTCGGAAAACCGGTTCGTGCCCCAAGACCTGCGCACTATATTTTCCGGCGCCATCACTCTGGTCGCCTGCATCGTCGTGATATCCGGCAGCGGAAAGGCGGCGCTGGACCTCGGCGGTGTTTCGCCCTCGCTCGGCCTTTCCGAGGGACTGCGCCCGGCCATGCTGAGCGCCGGAGGAGTGCTGGCGATTGTCGCGATCCTGCTCCGCCACGTCGCGGACGGTCGGCTTGTCGCGTTCGTCTCGATGCTTGCGATTGCCGTCGGATTGCATTCGGCAGACGGGGCGGTGCCACCGATGGACCTGGAGTCGCCTAGCTTCATGCTGTGCTGCCTCGCGCTTCTGACAATTCTCGCCGGAACGCCGCTCCCCCATGCTTTCATCGCTCCGGCCTATGTTACCGTCGCTTTCGGCGCGCCGATGCCGGAGGAGGCGATGGCGGCGGCCACATTGTCCGGCCTGTCGCGTTATCTTCTGACCGCCATCCCATTCTTCCTGCTCGTCGGTGCACTTTTGACAGCCTCCGGGATCGCCAGTGACCTGGTTTGTTTTGCCGCCGCCCTTGTCGGCCACCGTCGCGCCGGGCTCGGTCAAACCGTGCTGCTGACAGGTGTTCTGTTTTCCGGAGCCTCCGGATCGTCGATAGCCAATGCGGCCTTCGGCTCCGCCGCTTTCATGCCGCAGTTGACTGCGCACGGCACTCCGCCTGAGCGCGCCGGCGCGCTGATTGCTGCCGTCTCGGTGCTCGACAATATCATCCCGCCATCGATCGCCTTTCTGATTCTGGCGGCAGCCGCAGACCTGTCGACCGGCAAGCTTCTGGCCGGGGGCTTCGTGGCGGGTCTGCTCATGGCAGCTACGCTTGCCATTGCCATCCACGTAAACGGCGCGACGACGGCGCGCACCGCCAGGGCATCCGCCGGAGAGTCCCGACGGTTCGGCGTACGGGCGCTGCCCGCCTTCGGTCTCGGCATCATTGTTGTTGCGGGCATTCGCGCCGGCGTGGTCTCACCGACGGAAGCCGCAGCACTTGCGGCCGCCTATACCCTGGTTGCAGCCTTCTTGAAGCGAACGGCCGGTCAAGAAATCGGCGCCGCCTTCGGGCAGTCGGCGCGCGAAACCGCGGCAATCCTGCTGTTGATCGGTTCGGCCGCGCCTTTCGCATTTCTCATCGCGGTTGATGGCGTTGCGGCTCAGGTTTCTTCTTTGGCGGGTTGGCTCGGATCCAATCCGTTTCTCGTGATTGCTGCGCTCAACCTTCTGCTGCTCGGCGTCGGACTTTTCCTCGATATCGGCGCAGCGATCCTGCTGTTCGCGCCTTTGACGCTGCCGGTCGCCGTTTCCGCCGGCATCGATCCGATTCATTTCGGCGTGATCCTCGTCGTCAATCTGATGATTGGCGGTTTGACGCCACCCGTCGGCATCCTCGTGCAGACTGTCGGCAACGCTTCCGGTGTTCCCGTGGTCGCGCTGTTTGCCGCGTCGCGGCCCTATCTGCTGGCTCTGTTGTCGGCGTTGGCACTCCTCAGTTTTTCAGCGGCGCTTGTCGCCTTCTTTTGAACCCTAAGGGAAGGAATGGAAATGCTTCGCCTCAACCGCCGTGCGTTCAACCTGAGCCTGCTTGCCACCGGCGCCGCAACACTTGCCACCCCGGCTTTGACGGGTCGTGCCGCGGCCGCACGCCCGGTGCTCATCGCTTCGCTGCTGGGCGAAAACAAACCGGAAACCAAGGTCTGGCTCAAGATCCGCGATCTCGTCGACGCCGCGCTTCCAGGGCGGTTTGCCTTCAACATTGTCCCGAACGCGGCCCTCGGAGGCGAGAAGGATGTGAACGAGGGGCTGCGGTTGGGCGCCATCCAGGGGAGCTTGTCCACTCTGTCGGCCCTATCTGCCTGGGTGCCCGAGAGCCAGCTCTTCGATATGCCGTTTCTCTTCCGCGATGCCGACCATGTCCGTGCGGCAGTCACTTCGAAGGCTGGTGACGCGCTGAAGGTGAAGCTTGAGGGTGAGGGCTTCATCGTTGGAGATTATGTCAACTACGGTGCGCGGCATCTGCTTGCCAAGGAACCCCTGATGCATCCCGGCGATGTTGCCAGAAAGAGATTGCGCGTCATCCAGAGCCCGCTTCATGCGGCGCTCTGGGAGAGCTTCGGCGCCGTCCCGGTCGGCCTGCCGATCACCGAGACATATAACGCGCTTGCAACGGGCGTCGTCGACGCCATGGACCTGACGAAGTCGGCATATGCCGGATTCAAGCTCTACGAAGTCGTGCCTGACGTGATCGAGACTGGCCACATCTGGGCATCCGGCGCCATCGTCTTTGCCAAACCCTTCTGGAACAACCTGACATCTGAGGAGCGGGACGTCTTCCGGGATGCAGCTATAGAGGGCGCACGGCATTTCAACGCATTGATCGTTGCCGATGAGGCTGCCTCTGTCGAAACGGCGAAGGCTGCCGGTGCGCGCTTGCATGTCGCCGAGGATCGTGATGGTTGGGTCGCCGGCGCTCGGAAAGTCTGGGTGGCATATGCGGATAAAGTGGGTGGCATGGAGGTGGTCGAAGCCGTGCAGGCAACGGGTTAAGATAGATTGGCTGGTGAGGCGCCAAAATTGAAATCCTCCTGCTGTTTCATAATATTGTTAGGGTTCTCACTCCCTTGCCCACGGTTTAGAGTGTCGCGAATCGCATCCCACAGGTTGACGAATGCAGGATCCACAACACAGCCACGCGCCGATGAAATCCAGCATCGTTCATCTTCCTGAGCGTAAGCAGCGCGAACTCGCTCGCATCGTCGAGGTTCTGCATGAGGAGTTCGAGGACGCGCTGAAGGACGGCACCGCCGACTTTAAGAAGCGCGGCCGCATTCTGAAGATCATTTTGTTCGGTTCTCACGCGCGCGGAAACTGGGTCGATGAGCCGCACACGAAAAAGGGTTATCGTTCGGACTACGATATCCTTGTTGTTGTGAACAACAGTAAGTTGACGGATTTCACGCGCTATTGGGCGAAGGCGCAGGACCGATTGCTGCGGCTGTCTGGGATCGAAACACCCACTAGCCTGATCGTGCACTCCCGCCGCGAGGTGAACACCTCTCTCTACGAGGGCCAGTACTTCTTTATCGAGATGCGAAACGACGGGATCGTGCTCTACGAACTAGATGACGAACCACTAGCTCTGCCGAAACCGCTTTCCAAAGTCGATGCCTTGCGGATCGCGACGGGGTACTTCGAAGACCGTCTCCCGCATGCAAGGGTATTTTCTAAGACGGCTCGATTCTGCCTGAGCGAAAACAACCTGAAGGAGGCCGCCTTCCTCCTGCATCAATCGATCGAACAAGCATACGCCACACTTCTTTTGGTCCTGACGAACTATAGTCCTGCATCCCATAATCTGAACTTCCTGCGCGGTCGCGCCGCAGAGCAGCACAGGGAGTTGGCGGAGGTCTGGAGGGTTGATCAGCAACGTTTCGTTGCGTGGTTTAACATCGTCAACGAAGCCTATGTAAAAGCAAGGTATTCTCGGCATTATGAAATTACCGAGGAAGCATTGGTGTGGCTACTGGACCGGACCGAGACGCTGATCGATCTCGTAGAAAAAGCCTGCCGTAACCATCTCGAAAGACTCAAAGCAGAAGTCGAAAGCGCTAAAAAGATCTGAGAATAGAAAGCGATATCAGATAGTTGCGATGTGATCTTGATATTCTTCCTTAGTTTTTCGATCGAAACGCGGGTAGGGCGCTAAACAGCGCTGAAGCGCGAAGCGGCCTTACCATCACGTAGTTCCAGGGTGTCGAGGCGTCGGTGAAACCGCGCGCCTGTTCGCCCGGCTGCACGCCGACCATGACCAGATAGATATCCTTCTTGTTGCCGCCACTGAAAACAATCATCAGGGCGATACCTATGCCGAGCGTATTATCCTCGCCATCACGCAGGAGACTGGATGCCGCCACGCCCGATTGAAACCACGCGCGGAAGTGGAACGAGGAGCTGCAGGCCCCGCCGCGGCAGGGGCACTGTAGCGATGGTCGGCTGCTCAGCATCGCGCGAATTCCAGGAGCGGGCCGATGTCGTGATTATCAGCCGCTCGCAAAGCAGCCACATAGCGCGCGCGCAGCTCGCCAACGTCGGCCAAACTGCCACCGCCCCAACTGAAAGGCTCGCCTCCGAGCCGCCCGACGAGGAGGTCGGCAGCCTGGCGGGCGTGACGGCCATTGCCGTTAGGAAACGGGTGGATCGCGACAAGGCGATGATGAAATCGGATCGCGATCTCGTCACGCGGGTAGGTCTGGTGATCGACCCAGTATCTGACATCGTCGAGCAGGTTGATGAGTTCCAACGGGATACGGTAAGCCGCAACGCCGATATTCCGTTCCGTGGTTCGGTACGTGCCCGCCCACCGCCAGACATCGCCGAACATCCGCTTGTGCAGCGTTCGCATGAAGTCGTCGGTGAGCAAACTGTCGATCGAGATGCGCCGGCGCCCGCGCGCCCAGGCCGCTCCCTGGACGATGTTCTCCTGCTCGGCCTCGTTGAGGTCCCTCCGGTACGTGATCCAGCTCTGAAGCAGGCCCTCCCGCTCCTGTGGCTCCAGAGGTGTCGCATCGTCCGGCTCCTTGAAGAGATCCGTCACGGTCCGTTCCAGAGATCACGTCCGGAGAGAACGTCGCGGATATAGGCTTCGATCCGCGCCTCCATGTTCACGTCGTCAGTCCCCTGAGCCTCGAGCCGCATTGTGTGCGCGACGCGCTGTAACTCCCGGATGGCGATCTTGCGCGCTCGGACGTTGACCGCGGCTTCAAGCGAGGTGTTCGGGACAAGGGCGTAGACGAGCGTGCAGTCGAGGGCCTCCGCCGCCCGGCGCAATGTGTTCAGTTGGATCGTCCCGGACGCCTCCGATTTCTCAATTGTGTCAACGGTCTGCGGGCGGACGCCCAGCCGTGAGCCCAGCTGAGCGCCTGTCATGCCGAGCGCATCGCGCAGCGCCCGGATCCATCCTTTCGGCGGCGGCCTGAACCGGTCTGTCGCTCGCAGTACGCCGAGCCGTTCATCGAGACGATTTCGTGCCCGTTTGAGTGTGTCGTTCTTCATTTTTCTTTCCGCGACGCGCTTCATATTTTCAGCCTGTAGGCTGATCACTTCCCATATATATCATTCTATGGCCTGATTTACGATCAATTTCTAACAGGCTATAGACTGATCCAATGCTAGTCTAAGTCAGCCTATGGCCTGAAGTGACCGTTATGTCACGCGAGAGAGGCAGAAGTGGAATGGGAAGGCGAGAGGAGGAAGCCCGTGCTGCCGCATGCCCCCGAAGTGGCGCCCGTGGTGACGGTATGCTGCCACTAGTCACAAGCTGCGTAGCTGTGGAAAGGGGTCTCACTGGCCGGCCTTGGATGTCGGAAAGGTCACTTCGCGTTACCTCTTGGGCCTCCCCGGAGCGTCGCGCCTTTACTGATGTTGCCGATCAATGTCTTGTTGAAGTCGTCTTGGGTGGGAGCGCGAGTGTTCTTATCGAACCAGCATCACTGCTCGGTCAGCCGTTCGTGCGGTGGCGTATTTGCTCCAGGCGGCTTCCTGCTCCGGCTTGATAGCAAGGTCGGCCTTGAGCGCATCGACCCGCGCGGGATCGGCGAAGGTCTGCTCGCCGCCCATCATTCCGTGCATCATACCGGGGCCCATTCGGCCACCCATCATTCCTCGCATCATTCCGGGACCCATGCCGCCTGGTCCGTGCATGAACATCGGGCCGAAGCCGCCGGGGCCATAACCGGTCGATTGCGCGTAGGCCCATCCGCCAGCGAGTAAGATCGCGGCGAGACCACCAAGAACAACAGTTCTCTTCTTCATGTCTGTCTCCATCATTGAGGCAACAGTCAGTTCCGTTGCTGGGCGCATTCAATCCGGCGGATGTCACTGAACTTTTTCGGGTCCCCACAATATTGTGACAATCTGTGACGAGAACCGCCGTTGGCACATTCAGGCACAACAATTTCGGGACGAGACGCGCCGCTCTGAGCTACAAACCTCTCATGAACGCCGTGCCTCACATCCTTGTCGTCGACGACCACCGCGAGATCCGCGATCTGGTTTCGCGCGCGCTCACCCGGGAAGGCTATCGCGTCAGCGCAGCAGCCGACGGGCGCGCCATGCACAAGGCGCTGGCTGACAGCCGGATCGATCTTGTCCTGCTGGACCTGATGCTGCCGGGCGAAGACGGTCTGTCGCTGTGCCGCGCCCTGCGCGCGGAATCGAACATCCCGGTCATCATGCTGACGGCCAAGGGCGACGAGGTGGACCGCGTCATCGGGCTGGAGATGGGCGCGGACGACTATGTGGCCAAGCCGTTCGGCAGCCGCGAACTGATCGCGCGCATCAGGGCCGTTCTGCGCCGCTGTGAGGCGCCGGCAGCAGTGCCTGGCCAACGCCCCAAGCATTTTCGCTTCGACAGGTGGGTGCTCGACACCGGTGCGCGCGAGTTGCTTCGGGACGATGGCGTGACCATCCCGCTCAGCACCGGCGAATACGATCTGTTGATTACGTTGGTCGAACGACCCCAGCGGGTGCTCAGCCGCGAACAGTTGCTCGACCTGGCACGGGGACGTGCCGCCGCGGCCTTCGACCGCAGCATCGACACCCAGGTCAGCCGCCTGCGCAAGAAACTGGAGCGCGATCCCGGCGAACCGAAGATCATCAAGACCGTGTGGGGCGGCGGCTACATGTTCACGCCAGCGGTAGCGGTCGAGCACCTATGATGCGGTATGTTCCGAAGAGTCTGTTCGGCCAGACGCTTCTCGTTCTCGTCACCGGCCTTGCCGTGGCGCTCATTGCCGGCTCTTGGATCTATTCGCTTGATCGTGGCCAGGCCATCCGCGCTGCCGGTGGTTTCGCCGCCGCTCAACGCATTGCCAACCTCACGCGACTTGTCGAGGAGACGCCGGCCAGCTGGCGGGATCGGATTGTCACCGGCATCAGCGATCAAGCCTTTCGCGTCACCCTTTCGAGCAACGCTCCCGCATTCGACCAGGCGGAAAGCGATCCAGCGGTCACGCAAGCGATAAGCGACTTCCTCACTGAACAGTTGTCGCTCGGGTCAGAGCGGCGGCCACTTGTGGCGGCGACGGCAAGCGTCGGACGGGGCCCGATCATGGGTCATGGACCCGGTCCGATGATGCACGGCATGGGTCCGTTTGGCGTTTTTGGCGGATTCCGAGAGTTGCAGGTCGCGCTCCCCCTCGCCAACGGCCAGTGGCTCACCTTCGCAACGGTCTTGCCGGAGAGCGGACCGGGTTTCTCACGCCAGTTCCTGGTGTCGATGGGGATCATGGCCGTAGTGGTTCTCACCGCTTCAGCCTGGGCGGTACGCCGCGTTACAGCGCCACTCGGCGAACTGTCGGCGGCCGCCGAACGATTTGGCAGAGATCTGGACGCGCCGCCCTTGCCGGAAACGGGCACCATGGAAACGCGTCACGCCGCGCGCGCGTTCAACGTGATGCAGGTGCGCTTGCGTAAGTTGATCGAAAACCGCACGCGCCTGCTCGCCGCCATTTCGCATGACTTGCGCACGCCGCTCACCCTGCTTCGGTTGCGTGCCGAAAATGTCGAGGATGCTGGCGAGCGCGAAAGAATGCTGTCGGCCATCGCCGAAATGGACGCCATGGTCGGCGCCGCGCTCGATTTCGCGCGCGATGAAGCGCAAACGGAGCGCGCGCGTGCGACGGATGTCACCGCGCTCATCCAAAGCATCGTCGACGATATGGATGACGCCGGACTACCGGTCGAAATGGAGCCGTCGGAACCGGTCGTCCTGCACTGCCGGCCGCTGGCGCTCAAACGCGCGCTGACCAACCTGATCGACAATGCGATCAAGTACGGGAAAACCGCCCGCGTTGCGACCAAGATGACACCAACGTCGCTCACGATCATGGTCGATGACGAGGGGCCGGGAATTCCGGAAATTGAGCTTACCCGCGTCCTCGAGCCCTTCTACCGTGTCGAGGAGTCACGCAGCCGCGACACCGGCGGCGTGGGTCTTGGCCTCGCAATAGCCCTGTCGGCGGTTGAGGCCCATGGTGGTCAGTTGACACTTAGGAATCGGCCGGGAGGTGGACTTTCCGCCGTGGTGACACTGCCGCGGACCTGACATTGATCGCGCTCAGGATGCCTCCCACCTCATCACGCCCATCGCTTTTGTTCCGGCTGGACCAGTTCATGCCTGCGCTCGGGGTTGCATCAGTGAGGCGATTGCCCGGTTGCAATGGCCAGGTGGTGTTCCTGGTGATGCATGCCAACCGTCATCACTCCGATGAAACCGAGGCCCCGGATCTTGTCGAGATCGCTTGCCTGCGCCGGCGTCACCGTCAACGTCGCGCCGCCAGGGATTTCAGCGGCCTCAAGCCGCCAGCCGTTGACCCCGTCCATGGTCATGACATGGGCGACCACCATCCGCCCGATCGAGGCGGCAACCGCCGGCGTGTCGCTTGTTGCCTCGAAACGAAGTCCGCCGCCGAATTCGCTCGACGAAACCTGCGTGGCGAGGGTTACATTTTGCATGTCGATCAGATGCTGGCGCAGGCCTTCGACGTCGACGCGCGACCAATCCGTCTTCCGATCTGCCTCCAGCAGCACGACGATTTCTTTCCCTCCCGAAATTGTCTACATTTTCGCTGGCGCAAAGATCCGCACAATTGCGTTCAGTAGTCATTCGCAACTGGTTGTTCCCGCAGCCGGGAATCATCTCCCACGGACGTTTCTCGGTCTCCGTTGTTTCAGTCGTTTCGAAGGATTTGCCATGAACATGGATAAGACAGTCATGACACTCGTGTTTGCTGCAACCCTTCTCGGGGCGGTGAGCAACGGGGAGGCGGCGGATGCAGAGGCCAGCGGTCTCGCCAATGTCAAGCAGTTCACCCTCGAGCATAATCACCAGCTGGTCGTGCAGGCGGAACTTCTGGAGGTCGCCGTTGCGGAGTCGCTCGAACGCGTGGCGATAATTCTGGCGGAGATGAAGGTGCTGATCGAGCGGAAGGGCGAGGCCGCTACCATGCTGCTCCTTGCGAACGAGGCCCAGGTTCTGATTGCAGACGCCTACGGGAAGAACCTCACTGACGGCGGATACGAGGCTGCGCTGTCGCTGCTGCCGGAAATTCTGGATGAGATACTGCTGGTGGTGGAATCTGGTGACTGGGAGGGAGGCGGAGCTCAAACGGCTGGAAGCATATGCGCTTTTCGACCCGGATACCGAACAACGTCTTATGCCGCGCGCGCCAGGCCTTGCTTTGAAGATGGAGGTAGGTTTCTGGGAGGGCAGCGTCTCTCGACCAGGACTTGGGAGCCTCATCGTTGATCGAGGCCCCATCCATGCGTTCAGGCAGACGGTGATGGAGATGAAGGCGGCAACCGAGGAAGCGGGAAGGGTGCTGAGCACGCGGCTCTGCCTTCCTGCAATCCCTGGCCATCCTTTTGCGGGAGGGACTGGAAGCGGTGCTCGTACTTGCATGCATGATCGGCGCACTGAAGGCGAGCGGCGTTCCGGCTGGTGGAGTGGACGGCTGGCGTAGGCCGGCAATCAGTGGAGTCATGGCGGCGCTGGCTGGATCGTTCATCCTTTGGCTCGCCGTCGGGAAAGTGTTCGCCATGACCACGCTACAACGCGAAATGCTTGAAGGCACTACCGCGCTAACAGCGGCTGCGGTTCTTATTTACGTAACCCACTGGATATTTCGGAAAGCCTATGTCAGCGACTGGGTCAGGGACATCCGGCGCAAGACCGCCGCGGCAGCCGAAGGAGGCATCGACGGAAAGAGCGCCTACCTCGGTCGCTTTACCCTCCTTTCCCTAGCCTTCCTGGTGGTTTTCCGCGAGGGTTTCGAGACGGTGTTGTTCTATGAAGCATTGCTGGTCGATGCTCCCGTTCTCCCAGTTCTTGCTGGACTTTTGGTCGGCGGGCTGCTCGCCGGAGCCGCGGCATATGCGATGCTCGCCCTTGAGGTGAAGCTGCCAGTTGGAGCCTTTTTCCGGCTCACCGGAGCCTTGCTTGCAATTCTTTGCGTCACTTTGGTTGGTAGCGGCGTCCGCGGCCTGCAGACCGCAGCTCTCGTGTCGGCGACGCCGGTGGCCTGGTTTCCGGATGTTCCCTGGCTTCAGCTATATTTCGGGCTCTATCCGGAGTCAGAAGCCTTGCTGGCGCAAGCGATTGTGGCGAGCCTGCTGATATGGTCGGTCGCATGGCTTCTGTCGGTCAAAACAAGAAGGTCGCTCGACGGCTCCGCCTGGAGGTGGCCGCCCGCCATCGCTGCCGATCGTTCCGTCTGCGACTTAACCTCTCAAAGGCCGGTCCTTGGAAAGGGGTGAGGTTCTAAAGCGTCCTGGCAGTGATCCAGAGTTGAGCAGCCGCTTCCGCAGTGGCAAGCCCTTGTCTGCGAAGCGGTGCAACAACCAGCACCCACTACCTTCAGCAAGTTGACGCGAACGGCTTTGATCCAGCGCAACGTTCTCTCCGTCCAGGGCTGTAAACTGTGAGGTATCGAGGACGGAGGAGCCGATGCGAAAGAGCGTCCAGGATGGGGTTAGCCGCAACTGCGTAGTTACTCGCAAGCCAAAAGGGATGCGCTTTGCCGATAGGGTTCAGCGCTTCGCTCATCGATCATTGTGCACAGGTTGGACTTCCGTCTCCTCGAAGAGAACTTCCCTTAGATGAGGATAAGGCGGCTTTCGGAGTTCGACGACAACTCTATCATCACGGCGGATATCGTAATCGTGGGGGCTGGCCCTGTGGGCCTGACAATAGCCGAGGAGTGTTCCAGGGCGGGAAGGAAGGTCGTCGTCGTCGAAAGCGGGCTTGAACTCGAAAGTCCCGAGCATTCTGCGCTCAATGAAGTTGAGAACGTCGGTGAGCTTCAAACCGAGGCACAGATCCGCAAGAGGGTAGAATTTCATGGTTCGCAAGCCAAGTTCTGGACGCCTGACGTGCAGCGCTTTGGCGTTCGGTGCAGAGCGCTCGGCGGGTCCACGCACGCATGGGCGGGAAAATCAGCCCCCTTTGATGCGCTAGACTTCCAGGCTCGAAGCTGGGTGCCCTATTCCGGCTGGCCAGTCGATCACGAACACATCGTGCCCTATCTCCTTCGTGCAATGAAGGTCCTCAACCTATGCCCAAAGGCACCGCCGGAACGCTTTGACAACGAAGGGCTACGTTCATTCTACTGGCAGTTTGCTCGCTCTCGCGTCGATCGCCTTGACATAATGCGGTTCGGACGAGAGTTCCTGGCCCGCCGGCCGGCCAATACCGACGTTCTTCTCGACGCGACAGTGAGGCACGTGGGTGTGAACGGCGATGGATCCCAGTTTTCTCACATGGATGTCGTGAGTGTTGGGGGCAAGCGCGCGCGCATTGAGGCCACGATTTGCGTGCTGGCTGCTGGCGGAATTGAGAATGCCCGGTTGTTGCTAGCGTCCACTGATGTCTTTTCGCAAGGAATCGGCAATCACTACGATGTCGTCGGGCGATTTCTTATGGACCACATCGCAGCGCGTGTGGGTAGGATCCCGACCGATCGAATGGCCGTGCTCACAAAACTTTTCGGTTTCTATGGAGTTCACCACGAAAATCGCGCGCACATGTTCGCCCATGGTCTTGCTCTAACCACTGCTGCCCAGGAACGCGAACAGATATCGAATGCCGCTGTCTTTTTCTCGACAGAACGTGCACCAGACGATCCATGGGTCGCCTTGAAGAGGCTGTTGCGTTCGCGCAGCGACAATGTCGGACGTGATGTTCTCTCCGTTGCCGCCGGTTCGGGATTCATCGCCAGGGGGATTGGTATGAAGATCCTCTCGGACCACCGCACGCCCAAGGTCTTCAAGGATCTTATCGTCAACACGGCGATTATGCTTTCGCCAAATCTCGTCGCCGACGAGTTCCAGTCCCGGGGTCTGCCCCACAAGTTGTCTGGGTTGCGCATAGAAGCGATCTGCGAACAGGCTCCAAATCCGGCGAGCAGGGTCAGCCTTAGTGAGCGGAGGGATAGGTTCGGTGTGCAGCTTGCCAGGATCGACTGGCAGATTAGCGATATCGACCACAAAACTTTGTTTAAAATTGCCGAGTTATCGCATGAGGCTCTCTCGCGCGCGGATCTGCCTACCCCGACACTTGAAGGCTGGGTAGCAGAACGGCGAACACAGGATCTCGTCATAATCGATATGGCGCATACGCTTGGCACGACACGCATGTCGGCGAACCCTAAGACGGGGGTCGTTGACATAAATTGCAGGGTTCACGGCATCAACAACTTATACATTGCCGGCGGCTCGGTGTTCCCGACCAGCGGTCACGCCAATCCGACGTTAATGATCCTGTCGCTTGCAATCCGGTTGGCCGATCATCTGAATTCGGAACTGGAGCGAGGCTAAAGGCAAAGAAATGCGCTCAGGCTCCGCCGCGGGCGCATATCGCTTTTGATAGCGTGACACCTATCAACTTTACGCTTTCCCAGACGTCCCCGTTTGCCCCCGGCACCGCTCGACAGCCGTCCCGTAACCCCACCTGCGCCGCCAACATCACGGTCAGAACAGGTCCGACCAGATGAGACGGGCGGCAGTTCGTTGGGGGGGGGAGTGCCGCCAGGGTTCGTGTCGACCGCAACACTACTCGGGTGGGAGACGTTCGACTTTTCGCGGTTCGGAGCCCGAGACTGAACTGCTCACGCCGGTGTCTCCCACGGATTGATCACAGATGCGTCTGTGTCTTCGAAATCCTTGACGTTGCGTGTGACAAGGATGAGATCGTGGACGATCACGGTCGCGGCGATCAACCCGTCGATATCGCCGCGGGGGCGGATTGCCGCGATGCGGCCCCATTCGACCGCGATCTGGTCGGCTATCGGCAAAATGCGGTCGCCATGGTCGTGGCGCAGCTTGCGCAGCCATTCGGTGAGGTGCGCTGCAGTCTTCGGATCCGACCTCTGTTTCAGAGCAATGCCGCGCATGATGTCGCCGAGGGTGAGCGCACTCAGGTGGATGCTGAGCGGATCGACAGAGCGCAGCCAGGACACCGCCTGCGGCGTGCCGCGTCGCGCCTCTGAGACGATGTTGGTGTCAACCAGATACATCAGAAGGCCACATCGCGGCTCGGCGTCTTGGCGCGTACATTCAGCGCATCAGCGAGCTGATCGTCCCAAGCGGGACCGCCAAGCAGATCATCGACCAGCGTTGGCCGGCCGGCGCGCAGAGCGTCGTCGTCATGAGCGGACAGCACGACGGCCGTGCGCTCACCGCGCAGCGTGACAATCTGCGGCCCTTCATGGCGCGCCTTCTGCACCACCTTCGAGAATTGGTTCTTGGCGTCCTGCAGTTGCCATTCCATCCGATTGCTCCAACATAGCTAGCCTGTCTAGCTATGTACTCTGACTTGCCGGAGAATTAAAGGGAAGCCGTTTCAGCACATTCGATGATTCGCCCCTCAATTTATGTGGCGTTCGCCCCATGGTTGTTTTATGCAAGTGCGCAAGGATGATCCTTTTGGGTGAGGGATCGCCAAGGAGACAATTGGAGGAACATGCCGACGGCCGCCCGACGTGCGGCGCTTCTCGACACCAAAGAACCAACCGACGCCACTTGCTCTTGCGCTCAATCGTGCAGCGTTTCCCGCAAGCTGAGCGAAGCCACTGAAATCTTAGTTTGGTTTGCCGGGCGTACGGTAGGATTACGCCGGTACACGAAAGCTGTTTCAAAAAATCGAGAGTGATAAGCATGGGCGATGCCATTGAGCCTCGTGAGGAACTGGAAGGCACGACAGCGACCGAGCAGGAGCGCGGCCTCAGAGTGCGCCTTCTTGAAGAGCGCGACACAGCAGTGGTGCGTGACATGCGGCGGGAGCATGTTAATCTCAAGGAAGCGCGGATCTGGATTCCGCGCCTCAAGAATGGGCTGTCCGTGGAACAGCCGATCGCCGGTGACGAATTGCGGGCGATCAGACGGTGGCTCGCTACACGTCGGGACCACCTGCCATGGCTCTTCATCTCCGAGCGCAAGCAGCCATTCACCCGTCAGGCCGTCAACTACATTGTCGCCAGCGCCGCAACGCGGGGCGGCCTCGTGAATGTCCATCCCCACACGCTTCGGCACTCTTGCGGCTTTTCGCTCGCCAATCGCGGGCACGATCTACGCCTCATCCAGGACTATCTCGGCCATCGTGACCCGAAGCACACTGCCCATTACACCCGCGTCGCGGCCAGCCGCTTTGATGGTCTGTGGGGAGCGCACTGATGGCCGGGCGCAGAGCAATTACCGCCGAGAGGCTGACGGCGCTTGGTGCTGAACGCATGGCCGAAATTCTTGTCACGCTCGCCGAGGAAGATCGCGACATCAAGCGGCGTTTGCGGCTGGAACTCGCCGAACAGGATGGCGGAGATGAACTTGCTGCCGAGATCGGCAAACGCCTGGCCTCGATAAGGAAGGCTTCTTCGTTCATCGATTGGCAGAAACGGCGGGAGTTCGAAAAGGATCTTGATCTGCAGCGCGAGATGATCACCGAGCGCATCGCCAAAACCAGACCCGACCTGGCATTGGACCTGATGTGGCGCTTCATGGCTCTGGCGGAACCGGTCATCAATCGGGTCGACGACAGCAATGGCGTCGTCGGCGAGATCTTTCGGCAGGCCGGTCATGAGCTGGGGGAGGTCGCGGCCAAGGCCAGGCCGGAACCGCTGCTGCTTGCCGAGCAGACATTCGATGCCGTCACCAGCAATCACTACGGCGAATATGACCGGTTGATCCCCGCCATCATGCCAGCGCTGGGCACGGAGGGCATCGATCATTTGAAAGCCAAGCTTCATGATGCCCTTGATCGACGGCCGCGACGAAATGGCGAATATGATCATGGGGCGGCCGCCATTGCCCGGACCCTGCGCGAAATGGCCGATGGCGAAGACGATGTTGACGCCTTCATCGCTCTGACCCCGTCGAAAGCACAGCAGACGCCGAGGGGCGCCGCCGGCATTGCGCGACGGCTTCTCACGGCAGGGCGCGCGCAAGAGGCGATGATCGCGCTACAGAAAGGCGCGCCAAACCAAGAGGCCGTCGCCACGCATGATCTCTGGGTCGACGGATACCATGGTCATTTCGGCCATTCCGAATGGGAAGATGTCTATATCGATGTGTTTGACGCGACCGGCGAGCCTGAAAAGGCACAGCAGATACGTTGGGACAGCTTCGAAAAGCACCTTCTGGTCGATCGCCTACGAGACTACCTGAAAAGGCTCCCCGACTTTGACGATGTCATCGCCGAGGAAAAAGCCATGGCTCATGCGCTGACCTTTTCCAACATGATGTCGGCATTGGATTTATTCATCGAATGGCCGGCGTATGATCACGCCGCCAAGCTCATCGCCCAACGGCACACGGAGATCGATGGCAATGCCTATTATCTGCTCACTCCAGCCGCCCGCGCACTCGAAGGGAACCACCCGCTCGCTGCCGTGCTGCTACGGCGCGCGATGATCAACGACACGCTGGACCGCGCGAAGTCGACCCGGTACCGCCATGCCGCCCGCCACCTTGCGGAGTGCCAGTCGCTCAACAGCGCGATTTCGGACTATGCAGATCTTGGCGATCATGCAGCGTTCCTCGCATCGCTACGGGACAAGCATCGACGCAAGGAAGGCTTCTGGGGAAGGGTCCGGGAATTCTCGGGCGAAGGGAAATAACGTTCTTTATACGTTCTAGCTGTTGTCGTTTTTGAGCAGCTATGAGGTCATTGGGCCTTCCTCGTGCGGAATCAGAAACATCGACGCCAGGGCAGCCCGGATGGATACCGCGGCTTCAACGTGGTAACTTGTAATCTCTATAGCTGAGGGCTTTTGCCATGGGCGAGACCGTCGAAACGGTGGTCGTGGGCGGCGGGCAGGCAGGTCTTGCACTCAGCTTCCATTTAAAGAGGCTCAGGCGAGAGCATCTGATTTTTGAGCGGGCCCGTATCGCGGAGCGATGGCGCAGCGAGCGTTGGGATTCGTTGATGTTCCAGTTTCCCAACTGGTCCATCAACCTTCCGGGCTTTGCTTATCCCGCCGCCGATCCCGATGGCTTTTCATCGAAAGGTGATGTGGTCGGGTTCATTGGCGACTATGCCAAAGCGATTGAAGCGCCCGTCCGGCAAGGCGTTGAAGTCCGGTCTATTCAGCAGGACGAAACCTCGGAGCGCTTCCTCGTCACGACTGGCGATGGCGCGGTGCGAGCCGTAAACGTCGTTCTGGCCATCGGCCCATATCACGCTCCAGTCGTTCCGGATTTCTGCCGATTCATCCCGACCAGGATTTTTCAAATCCATTCGCGAGACTATAAATCCCCGAAGCATTTGCCGGCAGGTGCTGCATTGGTGGTGGGCTGTGGGGCGTCCGGTCTCCAGATCGCCGAAGAACTGAATGCCAACGGACGTCGGACATACCTGTCGGTCGGGCGGCATCAAAGGACTCCGAGGCGGTATGGCGGGCGTGACGTCTATTGGTGGCTCGACGTCCTGGGGATCCTTCATCAACCGGCTGGAGAGACTCGCAACCGGCGCTTCAGCCCCCATGTCACGGGGGTCGGTGGCGGTCACGACATCCATCTTCGGAAGTTCGCAGCCGACGGCATGGTTCTGGCCGGAAAACTGCGGGGCGCTTCCGACAACAAACTGTTCTTCGCTCAGGACCTACAGGGCAATCTCGATTTGGCCGAGGCTTGCTGCAGCGAGCTTACCAACATGATGTGGGATTATGCTCAGGCAAATGGCTTGAGTTTGACTGCTGAAGACCCGCCCGAGGCGATGATGTCTTCCATGCCCGAATTGGCGAACCCCATTGGGGAACTGGATATGGCGGGCGCGGGCATCACATCGATAATATGGTGCACCGGCTTCCGGTATGACTTCGGAATAGTAAAGCCCAGAGTTCTCGATGAATTGGGGCGACCGGTCCACACGCGGGGGGTGACCCGCTGTGCGGGGTTCTATTTTCTTGGTCTGCGTGACATGTATACCATGAGGTCCTCGCATCTTTCCGGTGTTGGAGATGATGCCGCCCACATCGCCAGACATATCGGAGGAGAATAGGGCATCTCGCCTGCCTTTGCCTCAGCGATGAGCTGAGTTACGCGGAAGGCCGGAATCCACCCTTCCGCGACATTGACGTGCCGTATCGCACGGCCTGCTCAAGCCCACCACGGTTCTCTTCTGAATTTGACCCTGATTGCGCTGGTGACGGCCATCTCCTCAACAAGGGCCGTATCGGCGTCGGCACCCACATGGGCTTTGAAGCCATGAACCGATGGTCGACCCTTAATGCTTGACCCGATGGCCCCCTTCATCATCCTCACTGGCCGAGGCGATGATCGTCGCATCGACAAGCGTGCCGCTCTTCACCTCGATCGCTTTGGCCTTGAACTGGCGGGTGATCTCATCGAACACGGTCTTGTCCAGACCATGGGCCACAAGGGCTTTTCGAAAACGCACGAAAGCCGTTCGCTCAGGTGTCGGCTCTGAAGCTGAGAACCCGCGGTACCGTCGAAACGTTCCTCTGCCGTCCAGCGCCTCGGCAAGCTTGACGTCGGACCAGTCGTACCAGATCGACAGCGGGCCAGGCAGGCTCGCCCTTCGCAGAGCAGGAAATAACACAAAGGACCCGATCGACCGGCACCCAGTCAATCAGTCTGGCAAGCTCATCCAAAGACTAATGCTGGCCGCGATCAGCGGCAAAACCGAACTTTTCCTGACCAATGCGCCGACGTGAGATCGCATCCCTCAATCCATTGTTCAGATTGATAGAATCATAGTTGTTCGCTTCGGTCCAGGCACCCTCGCACGGGTCTCCCTTATACTCGATCATACTCCGGATTGCTGTTCTGTCGATCGCTCGATGCCCAGATCGATTTGGTCTGGTTCGGCTGGCGGTTCCACCTCCGTCGCCTGCTGTGCCGCGAGCTCCTCGCGAACCTGATCGATCTTGCCGATTGCCGAGCCGACCCCCAGCACGTCCTTTGCCCAGGTCAACACCTCCGAATCAACAGCTTTACCTTCGATCGACTGCCCAGTGCTGATGTTCTTGTTTGCGGCCGAAATCAGGGCCGCGCTCAGGGCCTCATCGCTGAGGGCTGGATCAATCGGCTCGGCGCCGGCGCCGTTCTCCAGTTCGAACTGCGCATAGGCCATTACATAGGCGCGGATCGCGGCGATCTCAGGGCTCTGCGAGTTCATGTAGGCGTGGTAGTCGCGCTTCAGCGAATTCAGGCTGCCAAGCTTCGAGGCCAGGTTCTGAGCCTCGCGTCGAACGGGATTCTGCCTGGATTTAGCGTTGGTCGCCGCCAGGTCGGTCTTCGTGCTCTTGGTGTTTTTGTTGCTTTTTTCCGTCGCTACATTTGGAGTTTGTCTTTTCGTAGGTTCGCTCTTCTTGCCGAGAAACTTGTCGAGCGCGGCAGCGATCGGATCCTTCATCGTTGCTGTTCCCGTCCCGGCATTGCGGGATTCGGACTTATCTCGGCTAGCAGCCTGTCGGACTGGGTATTTGCGAGATAGACGGCGTACGGGCCGCGTTGCCTTGGAGAACGCAGGCGATTGCTTTGGCTGGTGTTGTCGTCAACAGGCAGGTTTTAGACAGTTTGGAGTCC
>NZ_LGAP01000045.1 GCF_001270265.1 Ensifer adhaerens
ACGACCACAGAGGTTCGTCGGAAAAAAATAATGCGGAGCAAAGCCGTCAGTCGGCACCAAAAACACGCGGATTTTCTGTCTCCACACCGCGTTCCTTCGCATTTTGAGCACCTGACGATTATTGAAGTAATGGCCACCTCTCCATTACTTCAAAAAAGGCTTCACGTAATGCGGGGCGATCAACTTCACCTCATGGCCATACCTGCTCATCTCGCGGGCCCAGTAATGCGCGCTGCCACAGGCTTCCATCACGATCACCGCTGGAGGCTGCTCGGCCATGAATTTGGCAAAACTCCCCCGTGATAGTTTCTTCCGGAACTTCAGCTCCCCCGTCATCGACGCCCCATGGAGCTGAAAAACCGTCTTTGCCAAATCCACTCCAATCATTGTATCTTTCGTCACGGTTGCCGTCCTTTCCGCTCAGTGGCTGTAAACACCACTATCCTGGCACATTGCGATGCCGTCTGGGGAGGGCGGCAACCACTCCATCTTTCAAAGAAACGTCGAGCCCTATATATTGGTCCATGGTTGCCTCCATTTGATGTTTGGGCCCGGTGCCAATCGTGAGCCCGTATCTCCATCTTATCGGGGCAACCAACCTCACCAGCAATCAGCTTGTGAAATGGCCTGGGACGATCGCGCCCGCGATTACCCCATGTTTGCTGATGCGGCTCCGCCGAAGCCTCAGATCCAGCCGATGGAATTACCGGCAATCCTCAACAGACGATCCTGCGGGATGGCAGCGGAAGCCGCCTCATCTTCGTCCATCTCGCCAAAAAGCTTGAACAGCGCACGGATGACGCCGCCGTGGCTGACGCAGACCGTCGGCTTGTTCACGTCCTTGAGCCATGCGGCAACCCGCCAGGACAGGATCTCGTAGCTTTCGGCATCATCGCCGGGCGGGATGAAATCCCATTTCACCTTGCGTCGCTCGGCGATGCGCTCCGGTACGGATCGCTTCAGCTCCGGCAGCGTGAAGCCTTCCCAATCGCCGAAGGAGACTTCCTTCAGCCGGTCATCGGTGCGGTAGGCGGTGGGATCAAGATCCATGGCCCGGCGAAGGCGTTCCATGGTTTCACGGGTGCGACCGAGCGGGCTGGCGACAAAGTCGAACTGCGTGGCGTCGGCACCGAGGATGGCGCCAAGCGCAATCCCGTTTCCGGTCGCCTGCTGGCGACCGGTGTCGTTGAGGGGGATGTCCTTCTGCCCCTGGAGGCGGCTTTCCGCATTCCAGTCCGTTTGTCCGTGACGGATCAAATAGATCAGCACAACATTTCGCTCCGGGCAGGAAGCCGTTCGGGCCGGTCGGCGCCGCCGATCAATCCTTGATGACGGAGATATCCGGAGCGTCGACAGCCTTCATACCGACGACATGGTAGCCGCTGTCGGCGTGGTGGACTTCACCCGTGACCGAGCGCGACAGGTCGGACAGCATGTAGAGGCCGACATCGCCCACTTCCTCGATGGTGACGGTGCGACGCAGCGGTGCGTTGTACTCGTTCCACTTCAGGATGTAGCGGAAATCGCCGATACCGGAGGCAGCCAGCGTCTTGATCGGACCGGCAGAGATCGCGTTGACGCGAATGTTCTTCGGACCGAGATCGACCGCCAGATACTTGACGCTCGCTTCGAGCGCAGCCTTGGCGACACCCATGACGTTGTAGTTCGGCATAACCTTCTCGGCGCCGTAATAAGTCAGCGTCAGCATCGAGCCACCGTCCGTCATCAGCTTTTCAGCGCGACGGGCAACCGAAGTGAAGGAATAGACCGAGATCTGCATCGTCTTGGCGAAGTTTTCCGGCGACGTGTCGACGTAGCGTCCGGTCAATTCGTCCTTGTCGGAGAAGCCGATCGCGTGAACGACGAAGTCGATCTTGCCCCAGTGCTTTTCAAGCGTTGAGAAAACCTCATCGATGGTGGCTTCGTCGCTGACGTCGCAGTGGCCCGCCATGAAGCCGTCGATTTCCGCCAACAGGGGCTCGACGCGCTTCTTCAGTGCATCGCCCTGATAGGTAAGCGCAACTTCGCCGCCTTGGGCATGGATGGCCTTTGCTATCCCCCATGCGATCGAACGGTTATTCGCGACGCCCATGATGACGCCACGCTTGCCCTTCATCAAACCCGATGCCTGAGCCATGCATTGTCCCCAATACTGTCTGCCGGCATCGACGACGGCCGACGCCAGACTTCACAAAATTCAAAAACGCCAGACCAGCGCTGTCGGCGCACGTGCGGCAAATTGTCGAGAATTGCCTATGGCATAGCCGCTCCGGTGGTTCAAGCGCGGCCGAGATCAGGAACTGTTAGTCCCCGTAATATTGGTTCAGCGTGTCAGCAATCCGTCACAAATAAAGGCCGTCGCGCAGCGATTTCATCAGGTCGGTGACCTTGTCGTCCGGCGTGTCCTGCAAGACGAGCCGCAATTCGACCAGCAGATCGCCGCGCGCGCCATAGGCACCCGGCAGCCCGAAGCCTTCGATGCGGATGACCTTGTCGGAGCCGGACCAGGCCGGGACCACGACCGTCACCTCGCCGATCAGCGTGGCGATGACATGCTCGCAGCCGAGGACCGCGCTCTGCAGGTCAACGGACAATGTCGTCAACAGGTCCAGTCCGTCGGTGCGGAAAGCACCACTCTGGTCGACCCGCAGGGTGACGACGACATCGCCGCGCGTCATGCCGGTGACGCGATACCCCTGCTCTGCCAGGCGGACGGTCTGTCCGTCGACGGCACCCGGCGGTATCTGGACCTTGACGGTTTCACCGTCGGGCAGCTCCAGCGACAGGCGCTGGCGATCGATCAGATCCTGGATGGTAACAGTCAGATCGATCGCAAGATCTGGAACCTTGTCGGTGGTCTTGGCCGCCCGGCCACGAATACGCCTGACGATGGCGGCGACAAGTTCCGCGGCCGGTGCTGCGGCGCGCTGCATCAGCGGCGGCTCCGTCTTGGCGACGGCCTCCTGCTTCGGCTCGCTGGCGGGTTCGGGCTTCGGCTCGGGGGTCGCACCGGGTTTTTCCGGCGCCTTGGCAGCAGCCGGCTTCGGCGCGGGCCTGGCGGCGCTGGCACGGGTCTCCGTGCCGAAGATCCGCGAGACCGCCTCCTCGGCGGTTTCCGCGTCGACCGGCTGCTCCTCCGGCTCGGGGCCGCGCATCTTCGCCTTCATAGCCTCCATGCGGCGCAGCTCGGCTTCGCGCCGGGCATAGTCGTAGCGGCTTCTCAGCTTCGGGTCGCGCAGCAGTTCATAGGCCTTGCCGGCCTCGGCGAAGCGCTCGGCGGCCGTCGGGTCGTCCTGATTGTGGTCGGGATGGATCGCCTTGGCGACCGAGCGCCAGGCCGCCTTGATTTCGTCCTGACCGGCCGTGCGCCGGACGCCGAGGATTGCATAGGGATCACGCATGGTTTGCTACCATTTTCTCTGATCGGCGGCCTCTCCCGGATGCCCGCCTTATGCCTCAAAACCGGGGACCAATCGCAACGATGGCATGTCCCGTTCACGGGTGAGGATGGGCAGAACTTGCTAAATATCGGTTAGCCGGGAGGAACGGCGGACCTGTTCAAAACGCAGATCGAACCGTTCCTGCTGTGGTTTGCCGAAATGTGGTTAACACAGGATTTCAGGCACGCGGGCCGAAGCTGGTGAGATACCACGCTCCATCGCCGAGCTTGCAGGTGCTGCCGTCGAACTTGGCGATGCCCTCATAGGAATGGCGAGTCGTGGTGAAACGGCGGCAAAGCATGCCGCTGGCGTTGTCTTCCTGAATGCTGCTGATCACACCGGCGCTGCCGGAAGTCGAGTTCGCCCAGGGAATGGGGTTGAGCGACCCCTGCCCGAGTTCGGCTGAGGTGACGGCGTTGCGAACCAGGACCGCATCGGAAAGACCATCGGAGGTTTTGGCGACGGGAACGGTACCCGTCGAAACCGTGCGATCGACGCCGCCGCCGAACATGTCGAGGCCGGCCCCCATGCAACCAGACAGGATGAGCACTGGCAGGCAAATTGCCGCGCCACGCATCACTGAGAAGGAATACCCCTTCTTGCCATCGATCCACTTTGCTATGTCTTGCACGGCAATCCTGTCAGACTCGCAAGAGCCGCACGTTTCCCGAGGAAGTCAACAAGCAGGCTCTGACATTTTCGATGCGGAAACACCGATCGGGCTCATCCCGAAGCGTTTCCGCGCCAGACATCACGGCGTTAGAAGGCAATATGGCGGTGAATGAGTTAACAAGCGGTGACTTCACGGAAGCAAGTGAGCCCTTTTCCCTTTTCGGCACATGGCTGAAAGACGCGGAAGGCAGCGAGATCAACGACCCGAACGCCGTGGCTCTGGCGACCGTCGACCCCGATGGACTGCCGAATGTGCGCATGGTTCTGCTCAAGGATTTCGACGAACGTGGATTCGTCTTCTACACCAATTTCGAGAGCCAGAAGGGCCGCGAAATTCTCAGTGCCCGCAAGGCGGCCATGTGCTTCCACTGGAAATCGCTCCGGCGCCAGGTGCGGGTGCGCGGCCCCGTCGAAATCGTCTCGGAGGCGGAGGCGGACGAGTATTTCAAGTCGCGCCCACGCGGCAGCCGCATCGGCGCCTGGGCGTCGAAACAGTCCCGCCCGCTCGAAAGCCGCTTCGCCCTGGAAAAGGCGGTTGCCGAATATACCGCCCGCCATGCGCTCGGCGAAATCCCCCGCCCGGAATACTGGTCCGGCTTTCGCATCCGTCCGACCTCGATCGAATTCTGGCACGACCGGCCGTTCCGGCTGCACGACCGCCTGGAGTTTCGCCGCGATGTACCCGAAGGCGGCTGGGAAAAGGTGCGGATGTACCCCTGACGGGCGATACCCCGCTGGCTAAAGCGCGTCGCGATCTCCAGGATTCGCTTGTTGCGCTTTAAGCTCTTGTTCTTGCGCATGTCGTTATCGCAAAACCACAGCACACTTTTGCGCGACATGCTTTAACTGCGGGCGAGCCGAAACGGAATGCCCGAGGCGAGCGCCGAGACATAACGGGGGCGCTGGAAGTGGCCGTTGAGCGAAATGCGCGGCAAGGCGTGCAACGGCGTGGCCGCCGCTACCGTGCCCGGCATGGTGGTGACGGCGACCGTAAAACCCAGATCGGCGACAAGCCTGTGATCGCGCGGCGAGACCGCCGGGCGATCCCCATAGGGATAGGCAAAGCTGCGCGGTCTCTTGCCCGCAATCGCTTCGATGCGGGCGGCGGATGCCTCGATCTCTTGGGCTGCATGATCTTCGCTGAGCCGCGCGATCGCGCGATGACTGATCGTGTGCGCCCCGAGGCTGGCAAACGGGCTTTCAATAAGGCGACGGAGCCCAGCTCCATCAAGCGTCAGCGCTTTGGCTATCGCCGCAGCATCGATCCCGTGCTCCAGCGCCGTCGCGTCGAGCGCGGCGACGGCAGAGCTTTCATCGCGGCTGTGGATGTAGCCGGCCATACGGCCAAATACCGCCTGCTTGTCCGCGGCGCTTTTAGCCTCCAGTACCTCTACGCCGCTACCGAAATTGAACTGGAACCGGCTTGTTGCTGACAGCAGATCGGCCAGCGTTTCCCACCAGAGCGTATGTGTACGGTCGACGAACCCGCCGGTCACGAAAACGGTGAACGGGACGCCGTGCCGCTCGAAAACTGGCAAGGCGTGGTCGAGATTGTTGCGGTAACCGTCGTCGAGGGTGAAGCAGGCGAAGGGCGCACCGTCCTTGCCGGCAAGTGCTGCCGGCAGTTCGTCGAGCGCGATGAAGCGATAACCGTCCCGCTTCAATCGGGCGATGGCCGCATCGAGAAACTCCGGGGTGATTTCGAGATGGGCGTTCGGCTCGAAAGCCCGGGCAACCCGCGGCCGGACGTGATGCAGGGTGAAGAGGGCGCCGCGCCCGCCCCCCCCCCCCATCGGGCGGGCGCGGTTAGGCCCCTTGCCCACCCGCGCCCGCCGGCGACCGCCGCGCGTCGCGCCCTCGTGTTGGTGCCGGCGGTGATCCCGCCCGCCATATCAGTCCATTCAATCCAGGCCTATCGGCTGCTGCACAAGTCTCTTGATCAACATTGCTTCAAGGGAAAGGTGTTGCAGCGTCCTTTGCGCGTCAGATCTGGCGCACCACCATGGAGGTTAACGGCGCGAGCGTTAAACCTTGCTGAAGGACGGTGGCGTTAATTTTTGGTTTACCACCCCGACGAAAGTCGCAGGGAAAAATCGCATTCTGCCTCAAAGTTGCAGCAAAGACACGGCCTTGTCACAAAACGAAACAGCTGCGCGCCTGCCCGACGGCGCATTTCGATGGGGACCGACATGAAAACTATCCGCCGCCTCCTGCTGGCGATGTGCGCTCTCGCCTTGGGGTCTGCGACGGCGTTTGCCGGCAGCGCTTCGTTGGTGCTCGATGCACGCACGGGCAAGGTCCTGTCGTCGGAGAATGCGGATACGCTGAACCATCCGGCATCGCTTACCAAGATGATGACGCTTTATCTCACCTTCGAAGCGCTTCGGCGCGGCGACATCAGCTGGGACAGCAAGATCAAGGTGTCGAAGGCAGCGGCCGCCAAGCCGCCGATGAAGCTGGGGCTGAAACCGGGCAGCACGATCACCGTGCGCGAGGCGGTCTATGCCATGATCGTTCGTTCGGCCAACGACGCAGCCGCGGCGATGAGTGAAAAGCTCGGCGGTTCGGAATCAAATTTCGCCAGGAAGATGACCGCCAAGGCGCGCCAGCTGGGCATGCGCCGCACGGTGTTCATCAACGCATCCGGTCTGCCCGCAAGCAAGCAGGTGACGACCGCACGCGATATGTCGACGCTGGCCGTTGCGCTGATGCGCGACTACCCCAGGGAGTATCGGCTGTTTTCCACCCCGAGCTTCACGTTTCGCGGCCGCAAGATCCGCGGCCACAACAACCTGATGTACCGCTATGACGGCATGGACGGCATCAAGACCGGCTACACCAATGCCTCCGGGTTCAATCTCGTCAGTGCCGTCAGAGACGGCAACCGCCGCGTCATCGGCGTCGTCATGGGCGGACGCACGGCGCGCAGCCGCGACGACAAGATGGCGGCATTGCTCAACCGCCACGTCGGCAAGGCGTCCAATGGCCGCCAGCTCGTGGCCGCTGCCAAGACCCGCAGCACGACTGCAGTCGAGCTCGCGTCCACCGCTACGATGTCGGACGTGCCGCTGCCCTATACGGCTCCGCATCGCGCCAAAGGCGACAACGTTGCGGCATTGATTACAGCGTCATCCGCAGCGATCGTCCCGGCCGAACGGCCGACAGCCATGGTCGAAGTCGAAACCACCGCTGCCGTTCCAGCCGCCGGCCGCTGGCAAATCCAGATCTCGGCCGCACCTTCGGCCGAGGCCGCCCGTGCGCTGCTCGCGCAGGCGCAAATGGTCGGCGGCGACATGCTGGCGGAGGCGTCTCCCTATACGGAAGCGGTCGGCAAGGGCGCCGGTACCATCTATCGCGCCCGCTTCGTCGGCTTCAGCAGCCGCGACGCAGCTGCCTCCGCCTGCGACACGCTGAAGAAGCGCTCCTATGACTGCATGCTGCTGCCGTCGCGCGGTTAATGGAGCCCCGCGCAGAGAAAGTCACGTCGACTGTCGTCAAGCAAGGGCTGCGGGCAAACCGCCCTGACGGTCCTGGCCAACCCGTTCTTTTCCCAGAAGCGCCCCTCGGCGCGAAGTGGTAGCAAAGCGGCGGATACCGACCTGGCTCATCGATGTCCGCCTGCTTCGTCCGATCTACCGCGCATGTCTCTTGCGAAAGCGATTGACGATCCACCAATCGCACTGCTCCTCGCTGTAGCCGAGCAGCAGACCTTCTTCCCGCTCATCGGCCTCCGTCCACGGACGCCATTCATGAAATAGCTCAAGGCGCGCCTGCCTGAACCGGTCGAACCGCCACTCCTCGCCATTCAAGGCGTAGGCGACATAGATGGTTCGCAACTCCCTTTGCCCGCCGCTGGTCGTCGGGCACATTTGCGTCAATTCCAGGACGTCCCGCTGAATTCGGCCGGAGGCGACGTGCGGAGCGAACGTCCTTTGCAGGTCATCGAACCAAGCGTTCTCGCCGTCTCCACAGAAAAAGGCGAAGGGTTTTCGGCCTTCGAGCATCAGCGGCAATTCGTAGCCGGTGTGCACAAGATAGGGCACGCTTTCGATGCTGTGCGGCCGGCGCAGCTCCGCTTCATCGACGGTATCGGGAAGGGCGATAGCGCAGGCCGAAGCGAGCTGCAGCAGGTCGCTTCGGTCGAGACGGAAATACACGTGATCGAGATCGAAGCCACGTTCCATCCCCATCAGAAGCGCGACCTTCTCGGCTTCCGCCTCGAAGCGCATCTCGTGATAGGGGCAGTCGGTCTCCGGCGACAGGAACGACAGCACGAAGACCGCCATCGGTTCTAGGCCTGCGTGCCGCCGACGGTGATCTGGTCCATGCGCAGATGCGGCTGACCGACGCCGACCGGCACCCATTGCCCGGCCTTGCCGCAGTTGCCGATGCCGGTGTCGAGCTTGGTGTCGTTGCCGACCATCGTCACCCGCTTCATCGCGTCGGGGCCATTGCCGATCAGCATCGCGCCCTTGACCGGCGCGCCGATCTTGCCGTCTTCTATCATGTAGGCCTCGGTGCAGCCGAAGACGAACTTGCCGGAGGTGATGTCCACCTGGCCGCCGCCGAAGGAAACGGCGTAGATGCCCTTGTTCACTGAGGCGATGATCTCCTCGGGCGTCCTGTCGCCAGAGAGCATGTAGGTGTTGGTCATGCGTGGCATCGGCACATGGGCATAACCCTGGCGCCGGCCGTTGCCGGTCGGCTGCATGCCCATCAGCCGGGCGTTCTGGCGATCCTGCATGTAGCCGACGAGCTTACCGTCCTCGATCAGCACGTTGTAGCCCGATGGAGTGCCCTCGTCGTCGATCGAGATCGAGCCGCGACGCGCCTCGATCGTGCCGTCGTCGACGACGGTCACGCCCTTGGCGGCCACCTGCTCGCCGAGCAGGCCGGCAAAGGCCGAGGTCTTCTTGCGGTTGAAGTCACCTTCAAGGCCGTGGCCGACGGCTTCGTGCAGCATCACGCCCGGCCAGCCCGATGCCAGCACCACGTCCATGGTGCCGGCCGGCGCGTCGATCGCATCCAGATTGACGAGCGCCTGGCGCAGCGCCTCGTCGGCGCCCTTCTTCCAGTTTTCCTCAATGATGAAGTCGCCGAAGCCACGACGCCCGCCGATGCCGTAGGAGCCGCTTTCCTGGCGGTCGCCATCGCCGGCAACCACCGAGATGTTGATGCGCGTCATCGGCCTGATGTCCTGAACCCGGTGGCCATCGGCGCGCAGGATGTCGACGAGCTGCCAGCTCGCAGCGATCGAGGCCGTCACCTGCCGGACCTTGGGATCCTTGGCGCGCAGATAGGCGTCGATTTCCTGCAAGAGCGCGACCTTCGCCTCGAAGCTTGGCTCACCGATCGGGTTCTCGTCGCCATAGAGTTTCTTGTTGGTGCGCTGCGGAGCCGCCGCATAGGAGCCGGCATAACCGCGCGTCACCTGGCCGACGGCGTCCGCCGCGCGGCGAAGCGCGGCCAACGACAATTCGCCGGCGTGCGCATAGCCGACAGATTCACCGGCAACCGCGCGCAGGCCAAAACCCTGATCGGTGTTGAAGCTGCCGCCCTTCAGCCGGCCGTTGTCGAAGGAGAGCACTTCGGCCTGGGCATGTTCGAGAAACAGTTCGCCATCGTCGGCGCCGGCAAGCGTCTCCGACAGAACCTTGCGGATCGCCGCCTCGTCGGCATCGAAGAGGCTCATCAGATCGGTGTTCATGGTCGTGCGCTCCCGCGTCATAAAGTTCGATGGCCTCCATTTAGGAAGGCCAAGGGTTCAAGCCAAGGAAAATATCGATCAGGAGAGCGAAGCGTTCCAGCCATCGAGGCGTTCGATGCGCTCGACGCCGGTAAAGCGGGCGACGCGTTCGAGTTCCGCGTCGATGCGTTCCATGCGGCCGGAAGACGCCTTGACGCCACGCTCCAGCCAGAGCCGGCGCACGTCGAGGCTGCCGCGCTTGCGGTCGGCCTTCATGTCGATGCGGCCGATCAGGCGATCGCCTTCGATCAGCGGGAAGACATAATAGCCATATTCCCGCTTTGGCTCGGGCACGAAGATCTCGATGCGATAAAAGAAGCCGAACAGCCGTTCGGTGCGATTGCGGTCGCGCAGCAAAGGATCGAACGGGCTCAGGACACGCACGCGGCCCGGCGGATCGGGAATATCGCCAAGCTCGTCGGGAAAGCCGGCAAGCGCGTAGGACGACCGCGGTTTGCCGCCGTCGATCGGCTCGATCAACACCTCGACCAGCTCGTCGCGATGCTCGGCCACCCAGGTCTTCGCCTCGTCGGGCGAGACCAGATCCCAGAAGGCGGCGATTTCGCCGTGGGTGGCAAAACCCAGACGTTCCAGCGCGCTGCGGCAGGCCCAGTCGATAAACTCGTGATGCTCCACCTCTCCATCCTGATGATGCGGCGGGATCACGCGTTCTGTCAGGTCGTAGACCTTCTGGAAATTCTCGCGCCGGGTGATGGCCAGCTTGCCGGTGCGCCACAGCACTTCGAGCGCGGTCTTCGACGGATGCCAGTTCCACCAACCGCCCGACTCGTGCTCGGCTTCCTTGAGGTCGCGGGCCAGCACCGGGCCGCCCTTGGCGATGCGCTCATAGGTTTCGTCGCAGCCTTTCTCGAAGCCTTCGCCACGCCATTTGCTCCAGCGGTCGACGATGGTCTCGCCTTCCCATTTGAAGCGGTGCTTCCAGTAGCGAAAGAAGCTGCTGGGGATGATGGAGGCGTCGTGGGTCCAATGCTCGAACAGTTCCCTGTCGTCTTCGAGAAGCGCGGTCAGGTGTTCGCGGCGATAGGTCTGGTTGCGCGAGAACAGGATCTGGTGATGGGCGCGTTCCACCGTGGCGATGCTGTCGACCTGGACGAAGCCGATGTCGTGGATCAGCTTGAGCAGGCCATCCTTGCCAAGCGCGCGGTGCGGTGCGCCGGAAAGCCCCTGCTTTGCGAGGAAGATGCGCCGGGCATCGCTATTGGAGAGCCGAATCGTCATGATAGAAAGAATAGGCTTTTATTCCCATAATTCAAACGGGGAGCTTGATCCAAGGCGCATTGCCCTTGTCCGCCGACTTGGCCTATAGAGCAAACCGCAAACCGCGAGGGACGGGATGGACATCCGCTTTACCGACTGCTCGGTCCGCTTCGGCGAACGGGTGGCTCTGCAGCCGCTGTCGCTGACGATCACCGAAAGGCGTGTCGGCATTATCGGCCTCAACGGCTCCGGCAAGACGACCTTCGCGCGGCTGATCAACGGCCTCGTCAAACCTTCGGCCGGCAGCGTCACCGTCAATGGCCTCGATACGGTCAAGGACGACCGCGCCGTGCTCTCCGAGGCCGGCTTCATCTTCCAGAATCCGCAGCACCAGCTGATCATGCCCGTCGTTGCCGACGACATCGGCTTCGGCCTGAAGAACCGCGGCCTCAAAGGCGAGGAAATCGAGAAGCGGACGCAAGCCGTGCTGTCGCGCTTCGGCGTCGAGCACCTGGCGCGACGGCGGGTGCATGAACTCTCCGGCGGCGAGACCCAGCTTGTCGCCATGGCCAGCGTCGTTGTCACAGATCCCAAAATCCTGATCCTCGACGAGCCGACCAACCAGCTCGACCTGCGCAACCGGCGGCGCGTCGCCGACACGATCGCGACGCTGGACGAAGATACGCTGGTCATCACCCACGACCTGCCGCTGGTCGAAAATGTCGAACGCCTGCTGCTCTTCCACGAGGGGCGGCTTGCCGCGGATGGCGCGCCGCGAGAAACGATCCGCCGCTACCACGAGATCGCCGGATGCTGACGAGCCTGCACATCGAGGGCAACAGCTGGCTGCACCGCCTGCCGGTGCGCGCAAAGCTTTTGGCACTGGTGGCGCTCAGCATTCTGCTTTTCCTCAGCGGCTCGGTCCTTGTGCAACTGACCGCGTTTGTGATTTCGGGCGGGCTCTATATTTCCGTCGGCCTTTCCTGGCGCGAGGCGCTGAAACGCGTCGGCTTCGTCTTCTTCACGATCTTCTTTCTCGCGGCCGTGAACCTCTTCCTCCTCCCCTTGAGCGAAGTGGCCGTGCTGACCCTGCGGCTGATGGCACTGGTGCTTTTTGCAGCCGCGGTAACGGCGACGACGACGATCGGCGCCTTCATGGACGAGATCACGGTGCTGCTGACGCCTTTCGAACGCCTGGGATGGGTGCGTGCCGCCGATGTCAGCCTGGCGCTCGGGCTCGTCTTGCGTTTCGTGCCCGACATTTTGGCGCGCTATCAGGCCATTCGCGAAGCGCACCGGGCGCGCGGGCTGCCGGTGCGGCCGTTGACGATCATCGGGCCGCTGATCATCCTGACGCTCAAAGATGCGGATACGATCGCTGCAGCGATTGACGCCCGTGGTTTTCGCCGTCAATAAATTCGCACACCCTAATAAACAAGGAACAGGAACAGCATGAACACCAGAGACCTCGTCCTTATCGCTCTCTTTGCCGCGATCGTCGTCGTGCTCGGCCTCATTCCGCCGATCACGCTCGGCTTCATTCCCGTGCCGATCACCGCGCAGTCCATGGGCGTGATGCTCGCCGGCTGCATTCTCGGCGCCAAGCGCGGCGCTTTCGCCTTCCTCCTGTTCCTTCTGCTCGTCGCCATCGGCCTGCCGGTGCTATCAGGCGGTCGCGGCGGTCTCGCCGTGTTTGCCGGCCCGTCGGGTGGCTTCATCCTCGGCTGGGTCGTTGCCACTTTCGTCACCGGTCTGATCGCGCAGCGCTTCGTCCGTGAGGGCCAGCCGGAAGTCCGCCAGTTCGTCGGCTTCTTCCTTGCCTCGATCGTCGGCGGCATTGTCGTGCTCTATGCGATCGGCATGCCCTGGATATCGGCCGTCACCGGCACGCCGCTCCTGACCGTTGCGACCGGTTCGCTCGCCTTCCTTCCGGGCGACCTGCTGAAGGCGGCGATCGCGACGCTTGCCGCACGGGCCGTCTTTGCCGGCTATCCGCTGCTGCCGGTTCGCGCCTGAACCGATGCCGTTTGCCGCCGCCCTTGCGCGTCACGCGGACGATCATCCGCATGCCCCGGCCTTCCGCATGGAAGGCCGGGTTTTCACATTCGGGGAGCTTATGTCTTGCGCGGGCCAGCTCGTTTCCGCTTTCGGGAGATTGACGGCAAATACCCGGAATAAAAGTGTGCTACCCGACACCACGACGCTGGTCGCTCTGGAGATCGGCAACCATCCCCTTTTCGCCGCAGCATTCGTCGCTGCGACATCAGGCGGTCATTGCGTGGCATTGATCGATCCGCACCTGCCGGCCGCGACGCGCGCCGCGATGCGTGAGTTGCTGCGGCCCGACATTGTCGTTCGCGCCAACGGCGACGGGCTGCGGCTCGACGCCACCGCTGCCGGCCAAAGCATGCTTTTCACCGCTGGTTCGGACGAAGACATTTCGCCGATCGCCATCGGCGCCGATGACGAGCCGTTTCTCGTCGTCTTCACCTCCGGCACCACGGGCCTGCCGAAAGCGATCGTGCGCGATCGCGGTTCCTGGCGGCGCAGCCTGAAGACCGGGCAGGATTTTTTTGGCATCGACAGTGACACGTGCACCTTTGCCCCCGGCCCGCTGGCCCATGGGCTGACGCTCTATGCGCTTGCCGAAACGCTGGTTGCGGGCGCCGAGTTCGTCGGCATGGCGCATTTCGATGCAGCGTGCGCGTCCGAGACCATCACGTTACAGGACGTCAGACGACTCGTGCTCGTACCGACGATGCTGAGACGGCTCTGTGCATTACCTTCGCATAGCGCACCGACGTCGGTGCAGAAGATCACCGTTGCCGGCGCCAAGCTGACACCGGTCGATCGTGCAGCCGCAGCACAGACCTTCCCCCAGGCAAACATCATCGAATATTACGGTGCCTCTGAACTCGGCTTCATCAGCGTTGCCGGCCCTGGCGACACCCCATCGGCGACCGCCGTCGGACGCGCCTTTCCCGGCGTTGGCCTCACCGTGCTCGACGAGAGCGGAACGACGCTGCCATTAGGCGAAACCGGCACGATCTTCGTCGACAGCGACCTGATTTCGAGCGGCTATATCGGTGCCGGGGACGGTGCGGGGCTCCGGCGCGTCGGCCGGCTCGCAACCGTCGGTGACCTCGGGTTCCTCGATGCCGACGGCACCCTGCATCTGGTCGGGCGCTCCGGCGGCATGGTGCTTTCCGGCGGCAATAACATCTACCCGCAGGAGGTCGAAGCGACGCTCGCCGGGTATGCGGATGTGCATGCGGCCTTCGTGCTCGGCCTTGATCATCCCGATCTTGGCAGCGAACTCGCCGCCGTTATCGAGCCGAATGCAGCTACAATCGACCGCGCAGCCCTCGACTGTCATCTCGACAGCCATCTGCCGCGCTATAAACATCCACGTCGAATCTGGCTTTGCCGTGCCTTGCCGATGACACAATCTGGTAAGGTGGCGGCAGGCACTCTCAAGCAATGGATCGTGGACGGACATGACGCCCTTGAGCCCTTCGTCTGACCCATCGCGGATACCGGTGATCGTCGCGGCCCTGCGCACGCCGATCGGCCGCGTGCGCGGCGCGCTCGCGGAGGTTGAGCCGGCACGGCTCGCCGCACCCCTGATTACCCGCATACTCGCCGATGTCGGGCTCTCGGCGGATGCGATCGATGACGTCATCCTCGGCAATGCCGCCAATTGCGCCGGCAATCTCGGGCGGCTCGCGGCACTCGAAGCCGGGCTTCCGGTATCGACGCCAGGCCTTACCATCGACAGGCAATGCGGTGCCGGGCTCGAAGCCATCACACTTGCCGCCAGGCTCATTCAGGCGGGTGCGGGACGCTTCTACCTCGCCGGCGGCACCGAAAGCGCCAGTCGTGCTCATATCCGCCTGAGGCCGCCGACGATCCCTGGCGAAGAACCGCAGCCGATCAAGCGCTCGCGCATGGCACCGGACGAGATCGGCGATCCTGACATGGGCGTTGCCGCCGAAAACGTCGCCACCGCCTGCGGCATTTCGCGCGAGAGACAGGATGCGTTTGCGCTCGAAAGCCAGCAACGCGCCGTCGCCGCCCAGGGCGCAGGCCGGTTTTCGCGCGAAATCGTACCGATCGAAACCACGGCCGGAACCGTCGACACGGACGAATGCCCGCGCGCGAATGCCTCCCTCGAAACTTTGCAGCGGCTAAAACCCGTCTTCGTCAAGGACGGAACGGTAACAGCAGGCAATGCCTGCCCGATCAACGACGGCGCGGCGATGGTTCTGGTGACCAGCCTTGCCGAAGCGCGGCGCCTCGGGCTTTCCTTTGCGCTCGAATTCATCGATGCGACAACCGCCGGCGTGCATCCCGATCTTCTCGGGCTCGGTCCGGTGCCCGCGATGGCCAAGCTGAAAGCACGCAATCCGGCGCTTGACGTCGACGCGATCGATTTCATCGAATTCAACGAGGCCTTTGCCTCGCAGGTGCTCGGCAGTCTCGATCAGCTCGAGATATCACCTGAGCGGGTCAATCTCGATGGCGGCGCCATCGCGCTCGGCCACCCCTACGGCGCGTCCGGTGCCATCCTCGCGGTGCGGTTGTTCACGCAGATGCTGGCCGTCCCGCAGGAAACACAGGCGCTGGCGATGATGGGCATCGGCGGCGGCATGGGCGGCGTCGCGCTGTTTCGCAGCCTGCGGTCGGTCGAATAATCTCCTCAGAGAATGTAGCTACCGAGCCATTCGCGCGTTGCGGCCGGCACCGGCAGCGGCGTGTGCCGCTCGCGATCGACGGCGACCCAGACGATCTCGAGCTCGGCCGCAAGCTGGCCGGCCGCCTCGACGCGCACGGCAAAGCTTACTGAGCTGCCGCCGATCTTGGCGACGGTGACGATGAAGCGTGCCGGCTCGTCATAGCGCAGGCCGCGATGGAAGACGCAGGCCGAGCGGCGAACGAGATAGGCAGGCTCATGAACGACGGACGGCCGATGCCGCCAGAGTTGGGTAAGTGCCGCTTCGGCATGGGCATAATAGGCGGCATTGTGCATGTGGCCATGCATGTCTATATCGCGAAACGGAATGCGGATTTCCGTGACGTTGTCCCGCTCCCTGCCGTCCATGCGAGGTCCTCTTAGAATGCGCTCCACCCTCGTTAGCCAGTTCGGCGATCCGCGACAAGTGATTGCGCTCGTCGATGCCGAGCGCGTGCCGCCCGGTCCCGGCGAGGTCGAGATTGCGCTGTCCCTGTCGGCCATCAATCCCTCCGACCTCATTCCCGTCACCGGCGCCTACAGTGCCCGGACGACGCTACCCTTCGTGCCCGGCTTCGAAGGCGTCGGCACAATTGCCCGCGTCGGCACCGGCGTCGAGACCTTGAAGCCCGGCGATCGGGTGATCCCGATCGGCGCGAGCGGCCTTTGGCAGGAATATCTCGTGCGACCGGCCGAATGGTGCTTTTCCGTCCCTGATGATATCGGCGACCGCCAGGCGGCAACCAGTTACGTCAATCCGCTGACAGCACTTCGGCTTATCGAAACGCTCCGTGCCCATTTCGGATCGATGGCCGGGCGCAGGATCGGCGTAACCGCCGCGGGCTCGGCCATCGGCGGCATGCTGATGAAGCTTCTCGCAGGCGAAGGTGCGAAACCGGTCGGGATCGTGCGCAGCGAACGCAGCGCCGAGCGGCTGGCTTCCGACGCCGTGGGCGAAATCGTCGTCGCCGATGCGGGTCATATCCCTTCTGCGCTAACCTTCGACGCCATTCTCGACGCGGTCGGCGGCCCGCTTGCCGGCGACCTCATCGGCCAAACGCTCCTGCCCGGCGCTGCATTCATCCAGTACGGCGCCCTGAGCGGCGTGCCCGTGCCGATACCGGCGATCCAGGCGCGGCCGGATGTGCGCTTCTCCTTCCTGTGGCTGAGAACCTGGGTGCACGCCGCCGGACGGCAGGCCATCGAAGAGGCCTTCGCCCAGAGTTTTGCCGGTCTTCGCTCCGGTATTTTTTCGAGCCGCATTGCGCGAACCTACCCGCTCAGCCGTCTCGATGAGGCCCTGGCGCATCAGGAGGACCCGCATCGCGACGGCAAGCTGCTCATCGATGCGCGCTGTTGAAAATCAGTACTTTCCCTTGAGCGTGCCATGGACCTTGGCAGGTTGGAGCACTAGTTTCCGGGCATGACCACGCTGCTCTATGAAAATCCGGTCTTCCTGGAACACGAGGTTCCGGAAGGTCATCCCGAACGGCCGGACCGGCTGAAGGCGCTGAACCTTGCGCTCGAACACCCGAATTTCGCCGATCTAAAGCGGGTAAAGGCGACGAAGGCGAGCGAAGACCTGGTGCTGCTGGTGCATCCGGAGGAGCACCTGCGGACTGTCAAGCGCGCCATCCCCGAAGAAGGCATCAACGATCTCGAAGCCGACACCTACGCCAGTCCCTTGAGCCTCGAGGCGGCACTGACCGGCATCGGCGGCGCGGTCGAGGCAGTGGATGCGGTCTTCACGGGTAAGGCGGACAACGCCTTCGTCGCGGCGCGTCCGCCCGGCCACCACGCCGAGAAGAACAAGGCGATGGGCTTCTGTTTCTTCAACACCGTTGCGATCGCCGCCCGCCACGCGCAGGTGGCACACGGAGCGGAACGCGTCGCGATCGTCGATTGGGACGTGCACCATGGCAACGGCACGCAGGACATTTTCTGGGACGATCCGTCGGTGCTTTTCTGCTCGACCCACCAGATGCCGCTTTATCCCGGCACTGGCGCCAAGGACGAAACCGGCGTGAAGGGCAACGTCGTCAACGCGCCGCTCTCGCCCAACACCGGCAGCGAGCATTTCCGCGAGGCATTCCGTTCTCGCGTCCTGTCGGCGCTGACCAACTTCCGGCCGGACTTCATCCTGATCTCGGCCGGTTTTGATGCCCACTACCGCGATCCGCTGGCGCAGATCAACCTTGTCGCCGAGGATTTCGACTGGGCGACCGGCCGCCTGCACGAGATTGCCGACCGCAGCGCAGGCAACCGCATGGTCAGCCTGCTCGAGGGCGGCTATGACCTGCAGGGGCTCGCCGAGTCGGCCGGCATGCATATTCTAAGACTGATGAGAGGGTAACCATGACCACCACCACGCAACCGGACGTTTCGGCCCTCTCCTTCGAGCAAGCCGTCGAGGAACTGGAGCGTATCGTCTCGGCGCTGGAACGCGGCGACGTCGCGCTCGACAAGTCGATCGAGATCTATGAGCGCGGCGAAGCCCTGAAGAAGCACTGCGAGGCGCTCTTGAAGGCTGCCGAGGACCGGATCGAAAAGATCAGGCTCGACCGCGCCGGCAAGCCGCAGGGCGTGGAGCCGCTCGACGCGGAGTAATCGGCCCGGGATTGGTCAACGTCCGGAAACGCTGCGTCTTCGCCTCGCGCCTACCCGTAACCTGCGTCAGGCGCTAGGGTCGTTTAAGACCACATGAACAACGGGAGCGTGCCCCATGTCCTTCTTTCCAGGCCCCGACCCGCTCGCCGGCGACAAACCCGCCTGCGATGCCATCGAACATCTGATCATCCCCCGCACCAGCGACATCGGCGGCCTGCAGGTTCGCCGGGCGCTGCCGACCGCCAAGCGGCGGCTCGTCGGGCCGTTCATCTTCTTCGACCGCATGGGTCCGGCCCTTTTGCGCGCCGGCGAGGCAATCGACGTTCGGCCGCATCCGCATATCGGCCTTTCGACCGTGACTTATCTGTTCGACGGCGAGATCAAGCACCGCGACAGCCTTGGTACCGAAATGGTCATCCGCCCCGGCGACGTGAACCTGATGACCGCCGGCCGCGGCATCGTTCACTCCGAGCGTTCGCCGGAAAACCAGCGCGGGCATGAACGCTCGATTTCAGGGCTGCAGACCTGGCTGGCGCTTCCCGACCACAAGGAAGAGATCGACCCGATCTTCGACCACACGGAACGGCACATGCTGCCGCAGCTCAACGATGGCGGCATCGATGCCCGGGTCGTGATCGGCAGCTTCGAAGGACAAAAGTCGCCGGTCTCCGTCTTTACCGACACGATCTATGTCGACCTCAACATCGCGCCCGGCAAAAGCGCGCCGTTCGCCGCCAATTGGGAAGAGCGCGCGCTCTACATCCTGTCCGGCGAAGCGATCGTTGCCGGCGACCACTTCGCCGACAATCAGCTGCTGGTCTTCCGCCCGGGCGACGAAATCACCGTCACCGCCGGTCCGCTCGGCTGTCATGTCATGCTGTTCGGCGGCGCGGCACTCGGCTCGGCCCGTCACATCTGGTGGAATTTCGTGTCGTCGTCGAAGGATCGCATCGAGAAGGCGAAGGAAGAGTGGCGTACGGGCCGTTTCGACATCGTGCCCGGCGACGAGGAGGAATTCGTGCCCCTGCCCGCCGGTTGAGGGCGTGGGACAACAGCGAGAGGTTGCCGCTTCGAAGCGACAGATCGCCGCTTCGAGTTGCCGCATGTTTCCTTAAATCGATTTCGATTCAGGGATTCATGCGCTAGTCTCTTGGACGACGACGCAGGAAAGCCTAATTTTGCATTCAGCGACAATTGCGTCTAAAGAGCCGCTTTAACGGTACCACCAACTATCGCGCACCCGATCCGTGCGGTGCGCATGAGGCATGCAGCGTGACACAACTGCCAACCACCCCGATGCCGGCAACCCCCCTGCTCGACAAGGTGACCTTTCCCGACGATCTGAAGAAGATCGACGACAGGGATCTGCCGCAGCTTGCCGGCGAAGTTCGTGCAGAGATGATCGACGCGGTCTCGCGCACCGGCGGCCACCTCGGCGCGGGCTTGGGCGTCGTCGAGTTGACGATCGCTATCCACAAGATATTCAACACGCCGCATGACCGGCTGATCTTCGACGTCGGTCATCAGTGCTACCCCCACAAGATCCTGACCGGCCGTCGCGATCGCATCCGCACACTGCGCCAGGAAGGCGGCCTGTCCGGCTTCACCCGTCGCGCCGAAAGCGAATACGATCCCTTCGGTGCCGCGCATTCGTCAACGTCGATTTCCGCCGGCCTCGGCATGGCCGTCGCTGCCGACCTCGACGGCAAGAACCGCAATGTCATCGCCGTCATCGGCGACGGTGCGCTTTCCGCCGGCATGGCCTATGAAGCGCTCAACAATGCCGGCGCGCTCGATGCCCGCCTCATCGTCATCCTCAACGACAACGACATGTCGATCGCGCCGCCGACCGGCGCGATGAGCGCTTATCTGGCGCGCCTTGCTTCCGGCCGCACCTATATGGGCATCCGCGAAGTCGGCAAGAAGCTGACGGCCTACCTCGGCAAGACGGTCGACCGGGCGATCACCCGCGCCGTCGAACACGCGCGCGGCTATGTCACCGGCGGCACGTTGTTCGAGGAGATGGGCTTCTACCATATCGGCCCGATCGACGGTCATTCGTTCGAGCACCTGTTGCCCGTGCTGCGCAATGTGCGCGACAACGCCAAGGGGCCGGTGCTGATCCATGTGGTGACGCAGAAGGGCAAGGGCTATCCACCCGCCGAAGCCGCTGCCGACAAATACCATGGCGTCAACAAGTTCGACGTCATCACCGGCGCGCAGGCCAAGGCAAAGCCGAACGCCCCCGCCTACACTTCGGTTTTCGCCGAAGCCCTGACGCAGGAAGCCGGTTTCGACGACAAGATCGTTGCGGTCACAGCCGCCATGCCATCCGGCACCGGACTCGACAAGTTTGCGCTGGCCCATCCCTCACGCTGCTTTGACGTCGGGATCGCCGAACAGCATGCCGTGACCTTTGCCGCCGGTCTCGCATCCGAAGGCTACAAGCCCTTTGCAGCGCTTTACTCGACCTTCCTGCAGCGCGGCTACGACCAGGTCGTCCACGACGTGGCGATCCAGGGCCTGCCGGTGCGCTTCCCGATCGATCGTGCCGGCTTCGTCGGCGCCGATGGGCCGACCCATGCGGGCTCCTTCGACACGACCTATCTCGCCACCCTGCCCGGCTTCGTCGTCATGGCGGCCGCCGACGAGGCAGAGCTGAAACATATGGTGCGCACGGCTGCCGCCTATGATGCCGGCCCGATCTCGTTCCGCTATCCGCGCGGCGAAGGCGTGGGCGTCGAAATGCCCGAGCGCGGCCAGATCCTGGAAATCGGCAAGGGCCGCGTGGTCAAGCAGGGTTCCAAGGTCGCCCTGCTTTCCTTCGGCACGCGCCTCGCCGACTGTTTGATGGCCGCCGAGGATCTCGACGCGGCGGGCCTTTCGACGACGGTTGCCGACGCGCGCTTTGCCAAGCCGCTCGACCACGACCTCATCCGCCAACTCGCGCGTCATCACGAGGTGCTGATCACCATCGAGGAAGGCGCCGTTGGCGGCTTTGCCAGCCACGTGCTGCAGTTCCTCGCCGAAGATGGCCTGCTCGACGGCGGCCTGAAGGTTCGCCCGATGGTCATGCCCGATATCTGGATGGAGCAGGCGAAGCCTGAAGCGATGTACGCCGCCGCCGGCCTCGACCGTGCCGGCATCGTCTCGACGGTGTTCAAGGCGCTCGGCCAGAAGCAGGATATCGGCATCGGTGCGGCCGGCTAAAGCATTTCCAGGAAAAGTGCGAAGCGGTTTTCCGTCAGGAAATGCGTAAAAACAAATAGATAGAGTGTTTCTACGACTCCGTCAAAACGGAAACGCCCTAAGGCTACGCGTCCGAAGGAAGATCCGCGGAATCGGGTGTCAGCGACCTTTCTCGGTCGCGTCGTCACCTTATGACCAAGCGCCGCAGAGGTCCGTCGGCGCATCGCGGAGGCCGCGAAAGCGGGCAGTCCGAGACAGTAAAAAACCCCGGCGATCAACCGGGTTTTTTTGTTTCTTTCCAACGACGATCAGAATTCCTGCCAATCGTCCTGCACCAAAGCCGCATTGCCATGCGATACGGGACGGGTGGCACTTGCCGTGCGCAGCGGCGCCGACGGCGCCGCCATCGTGCGTGCAATGGCGCGCAAATCGCTCGCGGCGACCGCGCCATTCGGGCGGCCCGGCAATGTGAAGCGGGCGATCAGTTCACGCAGGCGGCCGGCCTCGCTGGCAAGCTGGGCACTGGCGGCATTGGCCTCTTCGACCATCGCCGCGTTCTTCTGCGTCACCTGGTCCATCTGGTTGACGGCGGTGTTGACTTCGCTCAAGCCCACCGACTGTTCGCGCGCCGAAATGGCGATCGCGTCCATGTGTTGGTTAATGGTGGCCACATGGCCACCGATCGCCTTCAGCGCCTCGCCGGTATCGCGCACCAGCTTGACGCCACCTTCGACCTCGACGCTGGAATTGCGGATAAGCTCCTTGATTTCCTTGGCAGCCTTTGCCGAGCGCTGGGCAAGCTCGCGCACCTCCTGGGCAACGACGGCAAAGCCCTTGCCGGCCTCACCGGCGCGGGCCGCTTCGACGCCGGCATTCAGCGCCAAAAGGTTGGTCTGGAAGGCGATCTCGTCGATGACGCCGATGATGTTGGCGATCTGGCCGGAAGAGCTTTCGATCCGGCGCATCGCCTCCACGGCACTTGCCACCACGACACCGGATTTGGCAGCACTTGAATTTGCCTCACCCGCCACGATGCGCGCCTCTTCAGCACGCCGGGTGGAGCTCGTGACGTTGGCGGTGATCTCGTCGAGGGCCGCCGCGGTCTGCTCAAGCGATGCAGCTTGCTGTTCCGTGCGCCGCGACAGGTCGTCGGCGCTTTCGCTGATTTCGCGCGAGCCGCCGTCGATCGAGCCGCTGGAGTCGGCCACCGCCGCCAGCGCATCGCCAAGCCGGGACACGGCCGAATTCAAGTCGTGACGCAGCTGCTCGAAATCCGGAGCAAAGGGTTCGGTCAATTGGAAGGCGAGGTCTCCGGCCGCCAGGCGCTGCAGGCCTCCGGCAAGACCGGAGGTCGCCTGACGAAGACGCGCCTGGGCGGCAGCTTCGGCTTCCTCCTGCAAACGCATCCGCTCGGCATCGGCACGCGCGCGGCTTTCCGCTGCTTCCGCCTCCAGCCTCTGGTTGGCGATCGCCGCCTGCCGGAAGATTTCGACTGCGCCGGCCATTTCGCCGATTTCGTCGTTCCGGCCAGCATAGGGAATGGCAGACGCGGTATCGCCTTCGGCAAGACGCGTCATCGAACGGGTGGTGGCGACGATCGGCCTGGAAATCGTTCGACCGACGAGAAAGACGGTTGCCGCGATGATGGCGATGGCGGCCAGGACCGCGCCAAGCGCGATTTTCTCAGCGAACTGCTGCATCGCTGCGCTTTCGGTCTCGGCCGCAGCCTTCTCGGCTTCGATCGCCGTCGCCATCTGCTCGAAGATCGGTTCGACAGTCGAAAAGGTCTCCGACATCCGCGTGCGCAACGCAGTCTCGCTTTCGGCCAGCGCGGCGTAGTCCGCAAAGGCGGCACCGTAATTCTTCAATGCCGCCAGGATCTTGGCCTGGCTTTCCTTGCCGCCGAACGTCTCGGCCGGGAAGCCCGCGAAGGCCTTCACCTCCTCGGTATGCTTCTCGACGTATTTGTGGTCGCGCCGCATAATGAAGTCTTTCTCGTGGCGCCGCATCGTCAGCATGCTGGCCTGCAGTCCCTTGTCCGAAACGGACTTCAGCGCCTCCTCGATCGAGTGAACGGCAGCACGCATCACGCCCTCCTTGCCGGCTGACGGCTCGAGGCCGAGCGTGCGATTGGCGTCGGCAACCGCCACGAACTGGCCGAGGTAGCGCTCGTAGCCCTCGGAGATCAGCTTGAGTTGCGACTGCGTCGACTGGCTGGACAGTAGCTTGCCGAGAGCGGCGATCGTCTCATTCGCCTTGGTGGCGATTTCCTGATGCGAGGCAGCATATTTCTCCTGCCGCCGTAGCAGGAAGTCCTTCTCCGCGCGACGGTTCTGCAGGAACTGGCTTTCAAGCACCAGAAGCGTGCGGTCCGCGTCCCTGTACGCCTGCACCTGCTGGCGGTAGCCCTCCTCTATGTTCCGCTGCACGAGGAAGATGGCGACGATGGCGAGAATGCCGGCGACAGCGATGGGCACGAGCAGGCCGATGCGGTGCGAAAGCCTGAGATGGAAGCGGGACATGCGGGAAACTCCTTGCGCCGGGAGGCGTCAGGTCGGGGGATGATCAGATGTGTCGGGAGGTCCGATTTGGAGCGGAGGGCCTGCATCATGCAGGCTACGACATTGGCCGAAAGTGCCACTCATCATTTAAGGAGGAGTGAATATTCCCCTATTCCATTAGGGTTTTGTTGCCGTGTCGTTACCGCCGCGCGACCCGCTCTGCAGCGAGGGGGCTTGCCATAAGGCCGGCAACCCTCCATGAGAAACACATGTCAGAAGAACGCCAGAATGAAGAACACAAGAATAGAGTCCGTCTCGACCAGCTGCTGCTCAACACAGGACTGGTCGCCAGCCGCGCCCGTGCCCGCGACGCGATCCAGCGCGGCACCGTCAAGGTCGATGGCCGTACGGTGACCAAGCCGTCGTTGGCCTTTGCCGAAAGCGTGACCATCACCATCGACGACCCGGCGCAGGACTATGTTTCCCGCGCAGCGCTGAAGCTTGCCGCAGCGCTCGATCATTTCGCGCTCGATCCCTCCGGCGAAAGCTGTGTCGATATCGGCGCCTCGACCGGCGGCTTCACCGAAGTGTTGTTGAAGCGCGGCGCCGAGCATGTGGTTGCCATCGATGTCGGCCATGGCCAGATCCATCCGCGCATCGCCGGCGATCCGCGCGTCACCAGTATCGAGGGCCTCAACGCCCGCGCGATGACCGAGGACGACATCGACAACCGTGACGTCACCTTCATCGTCTCCGACGTTTCCTTCATTTCGCTGAAACTCGCCTTGCCGCCCGCACTCGAGATGGCGCTTCCCGGCGCGCTTTGCATCCTGCTGGTCAAGCCGCAGTTCGAGGCCGGTCGCGATGCCATCAGCAAGGCCGGCCTGCTGAAGGATCCCGACAGCGCGCCGGCGGTTGCCGCCGAGCTCGAGCGCTGGCTGGTCGAAGACATGGGCTGGCAGAGCCTCGGCCTGATCCCCTCGCCGATATCAGGCGGCGACGGCAACGTCGAATTCCTGCTGGCCGGGAAAAAGCCATGAGCACCCAGACCCTGACCATCGCCCGCCTGGGCGCGCAGGGCGACGGCATCGCCGAGACCGAGGCTGGTCCCGTCTATGCGCCCTTCACGCTGCCGGGCGAGAGCGTGGCGCTTGCCGTCAACAAGTCTCAAGGCACATTGATCTCGCTGCGCGAAGCATCCCCGGATCGCGTCGAGCCCCGCTGTCGCCACTTCGGCCCGGAGGGTCAGAACGGAACCTGCGGCGGCTGCACGCTGCAGCATGCCGCCGATGGTCTTTACCAAACCTTCAAGCGCGATCTCGTAATCAGCGCCTTGAAATCGAAGGGGTTGAAGCCTGATGTCGCGCCGCTGATCGTTGCCCATTCGGGCGAACGCCGCCGCGCCGTCTTCACGGCCCGCAAGACCGAGAAGGATCTGCTTCTCGGCTTCAACCAGGCGGAAAGCCATCACATCGTCGCGATTTCGGAATGTCCCGTCACGAGCCCGGGCATCGTCTCGCGGCTCGCCACCATCGGCAAGATCGGCTCGGCCATGGCCGTCAATGCCGAACCGTTCCGCATCACCGTGCTCGAAACGCTTTCGGGACTCGACCTCTCCGTTGACGGCATCAAGGGATTTGGCGACCGCGAACGCCGGCGCACCGTCGAAACGGTTCTCGGCGAACGCGGCATCGCCCGCGTCAGCCTCAACGGCGAAATCATCGTCGAGCCGACGAAGCCGGTGATCGAATTCGGTGGTGTGTCCGTCTCGCCGCCGCCAGGCGGTTTCACCCAGGCAACGCTTGCCGCGGAAGAAGCGATGGCAGCGCTGGTGCTCGATCATCTCGGCAAGGCCAAGCGCGTTGCCGACCTTTTTGCCGGCAGCGGTACCTTTGCGCTGCGTATCGCCCGTAAGGCCCGCGTGCACGCGGTCGAGGGCGAGGACAAGGCGCTGAAGGCGCTCGACTTTTCCGCCCGCAATACGCAAGGGCTGAAGCCGGTGACGATCGAGAAGCGCGATCTCTTCCGCCGCCCTGTCATGGCGCAGGAACTCAAGGTTTACGATGCCATCGTCTTCGATCCGCCACGCGCGGGCGCGGAAGTGCAGTGCCAGGAGATCGCCCGCTCCGGCGTTAAGAAGGTCGTCGCCGTCTCCTGCAATCCGATAACGCTTGCCCGCGATCTCGCGATCCTCGTTGCCGCCGGCTACCGCATCACGTCGGTCACGCCAATCGACCAGTTCCTCTGGTCGGCCCATGTCGAGGCCGTTGCAACGCTCGAGAAATAGAAAAGGCCCGGATTTTTTGGGCGTGAGATTGTCGACGGGCGGTTGTTCCCTTCCCTCCGTCATGCTCGGGCTTGACCCGAGCAGCGGGCTTGACCCGTGCAGCGGGCTTGACCCGTGCAGCGGGCTTGACCCGTGCATCGGGTTTGACCCGAGCATCCAAACCCAGGACCTCGAACGTAAACCACCCTCTTCTGCGGGAAGTGGATCCTCGGGTCGAGCCCGAGGATGACGATCGGGTCGAGCCCGAGGATGACGATCGGGTCGAGCCCGAGGATGACGAGGAGAGAGGTCGGCGTCCAATATCGGCATTGCCGGCAGGAGAAAGGCCCGGGGTTCCCGGGCCTTTGTTTCAGTTCGACTTGAGGCCTTTGCCATCTCGATTCACGAGAACGCCCTATCCATTTGTTTTTTTCACAGGTCTAGAGACGCGACACGTCGTGGAGAAGTATTCTCCACTCAAGCCGCCCGGCGCCGGGACGTTGGCGCCGGCGCATAGGCGCTCTGGGTATTACCGAGGTTGAACTGGGCGAGAAGCGCGTTGAGCGAAGCGGCTTCGGAAGCCAGGCCATGGCTTGCCGCCGTCTGCTCTTCCACCATCGCCGCGTTCTGCTGCGTGCCCTGGTCCATGGTGTTGACCGCGGTGTTGATCTCCTGAAGACCCGTCGACTGTTCGCGCGTCGCCGTGACGATCGCGCTTACATGCTTGTTGATCTCCTGCACTTCGGCAACGATCGTCTCCAGCGCCTTGCCGGTATCGCCGACCAGCGTCACGCCGCTGCGCACCTGGTTGCCCGAGGTGGTGATCAGCGCCTTGATCTCCTTGGCAGCATTGGCCGAGCGCTGGGCAAGCTCACGCACTTCCTGGGCGACGACGGCAAAGCCCTTGCCGGCGTCACCGGCTCGTGCGGCTTCGACACCGGCGTTGAGCGCCAGCAGGTTGGTCTGGAAGGCGATGTCGTCGATGACGCCGATGATGTTGGAGATCTCGCCTGACGACTTTTCGATCGCATGCATTGCCTCGACGGCATTGGCAACGACCTCGCCGGACTTTTCCGCACCGGCGCGGGTGCGGGCGACCAGCGCACCGACTTCCTCGGCGCGGCGGGCAGAGTCCTTGACCGTCGTGGTGATCTCCTCAAGCGCAGCCGCCGTCTCCTCGACGGAGGCTGCCTGCTGCTCGGTGCGGCGAGCGAGATCGTCGGCCGCCGAGCGGATTTCCGTAGCACCGGCATCGATGCCGCGGGCGTTGGCCCCGACGGCGCAGAGCGTGTCGTGCAGCTTGGCGACCGAGTTGTTGAAGTCGGCGCGCAGGCGGTCGAGACGATCGGCGAACGGATTGTCGATGCGATAGGCGAGATCGCCCTCGGCCAGACGGCCAAGACCGGTTGCCAGACCATCGACGGCCTGCTGCACTTCGGCGGCGTCGCGCGCATCGCGGGCCTGGCGCTCCAGACGCTCGCGCTCCGACAGCGACCGGTTCGCATCCGCCTCGTCTTCGAGACGGGCGCGCTCGACCGCATTGCCGCGGAAGACGGCAACGGCGGCGGCCATCGAGCCGATCTGGTCGCGACGGTCTTCGCCGGGGATTTCGACGTTGAGATTGCCGGCCGCAAGCCTCTCCATCGCACCGGTCATGTCGGTGACCGGGCGGATGACAAGACGGTTCAGGAAGGTCGCCAGGAAAACGAGCATGACGCCGACGGCGAGAATGGTCGCAACCGTCGCGGCAATGCGGAACTGGTCGATGGCGGAATAGGCGACATCGGCATCGATGACGAAGCCGACATACCACTCGACCGAAGGCAGGCCCTGAACCGGCACGAAGCTGACGATCATCGGCTTGCCGTCGAGTTCGGTGTTCATGATGCCGGAGCTGATCGAGGGCGTGTCGATCGGGAAGGCGTCGGAAAGTGACTTGGTGACGAGTTTGGCGTCCGGGTGGACGAGGATCTGGCCGTCCTTGTTGGCGAGGAAGGCAAAGCCCTCACCACCGACATCGATGCCCTTGACCATCGATACCAGCGTTTCCAGCGAGAAGTCGCTGCCGGTGACGCCATAGAGCTTTCCGTCGCGCTTGACCGGAACGGCAGCGCTGATGATGAGGTCACCGGTCGAGGCGTCGACGTAGGGCTCGGTCAGCACGCGGGCGTCGGCCTTGACGGCCTGCTGATACCAGGGGCGCTGGCGCGGATCGTAGCCAGCCGGCATCGGATTGTCCGGCCAGGTGATGAACTTGCCGCTCTCGTTGCCGACATAGGTCGAGATGAACTCGTTCGTCAGCACGTCGTTCTTGAGGATCGGCTGGACGCCGTTGTCATCGGTCGTGCGACCGGCGGCGTCGGCCACCATCGCCGTCAGCGTGACGCGACCGTTGAGCCACTTGGCAACGCTCTGTGCCGCCTGGACGCCGGAGGACGAGATGTTCTCTTCGACCGCCTTGGTGGTGGTATCGTGCTGAAGCGTGTCGATATAGACGGAAAAGCCGGCAAACGCGGTGACAACGACACAGGACGCGGCGACAAGAATGCGCGTCATGAGGTTCGATCGCTTGGACAAGATGGGCTCCTAACAGGGGCCGGCGTGCTTCGCCGGACATGAGCTCTCGATGATTTTCACGCGCAGCATCGCTCAACCGCCGGAAGGTGGTTGGTCAAGCCTCGGGAAAACGTTGAACATGCCAAAAAGGCGGGGCCAGCCATGCCTCATGCGGCCGGGGCCACCCACGTGAGGGGTAGGCCTATCGCGCCGCACGCTAGCGATTGCTATTTAAGAAGCGATTAAAATTGACATATGCAAGTTCGGGATGCCGGCAGCAACGCGATCTTCACAATGGGAGGGTTAAAAGGCCAGCCCGGCTTTGCCTGACCCGACGCCGAAAAGCGGCGCCGGGAAACGTCCTAAAGCATGTCGCGCAAAAGTGCGCAGTGGTTTTGTGCTAACGGCATGCGCAAAAAAAACGTTAAAGCGCAGCAAGCGAATCCCAGAGATCGCGACGCGCTTTAACGACGCATGAAAGCCTCGAAAGCGGCCCTCGCCTCGGCGCTTTTCAGCTGCGCTGCAAAATGCTTCGCCTCTTCGTCGATGCGTGCGATCACGTCACTGCGGTCACCGCGGACGAGATCACGGGCGATGCGCAGGGCCTCCGGCGGCTTCTTGGCAAGGCGCATGGCGAGTGATAGCGTCTCTTCCTCGACAGCATCCTGGCCGACGATCTTCCAGATCAGCCCAGCCTCGAGTGCGTCGCGCGCCTCCAGCGGTTCGCCGGCTGCAAGCAAAGCGAAGGCCCGCTGATGCCCCATGATGCGCGGCGCAATCAGGCTCGATGCCGCCTCCGGCACCAGCGCCAGATCGACGAAGGGCGTCTTGAAGACCGAGCGTGCGGAAGAGATGGTCAGGTCGCAATGCAGATGGATCGTCGTGCCGATGCCGATCGCGAGCCCGTCGACACCGGAGACGACCGGCTTGGCCGCGCTCGCCAGCGCTTTCAGAAAATCGATGACCTCCGTGCCCATGCTGCCGCCCATGGCGAATGCCAGAAAGTCGGCCATGTCGTTGCCGGCGGAAAAGCAACCGTCGGTGCCGAGAAAAGCGGTGACGCGAACGGCAGGATCGGTGCCAGCGACCGTCAGCGCGTTGGTCATCTTCGCGTACATGTCACGCGTGATGGCGTTCTTCTTTTCCGGCCGGTTGAAGCGGATGACCTGAACACCCGGATAGGCCTCCGGGCGTTCGACAAGCACCTGGTCGGTCATGATTTTCCCCTCAACCCAATACGGCGCGCGCGGCAGCAAGGCTGTCGGCACCGGTAACGACACGATCCTTCAAGGCGGAGGTTTCCGCCAGCATGTTTTCCGCGGCAAACCGGCTGAGAGCAATACGCTGCTCGTCCTTGCCGTCGGACCCTTCGGCGAGACCGCCCTTGGCAAGATAGGCGCCGGTCAAGGCGAGGCCGAACAGGCGCTGATAGGCGGTCGCGCCCGCGAGCGCTTCGGAGAGCTTGCCGGCCGAGACAGCCGTAAGCAGCCATTCGGTCGCATCGGAGAGTTCGTCGAGTGCCGCTTCGACGCGCGCGGCCGTCTCGCCGAAACCTTCGCGGTTGGAGGCGCGAACCGCCGCACCGATCTGGCGCAATTCGGCGATGAAGCCGCGGACGTGCTCGCCACCCGAAAGCGGCAGTTTGCGGGTAACGAGATCGATCGCCTGAATACCGTTGGTGCCCTCGTAGATCGGGGCGATGCGGGCATCGCGCAGGTAACGGGCGGCACCGGTCTCCTCGATGAAGCCCATGCCGCCATGAACCTGAATGCCGAGCGAGGCGACGTCGACGCCGGCATCGGTGGCGAAAGACTTTGCGATCGGCGTCAGCAGGCTGGAGCGCTCCTGCCAGAACGTCGCCTTGTCGCCTTCTGCCGCATGCCCCATGTCCACCGCGTGGGCACAGGCATAGGCGATGGCGCGCGACCCTTGGGTCAGGGCCTTCATCGTCAGCAGCATGCGGGTAACGTCGGGGTGTTCGATGATCGGGCTCATGCCCTGGCCGGACCAACCGGGAGCCTTGCCCTGCGTGCGTTCCTTGGCAAAGGCGATCGCCTTCTGGGTGGCAGCATCGGCGATCGCAACACCCTGCATGCCGACGGCAAGCCGGGCGTTGTTCATCATCGTGAACATGCAGGCAAGGCCACGGTTTTCCTCGCCGATGAGGTAACCTATCGCCCCCTTCTCGGCGCCGAACTTGCCGTCGCCATAGATCATCGTGCAGGTCGGCGAACCGTGGATGCCGAGCTTGTGTTCGAGCGAATGGCAAAACAGATCGTTTCTCTCGCCGAGCGAACCGTCGGCGTTCACCAGGAACTTCGGCACGAGGAACAGCGAAATGCCCCTGGTGCCCGCTGGCGCATCCGGCAGCCGTGCCAGGACGAGATGGACGATGTTGTCGGTGAAATCGTGTTCGCCCCAGGTGATGAAGATCTTCTGGCCGAAAATGCGATAGCTGCCGTCGTCGCGGCGCTCGGCCCGGGTCTTGAGAACGCCGAGATCGGAGCCGGCGTGCGGCTCCGTCAGGTTCATGGTACCGGTCCATTCGCCGGACACCATCTTCGGCAGGTAAGTCGCCTTCAGCGCCTGGGAGCCGTGCTTCTCCAGCGCGTCGACGGCGCCCATGGTCAGCGTCGGCCCGAGCGCGAAAGCCATCGAGCCGGCGTTCCACATTTCCATGGCCGCGACATGCAGCATGTGCGGCAGGTTCTGCCCGCCAAATTCTTCCGGCGCCGTCAGCCCGTTCCAGCCGCCGCCGATCCAGTTGTGATAGAGATCGCGCCACCCCTCTGGTGTCTGGACCTTGCCATCGACGAGGCGCGAACCCTGCTTGTCGCCGACATCGCCGAGCGGTGCCACTTCTTCCGTCGCGAAACGGCCGGCCTCCGACAGGATTGCATCCACGAGATCCTCGCCGAGGTCGCCAAGGGCGCCGCTTTCCAGCGCGCCGGCCATACCGGCCACATGCTTCAGCGTGAATGCAATCTCGTCAACGGGTGCCTTGTACATGATGATCCTCCCAGATACCGGGCCGCTTTCGCAGCTGCCGGCGCATCTTCGTTTGGCCGAACACTATTGATTTTTACGTAAACGTCAACGTCAATTCAACCCACACGGTGACGGCTGCGGACGCGGACGGCACTGTAACAAAACTGTCATCAACGACGCATAGAAGCCAGTAACGATGGCTCTCGCCAAGGCGTTCAAATGAACCTGATTTCCCCTGAGATACCCGGCCTCGTCTGGGCTTACCGCTTTCTGCCGGGCGAAAGCCGATGCCAGCGCATCGCCAACGATGCGTCGATTGACGGCCTGCTCAAGAGCGACGGTTGGATCTGGCTGCATCTGGCACTTTCGGACGCGCGCACGCCGGCGCTCATCGAGCGGATCGGCAACCTGCCGCCAACGGCCGTGACGACGCTGACCAGCCACGACACCCAGGCCGCCATCACTGTGTCGGATGATATCGTGCACGGAACGCTGGTCGATTTCGAGCGCACCTTCGACGCAGTGACGAAAACGATTGGCTGGCTGCATTTTGCCGTCAGCGACAAGGTGATCATCACCACCAGGCTGCATCCGCTGCGTAGCATCGACCCGGTGAAGGCCGCGGTCGAAAAGAGCACCAAATGTGCGCGGCCGATCGACCTCTTCGAGATGCTGGTGGTGGAATTCCAGCGCACGCTGATCTCGCTGGTGCTCGAACTGACCGAGGAACTGAACGTCATCGAAGACCATGTCTATGGCGAAGCCGGTCACCGGCAGCAGCCGGGCCTGGCGCCGTTGCGCCGGACGGTGGTTCGCCTTCACCGGCATCTGCGCACGATCCTTGCCCTGCTTCGCCGCGCCGGCGCGTCGGAGGAGGATGAGGTGCCGCCCGGCTTCATCGACGTCACCGAGCGCCTCTCCGATCGGCTCGAGGCCGTCGACCGCGACGTCTTCGCGCTCCAGGAGCGCGCCAGGTTGCTGCACGAGGAAATCGACAGCAAGATTTCGTCCGAAACCAACCGGCACCTCTACATCCTGTCGCTGATGACGGCCTTCCTGCTGCCGCCGACGCTGGTCACCGGTTTCTTCGGCATGAATACGGGCGCCCTCCCCTTTGCCGATGGCAGCGGCACCCTTTATGCGGCGCTGTTCATCGCGCTTTCCATGGGCCTTGCCTGGTGGATCCTCAGGCGGATCGGCATTCTGTAGCCGCAACCCGATATGAAAAAGGCCGGGAGAATTTCCCGACCTCTTTTGTTTGCCCAGCTCTTGCCGCCTCAGCTGTAAGGCGAATAGCACTGCCGGCGCGGGGCGCCATAGGGCTGGTAGGTGTTGTCGTAAGCCCTGTAGGAGCGGTAGCGGTCGTAGCACCACTGCACATGGCGGCTGCCATACGCCGGAGCGGGACGCTCGTAGCGTGGCGGCTGGGCGATTGCTCCGCCGATGATCACGCCGGCACCAAAGGCGGCCATAGGGTACCACCAGCCATTGTAGTAGCGATAACCCGGACGGCGATAGTTATAACCGCGATAGCCATTGTAATAATAATATCCGCCGCGACGTTCGTAGCCGGGGCGGCGATACTGGATCTCGGTGGCGTCGCTCTGCCGTTCAACACGCGGTGGAGCCGGCATGAAAGCCTGGGATGGTACGGCTGAAGTCATCAGGACCGCGGCAGCAACCACCGCGGAGAACCACTTGCCTGTCATTATCCTCATATAACCCTCCATAAGAGCACCGTGCGCCGCTTCCGACGCCGGCGAGCCACCATCACAACCGCCAGTTTTGCGTGATTTCATCCCTGTGTCGATACCGATCCTGACTATGGCCCGATCGAAGGTGACGAAATCGTCGCCCAACGCCTAAGTGACGGGTTTTGTTCCATGTTCCGGCATACAAAGTTGAGCCTCACGCAATGCAAACGCAAATCGTGCAAGGCCGGCTTCATGGTTGTGATGGGTGCCCTGTGGCGCCGCTGATATCGGACCAGCCGGTAGCGGCGCTTACAGAAGGGCTCGCTGATATACAGCCATAAGTCTCTATACATTCGCCACCGTCTCAAGCACAGTCGGCTCGGGGACTGGGATTTACGATCAATTAACTTTAGTGTCGGCAATCTCATTGAATGGCTAAGCGGTATATCTCCACCTTAAGGATGATTCTGCGCCTCGCGACCCTTCTGGGTCTGGCATTCGCGGCGGCGAACGCACGCGCCGGCGAACTGGAGCCCTGGAAGTCGAAATCAAACGCCATCATCGTCGACGCATATGAAATGAACAGCATCGACTGGGAGGCAATGCTCGCCGACAAGCGCATTTCCGGCTTCATCGCCAAGGCCTCGGACGGTCTGCCGGAAAGCTTCTCCTGCACCGGCGACCACGGCGGCGATACGGTCGCCCACTGCAAGACGATGTGGCGCAAATACGCCGTCAGCCGCGAACTCTACCAGACACGGCGGATGCTCGCCCGCTCCCACGGTCTGCTGTGGGGCGCCTATCATCTCGCCCGCCCGGGCAATCCGGTCGATCAGGCCAATCACTTTCTCGACTATGCCGATCCGCGCGACGACGAGTTGATGGTGCTCGATCTCGAGGGTATCGACCCGGAAAAATACATGTCGCTCGAAGATGCAGCGATCTTTGCCGGACATATCAAGACCCGCACCGGCCGCTACCCGATGCTCTACACCAACCACGTCACGGCGAAGTACATCGCGGCAAACCGCCCCAAACATCGCCTGCTGTCGCGTCTTCCGCTCTGGTATGCGCGCTACAAGCCGGATATCCGTCAGGTTTTCCCGATGGGCAACTGGGACAGCTATGCGCTGTGGCAGTTCTCATCCGGCACCAACTGCGGCAAAAAGCGTTGCCCTTACCGAGTGCCCGGCACGCTCAACGACATTGACGTCAATGTCGCGGCGATGAACAGGACCGCGTTGCGATCGATCTGGGCTGGCGGGACGTTGCTGCCCGAAAAGCCAATGCCGTTGATTCTCGTAGCGAGGGCCGATGAAGGGGCCGGCACATCCAGCGCTGCCCGGGCAACGGCCACAATCGAAAGCCCGCCCTTGCTCATCAGCCGTGCCGAAGCTGCTAGTGCCGCTGGCGAAGGCGTCGACATGATGGCGACCGGAGCGATCGATTTCGGCCGGCACGACCGTGCGGTGCGGCTGGCGGCCAGCCGCTGACGGGCTCGGTCGCAGAAAGAACACTCCTTCCCGCGACCATCACCCACAGTCAGGCTTCGATCTGCACATCTCCGAGCGGCCGGGAGCAGCAGGCGAGGATGTAGCCCTCATCGATTTCGTCGTCGAGAATGCCGCCATTGTGGTTCATCTCGACCTCGCCGGCGACCTTCATCACCCGGCAGGTTCCGCAGATGCCGCCTTCGCAGGCGGCACCGATCCTGACGCCATTGGCCCGCGCCGCCTGCAGGATGGTCTGACCGGGCTTGGCCTCGATCTCCTTGCCGCTCATGGTGAACACCACCTTGGCGCCTTGCGCGTCGGCGTCGGCTGCCGCCCCTGCCCTGACGGCAATCTCCTCGGCTGCCGGTGCTGCGGCTGGCTGGAAGCTTTCCTCGTGGTAGCGGCTCATGTCGAAGCCGGCCGCCTTCAAGAGCTCGCGCATGCCGCGCATGAACGGTTCCGGACCGCAGCAGAAAACCGTACGCTCCATGAAGTCGGGCGCAAGCAGCGGCAGCTTGGCGCCGTCGATGCGCCCGCGCAGGCCGTGCCATCCATGCCTGGCCTCGTGCCCCTCGACCACAAATCCGAGGTTCAGGCCGGACATCTGGCGCGCCAGCACTTCGAGCTCCGAGCGAAACAGAAGATCGTCCGGCCGTCGGGCGCAGGAAATGAAGGTGACGTCGGTCTCGGGAATACAGTCCGCCATCCACCGCGTCATCGACATCATCGGCGTGACGCCGGAACCCGCCGATATGAAGAGATATTTTTCGCCGGGATGGCGCACGAAGCTGAAATCGCCGAGCGGGCCGAAGGCCTTCAGCCGCATGCCGGGCTTCAGATGATCGAACATCCAGCGCGTGCCGATGCTGTCTGCCTGCGCCTTGACGGTGACGGCGATCGACAATGGCCGGGAGGGCGTCGACGACAGGGTGTAGGTCCGCATCACCGGCTCGTCGCCAGCGACCGGCAGTTCGAGCGTGACGAACTGCCCGGGCAGATAGCGGAACCAGGCCGGCTTCTCGGCCCGGAAGGTAAAGGTCATCACATCGGCGGTCTCGACGACCGCCGATGTGCATTCAAGCATATGCTGCCTGTCGATCCAGACATGAAGCTCATCGAAGTGATGAAACGAGGATGCCATCTGCATGTCAGGCGACCCGGAAGAGCGGTGCAGCGGCGCCCTGCAGGCGCTGTTCCATGAACTTGCAGTACCACTCGACGAACTGCATCACGCCGCCTTCATGATCGGGCGAATAGGGGCCGGGCTGGTAGGCCGGAGAACGGATGCCGAAGGCGTTCTCCTCGACGATCTGCCGGTCCTGATCGTTGGTCTCGGTCCAGACATGCGTCAGTTCCTCGAGGTTGTAATCGACACCTTCGACGGCGTCCTTGTTGACCAGCCACTTCGTCGTCACTTGCGTCAGCTCCGGGCCGAGCGGCAGGACGCGGAAGGTGATGGCATGGTCGGCCAGCACATGGTTCCAGGTCGACGGATAATGGAAGAGCAGGAGCGTGCCGATATGCCCCTGGCTGACGTCTGCCGACAGCTGCCGCCGCACGGCGCGGGCGCCGGACATGGTGTAGCTCTCGGCATCATCGATCAAGGGCATGCGCGCCGAGCGGAACTGGCCGGTCTCGGACATGCGGAACTCGCTCGGCAGACCGGCGGCTTCGCATTTCGCCCAGTGCGCGGCAATGACCGGATCATCCTTGGCGCCCTGCACGCCGGTGGCCGTCGGGGCTTCCGGATAGGTGCGGCAGAGTTCGGGATGATTTGCGGCACAATGATAGCACTCGCGGTTGTTTTCCCAGACGAGCTTCCAGTTGCCCTTCTCGATGATCGTGCTTTCGAAGGCGACCTTGGTTTCGCCGAGACGATGCGGTGCGAGATAGGGCGCGACCATGTCGCGGAACGGGGCGAAATCCATCGGCTGTTCGGACAGGTTGATGAAGATGTAGCCGCCGACGGTTTCGCAGTGGATCGGCTTCAGGCCGTGGGCCGTCTTGTCGAAATCCTCGCCCATCTGGCGGGCAAAGAGCAGCGTGCCGTCAAGCTCGTAGGTCCACTGATGATAGGGACAGACGAGCTTGGCCGAGGAGCCCTTGTGCTGCGAGCAGACGCGCGAACCACGATGGCGGCAGGAGTTGTGCAGGGCGCGGATCGTGCCCTGCCGGTCGCGGACGATAACGACGGGATAGTCGCCGACCTGGACGGTGAAATAGTTGCCGGCGCGCGGTATCTCGCAGTTGTGGCCGATGAACAGCCAGTCCTTGTACCAGATGCTTTCGAGATCCTGCCTGTAGTAGTCGGGGTCTATGTAGAAGGCCCGGTCGAGGCTGTAGCCGTCGCGCCGACCCTTCAGCTTGCGGAGCATATCGCCCTTGATGTCCATGTCCTGTCCTCGTTCGCCTTGTTTCGGAGAGGCAGGACTGGAACCCGCGCAGGCGCATTGCCTGTGCGATGACGGCTCCGATCCGGCTGCCCGCCGCAACCCGTTACGGTCTATTCGTATCAAGGCTGGTTTCCGGGCTCAGGAGCCGTCCGCAAGGACCAGCCCGGCGCCTTCCCGGACGATACCGTCCAGTGGCCTTGTGCCGAGGCTTTCGCTCCACCACCGTTGCGGGGGCAGCGCCGGGATTTGACCGGCTTCCCAATTCTCCGCCCTCCCTAAAAGGCGGCACCTTGAGTAGGGATATCTAATCGCGGAAGCCATCGCAGTAGCTGCCGATTAACGACATCCGATTCCAGAAAGACGACACCGCATATCGAGTGTCCGAAATGCCTCATGCTTGGTCATTTTTCATTGTAAACAATGGGATAGATCAATGATTGGGCAATTGTCGGTTTTTCCGGCAGGGCTGGCGCGAAAACGCGGAGCCTTCGCCAGTTTGCGACATGCCTTCCCGTTTCGCTGAGGCGGGTCCCCGCACGTGCGTGAAATCTTCCATTAACCATAATGCATTAGCGTCGCCTGACGGAGAAACCGGCCGAACCGGCAAACAGCGCATTGAAGTTCATGCCAAAGCTCAAATACTACGACGCCGCAGCCGAGAAGCTGCCCACGATCGCTCCGAAAGTGGCGGCCCATACGGAATTCCTGCGCACCGGCCGGATCGATCGACGCCAATGGTCGCAGCGCGAACGGCGTTATCTGAGCTATGACGAGGTTGCCGAGCGCACCGGCCACAAGCTGACGACCGCTGGCGAAACGACGCACAAGCGGATCAACGGCTTCCATACCTCGATCCAGTTTCCGAAGATGATCTTCCACCGCACGCTCGCCGGCCGGCCGCATCTGGGCTATTGTCATGTGACGGCGGCCAGGACGCATCTCGCCCAATCCAAGGATGTCACCTGGTCGTTCTATTTTGCCAACTTCTTCTGCGACCTCGGCGACGAAAAACACTTCTTCGAACGCATCCAGACCGGCTATTCGCGGATGTATTTCGCCGTCGCCATCGAACCCGATGCGCAGGAGGGTCAGATGACCATCAATCGCAGCGTCCGCGACAACGGGTTGATCTTTCGCACCGACGACCCGAAGGTTGCGCTCAAGAACGTTCTGATGCTCGGCGCACGCGACGAGGCACTGAGGCGCATCATCCGCAGCCTCTAAACAGCCGACCCGCATCCCTTGAAGAAAATCGTTCTGTTTTCGACGTGGCTCCGTTAAGGAAGCCTCGGAAAGGGAAACGGAAGCGACATGGCCGAAATCATCGATACACGGACCGAGCCGGAACGGGCGATCGAGCGTGCCTGCGCCGTGCTTGCCGAAGGCGAGCCCGTCGCCATCCCCACCGAGACGGTCTACGGCCTGGCAGCGGATGCTACCAATCCGGATGCGATCAGCCGCATCTATGAAATGAAAGGGCGTCCGCGCTTCAACCCGCTGATATCGCACGTGTCCGATATTGCGATGGCCGAAGCCCATGTGACATTCGACCCATTGTCCCGGCGCCTGGCCGAAGCCTTCTGGCCCGGCCCGCTGACATTGATCCTGCCCCAGCGCGCTGCAAGCTCCGTGCACGCGCTCGCCTCGGCCGGCCTCGACACGCTCGGCATCCGCATGCCGGACGGTTTCTCCCGTCGGGTGATCGCCCGCTTCGGCCGCCCGCTCGCGGCCCCGAGCGCCAATACCTCGGGCAAGATCAGCCCGACCAGTGCTGCCCATGTTGACGCCGATCTCGGCCCACGTCTCAAGCTCATTCTCGACGCCGGCTCGGCGGAGATCGGCCTTGAATCGACGATCATCAAGGTTGAGGACGGGGCGCTGCATCTGCTGCGTCCGGGCGGTCTCGACGTCTGCGACATCGAAAAATTGACGGGCCTTGCGGTATCGAGACCTGAGAGCGCCGGAGCGACGATCGAGGCGCCTGGCATGCTCGCCTCGCATTACGCGCCGGGTGCGGCGGTACGGCTTGAGGCCGGCGACGTGCGCCCGGGAGAAGCCCTGATCCGCTTCGGCAATGCAGCGCTGCCCGGCGAAGAACACGCCGCGATCGTGCTGGACCTCAGCCCGACAGGCAGCCTGCGCGAGGCGGCTGCCAATCTTTTCGACTATATGAAGAAGGCGGACGCCAGCGGCGCCGCAACCATCGCCTTCGGCCCGATCCCCTCCGAAGGGTTAGGCGAGGCGATCCTCGACCGGCTGCAGCGCGCGGCCGCCCCCAGAGACTGATCGACAGACACTGAAGCGCCGGCGGGCGCATTTGCGAAGGCAGGGCCATGACGACGACGCTCCCCTCTCCCGAACTGATCGCCTCCTTCATTGACATCGTCGGTAGTGCCAATGCGCTGACGAACCCGGCCGACCTTGTGCCCTATCTCATCGAATCCCGCGGGCTCTATAAGGGCACCACCCCCATGGTGCTTCGCCCCGGTTCCGTCGAGGAAGTGTCGCGCATCATGAAGCTTGCAACCGCGACCCGAGCGGCAATCGTTCCGCAGGGCGGCAACACCGGCCATGTGGCGGGTCAGATCCCGCGCGAAGGCAAGGCCGATATCGTCCTGTCGCTGCAAAGGCTGAACCGGATTCGCGACATCGACCCCGTCGGCAATGTCATCGTTGCCGACGCCGGCTGCATCCTTGCCGACATTCAGAAGGCGGCCGACGACAACGACCGGCTGTTTCCGCTTTCGCTGGGGTCGGAAGGCTCGGCCCGCATCGGCGGCAACCTCTCGACCAATGCCGGCGGCACGGCGGTGCTTGCCTATGGCAATATGCGTCAGCTTTGCCTAGGCCTTGAGGTGGTGCTGCCGACCGGCGAAATATGGGACGGGCTGCGGCGGCTGAAGAAAGACAATACGGGCTACGACCTGCGCGATCTGTTCATCGGCGCGGAAGGCACGCTCGGGGTGATCACCGGTGCCGTGCTCAAGATGTTTCCGAAGCCGCTTGGCCATCAGGTGGCCTTTGCGGGCGTCGGCAGCGTCGAGCATGCGCTGACTCTCTTCGACAAGGCGTCAAGCCTCTGCGGGACCGCGCTCACCGGTTTCGAACTGATGCCGCGGCTTGGTGTCCAGTTCACGACGAAGCATATTCCCGGGGTCCGCGATCCGATGGAAACCGTGCACTCCTGGTACGCGCTCATCGACATTTCCACCTCCGATTCCGCCGAAAGCGCTGAGCGCATGATGCATGAACTGCTGGAGCAGGGCATCGTCGCCGGCCTTGTCGAAAACGCGGTGATTGCGACCAGCGAAGAACAGCGCAAGGCCCTGTGGCACATGCGCGAAAGCATGTCGCCGGCGCAGAAGCCGGAAGGCGGCTCGATCAAGCATGACGTTTCCGTTCCGGTTTCGAGCATCCCGGCCTTCATGAAAGAGGCCGATGCTGCCGTCATGCGGGCGATGCCGGGCGCGCGCATCTGCTCGTTCGGCCATATGGGCGACGGCAACATTCACTACAACATCTCGCAGCCCGCCGGCGCCGACAAGCAGGCCTTTCTCGACCGCTGGCGGGAAATGAACGCCATCGTTCACGGCATCGTGCTGAAATACAACGGCTCGATCTCGGCCGAACACGGGATCGGACAGCTGAAGCGCGACGAGCTCGCCGCGGTCCGCCCCGAGATCGAAATCGAGTTGATGCGCCGCATCAAGCACGCCTTCGACCCGGCGGGCATCATGAACCCCGACAAGGTGTTGCGGGCGGGCTAGAGCTTTTCCAGGAAAAGTGCGAAGCGGTTTTCCGTCAGGAAATGCGTAAAAGTAAGAGATAGAGCGCTTCCGTGACTCCATCTAAAGCGGAGACGCTCTAGGTCGTGTGGACTCTTGGGATTTCCAAGGGTGAGCAAATCAGATTCAAGACTGTCTTTTGGAGGCAGTCATGGGTGTTTTGGATCGTCTGATCCTTCGGGACGAGCAGTGGGAGCGGATATCGC
>NZ_LGAP01000046.1 GCF_001270265.1 Ensifer adhaerens
GCGATATCCGCTCCCACTGCTCGTCCCGAAGGATCAGACGATCCAAAACACCCATGACTGCCTCCAAAAGACAGTCTTGAATCTGATTTGCTCACCCTTGGAAAGCCCAAGAGTCCACACGACCTAGCCGGGAATTGCAGCCTTCAGGTACCGACGTGTGGTCGGAGACCGGTCGCCGTGGCGGCCGGTCTCCTGTTTACTTTCCGGCTGAAGCGGCAGCCGTCCTTGCGGCTTCCGCTTCGCCGATGGCAGCGGCGCATTCCTCGCAGCAGACTTCCACCGTCTTGCCGCCCAACTTGACCTTGATGCTGTTCTGATCGAGCTCACAGTCGCAGGCCGCACAGGTTTTCTGGCTCATCGTCCTCGTCTCCTCTTTGCCGTGGTTTCGACCATCAGAGAAGACCATCTGCACGCCGGCGTCGCTGTCAGATTCTTTAGCGATCGACGCGAGCAACGGAGGGTGGCGAGCCGATACCTCAGTATCGGTAGGCGCACACCGTGCGGCCATGGGCAACGGCGAGAAATTCACCGGACCGCGCAGTGCCACCGGACTGGTGATGGCCGGTGCGCAAATCCAGCGCGCCGGTCCTGTGGCCCTGCCGCGCATCGAACATCTCCAGCCGTCCGTTCTCCGTCAGAATGGAAATCGAGGTGCCGAGTTCGACCGGCCCGCCGACAGCCGGGTTGGAAAGGGGGCTTGCCCAGCGCTCCATCAGCTTCGTATTGCTGCGAAAGAAACGCTTTTGGCGCCGCAGCTCCAGATGCCGGAGCGTCGTCGCATCGTCGGCAACGGCCATGCTGTTTTCCGGGAGTGCCAACAGATGCATGGCGGCTGTTCCCTCGGGCAAGGCGAGGCGTGCGCGCTCCTTGCCGCTCGCCAGATCGTAGCCCATCACCGCGCCGCGGGCGCCGACGATGACCGTGTCGTCGATAATGGCGGGCACGAACATGTATTCGGTATGGGTCGCCGACCAACGCACAGAGCCGTCCCGTGCCGAAAGGGCAAACACGCGAACGGTGCTTTCGCCGAAGTTCGCGCCGCTGACGACGGTCGCGTGCACGACCACGTCTTGCGTTGCCGCCAGCGTGTAGCTGTGGCCGCCATTGTCGAACGTCCACAGAACGGCCCCGGTGCGGGCATTCAGGCACCAGGTTCGCCGGGCTCTGCCATGGATTTCCGCCAGAACAAGGCGGTCGCTGCCTGCCAGCGTGGGCGGGCCGATATTGCTGTCGATTGCATCGCACCGCCAGATCTGGTCGCCGTTCGGATCATAGGCGGCCACCGCTCCATCGAAGCTGCTCAGGAAGACGGTGCCGTCCGCACCGATTGTCGGGCGATTGGCGACATGATCGACGGTCGCATGCCAGAGCTCTTCGCCCGTGGCCAAGGCCAGCGCCATCAACCTGCTTTCGGAGAAGTCGCGCTTGTCATAATGGAACAGTTGGTAGACGACACCGTCGGCAAGCACCGGCCCCCTCGATTTGACGTTGCGCTCGTTGGCGAGCCTGACCGACCACACTGCTGTTAAACTCATCGTCCGCCTTGATCCTTGCCGCTGACCCCCGTGGCGGCAGATGCTTATTCAGTCATTCACCGAGGGGGAAGGGGGCTCGCAAACACCGCGATGATCTCCCATGCTCCAGCACGACGCCGAACAAAAATAGACCCATAAAAGTTGATTGATTTTCGGCTGCAAGATCGCCAAAGTGGTGGGGTAGAGCACAGCTCGTCCGCTTCAAGTCAAAAATGAGCTAAGCCGCGAACGAGGCAGTATTTCGGTGCTCCGACACTATACCGATAGACATTTGCAAGACGAAAACAAAAACAAAAAATGGGCCCCAGCATGTACAGCTAGGGCCATTTTTTTATGGGGCGCACCGGCACGAGCCGATGACGCCGCCAAAGGCGATCACTAAAAGTTGACTGTTCTGCGAACGGGCTCACGCCCCTCGATCACGCGGCGAAGCTGCCTGCGATCGCGGCGCAGGATATCGAGGCAATCATTGCCGAACCATTCCAGCGATGCATCGGGCTGGCCGTCGCCCGCGATCTCCAGGAGAAAACCGACATAATCGACCGTGCCTTCGAACAACGGCGTCATGCCGTCGCGGCGGCCGGCTGCGGCATAGACGTTTGCCGGCTCGAAAACCGAGAGGTCCGACCGGTCGTGAATGTTCTTCAGGTGGTAGTGGCGGATGTGCGGCTTCATCTGGCGATGCACGACGATGGGGTCGTCGCCGCCCTCCCAGACGTGGAGCGTATCGAAGTTGATCGCAAAGGCGGGATGAGCGACTTCCTCGATGAGACGCAATGTCGAGGATGCGGTATCGGCCAGCGTCTTCGGATGTGTCTCCGCCAGCAGTTGAATGCCATAGCCAGCGGTGATTGCGCATATCTCCTTCAGCCGCTCCACGATCCGTTGCCGCTCTTCATCGGAGACGGAGAGGCTGCCGCAATTGCCGGCGAAGGTGCGGATCTTGCGGGTTCGCCAACGGCGGGCGAGCCTGCAGAGTTCGACGGTCTTGTGCCTGAGCGTCTCCGGATCGCCGTCGAGCGGCAAGTAGTCGCTGATCATCGGCACCTTCAGCCCAAAGGTGTCGAGCCAATCGGCATTGCGGTCGGGCTGTTGCGCCAGGTTGCGCGCATGCGCGCCCCAAAGCTCGATGCCCTGGAAATCGTTCGACTGAGCCCAGGCGGCGATTTCGCCGAGCGAAATCAGATGATGGCGGAACGTGATCGTGCACAGCGATATGTTCATCGCGCAACCCTTTTCAGCATGGGCCTCTTCAGCATGGAAATGTCAGCGGCAATGTTCTGCTCGCACCAGAGATCGAAGATCTCCGCCAGCTTGCCTTTCAGCTTCCGCTCGATGCGGTCGGCTTCCGCCAGCCGCTCGAAAACCGGGGCTGCCAATGCGCGGTCGCCGGTCTGGCTCAGCTTCATGCAGTCGTAGTGCAGCGTTTTCAACGCCTGGACGAGCGCCTCGATCTCTTCGCACCAGCCTTCGAACTCGGCCGCCGGCAGTTTCAACGCCCGCCAGAAGAAGGCAAAGCCGTGCTCGTAGGCATATTTGCGGATGGTGATGACGGGCAGCTCGCGCACAGCCTCCGCCAGGTCCGAGAGGTCGATGCCGCCGGGTCCCTCGAGATGAGCCATGACGATCGCGCGCATGGCGTCGGCCAGCGGATTGTTGTCCCTGATGAAGCAAGCTTCGAAATAGGCCCTGAGGTCTTCGGCGGCGGGGGCCCGCGCCTCGGCATTGTCGAAGACATAACCGCCACCGACGGTCGGTTGCATGATCGCATGGATCACCTTTTCCCGGGCGATCTCGCCCTCCCAACGGTAATCGGGATCGTGCACGAACCACGTGTCGGGATCGGCGGTTTCCTGCAGCATGAGGTAATGCGGGAAGGGGTTCTGGTTGAACTTGTTCTCGCGCTCCGGCAGGTGGAACATGTCGAGCATGACCATGACGGAACCGGTTTCGGAGCGCCGGCTGACGAGATCGAGCAGTACAGCGAGGTTGTCGCTCTTGCTGATCTCAGGGTCATACCATTCGCGCACGGTGACGCGGTATAGCCGCTCAAACCAGCTTCGGAAGAATTCCTGGCTGATCTCGGGTGCGTGATAAAGAAGCTGGAAGCGGTCGCTGAGGGCAAATTTCGCATCCCAGACCCCGAAGTAGAACGGTCGGTGATCGAGGCCCTGGCGCTTTAGCCCGTCGCAGACGCAACTGACGAAGCAATGCACCTTGATGTCGTAATAGGCCTCGCCATGCACGCCTTCGTCGGTCGTGCCGCCGGTCAGCGGAAACGACGGGACCACCGTTGCAGCAACCTTCGGTTCATAGAGCGCGGCGAGGTCGGCGACGGTCTGGACATCCTGCCGGGCGATCGCTTCTTCAGGAACGCTCAGCCCATACTCCAGCTCCAGATTGAGAAAGATCTGCAGGATCAGGACGGAATCCAGATAGAGGTCCTCGTTGAGGCGAGCTTGCGGACCGAAGCCGTCGAGATGCGGATGCATCATATGCTCGCTGAGGACCTTGTGGATTGCTTCCAGGGTTTCGTTGCTGGTCATGACGCCGCTCCAGCGATCGGTTTGCTGAATTCGCCGGCGGTGTGCCGGGCGGCAACCTCGCGGCGGCTGATCTTGCCGTTCGCCTGGCGCGGGATGGCATCGACCTGGCGGATATCCATCGGCAGCTGATGGCTGGCGAGGTGCTGACTGCACCATTGGCGGATCGCTTGCGGTGCAATGGCTTCGTCGGCGCTGAACAGCAGCGCCACGCGTTCGCCGGCAAAGCGGTCGCCGATGCGGAAGGCAACGGCATCGCTGACGCCGGCCATCGCCATCACCGCATCCTCGACATCCCGGGGATAGACGTTGAGACCGGAGACATTGATCATGTCGTCCAGCCGCGACACGAAGACCAGCATGCCGTCATCGCGGCGGTAGCCGAGATCGCGGGTGTGGATGGCGATGCCATCGGCCTTCGCCACGACGATCTCGCCCGTATCCTCGGCACTGCTTCCGGTTTGCGGGAGAAGATGCGGCAGCACGAACCCCACGTCTCCGGCGGCAGTGACATCCGGATTGATCGCGATGCATCCGGCTTCGGAGCAGCCATATTGCTGGAACATGTGCCGGCTCTTGGCCCTGATCTGGGCAAACCAGGGATCCGGCAGCAACGTGCCCGACGTCATCGTCGCATGGATCTGCTCGCCCTCGGGCAGGAGCCGGGCAAGCGTGTGCAGGATCGCCGGCGAGGAATAGAGCAGCGGCCGCTCGACCTCGCGCAGAACCTTCATGAGATATTTCGGATTGGCCGTGTTGACGACCACCGGCGTCTGATCGCGTTTGAGCGCCACCAGGATGCCGCAGATCAGGCCATAGGAATGGGTGGTCGGGCAGGCGACGACCGGGGTCATCTCAGCCGGTTCGCGGAAGGTGGTGATATAGCTTTCGATCTCGGCGTCGATATCCTGCCAGCTTCGCACCACGCATTTCGGCGCTCCTGTCGTGCCCGAACTCATCTGCAGGAGCGTGCCGACGGGTGAGGCGTTCGCCGGTCGTTCCAGCACTTCGGCCGTCAGGCTGTTGTAGAACAGCCGGTCGCAGCCGGCGCCGATCGCAAGCTTGCGCGCGGCGGCATAGGGCGTGCCGGGGTGGATTGGCAATACGCTGGCGCCGGCCTTGCGGATGGCGAAGAACAGCGCCAGCCAGTCGGCGGTGTCGGCACAGCAGACCGCATAGCGTCCGTTGTCGCGGTCTTTCAGGCCGATCTGCCCGGCCAGGCGTGCGGATGTTTCGTCGAAATAGGCGCGATCATAGAGCCTGTCGTCGATACGGATCATGGCTTTCTCCTTCGTTGAAGCTTGTCCGCGGCGAGCGCATTGGGCACCGCGTGGTGGTACTCCGGCTTGCGCGCGAAGAGCTTCCTCGTCATCAGGGATTCGGTGAGAATTTCCGGCCTGTCGTGGCCGAGCTGAGCCTGCCTGCCAATCATGCCGTGCTTGTGCGGATAGGATGACAGCAGGCTCTCGACCCGCTGCCAGAACAGCGGCTCATCGAGGGCGTAGCAATGGGCGAGAAGATGGCTGATCTCGCTCAGATTGTAGACGAACAGGGTGTCCATCACCAGTTCGCGCAGCGAGTCCAGATTGTCCGTCCAGTAGAACTGGTCCGGCTCGGCATCCTGGTAGAGCGGATCCAGGGATAGAAAATCGGGTGTCTTTTCCGGTTCGCGCAGGAAGCCAGGCGAGAATTCGATGCTCTCGTGAAAATCCCGCAGGATCAGCCGTACCGGCCATCCGTCGCGGTGCACGAGCAGCATGTTCTGGCCATGCGCCTCGACGGCTATGCCGTGATAGACGAGCAGATGCCAGACGGGTAGGACGGCGACCTCGATCAGCCGGTTGATCCAGGGCATCAGCCCGAAGCGCTTGATCCAGTCGTCGGCAAAGGGCCGTCCGTCCGTCTCCATCATCATGAGCGCGGTAAAGGGAACGACCGCTTCTCCGGCTTCGAGCGTTGCCCGCGCGCTCTGACGCCAGATCGCCCCGACCTGCCCTGCCAGCGGCTCCTCGGCATCGGCGATAATCCCGGCATATTCCTGCAGAATGGTCAGGGGATATTGTTCGCGGAACAGTGGGTCCGAAGCGACGATCTCGCCGATCCAGCGCGAGATGACCGGAGCGGTGCAGACCGAATGTGGCTCCAGGGTGCGCCGAGAGGACGTGTTGACGATGTTGAGCGGCAGCTTGACGCTGGCGGCGAGCGGCCGATCCCGGTCGAGCAAAGAGCGCACCGACTGTGTGGCGGTGTAGTGGTCGCCGGCAGGGCCGAGGCAATGGGCTTGCCCGGCTGAGATCCAGCGGACAAGGAGCGTCTCGCTCAGATTGCGCCACTGCCACGGATGCAGGGGCACGAGCCCGAAATCGTCGGCGGAGAGACCAAGCTGCTGCTGCATGCCTTGAAGATGCGCCCAGGTCTCCTCGCCAAGTTCAGCTTTCCAGAACGCCTCTTCGTTGTCGGGCAACGCCTGGCGCAGATGCTTGCGGGCAACGAGCAGCCAGACGAGCTGAAACGACTGGCCGGCCTCCGGGCCGAAGAAAGCATGGTCGGCATGGGAGAAGCCGGTGCGGGCCTTGTAGCAGGGGTGGTAGGGATGCCCCTCGTCAATGGCACCTTCGAGCTCGGCAAAGGACATTTCCCGCCGGGGACGGGCGATAAGATGGCGGTCGTTCCACTCGGAAAAGGCAATCGTCTGCTTCATCTCATTCAGCAGCTTTCCCCGGGTGATGCCGGTGCCGGGAAGGGCCGAAACCACAAGCGAGAGCGAAGCTTCGCCCCAGCAGCCGTCGCTCGTGCGCATCTGCACCGATCCCGGCAACGGGCGGATTCGCCCGAATGCGCCGAGGATGGCGTCGCACTGAAACTCGCGGCCGCCGAGCGTCCAACAAAAATGCGTCGCGCCATCGCCGCCCTCGCTCCGATGCGCCGCGATGACGCCTTCGAACAGAAGGGCGGCGACAAGCTGGCGAAGCACCCGGTCGTCGGCGCGCCCCTTGATTTCAAGAGGCAATGGCATGGCTTGTCCTCGAGACAGTCAGCGCTGCCGGTGCCCTTAAAGGGTTTGGCACGGGTCGATAAAGGATCGGCGCGTGGTCGGATTGCAGTTCGTCGACATTGAACAGCCGGGTGGTCAGGTTGGCTTTGGAGGCGATCGTCGGCAGGTCCAGGACGTGCCGGGCGAAGTCGCGTCCAGCGCCAGTCATCCCGAATGCGCATTGCTCCAGGTGGTTCCGGAGCACCCGCAGAAGGCTGCCTTCATCGCACAATCCGTCGTGGCCCATGCGGCTGATGACGGAGAAGACCTGGTTGACGATGAGGTAGTAAGCGAAGCGGTCGCGGATTTCACTTTCGGGGAAATAGAGCGACGGGATCGTCTCGGTTTCCGGAACGTGGCTCGCCAGAAGGCTGCGATAGCGTTCGGAGAGGTAGAATCCCTGATTGTCGCGGTAGTAACTGACCGATGGGTAGCCGGCGCCGATGTCGAGCAGGCTGTTTTGTTGGTGCGCTTCGAGTGCGATGCCGTAGTCGTCGTAGAGCCGGATCAGCGGTTCGACTGCGCATTCGAGATACCGTTGGAACCAGGCGATGCAGACGTCGGCGAGAGGCTGTCGATTCCTGGTGGCGAGTGTGCGCAGGAGTTTTTCAAGCCTCGATGGTGCCTGCGGAAGAGGGTCTGCCGTCAGCGCCGCCAAGGTTATGACGCCCTGTCCCTTGCCATGGGCGAAAGGGTTTTCGCGCAGGATGACTTCAAAGCCGCTCTCGCTGTGGCCCGGCCGATCGAGCGCGATATAGGCCGGGTCTTGGATGATCCTAAAATTTGCCGAGCGCTTGGCAAAACCGATCCGGTCGATCAGCTTGGCCATCGCGACGCCCGCCTCCAGCTCCTGCCTTCGGTTCAGCCGGACGGAATTGGTAATGCGCACCGGCAACGAAAACTTGAGCATCCAGTCTTCCGCAGCGCCATAGACCGTGCGGACGGACGACGTTGCGCTGAAGAGTGAACCGGCCGGACCCAGGTGACGCAGGATGCCCGCCCGTTGCATCGCCTGAATGCCGGGGTCGAGCAGCAAGGCTTCCGCCTGCAGCGGGTGCATCGGTAGCAGGCATTCGTCGCCGGCAAGACCCAAGCCTTCCGCTTCGAGCCCTAAAAGCGAGCGGACGATCTCGGGCGCCGGTGTCGGGCGGGAGGACGCGTGACTGACGTGGTCCATCTTCGCTGCGAAATAATGCAGCTTGAACTGGCCGCGCAGTTCGGGCGCATAGCTCTCCTGTTGCCAATAGGTCATGCCCTGCCGGCTCTTCGGCGTCGGGTGCAGCCAGTGCCCGAAGACAAGCGACTGCTCGGCCTCGAGAAACTCGCCTGCTCCCTCCGGATCCGGCAGCGCCTTGTCGATATAGAGGGCGGTCTGCTGATAGCTTTCGAGCACCCGGATCAGTAGCTCCAGTTCGAAGCCACGCAGCGCCTCCGTCTGGCCGGCATCGTCCTGGCGATAGGCGGCCTGGACCAGCATATGCAGCGCCGACATCAGCTCGATCGGCCGCCAGGATGGATCGGAGACATTGCGCCCCCATGCCCTGCCGAAATGAAGCGGACCGCAAACGGACGATGAGGTGACCTCGACGCGCAGGATCATTTGCTGGCGGGGAAGCGACCATTCGATGCTGTCGCAGGATCCGCCGGCGGTCCGGTGCATGACCGGGACGCCGGGATTGACCTCCCTGAGATAGCAGTTGGCGAAGCTTTGAAATGTCGCAGTTTCTGCGATTTGCCTAGACGATTTCATGTCTGTCGATCCTCGGCACGCGACATGCAAAGTCGCGCAATCGCGTCGCGTGGGAGGCGCAACGCATCGAATTTTCTTAGTGAACGGGCTTAGGTCGGCGCGACATGTGTCACGCTCTGTCTGTCAGCCGCCAGTGGAGGCGGATGGGATTGGCGCAGGATCTGGTCGGCTGGCAGCCTGCGGGCAGAGGCGATGTGTTTCGGCGCACTAACCTGCGAGGCTATGAACGCAAATGCGCGGGTTGCCACAATTCTAGAGGGAAACGGACCAATGTGGCCACGTTCCCCTGCAAACGGCAGACGTCCGTTACGGCATTCCGGTGAGCTCATCTTCCACCCGTCTCGGCTTTCGGCGCGGTGCTTCAACATGCGCTTTCAAACAAAGACGACCGGCTCCGGATTTTTTTTCACGGATCGCGGAATTTTTTATGATTATTATTGTCCAGTTAAATTCCTGTCGCGTCGTCCCCCAAGTATACGGGTGCCGGACCGCACGTGGCGGCCGCCGGGGCGGGTGTAGCGATGATGCCTTCGGGCAGGTCGTTTTGCCGTGCTAGCGAAGATGGAGGGCGCGCTGGAATTCGGCGGGCGTGCGCCCATAGGCCTGTTTGAAGGACGCACTGAAATGGCTGTGGCTGGAAAAGCCGAGATCGAGGCCGAGTGCCGTCAGGTCATGGCAGGAGCCGAGCAGATCTAGCGCACGCGCAAGCCGCAGCCGCAACTGATAGCGGTAGAGTGGCATGGCTTCGACCTGTTGGAAAACCTGAGTGAGATAGACGGGCGACACGCCGACTTCCGTTGCCACCTCGGCCAAGGTCCAACGGCGGGCAAGATCGGTCGAAAGAACCAGCTTCGCCCGATCGACGAGCTTCTCGCGCCCATAGGTCGAGGCAGCACTGTGCGATGTCCTCTCACCGAGCGAACGCCGGATCAGTGTCAGCGTCAGGGTCTCGGCTTCGAGCGTTTCGGCAATCCCGCGATGAAGGCTATAACGCAACAGGGCGACAAGCGCCTGCGCCCGTGGATCGATGCGCCGGCGCGGTCTCTTGAACGAAACGAGCGTGCCGACGCGCAGTTGCTCCTTCGGCGCAAGTTCGCAGAGGATGGCTTCGTCCACCTGCACGTCAAGGCAGGCATCGCCGCCTTCGATCGGGTGGCTGACGCGATAGTCTTCGCTGCGATTGAAGAAGATCACCTGATTGGATTCAGCCACGGTGTCGGCCTTGCCCACATGCCGCATGAAGACGCCGCGATAGGGATAGACGAGGCTTGTGCGGTGGCTGCATTCCTCGCCGCTTTTGCCACGGCACGCGCCGTCGCAGACCACCTCCCGAAGCGAGGCGGTGGAGGTGTCGAGAAGCGTCTGGCACGAAAATTGGGACATCGCGGCCCTATTCGTCGCGTTTGTAGAAATCGTTATAGGCGGCCCCACGCGGCAGGCCAATATCCTTCAGTTGATGATCCGAAAGCGCAAGCAGGTCCAGACGCCCGCGCCGCGTGACCATCCAGCGGGAAAGCCGCGCAAACAGCCGCCAGGGAAAACCGCGTGTTTCGTGTGCGGCCGAAGCCGCAAATCTCTCCCGCGGGGCGATCAGCCGTGGGGAGACATAGATCAGGTTGCCATGGGATGAAGCTGTGTCCGACATCGGATCATCTCCCTTCATTCGTTTCCGATGGGAGCAGAATGACCTGTCGTCGCCGCAGCCGCTGTCAGATTATTTAGCGATCGGTGAGGGGTCGCCGGCGATCATGAACGCAAGCAACGCCGCCTTCTTGGTCTGGCTTAAGGCAGGGGACGTTGTTTGAGGGGGGCGTGGGCGGAGAACAGGCCTCGCCGAGTACCAAGGTCGCCGTAAAAGTACGACTTTAGTCGCTTTGCAGGTCATTGACGCGGCACTATTCTTACACTGGGAGGATCGCTCATGACCAAAATAGCCGTACCGCTGGTCAGTCACGGACATCCAGATCGGGAGCCGGATTGTCAATGCGCGGTTGAAGGTGCCTTCCTGGAACTGGTCGAACGCGCGGAGGCCGCGGGCTGGACATCGGACGAAGTGGCGGACTGTCTTGTCAGCCTGTCGCACAGGCATCGCACGATACTCAGCGAGGACATCCACCTGCTCGAAGAGATCACATCTTCGCTGCTGCTTTCGCGAAAGCTCCACTAGGGCCTGCCGTCGATGTGAACCGATTTGCGTTTAGCACGCGTGCCCGGGGAAAGCACCTCGGTGCTGGACGAATCTGTGCTTGCACTGGGCAGGCCTTCACCTTCCTTTCGTCCAGGATCCGGTTTCAGGCCGGTATGAACTTTCCGTCGTAACGCACGCGAAAATTCCGGCGTTGGGCATCCTCCTGGAAGCAGAGGAATACGAGCTCGAGATCGTTCGTGCTGCTGCGCCGCCCGAGCAGGCTGAGCGTGATCACGATCACGCCGCCATAGGTGCGCGTCAGGTCGATTGCGGCTCTTCGAATTTCATTGGTGCCGGCGTCGTCTCTGTCTTCGCGCCGTTCGTAAACCTGCCAGAAACGCGCTGTCTCCCAGGCCGAACGCAGCGCCTCTGTAATCTGATCCTTGAACTCGTCTGTCGACCTGCCCTTGCTCCACGAAACGGTCTGCTCGGTGTGATCGCCAAAGATGTCGAGATAACCGTCATAGTCGTCCGGATCGGAAAAACACCGCTCGATCATCCCGAATGCCACGTCCTCGGAAATCGCTGCCTTAAAAAATATCGTCATCGAATCGCCAACCCTGCCTTGAGCGCCTATGTTGTCAAAGCGTCGGCGGCGTATCTAGTCCCCGAACGTCCGATCGATGCGGAACGAACGTTTATCATTTCGCCGCAGTGACTTGAGGCTGGACGGCGCGATACCGATGGCGTCGCGGGGCGCCACGGCTCCGCATATGAGTATTGCCTTATATTTGCGGAATGTGCTATCGTTGATTTCATTCTTGATTGATGCAACCCGAATTTGCTTTTCGCCTTGCGACACGCAATCTCAAAGATCGCGTCGCAAGAGACATTTGTTTCGACACTCATATTTGCAGCAATAGAGATTTATTCAGTCCGGCGCAGCACGGGGATGCAAGACAGGATCCGGAGATCACTCCGCTCTGAAACTCCGGCGCAGATACAGGCGGGAGGAGGTGTGCTCAATTGCTCGGCACGGCATTTCCACGCGAAGTGTTTTGGCGTTCGGTGGTCTTTGTCTGTCTGTTGGTTGGGTCCATGTTATCGGCCGCGACGGTTCGCGCATCGCAGACGGACGGCGCCGACATGCGGTTCTTCGTCGTTCGCAGCGGCCAGCCGGGCTGCGAGCCGACCTGTCCCGAGTGGATATCTGCAGAGGGCACGATCGTTGACGAAAGTCCGGCGCGCTTCAAGAGGTTGCTTAAGTCCATCGGCAACCGACGCCTGCCGATCGTGGTGACGTCGCCGGGCGGAGACGTCGATGCTGCGATGGCGATCGGGCGCATGATCAGAGCGCGAAAGCTTGAAGTTGCGGTCGGCAAGACCCGCTTCATCGGTTGTCAACCCGAGCAGCAGGATTGCAGTGACAACGACGGCAAAGGCGCCCGCCACATCGGCATCGCCTATTCCGGCGAAGCCTATTGCAACTCGGCTTGTCCGTTGCTGCTTGCCGGCGGCACCCGGCGCGTGGTCGGCGAGTGGGCATTTCTGGGCGTGCACCAGATCACCACAACTTACGTTCAGACGGAGACGCAATATCGGACGAAATATCGTGTCGTGAACGGCAAGAAGAAGATGACCAGCAAGAAAGTCGTCAGCCGCAGGAATGTCGGCGGCTACAAGACCTATGAGATGAGCAGGGAGACCGAGCGCAAGCTGGCGGCCTATCTCGCGGAAATGGGCGTCGGTCGGTCCGTCATCGATCTGATGAAGATCACGCCCGCTGCCGACATTCGCAAGATCGAGCCCGTCGCGATGTTGGAAATGAAGCTGACGACCAAGCTGGGTGGGGTCGAACTGCTGACCTCGGTCGAGGCTTGCAGAACGGTGCCGGCAGCCGCCAACTGTCGCGTGTTCGTGATGTCGGACTTGGAGCGTTAGATCCGCGGATCTGGATGGAGATAGGGATGTTCGTATGGAGTCCCGCTGCCGACAAGACCCTGCCCCGTCTGCGAAGGGTGGCGCTGCTGACTTGCCTGGCGGCCTCAAGCATATTGATCCAACAGCCGGCAATGGCGGCAGACGAGCAGATGCGTTTCGTCGTTGTGCGCTCGAGCCAGGCCGGTTGCGAGCCGACATGCACGGAATGGATTTCCGCCGAAGGGATGATCGGCCCCAGAACGCCGACTTTGCTGAAGGCGACGTTGAGGACGCTCGGTGACCGCAAGCTGCCGCTGGTCCTTACATCGCCTGGTGGTGACATGGCCGCTGCCATGGCGATCGGCCGCCTTATCCGCAGGAATGGGCTCGGCGTGGCCGTCGGCATGACGGTTTTTGAAGGATGTGAGCCGGATGACGAGGGATGCCGGGAAAACGATAACAGGGGCGCGGACTATGTCGGAGAGGCGGTTTCGGAAGGACGATGTGCGCATGCATGCGCTCTGGTTCTGGCCGCCGGCGTTCGACGGCTCGCGGGCGATGGAACGGCCGTCGAGGATATTCCGATCGGAGCTGCCAGCGAGGCCGGCACCAAAAAGCTGGTGGCGTACTACGGCGAAATGGGCGTGCGACATCAGGTCCTGGTCGAAGGCCTCCGTGACGAGGACGGCAATCTCGGTCATTGGCAATTGTTCAAGGCGCTTCTGGTGACGAGCACGCTCGCAGTCGACCAACTGGTCGATGCACAAATCTGTCGGGGCACGCCCGCGCCCGACAATTGCCGGGTCTTCACCACGATGGACCTGGAGTAGCGAGCGGCTTGCGGTCTTGACGGGTGCAAACGCGATGCCGCTTTCTCAGAACGAGCGATGCGTGCCGGTCACTCCGCGGCAGCCGCAGGTTTCAAGGCATATCGATAGACGGCCGTCTCGAAGTCGAGGTAGGCGCCGACCGACGTCGGATCGGCGAAGGGCAGGACCTGGGTGCCCCAGAATCCCCCGACACCGTTCTTGCGGTCAATCCAGTAGTACAGGTTGGCCAGTCCTGCCCAGGCGAGCGATCCCGCGGGCCTACCGGTCGGTGCGTCCTTGTCGTTGATCATGAAGGTCAAGGCCCAGGACTTCGGCATGCCGGGGAAGAATTCGGCGTCGTTCGACAGACTTGGGATGACACCGGGAAGGCGCTTGATCTTCATTTCGCCTAGGCCGTTTTGCTCGGCCATTTTCACTGTGTCGGCTTTCAGCACGCGACCATTAGGGCCGTCGCCGTCGTTCAACCACATGCGGATGAACTTGGCATAATCCAAAGCGGTCGAATAAAGCCCGTGCCCACCCATATGGATCTCTGGATCCTGCGGCAGGATGAAGTCGAGCGGCGCCAAGGCGCCGGCCGAATCGCGCTGGTGCATCGTCGCCATTCTCGCACGCATGGCAGCATTCATGGTGAACGCCGTATCAGACATGTCGAGCCGGTCGAACACCCGGGATTTCATGGCCGACCCCAGACGTTCGCCGAGGATCCCCTCGACCACCTGACCGGCCCAATCGATGTTCGAGCCATATTCCCACTGATCGCCCGGATCGAACAGAAGCGGCGTCGCGATCGCGGCGTGCGTTGCCGCCACCACACTCGGCTGGCCATGTTCTTTCGCGAGGCGATAGTAGGTTTCATTGAAGAAGTCGTAGCCGAAGCCCGCAGTGTGAAGAAGAAGCATCCGGGTCGTGATCTCGCGCTTTGGAGCACGCAGCGTCGGTCGTCCGTCGAGGTCAAACCCTTCGATCACCTGACAGTTGCCGATCGCCGGTGCATATCGCCGTGCCGGGGTATCGAGATCCAGTTTTCCCTCTTCCACGAGCTGCAGGCATACGGTGCCGGTGACGGCCTTCGTCGTGGAAAAGATAGCAAGGACGCTGTCGGTGGTCATGTCGAGGTCGCCACCGAGCTGCCGATTGCCGGCAGCGCCCTCATAGATATTGCCGTGCCTGTCCGTTGCCACGGCCACCACACCGGGTAAACCGGGCACGGACGACACGGCCTTGTCCAAGACGGCATCGGCCGCCGGCTTCAATGTCGTGTTCATGGAATTTCTCCTTCATGAGCAAACCTGTCCGACTGCGCAGAAACGTACGCCTATTTTAGCAGGTGCGGCTCGCCTCTCTATCTTGAGCGCCGCAAGTCCCTAGCGCAAGGAAATCGCCTCCAGATCCGGCGAGGCAGCTTCCAAACCTTACAGCGTGTCGTCAGGCAGTGCAGGACGTGCCGCGAGCGCGCGACCTGCAAGGGCAACGGCGATTGCCAGGAGAATGAGACCTGCGGCGACTGCAAACGTGACGCGCATGCCCGACGCCACGGCCTCGGGCGAGGCCGTGGCGATGTCGGACGCGGCCGATGCCAAGGCGAAGACGGCGCCCATGACAGAGGCGCCGGTGACGAGCCCCAGGTTGCGCGACAGGTTGAGCATGCCGGAAACAACACCGCGGCGATCGGCGGCGATGCCCGCCATGACGGCGGTGTTGTTGGCCGCCTGGAAGAAGGCATAGCCGGCGGTGACGACGGCGATCGGTGCGAGGTAGCCTGGGATGGCCAGTGTTGCCGGCAGGATGGATAGCGGGGCGGCGCCGGCCGCGATTGCAGCAAGTCCGGCCATCATCACCGGTCGTGCGCCAAACCAGTCGACGAAGCGGCCCGCCGGCACGCCGCTGATCGCCGCTACCACCGGGCCGACCGACATGACCAGCCCAATGATGGCCGCATCGAGCCCTAGGGCGCGCGCGAGATAAAAGGGGCCGACAACCAAGGTCGTCATCATCACCGTGGAGACCAGCCCATTGGTGATCAGGCTCGCGCTCAAGGCCGGATCGCGAAACATTGCCAGGCGCGCCAAGGGAGATGCGACCTTTGTTTCGACGAACACAAACAGCCCGCCTCCCAGGGCCGCCGCCAGTAGAAGAACGATATTGAGCGGGCCGAAGTGGCCGCGGCCGATGGTCATGGCGAGCGCGTAGGCCGCCAGCGTCAATGCCAGCACGATAGTGCCGGGGACATCGAAGCGGGCAGGGGCTCGCGCGGTTCCCTGACTGTCGGCAGGCAAATGACGATGTGCGAGAACGTATGTCAGGATACCGAGCGGCACGTTGATGAGGAAAAGTGCGGGCCAGCCAAAACCGGCAATCAGCGCGCCGCCGAGAGACGGCCCAAGCGCAGTGCCGATGGCGGACATCGTTCCCAGCAGTCCCATGGCGCTGCCGGTCCGTGCCGTCGGCACCGTCTCGGCGACGAAGGCCATGGTCAACGCCATCATGATTGCCGCGCCCAGGCCCTGTGCCGCGCGGGCGGCTATCAGCAGCCAGAGTGCCGGGGCAAGGCCGCTGAGGCTAGACGCCACCGTGAAGAGTGCAATCCCACCAAGAAGCAACCGTCGCCGCCCGACGATATCGCCGAGCCGGCCGACGCCGACGATCAGCGCGGTGATGGCGAGAAGATAGGCCAGCACCACCCATTGCACGTCCTGGAATGACGCCTCGAAGGCGTGGGCCAGGGTCGGCAGGCCGACATTGGCAATGCTGGTGCCGAGCGCCGACAACAGTATGGAGAGCGACAGGCTGGCGAGCCCCAGTCGGACGGAACGCGTCCGCTCGCTACCTTCAACATTCGGCTCTGTGGGTGCTGCAATGTCTCGCTTCAAAACAAACTCCGTCTGCTGGCAGTCTCCGAAATGGAGATGCCAGAAAGCTAGGCCTTTGGGTGGTATGGCGGAACGCGCATGATTTGCACCTTATTCATGCATAGAACGCCACATCTCGATAAAACTGCGCTATACCAAGCAAATGTCGAAACCCGATCTCAATCTGCTGGTCACCCTTGATGTCTTGCTTGCGGAAGGCAGCGTCGCGCGAGCCGCCGAACGGCTGCGGCTCAGCCCTTCGGCCATGAGCCGGGCGTTGGCGCGGCTTCGGGAGGTGACGGGTGACCCGCTTCTGGTGCGGGCCGGGCGCGGTCTTGTTCCGACGCCGCGGGCGTTGGACCTGCGCGAGCGCGTCGGCCAGCTCGTCGACGATGCCGAGGCGGTCCTGCGCCCGGCTGAGATGCTTGACCTCAGCCGGCTCACCCGCACCTTCACGCTGCGGACGAGCGAGGGGTTCGTGGAGAATTTCGGTCCCGACCTCCTTCGTCGAATTGGTGCTGAAGCTCCCGGTGTTCGTCTGCGTTTCCTGCCAAAGCCGAACAAGGAGAGCAGCGCGCTGCGCGATGGCAGCGTCGATCTGGAAACCGGCGTGATCGGGCTGGCAACCGGCCCCGAAGTGCGCACGCAGGCCTTGTTCCGGGATCGCTTCATCGGCGTCGTGCGCAAGGAGCACCCCTTGAGCCAGGGCCTAGTGACTTCAGCTGGCTATGCCGGCGGCCGGCATGTGCTCGTCTCCCGGCGGGGTCTCGACAAGGGACCGATCGACGAGGCCCTGGAAAAGCTCGGGCTGGAGCGGCAGATCGTCACTACGGTCGGGGGCTTCTCGGCGGCGCTGGCTCTCGCCCGCGGATCGGACTTGATCGCTAGCGTGCCCGAGCGGCATACCGGAAACCTGCGCGCCGGGATGCACAGTTTCCCTCTGCCTGTCTCGGTGCCTGAGGTTACGATTTCGATGCTCTGGCACCCGCGGCTCGATGCCGATCCGGCGCATCGTTGGCTGCGTGCCTGCGTTCGGGACGTCTGCCTGGCGCACCTCGCCGATCGGCACACGGGCGAGCTGCTCGAGGCAGACGCGATGCCGTTGGAGTGACGTAGGTTTGCGGGCGACCTATAGGCAAGCCGTGCCGGCCCAACCCGCGCACGCCTTAAATCGACCTTTGACATTGCAAAGCCAGATGACGGGACAACATATACCGCTGCGACACCTGCCGATTGCTTCACTGATATTGCCGCTGGAGATTTCATGACCAAGCCCGTTTTGCCAAATCTTTCGACGACTGCCGACGATCCTTTCCTTTGGCTGGAGGACAGGACGTCCAAGCCCGCGCTCGACTGGGTGCATCGCCAGAACGCGCTGACGAAGGAGAGGCTGCAGGGCGATCCTTCCTATCAGACCCGGTTCGAAACGGCGCTGGAACTGATGACCGCGGAGGACAACATTGCGGTCGGCTATGAACTGCGCGGTCATGTCTACAACTTCTGGCAGGACAAGACCAATGCGCTCGGCCTCTGGCGTCGCACTACCGTCGCCTCCTACAAGACCGACAAGCCGGACTGGCAGACGATCGTCGACTTCGACGCGCTTTCGCATGAGGAAGGCGTCAAATGGGTGTTCAGTGGCGCGCGCCGTCTCTATCCGGAGTTCGATCGTTGCCTCATGAGCCTGTCGCCCGATGGCGGCGACGCCAGCGAGATGCGCGAGTTCGTCATCGAAACAGGGACCTTTGTCGAAGACGGATTTCGGGCGCCCGTTTCGAAATCGAACTTCAGCTGGCTCGACATCGATACGGTCATCGTTGCCGCTGCCTTCGAGGAGGAAGAACGGACGCAGTCCGGCTATCCTCGCGTCGTGAAGCTGTGGAAGCGGGGCACGAGCCTGAGCGAGGCGACACCGATCTTCGAAGCGCAGGTCGAGGATCTGGCCGCCGGCGGTTCGCTCGAGTTCGACGGCGACGCGCAATATCTGCTGCTGACGAGAACGATCGATTTCTATTCCAGCCATCATTTCGTGAGGCTGGCTTCCGGCGAAAACCGGCGGCTGCCGCTGCCGGACGATGTCGTCGACATTGCCATTCTGAAAGGCCAGATCGTCTTCGGCGTGCGTAGCGCCTGGTCCGCACCGGGGGGCGTGACATGCCTGCCGGACGGGCTCTACGCCTTCGATTTCAAGCGTTGGCTGGAAACGGGTGACATCGGCTCCATCGAAACCGTGCTGCCGCCCGCAGAGCGCGTTTCGATCGCGCATGTCGCCAACACGCGCGACCGTCTGTTCATCAGCCTTATGGACAATGTCCGTGGCCGTGTGGTCTTTGCAGAGCGTGGCGAACGCGGATGGTCGCTCACTCCGGTGGCCCTGCCCGAAAACGGTAATGTCGGCATCAGCCACATCAACCAGTTTGGCTCCAGCGTCTCGTTCTCCTTCACCGATTTCCTGACACCGAGCTCGATCATCTGGTCTGACGATGACGGCGAGACGCTGGCGACGGTCAAGGCGCAGCCCGCGCGTTTCGATGCGGCTGAACTGATATCGGAACAGTTCGAGGCACGCTCTAGGGATGGCACCCTCATCCCCTATTTTGTCGTGAGACGTCGCGACCAACCGTCGCCGGTGCCGGCATTGCTCTATGGCTATGGCGGCTTCGAAGTCCCGCTTCTGCCTGCTTATGCCGGCGTGCGCGGCAAGCTCTGGCTCGAAAAGGGCTACGCCTATGTCCAGGCCAACATCCGCGGTGGTGGCGAGTTCGGCCCGCGGTGGCACCAGGCGGCGCTCAGGGACAAGCGGCAGAACGCGTTCGATGACTTTGCCGCCGTTGCCGAAGACCTGGTGCGGCGCGGGATATCGACCCCCGCCATGCTCGGCATTCAAGGCGGGTCGAACGGCGGCCTGCTCACCGGTGTTTCACTAACCCAGCGGCCCGAGCTTTTCGGCGCGGTGATCATCGAAGTGCCGTTGCTTGACATGCTTCGTTATACCGAATTGCCGCCGGGCGCGTCCTGGATGGCGGAGTATGGCGATCCGTCGGAGCCCGAGGAAGCGGGCTGGCTGGCGGCCTATTCGCCCTACCAACACGTCGCTGATGACGCCGATTATCCGCCGGTACTGTTGACGACGTCGACCGCCGACGACCGGGTCCATCCCGGCCACGCGCGCAAGATGGCCGCGCGGCTGCAGGAGGCCGGCCATTCGAATGCGCTGTTCTTCGAGGAAACGGAAGGCGGCCATGGCGGGCGCGGCGACCGCCGGATACAGGCAGCCCAGACGGCGATGAAATATGTCTTTCTGGAGCAGGCGTTGAGCGGCGGGACGAAATGACCGCAGTGCAGCCAATGCTGGCACCTATCCGACGGCCGGGCGTCGCGACGCCCCGCTCTGTCGCAGCGCCTTGTGGCTGATGGCGACGGGATAGGCGGTCAGGAACAGAATGCCGACGAGCTTGAAGGCCTCTTCGACAAAGGTGGCCCCTCCGACATGGATCGGGGCCATGTCGGCGGCGAAGGACAGTCCCATCGACAGGACCGAGCCGGCAAGCAGCAATCGCGGCGTTGCTGCCCGAACGGCATAGGCGCAGTAGCACAGGGCGCAAAGCACCAGCATGTGCGGCACGAGAACGACTTCCTCCGGAATGCCCGTGGTCGCCACCGCCTCATGCAGCATGAGGAAATCGTCGACGCCCATCAGGGCTGCAAAGAGCCCGCCGGCAAGCAGCGTTCGCCGCAAGCGGTCGGACTGAATTGCGTCGGGCCGCGCAATGCTGCCGCACATTTTCCCGATCAACCCCACCGTTCGCTCAAGACGTCGATCAGTGCGCGGGACGCGGCGGAAAGCCGGCGGTTGGGGGCATAGACAATCGAGATCGACCTCGTTCGCCCGGTGAGATGGGGCAGGAGTTCAACCATTCTCCCCTGCTGGACGGCGCGATCGACGACAAAATCGTAGGTCTGGCAGATGCCCGCACCGTGCTCGGCCATGGACATGACGCCGAGAACGTCGTCGCTCACCCGCAACCCGCCGGAAGTGGGCACCCAGTCGAGATCCTGGCCATTGTCGCGGAACATCCAGGGGGCGAACCTGCCGGTACTCGGCATGACGAAGGGCACGCAGTCGTGACGATCGAGATCGGCGATGCTCTCCGGTGCGCCGCGACGGGCGATATAGTCGGGCGAGGCGACAAGGCACATCGCCCCGTCCTCGATCTTGCGGGCAATAAGGCCACTGTCCGGCAACGGACCCATGCGGATGGCGAGATCGAAGCCTTCGGCAACCAGGTCGACGTTGCGGTTGGTGATGTTGAGCTCGACTTCGACCTTGGGATGAAGGGCTCGGAACCGGCAGAGTTGAGGCGGCAGCCGGAAGTGCCCGTATGTCGTTGGTACGCTGAGGCGGACGCGGCCGGCGACCTGGCCGCCACCACCTTGGATCGCGCGTTCGGCGTCGTCGATGGTCGAGAAGGCGGAGCGTGCCTGATCAAGGAAATGCTGTCCGTCGTGGGTGAGCCCTATCCGCCGCGTGGTGCGGCGCAGAAGCTGGCTGCCGAGCCGCGCTTCAAGCCTCGATATGGCGCGGCTGACGACGGAGGGTGTTGTTCCAAGGGCGATGGCGCCGGCCGTCAACGATCCGTGCTCGGCTACCGCCACGAACACTTCGACATCGGCAAGATAATCGAAACGACGGGCCATTTTTATCTCCTGAGAACAAATGAATTGAAGTTGAGATCGTTTATCGCCTCTGAGGGAGATAATAAAGTCCTGCCAGACCATGCGAAACCACGAGGTGATCTGATGCAGGCTTCTGACCAAGGGGTGACAAAGCCCGTACTGTTTGTATTGACGAGCCACGCCACCAAGGGAAAGACGGGCGAGCCGACCGGATATTTTCTCGGCGAGGTCACGCATCCGCTTGCCGTACTTGAGGCGGCGGGCATTGCGGTAGAGTTCGCCTCGGTGGCAGGCGGTGAACCGCCCGTCGACGGCCTCGATCTTAGGGACGAGATCAATGCACGCTATTGGGCCGATCCGCGCTTTCGCTCTGATATCGCGACGACCAGGCGCCTCGCCGATATCGTCCCATCCCGATATCGGGCGATCTTCTTTGCCGGCGGTCATGGGACGATGTGGGACTTTCCCGAAAGTCTCGATGCTCAGGCGGCCATCGGGGAGATCTATGAGGCGGGAGGCGTGGTCGGAGCGGTCTGCCACGGTCCCTCGGCGCTCGTGAACACGAAGCTCAGCGATGGCCGCTATCTCGTGGCGGGCCGGAATGTCAGCGCCTTTACCGATGATGAGGAGCGCGCCGTCGGTCTCGAAGAGGTCGTGCCGTTTCTGTTGGCAAGCACGCTTTCGGCGCGCGGTGCCCGCCACCAACCCGCTCCCGACTGGACGTCCAATGTCGTGGTCGATGGACGCCTGGTCACCGGCCAAAACCCGCAATCGGCTCATGGCGTCGGTGAAGCCATGCGCGATCTTCTGCTTGCCGGCCACACAAACTGACGCTGCTCCCTTCTTTGAAAGTGAAAATCATGACCAATCCGATGAAATGGCTGCGTGGCTTTGCCGCCGCGCTGGCGCTCACCCTTGCCGCCGCCGATGCGAATGCCGCAAAGGTGCTCGTCGTGCTTTCCGGTTCCGATCATTTCGACCTCAGGGACGGCAAGGTGTTTCAGACCGGTTTCTATCTCAATGAGTTGATGCAGCCGGTGAAGCTCCTGCTCGATGCCGGCCACGAGATCACCTTCGCCACGCCTGGAGGGCAAGTGCCGACGGTCGACAGGACATCCGTGGACCCGGCCTATTTCGGCGGCAGTGCCGATCAGATGAAAGTCTACCAGGACTTGCTCGATGAGCTTGCCATCACCTCGCCGGAAAAATCGTCGGTGATCGGCCTCGCCCGGGTTGCGCAGATCGGCTATGCATCCTTCGATGCCGTTTACATCCCTGGCGGCCATGCGCCGATGCAGGATCTGCTGCACGACAGGCAGCTTGGGCAGTTGCTCGCCCACTTCCACGACAACGGCAAGGTCACCGCTCTGGTTTGCCACGGCCCGATCGCGCTGCTTTCGGCACTGGCGGAGGCAAAGACGTTCACCGACCAGCTCGAAGCCTCGCAGCAGCCCGATCGGCCCGCATGGATTTATTCGGGCTACCGCATGACCGTTATCAGCAACCAGGAGGAAGAACTCGCCAAGGGCCTGCTCGATGGCGGCGCGATGAAGTTCTATCCGCAGACGGCGCTCGAGGCGGCGGGTGGAAAATATGAGAGCAATGCGGCGCCCTGGCAGGCAAATGTAGTGGTCGATCGCGAATTGATCACCGGGCAAAACCCCGCCTCTGCCTTGCAGGTTGGCGAAATTCTCGTCGAGCGGCTGAAATAGCGCCGATCAGCTTCACGATCGGAAAATTGACCTCGCTGTCCCAGAGACGGCGAGGTCTTTTCCATGTCGTCGAACTATGCTTCCTTAACCCCATCCGCTCCCGCTCAAGGGCCGTTTGGCGTTCCTGTGCGATTGCAATCAAAATAATTGCAAGCCCATGTCGGCTCGCGAGGATTTCGCTCGTCTTATTGTCAGCGTTGGCGAAAACGCATGAAACCGCGAGGAAAGAGATATGTTCCGTACTGCCCTTATTGCCGCGGCCCTCGTCATTGCCGGGCCGGCCCTTGCCGACAGCCAGCCGGTTGGCGAGCGGGTCGAGGTCAATGGCATGAAGATGTACTACGAAGTGTCCGGCGAGGGCGAGCCGCTGATCGTCCTGCACGGTGCCTATATGAACATCCCGGCTATGGGCGCGATCATTCCCAAGCTCGCCGAGACCAACAAGGTCTATGCGATCGAGTTCCAGGGGCATGGGCGCACAACCGACATCGACCGGCCGATCACCTATCCAAACCTGGCGGACGACGTGGCGGCGTTCATGGATGCCGTCGGCGTCAAGAAGGCGGATGTGTTCGGCTACTCCATGGGCGCGGCTGCCGGGCTGCAGCTCGCCATCCGTCATCCGGACAAGGTCAACAAGCTGGCGGCCGCTTCTGTCGGTTATGATGCCGACGGCTGGCAGCCGGAGTTCAAGGCATTCATCCCGCAGATGACGGTGGAGATGTTGGTGGGCATGCCGTTTGCCGATGACTACCGCAAGCTTGCCGCCAATCCGGATGGCTTCCCCGCGCTCGCCGCCAAGCTGATCGCGCTGGAAAAGGAGCCGATGGCGTGGGAAGAGGATGTGAAGGCGCTGAAGACCCCGGTGCTGATTATTGCCGGTGACGCCGATGTCGCGACACTGGAGCATACAGTGGCGATGTTCCGGCTGCTCGGCGGCGGCGGCATGGGCGACATGGGCAAGCCGCTGCCGGCGTCGCGCCTCGCCATCCTGCCGGCAACATCGCACACAGCCGTCATCAATCAAACGGACCTGCTGGAGGCTTTGGTCGTGCCTTTCTTCAAGGGCGAGACGCCGAAGGGCATGTTCCAATAGCAATTGCCGGCGCGGCTCGCCTTCTCAAGCGAGGTGCGCCGGTGACGTGCTCCGATGCGCCGGTCATCATGGGCTGTCCGCAATCTTCCAATTGCCTGAGACGCGCCGATTGATTGCGCCCCCGTCAGACGGCTGGTACCGCCGGCGTTGCCCTGACTACGCCCGCCTTTGGGCGTCGGCGATGATCCAGCGTGCGGCTTTCTCCGCGATCATCATTGTCGGCGCGCTGGTGTTGCCGCTGGTAATGGTCGGCATCACGCTGGCATCGACCACGCGCAGTCCCTCTATCCCCCGAACCCGCAACCGGCTGTCGACGACGGCCATGTCGTCGTCCTTGTCGCCCATCCTGGCGGTGCCGACGGGGTGAAAGATGGTGTTGGCGATATCGCCGGCAAGTTTCGCCAGTTCGCCGTCGCTCTGGAACTCGACGCCAGGCTTCCATTCGACCGGATCGTATCGTGCCAGCGCCGGCTGGCTGACGATCGACCGGATCTGCCGGATGCTGTCGGCGGCGATCTTGCGGTCTTCGTCCGTGCTCAGATAGTTCGGGGCGATCGCCGGTGCGTTGCCGCGATGGCGCGACCGGATCCGCACGTTGCCGCGGCTCGTCGGGTTGAGATTGCAGACGCTGGCGGTGAAGGCCGGAAAGCTGTGCAGGGGCTCGCCGAAGGCGTCGAGGCTGAGCGGCTGCACGTGATATTCCAGGTTGGCATGGGCGCGGTCGGGATCGGAGCGGGTGAAGGCGCCAAGCTGCGACGGTGACATGCTCATCGGTCCGCTGCGCTTCAGCACATATTCGAGCCCGATCCGGGCCTTGCCGGCAAGATTGCTCGCCAGTGTGTTCAGCGTTCTGGCATTCCTCACCTTGAAGACGGCGCGGATCTGCAGGTGGTCCTGCAGGTTCTCGCCGACGCCGGCGACGTCGCGTTCGACAGCTATCCCCATGGCCTGCAACAGGGCGGTCGGTCCGATGCCCGACAGTTGCAGGATCTGCGGTGAGCCGATGGCCCCTGCCGAAAGAATGACTTCGGACTTCGCTCGCACCGTCACCCGATCGTTGCCGCGATAGAGCGAGACGCCCGTACAGCGCTTGGCGCCATCCGCGGTGGCTTCGATCAGCAGCTTGTCGACTTCGGCCTCTGTCCAGACAACCAGATTGCGGCGATGGCGCACCGGCCGCAGAAAGGCCTTGGAGGTGTTCAATCGCCAGCCCGCCTTCTGGTTGACCTCGAAATAGCCGACCCCCTCGTTGTCACCGCTGTTGAAGTCGGCGGACCGCGGAATGCCTGCCTGGACTGCGGCCTCGGCGAAGGATTCCAGGATGTCCCATTTCAGCCGCTGCTTTTCGATCCGCCACTCACCGCCGTGGCCATGCATGTCGGAAAAGCGGCTATTGTCGCCGGTGACCGGATCGGCGCCATCGTCGAGCCGGTAGTGATCCTCATGGGCCTTGAAATCCTGAAGCGAATTTTCCCAGGACCATTCGCGGTCGTTGGTCTGGGCCGCCCAGCTCTCGTAGTCGCGCGATTGCCCGCGCATGTAGATCATGCCGTTGATCGAGGAACAGCCGCCAAGCGTCCTGCCGCGCGGATAGCGCAGCGCTCGTCCGTTCAATCCCGCTTCCGGCTCGGTCTTGTAGAGCCAATCGGTGCGCGGGTTGCCGATGCAATAGAGATAGCCGACGGGGATATGGATCCGGGGATAGTTGTCGCGCCGGCCCGCCTCGACCAGCAGGACCCGCTTGCCGGGGTCGCGGCTGAGGCGGTTGGCGAGCAGGCAGCCGGCCGAGCCGGCACCGACGACGACATAGTCGAAGGTGGCGGCATCAGCAGTCGAGGTGTCGGTCTTCATCCCAGGCACATTCCAAATACAGGCGAAAGGGCGATGGGCGGACCGCGGCGAAAAAGGTCGCGCGCCGGCCGAAGACCATCGTGCCGTTTATAATTTCCATCGACGATCGCGGCATTGCGATCCTCCAAAAATCAGTAAACGGCTACCGAATGGTGAAATCCAATGATAAATACGCCTAAGAATTATAGAGGATATTTATATGGCTGATCATCTGGACCTGCGATTGCTGCGGGCCTTCGTCACCGTGGCGCGGGAAGGAAACGTCACGCGGGCGTCCGAGCTCTTGCATCTGACCCAGCCTGCCGTCAGCCTGCAGGTGAAGCGCCTGTCCCAGGAACTCGGCCTTAAACTGTTTCATCGAACCGCAAGTGGGCTCGAACTGACGCGCGACGGCGCGCTGCTGGCGGCCAAGGGCGAGCAGGTGCTGGCGTCCGTGACCGAGTTCAGGCAGACGGCGATGCACCTGACGGCGCAGCTTCGCGGCAAGCTGCGGATCGGCACGATCATCGACCCGGAGTTCACCCGGCTTGGCGCCTTTCTCCAGGCCCTGGTCGAAAGCGGGCCGGGTATTGAAACCACCCTACGCCAGGGCATGAGTGGTGAAGTCGCGATCGGTCTGAAGCGCAACGAACTCGATGTCGGGTTCTTTCTCGGCGACCTCGATGATTTCGGCACAAGCACGGATGTCCAGGTTCAGGAGTCAGAGGCGCAGTTCTTCGTCAAGCCGCTGTCGAGGCTGACCTATCGCGTCGTCGCACCGCCGGCGTTTGCCGGCATCGTCACGGGTAAGGACTGGAGCGAGCTTGCGGCACTGCCCTGGATCGGAACGCCGCCGGCGTCCGTTCATCATCGGCTGCTTGCCAGGAAGCTCGGCGATCTGAACCTCAGGCAGAACGTCGTTGCCCTCGTCGATCAGGAAACGTCGATGCTGGCCATGGTTCGCACGGGGCTCGGCCTCAGCCTCTGCCGGGAATCGATCGCGCTCAGCGAACACCAGGCGAACGGCCTTGTCATTGCCGACCGGGTCAAACTCGAAACCACGCTCGGCTTCGTCTGTCTTCGGCCCCGACGCACTGATCCCAACGTCGCGCTCGCCTTCGAAGTCATCGATCGGATATGGCGGATGGACCATTGAGGGGCGGGCAGGCGATTTCCGGCTAACCGATATCGGGCTGCCGGATAGGCAGGGCGGCGATCTGGCCGTGGCTATCCGCGAGATCAGACCCAGTGTTGGGATCGTCTTTGCGACAGGGGAGGCACCCATGCCCCGGGTGGACCCGGCTGAAAATGGCGATGGAAAGCGCCAGCGAACAGGAGGCCGGCCGTCGCTCGCTTTGACCTTACCAGCAGTGTCCATCGCATTCCATGTCTCGACAGCGGCATGCCACGAACACAATGATCCATGCGCGGCTTGCAGGGGTGGAGTGAAGTCTTAGCGCTGCTGCAAGCGGGGGCTATCGCCTATGTTCCCCTCATCGAAGCGAACGAAGCGCCAAGGACTGGCAGCTAGGCTTCGAAAGCCCACGGAAAGGGGATCATCATGAACGTAGCACGCTCTTTCAACAACTGGCGCAAGTACCGGCAGACGGTCTCCGAACTGGGCCGCATGTCCTCGCGCGAACTGCGCGACCTCGGCATCGAGCGCGCCGACATCCCGAGCATTGCCCGGGCTGCCTTCGGCCGCTAATCGCGCCTGAGACCCGTTGACGATTTCATCAAGCGCCCGCTCGGACCCGAGCGGGCGCTTTTGATTTGTCCGCCCATCGTGATGTGCTGTTGATGGGGAGCGACCGGATGGACGAAGCCGGCCGGACTACATCGCGTCCTTGCCCTTGACCGCGTTGCCCATATGAGACTTGCATTTTTCCATGTCGTTGGCAGCCATGGCATCCTTGGCCATGCCGACTTCCTTCGTCACCTCGATCTTCTTGGCGCCATCCGAAATCGAATTCACCTCAGACTCGAGCTTCGTCAGTGATGCCTCGTCGCACACGATGTCGGACTGCGAAACCGCCGGCGTCGCCAGACCGAAAACCATCGCTGCTGCATACAAATATTTGCCATACATTGGGATATCCTCCTTGGCCGACCGACGGATTTGTCGGTTGGGTCTCGTCAGTCAACGCGCGAGGTATGGCTCTGTTCCGAACCTGAAATGTTTGACTAAAGCGTAATTAGTGGCTTCCGCTTTGGTCGGAAGCCTGCTTGCGATGGAGCGGGAAGGCGCTCGATTGCGGGATCCTTAAGTCTCTTTCCGTCGCCGGCGTAAGCCCCGATGACCTGCACCACGGGCGTCATTGTGCGTGTTGCGGCACCAGTCGCCGTCGTGCCTTGGTCTTGCTTGGGGTCGCAAGCGGGATCGATGGTCGTTTCGTCAGCGCTTCAATTGCCGCCATCGTCATGTCTGATGCAACGAAGTCGGCGCCTGGCATTTCCTCCGCGCTTATATCTGCTTTGCGCTGGCCCGCTTCGCGGTAGGTAGAGGTGTCCCAGATAACGATGCCCACCCTCGCATTGGCATTGACGCGCTTGAGGCGGCGCACGACGAAGCGCGCGTGCTTGATCGAATCCCGGTTGAGAAAACAAACGACGATCGCGTCGATGGCGTCGGTGTGGAGCTTGCGGATATTGGCCGGTTCGATCTCGTGAAAACTCAGTGCCGTCGCAGCGGCCCCTTCGGCGCGCAGCACCTGGGCGAGCATGGCGGCGGAGACGTCGTCGATCTCGCCCCTCCCGCCGACGCACAGGATGGTCATTCCTTCGCCATCCGGAATGGGCTGGTTTGCCGGTTCGCCCTTCTCGTCCAGGTTCTCGACCTCACCCTGATCATCATCCTGACTTTCCTCGATCGCAATGTCTTCGAGGTTGGACACTAGCGACATGCCACTTGCAGCCACGCGCAGCCGCTGCTCGTCGTTCATTACCCCACGGGCACGATCCTGTTCCGCCAGCGCCAGGGCGGGCATTGCGACAGCGGCATAGTAATCGACGAGGTATTCCTCCTCGAGAATTTCCTCGGCCTGATCGGTCCCTTCGTCCGGATCGCCGGCCAGAAGCCGCTGGTAGAGACGTGCGTGCGGCGCGAGCACCGGGTCGCTGCCGAAAAGCACCTGCAGAAATTCGAATTGCGGCACATGCTTGCCGAGAACGACGAGACAGACCGTCAGCGGTGTCGACAGGATCAGGCCGACCGGCCCCCAGATCCAGGCCCAGAAAATTGCGGATACGATGATCGCGAGCGGAGACAGTCCGGTCTTGGAGCCGTAGAGCATTGGCTCGACCACATTGTTGATCACCAGCTCCATCGCGACGAACAGGCCGGCCGTCCACAGCAGCATGGACCAGCCGCTGTCGACCGCCACCGACAGGAAGAGCGGCAGCACCATGGCAATGATCGGCCCGATATAGGGGACGAAACGCAGGACGATTGCCAGCAGCCCCCAAAGCACCGCATTGGGTATACCGATGAACCAGAGGCCGACAGCGACGGGCAGGCCATAGGCAGAGTTCACGATCAGCTGCATCAGCAGGTAGTGGCCGACACGCGTACCTGCGTCCTGCAGGCCTTCGGTGGTTCGGTGCAGATCGCCGAAACCGGCCAGCCGGATGAACCGATCTCTCAGATCCTCCCGCTCCAGCAGCATGAAGATGACAACCACCACCACAAGGCCGGCCATCGCCACCGGACCGATGAGCGGCGCGATGATATTGGTGAGGACCTGTATCGGATTGTCGCGAGAATAGATCTCGACCAGCAGCGGGTCTCTCGCAGGGCTTTCAACACCGATCGGAGTCTCCGCCGTCGGGCGGTTTATTTCGCGGTTGATGCGTTCGACGACGTTTCCAATTCGATCGATGATGCCGTTTTCGGAACCGGCCTCCTTCAGGGTCTTCACCTTCATGACGATGTTTGATTGATAGGCCGGGAGGTTCTTCGCCAGTTCTGCGACCTGCAGCGCAACGATGAGGCTGAATATGCCGATCAAGGTAAAGGTAATCAACGCGGTGGAAATCACCGCAAATGCCCGGGGCAGGCCGATCCGGCGCAGCGCCGCGACGACAGGTGCCAGCGCGAAGGTCAGCAGCAGCGCGACGGCGATCGGAAGGAAAACGTCACGCGCGAGGTAGAGAACGGCAGCGGCGCCGACAAGGGTCAGCGACGTGGGCATGGCCGGGCGCACGCCCTGCATCGAGGGCGCGCCGAGATCCCGGATTTGATCGATTGCCTTGCCCAAGCCTATTCCCCCATGTTTTATCGGAAACTATCACCAACGATCGGCCCGTAAAGGCGCTCGCCTGCCCGCCGACCCTAGACGAAAGGAAACAGCGAACCGTCCGGGTCGGCATGGCCCAATATGTTCGACGAAATGATCTCGGCGGCGATCTGGCTGAAAGTGATGCCGTTACCGCCATAGCCCACGGTTGCGAAGGCGTTCCGCATGCCAGGAACACGACCAATCATCGGCAGGCCCTGCGCGGTAACGCCGAAGGCGGCGGCCCAGCGGTAGTCTGGCTCGCCGATCTTTATCCCGATGACGTCGGAGAGCTTCTCGCGCAGGACGTCAGACTTGGCCTTTAGCTTCGCCGGATCCTGGAACGCGTCCTCGCTTTTCTCGTCCTCGCCGCCGACGATGATGCGGCCGTCTTTAGTCGAACGGAAGTAGAGATACGGGTCGGCGCCTTCCCAGACGAGATAGTCGTCGAGCCATTCCGGTCGCGGATGGCGAGGCTTGGTCGCCAGTGCCCAGGTCGAGACAATGGCATGGTTCTTGTTCGCGACAGCTTCCAGAAACTCGTAGCCGGTGCAGAAGACCACATGGGTCGCGATGATGATCCGGCCGTCGGACGTTGCAACCGCATTTCGGCTTTCGACCTCCCTGATATCGGTGATGTCGACATTTTCGACGATGGGGATTTTATTGGCCTGGACATGCCGGAGAAAGCCGGCTGTCAACTGGGCCGGATTCGCCGCTGCGGAAATTTGGGTCTCGATCGCCGCCGTTCGATCGATGTCGAACCTGTCGCGCAGCTCCGCCCGAGGCAGAAGCGTTGCTGCAAGATTGGCAGCCTCACGTGCCTCGACTTCCACCTGAAGTGCGCGCGCGCCGTAGCACGAGCCGGAGAGGTAGAGCGTTTTCTTGCGCTCGAACTGACAGGCGATCTGCAGGGCATCGACGAGCGATGCAAGGTGTTCGACAGCCTTCGCTGAGCGCTGCCAGATACGCGCTGCCTCAACCGTTCCACGCAGACGATTCAACTGGTTCAGCGGCACGTCGATTTCATGCTGGATCATCGCGGTGCTGGCCATGCTACTGCCGCTTATCGGCTTTCGGCGATCGACCACCAGTATGCGCAGATTGTGGCCGATCAGAGCATTGGCCATCAGCGCACCGCTGATCCCGGCGCCGACGATCAGAACGTCGATATCGTGAGCGGCGAGCCGCTTCTGCGTTCTCACCGCGTGGCGCGGCGTGTCGGCCCAGAGAGGCTCGGCCTTCCGAAGGTCCCGTTTGCGGGTCAATGTGTGCAAGTGTCCCTCCAGGTCTGCGCATTCGTGAATGCGCAGACGCCGATTAAGTTCCTCGCAGCGCCCAAGAGGCGGGTCGCTGCTGAGAGGCGGTAGTGTTCACCTAGGGCCGCGAGCTTCAGGCGGTCGAAGCTGCAAGACGACGCAGGGCCAGGTATTCCCACAGGGCCACGATGAACAACACCGCAGTCGCCACGGCCTGTACGATGTAGTTGGGGGCAACAGGCACAATGAGGACCGCGGCGGCGAGAAGCGCGAGCCCAGCGATATGCGAGACGGGGAACTGCCGGGTTGCCACGGCCTTGATCCAGATGTTTCCACTGAGGAAGAAGGCCGGGCCGCCGAGCATGGCGACGCATGTGTCAGCGAGCTGGGTTCTTCGGCGTGCGACAGGCTGAAATCCTCCCCGACCGCCGTGAGGATGATGCCGGCGACAACAGGCAGGTGGCCGTAGGTGAAAAGGTTGAGTGCCAAGGTTTCCGGCCTCGATGTCGCCTCGGCTTTCGACGCGGCCTTCTCCTGGCCGTGGTGGAAATAGATCCACCACATGAAGCCGGTGCTGAGGAATGCGCTGCAGAACACGACAAAGGTCATGTCATCCGCCATGTGCTCCGCCGCATTGCGGCCGGTGGTCAGGATCGTTTCGCCGAGGCAGATGATCACGAACAGCGCGCAGCGCTCCGCCATGTGGGCGCCGGACACATGGAGCGTCTCGTCATGCGATTTGCCGATGAGCGGCACGTTGTATCTGAAGGCTGGTGAGGTGTATTCGACGATGAGGGCGAGCGTCCACATAACGATGCGCCCCTCGAGTTCCATCAACCCGCCGGCAAGCAGGAGAGAACGGAGCATGGGCACACGCGTCCGATGACGGCGCAGATCGAGGGCGAGCAAGGCCCGATCTGGTTCTTCACCGTCAGGAGTGCCGTCGTGTCGCAGAATGCCGCCGCGAAGACGCCTGCCATGTTCGCCTTCGCATCCAAGGATCACGAACTGTTTGCAACTGTTCACGGGTTCCTTCGCGTCGATAACGACCGCGCCGTGATCGATCGGCTGTGGAACCAGTATATCGCCGCCTGGTACGAGGGAGGCAAGGACGACCCCCAACTCGCCCTGCTGCGTTTCGAGCCGAGCGAGGGTGAAATCTGGCTCAATGAGACCAGCCTGTTTGCCGGTCTCAAGCTACTCTTGGGCAGCGATCCAAAGAAGGAGTACAGGGAGAAAACCGCGAAGGTGGAACTCTCTTAGGCTTCACGCCCAAAACAAAACACCTGCGAGGGGTAATTGCTCGTCGCAGGTGTTTGCTTACTTTCTGGGCGTCTCGATTTCACCCGTCCGTTCGCGGGCACCCCGTGGCGAAGGTTACTTCGCTTCGGTCAGGGTTTCGGTGCCGCTTCCATCCTTGCCGGTAATCGTCCAGGTGCCGTCCAGCGAACCGTCGCCGTTGACCTTGTAGACGATGAGGCCGAGGGCATCGCCCAGGACGTAGGCGGCGGCGAAGGCGTTGCCATTGAGCATGCAGACGCCGGTTGATTTCACGCCGGCCGTGTCCCATTCGATGACGCAGGTGGTCTCGCTGGCAAGCGTGATTTCCGCCGTACCGGAATAGCTGGAGCCATCCAGGTTCGTGCCTTCGACGGTGTACTTGCCGGCATTGACGGTCTGGGCGTTTCCGGCCGCGGCTGCGGCCAGAAACAGCGCTGCAGTGAGCAACAATCTTTTCATAAGTCCCCCAAAAAAGCCGCGCGCCCCTCGCGCGGTTCGAAATTGTTACGCACAAACCATGACGTTTGAAACGGTGTGCAAGGTGTGGCCGCATTCATTTTTGGTGGCGTCGCCACTCGGCACGCCCGGGAGGTCGAAAATGTGCGGCGACGGCGCGGCAGCTCTTTTTGGAGGGGAGGGCTACGCGCTGCTTCCGGCGGATGACATTCTCGCCTGCTCGTCCCAGTCGGACAGCAGCGACATGATCTCAAGCGAATCTGCCAGCCGTGGCGCGGAGCGCGGCGCTTCCTTCAGCCCTGCCTTCAGGCATCTCTCCACCAGTCGCACCTGATGCCCGAACGCGTCGTGTTCGGAGAACACCACGATCTCCTCGGGCGGATGCCCATATTCGCAAAACTCCAAGCGATTTTCGCCCGCCACCGGCAGCCACGGATTGGTCAGGAACCGCAAGGACCCGCGCTCCCCATGGATGGCAAATGCGAAGGACATGCCGAAGCTGTCGGTCGACTGCAGCGTGGCGAGGACGCCATTGTCGAAACGAACCGACAGGCTTGCGTCGCAGATATTGCCGTCATGCGGCGAAACGTTTCCGAAGGCGGTGGTCGCTCGTCTCGAAAAGACATCCTGTCCGCAGGCCGTCTGGATCACGTAATGCAGCAGCGAAGCCGGATAGCAACCGAGATTGAAGATCGTGCCCTTGCCCATAGGGTTGACGAATTTCCAGATATCGGCGGCGTAGAGACCGGATACCGAACGGATCGCCCCAAGCCGGCCGGACTGGAGGATTCCGCCAGCCTTGGCCATCAACGGATGGCAGAGATACATCAAGCCCTCGAGAAAGAAGGTGCCGTTGGCGCGCACGGCCTGCGCCAGGGTGTCTGCTTCGGCCATCGTCGTGGTCAGTGATTTCTCCGACAGAACGGCCTTGCCCTTGTTCGCGGCACGCATCACCGCCTCGTGATGCATGTTGTTGGGCAGGCCGACATAGACGACATCGATGGCCGGATCGTCGAGCAGCGCGTCATAGCCGGAATAGTGCTTTGCGATACCGTGCCGGGCGGAAAAATCCGAAAGCCGTTGGGGATCGCGCCCGGCCACGGCCTCGACGCGCGATCCATCACTCCCGACGATGGCTTCGGCCATGGTGTCGGAGATGAAGCTCGTTCCAAGAATTCCCCAGCGCAGCATATGTCAGTTCCCTCAGCGATGCAGTTCGAGATAGGCGGATGCCACCAGGGCGTCGATGTCCCTCGGCACCGGCACGACGCACATCGAGGCGTCAAGCGTGCGGCTCGCCACCCGCTCCAGGCAGCGGGCCTGAAGCGCAAAGCCGAGATCCATGGATTCGACCGAATTGCCAAGTGCCCTTGGCCCGGCAAGATTGGCCATGTGGCCGGCACCGAGAATATGGATGCGGCGTCCATCGGCAAGGACGAGCGTCTCGATGCCCTCGTCGACGTAGGCTTCTGCCGCCACCACCGCGTTGTCGGCACGCATGCCGGCAACGTCGATCTCGTGCGGGAAGTGCCCGCCGTTGAGAAGGACCACGCCGTCCTTGAGGGCTGCGAGATCGGAAGCCCTCAGAATATTGGCGGCGCCGGTGACCGTGACGATCACGTCCGCAAAGCCTATGGCGTCATCGCGTTTCGGCGTCGAGAAGCCGTCGAGATGGGCCTCGAGTGCCGCAACCGGATCGACGTCGACAACACTAACGGCGCTGTAGGCATTGCGGAAGTAAGCGGCGCTGCCCTTGCCGCAGGCGCCATAGCCGAAAACCGTTACGCGCTTGCCATTGGTCGAGCGATTGGTGAAGCGCATGTAGCTTTCGAACAGGCTCTGGCCGACCGCATGGCGGTTTTCTGCAAACTGCTTGATAGGGCTGTCGTTGATCACCAGCACCGGTAGGCCGATGGCACCGCGCATCGGCTCCAGCCGTGTCCGGCCGGAAGTGGTTTCCTCCGTGCCACCGAGCAGTTTCCGATAGGGCCGTTCGGCGAAACGGGCGAAAAGGTCGCCGCCATTGTCGAGCAGCAGGTCGGGTTGATGATCGAGCAGCGCATCGATGAAGCCAGAATGCGCCTTCGCATCAGTCGTCTGTCCGCCGATCACAGCGATGCCCTGGCTTTTCAGATAGTCGACAGTCGCCGGCTGGGTGCTGTTCAGATTGCCGGTCGCCACGAGTTTTGCACCGCCTGCCTTGAGCGTCATCAGCAGCGCAACCGTCTTCGGCTCCAGATGGATCGCCGTTCCGATCGTCAAGCCCTTGAACGGGCGGGTTGTCTGAAACTCGGCGGCGGTGGCGCGCAGAAGCGCGCAGCTTTGCCCGACCCACTCGATGCGGGATGGCTGGCTTGAGGTGCTCATGGTGATGGTCCTGGCTGTCTGTCGATGGTGCCGGCAAGGATAGTCCGGGCAGCATGCGCCGTGACAGAGACATTAAACTGCGGCGGAGGGCAGTTTTCCTTCCAGGCGCCGCCCCTCTGCGAGCAGCCAGGTGCGAAGGGCTGCGATCGGCTTGCGATCCCTGTCTGCAATGCGGCAGCAGAGCCGATAGCCGGTCGGCCGGCTGACAAAACCAAAGGGCGCTTCGAGCACACCGGCACCAAGTTCCGCTTCGATCGATGCCGCAGGAGCGATGGTGACGCCGAGCCCGCTGCAGGCAGCACTAAGCGCGAGCGTGAGGTCGTCCATCTCGATCCGCTTGCGGAAGCGGACCGGGGCATTGCCGCTTTCGCAAAACCAGTCGTCCCAGAGGTAGGGCACGTTTCGGGCGACCAGCGCGGTCATATCCGCGAGATCGGGCGTACTGCCGGGGCTCGGTTGCCCGGTCGCAAGCACCGGGCCGAACCGATCGTCCATGAAAGCGGTTGCAGCGATGTCGGGCAGCGGTCGGTATTCGCCGCCGACGATCAGGGCATCGATCTCGGGCATATCGGTCAGCGACTGGTTGACGGCAATCGGAACGATGTCGACCTCGAGTCCTGGGACGGCGCGCTGCAACGCCGCCAAGCGCGGCATGAGCCATGCCGATGCCATCGGCATCGGCGCGCCAAGTCGCAGCCGGACCGTGCTGCCGCTCGACGATATCTCTTCCGCCGCACGGGACACGATGTCGAAGGCGACACCGACGGCATCGGCCAACCGTCGACCTGCCGGATTGAGCGCCACGCGTCCACCTTGGCGATCGAGCAGGGGAAAGCCGAAATGCTCCTCAAGACTGGCAAGCTGCTGGCGCACGGCACCGGGCACGACGCCGAGCTCGATCGCGGCCGCACGCAGGCTGCCGCACCTGGCCAGCGCGTCGAAGGCGCGCAGCGCATTGAGCGGCGGCAACGGACGCATGGATTTCAGTTGCAGTTCGTCTGTTTGCATTATGCGCCTCCGGCGTCATCGGAGTCTGGTGCATAAACCATGAGGCCACCGGCTGTCGAACATGGCATTGCCACTTGTGGCTTGCGTTCCTCCACACCTCCGGATGCGCCCTTGAGGATCCCCCACGCACGCTGATGGATGCAGCTTAGGAAAATTGAGTATTTCGAAGGTTTTGTGCGACAGCCTCGCTCCGAGGCAAGCCTACGCCGTCTGCTCTTCCGTGCCTGGCAGAGGAGACAAGGGAAGGAGATAATGCTGGATGCCATCGTCATGAGCGTATCGACTCTCATGTTCGCCTTTTCAAGTAGCAGGAATAGAAATTCTCACGCCCGATTTTCTCGGACGTGGTGTTTCGTATGGGGGCGTCCTGGGGAAAGCAGGAGGCACGGTCAATGAACGACGGTTGATCATGCTCTGATACGCGGGTTGGTTACCGCCGGACCTGATGCGTCGCGGAGCTTCCTCAGTCTAGTTGGCAGCGTCGGAATTAAACCGGCTGATAGTCGAAGCGAGGGTTCTCCTGCCGTGACCGTGCCCCCAGCCTTGCCCAGGTGCACATGGCTTTCTGATTGGCTCTTCTCCTCCTCGCTAATCTACACTTTGGCGGCGTTCAACGCGGCGCGACCTGGCAGGCAATCGCCCAGACGAAGCCAGACAGTTCACGGGCAATCGCCGTCGTTACGGTCGTGGCCGGCTTTCCGGCCTTCGTGAGCTTTCGATAGCGACGGCACAGCCGCTCCTGCGCTTTCCATGCCGTGTCGCGGATCGTTTTTGGGAGCTGCTCCTGGCGCAGCAATTGTTCGCGGCTGATCCTTGCGGGAAACCGGTAACTCCATGCCGCTTCAATCAGCATTCGACGTGCTGTTGTGTTCCCTGCTTTGGTGATTCCACCCTGACGTCGAGTTCCGCCGCTCGAATGCTCCGATGGTACAAGCCCCAGATAGGCCATGAGTTGACGAGGATTTGTAAAGCGACTGAGATCGCCGAGTTCGGCAATCATCGTGGCAGCCGTCACCAGAGCCATGCCGCGCAACGACTGCAGGGCGTGCACGACGGGTGCCAACGACCAGTCGGTCAACATCATCTCGATTTGTTTCGTTAACCGATCCCGCCGGTCGGTTGCAGCCTCGATCGTCGCGATATGATCTTCGAGCACAATGTGGTGGATTGGTTGCTCGAAGCGAAGGCCTGCCAGCCAACGGCGGTGCATCTGCGTCCAGGCTGGACGGCCATAATGGCAGCCATGACGCAGTAGAAACCCGCTGAGCTGCTGGCGAGCCTGCCGCAGACTACGCACGGCAGCCAAGCGCGCCCGAACCAGATCGCGCATCGCCTCATGGGCGGGATCGGGGATCCAAACCGCGCTCAGTTCCCCAGCGCGATGAAGCCTTGCCAGATTGTTGGCATCTCGACGGTCTGTCTTGATGCGATCGCCCGGCTTTCGAGGGATCAAAGAGGGAGCGACGACCACGCAGTCATGACCTGCGGCAGACAGCTGCCGCTGAATGCCATAGCCGCAGGGGCCTGCTTCGTAGCAAAACTTCAGCGTCCGCCCTGGCTGCAACAGCTTCGACAGCATACGCGCCAGAGCTGCAGGGGTATTTACGATTTGGCCGAATGCACGCACGTCGCCGCGCCCCCCGCCATCGGCAAGTGCCACCGCGATCGTCTCTTTGTGAACATCCAAACCGACATACGTGATACTATCGTCCATGGCCCGTCTCCTATGCATGAGGCTCTGTGCGAGGATAACTTACGCAACCCTCGATACCTGCATATTGTGAGACGGGTCACCCGGTCCCAGGCGAACATTTAGTCTAGTCATGCCGCTGAGGATGCACCTGCGAAGAACGAGGTGCGGTTCTCCCGCGATCAGCTCACTCTCATTCTTGCCGCCTTGCCCGACTCGGCGTTTATCCTGACGCGCAGCGGCCGCTATGCGGCCCTGTTCGGTGGTGCCGACCACCGCTACTATCATGACGGCAGCAGTCTTGTCGGACAAAGCGTTTTTGATGTTCTTGCCTATGACAAGGCCCTGTGGTTTGCCCTGGAAATCGAAAAGGCGCTTGCGTCCCAGGCGTTGCACATCGTCGAATACAGTCTTGCAGGAAGCGATGTTAAGGGCCTTGAAGCTGCCGGCCCCGATCATCCGATCTGGTTTGAAGGGCGGGTGCAGGCGCTCGATTTCCCCGTCGACGGCGAGGACGCCGTGGTCTGGGTTGCCAGCAACATTACTGAAAAGAATGCCGTAGAGCATCAGCTGCGCCTGCAAAGCGAAACCGATCCGTTGACCGGAGTTTACAATCGCCGAAAGCTGCTCGACGTGCTTGCGGTCGAGTTCGATCTGGCCCCACGTATTCGCCGGCCGACATGCCTGCTGATGTTCGACGTCGACAATTTCAAGGCAGTCAATGACGAACTTGGGCACTCTGTTGGCGACGATCTGCTGGCGACGATTGCGGCCGTCTGCCGGCGGGCACTGCGGCCGGACGACGTCCTGGCACGGCTTGGCGGCGACGAGTTCGTTGTGCTGATGCCGGCGACGACGTGCGGCGAGGGCGAGCTGATCGCAGACGGGCTGCGTCAGCAGATCTCGTTGGAACTGCAGAACAAGCTGGAGCTTTTCTCCACGATCAGCGGTGGCCTCACGGAAATTTCCCGGTCGGACGCGGCGATCGGCGATATTTTGCGGCGGGCCGATGAGGGCCTTTATCAATCCAAACGCAACGGCCGCAATCAGATCACGGTCGTTTGACGCCATGGCGATCGGCGGCGTGCTACGTCCGTAGATCCGCCGGAAAACATCTGTTGCCATCATCACTCCCTAGCTCGTTCGCGATCTTTCGCGGCGCGCAACCTGTCCAGAGGGACTAAGGTTCCACCGTATGACGGATGCATGGCCGCGTTCATGCCCGTTTTGGTGAGTTGACCGTCGTGGAGCCTGCGCCGATCCTGTCGTGCGGAGTATGAGTATGGGGGCGCGTATGTGTGAGGCGTGGCAGCGATCGTTGATCGAAGAAGACGAGCTCGTCAAAAAGGCGGCGACAACCATACCAAGGCTCTTGGGTCATCCCGGCATTACCCTCGACCAGGTATCCCGGCTGCATGTGAACATCGACGAGTGCGTCGAGCGGATGGATGTTTTGATCGTGGCGCTTGAGGAGAACGGTGTCGACCGATCCTGGATCCAGATGGCGACAACGATCAGAAACAGCTGGGAGGCGCTCGCGGAAGACGCGGCGAAGAAGGTTCTCCTCGTCGGTGGCGCCTCCGATACCACCGTCCGCGACGATACCATGCGGAAAGTTATGCGGAGCTAGCCGCCAATCCGTCAACTGCGGCATTGGCGCATGCATGCCGCCCATCATCCGCGAAGGTTCAGCGTTGGCCGCTGATTGGATACGCCGTCCGGAGCTGGCGCGACCTGTGGGTTCAGGCAGGGTGCCCGCGAGCAATCACCAGGTTTCGGGCACTTCCACCAATACCGACCGCCGCTGTGTATTCCCCGTCCAGGCCAATCGTCGCACGCAGCACTTCGGTCGTACCGGGATCGTGGTCCGCGGTTTGTGACCGGAAGCGCGTTCAGCACGGAGTGGCGGCCCTGCGCCCAATCAATGACCAAGCTGCCGCGGCAGCCAGATTCTGCGGCTTGAGGATTGCCACAAACGCCATCGCCGCGGGGCTTTGGTCATGCCGGTGGGCTGCCGTGGCAGCCATCTCGCGTCTCGCAAACTGGCCGGCTTCGCGTCGTTCGTGGCGCCTGGCACGCCTAATGCTTGTCGCGCAAAAGTGTGCAGCGTTTTTGCGATAACGACATGCGCAAAAACAAGAACTTAAAGTGCGGCAAGCGAATCCTAGAGATCGCGACGCGCTTTAAGAGTGGTGGCGCCCGCTATGGCGGCGATTGAGACACACTCACCTTCTTCCGCGGGAAAAGTTGGCGCCAGTCGGAATTTTAAACTTGACTATTATGCACATGTTTTCAATTTTACGCCCCGTTCGCGCAAAGCGATAACCGCGGACGAACCCGCTCCCGGCTAGCAGCCTGTCGGACTTAACATCTACAGCTTTTCGTCAGGGATGTAGGGGATAAGGCCGTTATCGAATGCGAGCTGCTGGACTTGTCTGGGAGCATTGCGGACGTCGATGATGAACCCGTTGATT
>NZ_LGAP01000047.1 GCF_001270265.1 Ensifer adhaerens
TCGTGTCTTCGATCATCGAGAGTGGATACGATCCGGCAAAGATGGATAGTGTGCGTGCCCGGCTGCGCGAATTGGGTCTGGAGCCCTATGACTGCCTCAATCCCGTTCTGATGGACGTTATCGCCACTTGGGCGGCGAAGAAGAGTGGCGCGCTTAAGACTGACACGGCCTGAAAGACTTTACCGCCAGCGCCTTATCGTTCTCGATATCCACCAACAGGTAACAAAGAATGCATAGCCTGCACCCCGAATTCAAGGCCGAACTCCGTAAAATTGTCGGTGAAGGAAATCTCAAGGACGGAGAGGCCATTTCCACGATCGACCACGGAGTTGCGACGGAAAACCTGGGTGCAGGCGCTGTTGTCCAGCCGAGAACCACCGAGGAGGTTGCTGCCGTCGTCAAATGTTGCCTCGGCAACGGGGTCTCGCTCGTCACTCATGGAGGACGAACCGGGCTCGTAGGCGGGGCGATGTCTCGGCCGGGCGAACTGGTGCTTTCAACCGCCCGCCTCAATCGGATCCTGCATATTTCGCCGGTCGAGCGCGTTGCGGTCGTGGAGGCTGGCGTGACGCTACAGACGCTGCAAGTGGCGGCTGCGGAGCATCGACTTGAAACAGGGATCGATTTGCCGTCGCGCGGTTCGGCAACGATCGGAGGCATGGCCTCGACGAATGCCGGGGGTATTGCAGCCTTTCGGTTCGGGGTTATGCGGCATCGCATTCTTGGTCTGGAGGCCGTGCTCGCGGATGGCTCGATCTATTCCGACCTTACACGGGTCGTGAAAAACGCCGCTGGCTATGATTTAAAACATCTTTTCGTGGGGGCCGAAGGTACGCTCGGCATCATAACGCGCATTGCCGTCAAACTCGAACCCCAGCCCTCTGCCACAGCAACAGCCCTCTTTGGCTTACCATCGGTGGATGCCGTGCTCGAGACGGTTCGTCGAGGGCTCGACGCCGAATATGGTCATCTACGCGCGGCGGAGGCGATCTGGAATAGCTATTTCCGCCTGACATCCGGCCACCATCGCTGGTCAGCGACGGACTACAATGCCGACCATCCAGTCAACCTGTTGGTCTCGCTCGGCGGGGCCGAAGAGGCAGCGTTGCAATCGGAACTCGGACGTATCTATGAAGACCTCATCGAAGCTCGCCCCGACGTCTCGGCCGTGATTGCGTCCTCGGGCACGCAGGAGGCGGATCTCTGGCGGCTACGCGAAGACACGGACCTCATCTACCGAAAGCATCCGAGCGCACCGTCCTACGACGTCTCGGTCCCTCTTTCGCAAGTCGGGTGCTATCTCGATCGCTGCCTTGCGGATCTCAGGAAAGTGGATGCCGCGCTCGATCCCTACGTGTTCGGCCATCTTGCCGACGGAAATCTCCATATCGTCCTCAACGCGGCCGGCAGTGACATTCCGGGCGAAAAGGAGAAAGCCATCGAGAAGGTGGTGTACCGGGACATAGTTGCGATCGGCGGGTCGTTCTCTGCCGAGCATGGGATTGGCACCAAGAGAGTGGGGTCACTGTCAGCCACATCGAATTCGGTCAAGCTAGCGCTGATGTATCGGGTCAAGGACGCGCTCGATGCATCGGCGATCCTCAATCCCGGAAAGGTGTTGCGCGCGGACGCGCTTTAGATCACTTCATTGAAACAGTGAAATGATCTAACTCTTTGAAATTACGCAATTCCGGACGGAAAGCCGTTTCACACTTTTCCTGGAATCGCTCGAGAGGCTGACCTTCCTTAAAATGGGGCAAGGCGGCCGCTACGTGCAAAGCCAATCTCTGCGACGATTTCAAATGCTCCTGCTTAAGATTGCCATTCATCACTGAAACATATGATTTTATCTTATTCTTTCATGATTTCGTCCTCTCGACGGCCTTGACTCCAGAATGCGAGCACTGACACATTCAGTTGTCAGACATCTTACATAAAAAGGGATCGTGGCTGACGGATCGAGTAGGAGGATCATGTGAGGAAGCTCTTTGTACGACTGGCCGTAGGCGCCGCATTCGTCGCCACGGCCGCCGCTGCCCATGCCGGGCAGACACTTGACCGCGTCAACGAAAAGAAGGCGATGGTCGTCGCCACCAACAGCGGCTGGCCGCCCCAGAGTTATCTGGACGATAGCAACGAGATGGTCGGCTTCGATATCGACGTCTCCCGCGAAATCGCCAAGCGCCTCGGCGTCGAGGTGAGCTTCGAGACGCCGGACTGGGCAACGCTGACCGGCGGCCGTTGGCAGGGACGCTACGATCTCGGCGTCGGTTCCGTAACACCGACCAAAGCGCGCGCGCAGGTCATCGATTTCGTCGGCATCTACTACTACAGCCCCTATGTCTATGTCGTGCACAAGGACAGCGAGGCGAAGTCCGTAACCGACCTCAACGGCAAGGTCATCGGCGTCGAGACCGCGACGACGTCGGAAGACTTCATCAACCGCCGGCTGGAAATCGACGCGCCGGGCCTGCCGCCGATCGAATACAAACTGGAGCCGGGCGAAGTGCGAACCTTTGCCGATTCCATGCTGCCCTTCGACGATCTTCGTCTTGGCAGCGGTGTGCGCCTCGACGCGGTGATCGCGCCTGAGCAGACGGCCCTCAACGCCATCAAGAATGGCTATCCGCTCCGCAGCCTGGAAGGTGAATATGCCTTCCGCGAGCCGCTCGTCGTGATCGCCGAGAAAGTCGATCAGGACTGGACAGCAAAGGTCGGCAGCATCATCGAGGAGATGAAGAAGGACGGCACCCTCAGCTCGCTGACCACCAAGTGGTACGGCAAGGACTACAGTACGGACTGACGAGCATGGCGGCGTGGGCCGATCTGGCCCGCGCTGCAACACGCATCTGGGGGAGCCGCACGTCATGACCTATCCTGATACCTACTATAAACGCACCATGGTGGATCAGACAGCGCGCCCTGCGCTGTCGGGCTCGCACGATTGCGACGTCGTGATCGTCGGCGGCGGCCTCGCCGGACTGTCGACTGCCCTGCAACTGGCGCGAGCCGGCAAAAGCGTCACGGTTCTGGAAGCCGAAAGCGTGGGTTACGGCGCATCCGGCCGAAACGGCGGCTTCGTCAGCCCGGGCTACGCAACGGACGGCGACGAAATCGCACGTGTCACCGGCGAAGAAGCAGCCCGCAGCCTCCATCTGCTGTCGATCGAAGGCATGGAGTTCATCCGTGAAAACATCCGCGCCCTTCAGGTCGATGACGCGCAGCCGCAACCCGGCCTGATGAGCGTGCTGCGCTACGACGATGCGGCGAGGCTCAAGGCCTATGCGGAAGACACCAGCCGGCGTTACGGCTACGAACTCGAATTCATGGATCGCGACGCGGTCCGCGCAGTCCTCAAGTCGGACCGCTATTTCCAGGCATTGCGCAACCGCAATGCGTTCCACATGCACCCGCTGAACTATCTGCGCGCCATCGCCCGCGAGATCGAACGTCTTGGCGGCCGCATCTGCGAAAGGTCCGCGGTAAAATCCGCGGAGCTCGCAGGCGCACAGAAGCGGGTGAAAACGGCAAGTGGAGGCGTGACGGCCCGCGATGTCGTCTTCACGACAGGTGGTTATACCGGATCGCTCAACGGAAAGCTGAAGCGCTCCTTCCTGCCGATCGCGACCTACGTCATGGTCAGCGAGGATGCGCCGGATCTTATCGCATCGGCGATCGCAACGAAGGACGCCATCGGCGACAACCGCCGCGCGGGCGACTACTACCGCGTGATCGATGGCGGCCGGCGCCTCTTGTGGGGCGGTCGCATAACCACTCGCGCAGCCTCGACGGACGCGCTCGTGCGCGAACTGCGCGCCGAAATGGTCGGCACCTATCCGCAACTCGCCGGGTTGAAGACCGAAATCGCCTGGTCCGGCCTCATGTCCTACGCCCGCCATCTGATGCCCCAGATCGGGCGCATGAGCCCCGGCGTGTGGTATTGCACGGCCTTCGGCGGGCATGGCCTCAACACGACAGCGATCGGCGGCAAGGTCATCGCCGAAGGCATTCTCGGTGAGACCGAACGCTACAAGCTCTATGAACCGTTCGGCCTTGTCTGGGCGGGCGGGCTTGCCGGGCTTGCCGTCGCCCAGCTCACTTATTGGAAGCTCCAGGCACAGGATTGGTGGCGCGAGCGCGCCGCCTGAGACACGGGGAAAGGTCTGAACCATGATCGGTCGATTGATACTCATCTATCCCGAAGCCTCGCGCCGTGCCGGCACGCTGCTGATCCTCACCCTGGTGGTCCTTGCCCTCTACATGCTCGGCGTCAGCTCTGCCTGGATCGGCCATGTCCTGCCCGCCACGGCAGGTTGGCTTGGCGAAAACCCGACCATGGGGCGGCTGGTTTCGTCTCTCCTGATCGCGCTCATCGTTGCCGCCAACTGGAAGGCGTTGCGCCAGCTCTCACGGCGCCAGCAGGTGGTCGGCGTCTGGCTTGAGCTCTTCGTGCTTCTGATGCTCTTCTTCTACTCGTTCGACCTGTCCTTCGCCTTCATCGCCAAGAAGATCGGCTTTCTCATTTCACAGGGCGTAGTGACGACGCTCTACATTTCCGCAATCTCCATCGTGATCGCGACGGTCATCGCGTTGGCCGGCGCAATCGCCAAATTGTCCAGCAACGGTGTCGTCTACGGCCTCGCCACCTTCTACACCTCGCTGTTTCGCGGCCTGCCGCTCCTGATGCAGATCTACATCATCTATCTCGGCCTGCCGCAGGTCGGCTATGTGATCGGCGCGGTGCCTGCCGGCATCCTGGCGCTTTCGCTGTGCTACGGCGCCTACATGACGGAAATCTTCCGCGCCGGGATCCAGAGCATTTCACGCGGCCAGACGGAAGGCGCCACCGCACTCGGGCTCAGCCCCAACCAGACCCTGGCGCTCGTGATCCTACCGCAGGCGATGCGGGTCATCATTCCGCCGACCGGAAACCAGTTCATCGCCATGCTGAAGGACTCCTCCCTCGTCTCCGTCGTCGGCGTCTGGGAAATCATGTATCTCGCCCGCACCCAGGGCCAGACCGAGTTCCGCCACATCGAGATGCTGATCACCGCATCGATGATCTACTGGATCCTGTCGATCGGGCTGGAATACGCCCAGTCTCGCATCGAGGACCGCTTCGGTCGCTACAATGCCCGTTGACGCGCCCGCGGCGGCCCGCGGCGGCGCGTCGATCGTGCCGTCGAACAGCCGTCGTTGTTGTCGCCTTCGCGACCACCGATGCCATCGTGAAGGTCATGGCATCGGGGCTGCCGAATCATGCTTTCGGGCTTGCTCGTGCTGAAATAGTCGCCGGCCCCGTCAGAGGGGCTGTGGCAGCTGCGGAAAACCGCCGACATGCATGCAGGTCAGGGCAGCCCGGTCGCGCCCGGCCGCAAGGCAATCAGGTAGTGGCAGACCTGCAATACGGGCTGCGAGAAAGCCGGCAATGAAGCTGTCGCCGGCACCGGTCGTGTCGACCACCTCGACCGGCCGGATGCCGATCGAAACAGTTTGTCTTCCATCACCGACCATGGCCCCCTTGCTGCCCCGCGTGACGACGGCGAGCGGCACGCCGCATTCCAGCAGGCGTCGCAGCAAGCCGTCCGCCGTCGCGTCGTCGTCACCGGCGGAAGCGAAGGCGATCGTCAGGCCCTCGGTTCCCAGATTGACCGGATCGGCATTGACGGACACATCCTGGGACACACTGATACCGGCATCGGCGAGCGTGCGGCGCAAAACGCCCCCATCGTCCATCCAGCCGATATGCACGTGATCCATGGTCTTCAGGACGGCAATCTCGTCCGCGTCCGGCTCGTAGCCGGCGCAGACGCCGAAATCCTCGAAGGTGAAGACGCGGTCGCCGGAGGCAAGCACGTCAATCTCGGTATAGGCGGTGACGCCGAAACGTTCCCGCATATGCGTTAAGTCGACACCGTTGTCAGCCAGAAGATGCCGCGTTCGCCAGCCGGCCGGATCCGAACCGACGGCGCCGAAATAGTGCGAGACGTGGCCGAGCCGGGCGAGCTGTACCGCAACGTTGACAGCGTTGCCGCCAACAAGCGATTGCGAAAGCGGAGGCTGGAAGCGGTCTATGCAATTGTCGCCGACGGCGGCGAAGCGGAGGGTTTTCATGCGCATCTCGGGATAGGACGCCAAAGCCGCGAACGCGATGATGCGCATTCGCAGCTCCGGATTATCGCGTCAAGCAGCAAATATCAGTAGGCGACGCGCTTGTAGTAGCGCCTTGTCGTGAGCGGGTGGTTGCGCAGAACTTCGAGATGGGCGCTGATACGCTCCAGCACAGTCGCCAGCAGCACCGGCGACACCAGCGCCCGCACATCGGCCGAAACGCCGGGCAGTGCGAACTCGGCGGTGTCGAGAACGGTCAGCTTGTCGGTGTAGCCCGGCGCAAAGTTCTGGACGCGGTCGGCAATCGGGCGCGTGGCATCCTCGCCCTTGAAGAGAATGACGCTGACTCCCTTTTCGACGAGTTCGAGCGTGCCATGGAAAAAATCGGACGCGTGCACGGGACGGGTGCGGATCCACTGCATCTCCTCGAGGATGCACATGCCGTAGTAGAACGCTTCCGGCCAGACGTTCCCGGCACCGGTAATGATGTGATAATCCGAGCCGGCGAGGATCTTGGCAAAGGCCTCCGCCTTGGGCTCATAGGCCCGCTTCACCTCCAGCAGCAGCGCCGGCATGCGGGAGAGCTGGGTGACGATCTCGGCGTGGTTTTCGATCTCGCCACGATGGTTCAGGATCGCGAGCGCGATGAACAGCGACTGCAGATAGAAGGATTCGCAGGACGTATCGTCCTCGGCAAAGTTGACGAAGACGTGGTCTGCGCCCTTGCCGAGCGGCGTCTCCTCATGGCCGACCAGGGTCACAACGGTCGCACCGATTTCCTTCAGCCTGGCGAGAAGGGCCACACTTTCCTTCGTCGTGCCGGAAAGCGACGGCATGACGACGATCGACTTGTCCGTCAGGTGGGTCGAGCCTGTGAGCACCAGTTCCGCCGGCATGTCGATGAAGGCAGGAAAGCGCGAGCGCCGTTGCAGCAACTGAGCCGCGGGCTGCATCAGGATTGCCGCGCCGCCAGTGCCGAGGAAGAAGATGTTCTCCGCGCCCGCCGAAAGACAGGATACGATCACTGTTTCCAGGCGGCTCTGCAGCGCGACTGCGCCGGACTGGATACGGAGGAATCTCTGTTCGTCAAAATTCAGCATGGTTCTGCTCTCGGTGTTTGCAGGAAGCGATGGCTCTTTAGTTGTAAGACAACTGACATCGCGGGAAATGCCTGTCAAGACGGCTTTCCGCGATTTGTGGAAATGCCCGCGTGAAGCAAAGCGGACGCGCCTACAAGCCGGGCTTTCGTACACTTGACCGGCAAGGATCTGTCAGACAAGAACGGTCGGATGATCAACGACAACACGAGGCATAGAAGTGCTGGAGCCCCTTCGCGACTCGCGCACACTGGCCATCCAGCTTCGGGACCGGATTGCCGATCTCATCCGGTTGGAGGGGCTGAAACCGGGGGACAAGCTGCCCACGGAAGCGCAACTCACGCAGCGCTTCAAGATTTCCCGCCCGGCGCTGCGCGAAGCCCTGAAGCTGCTCGAACAGGACGACGTGATCTATGTCGAGCACGGCCGCGGCCGCTTCGTTTCGGCGCTCTCGGCCGCGCAGGTCGATCGCCCGATCACGGTCTTCGAGAGCGTCACCGACATGGCGCGCCACTACGGTTACACCACCGTCAACAAGGTGCTGTCGATTTCCGAGGAAACACCAGACGCGCGCGTCGCCGACAGCTTGCATCTCTCGCCCGCCAGCCGCGTGATCCGCATCGAGCGCATCCGTCTGCATGATGACGAGCCGATCCTCTACTGCATCGACTACGTTCCGCGCAGCATCATCCCGGCGAAGCTCTACGACCTCGACTGGAGCGGATCGCTGATGGACCTGCTCGAGGAATACGGCAGCCGCCCGCGCATGTCCGCCGCCAGCGTCTCCTCGGTCATGCTTCCCGATGACGTCGTCGAGCGCCATGACCTCAGGGATTTCGGGCCAGCCCTGCTTATCACCGAAACCTGCTTCACCGCAGCCGGCGTCCCGGTGAACTACGCGATTGACTATCACCGCGGCAGCCATTTCTCCTTTAGCCTGACGCGCAAGTAGGCGATATCCGAAGAACAGGCGTGCTGGACGCGATGTGGGAGCGTCGGCTTAATTTTTCGGGTTGCTGTATAAGTGGGCATGATATTCGAGCGCCTGCGCGTCACGGCCGATGGCCGCGACGGCGACGAGCTTGCCACCTTTCTTGTAGCTGACCAGGCAATCGCGCGCGGCGATGTCGCCATCAACCTCCAGTCTGTCCCAGCCCTCGGCATGGCCGACATAGCGGACCGTGACATCGTAGTGCGCGCTCCAGAAGAAGGGCACGTCCCGGAAGGGTTTCCCTGCTCCGAGCATGTTTTCCGCGGCAATCTGTCCCTGGCGTTCGGCGACCACCCAATGTTCGACCCGGTGGGTTTGACCGATCTGGCCGTCGCGCCAGCGCGCCACGTCGCCCGCAGCGAAGATGCCCGGTGCAGCTGTTTCGAGATAATCATCGACGAGGATGCCATGGTCGGTAGCGATACCCGCCGCTTCGGCGAGCGCGGTATTCGGCCGGACGCCCACGCCGATGATCACGAGATCGGCAGGCAGTTCGGCGCCACTGCTCAGCGTGACCGCGTCCGCTCCGATCGAAGCAAGCGAAGTGCCCATGTGGAACCTCACCCCGTGATTTTCGTGAAGTTCCCGGATGAAGTCGCCGAGTTCGGGGCCGAGCACCTTTTCCAGCGGTCGTACATCCAGCGAGACCGCCTGCACATCCAGCCCGCGTGCTCGTAGCGCAGCCGCTGTTTCCAGACCGATGAAGCTCGATCCCAGCACCACCGCCGATTTGGCCGATTTCGCCCGTTCGACGATGGCACGACTGTCGGCAAATGAGCGCATGGTAAAGACATTGGGCTGGTCCGCGCCGGGGATCGACAACCGCACTGGTTCGGCCCCCGTCGCAATGAGAAGGCGGTCGAAGGGGAAGGTGCGGTCGCCCGTAACCGTGACGACGCGCGCTGACACGTCGATCCCGCTCACTTCAGTCCCAAGCTGGAGATCGATGTTGCTCTCGCCGTAAAAACCTTCGGACTTGAGCGGCATCCATTCATCCGGCGCTTTGCCTGCCAGATAGTCCTTCGACAAGTTCGGGCGATCATAGGGCGCATCGGCATCCTGGCTCAGCATGGTGAGCCGCCCCTGATAGCCGCGCCGACGCAGCATCTCGGCGCAGGCAAATCCCGCCGCGCCGCCACCAATGATGACGATGTCCTGCGGCTGCCCCATGGCCGATCCAGCGCGCTGCGGCTCGGATGCAAAGCGCTCGCGGACCACGATCCGGTCGCCCTCGCGCTCGACCTGCCAGCAGGGCAGCGGATCGAAGGCAGGGGCGCCAAGCGCCTCGCCGGTGCGCAATGAAAAACAGGCATGGTGCAAGGGACAGCGCACCGTGTCACCGACGACGATACCCTTTTCCAGCGGCCCGCTATAGTGGGTGCAATTGGCCCCCACCGCCAGGATCTCATCGCCGACACGCACGAGCAGGACTGCCTTCTTGCCCACATGTCCGCGCAGCATCGGCGTGTCGCCGAAATTAGCAAGGGTGACGCCCTCGGTCAGATCGGGACCGACGTCCACGTTTGCATGTGAGGCCATGGCATTTCTCCTTCCACGCGACTCATCGTGACGGGGCGCGGCAAGCATTCCCCTGTTGAATGTTCACTCCTCGTCGGAAAGCCCCTCCGCTCTGCCTTTCGCCAGCGCGGCGGTGACAATGCGGTCACAACGGGCGCCATCGAAGCAGAAGGCGTCACCTAGGGCGGAATCCATTTCCTGAGCCAGGCTTTCGCGCAGCAGGCTTCGGGCGCGGAAGAAGCGGGTGCGCACGGTGGCCTCCGGAATTTCCAGCGCCAGCGCCACCTCCTCCACGCTCATCTCCTCGATCGCACGCAGCATGAAGACCGTCCGGAACGCCTCGGGAAGCAGGTCGATGCGCGCCTCCATCAGCTTGCGCATCTGTACGCGCATCATCGATTGCTCTGGGCCCCGGCCGGGCCCATCGGTCAGTGCCGCCTGGGTTTCGGGTTCGGAAGAAATCATGGCAACCTCTAACGGGATCACTTGCGCGCTCTTGCGCCGTAACCGCCCAAGCGCCTCATTGGTTGTGATGCGCACCAGCCAGGTCGAGAGTTTGCTCTCGGAACGGTAGCTGGGCAGGGCGCGCCAGGCGCGCAGATAGGCTTCCTGGACGACATCCTCCGCCTCGGCGTCGTTTCCGACAATGCTGCGCGCGGTGCGGAACAGAAGCTGATTGTGGCGCCGCATGATAGCCGCGAAGGCTGCTCCATCGCCGCTGGCGGAGCGCGAGATCAGTTGAGCCTCCGTGGCGTCTTCCGAAGGCCGAGGCGTCACCCGGCGAGATGGGACTTGCATATGTGCCTCCGTTCGTTGAATGGACGAAGAGACCGGTGCCGTGTTCTGTCACCGTCCCGATTGTCGGCGTCATGATCGTGAACTGCAATAGTATTGAGGTACACAACAGCCACACCGGTTCATGAGATCAATCTTTGCCTCGGTTCCGCAGGCTCAGAAACTCGCCGCGCAGGGCCGCATCTTCAAGGAAAGCACCTCGCATGACCGAGTTGGTCAATACGGACTGTTCGTCCTTCCCTATCTGGGAACCATATGCGTCCCACTCCGTTTAGGTATTACACATACATCATCTGACGCTTCCTCCGCCGCCTGACAAATGGCCGTTTTTGCGCCGAGATCCGACACGCGGGAGCGTTTCAATGACCAGGCATATCAAGTATGAAAGAGAGGCCCTGCTTCGCGGCTGGGATGCAGTCTATGATCTGGAAGAATTCATTCGGGCCTATCGTTTGCCACCGCTTACCGCGCGCGAAATCTTTGCAAAAGCCGGCCCCCGCAGGCTCGATCTAGCAAATGCCATGGATGCACAAGAGTTGGCAGCAAGGCACCATTAGTCGGTAACGCACTTACGTCTGACGTTTGACGGAAGTCTGTTGCCTCAGCGCAATATTGCGCGCAGGGTACTTCGTCGACAGCGATTGAAGCGGGCGCTGTCGCGAACGGGTCCTCATGTGCCTGTGCCCCAACCAAAGGAGGACGTCATGTCTTCCACCCATCCAGAACACTATCTTGATGCCGACGACCTCAGCCTATTGGTCGAGGTGCTTACCGCTGCGGGTTTCTACGGAACGACAGCCAAGGCAGATCCAAGTGGACGGCTTGCTGCCACGCGTTTCCTGATGACTGCGCTCGAAAACGGTATCGACAGCAGGGAAATGCTTGCTGCAGCCCTTGTCGAACGTGGCAATGCTTCAAGCGGAGAACATCAGACGCCTCAGCAGACGAAAGCCGAGGCGATTGACCGATGGGATGACGAAGGCGGCGCTATCTCAAGCGTCACCGCGAAGTCTCCTGCTTGACCGCCGGCTTGAACGGCTACCGATCGGCCGTCAGCCCTTCTTATGTTCCAAACGGGAGAATTCGATGCACACACTGCCCAGCCTGACGGGCCACCATCTCAGCCCCCGCGATCTTTCAGTGGTCCGGAGGGTTTTTGAAGCAACCTGTTTGAAGACACGGCTCCAGGAGCGCGGCATACAGGCCGATCGTCTGGCCAGATTCATCATGGATGAATTCCGGTTCGGCAACACGGATGAAGTGTCTCTTCTTGAATGTGCCCTGTGGCACGAGACGCGGCGCATTCCGTCCAAGGCGAAGAACCACTCTGTCGTCGACATCCGAACAGCAAGAACGCGTGAGGGCCGCGATCCCAGCCAAATGCGAAAAGCAGGTGCTCATCACGATCTAGGCGCTCGCTAGCCGTCTCACCCCTCCGACAGCTCGCGCCGTCCGCTAACCCTCTGACCTCTCATACCTGGCCGCCCCTCATGGGCAGCCAGCACGACCAGGCGCGTTGCCTGGAGCATGACAGAGAACCCTCTAACCACAGGAGCCATCATGGCCAAGGAAATCAAAACACTGGACGTGCTTTTTCACGACACATTGAAGGACGTCTACTTCGCCGAAAACAAGATCGTCGACACGCTGCCGAAGATGCGCGATGCCGCCAAGAGCAAGCCGCTCAAGGACGCGTTCATCAAGCATCTCAACGAGACAAAGGTTCATGTCGAGCGGCTGGAGGAGGTCTTCAAGATCATCGGCAAAAAGCCTGAAAAGAAGACATGTGACGCGATCATGGGCATCACCAAAGAAGGCGCCTCAGTCATGGACGAGTATGAAGGCTCGCCCGCGCTCGACGCCGGATTGCTTGCCGCCGCACAGGCTGTCGAACACTACGAAATGTCACGCTATGGCACCTTACGGACTTGGGCGCTGGAGCTGGGCATGAAAGATGCCGCCAAGCTTCTTCAGACGACGCTCGACGAAGAGCAGGCGACAGACATTGCTCTAACCGCGATCGCCACCAAGGTCGTAAATCAGTCTGCGGAAAAAGCGGCCTGACGCGAACATCAGCCCGGCTTGATCCTATCGAGCCGGGCAAGGCTACTGCGGTCTCGGCCGACTCGCACGAGAAGCGGATATAATCATGGGTTATATCCCGAGTGCTCCAGGGCGCGACACTGACGCAGGGGGCCAAATCTCGATTGCATTTGGCAGGAAGGAGACCACAGTGGTGTCAGGCAAATTTTCGAGCAGGCCCTAAGCCATAGCTTCCTGCGGATATGCCCCCAACCAAAGGAGGACCAAATGTCTTCCAACGTAGCTTCCCATGCTCCCATTCCCCTCAATACCGAGATGTTAAAGCGGGTGCTCGACACCGCCGGACTGTTCAACATCAGAAGCGCTTGGCACCGAGCGAAAAGACGGACCGCAACTCGATTTCTGATCGCGGCATTTCAGGGCGGCATGCACTCGGAGGCAGCGCTCGTCACCATTTTGATAAGCCAGATCGAGATGCTCTCCTCGCCTTTTTCGTCTGAAGATTTGGACCGGTGGGAAAACGAAGGTGGCGGCGTGGCGTTTGATCGCAACGCAACACCCGAAGCAATCCATTGACCGGATTGAGCACCAATTCTCGCGACATACATCCGGGAACTCCCAGCCCTCGTCTGCTTCCTGACGGCTAGCCAATTGCGAGGATCATGGAAACCGGGACAGCCCCTTCAAAAGGCTCGGCGCCTGGTTGATGCAGCAAACCTGCTCTTTTGAGACGATACCCAGCAGGGGCGTGAAATTCGACAACGTCAAGCGGGGCGTCAAAGCCATCGATTTTATCTTAGTTGGCAACTCAGCCCTTTGGGCCGGCTCCGATGTCCTCGGGCAGCACGGAGTGCGACGCCGATTGCGTCCGCTCTTCGAGTTCAGCTGCGACCCACTCGAGAAACAAATTGTATGCGACAGCCAACAAGGTGGGCCCAAGAAAAAGTCCAATCAGCCCAAAGGCCAGCACACCACCAACGAGCCCGAACAAGCCCAGCAACACCGGCAGGTTGCTGTTTTGGTTGAGCAGGTACGGACGAAGGAAGTTGTCAATACTGCTGACAAGAAGCAGGCCCCAGATGGCGATGAAGATCGCCCAGCCCATGGAACCTTGAAAGAGCAACCAAAGCGCAACAGGCCCCCACACGAAGGGCGGGCCCGCCGGCACGAATGACAGCGCGAAGGTCAGGCAGCCCAACAATAGGGGTTGAGGCACACCGGCGATCCAGAAACCGATGCCGGCCAGCAGGCCCTGCGCAAGTGCGGTTCCGATCATCCCGTAGACGACACCTTTCACGGTCATACCGATGACCGTCAGCAATCTCTTGGCCCGGGGACCGGCAACGCGCTCACTGATCTGGCGCATGAAGCCGATCATGCGGCGACCGTGCAGGAACAAAAAGAAGGTGATGAATATGCTGAGCGCGAGTTCAAGGAGGACGGCACCGAGGGCGGCTCCGCCTGCAAGAGCAATATCGGTGACAGGGCCTGTTAGTTTCTTGAGTTCGACGAGGAACGCTGGGGCATCATGAGCGAGGTTTTCCCAGTAGGCCGCCACGCCTTCGCCAATGATCGGCAGACCTCTAACCCAGTTGGGCGGCGCCGAAGGCCCCTCCTCCAAGACGTGCGTGATTCCCTCGGCCAGATTTTTCATGTCGTCGGCGAGCGCGGTCACAAGGAAGGCAAGTGGTGCAGCCAAAACAAAGACAACCAGCATCGTCATTATTGCTGCTGCAGCTGCGCGGTATCCTCCGACCGCACGTTCGCATTGGTGGTAGAGCGGCCACGTCGAGAAACAGATCACCGCAGCCCACAATATGGCCGACAGGAAGGGCCAAAGGACCAGGGCGCAAGCAACAAACAGCAGTGCAAGCGCACTGATACCGAGAACAGGCCCTATCCATCTGCGAAGATCTGACATTGCCCGATCCGCCTCCTTCTGCGGCGCCTTTCCACGACGGCTCCATACCCACTCGCCGCTCTGCGCGAACGCTGAGCGGCGAGTGGGTATGGCAAGCCGAATTGCACACGAACACGCGGAAATGCTGGCAGCTTAAGAGCGGCCGGAGTATACGCACACGCCGTTGGTTGCACGGCGGTTGTGCGGCCGTTTCGCTTCATCGCCACGCGGCGACGTCGAAGCGTCGCCCTTAGATCAGGGCCAGCGTTTCGCGGATCGTGCAAACGACGTCCCTGGGTGCGGGCAATCCGATGGACTGCCTGCACGGGACCGATGAGCATCGCAAACCAGAATTCGCTGCGCCGCTTTTTTTAAGCAAGGAGATCTGAGTGGCCGCAACGATGTGCGCTCGCGAACCCATATCGCGCGATGTCGGGTAATTGCCCCTTCAAGGACCTCCTCGGGATAAACCCGATCGGTCCAAGAAGGGCATGGACGAGTGTCCGTCCATTGACGAATGTTCAATACCAGCGCCCGCGACCGTACCAGCCACCGCTGAGCACGAGAACGATGAGAACTATGATGAGTAGTGTGGTGATATCCATTTGGGTCTCCTGGGAGTACCCTGGTTATCGTCAATCACGATGATGGACGATGCTGTTTGCGTGCTGTACTCCGACGTTATGTAACGCGCCAGACGTGTGTTCGTTCCAGCTCGAATTGAGGGCGGCCAGAAAGCCGCCCCTCATCGATTGGGTGCGCTATTTGGCGCGGCGCCAGACACCGTTGACGCCGTCACCTTTGACGTCTCCGGCCTTCTTGTCTTCGGCATAGGTGTAGAGCGGCTTACCATCGTAGGCCCACATCGCCTTACCGGCCGTATCCTTGACAAACGTCCATTCGCCTTCCGCCTTCGATTTTGCTGTGGCGTGGAAGGCCGGCCATTTCTTCAGGCAGTCGGCGTCGCAGTTCGATTGTCCTTTGGTGTCGTTGTCGAACGTGTAGAGGGTCATGCCCGTATCCGTGGTCATGACCTTGCCCACCTTCGTGTCGATCATCTTGGCTGGTTCAGCGGCAAAGGCCGACCATGACGTGACGGCAGCCACGCCCAATGCGATTAGAAAGGTTTTCATGATTTTTCCCATCGGGGATGCCGGCGGAATGCCAGTAGTGCCCGAAGTCTCACGCACGGAAACGCGTAGCTTCGGTGGCGGTTCCATGACGCACCAACTTAACGGTCTTGAAGTGCGCTGCAACAGCTCTGCAGATACTAGCGAAACCAGACGAGCTGTAGGTCGACAGCGTTTAATGAGGTCACTGGGTCAGACTGTCAGACTGTGTTGTCTGCGCGGAGCCTGTAAACATGGTCGTTGCGGGTCTAAATGCCCAAACCAGCAGGATACTCATCGAGACGACGAGCAGAGAGAAAAGGACGAGACGCTTTGACATGGCGCTTTCCTCCATAGTTGGAGCGCTGTGAATGCAGGTGGCAGCATTCGTCGCCGTTGTCAGGTCGAGCATTTCTGGCAAGGAGACGCGCGAGTCCTTATTTGTGGCCTCGCGGTCCGTGCGGTTAGGAGCGGTTTCAAGTATCCGGTCGCCGCATGGCAACGAAAGCAAGTGTACCACGTTTCTTGCTTGCGGGGGCAGCGGCGCGGCGGGCCGCCGCGTCAGACAATCAATTGCACGATGTGGGAGAAGGGCGTCATCGCCCACCTGCCGTTATCATCCTTGGACGTTCTGTAAATGATGAAGTCCCGGCCGATGGTGAACTTCCCATGCATGGTGATCTCGTTACCGGTGGAAAGCACGGCTCGAAGCTCGTTTGCTTGGCGTTTCTCAATTTGGTCACTGATCAAATCGGCTAGGACCTGATCCAAGATATCCGGCTTTGAATCAGTCAATGGATCCCCCCTCTCTTTTTGAGACACGTTGCGGCTGCAACGACCTCGGCACGGCAAACGCGACCGCCCGACTTTTGCTGCAGCTAATGATTGTGCTTAGCCAAGCGGCAAGGCAACGGGTTTTAAGACCGTGCTCGCGATTGTGCCTGAGTCGAAGCGAACGGCAAGACTGCAAGGACAGACCGGAAGGTGTGAGCGGTTAATGGGCGTGGTGGCGATCCGCGCGAGGTGCAGCGCAAATTCCCCTCGTCAACTGCTGGGTTGCGGCAAGAGACCTCGTTATCCCCCAACCAATGCTACCGCGCGGGATCACATGCATGGGCAGCGATTTTTCCAAACCGCCTCATTTCCACACATTGTTGGCTTCGACTTTGTGATCATACCGTTGTGTCGCCATGGTTCAGCGCAGTCCAACGTCGGTGTTCACGGCATGGCCTTGATCGGCCGCATGCGGCATGGGGGGAGGACCATCGGCGTCGCCCTGAGGCGGTCGGAATGCCCAGACAAGGATAACCGATGCTGCGACCAACAGCAGCGAAAAGACCAGGCGGGAGGGCATTACGACTCTCCTTAAACGAACGCGACCAAACGGTCGGGAGCCCGCACGAGCGGGTCATGAATCTCGGGCAAGAAACCGCAGCAGCGCCTTTTGCAACGTCTCGGCAGCCGTTCGGTTCAAGGCCACTTCGATCGGGCCTTTGTCGCATTCCAAGCAGAGCGTGCCGATCAGCGGCGCCTTATGGAGGATGATGATGTCGCTTTCGTAGAGCTTGTTCGGCTCGGACATGGCGGTCTCCAATTCCAAACAAGCAGCTTACCACATTCGCAGCTGGTGCGGGGCTTTATCCCCGCGAGATGGCGCCTGGTGATCACTCGGCGGTTCACGAGCCGCAATCTCCAGAGAAACATCGAACAAGCAGGACCAATAGGACAGTTCACATCCGCCAACAGGCACAACCGCCTCAATTGAAACTCAATCAGCGCGCTATGGTAGAGCCAAGTTGATTTGGCCGAATGTGGCTTTCGCGGTATCAGAACTTCGAACCGCCCCAATCCCCTAAATTCTCGACAGACAGGCAGGCTCGGCTCCAGTGCTTGCGGCCAACGCGTCGTCTCGAAACAGATTTGTTTCGAGCCGTCTGTTCGTCCGAGCCAGTGCAACGCGCATCATTGATCCGTCGACACCCGGCGCGAAAACCGCGGAACGACCGTTCCAGCCGAATTGTTCTTACAGACGCTTGAGGAGGGCCGAGGCCACTATGGATACCCTATCTTTCACGAAACGCATCATCCGCGGCCCGCGCGACGCGCCGCCGATCCACCGCTTTCACGTTGGCCAACTCGTCCGCTCCAAGGGGGCGCTGACGAGAGAGTCGATCACCGGTGAAACCTATCGCATTACCGCGACGCTGCCGATCCGCGACAATGCGCTCCAGTATCGTATACAGAGCAGCCGCGAATGCCATGAGCGGGTGACGGATGAGAGCAATCTCGAAATGATCGTCAGTACCGGCAAGGATGGGCCAGCACTGGCCGAACGAACGTTCAGAAGAACACACATCTTATAAAGACCAACGCGCGACGCATCCAAACAGATCAGCCACAGGAGGCGATCATGAAGTACCACATACCGGCTCAGATCTATCTCTTCGACTATCGTGGCCTGTTTGCCTGGATTGCCCTCTCGGTCGCGGTCGGCGTCGTCATCACCACGATCCTCTTCGGCCGGATCCTGTGATGGCGCGGCACGAAGCCGAACGCCTATCCGCCCGGCCGACCGCTGGCCGCGTTGGCTTATCGCTAGAAAAGGAGCACCCCATGCCACTGAGCTTCCCAAACCAAAGTCGAAGCTTCGACGATACGAGGAACGCCGTTCGCTTCCTTGGCCACGATGGCATGTTCGAAGTGCCCTTCTATGTCGAGGCCGAGGCGCTCGCCCGTGGCGCCCCCACCCGGACGACCGAAGCGGCCTGCCTCCTGGCATTCGACGCTGCACGCAACAAGATCTACGAAGTCGCGAAAGCAGCCTATGCCCAGGGGCGCCGGACGATCTATGTCCTGACTGCCGCGGACTTCCGCTAGATCGCAGACAAGGCTCGTTCGTGACTGCAAGGTCGAGGAGGAGTGATCAACGGTCCTGGCCCCTCCGGGAGTGGTTAGAGCAGCGGCGCCGTGTGTTGCAAAAGCCGCCAGTTTTGGCGGCTTTTTTGTTTTCTGGGCGTGACGTTCGAGGCTCTTTTACCGTCACCACACAAGCCTTGCCTTGTTCCTCGTCAGAGGTCCTAAAGTCAGGGAACGAGTTCGACTTCACTGGGACGCCATTCCTTGGTGAAGAAGGATTCGAGAGGGCTATAGAGGCGAAGCAGCGTGAACCATCCTTTCTCGGGCACGGTCTGAATCCAATTGCCGCGCTTGACGTCTTTCGGTTGGGTGGGGCCGAAGTAGATGGTGGTAGAACCATCTGCAGCGGCTTCAGCAGCCGGTGACGGATAGGACTGACTACCAGCACGCGGATACTTTTGCGGCGTGTCGAGCATCGATCGCGACTGGTTGTCGTAGACCGTGAACGACCAGAATGCTTCGGCGGGAATGTTCGGCGGCAACGTCACCTTGTAGGTCTTGCCGCCGTCAAAGGCTTTCTTGTCCGCATCGACAAAGCCCATGAGATACTGCGAGCCGACTTTCGGCAGCCGCATGATCATGCCGGGGGAATCGAGTGTGTAGCCGTAGTAAAACGCCGTCTTGGCGTTCAGGGTTCGTGCACCGGTCGGCGGTAACGGATTAAAAAGACCTTCCTTCGTTACCATAGGGGGTGGCGTCTCGAAATTAGCGCCCCCTTCCCAGAGCATGTTCGCCCAGCCTGAGCCGGGGTAATAAGCCCAGCCCGAAATGTTGCTTGCATCCCAGTTGAGCACTCGTCCGGATGCGTTTCCGACGGCGGCAGCATCGGTCAGTATTTTCTTCATTCGGTCGTCCGGCTTGAATTCCTTACCCTTCGCGATGCCGATCGCCGCCAGTTGCCCTGCAAGCTCCGGGTTGTAAGAATCCGCTGGTTCCTCTTGGACGTTGGCGTTGATCATCTCGAAGAACGAGTAGTCACTTGGCGGAATGGTATTGAATGCCTTCCCGCTCGCTTCAAAGAACTTGGTTTCTGGCACTTTCGGATTGGCTTCGAGCTTCACCTTGCCTTCAAGCGCCGTCGCGATGCTCGTGCCCACCCCTCCTGGCGTATAGGGATAGATCTTCATGTGCCGCTTAATGTTCTCGACCGTTGGCTTGGGGTCGTTGTCAACGAGGTAACCGCGAGAGGCATAGATGACCCGGTTCGTCTTCGAGCGGGCCACATAAAAACCACCTTCCGGGACAGCTCCGTCGTAGTCGGGCGGAAGGATCAGGTATCTTCCGCCTTCGCCACGGTCGGGACCGGGGAAGCCGATATCCACGATCCATTGAAACCACATATCATTGATGGTTCCGACCCCCATTGGGGGCTGCTCAACTACCATCGGTCCTTTTGTCAGGTCGACGATGCTGAAGTAGTAGACGGTGTCTGCATTTGCGGTGAGGAATAGCGAATTCGAATCCATCAGCTCGGGAAAGATGGTGACCGTGTTGTCTTCAGCGCCGATCCCGAGAAGGCCCTTATGGATCGCATAGGCGGACGCGCCGCCATAGCTGTTGAGGAATGCATCGAGGCCTCGCGTGAAGGCCAGCGTATCGTACACCTTCTTCACGGTTTCCGGGCTTGGAGCGCCGTCTCTGAACTCCAGCGTGCCGATGCTCGATACAACCTTGTCGGGAGTAATCAGAATTGCTGGAATGTCGCCTACAGTCTGGCTGAAAGCCACATTCCCTCCGCTGAGGATGGTTGCTGCGAAAAGCGCTGCCAGGAATGAACGCTTGTGCTTGATCGATGCCATGCCGTCCACCGTTTGCCAATGAAAGGGGTCAACCCATACGACACGCTTAGTTCGGGGTGATTGAGTGGGCTGTGCGCGTGCTTCTGCTCGCGCGATCGCGCACCGTCAGCGAAGTCTAGGTTCTTGCCGGGGCACTGAGTGTCATGGTCGCAAGAATTGCTCGTCGATAATGACTTAGAATTGCAAAAGCGCAAGCAAGTAGTTTCTAATGGAAGTGAGGTACGGTGATACGGATACTTGCGATCTTGCGCCCTCGCTCACTGCGCTGCAACTCGACGCCTTGCGCAAGGCAGGCTGCGAGAAGCTGTTCGAAGACAAGGCGTCGGGCGTGAAGACCGATCGGCCGGGGCTGGCCGAAGCCATCCGCTATGCTCGGGACGGCGACACGCTCACGGTCTGGAAGCTGGACCGTCTTGGCCGGTCGATGAAGCACCTCATCGAGATCATCACCGAACTGGAGGCCAAAGGTGTTGGTTTTCGGTCCATCACCGAAAACATCGACACCACAACGTCCGGCGGTCGCCTGGTCTTCCATCTGTTCGGGGCACTGGCCCAGTTCGAGCGAGACCTGATCCGGGAAAGAACGAAGGCAGGCCTGCAAGCCGCAGAGGAACGCGGACGACGCGGCGGACGACAAGCGGTCGTGACACCGGAAAAGCTTGTGAAAGCCCGCCTGCATCTGGCGGCCGGACTGAATGTCCGGGAAGCCGCAGCTCGCGTGAAGATCGGCAAAACCGCGTTACATGAGGCGCTAAAAAAGAAAGGGAGCTCGGACAGATAAGCAGCAAGACGTCCAAACTGGAAGTCAATCACCATTGACAGCTTCGATGGTGCGCCTCATTCATTATGAATGTTCACTCTTTATTCCGGTCCGCGCCTTGCTCCCATTTCCGACCAGGTCCTCACTCTCCAAAATGCGGTATCTCGAATTCAAAGGGGAAGGCATTCCGCTATTGATGATTCATGGCCTCGGCTGTGCGTCATCCTTTGAATATCCGCATGTTGCTGCCGCTCCTGCCTTGCGCGGACGACACCTTATCCTTCTTGATTTACTCGGCTTCGGCTTTAGCGATCGTCCTGAAGACTTTGGATATGGCGTGCAGGACCATGCTTTACAGATCTATCAGTTCGTCGAGGAGCAGGGGCTAAGACGGATCGATATTTACGGGCACAGCATGGGCGGGTCTATTGCCATCGAGGCCGCCGATCTCCTCGGAGACAAGATCAACCACCTTATCGTTTCCGAAGCCAATCTTGACAGCGGTGGAGGAACATTCAGCCGAGCCATCGCCGCTTTACATGAATCCGACTATGTCAATGGCGGTCACCTTACGACCTTCAACGACGCACGAGAGGCCGGGAATGAAGAATGGGCGGCAACTATGCGGGCTTCGTCCGCTCTCGCTGTCTATCGCGGGGCAAGGTCGTTGGTGGAAGGCAGTTCTCCTGACTGGCGTTTCCGCTTTCTCCGCCATCCATCCCAGAAAACCTTTATTTTCGGGGAACACAGCTTACCAAATTCCGATGCCGAACTTTTGTCGTCTCAGGGTATTCGGGTGCTCATCGTGCCGGGCGCCGGGCACTCGATGGGTTTGGAAAACCCGCATGGACTTGCAACGGCAATAGCTGAAGCGTCGTCGGGGCTTGACCAAGCATAGGTCTTTCACAGAACGGCGGAGACCGTTCTCCATACGTTCCCAAATGTCGCAAACAGGCATGATGCACTTCGGCTAGGTTCTCCACTGCGAAAACGAGAACGAATGATGCAGGGATTTCGATCGGCCGGCGACGTGCAACGCTTTGTATCGATCTTTTCGGCAGTCAGAAATCTCTTCGTCGCACCGCATCAAAAACGCTCAGCTCTCGCCACCCACATCCATCGAATCCGCGCCATGGCGCACTGGAAGGCCGTGACCGGCGCGCGTGCCTGATTTCGCAGATCCACACCCTCTTCGATCAGTGATGAAACAACGTGATGTGGTGGATGGCGCCCTCCGACGGCATCGAGTGTGCCTCGCGGGCCAGTGGCCCCACCGCGGCCCCTATTATTGTCGCCGCACGCAGTGCCTGCCGCGCGGCATCGCGGGCCGGCGGGCGCCTGACGAAGCGCGAAAGCTCTTCCTGTCCGCCGCCGAGGAAGCGCATCTAACCGCCACTGAACTGGCGGCCGCGTCAAGCGGCCCCTGGCGGGAGCTGACTGTTCAGCGTTGCACGCTCGGCCACCATTGTTGCAATCAGCTTGAAATGACGTGCCGAACGCGGCGAGCGCCATATTTGTATTACGATTGGGCGGGCGCATAAGTAGTATTAAATACCTTCTTCGAGGCCTTTGCTTGAAGAGAAGAGCGCTTTCTAATATAAGAAGTGGCGCAATAGGATCGTTAGCATGCATGCGAGATCGTCGCTTACGGCACGATCTCGAAATGACTCAGAAATCTCCGCGAAAGCGCCGGATTTCTGTCGTCGAGGCTTCATCTAACGTCATTATATTATGAGGTGCCTCATAACAACTTCGGGGTGTCTAACTCCGGATCAAAAGGGAAAACAAAATAAAACGGGAGAGTCATCATGAGAGAGAGCAATCTTCGCCGCATTGTTGAAGTCAGCATGAAGCGAAAGAGCGGCCGCAAGGACATCGGCATCATGACCGTAAGCCAGGCCCTTCAACTTCCCAAAGTCCCGAGCCTCGAATACAGCCATCCGGAATCCAACGCGCGCTCGGACGGCCGCTTTCTTACCCGCGACCAGCTTGAAGCCTATGCCCTCCGCACTTGAGCAGGCCCCTATCGCAAACCAATCATCATCGGCATAAGTTTGCCTATTGCCGCAGCCCTTCCGGCTGCTAACTTCCATTTCAGATTCGCTACAGCACCATGCCTCCGTTCCGGAACGGGAGGCTACTGTAGCGTTTCGATTTTCCGCATGATCTTCCGCCCAGGCACGGCCGTGCTCCTGCACGGGCCCTAAATCGGTCCAGGCAGATTCCTTCGGCAAAGCCGTCGCCGGCAGAGAAGGTAGTGGAGCACCGGAGGCCGGGTGCGTCGCCGACTGCCGCATCGACTGCTCGAACACGCCGTAGTTAACCTCGTTCGTGTTGCTGATCTCTTGCCGGTCCCAACATGAAAGGTTACAGCGCAACCTCCAGCAAAGACTATGCATTCATAACGAATGGTTTTAGCTGGCCGCTAACGCTCTGCTTCATTGGCGACGGCGGTGTGGCAAGCGGGACCGACGTCCGCCTTCTCAAGTTCGGCAACTCGACCTTGGCCGGCCACGGGGGAAATGAGTGGGGGAATGAAGTATTCGTGGTCTATCAGATCGACCGGCAGCACAAAAAGGTGCTCTTCACCCTCAGCCGTATTGGTACGAAAACAATCTCGCCCAACGTCGTCGTAGCGTTCGTTGGGGATGCTGTTCGAGCGCTCCAATAACATCCTTCGCGACAATAACTTGCTCGGCGAGGGCAAATCTGGCTCGCTAGCGCTTTTGCCTTACTCTCGCGGGCCAAAGGGGATATACCGTCGTCCCATGATCGGCTTTTTCCACGGGCGCCGGGGAGTAGAGGATACCCACACTTTCGCCCCGGAATGGAGGAGTGCGCGTCATGGCACCTTTCAGAGATTTCGGTGCGATTGGTCCCGATGACATCGACATGCTTGAACGCCTCTTCAAGGAAGAGTTGGAGGCGCGTAAGCTGACGAGGGAAAGTTGGGAGGCCAGCGATATCGCCGAAAGATTGATTGAGCTTTATCTCGGGGGAATTCGCGATGCGGCAGCACTCCGCGCCATTCTCGGGCTGCGTTAGGCTCCCCACCCCGGTAGTTCACCTTATTCGAGTGTTGTCCCAACCAGTGTAGCGCTCTGGCGCGTAGACCGGCTGAAACTCGGACGTCAGCGCATTGAAGACGTCCTCGGCAATGAACTGGCGCGCAGCCTCACGCTCATCCGCGTCGATAGCAGCATGGTCTTGGGCAATCTCTAACGGAACGGCCCAAATGATATTGGCCAAATGTTGGATCACGTCGCGGTCCTTCGCCGGCTTGCCGTCTCGATAAAACTCCCAATTCCGTCGGAGGTAGGTAACGACGTGAGTGGCGATAGCCTCCGCACTGGATCGCTCGCGACGATGCGTCTTACCCGTCCCGGCCAGCGCCTTTCGCGCAGGCTCCTTCAGCAGTGACAAGGCGAGATAGACCGCCGATCTGACGAATTCGTTCTTCATTGGCCCTCTGTTCCGATCGTGCAGGACCAAGATTCATGTAGGAAGACTGCCGCTGGCGTTCTACGCCCGGCGGCCGTCAGCACGGAAAAAATTGACTCTCCAGCGGCGCAAAATATGGTCTCACAGAGACGGAAAACACGGCATATGGTCACCCTGGAAATGTCCCTACTGCGAAACGGCCGAGCCCGCTTGGCGCTGGCCCTGCCGCAACATCGGAAGCAACTTCGCGCGATCAAGAACCGCGATCTGGACGACCTCTTCGCGGCCTATGCGCGTGCGGCCAAGGCCCTCGACAAGTTCCGAATGGAGGTACCGCGTCGACCGGAGCTGATCGAGGAATATCAGACCGCCTGCGCCAGCCTTGAAGAGGACGCCAAGCGGTTGCTGGCAAGGCTTACAAACCAGCGGTGATGATAAGCTCCCGTGCTGCCGTTCCTTCCCCGCCGCCCGTTGCGAAGCCATTGCACCGTTCCTTCACCGCGCTGACAATGAGCGACGAAGCTAATGCCGAACACCCGGACGAGTCCGAAATGCTGGGCGCACAGATGGCGTCAGGTGTCCGCTTCGCGAGGGCAGGCAGGGCACGTCTTAGGCCCTAGGTATAGTCTCGCGAGAACGCGTCCTCAGCGAAACTGGATCGCCGGATCAACGAGCCTGGCCTGGGATGCGACGCGACGGCGACTTCTATAAGCGCGACCATCGTTTGGCGGCCTTGGTCAGGCCGTCGACCAAACGATCCAAATCCGACTGACGGCGGAATGCGGGGCGCAAGCGCGCGACCATCTTTTCGGGCTCCATCACTGGGTCAGTCTCGCTGAGCTGTCGCCAGATCTCGGCAGCGTCGTCCAAATCGCCCGACAGAGCCAAAGCCGCCGCGAGGGTTTCACGGCACGGCTGCAGCATTGCGCGGTCGAGACATGTGCGCGCAGCGGCGATTGCCGGTTCGTTTTTCCCTTGGAAGAAATGAGCTCGCGAGAGGAAATTAAACCATTGCGCCGGGCCGAACGGATCAAGGTCAATCGCCGTATTCAAAAGCTCGATCGCCTCGTTGTAACGACCGGAGAAGCTCAGCACCTGCGCGGCGCGCCCTAGAACATCGGGATCGTTCGGATTTGCTGCAATCGCGCGGGCGGCGGCGGAATCGGCCTCGTCATGACGGCCCTGATACGTATATGCAATCGCCTGAGCCGCGTAGGCCGTAGCATAGCCCGGATCCAGATCAAGTGCGCGGTTCGCAAGCTCAAGCATTCGGTGGAGGGCCGCGGGATTCTCATACTCGTCGGACCATTTATTGTTGTAGCTGGTCAGATAGGTGAAGGCCATGTAGGCGAGAGGCGGCGCAAAGCCTGGATCCGCTTCGATTGCCCGCTGAAAAAGCGATCTCGCCTCGCCGATATTCTCCTTATTTGGCCGCTGCCAGAGCTGCCGGCCGCGCAGCGTCAGCTCAAAGGCGGTAAGATTGGCTGGCGCGCGCTGGCGCGCCGCCTCGAGCTCGGTGCGCGACACCTTCGCAGCCACGTTGCCGACGATGCTGGCGACCACGTCGTCGAGAGCTTCGAACGTGCCGTTGATGTCCTCTTCATAGTGATCGGCCCAGCGGGTCGAGCCAGTTTCTGTATCAATGAGCTCGAAATTCAGCCGCAACTCGCTATCGAGCACGCGCACGGCGCCACTGACGACGTAGCGGACCCCGTGCTTCTGGCGCAGCTCGTCGGGCGACAATGCCGCCTCCCGGAGGGCCGAGGAGGTGTTGCTACCGAAAACTCGAATGCCCGAGAATTTGCTTAGGTTGCCGATGATCTCGTCAGTCAAACCTCCGGCCAGCAGTGCCTCCCGGCCCTCAGGCTTTTCCGAGGTGAGCGGCATGACAAGGATCTGTGGCGTCCTCGCCACCTCGCCGGTCTCCACGGGCGCATGAGTCCCGATCAACGACGATAGCCCGAGCATGTCGCGGCCCACCCACAGCCCGACTCCGATACAGGCGAAAGCGCAGACTGCCAGACCGACCCGCGCGGCAGGCCGATGCAGGGCGGAAGAACGGTCTGCAACAATCAGGGGCGTCGGCGCATTCATGCCTTCTTCGAGCACGTCAAAGACCTGCACCGGTTTCGAAATATTCTTCAGATGGGGGATCCCGGCGGACTTGATGAGAAAGCTGCCGGGTAGATGATCTCGGATCGTCTGGGACACCAAAACGCCGCCGGACCGGGCAACAGACTGTAGGCGCGACGCCACATTCACGCCGTCTCCGACCAGATCGTCGCCGTCCACCACCACATCGCCAAGATGCACGGCGATGCGCCAGGTCAGCCGCTCGGCTGCCGCAATCTCTGCCTCGGTCTCGGCAACCTGCTTTTGGTGCGCTAAAGCATAGCGAACTGCATCTACCGCGCTGGCAAACTCTACAAGCAGGCCGTCGCCCATAGTCTTGAAAACCCGCCCGCGATGCCGTTCGAGCAATGGATCAATAATGGACACGCGCTGCTCCGCTAGCCGTCGCAGCGTCTCCTCCTCGGAGTGCGCGACGAGCCGACTGAACCCGACCAAGTCGGCCGACAAGACGGCTGCAAGACGTCGCTGCATGTGATCTGCGTGTCCCAAGGTTGAGGCCATTCAGGATCAATCGCCACATAGATTGACGGCGCTTCCGTTTAGAATCGCAAGCAAAAAGAATTGAGTTGGTCTAAGTTGCCCAACATTTTATGACGTTCGCCATCTGAGCTCAGAGCTGGGGCTTGCTTTCGTTCGATCTCAGCGGCGCTGCAATAAATGTTCGTTCCTGGCGGCAGCCAGCTCGAACGGCAAAGTTCCACCCAAAGTGGGAGTCCCGGTCGGGTACTAAGCGTCAGGTTCTCACTACTAATTCAAGCAAATGAAGCCGAATATTCCTGTTTAAGGAGTCGTGCAGTAGCGCACGACATTTCGAAACAAAAAGGCCGGCCGCAGGCAACCGCGACCGGCCTTTTTGCGATGGCAATCGTCTTATCGTCAGGCGCCAGGCTTGACCGCTGCTGTTGCCTTGGAGACCGGGGCCTCATAGGGCTTGTAAGCGTCCTTGGCGAGATCAGCATACATTTGGCCGATCTTGGTTGCCTCAGCCACAAAACCTTCGTAACTCGACGTCAGATAGCTCGTCTGAAGTTCGAACGCGGCCTCAAGGCTCTTGGCACCGGAGAGCTTTTCGATATGGGCAATTCCGTCCTCGAAGGACTTCTTCGAATAATCCGCCGTTTCGGTCGCGATGGCCTGATAGCCTTTGCTCAGAGCAGAATAGCTCTCAGCAGCCACGCCCACGGCTTCCTTGCTCATCTTGTTCGCTTCGTCAAAGTTAAACATCGGGTGTCTCCTTATGACGGCTGAACTACAGGTGTTGGTGAGGGCTTTGGAGCATAGTTTATGTGCCCGGAACCAGCAAGGTCAAAGACAGTCAGACAGCGTGAAAGGCTTATCCCGTTCGCACAGGTTCATACCAGTAATTGTGTAATTCCCAAACATGCAAGCGACGCTGACTTTTGTGACGCTCTCTTGCACGTTTAAGAAGGGGGTTGGACGTGACCTACCGAATTGATTTTTCAGAAAAAAACCGTCTCGGCGGACTAACATGCAATTCACTTGCATGTTCGAATTGGAACTCTGGATAGTTTTGCGGCTGAAATCCGCCGGTCCCTGTCCGCGTCGACTAACGCTTATGCCTTGAAGGATACCGTGAAACTCTTGCAACGTCATGGTCGATGGCACCTGAACCCGGCGGCCGCCAAAGGCGATGAACTTGACGGACGCGCCCCTGTCGTTGGTGAGTGTGTAGAGATCGACGGCTTTGCCGTCCTGCGTTTTTCCGAATGGGGTCTTGTCCACGGAGCCGGCTCCGGCGCTGGTTCCCGTCAGCAGCGCGCCCATGCCGAGCACGGCCGCGCCGAGCACTGATCTATGCCAGATACGTGACATGTTGGGATCGATCCGCGTCATGGTTTTATCCCTCAATAGGCCTATTTTTCCGGCGGCTTCCGACGAGCCGCCCGGACGACCAATTCTAAACTCATCGGAGTACTAACGTAAGCGCGTCCTGGTAGAGGCTGTACAACAGCACCGTGCTTGAAAAGCGCGTGCCGAATACCGCCGGTCGCATCAGCTCGTTGCCTGATCAAAATTGCCGCCGTCGGTGGGCGAATCGCATGCACGTATCCGCCTGATTCCCGACTTCGCCCTTGCTGCTGGGTTGGTGTAGCAAAGCCACCCTACTCTCGCCTGCCTTCGAAGAAGCCCCACGACAAGTCGATCCCTTGTGTGTGGGGATCTGCGAGACGGCACAGCGGCTTGGCGTGTGGCGCAAGACGGTCAGCTGCTGGCGCCAGCGCTGGCTCACCCGCGGGCCGGGCGCGGCGATGGGCGAACGGCTGGCGGATGCGCCGCGTCCCGGCGCGCCGGCGACCCTTCACCCCCGAACAGATCTGTTCGATCATCGCCTTGGCCTGCGAGCCGCCGGCACAAAATGGACTGCCGATCAGCCAGTGGAGCCAGAGCGATCTGGCACGAGAGGCGGAAAAGCGCAGTCTGGTCGAACGCATCTCGCAGCGCTCGCTGGGGCGTTTTTCAAAAAAGAGTCGGACCTTCAGCCGCATCGCTTCCGGCTGTGGTTCACGCGGAAGCCCGATCCTCACTTCGAGGCCAAATGCGCTGAGATCTGCGCCGTCTACCGCGCCGCCGCCGAGGCCGATGCGGACGGTCTCGATCGATGAGATGACCGGCATCCAGCCGCTGGAGCGGATCGCGCCGGGCCCTGCCGATGCGCCCGGGCCAGGTCGAGCGTCGCGAATTCGAGTATACCCGCGACGGCACGCAGACGTTGATCGCCTGCTTCGACGTGGCCACCGGCATGGTCGAGGGGCGCATCGGCGACACCCGCACCGAACAGGATTTCGCCGGCACGGCTGACGGCGATATGTTTCACGTATCGATAGTGACGGCTTTGGCGGCGAAAGTGGCACGACCGCCCGATCTAATTGGCTGAACGGTAGAAGAGGACCCGGCCATTTGGCATCAGTTGCAGCAGGTAATCGAAGTCGCTCACATTAGCCGTAAGAACGGAAAGGCCAAGCTTTTGCGCCTGCAGGAACAGGACGCAGTCGTGAAGAGCTCGCAGTCGGGCATCGCGGTGATAGCCCTGCAGACGACACAGCATGCCGGACAGTAAAGCGGCCCGCCCGAGAACATCCGCATCGGGTGTAAACACGCGATGGGCCGGCATCGCCTTAACCGTAGTCCTGATCTGTTGAATGGCTGTTTTCGTGCCTTGGTGCGCCGGATCGAGCACGCCGACTGTGTGCATCAACTCCTGGATGGCGATGGTGGAGTGATTGCTGTGGCGGATATCGAGCAAGTCCGCCACAATTTCCGGCGCTCGCCCTTGCAAGCCATCGATGTAGACGCACGTGTCGAGGAGCAGTTCCAGACCGGCTTCGGCCGGCTCCTCGAGGAAAGGCAGCTCTCTGTCTGGGCGCCTTGAAAGGGTCCGGCCGGGATCGAACCTTGCCCAGCGAAAGGCGGCATCGAAAGCAAAATCCGACAAGTCAGAATCCGAGTTTCAGGTCGGGGTCGACCGTGCCGCGGGTCTTGCGAAAAACGGACCCGAAATCGTCGTCAAGTGCCACGGCCGCCAATGCGAACTCGATCAGGTCAGTGTCGGTTTCGATGCCGGTGTGCTTCTTCGCCTGTTCGATGAGAGCGGGACTGATCCTCCCGCCGATCCTTTTACTCTTTTCGCCGAGTAGACCGGAATGTTCAGCCGCTTTCATGACCGCATCAACACGCGCCTTGCTGCTAGCAGCGAACTTGCCGGCCTTCACTTTGCGCACGACCTTTGCCAGCGCCGCCTTTTTTTCCGCCGCCCGCTCTCCGGCGCTGCTATGTTTTCCCATGACGAGCCTCATGTCTGACAAAAACCAATTTCGTCCAACATAATGCTAACCGCCCTCGATTTCAAGCCGGAGCGGGCCAGCCTTGGGGCGAGCGACTCCTGACGGAAACGTGCGGCAACTTGCTTGCGACGATATGTCGATAAATATCGATTTTATCGACCCATTTTTCCAACATGTCGATACCGACGACATGATGCCCTGTGACGGAATGAGTTTTCGACTAGACCGTCCCTTTAACGACCTCCCTCCCTGCCACCCAAGGAAGACGCAGCGACGAAATCCGTCCTTAAGCCTGTGAATCGCGGCGCGTGCGGCTCTCGCTGAGCCCAGAGTGTCGGGCCAGCTTATCCCGAACCAGGCCCGTCTTAGTCAACTCGATCCGGCTTCTGGAGGCCCAAGCGAGCCCGGAAATCGAGAACATCGTCACGACCACAGACAAATTGTTCCGCTTCGCAAACGAACCCGGCAATCAGGCGGATCCAGCAACAACAGAGGCCTTGTGCCGTCGTACTCGCCGACGGCACAAGGCGCATGGTGGGGGCCTCGAAATGCATCAGCGCTCACCAGATCGGCATGGATGCGTAGCTTCCATGCCCGTTCCGAAACCTATCGCGCTGCGCAGGCTTGGTCCGACACCGCTCGACCGCCGATAAAGGACTGCAACCAAAGTGTGCCGCTTCAAAGATCCATCATCCAGCTTTCCATAAGCTGTTCCGTTTGCGCGCAACAACGCCACCAATACTGGCCCGAGCGAGAACTCCCCTTGCCGCGCCTTTTCCGTCAGATTGCGCAGATAACCACCGGCAGAATTGATATGCCCCGCCCTTTCGAGAATGCAGGCCATCGTCGCGGCTGCATTTTCCGGTCCAATTCGTTGAGGTGCTTGTTCACCATTTCGACCTCGGGATAAATCCGGCATAGTTGAAATCATATTTCCATTGCTGGAGCACTTAGCTGAGTCATTTGGACGACGTGGCGCTGTTCGTGGAGGTGGCCAGGGCGAGGATGGCGTTGCTCTCATGCTGGCGCGTCGAAATCCCGCTCGGGGCCGACCGGAACGATGCCACTCGGATTGAGATTAGCATGGCTACCGTAGTAGTGCCCTTTGATATGCTGGAAGTCGACGGTCGGGCCAATGGCGGGGTGCTGGTATAATCTGCGCGTGTAGGCCCACAGAGCTGGGTAATCGACAAGTGCGCGCAGATTGCATTTAAAATGCCCGTAGTACACAGGATCGAAGCGCAACAGGGTTGGCAGCAGGCGGATGTCGGCTTCGGTTAACTGCCCGCCGATAAGATAAGGTTCCTTCGCTAGCCGCTCCTCGAGCCAATCAAGCGTATCGAAGACCGCCGCGACTTCCCGTTCATAGGTTCCCTGGGTACTGGCGAAGCCTGTCTTGTAGACACCGTTGTTGAGGTTGTCGTAGACACGGTCGTTCACTGCGTCGATTTCGTCGCGCAGGCAGTCGGGATAGTAGTTGCCCTCTTTTGCCCCGAGATGATCGAACGCGGAACTGAACATGCGGATGATCTCGGATGATTCGTTCGAGACGATTGTCCGCTCGTGTCTGTCCCAAAGGACAGGAACCGTGACCCGTGACGTGCAGGTGGGGTCTGTGAGGCGTATAAAGCTCGTGAAGCTTCGTAACGCCATTGACATCGTCGGGGACGAGGCCGGGACCGGGCTCGAAGGTCCATCCGTCGTCGAGCATGAGCCTATGAACGACCGAGACGCCGAACAGATCGCTCAGACCCTTGAGGTTGCGCATGATCAGCGTGCGATGCGCCCATGGGCAGGCGAGCGACACGTAGAGATGGTAGCGGCCTGCCTCAGCCTTGAAGCCCCGCTTTCCCCCAGCCGCCACTCCGTCCGGCGTGATCCAGTCGCGGAAGATCGACGGTCGGCGCTGAATGGTCCCTCTCCAAACGTGGGCCCTATTCGAGATATCAGCGCTCAAGGTTGTCTTCTGCCAGATGCCGTTGATCAGTTCGCCCATGCTACCTACTCCTTGTTGTCTTGCGCCTGGCGAACTAATGGCCCGACTTTTGTGCCGAGCAGCTCGATCGATCGTCGCATAGCCTCCGTTTCGAGTGCAGCGGTGCTCATCTGGAACGTGATGCGGGACACGCCGCCCAATGCCTTGCTGGCGGCCAGCATCTTGGCGGCGACCGTCTGCGGACTTCCTATTAGGAAGGCTCCGGTGGGGCCGCACATCGTCTCAAATTGAGCCCGCGACGGTGGCGGCCAGCCTCGTTCCTTTCCGGTTTCCGTAAACATCTGGAGCCAGCCGGGAAAGAAAGCCTCCTTGGCCGCTTCATCGGCATCTGCAACAAAACCCATGGCATGGATACCAACCCTCTGTTTCACCAGTGGATGACCTGCAACCTGCCACGCGTGGCGGTAAAGGTCGACCAGAGGCCGGAAGCGCTCGAAACTGCCGCCAATGATCGCGACCATCAGCGGCAGGCCGAGCGTACCGGCGCGGGCAAAGGATTCCGGCGTACCGCCGACACCGAGCCAGACCGGTAGCTGGTCCTGATGCGGGCGAGGATAAACACCTTCACCATTCAGCGGCGGGCGGAAACGACCCCGCCAGCTGATGTGAGGCGCATCATTAAGCTTGAGCAGAAGGTCGAGCTTTTCGACAAATAATGCATCATAGTCGCGCAGGTCGTAACCGAAGAGCGGATAGGCATCGACGAACGAGCCTCGGCCAACCACCAGTTCCGCCCTACCTTTGGAAATAAGGTCGAGCGTTGCGAACTCCTGAAAGACGCGCACCGGGTCGGCAGCGCTGATAACAGCCACGGCGCTTGTCAGCCTGATAGTCTTTGTGCGTGCCGCTGCGGCGGCGAGAATAACGGCAGGCGCCGAGTCGAGCGCATTCTCCCGGTGATGCTCTCCCATGCCGAAAACGTCGAGACCGACGTGGTCGGCCAGTTCCACTTCGGCAAGCACGCTTGCCATGCGCTCGGCGGCGGATTGCAGGTGGCCGGTTTTCGGGTCGGTCACAAGCATCGCAAAACTGTCGATACCGATTTCCAATGCTCATTCCTTTCGAAGCGCGTGGCCAAAAGCTGGCGCTGTTAATATGAGCTGCTCGGATAACTGCGCTGCGGCTCAGGCCAGCCAACCGACTGGCCCATCTTGGTTGTGTGGCATCCAGTGAGTGTCAGAGAAACAAAAATTAAGGGCAGTGAAGCGGATCATAGGAATCTCTCAACATGCGGGACGGTATCTGGTCGGCGATCCTGGAGGTCCCGCGTGGTTTCCCGGCCGCCTCATGTTTCTTGATCACGTCCCACAGTGCCGCCTGGTCGTTTAATTGATCCGTGCGGCATCTGGCGGGCCGAGCTGCGCAATTCAACGCAGGGTGTCAACGAGACCAGCGAACCTGCCGCGGTGCAGCCACGCAACCGTACCGGTGATAAGCAAAAGCACGATCGCCGGCACAGAACTGCCGCCAATGACGAAGAGATGGGTCAGGATGGCGAACACCATGGTGACGGCCAGAGTCAGGGCGCCAAAGGCCGCACTCGCCGAGATCAGCAGGGCAATTCCACCGGCGACTTCAACAATGCCTGTAGGGATACGGAACCACTGGCCGGCGCCGATCTGGTCAAAGATCGCGACCATCATGGGAACACCTGCGAGCTTGGCGCCGCCGGCAGCTAAAAAAGCGGCCGCGGCGAGGATACGCAGTGTCCATGAGACAGCGGTGACAGTTTTGCTCAGCGCAACGCGGGAGGATGGGGACGTATTAGCCATGAGATAACCTTTCATTGTTTGGTTGCCGCGCGGTGATCCTTCATTGCGAGTACGCGCGGCGGGCGCAGTGGCAAGACCATGGGCCCCGCAACATTCACTTGCTTTTGCCACGCTTGCCATCCATCGGAAAAGCCGCTATTTTCTGATGGTATCCATCACCCACAGCGATGGAATTAGGATCTTAGATGCTTGATGGTCTGTCGTTGGATCAGGTGCGCACGTTTATTGCCTCAGTCGATGAGGGCAGCTTCTCTGCGGCGGCGCGCAAGCTAGGACGCGCGCAGTCGGCTATCAGCGAGCACGTGCGCAGCCTGGAAATTCAGCTTGGCGTTGATCTGTTCGATCGCACGGGTCGCTATCCGCAACTTACCGCAGCCGGCAAGATGCTGCTGGCGAACGCCCGCGAGATCGTCGCCAGGGTCGATACTTTCAAGTCGCTGGCAAAGGGCATGGCAACGGGCCTGGAGCCGGAGCTGTCCGTCGTAATCGACGTGTTCTTTCCGATCCACGTCATCGCTGAGGCCGCCAAGGACTTCCGTGAGCAGTTTCCGACCGTGCCGCTGCGTTTGTTCGTCGAAGCGCTTGGGGGCACCGTCCAGCCAATCCTCGATCAACGAGCCAATGTCGGGATTGTCGGCACCTTGCCGATAATGCCGCCCGGCGTCATCACGGAGCCGCTTGGCGGCGTGCTGTTCCAGGTCGTCGCGGCAGTGGATCATCCGCTTGCCGCGATCAAGGGGATGATTTCCAAAAGCGAACTCGGGAAGCATGTTCAACTTGTCCTCACCGACAGGACGGAATTGTCGAACGGGAGGGAGTTCGGCGTGATGTCGCCGTATACTTGGCGGCTTGCCGATCTCTTCGCCAAGCAGACTTTTCTGGTCAATGGTCTCGGATGGGGCGGGATGCCGGCACATGCGGTTAAAGCCGATATTGACAGCGGGCGGCTTGTCGAACTGAGTATCGAGGGTGTGCCCGCAGGGGGTCTGAGACTTCCGATGTCTGTCGCCTATCGCTCCGACAACCCGCCAGGTCCCGCAGGCCGGTGGCTGATCGAACGATTGACCACCTGTTCCGGTGAAGGGACGGCCTGACCTTCCGGATCATCCGTTTCCTTGCCGACCACGCTGGACTTTCCCCTGACACGGCAGCTGTCGCCGACGCAGCCTCCAACGGCATCTGGACGGAGAGGGCACGTCGTTGGTGACGCTGAAGTCCGGGGCCAGGCGGCGGCGCACGGGAGACTTGCTCCTCCGCGCGGATCTCCCGATAAAACGGGTCGCGCGCCTGATCGGCTATGGGGACGAGACAAGTTTCGGCCGAGCGTTCCGAGGCTGGACTGGCCAGTGCCCTGCGGATTATCGCCAACGCTCTCCTGCGCCTCCCGCCATGGATGTCAAAGTAAGCTACTTCGCGAGGCGTCCCCTGGTTCCCGCCGGATTGGCTCGGTGGAGTTCTGCGCCGCTCGGCAAGCAATCGTCGTCGCCGAGCCTCGGAACTCGGCTGCGAGCGGCGCATCATGTCGAGCATGGAATCCATAAAGCCGAGAGTTCGTGCGGCCCTACGTGCGTCTGACCGGAAGCGGTCAACTGAGCGATCCTCTGCGTCAAATAGGTTTGGGCCTGAGGACTTAAAGTCGTCGGCACGGAAATCACCTGCTCCCGCCGTTTAAGCGCTGTCGGATCGCTCGCCATATGTCCTTCGTCCATGGTTCTCTGATTTAGCTGGGTGCCCCGTCTCGCACTCTTGAAATGCCCGCCCATTATGCATCACGAAATTAGCTGCTGACTTTTCGCCCATCGCGCGATCGCATCTCGGGGTGTAGGCGCGGGTCCGAAGAAGTGCTCCTGCTTCGAAATGTTCGAAACATAGACGCCCTTCTTGAAGAACAGGAACATCTGGATCAGATCGTAGCCAAGCTCGGAAAACAGCTTTACCGGGCGTGCGAGCAAGCGGAAAACCAGCCAGGGGACCACCCGCACCTTGAGACGTTTCTTTATGACCTCGGAGACGAGATCGGCGATCTCTTGTTGGCTCTTGGGGCCATCGCGCCAGCCGACATCGATCGTCTGGTTGTTGATCTCACCCCCAGGAAACGTCGCTGCTTTGGCGAGATATGAGGCCAGATCATCCGTCAGGACATAGGACCATCTCGTGGTCTTATCGCCCATCGCCAGGAACCGGCCAGCTTTCACACCCTTCGCAATAAAGTCCGTACTCTGATCGAGAAATGTGGGCGCGCGAACAAATACATAGGGCACCCCGGAGGCCTTGATCAGATCCTCGGCCACTTTCTTGGCGTGGAAATGCGGCACTGCTGACGCAGCCTCGCAGCTTACGATACTGAGAAAGACAAATCGGCCAACATTGGCTCTTGCTGCCGCCTCTATAAGATTCTTGTTGCCCTGAAAGTCCGTGTCGAGGCTTCCCTTCATGTAACTGTTAGCCGAGCTGACGACGACGTCCACATCCTGCAAAGCACGATCCAAGGACGCAGGATCCATCATGTCGCCGCGCACCCATTCGATATCGGTGCTCTCATTTGAGGGCGCGCCCTTACGCGACATCGCAACGACGGCAATGCTCGTATCAAGCGTCAAATTGCGGAGAATCTTGGCTCCGAGGAACCCTGTTGCGCCAACGACCAGAATCTTCTTTTTTTCCGCCGCGCCTGAGCTTGCGGTCTCGGCAAGTGCCTTCTTGTCCGAGGCAGTCGAGGGATGCGGTGATTGAGTCAATCTAATCTCCTGTCATGAACTGATATCGGTCCGGGCGTTCAGGACGGGGTAATCGATGTAGCCCTGTGCGGTGCCGCCGAAGAAGGTGTTGTGGTCTGGCTGGTTCATCGCTGCATTGGCCTTCAGCCGCATGACGAAGTCCGGATTGGCCAGAACCATCTGGCCATAGGCTTCCAGATCGGCCAGTCCGGAAGCCACGTCGTCGCCGATCTGGTCGCGCGGTCGACCGGGCCGGTTGAGGATCAGCGATTGGTGCCAGATCTTGCGAAGGTCGGCCAGCAAAGCCTCGTTGCCCTGGTGCATGATATGCACATAGGCGAGCCCGAGCTTGTCGAGTTCGGCAACCAGATGGCGGTAGAGATCCGGCCCGTCGGCGCCTTCGTCGATCCCCCACATGGTCGTGCCGGGGGACAGGCGGATCGCGGTTCGGTCCGCGCCGATCTCCTCTGCGATCGCCGTGGCGACCTCGATGGCGAAGCGGGAGCGGTTTTCCATGGAGCCGCCATATTCGTCAGTGCGCGTGTTGGCACTCGGCGCGAAGAACTGCTGGACGAGGTAGGCGTTTGCGCCGTGAATCTCGACGCCGTCGGCACCGGCCTCGATCGCTGAGCGGGCCGCATGACGGAAATCGGCGACGGTCTGGCGCACCTCTTCGGTCGCCAGCGCGCGCGGCGTGGGAATGTCCTGCATCCCGGTCACCGTGAACATCCCCGTCCCCGGCGCGATCGCGGACGGCGCGACGCCCTGGCGGTGGTGCGGCGTGTTGTCGGGATGCGACATGCGTCCGGCGTGCATCAGCTGGATAAAGATATGGCCACCTTTGTCGTGCACGGCGGAGGTGATCGTCCGCCAGCCGGCGACGTGGGCGGGAGTGTAGATGCCCGGGGTGGTGAGGTAGCCCTGGCCGTCATCCGAGGGCTGGGTGCCTTCGGTGACGATCAAGCCGACGCCGGCGCGCTGAGCATAATATTCCATGGCCAGCTCGCCCGGCGTACCGTCGAAGCCGGCGCGGCTGCGGGTCATCGGGGCCATGACGAGGCGGTTCGGCAGAGCGTAGCGACCGACGCGGACAGAGGTGAAGATGGGATTCATTGGGATCTCCATTGGCTGGAGCCCTTATCCACTATTCCAATCTAAGGATAAATCCGGCAAGATTGAAATTAGTTTTCCATTTATGGCGCAATCACATGACTTATTTGAACGACATGGCACTATTCGTTGAGGTCGCCAGAGCCAGGAGCTTTCGGAAGGCTGCGGAGGCTCTCGGCATGCCAAACTCCACTCTGTCGCGACGTGTCAGCGAATTGGAGAAGGCGATCGGCCTGAGACTGCTGCACCGCACGACGCGCAAGATCGAACTCACCGAGGCCGGCCAGATCTATTATGAACGAAGCAAGCGCATCGTCGACGAGGCCCGCCTTGCTCATGAACAGCTCGGCGCGATGCTAGAGCAACCGAGCGGTGTCCTGCGGGTTTCGCTCCCGGTCGACCTCGCTACTTTTTACCTCACGCCGATCATCGCTGATTTCGCGCGGCACTATCCCGGCATCACGTTCGAATTCGACCTGACGCCCCGCCGTGTCGATTTGGTGGCCGAGCCGTTCGATGTGGCGATCCGCATGGGCAAACTGGAAGATTCCAGTTTGATCGCTCGCCTGATCGGGCGGCATTCGCGCCAACTCTATGCGTCGCCTGGCTATATCGAAGCGTCAGGCGAGCCCGCAACACCGGTGGACCTGGCGGAGCGTGAATGCATCTGCATGCCGCGGTTCCCGACCTGGAACTTACACCAGGGAATGAACAAGGTCGATGTCGGCGTTCGCGGCCGCTTCACGCTCAACAGCGTCGGAATGATCCGCGCACTGGCGGTCAACCACCAGGGGATTGCCCTGCTTCCCGAGAAGATCGTCGCCGAAGACGTGGCCTCTGGCCGGCTCCGACGCATCCTGCCCGAATGGCAGGGGTCGTCGGTGAGCATTTACGCCGTCACCGAAACTCGCCTTATTCCAGCCAAGACCCAGCGCTTCATCGAATTCCTGTCCTCCAGGCTGATGGAAGCTTGAACATGCCGGAGGTTCTCATGAAAGGGCGCGGGATCGCAGCTTTTTGGATGGTTGCAGTTTTGATGGCCTAGCTGAACTTCGTTGAAGCAGATCGGGCGGCCGACGATGAAAACGAAGCAAAATGGCAGCGGGTTCGCGCAGCATATCCAACGCAGGAGCCGTGTTCGGCACCTAATGTGAGAACCGCCGCTATGAATAAAATGACTGTCTTCGGCTGATCTTCATCAGCAAATCGCAAATATCACAGAGGGTTACTGCCGCATCTGAAGGCGTTAAGCGCAGAAAGTCGCCTTAAAGAATCTCACATTAACTGCCAAAGCCCGCCGGAACGGCCGCATTCTTACGATTAAGTGCCAAACGACAACTGTCACGGGGATCGCCTGATCTTTGCAATAGCGTACTACGTCCGCTGTCCCCCCATGGCCTTTCGCCGCCGCCTCATCCCAGACTGCGACCATCAACTCGGAATGCTCGGCGACGTAAATCCCCGCCCTGATGAAGCATTCCTCCGGGCTCTCCGAAGAGGCCACATCAATCCGTTCGGCATCCCGAAGGATATTCCGGTAATTCGCTAGTGCCTCCGGCTTGAAGAACCGCTCGTAGTTCGCGAGGGGTATGACTGCACGTACCTGTGCTCCGTGATCCAGCACCGCAAACACCCAGCAAAAATTTGATCCGTGCCTGCGGCCAGTGAGGAATACCCAATCAGCGGCCCGTCGATGCTGCTGACCATGCGATCGAGCTGGGATATGACCCAGTTCCAATCGATACCATCGCGCTCTTGATGCCCTGTTACACCCAGTCCCATGCGGTTTCGGTGTTCCACGAGGATAGAAGACAACATAGCTTGCCGCACGACATGTTCAAGCACAGCGTTTGTAGCACGCTGACGGCCCACCTTAGACAAGCCGCTAGGAGCCCGTCCAGATAGGTCGTTGCGACGGACATTTGTTGCAGGATAGGCGGCTCAGGCGGGCTTTGCGAGGGTGAACAGCTTGAGGAGGTTGTGGGCGGTGCAGATCATGGCCCACTCGGCAC
>NZ_LGAP01000048.1 GCF_001270265.1 Ensifer adhaerens
CTCGTTGTGACGCGTCAGCCATACCAACGCCAAAACCACGTCGTCCATTTTGCCTTCGTCGATCTCCATTCCGCCAGGTTACCACGCGCGATCGCACAAGTCCTGCGGCCCTGCTCGGATGGATACGGCGTGACTTCCTCCAAGACATCAGCGAGCGAGGGTTGAGTGCTTGCCGAAATCGCCGACTGCGGCCGCGCCGCCGGAAGCGGCGCAGGAACCAGGATGAGGACGAGTGCGGCGAATACGCCAACGGATTTCGACGAACGCGTGGTCATTTTTGGCCCCGAACTCTTTAGTTCCTCCTTCGGTGCAGGGGCGGGCCCTCGGGTGCAGCCTCATCGGAGCCACGATTTTGGCTCCTGCCAAACCAGCACCAGTCCGATATCGAAACGACGCGCCGATTCAGGCGCAATGCATCTCTTACTTCACAAGTCTACCCAAAGCCCGCGCCCCGTCGGGGGCGCGCACTTATCATTGCAGTCAGAAGTCCATGCCGGCTGCCGGCATCGGCGGGAGCGGTACATCCTTCTTCGGCCTCTCGGCGACCATTGCCTCGGTGGTAATCAGTAGGCCGGCGACCGAGGCCGCGTCCTGCAGCGCGGTGCGAACGACCTTGACCGGGTCGATCACGCCCTGATCGTAAAGATCACCGAACTCGTTCGTTTGCGCGTTCCAGCCATAGCCAAATTCGGTTTTCTCGCGCAGCTTGCCGACAATGATCGAGCCTTCGGCACCCGCGTTCTCGGCGATCTGGCGCACCGGCGCCTCGATCGCACGACGAACGAGGTCGATGCCGTGCCTCTGGTCGGCATTCTCGGTCTGAGCGTTGTCAAGTGCTTTGACGGCTCTCAGCAAAGCGACACCTCCGCCCGGCAGCACGCCCTCCTCGACGGCCGCCCGCGTGGCATGCATGGCGTCGTCGACGCGGTCCTTGCGTTCCTTCACCTCGACCTCGGTTGAGCCGCCGACGCGGATGACGGCAACGCCGCCAGCAAGCTTGGCCAGCCGCTCCTGCAATTTCTCGCGATCGTAGTCCGATGTGGTTTCCTCGATCTGCGCCTTGATCTGCGCGACGCGGCCCTGAATCTCCGTCTTCGAGCCAGCTCCGTCGACGATCGTCGTGTTTTCCTTCTCCACGACGACCTTCTTGGCACGGCCGAGCATATTGAGGGTCACGTTTTCGAGCTTGATGCCGAGATCTTCAGAGATTGCAGTGCCGCCGGTGAGGATGGCGATGTCTTCGAGCATGGCCTTGCGGCGATCGCCGAAGCCCGGAGCCTTGACAGCAGCGATCTTCAGGCCGCCGCGCAGCTTGTTGACGACGAGGGTTGCGAGCGCCTCGCCCTCGACGTCCTCGGCGATAATCAACAGCGGCTTGCCTGATTGAACGACCGCTTCGAGGACCGGCAGCAACGCCTGCAGATTCGAGAGCTTCTTCTCGTGGATCAGGATGTAGGGTTCCTCGAGCTCAACCCGCATCTTATCCGGGTTGGTGATAAAATACGGCGAGAGATAACCGCGGTCGAATTGCATGCCTTCGACGACTTCCAGCTCCGTCACCGCGGTCTTGGCTTCCTCGACGGTGATCACCCCCTCGTTACCGACCTTTTCCATCGCTTCTGCGAGGAAGCGGCCAATCTCGGTGTCCCCATTGGCCGAGATAGTGCCAACCTGGGCGATCTCGTCGTTCCTGGTGACTTTGCGGGCGTTCCGCCGCAGTTCCTCGACCACAGCTTCGACTGCTTTGTCGATACCGCGCTTGAGGTCCATCGGGTTCATGCCCGACGCCACAGCCTTCGCACCCTCCTTGACAATCACCTGGGCGAGAACTGTCGCGGTGGTGGTGCCGTCACCAGCGATGTCGCTGGTCTTCGAGGCAACCTCCCGCACCATCTGTGCGCCCATGTTCTCGAACTTGTCTTCAAGCTCGATCTCCTTGGCGACAGTGACGCCGTCCTTGGTGATGCGGGGCGCGCCGTATGACTTGTCGATGACCACATTACGGCCCTTCGGACCGAGTGTAACCTTGACGGCATTGGCGAGAATGTCGACGCCGCGCAGCATCTTCTCGCGGGCGTCGGAATGGAATTTCACTTCCTTGGCAGCCATTTTTCTACTCCTTCCTCTGGCAGCATTCCTTGTCTGGCATAGGTCCGAATCGGCACTAGGCTGCGTTTCTCGCTACAGCGTCGGCCTCGATTATGCCCATCACGTCAGATTCCTTCATGATCAGGAGATCCTCGCCATTGAGCCTGATCTCGGTGCCCGACCATTTGCCGAACAGAATGCGGTCACCCACGTTCACATCGAGCGGTCGCAGTTGCCCGCTATCGTCGCGCGCACCAGGGCCGGCGGCAACGACCTCACCTTCCTGTGGCTTTTCCTTCGCCGTGTCTGGGATGATGATGCCGCCGGCCGTTTTTTCCTCGGCCTCGATGCGGCGAACCAGGATACGGTCATGCAAGGGACGGAACGTCATGTCGCTCTCCTCATGGACAAACAGATTTTTCAAAAGGTCCTCGGCGCCGCATTCGAAGCGAACCGGCGCGAGGCGCCGACCCTTTCGGCATCGCGCGCAATCGATCTGGTTTTTGTCTTTTCGAGTTTCAAGAGGGAACTGGAAATTTTTTAGCACTCTAGCCCATCGAGTGCTACCGGCATGAATTGATAGGGCTATTTCACGTCGCTGGCGGTTTGGAGGGTGTGGTTGCCTCTTGACGCAAGGCATCGTGATCCCCACCTCATCCTTGTCGACGCCGAGGTGGGTCGACACCAGTCCGGGAGCTCCAAGCTTCTTGGCGCTCCCTCGTACCTATGTTGCTCTACGGAGGATGTAGCTATGAGAACAAACTTCGACTTCTCCCCCTTCTACAGGTCGAGCATCGGCTTCGACCGCATCTTCGACCTGCTCGAGAACGCCAGCCTGAACGCTGACAACGGGCCGCCCTATAACATCGTCAAACTGGGCGAAGAAACGTACCGAATCGCCATCGTGGTGGCGGGTTTTGCTGAGGACGAGCTGACGATCACCCATGAGGCGAACATGCTGGTGGTCAATGGCGCGAAACGCGAGAACGAGGAGGTACAATACCTCCATCAGGGCCTCGCTCTAAGGCCGTTTGCGCGCCGATTTGAACTCGCCGATCACGTCATCGTCGAGGGCGCAAAGCTCGAAAACGGGCTACTCGTCATCGATCTCAAGAAGGAAATACCCGAGGAGATGAAGCCGCGTCGGATCGCCATCAAATCCGAGATGACGAAGCCAGCTTCGAAGCAGATCGAAGGCGACAAAGCAGCCTAATACGGCACGCACTGTTCGACCCTCGCCTGTTGCCGAACCGCGGAGGGAAAACAGTTGCGCCAAAAAGGAGGCAAAGAAACCGAAGAAAGGATGAAGTCATGAATGTACGTGACCTGATCCCGTGGAGCCGTGGCAGCAGCCAGCTCCCGAGCAGCTATCGCGGTGAGGACATGGATCCATTTCTATCGCTTCACCGCAATGTCAACCGTCTATTCGACGAAGTCTTCCGCGGCTTCGCCCAGCCATCGTCGTTCGCTGGGGCGTCGCCCTTCCGTGGTTCGTGGCCGCACGTGGAGATCGAGGAGAATGACAACGAGATCCGTGTGCTAGCGGAGGTTCCGGGCATCGATCCAGACGACATCGAGGTCCTGTTGGAAGACGGCATGCTGACGCTTCGCGGCGAAAGCAAATCGGAAACCGAGGACAAGGATCGCCGGTTCAGCGAGCGGTACTACGGGCGCTTCGAGCGACGGCTGTCCCTCGGCGGCCAGGTCGAGGAGGGCAAGGTCGCCGCAAGCTTCAAGAACGGTCTGCTCACCGTGACGCTACCGAAGACCGAAAAGGCGCGGGCCAACGTCAAGCGGATCACCATCGACAGCACCAAATAATCTCGACCGCCGCAAGCCAGCCGGGTGAAGACGTGCCCGGCTGGTTACTGCTGTGACAACGTCGATGACGGAATCGGTTGCTCGATACAGACAATCCGGTCGTGCTGAGCGGAAGTTCGCGGAGCACGTCTGCACGAGCCAGCCCCTGGCGATTGATGTCAACTGCCGACGACCAAGCATTGATCCTGTAGTGCGCATCTTTCGCCCGTCACGCTCCGTGATGACTTCAGCGCGCGTCTCGGAGCGACCCTGGCTGCTGGTATTCGAGCGGCAAGCCCCACCCATCATCGACTATCTGATGGGCTACACGGGTGGGAGTGACACACTGAGTCAGGTTGAGTTGACGTTCCCGACGCGCGATGCCGCCATGGCCTACGCTGAAGGACAGAAACTGAATTACACCGTCGTAGACGACAGGAGCTGCCACCCATAGTTCCTGTGAGCCGCGGGCCCTGTTGGCCTTCGCGATCGACGCTTACCGGCAAGCTCTGCCACTCAATTCCCGTCGCGTGATCGGCATGGCGAATTGCTCTGGCGCGCGGCAGGGGGAATGCTCGAGAGCCGGGGCACTCAACGTGCCCCGGCCACAACCATTCTAGGCAAGCGAATGTTGACCGCCAGCGCCGGTCTTCGTCCCGAGCGGCCCATCCGCGCTCGTCGACATGCCCGCATCTCGGCAGGCATCAATGAACGCTTCGCGCGCGATGGCGACTGGCGTCATTCGGTTTAGAGCACGGCGGCACGTTTGAACCGCCCGATTGTATTTTCTGCCTCGATAGATGGCCCAATCGCCTTCCAGGAAATCGAGTGCGTCGTTGACAGAAGCGAAGACCTGGGACGCCCCGTCCTTCATGCGGACGGTGACGGGCGTCATCCAAACCAATTCCGGGTGCAGCATGATGTCCTCCTTTCGCATTCACGCCGGATGAAAATGAAGTGAAAAAAATATTGGCGCCGACAGAGTGAATTTCAAGACTTCCAAACACCTACCGCATGATCAACGTCGACTGACCATCCGGCGAACAGATTGCCGCCTGATCCCCTCAGCACACACCGCGTTCACAGTGTCGGCGCGGGGTATCCTTTCACCGCCTTGACAGTCGATGATCTCCGCACAGAAGAACCGTGTCGGGGGAACCCTGACAAAGGAAGCCCCATTGACAAGCACCAGTGCGCCTATGTCCGATCTACCAGCCGACGCGGCGGCAGCCGTGTGCGCGCCGAGCGACTGCCGAGCAAACCTACTCGGCCAGCATGGCGAGGTTGGCCGTTGAAATTGGAAACCACGCGAACCGCAGCGATCCAGCCAGCTTGCTAGGCGCGTACGCAGGGAGGGCTCAAGATCTCAATTTTCAGTTTTCCGAAATTTTTTGCCCTCCTGCTGCGATACAACAGGATTTCTCTTAGAGGGTGTCATTTCGCCTGAAGGTTGGCAAAGCACTCCAAAAATTCGCACGATCAGTGCGATGGCAGGTAGAGCGCGTAGCCTACAGAGCGAACGGTTCGAATGACGTCAGCCCCCTCCCGCTTCATTGCGCGCCTTATATGTCCAATGTGAATATCAACGGTTCGTGGCTCGACCTCTGCTTCGGGCGGCCAAGCCGCAGCAATTAGATCATCGCGCGTGTGGACAACGTCGGGGGCCCGCATCAAGCACATCAACAACCGAAACTGAAGCGCCGACAGAACGACCGAATGGCCATTTCGCTCGACGCGAAGCCGATTGAGGTTCATTTCGATGTCGGCGTAGCGCAGTATCGCTGCTGATTTCGTGCTGGATTGCGCCGCCACATCGGCGCGCAATCCGCGCAGAAAAGCAAGCAACCGCTCCGGATTGAACGGACGGTCTATGATGCAATCCACGGTTGCTAGAACAAGCGGACGACCGTGGTCGCCGTTCGCCGTATTCACGAGAGCCGCAATCTTTGTCTCAGACTTTGTGGCGGCCTTGATATGGGCGCAAACGGCCGATGCATTCATTTCGGGATCAGAGCAGTCGACCACGATCGCCAATGGCGGGGCTTGATGAACACGGTCCAGAAGCTCTCCCAAACGGTTGCTGTTTTCAGCCGAAAAACCTTCGAGCGTGAGGATGTGTTTAAGAAGCAGATAAAGCTCCGCGTCTTCGGTATGGATCAGTATTCGTCCGTTCATCTGTCGTCCTTTGCGCAAAATGCCGATTACAACCTCACGCTGGCGCGTATTCACCGCCATTGACATCCAAGATTGCCCCGTTGACGAAGGCCGCATCATCGCAGGTGAGAAAACCTATGGCCGCGGCGACTTCGTTGGGGTGGCCCATTCGGCCAGCGGGAATGCGAGCGAGAGCCGCCTGATTGGTTGGTTTGCTGATCCCACCCGCCATTGCGGTCGCAATTCTGCCCGGAGCAACGACGTTTGCTGTGATGCCGTGGGCGGCATAGGGCCAGACAAGCGAACGCGCGAGACCGGCTATCGCTGCTTTAGAGGCAACGTAGGCACTACCGGCGATGCGAGGAAGTGTTCGCCCCGCGACCGAGCCGACGAAGACGATACGTCCGAAGCCATGACGGACCATGCCTGGCAACACCGCTTGGCAGCACAGCATCGCACCGGTTAGATTGGTCGAAAGCACAAGGTTCCACTCGTCGAGCGAGACCTCGCTGAAGGGAGACGGACCGTCGACACCCTTTGGCGAGACGCCGGCGTTGCAAACGAGGACAGCAACACTTCCCCAGCTTTGCTCGAGCTCTCGAAAGAATGTGGTGATCTGACGTGGCTGCCCGAGATCGACCGTGCGTGCGAACAGGCGTTCAGCACCAAACTCGCGGGCAAGTTCGTCTTTGGCGTTTCGCACATGGCCTTCGTTTTGACCGAAGATCGCAACCCGGTACCCGCGTTGGAGAAGATATCGGGTTGTTGCCAGCCCAATACCTGTCGTGCCGCCGGTGACCACAGCGATCCTTGCCGTCGGGCCATTTGTCATGCTGCCGCATCCATGTTCGCGAAGAGAGAAAGGGGAGGATGTGCTTCCGGGTCCGTCATGACCTCAATCAGCATCGGTGTCTGCGCCCGAATGCTGCGTTCAAGCAGATCGGCCAGATCACCGGGATCCTCAACGCGGACCGCGGGGCAGCCACAAGCTCTTGCGATCTGCACATGATCGACGTCGGCGAAGTGGCATGCCGTCGTGTAGCTACCGAACTTCACGGTCTCCGCATCCCGTTGAAAGCCGAGGATGCCGTTATTCAATACGATCGTGATGACCGGAAGCTGCATACGCACGATCGTTTCAAGCTCGGCCCAACTATGGGCGAAGCCGCCATCGCCAACGAGGGCAATGACCGGACTTTGTGGACGGGCAACCTTGGCGCCGATTGCGAGCGGCACACCCCAACCAAGTCCTGCGAGACCGCGAGGCGTGATAAAGCGCATGACGCCTGGAGCACGCAACTGCCCGACAACCCACATGGAGGAATAGGAGGCGTCAGCGACGACCGTCATATCAGTGGTCAGAATGGGCTGAAGCTCAGCCATCACCCTTTCTGGTCGGATGGGCCTGGAAGTCGCGGTCGCAACGTCTAAGCGATCGCCTTCGAACGCGGTCCAGAAGCCTGCTATGCGCTCTTCCAGTCGCGTACGATCACGATGGCGACGTGAAAGGTCGACTTGACCAAGCGCGCCACGAAGGGCCGAAATCGTTTCGGCAGCGTCGCCAACGAGACGGATTGCCTCGTAATTCCGTCCGATCTCTGTCGGGTCGACATCGATATGCACGACTGTCGCAGAGGTTGGTATCTGGCGCCAGTTGTCCGTTCCGTTCTGATTGGTTCGCGTACCAACGAGAATGACCAGATCAGCTTCCTCAATCAAAGGCAGCGAGTGACGTCCGAGCGAACGTGGGCCGGTTAATGATCCAAGGACACCGGCAGACAGTGGATGAAACTCGTCTACCGCCCCCTTCCCCATATTGGTGGTTATCACGGGCAGGCTTGCTTCGTGCTGCAAGGCTGTCAGCTCTTCTGCGGCGCGCGCCCCGTGCACGCCGCCACCTGCCACGATGATAGGTGCCTGCGCCGATGCAATAAGGCGTGCTACCTCATCGAGCGCTTCTTCAGAAGGGCGCGTGCGATCAAGTGGCCAGTGCCCGAGGCATTTCGATCGTGGAATGGCAGCGGGTGTAGCTGGCGCACGCAACAGATCGGCAGGCAGGAGCAAGACCGCAGGCCCCGGGCGGCCGGACGCAGCGACGGTAAAGGCGGCGTCGATATAGTCGTCAATCCGGTCTGGGACATGAACGCGCCGGACCCATTTGGCGCAGGATTGGAAGAGTGCGATCTGGTCGAAATCCTGGAATGCATTTCTGTCCGATTGATCGCGTTCGACATCCTGAACGAGCGCAACGATCGGAACACTTGCCTTTAAGGCTTCCGCCAGAGGCGGGACAAGAAGTGTCGCGGCAGGACCGTTCTGTGCGGCAACGACACCGACTTTGCCTGATATGCGGGCATATCCGTCGGCCATTGCCCCTCCCATGTTTTCTTGCCTATAGGCGATCTGTTTGATGCCGGCCGCCTCCGCCGCGAGAATAACTGCCGAGGGAAGGCTTTGGGCGAAGATGAACTCCACCTGGTGGCGGCAAAGGATACGGGCAATGCGCTCGGCGACGGTTTCAGTTGCGGCAGGGGTCATTTTTGCGCCCTCTCGTTGGCGGCGTGAACATTCAGAAAATCATCGAAGGCAGCCACGATGAGGTCGATGTCGCTGTTGGTCATGGGTGTCGAAAGGCTGGCAGCGGCGCCATGGGGAAGGAGGATGCCGCTTTGAAGGAAATGCCGTGCAAGTCCCTTCATCAGGCTGGCATCCGCATCACTCAGGAAGGCTTCTCGAAACTGGGTTGGCGCTTGGCGTTTGGGATGGATGCGAAACAAGGAGGCGGCGCCCGTCACAGAGAATGAGGCCCCGTGACGGCTGATGCTGGATCTAAGGCCACTGCGCAGCCGCTCTCCGAGCGCTTCCAAGTGATTGAAGTTATCGGGCGTCATTGCCTCCATGGCGACCCGGCCAGCGACCATTGAGACGGGATTGGCGGAAAACGTGCCCCCCTGCGGCAGCACAGGCTTTGCGTCTTCAGTACCGAAGACCCGCATGATCTCTTCGCGCCCGCCGATGGCGCCGATTGGAAACCCACCACCGATAATTTTACCCACCGTGATCAGATCGGGCTTCAAACCATATCGCGGCGAGGCTCCTGCGTAGCCCTGCCTGAGATTGAGGACCTCATCAGCAATGATGAGGATGCCATGCTTGCGTGCGGCCGAACTGAGTGCCTCGATGAAGGTGGCAGTGGGATGAACAAGACCGGCGCGGCTGGGCATCGGATCGATCAACACGCAGGCGACACGGTCGCGCAAGGCGTGTAGGCGTCGTTCAAGCCCGTCTACGTCGTTGAAACGAATGAGATGGACGTCATCGGCGACACTTACAGGAGTGCCATGATAGGCAGGTATTGCCCGCGGTATCTCTGCCCGTTCGTCCGGGTTTGAGACCACGGCCTGCCCGGCCTCGGCCCAGTCATAGGCGCCGTGATATGCCCCCTCGACCCTGACAATTCCCGGCCGGCCCGTGAATGCACGGGCGGCTTTGATTGCGAACATTACCGCTTCGGTGCCGCTATTGACGAAGCGCACTTGTTCGATGGCCGGGATACGGTCGACAAGCAGCTCGGCAAGCCCGATCTCGTGTTGTGTCGGGTTGGCAAAGCACGTGCCCGACCGCATAAGATCGCTTACGGCCTGACGGACCGGCTCGAAGCCGTGTCCGTGAATAAGGGTCGTAAAATTGTTGTTGAGGTCGAGCAGGCGATTGCTATCGACGTCAACCAGATAGGCGCCCTCCCCGTACGCGACGTAAAACGGGATGGGATCTTTCTCTACCGTGGCGCGGGTCACGCCGCCGGGAAAAACCGGCATTGCGCGACGGAATAGACGTGTCGATTTGGTCCGTGCAGGCGAGGCCTGCGCGGCATGAATTCCTTGAACTGGCATGGCTTGAGCTTCCTGAGCAACAACTTCGGCTCGCCGTTTGTACGAGCTTTACAATTTTGTTGCAACAAAAATATCCGCCGTCAAGTCCATGCAACAAATTCTCTATTGCACGGGAAGGATCGCCTTCTCTCGACAAGCCCGCTTTAGCCGCCGATAGCCATCACGAATATCATTCTCCATTGCCGCTCTCACGCTTGCACCGTCGCGATCCTCCAGCGCCTCCATCGCAACCTCATGGTTGTGAACGCCAAAACGCTCTTTGGCGAATTCCGGATAGAGATTGTGCAAGGAAGGCCCAATCCGCAACCAAAGCGTCTCGATCATAGTAACGAGGTGCGGCAACTGCGCCAGACGGTAGATCGCGAAATGGAACTCTTTGTTATGCCAAAGAGCATCCGCGTAAAGCCCGGCATCGAGCGCTGAATTGATCTTCTTTTGCAGGATTTTCAGAGCCTCCACATCCTCGGGGACAACATGTTCAGCGGCTTGCTGCGCAGCCAACCCCTCAAGCGCCAGACGAATAAGCGTGATCTCCTGCAGGGCTTTTGCATCAAGGACAGGCACGACGACCGTCTTCGGGCCGGCATAGACAAGCGCCGCTTCGCTTGCGAGACGATTGATGGCGTCACGCGCGGGAGTAGTGCTCACATCCAAATCCTGGGCGACCGCCCTCACGGTCAACTTATGCCCCGGGCGGTAGACGCCACGGATGATCCGTTCCTTCATCTCGCGATACGCCGCATCACCAAGGCTCTCCGCCGCACGATCAATATTGGCCAGCTCGCTCACATGAACCCCCATTCAAACCCCTCACTCAGTTGACAACGCAAATTTTTGATGCAACAAAAACGAAATATGAAAGTTCTGCAAAGGTTTTGTCGCATCAACGACTCCTAGCAGCTTTCTTGATTATCGTCACGGGTGCCGCCTGCCAGGTTGGTGCGGATTCTTTCATCAGCATTGATTTGTCCCGACGGCGCCTGCGGGGCGCCCGATGGGATTGTTGGTACGTGGCCGTCTCGCGGCCTTTTCAGAGGTTAGACGCCGTAGATCGTCGCCGGAACAGTTGAAAGGAAAGTCAGAATTGATTGGTCAATATTTGTCTCTTATTGGGCTCGAGAAGCATTTTGGCAGTGTTAGGGCCGTTACGAGCCTGTCACTTGAGATCGGTGCCGGTGAGTTTGTTTCGCTTGTCGGCCCTTCCGGTTCCGGCAAGACAACCGCTCTGAACATGATCGCGGGATTTGAGGGGCCGAGCGCCGGCAAGATCGTCATTGGAGGACGCGATGTAACGCATGTTGCTCCCAACCGTCGTGGCATCGGCATGGTGTTCCAAAAGTACGCTCTATTTCCGCATCTGACGGTGCGCCAGAACATCGCTTTTCCGTTGCGCATGCGAGGCCGATCAAACAAGACGCGGATTGCCACGCGGGTCGAGGAGATGCTCGAACTCGTACAGCTCTCAAGCTATGGGGAGCGCTACCCTCAACAATTGTCCGGCGGCCAACAGCAGCGCGTTGCCTTGGCGCGAGCGCTGGCATTCGAGCCACCTGTGCTGTTGATGGATGAACCACTTGGTGCGCTTGACAAGAAACTGCGCGAGGCGATGCAGTTCGAGATCAAGCGCCTGCAAGAGCGGCTCGGTGCGACGGTTGTATATGTGACGCATGATCAGGACGAAGCGCTGACCATGTCAGACCGCGTTGCTGTTATGGCCGGTGGTCAGTTGATGCAATTCGGTCACCCCACAGAACTCTATCGTCACCCAAATTCGGCATTTGTGGCCGATTTTATCGGCCGAATGAACTTCATCGAGGGTAGCTGCATCGAGAACGCAGGTGGCACGGCCGTGGTGCGTCTTTCCGACGACACTGTTCTTTCCATTCGTTCACAAGGTCCGCGGGATGCCGGCCCTTCAGCGGGCGAGACAATAAAGCTTGCGATACGCCCGGAGCGGGTTCGAGTTGCCAAGCGTGGTGAAGGCGGCGCGGGTTGCCTTGCGGCTGACGTGGAGACCTGCGTCTTTGTGGGTTCGGTCCATATTGTCATGGTTCGGCTGGAAAGCCGCCCGGATGTTCTATTGCAGATACAGCTGCCGGCCGATGGAGAATTGCCTTTTCACGAGCGCGATCAGGTTGACCTGGTGCTCGACGATGGGGCCATTCATTTATTTTCTGGAACGCAAAGGCACGCGGCATGAGCGGCCTTTCCGAAGTTTCGCAGGCCGTGTCCGCCCGCCAACCGCGATCGACCGTAGCGTCCGCACGGTTCTACTCGCGTGGCGTTTCGGTCTGCTTGGCGGCGCCCCTTGTCGCCGCACTGGTCATCGGATTCGTCTATCCCGTCACCCGGCTGGTTGCGCTGAGTTTTTCGGGGGGAAGCCTTGAACACTATCGGCGTCTGGTTGCCGAGCCGCTCTATCTCGGCGTGCTGGCAAGCACGGTCAAGGTTGCATTCATTGTAACGATTGCAAGCCTGCTTCTCGGCTTTCCCGTCGCCTATCTGATGGCGCGGTTGAGACATGGCGTTGCCATGGTGGTTGCGGCCTGCGTCTTCATACCGTTGTGGACATCGGTTCTGGTCAGATCCTACGCGTGGGTCGTTCTTCTTCAACGCAATGGCATTGTAAATGGACTTTTGGCCGATGTCGGCATTACTGACGGACCGCTGAAGCTGATCTACACTGAGGGCGCGGTGATCGTGGCGATGACACATGTGTTGATGCCATTCATGATCCTGCCGATCTATTCGACATTGCGGACCTTGCCGCCCGACTATATCAGGGCAGCGCGCAATCTCGGAGCTGGAGCGTGTCGCGCGTTCATCAGCGTCACCTTGCCGCTCAGTCTGCCGGGTATCTTTGCGGGCAGCGTACTGTGCTTCGTACTTGCGCTGGGCTTTTACATCACGCCGGCATTGGTCGGCGGCCCGGGATCGATGCTGATGGCGACGCTGATCGGACAGCAAACGACTGTTCTGCTCGACTGGCCGTTCGCCGCAGCGCTTTCGACGGTGCTTTTAGCCGTCACGCTCATCTTCGTTTTCCTGTTTCGAAAGACGCTCTCGCTCAGCAAGGGATTGCACAGTGTCCACTGATCTCGCACGTTTACCCAACCGGCTGTCATTGGTCCGCGGCCACTACGCAGCAGCAGCCTTCCACGTCTTTGCCAAGGCCTTCGGCATGATCACTCTGGGGGTCGTGATCGGTTGCGTCCTCTTCTTCTTGCTGCTGCCAACTCTCATCGTCATCCCCATGTCACTCAGCGAAACGGACTATATTGAGTTTCCGCCGAGCGGGTTGAGCCTCAAATGGTACCGTGCCTATTTCAGTGACGCGGACTGGATGGCGGCAACCTGGTTCAGCCTCAAGATCGCGCTTGCCACGACGGCGACAGCTACGGTTACCGGCACGATGGCCGCGCTTGCGATCGTGAGGGGGCGTCTCCCCTTCAGATCGGCGCTTCAGGCTCTTGCGCTTGGACCGATGATCGTGCCGCACATTGTGCTTGGGGTCGCACTTTATCTGGTGTTCTCGCCGCTGCAGCTTACGGGAAACTTCTTCGGCTTTCTCATCGCCCATACCGTGCTTGCCACGCCTTACGTGATCATCACGGTGACGGCGGCGCTGCAACGTTTCGACCCGGCGCTGGAATTGGCAGCATTGAACTGCGGGGCCAACAGGTTGCAGGCCTTCGTGCTTGTAGTCTTGCCCAATATTGCGCCGGGTGTGGCGGCAGGTGCCGTGTTTGCTTTTCTGGCTTCGTTCGATGAAGCGACGGTCGCGTTCTTCATTTCGGATATTGGCGGCAAGTCGATCGGACGCAAGATGTTCGAAGATATCGACTTCAACCTCACGCCGGTCATTGCGGCTGTCTCGACAGTACTGGTGGCCGTGTCCCTGCTGTTGATGGGCGCCATTCATCTGGCCAATGCCCAAAAGCGAAACTGATCACAGCGATGCCTTCCATTTCCCTGCCAACCCTACAAAGGAAACAGCCCATGATTTCGTTGCCGCTGAGTTGGAACAAAGTGCAAAAGCTGGCGCTTGCAGGCATATTGCCTTTGCTAATATGGCCCTCTGCATCACTTGCCAGTGAGCAAGTGGTCATCGCTTCGACTGGCGGCGCCTACGATCGCGCGCTAAAGGCCGCCTGGTTTGATCCCTTCACGAAGGCGACCGGGATCGAGGTCGTGACTGTTGTTGCGACCAATGCAGAAATGCGCGCCAAGGTCGCGGCGATGGTGAAGACTGGAAATGTCACCTGGGATCTTTATCTCGATGGTGAAATCCAGGCGGCATCCAAGGCACACAAGGCGGTCACGGAAGACCTGACGGGTTTCTGCAAACAGTTCGCCGGAAGGAAGGATCTCGGCGCAAACGCCTGTGCTGCCGGCGGTGCGCTCTTGCAATCGACAGCCACATTGCTGGCCTATCGAACTGGCGATACCGCAAAACCGGTGCCGCAGACCTGGGCCGATATGTGGGATAGCAAAGCCTTTCCGGGCGAGCGGGCATTTCCTAATTTCGACGACCCTTGGCGTGTGATGGCAGCGGCGCTGCTTGCCGATGGCGTCGGCCGCGAGGAACTGTTTCCACTTGACGTCGAACGGGCGCTCAGGAAACTCGACGAGATCCGGCCCTCGGTTTCGGTGTGGTGGAAGACCGGCGATCAGAGTGTGCAAGGGTTTCGCAATGGCGATTATTCAGTTGGACAGATATGGCTGACGCGGGCGAAGGCGATGCAGAACGAGGGGTTACCGATTGGGTGGTCCTACAAGGCATCGTTTTTGGTTGGAGACCGAATTGCGCTTGTCAGGGGTGCGCGCAACCGTGAGAACGCGCTGAAGCTGATGGCCTTTTGGCTGAATTCGCCGGAGGCGCAGGCAAAGGCTTGCGAAGTGCTGTCGTGCACGCCGCCAAGCACCGAGGCGATCGCCTTGATGTCGGAAGACGTGCGCAAGACGATGCCGCATGCAGACGAGGTCCGGGATTACATGGTCGTCCCCGATGCGGAGTGGATCAATGCCAATGCGGCGCAACTGCTGCAACGCTGGAACGAGTGGCTTCGCTAGGCCGCGTAGGTATCGCGCTTAAACAATGGCGGCTCGGATCCCCCGACAGATCTGAGCCGTCTCGTCTCCAGCCGGTCTCACGAGCCTGCCGAATTCCTGGAAAGCAGCCGGACGCGCGTGGGACAAAAACGCGGTATTGTAACTTCGGGACCTCAGCAATCCCTACGCCCACTTTTGCTGGCCATTCACACTGACTTTGATGACCACAAGGTCGCCATCTCAAGCTTCTGACGCGTCCAGGAGATTCCTGGGTACGCTCTGGCGTGCGAGTGGTGGTCGTAAGCCAACCACGCCCCGGTTAGCAGCGGACAAATTTGGTCGAGTGACTGTTCCCACTTCAAAAACCATGTTCCTGTTGACCTCTCAAGAAGATTGAGATGCACATAAGGGGCGAGGACGGAGGTAATCATGCCGACTGCTTTGGTGGCACATGCATTGAATGCTTCCAGCAGCGCGATTGCGAGCTTCGTGTCCTTGGCGCATTCAGGCTGACGATCACTGTGCGCCTACCTGTCCCATCCAAGTGACGCTTCTGGCAGATCCGGTACCACTTCGGGCTCGGAGGTCGCCCTTCTGTAGACGAGGCCGTTTGCATCGAGACGATAAGTTTCTGCGGGAATACCGTTCTCATCGACAACGAGGATGCCGACCAGATCCAACGGTGCGTTACGCACGTAACTTTCTGCACGGTCTAGCATCGCGACGAGGTTCTCCCTTATGCCGGCGGCGGTCCAGCCACCCGGCAGACCACGTACCGACGAATAATCCTCTCCGCGGATGGAAAGTCCCTTTCTGCGGATCTCATCGATGCTGCGCACCGGTGAATAGTTGGGCGGCTTGCCGGACGCCGCCATTACGATTGCTCCAAGCGGGCAGAGATTTGAATCAATCGTCAGAAGATCGACATAGTCGCGGGCTTTGGTTCGGGTGGAGGCTGCGATGACCTTGTTGACAGCAAGATCCGCTGGGTGGAGCCGCGCACCCCATTCTTCATCTCGGATGAGAGGAAAGAAGCGAGACTTGGTCTCGCTCATCCATTGGATCAGCGTGCTGTCGCCATCTCGAAACACCTGCGCTTCGACGCAGCCGTATACGTTGACGTCGATAGTGACGAGAAACCCATCGTTCTTGAGCGTTTCGATGTCTCTCTGCGCCGCGGAACCGATCTCCGAGTCGCTATCATGGAAAATATCAATGTCGTCCGACACACGCGGCCAGTTCATGTTGAGAACCACACCGCCCGCCATATAGCTGCTATCGGAGCGGTTTCTGGCGATGGATGCCATGATATTCCGTTGAAGATCGGTCAGAGCCATTAGTGACCACCGTCAAGTATGGACAGCATCTTCCTTCCCATCGCAAAGGCTCTGGCGTCGCCTCTTTCGATCAGCGCATTCGCCACGACCCGTGACCGACTTGGGACATCATCGAGCCTCTCGATGTCAATATTGTCGAATATTCTCAAGCCATAACGCTCGGCGGCCAGATTGAGGTATTCCCCTAGGCGATCCTTACGCTTTCGGTGATCCTCACGCATGCCTGCGGCGGCGCTGACAATATCATTGCGTCTATCGCGCGGAACCAGCACTTCCACTCGAACGAGATCAGCTGCACCACCACGCTCACGGTACCTTTTCATCCTGTCTCGAGACGCCATCGCCGTTCTCCTTCGCAGTCAATATATGCGTATCCCGGATACGCATCAAGTTGGATCGCGATCGTGACACGATGTCAGCGATCCACAAGCATCCCGCTCCGGCTACTGCCGCAAATGTCAATTCTGATCGCGCGGAGAAACCGAAACGCTCGAGACATTGGCCGACGCCAACGCGGTACCGGCCGACGAGACCGGCATCCTCCAGCAGCGCAAAACTAAAAACAACTGGGCCACCGGATACAACCCCGTCCGGCCCTGCCGTGTGGCACGGCAGTCAACGGCGAGGTTGCGGCGGCGTTTTCCGATCCAATCGCCTCACCAGCATCTTGATAGACGGACAAGTCCAAAGGTCTCTTTCGACGCAAGACTGACCGTGCGGAGCCTGATGCTTTGTCGGCCGGGCATCTCCGTGAAACGGGCTTCATGCGCGCGATGTGCCCACGCTGGTCATGCTGCTCGAACCAGACAAGGATGAGCGTACCAGGCGGCGGCCGCCATAGCGGCCAGAGCCCGTTCGCGCGCGGCTTGACCGGTTAAAAGGGTCGCCGCAGGAGGTTCAGCGCAAGCGCCGGCCGCAGGCCGGGAACCGGGACCGACCACCCCCGGCAAGCCGCTCCGCTTTCCCGAGAGATGTCACCCTTCGCCACCAGATCGTCCATGAGCCTAACAGGCAGATCCACCCGCTCGTGCAGAATGCATGGAAGAAGACGTAGCGGCGCTCGTATGGTGGCTTGAAGGACGCCGCCAGCAGCCCCTTCGGACGCCGAGGTTCCAGAAGATGCGTACGATGGCGGGACTTTGAAGCCGCTCGATGGTTCGCTTGGCTAGCGTCGTAGCGCATGTGGAAACGAAAAGGCCCCTTCTCCTGCAAGCAAGAGAAAGGGGCCCGTCTGAGCGTTCGAATTCACAGACGCTACGATGTTGCTCAATTCAAACCTGATCGCAATAGCGCGACGACACAACTTACGAATTTTTCTGTTATTCAGCCTTCCGGGCATCGTACCCAGCCTCGTTCAACACCGCGCCAAGGCTAGCCGCCTCGGTCTCAACCTTCCCGACGGCCCGTTCAGTGTGAGCTGAGGCAGCAGTCGGCTTATCGAGGCTCGCTGCTGCAGATGACGCCGGTGTACTATCGATCTTGATCACCAAGGGTCGCTTCGGTCACAGTTTCAACCTCTTTTGACGCAATTGGGATTGGTGATCCAAAAGAAATCAAGGACCGGAGAAACGTAAGCGTGAGCGACACCGATAGGCCACATCCATCAACGGTAGTACTGTTTGCGAGGAACTATCTGGCTCAAAGGGACAGCATCGCTAAGCAGCTCCGGGACGCAATTGCCAATGGCCGCACCAGAGATGCCGACAAGCTGATGATTAAGCTAACCGCACACGAAAAATACATCGCCGACAACCGCTTGGAGCGGTTCAGGAAGTCTTAGACAACAGACAACTGCATGATTGGGGAGATTGGGGCGCAGCTCGAGAAACTTTACGAGCGTACGCCACGCGGCGGGACCAAATGGTCGCCTTCATCTGTCAAGAATCTGTGTGATCGCGCGAGACGATCAGGACTTCTGGCGATCGAAGCGGCGTAACCGTCCTTTGACCCTGAGTGGGGTCAAGCCCATACATAGTTATATGTGACCACTTTACGGAGGCGCCGATGTCCACTGTCAGTTTAAAGGATGCGAAAGGTGGTCTCTCCAGCTATGTCGATGAAGCCATCAAGGGCGAATTCGTCACGATCACCCGGCATGGAAAGCCGGTAGCTGCTCTTGTCCCCTTACAGGCGGCGGAGATTGCACAGCACGCCCTTAAACCCCGTCGTTCCAGCTTCGTTTCATACCTGAAGACCTTTCCCGGTGGAGAGTTTGAGCGCAATACCTCGCCTTCACGGGATGTCGGTCTTTGACAGCATATCTCCTCGACACGAATGTGGTCTCGCTATTGTCACCTTCGCGGACCGAGACCGCGACGGGGCTCATCGCGTGGCTGGACAAGGCTGAAGACACAACTGAGTTTTTCCTGTCGGTCGTCACAGTCAACGAGATCGAGCGCGGGATCATGTTGCTCGAGCGGAAAGGTGCTACCGCAAAGGCAAACGGTCTCAGGCGCTGGATGGACGGCCTGTTCTCGACATACGAGGATCGGATCCTGTCGATCGACGCAGCGGTTTCTGCGATGTCCGGCAAGCTCGAAGCCGAAGCAATCGCTTCGGGACACAGTCCTGGCATGGCTGATGCGCTCATCGCCGGAACGGCGAAGGCCCACGACTTGACGGTGGTAACACTGAATCTGCGGCATTTTGAGCCGTTCGGCATCGACCTCATGGCAGCACCTGTTTGAGCGGAGCGAGTGCTTCGGCACCAGGCTGGTCGACGTTCAAGCTTTCATCAACATGTCTGTGTGACGTCTCGATACCAATGACGAATGCGCCAAGTGGCCCTCGCGAAGATCGGCCGGCCCGCATCATCATCGCGGGTTCAACTTCTGCAGGCTTTTCAGGAGCGGATCCGACACTTCAAGCCGTGGGATGGCCCCCAAATTCTCCTCCCCCGGGGATTGAAGTCTCTTGCTTTCGTCCATCTTGGCGCGCAGCAGGACCATGACCATTTTCCTTCCCTCGCCTTGTCGGTCAGGCTGCGCAGATAGCCGCCGGGGCTGTTGATCTGGTCTGCACGCTGGTAGCCGGTGACCCCAAGCGCACCGGTGCCCATCAGTTTCTATCGCTTCACGTCATCGGTCATCCGCCTCATTTCCGCGACATCCGCGTCGATCGATGTCACGGACGCTTCGACGTCTCCGACGCGATCGACTAGCTGATCCATGGATTATGCAGGGCTAACCTTGCCTCTGATGGCGTTTGCATGGTTGATTTCACTGACGCCTCGACACCGTGGAACTATGAGATGGTGACCGCGATCCTGGCGATCATCCCTCCAATTCTCGTGGTCGTGCTGATACAGCGCTGGTTCGTCAAAGGTCTTGTGGAGACTGAGAAGTAATGGCGGCAAGCGTTCGTGCCTCATTTCGAACGCCATCGAGCGAGCGTCCGTGCGACGTCGGGACCGGCTCTGAAACCCCATAAGGCCCCCGACAGTGGTGAAAACTGCAAAGCCTGTGACTGCACCGAAGGCGCGCCACCGACAATGCCGGTGCCTGTCCCGAGCATCGCGCCTGCGATGCCCCCTACCACCGTGCCTATGATCCTTGCCTGCAGCATACGCCGTCGACCTTCGGCCTTAGATGGAATGTTCTACGTAGAGCTGCGGTATCGGGATCGTTCCCGTCATGAATGCCTGCCTCAATTGGAGGCGCCCTTTGTTTGCCTGGACGTTGAATCCAGCCAGTTTTCGACCCGGAGCTCACGAACGCGCGTAAACTCCCCGGTATTGGCCGTCACCAGTGTCGCCCCGAGCGCATAGGCATGAGCGGCGATGAACAGGTCATTCGGGCCGATGGGCTTGCCAGCGGCTTCCAGTTCAGTCCGGATTCCTCCGTACTCGGCATCAGCAGGCACATCGAGCGCGAGCACTAACACACTTCCAAGAATGGCTTCGATCTGCGCCAGCAGCTTCGGCGACCCCTTCTTGGCGCATCCATGACGCAACTCTGCCGCCGTGATGATGCTGACGCAGATTGCATCCGGCCCAACCTCGGCGATGTGTTTAGCGACAGTGCCCTTCGGGTTTCGTGCAAGCTCGGACACGATATTGGTGTCCAGCATATAGAGCCTGCTCACAGGTCGATTTCCTTCACTGGCAGCAGCGTCTCGTCAACATCGGGGAACTGATCTTCAGGCCCGAGCGGTTCCAAACCGGCCAGGACTTCCAGCAGGTTCTTGCGGCGCACCGGCTCTATGACAAGGCGGTCTCCGTCGCGGTGGATCATCACCCGATCGCCGGGAAGCTCAAAGTCAGCCGGGATCCGCACAGCCTGACTCTTGTTGTTTCGGAAGAGCTTAGCTTCCCTTGGCGGTGTAGGTTCGTTGTGTCTGAGTTGGGGCATGTCGGCCTCCTTTGCATATACATAGGCATATACATGCCAGTAAGGAGGATTTCAAGCTGCTCATTCTGGACTTGCGCCATTCTATTTGCATTTCTGTCGCAATGCCGACGATCAGCGCGGCACTTCCGAGTTCAGTGAAATTTTCCCGTTGTCGGTCCAGTGTATCGCCAGCGAGCCAGGGTCCAGATAGCCCCCGGTCGATCGCAGATAGGCGACGATCTCCAGTTTCAGGTGATCGCGGTCGCCGTATTTGTCGCCAATGCGGTCCAACTCGTCGGCTGCCTCGTCCATTTCCTCGACGTCGCCGAGCACGTATCTGTCATGACCGATCGCGCAGATGTCGCACCGGCATTGATCACCTCGTCGACAAAGGCGGGGATCTCCCTTTCCAGTATTTGGGAAACTCCGTGAAACGTGCGCGCGATGTGCTCCCGCCGTCATGCTGCACGGACGAGAAAAGGATGAGCGTACCAGGCGGCGGCCGCCAGCGCGGCCAGAGCCCGTTCGCGCGCGGCTTGACCGGTTAAAAGGGTTGCCGCAGGAGGTTCAGTGCAAGCGCCGGCCGCAGGCCGGGAACCGGGACCGACCACCCCCGGCAAGCCGCTCCGCTTGTTCGAGGGATTTCATCCTTCGCGATCAGGCAACCCGCCTCGGCGGTGCCGATGGCTTCGCGATATCCATGGAGTCGTGCCACGCCGGGGCTGCTCGGAAAAGGCAGCGACAGCAGGCCATTCGGGCCGCAGTCGCTGAGACGCCGATGCGTTGCGCGACATCGTCTGCGGCTGTGGGCTCGATACACTGACCGATGCCAATGCGGTACTGGTCGCCGACGAGACTGGCTTCCTCTAGCAGCGTAAAACTAAGCACGAACTCGGCCTCGATCACAATGAGAACCGGGTGCATATGGCGGCGTGACCTTCTAGGTGGCGAGCACTTCTAACCGCTCCTCCGTGAAACGACAGCGGCGGGCGCGACCGTCGGCGAGACGGTCCGGCATGGCAGTCTCGGGCCTACTTACAGCCAGCTGGCAAGCGGCGAAAAGGTGACAGAAACATATCTCCACCCCGACGCCCGCCATAGCCTGACCTTTACATCCGACGGCAATGGAACGGCGATGGATTGGTTCCTCTACAACGCCTATGCGGGACACTATCGCACGCACGGCAAACGCTCCCGAATACGGCTTCATGGGGCAGCCCTATGGCGCCGACACTGGCCTCCACTATGTCAACCAGGCCAGACACGCTCTATTCCGCAAGTATCGCCATGACAGCGCTAATTGCTACGCGTTCATGCTCACCAATCCCTCCTGGGGCTTCGATCTGTAACAAATAGTTTGCAAAGGCTTGGGCGAAGTACAAGCCGATGATCTTTCTAGCGGTCTTTACAGGGATGCGCCCCTCCGCATACCGGGGGCTGTCATGGGCGAACCTGGAGATTGATCGCGTCCATGTTCGTCAGCGCGCCGACAAGGATGACCGGATCGGCACTGTGAAATCGCGCGCGGGCCGCCGGACGATCTTCATCCCGCAATCAGTGGGTGAAATGGTGCCTGGCAGGAGAAATGTCCGGAATTGCGTAGCAAACGCCACAAGGATCGAGTCGGCAAAGTCGCGGTCGTTCTTGACGTGTGCTGAGGCATCGACATAACGGCGAACGTCTTCGTGCGTCAGCGAGTGTCCTCGTGTTCGAAAGCGGCCTCCATCATTCGGACCTCTGATGGCGGCGCGCCTCGCGCCTGAGCGAAGTCACGCCACCGCGATGTCACGGCTCTGCATTCTGCGATGATCGCGTCGGCATCGACCATCGTCACGAAGTACTCGGCAACCGACCGCAACAAATCGATGGACGCGGTCCCATCCTCAAAATCGATCCTCGTGGAGAGAACCCGAATGCTGTTCCCGTTGGGGTTCAAGTCATAGGCGGGACTGAGCTGCCATCCCTTCTTGCCGGCCCACAGGAACCCGTGATTGCGGAAGTGATCGTCAACATTCGATATCAAGATGTTGATCGCTATCCTGCGAAAGAGTTCGGCGCGGTCGTGAGCGGGCTTCGCTCCGTAGGCATTGATGGCATCAACGATTTCAAGGTAGCTGCAGTCCTTATCCCCGTCATTATGTTCGGTAACCGCCATCGCCGACATGAACGGAATCCGATCCGTCTGCTCCCCAGCTTGTCTTATCCTGTCGAAGCGCCGGGACAGGAACACTGTATGGCCAGTCGCCTGAACCAGTTCGTGGCGCGCCGTTTCGATGCCCGCCGCGGCGGCAATGTCCATGGCAATGGCCTCCCATCTCTCCACCGAGTATTTGTCCAGCTCCTTCGGGAACTTCGCGATCGAAAGGTTGCCGTGTTGATCGTAGACAGATGCTTTTGGCCGCGCTCCACCAAGCGACGAGCCAGGGGCGAAGATCAAGATCAAGTCTTCATCGGATTCCTCGCCTCGTTCGATCCTTTGGGCCGCTGCTAGGAGATCGCCCAAAGCCACGGTCGTCGGAACTCCCTTCGACTGCGGCGACTGAAACGTACCTCCCACGGAAAATCGTATGCCGCCTAAACGGGTTTCGTCTGACACCCCTAGAAGGTAGTCGGCTTCATGGAGAGTGCGTGGCGCTCTGCCTTCTCGCTTCGCCTCTCGGTTTTCCCGGCGGCGCATAAGGGTTCTTCCCCATGTATCGGGGGCGCTGTCTCCCAAAGTGCCGAACATCAACTTATTCGCGCCCGGGTGTAACACGCCGCGTCTAAGAGGGAGCGTCGGGTCGAACTGGAACGCCTCTGAGGAGTTGAGCCATACGTCGTCGTGTTCGTATGTCACGCGCTCGCGTCCTGCGCCTGCATGTCGGCGCATTGTACCAACCTTGCGGCTGACGCCATATGCGTCAATGTAGACATCGATCGTCATGTCCCATCCCTCGGTGCGCGCTTGCGCAACTGCTCCTCGGCGAGTACCTCGCCGAGCTTGTCTTCGACGTTGCCCCACCCGTCGATCAATCCTAGCGCCTGCATCACCATCGCATATGCTCCGATGCTTACGCTGGGATCGCCATTTTCGATCCGCGTAATGGTCGGTCGGCTTATGGATGCCCTTTCGGCTATAAGGGATTGGGGAAGTTCTCGACGTAAGCGAGCTTCGCGGAGCTGCGCGCCCAAGGTGCGCAGCTCACGTTTGGTGGCTGGGCTTATCGTTATTTTTGTCTTCATAATGCAAATCTTATGATACGTTGCGCGCGTTAATGTATCATAAGATTTGCATTATTCAAGACTGTCCATGTCGTGTGCGCGCGAGCGCATGGGAGCTTCCAGCCGCGCTGTCAATTCTGCCAGTTGCCTTTAACTCGTCCACCACGGCCGCCATTTCATCCTCCGGAAATGTCCGGCATCGAGTGCTGATCTCGTGTCTCCGACGGAAACCGGCAAACCAACCCCTCTGAACAACTTCACGCGCCGGGCGTGGGAACCGTTGCTGAAAAAAGCGGGAATCGCCACGCGCGACTGCGGGGCAAGTTCGTCGAGGTGCCCAAATACTCTCCCTACGCCTTGCGGCACTACTTCGCCTCGAAGTTGACCGAGAAGGGCAAGGTCCTGAAATTGATTCAAACTTGTATGGGGCACGCTGACATCCAGGTGCCGCTGAATGTTATGGGCACTTATTGAAAGATAAAGATGCAGAGGGCGCACGCACCGCCGAGGACTTGGCTATCGGACTGATGCCGGCGTGAGGGGTGGTAGGATTGCGCTATGGAGTTATCAAAAATCATAAAGTATGGAAGTATGGGATCGTTCTTCATTGAAAAGTATCGTTTTTCATGAGACTATGTTCTAGTAACTAATTTTCATGGGGAGGTACTGAAATTCATGGCCCGCGCGCCACAGAAGCCATTTTCAGGCTCAGTAACTATTTTTCACGAACGGTGGCTTCCTGAAGAGGCGATACCCGTAGGGTATGCCGCCTTGATCCACGCCTACGAGCTCGCCGTGCCAGTACCGCGCACATTGGCGGCCATCGGTCCGCGCCATAAGGTCTATGAAGACGATGGGTGGCGTATCTTTACGCCCCGGCACCAGCCCGCTAACACGCTCGATGCGCAGCTTACATTCTCCTTGCGCTATGAGGGCCTTGACCTTGCCGTCCTGAAAGCCCTGTTCCGGGCGACCGGACCCGATCCCATTGCGGAGATCGTGCGCGCAGCCCCTACCGGATCTTATGCGCGCCGTATCTGGTTTCTTTATGAATGGCTCCTGCAAGAGCAACTCGACCTGCCCGATGCCGCCACCGGCGCGTATGCGCCCGTCGTCGACCCTGAGCGACAATGGGCGATCGTCGGGTCAAATTCCACTCGCCATCGCGTCAAAAACAATTTGCCGGGCACTCCTGATTTCTGCCCGATGATCTTTATGACCCAGGAGTTGAATGCGCTCGTCAGCCGCAATCTAGCCGCGCAGGCACGTGCGCTCGTTGCGGATGTTCCTGCCGATTTGCTGGCGCGCACGGCAGCGCTCCTTCTGTTGAAGGATTCTCGTTCCAGCTTTCAGATCGAAGGCGAAGACCCGCCGCAGGATCGTATCCAGCGCTGGGGACAAGTCATCCGGCAAGCCGGGCGGCGTGCCATTGATCTGGAAGAATTGCTGCGCCTGCAGCGTATTGTAATCGGCGACGCGCGTTTCGTGCGGCTGGGACTGCGAATTGAGGGTGGTTTTGTAGGCGAGCACGAGCGGAACATCGGTACGCCGATCCCGGACCATATCAGCGCCCGGCACGAGGACCTCGAAAAGCTGACGAACGGCCTGACCGCATTCGACAAAATGGTAGCGCCGGAACTTGATCCAGTCGTTGCTGCTGCGGTGCTGGCCTTTGGCTTTGTCTATATCCACCCGTTTGAAGACGGCAATGGCCGTCTTCACCGCTTCCTGATCCATCACGTTCTAGCCGCGCGCGGTTTTAACCCTCAAGGAATTGTCTTCCCGGTATCGGCAGTGATCCTCGATCGCATCGAAGACTACCGGCGTACACTGGAAAGCTATTCACAGAGATTGCTGCCGCTGATCCGCTGGACAGCGACCGAGCGCGGTAACGTCGAAGTACTTAATGAGACCGTAGACTTCTATCGTTTCTTCGATGCGACGCCGCATGCAGAGTTCCTGTTTTCCTGTGTAGCGCGGACAATCGATGTCGATCTGCCGGCAGAGACTGCGTTTCTGGCTGGATACGACACATTCAAAAAGCGCGTATCCGCCCTCATCGATATGCCGGACAGAGTGATGGACCTGCTCTTCCGCTTTCTACGACAGAATAACGGCACGCTTTCCAAGCGTGCCCGCGAGCGCGAGTTCGCCGGCCTGACCGACAGTGAGGCCGCCGAAATACAATCTATCTACGAGGAGATTTTACCGACGCTAAGTGGTGGCAATACCTCCGCCACCTGAGCCGTTGGGCAGACATTCCGCCAGCATATTTGCGTTGCATATTCATTTCATTTCGTTTCTACTACTTTTTGGTTTCGCAGCGAAGGTTGTGCAAGCTTCGATCGAGGAGGATCGATTTCGCCTGGCGCGCCTTATGGGCGTCACTACACGAAAGTGATGAAGATCGTCCGACTTTTGAGAACGAAGTGAGAATCATTCTTTGCAGGTCATGGATGCGGAAAGTTGTGCCGCTCCGATAGCGCGGCAATGGGATCTGGTCGTTCTCCGAGATGAAGGCGCGGCCCTCATAGGTGGCTGTTTGATGAGGCAAGCTGCCCCCCTCCGCCAACACCAACAAAGGTAAGGACTGATTCTGTTCACCTACAAGGGCGGTGACGCTTTGTCTCGGTCGAGGCCATTCGATCCGCTCAACATCGATCTGCTGCGCCGAATCCGGAAACGACGCAAGTACCCCCTCCATCAGGGCGCAGTGCTAGCAATGAAACAGCGGGGTCTTCGAAACGTGGGCGCAACAAAAACAGCTTGTCGCATTTGGCCATTTCACGTCCTTTCCGATTTGAGCGCCTGATAGAGCGCGGTCTTTCCGATCTTCACGCGGGCAGCAGCTTCACGGACGTTCAGCCCGGCACTTCACGCGCCGTTTCAACTCGGTCGATAGGGTCGTGCGGTGGTAGGGTGACAGTTTGCGCCAAGCCTTGATTTCATCGGTCGTCCGGCCGCAGCCCAAGCACCATTTGTTGCGTGGGTCGAAGCGACAGACATCGGTGCAGGGCGAGTCATTCTTCATGACAAACCTTATTTGAGATAGGCGCGGACGACGTCGATCAACTCGGCCGCGCCTTCATCTCGTTCCTTCTGGGTAAGCCCCTCTGCGGCAAGGTGCATGCGGATGTGGTCTTCAATCACCTCGCCCATGAGGCCGTTCATCGCACCCCGTGCTCCGGCGATCGACTGCATGACCTCGACGCAGCCCTTCTCCTCATCGAGCATCCGCTCGATGCCTTCCATCTGCCCGCGAATACGGCGTACGCGGTTGATCAGCTTTTGCTTCTCACGAATGGTGTGGGTCATGCGGGTGCTCCTCGGATGCAGCGGTTGGCGGTTAGGCCGCGCGGGCTTCGACCTCCACCGTCACATGCGATAAATCATGGATGGCGGCAAGTTTTGCGCGGTAATGAGACGGCGTTTGGGGGTGATCGGCGACAATCGAGACGATCGCGCCATGGTGGCCAGGTCCGAGTTGCCAGATGTGAAGATCAACGATCTCCGCACCTTCCTTGACGATGATCTCCTGAATTTCCTCCGGCAGGTCTTCGCCCTGCGGAATGTAGTCGAGAAGCACACCGCCTGCGTCGCGGATCAACCCCCACGACCAGCGGGCGATCACGATGGCTCCGACAATGCCGATTGCCGGATCTAGCCAGAGCCAGCCGTTGAGGCTGCCGAGGACCAGCGCGCCGATCGCCAGAACGGAGGTCAGGGCATCGGCCAGCACGTGGACATAGGCGGCGCGAAGGTTCTGATCCTTCCCTGCCGCGTGCCCATGGTCATGCCGGTGATGGTGGTCGTCCTTGAGAAGCCACGCGCAGACAAGGTTCACGATCAGGCCGACGACAGCCACCATAATGGCTTCCTTGAAATTGATCGTGACGGGTGACTGGAAGCGCAGGAAACTTTCCCAGCCGATCAGCAGCGCGATCAGCGCTAGCATCACGGCACTCGCAAAGCCTGCGAGGTCTCCGAGCTTGCCGGTGCCAAAGGAAAAGCGGCGGTTACTGGCGTGCTTGCGGGCGTAGAGATAGGCCAGCGCAGCGATGAGGAGGGCAGCGGCATGGGTGGACATATGCCAGCCGTCCGCCGTGAGAGCCATCGACCCGAACATATTACCGGCGACGATCTCCACCACCATCATGGTCGCGGTGATCGCGATCACCAGCCACGTGCGCCGCTCGTTCCGCGCGTGGTTGTCGCCAAGGAAAAAATGCTCGTGGGCGGCGTTGAGCGAACGGCCATGGTTATGGTCGTGCGGGTGGGTGTGGTCGTGCGCATGCCCGTCGTCATGGGATGAATTCATCGCCGAAACTCCTTTATAATAATATAGGGGGGTACACTATATGATTATGTTGAGCAACGCCTTCCATGAAGCGTCGGCCTTGAACTCAAGTTTGATATCTGGCCTGATCAGCCCGAAGCTGCGAATTTGGCCGAGTTCGCTCAGCGCCTTGTAAGTCGGATGCATCATTTCGGCGCGTGCAAACCGGCGCAGGATCGCCTCCGGGGCCGCCGTTCTCGGCTGCATGGCGGCGGCATATTTGACCATCTCATCATAGCAGGAGCAGTCCGACACGAAAGTGTTGAATCTGTCCGACTTTTGAGAACGTAGGTTGATCACGCTGCGAAGATGGATGTTTTGCGCCGCAGTGGCCTGAAATCGAGACCATCCGTCGGGATCCAGATGTAATCGCCGGTGAGACCGATATGCTGCCATCCGAGCGGGGTGATGTGCTTGATCACGTCGGGCGGCGTGGCAATTTCTTCCCGGTTGAGTTCGGCGAAAGCCGGTTCGAGATAGAGGGTATTCCAGTAGACGACGGCATTGATCAGCAGGTTCAGCCCGGAGCGCGATAGAACTGGCTTTCGAATGTCCTGTCCCGCAGTTCTCCGAGACGATTGTAGAACAGCGCGCGAGCGAGGGTGTTGGCAGGAAGATGGAGCGATTGATGCGTCCGAGATCGCGTAGCGCCAGCGCCAGTCCGTTCTGACGCGGGAATGCGGACAGCTTCGCCAGCAGGGTCGAAGGCCGAACCTGGTCGGAGCGGATCGTCGTGACCAGGCGCAGGATGTCGTCCCAGTTTGCCTTGATCCGCTCGACGATGGCAAAGCGCGAAGCTCATGTCGCTGACCCCGCCGGTATCGACATAGTGAGTTTCGATGGCGAGATCGCTGCTATGATAGAGTAGACCGTCGAGAACATAGATGGCCTCGCTTGCGTTGGCATTCATGGCGATGATGTAGAAGGCGCCGTACTGGGAGGATGTGAAGCGATAGAATTTGGCGCCGGGATTGGGACCATAGCGGGCGTTGAGGTCGCCGATCGCCTCGGCATGTCCACCTGCCGGAAAATACTGGCCGTCGGAGGAAGAGGCGGTTCCGTCACCCCACAAGCTTGCCAATACGTCCGCCAGATGGGCTTCAAGGTTGCAGCCGTCGGGCGCGGCCAGGACATCGCCGGGGATGCACTGAAGCTGGGCACGCATGTCTATGTCGACATCTGCCAGGAGGATGCGGCCAAGAAGCTCAACTCGATGGGCGGGGCAAAGGCCATCATCACGACCATCGGCAAAGCGGAAGCGGTATCGTCGCCGATGGCGGGACTTGCGCCGCGCGGCAGGCTCGTGCTGCTTGGTGCGGGCAAGGATCCGCTGCCCGTGCCGGCCAGTCATCTCGTGGTCGGCGGGCGCAGTGTGCTCGGATCGATCACCGGCACGCCCTACGAGAACGAAAAGACGCTCGACTTCAGCGCCCTGACCGGCGTGCGATCCGCAGATCGTAACGATGCCGCTGGAGAAGACATTCGAGACCTATCAGAAGATGAAGTCCGGCGACGTCAAGTTCCGGATGGTCCTGACCATGAAAGAGATCCGTCATGCGCATTAACGACGATTTGTCGAAGCCCGTCATCGTCCACGCCGCGAAGCAGGACTGGGTGCCCAGCCCCGCAGCCGGTGTCGACCGGCGCATGCTGTTCCGCGTCGGCGGCGAGGTCGCCCGCGCCACCTCGATCGTACGCTATGCCCCCGGCAGCGCTTTTCCCCGTCACACGCACAGCGGCGGCGAGGAGATCCTCGTCTTGGAAGGCGTCTTCCAAGATGAGCATGGCGACTATCCGGCTGGCAGCTATTTCCGCAATCCGCCCGGCACCTCGCATATCCCCGCCGCGAAGGAAGGCTGCACCATCTTCGTGCGGCTCTGGCAATTCCGCAACGGGGATCAGACCCAGATCGTGCTCCAGCCCGGTGAAGGCCAGCAGGCCACGCCCCGCCCTGGTGCCAGCGCCGCGACCATCCTGTTCGACGATGGAAGAGAGGAAGTCCGGTTGGAAGACTGGCGGGCCGGTGAAACCGTCACGGTCGCAAACACGCGTGGATTGGAGTTCTTCGTTCTCTCGGGCGGGCTGACCATCCGCGGTGAAATGCTGGAACCGCTGAGCTGGGGCCGGTTGCCCGCCGGGACCGGCCTAACTGCAACCGTCGGCCCGGACCGCGCAAGAATCTGGCTGAAGGATGCGCCCCTGCTGCATCCGGACGCCCTCCAGATGGCCGAATAGCGGAACCGCCGAACGCGGCATGAAGGCGAATTCCGTCGCCACCATCGTGCGGCGCCTTTCGGCCATTGGCTGGAATTGCGCCCAGCGCAGCATGCCGCTTCACCGTAAGGACCGCGCCATCGCCACTGTCATGGCCGGCATCCGCAACACCCACGCTTCCCCTCCCCGGCAGAAGGAAGCCATTCTGCCCGAACACCTGATCGCCATGCTCGAAACCCTCGATCGCGGCACGTTACGGGGCTTGCGCGACCGGGCGATGCTGCTAATCGGCTTTGCCGGTGGCCTGCGCCGCTCCGAAATCACCGGCCTCGACCTTGGCCGCGACCAGACCGAGGACGGGCGTGGCTGGATCGAAATCCTCGACAAGGGCCTGCTGGCGACGCTGCGCGGCAAGATCGGTTGGCGCGAGGTCGAGGTCGGCCGCGGCTCCGCCGACGCCACCTGCCCGGTCGTTGCTGTCGAGACGTGGATTCGGTTCGCCAAGCTCGCCAGAGGCCCCCTCTTCCGCCGCGTCACCGGAAAGGGCAAGGACGTCGGACCAGATCGCCTCAACGACAAGCAAGTCGCCCGCCTCGTTAAGGCGGCGATGCTTGCCGCCGATGTTCGCGGAGACCTGAGCGAAGGGCAGCGCGCGCTGAAATTCTCGGGCCATTCGCTGCGTGCTGAGCTTGCCTCGTCGGCCGAAGTCGACGAGCGTTATGTGCAGAAGTAGCTCGGCCATCCCAGCGCGGAAATGACCCGTAAATATCAGCGCCGGCGCGATCGCTTCCGCGTCAATCTCACCAAGGCATCCGGGCTTTGAAACGCCCCTCCCCTGCTCGTCAGCCGCTCGGTCAAAACCAAGCTATACGGCACGGCATCAGCCGATGCTTGCCTCCAAGGGTTTCGGCAAACCAGTTCGTTCTGTGCCAGGCACCCGCGAACGTGAGGAGTTTCGCTATACCGGCAATCCGATCACGCAGCGGTCGCCTGGTTGCCATTAGCTGCGATGCAATCACGGCCCTTCGTCTTGGCATCATAGGGCGCTTGGTCCGCAGCTTCCACCAACGCGGCTGGGGTCGCGAAGGTCGTTCCATCGGACATACTCGCCACTCCAATGCTGGCCGTCACGATTGATTTGTTGCTTGCTCTGTGTGGTATCGCAAGCTGATGCAATGTGGAGCGCAGGGCCTCGGCGAGGCGCATGGCGCCGTCCCTGTCTGTCCCAGGCAGGACGGTCGCACAACCACTGAAGGAGGACGTCGCCGATCGCCTTGAGGCATTTATCTCCCTCGAGGTGGCCATAAGTATCGTTGTAGGTCTTGAAATGATCGATATCCAGGAGCAGCAGACTAAGGTGCGAACGGCTGTGGCGCGTTCGGGCAAACTCCTTCGAGATCACGTCGTCGAACACCCTTCGATTTGCAATGCCGGTCAGGGAATCTGTGTAAGCGAGCCCTCTCATTTCCTGAGCAACTTGCTTCAGCCGTTCCTCGGAATGCTTCATCGACGTGATATCCGAAACGACCACCAGAGCGGATCCATCGGACGCCAAACGAGTGCGCAGGCTGAGCCAGCGCCCGTCAAACAGAGGAATTTCCGTATCTCGTGTCAGGAAGAGCTGTGCGGCGGAAGCCTGGATCCATTCTTCACTAACGTCTGCACTGACATCGATCCTTTCGGCATTCCGCACCACGGCCCGCACGATATCCGAAATGTTGGCGCCTGGCTGTCTGGCATAGGGCCGAGCGGGGAAAAGCGGCACGGTACTGATCGTTGCAGAAAACCAGCCTGCCCTCCGGGTTGAACATGGCAAGGCCGTCCGACATTTCCGCCATCGCTTGCGAAAGCACATTCTTGCTATCGAGGGTTTCCCGCACAAGCCGCTTTTTCTCAGTGACATCCCGCGTTACGCCCGCAAGCCCGATCAAATCGCCATGACGATTTCGCAACGGCACCTTTGAGGTTAGGAACCAGCGCTCTCGACCGTCCTCGATGACAAAGGGTTCCTCGAAATCCACCATCGGCTCTCCCGGCGTCATAATCTCCTGCTCACGATCGAAAAACGCTTGGGCCATTCCCCGAGGATAAAGATCGAAATCGGTCAGACCGACCATCTCCGACGATTTCGTGCGACCGTGATTTCGTGCGACGTTCAGGCCGAAATCTGTCGGTGCTCGATCGAGGTCGATTGGTGGCAAGAGCGGTCCTGGTAGCAATCAGGTTCCCTCTTCGTTCTGAAGCTTGGCCAAAATCGCATATGTGGAACGGCCCGGTTGGCAAGGTTTTTCTTCGCAATATTTCCCCGAGTTGGACGGTGCTGTCATATGTCCGGCCTGTTTCGCGGATTTCTTCCGCTGGCCACGATGAGATCCGCGAAGCAAATCGCCTAATCAGCTTCTCGCGCTTCAATGCGCCTGCGATTTTGCGGTCTGATTTGCATCGGGATGTCGTCCCCTGGGGTCATCACAATTGGCACCTTGCCGCTCTTTTCCCGCGAGTTCGCGCGGTGGTTACAGCTTGAACTCCTCGATAGCTATCACCCCGCACGATAAGCGCCCAGATGATACGAGCGACCTTGTTGGCCAGCGCGACAGCAACAACCTTGAACGGGCGACGCAGCATCATGGCTGTAATCCAGGGCGATGGCCGGGCACCGCAGCGGGCAAGTTTAAGGATCGATGTCGCTCCAACGACTGGCAATGTGCGCAGTTGCTGGTTTCCTCGCTTTGAGATTGAACCAATCCGCTCCTTTCCTCCGCGTCGCCGTCGAGACACATGACCGCATTGTCGGAAAACTCTATCGTGCCTGTGAACGCAAACGGGATGAGCTGTTGCAAGGCGAGCGCGCCTCGATCGGCGATACGCTGAAAATGCTTTCCCGCTTCGGCGAGGCACTGATCACCGTGCATGAAGAGCAGGATGACTTAGGATTGGCCATCGCGGAAGGCGGTGGCTGGGAGCTGCTCCGCCAGACTGTTGCGCGGGCAGCCGCGCTCACCGGCAAGGTCTCGGCGGAGCCGTTGGAATTTGTGACCGACGGATATGCCCGTTTCCGGAGGTATACGCCGCGGTTTCTGGAAGTCCTGGCGTTCCGCGGCGCGCGCAGCGCAGATTCGCTGCTCGAAGCATTGGAATTGCTGCGCCGACTTAATCGGAGGGGCCAGCGCACTTTGCCCTTAAATGCACCGCTCGACTTTGCGCGAGCGAGATGGCGCAAACGAATTCTGACGGATGGGAAACCAGATCGGCAAGCGTGGGAAATCGGTCTTGTTCGAACTTCGCAATGCCCTACGCGCGGGCGACATCTGGCTGGCGGACAGCAGACGGTATCGCGAGATCAGCACAGCGCTGGTTCCGATCGAAACGGTATTCGAAACTGCACGGCTGGCCGTGCCGCTGGAGGCGGAGGACTGGCTTCGCCATCGCACCCACACTCTCAAACGCAACATGGCGCAAATCTCAGGTGCCGACCAAGCTGGCACTCTTGCAGGTGGGGCCATCGTAGACGGCAAGCTTCAGATCGATCGGCGCGAAAGGGCGGCGCCGGAGGAAGCTGCCGCGCTTGTCTTGAAACTATGAAAGTATGCCGTCCGTTCGGATCACGGACATCCGCTTTACCGATTGCTCGGTGAATTCGCCAACATATTGAAATTACAAAGTTTCATGCTTCACTGTACGACAATTCGTCCAGTAACGAGCCGTTGAATGGCTCAGAAAATTCCCCAATGATTTCAATGCTACGCATCCGTTGACATTCGTTGGATGCAGCCGACGTGCAACCGAATCAGCGAGCACGCTCGCTCGCAGGGGAGATACAGACGGAAAATGCTGAATTTCCCTAGCTGCCTCAAAGGAGTACAATCCACTTTGCCTCGTCCGGCCCGCCTTTATCCCTTAAAGATGCTCACGAGCTGGAGCGGCACAGTGTGGGGGATTCTCGGCGAGAAGCGCTGACCCTAGATCACCAATCCAAGTCGGAACTCGTCGTCCCCCTCCCTGAACCTTTTTTGGGAGTGCGATAATGTTTACCCTTGGTGATCACAATAGGCCTGAACGGAACGCTTCAACTGCCTTCCCCATTGGCCTACTCTTCCTTGCCATATGCGCTATCCTCGCCTATTTGGCGATCGGTGGGCTTTGGTCGGAGAATAAGACCACAGTTGTTTACACGCCGCAGATCACGGACGTACCGAAGCCCGACTCAGAATAATTCTCGGGCAGCGTCGCGCCCTTATCGAAATGGTTCCTTCTGCAGCGGGTCGCGGTCGAATGTCATTGGTAAAGATCGGCAGGGCACGCTTGGCATTAGCGCTGCCAGGTCATCGGGAGCTGTTGCGGTCAATCAAGCACCGACAGCTGGATGATCTTTTTGAGGATTACGCAGTCGCAGCGATGGCCTTCGACAAATTCTTGCGAGAGGTTCCCCGCACGGAGGAGCTGGTCCGGGAATACGAGAGTATCTGCTTGGACATGCAGGCTGAGGCGGTAGCGTTGCTGGCACGCCTGGAAAAAACCCCGGACAAAACGAACTAACCTTGTGAAATTGGCCATAGGTTTAGTCGGCAGTCCAGAAGTATATATCGGACATGCTTGCTATGATTGGAAGCTTAAAGGCGGACTTGTCTTTTCAGCGCCATGGAAATCGACGCTAAATCGGCATATAATGGCAATAAATACTTTGCCATGCAGAGACCAACGATGCCGCACAAGAGTTTCGAGGACGAACTTATTGAACTTGGCTATGACGATTTGATTCCGGCTTTTCGAGCAGCTGTGCAGCAAGGCGCTCAAGCCATGCTCGGCGCACAGCAGCAAACCAGAAGCCGCGAAGATTGGTTCGGCACGCTCTACTCACAAAACCCGATCTGGTGGGCCACGAAGAGACTGTGAATTTGGTCCTGAGCCGGGACATGGCCGAACTGCAAGATTTGCCTGCCAAGGATTGCTACGACAAGGTTGCAGAAAGGGCGAGGTAGCGCCTTCAAGCTCAGCACAATCATGAAGAATATATGAAGCCCTATCGGGCCTATGGCGAGAGCGCTGGCCCTGGTGGTCCGAATGCTCAAAAGCTCCTCAGCGTTGACGACTTCGAACGCGAGTCCATTACGCGTCCTGGCTCCCTTGGCGACACCATTCGCAAGAGGCGGGAAATGCGCCAGCAACGCGGGCCGACAAACATGGCTCGCTACGCCCGCGAGAGCAAAGCGCAGGGGGCTGAAAAATGCCCTCCAAAGCCAACGACCTTGCAAAGCGCGTTTATGAAGAAGTCACCGGCCTTTCTTGGGATGAAACAGTCAAGCCAGCGGAGTTGCCGCCAGCAAAGAACGGCGTGGAACTCATCAATATGGCCCTCGGGAAAATGGCTTGCAGGAGGGCGATACCATGACGGCGGAAGTGGCGATGCGGCTTGCAGAGGACATTGTTGACGCTAGTCGGTTTGAGATGGCCCCGAAAACAGCGATGCCTGGCGGGTATTAAAGATGATCGAAATTCGGGCTCTGAAGAGCGCCTCACAAAAGAACATGCCGCCAACGCGGTTGGCCAGCTTGTTCGCTGAAAGCGAGATGGCCTGTGGATTGCCATGTGTCGTTGACGGCGTTGTGGAGGCTGTTCGGCTGCTTGGCCTGAACGGTCGCGAATGCGCCTTGTTGGAAAGCGCCATCGCGCAGGGGCGCATGTGGAAAGGCCAGGATCGCAGCGGAAGAGTTGCGGGCAAGAGCGACAAGGTTTGCGTTCGTCGCGCATTGGCGGAGGTGTAGGCCATGGAAACTTTCGGGATGTGGAACCCGAGCTTCTTGCGCAAGACGTGGAACAAAAGGCGCCGCGAAGCGCGGCCTGCCGGAAATCCTGATTGGCGAGAAGAAGATCGAGAAAAGCAGCACCGCTATTATGTGAAGCATCGTGATCGATTGCGTCGGCCTAGGGCGGAGCGGCCGCCGAGGTGGCGATGAAATTGTCTGCCAGTGAACTCGCGGCTTTGTTGGCGGAAATGGCTGCGATGACGTCAGACACGCTAGCGCGTGGGGCTAGGACGATGAAGGGGCAACGGAATGAGGACCATCACACGGCAAGATCTAGCACACGGCCCTGTTCCGGTCGGCGACACGGCGGAAAGAGGGCTTCCCGATAGCGAGGCTGCCGAGTGGAACTTGGGCTACGACGCTCGACAATATCAATTTATGGCTGGTGGCACGACAGGGGATTGATCCGTATTGCCGCGACGGCGAAACGCCTGAGCAGTTTCAGCGTGAGGTGACGCGCACAATGTCACGGGCGGCGAAAGCAGCGAGTGAAATTCCGCAGGAAGAGCTTCAGGCCATTCTTTCGGAGGTCGCTTGACATGATGAAGACAGGAGGCCGACTGCAAGCTTTTTCGCATACGGAGTCTTTCTTCACGCCGTTTTCGCATGGAAATTCTTCGATCGGAAAACTCCTTATGCATTGCAATGGCACAAGGGGGATATCCAATCGTGATCCTTATGGATATTTTTTAAGCCTGGCTGCACTAGTGTCCCGTCACCGAGATTCTGACTCGTTGACCTGTGGTGTTGGATAAGACTTAGCCATCTTTTCGCGCGCTTGCTCGATTGAGAACATCCATCGGATTTGGGCACCGCTATCGGTTCGACGACGCTCCCATGCCTGAACCTCACTTTCGAGCAGGTTGCGGTTGTCGATGCGGCGGTCAAGACACTGTCGGCGCATAACGCCGATCTCGATCTCGGCCATATTGAGCCAACTCGCGTGGCGGGGCGTGTAGTGGAATTCCAGACGTCGCAAAATCCGACGTGCCTCAGCGGCTGGGAACGTCTGATAAATAGCAGAGGCCGTGTGGGTTGATAGGTTATCCATCACCACACGGACGCAGTCGGCGTCGGGATAATCGCCGTCGACGAGGTCGCGCATGCAGACGGCGAAGTCCTCGTTGGCGCGCCTATCTGTGACCTTGACCTTGCGCCACGACCTATTGGCATCGACCATAACGAAGAGGTTGGCCGTGCCATTGCGCTTGTATTCAGAATCGTAGCGGTATCGCTTTCCCGGTTTCTGGACGATAGGCACGCGCACTTCGCCGATGAGCTGGATCGGACTTTCATCGACGCAGACGACGGGTCGCTTAGGATCATGCGGCTCAGCGTAGAGGTCGAGAAGATCCTCCATCCTGGCGATATATTCGCTATCGATTTTGGCGATGCACCACATTTTCCTCTGCCACGGCTTCAGGTCGTTGTCGTCCAGCCGGCGGCGGATGGTTTCGCGTGAGACACTCTGATGTTCGACCACCTCCAGCAGCGCGTTGGCCAGTCC
>NZ_LGAP01000049.1 GCF_001270265.1 Ensifer adhaerens
GCGCATGCGAGCCTTCACGTCGCGCAACGATGATGCCCAAAGCTCAAGCGTCGTCTCGATTGATGCACCTGCCATCCATGACCTCCGAATCATGGAGACCCATAGATTCAGATCATAGATAAATATGATCGCGGTAGGGACGCCCATTACTGAGCGCCCCCCGCACAGATCCGAGCGAGCGGCATTCCCGCACTCGGCTCCTACCGCGGGTGTGTGACGGCAAAACGCAATTGTGGCCATGGATGAAGAATCCGAGCTCTGGGGAGCCAGTGATCGGTGAGCCCTGTTACGCGATCCCAGGTTAGGCCGCTCCGCTGGCTGCGCCGCCGAAGGGCACGCCTCCAGAGATCGGTTATGTAGAACCGAAACGCATTTAGGGCTCGGCCGTTAGTCGGGACCGCGAAGTACGCAAAGTGCCCAGTCACCACCTGCTTCAGCCATCTCCCCTGTTCGGGGATCGGGCTGTGCATTCGACGCCGCAGCTCCGCCTTGATCTCCCGAAGTTTGGTCCGCATGCGATCCCGTCGCGTCTTCCGTTGAAGCAGGAAGTTCCCACGGCGTGATTTTCCACAAATGAACGTAAACCCCAGGAAATCGAAGGTCTCCGGTTTTCCGACCCCGCGCTTCTTGCGGTTGGCCGCTGCACGGCGACCAAACTCAATCAGGCGGGTCTTGTCCGGATGGAGCGACAGCATGAACTCCTCAAGCCTCGCACGCATCGCATCGAGGAAACGACGAGCGTCGTCCTCATGCTCAAAGCCGACCACCACATCGTCCGCGTAGCGCACGATGATCATGTCGCCGGTGGCCTCGCACCGTCTCCAGCGCTTGGCCCAGAGGTCGAGAACGTAGTGCAGGTAGATGTTGCCGAGGAGCGGTGAGATTACCGAGCCCTGACCCGTGCCCCTGTCATCGACGATCACGACTCCGTCTTCGAGGATGCCCGCCTTCAGCCATTTCTGGATCAGACGAATGATGCGCTTGTCGCCGACCCGATGCTCCAGGAAGCGGACCAGCCATTCCTGGCTGACCGCTCCAAAGAAGTTTTGGATGTCGGCATCCATGATCCAGTTCACTCTCCGCTCGCTGATCGCGACGGACAAGGCATCCAACGCATCGTGCGGCCCCCGTCCGGGTCGGAACCCGTACGAGAGACCGCAGAAGTCACCTTCATAAATCGCGTTGAGTACCATGACCGTTGCACCCTGGACGATTTTATCTTCGAGGGCTGCGATCGCCAGCGGCCGCTGCTTTCCATCCGCCTTCGGTATGTACGTCCGGCGAGATGGTTGCGGTCGGTACGCTCCCCTGTGGACTCGTGCTTGCAGATCCCTGAGCCGAGGCTCAAGGTCTGCCTCGTAGTCCTGCCATGTCATGCCGTCCACGCCAGCGGCAGCTTTGCGCCTGAGCGCGTAGAATGCCGTCCGAAGTGCATCGACATTGATGTGGTGGAGAAGTGCGGTGAACCGTTCCTTTTTCTTTAGCCTTGCGACTTTCCGTACGCGATCCAGCGACTGGGACATGCGCGCCCGGCTCTGTGTCCGGTGAATGCGTTGCTGTTCCGCGTTCCCCTTGGTCCCCGGCCTTGGCTCCACCAACTCCGCTACCGGTCGCCCGGTTTTGTTCGTCGGCTTCAAAGCTACTATGCCGAAGTCAGACTTCTCCGTGTCGTGCATCAGCGGCTACGGCTCCTCGCCTTCCCGCTGCGAACCATGCGTCCCAAAAGGGGTCATGGCTGACCCGGAGATCTCCCGGTTCCCGTACAAGGAGCTTCCATACATGCCAGGGTCTGCGACCACGCCGGGCCAGACGGATGCTTGCGATTGCGCACCCGCCCGTGTCGCCTTCCGCTCAGTTGACGGCGTCGGCGCCCGGGAAAACACTCTTTCGCGGCTCAATGGCTGGCCTGTATGCTCCCCTACCGACGCTTCGCCCACACCCTCGCGGATGCCTGCGCACGGCTCGGGGCCGATGTGGCTCGCTATGCCTTCATCGTAATGGACTTGCACCATCTACTCCTTGCCGGTCTCCCGGCGCACCAACTGTAATGCTAGGAGACTACCAATGAAGATCATTACCGCCGCAGTGGCATCCCTCACCATGGCGGGTTCTGCCTTCGCTGCTGTACCGTCGACGTCCGACGAGAGGCGGCCATCAATTAAGGTCAAGCAGCTCGAATTGGCAGCAGGCCGCAACCGTGCGGGTCAAGTGACGACCAGCAAGAATTCGAACGAGCCCTCGAACGGCAGGACCTTTCGCTGATCCAACGTAACGTAAGAAGGGCGGCTTCGGCCGCCCTCAATGTGCCCCACTCGCGGGAACCAAGGCCTTCGCCGGGTGTTGCTGTAGAACGCAACGAACACTGAGAATGCCTAATGCGTATAGTCGTCATCGCAATTGTCGCCTCGATCATGAGCATCCTTGCTTTCAAGTATGCCGATGGCGAGTTCGGCAACGCCGCGGTCATGGCGACAGCAGCAGAACTCTCGGAAGAGTAGCCTACAGGCTTCACAGAGAAATCTAGGCAATATGCGGCTATGGCGGGAGGGGGGGGTGTCCTCCCTAAGGCCCGACGGGGGTTTCTCTCCTCGGGCGCTCGCCGCTGGAAATCCGGGAACCCAAACGAAAGTCGAGCAAGCCCGCATCTTGAACCTCTAGTCACTAGAGATTGCAGAGTACCGCAATGCTTCGCCGATGGGCAGGCGGCGACCGCATGGGACCGCCTGCCCGGCAAGCGTCGTCCTGTCATTCACTCGCCCCGAGGTTCCGATGCTTACCACTCTTCCCGCCGCCCTGATGCTCGTGGTCGGCTTCTCCACGCTGGCGCTGGCGATCCTCCGTCGCCGGCAGTCCGGACATTCGCCCGTGGTGCTGACCTATGGCGACGATGCGGAAGGCTTTGCCGGCCGGCTCTTTCGGGCCATCGTGGCGGCGCTGGTGGTTCATCTGCTGGCGGTTGCCACCCTTCCCGCATCCGTCGATGCCACCGTTGGCCGTATCCCGGTACTCGACACGCCGCTCATTGCCGCAATCGGTCTCGCACTGATGGCGCTCGGTGGCGGCTTGACGATGCTGTCGCAATGGGCGATGCGAAGTTCCTGGAAGATCGGCATACCCGAGGAACAGGACGCGCCCCTTGTCACCTCCGGCCTCTACGCTTTCTCGCGCAACCCGATCTATGTCGGCATGGTCATGGCGCTGATCGGCACCATGCTCGCGGTGCCCAACGTTATCTCGGTGGCACTTGCGCTTTCCGCCTGGATCTCGATCTCCTACCAGATCCGCATGGAGGAATCTCATCTCTCCCGCGCCTTTGGCGAGGCGTATGGCGCCTATTGCAAGCGCGTCCGCCGGTGGGCCTGACGGATACCTGGCCCTCAGGCAGCGACGCTCTCAGCGTCGGCCGAACTGAACGAGGGGCCCCGGCGGATCAGGAAGACGGCTGAAAGACCGGCAACAACGCTAGACAAACCAAGCACGAGGAAGGAGGTCACCGAAATCGGCACGACCTTCCACAGGATGTCTTCATTCAAGCTATGTGCCATCCCACCTCCGACGAGAAAGGCTGAGAGCGAGAGGGTGACCACTGCGACACTCGATCGGACGGCTCTGTTCTTGAGAATGTGATCGAGCAGCATTGTCATCAAAGCCACGACCGCCCAGAGCCGGTAGTTCAAAAGCCATGTCTCGGCGGCGCCGACCTGCATACCGCTGTCGAGGAACCGCTGCGGCGCGCTGCCAAGCATGTATGCGGCCGCGGCGAAAAGACCGTGAGAAAGCGCCGCAGCAGCCGGTGCGGCAAAGCCGGCGATCAGCAAGCCGCGCATCAATCCCCGCACCGAGGTAGCCTGTTGCGTGCTCTGCTCGCCGAGGCCGCGGCGATCGGGAAACCAGATCACGGTGCAGATGGCAGCTGACAGGGCGCCAACAAGGCCACCGAAAGGCAATAGAAGCGCCTGATTGCTGACGGTATCATCTGCATAGTCAAACAGAAGCGTGAATATCGCACCGACGTGCAAGCCGACGAAAAAGGCGACAAGCCAGGCCGAACAGCGTGAACGATTGGATACGAGCGCAAGAACCAGCGCGGCGCTGATCGCCGCGGCGTAAGTGCCACCGTAGTAGTATCTTAACACTGCCCACAGCAGTTTCGGTGCACCGAGAGCGGTTTCCGGACTGAAGATCATCTCCAGAAATATCAGCGGGACGATAACGACCACGGGGCCAACGAGAACAGAGAGCCAGAAATAGTGTTCTTCCGCCCGCAGTTGGCGACTGCGAAGGAGCGCGCGCTCGTGCGGAGCAACCGGCGAGAGCACCGAAGCAGTCGTTGCCCCCGGTTCGCCAACAGCGCTATTGCGTTCTTGGTCCCGCCCCTCGCGTAGGAGCCATAGCCCCAAGGTCGCACCAGCCATTAGCGCACCAACTCCAGCGAGCACCTGGAGACGGGATGCCAAAAAGTTGTGAGTCAGCACTGGATAGGGCACGGCATATCCACCCGGGTCCCAGCTCGCAAAATACATGGTCAGAACGTAGACGCCAATCAGGCCGGCAACCGCGGCGAAACCACACCCACTGGAAAGCGCCAGCAACTGCCAGGCGCTGCGAACAGATCGGCTGAACGCGATCGTCAACCGCGCCGCAACCATCGCCGGGAAAATACTAAGGAAAGGAGCAACAAGCTCGATACGGCAGCGCTCAGCCGATGTCGCGAGGTAGTAGACAGCAACACAGAGCGCCACCAGCGCTGCCGTCGTCCAGGCTGCAAAGGTAAGATAGTCCCTTTCAAGGCGCCTGCGCCAATCGTCACCAACCTGCATGCCGTCCTCCCACTTGCCGCAACCATTTCGTGTATCGGGATTACGGCTTGTTTGAGGCGAACATTCAGGGAACAAATTCGCGTTCGGCACACCGCCAGCAGCAGCGCCCCGGCAGCGATAAAACGGCGCCGAGCCAGTTCATCAGGTTGAGCTTTTCGCCCAGAAACAGCACGCCGGAGATGGCGACCATGACGATTGACAGCTTGTCGATCGGCGCCACCCGCGCCGCATCGCCGAGCTTCAAGGCGCGGAAATAGGCAAGCCAGGAGGCGCCGGTGGCAAGGCCGGAGAGCGCCTGGAATAGCCAGGTACGCCCCGGGATTTCCGAGGGTTTCTGCCACTGGCCGGTGGCCGCGACGATGCCCGTAAGCACGAAGAGGATGACGACGGTGCGGATGAGCGTGGCGAAGTCGGAGTTGATCTGGGCAACCCCGACCTTGGCGAACACCGCCGTCAAGGCAGCGAAGGCGGCCGAAACCAAGCAGAGTTCAAAGTGCTACAGCGGCCTTTGCGCGTCCAAGGACGCGCGGCGCTGTAGACTGCCAGCTCTGGCTCATCAGAACTCGACGCCCTTCTGGGCCTTGATGCCGGAGCGGAACGGATGCTTGATCAGTTCCATCTCGGTCACCAGGTCGGCGGCCTCTATCAGGTCTTCCTTGGCGTTGCGGCCGGTCAGCACCACATGGGTCATGTGCGGCTTTTCTTCCTTCAGGAAGCGCACGACTTCGGCAACGTCGATATAATCGTAGCGCAGCGCGATGTTGATCTCGTCGAGCAGCACCATCGAATTGCGCTCGTCGCGGATCAGTTCCTTGGCTTTCTCCCAGGCTTTTTCCGCCATCGCCACGTCGCGGGCGCGGTCCTGCGTTTCCCAGGTAAAACCTTCGCCGAGCGTATAGAACTGGCAGACGTCGCCGAAATGCTTCTCGATCAGGTCGCGCTCGCCGGTTTCCCAGGCGCCCTTGATGAACTGCACGACGGCGCAAGGCATGCCATGGGCGATATGGCGGAAGATCATGCCGAAGCCGGCCGTCGACTTGCCCTTGCCCTTGCCGGTGTTGACGATGATCAGACCCTTTTCATCGGTCTTGGTCGCCATGATCTTTTCGCGCGCCGTCTTCTTCTTCGCCATCTTCATGGCATGGCGCGCATCGTCCTTCTCGGCAACGCCCTCACCCGTGTTGGCCACATCTTCGCTCATGACATTTCTCCTCAATCCTATGATTCTATCGCGGGATGCGGGCGTAATACCGCCCGCGATCTCATTCTTTGCACTTGCGCAACTCCGGACGGAAAGCCGTTTCACGCTTTCCCGGAAGGTGCTCATTCATTTCCTGCGCGAAGCCGCGTCGCGGCCTTTGTCTGGCCGCTCAGTTCAAATCGCGCCGAGTTCGAGCGCGGGGTCCAGAGATTGCGGTCGATCGCCTCCAGCAGCCGCTCGGAAAGCTCGGCGAGTGCCGCCGGGTTCTTGTCGCGCAGGAAGCTCGACACCCGCTCGTCGACGATGAAGGCCTGGTAGGCAGCCTCGAAATGATGGTCGCGCACCGCACCGGTGGTCGCGGCAAAGGCAAACATGTAGTCGACCGTCGCGGCAATCTCGAAGGCGCCCTTGTAACCGTGGCGCATGACGCCATCGATCCACTTCGGATTGACGACGCGCGCCCGCACCACGCGGCCGATCTCCTCTTCCAGCGAGCGAATGACGGGCTTTTCCGGCCTGGAGTGGTCGTTGTGGTAGATTGCCGGCCGGGCGCCGCTCAGGTGCTGGGCGGCAAGGCTCATGCCGCCTTCGAACTGGTAGTAGTCGTCGCTGTCGAGCAGGTCGTGCTCGCGATTGTCTTGGTTCTGCACCACCGCCTCGATCGTGCGCAGCCGCTCCTCGAACAGGTCGCGCTCGGCCTTGCCCTCCTCGCCGGCGCCATAGGCATAGGCGCCCCAGGTGAGATAGGCGTCGGCGAGATCGGCTTGGCTGTCCCAGCCCTTCTCGTCGATCAGCGCCTGCAGGCCGGCACCATAGGCTCCAGGCTTGGCGCCGAAGACGCGGTAGGAGGCGCGGCGTGCAGCTTCCTGTGCCTCAACACCGGCCGCTTCCAGCCGCTGCGTCTCGGCGCGCATACGCGCGGCGATCATGTTGTCGGCATCGTCTTCCTCAAGCGCGCCGACGGCGCGGATCGCCTTGTCGAACAGCGCGATCTGATCCGGGAAGGCATCGCGGAAGAAGCCGGAAATGCGCAGCGTCACGTCGACACGCGGCCGCCCGAGCAGCGCCAGCGGCACGATTTCGTAGCCCATCACCCGGCGCGAGATCATGCCCCAGCCCGGCTTGGTGCCGATCAGCCCCAGCGCCCGGGCGATATCGTCACCGCCGGTGCGCATGTTCGCCGTGCCCCAGGCCGTCAGACCGAAGGAAGACGGCCACTCGCCGTGATCCTGCAGATAGCGGCGGATCAGAAGCTCGGCGGATTTCTTGCCGAGTTCGTAGGCCGCCGGTGTCGGTACCGAACGGCTGTCGACGGAGTAGAAATTGCGGCCGGTCGGCAGCACATCGGGACGGCCGCGGGTCGGCGCGCCGGAAGGCCCTGGCGCCACGAAGCGGCCATCGAGACCGGGGAGAAAGCCGGTCATTTCGGCAGCGCCGGAATTGACGATCGATGGCTTCAGTCGCGCCTCGATCTCGCTAAGCACGGCGCTGGTGGCGGACCAGCCCTCGGGCGCCGGCGCCTCCCCGCAAACGAAGGCCGCTGCCAGCAGCTCAATGCGCTCGACCGTATCGCCGGCCGCGCGCCACGGCGCGTCGGAGATTTCGGCAAGTAGATCTGGGCGTGCGCAAGCCCAGGGATCGGACATCACACAATCGAGCGGGTCGAAGCCGAGCCCGGCATCCGTGGCGATCGCCCGCTGCAGGCTCTGGTCGCCGCCTTCGCCAAGGCCACGTGGCACGCGCGCCAGCGCCACCGTCAGGTCGGTTAACAGTCGCCCCTCCGGCGCAACGCCAAAAATGTGCAGGCCATCGCGGATCTGCATTTCCTTGAGGTCGCAGAGATAGGCGTCGAGCTTTTCCAGCGCCTTGTCGTCGCTGTCGCCCTTGTCGATGCCGGCGTCGTGATCGAGGCCGATGTCGCGCACGAGGTCGAGGATCTGCCGGCTCAAGAGCCTGAGCCGGCGCGGATCGCCGCCGGCCGCGTCGTAATATTCGTCAACCAGCGCTTCCAGGTCCTTGAGCGGCCCATAGGATTCCGCCCGGGTCAGTGGCGGGGTCAGATGGTCGATGATGACGGCACTGGTGCGGCGCTTGGCCTGCGTGCCTTCGCCGGGATCGTTGACGATGAAGGGATAGACATGCGGCAGCGGCCCAAAAATCACCTCGGGATAACAGGTCTCCGAAAGCGCTAAGGCCTTGCCGGGCAGCCATTCGAGATTGCCGTGTTTGCCCATGTGCACGATGGCCTGCGCTCCGAACTGATTGCGCAGGAAGGCATAGAAGGCGAGATAGCCGTGCGGCGGCACCAGATCCGGCGAGTGGTAGCTTTCCTTCGGATCGATGTTGTAGCCGCGCGCCGGCTGGATGCCGACGACGACCTCGCCGAAGCGGGCGAGCGGCAGCGCGAAGGCGCCGTCGAGGAAGAACGGATCGGTTTCCGGCGCACCCCAGCGGTCGCTGATCTCATCCTGAATCTGTTTCGGAAGTGAATCGAAGAACGCTTTGTAATCGCTGAGTGAAATGACTTCACGGATCTCGCGGTCACGGCTCGCCGCATTGGTCGGCCCGGCCATGAGAAAGCGGATCAGCGCGTCGCCATCCTCAGGCACGTCGGCAATGGGATAGCCTTCGCTGGCCATGGAGCGCAGCACTTCGACGGTGCCCGCCGGCGTATCGAGCCCGACGCCGTTGCCGAGCCTGCCGTCGCGGTTGGGATAATTGGCCATGACGATGGCGATACGGCGCTCGGCCGGCCTGGCGCGGCGCAGCTTCGCCCAATTGACCGCAAGCCTTGCGGCAAACCGAACGCGGTCGGAAAGCGGATCATGGCCGACGATATTGGCTTCCACCTTGGGATCGTAGATCGAGGCTGCCTTGAAGGAGACAGCGCGCGCAAGGATGCGGCCATCGACCTCCGGCAGGGCGACGTTCATGGCGAGGTCGCGTGCCATCAGCCCTTGCGGCGATGCCTGCCACTGCTCCCGCGACGAGCCGGAAAAAATCACCTGCAGCACCGGCGCGCCGGTCGACTCCAGCACCGTCGGCTGCCGGTCGGCACCGGGAGAAGAGACAGCAAAGCCGGTGGCGTTCATCACCACATCGGGCGCGGCTTCCGCGAAGACCGATTGCAGCGTGCCGACCGAAACGGCATCCTTGAGACTGGAGACGAACAGCGGCAGCACACGCATGCCTTCTGCAGCCAGCGCATCGATCAGCGCTTCGACCGGCCGCGTCTCGCCGCTCTGGACTAGGGCGCGATAGAAACAGATCCCGACGGTCGGGGGTTCGAATCCCTCCTCCGCTACCACACCCCCTTGAACGCACCGCAGCCATTCCCGGACGCCGATGACGCCGGCGCCCGGCCACCAGATGCCGGCCTTCAGCAGCGGCTTTGCCGGCTGCGGCTTCTCAGCGCCCGAGATCAGCGCCTCGGCATAGTCGAGGAACAGCCCGGCATTGTCGGCGCCGCCTTCGGTGAAATAGGCCCAGAGGCGCTGGCGGTCGTCGGCCTCAACCGTCGAAAACGGCTCGAGGCCGGGATCCGGCTTGTCGTCGCCAGGCAGCACCGCGATCTGGAAACGGTGAGTGACGGCGGCGGCATGCAACGCTTCCAGCACATAACGGAAATAGCTGGCGCCACCGAGCGGCCGGACCACGATGAGCTTCGCATGCCGTGCCGTGCGCTCGACATAGGTGTCGACCGACATCGGGTGCATGAGGTTCATCAGACTGGCGATGCGCAGGCTCGCCCCGTCGTTGCGGCGACCATGGGCCGCCGCGATCGAGGAAAGCTCGGTGTCGGCGGCAGACAGGAAAAGCACGTCGGCCGGCGTTTGCCCCAGGTCGATCGCCTCGTTGCCGTCGGCGATCGTTCCCTTCTGGGCGAGAAGCAGATGCATTGTTCTGTCCGTTCAGGCAATTCCAGGAAAAGTGTGAAGCGGTTTTCCTGGAATTGCGTTGCTTCAAGGAGTTAGGCGAGCGCAGTGATGGCCGCGCGCACCGCAGCTTCATCCATGTCGTGCAAGCCGATGACGACGAGGCGTGTGCCGCGCTTTTCGCCGTTCGCCCAGGCACGGTCGTAATACTGGTCGATGCGGGCGCCAACGGCCTGGATCAGGAGCCGCATCGGCTTGCCCGGTACATCGGCAAAGCCCTTGAGCCGCAGCACGTCATGCTTTGATATCACGCCCTTGAGGCGATCGATGAAGGCGGCCGGATCGGCGATGGCGCCGAGCTCGACGACGAAGCTGTCGAATTCGTCGTGGTCATGCTCCTCGCCGGCCTCGTGCTCCATCTCGTGATGAGACTTGCGGTTGGCGATATCGCTTTCCGTGCCGACGCCGAGGCCGAGCAGGATGGCAGCGGCCACTTCGCCGTTCTTTGCCTCGATCATCGTCGGCTTGCGGCTGGTGCGCGAAGAAACCTCGTCGCGCACGGCCTTCAGGCCGGACGCATCGATCAGGTCGGTCTTGTTGAGCACGATCAGGTCGGCGGCGGTCAGCTGGTCCTCGAACAGTTCCTCGATCGGGCTTTCGTGATCGAGATTGTCGTCCTCGACGCGCAGCGCATCGACCTTGTCATGGTCGTCGGCAAATCGGCCGGCGGCGACAGCAGCACTGTCGACCACCGTCACAACGCCATCGACGGTCACCTCACTGCGGATATCCGGCCAGTTGAAGGCGGCGATCAGCGGCTGCGGCAGCGCCAGACCCGAGGTTTCGATGATGATGTGATCGGGGCGATTTTCGCGCTCGAGCAGCTTGGTCATGGTCGGGATGAAATCATCGGCAACCGTGCAGCAGATGCAGCCATTGGTGAGCTCGATGATGTCGTCCTCCGAGCAGGCTTCCGCGCCGCAGCCCTTCAGCACGTCGCCGTCGACGCCGAGATCGCCGAACTCGTTGATAATCAGCGCGATGCGCTTGCCATCGGCGTTCTGCAGCAGATTGCGGATCATCGTCGTCTTGCCGGCGCCGAGGAAGCCGGTGATGACGGTTGCCGGGATCTTGCCGTGGTTGGCTCTCGCAGTGGTCATGGATCAACCCTTCATTTTCAGCGGCAATCCGGCCGCGACAAAGTAAACTTCCGCGGATTTCTCCGCAACGATCTGGTGAAGCCGACCGGCATGGTCGCGGAAATCGCGGGCCATGCGGTTCTCGGGCACGATGCCGAGGCCGACTTCGTTGGAAACAAGGATGAGGCGCGCCCGCGCCTCAGGCAGAAAGGCGGCAAGGGCAGCGAACTCCGCCGCCATGTCGCGTCCTTCCATCATCAGGTTGGTGACCCACAGCGTCAGGCAGTCGACGAGCACCACGCGGTTCTCGTCATCGATGTGTGCGAGCAGCGAAACGAGATCGAGCGGTTCTTCATGCGTCGTCCAGCCTTCGCTGCGCCTTGCCCGGTGATGGTCGATGCGGTCTCGCATCTCGTCATCCCAGGCACGGCCGGTGGCGACATAGTGCATGTTTAGCCCCGAGGCTTCGACAAGCCTTTCGGAAAAGCTGGATTTGCCGGAACGGGCGCCGCCGAGGACCAGAACCGGCCCCGCATTGGGATTGCTCATGGGTGTTGCGGCCTCACTACGCCACGAGGGGCAGATTTGTGCAGCAACAGGATTTCACCGCGCCACAGGCGCGTTCGGGAAACGGTCGATGAGCCAAGACAACCTCCGTGATGGCGTGGGAAGCGGGCTTCCCTTCGGGCGGAATGCCCCTGTCGGACGGCAGGTCTCCTGGCTCACGGCGTCACGAGCCCATTGCATCGTGCCCCGCGCAAAAACGCGAAAACCGATGCCTGGGCCCGAACGGCCCGCCTCACCTTCCCGGCGCTTTCCGGTGCCACAGCGAACCTTTGCGCGTCGTCTCCGACGCGCGGCGCTGTGGGCGGTTTCGTGAAAGGCGGACGATTCGTAGAAGAAGAGGCGTCCAACCCGGCTGATCACGAAGCCACGCCAGTGGCTTTTCCGACTGATTTCCAAACCACCTTGATTGCCCCATGCAATCGAAAGGAAGCCGGCCTTCAGCCCGATGGCGAACCCTGACCGTTCTACAGTCGCGGGGTCGGCTGCGATAGGGATGCCCGATTTGGGTCCATCCGTCACATTCCCAATTATTCCCCCGCATCGCCACGATCCGGGGAAACCATCCAACATCCGATGATTAGGAAGCGGGCGTCGCAAAGTCAATCGATGCGTGCGACACGCCACCCATCGAGATGCGGCACGCGACAATTCGCCAGCATTGGGTCGCAAATGCCACCAATCGCCGTCGAAGCGCAAAGGCAGCCTTGGCCGAGAAGCGGCCGCTGATCGCTGCGGGCACGGAGAGATTTCCCGCGAAACGAACTCGCGCTTACGCAACGGTTCCTCCGCAACAAACAAACCTTATTTTAGCAATGGCGGATATTGCGATAAAGTAACCGCCAAAGTGGTTTCGATTATCCGGAAGGCAAATGGAACGCAGGCTCGCCGCCGTGATGATTGCCGACGTCTCCGGCTATGGACTACTCACCCAAGCCGACGAGGAGGGTACTTGCGCGCGGTTTCAGGCCGATCTGCACGACCTGTTCGAACAAAGGATCGCCGCGCATCGCGGGCGGTTGATCAAGACCATGGGCGACGGCTTACTGGTCGAGTTCCACAGTGTCGTCGAGGCGGTCCGCTGTGCGGTGGAGGTGCAGCGCGCGAAGTCCGAGAGCCGCGGCGTCGATGAGCGCCGGCTGGAATTCCGTATCGGCATCAATCTCGGCGACGTTATCGTTGAGGGCGACGACATCCAAGGCGATGGTGTCATCATCGCCGAGCGCCTGCAGAGCCTGGCCGAACCCGGCGGGATAGTCATCTCTGGCACCGCTTACGATCAAGTTGAGAAGCACCTTGACGTCGGTTTCGTCTATCTCGGCGAACAGCGCCTGAAGCACATCGAAAAGCCGGTGCGGACCTACCGCCTCTGGCTGGACAAATCTCGCCCCGACGGCGCAACCGTGACGGGACGCCGCATAAGACGCCGGGCAGCGCTCGCAACGTTTGCTGTGGTGCTCGGCGTCGCTGGCGGTGTGGCTTGGTGGCGGCCATGGGAGCCGGCCGTGGAAGCAGCCACGAGCCAACGCTCGGACCTGAGCCCGCCGGATAGGCCGTCGATCGCAGTGGTCCCTTTTGCCAACGTGAGCGACGATCCCAAGCAGGAGTATTTCGCCGACGGCATGACCGACGGCCTTGTCACCGAGCTGGCCCAGGTGTCCGGTTTGTTTGTCATCGCGCGCAACTCGACCTTCGCCTACAAGGGTAAGGCGGTGACGCCCAGGCAAGTGTCCGAGGAACTCGGTGTCAGATATGTCCTCGAAGGCAGTGTTCAACGCGCCGGAGAGCAACTCCGCATCAATGCCCAGCTCATCGACTCGATCAGCGGAGGACACGTTTGGGCCGGAAAGTTCGACGGTTCACTCGCCGATGTCTTTGCGCTGCAAGACGAGGTGACGCGCGGGATTGCCGATGCTCTCGCACTTCGGCTGAATCCCGACGAGCAGATGGCCTTTGGGCGCAAGGAAACGACGGTCCCGGCGGCGTTCGATGCGTTCCTGCGCGGCTGGGAGCATCACCGACGCACGACTCCCGAAGACTTCGCAAAGGCGGTGCCCTATTTCGAGCAGGCGATTGCGCTCGATCCTGCGTATGGCCGCGCTTACGGAGCGGCGGCCATGGTCTACGCACGCATCTACCTGTGGCGTTGGCACTACCAATTGGGTATCTCGCGGTTCGAAGCGAGAGCCAAGGCGACGCAGTTTCTGCGGACCGCACCGAAGCACAAAACGGCGCTGGCCCATCAGGCGGCCGGACTCCTGTCCGTAGCCGACTGGCAGCACCCCTCGGCGCTCGCCGACCTCAAGGAAGCCATCACGCTCGAACCCGGAGATTCCTGGAGCTACGCGCTGATGGCATTCGTCCTCACCTCCGCCGGCCGCCCGGTGGAGGCCATGCCCTATATCCGCACTGCAATCCGCCTCGACCCGCACTCCCCGTCGTTCTTCATCTACGTCCTCGGATTGACGGAGTTCAGCCTGCAGAATTTCGAGGCGGCAGCGGCGGCCGCGAAGAGCAGCATCAAACTCAATCCTCAGCATGACGGTTCCTTCCTGCTTCTTGCCGCGGCCTGCGGGCACCTCGGTCGCCGAGCGGAAGCCGAGGCCGCAGTCGCCCGTTTCAACGCACTTCAAGTCGGACGCGGTGGAATTGCGGCCACCATCTCAACCTCCCCGCCGCTGGACCTTGCGAGGCCGGAGGACAGCGCTCGGTTCTACCAGGGGCTCCGCCTGGCGGGTGTGCCTGAGACTTTGACGAGCAACGACTTCGGCAGCAGGAACAAGCTGACAGCCGGCGAAGTCCGTTCGCTGTTCCTGGGACATCGGCTGCGTGGACGTGTGTTGGACTCAGGCGAGGAACACGAGGCTGTCATTTCAGCTGAGGGCATAGCCACCCTGTCGGGAGGCTGGGCCTCCATGGGTGGTGGTCGCATGGCCGACGTCGAGATCAGATTTGAGGGAGACGAGGTTTGCTTCCTGTGGCGCAAAACCACGAACCTCTGCGGCGTGGTGCTACGAAACCCCGGCGGACTTGGCGCCAAGGAAAATGAGTTCATATGGCATCACGGGGACAGGGCTTTCACGTTCTCGCAGGTGCGGTGAGCCCCCTTGAGCATTGTCCTCTCAAGCGCCTGCAACCGCTTCGGGCCAAAAACGACAGCGCCGCGCGCCTTATCAGACGCGCAAAGGTCGCTGTAACACCCCTAGATCGGCTAGGATTTAAGGAACCATGCAGTCGCGCCGGCCACATTTGGTGCCGAATGGCACAATTTTCCGGTTTTCATTTGCTCCGGCAGGACGCGGTGCAGAACCCTTGAGCGACGCTACAGCGCCACGCGTCAAGTATGACGCGCTAAGGACGCTGCACTCTTTAAACTCGCTGCATAATTCTCTCCTTCAATCGATTCCGATTTAAGGAATTATGCAGTCGCGCTACCGCGCCACCCGTTGCAGCACGCTGAACTGAAAGGCCTGGGTGGAGCCCCAGGGGGTCGTGTGCATATGCCGGCGCTCCTCCACAAGCCGGAAGGACGGTCCGATGAGGCCGGCAAGCATCGCCGGGTCGTAGCGCATGACCGGCAAGCCGCTGCACCGTTCGGGGCCATCGGGCGCGAAGGTGGCGATGATGGCATGGCCGCCCGGCTTCACCGCCGCTTGGAGCCGGTCGATATAGGCGGCGCGATCGTCCGGCTCGATCAGGAAATGAAAGGCAGCGCGATCATGCCAGAGGTCATAGGATCGGGTGGGTTTCCACTCGGTCACGTCGGCGGCGATCCATTCCACCTCGTCGCCGCGCGGGCCGAGCCGCGCCTTGGCGGCATCAAGCGCGGCGGGAGATAGATCGAGCACGGTGATCGCGCGCATGCCCTCGCCGAGCAGCGCATCGACAAGGCGGGACGCACCGCCGCCGATGTCGATCAGCGACGAAGCCGCAATCGCCGTGCGGCCCCGGATGAGATCGAGCGAGACGCTGGGCGTATCCTCGAACCAGCTTACGCCCGCCTCGCCTTTCGACGCATAGGCGTCGTCCCAGTGGGTCCGTCCGTTTTCGTCGCGCATCAGGACGCCTGCCTTCCCTACAGTGCCGCGCGTCAAAGATGACGCAACAGAAGCTGTAACACTTTAAATTTGCTGCATAATTTTATCCTTGCATCGATTCCGATATAAGGAATTAGGCAGTGCAGCGGATGCGGATTTTTCCGCACGGCCTCGCGCTTTTGCGACATTCTACGGCGCGCCACGCACCGGTTTCAACCGCGACCCGGCTCAATGATGAAATATCGCACTACCGGCCGAGCAGTCCGTCCAACCACTTCCGATCAAGCACGGCTTCGAGTTCGGCCGCGACATCGTCCAGCGCCGTATCGACCGACTGGCGATAGTTGCCGATACCGCCCTCGATGCCGAAGCTTTTAAGCAGGGCGGCGCGATAGGCGTCACTGGAAAACAGCCCGTGCAGGTAGGTGCCCATCACCCGGCCATCGGTCGAAAGGGCGCCGTCAGCGCGACCGTCGATGCGGCCACCGATGCGGACCGACGGCCGGTCGCAGTCAGCGCCTGTGGTCTTTCCCAGATGGATCTCGTAGCCTTCAAGCGCCACATCGTGTTCCAGCGACCAGGCCCGGCTGTTACGCAGGGTCTTTTCCGGCGCCATCTCGGTTTCGACGTCGAGCAGTCCGAGCCCCGCGATTTCCCGTTCGCTGCCCTCGATGCCGAGCGGATCGGTGACGCGCGCGCCCAGCATCTGGTAGCCGCCGCAGATGCCGATCACCCGGCCGCCGCGCCGCACATGGCGCCTGAGATCCTCGTCCCAACCCTGGACCTTGAAATCCTTGAGATCGCCGATGGTCGATTTCGAGCCGGGGATGACGACGAGCGCGGCATCGGCGGGGATCGGGCTGCCTGGCTTGACGAAGACGAGATCGACCTCCGGTTCGGCCGCGAGTGGATCGAGATCGTCGAAATTGGCAATTCTCGACAGCACCGGCACGGCGATCTTGAGCGCCCGCCCTTCGCCGCGCGCCAGCTTTTCAAGCACGACCGAATCCTCGGCCGGCAACCGCCCGGCCGCCTTCAGCCACGGTACCACGCCGAAACAGGGCCAACCGGTGTAGCGGCCGATAGCGGCGATGCCGTCGTCGAACAGCGTGACGTCACCACGGAACTTGTTGATCAGATAACCCGACACCATGCGTCGATCCTCGTCGGGCAGGATCGCGTGGGTCCCCACCAGCGAGGCGATGACGCCGCCGCGGTCGATATCGCCGACGAGGACAACAGGCACTTCGGCGCGCGTCGCAAAACCCATATTGGCGATGTCGCCCGCCCTCAGATTGATTTCGGCCGGCGAACCGGCACCCTCAACCACGACGAGATCGGCGCCGGCTGAAATCTGCTCGAAGCTTTCCATCACAGCGCCGAGCAGCTTCGGCTTCAGCGCCTGATACTCCCGCCCCCTGGCCTGACCGGCAACCTTGCCCTGCACGACGATCTGGCTGCCGACATCCGACTGCGGCTTCAAGAGCACCGGGTTCATGTGCACCGAAGACGGCACGCGGGCGGCCAGCGCCTGCAGCCATTGTGCCCGGCCGATTTCGCCGCCGTCATCCGACACGGCGGCATTGTTCGACATGTTCTGCGGCTTGAACGGCCTGACCTTCAACCCGCGATTGGAGGCGAGCCGGCAGAGGCCCGCCACCAATACCGATTTTCCGACATCCGAGCCGGTTCCCTGCAGCATGATCTTGCGTGTCATGTGGCCACCGGTAACACCGAATTGATCGCCGGCAAAGAGCTGTTTTGACACGATTTCGCCGCATTTGCGGCGCGTCGATGACAGTCTGTTTCGGTCGCTTATCGAGCTTGTCGAGTTTCTCTCCGAAACCAGCGTAAATGCGACATCCTGTGACGAGTTTGGCATTCAGTTTCGCGAGGCGCGAGCCTATATCAGCGCCACCGAAACCCACACCGGACAACAGACGTCCGGCCTCTCAAGGTCCATGTCCATGCTGTACATTTTCAGCAAAGCAAATTTCGTTCAGATCGCCTGGAATTCCAAGGCACTGGCCGGCCAGTCGCGCGTTCGCAACGTCGTTCTCGACGCTCCCTTCGGACCGCTCGGCTTCATCCGCACGTCCAACGTCGGCTGACCCACTCGGCCCGCGGATCGGGCCCCTATCGGCCACGGCTTTGCATTCCAGCAGCCAACGCCTTCTCCTCCAGCCGTCTCCCCTCGTGGAGGCGGTTTTTTTTCGCCGGATGACCAGGAAAACGCGGGCTGTAAACGCGAAAACCGCATCGACCTCCTATCGAGGGATGCGGCTTCCAAAAAACGCTGGTCACTCCGGAAAAACACACCGAAGGCTCGCTCAAACCCGGGACGCACTACCTTGATCCGGGCCGGCGGCAGTTTCCCGCCGCGCAACAACAATTAGCCGGACATCGTTACCGGATGGTTATCGAGGATTTAACGAAAGATGAATCGCGGCTTTTTTTGAGTTTTTTTCGCGACATATACGGAAAGTACCGGTGCCGCATTCACGACAGGAAAAGTCCTGATTGCAACAGATCAAAAATGAGCATTGCGGCGACCGCTATATTTTGCGGCACTAATTGTCGCAAATGCTGAAATTTGGGACCTCCGAAGCCAAAAAAATCTCCATCTGTCATGTCGCAGACAGACGCCGCGGCCAGCCAGGCTCGGCCGTTTTCCGATTCAAGAGGTTGATTTCCCAACGAGAATACTTAGGCTTGCAACGCGGTACAGAGGAGATCCGGCCGGCGACAGGGTTCCGCGGTCAGGACCAGAACAAACTCCCAGACCGCCGCAGTAGGGGCTACCCTTGGCTTGTCTTATGCCGAACCCCAGGCTGCTCATTTGGTTCGGGTGACCGGGATGCACGATGTCCCGATGACGCCCGTTGGAACGTTGGCTGCAGTTAAAGACTGGGAGGTCTTGCAACATGAAGAAACTCCTCGCTTCCACCATTCTCGCCGCGGGTCTTTACGCCCTGGCGGGTTCCGCGCAGGCCGCGGAATGCGGTGAAGTCAGCATTGCCGAGATGAACTGGGCGTCTGCGGGCGTTGCCGCTCACGTGGACAAGTTCATTCTGGAAAACGGGTACGGTTGCACCGTGACGCTGGTCACCGGCGACACCATGCCCACCTTTGCCTCCATGAACGAAAAGGCCCAGCCGGACATGGCGCCGGAACTGTGGGTCAACGCCGTTCGCACGCCGCTCGACGCGGCCATCAAGGAAGGCCGGCTGATCGAGGCCGCCAAGATCCTCAGCGAAGGCGGCGTCGAAGGCTGGTGGATCCCGAAATTCCTCGCCGATGCCAACCCCGACATCAAGACGGTGCAGGACGCGCTCAAGCACCCGGACCTGTTCCCGGCACCGGAAGATCCGTCCAAGGCCGCCATTCACAATTGCCCGTCGGGCTGGAACTGCCAGGTTTCGACCGCCAACCTCTACAAGGCGATCGATGCTGAAAAGCTCGGATTCCAGCTGATCGACACGGGTTCTGCGGCCGGCCTCGACGGCTCGATCGCCAATGCCTTTGCCAAGAAGACCGGCTGGCTCGGTTACTACTGGGCGCCGACCGCCATCCTCGGCAAGTACGAGATGACCCGCCTCTCCTTCGGCGTCGATCACGACAAGAAGGAATGGGACGCCTGCTCGGCCGTTCCGGATTGCCCGAGCCCCAAGGTCAATTCCTACCCGGTCTCTGACGTCTTCACTGTCGTGACCAAGTCCTTCGCCGAAAAGGCCGGCGTCGCCATGGACTATGTCAAGGCGCGCAAATGGGACAACGGCACCGTCAACAAGGTTCTCGCCTGGATGGATGAGAACCAGGGCACGAACGAGGATGCGGCAAAGCACTTCCTCGCGGAGTTCCCCGACATGTGGACCCAGTGGGTCGCACCCGACGTGGCCGAAAAGGTCAAGGCCGCGCTCTGATTCTGGGCTGATGATGCAGGCGCCCGCATGAAAAGCGGTCGCCTGCATCGGCGTCTTCGCCCGCCGGAAAGATTGCCGGACGTGGCGACCGATGCTCCGGGCGACGAACGGGCTCAGTTCGCGTCGCATTCAGTAAAGCGGGCGTCACGTTCCGCTGTCACATTCCTCACGCCGGGACCCAAAGAGGTCACCCGCTAAGTCTGCGCAAGGATCGGCAAGACCGGTCTGAAAACGCAGTCGGCGTCATAAAACTTCAGGCCAAGAAGGGGAAAAATATGGCATCCATCTGCAGTGTCTTGCCAGCGTTGCTCTGCAAGTTCCCTGCCATTGACGACGGAACGATCCGCCTGGCTCGCAAGACCATCGACGATGGTTTCAAAGGTTTCGTCCGCTCCTATGGCGACGCCATCGACACGGTCGTGCAGCCGCTTCAATGGTTTTTGAACTATCTCGAAAGCCTGTTCGTCGGTTCGCCGTGGATCGTCATCCTCGTGCTCATGGTGGCTGTCGTCTATCTCGGCAGCCGCAACGTCAACATCACGATCGGCACGGCGCTGTCGATGATCGCCATCGGCCTCGTCGGCCTGTGGAACGACACGATGATCACGCTGGCGATGGTCACCGTCTGCACGCTGATCTCGATCCTGATCGGCATTCCGATCGGCATTCTGATGGCCCGATCGGACCGGGTGCAGTCGATCGTCAATCCGGTGCTCGACGTGATGCAGACGATGCCGAGCTTCGTCTACCTGATCCCGGTGGTGATGATTTTCGGCATCGGCAAGGTTCCGGGCCTGATCGCCGTTGTCATCTATGCCGTGCCGCCGATGATCCGGCTCACCAATCTCGGCATTCGCCTCGTCGACCAGGAAGTGCTGGAAGCCGCCGACGCCTTTGGCTCTTCGGCCTGGCAGAAGCTCAAGAACGTGCAGATGCCGCTGGCGCTGCCCACCATCATGGCCGGCATCAACCAGACCATCATGATGTCGCTGGCGATGGTCGTCGTCGCATCGATGATCGGCGTCGGAGGCCTCGGCAAGAACGTGCTGCAGGCGATCGCCAACCAGTTCTTCACCGTCGGTTTCCTCAACGGCTTCGCCCTTGTCGGTATCGCCATCATTTTCGACCGTACCAGCCAGGCCTTCGGCAGGCGGCTGCAGAAGCATTCGGAGGTTATCCATGGCTAGTCACGCGATCGAGGTGAAAAACCTCTACAAGATCTTCGGCCCCAATGGCGGCGACTATGTCGATGCGGTCAAGCGGGGCCTGGGCAAGGCGGAACTCAACGAGAAACACGGCCACGTGCTCGGTCTGCAGGACATCAACATCTCGATGCCGGCCGGCGGCGTGATGGTGGTCATGGGGCTGTCGGGTTCGGGCAAGTCGACGCTGATCCGCCACATCAACCGGCTGATCGACCCGACCGCCGGCGAAGTCCTCTATGACGGCGTCGACGTCTGCAAGATGAGCGACAACGACCTGCGCGAATTCCGCCGCCACAAGACGGCGATGGTGTTCCAGAAATTCGCCCTTTTGCCGCACCGGACCGTTCTCGACAACACCGTCTACGGCCTGGAGATCCAGGGCGTCGGCAAGGCGGAAAGCGAAAAGCGCGCGCGCGGCTGGATCGAGCGTGTCGGCCTCAAGGGCTTCGAGAACCATTATCCGAACCAGCTTTCCGGCGGCATGCAGCAGCGCGTCGGACTAGCCCGGGCACTCACCAACGATGCCGACATCCTGTTGATGGACGAAGCCTATTCGGCGCTCGATCCGCTGATCCGCGTCGACATGCAGAGCGTGCTTCTCGACCTGCAGAAGGAGTTGAAGAAGACCGTCGTCTTCATCACCCACGATCTCGACGAGGCGCTCAGGCTCGGCGACAAGATCGCCATCCTGCGCGATGGCCGGGTCGTGCAGCAGGGAACGGGCCAGCAGATCGTGCTGTCGCCGGCCGACGACTACATCACCGCCTTCGTCAAGGAAGTGAACCGCGGGCGCGTCATCAATGTCGAGACGATCATGCGGCCGTTTTCCGGCAACCCGGAAGGCCTGCCGCTAACGATGGGCACGGTGCTGGAATCGGCAGCCCGCGCCATGACCGGCGCCCACGTCAACGCGGCCCATGTCGTCGACGAGAACGGCCGCCCGATCGGCGCGCTCGACCTGCCGACGATCATCTCGGCCATGGTGACGCCCACCAGCCACGAGGACAAGAGAGCCGCGTAAGCCAGGCCCACGGCCGGCAACATCACGGGCGCCCGGCATTTCCTCCTGGAGGAGGAATTGCCGGGCGCTCGTCGCATTTCAGGCGCGGTCGGATCGTCTGGAGTGGTCGCCGCGGAAGAGGAGGCGCTTGTTGTCGGCAACCACGCGAGCGCGCGTCAGCCTCGCATGGACCGAAATCGTGCTACCGCGTTGGTCAGTTGGTCTTCGTCGTTCCAGCCGCAGCCGGCTCGACGGTGCTTGCGGACGAAAGCGTGTCGCTCGCGGCCGGGAAGTATTTGTCGAGCAGGCCCATCATCTGGTTGTCGCGCTTTTCGGCGGTCTCGCCGCCCATGACGACGCCGACGAGGCGTTTGCCGTCGCGTGTCGCCGAGGTGACGACGTTGTAGCCCGATGCGGTGGTGTAGCCGGTCTTGATGCCGTCCGCTCCGGCATAGCGGTTCATCACGTTGTTGTGGCCGCGAAGCTTCATGCCCCGGAATTCGATCGTGCGGTTCGAAAACAGCGCGAACTCTTCCGGGAAGTCGCGCATGAGGGCAATGCCGAGCGTCGCCATGTCGCGTGCGGTCGTCACCTGCTCCGGGTCGGGCAGGCCGTTGGCATTCTTGAACACGGTGCTGGCCATGCCGAGCTGGTGCGCCTTCCCGGTCATCACCTTGGCAAAACCCGCTTCCGTGCCGGCCAGTTGTTCGCCAATGGCAACGGCAGCATCATTGGCCGACAGCACGATCATGCCCATGACCGCTTCGCGGACGGAAACAGTGCGGCCGACGCCGACGGCCAGCTTGAAGGGCTCCTTGCCATTGGCATTTTCCGACATGGTCAGCCGTTGATCCCAGGTCAGCGTGCCGTTCTGAAGCGCCTCGAACGCCAGATAGAGCGTCATCATCTTGGTCAGCGACGCGGGATAGTTGAGCACATCAGCATTGTCGGCCTCGAGAACCGTGCCGGTCTGCGCGTCGAGAACCACGTGAGCCTTGCCGGCGAAAGCGTAGGACGCACCGCCGAGCAACAGACCGAGTGAAACCGCCGCCGACGCGAGTGTCCGGATAGTGAAATGCATGATGTTCTTCTCGTTTGAGGCTATCGATCAGCGCGCGATATTCGCGGGCAAGCTGGCGACTACATGACTGCGGCCTTTTACAGCGATCGCAAGCGAGCCGCAATCGCCCACAGGCTGCGGCTTTTCGTCGTGAGCACCCGCCGCGCTGCGGCCACAATGGCTTCAGCAGACAATGGGGCTTCCGCCCAAGATCAAGCTTTTCTAACCGTTGCGCGGCGCGACCGCCCTTGCCCCGAAAGGCCAGCCCGACAGAAACGGTCTCTCGATAAAACGATAGGTCAGACACGAGACAGCCAGCACCCCCGCCATCGCGACGAGCGTCACCAGCGTCCCAAACCCTTGGCCGAGCGTCAGAACCGTGTCCCCATCGGAAGCGACATGGGTCGGAAGCTTCAAGCCGAAGCGCAGACCCTGGGTGACCACCCAACCGACAATGGAATGGGTCAGGTACACGCTGTAGCTGATGGTGCCCAGCCAGACGAAGAACGGCCATTCGAGAAAACGGCGCAGACCGGCGTGCTCCTGCAGGTTGGCAACGGCCACCACCGCCAACGCGAAAAGAGGTGGCAGGAGGATCTCTGCACGGCTACCGCCGAGACCCCAGATTGCCGAAGCGACGAGCACCAGCGCCGCCGCAGCCGTCGGTGTTGCCGCTTTTTGGGGAAACCGGACGTTGAGCGACGCGGCCCACGCCCCCAGGAAAAACGAAAAAATGCAGCGGATGATCGCAAACACCGGATCGGTTTCGAGCCGCCCTCCCTCCAATGCGAGCAGGATGATGGCGGCGCCACTCGCCAGAACAAGGCACCACCGCATGCGTAGCCGCAGGGGGCCCATGGCCAAGGCGAAGATCAGATAGGTCCAGAATTCGACAGAGATGGACCAGCTCGGGATATTGAACCCGAGCTCCGGCAAAACCACGCCCTGTAGCAGAAAGAGGTTGGCAAGGAATGCCTTTGCATCGGACACGACGAAGGCAGGGTTGTTGGAAACGATGCCGGTCTTCTGTTCAAAGACGTATTTGAGACACTCTATGCCGAGGAAAACCAGCAGCGTGAACAGGTGAAGCGGATAGAGGCGCCAGAACCGCCGGCGCTGGAAGCTTGCCAGATCCGCGGGGCTCGACAATCTGTTGGCATAATTGAGAGCGATGACGAAGCCGCTGAGCACGAAGAAGAAGTCGACCATAAGGTAGCCGTGCCGGATGAAGGCGTTTTCGCTCAGCAGGCTGCCGTAACGGAAATGGTGCAGAACAACGGCAAGGGCTGCGAACCCGCGCAAGGATTCGAGCGCCAGAAATTTGGGTTTCTTCGCCATTGGGGAGAATGCTCCATCCCTGACAGCTTCCGCCGCCATTTCATCTCGCTGCGCCCGAAGTTTGGATTTTCTGCTTCGAAGGAGGCAGGCTCCGCAAGGACAGTCGTGCGGCAGTTTCGCCCGGGAAGGCTTAAAATCCGGTAATGAGCATCCGGCGCAACTCGGAAGGGATTGGGCACCGCTTGTCGGGGCAAGGCAAAATCGCCGGTTTTGCAAAAAGATGCCGGATCTGGCCGATGCCTCGTTTCATTCGACCTTAACCCAATTGCGCCATCCTCTAAGCCAGGTCCCGGCCCGCTCCGTGCGGTGCCGACAGGGACTGCGAAACAGGAGGCGGCGTCGTGTCGGCGGCGTCCTCGCCTCAGCAATCTCGGCGCCCTCATGCAACGGATCCCCGCCACGGCAGACTTTCCTACGCGACGGCATCAGGTGCCGGCGCGGTTAAGCTACGACGCCGGGCTCGCACAGCTGACGCGTCATCTGGCTTCGCTTCTGTCCGGTCTCGGGCTTTTCCTCATGGTCTTCACGCTCATGCCCTTTCAGGGCGCCATGGAGACCGATCCGAGTGCCGCCAACGACGGCAACATCATCAACCAGGTCGGCTACCTCGTGCTCGGCGCGGTCTACCTGTTCGCGATGCTGCTCGTCGTCGACAAACGGGTTCTGGCGCGGCTCGTCTCGCCGGCCTGGGCGGTGATCTTCGCCATCGCCTACTTCTCCTGCCTGCAGTCCTACGATCCGGCGGCCTCCGCCCGCGGCCTGACGCTCAGCCTCGTGGCGATGATCATGGTGGCAGGCGTGCTGGTGCTGCCGCGCAGCGAGGAGGATTTCGTTCATGCCGGGGCCAATGCCATCCTGCTCCTCATCCTGATCGACTATGCGGCGCTCATCGTGGCGCCGGACCTGGCCATTCACTCGGCGGCCGGCGGCGAACCCTGGCATGCCGGCTTCTGGCGCGGCCATCTGCTGCACAAGAACGTCTCGGCGCCGGTATTTTCGATCCTGTGCATGTTCGGCATCTACTGCCTGCGCTCCGGCGCCACGCTTCGCGGCTGGGCGATCACCCTGCTCGCCGCAAATTTCGTGCTGCACACCGGCTCCAAGACCACCATCGGCTTCCTGCCGATCGCCATCACGCTGGTGCTTGCCGGACGCGTCGTTCGCAGTCCCGGTCTGATGATCGTCGCCCACCTCGCCATGTCGGTGTTGATCTTCGGGCTGACGCTCGGCACGATCTATTCCGACGCCCTGCTCTCAGTCACCAAGGCGATCATCGACGACCCCACCTTCACCGGCCGCGACGACATCTGGAAGTTTGCCAGCGAAAGCATTGCCGAGCACCCGTGGTTCGGCCAGGGCTATTCCAGCTTCTGGCTCTCGCCTGTCATCATGGGGCTCGAGGCCAATTTCGAAGCGAACTGGGACGTGCGCGGCATCGTCGCCGGCCACAACAGCTATCTCGACGCCGCGCTGACGTTCGGCCTGCCGGGCGGCATCCTCATGAGCCTGCTTCTCTTCGTCAAACCACTCTTCGACTACATCAGCGCCTCGCGCCGGCCGGAGGGGCGTGCGTTTGCCGACTTCTGCGTCATGGTCGTCATCTTCATGACCTACAACGCCATGCTCGAAAGCTTCTTCCTCAACCGCGCCGACCCGATGTGGCTGCTGACGGCGCTTGCCATCTTCGGGCTCGGTCTTGCCGGGCGCATGGGCCTGCGCCGCCAACAATAGTCGCGGGCCGATCGCGCGAATGCTTGCAAAGACATAAAGATATCTTTATATCTCACTGCATTCATTCTAGCCGGGAAAAGCCGATGACCCTTGCCGCCAATGTTCTCTCCGACCTCATCGCCGAAAAGGGCGTACTTCTTGCCGATGGCGCCACGGGAACCTCGCTGTTTGCGATGGGCCTGGAAGCCGGCGAAGCGCCGGAAATCTGGAACGAGACCAGGCCGGAGAACATCACCAAGCTGCATCAGGACTTCGTCGATGCCGGCGCCGACATCATCCTGACCAATTCCTTCGGCGGCACCCGCCATCGCCTGAAGCTGCACCACGCCCAGGACCGCGTGCACGAACTCAACAGGCGCGCCGCCGAAATCGCCCGCGCCGTCGCTGACAAGGCGCCGCGCAAGGTCATCACCGCCGGCTCCGTCGGCCCGACCGGCGAGCTGCTGATCCCGCTCGGCGCGCTGTCCTACGAGGATGCCGTCTCGGCTTTCGTCGAACAGATCGAGGGCCTGAAGGCCGGCGGCGCCGAAGTCGCCTGGATCGAGACCATGTCCTCGCCGGACGAGATCCGCGCCGCCGCCGAAGCCGCCGCCAAGGTTGGCCTGCCCTACGTTTATACCGGCTCCTTCGACACCGCCGGCAAGACCATGATGGGCCTGCATCCCAAGGACATCCACGATGTCGCCAAGGACCTGGGCGATGGCCCGGTCGCCGTCGGCGCCAATTGCGGCGTCGGCGCGTCCGACATCCTGTCTTCCCTGCTCGACATGACCTCGGCAAACCCCGAGGCAACCGTGATCGTCAAGGGCAATTGCGGCATTCCGGAATTCCGCGGCTCCGAGATCCACTACTCCGGCACACCGCCCCTGATGGCGGAATATGCGCGGCTGGCAGCCGACGCCGGCGCTAAGATCATCGGCGGCTGCTGCGGCACCACCTGCGGGCACCTGGCCGCCATGCGGGTTGCGCTCGACGAGCATTCGCTGCGCGACCGCCCGACGCTCGACCTGATCATCGAAAGGATCGGCCCATTGCGCAACAAGACGGCCAACGAAGGTCCGTCGGCACCAGCCCGCGAACGGCGCAGCCGCCGCGGCTGAGAGCATTTCCAGGAAAAGTGCGCAACGGTTTTCCGTCAGGAAATGCGTCGAAACAAAGAGATAGAGCGTTTCTGCGACACCGTCTAAACCGGACACGCTCGAAGGCACGCAAGATCGACAAGAATAAAGCGCTCCGGCATCACCTGATCCGGAGCGTTTTCGTTTGTGGCGTTCCGGCGCGGCTGCGCGGAAGTCCTGTTCTATCGAGGAACGCCCGCTGACGGCGTCTGAGGCGCATGCAAGCCGGCAAGGTCGTAGGCTGCGACGGGCAGCATGCGTTCGGAAAGCAGATCGCGGTCGGCCGCATCGGTGAAGATCCGGTAGAAATCGAACGAGCGGCCCATCTGCCGTGAGCCCTGCGCCGAGAAATGACCATGGTCCTCGAACAGGGCGACACCCTTGTCCTCGACCTTGCAGCTATCCTCGTCGCAGAGATAGCCCATGAAGCTGACGACCGGATATTCGTCAGCGATGTCGGCAAGCACCGACAGCATGTCCTTGTCGTTGGTCTTCACATCCCGCAGCGGCAGTTCGCAACGCTCGATCGGATCTCCGAGAAGCCGCGCGCGCGCCACGCAAAGCCCGGTGTCACGACCGTTCCGCGGCGGCGCCGCGACGAAGACGGTTTCAAAGCCGTTCGCCTCCAGCCAGGCGAGCGTCGCGCGGAAATTGTCGGTGAGCGTCTTGATCTCCGACGGCATCTCCCGCGTGCCGCCGACAAGCACCTTGTCTTCGGTCAGGTACTGGTTGAGCGGCGACGACAGCACGACATAGCGGATCGACTTGTTGGCGAGCAGGAACCGCTTGACCTCGGCATTGTGCTCGGCGCAGGCGAGCGGCCATTCCCGCCCCAGCCGGGGAACCACAGGTGCAAGATCGAAAAACGGTCCGCAGTTGGTCTTCGTCAGCTGCACCAGCTTCACATCGGGCTTCGATGCGATGATGCCGTCGACGAGGTGGCGGGCATAGGAGTCGCCCCAAACGGCGATTTCGGGCGAGCGGCTGGTGGCGCATTTGAGGTCGACGACCGCATCGCATTCCTTGCTGATGCCGACGCTGGGCTCGGTCATGCGCGCGAGTTCCCGATTGCGCGAGGCGAACCCGTCGGTCCCGTCGAAACCGAAACCGACGGCCAGCGCCACCGCACCCGCCGCCAGCGTTGCCCCGAAAACGGCACCGCGACCGACCTTCCCGCGCTGACGGAACGGTTGCTCGACGAAGCGCCAGCTAAGAGTGGCAAGCGCGATGCATAGCACGATCAGGCCGACGTAGCCCGCGGGCGGGATCTCATCGATCGCCCGCAGCCGGGCAAAAGCGAAGACCGGCTGATGCCAGAGATAGAGGCTGTAGCTGATCAGCCCGATCGCCACCAGCGGCCGGACCGAAAGCAGCTTGCCGACCAGCGTATCGCGACGGCCAAAGGCCAGCACCAGCGCGGTTCCAAGCACGACCGGCACGGTCGCCCACCCGGGATAGGCGGGGGACTGCTCGACAAGAACATAACTTGCGACGATCGCGAGCAACCCAACGCCGGCCAGCAGTTCGCGCCGGCCCTTGGCGACCGGCAGCCGGTCCACCCCGCCGAGTGCCAGAACGGCACCGGCGCCGAGCTCCCAGAAGCGGCTCGGCAGCAGATAGAAGTTCGCGGCCGGGTCGACGAAGGCCAGCACCTGCGCCGCAGCAAAGCTGAGGAAGATGCTGGCGACGACCACCTTCAGCACCGTCGCCGTCGAAAACCGCCGCAGCGCCAGCAACAGCAGCGGGAAGATGACGTAGAATTGTTCTTCAACGGCCAGGGACCAGGTGTGCAGAAGCGGCATCAGTTCGGTCGACGGCTCGAAATACCCGGTCTGGTCCCAGAAGAGAAAATTCGAGGCAAACAGGTTTACGGCATAGAGGCTCTTGCCGAAACTGTTGAGTTCCTGCGGCAGCATCCACATGACAGCAAAGGGAATGCAGACGGCGCAGACGAGCAGCAGGGCCGGCGCCAGCCGGCGGGCGCGGCGCTCATAGAACGATACGATGCTGAAGCTGCCCTCGCGGATTTCGCGATGAATGATCGAGGTGATCAGAAAGCCGCTGATGACGAAGAAAACGTCGACACCGGCAAAACCACCACCGAGAAACCCAAAGCCAGCATGGAAGAGCAATACGGGCACGACAGCGAGCGCGCGCAGTCCATCGATTTCAGTTCTGTAGTGCATATAGGAAAAGCGCCTAGGTGGGCCGGTTGGTTAACATGACCTTACTTAGGCAGCCATCGGACGCACCAATATATCCACATATATGCGCATTCTAAGGCATGCCCATATCGTGCCGTGCTGCGCCCGTGCCCCAGTGGTCTTTCAGGGGGCACGAATGCCCCCGGAAATCAGGCGCTGCGCTTGACGCCACTGTCGGCCCGAAGATGCTGCCGCCAGGCCTCCAGCCCGACCTCGATGTCCCTGCGGCCAAAGCCGACGCGGAAACGATCCTGGGCGACCGGCAACAGGTCCGACACGAACAGGCTCGATGGCAGCAGCAGCACGCCGGACTCCTCGACCAGACGACGGCAATGGGTCTCGACCCCATCAGCCCCGAGATAGCGGGCAAAACCGACGCAGCCGCCATCCGGTTCGCGCCATTCGTAGAGATTGGGGAACGCGGCAAAGAAGGCCCCGAGCTTTTCGAGGTTGGCGGCGCAAAGCGCGCGATTGCGATCAAGCAGATGCTCGCGCGCCTTGAGCGCGATGGTCGCCAGAACCTCGGACGGGCGCGAATTGCAGATCGACAGGTAGTGCTTCATCTTCTCCATGCGCTCGAGCACCGCATGATCACGGCAGGCGATCCAGCCGATGCGCAAGCCCGGAAGGCCATAGGCCTTGGACATGACGTTAAGCGAGATGCCGCGTTCGAACAGCTCGGCCGCCTGCGGCAGTCTCAGTGCCGGGTCACGTTCCAGCCCGCGATAGACCTCGTCGCTGAAAAGGTGAATGCCGCGTTCGGCGCAGAGCTCGGCCAGCGCCTTGAAGGTCTGCTGATCGGCGATCGAGCCCGTCGGGTTGTTGGGAAAGTTGACGGCTATCATTTTTGTGTTCGGCTTCAGCGCCGCGCGCACGTCGACGATATCAAGCCGCCAGTTGTTTTCGGGGCGCAGCGGCACGCCGGTCACCGAGGCGGCGATCGTCACCGGCAGCGTTTCCATCGACTGGTAGTTGGGTACCGTTACGATCGCATGATCCTGAGGACCGAGCAGCGCCAGCATGGCGCAGTAAAGCCCCTCCTCCGCCCCGGCAAAGCAGAGAATGTCAGCAGCCGAAAGCCCCTGATAGGTGGACGCAATCGCCGAGCGCAATGCCGGCGCGCCGTAGGTTTCGGTATAACCGAGCGTCAGCTTGTCCCAGGCTTCGCGGTCCGCGTCGTCGGCCAGTGCCAGCAGTTCGCTCATGGCGATGGTTTCGCTGTCGCTTGCCGTCATATGATGACGCGCCTTGAACTCCCAACGGGAGAAATGCATTTCGAGGCGGAAGTCTGGCAAGGTGGTCATATCGGATCCTCCACTCGCGGCGTCCGGCGGACGGCGAAATCGATGTCTTCGTCGTGATCAGGAAGCGTCGCTACGGGCGGCGGCGAGATAGTTGTAGATCGAGGCGCGCGAGGTGCCGATCAGGCTGGCGAGATGGTCGACAGCGTTGCGGGTCTTGAACAGGCCGCGCTCTTCAAGGGCTGCCACCAGCGCCACGCGGTCTGTCCGCTTCAGCGCTGCAAGCGCCAGCCCTCGCTCCTTCAACCAGTCATGCAGCGACGCGTTGATCTCCTCGCGCCAGTCGCGCGAAAACAGCGCCTGCGGCCGCGGTTGCTCAGCGCCGGCAAAGGCGGAAAGCAGCTTCACGGCATTGTCGATCATCGAGACGTCGAGATTGACGCACAGCAGGCCCGCCGCGTCGCCCTTGGCATCGCGAAGCACCGCCGAGACGGACTTGATGCGACGGCCGTCGGCGCCGGTCTTCTCGTAGGGCCCGAGCACGCTTTCCGCGCCCGAAACCGTGCCGAACTCTTCCTCGATCAGCGAATCCTCGCCGACCGCACGGCCGGAGGAAGCATTCCAGATGCCGACGACGGTTCCGTGCCTGAGGTCATGCAGCACGACCTCCGCATGCGGATAGAGCAAGGCGCTGATGGCGGCGGCCGAAGGCGCATGCATGGCAATGTCGAAGGCGATGGCGGGTTCGATGTTCATGTCATTGCAATGATCGATTCTAGATTTTTTGTCAATATTAGATATTTTGTAGAGCACCAAGTATGCACCGATGCTTGCGTACCCTGTCGGCCTGACCTATCCCGAATGAAACGAGATTCGCCTGGAGACACTGACATGAACGCCGGACCCGCTTCCTTTCCCGATAAGGACACCGTTGCCGACAAGCTTTCGGCATTTGGCGAAGCGGATCAGGCCTTTGTCCGACTGCTGATGGAAAATCCCGAGCAGGACGATCGGTTGCTGGAAGGGCTTTACCGCTATCTCGATATCGCCTCCGAAGCGCGCTTCCTCAACTCGCTGAAGCTCGACAAGCTCGGACAATGGCTCGGCAACGCGGCACCCGCCCGGCTGCAGATGCGCCTGATGGAAGCCGCCCGCGCGAGCCAGCATCCGGCCTACCAGGCGTTCAGAACCGGCCTGACGAAATCCGGCGGCCTCGAGCGTGCCTTTCCCAAGGCTTGAGTTCTAGGCGTTAGGCGGGGACCAGCCCCTCACCCTAACCCTCTCCCCGCTTGCGGGGAGAGGGGACTTGCCACGCGATAGGTCTTCGCCGGGCCGGCCCACTGTCACCGCTATTCCTGGCGCTTCGGTGATAAGAAGTCTTTCCTCAGCGCTCTGCCCCGCACTTGAACGTTGCCCGACGCTCCGGGCATTGCAGCTTCAATCGTATTCTAGTGCGTTCCCGCTTTAGGCTGCGTCGAAGAAGCGTTCTAACTCTTTGTTTTTACGCATTCCCTGGTGGAAGACCGCTTCGCACTTTTCCTGGAGATGCTTTAGATTTCAAGGGAACGAAAGCGTTGCCAAGCGTTCCCTTCTCCCCGCAAGCGGGGAGAGCGACTGTCTTGTGGGTCAAGCGTTTTGCCATGGTTTGCGGTCCCGGATGATGGCGTTGAGGATGGTGAGCAGCTTTCGCATGGTTGCGACGATGGCGACG
>NZ_LGAP01000005.1 GCF_001270265.1 Ensifer adhaerens
CCGCCTTTGCGGTTGCGACGTTGCTGGCGCTGCTGGCGCTGGTCACCCTCGTCTTGAAAACGGCGCTCGAGCTTCGCTACAGCGCCGAGATCGCCGCCAGCCGCAGGCATTGAAAGGTCCGGATCGTCATGGAAGTCCGCGTTCAGAACATACGCAAGGAATTCGGCCGCTTTCCAGCGCTCGACGACGTCTCGCTCGACATCCGCTCGGGCGAACTGATCGCGCTCTTGGGCCCGTCCGGCTCGGGCAAGACGACGCTGTTGAGGCTGGTCGCCGGTCTGGAAAGCCCGACCGCCGGCACGATCTTCTTCGGCGACGACGATGCCTCGCAAAAGACCGTGCAGCAGCGCAACATCGGCTTCGTCTTCCAGCACTATGCGCTGTTCCGTCACATGACGGTGCTCGACAACGTCGCCTTCGGGCTGAAGGTGCGCCCGGCCAACCGCCGGCCGCCGGCCGCCGACATCCGCAAGCGCGCCCTTGACCTGCTCGATCTCGTCCAGCTCTCCGGGCTGGAGAAGCGTTACCCGGCGCAGCTGTCGGGCGGCCAGCGCCAGCGCGTCGCGCTCGCCCGTGCCATGGCGGTCGAGCCGAACGTGCTTTTGCTCGACGAGCCTTTTGGCGCGCTCGATGCCCAGGTCAGGAAGGAACTCAGGCGCTGGCTGCGCGAGATCCACGACCGCACCGGCCACACCACCATCTTCGTCACCCATGACCAGGAAGAGGCGCTGGAACTGGCCGACCGGGTCGTGGTGATGAGCAAGGGGGCGATCGAACAGGTCGGCACCCCCGACGAGATCTACGACCATCCGGTCTCGCCCTTCGTCTACGGCTTCATCGGCCAGTCGAACGCTTTGGCCGTGACGCTGTCGAACGGCGAGATCTGGTTTGAGGCCCGGCCGATCGGCCTGCGCGCCCCGACCGAGCCCGATGGCCCCGCCACCCTCTACTTCCGCCCGCACGACATCGAACTGATCGACGGCTGCGGCGGCTGTCTCGCCGGCCTGGTCACCGCCAGCCGCCGCGTCGCCGGCACCCGCCATCTCGAACTCGACCTCGGCCGCAACCACCCGCATGCCGAAATCGAGCTGCCGCCCGAACGCTCCACAGCCCAGGATCGCGCCAGGGTCGCCTTCCGCCCGACAAAGTGGAAATTGTTCAGGGAAGGGCAACCCCTTGCGAAGCCGAAGCAGAATGAAGCCGAGGCAGAGAAGCCGCGGCTGGTGGCGCAGGCCTGAAACGCGAGGGCGCCGGTAGTACCGGCGCCTCCGCAGTTGATGCTTGCGTATTGCTTCGGCTCTTACTGCCCGACGGGCAGCGACAAGGGCGCGAGATCGCGCATCGGCCGTTTCGCCGGGTCGTTTTCCGGCGCCTTGCGGCACGCATAGTCCTGAGCTTCCTGCAACAGGGCAACAGCTCCGTCATAATCGATCAAAGTCGGGCGGCCATGGCGCACGACGCATTGTCCATCGACGTAGACCTCCTCGATGGCGCGTTCGGCCGCGCAATGAAGCAGATTGCGCAAGGGGTCGTAGACCGGCTGCATAGCGTGATGCTTCAGGTCGACGACCAGAAAGTCCGCTTTCGCGCCGACGGCAACCCGGCCGATATCGTCTCGGCCGAGGGCCCTGGCGCCCGCAAGCGTTGCCGTTCCTAGGATGTCTGCGGTCGACACGTCGAACACGGATTTTCCTGAGAGCCGAGCACAGATCATCGCCTGGCGCATTTCTTCCAGCATGTTGAAGGGATAGCTGTCCGTGCCGAGCGCGACATTGACGCCGGCGCGACGGTAGCGCCCGACCGATTCCAGCGCCATGCCGCTGCGCGAGAAGGTGACGGGGCAATGGGCCACGGTCGTGCGCCGCGCCGCCAGCAGGCCGAGATCGATATCGGTGCGCTGGCGCGTCCAGGAATGGCTGTCGACGAAGATGCAATGGCCGAGGATCAGGTTGTCGTCGAGGATGCCGAGGCTTTCGAGATACTGTACCGCGGTCAGGCCGGTCCGGCGCAGCAGTTCCTCGTGTTCCGCCATCGTCTGGGCAGAGTGGATGGTGATCGGCATGCCGCGCTTGCGCGCCTCAGCTGCCGCATCCTGCAGCAATTCCGCCGAGCAGGTCTCGATCTGCGATGGCGCCACCACGCCACCAAGGCGGCCCGAAGGATGGGCCGCGGCGGCGTCGACGACGTCGAGCGCCCGGGCAAAAGCCTCGCGGCCGCGCGCCTTGTCCCAGATGAAATCCAGGCGATGGCTGTCTTCGACATGCCATTGCGCTTCTCGGAAACCGGGGGCGACAAAGGCGCGGGCGCCGCTTCGCGCCAGGGTTGGCAGCCAGCTTTCATGCGGTCCGGCAATGTCCAGCAGGGTAGTCACCCCGCTGCGCATCAAGTCGCCCAACATCACGGTCAGCGATGCCTCGATCGCGCTGTCGTCGATCTCCAGCAGGTTGGAATATTCATAAAGGGCATTGCCCCAAAGCGCTGCGGTACCCGCGTCTTCGAAAATGCCTTTGGAGATCGGCTCCTCGCCGGAGTGGCAATGCACATTGACGAAACCCGGCATCACCATCCGGTCAGCGCCGGAGGTTTCGCTGGCAAAGGCACCATCGTAATGTCCGCCGACATGGACGAAACCTGCATCGTCATAGGCGACATCGGCGTCGTTGAGGTAGACATGGCTTTTCGTTTCGGTGTCGAAGCCGACGACGGTATGCGCCTTGCGGATAACGTGAATGTTCTCAGTCATGCGTGGTCCTGAAATATTGCTCGAGGAAACGGCTGTAAGCGCCCATAAGAGCACTGAAAAAGAAGTAGACGACGGCAGCAAACACATAGCCTTCAAGCACGGCGATGCCCTGCCATTGCGGATCGCGCATTGCGGTCCGCACGGTATCGAGAAAATCGAGCAGGCCGACGATCGTCACCAGCGTCGTATCCTGGAAGAAGCCGATGAACAGGCCGACGAGCGGCGGGATGACTTTCTTCAAAGCTTGCGGCAGCACGATCTTTCGCATGATCTGCCAGTAGTGCAGCCCGAGCGAATGGCCCGCTTCGATCTGTCCCTTGGGAACCGCCTGCAACCCGCCGCGGACGATCTCGGCGATATAGGCGGCGGCAAAGAGAATGATCGCCACCTGGGCCCGCAGCAGTTTGTCGATGGTGACGCCATCAGGCATGAACAGCGGCAGCATGACGGTTGCCATGAACAGGATGCTGATCAACGGCACGCCGCGGACGATTTCGATGAATCCGACGCCAAGAACGCGGATCGCCGGCAGGCTCGAAGCACGCGCAAGCGCAAGTGCAATCCCGAGCGGCAAGGCGCAGGCGAGCCCGACGAAGGAGAGCATGAACGACAGTGGCAGGCCGCCCCATTGCGTGGTCGGCACGACGGTCAGACCGAACAGGCCGCCGGCCATCAGCGTGTATAGCGTCGGCAGGATCACGACGATCCATGTGACCGCCAGTGCCCTGCCCCAGTTGCGCGGTACCATCGATACGCCGCAAGCGCCAAGGAACAGAAGCATCGCCGTAAGCGGTCGCCACTGCTCGTCGAAGGGATAAAACCCGAAGAAGATATATCGCAGCTTGGTCGACAGGAACGGCCAGCAGGCGCCGCTGGAAGCCTTGCACTCCGCTGGCGTCCCAGAAAAGATCGCGTCGACGAACAGCCAGCCAATCGCGAGCTTGGCGAGCCCGAAGATCGTGCCGAGGCAAAGGATGGTGATCAGCGCGTTGCCCGGCGTTCCGAAGTAGGAGGAAAGCCAGGTGTGGTTGCGTGCTGGCGGGCGCGCGGCCGGCGCCATCAGGGTCGGGTCGGCAACGAAGCCTTCAAACTGGGCCATGGCTCAGCGCTCCCTCAGCGCAACGCGCGCGTTGTACCAGTTCATCACCAGCGAGATCAGGATGGACAGTCCGAGATAGACGGCCATGAAGATGGCAATCGCTTCGATCGCCTGGCCGGTCTGGTTCATGATCGTGTTGGAGACCATCACGAGATCGGGATAGCCGATGGCAATTGCGAGTGAGCTGTTCTTGAAAACCGTCAGATAGGTGTTGGTCAGCGGCGGCACGATGATGCGCAGCGCCTGTGGCAGAATGACGAGCTTCAGCGTGCGGGAGCGCGGCAGGCCGAGGGCCGTGGCCGCTTCCCATTGTCCCTTGCTGACCGCTTGAATACCGGCGCGGACGATTTCGGCGACGTTTGCCGAAGCGCTCAGCGTCAGGCCGATCAGCAGTGCCACGAATTCCGGGCGCACGTGATAACCGCCGGTCAGGCGGAACCGGCCGAGCTCAGGAATATCAAGAGAGACCGAGATATCGGCGAGCAGCGATGTAGCCACGAGGGGCAGCAGGAAGGCGAGCGCCGCGATGGTGGCGATCGGCATCTCCTTGCCCGTGGCGATCCGGCGACGCGCAAGGACGCGTTCGATTACGACGGCGGCGGCGGTGCCGACGAGCAGGGCGATGAGCAGCGCTTCGAAACCGCTTGCCCACCGCATGGCCGGCATGACCAGGCCGCTATTGGACAGGAACACGCCCGGCAGCATCTCGATTGCCTGCCGCACCGGCGGAAACACGGAGATGATCAGCGAATACCAGAGCAAGAGATAGAGGAGCAGCGGAACGTTGCGCAGCGCTTCGACATAGCCAAGCATCAGACGCGACAGAACCGGATTATGCGACAGACGGCCGATACCGACGAGTACGCCGAGGATCGTACCGAAAAGAACCGCGAGCGCCGAAACCTTCACGGTATTGGCGATGCCGACCAGAATGGCCCGGCCGAACGTGTCGGTCGGCTCGTAGGCAATCGCAGTCTCGGTGATGACGAACCCCGCCTGGCGCGCCAGGAAGCCGAAGCCGGTGGCAATATCCTGCTTGGCAAGGTTGGCGCTCGCCGTGCTGAACATCGCCCAGGCGACGAAGACAACGGCGCCGATCGCGATTGCTTGGTAGAGGAACGCGCGGATGCGCGCGTCATAGAACAGGGTCATGGCGACACATCTGCCGGGCAAGGGGAACATCGAAGACGGAAAGGCCCGCGCCAGGGCGCGGGCCGACAACTATCAACGGAACGGCGGTGCGTAGAGCAGACCGCCCTCGCTCCAGCGGGTGTTCGGCCCACGGGTCAGGCCGAGCGCCGTCTTGGTGCCGAGGTTGCGCTCGAACACTTCGCCGTAATTGCCGACGCCCTTGACGATGTTGTAGCCCCACTTGTTGTCGAGGTTGAGCATCTTGCCGAGCTCTTCGCTGACGCCGAGCATGCGCTGGATTTCCGGGTCCTCGCTCTTGGCCATTTCGTCGACATTGGCCTGGGTGATGCCGCGCTCTTCAGCCGCCATCAGCATCCAGACGGACCAGGAAACGATATCGCGCCAGTTGGAATCGTTCTGCCGGACCGACGGAGCAAGCGGCTCCTTGGAAATGGTCTCGGGAAGAACGACGTAGTCGTCGGGATTGTTGGCAACCGCACGGATCGACGCCAAGTCAGACCGGTCGGACGAGATTGCCTCGCAGCGGCCCGAGAAGAAGGCGTTGCGGTTCTCATCCGGGCTTTCAAAGACGACCAGCTCGAACTTGCCGCCGATCGTGCGGAAGAAGTCGCTGAGGTTCTGGGCCGTCGTGGTGCCGGGCAGCGTGCAGATCGCGGCATCCGTCAGTTCCTTGGCGCTGTTGACGCCGAGCGACTTCGGCACCATCAACCCCTGGCCGTCGTAGAACACCGTCGGGCCGAAATCGAGACCGAGCGAGACTTCGCGCGAGAAGGTGTGGGTGGTCTGGCGCGACAGCATGTCGATTTCGCCGGACTGCAGAGCCTGGAACCGGGTGTTGATGTTGGTCAGAACGAAATCGACCTTCTCCGGATCGCCGAAAACCGCCGAAGCGACAGCACGGCAGACATCGACGTCGAAGCCCTGCATATGACCCTTGGCGTCTGCGGTGGCAAAGCCTGGCGTGCTCATTGAGACGCCGCAGATCAGCTTGCCGCGCGCCTTGACCGTTTCGAGCGTGGTGGCGGCGCTTGCAGTCGATGCCATGAGGCCGACGGCAATGCCGGCTGCCGTGGCGCAAAGTTGCAGAATTCTTTTCTTCATTTTCCCCTCCCGATGACTACGACAATCTCGACCCAGCATGGGTCACGCGATCCTCGTCGCATGCCTCCTCCCGCACGGGCCGGCGCCGGGGATGTACCACCAGCGCCAGCAATTGCATACGACAGCCGGATACAAATGGCAACATTATTGTATACAATATTGTCGCGCATATTGAATGGCGCCATCGAGGCTACCGGACATGTTTTGCCGATCCTTTCGGCTTACCTGGGGGGGAGGCAACGTTGTCTGAGAGACCAAGCCGCAGCGAGGTCGTCCATCGGCTGTCGCGCCAGGCCATCCTGGCGCAGCCCCGGAGTCTTCGATCCCGACACGGCGATCTTCGCTGCCCGCGGCGAACTGGACGAGGCCAAACGCAAGGCGATCTATCGCCAGGCGGCAATGATGTTGCGCGACGACGGCGGCGTCATCGTGCCGATGTTCAACAACTACATCGACGCCACCAACGACAAGGTCGGCGGCTGGGTCGATGATCCGAACGGCGAACTGATGGGCGGCCACGCCTTGACGAAATGCTGGGTCACGGCCTGAGCCGAGAGACGGAAAAGCCGGAGCCTTTGATCGGGCGCTCCGGCTTTCATCAGCTTCTCGACGCAGCGCCGCCGATACGGCCCGCGTCGATCAATAATAGCGTTCAGCGACGGCGGCGCAGCGACAGCATGCCGTCGTCGGCAACGCCCGCCTCGATGTCGCTGTAGCGGGCGAGCGTCATGTGCGGCGTGTCGGCGGCTGCGGCATGTGCGCCGGTGATCACGATGATTTCGGCGCCGGCGGCCTTGCCCGCCAGAATTCCGGCGGGAGCATCTTCGAAGACGATGCAGTCTTCCGGCCGCACGCCAAGCCTCTCGGCGGCCAGCAGATAGCCTTCGGGATGGGGTTTTCCGACCGAGACATCTTCGCCGGTAATCATAAGGTTCGGCGTGGGGATGCCTGCGGCGGCGAGGCGGCGAACGGCGAGGTCGAGCGGCGCCGATGTGACGATCGCCCACTTTTCCGGTGGCAGCGAATTGAGGAAGGCGATAGCGCCCTCGATCTCGATGATACCTTCGACGTCGGCGATTTCAGCGAGCGCAAGCTCGTGCGCTTCATGCTCCGGATCGACACCCGGCAATTCGAGCGTGCGGATCGTATCGACGGCACGAACGCCGTGTACCGTCTTCATCATTTCCACGGGATCGAGGCCATTGCGGACAGCCCAGGCGCCCCAGACACGTTCGACGACGGCCATGGAGTTGAGCAGTGTTCCGTCCATATCGAACAGGAGAGCGGCGAAGTTCTTGGCAAAAAGAGAAGAAGGCGCGGTATCCAACGGTAATCCCCTGAAGCTGCGATGATGGGCGAGAAAGCCCGCCCGACAGTCCCGGCACACCTACAGGGTGGGGCCCGGGGGCACAATGCAATTCGGCATGCCGACGATCATCTTCGGCAACGGTTAGTTACGAATGGTCAGCGCCAGGCCCGGTGCTTAGAAAGCCGATCGGACCACCCGGGACGTCATCGTCAAAGATCGCGCAGGAAAGACTGCCGCCGAACACCGCGGCTGAATCGACATTTGTGCGGTTGCCGACAGTGCGCGGGTTGGATCGACTCGGTGTATGGCCATGGCAAAGATGCTTGCCCCAATAGTCGCCCGAGTAATTGTCAGGCCGTCTGATCCAGAGGAAGATTTCGTCGCCCTGTCGCTCCAGCGGCATGGTTTCATCGACGCCCGCGTGGACGAAAATGCGAAAGCGCTCGACGATAATGGAGGGAAGCTGGATCAACCACTTCAGATGCGTCCCCGGAATGACATTGTCGTAGGATGCCAATGTTTCCACGCCGCCGTTGACGAGCCACCAGTCGACATCGCTCTCGCCGCTCCGGGCGCCGAGCAGCATTTCCTCATGGTTGCCTTTCAGCGTTAGCCAGGACCAGCCTTCCTTTTGGGGGCCGGCCATGATCAGTTCCACCACGCCACGGCTATCGGGGCCGCGGTCGATCATGTCGCCGAGAAAAATCACCCTGCCTTCAGGCGCATAGGCTTCGATCTGCCGTAGAAGCGCCTGAAGTTCGGCCAGGCAACCGTGGATATCGCCGACGGCAAAGGTCAGGTGCAGCGCGCTCATGCGCCAGTCCTCCGGAACTCGACGAAAGGGTTGACGCCGTAACGTATGTTCGACGTTTGGATACGAGCGCCGATAGACTGCACGGATGGCGGAAACACGGCAAGGCTGGCAATGATCAAGCCCACACAACAGGCAGCGCGCCGATCTGGGGCAGCGCGTCGCGTTCGGGCCCGAACCGGATCGCGAAACCGCGGCGATTAGCGGCGGGAATTTCCCTTGGCGATCGCCGAACTGGCGATGGAAACCGGATCACTTGCCGGAAAGGTATCTTCGAGACCTTCGTCGAGCTGTTCTTCCATCGTTTCCCGATCATGCGCGGTCCGCGCATTGGGCAGTGGGTGCATCCCGGCTGGGTTCGCGCGCCGCTGATCGGACGCATCCAACAACTTTTCGTCGGCGCCAAGTGCCGCCGACAGAATGTCCTTTGCCCTGGCCACGGCATTCAACCTGTTCAAGGACGCTTCCGCGTCCTGCGGACATGTGACCGTGACGACCTCGCCCTCGGCGCCGACGAACTCGACCGTGAAGCCGGCCTTGCCGGCGCGTTCAGCGGAAACCTGTATTCCGACGACCTGCATCAGTCTCTCCCTCCGCGAAAGGATAGATCGCCGGCGCCGATTGGCGCTGGCGCCTCTACCAATACTCGTTGGCGTCCGCCTTTGCGGACGTAAACAAGTATACATGCAAGGAAGTCTGCAGACCGATGCATTGTTCCGAAAGCCGATCAGATTTGTGCTGGATCCAACAGTCGAACCATTCGTTAGAGCGCCTTGGCGCCCGGCATGGCCGTTGCCGGGACGACCGCTGCCGGCAAGTCTTTTGCCGTATCGGCGGCCTGGAATGTTGACCCGTTTGGTTTGCCTAGCGGGCCTTGCCGGGTGCAGTTGGCAAATGCATCAAGGTCGCGATTGTAGACCTTCGTCTCGACATCCATCATGCCAAGCACGGTGTGGAACAGGTTGTCGTGCGATTTCGGCCGATCCGTCTCTTTGGCAAGGCAGCTCGTGTCGATGCCCATTGCCGCCTGATACGGCTTCGAAAACCAGGAGACGAAAGGAACCTGCGTCTGCTCGCGCGGCGCTATCGCATAGGGCGCTCCGTGCAGATAGATGCCGTTCTCACCGAGGGATTCGCCATGATCGGACATGTAGATCATCGCGCCCGAGATGTCATTCTGATGCTTCTCCAGAAGGCGGGCAACGCTTGCCAGAACATGATCGGTGTAGAGGATGGTGTTGTCGTAGGCGTTGGTGATTTCCTCGACCGAGCATTTCATCAGCTCGGCGGTGCGGCAATCCGGCTTGAATTTCCGGAATTTCTCGGGATAGCGCAGATAGTAGGACGGGCCGTGGCTGCCGAGCTGGTGCAGGACGATGACGCTGTTCGATTTGGTCGCCGCCAGCTTCTTGTCCAGTTCGCCCAGAAAAATCTCGTCAAGGCACTCGCCATTGTTGCACAACGGGCTGTTCTTCTGGTTCGTCATGCTCGCAAAGCTGATGAGATCGGCGATGCCCTTGCTGCCGGTGTTGTTGTCCCACCACGATACGGAAACGCCGGCGCGTGTGAGAACGTTGACGAGGTTTTCGGTCGAGCGGGCCTTCCAGTCCGTATACTCGTTACGCGGATAGACCGAGAACATGCAGGGAAGCGAAATCGCCGTCGCCGTGCCGCAGCTTGTCGTGTCGGTATAGTTGATCACGCCGAGTGATTTGAGTTCCGGATTGGTTTCTCTGTCATAACCGTTGAGCGAGAAATTCATCGCCCTGGCGGTTTCTCCCGCGACGACGACCACGACGACCGGCTTGCCTGCAGCAGCGACACGCGCGCCCTGCCGGGCGTCGGTGCCCAGCGGCTGCACGACAATATTGCGCTCCTTGTAAGTCGACGAAGCATATCGAACGGCAGCGGAAACCGGCCCGGTCGGATTGAACCGCTTCATCAGATCCTTGTGCTCGCGGATGACATAGGCAACGCTGGCGAAATCCGAATAGATCAATCCGCCGCTGATGAGCAGGCACGGAATGATCATGGCAAGATTGATAGCCGCCTTGGGCAGGAGGCGCCGATGGCGGACCTTGACCCAGACCACAAACACTGAAGGGATGACTGCGTAAAGCAGCAATTGCAGCATCAAGCTGCCGGTCAGAAGATGGCTCGCCTCCGCCTGGGTGGTGACGGCTGCATTGCCGATCATGTCCTTGTCGATGATCACGCCGAAGTAATCGACGAAATAGGCAGCGGACGCTGAAACGACGATGAGGAAGATCAGTACCGGTTTCATGACGTATTTGACCGATGCCAGCGTCAAAACCGCAAAGGTGGTGAGCGCCAGTGCGGCGCCGAAGGACAGAAGCGACAACCGCGAATGATCGAAGTAGGTGGCGGCGTGCGACCAGAAGGAATTGTTGGTGATAGCGAGCAAATAGATGCTGACGATTGCACTGAGCGTAATGCTGCCGAGTTCTGGCCGGCGAATTCTTCTGACCATCAAAACAGTCTTCTCCTGCTGCAACTGCCTGACCGTTTTTGATTTGCGGCCAGAGCTGTCGCGGGCATCCGGTTGAGGCGGAGGGCCGCGTCATGCGGGGTCGCCGGTTCGATTGCAGCCTCCCCCTGCCCCGTCGAGATACGCCCGGTAAGCTGTCGAAACCCCGTCAAGATTGCTCATTGCCTGCCCGGCACCCGCTTTGGTTGGCCTGCGCGAGGGAGTTGGCAGCCTCTGAGAAAGCCCATATGGTCGAACCAAGAATGGTCATGCCGAGACGACTCGATGCGCCTGCTCCTGGTTGAAGACAGTCCGCGACTGGTAGAACTGGTCGGAGAAACCATGCGCGATGCGGGCTGGCGGCTCGATGCGGTGTCGAGCGTTTCGGACGCCGAGGCAGCCATCGCGGCCCAGGAACACGATCTGATTCTGCTCGATCTCGGCCTGCCCGATGGCGATGGCCTGGCGCTCTTGAGCCGCGTTCGCCAGGAATATTCGGGCTTGCCCGTCTTGATCATCACTGCGCGCGGATCGGTCGATGAGCGCATCGCCGGACTGGATGCCGGCGCCGACGACTATCTGGTCAAACCCTTTCACCACCGGGAGCTCTTGTCGCGATGTCGCGCGATGTTGCGGCGAAATCCGCAAGCGGTGCAGCCGGTGCTTGAGGCAGGCGCCCTACGCTACGACCCGGCAACCGCAGACCTGACATGTGACGGCATCGTCGTGCCGCTGCCGCCGCGCGAACGCTCGCTGATCGAAATCCTGATGCGGGAAGTCGGCCGCGTCGTTCCCAAGCGCAAGCTCGAAACCGCACTTTCGGAGTATGGCCAGGAGATCAGCCCCAATGCGCTGGAGCTTGCCGTGTCCAGGGTCCGCAAACGGCTGCAGACCCACGAAACCGGCATACAGATCGAGACCGTCCGAGGGATCGGCTATCTGCTCAGGCGAGCCTCATGAAGAGGCCGAACCCATCGCTGATCGGCATCGTCGCCCGTCGCATCGTGGCGTTCTCGCTGCTCGCCATGGCAATCCAGATCGGCGTCGTCTTTGCGGATTATTGGTTCGACGATGACAAGCTCAGCGTTCTCATGCTGCAGCAGGAAACGGAAACGCTTGCGAGCGCCATCCGTGTCCGCGACGGCATTGTGAGTTTCGAGCCGGATCACGAACTGAGCGAGCGCTACCTGGATCGCCATAACCGCGATGGCTCGATCTTCCTGCGGGTGAGAACGGAATCCGGAACGTCGCTCTATTCAAACTGCACGACGGAATGCGCCGAGCATTTTCTTCCACTGAGCATTGACGCGCCGAACTTCTGGAAGCGCGAAATTCAACCGGGTAAGCCATTCAGTATCGCCGGTGGACAAACCTTCGAGTTGGCCGGGGCAACTGTTCTGGTCGAGCTGGCGATTCTGAAGGATCCGAACGGCTTCATGTACAGCGCACTGCTGCACGAGATGTTCGATTCGATGATCGTGCCGATGACGTTGATGTTTTGCCTCGTCATCGGCGCGACGATCTGGTCGATCCGCAGTGCACTAAAACCGGTTGCCATGGCGGCTGCGGCAGCGGACGGGTTGGATCCCCGCGACAGCGCTGCTCGCCTACCGCTCACCCGCATGCCCGAGGAGATCGCCCGCCTGGTCAGTGCCGTCAACCGCATGCTGGCGCGTGTCGCTGACCTAATCCAATCCCAGAAACTGTTCTCCTCTTCCATCGCGCACGAGATCCGGACCCCGGTTTCGATCGCAAAGATGGAACTCAGCCACATCGACGACCCCCGCGCCCGCAATGCCGAGCGTGACCTCGATGCCCTCACGCATATTCTCGAACAATTGACCTCGCTTGCCCGGGCCGACGCCGTCGATCCGTCAGCCTATCAGTCGGCCAGCCTCTCGCAGATCGGCGCGAGCCTTGCAGAGGCGATCGCGCCCTTTGTCTTCGATCACGACAAATCGCTGGAATTCGTCGACGAGGGAACGCCTGCGGTAACCGTTATCCCGGCGCTCGTCGAGAACATGCTGCGCAACCTGATCGAGAACGCGGTCAAGCATAATCCGCCGGGCACCCGCATTGTGCTGACCTGCGGTCCCGGTGCGCTCGTCAGCGTCGAGGATGACGGCAAGGGGCTCGTCGATCTGCCAGAGCATCATGAAGATCTCGGTTACATCAAGCGATCGGGCCAGCTCGGCCTCGGCTTGAAAATCGTCCAGCGCATCAGCGAGCTGCATGAAGCCCCGATCACAATGGAGACCGCGCCGGATCGGGGCACGAAGATTACCATCGACTTCTCTAGCGCGCGATCAGACGGCGTGCAGACGTGACGCCCGATCCGCGGGAGGTCTACGCCATCAATGCTTCCGATGCGGGCGCCGTGCATATGTTTTAATCCGTAGCGTTTTTTTGGATGCAGATTTCCTGCCCAATTCAGCGGCATGTGCTATTGGCCTGGGCAATCAGTCATTCTGCCGCCCGCGAGATTCCATGTCGAAGGCCAGCGCCTACCTCAAGCGTTTCATCCCATCGCTCGTTCCCGTCAGCCATATTGAGCGGCTGCGCGCGTCGCTTGGCGCCCTTGTCGGCATTCTTCTGACCGGCCTCGTCAGCACTCTGGCGCTTGGCGCCGATGCCAGCCTGCCGCTGCTGATCGCGCCGATGGGCGCTTCTGCGGTCCTGCTGTTCGCCGCGCCGTCCAGTCCGCTGGCGCAGCCCTGGTCCATCCTCGGCGGCAACATCGTCTCGTCTCTGATCGGCGTCACCTGTGCGCTTCTCATTCCAGAGCCGGTCGTTGCGGCAGCCGTTGCCGTCGGCCTTGCGATCGCTGTCATGCTGTTGCTGGGCTGCCTTCATCCTCCAAGCGGCGCGGTCGCGCTGACTGCCGTGCTCGGCGGCACGTCTATCCATGAGGCCGGCTACTGGTTCGTGTTGTCGCCGGTCGCGATCAACTCCGCCCTCATCCTCGTCGTCGCGCTGCTGTTCAACAACGCCACCGGCCGGCGCTACCCGCATCTGGCGCCCGCCGGCAATACGCACCGCACCGATGACCCACCGCCGATGCAACGTCTCGGCATCGTGCCGGAAGACTTGCAGGCCGTGCTGGCGCAGTATGGCGAGGTTGTCGACATCAGCCCGGATGAACTCGACGCCCTTATTCACCAGGCGCAGATCCGCGCCTTCAATCGGCGCTCGGGCGAGATCACTTGCGGCGAAGTCATGTCACGCGACGTCGCAACTGCCACGCCGGAAACCACGCTGCGGCAGGCGTGGCAGACTTTGCTGGATCACAACATCAAGGCTTTGCCGGTGGTCACGGAAAAGGACGGCATCGTCGGCATCGTCACCCAAACCGACTTCATCAAACATACCATGCTGGCGCCAAATACCGGGCTGCGGCAGCGCATCGGCAATGTCATCGGCTTGGGACCGAAGGCGCCCCGACTGGTTTCCGAGATCATGACGCCCCGCGTCCAGTCGGCTCTACCGGAGACGATGATCGCCAAGCTCGTCCCGCCGATGGCCGACATGGGGCTGCACCACATGCCTGTCGTCGACGCCAACAATCGGCTGGTCGGAATCGTTACGCAGTCCGATCTGATTGCCGCACTCTTCCAGCGCAGGCTGGAAAATGACGACGAGCGCGACGTCGCCTAGGGCGGCCGTCTATCGAACCGCCCTCCCCGAGCGGCGCTGCCAAGCCATATCTTAGAAAGTGCATTCCGACCTCGCCGGCTGGTGACGTTTCTTGAGTCGCATCACGCCAATTCATTCGATTGACTTAATCGACTGAGTGACGTAATATGCGCACATGATGAAAAACGAAAATTCCCAATCCGCCCCCAGACCCGATCGCGGCGACGCCACGAGAGCGAAGCTGCTTTCAGCGTCCATCGACATCTTCGGACGTTACGGCTTCGATGGCGCAAGCACGCGCAAGCTGGCCGATGCGGCCGGCGTCAACCTGCAGGCGATCCCTTACTATTTTGGCGGCAAGGAAGGTCTCTACATCGCCGCCGCCGAACATCTGGCCGCGATCATCGGCGGACATGTCGCCGATCTGCGAACGTTGATCCTGGAGCGCCTGGCACGACTTGATGCGGAAGGTGCCGCGATGGGCCCGAAGGAGGCACGCGCCTTGCTGACGCAGATGGTCCAGCGCATGGTCGGGCTCTTCGTCAGCCGGCAGTCCGAGAGTTGGGCCCGTTTCATCATCCGCGAACAGATGGAGCCGACGGAAGCCTTCGCACGCGTCTACGAGAATATCATGGGTCCGATGATCTCAATGGCCGGCCGGCTGGTCGGCACGATCCTTGGCGAGGACCCGGCGTCGCAGCAAGTCCGGCTCAGGACGCTGTCCTTCGTCGGTAGCATCCTCGTCTTCCGCATGGCGCATGCCGCACTGCTGCGACAGATGCAATGGGAAGCTGTCGGCCCGGCCGAACTCGAGACGCTGCAGCGCCATGCCGCCAACCTCGTCGAAGTGCTCGGCGAAAATGCGGAGCGCCAGCCATGAGCCGAAAGATACTCATTCCCGTCGTCCTCGTCGCCGGAGCAGTCGCCGCCGGCTGGTGGTTCGAGCTTCCCTCGCGGCTCGGCTGGACCGAGCAGCGACCGGCCTCAGTGCTTTACGGAAATGTCGATATCAGGCAGGTCTCCCTCGGCTTCCGCGTCAGTGGCCGCATAGACAAACTGGCTGTCGACGAGGGCGACCCGGTCAAGGCCGGTGATCTCCTCGGCACGCTCGATGCCACGCCTTTTCAGCAGGCGGTCGATGCGGCCGAGGCGGATCTCGGCGCATTGCGCGCCAATCTCGACAAGCTGAAAGCCGGCGCACGCAAGACCGAGATCTCTCAGGCGCGCGCCGTCCACGAGGAGCGGCTCGCTGAACTCCAGAATGCCGATCTGGCCTATGAGCGCGCTCGGCAATTGCGGCCGAATGGCACGATTTCGCAGGCGAACCTCGATGAGGCGAGCGCCGCGCGGGCCGCGGCTGCCGCACGCACCACCTCCGCTCGCGAAGCGCTCGCACTCCTTGAGGAGGGAAGCCGGGTCGAAGACATCGCCGCTGCAGCTGCTCAGGTTCGGGCTGCCGAAGCCCGGCTCGCGAGCGCACGCACGTCGCTTTCCGATACGCGGTTGCTGGCGCCGAGCGACGGCATCGTGCTTTCCCGCGTCCGCGAGCCCGGCGCCATGGTCGCGCCATCGGATACGGCCTATGTGATTTCGCTGAGTGAGCCCGTCTGGGTTCGTGCCTATGTCGCCGAACCCGACCTTGGGCGTGTGCATCCCGGCATGAAAGTCGAGATCGTTTCGGATACCGCCCCGGATCGGCCGTATGAGGCAACGGTAGGCTTCATTTCTCCCGTTGCCGAATTCACCCCGAAGTCAGTCGAAACGCCGGAACTGCGCACTGATCTCGTCTACCGCCTGCGTATCGTCGTGACGAAGCCGGGAGCGGATCTGCGTCAGGGCATGCCCGTGACCGTGCATCTGCCAGAGACTGAAAGAGGCGCATCATGACTGACGAGCCCTTCGTGCGGATCTCCGGCGTCGTCAAGCGTTTTGGCAAGGGAGCACCCGCGCTCGATCATATCGACGGGGAGATTCTTGGTGGTCGTATCACCGGCCTTGTCGGCCCCGACGGCGCGGGTAAGACGACGCTGATCCGGCTGATGACCGGTCTGATGCTGCCAGACGAGGGAAAGGTGGACGTACTGGGCTTCGACACCGCGAAGGATCCCGCCGGCATTCAGGCGTCTATCGGCTACATGCCGCAGCGCTTCGGCCTCTATGAAGATCTGAGCGTACAGGAAAACCTCGATCTTTACGCGGACCTGCGCGGCCTTCCGCTCGCCGAGCGCACGGCGACGTACGACGAACTGCTCGAATTCACCGACCTCAAACGCTTCACATCCCGGCTGGCGGGCAAACTTTCCGGCGGCATGAAGCAGAAGCTCGGGCTTGCCTGCGCATTGCTGCGCAAACCGCGGCTGCTGTTGCTCGATGAGCCGGGCGTCGGTGTCGATCCGATCTCCCGCCGCGACCTTTGGAAGATGGTCGAAAACCTGACGGCCTCCGGCATCGGCGTCGTCTGGTCGACAGCCTATCTTGACGAGGCGGAAGCCTGCGACGGGGTGCTGCTTTTGAATGAAGGCAAGCTGCTTTTTGCCGGTGCGCCCTCCGAACTCACGGGACGCGTCGCTGATCGTGTCTTCAAGGTTTCCGGCGTCACCGGACGCCGCCGCGAGACGCTCGCGCGCTTTCTTGATAAGGACGGCGTCGTCGATGGCGTCATCCAGGGTGAGGCTATTCGCCTGGTCATGGCGCCCGGGGCAACACCGCCGTCTGCGCCGTCGGAGAATGCGGGGGTCACGCCACAAGCGACTGTGACGCCACCACGTTTCGAAGACGCGTTCATCGACATGCTGGGCGGCGGTCCCGGCGGCCATTCGAAACTGGCAGAGGCACAGAAGCCGTTTGCGAACGAGAGCGGCAAGCCGGTGATCGAGGCTCACGGGCTGACAAAGCGCTTCGGCGATTTCACCGCTGCCGACGATATAACCTTCGACATTCCGCGCGGCCAGATCTTCGGACTTCTAGGCCCCAACGGCGCCGGAAAATCGACGACGTTCAAGATGCTCTGCGGATTGCTGAAGCCGAGCGCCGGCGAAGGTCGGGTTGCCGGTTTCGACCTGCGCCGGGATGCCGCCGAAGCCCGCAACCGCCTCGGCTACATGGCGCAAAAATTCTCGCTCTACGGCGATCTGAGCGTCGCGCAGAACCTGAATTTCTTTGCCGGTGTCTATGGCTTGTCCGGCGAGCGCAAGAAGGAGCGGACACAGCTAATGGTCGAGATTTTCGGTTTTGGCCGCCTGCTGGCTATGTCCGCCAAGGACCTGCCGCTCGGCCTCAAGCAGCGCCTCGCCCTTGCTTGTGCCGTTCTGCACGAACCGGAAGCCCTGTTTCTCGACGAGCCGACTTCGGGCGTCGACCCGATCACCCGGCGCGAGTTCTGGACCCATATCAATGGCCTCGTCGAAAAGGGCGTGACCGTGCTGGTCACCACCCATTTCATGGACGAGGCGGAATATTGCGATCGGATCTCGCTCATCTATCGCGGCCGATCGATCGCACTCGGCTCGCCCGACGACTTGAAAAAGCAGGTGGCCGATGCGGCCTGTCCCGACCCAACGATGGAAGACGCCTTCATCGCCCTGGTGCAGAGGTCGGAAGAAAGGCAGGCGGCAGCATGAGTTCGCCCGCACCGATCGCAGCGCCGACAACCGGGCGCGGACGCCGCTTTGCCGCGCTGGTGCGCAAGGAAAGCTACCAGATCGTGCGCGACCCGAGCAGCATTCTGATCGCCTTCGTCCTGCCGCTGATCCTTCTGTTCCTGTTCGGCTATGGCGTATCTCTCGATACCACGCAAACGCGCATCGGCCTCGTGGTGGAACAGGAGACGCCACTCACGCGCGATCTCGCCGCTGGCTTCCAGGCATCGCGCTACTTCTCCGTCAGCCTTGGGCGCGACCGCCGCGATTTCGAAGACGATCTCGTGCTCGGGCGTATCCGCGGCCTCGTCATCATCCCAGCCCGCTTTGAGGCCGATCATGCGGCGGGCCAGCACCCCACATTGCAGGTTCTCGTTGACGGCTCGGACCCGAACACGGCCAACTTCGTGCAGAACTATGCGCAGGCGACAGTCGCCAACTGGGAGCGCCAGCGGCTCGAACAGGACGCCGGTCGTCCACCGGCGATCTCTACCGAACAGCGTTTCTGGTTCAATCCGGAGCTGACGAGCCGGAATTTCCTTGTCCCCGGTTCGATCGCCATCGTCATGACCCTCGTCGGCACGCTTTTGACCTCATTGGTCGTGGCGCGCGAGTGGGAGCGCGGCACAATGGAAGCGATGATGGCAACGCCGGTATCGGCCGCTGAGCTGCTGGCCGGCAAGCTCCTGCCCTATTTTCTCCTCGGTCTGACATCGATGACGCTCTGTGTACTCCTCGCCGTTTTTCTCTTCGGCGTGCCGTTCCGGGGCTCGGTTGCCGCACTTTATGCGCTGTCAGCAACGTTCCTGATGCCGGCACTCGGCCAGGGCCTGTTGATTTCCGCGGCGACCAAGAACCAGTTCCTGGCCTCGCAGCTTGCGCTGATCTCAGCCTTCCTGCCAGCGTTCCTGCTGTCCGGCTTCCTGTTCGAGATCAACTCGATGCCGACGGTCATCCAATGGATCACCTTCATCGTGCCGGCACGCTATCTCATTCCGAGCCTGCAGACGGTGTTTCTGGCCGGCGACATCTGGCCGATGTTCCTGCAGTCGATTGCCGTCATGCTGCTGATCGGCTGCGTCTTTTTCGTGCTCGCGGCACGAAGCACCCGCAAGAGGATCGGTTGACATGTGGTGGACTCGGCTCAAGGCGCTGATCGTCAAGGAACTGCTGGCGGTGCTGCGCGACCCCAAGGGCCGCGCAATCCTGATCGGGCCGCCGATCGTGCAGCTGCTGGTCTTTTCCTATGCGGCGACGCTCGAGGTGACGAATGTCGACGTCATGGTTCTCAACCGCGACAATGGCCATTGGGGCCAGGAGCTCGTCGAGCGGATTGACGGCTCTCCGACGTTTCGAAGTATCGCATTCACCGACGATCAAAACGAGGTTCGCGACGCCATCGACAGGCAACGCGCCATAGCCGCCGTGGAGATCGGCCCGACCTTCTCGCGCGACATCGAAGCGGGCCGGCCGGCTGAGGTCCAGATCATTCTCGACGGGCGTCGGTCGAATGCATCGCAGATCGTCTCGGGATATCTCGGACGCATCGTCGGCACGCTCGCCGCCGATACGCCGGCCGGCGAGCGCACGGCTTCCGAGACCATTGCAGTCGTTGCGCGAAACTGGTTCAATCCCAACCTCACCTATCAGTGGTTCATGGTGCCCAATCTCGTTGCCAGCATCGCGCTGTTGATCGGACTGATCGTCACTGCGCTTTCGATCGCGCGCGAACGGGAGCTGGGCACCTTCGACCAGTTGATGGTATCGCCGTTGCGCACGCATGAGATCCTGATCGGCAAGCTGATACCGCCGATGATGATCGGGCTGTTTCACATCACGGTCTATATTCTCGCCGCCGTCTTCATCTTCGGCGTGCCGCTGCGTGGTTCGCTGTTCCTGCTCTACGGCAGCGCGGTGTTCTATCTTGCAGCGGTGGTCGGGCTCGGCCTGTTCATTTCCGCACTGTCGATGACACAGCAGCAGGCAATCCTCGGCGCCTTCCTGTTCATGGTGCCGGCGATGTTGCTCTCCGGTTTCGCAACGCCGATCGAGAACATGCCGACCTGGCTGCAGCCCGTGACGTTGGTCAATCCGCTGCGCTACTTCCTGGTGATCGTGAAGGGGGTGTTCCTGAAGGATATCCCGCTGGCCGAGGTCGTGCGCCAGACGATTCCGCTTTGCGTCATCGCCCTCGTCACGCTCTCGGCCGCGTCATGGTTGTTCCGTCGTCGGCTGGAGTGAACATCAACCTTTGATGAAACGTTCGATCGCGGAGATTTCATTCTGCCGGATGTCATGCCCGCCGGCATGCCATTCGAGATCGGTGCTAGTGCCCTGTGCATTGAAGTAGTCCGCCAGGGCCTGTGTTTGCGCTGCCGGGCAAATCGGGTCGCGCTCCCCGGCCGTGATCAGCACATGGCGCCCCGTAAGTGCTGCATTGTCTCTGGGGCGGAACGGGATCAGCGGATGCATCAGGATCGCCCTGTCGAAAAGGCCGTTCTCGAAAAGCACATTGGCAAGAATGTTCGCCCCGTTCGAGTAGCCGAGGCCAATAATCTCCGAGGCCTGATGCTCCTCGGCCAGGACCTTGACGAAGCCGGCCATCTTTTTCGTTGCTCGGGACAAGTCCGCCATGTCGTAAACGCCTTCGCCGGTCCGCTTGAAGAAGCGGGCAGCGCCATGCTCCGACACGTCACCGCGCGGCGATACGACCGTTGCTTCGGGCAAAAGTTGCGTGCCGAAGGTGAAGAACTGGTTCTCGTCACCGCCCGTGCCGTGGAAGACGAAGAAGATCGGATTGCCGGGTTGGCCGGCCTTCAGTTTGTGTACGTAGCCGTGATCGGCCATGGAAATCTCCTTGTTGCTTGCCGGAAGTGGCGGCGGGGGGTCGCCCCGGCCGCCGTGCGCTTTAGGCTTCCAGCTTCTGCAGATGGCTTTCGAGAACCCGGCGCAGGGGCTTGTGCTGCTGCGGCAGCTTCAGCGCCTCCCCGGGGTGGGCCAGATCCTCGTCGCGATTGAAGCCCGGTTCGTTGGTGGCGATCTCGAACAGCACCCCGCCCGGGGTGCGGAAGTAGATCGCCCAGAAATAATCGCGATCGATCACCGGCGTGACCTGATAGCCGGTGTCCATCAGAGCCTTGCGCACTTCGAGCTGTTTTTCGCGATTGTCGACGGCAAAAGCGATGTGATGCACGGAGCCCGCTCCCTGGGCAGCCCGGTTGACGTACGGCATGGTCTCAAGGTCGATCAAGCCCGCGCCATTTCCATTGGGCATGACCAGGCGGGTGACGCCGTCCTTGCGGTCCAGTTCCTCGTAGCCCATGAACTTCAGAAGCTCCGCTGTCGCCCCTTCGTCGCGCAGCCGCATGGCAGCCGAGTGGAAACCGCGGATCGCATGATCTTGCGAAACGCCGCCTTCCGCCCAGGGCGCCCGCGGATCGTCGCGCACTTCGACAAGTGCAAAGCCGTCGCCGTCCGGGCCTGCGAAGTTCAATCGTTTTTCACCGAAGGTCTGTTCGTCCTTGAGCCCGGTGACGCCGAGGTTCGAAAGCCGTTCGCGCCAAAAGCCGAGTGAGCCCCCGGGAACGGAAAAAACCGTCGTCCCGACTTCGCCGGTACCCGCACGTCCGCGCGGCATCTGCGGAAAGGGAAAATAGGTCATCACCGTGCCGGGAGTGCCGGCTTCATCGCCATAGTAGAGATGATAGACATCAGGGGAATCGAAGTTCACCGTCTTCTTGACGCGGCGCATGCCCAGCGTCTTGGTGAAGAACTGGTTGTTGGTGAAGGCGTCGTCCGCCATCGACGTAACGTGATGCAGGCCTTTGATCTGATTGAGCATTGCCGTGATCCTTTCCGCCCGCCAAGACCGGGCTTTGTCATGACGCATAGATGCGCTCATCCGGACCGTTGCGAAAGACGGCCGCGACCAAACGCATTGTCAACGCATTATTGACGATCGAACAAAATCGTTGAACGAACAATGAGCAAAGACGCCCTGCCTTGTGGGCGGAGCGGGCGCTGCTTAAGATCGGTGGAGCCAAAATGCTGGCTGTCGGGAACGTGCGGGAGGAGGAGCCCAGACATTCCGTGAAGTACCGCCTGGTCGTTGCTGTCATCCTGTTGCCGCTGGCGGTTGCCGCGCTCGCCTGGCAAGGCAATGCCGTGGCCACGCGCAGCTATCTCGACGAAGCCTCGGCACAGGCAAATACGGCTCTCCGGCTCGCCGTGGCGGCCCTGGACGGCCACCTCAACCGCTACCAAGCCCTGCCCGCCTTAATCGCCGATCACGACGACATCCAGGAGCTTGCCACCCGCCCGCGCGACCGGCGGCTGAGAGAGGCCGTGAACGCTTACCTCAAGGATATCAATGCGCTTCTCAACTCATCCGATATCTATGTGATCACGCCTGACGGCGACACGATTGCCGCCAGCAACTATGACGGTCCGACGAGCTTCGTCGGGCAGAATTTCAGCTATCGGCCCTATTTCCAGGAAGCTCTGCAGGGGCAGCAGTCCCGGTTCTATGCGCTTGGCACGACCTCGCTGAAACGCGGCTACTATTTCGGCTCGCCAATCCGCGTCGGCGAGGACATCCGCGGCGTCATCGTCTTCAAGGTCGACATCGAGAGCATCGAGGCATCCTGGCAGGGAGGTGAGTACAAGATCTTCGTTTCCGACCCGGAGGGCATCATCTTCATGTCCGGCACGCCGGAATGGCTCTATGCATCCGTCCTGCCGCTGACGCCGGAGCGGCTTACACGCACCGAGACATCGCGGCGCTACGCCAATGCGACGTTGCGAGCGCTGCCTATGACGCCCGGCCGCCTGACCGATCACGACCTGATTACGATCGCTACCGGCGATACGAGCCGGGAGTATCTGCTTCTGTCGCATTACATGGCCGATGCCGACTGGACGGTGAACGTTCTGACCGACACGGCATCCGTTCGGACCCAGGCGCTGACCACCGTCATCGCCGCCTTGCTGCTCCTATGCCTCACCGGCCTTGCAGCCGCCATTCTCTGGCAGCGCCGCGCCCGGCTTAACGAGCGCATCTCGATGCAGGCGGAAGCGCAGGCCGAACTCGAGCGACGCGTCGACGAACGGACGGCCGACCTTGCTCGCGTCAACGTGCAGATCGAAGAGGAAGTCGCCGAACGGCGCCAGACCGAGCAACAGCTGCGCCGGACCCAGGCCGACCTCATCCAGGCGGGCAAGCTCGCCGGCCTCGGGCAGATGTCGGCAGCGCTGTCGCACGAATTCAACCAGCCGCTGGCGGCGGCAAAGACCTATGCCGACAGCGCAGCCTTGCTGATCGAGCGCGGGCGCGCCGAAGAGGCGAGCGACAACATCCGGCGCATTTCCGGTCTGGTGGACCGCATGGCGGCAATCAGCCGGCATCTGCGCAATTTTGCGCGCAAGCCGAACGAGAAGCTGGGGCCGGTGCTGATCGAGGATGTCGTACGCGACACGATGGAGATCGTCGCTGTCAGGCTCAAGGCGGCGGCGGCCGAAATCGACATCGATCTCGGTGACGTGCCGCTGGTGGTTCGCGCCGGGTCAGTTCGTCTGCAGCAGGTTCTGGTCAATGTAATCTCCAACGCTGCCGACGCCGTCGAGGGCCTGGACGATCGCCGCATTCGCCTTCGCGCCAGGAGCGAAGGCGACAAGGTTGTGCTTGCGATCAGCGACCGTGGTCCCGGCGTGCCTGCCGCAATCGCCGAGCGCATCTTCGACCCGTTCTTTTCAACCAAAGGCGTCGGCAAGGGACTGGGTCTTGGCCTGTCGATTTCCTATAATATCGTCAAGGACTTCGGCGGCAGCCTGATTGCCACGAACCTCGCTGAGGGCGGTGCGGAATTCCGCATTGAGCTTCCCGTCGCCGATGACCTGGGCCAGGAGGCCGCCGAATGATCGAAAGCCGTGTCCTGCTCGTCGACGACGAAGAGGAGTTGCGCCATTCGAGTGCGCAGGCGCTGGAGCTCGCCGGCTTCCGCGTCGAGACATTCGCCAGCGCCGAACATGCCCTGGAGTTCATCGGTTTCAGCTTTCCCGGCGTGGTCATCAGCGACATCCGCATGCCTGGGATGGACGGGATGACCTTCCTCCAGCGCATTCGCGAAATCGACGTCGAGGTGCCGGTAATCCTTGTCACCGGCCACGGCGATGTGCAACTGGCCGTCCGCGCCATGCGCGAAGGTGCCTATGATTTCGTCGAGAAACCCTTCACCGCGCAGATGCTCGCCGGCACCATACGCCGCGCGCTCGACTGGCGCGCACTGGTGCTCGAAAACCGTCGCTTGAAGGCGGTTGCCGGCAAGCGCGACGACATCGAACAGCGCTTGCCCGGTCGCAGTCAGGTGATGGTCGATCTTCGCTATCGGGTGCGCGCGATCGGCGCCTCCGACGCCGACACGCTGATCATCGGCGACACCGGCGTTGGCAAGGAGGTCGTGGCTCGCACACTACACGATCTGAGCGGCCGGGCGAACAGTCCCTTCATCGCCATCAACTGCGCCGCACTGCCCGAAAACCTGATCGAGAGCGAGCTTTTCGGGCACGAGCCCGGGGCATTTCCCGGCGCGATCCGTCCACGCTACGGCAAGTTCGAACATGGCCGCGGAGGCACCATCCTGCTCGACGAGATCGGCTCGATGCCGATCGACCTGCAGGCCAAGTTTCTGCGCGTGCTGCAGGAGCGCGTGATCACGCGGCTCGGCTCCAATGAAGTTGTGCCGCTCGACGTTCGTTTCATCGCCACCAACAAGGTGGATCTCGAGCAGGAAGTGGCCGCCGGCCGCTTCCGGCCCGACCTTCTCTATCGCCTCAATGTTGCGACGCTGCGCGTGCCGCCGCTGACGCAACGTCGTGCCGACATTCCGCTGCTGTTCCTGCAGCTCGTGCGGGAATCCGCGGCTCGTTACGGCCGGGACGAAGTGGACGTGTCACAGAACCTGCTGGCCGAGATGGCGGAACGCAACTGGCCGGGTAACGTGCGCGAATTGCGTAACGCCGCCGAAAGGCTGGTGCTCGGGCTCGATACGACTTCCTACGAGATCGCTTCGTCCGAGCCGAATGGTAGCCGTCTGGCGGAAAAGGTCGCAGCTTTTGAAAAGGGGCTGATCGCCAACGCCATAGCCACCCATGGCGGCGCGCTGAAGCCGGTCTACGAGTCGCTCGGCATCTCCCGCAAGACGCTCTACGAAAAGATGCAGAAATTCGGGCTCGACAAGAAGCTCATTGCGACGGACCTGTCCGGCGAAAGCGACGGGCGGTAGCGTCGCGTAGCACAGCAAGCCTGCTCGAGAGAAAAATGACCGCGGCATCCGGTCCCAAACGAAAACAGGGGCGCGGATGCCGCGCCCCTGGAAAGCAATGATCGAGGCTCTCGCCTTAGACGTTGAAGGCCGCCCCGATCAGCGTCTTGGTGTAAGGTTCCTTCGGAGCATCGAAAATCCCGTCGGTATGGCCTTCTTCGACGATCTTGCCGTTCTTCATGACGATCACGTAGTCCGACATCGCCTTCACCACCGACAGATCGTGGCTGATGAAGATGTAGGACAGGCCATGCGAGCGCTGCAGATGGCGCAGAAGCTCGATCACCTGGCCTTGCACCGAGCGGTCCAACGCCGATGTCGGCTCGTCGAGAATGACGACCTTCGGCTTCAGGATCACCGCCCGCGCAATCGCGATGCGCTGCCGCTGGCCACCCGAAAACTCGTGCGGATAACGGTTGCGCGACGCAGGGTCGAGGCCGACTTCCTTGAGCGCCTCGATGGCGCGACGGTCGCGATCGGCACGGCTCAGCCCGGGCTCGTGCACCTGAAGACCTTCGGTGATGATTTCACCGACGGTGCGGCGCGGCGAAAGCGAGCCGTAGGGATCCTGGAAGACGAGCTGCAGCGCACGCCGCAGCGGACGCATCTGGCCGCGGTCGAAGCCGGAGATGTCGGTGGTACCGAAGCGGTAGTAACCGCTGCTCGGCAGAAGCCGCAGCAATGCACGCCCGAGCGTCGATTTTCCGGAGCCGGATTCACCGACCACGCCGATCGTCTGGCCTTCGCGAAGCCGCAGGTTGACCTTGTCGACCGCCCGGAAGACCGCGCTGCCTCGGGTGAAGAAGCCGCCGCCAATCGCGTAGTCGACCGAAACGTCCCTGCCTTCAAGGATGATCGGCGCGTTGTCGGCCGGAGGTGCCTTGCGGCCGCTCGGTTCCGCCGCCAGAAGCATCTTCGTGTATTCGGCCTGCGGCCGCTCGAAGATGTCGGCGGTCGCTCCCTGCTCCACCACTTCGCCACGGCGCATCACCGCAACACGTTCGGCAAAATGCTTGACGATGCCGAGATCGTGCGTGATCAGCACGATCGCCATGCCGAAGCGCTGCTGAAGCGACTTCAGCAGATCCAGGATCTGAGCCTGGATCGTCACGTCGAGCGCCGTCGTCGGCTCATCGGCAATCAGTAGATCCGGTTCGTTGGCAAGCGCCATCGCGATCATCACACGCTGGCGCTGACCGCCCGAAAGCTCGTGCGGATAGCTGTCGATACGTCGACCCGGTTCCGGGATGCCAACCAGTTCCAGCAGTTCCAGCACGCGTTTGCGTGCCTGTTTGAACGTGCCGCCGCGGTGGTGCACGATCGGTTCGGCGATCTGCCGGCCGATCGTGTAGAGCGGGTCGAGCGACGTCATCGGCTCCTGGAAGATCATGGTGATCTTGGAACCGCGCACGCCGTTGAGCGCCTTGGGCGAAAGCCCCACCAGCTCCTGACCGCGGTAGCGGGCAGAACCGGTAACGGTGCCGTTCTTGGCGAGCAGTCCCATGATGCCCATCATGGTCTGGCTCTTTCCCGAACCGGATTCGCCCACGACCGCGAGCGTCTCGCCGGTGCGCACATCGAGATCGATGCCCTTGACCGCTTCGACTGTGCCGTCTGGCGTCGAAAAATTCACCTTGAGGCCGCGAACGGCCAGAATGGTTTCGTTGGTGTCTGCCATATCAGCGGTCCTTCGGGTCGAGCGCGTCGCGCAGGCCGTCGCCGACGAAGTTCAGCGAGAACAGCGTCAGAACAAAGAAGATGGCCGGGAAGATCAGCAGCCAGGGTGCCGACTGGATGTTGTTGGCGCCTTCCGAGATCAGCGCGCCCCAGCTCGTCAGCGGTGCCTGGACGCCGAGGCCGAGGAAGGAGAGGAAGCTCTCGAGCAGGATCACCTTCGGCACAACGACGGTGACGAAAACGATAACCGGCCCGATGGTGTTCGGAATGATGTGCCGGCGAATGATCTGCCAGTCCGTCAGACCGAGCGCCTGCGCTGCGCCGACGAATTCCCGTCGTTTCAGTGCCAGCGTCTGACCGCGCACGATACGGGCCATATCCAGCCATTCGACCGCGCCGATCACCAGGAAGATCAGGATAAACGAGCGTCCGAAGAAGACCACGAGAACGACGACGAGGAAGACGAAGGGCAGAGAATACATGATCTCCACCAGTCGCATCATGACGTTGTCGACGCGGCCGCCGATGTAACCCGAGGTCGCGCCGTAGACGACGCCGATGCCGAGCGACACCAGACTTGCCAGCAGACCGACGGCAATCGAGATCTGGCCGCCGAGCATGACGCGCACCAGCAGATCGCGGCCGTTCGAATCGGTGCCGAATGGGAAATACTCGCGGTTCACCTGGCCGGTCACCTTGAGCGTACGACCTTCGTCCTCGGTCGCCACCACCTGGGTGTCGCGGAACTCGTTGGCACGGTCGAAGTAGCGCGTTGCGCGCGCATCGATCGGCTGCTCCGAGGTAATCGTTGCGGTGAAGGTCTCACCGTCGATGTTGAACTCCTTGAGCGTGACGCGTGCGCGTGTCGCGATCCCTTCCATCACCCCTTGCAGGGTGGACGTATCCGGACGCGGCTCGAGGCTCGGGCCGATAGAGACGTAGGACGGGAACACCTGATCGTAGGTGTGCGGCGAAAACAGCGGGCCCAAAAACGAAAATATCGCGATCAGGGCCAGCATGACGCAACCGGCCATGGCGGCGCGGTTGCGCTTGAAGCGCATGGCCGCCAGTTGGAAGAGGCTGCGCCCCTTGGTTTCCGGCGTTGCCGCCGGCGTCTGGGCGATATCAGTCATGGCGAACCCTCGGATCGAGCAGGCCGTAGAGAATGTCGACCAAAAGATTGAAAACGATAACGAAGATGGCGACGAGAATAACCGTGCCCATCACCAGCGTATAGTCGCGGTTGATCGCCCCAAGGACGAAGTAGCGGCCGACGCCCGGAATGGTGAAGATCGTCTCGACCACAGCCGAACCGGTGAGCAATGCCGCCGCGCAAGGCGCCAGATAGGAGACGACCGGCAGCATCGCACCGCGCATGGCGTGCGTGACGACGACTGTCCTGGCCGGCAGGCCGTAGGCCTTGGCGGTTCGGATATGGTCGGTATGCAGTGCCTCGATCATCGAGCCACGTGTAAGGCGTGCGAACACCGCGAGCTGCGGTAGTGCAAGCGCGATCATCGGCAGAATCAGGAAGCGCATCGAACCGTCGCCCCAACCGCCGGCCGGCAGCCAGGCCAGGACAATGGCGAAGACCAGCGTCAAGACAGGACCGACGACGAAATTCGGCACGGTGACGCCGAGCGTCGAGACCGACATGATCGTGAAGTCGAGGATGCTGTTTTGCCGGAGTGCGGCGATCGTGCCGGCGATGACGCCGCCGATCACTGCAAACAGCAGCGCATACAGGCCGAGCTCCATCGAATAGGGCAAGCCCTTGCCGATCAACTGCGCGACGTTGTTGTCCTTGTAGATATAGCTCGGGCCAAAGTCGCCGGTCACTGCATTGCTGAGATAGTGAACGTATTGGCGCCACAGGGGCTGGTCGAGCTGATACGTCGCCATCAGGTTCGCCATCGTTTGCGGCGGAAGGGGACGCTCGAGGTTGAAGGGGCCGCCAGGGGCAAACCGCATCAGGAAAAAGGAAATGGTGACGACGATAAACAAGGTCGGCACCGCACTCGCCAATCGGCGAAGGATGAAGGAAATCATGGACGTGCTCCGGAGGCGACGCGCGGCCTTTTCACCGCGCGTCGTCCCTGTTCGTTATTCGGCGACGCTCAGGAACCGGCTCAGGTGCTGGTTCGGCGAGTTGTCCTGCCAGCCCTTGACGCGGTCGGAGACCAGCCACAGATCGGCCTGGGTCAGAAGCGGAGCGATCGGCTGTTCCTTCATCAGCAGAGCTTCGGCTTCATGCAGCAGCTTGGAGCGAGCTGCCGGATCCTGCTCCTCGTAGGACTTCTTCATCAGGCCGTCGAAGTCAGCGTTTTCGAAGTGGCCGTAGTTGAAGGTCTTGTTGGAGCTGAGGCTGAGAGCCAGGAAGTTCTCGGCATCGGCGTAGTCGGCAACCCAGCCGGCGCGCGCAACGTTGAACTTGCCGCCTTCCTGCAGATAGGCGTAGTGCGAGGACACGTCGAGGTTCACCAGCGACACCTTGGCGCCGAAGGTGTTCTTCCACATGTCGGCAACGGCCGTTGCAACGCGCTCGTGGTTCGGGTTGGTGTTGTAGCGCAGCTCGATTTCGAGCGGCTTGCCACCTTCGCCGTAGCCGGCTTCCTTCATCAGGGCCAGCGCCTTGTCTTCGCGATCGAGCTGCGACACGGTGCCGAACTCGGCCTTGGACGGCTCACCGTAGCTCTCGATGCCCGGAGGCACCATCGAGTAGGCCGGCAGCTGCGAACCAGCGTAGATTTCCTTAGCGAGGAAGTCACGGTCGACGGCCATCGACAGGGCCTGGCGAACGCGAACGTCGCTATAGGGCTCCTGGCGGGTGTCGAAGGCGTAGTAGTAGGTCGCGAGCGTCGGCGAAACATGGACCTGGTCGCCATGGGACTTGCGCAGACGATCAAGCTGATCGGCCGAGAAGTTGTAGGCGAGGTCCATTTCCTTGGCTTCGAAGCGGCGAACCGAGGCGGCCTGGTCGTCGATCGGGTAGAAGATGACCTTGTCGAGCTTGACGTTAGCGGCATCCCAGTAGTTGGCGTTCTTGACGACGGTCAGGCTGTCGTTCGGTACGTGCGCGGCGAGCGTGAACGCGCCGTTCGAAACCATGACGCCCGGCTTGACGAAGTCCACGCCGTTCTTCTCGACGCTTGCCTTGCTGACCGGAAGCGCGGTCTGGTGCGCCAGCAGTTCCAGGAAGAACGGGGTCGGGCGCTCAAGCGTGATTTCGAGCGTCTTTTCGTCGACCGCCTTCATGCCAAGCTGATCGACCGGCACTTCGCCCTTGTTGACCTTTTCGGCGTTCTTGATCGGGAAGAGAATGTTGGCATAGCCGGCGGCGACCTTCGGGTCTTCGACACGGCGGAACGAGAAGACGAAGTCTTCTGCCGTTACCGACGAACCGTCGGACCACTTCGCGTCAGCGCGCAGCTTGAAGGTATAGACCGTACCGTCGTCCGAAAGCTCCCACGTTTCGGCAGCACCCGGGACAATCTTGCCCGAGGCGTCATAGATCGTCAGGCCTTCGTAGAGATCCTTGAGGATGAACTCTTCGATATTGATCGACGTATGGGCCTGGTCCAGCGTCTGCGGCTCACCGGCGTTGCCACGATGCAGGACAGCTTCGGCAAGAGCCGGGCTTGCTCCGATGAGCAGCGAGCCGATCAGCGCGGCGGCGCTAAGGTTGAGTTTCAGTGAGGCCATTTCGTTTCTCTCCTTCCCCTTTTTTGGGTTTGTGATCGCAGGAGAGAAGTGCAAATCTTTCTCAAACGCAAGGCGGATTCTGCAACCCGCTGCATCTTTATCTATAGACCCGCAACTTTGCGAAATCAAAAGTTGTATTTCGTTTGCGATCGTTTTCGTCGTTTTTGCGACGCGGATGTGACAACCGGGCGGCAATCCACGCGTTTCTACTGTAACGTTTTAGGTGCAAGCTCGGCCTTGCCGGCTTGCCGCCCGGAATCAACCGCCATGCAAACTTCGTGAATTCCACGCGCAGTTTACGTAATGTGCGGAAAGAAAAGGAGGCTTTGCCGCAATCTTCTTGCAGAACGTTCATCGCGCGATGACACAGTGTTTCCCTATAGCCCGTTTTGACCCCGGTGCAAGCCGCCATCCGTGCACGGGAAAGTGGCATTTGACCAACTCGGCCCGCCGGTCGGTGACGCACCACTAGAAAGCGAAACGGTTAAATCCACCCTGTTGCATCCAGTCCACAGTAAAATCGATTGAAGCGGGTTCGCCACCCCTCGCACCCGGCCTCCGGGCCGTTGCCAAACCACTTTGATGAACTATTGTGCGCCAGACTTCGGTGGGCGCGACCATTTCGCGCGCGTTGTCGCGTCGCACAGCAAATCCGGCCATCGACAGGCGTCGATGAAACCATGTGCGGCGTCCTGGCCGGACCATTTTTCGTGGCGCACCAAGCTGTGCCGAAACACTAAAGGGAGATATCGAATGGCATTGATCACATTGCGGCAACTGCTCGACCATGCGGCGGAGAACGACTACGCGCTGCCGGCGTTCAATGTGAACAATCTCGAATACATTCAGGCCGTCATGCGCGCTGCTGACGCCACTGATTCTCCTGTGATCCTGCAGGCAAGCCGCGGTGCTCGCTCCTATGCGGGCGATGCCTTCCTGCGCCACCTCATCCTGGGTGCCGCGGAAGAATATCCGCACATTCCGGTTTGTCTGCATCTCGATCACGGCGATCAGCCGTCGACCTGCATCTCGGCAATCACCAACGGCTTTACCTCGGTCATGATGGACGGTTCGCTCGAGAAGGACGGCAAGACCGTCGCCAGCTATGAATACAATGTCGCCGTCACCGCCGAAGTCGTGAAGATCGCCCATGCGGCCGGCGTTTCGGTCGAAGGCGAACTCGGCTGCCTCGGCAACCTGGAAACCGGCGCCGGTGACAAGGAAGACGGCCACGGCTTCGAAGGCAAGCTGTCGCGCGAGGAACTGCTGACCGATCCGGAACAGGCTTTCGATTTCGTCACCAAGACCGGTGTCGATGCGCTCGCCGTCGCCATCGGCACCAGCCATGGCGCCTACAAGTTCACCCGCGAGCCGGACGGCGAGATCCTGTCGATCGAAACGATCGCCAAGATCAACAAGCGCCTGCCGAACACCCACCTCGTCATGCACGGATCGTCCTCCGTTCCGAAGGACCTGCAGGACCTGTTCAACACCTATGGCGGCAAGATGAAGCCAACCTGGGGTGTACCGGTCTCGGAAATCCAGAAGGCGATCCCGCTCGGTGTCCGCAAGGTCAACATCGACACCGACCTGCGCCTGGCCATGACCGGCACGATCCGCAAGAACTTCGCCGAAAACCCGGAGAATTTCGACCCGCGCACCTATCTGAAGCCGGCGACGGCTCTCATGACCGAGGTTTGCAGGGAGCGTTTCGAAGCCTTCCGCACCGCCGGCAAGGCATCGAAGATCCGCACCCTGCGCCTGCCGGAGATGGCAAAGCGCTACGCAGCCGCCTGATCCGCGAACCGGCCCGCCCCTCTTCCCAATGGAACGAAGGGAAGGGGGTGGCCTGTTCGAGCGCTTGGCGACAGACAACAGTCGGCGCGCGGCCCGTGATCAAGCGGACCGCGCGCCGATTTCGTTTCGATCACGATGGCTGGTTCGGCGAGCGGACGCAAGGCCACGCGATATCCAAGTGCGCGCTCAGGCCCAGCGCTCACTTGGGCCCAGTGCTCATTCAGGCGCGGCGCTCGCCCGCCGCTTCGTGCTCGTAAAGCTGATCCATGCTCAAGGTGGCCACGTCAGCGAAAGGCGTCTGGCTTTTCACCCGGCCACCGCCGAGGATGACGACCTCGTCGCAGAATGAAATCGTGCTGCGGTGATGGCTGATGACTATGGTCGTGCGGTGCCCGGCCCTCGATTTCAGCGTCTCGACGATGGCCGCTTCGGACAGGCCGTCGACCGCGTTGGTGGCTTCGTCCAGGATCAGGATCTCGGGGTCGCGCACGAGGGCTCTGGCCAGCGCAACCCGCTGCCGCTGCCCCGCCGAGAGGCTGGCGCCTCTGTATCCGACGACGGTTTGATAGCCCTGCGGCAGGCTTTCGATGAAGCCGTGTGCTTCGGCCATCCTGGCCGCGTGCTCCACTTCTGCGGTGGAAGCCTCCCGGCCGTAGGTGATATTCTCCAGGATCGTACCATCCACCAATTCCAGGTCCTGGCTGGCGAGCGCGATCTGGCTCCGCCACTGAACCGGGTCTATCCGGTTCAGGGGAATACCATCGACGAGGATCTGTCCCTCGTCCGGTTCGACGAAGCGGCATAACAGATTGACGATCGTCGTTTTCCCGGCACCGGACCGGCCGATGACCGCCGTCGAGCAGCCGCCACGGATTTTGAATGTCGCGGCATGCAGCACCACGGCACGCGAGCCCGAACTCGGATATCGGAAGGTCACCCCATCAAATCTCAGCTGCTGTCGCAGACAATCGAATGGCTCCTCCCCCTCGGGAGGCTTTGGCTTGTCGGATGCGTCCAACAGCCACCGCACCTCCTCCAATGACCCACTCCAGCCCTGGATCTGGCTCCAGGACAATTGCAGCGCACGCACGTGCGGCTGCAAGCGATAGAGCAGGACCACGAAGGCAACGATGACGGGAAAGCTGACGCCGACAGACCAGGCGGCGACAACCACAGCCAGGAAGAGGGCGGAGTGAAGCGTCTCGGTGAGTGGCGGCAGCACGCTTTGACGGGCCTGTAGCGAGAACCCGGCGCGTCTGACGGCATCCGACGCCGCATCGAACACGGCCTTCTCCCGCGCCTCCTGGCCGAATATCCGTATCAAACGGCCGGCATGAACAAGATGAAGCATTCGAGCCGCAAGCTCGCTGTTGAAGGAGGTGACTTCTCGGCTCGGCCCCTTGAGGGTTGCAGACAGGGCGTAGTGCACGAGCTGGACGAGAACGAGGCCGAGGGCCACGAACAACGTCATCTGCCAGGACAGAAGTAGGAGGAACGCCAGGAGAATGACGGCGGCCGAGCCATTCACGAGCGCCGCAAGAACAGTCTGTATTGCATCGGAGGCCCGCCAGGATTCATTTGAAATGATGTTGAGCAGCCGCCCCGGATTCTCCTTCATGAAGAAGGGAAAACCGACCCGCAGGAGCTGACCCGACAGGGCGCTGCGGATCGAGTGTCCTGCCTTGCCGTAGATGAAGGTCGCGAGCACGGTGTTGGCAAAGGCGAGGACGTTCTTAAGGCCGATCAGGGTAAAGGCAGCGCCGGCGATGACAATCAGCCGCTCGCCGTCATCCAATCCCGATCCGACCTGTTGGAACAGCGAGGAGACGCCGTTCAGTGCCGCCGGATCCTGATCGCCGGCAATGATGCCGAGCATGGGGATGATGAGGCCGATACCAACGCCCTCGAGTGCTGCGCTGCAAAGGCCGAGAATCACCACGGCGGGAAGCAGACGCATTTGTCCGCCCAGCGCATCGCGCAATAGCTGCAGGCCCGGCAAGAAGATTCTGAACATGGCGACCGTCCTCAGCGGTGGAGTTGCTCTTCGGCCCGTTGCTCGGCCGGACCTGGTGACCGCTCGGCGACGAACAGGCCCACGAACTTGAGGGCACCGAGCAGGTTCATGAAAACGATCGGCCAGTGCGACAGGTGCAAGACGGGGTCGAACCGGGCGCCACCGAAGATTTCCCCGAACGCCGACCTAACGGTCCAAAAGAAATGCCGCAGCAGCCACGGCGCGGTGCGCAGGTGCTTCAGGCAAAGCGCGCCATTGCCGAAGCTGTAGTTGCAATGAAGCGTCTCGATTGCCGCCCGTGCGCGACGGCCGTGATGATGGAAGACGACCATGTCGGGGACATATTCGACGGGGATACCAAGCCGATCGGCGCGCACGAGATAATCGGTGTCCTCGGCCGACAGCAACGGCGCGCCGGCGCCAAACCGTTCGTCGAAGGGGCCAACGCGCGATGCGACATCACGATGCATCGTCATGTTGCACCCCAGCACGAAGCCGCCTGGATGAACCTCATGCGTCAGCCGTTCGCGCACGTTCGACCGTTTGATGGTGAACGGCAAGTCGGCGGGGTTGCCGAGCTCGACGCGGCCGCCGCGGATCACCCCGCCCTCGCCGCCTGCACAGTGGCGTTCCAGATCGCGCAGATAGCCGACGTCGACTTCGCAGTCATCATCGATGAAGATCAGGATCCTGCCGCGCGCATATGCCATTGCCGTATTTCGGGCGACAGCCAGGCCCGGTCGGGTCTCGACGGCATGCGTGATCGCCATGGGTGACGCGGCCGCAATCCGGCTGATGCGATCGGGCGTGCCGTCTGTGGAGCCGTTATCCACCACAACAAGCTCGCATCGACCTACGGCATGGGAGCGGCACGCCGCCTCGATCGATCGGATACAGGCATCGAGCGCCTCGACGCGGTTGCGCGTGCAGACGATGAAGCTTGCGAAGGTCTCTTCGCGCGCGGCCGACGTCGGCACCCACGGCATGTCCGTCGCGTTCGCGCGTTCCGTTGCCGCCCATGCCGGGCGTTCGACTGTCATACTAGAACGGGCCATGACGGGGAAGGACGTTGGATGCCGGCACGGACTGCAGGTATCGCGACAGGGCATCCATGCGCCTCATCGCAGCCAGCGACAGGCTGCTGCACCAGGGCGCATGAACGCCTGCGATGAGGCCGTATCGCTCCCGGCGCCGGATAAGCCCCCATTTTCCCGTCCGCGTCAGGAACTCATGGGTGAGCTGCGGCCGCCGCTCGTCGCTGACAAGCTGGTAGAGGAAATAGAAGAGGTTCAAGGCGCCCTCCTCATAGCCGGCGCGGCTTTGCTGCGGGTACCTGGAAATCCTGTCTTCGAGCGCCAGTATGCAGTTCGCGGCATTTCCGATCGTCTCGGACGTGACGGCAAGGCCGATGTCATTGAGCGCCTGGGGATCGTCGCAAAGACGTTCGCGCTCGAGGTTTTCAGCAACAATCTGCAGGTGGGTGCGGCGCATTTGGCGCTTGTGCTTGTTCGTCACGCTGTTGCCATGGATACGATAGGCGACCATGGCCTCGTCGATCATCATCGCCGGAAAACGGTCGGTGACGCGCCGGAAGAGATCGAAATCCTCCGCATGCACATAAAGCGCGTCATAGGTGAGCATATCCTCCGGAATGACATGCCTGTTGTAGACGACGGTCGAGTGCATGAAAATCGTGAAGAACATCGACAGCGCCTTCAGGTTCTCCGGTCGATAGATCGGATTGGGCGTGCCGCGGACGATACGATCGCCGATGAGCGTATCGATGCGGGTGCCGCACAGCGCGAGCTGCGGCTGTTGCATGAACAGCGACACCTGCCGCGACAGCCGTGACGGATAGGAAATGTCGTCGGCATCCATCCGGGCGATGAGATCGCCCTTTGCCAGAGCGAGACCTTCGTTCAAGCTCGCGATCAAACCGCGGTTTTCGCGGGAGATGATGGTGACGCGGCCGTCGGCCTTTTGATAACGCCGCATGATTTCCAGTGAGCGATCACGCGAACCATCGTCGATGGCGATGATCTGCAGCCGTTCGTAGTCCTGCCTCAGAATACTCTCAAGCGCCGCGGCGAGATAGGACTCGGCGTTGTAGACGGGCAGCAGGACGGAAACCAACGGAACGGTCATGAACAATCTCGAACGTTATTGCAGATCTGAGGCTTGAAGCGCGTTTCCCCGGCCAGCGGCGTCCGCGCGATGAGCCGGATGCGGCAGCTCGTCCCTTCGCCCTTGAAACCAGTCGACAGTGCTTCTAGCGCTCGCGGCCGGTGCACTTGGCCGACCGTTGGCACGAAGATAGGGAAAGTGCCGCTTCAAGGCGTTGAGCGGCTTCTCCAACGCCAGCCAGGAGAACGCCGCCACGACCAAAGTGGCGGCACCTGCGACGACCAAACGCCCGACGCCCTGTTCCGAAACGTTGACCGGTATCCACCCCTGCGCCTTGACGACCAGCGCCAGCACGACCGGATGAAACAGGTAGACGCCATAGCTGACGCGCCCGAGCGCCGTCAGCGGCGGGAATTCCAGCAACCTGCCGAAATCGCCACGAAACCCGGCGGAAGCGCTGCCGACCAACATTGCAAGCGGGACGAGAGGCAAAACTTCGAGACCGATCCAAACGACCCAATCGAGCACCGGCCCCACCGGCATCGATCGACCCCAAAGCAGCACGAGGGATAATATGGAAAGCGGCAGCCAACTGACTGTCATCCATCGCGGCCAGGCCGTGGCCGTCAACCGGTGAACTGCCAAGAGGGCACCAGCCGCCAGCGCATCCATCGATGCAGGAGGCAGAAGGTCTCGTGCAAGCGAGGGCTCCCCCGTGAGCGGCCAATAAAAGCGGTATGCCAGCGAACAGGCGATGACGCCGACGCAGAGCCGCCCGATCCAGCGGCACGGCGTCAGCAGAATAAGGAGCGGCCAGACGATGTAGAATTGTTCTTCAATGCTCAGGCTCCAGGTGTGGCAGAGCACCCACGGCGTCCACGCATCCTTGAGCGCGTACCAAAAGTTCGAGAGATAAAGCGCGTGCCATGCCCAGCCTTCCCTGGCGCCTTCCAGATTGACCAGCCACACGAGGCCCAGCATGCCGAAATAGGGTGGGAAGATGCGCAGGGCACGGCGAATATAGAACGACCTGAGGGCCGTCGCTGCTTCGAACTGCGCCGCGGAACGCGCGTCGAGGAGCAGCCGCGTTATCAGAAAGCCGCTGAGCACGAAGAACAGCCGCACGCCGACATGCCCCCAATGGGAATCGTCGGCGGCAAAGAAATGCGCGTACAGCACCATCGAAACGGCAGCGGCTCTCAATCCGTCCAGTTGCCGGTCGCGCATAGTCAGCATTAAATGTCCCCTCGGAGTTCCGACCGCTGCGGTCTACTTCCTGTGGAGCCAACTCCGTGGTCAGCTACGATTTTTGCCGCGAGGTTGCCATTTGCTTCCAAGAAGCGCGAAGGGTCCGGTCGGTCGCAAGACGCGTTGAGGGCGGCCCCCAAAACCTTAGGGCCGATTAGGGCCAAACTTTGACCGCTCGATTGGCAACCGCGCGCGTATACCGTCGGCTGACGGCTGACGCGACGCCCGCGAATTCGATCGCTGCTGCAGAACCGAACCGCAAGCGCTTGTTTCGTTTCAGAAACAAACATCCTCAAGTCAGCCCGAGGCTCAGAATGTCGGCGGCGTGTTGATCCAGAGGAGAACCGTTTCGCCGTCATGCCGGTTGGTCCAGGCATGGCGGCGTTTACTTTCAAAGTAGAGCGAATCGCCGACGCTCAGGTCGTAGAACTGGTCACTGTCGAGAATGAACTCGACGCGCCCCGAAAGCACGTAGACGAATTCTTCCCCGTCATGCCGATAGGCGCCTTCGCTCGAAGCACCCGGCTCGAGCACGAAGCGATGGCAATCCATCTGGTTACGACCATCGGCCAGGAGCTGCACGGTGACGCCGGGCGTCGTCTTCGGCCAGCTTCGCCACTCTCCCGCACGGACGACGGCCCGGGCATCGGCCTCTTCCTCACCGGAAAGGCTCGAAACCGTCGATCCGAAATATTCGGCGATATTGTGCAGGACGGCGACCGAAACCCCCTGCGAGGTTCTTTCGAGCGTCGAGAGGACGGAAGCGGCAATGCCAACTTCGCCTGCAACCTGCTCCAGCGTCCTGCCGGCGGCATGCCGCAGACTGCGCAACTTGCGGCCGACCTGATTGTCAATACCGCTCTCGCCCGCTGCAGGCGCGTCGTCATCCCCGACCCCTTCGGCTTCGAGTGCTTCTCTGATGGCAGCGGGATTGAGACCGCGCTCGACCCGGAACCAGGAGATGCGTTTCAGCCGGGCAAGATCACCTTCGGTGTATTGCCGGTGGCCGGTCGGCGAGCGCTCGGGCACCACCAGTCCTTGCGTTTCCCACAAACGGAGCGTCGAGGCGGATACACCCGCCAATCGTGCAGCCTCGGCAACCTTGTAGCGCACGCCGCCCATTTTCTGTTTCCCTGTTTCGATCGCGGGTGCCGGCGCGAATCTGCGCCGCGCCCGCGCATTGGCGAACTTACCTGCCGGGCATGACCTTTTACAAGAATGCGTCATCAGCGCCGGTGTTCTCTCGATCACCAAATTTGATTTGCATTCCATTTTGAAAGATGTACCACTTCCCAAACAATCTTGCAGAAAAAATGCAATATATTGCCTCCGCCAGCAACAGGACACGCGCCATGACTAGCCTCACCGATCGTAAGAACGCTGCCATTTCCCGTGGCGTCGGCATGACCACGCAGATCTACGCCGACCGTGCGGAGAACGCCGAAATCTGGGACAAGGAAGGCAACCGCTACATCGACTTTGCCTCCGGCATCGCCGTCGTCAACACCGGCCACCGCCACCCCAAGGTGATCGCTGCCGTGAAGGCGCAGCTCGATCGCTTCACCCACACCTGCCATCAGGTCGTGCCTTACGAGACCTATGTGCATCTCGCCGAACGCCTCAACGCGCTTGCGCCCGGCGACTTCGCCAAGAAGACGATCTTCGTTACGACCGGCGCTGAAGCCGTTGAAAATGCGGTGAAGATCGCCCGTGCGGCGACTGGCCGCCAGGCCGTGATCGCGTTTGGCGGCGGCTTCCATGGCCGGACCTTCATGGGCATGGCGCTCACCGGCAAGGTGGTGCCGTACAAGGTCGGCTTCGGCGCCATGCCGGGCGACGTCTTCCACGCCCCCTTCCCGATCGAGCTACACGGTGTCACCGTCGAGCAGTCGCTAGCAGCGCTGAAGAAGCTCTTTGCCGCCGATGTCGACCCGGGCCGCGTGGCCGCCATCATCATCGAGCCCGTGCAGGGCGAAGGCGGTTTCTACCCGGCTCCGCCGACTTTCATGAAGGCATTGCGCGAAATCTGCGACCAGCACGGCATCCTCCTGATTGCCGACGAAGTCCAGACCGGTTTTGCCCGGACAGGCAAGATGTTCGCGATGGACCATCATGAGGTTGCGCCCGATCTGATGACGATGGCAAAAAGCCTGGCCGGCGGTTTCCCGCTCGCTGCCGTCACCGGCCGCGCAGAGATCATGGACGCGCCGGCGCCGGGCGGCCTCGGCGGCACCTATGGCGGCAACCCGCTCGGAATTGCTGCGGCTCACGCCGTGCTTGACGTCATCGCCGAAGAGAAGCTTTGCGAACGCGCCGAGCAACTCGGCGGCCGCCTGAAGCAGCGCCTTGCGGCGATCCGCGAGCAGGCACCCGAGATCGTCGACATCCGCGGCCCCGGCTTCATGAACGCCGTGGAGTTCAACGATGTAAAGACCAATCTGCCGAGCGCCGACTTCGCCAACAAGGTCCGCCTGATCGCGCTCGACAAGGGCCTGATCCTTCTGACCTGCGGCGTGCACGGCAACGTCATCCGCTTCCTGGCGCCGATCACCATCCAGGATAACGTCTTTGCCGAGGCGCTTGATATCCTTGAGGCCTCGATCCTCGAAGCGCGTGGTTGACGCTTCGCCGGGCGACCGCTAACGCGGTTGTCCGGGCCGATAAAACGGCTCCGGGTGTCGGGAGGATCGACACCCGCAAAAACAAGGAAAAAGCGAGCCTGCCGGGATGCGCCAGGCATCGCTGGAGGATGCCCACCATGACCCTGACGCCGGCTTTGACGAAACACCTGCGCGCTGCCGATCTGTTTTCCGCATTGGACGGAATTGCGCATTCCGCCACGACCTGGGTGGGCGAGACCTTCGACGTCTTCAATCCGTCGACGGGAGAGCTTCTGGCGACGTTGCCGGATATGGGCATCGAACAGGCGAGTGCCGCCATCGATGCCGCCGCCGCCGCGCAGACCCTTTGGGCGGCAATGCCCGCCAAGGATAGAAGTGCGGTGCTTCGACGCTGGCACGACCTGATCATCGACCATGCCGACGATCTTGCCGCCATCCTGACCGCCGAAATGGGCAAGCCGGTCGCCGAATCGAAAGGCGAGGTGCTGCACGCAGCCGCCTATGTCGAATGGTATGCCGAGGAAGCCAAGCGCATCTACGGCGAAACCTTCCCGGCGCCGGCCAATGACCGCCGCATGCTGGTCATCAAGCAGCCCGTTGGCGTCGTCGGCACGATCACACCCTGGAATTTCCCCGCCTCGATGGTGGCACGTAAGATCGCGCCGGCACTTGCCGCCGGCTGCGCCATCGTTTTGAAACCTGCCGAGCAGACGCCGCTCGTTGCCGGAGCCTTGTTCGTTCTGGCGGAGAAGGCCGGTTTCCCGGCCGGCGTCGTCAACCTGCTTTACGCCGCAGAAGGTGCCGCGATCGGGCGCGAGCTCTGCAGCAACCCCAAGGTTCGCAAGATCAGCTTTACCGGCTCGACGGAAGTCGGCCGCCTGCTGATGCGCCAGTGTTCCGATCAGATCAAGAAGGTCAGCCTGGAACTCGGCGGCAACGCGCCCTTCATCGTTTTCGACGATGCCGATATCGACGAGGCGGTCGATGGCGCCGTTCAGGCGAAGTTCCGCAATGCCGGACAGACCTGTGTTTCGGCAAACCGCATCTACGTGCAATCGGCCGTGCATGACGCCTTTGCCGAGAAATTCGTCGCCCGCGTGGCCGAACTGTCCGTCGGCGACGGCTTTTCCGCCGGCGTCACGATCGGGCCGATGATCGACCGGCATGCCATCGAGAAGATCGAAGCCCATGTCGCGGATGCCGTGTCCAAGGGCGCCGAGGTGCGCAGCGGCGGTCATCGCATCGGCACGTCAGGAACCTTCTTCGAACCGACGGTACTAACCGGCATTTCGACCGACATGCGCGTGGCCCAGGAAGAGACATTCGGCCCGATCGCCCCGATCATCCGCTTCGAGACCGCCGAACAGGTGATCGCCGAGGCGAATGATACGATCTATGGCCTGGCCGCCTATTTCTACGCCGAAAACCTCAAGCGTGTGTGGCATGTGGCCGAAGCGCTGGAGTACGGTATGGTCGGCATCAACACCGGCCGCATGTCTTCGGAAGCCGCCCCCTTCGGCGGCATCAAGCAATCCGGCATCGGCCGCGAGGGCTCCCGCCATGGGCTCGAAGACTATCTCGAGATGAAGTATCTCTGCATGGGCAACATCTGAGCGTTGCTTTCCGTTAGAATGTCTCAACCTCTTGCTTCGCCGCCGATTGCAAAGCTTTGTGGACTGCGGCCGGCGTCATGCCTGCCAATGCCCAGCCTGTCATAAACAGCACTTGAAATTGTGAAGCGCGCTTGCCAATTGGGGCACGAACCAGGGACAAGAACCATAGGAGTTGCCACCGCGATGAGCGAAGTTGAAATGTCCGTCGAGAAACATGTCTTTGAAGCCGATGTAGCCAGGCTGCTCCATCTCATGGTGCACTCGGTCTATTCCGACAAGAACGTCTTCCTCCGCGAACTGATTTCGAACGCCGCGGACGCCTGCGAGAAGTTGCGCTACGAGGCGATCGTCTCGCCGGAACTGCTGAACGGCGACACGAGCCCCAGCATCAAGCTGACGCTCGACGAGGAAAACAACCGCCTCGTTGTCGAAGACAATGGCATCGGCATGAGCCGCGACGAACTCGTCGAGGCGCTCGGCACCATCGCCCGCTCGGGCACGCGCGCCTTCATGGAGCGCATCGAAGCGGCACAGGGCAAGGACGGCGCGCAGCTCATCGGCCAGTTCGGCGTCGGTTTCTATTCCGCCTTCATGGTCGCCGACAATGTCGACGTCGTCTCACGCCGCGCCGGCTCGGAGCATGCATGGCTCTGGTCGTCGGACGGCAAGGGTAGCTACACGGTCGCAGCCGCCGATCTTGCAGACGCGCCGGCGCGCGGCACGCGCATCACCCTGCACCTGATGGAAGATGCCAAAACCTACACCTCGCGCTGGACGGTCGAGCGCATCGTCAAGGACCAGTCCGGCCATGTCCCGGTTCCGATCTCGATCGTCGAGAAGCCCGGCGCCGAACCCGTTTCCGTCGGCGATGGCACGGCGCTCTGGACCAAGCAGAAGAGCGAGATTTCCAAGGAAGACTACGCCGATTTCTACCGGGGCGTTTCGGGACAGTACGACGATCCCGCATTGACCGTGCATTTCCGCGCCGAGGGTCGGCACGAATATACGGCTCTCGCCTTCGTGCCGGGCTCCAAGCCTTTCGACCTCTTCGACCCGGACCGCAAGGGTCGGATGAAGCTCTACGTCAAGCGCGTCTTCATCACCGACGAGGCCGAATTGCTGCCGCGTTATCTGCGTTTCGTTCGTGGCCTCGTCGACACGTCGGACCTTCCGCTCAACGTCTCGCGCGAGATGATCCAGGAGAGCCCGCTTCTCTCCAGCATTCGCAAGGGATTGACCAACCGCGTACTGACGGCGATCGAAAAGCTGGCGGAGAGCGACCGCGAGACCTTCGACAAGGTCTGGGAAAACTTCGGCAGCGTGCTGAAGGAAGGCATTTACGAGGACTTCGAACGCCGTGCGCAACTAATCGCGCTTTCCCGCTTCCGCACGACCACCTCGGAAGAGGGCCACCGCAGCCTTGCCGACTACGTCAAGGACATGAAGGACGGCCAGTCGGCGATCTACTACCTCACGGGTGACAACCTCGCCCAGCTCAAGGCATCGCCGCAGCTTGAAGGTTTCCGCGCACGCGGCATCGAAGTGCTGTTGTTGACCGACCCGGTCGATAGCTTCTGGGTGACGTCGGCGCCGGACTTCGAAGGCAAGCCGATGAAGTCGATCACCCAAGGCTCGGCCGATCTCGGCAGCGTCACAAAGCCGGAAGGCAGCGCCGATAGCGCGCCCGAGGCGAGCCAGGCGGTGACCGACTTTGTCGCCTTCGCCAAGGAAACGCTCGGGGAAGCCGTATCGGAGGTTCGCACCTCCGACCGCCTGACGGAAAGCGCCGTGTGCCTGGTGGCGCCGGAGCATGGCCCCGACCGTCAGCTCGAAAAAATGCTGCAGGGCGCCGGCCGCCTCGACAGCGCGGCAAAACCGATCCTCGAGATCAATCCCGGCCACGCGCTGATTGCGGCGATTGCCGCCTGCCCGGCCGATGATAGCGCCTTTCGTGCCGACGCCGTTCAGCTTCTGCTCGATCAGGCCCGCGTTCTCGATGGCGACAAGCCGCAGGACCCGCGCGCGTTTGCCGAGCGCCTGTCACGCGTCTTCAACCGGGCGCTCAAGGTTTAACGCAGCGATCTAACTGCCTGTAATTGCAGAGATGAAGGGTGAGAGGGAGAGATCCCCCTCACCCTTTCGCTTGTTCGGGCGCGGCTGTCATGCCGATCTCGGCCAGCACCTCCGCCGTATGCTCACCCAAGCGCGGAACACCGCGGTCAAGCACCAGCGAGGCATCGGAAAAACGGATCGGCGTGCGGACACCCGGCGACGTTCCGCAGGCCGCACCGGAATGGGGTGTGTCGATCTGCATCTGCCGGTGCATGATCTGCGGATCGGCGAAAACGTCGGCTACCGTGTTGATTGGACCACCCGGAACGCCTGCCTCTTCCAGCAATGTCAAAAGCGTGTCCCGTTCGAACTTTGCCGTTTCAGCCGCAAGCGCCGGTGTCAGGCTGTCGCGATTCTGGACGCGGGACGCGTTGGTCAGATAGCGCTCGTCCGTCGCCAGATCGCCGCGGCCGAGCAGGTTACAGAACTTGACGAACTGTCGGTCGTTGCCGACGGCGACGATCAGGTGTCCGTCCGCCGTCGGAAACACCTGGTAGGGCGCAATGTTCGGATGGGCGTTGCCAAGCCGGCGCGGCGCCTTTCCCGAGACGAGAAAGTTGAGCGCCTGATTGGCGAGCACGCCGGTCATGCAGTCGAGCAGCGCCATGTCGATCTGCTGGCCCTTGCCCGTCCGCTCACGCTGCGCCAACGCTGCCTGCACGGCAATGACGCCATAAAGCCCGGTGAAGATATCGGCGAATGCGACGCCGATCTTCTGCGGCTCGCGATCAGGCTCCCCGGTCAGGTCCATAATCCCGCTCATGCCCTGAACGATATAGTCGTAGCCGGCGCGATGCGCATAAGGCCCATCCTGACCGAAGCCCGTTACCGAGCAATAGATCAGGCGCGGGTTGACCTTCTTCAGGCTTTCGTAATCGAGGCCATATTTCTGAAGGCCGCCGACCTTGAAATTCTCGAGCAGGACGTCGGACTGCGCCACCAGCCGGCGCACGGCTTCCTGCCCTTCCTGGGTCGTGAAATCGAGCACGACCGAACGCTTGCCGCGATTGCAGGCGTGGAAATAGGCCGCATCGAGCTTCTCCCCATCCTCGCCGGCAACGAAGGGCGGTCCCCAGGTGCGGGTGTCGTCACCCGCCGGGCTTTCCACCTTGATGACGTCGGCGCCGAGATCGGCCAGCGTCTGGCCGATCCAGGGACCCGCAAGAATGCGGGCGAGCTCAAGAACGCGAATACCCTTCAGTGGCGCTTCCATGATCGGCCGCTCAGAAGAAAGCCTGGAGGCCGGTCTGGGCGCGGCCGAGGATCAGTGCATGAACGTCGTGCGTGCCCTCATAGGTGTTGACCGTCTCAAGGTTCACCATGTGGCGCATGACCTGGTACTCCTCGGAAATGCCGTTGCCGCCGTGCATGTCGCGCGCCATGCGGGCGATATCGAGCGCCTTGCCGCAATTGTTGCGCTTGACGAGCGAGATCATTTCCGGCGCCATGCGCCCTTCGTCCATCAGGCGACCGACGCGCAGCGAGCCCTGAAGCCCGAGCGAAATCTCGGTCTGCATGTCGGCAAGCTTCTTCTGGAAGAGCTGCGTCTGGGCGAGCGGGCGGTTGAACTGCTTGCGATCGAGACCGTATTGACGGGCGGCATGCCAGCAGAACTCGGCAGCACCGAGCGCGCCCCAGGAAATGCCGTAGCGGGCGCGGTTGAGGCAGCCGAACGGGCCCTTGAGGCCTTCGACGTTGGGGAGCAGCGCATCTTCGCCGACCTCGACATTGTCCATGACGATTTCGCCGGTGATCGAGGCACGCAGCGACAGCTTGCCGGCAATTTTTGGCGCCGAAAGGCCCTTCGTGCCCTTGTCGAGCACGAAGCCGCGAATGGCATTGCCATGGGCTTCCGACTTTGCCCAGACGACAAAGACATCGGCGAGCGGCGCGTTGGAGATCCACATCTTCGAGCCGACGAGGCGGTAGCCGTTTTCCGTCTTGATGGCGCGGGTCTTCATGCCGGCCGGGTCGGAACCGGCGTCTGGTTCGGTCAACCCGAAGCAGCCGATCCATTCGCCGCTGATCAGCTTCGGCAGATACTTCTGCTTCTGCTCTTCCGAGCCATAGGCGTAGATCGGGTAGATAACGAGCGAAGACTGAACGCTCATCATCGAGCGGTAACCGGAATCGACGCGCTCGACTTCGCGGGCGACGAGACCATAGGCGACATAGGAAGCGCCGACGCCGCCATAGGTCTCCGAAACGGTCACGCCGAGCAGGCCGAGGTCGCCCATCTCGCGGAAGATCTCGGGATCGGTCGATTCTTCGCGATAGGCAGCAATGACGCGCGGCTGCAGCCGATCCTGCGCATAGGCCCGCGCGGTATCGCGGATCATGCGCTCGTCCTCGGTCAACTGATCTTCGAGGAGGAACGCGTCATCCCATTGAAATTGCGTCTTGCCGGTCATGTTTCTCTCCCATCGGATTTTTCCACTTGCGGTTATGGCAAGCAGAACCAAGGCTTTCAAACGAAATTGAGGCACCGCCTCATGCGTCCGCGGAATGGCCCCGGGGCGATCTTAACCTTGTTTAGTGAAGCCTCATGGACCGCCGGTTATGGTTGTCATACTCTTAACGGGACATTTATGGGAGCGCGTCCGTCATGGATCGTCAAATCTGCAATGTCCGATTGACACCCCTGCTCTGGTTCATAGCAGTGATGATTGCCGGCCTGATCGCAATCCATTGTTTCGTCATGGTTTGCTGGACGCTGAAGAGCTGCGGGCCCTTCACTGCCAGCGTGACGAATTACGGCCATCTCTTCGATCTCAATCGCGAGCTGAACATCCCGACCTGGGCGAGTTCCGCTCTGATTGTCATGGTCGGCGGCGCCTGCGCGTTGGTCGGGCTTGCCGAACGGCAGCAGGGCGGCCGGGCGTGGCCGTGGTGGGGACTCGGTGTTGTCTTTGCCTATATGTCAATGGACGAAGCGGCCGAGTTGCATGGGTTGCTCGCCAACGAGAAACTGGCGCTGCCGGGCATGACGGGCGCTGGATTCGCATGGCTCGTCCCTGGGCTTATCCTGGCCGCGATGGTCGCCCTGGCCTATCTGCGTTGGGTGCTGAGACAACCCACCGAAGTACGTAACCTTTTCTTCGTCGCCGGCACTGTTTACGTCACCGGCGCCCTCGGCTTCGAAGCGTTGGGTGGCCTCTTGGCCGATCCGACCTACTTCAACCCTGCCTATCTCGTGGCTTCGACAATCGAGGAAACGCTCGAGTTCCTCGGTATGCTGATCATGCTCTACGCCGTGCTGCGTCGTCTGGATATGTTCGGCCTAGCCTTCGGCTTTACCGTGTCCCGTCCACGTCAGGCGACAACGACCGAGGACGCGGTCCAGCAGAGGGACTTTGGCGGAGCAACGGCTGGCTGAGTCTTCTCGGTGGTAGGCGATCGCAATCCGACCGCTTGGTTTTCTCCGCCTTGCCGCGCAAGACGCGCCTTCGGCGAGCGCGCATGTTGCAAATCCGCGCCAATATGACGACAAGGCTGAAGGGCAGTCTGCTGAGACCGCCGAATGCCGACCCACCCGAAAGAGATCCACCGTAGTCCACCGCCATGGCCAATGACCGTCTGGAACGCTTCGCCCACAATCTCGACTGGAACCTGCTGCGCACCTTCGTCGTCGTGGTGGAGGAAGGCAGCATTACCGCCGCGGCCAATCGGCTCCTGCTGCAGCAACCGGCTGTCAGCATGGCGCTCAAGCGGCTCGAACAGACCGTTGGACAGAAGCTCATTGATCGCCGTCCGGGCCGCTTCGACCTGACCGATGCGGGCGCCAGGTTGCACGCTCAGTGCCGCGACATCTTCGCAGCCGTCATCCGGCTTCCCAACGTCCTTGAAACGGCGGGCGAGGAAATCACCGGCCATCTCAACATTCATGTCGTCAGCCATGCCCACAACCCCGCCTGGGACCGGAGGCTCGCGACCTTCTTCAGCAAGCACCCGAAGGTGACGATATCGGTGACCGTGGCCACGACCGTCGATGTGCTGAGCGCGGTCGAACGCAATATCGCAACCATGGGGCTGTGCGACGGCAACATCCCCGGCTGGCTGAACAAGAGCTTCCATGTTCGTGAGCGCTATGCGCTTTACTGCGGTCGCGACCACCCCCTGTTCGGTGTCGAGGGAGTCGATTTCAACGATCTGCGCGGCAATCCTTACATTGCCTTCATCGCCGATGTGCTTGGCGGCCAGCACATGAACTCCGTGACGGCGGTGCGCGCCATAGGCTCATTCGGCCAGCAGGTTCGGGCCGTGTCGTGCAATGTCGAGGAAGTCATGCGGCTGATCGCCTCCAACATCGGCATCGGCATGCTGCCGGATCATCTTGCAGCGCCCGCCGTCGCCGAGGGTCGACTTTGGCAGCTCCCACCCTATGACAACCTGCCGACGACGGATGTGTTTCGCATCTCCAACCCGAACTCGATTCTCAATCCCGCCGAAGCCGCCTTCCTCGCGCATGTGGCCGACACCGCCCCGCTCGACCACTGCCTCGACCATCATCCAAATTGATAGTGACATTTCCGGTTATAAATTTGAACGCGTAGCGCGCGCTACCTATGGTCCGGCCAAATCAGAAGCGGGGTCGGGACATGCGTGAATTTGATGTGGCAATCATCGGCGGCGGCATTGCCGGTCTGTCGCTTGCCTATTTCCTGGCACCGCACCGTTCCGTTGCCATCATCGAAAGGGAAGACGGGCTCGGCTATCACAGCACCGGACGCTCCGCCGCGGAATTCGTGCTGCGTTACAATGCCCCTGAAGTGTGCAAGCTCGCGGCGATCTCCAAAACCTTTTTCGACCAACCGCCGGAAGGGTTTTCCGACATACCGCTGTTGAAGCAGCGCGGCGGAGTGATGATCGCCAACGCGGAAAAAGCTGCGCGGCTGGAGACTGTGTTTGCCGAAGAGAGCGCTGCCAATCCCGACCTCAAAAGACTGACCGTCGATGAAGCGATCGCCCGGGTGCCGATCCTGCGCCGCGATTATGTGGCCAGTGCATTCTACGATCCCAATTTCTGGGACATCGAGGTCGACAACCTGCTGCAAGGTTACCTGCGCGGCGCACGTCGGCATGGCGCCGAGGTGATCGAGCGTAGCGATGTCACGGCTGCGCGCCGCGAGGCGGATGGCTGGGTGCTTTTGACAAGCGCCGGCGAAATCCGGGCGCAGGTCATCGTCAATGCCGCCGGCGGCTGGGCCGACCCGGTCGCAACCCTCTTCGGCGTCCCGCCGGCCGGCATCGTCCCACATCGCCGCACCGCGATCACCGTCGACCTCCCTGCAGAAATCGATGCCCTGGCCCTGCCCGAGATCAACGAGATCGACGAGGACTTCTACATGAAGCCCGAAGGCGGGCGGTTGCTTGCCTCCCCCGCTGACGCCACGCCGTGCGAGCCGGCCGACGTCCAGCCGGAAGAAATCGATGTCGCCTGGGCCGCCCACTATGTCGAGGAGGCGACGACTGTCCCGGTCCGTCGCATCTTCAAAAGCTGGGCTGGCTTACGCAGCTTTTCACCGGACAAGCTGCCGGTGATTGGTTATGCGAAGGATCGATCGGACTTCTTCTGGCTCGCCGGCCAGGGAGGCTACGGCATCCTGACATCGCCGGCATTGGGCGCACTAGTCGCCAACCTGCTCATCGGCGCACCGGCACCTGAAAGCTTCGCCGCCAACGGCCTCACCCCCAACGCGTTCAGCCCGGAGCGCTTCCTGAGGTAGCGGCGACGCACCTCCGTCCCGCTGCAATTGTCACATTCCGTTAAGGATGTCGGCGAGGCTGTGAACTGTAACAGAAACGACAAGAAACTGACATTTCGCTTTCATGAAGCGCCGATATGGCAGGTGTCATACCGATGACCGGTCTCCCCGAAAGAGGACCTGCTAGAAATGTTTCAGTTGAAGAACGTAACCCGCCAGTTCGGCAAGAAGACAGCCGTGAGCTCGGTTACCTTCGACATTCCCCAGGGCCAGATGGTCGGCGTGATCGGCCGCTCCGGCGCTGGCAAGTCGACGCTCCTGCGGATGATCAATCGCCTTGTCGACCTCTCCTCCGGCTCGATCGAGTTTGCCGGCACGGAAGTCTCGTCGCTGCGGGGAGCAGCCCTTCGCCACTGGCAGCGCGACTGCGCGATGATCTTCCAGCAGTTCAATCTGGTACCGCGCCTCGATGTGTTGACCAACGTGCTGCTCGGCCGCCTCAACCATCGCTCGACGGTGCTGAGCGTCCTCAACATGTTTACCCGCGAAGAGCGCATCATGGCGATCGGCGCGCTGGAGCGCCTCGGTATCGAACAGACCGCGCTGCAGGCCGCCGGCACCCTGTCGGGTGGCCAGCAGCAGCGCGTGGCCATCGCCCGTGCGCTGATGCAGCAGCCGAAGGTTCTGCTCGCCGACGAGCCGATCGCCTCGCTCGACCCGCTCAACGCCAAGATCGTCATGGATGCGCTGCGCGACATCAACGAGCGTGACGGCATCACGGTGATTACCAATCTCCACACGCTCGACACTGCGCGCAACTATTGCGAACGCATCATCGGCATGGCGCATGGCCGCGTCGTCTTCGACGGCCAGCCAAAGGATCTGACGGCGGCTGCCGTCGCCGAGATCTATGGCGCCGACACTGGCATCGAGGAATCGATGACCTCGACAAGCATCAATATTCCAGCGGCAGTCCCGCAGGAACAAACGGTATCTGCCGGCCTCCAGCCGCTGGCACTGGCCGGCATCTGACGCCCGCCAGGATCGAAGGCCCACGTCAAGGGCACCTCTTTGAAACCGAATATCATCCGGCACAGCCGGAGAAACGGGAGAACCTTATGCTGAAGAAAGCTCTTCTGGGCACTGTTGCCCTGCTCGCCCTCGTCGGCCACGCCCAGGCTGAAGACCTCAAGGAATTCCGCGTCGGCATCATCGGCGGCGAAAACGAAGCTGACCGCCTGCGCAACTTCCAGTGCATCGTCGACAAGCTGCCGGCGGCAATCGGCGTCGAAAAGGTCTCGCTGTTCCCGGCCGCCGACTATGACGGCGTCATCCAGGGCCTGCTCGGCGGCACACTCGACTATGCCGAGCTCGGCGCTTCGGGCTTTGCCAAGATCTACCTCGCCAAGGCCGACGCGGTCGAGCCGATCCTGACGACGGTCCAGACCGACGGCTCGACCGGCTACCATTCGATCATGGTCGCCCGCAAGGATTCCGGCATCACCAAGCTCGAAGACCTGAAGGGCAAGAAGCTCGGCTTTGCTGATCCGGACTCGACCTCGGGCTACCTGATCCCGCTCGTCACCCTGCCAGAAACAATCGGCGCGCCGGTCAAGGAATTCTTCGGTGAAACCGGTTTCGGCGGCGGCCACGAAAACCTCGTTCTCGAAGTCGTCAAGGGCACGTTCGATGCCGGCACGACCTTCGGTTCGGGCGTCGGCGAGTTCAAGGACGGCTACACCTCGGGCAACCTGAAGAAGATGGTCGACAAGGGCATCCTCGACATGAACGACCTCGTCGAGCTCTGGAAGTCGCCGCTGATCCCGAACGGCCCGATCGTCGTCCGCTCGACGATGAACGACGACATGAAGGCCAAGTTCAAGCAGTTCATGCTTGACCTGCCGAAGACCGACGCCGCCTGCTTCTCCGCCATCCAGGGCGGTGATTTCACCGGCTTCACCGAAGTCAACGCCGACTTCTACAAGCCGATCATCGACGCCCGCAAGGCAACGATCGGCGGCTGATTTTCCGTATCATTCAAGGACGCTGGCCGCCAAAGCGGCCAGCGTTCGCCTTTTTGCTAGGGCGCTTGGCGCGCCTGTCGACAGAGGCCGGCATTGCCGGAACATTCATGGCAACTTCCATGCTCCCGAGGCATCTGAGTGAAAACGGCGCGCTGGTCGAGCGCCATTGGCAGGAATTGAACTCCCGGCGCCGGCTTTACTCCTGGCTCGGCTTCGCCGTGCTAGTGCTCGCCCTTTCCGGCTCGCTCTGGTTTGCCAACGATTCCAATGCCGGCAAATTCTTCGACCGCCTGCCGCACTTCTTCGATTTCGTTGGCGATCTCGCGCCGCGTGACGGTCTGGAAATCTTCCGCGCCATGTTCGATCTGCCCTCGCCCTATGACGACGGCAGCTTCAAGTACAACTACCCCGACGGTCGGCTCTACCTGACCGAGAGCTTCTACATCCCCGAATATGTACACAAGATGCTGGAGACCGTGAACATCGCGATCTTCTCGACCGTCATCGGCACCTTCTTCGGCTTCATCTTCTGTTTCCTCGCCGCCCGCAACCTGATGCCCAATCCGTGGGTGCGTGGTTTCGTGCGCCGGCTGATGGAAATCCTGCGCGCCTTTCCAGAAGTGGTCATCGCCGGCTTCTTCCTGGCGATCCTTTCGCTCGGGCCGATACCGGCGATCGCCGCCGTTTCGATCCACACCGTCGGCGCCCTCGGTAAGCTGTTCTTCGAGGTGGTCGAGAACGCCGACATGAAGCCGGACGAGGGTCTGCGCGCCGCCGGCGGCAACTGGATCGAACGGGTCTGGTTCGGCATGGTGCCGCAGGTGCTGCCCAATTTCGCCAGCTATTTCCTGCTGCGTCTCGAGATCAACGTCCGCGCCTCCACCATCATCGGTGCCGTCGGCGGCGGCGGCATCGGCGAGCTGCTGCGTCTGTCAATCGGCCAGGGCCATCAGGCAAAGACATTGGCGATCGTCATCCTGCTGTTTGCAACGATCTTCGCCGTCGACCAGTTTTCCGCATGGCTGCGCCGTCGCCTCGTCGGCGACCAGGCCTTCCAGCTTGCCCAGTAGGTGCGCATCATGACCTCTACGACCAGACTCAGCGCTCTCGAAATGGATGCGATCGCATTGCGCCACCCGCATCTGCTGCGGGGTTCCTCGAACAAGCGCCTGCGCACGATCCTCATCAGTGTCGGCCTCGTCGCCTATCTCATCTTCAGCTGGTGGTTCTTTTCGATCGGCCACGTTCTGGGTAACGCCAATTGGGGTATTGCCGGAACCTATCTCGCCGATTGGGTCTCTTACGAGGTTCGCCCCGAGATCAAGATCGCCCGCGATAAAACGATGACGCTCGATTACCAACGCAACTCGCCGCTCGGGCACAATCCCAATCCGGCATGGGTGGAACTCGACAAGGAAACCGTGACGCGGATAGTCGAATTGCCGGCTGCTACCGCGCAGACTGCAAAACCGAAGACGTCGTCGTCGTCGTTCAGCTTCATGGCGCCGGGTGCAGCGCTCGGCACAGCCAGCACGGCAACCGAACAGAACCGCGTCGAGACGCGGACCGAGGAGATCATCACCAGGGCCGTCATCACCTATGACCGCTCGACGAAGATTGAAATTGCCGCTGGCCTCGTCAAGGCAACTCATCGCGGTGAGACGCTGACCATGGCCGTCGATGGCCAGGACACGGTAACGCCTCAGGGTGCGCTCCCCGCGTGGGCCACGCAGAAACGCCCCGGTGAAAAGATCACGCTCGCCTTCGGGGCGACCGGTTGGGCCGACGTCGAAGGTGACGATGTCTCGATCCGCAATCGCTTCTTCGGCTGGGCCAATTTCCTCTTCGACACCAACTCGCCCTTCTTCGGCAAGAGCTATGGCGACGTGCTTTCGCTGATCACGAGCGGCGAGCGCATAGATCCCGCGCGTTCGAACCTGTCGCTCGCCTGGAACAACATCCTCTTCAACGCCGAATGGCAACATCTGGACGTGTGGACCAAGCTGATGCAGACCGTGGTCATGGCCTTCGTCGGCACGCTTTTCGCGTCGCTGGTGGCGTTCCCGCTCTGCTTCCTGGCAGCGCGCAACATCACCCCGAATTTCCTGACCAACCAGATCGTCAAGCGCTTCTTCGACTTCCTGCGTTCGGTGGACATGTTCATCTGGGCATTGTTCTTCACGCGCGCCTTTGGTCCGGGACCGCTAGCCGGCATGTCGGCAATCTTCTTCACCGACACCGGGACCTTGGGCAAGCTCTACTCCGAGGCGCTGGAGAACATCGACGACAAGCAGCGCGAAGGCGTAAAATCCGTCGGCGCCACGCCGCTTGCCGTCCAGCGGTTCGGCGTCCTGCCGCAGGTGCTGCCGGTCTTCGCCAGCCAGGCGCTCTATTTCTGGGAATCCAACACGCGTTCGGCAACGATTATCGGTGCCGTCGGCGCCGGCGGCATCGGCCTGAAACTCTGGGAAGCGATGCGCACCAACTCGGATTGGGAAAATGTCGCCTATATGGTGCTTCTGATCTTGCTGGTTGTGTTTATTTTCGACAGCATCTCGAACGCCTGCCGCTCGCGGCTGATCGGACAGAAAACGCATTGACGAGAATGAGCCTTTTGCACCGTAGCCATCATGATGTTGTCATGGAAATCGGCTAGCTGCGCATCGCATCCCGCGAACAATCGACCCGCCGTTCCGGCGGGCCGGTCGATACAAGAAAGTGAAGACCGTGCGTTATGCAATCTACTTCGCGCCGCCGGCGGACGACCGGCTGTCGCAGACGGCAGCCCGTTGGCTCGGCCGTGACGCCTTTACCGGCCAGACCAACGAACTTCCGGCTCTCGCCGGCCTCGATGCCGACACACGACAGGCTTTGACCGCCGATCCTCGGCGCTACGGCTTTCACGGCACCCTCAAGGCGCCCTTCGCTCTTGCCCAAGACCGCAACGAAGCCGAGCTGATCGCAGCCTTCGAAGGGTTTGCCGCTGATCTCGAGCCTTTCGAGATACCGGAACTCACGCTGCATCAGATTGGCCCATTCTTCGCCTTGGTCTCTGCGACCCATTGCGAGCCGCTGCAGGATTTCGCAGCGCAGGCGGTACAATCCTTCGAGCTGTTTCGGGCGCCTCTGTCGGACACGGATATGGCACGGCGCAATCCGGACAAACTGCCGTCGCGGCAGAGAGAATACTTGAAAGAATGGGGCTATCCCTATGTTTTTGAAGAATTCCAGTTTCATTTGACGCTGACCGGGCCAGTCCCGGCCGAGACGACGACAACCATGCGGACAGTGCTTGAGAGCACCTTTTCCGAGCATATCGGCAAGCCGCTTGACGTTGCGTCAGTTGCGCTCTTCGTCGAGCCGCACCGTGGCGCACCGTTTCTGGTCCATTCCCTGCTGCCTCTGGGCGGCGCGACACAACGAAAGATCGCATGAGATGAGCAAAGAACAAGTCCTGACCAACGCCCGCATCGTTCTCGAGGACAGCATCCTCGACGGCTCGGTGCTGATCCGCGACGGCAAGATCGCCGATATCTCGAAGGGCACCACCAGCACCGGCGAAGACTTCGAAGGCGACTATCTGCTCCCCGGCCTGATCGAACTGCATACCGACCATCTCGAGGCCCACTATTCGCCGCGGCCCGGCGTTCGCTGGCTGAAGATCGCCGCGATCCAGGCACACGACGCCCAAGTGGTCACGTCGGGCATCACCACGGTCTTCGATTGTCTGCGCCTCGGTTCGGACGAAGACGGCGGTTTCCAGAAGGGCGAGATGCGCAGCATGGCCGACGCCTTGGCCCAGGCCAAACAGGAAGGTCGTCTACGTGCAGACCACCTGATCCACCTGCGCTGCGAGGTTTCGACCTCCGACGTGCTCGACCACTACGAGGACTTCCAGAACGACCCGCAGGTGAAGCTCGTTTCGCTGATGGACCACGCGCCGGGGCAGCGCCAGTTCCAGACGATGGACCAGTACACGCTCTACTACAAATCCAAGCGCGGCCTGTCGGATGCCGAGTTCGACAAGTTCGTCGAACGCCAGCAGGCGCTTTCGGCGAAATATGCCGGCCCGCACCGCGATGCACTTGCCAAGGCCTGCGCCGAGCGCGGCATCACCATCGCCAGCCATGATGACGCCACGATCGACCATGTGGACGAATCGATCAGCTACGGCATCAAGCTCGCCGAGTTCCCGACCAGCTTCGAGGCGGCCGAGGCCTCCCATCGCGCCGGCCTCAGCGTGCTCATGGGCGCGCCGAACATCGTGCGCGGCAAGTCGCATTCGGGCAACATCGCAGCGCGCGACCTTGCCGACCGCGGCGTGCTCGACGTGCTTTCGTCGGATTATGTGCCCTTCAGCCTGATCCACGCGCCGTTCGTGCTGGCCGACGAGCTTGAAGCCATCGACCTGCCGAAGGCGATCGCCATGGTCAGCGCCACCCCTGCCCGCACCGTCGGGCTCGACGATCGTGGCCGCATCGCCGTCGGCCTGCGCGCGGATATTGCGCGTGTCCACCGGCAGGAAGGCATTCCGGTGGTGCGTTCGGTCTGGCGCGAAGGTCGGCGTGTCGCATGAGCCAGGTCGAACTCAGACGCGGCGCGCTCGTCGTCGTCGTCGGCCCGAGCGGGGCCGGCAAGGACAGTGTTATGGGCTTTGCCGCCCGGCACTTTTCCGATTGCGCCGATATCCACTTCGTTCGCCGCGTGATCACGCGGCCGTCGGACGCCGGGAGCGAGGTGCATGAAAGCGTTTCGCTCGCGGAGTTCGTCGACATGGAGCAGGCAGGAGCCTTCGCCGTGTCCTGGGATGCGCATGGCCTGAAATACGGCATTCCCGAAGACGTTCGCCGCAATGTCGAAAACGGTGCCACGGCAATCGTCAACGGCAGCCGCAGCGCCCTGCCGGCATTCCGCGCCGCCTTCGGCACTATCGCCGTCACGGTGATCACAGCCGAACCGGCCGTCCTTGCCAAGCGTCTTGCCGAGCGCGGGCGCGAAAGCGAAGAGGATGTGCTGCGCCGGCTCTCCCGACAGGTGCCTGATGTTACATCGGGGCCGGACGTCACGCTCATCGACAACAGCGGTCGCCTTGAAGTTGCCGGGCGTCGCTTCGTCGACCTCGTCGAGCGATTGCGCATGAGTGCCGTCCATCCGGCCTGAACGGCGAGTTTTCATCGACGCCATTTTGAAAGACCCCGGAACTCCGGGGTCTTTTGCGTTTGAACCCCGTCGTTCAGCATCAATCCCTTGCGCCGTCCCCTTCCTTTTTCCAACGGCAAGCCAATTTTTCTCTTGTCGAGACGATTATTATGTATATACATTATATCCAACGAAAGGGGATCGGCTGATGAGTCAATTTTCGACCAACGCAAACGCGTCCGGCATCTGGCGCAATCTCCGCCTTGCGACCCTGCGTCCCGATCGAGACGGCCTCGGCATGGTCGAAAAAGGCGCGGTGGCTGTCGTCGACGGACGCATCGCCTTTGCCGGTGCCGAGAGCGACCTTCCCACCGATCTGTCCCGCACACTTGAAGCCACGGATTGCGAAGGCCGGGTGATGACGCCCGCCTTCATCGACTGCCACACGCACCTCGTCCACGGCGGCAACCGCGCGCGCGAATTCCAGATGCGGCTCGAAGGTGCGTCCTATGAGGAAATCGCTCGCGCCGGCGGTGGCATCGTCTCCTCGGTCAAGGCGACCAATGCGCTCTCCGTCAACGCGCTCGTCGAGAGCGCCCTGCCGCGGCTCGACACCCTCCTGGCCGAAGGCGTTTCGACGGTCGAGATCAAGTCCGGCTATGGCCTCAATATTGATGCCGAACTCAACATGTTGCGCGCCGCGCGCAAGCTTGGCGACAAACGTCAGGTTCGGGTCGTTACAAGCTATCTGGCAGCGCACGCGACACCCTCCGAATACAAGGGGCGCAACGACGACTACATTGCCGAAGTGGTGCTACCAGGCCTTGATGCCGCCCACGCCGAGGGGCTGGTCGATGCCGTCGACGGCTTTTGCGAAGGCATTGCCTTTTCGACCGCCGAGATCGCCCGCGTCTTCGACCGTGCCAAGGCCCTCGGCCTGCCGGTCAAGCTGCATGCCGAACAGCTTTCGAACCTCGGCGGCGCCAAGCTTGCCGCCTCCTACGGCGCATTGTCTGCGGACCATCTCGAATATCTTGATGCTGACGGCGCGCAGGCTATAGCCAAATCGGGCACTGTTGCCGTGCTGCTCCCCGGCGCGTTTTACGCGCTGCGCGAGAAGCAGCTACCGCCGGTCGAAGCACTGCGCGCGGCCGGTGCGCATATTGCCATCGCGACGGACTGCAATCCCGGCACCTCGCCGCTGACCTCGCTGCTACTCACCATGAACATGTCGGCAACATTCTTCCGGCTGACGATCGCCGAGTGCCTCGCCGGCGTCACCCGCGAGGCGGCACGTGCGCTCGGGCTTCTCCCCGAAACCGGCACTATCGAAGTCGGCAAATCTGCCGACCTCGCACTCTGGAACATCGAGGATCCGGCCGAGCTCGTTTACCGCATCGGCTTCAATCCACTTCATCTGCGCATCTTTAGGGGCGAAAGGACCGGTCTATGACCATCATTCTGCATCCGGGCTCGGTTCCGCTGAAGGACCTCGAGACCATCTATTGGACCGGCGAGCCTGCCCGCCTGCATCCGTCGTTCGACGCTGGCATCGAGAAGGCAGCCAAGCGCATTGCCGAGATCGTCGCTGGCAACGCGCCTGTCTATGGCATCAACACCGGCTTCGGCAAACTGGCGTCGATCAAGATCGACAGCGCCGATGTTGCCACCTTGCAGCGCAACCTGATCCTGTCGCATTGCTGCGGCGTCGGTCAGCCGCTCGCCGAAAACATCGTCCGCCTGATCCTGTCGCTGAAACTCGTTTCTCTCGGCCGTGGCGCATCCGGCGTGCGGCTCGAACTGGTGCGCCTGATCGAGGCGATGCTCGACAAGGGCGTGATCCCGGTCATCCCGGAAAAGGGCTCGGTCGGTGCATCCGGCGATCTGGCGCCGCTCGCCCATATGGCGGCCGTCATGATGGGACACGGCGAGGCGTTCTTTGAAGGCAGCCGCATGTCCGGCGCGCAGGCCCTTGCGAAAGCCGGCCTGACGCCGGTCGTGCTTGCCGCGAAGGAAGGACTGGCGCTGATCAACGGCACGCAGACCTCCACTGCGCTTGCGCTCGCCGGCCTCTTCCGCACCCACCGGGCCGCCCAGGCGGCGCTGGTCACAGGCGCGATGTCGACCGATGCGGCGATGGGCTCGTCTGCGCCCTTCCATCCGGACATTCATACCCTTCGTGGCCATCAGGGCCAGATCGATACCGCCGCCGCCCTTCGCGCGCTGCTATCGGGCTCCGCCATTCGCGAAAGCCATATCGAAGGCGACGAGCGGGTGCAGGATCCCTATTGCATTCGCTGCCAACCACAGGTGGACGGTGCCTGCCTCGACCTGTTGCGCTCGGTTGCGCGCACCCTCGAAATCGAGGCGAATGCCGTTACCGACAACCCGCTCGTGCTCTCCGACAATTCCGTCGTCTCCGGCGGCAATTTCCATGCCGAGCCCGTGGCGTTTGCGGCCGACCAGATCGCGCTTGCGGTCTGCGAGATCGGGGCGATTTCGCAGCGGCGCATCGCGCTGCTTGTCGATCCTGCCTTGTCCTACGGCCTTCCGGCCTTTCTCGCCAAGAAGCCGGGCCTCAACTCCGGCCTGATGATCGCCGAGGTGACGTCGGCCGCATTGATGTCGGAAAACAAGCAGCTTTCGCATCCGGCCTCCGTCGACTCCACGCCGACGTCGGCCAATCAGGAAGACCATGTGTCGATGGCCTGCCATGGCGCACGCCGCCTGCTGCAGATGACCGACAACCTGTTCTCGATCGTCGGCATCGAGGCGCTGACAGCCGTCCAGGGCGTCGAGTTCCGCGCGCCATTGGCCACAAGCCCCGAGCTGCAAAAGGCAGCCGCAGCTCTGCGCGCGGTTTCGCCGGCGATCGAAGAGGACCGCTACCTCGCCGATGATCTGCAGGCTGCCGGCGAGCTGATCGCTGCTGGCACGCTGAACGCGGCTGTTTCTGCCGGCATTCTTCCGAAGCTGGAGGCTTGAGATGAGCGTTTTCGAAGTCCGCCAGGGCACCTCACCCGTCATCCTCGGCTTTCCGCACACCGGTACGGATGTGCCAACGGAGATCTGGGAGCGTCTCAACGACACCGGGCGCCTGCTTGCCGACACCGACTGGCACATTCACAAGCTCTATGAAGGCTTGCTGCCGGACGCCACGGTCGTCCGCGCCACCTTTCACCGCTACGTGATCGATGCCAATCGCGATCCGGAAAATGTGAGCCTATATCCCGGGCAGAATACCACCGGGCTCATTCCGGAGACCGATTTTGACGGGTTGCCGATCTGGAAGGATGGTGAGGCTCCGACGGAGACCGACACGGCAGAACGCCTGCGCCAATTCCATGCGCCCTATCACGCCGCGTTTCTGGCGGAGATCGAGCGGGTCAAGGCCATCCATGGCATCGCCGTCGTATACGACTGCCATTCCATCCGCTCGCATATCCCGTTCCTGTTCGACGGCAAGCTGCCGGACCTGAACATCGGCACGGACATGGGCCGCACCTGCGCGCCGGCCATCGAGAAGGCCGCCGTTGATATCGCCGCCTCGGCCGAGGGCTACACGAGCATTCTCAACGGCCGTTTCAAGGGCGGCTGGACGACCCGCCATTACGGGCGACCGGAAACCGGCGTGCACGCCATCCAGATGGAACTGGCGCAATCGACGCATCTTGCCGCCGAGGAGCCCCCTTTCGTGCTCGACGCGAGCAAGGCGGAGCGCCTGCGCGCGCCCCTTCGGGCCATTCTTCAACGCATCGAAAACACCGCATTCGACCTTAAAACGCTGACAGGGAGCGAGGCATGACCATGAACAATCCGCGCCACAATATTCGCGACGTGCGCGCCCCGCAGGGCACCACGCTCAACGCCAAGAGCTGGATGACCGAAGCGCCGCTGCGCATGCTGATGAACAACCTCGACCCGAACGTCGCGGAAAACCCGCATGAGCTGGTGGTCTATGGCGGCATCGGCCGCGCCGCCCGCACCTGGGCCGACTTCGACAAGATCGTCGAAACCCTGAAGGACCTCAACGAGGACGAGACCCTGCTGGTGCAGTCCGGCAAGCCGGTCGGCGTCTTCCGCACCCATAAGGATGCGCCGCGCGTTCTGATCGCCAACTCCAACCTGGTGCCGCATTGGGCCACTTGGGACCACTTCAACGAGCTGGATAAGAAGGGTCTGGCGATGTACGGCCAGATGACGGCCGGCTCTTGGATCTACATCGGCACGCAGGGCATCGTTCAGGGCACCTACGAAACCTTCGTCGAGGCCGGCCGCCAGCATTATGGCGGCAGTCTTAAGGGCAAGTGGGTGCTGACGGGCGGTCTCGGCGGCATGGGCGGCGCGCAGCCTCTGGCCGCCGTCATGGCCGGCGCGTCGTGCCTCGCCGTCGAGTGCAATCCGGACTCGATCGACTTCCGCCTTCGCACCCGCTACGTCGATGAAAAGGCAGAGACGCTCGACGAGGCGATGGAAATGATCGCCCGCTGGACCAAGAACGGCGAAGCCAAGTCCGTCGGCCTGCTCGGCAACACCGCCGAAATCCTGCCGGAAATGGTTCGCCGCGGCATCCGCCCTGACATGGTCACCGACCAGACCTCGGCGCACGATCCGGTCAACGGCTACCTGCCCAAGGGTTGGACCATGGCCGAGTGGAAGGCAAAGCGCGAGAGCGACCCGAAGGCTGTCGAAAAGGCTGCGCGCGCCTCGATGCGCGAACATGTCGAAGCCATGATCGCCTTCCAGGACATGGGCATCCCGACCTTCGACTACGGCAACAACATCCGCCAAGTCGCCAAGGAAGAGGGCCTCGAAAACGCCTTCGCCTTCCCCGGTTTCGTACCAGCCTATATTCGCCCGCTCTTTTGCCGCGGTATCGGTCCGTTCCGCTGGGCCGCACTCTCCGGCGACCCTGAGGACATCTACAAGACGGATGCGAAGGTCAAGGAACTGACCCCTGGCAACACCCACCTGCACAACTGGCTCGACATGGCGCGCGAGCGCATCTCGTTCCAGGGCCTGCCGGCGCGCATTTGCTGGGTCGGCCTCGGTGATCGTCATCGCCTTGGCCTCGCCTTCAACGAGATGGTCAGAAATGGCGAGCTCAAGGCCCCTGTCGTCATCGGTCGCGACCACCTCGATTCCGGCTCGGTCGCCTCGCCGAACCGCGAGACCGAAGCGATGAAGGACGGCTCCGATGCCGTCTCCGACTGGCCGCTGCTCAACGCCCTGCTCAACACCGCCTCTGGCGCCACCTGGGTGTCGCTGCATCATGGCGGCGGCGTTGGCATGGGCTTCTCGCAGCATTCCGGCGTCGTCATCTGCTGCGACGGCTCGGACGAGGCCGCACGTCGCGTCGAGCGGGTTCTTTGGAACGACCCGGCAACCGGCGTCATGCGCCACGCCGACGCCGGTTACGACATCGCGCTCGACTGCGCCAAGGACAAGGGCCTGCGCCTGCCCGGCATTCTCGGCAATTGACGAAGACATTGGGGCGCCGATCCGGCGCCCCTTCCTCTCGCTCTCACGGTGCGGCCGCGGATTTCGGGCTGCCCCCTTCGAGGAAGAGCAGCAGCCCGAGGCCTGCTAGTCCGCCGAGACCCCCAAGAAGTGCAGTTCCGGAATAATCGCTGAGGCGTGTGCCGAGCGCAAAAAGGGCCGCACAAAGACCGCCGCTCATGAAGATGTTGACCGAGATCAGCGAGCTTCCGAGCCCCGGGCGGTCGGCGATCAGTTCCTGCAGGTAGGTAATGGGGATCGTGATGAGTGCGGCAGCGCCAAAGGCGCTGATCAGCGTCAGCGCATAGATGTGCCACGGCGCCGACGACAGCCCAAGCAGGACCATGTAGCCGATATAGATGACGGTACCGAGCGCCAGCGCCTTGGCTGGCGGCAGGTTCACCTGGATGCGCGCCCAAACGAGGATGAAGACCACCTCGAGGAACGCGACGACGCCGACGATGATGCCGATATCCGTGACGCTGCCGCCGACGGCATCGGTCACGATCAACGGCAGTACAGCCGCGTTGATATGCAATGTCGAGGTGATCATCGCCACTGCAACCACCCGGGCGAAGATGCGCGGCGCGAGGATCTCGCCGAAGGACGTCCAATAGGAAAGGCGCCTGCCCTGGCCCGGATCGACGCCACGCTCGTTCGGCATGGAGAAAAAGACCAGGAGCAGGTTGGCCGCGCATCCGAGACTGGCAAGCAGATAGGCGGGAAGCATGCTCTTGCCGCCGGCGAGCGCAAAGCCCACCAGCCCCGGCACCAACACCCAGGCAAGCGAGATCGCCGCGCGCGCACCGGTCGTCAAGGCGCCGGCATCCTGTCCACTCATGCGTCGGGCGACACTGCGCACATTGGCAAAGAGCAGCGTGTAGAGGGCGCCGTAGATCGGCAGGAACAGAAGCACGCTGACGACAAAGCTCGATTGATACGGCAGGACATAGACGATGCCGTAGCCGACCACGCCGAACAGGATCGCGGTCGACATCAGCACACGATAATTGCCTATGCGATCGGCAAGGATGCCGATTGAAACGCTGACGATGACGTTTACCGTCGCGGCTATCAGAATGAGAAGCGAATAGAGCCCGTCACTCAGGCCCAATTCGTTGATGCCGACCACGGATTGATAGGGCGACGTAGCTGCCCCGGCGAAGCCGAAAAGAAAGATCGCCAGCATGCTGACCCGGATCGAAGGGTTGCGCATGGCGCTGAAAAGCGACGAAGTCATAATGATGCACGCCCACGAAGGAAGCGATGTCAGGGGGAAGCTTGGCGCCGGCAGGTCGCACCGGCGGTTGTATTGCGGGGAACTGCTTACACCGATTCCGCCCAGCGCGCCGAGAGTTTTGCCTCAGGCGTAAAGTCGAATTCCTGGTCGAAGGGAAAGACGGGACGGAAGCGGTGCAGGCTTGCAAGATGGGCGATGTCCTGGTTGACGACACCATCGGTCAACGCCATCAGGTTGGGGTTGGCGATCGGCGCCAGCTCCGGCGAGAGATAGCCGGATTTGACCACCAGCAGCCGCACCGATTGCGGGTCGAGACCCAGCCGTCGGAAATCCTCGATGTTGTGATAGGGCCGGCGTCGCGCCGAAAGCACGATGTCGATCGCACCGACACGCACGACCGCCTGGCGCTCCTTTTCCGGACCGGGATCATCAAGCCGCACGACTTCCACCAGCATCTCGGCAACCGGGCTTGCCGGATCGAGGCTGCCGCCGATCTTCAGCATCAGATTTTCGCCCACGCCGGCAGCAAAGCAGGCGTCGACTGCGGGACGATCGGCGATACCGGCGATCAGTGCGCCGCGCCACCGCCGCGCAAGCAGGGCTTTCAGGACATCCGCTCTGTCGCCGACACCGCCGCCGGTCGGGTTGTCGCCGGAATCGGCAAGGATGATGGGGGTTGTCGTCGCCTTTTCGGCGATATCAAGCATGGCGTCGAGCGAGCCCGTCACCGGACCGAAGCGGAAGTTGCGACGCCCTGCCCAGTATGCTGCCGCGATGTCGACGGCCGCCTGCTCCGCAGCAGCCCGATCTGTCGCGGTAATCACGGCGCAGGCCGTTGCACGCGGCTCGTCCGCCCAGACGTAACCGACCATCAGGTTGGCATCGAGCACACCCGGTCGCCCGTCGATATCGGGCAGCTGCCGGTAGAGGCTTTTGGCCGGTTCGTCCTCCGTCGAGGTACATTCCCCCGGCAGCAGCACGGGAATCTTGGCCCACGCGACGCCCGGGAGCGTGCCGCTGCGCAGCGCCGAAACGAGCATCGTCCAGGCACGGATCATCGTTTCGCGCGTATCGATGTGCGGCGCCGTGCGATAGCCCGCAAAGATATCGATCTGGTCGATGATGCGCTGACTGACATTGCCGTGCAGATCATAGCTGGTGGCGATCGGGCAGTCCGGCCCGACGACGGCTCGAGCGGCAGAGATCCAATCCCCCTCCGCATCCTCCATGCCGTCGACCTTGATCGCCCCGTGCATGGCGAGATAGAGACCGTCGATTGGCATCACCTGCTGCAACCGGTCGAGAAACTCCGCCTTGAAGGCGTCATAGGTCGGCCGTGACACCGGCCCGCCGGGCACGGCGCGGGCGTGCAGGAGCGGTAGATGCTCTATGCCGTCAGCGTCGAGAAAATCGAAATACTCCGCCTGCAGCAGATCCGCGCCACGTAACACCCGAAAATCCTCAGGAACCATCAGCACCGGCGAATAGGTGCTGCACTCCGTATGGATACCGCCGACGGCAATGCGCATAAAAGCTCCTGTCACAGTTTTGGGCTCAAGGGTGCGATCGCGGCAAAGCGCTGCCAGTCCTTAGCGGATTTCGGGGTCCATGCGGCTTCGGCGATCGCACAAAGTCTCGGGAAGACAAGATGGTTGAAATAGCCATGCGACAGGAAATGCTCCGACCAGATGCAGGCCTGGACGCCCTTCATGCGGGCCTTCAGCTCTTCCGGAAACTCGCCTTCGGCCTCGTAGCCGTAGGTATGCGCCGGCGTCGCCGTCCCGGCCCAACTCGCGCCTGGCTCCTGCCAGGCGTCGGCCTGCGCCATGTCGAGGTAATAGGCCTGGCCGGGAGTCATGACGACGTCATAGCCTTCGCGCGCGAGGTCGATGCCGACCTCCGGCCGCTCCCACGCCATTAGCAAGGTGTCCTCGGTCGAGACGCCGCCGCCATGGGCGACCTCGTTCCACCCGGCAAGCTTGCGGCCGCGGGCCGTCAGCATCTGCTTGACCCTCTTCAGGAAGAAGGATTGCAGCGCGAAGGTGCCGGAAAGGCCCTCCTTTTCCATCAGCTTCTTCGCCAGTGGAGAGGCAAGCCAGGAACCGTTGGCAACCTCGTCGCCGCCGATATGGATATACTGGCTCGGGAACAGCTCGACGATTTCGTCGAACACCTTCTCGAGGAAATCATAGGTAAAGGCGATCGCCGGGTTGAGTGCATTGTTCGGGTAGCCCTGAACCGAATGATAGCTCTCCGGCGCCTCCTGACCATCCGTCAGATCAGGCAGGGCAACGAGCGTGGCCGCGCTGTGGCCGGGAATGTCGATCTCGGGCACGATCTCGACGTTAAGAGCGGAGGCCTGCGCGACCAGAGCTTTCACATCGGCATGGCTGTAGAACCCACCGGTCGGTTCTGCGCCATTGCCGAGTTGCGGCAACAGAGGTTCATCGGGACCGCGCATGACACCGAGCGTCGTCAAAGCAGGAAACGCCTTGATCTCAAGCCGCCAGGCCTCGTCGTCGGTCAGATGCCAATGGAAGATGTTCAGCTTGAACCAGGCAAGAATATCGATGAGGCGGGAAATGTCCGACGTCGGATAAAATTGCCGCGACACGTCGAGATGGCAGCCGCGCCAGCCATAGCGCGGCGCATCGGAAATCGTGCCCTGCGCGGGAAAGCGGAACAGGTCTGGATGCGTGCGCGCGCCGTTCATGAGCTGCGCCAAGGTCGTCAGCGCGTATTGCCGGCCGGCTGCACCGCCATAGGCCAGGCGGATCTCCTTGGTCGAGAACGCAAGTTCGTAGGCTTCGGGGGCGAGTGCTGCATTCTTCGTGAAAGCAATTGGCCTACCCTGCCCGGAGCCGACAAGGCTAAAGGGCGCGTGACCCGCTGAGAACAGGCGGTGAAAGAGCGCAAGTACGCTGCCGACGGCGGCCACATCGTCGGACGCCGCACCCGATGTTGGATAAAGCACAACAGGAAAGCTGTCGCCGGCCCACGCGTCGACATGCGCTGGCCACGGCTGCATTGAAAACGGCAGATCGAGCCTGCCTTGCGGCAAACGGGCCGGCGGCGGTTCGCTGGCCGCATTCTCCAGCAGCAGATCGGAGACGGCGACTGGCACATGCTCGCCGTTGGAAAGTGTGAGGTAGGCCGACTTCGCACCATCAGTGCAGTGCCTTGCCTGCCGATGCAGGCCACTCACCGTGAACGTCCAGCATTCGCCGGGGCCAAGCGTCAGCCCGGCGGGTGGCGCGAATTCGTGAAAGTTGGCGTTGCGGCGCAGGAAAGTGGCGTTATCGCAGGCCTCCGGCACGATGACACGCGTCAGCGAGGTATAGACCAGCCGAAAGCCCGTGAGCGACGCTTGCGAAAAATTGAAGAGCGTGAAGGTGAACCGGCCAAATGCACCGCCATCCGGCTGCCAGGACGCTTCGAGACGATAGGAAACGGGCGTCATGATCTTCCTCCCAGAAGTCTTTCGGTCAGTAGTGGCTTGATTGCGAGAACGTTCGCGCCAGTTCGGCCTGGCCGGCGGTCAGCCCGCAGTCGACTGGTAGGCACACGCCGGAAATCGCCGCCGCCATCGGACCTGCGAGGAAGTGTACGGCGTTGGCGACATCCTCGGGATTGACGATGCGCTGCAGCGGATACCAGCGACGCGCTTCCTCGAAGACCTGCGGATTGGCGGCGGCACGCGCTTCCCACGCCTGCGTGCGAACCGTCCCTGGTGCAACGGCGTTGGATCGAATGCCGAACTTGCCGTATTCGACGGCGATGAGGCGCGTCAGGTGCAGGAGACCGGCCTTGGCGACGCTGTAGGCAGGATGGCCGAAGACATTCATGCCGTTGACGGAAGCGATATTGATCACCGAACCGCGGCTTTCCTTCAGCATGTCTTCGACTGCGCGGAAGCACAGGAAGGCCGCTTCGAGGTTCAACGCATTGTCCATCCGCCAGATATCCGGCGTCGTGTCGTGCAGGCTGACAGCGCGGGCAGCGCCGGCATTGTTGACGAGCGTGCGCACGGTACCCTGCGTGCCCGCCGCCGCGGCCAGTTTGCCGACGCTGTCAGCGTCCGTCACATCACACGCGATCGGCACAAAACGCTCGCCATCCCCGAGATCCTTCGCCGCTTTCTCTGCGGCCGCGTTATCGATGTCGGCAAGCAGGACGACATCATGATCCTCGCCAAGCCGCCTGGCGATTGCGCGACCGATATCGCCGGCTGCACCGGTGACAATGGCGACAGACTGCGTCATGCGGGAACCTTTCGCGGCACGTCAGTCTCCCAGCAGCTGGCGGTCGTCACCGTCGCGGTGGGTCACCAGCTGTTGCTTGATGCGCCGAAGTGTGACGGTTGCCTGCGGCTGGACCCGGTAGGCAACGAGACTTGAGAGGATATCGAGCAGCGCCAGATAGGCGATGCGGGTGGAAGTGGGGCGATAGATGTTGTTGCCCTCAGGCAGATCGACAGGAACCGTGATCGTCGCGGCAGCCGCGACCGGGCTGTTGCTCTGGGTGAGCGCAATCGTCGGCACCTTGAGTTCGCGCGCTAGGGTGAAAGCACGCACCAACTCGGCGTTGCGGCCCGAGAAGGATGAGCCAATCAGCACATCCGTCGGGCGGGCGGCCGCGGCCATCATCAGCTGCATGCTGTGGTCGGAACTGGCGGTAACCCGCAGGCCATAACGAAAGAGCCGGTTCTGCAGCTCGCTGGCAATCATCGAAGAATTGCCGCCCGAGCCGAAGGCATAGATCATTTCTGCGGCCGCGATGCGCTCCACCGCCTGTTCGATTGACGCCAGATCAAGCGAACGGTGCAGCAGGAACAGCGCATTCTGCGCCTTGGTGATGATGTCCTGGGCGACATCGCCGGTTTCCCGGCTCTTCGGCTCCGGCTTCAGGTAGCGCATGCCGATATAGGCGGTGCGCGCCAACTGCACCTTGAAGTCGGAGAAGCTGTCGCAGCCGAGCCGGCGGCAGAAGCGCGTGACCGTCGGCGGAGAGACATCGGCCTTGCCGGCCAGCTCGATGATCGACGCATTCACCGCGAACTCGAAGTCGTTCAGAAGAATATCGGCTATGCGGTTCTCGGATTGCGAGAGCCGGCCTTTTTCTTCCTGAAGTGTCGCGAAAATATCCATCGGCTGATGTCCCCGGGTCTATCGGCCTTCCTTCGGTTTGTAGGCGACGCAGTCGATCTCGACCTTGCAATCTACCATCATCGCCGACTGGACGCAGGCCCGGGCCGGTGGATGCACACCGAAATACTCCTGATAGATCTTGTTGAATGTCCAGAAGTCACGCGGATCATCGAGCCAAACCCCGCAACGCACCACGTGCTCGGTACCGTATCCGGCCTCTTCCAGAATGGCCAGAAGATTGGCGATCGCCTTGTGCGTCTGAGGGATGATGCCGCCCTCGATGATCTCGCCCTTTTCCATGGCGACCTGGCCGGAAACATGCAGCCAACCGTCCGCCTCCACCGCGCGTGCAAAGGGTAATGGCTTACCGCCCGCACCGACTTGCTCGGTGCCATACCGTTTGATGGTCATGTGTGCCTTCGTGCAAATTATTTTCTTTGATCGTTGACAAGTGACCATAGAAAGCTGAATTTGACCAGAGAAAAACACCATTCATGAAAAGAATTTCAATCTAGGGCGAAAACATGCGGGATCCCTTCCTCAATCCGTTCCCCTCTTCCGACACCGCGCGCCATGCCATCTGGGAGATGCTGGTTCCGCGCGATATTGACGCTTTTCTTTCTGCCGACTGGTCGATGGTCGCCGGTGATTTTGTCGAAGACGGCTTCATCGGCATCGACGGACGTCGCGAGACCAATTCCGACAATTGGCGCCTTACCTTCCCGTCGCTTTCGGCCTATCGCGACGAGTGGCTGCGCCAGGCGAAAGACTTCGCCGGCCTTTCCTTCGCCGAGGACGCCCGCGCGGCAATCTTCACCACGACGACGCTTGAGGACATCGAGGTCAACGGCGACTTCGCGCTCGCGCGCAAGAAGTTCGATGGCGGCTTGAAGAAGTCGGACGGCAGCTTCGACGTGATGAAATGGCAGACCGTATATTACTGCCGACTGCACGAGGGGCGCTGGAAGATTTCCGGCTTCACCGGCTACCTGCCGAACCCGATGGGACCGGCTTAAAAAGCGCGCACGAGAAAAGGCGACGGCATTGCGGATCTTCACAGCAGCGCTCGCGACGGAAACCAATACCTTCTCACCCGTCTGCATAGATCGTCGCGCCTTCGAGGCGTCGCTCTATGCGCCGCCGGGCGAGCATCCGGAGACGCCGACGCTCTGCACGGCGCCGATCACGGTCGGCCGCCGCGTTGCCGCTGAGAAAGGCTGGACGCTGATCGAAGGCACCGCCACCTGGGCGGATCCGGCCGGCCTCGTCAACCGCCAGACCTATGAGAGCCTGCGCGACGAAATCCTCGATCAACTGCGCGCCGCACTCCCTGTCGATGCCGTCGTTATGGGTCTGCACGGCGCCATGGTTGCTGCGGGTTACGAGGATACCGAAGGCGATCTTTTGACCTGCATTCGCGAGATCGTCGGCCCCGATGTTCTCGTCTGCGCCGAGCTGGACCCGCACAGCCACCTGACCCAAAAGCGCGTTTCGGCGGCGGACTTCTTCGTTTTCTTCAAGGAGTTTCCGCACACCGACTTCGTTGATCGGGCCGAGGATCTCTGGCGGATCGCCATCGATACGCTGGAAGGCCGCGTGATGCCGGTGATGTCCGTATTCGACTGCCGCATGATCGACGTCTATCCGACATCGCGCGAACCGATGCGTTCCTTCGTCGACAAGCTGATGCGCATCGAGGCAGAAGATCCGGAAGTCCTGTCGCTGTCGGTGGTGCACGGATTCATGGCCGGCGACGTCCCGGAGATGGGAACGAAGGTGCTTGCCGTGACAAACGGCAAACCGGAGAAGGGCGAGGCCCTGGCACGGGACCTCGGGCTGGAGCTCTTTTCGAAACGCGGAACCTTCATCATGCCGCAGATCGACGAAAAACAGGCCGTCGCCGATGCGCTAGCCGCGACCGAGGGCCCGATCGTCATCGCCGACGTCTGGGATAATCCGGGCGGTGGAACCGCGGGCGATGCGACAGTATTGCTCGAAGAATTACTGGCACAAGGCGCTACCAATGCCGCCGTCGGAACGATCTGGGATCCGATGGCCGTGCAGATCTGCATGGCCGCCGGCGAAGGGGCGGAAATTCCGTTGCGTTTTGGCGCCAAGTCGGCGCCGGGGACTGGCAACCCGGTCGACGGCATCGTCAAGGTGATCAAGCTGGTGCGCGATGCGCAGATGCAGTTCGGCGAGAGCTTCGCACCTTTTGGCGACTCTGCCCTCATTTCCTATCGCGGCATCGACATCATCCTGAATTCGACACGGGCGCAAAGCTTCGATCCCAGCCTCTTCTCGGTGATGGGCGTCGATCCGCAGGCAAAGAGCATCCTGGTTATCAAGTCGACCAATCACTTCTACGCATCCTTCTCCAAGATCGCCGCGCAGATCCTCTATTGCTCGGCCGGAACGCCCTATCCGAACAATCCCGCCAAGACCGCCTATCTCCGCGCATCCGGGAATATCTGGCCGAAGATTGCCGATCCGCATGGCCTTGGAAAGGGAGCGGCCTGAACCGAGCCAGAGCGTTTCATGTACACACGGAATCGTGGAAACGCTCTATCCCTCTGTTTTTACGCAATTGCGAGCTCTAGGTTTGCGCAGCCAGCCCGACTGAGGCGGCCAGCCAGCACAGACGTGCCTTTTGATCTGGCCTGCTCTACTGCCAGTGACAAAAACGGCCGCCGTCCTGATCATGGACGGCGGCCGATTGCATTGGCGAGGCTATCTCAGGCCGCAGCCGGGTCGAGCAAGCCCATGTCGATATCGGTGAGTTCGACACGCCGCTCGAGCGCCATGCCTGCCTCATCGAACAGGTGGCAATCGGCGGCACGAATGCCCGTCAGCACCTGTTCTTCCGGGCGGATTGCGACGGTGCCCGGCAGCATCGCGCAATAGTTTTCCCCTTCGCCATTGAGGGCCGCATAGGCGACGGTGTGGGCGCCGAGGCGCTCGATCACCGTCGGCGTAACGGTCAGCGACAGGTCGCCGGCGCCGAGCAGAATGTGCTCGGGCCGCACGCCCAGCGTCAATGTCCGCCCGACCAGACCGTCATGCGGCCCGACCGGGACGACAGCAGTCTGCCCCTTGTAGTCGACCTCCACCCCGGCATCGCTGACACCTTTGCAGGTGACCGGCAGGAAGTTCATCTTCGGATTGCCGATAAAGCCGGCAACGAAGATATTGGCAGGCTTGTGATAGAGTTCGAGCGGTGCGCCTGTCTGGGCGATTTCACCGGCATTAAGGACGACGATCCGGTCCGCCATCGTCATCGCTTCGACCTGGTCGTGCGTGACGTAGATCATCGTGGCCTGCAATTGCCGGTGCAGCTTCGCCAGTTCAATGCGCATGTCGGCGCGCAGCGCCGCATCGAGATTCGACAGTGGCTCGTCGAAGAGAAAGATCTTCGGTTCGCGCACGATCGCCCGGCCGATCGCCACCCGTTGGCGCTGGCCGCCGGACAGCATTCCCGGCTTTTGCTGCAGCCGTTGGTCGAGATGGAGGATGCGGGCTGCATGTTCCACCTTGGCCTTCAGTTTCTCTTCCGGCATCTTTTCCACGCGAAGTGGAAAGGCAATGTTCTCGAAGACGGTCATGTGCGGGTAGAGCGCATAGGACTGGAAGACCATGGCGATTCCGCGCTTCACGGGCGGCAGGTCGTTGACGCGTTTGCCTTCGATCAGGATGTCCCCCGAGCTGGTCTCGTCGAGACCGGCTATCATCCTGAGCAATGTCGACTTGCCGCAACCGGAGGGTCCGACGAAAACGACGAACTCACCGTTTTTCACCTCGAGCTCGATGCCTTTCAGCACCTCGAACGTCCCGTAGAATTTCTGAACCCTATTGAGATTGAGCTGTCCCAAGAAACTGTCTCCGGCCACCGGCGTGAAGCGGCCCGTTCGTAGCGGATTGGTTTGGGCCGCGAACCCAAGGATCCGCGGCCCGATGATCTTACTTGTACTCTTCGAGGTCGGAAGCCGCCTTCTTCAGGGCGTCGGCGGGTTCGGCCTTGCCGGTCACCACGGCCTGGACCATCTCGATGATGACGTTCTGGAAGCCCTTGTAGTCGGTGAAGAGCGGCTCCGGACCACCGAAGGAGATGCCGTCGATGAACGGCTTCCAATAGGGATCCTTCTTGACGAACTCGTCGACCATCGGCGATGGGCGCAGCGGCGTCAGGCCGGCGCCGCCCTGCAGCTCATATTCGCCCTGCGGACCCGGGGAGGTGATGAACTTGGCGAATTCTGTCGCCTTCTCCTCGACACCCGAACCCTTGAAGATCGCCAGGCTGTCGGTAATGAGCAGCGTTCCCTCGCCCTTGGCCGAGGGGCCGAGCGGCAGTGGCGCAACACCCCAGTTGACCTTGGTTTCCTTCAGGCGAACGGCGGCGCCCGACCCGCCTTGGATCATGCCGACCTTGCCATCAAGGAAGATGGCGCGGACCTCGTTCTGTTCGTAGGCGGTCGCTCCTTCAACGGAATAGGGCGTGATGTCCTTGTAGGCCTGGAGCGCAGCAAGAACTTCCGGGCTGTCGATGACGATCTTGTCGCCGTCGATCACCTTGCCGTTGTTGGTGTACACCCAGTGCATGAACTGGTGCATCGTGTTGTCGAAGGTCTTGGCCGGAAGGCCGTAACCGGCGATGCCCGTCTTTTCCTTGATCGCCTTGGCAAACTCGATCTCTTCGGCCCAGGTCTTCGGTGGCGTCTCCGGATCAAGGCCGGCCTGCTTGAACAGGTCCTTGTTCCAATAGAGCGCCTTGGTTGAGAAGGCCACCGGAACGCCCCACTGGTTGCCGTCGAAGGTCACCGTGTCGACGATGTTGGGGTAGTAGGTCTTCTTTTCCTCGTCCGTCATCGGCACGGGAACGATAAGGTCGTTCTGGGCGAACTCCTTCAGCGTGCGCGAGCCGACATAGGCCATGGCGACCGGCGTCCCGGCAGCGGCTAGCGTCGTCGCCTTGTCCTGGCACTGAGCCCAGCCGACAACTTCCGGCGTGACTTTCCAGCCTGGATTCTTTTCCTCCCACTGCTTGATGTATTTCGCGTGAACCGCATCCATGGTGTCGCCGCAGTAGATCCAGCTGATCTCCTGGTCGGCCGCCTGGGCGGTGACGGCGCCAAGCGCGGTCGAACCGAGCAGGGCCAGGGCGAGTACCCCTGTCTTGAATTGAATTGACACGTTGCAAGCTCCCGTTCTCTGGTGGTTGGTTGGTCTTATTGTTTCACCGCGCCTGCGGTCAGCCCGCTGACGAGATACCGTTGTAGGAGGAAGATCACGACGACTGCCGGCGCGATGCCGACGAAGCTCGCCGCCATGAGCTCGTTCCAGATCACCTCCTGGCGACCGAAATAGGCGAAGAGCCCAACCGGTAGCGGCATGTATTCGGTCTTGGAATTGAAAGTCAGAGCGTAGATGAATTGCTGGGCATAGGCGCCGATGAAGGTAGTGATCGCCACCACCGTGATGCCCGGCATGGCGATCGGCAGGATCACCCGGCGCAACGTATAAAAATGGCTCGCGCCGTCGACAAAAGCGGCCTCGTCCAGCTCGCGCGGGATGCGCATCATATAGGTGCGCAACAGCCAGATCGCCGACGGGATAAGGAAAGCGACGCCGGGCATAATCATGGCAAGATAGGTGTTGAGCACGCCGAAGCTGCGCATCAGCCGGAACAGCGGGATGAGCAGCACGGCGCCGGAGAACATGTTGACCGCGAGGAACGCACCGAGCAGCGCGCCGCTACCGCGGAAATTGAACCGGGCAAAGGCATAGGCGGCCGGAATGACCAGTATCAGCACGATGGCCGTCACGATGGTGGAGATGAAGAAGGAGTTGAAGATGTATCGGGCAAAGCCGGGCACGCTCTCCCACATGGTGACGTAGGCCGCGAAGGAACCGTTTTCCGGCCAAAACTTGTAGGGCGACGAAAAAAGCAGACCCAACGGCTTCAGCGAGACCAGGAAGCCTTCGACGAACGGCGCCAGAATGAAACCCAGAAACACAAGAATACCGGCATAGATGGCGACGAGTTCATACCAGCGATAGCGGTTGATCATGGCAGGCTGGCTCATTTCTGTTCCCCCGCGGCGAGGCGACTGGTGACCCGGAAATAGGCGAAGCAGAAGATCGACAGGAAGATGCAGATCAGCACGGCACGCGCAGCACCCTCCCCGTATTTCTTCGACCCGATGGCGGTCCGGTAGGTATCGATGATCATCGTGGTGGTCTCCCCGTTCGGGCCGCCCTGGGTGAGGATCCAGATGATGTCGAAAGAATTGAAGGTGGCGATCAGCGACAGCATCGACATCGTGATCAGCGAAGGCACCAGAAGCGGCAGCGTGATGCGGCGGAAGCGATAGAAGCGCCCTGCCCCGTCCGTCCAGGCCGCCTCATAGAGGTCCTGCGGGATCGCCTGCATCGCAGCCAGCATATAGAGCGTGACCAGCGGCACGCCGATCCACACGTCGGTGATGATCGTCGCCCAGAAGGCCGTCTCGCCGCGTGCAAGGAAAGCGATCGGTCCGTCGATGAGCCCCCAGTTCTGCAGCACGCCGGAAATCATGCCGAACTGGCCGTTGTACATCCAGCCCCACATGAAGATGCCGATGGCCATCGGCACGATCCACGGCGGCATGGTGAGCAGGCGGAAGACCGCACGGCCGGGCACGGCCGCATTCAGCATCGTCGCGCCGAAGACACCGATGATCATTTTGATCGAGACCGAGAAGAAGGTCCAGATGAAGGTGCGGAAGATGACCTCGGCGAAGGTTTCGTTGAAAATCTTGTCGTAGTTGGCCCAGCCGACCCAATTCGTCGTCTTTTTCAGCGACGCGTCGGTGAACGACAGGATGAAGGTGTCGACAAGGGGATAGGCGACGATGACCGTGACGTAGAGCACGGCGGGCAAGAGCAGGATCCAGGCGAAGATGACCGTGCTGCGTTGAACACTCATCCCGCTACTCCCCTCAAGCCGCGCGCGAATGCAAGGCTTCGTCGAAACGATCCCAGATCGGCCGCAGATCGATCACGCTTCGCTTGCGCCGTGCCTCGTCCATCGACAATGCGAGGATACCCGCTTCGAGCGCATCGATGGTCGAGACCGGCAGCGGTCTTCCGTCGCGCACATGGCCGATGATATCGCTCGCCATCTGCTCGTCGGCGCCGTAGTGCTGCGACAGTTCGGTGGCCGCGTATTTGTTCTCGATGACCTTCTTGCCGGTCAGCATCTCGTGCACGTCGAAGTAACCGCGGATGAAATCGCCCTCGGCCATGCCGCGCGATCCCATGATGCAGAAGCGGCGGAATTGGTCCGGCACATTGAGATTGGTGTGGAAGTTCATCCCGACACCGTTGGCGTATTCGACGATCGCAACCTGATAGTCGATGATGTCGCCGTCGCTGTCGAACACCTTGTCGGACCCCATCCAGCCGCTCGGCTTGCGATGGAAGAGTTCGAGGTCGTTGATGCCCTCGCGTGCGGGATCGTTGGCCGGGATGAAGCTCTTGCGGCCGCCGAAACTGGCGACGCGTTCCGGCCTCGCACCGATAACGCCGTTGTAGAGATCGAGGTCGTGGCAGCATTTCTCCAGCATGAAACTGCCGGAATAGCGCTCATAGCGACGCCAGTCGCGCATGAAGAAGGCGCCGTGGTAGGGCTCGATATGTTCGGACGCCTCGATCGAGACGACCTGGCCGAGTTTGCCTTCCGCAAGGGCCGCGCGCAGGTCGCGGTACATCGGCGCGTAGCGCAGCACGAGGCCGACCATCAGCCGTTCATGGCCGAATTTCGCCATCAAGTGCGAAAGCTCCAGGCTCTCCTGGACCGTCGTCACGATCGGCTTTTCGCTGAACACCTTGAGACCGGCTTCAAGCCCGATCCGGATATGATCGAGGTGCATGTGGTTCGGCGAACCGATCATCAAGAGGTCGAGCTTCTCGTTGGCGATCAGTTCTTCCGGCGTCGCATAGGCCGTGCCGGCGGAGATGCCTTTTTCCGTCAGGCCCGGCAGTCCAGCCGGATTCGGATCGACGTATCCGGCGATCTCGAAGTTCTCATCCATGGCTTTGAAAACGTAGCCCAGATATCCCAGGCGGAATCCGAGTCCGATTATCCCGACTTTCATGCTCGCACTGTTCCCTTGCCTTATGGCGTAATTTATTTTCGCAGACTGGTGCAGTTTTTTCAGGCCGTCAACCCAAATCCGCGTATTTTGTAAAATTGTGAAATTCATTTTCATAACGCGAAGCAAATGCCGCTAAAGCAGGCATTTCGCGGACAACCAACGAGGGTGCGATCGCCGCAACTCTCCGAGAGGAAGAAAGCGGTCCAGACCACTGCACGTTGCGTGGATGGTTTCTGATCAGTTCAGGCTTTTCTGAACAGGCGGTTGCGCCAGTGCAGCAACCGCAGCAACGGCCGGGCCAGATAGGGTGGCGGTATCTTGGGATGGTCGCCAACCGTCCCCTGCCGCGCGACAGGCGCATTTGGATCAATCAGGAACGCAACGATCAGCGAACTGCGAGTGGCCAAAAGGTCCAAAGGCTCGTCCGAGAGAAACAGCCCCTGATCGCCTTCGCCAAATCCGACACCCCCGACCTGCACCGAGCCGGAAAAGAGATAGAAGTAGAGGTGTCGCCCCTCCGCCCAGGGAAATTTAGCTTTTGCCTCTGCCTCGAGCCTGAGGTCGAATATGTCGACGGCGCTGCGCACGAAAAACGGCGCCATGCCACCTTCCGCCCCAACAAGATGCCTCCATTGATTGCCGGGTACGGCTGCAATGGGGCCGTGCTGGATGTTGGGCGGGAGATCGAGACTATGGGGGCGCACGAGAATTTGGAGCATTCGGAGCGGCGGATCGCTCGGCAATGTCTCCTCCGAGTGCCAGAAGCTTTGTCCAGCGTTCATCACCATGAGGTGCGCGTTGTCGGTGATCAGCCGGCCGGTAACACGGTCATCGTGACGCATGACCCCATCTGGCACCCATGACAGGATTTCATCGTTGCGGTGCTCGTGCATGGCGATAAGCCTGCCTGGCTCCAGCATCGACTCGACGACCATCGCCAGCGGGCCATAACCATGATCGCGTGGTCTGGGCAACAGCCATCCGGGCATATTGAGCCTGGTCTTGAACCCGCCCATATCCCTGACAACAGGACTTTTGGCGCCTCGGTACAGCACGCACCATTCTAGCACGTAGCACCGTATTTTGGTGCAGCGCGTTGTCAGCGACTTTTGTCGTCTTGCCGGGGTTGCAGCGTATGCCCTATCGCCCCATCCGGGAACCGAGGCTTCGTTCGGCCGCCTGCAGGGCATCGTGGATCAGCACTGCGAGCACCGCAACGATGAGGCCGCCCTGGACGACGAAGGCAAGGTTGTTCGACTGGAGGCCGGCGATGATCACTTCACCGAGCGTTCTTGCCGCCACCGTCGAGCCGATCGTCGCGGTTGCCAGGCTGATGACGACTGAGAGCCGGATGCCGGCGAGGATCACCGGCATCGCCAGAGGCAGTTCGATTTTCAAGAGCCGCTGGCGACCGGTCATGCCGGTGCCCCGCGCCGCCTCCATTATCGATTGCGGCAGGGTGGTCAGCCCGGTCAGAGCGTTCTCGAAGATCGGCAGGAGGCCATAGAGGAAGAGCGCGATGAGCGTCGGCTTTTCGCCGAAGCCGAAGATCGGCACGGCGAGCGCCAGCACGGCGACCGGCGGAAACGTCTGGCCGATATTCACAAGGCTGCGCGAGAGCGGCAGGAATTCTGCACCCGATGTCCGCGTCACCAGGATCGCCAAAGCCAGTGCGACCACGGTTGCGCCAGCCGTTGCAATCGCGACAGTGCGCAGATGCAGCAGCGTCAGTTGCAGCAGGCTGCCCTGATTATAGATTGCCGGCGCGTTCTCCTGCACCAGCGGCCGCAGCAGCGGCTCGAACCATTGCGGCTGAACCAGGAAAGCGATCAGAACTGTAAGAGCGAGCAGCCGAAACAGGTTGGGAAGACGCAGCATCACGATCGTCCCGCCGCACGCTGCGCCAGACCATCAAGGCTGACCTTGCCAAGGAGAACACCATCGGGACCGACGACGGGAAGAGCCTTGCGGCCGGACCAGAGCAGCGTCGACAGGGCCTCGCGCTGGCTGGCGGCGCTCGAAATCGCCTCTCCTTCTGCCGTACCGGGTTCGACAGCACTCGCGACGGCTTCGATCGCCAGCAGCCGAAACGGGCGTTCGCCGGCCCCTATCAGGCTCTCGACGAAACCGGTCGCCGGTTTTACGAGCATCTCGGCCGGCGTTGCGTATTGCACCACTTCGCCCTTGTCCATCACCGCGATCCGGTCGGCCAGATGGAAGGCTTCCTCCATGTCGTGCGTGACAAGGACGATTGTCGTTTCGAAATGCTTCTGGATCGCCAGCAGATCGTCCTGAGCCTTGGCGCGAATGATCGGATCGAGTGCACCGAACGGCTCATCCATCAGCAGCACCTTCGGCTCTGCCGCAAGCGCGCGGGCAACGCCGACGCGCTGCTGCTGGCCGCCGGAGAGTTCGTGCGGATAGCGCGGGCCGAACGCAGCCGGATCGAGCTGAAACAGCGTCAGCAGCTCGGCGACCTTCGCGTCGATGCGGGCGCGGTCCCAGCCGAGCAGCGTCGGCACGGTGGCGATGTTCTGCGCGACGGTTCGATGCGGAAACAGCCCGTGACCCTGGATCGCATAGCCGATCCGCCGGCGCAGCTCGTAGCCCGGCAGCGACCGGTTGTCCTCGCCGTCGAGCCTGATCTTGCCCGATGTCGGTTCGACCAGGCGATTGATCATCCGCAGCAGCGTCGTCTTGCCGGAGCCGGACGTGCCGACGATGACGGTGACCGTGCGTGGTGCGATCGTCAGGCTGACATCCCTGACGACGGTGGTTTCGCCGTAGCGCTTGGTGATGCCTTCAATCTCGATCATGCGCTTTGCACCTGGTTGCGGTTTGGTGTGGCCATCTCGATCAAGGCATCGAGGACAATTGCGGCCGTGAACGCCAGGACGACGGTCGGAACCGCCCCGAGCAGCACCAGATCCATCGCCGTCTGCCCGACCCCCTGGAAAACGAAGACGCCGAAGCCGCCGCCACCGATCAGCGCAGCGATCGTCGCTAGTCCAATGTTCTGAACGAGGACGATGCGAATGCCGGTGAGAATGACCGGGAAGGCCAGCGGAAATTCGATGCCGGCGAGGCGCTGGAAATCCGTCATGCCGATGCCGCGTGCCGCATCGTTGGCCTCTCTCGGCACACCGGCAAGCCCAACCACGGTATTGGCGACAACAGGCAGAAGCGAATAGAGGAAAAGGGCGACGAAGGCCGGCGCTGCGCCGATCCCGCGGATGCCGATGGCGGCGGCGCCGGGAACATGAATTGCGATCCAGCCAAGCGGCGCGATCAAAATGCCGAAAAGCGCGATCGACGGGATCGTCTGGATCGCATTCAAGACGCCGAGCAAGCCGTCGCGCAGGCGCGTCACGCGATGGCAGAGAACGCCGACCGGAATGCCAATGATGGTTGCGGCCGCAAGCGACCCCAAGGCGAGCATCACATGCTTGCCGGCCTCGGCCCAGAACGTGTCGGCGCGGCCGGCGTATTCCTTGAGGAGCGACAGGCCGTCCCAGGTGCCTGACATCAGGACAGCGGCGATAAAACCAAGCACGCCGCAAAGAAACAGGACCCGCACCAAGGGCGACGGCCGCAGCCGGGTCAAGGCGTCGGCGGCCAGCAGACCGAGCGCAAACAGCAGAACCCAGAACCCGGAAGCCGGAGAAACACGAGCATAGCTGTTTTCGGGTGGTGTCAGGTGGCCGGCGGCAGCACCGATGCCCAGCGCCAGGGCGGCAAGCGTCGAGAAGGCGATGGCAAGGCGCAGCGAGCTTGGCGTTTTCAGAACGGCGACAATTGCTGCAGCAATGACGAAGAGAAGGATGATGGCGGCCCACACCGGCGGCAGGGCTTCGCTGATCGACCTCGCCTCACCTGCGACGATGCGATTGGCGCGAAAGGTCGCGAAAGGCGCCAGGAATGCGCCGTAGGCGGCAAGTGCGGCAATGATCACGCCAAGCTTGTCCACGCGGAGCTGCATCAGATCCCTTTTTCTCGCCCGGCTTCCGCTCGACGGACCCTGGTTGTTCTATGCTCAGAAAAGAAAACGCTGGCCGGATGAGCGCATCCGACCAGCGTCGAGCTTTTGCGTCAACCTATTTCAGGAAGCCGTTCTTCTTCAGGAAGTCTTCGGCAACCGTCTTGGCCGGCTCGCCGCCGACCTGGACGCGGCCATTCAGTTCCTGAAGCGTCACCAGGTCGAGTTTCTCGAAAACCGGCTTCAGCAGGGTCTCGATCTTAGGGTTCTCCTTCAGCACCGCCTCGCGAATGATCGGAGTCGGCTGGTAGACCGGCTGCACTGCCTTGTCGTCCTCGAGGACCACGAGGCCGGAGGGCGCGATACCACCATCGGTTCCGTAGACCATCGCGGCATTGGCGCCATTCGTCTGGTTGGCCGCCGCAGCGATCGTCGCCGCCGTATCACCACCGGAGAGGGTGATGAGTTGCTCCGGCTTCAGCGTGAAGGCATAGGTCGTCTGGAATGCGGGAAGAGCTGCGGCCGAGTTGACGAACTCGGACGATGCGGCGAGCACGACGTTTCCGCCGCCAGCGACATATTTGCCGAAATCAGACAGCGTCTTCAACTTGTTGGCCTCGGCCACATCCTTGCGTAGCCCGATCGCCCAGGTGTTGTTGGCGGGCGACGGCGTCAGCCAGACGATCTTGTTGGCATCATAGTCGAGCTTCTTGGCGGACTCGTAGGCCTTCGCCGCGTCCTTCCAGACCGGGTCATCCGCCTTTTCGAAAAAGAAGGCGGCATTGCCCGTGTATTCCGGATAGATGTCGATCTCGCCGGCGGTAATCGCCTTGCGCACCACCGGCGTGGCACCGAGCTGCACCCGGTCCACCGTCTTGATATCATTGGCATTCAACACGGCCAGGATGATGTTGCCGAGCACACCGCCCTCCGTATCGATCTTCGAGGACACCACAACGTCGGCGTTGGCGGCCGCTGCGGTGAGCGTGAAGGCAAAGGCTGTCCCGATAAGCAGTTTGGTCAGGCGCATGGAGTTCTCCCTCGAAATTCGGTCCCGCAGTTTGATCACGGAATATTCGCGTCGTCCGGGCAAGCCATTCCATATATGTCAGTCTTCGACGAAAAATAGAGCTGCACGCAGAGAGTGCGGCACGCGAAAAATTCCAAACGTCGAGTGACGCCATCGAAAGCATAGACTACTGCCTGAGGCGACACACGATTGGGCGTTGCAATCGGCAGCGTTGTCGGCCACTCTGATTGAGGCCCGCCAGAAACATCCGCTTTCACTCTTGGTTGCGATGCCGCTCGATCCGAACCGCTTGGGGGCTGGCGGCGCGGGTGCGCCCGGCGAACGTTCGGGGAATTGATGTCGATCTATCTTCTCGCGCTTCTTATTGGCGTGGTCGCCGGCCTTCGCACAATGACAGCACCTGCTGCCGTCAGCATTGCCGCTGCCGCCGGCTGGCTGCCGCTTTCCGGCACCTGGGCAACCTTCATGGGCTTCCGGTTCACGCCCTATATCTTCGGGCTCCTGGCCCTGGTCGAATTCGTCACCGACCAGTTGCCGAGCACGCCGAGCCGCAAGGTACCGCAGCAGTTCGGCACACGCATCGTCAGCGGCGGTTTCTGCGGTGCGGTCCTTGGCACTGCCGGCGGCTCGCTGATCGGCGGCTTGATTGCCGGCATTATCGGCGCAGTGATCGGAACGCTTGGCGGCTATGAGGCGCGCAAGCGGCTTGTCGCAGCGACCGGCGGCAAGGACCTGCCGATCGCGCTGCTCGAAGACGTCGTTGCGGTGCTGCTCGCACTTTGGGTGGTGTCCTCGGTGCTATGACAAAACATTTCGACGCCATCATCATCGGCGCTGGCCAGGCGGGACCATCATTGGCCAGCCGTCTGGCCGCTACGGGCAAGACGGTCGCGCTTGTCGAGCGCAAACTCTTCGGCGGCACCTGCGTCAACACCGGCTGCATGCCGACCAAGGCGATGGTCGCGAGCGCCTACGCCGTGCACATGGCACGCCGCGGCGCCGACTTCGGCGTGACGACCGGCCCGGTTTCTGTCGATTTCAAGCGCGTCATGGCACGAAAGGACAAGGTGCGTACCGACGCCCGTTCGGGCGTCGAAAGCTGGCTCAAGGGGATGGAGAACTGTACCGTCTTTGAAGGCCATGCCCGATTTGAGGACCCGCACACGATCCAGGTCGGCGAGCAAAGCCTCAGCGCCGACCAGATCTTTCTGAACACCGGCGGGCGGGCGGCGACGCCGGACTTTCCGGGTGTCGGCGACGTGCCGTTCCTCACCAATGTGTCGATGTTGGACCTCGACGTTCTTCCCAGGCATCTCGTCATCGTCGGCGGTAGCTACATCGGTCTTGAATTCGCACAGATGTTCCGCCGCTTCGGCTCCGAAGTGACGGTGATCGAGAAAGGCCCGAGGCTTATTGCGCGCGAAGACCCTGACGTCTCCGATGCCGTTCTTGCGATCCTTGAGAAGGAGGGCATTCGGTTTCGGCTCAATGCCGAATGCATCCGCTTCACCAGGCAAGGCGCGGATGTCGCCGCCGGCGTCGACTGTACCTCCGGCGCGCCCGAGGTCATCGGCTCGCATCTGCTGCTTGCGACCGGACGCCGCCCAAACACCGACGATCTCGGGCTCGACAGGGCGGGCGTGAAGACCGATGCGCGCGGCTATGTCGAGGTTGACGACGCCTTGTGCACGAATGTGCCGCATATCTTCGCCATGGGCGACTGCAACGGGCGCGGCGCCTTCACCCACACTGCCTATAACGACTTCGAGATCGTGGCTGCCAACCTGCTTGACGGCGAGCCGCGGCGCGTCAGCGACCGCATCTCCACCTATGCGCTCTATATCGATCCGCCGCTCGGGCGTGCCGGCATGAGCGAGACCGAGGCGCGCAAGACTGGCCGAAACATCGCCGTCGGTAGGCGGCCGATGACCCGCGTCGGCCGTGCGGTCGAGAAGGGTGAAACCGAAGGATTTATGAAAGTGGTCGTCGACGCCGACAGCAAGGAAATCCTCGGTGCGTCGATCCTGGGCACCGGTGGCGACGAAGCGGTTCAGAGCATTCTCGACGTCATGTATGCCAAGAAGCCCTACACCACGATCACCCATGCCATGCACATTCACCCGACGGTGTCGGAGCTCATCCCGACGGTCTTCGGCGACCTCGCACCGGCAAGCTGACGGTCGGAAGGCCGACCGTCAGGCCTCCAGTCACACCAGTGCAGAGCGCGCGAGATGGTAGAAATACATCGCACCGCGCTCGAGGATGTCGTCGTTGAAGTCGTAACGCGTCGTGTGGAGCCCACTTGAGTCACCATTGCCGATCAGCACATAGGCGCCGGGAACCTCTTCCAACAGGAAAGAAAAGTCCTCGCTGCCCATCAGCGGCTGGGCGAGTTCGACAAACGACTCCTCGCCGAATTTTTCGATGATCACGGCGCGCGCCTCACCGACCGCATCCGCGTTGTTGATGGTCGCGGGATAGCCGACCTGCCAGCCGAAGGTGACATCGACATTGAAACTCTGCGCCTGGAACTGGGCGATCTGCTCGACGCGCTCCTGCAACTGTTTACGAACGACCGGGTCGGTTGCCCGCATGCTGATCTCCAGCACGGCCGTGTCGGGAATGATGTTCGAGGCAGAGCCCGATTGGAACGAGCCGACGGTGACCACCGAAGGCTGATGCGGCGAGACGTTGCGCGACACGAGCGTCTGCAGCGCCATGACGATGCTGGAGCCGACGACGACGGGATCGACCGTCAGTTCCGGCTGCGCCCCATGGCCGCCCTTGCCCTTGATCGTCAGCGTCAGCACGTCAATCGACGCGGCCACGGCGCCCGCACGCGTCGAGAAGGTGCCGGCCTGCAGACCCGGCCAGTTGTGAAGCGCAAAGACGCGCTCGCAGGGAAACCGCTTGAACAGGCCATCCTCGATCATCAGCTTGCCGCCGCCGAAATTTTCTTCGGCCGGCTGGAAGATCAGATGCACGGCGCCGTTGAAGCTTTCATCCTGCGACAGTAACCAGGCAGCACCCAGCAGCATGCTCGTGTGGCCATCATGGCCACAGGCATGCATCGCGCCGGGATGCTTGCTTTGATAGGCAAGACCGGTTTCCTCCTGCATCGGCAGCGCATCCATGTCAGCGCGAAAACCGATCGAACGGTTGCTGTTGCCGCGCTTCAGCGTCGCGACCATGCCGGTCGTCGCCAGTCCGCGTGTCACTTCGAAACCCCAGGACTGCAGCAGGCCGGCAACGAATTCCGAAGTCTTCACTTCGGACAAGCCGATTTCGGGCATCTCGTGCAGTTTGTGGCGGATGTTGACGAGTTCGGGCAGGAATTCCGCCAAGGTTGCGTCGCGCATGGTTCTCTCCTCAGGCCATCTGCAGGAACTGGCGCAGGCGCGCCGATTTCGGATCGCGCATGACCTGTGACGGGGCGCCGCGTTCCTCGACGAGCCCCTTGTGAAGGAAGATGACTTCGCTTGAGATCTCCCGCGCCAGCGACATTTCGTGCGTCACCATCACCATGGTGCGCCCCTCCTCCGCCAGTTTCTTGATGACCAGCAGCACCTCGTTGACGAGTTCCGGGTCGAGCGCCGAGGTCGGCTCGTCGAAGAGCATGACATCGGGCTTCATCGCCAAAGCCCGGGCGATTGCCGCGCGTTGCTGCTGGCCGCCCGAAAGCTGGTTGGGATAGTGATCGCGCTTCGGCGTGATGCCGACCTTCTCCATCAGCACTTCCGCCTCGCCGACGGCGTCCTTGCGCGTCATGCCGAGCACATGCATCGGACCTTCGATGATGTTTTCGAGGATGGTCTTGTGCGACCAGAGATTGAAGCTCTGGAACACCATGCCGAGACGGGTGCGGATATGCTCGAGCTGCCGCTTGTCTGCGGCAACGAGCTTGCCGTCCTTGCCCTTCAAGGTCCGGATCACTTCGCCCGACACCGAGATTTCCCCCTCGTCCGGCGTCTCGAGATAGTTGATGCAGCGCAGCAGCGTGCTTTTGCCCGAGCCGCTGCTGCCGATCAGCGAAATGACATCGCCGGATCTCGCTTCGAACGAAACGCCCTTGAGCACCTCGACCGAGCCGAAGCTCTTGTGGATGTTCTTCACAGACAGTGCGGTTGCGACCATCGTCGTTCCTCCCGTGGCGCCTTGCGCGCCTTGTGCTTATGCCTTCGCCGTACGGTAGCGGGTCAGCCGCTTTTCGACGACGTTCATCACCCGCGTCAGGATGAAGACGACGGTGAAATAAATGATGCCGGCCGCGATCAACGGCTCGAAGATCAAGAGCGACTGGCGCTGCAGCATACGTGCGGTGCCCATGACCTCGAGAATGGTGATCGTCGAGGCGAGCGAGGTCGTCTTCAACAGGATGATGAGATCACCCGTCAGAACCGGCAGGCAGGAACGCAGCGCCTGCGGCAGCGTGATGCGTCTGAGGATCAGCGACGACCGCATGCCGATCGACTTCGCCGCCTCGATCTGCCCGCCCGGGATCGCCTTGATCGCACCGCGGATGACTTCCGCGTTGTAGGCCGCCTGATTGAGGCTGAGCGCGAAGATCGCATACCACAGGCCGTCGCGAAGATAGGGCCACAGGAAGCTGTGGCGAACCCAGGTTCCAGGCAGGACCTGTCCGAGGCCATAATAGACGAGGTAGATCTGCACGAGCAGCGGCGTGCCGCGGAACGCGAACGTGAAGACATAGGCCGGCATCGACAGGATGCGGCGGGTCGAAAGCCGCGCGAGCGCGACAAGCGTGCCGATGGCCAGGCCGAAGACGCCGGCAACGGCCGTCAAAAGCAGCGTCAGCGGGGTTGCCTTGATGAGCGCCGGCAGGAAGCCGATAACGTTGGAGATCGTTTCCATCAATGGTGCCCCCGGTTAAGGCGGCGTTCGATCTGAGCGATCACCAAGGCGGAGACGAGCGTGATCAAAAGGAACAGGACGGCCGTCAACCCGTAGAAGAAGATGTATTGCTTGGTGCCAGCGGCAGCGCGGTAACCGGTATAGAGCAGTTCGCTAAACGAGCCGAGCACACTGATGATGGCGCTTTCCTTGGTGATGGAAAGCCACAGATTGCCCATGCCGGGCACGGCGTGGCGCATCATCTGCGGCAGCACGACGCGGGTGAAGACCTTGCGCGGCCGCATGCCGATCGAAACCGCAGCCTCGATCTGTCCCGGCGGAACAGCAAGGAAGGCCGAACGCAGCACTTCCGTCATGAAGGCGCCGGAGACGAAGGCAAGAGCGATGATGGCCGCCCAGAACGAGCTGAACTGGAACGTCTCGGCAACGAGACCGAAATGCTTCAGCAGCCGCTCAGCACCGCTTGCCACCGAGAAATAGAGAAGCAGGATGACCAGTAATTCGGGAAGCGAACGCACGACGGTGGTGTAGATATCGGCCAGCAGCCGCGGCAAGCGGTGCTTCGACAACTTTCCGGCAGCACCCAGCAACCCGAAGACGACCGCGACCGCATAGGCGACCACGGAGACCTGCAGCGTCATCACCAGGCCCCAGGCGAAATCGTCGCCCCAGCCCTCGCCGCCCCAGGCAAGCAATTGCCAGTAATAGTCCATCCGTCGTTACCTGTTCCCGATTGGTGTCGTCAGCCAAAGGCTACGATGATGCCCCGGACGCTGCGGTCCGTTCGGCAATCGAGGGCGAAGGGGCTCAGCCCCTCGCCCTCGATAAAATCAGTGACTACTTCTTGCCGAAGATCCACTTGTCGACGAGCGTCTTGACCTGTCCGTCCTTTTCGAGAGCGGCGAGACCGGCATTGACCTTTTCGAGCGTCGCAGCGTCACCCTTGCGCACGGCATAGGCAACACCTTCGCCGAGAACGGCATTCTTCGGCACTTCGACCTTGACTTCGTAGTCGGCGCCGTCGGGCGACTTGAGGAACGTCTGGATGTAGAGGTCCGGGATCAGAACGTAGTCAACGCGGCCGGCGACGAGATCGGCAACGGAGTTGTCGGCGGTGTCGTAGCTCTTCGCCTCGGCGCCCGGCAGATACTTGGCAACATAGGCCGACTGCACGCTCGACGTCTGGACGCCGATGATCTTGCCCTCGACGCTGGCCGGATCGATGATCTGGCCGGTGCCATCGGCAGCGTCGATCGTCTTGATCTCGCTGGTGTCGGACTTGGCACCGACGAAGGACGTGCCCTCGGTGTAGTAAGGCGTCGAGAAATCGACGACCTTGCGGCGTTCATCGGTGATAGAGAACGCGCCGATGATGAAATCGACCTTGTTTTCCTTCAGCGAGGGAATGAGACCATCCCATGCCATCTGGTTGATGTCGCACTTCACCGCCATCTTTTCGCAGAGCGCGCGCGACAGGTCGGCCTCAAGGCCTTCCCATTCGCCGCCGGCATTGACCTGCGTGAAGGGCATGTATGGCTCAGGTGTCATGCCCAGACGCACCGTGTCTTCAGCGAAAGCGGCGCTCGCCGCCATGGAAAGGGCGATCCCTGCGAACAGGGCCGACTTGAACGTTCTCATGATATTTCCTCCGCGAATATGTGTTTGGATCAGAGCGTGTTGCTGAACCAGCGCAGCGACATGCAGGACAGGCCTGCATCGATCTTGCCGATTTCGGTGGTCTTCAGCGGTGCGACCTTGTAGCCGAGCTTGTCGAGCATCTCGATCGTGCGCGGGAAGTCGGAACCAACCATGACGACATCGTTGACGCGCAGCGCGTTGGCCGCCGGCTCTTCGCCTTCCGGAATGATGACCTGCTTGAAGCGGTCGAACACGCCCGACTTGGCGAGACGAGCGGTCGAAAGCACGGTTTCCTCATCGAGCAGCGAGCAATCGGTCTTGAAGTGCAGCACGCCTTCAGGGGTGGCGACGATCTCGCTCTTGCGGCCGAGCTTGTCGAGGCAGGCCTGCAGCGCTTCCGCACCGACCTTGTCGGTGCGCGCCGAAAGGCCGATCATCACGCTTTCGCGGGTCGTCAGCACGTCGCCGCCGTCGGCAAGGCCGCTACCCGGCAGGTCGAGAACCGTCTCGAACATGGCGCGAAGGGTCGGCTCGATCTCGATCGTTTCCTTGACGCGGGTCGCAGCGCCCGGACGCAGGAGGATCGCACCTTCGGTGAAGACCAGCGCCGGATCTTCAACGAAGATCGAATCCGGGAAGGCTTCGAGTGCCGGAAGAACGGTGACCTTGACGCCCGCATCCTTCATCGCAGCGATGTAGGTATCGTGCTCGGCCTTCACGCCCTCATAGGTCGGATTGCCACGATCGTCGGCGCGCAGGCCGTTGACGACGGTGGTCGACGGCGTACGGACGATGATGTTGTTGAAATTGTAGACGGGGCGTGCTTGCGACATTTGTAGTACCTTTGGCTTGGATGAGGTGCTTCTATCGATCGGATGTGGCGGCGTAAAGCTTTTGCGTACCGGCCGGTTCTCTGCGCGACAAATGAACGCCGGCGAGCATGCAGCGCACGGAGCCGCCGGCAAGCTCGATGGTGGGCACGTCGAAGGCGAGCACACGGGCCGAAGCCTCAAGCGCCTTGATCTGATCCGGGCGGAGCGACGCAAGCGCGCGCGCCGACATCACGACGACACGCCCATCGGCACCATCGAGTTCTATCGCGTTGCCGGCAAAGTTCTCGATCTGATCGATCGTGAGGTCGATGACCTGCCGGCCGGTTTCTTCCAACCGCGCGCAGATCTCCTGGCGCCGTGCAGCATCGGGGATCATGCTGGTGCCAATCAGTGCAAAGTCGGTGCCGATGCACATCAGCACATTGGTGTGGTAGATCGAATTGCCGTTGCGATCGACCGCGCCGAAGACCATCGGTTCGAAATTGAAGTGGGTGCAGAAACGTTCCAGCGCCACCTCGTTGGTGCGGTTCGACCGCGCCGCATAGGCCACGCGACCGATATGGTCGAGCACCATGGCGCCGGTACCTTCGAGATAGACGCCGTCCTTTTCGAGGCCCGAATAGTCGATCACGTCCTGGACGCGGTACTCGTTCTTGAGCATCTCGATGATATCGGAGCGGCGCTCGCTCTGACGACTTTCCGAATACATCGGATAGATCGCCACGTGCCCACCCGAATGGGTGGAGAACCAGTTGTTCGGAAACACCGAGTCCGGACGCGTCATCGTCTCGTCCTCGAACAGATGGACGGCGACGCCGGCGGCCGACAGGCCGTCAGCCATGCGCGTCACTTCGTCGAAAGCAGCCGTTGCGATCGCCGAAGGCTGACGCGCCTCGTCGTTCGACTGAAAGGCATTGTCCTTGGCCGTCATCGGGTTCGGGCCGAAATGGTGCGGACGGATCATCACGACGCCCTTGGGCGCCTGCACGGACAGTCTCTTCATTTCAGGCAACGCTCCGCTCGGCAAGGGCAGCGGCAACCGGCTGCTTGAACAGACCATAGAGGTCACGCGGATGCTCCGGCTGCGTTGTCAGGTCGAGCTCGGTGTAGAAGGCCGTGCCCTGAATCCTGTCGCGAAGGAAGCGCAGCGCCGAGAAGTCCTCAGTGGCAAAGCCGACGGAATCGAAGATGGTGATTTGGGAGCCCGACCGGCGCCCTTCCGCCTCGCCCACAATCACGCGCCAAAGCTCGGTTACCGGGAAGTCCGGCGCCATCTGCTGGATTTCGCCTTCGATCCGGGTCTGCTCCGGATATTCGACGAAGACGTCGGCGCGACGCAGGATATCTCCCTGCAGTTCGGTTTTACCGGGGCAATCGCCACCAACGGCGTTGATGTGCACGCCAGCGCCGACCATGTTGTCGGAGAGGATCGTCGCGTTGCGTTTGTCGGCTGTCACCGTCGTGATGATATCGGCTCCGGAAACAGCCTCTTCGGCGGTCTTCGCCACAACGATATCGAAATCCATGTCGGCGAGGTTCTTCTGGAACTTGTCCGCCGCTTCGATATCGATATCGAAAACCTGCAGACGCTTGATGCCGAGCAATGCCCGGAACGCCAGCGCCTGGAATTCAGATTGCGCGCCAAGGCCGATGATCGCCATCGAGCGGGCATCTGGGCGAGCGAGGTATTTTGCCGCCAGCGCCGAGGTCGCGGCGGTGCGCAGACCGGTCATGATCGTCATCTCGGAGACGAGACAGGGATAACCCGTGCTGACATCGGAAAGAACGCCGAAGGCCGTGACCGTCTGCAGGCCGACATTCGGGTTCTTCGGGTGGCCGTTGACGTATTTGAAGCCGTAATGCTCGCCGTCAGACGTCGGCATCAGTTCGATGACGCCCGTCTTCGAATGGCTCGCAAGCCGCGGGGTTTTCTCAAAAGCGTTCCACCTGCGGAAATCGTCTTCGATATATTCCGCAAGACCCAACAGGAACGTTTCAATGCCGATCGATTTGACCAGCTCGATTACGTTGCCGACACCGACATACTGAACCACGATTCCAACTCCATCGGGAAATTCGATGAAGTCAGCCTAGGCATGCAAGAAGCGAGTTGAAATTTTAAACTTGCGTAATATTTGAAGAAAGATTGCGCAATTTGCGCAATTACGCTATACGATTTTCATGCATATCTTCGATGATCTTGACCATCAGCTTATCTCGCTACTGCGAGAAGACGGCCGAGCGCCCTACTCCAAGGTCGCCTCGGTTCTCGGCATATCACGGGCGACGGTGCAGACGCGCATCGACCGGCTGCTCGAGACCGGTGCGGTGCTGGGTTTCACGCTGCGCGTGCGCCAGGATTACGACCAGCGCGCTATCCGTGCGATCATGATGATCGAGGTCAGCGGGCGCACAACCACCAAGGTCATCAAGTTCCTTCGCGGCCTGCCCGAACTCTATGCTCTCCACACCACCAATGGCGCCTGGGACATGGTGGCCGAAATCCGCGCCAACAGCCTCAGCGACTTCGACCGCATTCTGCGCGAAGTCCGCGACGTCGAAGGTGTGCTCAACAGCGAGACGAGCATTCTTCTCAGCACCATCTGACATCGGCGCATCCCCGCGCCCCGCAAACACAGGCATGACCGTGAGCCATATTCCGCAGATCGATTACGACACCGCGCCCGACGCTATCCGTTCCGCCCATGACGAGGAGGTCCGCGTCCGTGGGCGGATGACCAACATGAAGCGCACCCTCTTACATTCGCCGACAGCGCACCGGATCTACGCGGAGTGGTTCACGCTGAGGGAGGAGTTGCGGCCGGCGCTCGACGATCGGGCAATCTGGTTGCTCTCGCATGCGATCTCCGAGGCGATGCAGTCACCGATCGCCATGGGCTTCTTCCGCCGCGCCTTCGCCAATTCCGGCGTCGATTTTCATTCGCTCGTACCGACGGCAGACGAACAGCGGCTGATCGACTTCGGCCGGGCGATCGTCGCCAATTCCAATGCGGTACCCGCAGATATCTGGGATGGGTTGAAAGCACGCTACGACAATGCGGCGCTCGTCAACCTCGTGGCGTTTGCGGGGATCATGGTTGCAACCGCGTTGTTCAACAATGTCGTCGAAGTCGAATTCGACCCGGAATTGGCGCCGTTCATGGACTGAGTGAGCAGTGGTCCGAGGCAGTCGGGCTGCACATAAACAGCGCCCGCGCGTCAAACACGACGCGCTAAGGACACTGCAATCCCATTAAACGTGCCGCATAATTTCCGCCTCAACTCGATTCCGACGTAAGGCATTGTGCAGCAAGGCGGATCAATCGGCGTATCGGGTGGTGAATTCCGGGTTGCCGCGCAAGGTGTTGCTGACGGTGCAGATTTCGTTTTCGGCAGCCTCGGCGATCGCATGCCGGGTCGCCTCGTCAAAGTCGCCCTTGATATCGAACAGGATGTCGAATTTCGCGATGCGTGACGGTTCGTCATGGGCTTTCTCGCCCGTCACCTTGGCGCTGACTTCGGTCAGCCGGTCGAGCACGCCAAAGCGGCTAGCGGCAATGCGGGCGCTCAATACCAGGCAGCTTGCGAGCGAGGCGTAGAGGAGATCAAGCGGTCCGTAGCCGGGCTGCGATGGTCCCGTCACGATATCCAGTTCACCACCCGTCACCGAGGTCACATGCGGGAAGCCGGTTTTGCCAACCGTGGCCGTTGCGCCTGTTTCTCGCGTCCGTACCTTCACATCTGCCATTTTATTCGCCTTCTCCGATATTCGCGAAATCGGTCTCAACGCTTACGCAGTAGTCCCGATCCGGCCGTCATGCCGTGGGCCACTTGTGGCCCACGGTTCTGATATGTCCGCGCTCCGTCGCTGGCGCAAGTGAGCGCGCGCTGGAATCAGTCCTTCTTGACGAGGCGGTAGAAGACGAAGTCGGAGGTGGCGCCGTTGACGTAACCTTCAACCTTGTCCTTCATTGCAACCTGCGTTGCAGCCTGGAACGTGATCACGATCGGCGACTTCTCCTGCACCTTGCGCTGCAGGTCGACATAGAGCGCCGAGCGCTTGGCCGGATCGGCTTCCTTCAACGCAGCTTTCGTCGCTTCGTTGAGTTCGGCCGGGACCGCCCAGCCGTTACGCCACGTGGTCGTCGACTGATACTTGTCGTCCGCATTGTCTTCGTTATAGGCGAAGGCCTTGGCGTTCGAATGCGGGTCCATGAAGTCCGGACCCCAATAGAGCAGCATGGCTTCGTGGGTACGGGCGCGGTACTTGGTGATGACCTGGCTGCCGGTTCCCGGGATGATCTCGAAGTTGATGCCGGCCTCGGCGAAGGAAGCCTGCAGCGACTGTGCCATGTCGGTGAACGGCGTCGAGTTGATGACGTCGAGCGTCACCTTGATCGGCGTCTGGATGCCCGCGTCAGCGAGGATCTTCTTCGCCTTTTCGACATCGTACGTGTAGGGGGTTTCGTCGAGTGAGCCCGGGAAACCCTTCGGCCAGAAGGCCTGGTGGACCTCCATCTGGCCCTTGAGGAAACTGCCGGTCATGCCCTTGTAGTCGACGAGATAGCGGGCTGCTTCCCAGACGGCTTCCGGCTGCAGCGCTGCGGCCTTCTGGTTGAACGACAGGAAGTGAACGGCTGCCTGCGGATAGGATTCGACCTTCATGCCGCCCTTGGCTGCAAGGCTTGCGACCTGGTCGGGCGTCAGGTTCTTCGCCATGTCGACGTCGCCGGTTTCAAGCATCAGTTGCTGCGTTGCGGCTTCTGCGACGTGACGGATGATCACGCCCTTGATTGCCGGAGCGCCACCGAAATAATTCGGGTTGCTCTGCAGGTTCAGAAGTTCGCCGGCGCGGAAGGCCTTCAGCACGAACGGGCCGGATCCGGCCGAATTCGCCTTGAGCCAGGCATTGCCATAGTCGCCGTCGGCTTCATTTGCTTTGACGGCTTCCGCATCGACGACCGAAGCCGGACGTGCCGCCAGCACGTTGAGCACGAAGGCCGACGAGAAGTCGCCCTCATATTTGATCGTGACCTTGTTGCCATCGGCAGTCACCATCTTGTCGATGTTCTCAGGGGTCCAGCCGAGCTGCGTCAGGATGAAGGCAGGCGCTTTGTTGAGCACGACGACGCGCTTGAAGGAGTAGACGACATCTTCGCCGCGCAGCGGGTTGCCCGAGGAGAAGGTCACGCCGTCACGCAGGGTGAAGGTGATCGTCTTTGCCGCATCGTCAGCGGTCCATTCGCTGGCAAGTCCCGGTGCAAGCTTCAGAACGTCAGGCGCATCATATTGCACCAGACGGTCATAGGTCTGCGTCACATATTCGCCGGACGAAAACTCATAGGCCTCAGCCGGATCGATGCTGACGATATCGTCGATGTTCTGGGCAACCACCAGCACTTCGGCGGGTGTCTCCGCCAAAGCTGCCGGAGACACGCTCAGCATTAAGGACGCCGCGAAAACCGCGGCCTTGAACATTCTCATCATCGCTCTCCTATTTTCGATGAGGTTTGGTTTTTGTTGTCGTCGCCGGCTTGGTCGCCGCCTGGGGCATGCCGGTCTCGTTGGGCAAGGGTGCGCGGGACCGGAACAGCGGCAAGGTGCCGGTCCAGATCAGCCGGACGGGCGTATCCGTCCTGTTCCACCAGTAGTGTGGCTGGATGCCGCGAAAATGCAGGCCGTCGCCGGGGGTAAGCGTGGTCTCGTCATCATCGAGGCCGAACAGGATTTCGCCTTCGAGCAGATAGACCAGTTCCTCGCCCTCATGGCTGAACACCTCTGAGCGGTGCCCGGCGGGGATGGTGATGACAAAGCTGGACAGCTGGTTTCCAGCAAAATCCGCGCCGATCCGCTCATAGGACACCGGCGAACCGCCGACGGAAAAGACCATGCGTTCGCCGGCACGCGACAGACCGGTATCGATCGCCGGCGCCAGGATGAAGTGGTTGAGCTCGGCGTTCAGCCTCTGGGCGATCTGCGCTAGGGTGCCGAGCGAGGGCATGGCGAGGTCACGTTCGATCTGGCTGAGATAGCCGACCGAGACGCCGGCCGCATCGCTGAGCGCCTGCAGCGTCATATGCATCTGCCGTCGCCGCGCGCGCACCAGCGCGCCGATCCGCGGCTGGCCCGCAGTCGCGGTCCTGGCGGATGCGGTCTCTGCATCCTCAGATGGCACGGTCACGATGGCTTCTCCTCACCAGTAAAATTTTTTTGATTTAAGCAAACTTATTTATATACTCCAAGCGAATTCTTGCGCTATCGACAGCCGCGACCGCAAGCGAACGAGGGATGGAATCGCCACGTGGCAAATAACAACACGACTACAGCGCCCGCGCCGACGCGCCGCGCCAGGGCGCAAAGCCCGGGCAGACGACGCCTTTTTTCGTTCCTGGGTTTTCTCGTCACGCTTGGCGTGACCTTCATCGGGCTGCTCGCAATCACCTTCTTCATCGGCCGTATCGTGCCGATCGATCCGGTGCTCGCCGTCGTCGGTGACCGCGCCCCCGTCGCCGTCTATGAGCGTGTCCGCGAGGAGATGGGGCTTGACCGGCCGCTGGCCGCCCAGTTCGTCAGCTATGTCGGCGACGTGGTGACCGGCAACTTCGGCACTGCGGTTTCGACAGGAAAGCCTGTGATCGAGGATCTCGCCCGGGTCTTCCCGGCGACCCTGGAGATGGCGACGCTCGGTATCATCCTCGGCGTGCTGATCGGCGTGCCGCTTGGCGTCGTCGCCGCAAGCCGTCGCGGTTCCTGGCTCGATCAGGGCATCCGCGTCATCGGCCTGCTCGGTTACTCCGTCCCGGCCTTCTGGCTCGGCCTCGTCGGGCTGGCTGTCTTCTACGCGAAGCTGAAATGGGTTGGCGGCCCCGGCCGGGTCGACATCTTCTATGACGGCGTCGTCACTCCGATCACCGGCCTTATCCTCGTCGACAGCATCATTGCCGGCGACCGGGAGATCTTCCGCAACGCGGTCTGGCACCTCGTCCTGCCGGCGTCCTGTCTCGGCTTCTTCTCGCTGGCCTATATCGCCCGCATGACGCGATCCTTCATGCTGGACCAGTTGAGCCAGGAATATGTGACCACGGCGCGGGTCAAGGGCGTACCGGAACGGCTCGTCATCTGGCGCCATGCCTTCCGTCCGATCCGCGTGCCGCTGATCACCGTCATCGGCCTTTCCTATGCCGGCCTGCTCGAAGGCTCCGTAATGATCGAGACGATCTTTTCGTGGCCTGGCATCGGCAACTACCTGACCGTCGCCTTGCTCAACGCCGACATGGCAGCCGTCCTCGGCTCGACCCTGGTGATCGGGGCGGTCTTCATCGGCATCAACAAGATATCGGACGTGCTCTATCGCGTGCTCGATCCGCGTGCGCGCTAGGGAGAAGCGGACATGACAACACTTCGCGACTGGCTGATCGACGACAGCCCCGCCTCGCCGATGCAAGCGCGCCTCGGCAGATTCTACCGGATTTTCGGCGCGCTGATGCACAACCCGCTCGCCGTGGTCGGCGCGATCATCATTCTGGTGCTCGTTTTGACGGCGCTGTTTGCGCCCTGGATCGCAACGCATGATCCGCTGCGCCAGGCGCTCGGCGAACGCCTGCTGCCGCCGAGTGCTGCCCATTGGATGGGAACTGACGAACTCGGCCGGGATATCTGGTCGCGCGTCGTCTACGGTGCACGCATCACGCTTGCGATCGTGACGCTGGTCGCCGTGCTTGCAGCACCCGCCGGCCTGGTGATCGGCGTTGCCGCCGGCTATTTTGGCGGGTGGGTCGATCGCATCCTAATGGGCATCACCGACATTTTCCTATCGCTGCCCAAGCTGATCCTGGCGCTTGCCTTTGTCGCGGCCCTGGGACCAGGCATCGAAAACGCGATCATCGCCATCGCCATTACCTCCTGGCCTGGCTATGCCCGCGTTGCCCGCGCCGAAACGCTAACCTTCAAGAACTCCGAATTCATCTCGGCCGTGCGGCTGCTCGGTGCGTCGAGCCTCCGGGTCAATCTCGGCCACGTCCTGCCGCTCTGCACCTCGTCGATGATCGTGCGCGTCACGCTCGATATGGCAGGCATCATCCTGACTGCCGCCGGCCTCGGTTTCATCGGGCTTGGCGCCCAGCCGCCGCTGCCTGAATGGGGCGCGATGATCTCGCGCGGTCGCTCCTTCATTCTCGACCAATGGTGGGTGGCAACGATGCCCGGCTTTGCGATCATTCTCGTCAGCCTCGGCTTCTGCTTCCTCGGCGACGGCCTGCGCGACGTGCTCGATCCGAAGAGCGGGGAGCAACGCTGATGAACCCGCTTCTCGAAATCGAAAACCTGCGCGTCACCTTCCCGACGCCGCGCGGCGACCTGGAGGTCGTGCGGGGTCTGTCCTTCACGCTCGGCCGCGAACGCCTCGGTATCGTCGGCGAAAGCGGTTCGGGAAAATCGATGACCGGCCGCTCGATCCTCAAGCTGGTGCGTGCACCCGGCCGAGTGACGGCAGACAGACTGACCTTTGACGGCATCGACCTGCTGACGCGCTCCGAACGGCAGATGCGCGCCATCCGCGGCGCGCGCATCTCGATGGTGATGCAGGACCCGAAGTTCTCGCTGAACCCGGTCATGACCATCGGCGAACAGATCGCCGAGGCACTGCTGACGCATCAGCGCCTGCCGCGCCGTGAGGTGAACAACCGCGTTTTCACCATGCTGGAATCTGTCCGGATCGCCGATCCGGAGCGTGTGGCCAAGCTCTACCCGCATGAAGTTTCCGGCGGCATGGGCCAGCGCGTGATGATCGCGATGATGCTGATCCCCGAACCGGATCTGCTCATTGCCGACGAGCCGACATCTGCGCTCGACGTCTCGGTGCAGGCCCAGGTGCTCGACATCATCGATGAACTGGTTAAGCGCAAGGGCAAGGGCATGGGCCTGATCTTCATCAGCCACGACCTCAATCTGGTTTCGAGCTATTGCGACCGCATCCTGGTGATGAACACCGGCGAGGTGGTGGAAGAGTGCAAGGCGGGCGAGTTGATGAATGCCACGCACCCCTACACCCGCGGCCTCATCGCCTCCATCCCGCGTCTCGATGAAACCCGGAACGAGCTCCCTGTGCTCGACCGCAGCGCATGGGCAACGAAATGACGGCGCTTTCTCTGAAGAACCTCGACATCTCCTATGGCGACGTGCAGATCACCCACGACGTCAACCTCGAGATCGCCGATGGTGAGAGTTTTGCTCTCGTCGGCGAGAGCGGCTCGGGCAAGTCGACGGTGCTGAAGGCGATCGCCGGCCTTGCTCCGGAATGGACCGGGGAGATCAACGTCTTCGGCAAGCCGCGCAGCCACGGCATCGAGCGTGCCTTCTCCCGTCAGTGTCAGATGGTGTTCCAAGATCCCTACGGCTCGCTGCATCCGCGCAAGACCGTCGATGCCACGCTCGGCGAAGCGTTGACGATCCACGGCATCGGCGATCGCAGTGCGCGCATCGAAGAGGTGATGGCCTCCGTCGGCCTGGACCGGAAATTCCGCTTCCGCTTTCCGCACCAGCTCTCCGGTGGCCAGCGCCAGCGCGTCGCCATCGCCCGGGCGTTGATGCTGAAGCCGAAGGTGCTTTTACTCGACGAGCCCACCTCGGCGCTCGATGTGTCGGTGCAGGCAGAAATCCTGAACCTGCTTAAGCGATTGCGGCAGGAGCAGAACCTTACTTTCCTGATGGTCACCCACAATCTGCCGGTCGTTTCCTTCCTCTGCGATCGGCTGGCCGTCATGCGGCAGGGCCGCATTGTGGAGGTGGCAGATGTCGCCGACCTCAAGCGCGGTGACCTCAAGGACCCCTATTCGCGTGAACTGATGCACATCAGCGCAGCGCACGCGAATTAATCAACATTCCAAGGACATATGATGAACAGTGAACAGATCGCTGCCGCGTTGGCTGAATTCGACGCGGCGATTGCCAGGGACATCGACGCGGACGCCGTATGGGGCGCGCTTCAGACGCTTTGCCGCCAGGTGATCGGCGCCAAGCTCTTCACAATCATGACCGTCGACATGGTCAACGAGGTCGCCTGTCGTGCCTATACCTCGCATCCCGAGGAATACCCGACGTCCGGCACCAAGCCGATCCGTTACGACAGCTGGTTCGACATCGTGCACAAGGCGCATCAGACATTCGTCGCCAATACGATTGTCGATATCTCCAAGGTGTTCGGCGACCACGAGACCATCTGGGCGCTCGGCTGCGGATCGGTTACCAATATCCCCGTTGTCGTCGGTGGCGAGCTGCTCGGAACTGTGAACTGCCTCGACGTCGAAAATCATTACACACCAGAGCGCGTTGCCCTTTCGAAACACCTGGAGATGCCGGCAAAGCTGGCGTTCCTTGCCGCCGCACGCTCGGCCAAGAACTGATTCTTCGAGACCGGGGGCATCCATTGCCCTCGGTCTTGATCTTTGCTTCAGCGACCGATCGCCATCCCTGTCTGCTTCAGGAAGAAATGCATCTTCTGCGCCTCGATCGGCACCTCGATCGTATCGTCCGGCCTGACACGCGATGCCGCATGTATCTGTCCAGTGAAGGCCGCTTGGCCCACCCTCCCGAGCGCCAGCGTATGCGGCCCAAGCGGCTCGATATCACGCACCTGTAGCGTGAGCTTCGGCGCATCGGCCTCCGACGACATCGTGTGCTCCGGCCGAATGCCGAGCACGACCGCCTGACCGACGAAAGCGCCGAGCTTGTCGGCACGAGCGTCCGGGATGTTGACCGCGATACCCCCATCCGCCTTGAACCACAGCCCACCATTGCCACGTTCGAGCAATCCTTCGACGAAGTTCATGCTCGGAGCGCCGATGAATGCGGCGACGAACAGATTGCTCGGCGCTTCGTAGAGCGTGATGGGATCGGCGGCCTGCTCAATGCGTCCCTGGTTCATGACAACGACACGGTCGGCCATGGTCATGGCCTCGACCTGATCGTGGGTAACGTAGACAGCGGTCGTCTGAAGACGGCGGTGCAACAGCTTGATTTCCGTGCGCATTTCAATGCGCAGCTTGGCGTCGAGGTTCGATAGCGGTTCGTCGAACAGGAAGACATCCGGCTGGCGGACGATCGCGCGACCGATGGCGACGCGCTGGCGCTGGCCACCGGAAAGAGCGCTCGGCTTGCGATTGAGATAGGCGCCCAGATTGAGAATACGGGCCGCCTCGGCGACGGATTTTTCGATGTCGGCCTTCGAGGTGCCCCGGACCTTCATGCCGTAACCGATGTTCTCCGCCACCGTCATATGCGGATAGAGCGCGTAGTTCTGGAACACCATCGAACAATTGCGCAGGCCCGGGCGCAAATCGGTTACGTCACGTTCGCCGATCCGAACCGCGCCCGAGGATGCGGTCTCAAGGCCCGCAATCATGCGCAGGGTGGTGGTCTTCCCGCAACCGGACGGCCCGACGAGAACGACGAACTCCCGGTCGGCAATTTCAAGATCGAGCGGCGGGATGACGGTGACGCTACCGAAGGACTTGGTAATCTGCTCCAACCGGACCTGGGACATGCTGACGCCTTTTCTGCTGACGATAACCGGCGCGACGGTCGGCCGGGACACTGCATAATTCCTCAAATCAGCATCGATTTAAGGAGAAAATTATGCAGCAGGTTTCAAGCGCTACAGCGTCCTTAGCGCGTCATATTTGACGCGCGGCGCTGTAGTGTGCCTGCGACCGGTGTGCCCCGGTCGCAGGCATCAGGAAATCCGTTCCGATTGCTTCGGAGCGGATGGGTTGTCTCATCCTACTTCTGCGGCAGGCCCATTGATGCGCGATAGGCAGCGAGCTGCTTGTCGCGACCGAACTCGTCCGTCAGCTGGTTCCACTGCTCAGCGACGCTATCGAGCGCCTGTTGTGGTGTGACTTCTCCGGCAAGCGCCTTGGAGAGTTCGATCTCAAGCACTTCGGTATAGGAGAAATAGCCCGGCAAACGCATGTCGAGCGCGATGTTCTTCGCGGTGACCGCGTCCTTCTGCGCGCCGAGATACTCCTTGGCTTCACGCTCGGAGAAGATCTTCGACCAGAGATCGAGATTGGTCGTGTGGGAGATGCGATAAGGATTGACGCCGGTACCGCCGGTGATCGCCGCCTGGCCGGAGACGGCAGGGCTCGACAGATACTGGATGTAGTTCCAGGCCGCTTCCTGCTTGGTGGATGATGCGGGCACCGCCGCCTGCCAGCCGCCGAAGGCCATGAAGGAGGTCTGCACGACGTGGTCGAACTTGTCCCACTTCTTGGTCTTGTAGTTCCAGATCTCGTCCGAGCCCGGCAACGGTGCCGAGCCGACACTGCCTGCCACCTTCGACTGCTTCGGGTCGGCGCCGATGACGCCGGTATCGCCCCAGCCGATCGACTCGGCAACCTGGCCGCCGGCAAAGGCCGCGTTCACTTCGCCGAAGGAGAAGTTTAGGGCATTCGGCGGCGCGAGCTTCGACGCGCGGATATATTCTTCGAGGCCGCGGATCCAGCCGGGATTGTTGACCTGTGCATCCATCGTGTCCGGATCGAAGAACATTCCGCCCGGATTGTCGGGGTGGCTGGTGTAGCCGGCGACGTGGCTGAAGAGGAACCAGAACTGCTGACCGCCGCGGCGGAAGGCCTCTGCGGTTCCCCACAGGTTGTTGGAGGGCTGGTTGAAGTACTCAGCAATATCGAGATACTGCTTCCAGCTCTTCGGCGGCGCCAGATCGTAGCCGTATTTCTCCTTGAAGGCCTTCTGGTTGTCGGCGTTCTCGAACAGGTCGATGCGGTAGCTGTAAGTATGGGCGTCACCGTCCATCGTCTGTGACAGGATCTTGCCGTTCCAGACCATCAGCTGCTCGCGATAGACCGGCGCGATATCCTCCCAATCAGCGCCCTTCTGCATATCAGCGGGCATTTCCGACAGGAAATCGGTGAAGTCCGGCGCCCAGGCCGGCGCAAAGGCAATGACGTCAAAGGCATCTTCACCCGATGTCAGGGACGTGACGATTTTCGGGTAGAGTTCCGACCACGGAAACTCGACGACCTTCACCTTGCCGCAGGTCTTTTCCTCCCAACCCTTGGCCGCAAGTTGCAGCGCGGACGCGATATAGGGCCCGGTCTGCGTGGTCGCCGTCAGTTCGACGCCGGAATAATCGGGGTCGCAGGCGAGTGCCGTGCCGGTGCTTGCCATGGCAAGAACACCCAGCGACGCTGATGCTAGTAGCAGTTTCCTCATTCTTTCCTCCCTTGAATGAATTGTTGCCGAAAAACAGGTCGTTATTTGATCGCCCCCAGGAGCAGACCGGAGCGCATGAGCCGGCTGAGAAGCCCGGCCATGATCATCATCGGAATGATCGCCACCAGAGCGGCTGCGGAAATCGCCCACCATTCGTCGCCGCGCTGGCTGTTCTGACCGGCAACGAGGATCGGCAACGTCTGCCATCTCGAATTGGTCAGGAACAGCGCGAACAGGAACTCGTTCCAGACGAAGGCAAGCGTGATCATGAAGGTCGCGATCAGCCCCGGCTTCGACATCGGCAGGACGATGCCGAAGAAGATCCGCCAGGACGGAACGTTGTCGACCATGGCCGCCTCTTCGACCTCCACTGGCAAAGCCTCGAAAAAATCACGCATCAGCCAAATGACGATCGGCAGCGAGAAGGCCACATAGGCGAAGGTCAGGCCGATATAGCTATCGACCAGCTTGAAGCCGAGCTTGCCCATCTCTGTGTACATCAGATAGAGCGCGAAGGCGGCCACGATCGGCGGGAACATGCGCTGGCTCACGAACCAGAAGACGATGTCGTTGTTGCCGAGTTCCGGTCCCGGCAGCCGGAAACGGCTGGAAAATACGGCCAACGCCAGGGCGGCGATGAAGGCATAGATCAGCGAGATCCCCTGCCCGAAACCGAGCACATTGCGACCGAGCAGGAAGCCGCCGAAGGCGATGACGACGAAGATCAGGGCCGACAGCAACCGAAAGCGGAACGTGAAGCGCACCAGCGCATAGGCTGCCATCGCGCCGATGCCCGTCGCGAGGATCGACGCCGAAAGGCCGATGATCGTCGAGGCCAGGAAGGTGTTGTAGAACTGGCCGCGCTGGCCGGACAGAAGCTCGCGCCAGGCCGTCAGGCTCGGCTCGAAATCGACGAAAGGCAGATAGGTCGGGCCGCCGACGACGGCGATCGGCGTCTTGAACGACGTGATCAAGACCCAATAGAGCGGGAAGAAAGTGATGGCGAGCCAGACGAGGCAGCCGCCGAGCGCGACCCAGCGCCGTTTTCCCTTAAGAGTGCGCACGCTCATTTGTGCTTCTCCAGGTACGGCTTGAGGATGGCGAGATACACGAGGCCGATCACGGTGATGACAATCAGGAACAGGAACGACAGCGCCGAGGTGTAGCCGAGATTGAATTTCTTGAAGCCCTCCTGATAGGCAAAGAGCGTCAGCGTCTCGGTCGAGATTCCAGGTCCACCCCCGGTCATCACGAACACGGTATCAATGATCTTGTAGCTTTCGATCAGCCGGATGAAGACGACGGCAACGGAGATCGGCAGGAGCATCGGAAAGGTGATGTCGCGGAACTGTTGCCAGGGCGTGGCATTCTCCAGCGCCGCTGCCTCGTAGACGTCATCGGGCAGCGTTTGCAGTCCGGCCAACATCATCAGGATGACGAAGGGCGTCCATTGCCAGACCTCGACGGCGATGATCGACCCGAGCGCCCAGCTCGTCTGCGTCAGGAAAGGCAAATTGGGAAAGCCAAGCGCGCTCATCAGCTCGTTGAGCGGCCCCATCGTCGGGTTAAGCACCTGACGGGCAATGAGCGCCACTGCGACCGGCGCGACCAGCATCGGCAGGAGAAAGCTGACGCGAAAGATGCCCTCGCCCGGAACCCGGGAATTGAGCGCAAGCGCGACAGAAAGGCCGATCGCATATTGCAGGCCGACGGAGATGAAGGCGATCAGCGTGGTCGTCCCAGCCACATGCCAGAAACGTGGGTTCTGTAAGAGGTCGGCATAGTTGCCGAAGCCAACGAAACGCGCGGGCACCGGCGGCACAAGCCGCATGCTCATGAAGCTGGTGGTCAGCGAATAGACCAGCGGAAAGATAGAGATCACCAGAACGATGATGAGAGCCGGCCAGATGAAGAAGTGCTTGATCGGGTCGTTGCGCGTGGTCATGCGGCCGCCCCTTGCGCAAGGAGAGCCTCGATCTCCGCAAGCGTCGGCATGGCAGGTGCCGTGCCGCGACGGGTGACCGAGATCCCGGCTGTCGCGCAGCCGAAGCGCGCTGCGTCGACCGGGGCCAATCCTCGCGCCAAGGCCGCTGAGAACCCACCGACGAAGGCATCGCCCGCACCGGTCGTGTCGATCACAGGGCCGCTTGCCATCGCCGGGACGAAAACGGACTGGCTTTTATCGTGGAGAAGAACACCTCGCTCACCGAGGGTGATCAGCGCCGTCTTGGCGCCCTTCTTCAAAAGTGCATCCCCGGCCCGCCGCGCATCGTCAGCCGTGGCAATCGCAAATCCGACCAGCGCCGCCGCTTCGGTCTCGTTCGGCACGATGTAATCGCAGAGCGGGTAGATCGTATCCGGGAAGGGTTCTGCCGGCGCCGGATTGAAGACTGTGATCACGCCTGCAGCATGTGCGATTTCCAGCGCTCTCTGGGCGGCAGCCGCGGGCTGTTCGAGCTGGGTAACGAAGATGCGCGATGCTTCGATCGTTTCGCGCGCCGCCTCGACATCGTCGATACCGATCGAGCCGGCCGCGCCGGGATAGACAATGATAGCGTTCTCACCATTCTGGTCGTTGACGTAGATGAAGGCTGCCCCGGTCGGCAGCTCGTCCATCTGGACGATCTTCGGTGTCACTCCCGCCTCCGCATAGGTGCGAAGCGCCATGTCGCCGAATGTGTCGCGCCCGAGCTTCGAAATGAAAGAAACCTGGCTGCCGGCGCGTGCCGCGGCAACCGCCTGGTTCGATCCCTTGCCACCCGGGCCGACCGAAAAGCCGCTCCCGGTGATCGTTTCGCCGACGACCGGCATCCGCCGCGCCAGATAGGCCGTATCGGCCACGAAGATCCCAAGGATCGAAACACCAACCTTCATTCCTGCCTCCCGCGGGTACGTCACGAGAATGACGACACCAGACAAACGTTTGCGATTTCAAGATGTTATGGTGACAAGCTTAGACGAGCCGATCGCAGGCTCACGTTACGTCAGCTAGGTCGTTTCGGGCGGAATGACGCCCTTGGTGAAAAGGAAGCAGCCATAGAAGCGCGTCTCCCCGGTGGTAATGACGCAATAGGCCTTCTTGGCTTCCTCATAGAAGGCGAAGCGTTCGATGCCGTACATCGGCGCAGGCTTGCCCTCGGCGCGGTCGATTTCGGCCTGGACCTCCTGTTGCACACCAGGGATTTCCGTCGGTGCCCCCATGATCTCCATGCGTCCGGCCGATGGCTGCAACGGAGTGTCGAGCGGCAGGACCGACAGGATCGCCTTCACGGCACGGGCGGCAGATACATTGTCGATCCGCAAAAGCTTGCCGAGCGTGGTCTGTCTGGCGATCGCATCGGACGGGAAATTGGTGTCGGAAATGACCAGCGTATCGCCGTGCCCCATGGACCGAAGCGCGTGCAAAACATCGGCATTGAGTGCCGGGTCCAGATTTTTCAGCATCGACAACCCTCCTCCAGACGCCCGCTCGCATGCTTGCGAGTGGCGTGAAACTGTGTAACGCCATGTCGGCGCCACGCTCTCCCAAATTTCCCTTGCAACGTTGCAGCCGCTGCATTCTCGGGCCGGCTCCCCCCGCCCCGAGATGTGGACCCCTTACTCTCCGTAAGGGATCCAGATGTTCTTGACGTCGGTGGCGCGGCGCAGATACGCCTGCCCCTCTGCCGCCGAGCGATCGAACCAATCGGTGGCCTTGCCATAGTCGACGAAGGTCCGCTTCAGGTTGCCGGCTGAGAGCCTTTCGACCACCGTCGAAAGCTCCTGCGTGCCGAAGGCCCAGAGCGCGTCGACGTCGTTGTGGCTTGCCAGCGTTTTTGCCAGTTCCATCGCCGAGCCCGTGACGATGTTGACGACCCCGGCCGGAACGTCCGACGTCTCGAGGATCGAATAGAAATCCGTCGCCGCCAGCGGGTGCTGTTCGCTCGGTACTGCAACGACGCGGTTGCCGGTGGCGATCAACGGCGCCACGAGGCTGATGAAGCCGAGCAGCGGCGCTTCCGCAGGGCAGACGACACCGACGACACCGATCGCTTCGGGCATGGCGAGAGCCACACCCCGCAGCGGTGGCTGATGGACCACGCCTTCGTACTTGTCGGCCCAGGCGCCGTAGCTGAAGAGCCGGGCGATCGACGCCTCGACCTCCGCCTTCGCGTTGGCTGCCGATGCGCCGGTCATCGCGACGATACGGTCTGCGAATTCATCGGCCCGACCACTCAGGTTTTCGGCGATGTAGTAGAGGATCTGTGCCCGATTGTGCGACGTCGCCGACGCCCAGCCGGAAGCAGCGTGCGCGGCAACCACGGCGTTGCGGATATCCTTGCGGTTACCTTCGCCGACCTCGCCGATCACCTTGCCCTTCGGGGAGAGCACGGCACGCGAATAGTTGCCATCCGGACGGGCCTGCTTGCCGCCGATGAAAAGCTTGGCCGTGCGGTCGAGCGACGGAGCCGAGAAATCGCCGGACGCCGGCTTCAACACCGGCTCTGCTGGCGCTGCACGCAGCTTGCGACCCACCCAGGCCTTAGGCTTCAGATATTCGTAGCAACCTTCGCGGCCGCCCTCGCGGCCGAAACCGGATTCACGCTTGCCGCCGAAACCAGCCGCAGCGTCGAAAAGATTGGTGGCATTGACCCAGACGACGCCGGCCGCAAGCTTGGCGGCGACATGCAGCGCCAGGCCGATCGTTTCGCTCCACACGCTTGCGGCCAGACCGTAGCGCGAATGGTTGGCGAGCTGGATTGCCTCTTCCGGCGTGCGGAACGTCATCGACACGGCAACGGGGCCGAAGATTTCCTCGGTCGCGACGATCGATGTCGGCTGCACGTTGGTGAGCAAGGTCGGCGGATAGAAGCTGCCGCGCTTGGGCAGCTCGATCTTCGGCTGATGAAGCTTTGCACCTTCGGCGACACCCTTGGCGACCAGACTCTCGATGCGCTGCAGCTGCACCGGCGCGACGATCGCCGCCATGTCGATTGCCTTGTCGAGCGGGTGGCCGACACGCAGGGTTTGCATGCGCCGCGTCAGGCGCTCGTAGAAGAGCGGTGCGACACCTTCCTGCACCAGAAGCCGCGAACCGGCGCAGCAGACCTGCCCCTGGTTGAACCAGATCGCGTCCACCACACCCTCGACCGCACCGTCGATATCGGCATCATCGAAGACGATGAACGGCGACTTGCCGCCGAGCTCGAGCGTCAGCGATTTGCCGGTGCCCGCGGTCTTCTCCCGGATCAGACGGCCGACTTCCGTCGAGCCGGTGAAGGCGATCTTGTCGATATCCGTATGCTCGACGATCAGCGCGCCGGTTTCGCCCTCGCCGGTCACGACGTTCAGCACGCCCGCCGGCAGACCCGCGGCAGTGGCGAGTTCGGCAAAGAGCAAGGCCGTCAGCGGCGTGAACTCGGCCGGCTTGAGGATGACCGTGTTGCCCAGCGCCAAAGCGGGCGCGACCTTCCAGGCGAGCATCAGGAACGGAAAATTCCAGGGAATGACCTGGCCGACGACGCCAACCGGCACCTGATCGGCAAACTCGGTTTCCTGCAGCTGCGCCCAGCCGGCATGATGGTAGAAGTGGCGCGCCGCCAGTGGGATGTCGATATCGCGTGTCTCGCGGATTGGCTTGCCGTTGTCGATCGCCTCGACCACCGCAATCAGGCGCGCATGGCGCTGGATCAAACGGGCAAGGGCATAGAGGTGGCGGGCACGGGCGTGGCCCGGCAGCTTGGCCCAGGACCCTTGCGCCTTTCGCGCCGCGGTGACCGCATCATCCACGTCCTTGGCGCCGCCAAGGGCTACCTTCGCCAGAAGCGCACCGGTTGCGGGCTCAAAGGTATCGAAGGTCTTGCCGGAGGAAGACGCAACAAAAGCACCATTGATGAAGTGGCCGAACTCGCCCTTGTGGCGCGCCAGCCACTGGCGGGCCTCGGTATCGGCTTCCGGCGCGGGACCATAGGACATTTCGTCAAAATACCTTGCGACTGTCATCGGGATCATCCAATCGGGTGTCGGTTGAGGGCCGAGTAGGCGCCGGTCACGTGGTGCTCCAGCTGCCGTTCGATATCGCCGAGCAGGCTCGATGCGCCGATGCGGAAAAGATCCGGCTCGAGCCACTCGCGACCGAGTTCGTCCTTCATCAGGAACTGGTAGTTCAGGATATCCTTGGCGGCGGAAATGCCGCCCGCCGGCTTGTAGCCAACCTTGATGCCCGTGCGCTCCTGATAGGCGCGGATCATGCGCAACATGACCAGCGTCACCAGCAGGGTGGCGTTGACGCCTTCCTTGCCGGTGGAAGTCTTGATGAAATCGGCGCCCGCCATCATGCAGACGAGCGAGGCGCGGGCAACGTTGCGCAGCGTCTTCAGATCGCCGGTCGCCAGGATCGCCTTGACATGGGCATCGCCGCAAGCGGCGCGGAAATCCCGCATCTCATCATAGAGAGCCTGCCAATTGCCGGTGAGCACATGCTCACGGGTGATGACGATATCGATTTCCCTGGCGCCGTCGGCAACGGAAGCCTCGATTTCGCGCAGTTTGACGTCGTGCGGAATGAGACCGGCAGGAAAGCCGGTGGATACGGCAGCAACCGGAATGCCCGAGCCTTCAAGCGCTTCGACGGCAGTCGAAACGAAACGGTGATAGACGCAGACGGCACCGGTCGTGATACCGCGGTTGCCCATGCCGAGCGCGTCGAGAATGTCCTGGCGCACCGGCTGGCGCGCCTTGGCGCAGAGCCGCTTGACGCGTTCTGTCGTGTCGTCGCCGTTGAGCGTCGTCAGGTCGATACAGGTCACGGCCTTCAGAAGCCATGCGGCCTGCGCGTCCTTCTTCACCGTCCGGCGACCGGGCAGCGTCGAGACGCGCCGTTCGGCAGCCGACAGATTGACACGCTGGTCGACGACCCAGCCGAGATCGAGTTCCGTGCCGTCGTTGCGCGGCCAGTTGTGACCCGAGGCCACCGGTGCCACGACTTTCGCGGTCACATTCTTCACAGCAAGGTCTTCCAAGCGATTGCTCCTCGAACTCCCTGACATCGCAACACGATACCACAGGGGGCACTTTGTCGGTTGCAATTCTCAATTTTGTTATTTTTCTATCGGATATTTGTGAGCATTCCATCAATAACGCCGAGTGTCAAGCGACGCATGTCACGTTTCTGCCCATTGATATTATTTTTTCAGAATATGCTCAGACGGCAAGCGTAGGCGTTTCGCCGTCTTCGGTAATCACTGAGCGGAATACGCTCATGGGCGCAAAGAAAGCCGGCTTCAGCTTGCCGATCTTGCTCCGATCGACGACGAGATAATTTTCGCGGACAAGGGAAATGACCTTCTGCTTCACCGCGACTTCGTGGAAGTGGACGCAGGTCGCCCCCCGTCCTGGATCGACGCCTGCGGCCGAGAGAAAAGCAACATTGATCCCGAGCGAATCGAGCGTTTCCAATCCCGAATTCCCGGAGAACGACGCGGACGACGGATGATAGACGCCACCGAGCATGACGATGCGGACATTGGGCTTTCGCGTCAGCCTGTCCGCGACATTCAGTGAATAACATACGGCGGTGATTGAATAATTTTCGGGAATGAGGTCGACCAGATATTCGAGCGTCGTGCCGCAATCGATAAAGATGGTTTCGTCGGGACGGATGTGCCGGGCAGCATGAACACAGGCCTCACGCTTTGCCGCCGCATGGCTGTCGGCTTCGCGTGCCAGTTCATACGGCATGTCGCCGTCGATATCGCCCGCCGGCACGATGTGACCGCCGAGGAAGGTGAATTGCCCCGGATTATCGGCGACGTCTCGCCGAACAGTCATCTCGGAAACCCCGAGCAAAGCCGCGGCATCGCGCAGGTGGAGAACGCGACGGCCGGAAAGCGCGTCGGCGAGTTGAATGATGCGGGCTGTCTTGCGGTTGACCATGATTGTTCCGTATGTCCGGTCGTTCGAGCAGTAGAGATGGTCGAACAATATTTGTGATAATTATCACAAAGTGTCGTTATTCGACAAGTAAGTTCACACGACCCTGCAAAGACAGACCGCGGAGGCTGCAACGCACGCCTCCGCGGTCCTAAATCTTCGCTTTTGGAACAGCCAGGGGCGGTCGCTCATTGAAACCCACCGCCCCTATTCGTTCGGCTAACTGCCGATCGGGGCGGTGCGCGCTGCCAGCCACGCCGCGGTCTGCGGATCAAGCAAGCCTTCCATCGTCCTGGCGACACGCCAATGATAGGCGTCGATCCATTCCTTTTCGGTTTCGCTCAACAGCCTGCTATCCACGAGCCGCAGATCGATCGGCACCAATGTCAGGCTGCGGAAGCTCATGAAGCCGTCGCCGTCGTCGATCACTTCCACCTGGTTCTCGATACGGATGCCGTATTCCCCAGCCTTGTAATAACCGGGCTCGATGGTTGTCACCATGCCCGGGCGCAGTTCGATCTCGTTGACGCGGCGGTCGAAGCGCTGCGGCTGCTCGTGCACCGACAGGAAATGGCCGACGCCGTGGCCGGTACCGTGATCGTAGTCGAGCCCGAGGTCCCAAAGCGGCCGGCGCGCGAAGGCGTCGAGGTGATGGCCGTAGGTCCCTTTCGGAAATTTGAGCGAGACCATGGAAATCAGCCCCTTGAGGACTGCCGTATAGGCACGCCTGATCTCATCGTTGACAGGCCCAATTGCCGTCGTGCGTGTCGCATCCGTCGTGCCGGTGAAGTATTGCCCACCGGAATCCAGCAGATAGACGCCACGTGAGGTGATCGGCGCGTTGCTCTTTGCGCTCGCCGCGTAATGGCACATGGCGGCATGGCCGGCGGCGGCCGAGATCGATCGGAAGCTCGGCTCGACGAACGTCTCCTCCATCTGCCGGAAGGCGAGGATACGATCCTCCGCCTCCATTTCGGTCACGGGCCGTCCCTCCTGCTCCCGCTCGGCCGCATTGGCCTCAAGCCAGGCGAAGAACTTGATCCACGCGGCGCCGTCATGGCTGTGGCAATCGCGAAAGCCCTGGAGTTCGACCGGGTTCTTCAGCATCTTGGCAAGCGTGATCGGGCTGCGCAAAAGGCGGACGTTGCCGCCGGCCCCACGCGTCGCATGGGCGACTGCCGATGGGGCGAAGCCGGGATCGACGAGCGCTACACGCCCGGCGGCGACCGTCCGGACGCGGTCAAGAAGCACTTCCGGCGCGGACATCGTCACGCCGTCGAGCTCGAAGTTCGAGAGATCGTTGGACAGTTTGCGGTGGTCGACGAGCCATTCGACCCGACCATCCCTGTCGGCGATCATGAAAGATTGCGGCATCGGATTGAAGGCCACGTCGCGACCGCGGACGTTCAGGAACCAGGCGATATTATCTGGCTGCGCCTCGATCAGGAGATCGGCACCGTGCTCCTCCAGCATCTGGCCAATGCGGCGCTTCTTGTCGGCGACGCTTTCGCCGGCATAGTCGCGCGACAGGGCAATGACATTGCCAAGCGGGCGTTCGGGCTGGTCCGACCAGATCGCGTCAACGAGATCATCCGTCACGGCAACCCACTCGGCGCCGGCGGCGGCGACGGATTGGCCGCAATCGACATCCCAGGTCGACGGCAGCAGCATCGAATTGAAGCCGACGCGTTCGCCCTTGCGCAGGTTCTTTCGCAGCCAGTCCTTTAGAGGTGCATCGTAGAAATGCTCGATTGCGAAGCTGTCGACGTCGATCTCCTGCCGAACCTGCACCTGGTAGCGGCCGTCGACAAAGATGGCCGCGCGGTCGCGCATGACGATCGCCACGCCTGCCGATCCGGTGAAGCCGGTCACGAAGGCGAGCCTGTTGTCATGGGGCGCACAGTATTCGCCCTGATGCTCGTCGAACCGCGGGATGACGTAGCCGTCCAGTCCTTGCTCGTCGAGTTCGCGGCGCAGGGCCTCGATCCGACCGGAGGCGTCCTGCCTGTCTTTCGATGTCATGTCGTCTTTCCCTGTTGGATAATGGTCTTCACACGCCGCCGATCGCTTCTGCGAAGTGACAGGCGGTCAAGCCGTTGCCGACTGGCCGGAGTGCCGGCTTTTCCCGACGGCAAAGCTCGGTGGCGTGCGGGCAGCGGACGTGGAAGGGGCAGCCCGGCGGAATGTCGAGCGGGCTCGGCAACTCGCCGGATAGCGCCGGCGCTCGGCGCCGCTCAGTCGGATCGAGCGAAGGGGCTGCCGCCAGCAGGGCTTGCGAATATGGATGCATTGGCTTTGAAAAGAGCGCCTCCGACGGACTGATCTCAACGATGGCGCCGAGATAGATCACCGCCACACGATGGGAGACATGGCGCACCAGTCTGAGGTCATGGGCAACAAACAGCACCGTCAGCCCGAGATTGTCCTGCAGCTCGAGCAGCAGATTGACGACCTGCGCCTGAACGGAAACGTCGAGCGCGGAAACCAGCTCATCGGCGACAAGGCAGGTCGGCTCCAGCGAAAGCGCCCGCGCGATGCCAATGCGCTGACGCTGTCCCCCGGAAAATTCGTGCGGATATTTGTCGGCCGCGCCGTCAGGCAGCCGCACCAGTTCAAGCAGTTCGTCGACGCGGCGGTCGATGCCGGCGCCATCGCGCATGCGATGGACCGTGATCGCCTCCCGCAGGGTGTCGCGCACGGTCATGCGCGGATTGAGCGACGTATAGGGATCCTGGAACATCATCTGGACGCGCTTGTTGTAGCCGCGTCGCCTGGCGCCCTTGAGGTCGATGACACTTTCGCCTTCGAAGCGGATATCGCCTGATGTCGGCCGGTGCAGGCCGGCGATGCAACGCGCGAGCGTCGACTTGCCGCAACCGGATTCGCCGACGATGCCGAGTGTTTCGGCCGGCATTACGTCGAGGTCGACGCCGTTCAACGCCGACACGACCTGCCGCGGCCGTCCGGCAAGCGTGTCCGACAGCGAGCGACGCTTTTCAAACCGCATGAAAAGATCGCGAATGGAAAGCAGCGGCGTGGCCGCCTGATGCGTTGTTTGGCTCATTGCGCCGCCTCCCGCGCGCTGAAATGGGCGAGTGCTTCCTCGCGGTGATGGCAGGCGACCTGGCGCTGTCGTCCGGCAGCTTCCAGGCTCGGGCGAACATCGAGGCATTCCGGGCCGGCCACGGGACAGCGGGCCGTAAACGCACAACCAGCCGGTAAGGCGTTCAATGCCGGCGGTGCACCGGGGATGGAATAAAGCGGCGTGCGCGGTGCTACGTCACGTGGGATGGAGCGCAAAAGCCCGAGCGAATAGGGATGCCGAGCGTCGCCGATGACATCAGCCGTTGGTCCCGTTTCGCACAGTCGCCCGCCATACATCACCGCCACCCGATCGCAGGTCTCTGCCACGACGCCCATATCATGGGTGACGAGGATCACGGCCATGCCGAGATCGCGGCTGAGCGCCTGAATGAGGCGCAGGATCTGGTCCTGAATGGTGACATCGAGCGCCGTCGTCGGCTCGTCGGCCAAGAGCAGCTGCGGGTTGGAAGCAAGGGCAATGGCGATCATCACCCGTTGCCGCATGCCGCCGGAAAACTCGTGCGGATAGTCGCCGAGCCTGTTGCGCGCCGCGGGAATGCCGACCATGTCGAGCAGTTCAATCGCGCGAGCCTTCCGCGCCTTCGCATCCAGCTCGGTATGAGCGGCGAGGTTTTCCGAGATCTGCAAGCCGACGGTCAGAAGCGGGTTGAGCGACGACATCGGCTCCTGAAAGATCATCGCGATCTCGCGTCCGCGCACCCGTCGCAGCGCCGCCTCGTCAAGCGGCACCAGATCCCTTCCCTTCCAGAGAATTTCACCGCTGACGCGGCCGCGCGGCCGCGCAATGCCGAGGATCGAACGCAGGGTGATGCTCTTGCCCGAGCCGGATTCGCCGACAAGCCCCAGGATTTCCCCGGTCCTCACCTGAAACGACACATCGTCGACAGCGACCAAAGGGCGCTCGGCCAAACCGAATTCGGTTCGCAGGTGCCGGACGTCCAGAACCATTTCTTTTTCAGCGTGGCTCATGTCAGCGCCCTTTCGGTCGAAGCAGATCGGCCAGTGCATCGCCGACAAGGCTGAAGCCGAGGCCGGTGAGCACGATCGCGATGCCCGGCATCAGGCTCATCCACCAGGCCGTCAGCAGGAAATTGCGGCCCTCGGCGATCAAGACGCCCCATTCGGCTGCGGGTGGTTGTGCGCCCAGGCCGAGATAACCGAGCGACGAGCCGAGCAGGATGGCGAGCGCCATATCGGTCATCCAGTAGACGATGATCGGCGATGTCGCGTTGGGAAGCAGATGCCGGAAGATGATGCGCCGGTCGGAATAGCCGAGCACGCGGCCGGCCGCGGCATAGTCGTTGGCCTTCTGCGCCATGATCTCCGCCCGCGTCAGACGGGCATAATAGACCCAGTTCACCGCCGTGATCGCCACATACATGTTGACGAGGCCAGGCCCGAGCACCGCAACGATGGCGATGACCAGCACGAGGAAGGGAAAGGTGATGATCGCATCGACGCAGCGGCCGAAGATGGTGTCGGCGATGCCGCCGTAATAGCCGACGAAGGCGCCGACGGTCACCCCGATCAGAAGCGCAAAGATCGTGGCGAAGAAGGCCATCTGCATATCGACACGATAGGCCCAGATGACTCGCGAGAGCACATCGCGGCCGAAATTGTCGGTGCCGAAGGGATGGGCAAGGCTCGGCCCTTGCTGGATCGCACTCAGGTCGAAGGCGAGCGGATCGTAGGGTGCCAGCACCTGCGGAAAAAGAGCCAGCGCGATCGACAGGGTGAGAATCGCAAAGCCGATGACGAAGGACGGTCGCGAGAAGGCCCGGCCAAGAAAGGGACGCAAGCGACCCGCTTTGCGGATGGGAGATTGCACGACAATGCTCATGACTGGCGAAGCCTCGGATCGAGCCAGGATTGCACGATGTCCGTCAGCAGGAAGACGACGGAAACGAGCACAGCGAAGGTGAGCGTGAGCCCCTGGATCAGCGGATAGTCACGCGCGAAGATCGCCTCCAACATCAGCCGACCGACGCCCGGAACGGCAAAGACGGTCTCGGTGACCAGCGTTCCGCTCATCAGGTTGCCGATGGAAAGGCCGAGCAGCGTCACGGTCGAGACCAGCGCGTTGCGCAGCACATGCCGCGTCATGACGATGCGCCGCGACAACCCCTTGGCGCGGGCGAACTGCACGTAGTCGGCATCGAGCACTTCGATCAGGGAGGCCCTCAGGTTGCGCAGGATGATGGCCGAGGTGTAGAGCGCGACGCTGAGCGCCGGCAGGATCAGGTGATGAAGGTTGTCGAGAAAGCCCGTCCCGTAGCCGCCGACGGGAAACCAGCGCAGCTGGGCTCCAAGAACCGTCAGCAGCACCAGACCGATGTAAAAGACCGGCATGGACAGCCCGACCTGGAAGACGCTGCGAATTGCCACATCAACGGGACTGTTGACCCGCGAGGCGGCAAGAAACGCGAGCGGCCCTGCGAGACAGATTGCCAGCAGAACCGAGTAGAGTGCCAGGAAGATCGTGGTCGGCAGGCGCGCGAGGATGATCTCGGTGACCGGCGCCTTCAGCATGATCGAACGCCCGAGATCGCCGGTCAGTGTGTTCTTGACGAACACGAGAAACTGGATCGGCAGCGGCTGATCGAGGCCGAGATTGTGGCGGATCTGCTCGAGTTGCGCGTCCGTCGCCTTGGCTTCGGCCATGGCGATGGCAGGGTCCCCGGGCAGCAGCCGGACAAGCAGGAAGATGAAGATCATGACCAGAAGAAAGGTCGGGATGATCTGCAGCAACCGCGCCAGAAGATAGGATAACGAGGGCATGGATTGAACCTTGTGAGCGGTGTCGGGCAGCGCTCGCCGCCCGACATGCGGAAATCACGCTGTCGTCACTTGGCCCGCCAGGCCTCGGAGAAATCGTTCGCACCGAGTGGCGTCTGTACATATCCCTCGATCGACTTCGAAACGGCAACGGCAAAGGGGGTTTCGAACAGGAAGAGCAGCGGCGCGCCCTCTGCATAGATTTCCTGCATCTGCTTGTATTCGTCCTTGCGCTTGGCCGGATCGACCTGGACATTGGACGCCTCGAACAGCGTGTTGAATTCTGCGTTGTTCCAGCCGGTACCCACTGCCTGCCGCTGCTTGTAGTAGCCGAGCCAGCCGGTGACCTGCGCCGGGTCGTTGACGTCGTTTGCCCAGCCATAGGTGTGGATGTCGAAGTCTCCGGACCGGTTCTTCTCGCCGCGTGTCGGATTGTCGACCTGTTCGACCTTGAGGTTGACGCCGAGCGGCGACCACATCTGCTGCAGGGCGGTGAACAAGGTCGCGTCGTCCGCGCTGCCGGCAAGCGTGGTGAACGTCACCTCGAAGCCCCCGCCGAGGCCGGCTTCGTCGAGCAGTTGCTTGGCCTTTTCAGAATTGTAGGGATAGAGCGGCTCGGGTCCGTAATGGAGCTGGGTGGCGGCCGACATCAGCGACGTCATCGGCTTGCCAGTATCGAAGGTGACGAGCTTGATCAGGACGTTCTTGTCGGTGGCGTAGTTCAGCGCCTGCCGTACCTTGACGTCGGCAAGCGGGTTCTTGGAGCCGTCCTTGCGGGTCTCACGCGTATTGATCGGTGCATAGACGATGCGGGTCGAGGGAAAGAGCTCCATCTTCAGCGCGGGATCGGCGCCGAGTTCGCCAACCCGGGCGAAAGGAATGAATTCCGCGGCATCGACCTCACCGGCCTGGAGCTTGAGAATGCGAGTAGCGTCGTCAGGGATGATGACGAAATCAACCTGGTCTAGATAGGGCAGCGGTTGCCCGTCCGTGCCGGGCCGCCAATAGTTCGGGTTGCGTGCGAAGGTCATGCTCGAGCCCTGCACGCGGCTCTTCATGGTGAATGGGCCGGAGGTTACCGGGCCGGCCTCGAAGAAGGCGCGCGCCTTTTCCTGGTCGTTTGCGCCGGCCGCCTTCTCGAAGGCCGCTTGCGGCATGATGCCGGTGTTGAAGGTCGCGAGAATCGAGACGATGGTCGGGTCCGGGTTCTTGAGCGTCAGCGTCACCTGGTTGCCTTCGGCGGAAACCTTGTCGACGGCGCCAAGCAGGCCGGCCCAGGGGCCAAGCTCTGGGTTGCGGGCCCGATCGAGCGAGAACACCACGTCGGCACCCGTCAGGGCCGACCCGTCGGAGAATTTCAGGCCGTCACGCAATTTGAGCTTGATCGAAAGCCCGTCGGCAGCGACGTCGTAGCCCTCGGCCAGCCCCGGCACGATCGACCCGTCCGGGCCGTTGCGCAGCAGCGTTTCGTAAAGGCCGGTGACCATCCAGAGATCCGGATTGCGATCTGCATAGACCGGGTCGATGACCGTGGAATCGTCGTAGCGCGCAAAGGTCATCGCGCCGCCACGCTCGATGGCCAGTGCAGACGTGGCCGCAGCCAGCCCGAGTGCCGCGCCTAGTAAGATCGGCAACAAACGTTTCATCTCTCACTCCTCCTGTTTGATCGACCGGCAAACGCCGGCGCGACACCTCGGCGCATTAATTGGATATTGGATCCACTTTTTCCGGACGTTTTTCTTGCGTCCGGATTGCGGCGAAGGCATTCTTGTTGTTCCCCTTTTTAAAGCGGTAAAGCAGCGGAGCTGATCCGCTTGCATAACCGACTTTAGCTGGACTAAAGTACAACAACAGACGCGAGTCAAGCAGAAAGAAAACCATGCCTCTCGATACGGATGAGGCGCCTGTGGCCGACGCCGGCGCCCCCCTTTCCGACATGCCTGCGGCCGCAACCATCGGCCAGATGCTGCGGGCACGCCGCAAGGAAATCGGCAAGACGATGAAGCAGGTCGCGCACGAAGCGGGTCTGACCGAGGGCTTTATCAGCCAGATCGAAAGAGGCATTTCGACCCCGTCGCTGATCTCGCTCTACAATGTCGCCAATGCGCTCGGCACCAGCGTCGACACCTTCCTGTCGCAGCCGCCTCAGCATGCCCATTCCATGGTGTCTCACGCCGGCGAGCGCCGCGGCTATAACGTCGAGACCAAGGAGCGCGTCTATGAACTGCTCGAGCGCGGCTTTCCCGGCGCCCAGCTCAACGGCTGCATCACCCACATGCCGGTCGGTTACGCCTCCGAACTGACCAGCCATGAAGGCGAGGATTTTCTCTATCTGATCGAAGGCGAGATGCTCTACGAGATCGACGGAAAGGAATATGTGCTGAAGGCAGGAGACACCCTGCACTTCCCCTCGTCCCTGCCGCACCGCGCCCGCAACATCGGCGCAGGGCCGGCCCGCGAACTCTGGGTCGGCACCACGCGCATCATTGCCGAGGAATAGGCCGCCGAGGGCCTACTGTTTGCGAGGCCAGGTATCGGCGAGCCGGTAGCCGGCCGGCCACGGATCAGCCGGATCGAGCATCACCTGGTGCGTGCCGGTGACCCAGGCGCGACCGGAGATTTCCGGAACGATGGCCGGGCGCCCACCAACGGTCGTTTCGCCGACGATGCGGCAATCGAACGTCGAATCGATGATGGAGTGACCGACAAAACGCTGCCCGACCTTCATTTGTCCGCGGGCGTGCAGCACCGCCATGCGTGCCGAGCAGCCCGTGCCGGTCGGCGAGCGGTCGAGCTTAGCTGGCTGGATCACCACCGTGTTGCGACCGTGCAGGACGCCGTCGCGCTCTTCCACCGGCAGCGTCAGCTGGCAAAACGAGATATGAGCCCATTCCGAGTTTTCGGGATGTGAAAATCCGAGCTGCTCGTTGGCGGCACGCGTGATCTTGATACCGGTCTCGGCCAGTTCGCGGGCTTCGTCCGGCGTCACTGAAAAGCCGAGCGTGCGAGCATCGGTGATCACGAAGCTGTCGCCGCCATAGGCCGTGTCGACGGTGAGCGTGCCGAGCCCTTCCACCTCAAGCTTGGCATCGAGCTTGCCGGCAAAGGAGGGCACGTTGGTCACCGTGATGCGCTCGGCCTTGCCGTTGCGGCAGGTGGCGACGACATCGACCAGTCCGCCGGGCGCCTCCAGCACCATCCTCGTCTCGGGCTCCTGCATCGGCACGATGCCGCTGTCGAGCAGCACGGTCGAGACGCAGATCGAGTTGGAACCCGACATCGGCGGCGTGTCCTCCGGCTCCATGATAATGAAGCCCATGGTCGCGCGCGGATCCTTCGGCGGCACCAGCAGGTTGATGTGACGGAAGACCCCGCCGCGCGGCTCGTTGAGCACGAAATTGCGCAAGGTCTGATCCTCGGCGATGAAGCGCCGTTGCTCCCAGAGCGTCTTGCCCGGCGGCGGCGCGACGCCGCCGACGATAACATCGCCGACTTCCCCCTCCGCATGGCAGGAAACAATATGAATGACCTTGCTGCTGCGCATCTCTCGCCTCCACACGAAGCATGCGAACCGCATCCACATGCCATGCCTTGATATCTGCACGTCGACACTCAGGAGAACGGCTCTCATTCGGCGGCCAAAGGGCCGCTGACAGTCGACTTGCCAACAGTCATAGAAAGATTGGATCCAATATACAATCTGAAATATACGAAACTTTGAGGAAAGCCGCACGCTCTGTTGCCCGGCCAAAGGAATGGACCTATGACCAGAACCACGGCAGTTTTCCGCACTGCCAGAGACACAAGCCGCTGGGGTCTGGACGCAATGAAACTCGATGCCGTTGATATCAGGCAAGCCGCTTCTGCAGCCGATATCGTCTATGAGGCATTGCGCAAGGCGATCATCGAGGGCGCGCTCGCCGAAGGCGAAAACCTGCGGCAGGACCAGATCGCCCAGATGTTCAACACCAGCCGCATCCCCGTGCGCGAGGCGCTCTCGCGCCTTGAACAGCATGGGTTGATCACGACACAACGCTACAAGGGCGCCGTCGTTGCCGGCCTCTCCATCGAGGAAATCGAAGAGATCTTCGAATTTCGCGCGCTGCTGGAGGCAGAAGTCATCCGGCTTGCCGTGCCCAACATGGACAGAAGGACGCTCGAGCTTGCCCGCAGACACTGCGACGAGTTTGGAAAAGAATCCGATTCGGCCAAGTGGGGCGAGACCAACCGGAACTTCCACTACAGCCTCTATGAGGCCGCGCGGCGGCCCTACTACCTGCAGATCGTGCGCGCCTCGCTCGACCGTATCGATCGCTATCTCCGCGCTCAACTGACGCTGACGGACGGCATGAAGCGCGCGGCGCGCGAGCATGAGGCGATCCTCGAGGCCTGCACCAAGGGCGACGCCGAACTGGCCTCGTCGCTCACCCGAGACCATATCCTCGACGCCGGCCGCTCGCTCGTCGCTTTCCTTAGGGAACAGAGAGGTTAAGCGCCCTGTCGGCGTGATGTCGTCGTACCAGGACACGCTGTTCGTTCTCGCGTAAATTGTCGTCCAACTCTTGGACGTCTGCGGTTGACAAGGCGTCAGGAACCTTGAAAAAGTGAAGCCCTATCGAGACCGGCTGCGTTGGGAGGACTTATGTCTGTGCGCGCGTTTTTCGGCCTTTCCACTCTCCTTGTTTCTGTTCTGGCCGCCGGATACCCGGCTTTTTCGGCCGAGACCGGCCGCCAGGTCGAGATCACCCAGGACGGTGACTATTTCGGTTTCGATCTTCGAACCGAGCAGAATGTCTCCCTGGATCAGTGCGAGACCGCCTGCATTGCGGACCAATCCTGCCGTGCGTTCACCTACAATCCCAAGGTGAAATGGTGCTTTCTGAAGTCGGACTACAACCAGTTGAACGACTTCCCCGGCGCCATCGCCGGCAAGATCGTCCAGACACAGGCCGCGCAGCCGGACCTCGGCGCTCCTCCGCGCCTTTCCTTCATTTCCGACCAGATCCTTCAGGACGCGCGCGACGCCAAGGCGAACCTTTCGCTTGCCGACGACCAGCAGGGCTTCGGCGTCAACAGCCTGATCGAAACGGCGCGCGCCCAAGCGGCCGCTGGCATCATCGACGGTGCCTTGAAGGCATTCCAGGGCGCGCTTGCGATCACCCCCGAAGACAGTGAGCTGTGGCTCGAAACGGCGCGCACGGCAAACCGGGTCACCGGCAATACCGATGTCGCCACGCAGGCCGCCCTTGCGGCGATCAACGGCTACCAGCTGACCCGCACTGCCGAAAGCCGCGCCCATGCGCTGGCCGTTCTCGCCAAGGCACTGGAAAATGCCGAGAACTTCCGTGGCGCGCTGAATGCCTACAAGGCCAGTCTCGAACTCGTGCAATCGAAAACGGTCGAGACCGCCTACCTCGACCTGAAAGAGCGCAAGCGCTTCCGCGTGATCGAAAACACTGTGGACGCCGACAGCGCCTCGCCGCGCGCCTGCGTGCAATTCTCCGAGCAACTGCTGAAGAGCGGCGCCGACTATGCCTCCTTCGTCACGCTCGACGGCGCTGCACCGAAGGCAGTCGAAGCCAAGGGCGACCAGATCTGCGTCGAGGGATTGTCGCACGGACAGCGCTACAAGCTGACGCTGCGCACCGGCCTGCCCTCGTCGGTCGACGAAGTGCTGGAAGCGCCCGTCAGCCTTGAAATCTATGTCAAGGACCGCGGGCAGATGGTGCGCTTTACCGGCGATAGCTTCGTGCTGCCGTCGACGGCGCGGCGCGGCATCCCGCTAGTTTCCGTCAACACCGACAGCGCCAAGCTCAAGCTCTATCGCATCGGCGATCGCAGCCTGGCCCAGGTGCTGCAGAATTCGCAGTTCCTGACGCAGATCGACGGCTACAGTGCCCAACGCATCGAGGATGAAAGCGGCGAGCTCGTCTGGCAGGGCTCGATCGGCATCGAGAGTATCCTCAACAAAGAGGTCATCACCAGCTTCCCCGTCGATGAAGCGTTGCCGCAGCGCAAGCCCGGCGTCTACGTGCTGACCGCGGCATCGGAAACCGGCGTCAGCCAGGATTGGGACGCCCGCGCCACCCAATGGTTCGTCGTCTCCGACATCGGTGTATCCACCTATGCGGGGACCGACGGCCTGAATGTCTTCGCCCGCTCGCTCGCCACTGCCAAGCCGATCGAAGGCGTGGAGCTGCAGCTTGTCGCCAAGAACAACGAGATCCTCGGCACGGCGACGACGGATGGCGATGGCCGCGCCACCTTCACCGCAGGCCTCATCCGCGGCACCGCCGCCCTGACCCCGGCCGTGATCACCGCCAAGAACGGCGAGGACGATTTCGTCTTCCTCGACATGACCAGGGCCGGATTCGACCTATCGGATCGGGGCGTCACCGGCCGTGCCGCCCCCGGCGCGATCGACATCCTCGCCTGGACGGAGCGCGGCATCTATCGCGTTGGAGAAACCGTGCATGCGGCTGCCCTCGCTCGCGACGTCAATGGCGAGGCGATCGAGAACCTGCCGCTCACCTTCGTGTTCCTGCGCCCTGATGGCGTCGAATACCGTCGGATGATCAGCGATGGCGGCAAGCTCGGCGGCCACACGCTCGATCTCGATGTTCAGGAAAGCGCCATGCGCGGCACCTGGACGATGCAGATCTTCACCGACCCCAAGGCCTCGCCGATCGGCGAGAAGCAGTTCCTGGTCGACGATTTCGTGCCGGATCGCACGGAATTCGATCTGACGAGCGAAGCAAAGGAGATCGCCGTCGGCGAACCGGTGCAGGTCGCCGTCGACGGACGCTATCTCTATGGTGCACCAGCCGCCGGGCTTACGCTTGAGGGCGAAGTGGTTCTCAAGCCGACGCGCGAAAGTGCTGCTTTCAAGGGATATTTCTTCGGCCTTGCCGACGAGGAGGCGAGCGAGGACACGCGCCTGCCGCTGGAAGAGCTGGTGCCGCTCGATGACGACGGCAAGTCGACCTTCGACGTTGCGCTCAGCGAAGTGCCGTCGACGACGCAGCTCATCAACGCCAATGTCACCGTGCGCATGCGCGAAGCCGGCGGCCGCGCCGTCGAGCGCTCCTTGACGCTGCCGGTGAAGCCGGAAGACCCGATGATCGGCATCAAGCCGGAATTCTCCGGCGATCTTCAGGAAAACTCGGTCGGCAAGTTCCGCGTGATCGCTATCGACCCCGACGGCGGCAAGGCCGCCATGCCGGGCGCGCTCTGGAAGCTCATCAGCGTCGAGCGCAACTATCATTGGTACCGCGACGGAACCGCCTGGAAATACGAACCGGTGGTCACCACCAAGCAGGTGGCGAACGGCACGCTCGACGTGACCGCCGAGGGCGGCGAGATCGCCGTGCCGGTCGGCTGGGGTCGTTACCGTCTCGAAGTTGAGACGGCTGCTCTCGACGGACCGACGTCGAGCGTCGAGTTCGATGCCGGCTGGTATGTCGCCTCGACGTCGACCGAAACGCCCGACGGCCTCGAAATCGCGCTCGACAAGGAAAACTATGCCGTCGGCGAGACCGCCAAGCTCAAGGTTTCGCCGCGTTTCGCCGGCGAGTTGCTCGTGACCGTCGGGACCGAAGACCTGGTCACGACGCAGACCGCAACGATCGCCGCCGAAGGTGGCGAGGTCGATCTGCCCGTCACCGCCGATTGGGGAGCCGGCGCCTATGTGACTGCGACCCTCTATCGCCCCGGCGACGCGCAGGAAAGCCGCATGCCGATGCGGGCTATCGGCATCAAATGGTTGGCCGTCGATCCGGCCGATCGCAAGCTTGCCGTCACCCTCGAAGCGCCCGAAAAGACCGAGCCGCGCAAGCCGCTCGACATCAGCCTGCAGGTGGCAGGCGCCGGCGCCAACGAGGAAGCCTATGTCACGATCGCCGCGGTCGACGTCGGCATCTTGAACCTGACCCGTTACGAAGCTCCGGATCCGGCGGCCTGGTATTTCGGCCAGCGCCAGCTCGGCCTCGAAATGCGCGATCTCTACGGCCGTTTGATCGACGGCTCGCTTGGCGCGACCGGTAAATTGCGCACCGGCGGCGACGGTGGCCAGGTCGCACTGCAGGGAAGCCCGCCCACCGAGAAGCTCGTGGCGTTCTTCGAAGGCCCAGTGAAGCTCGACTCCGACGGCAAGGCGACAGTCAATTTCGATATCCCGCAATTCAACGGCACGGCGCGCATCATGAGCGTCGCATGGACAAAATCCGGCGTTGGGCATGCCGTCCGTGACGTCGTGATCCGCGATCCGATCGTCGTGACCGCAAGCCTGCCCCGCTTCCTCGCGCCGGGAGATCGCGCCGAACTGCGGCTCGATATCGCCAACACTGACGCCCCGGCCGGTGACTACCAGGTAGAGCTGACCACCAACGGACCGGTGACGGTGGAACAGGCAGGTCCTAGCGAAACGGTGCGCCTCGAACAGGGCGGCAAATCGGTTCTGACGCTGCCGCTCGTCGGCCAGCACACGGGCGACGGCCTCGTCACCGTCCAGCTCACCGGCGCCTCCGGGCTTTCGCTCGAACAGGCGCTCAACATCCCAGTGCGCCCGGCTACTCTGCCGGTCACGCAGCGGCAGGTGGTTAACCTTGCAGCAGGAAGTAGCCTGACGATCGATGGTCAGTTGCTGGCCGATAGCGTGCTCCAGGGCGCGTCGGTTTCGCTGAGCGTCACCCGGTCGGCCGCCTTCGACATTCCCGCCATCCTGATGGCGCTCGACCGCTACCCTTATGGCTGCGCCGAGCAGACGACGAGCCGGGCGTTGCCGCTTCTCTATATGAGTGAACTGGCGAAGCAGTCGGGCCTCCCCGAGGACGGCGAGGTGACGAAGCGGGTGCAAGAGGCGATCTACCGCGTGCTCTCCTACCAATCGTCTTCCGGCAGTTTTGGCCTTTGGGGTCCGGGTTACGGCGACCTCTGGCTTGACGCCTATGTCACCGACTTCCTGACACGCGCACGCGAACAGAAGTACGACGTGCCTGAGGCAGCGATGGTGCAGGCGCTGGAAAACCTCCAGAACGGCCTCGGCTACGACACCAACGTTAGGGATCGCGGCAACGAGATCGCCTATTCGCTCTATGTGCTCGCGCGCAATCGCAAGGCTGCGGTCAACGACATCCGCTACTACGCCAACACGCTAATCAACGATTTCCCCACGCCACTGGCCAAGGCGCATATCGCGGCGGCATTGGCGCTCTATGGCGATGCCCAGCGGTCGCAGGAAATCTTTGCGTCCTCCGCCAACATGTCGACCGGCCTCGTCAATGTCAGCCTGTCGCGCTCCGACTACGGTTCTTCGCTGCGCGATGATGCAGCCGTCCTGGCTCTGGCCGCGGAAAGCCGTCCGGTTCCACCGATCATCCCGGAACTGTCGAAGGTCGTCGCCCGGCAATGGGAGCAGAAGAAGTACACCAGCACCCAGGAACAGGCCTGGATGCTGCTTGCAGCCCGTGCCGTTCAGGGTGGCGACGAGGACATGCTGCTTGACGTCAACGGCGCCTCGAAGACCGGCAGCTACGCCGCGAGGATGCCCGGCGACGCTCTTCTCTCGCATCCGGTGGTGATCAAGAACGAGGGAGCGGATGCCGTCTCTGCCGTGGTGACCACGGTTGCGGCCCCGGCCCAGCCGCTGTCAGCCGGCGGTGACGGCTTTGCTATCGAGCGGACCTATTACACCCTTGATGGTGCCGAGGCCAATGTCAGCCAGGCCAGGCAGAACGAGCGCTATGTCGTGGTGCTGAAAGTGACCGAAACCAACGACTGGCCGTCCCGCGTGCTGGTTTCCGATTTGCTGCCGGCAGGCTTCCAGATCGACAACCCGAGCCTCGTCGACAGCGCCCAGCTGACGAACTTCGAATGGCTCGGCGAGATCACCGCCACGCACACGGAATTCCGCAACGACCGCTTCGTCGCCGCCTTCGACCGCACTGCCGGCGACAGCCGCGAGCTGACGCTTGCCTATGTTGTGCGCGCCGTGAACCCGGGCGTCTACGATCATCCCGCAGCAAGCGTCGAAGACATGTACCGGCCGCAGTTCTCGGCACGCACCGCGACCGGGCGCATGGAGGTCTTGGCGGCGCAATAGGCCTGATGATGTCGATAGCGCGAAAACTGCTGATCGCGATCTCCGCCGGCATGTTGCTGGCGGGGCTTTCGGTTTTTGCGCTCGACAAGGCCGATCAGGCGTTTCCGCCGCCGCTCGAGGCGGCCGGCATCGTGTCCCGCGAGGTCCTCGCTGTCGACGGGCAATTGCTCAGGGCCTTTGCAACGCCTGACGGTCTCTGGCGACTGAAGACCACTGTCGATGATGTCGACCCGCAGTTCCTGCGGATGCTGGTCGCCTATGAGGACCAGCGGTTTCGCGAGCATGCCGGCATCGACTTCCTCGCGCTTGGCCGCGCCGCGCTGCAGTTCGTCACCAATGGCCGCATCGTTTCCGGCGCCTCCACTCTTTCGATGCAGGTGGCGCGGCTGATCGAACCGCGCGAGCAGCGAAGCATTGCGGCCAAGCTGCTTCAGATCGCCCGGGCGATCCAGATCGAGCGCCGCCTGTCCAAGGACCAGATTCTCGATCTTTACCTGAGTCACGCGCCCTATGGCGGCAATCTGGAAGGCGTGCGCGCCGCGAGCCTTGCCTGGTTCGGCAAGGAGCCGAAGCGCCTTTCGGTCGGCGAAGCCGCACTGCTGGTAGCGCTGCCGCAACTGCCGGAAAAGCGCCGGCCGGACCGAAATCATGCCGCAGCCGCGGCGGCACGTGAGCGTGTCTTGACCCGCATGGCCGTTGCCGAAGTGATCGGCGAAGGCGAGGCCGAGCGCGCTGCGATGACAGATATTCCCACTCGCCGCCTTCAACTGCCGGCCTATGCCGCCCATCTGGCCGAGGCGGCGCTGCGCAAGCAGCCGACGGCCGTGCAACATCACACGACGCTGCGCCGCAACGTGCAACGCGGCCTGGAGACGGTTGCACGGGAAGGCGCCGCCAAGTTGGGGCCGCGGGTGTCCGTCGCCATGGTCATGGCCGACGCGCGCACGGGCGAGATCATCGGCGAAGTCGGCTCGGCCGACTATTTCGATGCAAGCCGCTCGGGCTGGATTGACATGACGCGGATCAACCGCTCGCCCGGCTCGACGCTGAAGCCCTTCATCTACGGTCTCGCCTTCGAGGAAGGCCTGGTCAGCCAGGAAACGATCATCGAAGATCGGCCGGCCGACTTCTTCGGCTATCGGCCGCGCAATTTCGACATGAGCTACCAAGGCGACGTCAGCGTGCGCCAGGCGCTGCAACTGTCGCTCAACGTACCCGCCATCCGCCTGCTCGATGTCGTCGGCCCTGCCCGGCTGATGGTGCGGTTCCGCCGCGCCGAGGTGAAGCCGGTGCTGCCGGCCGGGGAGGCTCCCGGACTGGCGATCGGCCTTGGTGGCGTCGGCCTGACGCTACGAGATCTCGTGCAGCTTTATGCGGGTCTCGCCAATCGCGGATTCCCGGTGCGGCTTGGCGATGGCATCACCGGCACGGCCGGATTGATTGACGGCGAGCCGCTGCTGTCTGCCGTTTCCGCCTGGCATGTCTCTGATGTGCTCTCCGCCGTCGTTCCGCCGGCAGGAAGCCGCCAGCGGGGCATCGCCTATAAGACGGGCACCAGCTATGGCTACCGCGACGCCTGGTCGGTCGGCTACGACGGCCGTTATGTCCTCGGGGTCTGGGTCGGGCGGCCGGACAATGGCGCCGTCCCGGGATTGACCGGCTATGGCGCCGCCGCCCCCATTCTCTTTGAAGGCTTTGCCAAATCCGGCTTGCCCATCACGCCGCTGCCGGATGCGCCGTCAGGTGCCGTTCGCATCTCGCAGACCGAGCTGCCGATCAGCCAGCGCCGTTTCTCGATGACGGCAAGCGGTCTCGTCAACGCTTCGGCGCGCGAGCCGGCGCCACAGATCGTCTTCCCGCCGGAGGGTGCGCGCGTCGAACTCGGCGTCGGCCTTGAGACAATGTCGCCACTGACCTTGAAGCTGCAAGGAGGCCGCGCTCCTTTCCGGTGGCTCGCAAATGGCAAGCCGCTTCCCGATCCGACCCGCAGGCGGACAACGCAATGGCAGCCGGACGGTGCTGGCTATTCCACCCTCACGGTTATCGACGCCGTGGGTCGGGCTGCCAGCGTCCGGGTCTTCATCGAGTAGGGGTAAACCTTATTCGGCTGCGGTTTTGCGCGCCTCGCTCAGCAAGGCACCGACCGGCTTGTGGACCGTCGCGTTGGCTCACTCCCTCGGCGCCGAAGCAACCGACGGTGGAATGGCAAAATTGCGAACAGCACCGCGTAAGATTGACGAAATAGTAGTTCTATCAGGAGAGGTTGCAATCGCTCACGCTAATCCATTGCACCGCCTCTGCTCGCCGACCTGATGATCGTTGCCGACAATTGCTGATTTCAATGAAGGATTGCTTACATGTCGAGGGCCATGACCGTCACCGTTGCCGACGACCACGCCATCGTGCGCGAAGGCTTGAAGATGCTGCTCTCGACGATGGAAGGCATATCAGTGGTTGGTGAGGCCGCTGATGGCGAAGCCGTTTTGGCACTTGCCCGGAGCGAGCCGTCGGACCTTCTGATCCTTGATCTCGGCATGCCGGGTGTGGCGGGCATTCAGTTTATCGCCGACATCAGGGCGATCGCCCCAAGGATGAAGATCCTGGTACTGACCGCCAATATCGAGCCGCGAACGGTTCGCGCTGCCATCGATGCCGGCGCCAACGGCTATCTCACGAAGAATGGCGACCCGGCCGAGCTTACCGCTGCGGTTGACGCGCTTGGCGCCAACGGCATCTACCTCGCACAATCGATACGTTTTGCAGTCAGCGACCCGGAGCGGCGGACCCTGCCCTCCGCCACCGATGAAGCGCTTTCGCCCATTCCCCTGACCAGGCGCGAAATGCAGATCCTTTCGCTCGCAGCACAGGGCCTGACGGCGCGCGAGATTGCCGAGCGGCTTGGCATCAGCCCTCTCACTGCACGCAAGCACCGCGAAAACCTGATGCGCAAGCTCAGCCTGCATAGCGCCGCCGAGATCGCCGCCTACGCGGTTCGCATCGGCCTGCCCATTGGCTGAAATCCGCATGCCGCGCCGGCTCCATCGGTGACATTCCCTTAACCACCCCATCGTTAGCCGCCGGTTCGAAGCTCCGAAATACGGCACCTGCCGTATGTCGCGAAGATACAACCAAGCGTAGTTATCTGCCGGCTCGATTTCCGGACTGACCGGGTCGAGACGAATGCCGCGCTGCCCGAGGAGCGGCCGGCAAACCGGAGGAACTGCGATGCCCTCGATCGAGCACTGGATTTCGTTTGCGGTCGCCACGGCGATCTTTGCCTGCATGCCGGGGCCAGCCATTCTCTATATGACGGCGCAGACACTGGCCCATGGGCGCAAGGCCGGTTTTCTGGCGGCTCTCGGCATTCATATCGGCTGCTATGTGCATATCGCAGCAGCAACCCTCGGGCTTGCCGCCCTTCTCAGTCACGCACCGTTTCTCTACGCTGCGATCAAACTCGCCGGCGCCGTTTATCTGGTCTGGCTTGGCGGCACGATGCTGCTCGGCATCGGCAAGCATGGCGGACATAAGACGGACACCAGTCCGGGCGTGTTGCGCGACAGCATCCTCGTCGAAATCCTCAACCCGAAGACCGCGTTGTTCTTCGTGACGTTCCTGCCGCAGTTCGTCGATCCGGCAGCGGCGATGCCGGTCGCGCTGCAATTCCTGGTCTTCGGCATGCTCGTCAACCTGGCATTGTCGGCGGCGGATGTTGCGGCTGTGCTGCTCGCCTCCCTGACCCTTGGCCGTTTCACTGGCGGCCAGAGCCGGCTGGTCCCACGCGCCTGCGGTTCGATCCTCATCGGTCTCGGCATGTTGCTGGCAACGCAGTCCGTCTGACACGTAAGGTTCTGTGGCCGGATGCTCGGCTCTTCCATCAAAGCATGCCCGCCGGCCATCTCGCCCTTTCCTATCCCGGCTGTTTCAGCGATGATATCCACGCCTTGAACGCCAACGGAAAGCTCGAAGTCCTTCGGACGCCCATCTCAAGGTTATGGTTGCGCTCCATGCCAGAGGAATACGGTCGCATGCTCAGCTCCGCCGAAATTTCGCAAGCAGCCGAGAGCCTTCACCAGGCGGAAGTCGATCGCAGCCAGATCGGTCTGCTCTCCCTCAAGCATCCCGGCATGACGATAGACGACGCCTATGCGGTTCAGTCCGCCTGGGTCCGGCGCAAGCGGGACCTCGGCCGGCGGATCATCGGCTTCAAGATCGGGTTGACATCCAAGGCCATGCAGCAGGCGCTGAACATCGACACGCCGGATTCCGGCGTGCTCTTCGACGACATGCTGTTCGAGGATGGCGCCACCATTCCCGCCGACCGGTTCATCCAGCCCCGAGTCGAAGCAGAAATCGCCTTCGTGATGAAGGCGCCGCTCAAGGGGCCGCGCGTCACCGTCCTGAACGTGCTTAACGCGACCGACTTCGTCATCCCTGCCTTGGAGATCCTTGATACCCGCATCGTCAGACGCGATCCGGAGACGCAGCAGGCGCGGGGCATCGCCGATACGATCGCCGACAATGCTGCAAACGCCGGGCTGATCCTTGGAGGACGACCGATGCGGGCCGACGCGGTCGACATGCGCTGGATGGGCGCCATCGTCTCGCGCAACGCCGAAGTCGAAGAAACCGGATTGGGCGCGGGCGTTCTCAATCATCCCGCCCGCGGCATTGCCTGGCTCGCCAACCGCCTGGCGCAGTATGGCGATGCGATCGAACCGGGGCAGATCGTGCTTTCCGGCTCGTTCGTGCGTGCAGTGGAAGCGCGCAGTGGCGACACTTTCGTTGCCGATTTCGGCAACCATGGCACAGTCAGCTGCCACTTCGCCCGAAGCGCCGCCTGACCAAGCGGCGCCAATGCGTTAGTCGCTCTATCCTCGCGCGCTATTGCACCAGGATAGCCCGGAAATCGTTGACATTGGTACCCGTCGGCCCGGGCTTGAAGATATCGCCAAGCGCGTCGAAGGCGCTCCAGCTGTCATTCCGCTGCAAGAGTGCCGCCGCATCGAGCCGTTGCTCGGCGAGCCGCGCGATGGTCGTGCCATCGGCAAAGGCACCGGCATTGTCCTCAGAACCATCAATGCCGTCGGTATCGGCAGCAAGCGCCGAAACGCCCTTGGCGCCATCGATGCCGAGCGCCAGGGACAGCAGGAACTCGCTGTTGCGCCCGCCCTTGCCTGCGCCACGCATGGTCACGGTCGTCTCCCCGCCGGAAAGAACGACAACGGGCTTGGGGAAGGGCCGGCCGCGGCCTGCGACCTCGCGGGCAATCGCCGCGTGAACGCTGCCAACGTCACGCGCCTCACCTTCGATCGCGTCCGAAAGAATGATCGCCTCGATGCCGGCTTCCCGCGCCTTGGCGGCCGCCGCTTCGAGCGAGACGGAAGCGGATGCGATCAGGCGGACCTCGTTGGCGGCGAAACGCGGGTCGGACGGAGACGGGGCCTCGGCTGCCGGATCGGCGAGCCACGCCAGAACTTTTTCGGGGAGCTGCAAGCCGTAGCGCTCGACGATCTTCAGCGCGTCGGCTCGGGTGCTTGCATCCGGCAAGGTCGGGCCGGAGGCCACCAGCGCCGGGTCATCGCCGGGTATGTCCGATACGACGAGGGAAACGACCTTCGCCGGGTAGGCAGCGGCTGCGAGCCTGCCGCCCTTGATCATCGAGACATGCTTGCGCACCGCGTTCATGGCGCTGATCGGCGCGCCCGAGGCGAGCAGCGCCCGATTGACGGCAACTTCATCATCGAGCGAAAGCCCCGAAGGTGGCGAAGGCAGCAAGGCCGAACCGCCACCGCAGACAAGGGCGACGACCAGATCGTCTTTCGTCAGGCCGCTGACCTCGGCAAGCAAGCGCCGCGAGGCTTGCAGACCGCTTTCATCCGGCAGTGGGTGCGATGCTTCCAAGACTTCGATGCGTTGGCACTGGGCTGCATACCCGTAGCGGGTGACGACGACACCGGAAAGTGGACCGCCCCAGTGGCGCTCGAAGGCTTGCGCCATCTGTGCCGCACCCTTGCCGGCCCCCACCACGACGGTCCGGCCCTTTGGCCGCTCCGGCAAATTTGCCGCGATCACCAGTGCCGGATCGGCAGCGGCAACAGCAGAGGTGAACAGCGTCTCCAGGAAGCTGCGTGGGTCGGTGATGGCTGGCATTGGTCTCCCCCTGGAGCATGTCGCATCGCCTTCGATGCTCTACTACCCGTCATTCGCAATTCCGGACGCAAGACCGCTGCGCGCTCTTGCTGGAATTGCTTAGTCGTCTCGGGCGGCGGTTCCTCCTACCGCCGCCCGAACACATGATCGGCCCGGTGCAATGGGTCTCCGAACGGATCATGCGCATTTATGCGGCCGGCAAAGGTCTCAGGCGACCTGATGGTTCGCCATGCGCTCCAGTGCACGCACCAGGCCGGAGTGGTCGAGACCGCTGTCGCCATTGGCGGCGCAGTTGTTGAACAGTTCCTGGGTCGCAGCCGTGTTGGGCAGCGAGATGCCGAGGGATTTTGCGCCCTGCAGCGCCAGGTTCAGGTCCTTCTGATGCAGCGAGATGCGGAAGCCCGGATCGAAGGTGCGCTTGATCATGCGCTCGCCATGCACTTCGAGAATGCGCGAGGAGGCAAAACCACCCATCAGCGCTTCGCGCACGCGCGCCGGGTCGGCGCCGGCCTTCGACGCAAAGACGAGCGCTTCGGAAACCGCTTCGATCGTCAGGGCAACGATGATCTGGTTGGCGACCTTGGTCACCTGGCCATCACCGCAATCGCCGACGAGGGTGATGTTCTTGCCCATCAGCTTGAACAACGGCAGGGCGCGGTCGAAACTCTCCTGCGAGCCGCCGGCCATGATCGAAAGCGAGGCGTTCTTGGCGCCGACTTCGCCGCCGGAGACCGGCGCATCGACGTACTCCGCACCGGTTTCGCGAACCTTCCTGGCGAACTCCTTGGTCTCGATCGGCGAGATCGAGCTCATGTCGATGACCAGCTTGCCCTTGGAAAGGCCATAGGCGACGCCGTTCTCGCCGAAGAGCACGTCCTTCACTTCAGGCGTATCGGGCAACATCAGGATGATGGTGTCAACAGTCTCGGCAAGTGCCTTCGGCGTTTCAACGAACTTCAAGCCGTTGTCGAGCAGTTCCTGGCGCGGCGGGATCGCAAACTTCGAGGTGATGATCGTGTGTCCGGCATCCTGCAGATGGCGTGCCATCGGCGTACCCATGATGCCCAGTCCAATAAAGCCGATCGTTGCCATTGTGCTTAACTCCTGATCTTGATGATGTCTGCGGATTGCGTGCGCTTGCGCTCGGCGCCAAGCCAGCCGAGGCCTTCGACCGTGGTCGTGCGCGGCTTGTATTCGCAGCCGATCCAGCCGTCGTAGCCTGCCTCTTCGAGTGCGTCGAAGACGTAGGGATAGTTGATCTCGCCGGTACCCGGTTCGTTGCGGCCGGGGTTGTCGGCAAGCTGGACGTGGGCGATGCGGCCGGCAAAGCGCCTGTAGGTGCCGATGAGTTCGCCCCGCGTGCGCTGCTGATGGTAGAGATCGTACTGGATGAAGAGATTGTCGCTGCCGACCTCGTCGATGATCGAAGCGGCCTGCTCGACCGTGTTGAGATAGAAGCCGGGAATATCGAAGTGGTTGATCGGCTCGATCAGCAGGCGAATGCCCTGCTTGCCGAGTTCGCTTGCCGCAAGCCTGAGGTTGGCGACCAGCGTGTTGCGCAGCACGGCCTCCGGGACCCCGGCCGGCGCGATGCCGACCAGGCAGTTGACCTGGCTGCAATCGAGCGCGGTCGCATAGTCGATGGCGCTGGCCACGCCCTTGCGGAACTCGTCGATCCGGTCGGGCAGGATGGCGATACCGCGCTCGCCACCGGCCCAGTTGCCGGCCGGCAGGTTGTGCAGCACCTGTTTCAGACCGTAGCGCTGCAGCTCGGCGCGCAGGCTCACCTTCTCGAATTCGTAGGGGAAGAGATACTCGACGCCTTCGAAGCCGGCTTTTGCAGCAAGGGCAAAACGATCGAGGAACGGCGCCTCGGTAAACAGCATTGTCAGGTTCGCAGCGAACTTCGCCATGCGATGTTTCCTCCTTATGATTGTTTTCAGTCGAGAAGCGCTTCGATCGCGGTCGGTGCGTCCTCGCCGCGTGCCGCCAGCTCTTCGAACTCGACGACGGCGTTGATGTCCGCCCCCATGGCGATGTTGGTAACGCGCTCGAGGATGAACTCGATGACGACGGGAACCTGGTGTTCGTCCATCAGGGCACGTGCCCGGTCGAACGCTTCCTGGAACTCGTTGGGGCTGCGCACCCGGATCGCCTTGCAGCCGAGCCCTTCGGCGACGGCGACATGGTCGACGCCATAGCCCTTCTCCGCGTCTTCAGACGCATTGATGTTGTCGAAGGCGAGGCTGACTTCGAAGTCCATGTTGAAGCCGCGCTGCGCCTGGCGGATGAGGCCGAGGTAGGAATTATTCACGACCACGTGCAGATAGGGCAGCTTGTGCTGGGCACCGACCGCCAGTTCCTCGATCATGAACTGGAAATCGTAGTCGCCGGAGAGCGCGACGATCGGCCGATCGGGATCGGCGGCACGCACGCCAAGGGCAGCCGGCAGGGTCCAGCCGAGCGGGCCGGCCTGGCCGCAATTGATCCAGTTGCGCGGCTTGTAGACATGCAGGAACTGGGCGCCGGCGATCTGGCTGAGGCCGATGGTCGAGACATAGCAGGTGTCGCGGCCGAAGGCCTTGTTCATCTCTTCATAGACACGCTGGGGCTTGAGCGGCGTCTGGTCGAAATGGGTCTTGCGCAGCATGGTCCGCTTGCGCTCGCGGCACTCCTCCGCCCAGCTCGACCAGTCGCGCAGCTTGCCGGCCGTCTTCCACTCGGTTGCAACGTCGAGGAAAAGCTTCAGTGCCGCGCCGGCATCGGACACGATGCCGAAGTCCGGAGCGAAGACTCGGCCGATCTGCGTCGGTTCGATATCGACGTGCACGAACTTTCGACCCTCGGTATAGATCGGGACGTTGCCTGTGTGGCGGTTTGCCCAGCGGTTGCCGACGCCGAGCACGAAGTCGGAGGCGAGCATGTTGGCGTTGCCGTAACGATGCGACGTCTGCAGGCCGCACATGCCGGCCATCAGCGGATGATCGTCCGGGATCGTGCCCCAGCCCATCAGGGTCGGAATAACCGGAATGCCGGTGATCTCGGCAAATTCCGTCAAGAGGTCCGAGGCATCGGCGTTGATGATGCCGCCACCGGCGACGATCAATGGCCGTTCGGCCTCGTTCAGCATCGCGATCGCCTTTTCGGCCTGCGCACGCGTTGCCTTCGGCTTGTAGGGTTCAAGCGGCTCGTAGGTTTCGGGATCGAACTCGATCTCAGCCAGCTGAACATCGACCGGCAGGTCGATCAGGACCGGCCCCGGCCGCCCGGAGCGCATCAGGTGGAAAGCCTTCTGGAAGACGAAGGGCACCAGCGCCGGTTCCATGACGGTAACGGCCCACTTGGTGACGGGTGCGGCGATCTTGGCGATATCGACCGCCTGGAAATCTTCCTTGTCCAGACGGGCGCGCGGCGCCTGGCCGGTGATGCAAAGGATCGGGATCGAGTCGGCGGAGGCGGAATAAAGACCAGTGATCATGTCGGTGCCGGCCGGGCCCGATGTGCCGATGCAGACGCCGATGTTGCCGTGCTTGGCGCGGGTATAGCCTTCCGCCATATGCGAAGCGCCCTCGACGTGGCGGGCAAGGATGTGCCGAACCGAGCCGCGCGCCCTGAGAGCGGAATAAAACGGATTGATGGCCGCACCGGGGACACCGAAAGCACAATCGATGCCCTCTTTTTCGAGAACGTAAACAGCCGCATCGACGGCGCGCATCTTAGCCATGGAAACTCCTCCTATTTGATGAAACGATAGCCCATTAATAGCGATATGCAACAACTAAATGGGATGCATTTCCACCAGATGGAAATAAACATCTTCAAGAATTTCGAAACAATCGATCCTGGTCCTGCTAGAGGATGATAGGAATGACTCGGCGGTTGGAGGATGGATCATGGATGCGACAGGCAAGGGAAAACGCGGTCGGAAGGCAGGCGAAAACGCAGCCCCCGGCTCCGTGCAGGTGCTCGACCGCAGCTTGACGCTCCTGGCAATCGTTGCCGAGAACGACGGCTCGACACTGACCAACTTGTCCGACGTCACAGGGATGGCGCCATCGACCGTGCACCGGCTGCTGACGTCGCTGGCCAACCACGGCATGGTGATGAACGACCCCGACACCGGCGCCTGGACGATCGGCCTCAAGGCCTTCGAGATCGGCAACGCCTATCTGCGCTTCCGCAAGCTCGGCACCATCAGCCGCCCGTTCCTGAAACAGCTGATGGAAGAAAGCGGCGAGACCGCCAACATCGGCATCGAGGAAGGTGGAGATGTCGTCTTCATCTCGCAGGTGGAAAGCCATGCCCCGATGCGGGCCTTCTTTCGCCCCGGCCGGCGTGGGCCAATCCATGCATCGGGCATCGGCAAGGCGATCCTGTCGACATGGGCCGACAAGGATGTCGCACATCTGCTGGCCGGCCGCGAGCTGGCGCATTTCACTGACAAGACACGCGACAACCTGCCGGCCCTGCTGCAGGACATTCAGAAAATCCGCCAACGCGGCTGGTCGATTGACGACGAGGAACATACGCTCGGCATGCGCTGTGTGGCCGCGCCGATCTTCAACGAGTACGGCGAAACGATCGCCGGGATCTCGATCTCAGGACCATCCGTGCGCGTCAATGACGACAAGCTCTCGGTGCTTGGACCGGTCGTGCGCGAGCGCGCCGATGCCCTGACCCGGGCCATGGGCGGCAAGCGGCCGGAAGAGCTATAGCACGCTCCCGACCGCTCCCTTCGATCCCGGGTTTCGGTGGGTGTCACGGCATCGCTCAACCGAATGACAGTTCGCGCCAGGCGCCGGCGCTTGGCGGGCCGCCGGTTACCCAGCCGCGGATCGCCCCGCCGATTTCATAGACCACCGCGCCGATCGACATCAGTTGTGTTTGCCCCATGTCCGGACGACGTTCCATGGAGATCGCTGCGCCTTCTCGCCGGCTGGCGAGGGCGGCTTTGATATTCTCAACCGTCCGCCCCTGCGCGTCACAGAGCTCTGCGTGGAGCGAAGAGAGACGTGCCTTCGAGTTCTCGCTTGCCGCAGCGTCCGTCCGAAGGTCCAGGCTCACCAGAGGGTGGTTGGTATGAAGGATCCGTCCGTTCTGTGCCGCGACCTCACGCGCTCCGGCGGCAGAGCACTCCAGGGCAAACACGTTCCAGCGGTCGCCGATCAGGTAGTTCTGTCCGGAGGCGTGCGGGACGCCCACCAGGAAGCGTTTTGCGTCGGTCGCGCTTTCGCGTGCCAGCGCGCCGCGCATCACGAAGGCAACCGGCAGGCCGTCCGGCCGTGAACGCAGGCCTGAAAGCGTGTTGACACAGATGCCCAGCCCTCGGCCCGAGAAGCCCATGAGCCCGATCATGCCGGCAGACGTGAAAACCAGCGACGGCGTACCGTTTTTTCCGCGCAGCTTCAGAAGCGCCTGCGCGCCGTCGTGCCAGGCGGGCAGATCCATGGTCTGTCCCATCGCCGTTACATCACGGCCGGACGGCGCGATGGCGGCGCCGCTGCAATGTCCATCATGTGCGGCGCGGCCGAACCACCATTCCTCGTCCATAAGCTGCATTGCATAGGCGGTCTCTGGGTCGATCCCGGCTCCTTCGGCGATACCCAAGACCTCCTCCATCAATTCCGGGGTGTGGCGCTCGATGGCGGCGCGAAACCCCGTCTCTTTCAAAAGCCGCTCGAAAAACGACGAAGGGGCCTCACCATAGTCGGCCGCTGTCGCACTCTGCCAGCGCTCGATCTTTTCGCGGATCGGCAAGCGGAGCGCCTCGCCATGTTCCCGGCCGCGCGCCCGCGGCTCCGGCGAGACGCAGTCGACGATCGGCAGCCGCTCCGTCGTCATCGCGGGAGCCATCAATGCAGACGATCGGCTCATGTCACGCCATCCTTCCATACCGCGCGAGTACGCCCACCAGCGCAGCCGGATCGATCGCGCGGCATACTTTGCCCGCGGGCTTCAGCGTCTCCATGTCTTCGGCCGCCAGCATGGCGTTGACGATCGCCTCATCAACCGCACGGACGGTCGCCAGATAGATCGGGTCGAACCATTCGTCAGGGATGCATTCCATCTGCCGGCGCGCGTCGATGAATTCGTCGCGCGTGATCTGGTTGGCGGTACTGAAAGCGAGAAACATGTCGCCGGAATTATTGCCCCCGGGCGTGCCGTGGCGGCCGATACCGATCGCGCCGCGCTGGGCAACGCGTTCGAGCTGGTGCGGCAACATCGGAATGTCCGTCGCGATCACGACGATGATCGAACCCTGTTCGGTGGAACGCAGCCTGTCTGCGGTCAGATGGCGCCCGACGGGCGCGCCGAGGACCGTGAACCAGTCGCGCAGACCATGGTTGGCCTGCACCAGCACCCCGACGGTGAAGTCCTGGCCGTCGAGCCGGACGACTTGCGACGCGGTGCCGGTTCCACCCTTGAACTCGTAGGCGACCATGCCGGTACCGCCGCCGACATTGCCTTCGGCGATCCGCCCGCTCGCGGCCGACTCGATTGCCGCCCGCGCGTGATGCGGGCGTACGTGTAGCCCGTTGATATCGTTCAGTGTGCCATCATAGGTCTCGCCAACGACCGGCAGCGCCCAGACGTGCTTTGCCCTGTAATCCTCTGCATGATGCTCGATCATCCATGAGGTTACGGCTTCATGGACCGCGCCAACACTGTGGGTATTCGTGATGCAGATCGGTCCGTAGAAGTGGCCGGCATGCTTGATCCACTGTACGCCCGTCACTTCCCCGTTGCCATTCAGCGCATGGAAGCCGGCCCAGACCGGCTTCATCGCCTTGTCCCTGCCGCGCGGAAGAATTGCCGTCACGCCGGTGCGTACCGGCCCGTGGCCCTGCCGCAAGGCGCCCACCCCTTCGATGATCGTCGAATAGCCGACAAGAACCCCCGGAACGTCGGTTATCGCGTTAGACGGGCCGGCCTCCCCTTCGAAGGCGAGACCAAGCTCGCGGGCGCGCAATTTCTTTGCTGACTGGTGCATTTCATTCCTCTTTGATATTTAACCAACAGTGATTGACATGTTTGTTGTATTCATATCAGATTGAGAATGAAAGGGGCGACGATCTCCTTTCCGCAAAAACGGGAGAACTAAAGATGCATTGGCACGGTAACGCCGCCGCGGGCATAGCGATGGCACTTTCCCTTCTGGCGGCGCTCCCCGCCGCTTCGGCTGAGGCGCCGATCCGTATCGGCTCGCCCTACGCGACGAGCACGCTCGACCCGATGCGCTCGGCCGCGGCGGGCAACATCGAAACATTCGGACAACTCTATTCGCGACTGCTGCGCCGTGGCGCCGACGGCGCGCTGGAACCGGGCCTCGCGGTATCCTGGGATATTTCCGCCGACGGAACGGTGGTGACCCTGAAGCTTCGGGATGCAAATTTCTCCGACGGCAGCCCGATCAGCGCCGCCGATGTGGCCTTCAGTCTGCTGCGCGTCCGCGACGACGCGGAATCGGCCTATGCCGCCCCCCTGCAGCAGTTGAAGGAGGCCCGCGCGGAAGGCGACAAGACCGTCGTGCTGACGCTGAAGCACCCCTTCGCGCCCTTCCTCGGCAATCTCGAAGTCTTCAATGCCGGCATCGTCTCCAAGGCCGATGTCGAGAAGCGCGGCAAGGATGCCTTCACCAAGGACCCGGTGACATCCGGACCCTACATGGTCGGCGAGTGGCGCCCGAACGACCGGCTGATCCTGAAACCCAATCCGAACTATTGGCGGGTGGGCTATCCGAAGAATGCCGGCGCGGAGCTGATCGAGGTTCCGGATGCGAACACGCGTGTCTCGATGATGCTGTCGGGCGAGCTTGATGCCGCGCGCGACATTCCCTGGTCGCGCGTGTCGGAAATCCAGGCACGCGAGGGGCTCACACTTCCCCTCGAGCCATCGACGGTGATCTACATGACGCTGTTGAACGAGATGAAGCCGCCGTTCGATGACATCAAGGTCCGCCAGGCGGCGGCTCACGCGTTGGATGCACCGGCGATCGCCAAGGCAATGACGCTCGGACACGCCAAGCGCGCGACGACGACGCTGCCCGCCGTGGATTACCATGCCGCGGACTACCCCGGCATCGACTACGATCCGGCGAAGGCCAAGGCCCTGCTCGCAGAGTCGAACTACAAAGGCGAAGAACTTGTCATCCTGGCAAGCTCATCCGGCGACAACGACAAGCTCTCCGTGTTGATCCAGGCGCAATGGACCGCGGTCGGCATCAAGTCGAAGATCGAAAAGGTCGATCGCGGTGTCTGGTGGGAGCGCATCCCCGCCGGCGACTACCACGCGTCGGCAAGCTGGTGGTACAACGAAACGCTGGACCCGGACCTTGCCGTTCGTTGGGCGCTTTGCGGCTCCTGCGGCAGCAAAAGCTTCTACACCGGCTACAACAACAAGCATGTCGACGAGATGACCGAGGCGGCGGCGAGAGAACTCGACAAGGCGAAGCGTGCCGAGCTCTACCGTGAAATCCAGGCAACTACGACCACGGAAGTGTCACAGATCCCGCTCTTTTACGCTCCCTACGCCAACGCCTACAGCGATCGCATCAAGGGTCTCGGCATGAACCCGATGCTGCAATGGTCCCTGGAGGAAACAACGGTCGCCGGCGAGTGAACGCCCGCCGCCGCCGTCGCGCTGTCGTCCGAGAAATGGTTTGAGGTTTCCAATGCCGTTCTTGTTTGCCCTCGGGCAACGTCTGCTCCAACTGATTCCGGTCTTGATCGGGATCAGCGTGGTCAGCTTTCTTCTGGTGCAACTATCGCCGGGCGATCCGATCCGCCTGCTTCTCGGCGACCGCGCGACGGCAGAGGCCGTGGCACAGCTACGTGAGCAATATGGTTTCGACCGACCGTTGATCGTGCAGTATTTCTCGTATGTGTCGAACGTTCTGCAGGGCGATCTCGGCCGCTCGATCCGTTATCAGTTGCCGGTGGAGAGCTTGATCCTCGATTTTCTTCCTCCGACGCTTTTCCTGATCGGCTATGTCGTCGCAATCAGCGTTCCGACAACGGTTGTGCTGGCGATCGTGTCGGCGCGCTGCCGCGATCGCTGGCCCGATCACCTCATTCGCGCGGCTGCCATCCTGGGCATGACCATTCCCGTCTTCTGGTTGGCGCTGATGATGTCGCGGCTCTTCGGCGTGGAGCTCGGCTGGTTTCCAGTTAGCGGTTACGGCGACGGGTTCGTGGGGCATCTCCACCATCTCTTCCTGCCGGCGATAAGCACATCGACATGGCTCATACCGCTACTCCTGCGCAACCTGCGGGCAGCGCTGATCAACGAATCGGAATCCGACTACGTCACGGCCAGCCGCTCCAAGGGGCTCGGCGAAGGCTATATCTTCCGGCGCCACGTTCTGGTCAATTCCGTGCTGCCCACGCTCAATCTGCTCGGCGTCATGATCGCCTTCCTCATCGGCAGCTCCGTCGTCGTCGAGATCATCTATGCGGTGCCGGGGCTTGGCACGCTGATGGTCAGCGCGGTTCTCGGACGCGATTACTACGTCATTCAGGGGCTGACCCTGTTCTATGCGATCGCGACCGTGATCGTGACGCTCACGATCGATATCCTTTCCGCCATGATAGATCCCAGGGTGAAATTATGATGAGCCTTCCTCTCGCAAGCACGCGGCGTCAGCTCGAACCCGGAACGTTCGAAATCATCGCCGGAACCGCCATCATCCTCGCCTGGGTGATTCTCGCGCTCGCGGCGCCGCTCTTCTCCGGGGCCGACCCAAACAGTATCGACCTTTCAGGCCTGCTGCAGCCGCCCTCGGCCGATCATTTCTTCGGCACGGATCATCTCGGGCGCGATGTGTTCACCCGCGTTCTTCATGCTGCACGCATCGATGTCTGGATGGGGATTGCCGGTGTCATGCCACCTCTCCTCGTCGGCGCCACGATCGGCCTCGTCTCCGGCTATGCAGGGGGGGCCACCGACGCGGTGATGATGCGGCTCGTCGATATCACCGTGGCCTTCCCCTTCTTCGTGCTGGTGATCGCCATCGTTGGCATACTCGGTCCGGGGCTATTCAATTATTTCGTCGCCTTGGCTCTGGTCGGGTGGGTTTCCTATGCTCGGCTCGTGCGCGCCGAAGTGCTCGTGCTCAAGAACAAGGAATTCGTGGCGGCGGCCCAGGCGCTCGGTTACCCGCCGTCGATCATCATGGCTCGCCATGTCCTTCCCAATACGCTCTCCAGCCTTCTGGTCTATGCCACGACCGATGCCGTCCTCGTCCTGCTGGCCGGCGCCAGCCTCGGCTTTCTCGGGCTCGGCGTCCAGCCGCCAACGCCGGAATGGGGTGCGATGATCGCCGACGGCCAACCCTATGTCGTTGATGCCTGGTGGATATGCTTCTTCCCGGGTCTTGCCGCCATGTCGCTCGGTTTCGGCTTCATCCTGACGAGTGACGGTTTATCCCGGGTTCTGGGACGATGAACATGATCGCAAGACCCAAGGCGCGCCTACTCCACGTCGAAAACCTCTCGATCGCCTTTGGCAGCATGCCGGTGGTGAAGAACGTCTCGTTCGCGCTCGACGAGGGCGAGATACTGGGATTGGTCGGCGAGAGTGGTTCCGGCAAATCCATTACATGCCGGTCGCTGCTCGGCCTGCTACCGCGCAACGCCAGCGTCGGCGGCAAGATCGGCTTCGAGGGCCGGGACCTGCTCGGGCTTTCCAGCGAGGAGATGCGGACAATCCGTGGCCGCGACATCTCGATGGTCTTCCAGAATCCGTCGTCGCATCTCGATCCGCTGATGACGCTCGGCGGGCATGTGATGGAACCGCTGCGTCATCATTTCGGCCAGACCAGCAAAGAGGCGCGGCAAAACGCGATCGACGTCTTGCGTTCGGTGCAGATCAACGAGCCCGAACGCCGGGTCGATGCCTATCCGCACGAACTGTCCGGCGGCATGAAGCAGCGCGGCATGATCGGCAGTGCGACCGCCTCCCGGCCGCGCCTGCTGCTTGCGGACGAGCCGACCACGGCACTGGACGTGACGGTGCAAGCGCGCATCCTCGAACTGATGCGCGAGCTCAACCGTAGCCATGGACTGAGCATCGTCTTCGTTTCCCACGATCTGGCCGTGGTTGCAGAGCTCTGCCATCGCGTCGTCGTCATGCGCCACGGAGAGATCGTGGAGGAGGGACCGGCGCGCGAGATCCTGCGTTCGCCGAGGCACGAATACACGAAACTGCTGATCGACTCCCAACCGTCGTCGCTTGCGCTTCCGCCGATCGTTCGAAAACATAAGGCAGAGACGCCACTCATCGAAGTGGAGCGCCTGTCGATCACCTATTCCAAACCCAGCGTCCTGCCGGGAATACGAAAGGATGCTGTGTGCGCCTTGCAGGAGGCGAGTCTAACCGTCGAGGCCGGCGAATCCTTGGGCATCGTCGGAGAGAGCGGTTCGGGCAAGAGCACCATTGCGCGGGCCATCATGCGGCTGGTCGAGCCGTCCGGTGGCGAAATCCGCTTCCGCGGCAGGAACATCGCGACCATCAGGGGAGCGGAACTCGCCGTATACCGACGTAAGGTCCAGATGGTGTTCCAGAATCCCTTCGACTCGCTCAATCCACGGATGCGCATCGTCGAGACAATTGCCGAGCCGATGGTCCGGCATGGCCTTGCCACGCGCGCTCAGGCACTCGAGCGCGCCCGCGGCCTGATGCGCCAGGTCGAACTGCCGCTGGAGCTGGCCGATCGCAAACCTCGGCAACTGTCAGGCGGCCAGTGTCAACGGGTCGGCATCGCACGGGCGCTCGCGCTCGACCCGGAAGTGCTGATCGCCGACGAGGTGACATCAGCGCTCGACGTGACGATCCAGGCGCAGATCCTGAGGCTGTTGCAGCGTCTGCGCAGCGAGCGGCATCTGACAGTGATCTATATTTCACACGACCTTTCCGTGGTGCGAAAATTCTGTGACCGCATCGCCGTCTTTCGGGCGGCAAGACTCGTCGAACTGGGCAGCGCCGAGGCAGTTTTCGAACGTCCGCAAGAAAGCTATACGAGGCTTCTGTTGGAATCTGCGCCGCGTTTCGAGCGGACGCTGGAGCTAGCCGGAGCATCCGATGAGTGACACGGTCAATACGGACGACACCCTCTCGCGACTGGAGCAGGTTTTGCGCGAGGGCGACGCCTCCCTCACGCGTTCCGGTCGGATCGTCGCGGCCTATCTGCGCGACAATCTGCAGAACATTCCCTATGAGACCGGCGCAACCATCGCCGTCCAGGCGGGTGTCAGCGAGATGACCGTCATCCGCTTCATCCGCGGCCTCGGTTATGCGAGCCTCAAGGAACTCAAGGACGCGTTGAAGCCCGCCGAAAGCGGCAACGGCAGCGCACTTGACGATATGCTGGAGCGCTTTCGTGTTCAGCACGGCGACGTCGGCGGCTTGGAAACCAGTCTCGAACTCGAGTTGCGGGCTGTCACCGATGCCTATCGGTTGACGACGCTCGAGCGCTGGCACTCCGTGGTCGACCTGTTGACGCGATGCAAGTCCGTCTATGTCGTCGGCTTCCAGGGCTCCAAGGGCCTCGCGCTCGATTTCTCCAGCCGTCTCAAATACGCCCGCGGCGGCGTTCGCTTCGCCGAAGGAAACGCAGGCGTCTATTCCGAGGTCTTGGAGAGCGATCCGCAGGAAACTTGTCTCGTGCTGGTCGATACCGCCGCTTACGCCCGGAAGGGTTTGCTCCTTGCCGAGCGCGTCCGGGATCTGAAGATCCCGTTGATCATCGTGACCGACCGCTTCTCGAATTGGGCATATGAGTTTACCGATCTTGTGCTGCAGGGCTCCACCTACGTGAAGTCCTTTTGGGATTCGACCGCAAGCCTCTCGGTCATTTTGAACCTGCTCACCAATTCCGTTGCCGGGCGGCTTGGCCCCGAAGCGGAGAAGCGCTTTGAGCTGATGCGTGATCTCGGCCGCCACTTCGATGAGTTCGAAGTGCCGCCGGAGCGTGAATGACCGACGGTAGGTTCCCCGTCGTCTCTATCGAGGATGGACCGAATAGCTTACAGCGCCGCGCGTCGAATATAGCGCGCAAAGGACGCTGTAACGCTTTAAACTTGCTGCATAATTTTCGCCTTAAATCGAATCGGATTCAAGGAATTATGCAGTAGGGCAGCGCCGCGCGTCGACAGGCGCGGCGCCACGCAGCAATTCAAAGTCCTTACAGCGACCTTTGCGCGTCTGATGAGGCGGCTGGTGCTTGCCAGCCTATGCGATTTCGAGGCTTTTGGTGGCTGCGATCGCTGCATCCTTCGCGCCAGCAGACGTGCCTTTCATCGGCCGGCCGGCAACATAGGTTTCTGCCACCGAACGGTCGTCACCCATCGTCTGCACGATGAAGAGTTCCTCGGCGAGCGTGTTGGCCACGCGCATTCTCAACTCCATCGACGGCTTGGCGCGACTGTCGAGCACGACGATGTCGGCGTCGGCGCCGATATGCAGCGAGCCGATGCGGTCGGCGAGATCGAGCGCCCGGGCATTGCCGAGCGTCATCATGTAGAACGAGTTGAACGGCGAAAGCCGCTGCCCCTGCAGATGAAGAACCTTGTAGGCCTCGTCCATGGTTTCCAGCATCGAGAAGCTGGTGCCGGCGCCGACATCGGTTGCCACCGACCAGCGCGCGCCGAGCTTGTTGAAACGGTCGCGATCGAAGAGGCCCGAGCCGAGAAACAGGTTCGAGGTCGGACAGAAAGTGCCGACGGCACCCGTCTCGGCGAGAACCGAAATCTCGCGATCGCTCAAATAGATGCAGTGCCCGAGCAGTGTCTTGCGCGTCAGAAGGTCGTAGCGCGCATAGATGTCGGTATAGTCCTTCGCCTCCGGGTAGAGTGATGTTGCAAAAGCGATCTCGTCCTTGTTCTCGGAAAGATGCGTCTGCACGTAGCATTCCGGATGTTCGGCGACGAGCGCGCGGCTCATCTCCATCTGCTCCGGCGTCGAGGTAATGGCGAAACGCGGGCTGATGGCGTAATGCGCGCGGCCGCGGCCGTGCCACTTGCCGATCAACTGCTTCGTCTCGTCATAGCCAAGTTGCGGCGTGTCGCGCAGCGCGTCGGGCGCATTGCGGTCCATCATCACCTTGCCGCCGATCATCAGCATGCCGCGCGCTTCCGCAGCTCCGAAGAAGGCATCAACGCTTTCCGGATGGACCGAGCAATACGCAACAGCCGTCGTCGTGCCGTTGGAAAGAAGCTCGTCCATGAACCGGCCGGCAATGAATTGCGCATGTTCCGGCTGGCGGAACTTCTGTTCCTCGACGAAAATGTAGGTGTTCAACCATTCGAGCAATTGCGCGCCATAGGATGCGATCGCCTGCGTCTGCGGGAAATGCAGATGCGTATCGATCAGGCCCGGCAGCACCAGGTTCGGGCGGTGGTCGGCAACCCTAACGTTTGCGCCGGCACGGCGAGCGACGTCCGCATGCTCGCCGATGTCGGCAACCTTGCCGTTACGCACCAGAACGGCGCCATCTTCGAAGTAGCGATAGGAGGCGGTATCGTCGATGCCCTTGGGTTCTTCGACGAAGGTCAGCACACGGCCGCGGATCAGCAAATCGGTCATTGAACCTTCTCTCCATTTACGACCGTTTCATACCAGGCGACGAGAAGCTTGCGTTCCTCGTCGGATATGCCGGTGACATTGGCAGGCGGCATCGCGTGCGAGCGGCCGGCCTGCAGATAGATTTCACGCGCGTGATTTGCGATCTCGGTATCGGTCTCGAGCGTCACGCCCTTGGGCGGCACGACCAGCCCCTCCCAGCCGGGCTCCTTGGCATGGCACATGGAACAGCGGCCAAGGACGGTATCGCGAACCTTCGGAAAGGCTTCGGCCGTGACGAACGGCTGCTGCGCGGCTGAAACCTTCGCCTCCTCGTCACCGCTCAGGATCTTCGGCACGGTCGACAGCCACATGATCACGATGAAGAGCAGCGCGGTCGCAAGCCAGGTCCAGGTCGGATTGCCCTTGTCGGCATGGCGCGTGTTGAAATAGTGGCGGATGGTCACGCCCATCAGGAACACCAGCGAGGCGATAATCCAGTTGTACTGTGTGCCGAACGCCAGCGGATAGTGGTTCGACAGCATCAGGAACAGCACCGGCAGCGTCAGGTAGTTGTTGTGCGTCGAACGCTGCTTGGCGATGACGCCGTATTTCGCGTCCGGCGTGCGGCCGGCGATCAGGTCTGCAACGACGATCTTCTGGTTCGGGATGATGATGAAGAACACGTTGGCCGACATGATCGTCGCGGTGAAGGCGCCGAGATGCAGGAAGGCGGCGCGGCCGGTGAAAAGCTGCGTATAGCCCCAGGCCATGGCGACGAGGATGAAATACAAAAGCACCATCAGCTTGGTGTTGTCGCGGCCGGCCGGCGACTTGCAGATCGTGTCATAGGCAAGCCAGCCGAACCCGATCGATGCCAGCGAAATCGCGATCGCCGTCGTCTTCGACACGTCAAGCACATTGGGATCGATGAGATAGAGGTCTGCGCCGGCGTAATAGACCATGCACAGCATGCCGAACCCGGAAAGCCAGGTGACGTAGGATTCCCATTTGAACCAGATCAGGTGCTCCGGCATGTTGGCCGGCGCCACCAGATACTTCTGGATGTGATAGAAGCCGCCGCCGTGAACCTGCCATTCCTCGCCATAGGCTCCAACCGGCAGATCGGCTCTTTTCTTCAGGCCAAGATCGAGCGCGACGAAATAAAACGACGAACCGATCCACGCGATACCGGTGATGACATGCAGCCATCTCATGGCAAAGGTGAGCCAATCCCAGGCTATGGCATACTCGTACATGCAATTCTCCCATTTCTCCGTGGCGCATTATGTGTCATTGCTGGAGGTCGCGGGAACGTCGCTGCTTCACCAACACTTTCAAAAAAAACTATAAAATCGCGACGGAATGGATGCGTTACATAAGGCCCGGAGGAGAGATCGGGAGGCATGTCATATTTGGACAATGTGCGCGTCTTCGTACGCGTCGTAGAGCTTGGAACCCTGTCGGCGGCTGGTCGTGATCAGCGCGTAACACCGGCGGTTGCCAGCAATAGAATCAAAGAGTTGGAACGCCATATGGGCGTTCGGCTGTTCAATCGGACGACGCGAAAGCTGACCCCGACCGAGCACGGTCGTGTGTTCTACGACGGTGCCGTCAAGATTCTCGAAGCGGTCAACGAGGCGGAAAATGCCATCGCGGATCTGTCGCACAATCCGAAGGGCGCGCTCAAGATTACCGCTCCGTTAGGGATAGGTCGGCGGCTGATCGCTTCGGGCATCCCCGAGTTTCACGACAAGTATCCGGATATCGAGGTGCGGCTCAGGCTCTCCGACCACAACGTCGACATCCTGTCGGAAGGGGTCGATGTCGCCTTCAAGCTCGGCATTCTCGAAGACTCGAACCTGCGCATGCGCGGCATCATGAATTGCGAGCGGGTCGTCTGTGGCGCACCCGCCTACTTCGAAAAACGTGGGATACCGCAGACGCCGGACGAGCTCATCGCCGACAAACACGACTGTCTGCTGCTGCGTTACCCCGGGTCCAAGGAATACTTCTGGACGTTGCAGACGCCGGAGGGCGTCAGGAAATTTGAAGTGACCGGGCCTTATGATTCCGATGACGGTGACGTGCTGACGCAATGGGCGCTCGACGGGCGCGGCATCATCAACAAGCCGCTCTTCGAAGTGAAGAGCTACATCAATACCGGCGAGCTGGTACCAATTCTGGCGGCAACGCCGCCGCTCGGCGTGCAGCTGGCTGCAATCTACCCGCACAAGCGCTTCCAGGATCCGAAGGTGCGGCTGATGATCGACTATATGGCGGAGCGCTGTCAGCGGCTGATCGGCAAGATGCTCGCCTGACCACCGGCTGAGGTCAGCCTAATGCATGTCGCGCAAAAGTGTGCAGCGGTTTTGCGAAAGCGACATGCACAAAAACAAGAACTTAAAGTGCGGCAAGCGAATCCTAGAGATCGCGACGCGCTTTAGATTTCCCCGCGCTAAGGCACGAGCACGATCTTGCCGGTCGTGCTTCGCGTTTCCATAGCGCGATGGGCCTCTGCTGCTTGTTGCAGCCGAAATCGACCGCCCACGTGGACCTTGAGCCGTCCGTCTTCGGCGCGACCGAACAGATCGCCGAGATCGGTTTTCAGCGCGGAAGGCGTGAGCAACGGCAATAGCGCGAACCCACGCAGAGACTGATTGGCCGACAGCATCTGTTCGATATCGGCTGCTTCGAGTTCGAAGCGGCCGATCGCGCCGAAGACGAGTTCGCCGCCTGGCGCCAGAACGCCAAGCGCTGATTTGGTGAAGTCACCACCCACCAGGTCGTAGATCGTCTCGACCGGCCTGCCCGCCAGATGCCTGCCAAGCACCGCCGGCCAGTCCGCGGCTTGGTAGTCGATTGCAAGGTCTGCGCCGAGCGTGCGCGCGAACGCGATCTTCTCGCCGCCGCCCGCAAGCGCGATAACCGTTTTAGCACCCGCCTGTTTTGCCAACTGGACCAAGAGAGAACCGACGCCGCCAGCTGCAGCTGTTACCATCACGGCCTTTCCCTTTGGGTTGCTTTGCCGAACGAGATGAAGCGCCGTCAGCCCCTGGATCATCAGGGCCGTCGCTACTTCGAACGAAACGGCGTCAGGGATCGGCACGAGGGCGTCAGCGTCGATCGCGACATATTCGGCGTACCCGCCCGCCCCGCGCCCGAAGGCGAACATCGGCACAGCGACACGCGTTCCGATCGCCGGCGTTTTGACGCCTTCGCCCATGGCCTCGACAATGCCGGCCACTTCGACGCCCGGCACCAACGGCAAATCAGGCGTGACGGCATATCGATCCTGTCGCATCAGAACTTCGAAGAAATTGAGCCCGATCGCCCCAACCCGCACCAGCACTTCGCCGTGCGCGGGCACCGGCTTCGGTATATCGATCAGCTCAAGGACTTCAGGGCCGCCGAAGGAGCGGTATTGGATTGTTTTCATGAATCTCGACCTGATTTGATTGGCTTCGATCCATAGTTAGCCTTAGGCTCCCGCTCGGCTCTACACACCCTTTTGTTCCATACTGACCGGATGGTAACCATGGCCGATATCATCAAGAGACTGCCGTCGCTACCCTCCGAGCGTGCGCTCAAGGTGATCTCCGGGCGATGGAAGGCAGTGATCCTCTATCACCTGTTCGACGGTCCGAGGCGACTTTCAGAGCTGCGGCGGCTTGTGCCCGCCGTCAGCCAGAAGGTCTTGATCCAGCAGCTTCGCGAGATGGAAGAACACGGCCTCGTTCATCGCGAGATCTTTCGCGAAGTGCCGCCCCGGGTGGAATATTCGGCAACGACGCTCGGGCAGAGCCTCGAACCGGTCCTGCTTGCCCTATGCGAATGGGGGCAGCGTCATGCCGAAGAACTGGGTGAATTCGATCAGGTCGGCGACTGCGTCATCCGACCGCGCCAAAGCGCCTGAGGTCAGGCGCCGACGCGCTTGCCTGGCTTGACCGACGAGACGGCGGGTGCTTCCCAATGGTAGTTCAGAGCGGCTGTCATGATCTCGGCGGCAGCCAGGGCTGCGATAACGGCGGGCCTCTTGTCCTTTACCGCCGTGCCGCCGATCGGGCAGACGAGGCGGTCGAAAAGATCGGGCCGGCCGATTTCCCGCGACAGCCAGCTCTTGAAGGTTGAACGCTTGGTCTTCGAACCGATCATCCCGACATAGGACGCGTCGTCACGCCTGAGCGCCTCGGCTGCAATCAGGAAGTCGAGCGCGTGGTCATGGGTGAGGATCACGAAGGCGCTGCCGCGCGGGGCATCGCGGACCACCGCCTCGGGCATCGCCGTCAGACAAGTCTCGATGCCGTGAATGTCGGCGGCCGAAAGCTCATCCTCGCGCGTGTCGACAAGGATGGTGCGCACGGGGACGAGCGACAGCGCCATCGCCAGCGCATCGCCGACATGTCCTGCGCCGAAAACATAGACATGGGGACGACTGGCAATCTCCAGATCGCTGCGTTCAATCAGCATGGCGGCTTTCTCCCGATCGATGCGCGTGAAGGCGAGCGCGACACGCCCGCCGCAACACTGGCCGATCTCCGGCCCGAGCGGGATCGTCATGGTGTCGGCGCGGTCGCCGCGCTTGAGCGCACGCCGACCGTGGTCGATCGCCATATATTCGAGCTGGCCGCCGCCGATGGTGCCGAAAAGGCCGTCCGGCGCCACCAGCATCCAGGCGTCGGTGTCGCGTGGCGTCGAGCCGGCAGCCCCCGTCACCTCGACCAGCACGCAGTCCGGCTCGCGGCGCAGGAAATCCCTGATATCTTCTCGGCTCGCAACCATCGCTATCAATCCTTAAGCCACTGCCCCTTGCCTTGCGGCGGTCCGCAGCCGCTCGATTGCCATCAGCACCCGCTCCGGCGTTGCCGGCGCGTCGATGCGCGGAGGAATACGATACTCCGCTACGCTCGCGGCTGCCATCGACAAGGCCTCCAGGACCGAAATGCCCAGCATGAAAGGCGGTTCGCCCACGGCCTTCGAGCGGCGGATCGTTTCCTCGCGATTAACAGACCATTCGGCAAGGCGGACGTTGAACACACGCGGACGATCAGAGGCAAGCGGGATCTTGTAGGTCGACGGCGCATGCGTGCGCAGCCGCCCCTTGGCGTCCCACCATAGTTCCTCGGTGGTGAGCCAGCCCATGCCCTGGACGAAGGCGCCTTCGACCTGACCCAGATCCAATGCCGGGTTCAGCGACCGTCCGACATCGTGCAGGATGTCGGTGCGATCGACCTGATATTCGCCGGTCAACGTATCGACGCTGACTTCAGAGCAGGACGCGCCATAGGCATAATAGAAGAACGGACGGCCGCGGCCCTCCGAGCGGTTCCAGTGGATCTTCGGCGTCTTGTAGAAGCCGGCCGCCGAAAGCTGGATACGGGCGCCATAGGCGAGCTTGATGAATTCGCCGAAGGGCAGGCGTTCCGCGCCGATGCGCACGGTATTCGGTTCGAACGCGACATCGGCTTCGCCAACATTCCAGCGCTCGGCAGCAAAACGCACCAGCCGCGCCTTGATCTGCTGCGCCGCATCGGCGGCCGCCATGCCGTTCAGATCAGAACCGGAGGAGGCTGCCGTCGCCGACGTGTTCGGCACTTTGCCGGTCGTCGTCGCCGTGACCTTGACCCGATCGAGATCGACCTGGAACTCGTCGGCCACCACCTGGGCAACCTTGGTGTAGAGCCCCTGCCCCATCTCGGTGCCACCGTGATTGAGGTGGATCGATCCGTCGGTATAGACGTGCACCAAGGCGCCGGCCTGGTTGTACTCGGTCTTGGTGAACGATATGCCGAACTTGACCGGCGTCAACGCGATGCCGCGCTTGATGATGTGGTTTTCGCGGTTGAAGGCGATCACCGCCTTGCGACGCGCAGCGTAATCCGCCGACGTTTCGAGCTCGCCGATGATCCGACCGATGATGTTGTCTTCGACAGTCTGGTGGTAGGGCGTGAGATTGCGGCCCTCGCCGCCATAGAAGTTGAGCTTGCGGATTTCGAGCGGATCCTTGCCGACCGCATAGGCGACATCCTCGATCATGCGCTCGCCGCCGACCATGCCCTGCGGGCCGCCGAAACCACGAAACGCGGTGTTCGAGACGGTGTTGGTCTTCAACGGCTTCGAGCGCAGACGGACGTTCGGATAGAAGTAGCAATTGTCGGCGTGAAAGAGCGCGCGATCGGTGACCGGCCCGGAGAGATCGGCGGAAAAGCCGCAGCGCGCCGCAAACACCGCGTCGACCGCCTCGATGCGTCCCTCGTCGTCGAAGCCGACCTTGTAGTCGACATGGAAGTCGTGACGCTTGCCGGTGGCCGACATGTCGTCGTCCCGGTCGGGCCTGACCTTGACGGCGCAACGGTATTTCTTCGCGGCCAGGGCGGCCACGGCTGCGAAGATATTGGCCTGCGTCTCCTTGCCGCCGAAGCCGCCACCCATGCGGCGCACGTTCACAGTCACGGCGTTGGACGGCACGCCGAGCACGGTTGCCACCATGTGTTGGGTTTCGCTCGGATGCTGTGTCGAAGAATAGACCAGAACCTCATCGTCTTCGCCGGGAATGGCAAAGGAAATCTGGCCCTCGAGGTAGAAGTGGTCCTGGCCGCCGATGCGCATCTCGCCCTCGACGATGTTTTTCGTTTTGGCAAAACCGGCTTCGATGTCGCCACGCTCCAGCTTGAGCGGATCGATGACCAGCGGATAATTCGCGGCAGCGGCCTCCAGCACGTCTGTCACATGCGGCAGGTCACGGTATTCGACCTTGACCTTGACGGCTGCACGCCTTGCCGCTTCGCGCGATGTGGCGATGACGGCAAAGATCGGCTGGCCATGAAACTCGACCTTGCCGGTCGCAAATACCGGATCGTCGTGCTTGTGCGCGGGGCTGATGTCGTTTTCCCCCGGGATGTCGTCGGCGGTCAGGATGCCGATGACACCCTCGCTGGCGCTGACCGCGTCGAAATCGATCGACAGAATGTCGGCATGCGCGCGCTGCGACAGACCGAGATAACCGTGCAGAGTGCCGGTCGGCTCCGGAATATCGTCGATGTATTCGGCCGTTCCAGACACGTGTTTGTGGCCGGATTCGTGCCGCTCATTTTCGTGGACGCCACCGCGGATGCGGTCGATGGGCTGCATCACATTCATGGATCTCACCTCCTAGACGGCAACAGCGATGTTGCGGTCGAGCCGGATGTTTCCGGTCGCCTGTGTTTCGAGATAGAAGCGGCGCAGCAGGTTCTTGGCAACCAGCTGACGATACTCCGCCGAGGCCCGCCAATCGGTGAGCGGCGTGAAGTCCTGGTCGAAGGCGGAGATCGCCTGCTCGATCATTTCTTCGCGCCAAGCGTTGCCCATGAGCACAGCCTCGACATGAGCGGCTCGCTTCGGGGTTCCGGCCATGCCGCCAAAGGCGATCACCGCGTCCGTGACATCGCCGGCAGCATCGAACGTCAGGCGGAAGGCGCCGCAGACCGCGGTAATATCCTCATCCAGACGCTTGGTGATCTTGTAGACGGCAAAGCTGGCATCGGCTTCAAGGAAGGGGATGTGGACCGCCTCGACGAATTCGCCGGGCTCGCGATCCTGCTTGCCATAGGCGATGAAGAAATCTTCGAGCGCCACGGTGCGGCGGCGAGCGCCCTTGCGTAGCGTCACCGATGCGCCGAGTGCGATCAGTGCCGGCGGCGTATCACCGATCGGCGATCCGTTGGCGATGTTGCCGCCGACAGTGCCCATGTTGCGGACCTGCTGTCCGCCGATCCGGTCCCAAAGCTCGCGCAATTGCGGGAAGTGCTCGGTGATGACGGGATAGGCTTCGGCATAGCTGACACCGGCGCCAAGTGTTACGCCCTCCTCGCCGACAGTGATGCGGCGAAGCTCTTCGAGATGCGTGAGGTGCACGGCCGGCGCGATGTCGCGCATGAATTTCGTGACCCAGAGGCCGACGTCGGTCGAGCCGGCGACGATCGTCGCCTTCGGGTTGGCTTCGAGCACATCGGCGAAATCGTCGACGGAAGCCGGCAACATGAACAGCTCCGCACCCTCGCCGATCACCACGCGGCGACCGTCCTGAAGGGCGGCGAGTTCGCCGGCGAGCCGGTCGCGCTCGGCAAACAGCGGATCCGTGCCGAGATCACCAATGGTCGAAATCGCCTCCGCCGCGCGAATGATCGCTGCATAGCCGGTGCAGCGACAGAGGTTCCCCTGCAGCGCCTTCTCGATTTCGGTGACCGAAGGCTTCGGATTTTCCATCCAGAGCCCATAGAGCGACATGACGAAGCCGGGCGTGCAGAAGCCGCATTGCGAAGCATGCGTCTGGACCATCGCCTGCTGGACGGGATGGAGCGGGCCGCCAGGCGTTGCCAGCGAATCCACCGTCACCACGTGACAGCCGTCGAGCGAACCGACGAAACGGATGCAGGCATTGACGGATTCATACTTCAGCTGCCCGCCGAGCAGCCGGCCGACCAGCACTGTGCAGGCGCCGCAGTCGCCTTCGGCACAGCCTTCCTTGGTTCCGCGCAGGTTGCGATCGATGCGCAGGAAATCGAGCAATGTCTGCACCGCAGAAACGTCGGAAAGCTCGACAAGGCGATGGTTCAGGAGGAAACGGATCGTGTTGCGGATCTGGATGGTCATTGCTGATCAGCTCCCGCGGTAGGTCGAATAGCCGTAAGGCGACAAGAGCAGCGGCACATGGTAGTGCGCCGCCTGGTCGTCGATGCCGAAGCGGATCGGGATGACGTCGAGAAACGGGTTGGCGCCGCGCGCACTTTCAGAGCCGAGATAGTCGCCGGCGTGAAAGTGCAGCTCGTAGGTGCCAGCCTGCATCAGCGATCCGCTCAACAGCGGCTGATCGCAGCGTCCGTCGTCATTGGTCCTGACCGAGCGCAGGTGTGTCTGCTGCTCGCCCTCGATGCGATAGAGCTCGATGCGCAGGTCCTTGGCCGGTTTGCCACTGGCCGTATCGAGCACATGGGTCGTCAGACGGCCGTCGTTTCCACCATGAGATTGCATGCGTCTTGCTCCTCCCGAAGTCAGCTTTCCAGTTGGCAGTATCCTGGTGGGCCGGTGCATTGAGAAGCGGGCGGATCATTCGAGACTTTCAAATTTTTTGGGGGGAATGACGTCGGAAAAATCCCGTTAGGAATCAGGCCGCAGAGACAATTGTCTGGAGGACTGCTTCAAATGAGATACCCCCGCGATCTTCACGGCCATGGCCCGAACCCCACCACCGTCTGGCCCGACGAGGCGCGGATTGCCGTGCAGTTCGTGATCAATTACGAGGAAGGCGGCGAGAACTGCGTGCTGCATGGCGATGCCGCATCAGAGGCTTTTCTGTCGGAAATCGTCGGCGCGCAGGCTTGGCCCGGACAGCGCCACTGGAACATGGAATCGATCTATGAATACGGCGCTCGCGCCGGTTTCTGGCGGCTGCATCGCATGTTCACGGAAAAGGGCGTGCCGGCGACGGTCTATGGCGTCGCAACGGCGCTAAAGCGCTCGCCGGCCCAGGTCGCGGCCATGCAGGACGCCGGCTGGGAGATCGCCTCGCATGGTCTGAAATGGATCGAGCACAAGGACTTCAGGCCGGAACGGGAGCGGGAAGAGATTGCCGAAGCGATCCGGCTGCACACCATCGTTACCGGCGAACCACCGCGCGGATGGTATACTGGCCGCTGTTCGGACAACACGCTCGACCTGGTTACCGAGACCGGCGGCTTCGACTACGTGTCGGACAGCTATGCCGACGACCTGCCCTATTGGCATGAACATGCCGGCCGCCATCAGCTCGTCATTCCCTACACGCTCGACACCAACGACATGCGCTTTGCGACCGCGCAGGGTTTTAATAGCGGCGACCAGTTCTTCAGCTATCTCAAAGACAGCTTCGACGTGCTCTATGCGGAAGGTGCAGCGGGTGCACCGAAGATGCTCAGCATCGGTCTTCACTGCCGCCTCGTGGGCAGGCCCGGTCGCGCTGCAGCGCTTGCCCGCTTCCTCGACTACGTCAAAGGCCACGAGAAGGTCTGGCTGGCCCGTCGCATCGATATCGCACGCCACTGGGCAAAGACGTATCCCTTCAAGGCCTGGGACGATCGTCCGTCACGGCTTTCCGAGGCCGATTTTGTCGCCCGCTTCGGTGGCGTTTTCGAGCATTCCGAATGGATCGCCAGGCGCGCATTTGCCGGCGAACTGTCGGCCGCCAACGACACGGCCATCGGACTTGCGGCAGCCCTCACCGCAGTCTTCCGCGAGGCGAAGCCAGAGGAACGTCTTGCCGTGCTCAACGCCCACCCGGATCTGGCCGGCAAGCTGGCGCAGGCAAAGCGGCTCACCGAAAGCTCGACCAGCGAACAGGCCTCCGCCGGCCTCGGCGCCCTGACCGATGCCGAACGCGCCCGCTTCACCGAACTCAACAGCGCCTATGTCGAGAAGTTCGGTTTTCCCTTCATCATCGCCGTCAGGGGACGTAGCAAGGATGACATCCTGGCAGCCTTCGAAAGCCGGATCGGGAACTATCGCGACAGCGAGCTTGAGACGGCATGCCGGCAGGTGGAAAGGATTGCGCTTCTCCGCCTCAAAGACATGCTGCCGAGCTGAGCCTGGGCGATGACGATCGACAGCGTCGGCCTTCCTGACTTCGCCCGCAAGGCGATCAACCTTGCCTCCGCCGGTCTCGGTGCGAGGCCGGTTTTTGCCACCGACGAGTTCTTCGCCCCGCTCGAGCGACTGCTGCAGGATTGCCCCGCCGTCTTTCATCCGGGCGTCTACGACGAACACGGCAAATGGATGGATGGGTGGGAAACACGGCGTCGGCGCGGTCCCGGCCATGACCATGCGATCGTCGCGCTTGCGGCAACCGGCCGGATCGCCGGTTTCGACGTCGATACCGCGCATTTTACCGGCAACTTTCCTTCCGCCTGCGCTATCGATGCCTGCCTGGCCCCGAACGGGCCTGATGAAACCACCGTGTGGACCGAACTGTTGGGCATGAACCCGCTTGGTCCAAGCGCCCATCACTACTTCACAGCGGTTGCCGACGGGATCTGGAGCCATGTCAGGCTGCGCATCTATCCCGACGGTGGCGTTGCCCGGTTGCGGGTCTACGGCACGCCCGAACTCGACCGGGATCGGATCGGCGACGAGGCAGTCGATCTTGCATCCTCGCTGCTCGGCGGCCGGATCGTCGTCTTCTCCAACGGCCACTACGGCCATCAACGGCTGCTGGCACCCGGTCGGGGGATCAACATGGGCGACGGCTGGGAAACGCGGCGGCGGCGCGAACCCGGCAACGACTGGATCATTGTCAGGCTTGCCGCGCGCACGTCGATCGAACGCATCATCGTCGATACTGCGCATTTCAAAGGTAATTACCCGGACGCCTGTTCGGCGCAGGCGGCTGATCTCGGCGAGGCGGACTGCGCGGTCGATGCCTTGGTAACCGCGTCCTCCCTCTACTGGCAGGAAGTGCTGCCGCGCCAAAAGCTGAGCGCCGACGGCATCCATGACTACGGCCACGGCCTGATCAAAGAGATCGGTCTCGCCACCCATGTTCGTCTCAACATCTACCCCGATGGCGGCGTCAGCCGGCTGCGTGTCTTCGGGCGCATTGCAAGGGCCGGCACCCCATAAACGACCAACATAGGACGGAGGAGCGTCACATGAAGGAGATCGAGATAAAGCCGCTGACACGCGAGGCATTCGCGCCATTCGGCGACGTGATCGAGACTGAAAACGCCTACAGTTTCCCCATCAACGGCGGAAAATGCACCCGCTACCATGACCTCGCCAAGATCGAAACCGCCGGCGAAAAGGCCCGGCCGATGATCAGCCTGGTACGCGGCGAGCCCTACCCGCTGCCATTGAAACTGACCATGGTCGAACGCCACCCCCTCGGCAGTCAGGCCTTCATTCCCTTGTCCGACAACCCTTTCCTGGTTGTCGTTTCGGAAGAGACGAAAGAAGGCCCGAGCGAGCCGATTGCCTTCCGGACTGCGCCAGGCCAGGGCGTCAACATCGCCCGCAATGTCTGGCATGGCATCCTGACGCCGCTCGACGACGTCTCCGACTTCGCCGTGATCGACCGTGGCGGCGAAGGCGTCAACCTTGAAGAGCATTTCTTCGAGGAACCATTCCTGCTGCGTTAAACGGCAGGTTTGAAATCAGAGGACGGACCCGCTCGAACCGAGTGGGTGCCGTCATCTCTTCATGCGCGAACTAGTACCCACCGTCGCGCCTGAACTTCGTCGGGGTGTAACCGGTCAAACGGCGAAAATCGCGAGAGAAATGATAGGGGTCGGGATAGCCGCAAAGCGCGGCGACCGCTGAAACCTTCGCTCCCGGCTCGACCAGCTGACGTTTCGCCTGGTTGATGCGCTCGTGGCGCAGCCAATCCATCGGCGTCGTACCGATCGAATCCTTGAATCTGCGAAACAGTTGCGACGGGCTGAGACGTGCGAGAGCGGCAAGTTCGTTGATCGTCCAGGCCTTTGCCAGGTCCTTCCTGACCGCCGCAAGCACGCCGGTTATCCGATCGCGCAATGCAGGATCGTCGGTTGGTGCGGCACCGGCCAATCGCGGCGCACTCAAATTGGCGATGAGACCGGCAATCGCCGCGCTGACCAGCGCATCCGTTGCCGACGTGCGGTCATCGAGATAGCCGATGACAGCCTGGAACGCGGCCCGTGCCGCTTCGCGATCGGAAGGTTCGAACAGCGGCGACTGTTGCACATTGAGGAAGGCATAGACATCGTCCAGCCCGTGCCCCTCGACACCCATCCAGAGATAGCGCCACTCCCCGGCATCGGGCGCACAACGATGCTCATAGGCCTGCGACGTGTCCAGCCAGATCGACATGTCCTTTTGGGCGACGAACCGCTGCCCGCGCACCTCGATCAATCCCTGCCCCGCAGTGGTGTGAACGAGCACGTGCTGGTGGAAGCGCTTGCGGATCGGCGGCTCCTCAGGCAACGCCACCCGAGCGCCGGCAACCAGCGCCGTGTAGGGAAACACCCCGGCGAGACGCGCCGGTGTGTGGAAATAGATCTCTTCGCGCTCAGCCAACATGTGCGACATTCTGCATTTCGATGCGAGTTTTGTCCATTATCTTGCGAGAGCGCTGCATTTCCTCGGACCACCTGATGACGTTATCCTGCAGCTTTTGCAGGGAGTGCGGCAAATGGCAGAAACCTTATCGAAACGCAGCCAAGTGGAGTTCGCTCCCCTGTCCCCCGATTTTGCGCGCGATCCCTATCCAACCTACAAGGCGCTGCGCGACAAGGGCGGTCTGCACTATTTCGAGGATTTCGACATCTGGCTGGCTTCGCGCTTCGAGGATGTCTCGGCAATCGTCATGGACAAGCGCATGGTCCGCTCGCTCGACGACATCGCCACGGCCGAGGAAATCGCCAGGATCCAGCGCGCCGGCAACTGGCACGACATGCCGCATCACTCACGCTTCGTGCAGTTCAGCCTGCTCGACAGCGATGGCGCCGTACACGACCGGTTGCGCAGGCAGGTTTTCAAACTGTTCACGCCGGCGATGATCGCCAAGCTGCGCGATCAGATCCAGGCCTATGTCGACCGGCTGATCGACAGCCTCGCCGATCGCGGTCAGATCGATTTCGTCGATGATCTCGCCGCCCACGTTCCCGGCCACATCATCGGCCGCCTGCTCGGCGTTCCCGACGAGGACTGTCCGCAACTGCGCATCTGGTCGGAAAACATCGTCCAGTTCTTCGACGTCGACCGGTCGGATGAACGCAAGCGCATCGCCGAGACCAACACCACCGAATTCTACGAATACCTGACAGCCCTGAAACACGAGCGCGAGCGAAGCCCCAAGGACGATCTGATCTCGGTCCTGATCGAGGCCGAGCGCGCCGGCGCGATGAATTCAGACGAGTTCATTTCGACCTGCATGCTGATCCTGATGGCCGGCCACGGGTCGACGATCGACGTGCTTGGAAGCGGCATGCATGCGCTGCTGCGCTTTCCCGAACAGATGGCGCGGCTGCGCCGGGATCCGGCACTGATCCAGACGGCGGTGCAGGAGATGTTCCGCTATGAATCGCCGCTGCCGTTCTTCCATCGTCACTGCATCGAGGACGTGGAAATCGGCGGACGGACTTTCGCCCGCGGCACGAAGTTCGGATTGCTCTATGGCGCTGCCAACCGCGATCCCAAGCAGTTCGAAATCGCCGATATGTTCGACATCGGCCGTACCCCCAACAGGCACCTGGCTTTCGGCGGCGGCGTGCACTTCTGCCTCGGCAATCATCTGGCCCGGCTGGATATGGACATCATCTTCAGCACCTTGCTGCGGCGCTTCCCGACGATCGAGCTTGTCGATGCGCAGCCGGAATACAAGCGCGGCCTCTCCGTGCGCGGCCCGAAGCGGCTGCAGATCGCCATCAAGGCGGCCTGAGCGCCAGCAGTCGCGCGAGCCTGCGTGACGCTATTCCAACAATTTCAGATTTGAGTGGAGACCAAACAATGCCCAGGATTGTCTTTGTGGATGCCGAAGGGAAAACGACCGAAGTCAAGGCCGAGATCGGCCAGTCGGTGATGTCGGCAGCCGTTCAGAACGGCATCGATGCCATCGCCGCGGAATGCGGCGGCTCCTGCGCCTGCGGCACCTGCCACTGTTACATCGATGCTGCGTGGGGCGAGAAGCTGCCATCGCCCGACTATCAGGAGCAGGACATGCTGGATTGCGTCGTCAACCCGGAGGATAGAAGCCGGCTCAGCTGTCAGATCACGGTCTCCGCTGCGCTCGACGGGCTCGTCGTGCATCTGCCGGCCGGGCAATATTGATCGAGGCTGTCGCGCGACCAGATCAAAACGTCACCCCAAATGTAAAAAGACCGGAGCCGCAGGAATGCTTGCGGTCCGGTCAGCTTTCGCGGGGGAAGTTCTGAGATATCGGGGCCGGGGCATTGTCTGCCCCAGCCTTTTTTCTTATTCGGCGAAGAAGGCGAAGCGGACGATGAAGAGCGCCGCAACGATCTGTGTTGCCGGATGAATGACACTCCACTTGCCGGTGAACACCTTGAGCACGACATAGCTCACAAAGCCGAAGGCAAGGCCGTTGGCGATCGAGTAGGTGAAGGGCATGGCAAGCGCGGTGAGCGCGGCAGGCGCCGCTTCCGTCAGGTCGTCCCAATCGACTTCCGTCAGTTCGCGCATCATCAGGCCGGCGACATAGAGCAGTGCCGGTGCCGTCGCATAGGACGGGACGGCCGCTGCCAGCGGCGAGAAGAACAGCGCGGCAAGGAAGAGCACGCTGACGGTCAGTGCCGTCAGACCGGTGCGGCCGCCAGCCTGAACGCCCGAGGCGCTTTCGACATAGGCCGTGGTGCTGCTGGTGCCGATCAGCGAACCGGCAACGATGGCGGTGCTGTCGGCGAGAAGCGCGCGGCCGAGGCGGCTCGGCTTGCCTTCTTCCACCAGCTTGGCGCGCTTGGCCACACCGATCAGCGTACCCGTGGCATCGAAGACTTCAACGAGCACGAAGACGAGGATCACGTGGACTAGGCCGCCATGCAGAGCGCCCATGATATCGAGCTGCATGAAGGTCGGTGCGATGCTCGGCGGCACGGAAACGATGCCCTTGAACTCGCTGACACCCAGCAGCATCGACAGGATGGTGACGACGAGGATGCCGATCAGGATCGAGCCGCGGACCTTCAGCGAATCGAGCACGGCAATGACGAAGAAGCCAAGGATCGCCAGCAGCGGCCCGGTCTGCTTCAGATCGCCGAGGCCGACCAGCGTTGCCGGGTTGTCGACGACGATGCCAGCATTCTTCAGTGCGATGATGCCGAGGAAGAGACCGATACCCGTCGCAATCGCGCTTCTGAGCGAATGCGGGATACCGGCGATCAGCCAGCTGCGCACCCCTGTTACGGTCAGGATCAGGAAGATCACGCCCGAGATGAACACGGCGCCCAAAGCCTGCTGCCAGCTGAAGCCCAGCGCTGCTACGACGGTAAAGGCGAAGAAGGCGTTGAGGCCCATGCCCGGTGCCATGCCGATCGGCCAGTTGGCGACGAGTGCCATGACGGCCGAGCCGAGCGCCGCAGCAATACAGGTCGCGACGAAGACGGCATCCCTATCCATGCCCGTGGTCGACAGAATGTCGGGGTTGACGAAGATGATGTAGGACATCGTCAGGAATGTCGTAACGCCGGCGATCACCTCGGTGCGCACGGACGAGTCATGCTCTTTTAACTTGAAAAGTCGTTCAAACATATTTCCTCCCTTGGCGGCGTCGCCACGACGCAGCCGAACGACAGAGATCGGGACACAGTCTCCTCCAGGACCCGACCAGTGCATTTCGATCATCCCCGAATTATCCGGCGCGATCACATCACGGACCGTTTGCGGCCCGTGCCGGGCGGGCGATCGTCCGCCCCCTTGAGACGACGCGAATGCCCTTGTGCACAGCCTGCGGATTGTGCGTCTTCCTGCGGCCGACCGCTAGCCGTCCATTCCAGGGTTCGGCGATGAAAGACTTTCAAATTTTTCGGAGCATTTGCGGCCAACCGGCAGGCCGATTTGTGATCTTTCGCCACCGGTTTCAGCGGCCGACGAAGCGCCGCGGAAAAAATATCGTCGGACGGCCTCTTGACCTTCCAACGGTGGGAAACCCCATGTTCTTCTCACATCGAAAAGAAGGAGACAAGCGATGCAGAATTACAAGATCGACAACATGACCTGCGGACATTGCGCCGGCAACGTACAAAAGGCGATCCTGAGCGTTGATCCGCAGGCAACCGTCAAGGTCGATCTCGGTTCACGCGAAGTCAGTGTGGAAACCGTCGCCGCACCCGGCCCGATCGCCGAAGCGTTGAAGGCGGCAGGCTACGAGAGCCTCCAGCTCTAAATCAAGCTCGCGACGGTGCCTCCAGTCACCGCTTTACGCTTCGGCCTCGCGCCGGGGCGTTTGTCGTTTAACGTCACCGGATCAAGGCAAGTATCCATCCGCCCGCGACACGCCTTGACCTTACAACGGTGGGAACCTTTAGGTTGCCGACTCCGCATCTTCTCGGAGACCGAACATGCAGCGCGACGAACATCACGCCCACCGACATGATCACCGCAGCGTGACGACAAACCCCTCGCAAGTCGAAGGCGCATCGCTCAACCGCCTCGCCTATCTGCGACGGTGCATTGCCTGACCGGCTGCGCCATCGGCGAGGTGCTCGGCATGGTCATCGGTTCGGCGCTCGGCTGGGGCAATGTCCAGACCATCGCGCTTGCCGTATTCCTTGCCTTTGTCTTCGGCTACGGCCTGACCATGTTTCCGCTGATCAAAGCAGGCATGCCGTTCGCCGCGGTCCTGAAGCTCGCGCTTGCGGCCGACACGGCGTCCATCGTGATCATGGAGATCGTCGACAACGCCCTGATGCTGATCATCCCGGGTGCGATGGATGCGGGCGTCACCTCCCTCCTCTTCTGGGCGAGCCTCGCGATCGCGCTCATCGTTGCCGGCGCTGCCGCGTTTCCCGTCAATCGCTGGCTGATCGCGCGCGGCAAAGGTCACGCCGTCGTGCATTCGCATCACCGGTACTGAGCAAGTGGATTGATGCATATTGGCCGAAGAAATGTTTCAAACCGCCCTTGACCTTCCCATCGTTGGAAGCCCCATCTTCCGATAAAAGAACAGGAAAAGGACCGCGATCATGGGATCAGTGACCACCATCGAAACGAAGAGCGCCGTAGCAATTCCCGGCGATGCCCTGACGGCCAGCATACCTGTCGAAGGTATGACATGTGCTTCGTGCGTCGCGCGCGTCGAGAAGGCCATCCGCGCGGTCCCAGGGGTCACGTCCGCCTCCGTCAACCTTGCAACCGAACGGGCCGATGTCCGGTTCGATGGAACGACCAAGACCGCCGACATCGTCAAGGCGATCGAAAACAGCGGTTATGGCGCCGCCGAGGAATCGATCGAACTGGCAATCGACGGCATGACCTGCGCCTCCTGCGTCGCCCGCATCGAGAAGGCACTGAAGGCGGTGCCCGGTGTCACGCACGCCAATGTCAATCTGGCGACAGAGCGGGCATCGGTGCGCCTCACCAAGGGCATCGCGACATCAGCCAGCCTCGAAGAGGCCGTGCGCGCTGCCGGTTACGACGCCAAGCGCATCACCGGCGACGAGAGCAGCGACGAGGAAGCCGAAAAGCGCGAGCGCGAAACTCGGCGCCTCAGCCGCTCGCTATTGATCGCCGCAGCCCTGACGCTGCCGATCTTCGTCCTGGAAATGGGCTCGCACTTCATCCCGGCCGTGCACGACTTCGTCATGATCAATATCGGCATGCAGGAGAGCTGGTACCTGCAGTTCGCATTGACGACGCTCGTCCTCTTCGGCCCGGGGCTTCGCTTCTACCAGAAGGGTATCCCGGCCCTTTTGCGTCTCGCGCCCGACATGAATTCGCTCGTCGCCATCGGCACGGCAGCCGCCTGGGGCTATTCGGTCGTTGCTACCTTCGCATCCGGGCTTCTGCCCGAGGGCACGGCAAACGTCTACTATGAGGCCGCAGCCGTCATCGTGACGCTGATCCTTCTTGGCCGAGTGCTCGAAGCCCGCGCCAAGGGCCGCACCTCCGAGGCGATCAAGCACCTGATGGGCCTGCAGGCAAAGACGGCGCGCGTCGTTCGCGACGGGGAAACGATCGAGATTCCGCTCGCCGACGTTCATGCGGACGATACCGTGCTGGTGCGTCCCGGCGACCGCGTGCCGGTCGACGGAACCATCCTCGACGGCAATTCCTATGTCGACGAGTCGATGATCACCGGCGAGCCGGTTCCTGTCGAGAAGATCGTGGGCGCTGAGGTGGTCGGCGGCACGATCAACAAGACAGGATCCTTCACCTTCCGCGCGACCAAGGTCGGTGCCGATACGGTGCTTGCGCAGATCATTCGCATGGTCGAACAGGCCCAGGGCGCCAAGCTGCCGATCCAGTCGCTGGTCGACCGGGTAACGGCGTGGTTCGTTCCCGCCGTCATCGCTATTGCCGCCGTCACCTTCGCGATCTGGCTCGTCTTCGGCCCGGATCCGGCTTTGACCTTCGCACTCGTCAACGGCGTCGCGGTGCTCATTATCGCCTGCCCCTGCGCCATGGGCCTTGCGACCCCGACCTCGATCATGGTCGGCACCGGTCGGGCCGCCGAAATGGGCGTGCTCTTCCGCAAGGGCGAAGCGCTGCAGACGCTGCGCAATGCCGAGATCATCGCCATCGACAAGACAGGCACGCTCACCAAGGGCCGTCCGGAACTGACCGATCTCGACACATCAGCCGGTTTTGACCGCAACGACGTGCTCGCACTCGTCGCCGCCGTCGAAACCCGATCGGAACACCCGATCGCAGAAGCAATCGTCGAAGCTGCCAAGACCGAAGGCATCGCCATCCCCACGCCAGCGAACTTCGAAGCCGTTCCGGGCTTCGGCGCCAGCGCCGTGGTGAATGGGCGGAGCGTCCATGTCGGCGCCGACCGGCTGATGGCCCGGTTGAAGCTCGACGTCTCGGTGTTTGCCGACCAGGCGGCCCGTCTCGGCTCGGAGGGCAAGAGCCCGCTCTATGCGGCGATCGACGGCAAGCTTGCCGCCATCATCGCGGTGGCCGATCCGATCAAGGAAACGACGCCGCAGGCGATCCGCATGCTGCACGATCTCGGTCTGAAGGTGGCGATGATCACCGGCGACAACCGCCGTACGGCTGAAGCGATCGCCGCCAAGCTCGGCATCGACCAAGTCATCGCCGAGGTGCTGCCCGATGGCAAGGTTGCCGCCCTGAAGCGCCTGAAGGCCGACGGCCGCGCCGTCGCCTTCGTCGGCGACGGCATCAACGATGCGCCGGCCCTTGCCGAAGCCGATGTCGGACTTGCGATCGGTACCGGCACCGATGTCGCGATCGAAAGCGCCGATGTGGTGCTGATGTCCGGCGACCTCCTGGGCGTGCCAAACGCGATCGCCCTGTCGAAGGCAACGATCCGCAACATCAAGGAAAACCTGTTCTGGGCCTTCGCCTATAACGCGGTTCTGATCCCAGTGGCAGCGGGCGCGCTTTATCCGGCCTATGGCCTGCTGTTGTCGCCGATCTTCGCCGCCGGCGCGATGGCGCTTTCCAGCGTCTTCGTACTTGGCAACGCACTTCGGCTGAGGGGTTTTCGCGGCATCGTCGCGGAAACGCCGGCGGCGCGATGACATCAACGCCTCCTCTCCCCGGCGGCTCCCGCCAGCATGGCGCCCGCCGGGGGGAGTTCCTATATTCGATCCGAATGCCCGCGCTTTGCGCGCCTCTCGAAAGGTGAAGCCATGAACATCGGCGAAGTCGCACGCGCCTCCGGCGTCTCGACCAAGATGATCCGCTATTACGAAACGATCGGCCTCATTCCGCCGGCCGATCGCAGCGAGGCCGGTTATCGCAACTACGGCGACAACGATGTCCACACGCTGCGCTTCATCCGCCGCTCCCGCGATCTCGGCTTCACCGTCGAGCAGATGGCCGACCTCCTGACGCTCTGGCGCGACCGTTCGCGCGCCAGCGGCGAGGTGAAGAAGATCGCGCTCGAACACGTCGAGATCCTTGAGCGCAAGGCGGAGGAACTGAAGGCGATGAGCCGGACGCTCAAACATCTGGCCGCCAACTGCCACGGCGACGGCCGGCCGGATTGCCCGATCCTCGACGACCTCGCCGACATGGCGAACGAACCCGGCAAAGCGCCGGAGCCTGCGCGCTTCGGCCCGGCAGGCATTGACCCGGTCCGCAACCGCCGACAGGCCTGAGAACAAAGAAACCGGGCCCGCGGCTCACGCATTCGTGAGCCCGAGCCCTGCCGGCAGCATTGACAGGAATCGAGAGCGTTTCTACGGATTGATGATGGAACAGGCACGAAATGCATATCAGCGTCTGCTGACGATGCTCAAGCTGGTGACGATGCTGTCGCTGGCTGTGCTGCCCTTTTCCAGCGCCGCCGGCATGACCCATGCCGCATCGCACGCGGCGATGCAGATGCACGCGGCGATGCAGCCGGATGCCTCGGTCGATATCAGCGCGCCGGCGCAGAGCGAGCACTGCCTGGAGGCAGACAGCGGCAAGACAAAACCCACCGGTGATAGCGGCAAGGCCGACAAGAAGGACTGCTGCAAGACGTTCTGCGCGTCTGTCGCGGTTCTTGCCGATGCCGGCGAAGCCCGGTTCGGCGTGCCACGCGCCACCTTGAGCTTTGGCCTGCAGTCGCAACTCAACCCCGGCGACAGCGCCGGTCTGCACCGCCCTCCAAGAGCCTGATCCCGTGAACAGCTGACCGCGTCTCGCGGTCAAGGTCTTGGCCTGCCCGGCTTTGCCGGTCGGATACCGATATCCATCATTCACATGTCAGGTTGAACCATGAAACGTCTGTTTCCCATGGCGCTCCTGCCCATATTTTTGGGCGGATGCGCGACGACTATGCCGGCTGAGGTCACAAGCCTCGCCGATCCCTCGGAGAGTTCCGCTGGTGTCAACGGCCAGGCCTACCGAAGCCCCGTTGCCGGTTATGTCCACCGCGAGCCGGTTGGCCCAAAACCTTGGGTGCCGCTCAACGACGCCCAATCTCCCGCCAAGGGAGAGGCATCATGAGCAGGCAAAGGTTCAAGCTTGCCGCGATCATCGGCTTGCCTTTGGCGCTTGCCGGCTGCGCGACAAACGCGGAGTATTCGGCAAATGATGCCGGTTTCACTGCCGTCGAGGCCAAGGTCGGCGCCGGCACGGCGAAGAAAAGCGTCTGGATCCAGAACCGCGAGCAGGCCGAACAAGCCGGAGCCCAGGTGAAGGCTCTGCTGGCACGCAAAACTGTCGACGCCGATACCGCCGTGCAGATCGCGCTTCTCAACAACAAGGGCCTGCAGGCCGCCTATGCCGATCTCGGCGAGGCGTCGGCGGATGCCTGGCAGGCAACGATGCTCCTTAACCCGACGGTTTCGATCGGCACCACCGGGATCGGAGCACCGGAGCTTGCAGCCTATCGGGCCATCGAAGGACTGGTCACCACCAATATCCTGGCGCTCATGACGCGCGAGAAAACCATCGCCGTCGCGGACGCACGCTTCCGTCAGGCGCAGCTTGCGGCGGCCTTGCAGACACTTGCGCTTGCGGCGGAGACGCGCCGCGCATGGGTAGAGACGGTTTCGGCCTGGGAGACTGTCGCACAGCTCAACCGAGCGCAGGCCGCAGCCGACGCATCCTCCGAACTCGCCGCCAAGCTCGGAGAAACTGGTTCCATGGGCAAGGGCGACCAGGCACGCGAGCACGTCTTCAATGCCGAACTCGCCGGCCAGGTGGCGGAAGCCCGCCTTGCCGCACGCCTTGCCAAGGAGAACCTCACCCGGAAAATGGGGCTTTGGGGCGGCGACGCCGATTACGAGGTGCCGAACCGGCTGCCTGATCTGCCGAAGACCCTTTCCCGCCGGGACAGCATCGAGGCCGAAGCGCTCAAACGCCGTGTCGACCTGCAGATGGCTCGCCTCGACCTCGACGCCGTGGCAAAATCCTATCGGTTAACGGAGGCGACACGCTTCGTCACCGATCTCACGCTCGTCGCAGGCGCCGAAGCCGAGCGCGAACGCGAAGACGGGGACACTAAGGTCGAAACCACCGGCCAAGCGGAGCTGGAGTTTTCCATCCCGATCTTCGACAGCGGCCAGGCGCGCTTGCGCAAGGCCGAACTCGCGCATATGCGCGCCGCCAACCTGCTTGCCGAGAAAGCCGTCAACGTCCGCTCGGAAGCGCGGTCAGCCTACCAGGCCTATCGTTCGCGCTACGACATCGCCCGGCACTACCGCAACAATGTCGTGCCGTTGCGCACGAAGATCGAGGAGGAAGCCACCCTCAGCTACAACGGAATGATCACCAGCACTTTCGAGCTGCTCGCCGACACGCGCGCAAAGGTGAACTCGGTGATCCTCTCCATCAACGCCAAACGCGACTTCTGGCTCGCGGACGCCGATCTGATGACGGCCATCCATGGCGGCGGTGCAGAGAGCGCGGAGGTTGAGACGGCCGCACCCGCAGCGGCCGATGCGGATTGAAAGGGACCATGACCATGTTCAACAGACGACAAATCCTCGGCGCAGGCGCGGCACTCGTTTCCACCACGGCCTGGGCACAGACCTCGACATCCGGCCTGCCGGAGGCGGCAGGCATGGACAATGCCGCCACACAAAAACCGCTTGTGCCGACGAGCGGCCCGGACTACCAGCCGGTCGTCACGCTCAATGGCTGGACGCTGCCGCACCGGATGAACAACGGCGTCAAGGAGTTCCACCTGGTCGCCGAGCCGGTGGAACGCGAGATGGCCGACGGCATGACCGCCTACCTCTGGGGCTATAATGGCCAGTCTCCGGGTCCAACGATCGAGGCGGTCGAGGGCGACCGGGTGCGCATCTTCGTCACCAACAAACTGCCGGAGCACACCACGATCCATTGGCACGGCATGATCCTGCCATCGGGGATGGATGGTGTCGGCGGCCTGTCGCAACCGCATATCCCGGCGGGCAAGACGTTCGTCTACGAGTTCGATCTCGTGAAGTCCGGCACGTTCATGTACCATCCGCATGCCGACGAAATGGTGCAGATGGCCATGGGCATGATGGGCTTCTTCGTCATCCACCCGAAGGATCCGGCCTTCATGCGCGTCGACCGCGACTTCGTCTTCCTGCTCAACGCCTACGACATCGACCCGGGCACCTATGTCCCGCGCATCATGGAGATGACGGACTTCAACATGTGGTGCTGGAACAGCCGGATCTTCCCGGACATCGACCCGCTGGTTGTTTCCAAGAATGATCGGGTGCGGGTGCGCGTCGGCAACCTCACCATGACCAACCATCCGATCCACATGCACGGCTACGATTTCGAGGTGACCTGCACCGACGGCGGTTGGGTCCGCCCGGAAGCCCGATGGCCGGAGGTCTCGATCGACATTCCCGTCGGCGCCATGCGCGCCTATGAGTTCGATGCCAAGTACGAAGGCGATTGGGCGATCCATTGCCACAAATCGCACCACACGATGAATGCGATGGGCCACGATATCCCGACCTTCATCGGTGCCGACAAGACCCAGGTCGCGGCCAAGATCCGCAAGATCAAGCCCGACTACATGCCCATGGGCACGGCCGGGATGGCCGACATGGGCGAAATGGAAATGCCGCTTCCCGACAACACGATCCCGATGATGACGGGCTGGGGCCCGCACGGTGCGTTGGAAATGGGCGGCATGTTCTCGGTGGTGAAGGTGCGCGATGGCATCTCCGCCGGCGATTACAGCGACCCCGGCTGGTACGAAAACCCACCGGGAACGCAGGCCTGGGAATGGACCGGCGCGCTGCCGGAGGCCACCCGCGCAACCGATGCCAAGACAGTGATCACGCCGCCGCCCGCAAGAAAAGGCTGACCGCCATGACCTCTACCAACGCAACCAAGGAAACCAAGATGAAGACGACACTATTCGCACTGGCGTTCCTCGCCGCATCCTCACTCGCCTCGCCGATGCTCGCCAGTGGCTCCCACGCCGGCGGCCATGATGCCATGTCGATCGGAGAGCCGGGCGACGCCAAGAAGGCGACGCAGACTGTGCGCGTGACGATGAAGGAAACCGAAGACGGCAAGATGATCTTCACGCCGGCCAGCATCAAGGTCCGCCAGGGGCAGACCGTGCGCTTCGCCATCAAGAATGTCGGCGAGCTCGAGCATGAGTTCGTGCTCGACGACAAGGCGCAGATCCAGGAACACAAGGCAGCGATGGAGAAGTTTCCGGACATGGAACACGCTGATCCGAATGCCATCCGGCTCGAGCCCGGCAAATCCGGCGAGATCGTCTGGACTTTCACCAACAACGGCACTTTCGAGTTCGCCTGCCTGGTCCCTGGCCACTACGACGCCGGCATGCATGGGCCGCTCGAAGTTGTGAAGAAGTAACCGTAACCCATTGAAAGGATGACATCATGAAAACGTTTGTAACGTTGCTCGCCACCCTGGTCATGGCCGTATCGGCCCATGCGGCGGAATTCACCAAGGGAACGGTCAAGAAGCTGGATACCTCGGCCAAGAAAGTGACGATCGCCCATGAGGATCTCAAGAACCTCGACATGCCTGCCATGACCATGGTGTTCCGGATCAAGGATGAGGCGATACTGGCCAAGCTGAAGGAAGGTGCCGCGATCGAATTCGTCGCCGACCGGGTGGATGGCAAGCTCACCGTGACCGAGATCAAGTAATCCAATGCCCAAGGCCCGGTATAACAACAATTCCGGGCCTTGGGCGACCAAGCCGAACAGCCAAGAAAGGAGCGTCCGATGATGGACGTCAAACGCAGACATTTCATCGCCGGTGCGATCATGGGCATAACGATGCTCACAGCCGGCGTGGCGATCGCAGCAGGCCCGATGACGGTCTACAAGGATCCGCAATGCGGCTGCTGCGAACAATGGGCGGAAGCGATGGAAGCCGCAGGCTTCAAGGTCGACATCCGCGATGAAGCCGACATGACGCCGATCAAGACACGGTTCTCCGTTCCGGCCGACATGGAGGGTTGCCATACCGCCGTCATCGACGGCTACGTCGTCGAGGGGCATGTGCCGCTCGAGGCCGTGCAGAAGCTTGTGTCCGAAAAGCCGGATATATCAGGCATTGCCGTGCCCGGCATGCCTTCAGGTTCGCTCGGCATGGGCAACGACCCGCAGGCGTCCTACGATGTCTACACCATCGCCAACACCTCCAGCGCAGCGGGGACCGTCTACTACAAGGTGCGGCCGGCGCAATAGCGCCCTGACACCACGGCCGGCATTTCCTCAGGCGGCGCGCCAGGCGCCGTCTTCTGCTCGAGCCAGCAAGGGCGTGCGGAACACACCGATCACGCGTTCCGGCCAGGGCGTTGCGAGATCGGCCAGAGGCTGTCGCCAACGCTCGGTCTGCAGCATGGCCGCACCAATCGCGATCGGCTCCACGCCGCAGGTCTCCATCAGCGTCAGGCCGGCAACGATCGACGTGCCGCTGGAGATAACATCATCGATGAGCACCACTCGCTTGCCCTCAAGCAGCAGCCGCATGCGCGGATCGACGTAGAGCCGCTTCTTCTGGTCGGGCGTGGTGATCGACGACAGCGGCACGGAGAGATCATCGACATACCAGAACTTTCGCGACGTCCCGAGCGGCACGTAACGCGCATGTCCGAGCTTGCGGGCAACGGCGGCGGCCAAAGTCAGCCCCAGCGTCGGCAGGCCGGCGATAACATCCGGTTCGAACGGCGCAAGCCTGGCAGCCAGTTCCGTTGCCAATGCTTCTTCGACCGCAAAACTCGCCTGATTGATGATAAGCGACGCCAGCGCGTGTTTGCCATCGGAGAGTTGACGGATCGGCAGCAGGATCTGGCGACCGTCTGCAAGAGTTGCTGGGAAGAAATCGCGATAACCGCTTCCAGTATCGAAACTTTTCGGCGGAAATACATCCTGCCAGAATTCATGCGGCTGCATCGGTACTGTCCTCTTCTGCGCCACTCAGGCTTCGAACGAAGGCGATGAAAATACCGGACCACTGTTCTGGTTCCGGCGGTTTTCGTCTATACCGTTTACCACTTCGATCAAACCGAAAGGGCGCCCCGACAGACGCAAATCTGGGGAATTCGTTGGCCCTTCTCCAACAGACATGCAAGGAACTGCCAGACAATGCGCGTGCCAGATGGGATCACCAACGACCTGCCCTTCCTCACCGAATTCCGTCGCGATCTGCACGCCCACCCGGAGCTTGGCTTCGAGGAGGTTCGCACAAGCGATCTGGTCGCGAAACTGCTTGAAGAAGCCGGCCTTAAAGTCCACCGTGGCCTTGGAAAAACCGGTGTAGTCGGCACCTTGCAGATCGGCAACGGCACCCGCTCGATCGGCCTGCGCGCCGATATGGATGCGCTCGCCATGCCCGAACTTGGCGAGCGGCCGTACAAGTCGAAGGAAGCCGGCAAGATGCATGCCTGCGGCCATGACGGCCACACCGCCATGCTTCTTGGCGCCGCCCGCCAACTCGCCAGGACGCGCAATTTTTCCGGCACGGTGCATTTCATTTTTCAGCCGGCCGAAGAAGGTCGCGGTGGTGCGAAACGCATGGTCGAGGATGGCCTCTTCCGGCTTTTCCCCTGCGACGCGGTCTACGGCCTGCACAACATGCCCGGCCTCGATCCCGACGAGATGGCCGTGGTGGCGGGACCGCAGCTCGCCTCTTCCGACAGCTGGCGGCTGACCTTCCGCGGCGTCGGCACCCATGGCGCCAAGCCGCATCTCGGCCGCGACCCGGTGACGGCAGCCGGCACCTTCCTCGCCTCGCTGCAGTCGATCGTCGGCCGTGTCGTCGACCCGCTGCAGCCAGCCGTCGTCAGCGCCTGTTCGGTGCGCGCCGGCGACCCGAAGGCGCTCAACGTCATCCCGGATACGGTCGAGATTGGCGGTACGGCCCGCGCCTACACGCCTTTGGTCCGCGACCAGCTTGAGGAAGAGATCGGCCGTCTGGCGCGAGGCACGGCCGAGATGTACGGCATCCAGGTCGACTACGCGTTTGAGCGTCGTATTCCGCCCGTGGTCAATGACGCCGATGCGAGCGAACGCGCGCTCTCGGCAGCCCGCGCCGTCTTCGGAGAAAAGACGCGAACACAGTTTCCGCCATCGACCGCCGGCGACGACTTCGCCTTCTTCGGGCTCGAAGCTCCGGGGTGCTACGTCTGGCTCGGCAACGGACCCGCCGTCGATGGCGCCCTTCACCACAACACGGCCTATGACTTCAACGACGCGGCGATCGGTCCCGGCGTCAGCTTCTGGACGACATTGGTGGAACAGGAGCTGAGTGCTTCGGCAGACCGTTGATCAGGGAACGTGTTGTCGAAAAATGTCGGCGACCTTGATTGCGTTTTAGGTCTCCAACGCAAAATAGGCCGGGCACAGTCCGGTGGCGAATACCCGCGCCAATGGAGACTTTCATGCACAAATACGCCCTATGCCTCGCCGTATTGACATGCTTCGCCGCGAGCACCGCGCTCGCCGGTCCGGTCGGCTTCAAGCAGACGACGCTGGCGGATGCCAGCAGCGACCGGCCTCTGGACGTCGCCATTCTGTACCCCGCTGCGAACGACGGAAAAACCGAGATCGTCGGAGAGACGCCGGCCTGGACCGGCTTGGCGTTGGCGCGTGACGCAACGCCCTTGCCGTGGCAACACCCGCTTGTCGTCGTATCGCATGGCTATGGCGGGACCTGGCGCAACCAGCTCTGGCTCGCCGATCAACTCGCGCGCCGCGGTTATGTCGTCGCGGCTCCGAACCATCCGGGGACAACCGCCTTCGACCGTTCGCCCCGTCAGGCCGCCCGGCTTTCGGAGCGCCCGCGCGATCTTAGCCGCGCCATCGATGCGGTGATGGCCGACCCGGCAATTGCCGGCAGCATCGATGCGTCCCGGATAGCGGCAGTCGGCCACTCGCTCGGCGGATGGACCGTCATGGCCATCGCCGGCGCACGGTTCGACGAAGGACAACTCCTGGAAGACTGCAAATCGAAGGCAAGCCCGATCGCCTGCAAGGTCTACGATGAACTCGGCATCGAGCAGACCACCGGAGCGGCAGCGCAACTCGGGATGGATCTCGCCGACAGGCGGGTAAAAGCCGTCGTTTCTCTCGATCTTGGTCTTGCGCGCGGGTTTACGTCGGCAAGCCTGGCGACGGTGCAGATCCCGGTACTCGTCGTCGGTGCCGGTGTCGAGGTTGGCGCCAGATCCGCGAAACTGGAATCGGGCTATCTCGCCGACCGGCTGCCGCAGAGCACGTCTCGCTATCTCGAGATAGCGGACGCCGCGCATTTCAGCTTCCTGCAAATTTGCAAGCCCGGCGCCAGGGCGTTGATCGAGGCGGAAACGCCGGGTGATGGCGTCGTATGCGACGACGGTGACGGTCGGGATAGAGCGACCATTCATCGGGATACGGCGAAGGCGATCGCAGGCTTTCTCGACACGACCTTGAATATTCAGCAGCCACTGCGCTAGCCGTTCCGGCGAGCGCAAAGACAAGCGAGGCGGCAAGCGTCGCCCCGCTTGATGCATCAAAGCACTTCGAGCACCGGGTTTTCGAGAAGCTTTCCTGTTACCACATCGGCGATGCCGCGATCGGTCTGGTGCGGTCCTGCATTGCAGGCAAGCGTTGCTCCGAAGCAGGCCTTGAAGACGAGGTAGGGCGGCTGCCAATCCACGATCCGCCCGACAGCGTCGCGCAGCGTGGCAAAGCCGGCTGACACATCGGCCAAAGGCGCATCGGAGACGAGGCCACACAGCGGCAATGGTAGCACCGCGTCGATCTTGCCTGCGGATGCGACAGCCATACCGCCACCGGCGGCGATGACGGCATTGGCCGCCACCATCATGTCGCAGGCATTGCCGCCGAAGACCGTCAGGTTGTGGCTGTCGTGCGAAACGGTGGTCGCGAAAGCGCCGCGCCACTCTCCCCAACCGGTGAGCAGCCCGACGCGCGGCCGGCTATCGCCGCGGCCATGGCGATGGGCAACGACGATCAGCGTCGCGCCTTGCGGCGGAACGACAAAACCGTCCTCGACCTCGGCCAGAACCTCGCCCCATTGGGTAAAGCGGGGGCGATCGATCGTGGCCACACGCACCTTCAAACCCGTCGCCGGAATGGCGAAATCGGTCTCGCGCAACGGTTCGATCTTCATCGTGCCGACAAGCGCCTCGACGTCGGCTTGCGGCAAGGCATCGATCATTCGTCCGGCCAATGCGACCTGTTTACCGCCCGCGATGACCGTGCGTGCGCGAAAGTCCGAGAGATCCTCGAAGATCACGATATCCGCCCGCCTCCCCGGAGCCACGAGGCCGAGGTCGACGCGGCCGAGGCGAGCGGCGGCGTTCAACGTCGCGGCGCGCAGCGCCCATTCGGGTTTCAGCCCGTAGCGCACGAGCCGTCGCACCACGTCGTCAAGCCCACCGGCGCGATCGAGATCGTCGGGAAAGACATCGTCCGTGCAAAGCGTCACGGTCTGCGGAAGGTGGCCGAGAGCATTCAGCGCCTCGACGAACTCGGGCAACAGGTGATCGTGCGAGCCGCGCAGTTCGATCGAAAGCCCTGCGCGTAGCTTGGCCAGCAGATCTTCCGAGGAAACCAGTTCGTGATCCGAGCTGACGCCGGCGGTCACGAAGGCCTGCAGGTCCGCACCGGCAAGGCCGCGCGCATGGCCGTTGACCGGCTTGCCCGCGGCAAGCCCTGCCTGGACGATCGCATGCATGCGCGGATCACCATCGATAACGCCGCGCATATTCATCATCTCGGCGATGCCGCCGATCTCAGGCCAGGAGAGCATGGTAGCAACGGCATCGGCATCGAAGTCGGCGCCCGCCAGTTCGAGGCCCGGAGCGGACGGGACGCTGGAAGGCGCCAGCAGAACGCAGCGCAGCGGCAGGTCGGCGATGGCATCCGCAGCCCAGCGCACGCCGGCCATGCCGCTGACATTACCAAACTCGTGCGGGTCCCAGACTACAGTCGTGACGCCACGCGGCAGCACCGCATCGGCATAGGTCCCGGGCGTGACCATCGAGCTTTCGACATGCATGTGCGTGTCGATAAGGCCCGGCGACAGGAAAGCGCCTGAGGCATCGACGATCGAGGCGGCATCGCTGCGGGTGCCAGGAGCATGAACACTGGCTATCAGCGGACCGACAAGGCCCACGTCGGCAGCGCGCTGTTCACCGGTGACCATGTCGACCACGACGCCGCCGGTGATGAGCATGTCGAACGCCGCGCCCCCTCGCGCCGCTGCGACGGCGCGTGCGCGTAGCGCCGGATCCATCAGATCCATCGGTTCCTGCGGCCGCGTCACTTGGCGGCTTCCTTCATCAACGCGCCGAGGATCTGGGCTCGCGCCGCCTCAGTATGCACGTCGGTGGCGTATTCGGCGTTAAAGGCTGCATGGCTTTCACGAATCTCGACCACCGTGCGTCCGCGGGTCAGCGTGCCTGCAAGCTCCGCGTCGATGCGCGCGTTGCGGAAGGAGACCGCGCCGGGATTGACGAATGCGACCGCGGCGGTCGGATCATAGATCGCCATGCCCGGACGCCCGCGGCTTGTGCCGATGGAGACGTAACCGGACAGCAGATCGGCAATCAGCGCGGCATTGACACCGCCTGCAGCACGAATGGGTGCAATATCATCGGGATAGGCGAAGACCTTGCGGCAGAGGTCGAGGTCGACCATGCGCAACGGCAGTTCGTGCGCCAGCACGATCGCCAGAGCTTCCGGGTCTGCGAAAGCGTTGAATTCAGCGGAAGCGGTATGGTTGCCACTGGTGACGCCACCGCCCATCCAGGTCAGATCGGTGATCTTCGCCGCCAGGTCCGGACGGGCAAGGCAGAGTGCCGCTAGGTTGGTCAGCGGGCCGAGCGCCAGGATACGCCTCGGCTCTTCGGTCTCCTCCAGCCAGCGGCAGAGTGCGGCAAAGGCATCGCTGACCGGCAGCGCTGGCGCCGCCGGCAGCGTCAGGCCGGCGGTCGGCATGCCGGTTTCCCCGAGGATCCGCTCAGCCGTCTCCAGCTTGCCGAGCACGGGCAATGCACGTCCCTCATGGATGGGGAACGTCCAGCCGAATGCCATTGCCGCGCTGGCGGCATTGCGCTTGACCTGTTCGAGCGGCGTGTTGCCGAAGACGAGCGAGACGCCGTCAATCGTCTCATTGGCATGGAGAACGACGAGCACCGCAGCGATGTCGTCGAAGCCCATATCGGTATCTATCCAGATTCCCATTGCTGGTTACCCGAACCGCTCGAGCCGTGCCGCCTTGGCGACCGGCAGATCGAAGGTAAGCTCCGTGCCCGGCTGATGCGCGGCAAGGCCCGCATCCTCCTCGGCCTTAATCGCACCGAGCGGCGTATCAAGCAGGTATTCGCGTGTGCTGCCAGAGAAAGAGGCTCCGCGCACAGTGCCTTGGAAAGGACCTGAACCAAGGGTCACCATGCGCGGACGCCACGCAAACCCTGCCGTGTCAGGCGGCAGGGATTCCGAAAGAGCAATCGGACCGTTTGCGGCTTTGAGCTTGCCGCCTTCGACCGCGAAAATGTTCTCGAAGCCGACGAAGTCGGCAACGAAGCGGGAAACAGGACGATTGTAGATGTCCTCGGGCGTGCCGATCTGCTCGATGGCGCCGTTCAGCATCACCACGATCCGATCGGCGAGCGACAGTGCTTCGCCCTGGTCATGGGTGACGAAGATCATCGTCACGCCGGTTTCCTTCTGGACGCGCTGCAACTCGGTGCGCATCTCAAGGCGAAGCCGGGCATCGAGGTTCGACAGCGGCTCATCGAGCAGCAAAACCTTCGGCTCCATCACCATCGAGCGGGCAAGCGCCACGCGCTGCTGCTGACCGCCGGAAAGCTCGGCCGGCTTACGCGCCGCGAACTTCGACAGGCCAACGGATTTCAGGCCGGCGGTCACGCGCGTCTCGATCTCGCTTGCCGGCAGCTTCTTCAGGCGCAGACCGAAAGCGACGTTCTCGAAAACCGACAGATGCGGAAAAAGCGCATAGGACTGGAATACGAGCCCGACCGACCGCTTGTTGGCGGAGACCCGCGTGATGTCGGCACCGTCGAGGCTGATACGGCCCGATGCCGGCGTCAGCAGTCCGGCGATCGAGCGCATCGTCGTCGTCTTGCCGCAACCGGACGGACCAAGGAACGCCACCAGTTCGCCCTTGCGGATCGACAGGTCGAGATCCTTCACCGCAACGGTATCGCCATAGGCGAGCGTGAGTTTTTCGAGGCTGAGGAAGGGAGCGTCAGACATAGCGGGAAAATCCTAGGAAGCGTTCGGCAAGGAAGACAATGCCGATGGACATGAAGGCGAGCAGCGCCGAAAGGGCCGCAACCGACGGGTCATAGGTGATCTCCATGTAGGAGAGCATGTCGATCGGCAGCGTGCGGACGCCAGGGCCGGAGAGAAACAGCGAGACCGGCACCTGGTTGAAGCTCGTCACGAAGCCGAGGATGAAGGCGGCGAGGATGCCGCTGCGAATGTTCGGCATCACCACACGGAAGAAGGCGCCGGCGCGCGAAGAGCCGAGTAGGACCGCCGCCTCCTCGATATCGGAGCGCAGATTGTTGAGGCTCGCCGACACGACGCGCACGGCATAGGGCAGCACCAGCGCCGTGTGCGCAAGGAACAGCGCAAGCGTGATGTTGAAGCCGAACGGCACGACGATATAGCGCAGCAGCGCAAGGCCGACGATGATGCCCGGCACGATGATCGGCAGGGACACGATCGTGCGGACGGTCTCGCCGAAGGGCAGCTTGTAGCGCGAAAGGGCGTAGGACGCGGGAATGCCGAGCACCAGCGCCATCGCCGTACCGCCGATGGCAAGGAACATCGACACGGCGAAGCTTTCACGGAAGCTTTCGACGGTGAAGACTTTGGCGACCCATTTCAGCGAGAACCCCTGTGGCGGGAAGGCCAGGGTCTCGCCGCCCGACAGCGACGCCGCAACGATGATGAAGAACGGCCCGATCAGGAAAGCGATCACCAGAAACAGGACGAGGGGAGAAAAGACGCGGGGGGTCATCGCTTGTTCCTCGCGGTGGCGAGCCGTTTCAGGAGTAGATTGGCGGCAAAGCTCATGACGATCAGGATGAAGGCAATGACGCTCGCCGCGACGAAATCATTGGCGACGGTAACGCGCTGATAAAGCAGCGTCTCGAGCATCAGCACCTTGGAGCCGCCGAGGATCGCAGGCGTGATATAGGCGGTCAGCGAACCGGTGAAGACCAGCGTTCCGCCAATGACGAGACCTTCCTTGGTCAGCGGAAGGATGACCTTCCAGAACACCTGGAACCAGTTGGCGCCCAGCACCCGCGCCGCTGGAATGGCGTCCTTCGGCATGTTTTCGAGCGCGCTGATCAGCGACAGGATCATCAGCGGCAGAAACAGCTGCAGCAGGCCGATGAACACGGCTGTCTCGGTGAAGAGAAAGCGGATTGGTTCGTCCGAAAGGCCGATGAGCTGCAGCGCCTGGTTGACGATGCCGGTGCGCCCGAGGATGACGATCCAGGCATAGGTTCGCGCGACAGACGAAATCATCAGCGGCAGCACGACGAGGCCGATCATCTGCCCCTTGTTGCGTGGCGAAAGATTGACGATCGCGAAGGCTGCGGCATAGCCGATCACGGCAGAGACGGCCGTAACCATCAGCCCGAGCCTGAACGTGCGCAGGAAGACGGTGCGGTTCAGCGGGTCGGTGAAGAAATCGACATAGGCGGTGAGCGACCAGCTGTCGGCATTGCGAAAGCCTTCGGCAAGCAGAATGACGACGGGCGCCAGAAAGACGATCGCTGCAAAGACAGCCGCCGGCAAAGCGAGCGCCAATGCCTCGGCGCGGTTGTGAAACATCCCTGGTCTTCCTTTCGTCGCGTTCATTCATTGCGGGGTCGGCCAGGTGCGCCGGACAGCCCGCAAAACTGCCCCCACCCTTAGGGATGGGGGCTTTTGTCGGTGGTGCTACTGACCGACCTGAGCGTTCCACTCGGAGAGCCAGGCTTCACGGTTGTCGAGAGCGACTGCCGACGGGATGAGCTTGAGGCTCTTCACGGTTTCCTCGCCATAGGTGAGGTTTTCAGCGATCTCCGGCGCGACCTTCACGTCCTTGTTGGCTGGGCTGTCGACCAGCTTTTCGGCAAGGGCCGTCTGGATTTCGGTCGAGAGCCAGAAGTCCATGAATTCCAGCGCCAGGTCCTGGTTCTTCGCGCCCTTGGTCAGAACCATGACGTTCATGCCCCCGGTCTGGCCTTCCTTCGGCGTCGCCCACTTGATCGGCAGGCCGAGCTTGGTGAAGCCCTCCCAGGAGAAGCGGCCGATCGGAGCGGCCCAGATTTCTTCCTGCTGCATCAGTTGCACAAGCTGCGAAGACTTGACGTAGAAGGTGACGATGTCGTCCTTCTTCGCGCCGACGGCGGCAATGGCTTCCTTCAGATCTGGCGTATTCTTGCCGATCGCCTCACCGACCATGTAGAGCGCCGGCGGGCCCTGGTTGGTGGTGACGTTCGGGAAGGCAACGTGGCTGGCGTTCTTCTCGTCAAGCAGGTCGGCCCAGGAGTTCACTTCCATCTTGTCGGAGCGATAGACGATCGACGTTGCGTAGAAGGTGTAGCCGACGCTCATGCCGTCGCCGTTCGGATCCTTGGCGATATCGTAGAGCTTGTTGAAGTTCGACAGCTTCGTGTTGTCGATCTTCTCGATCAGGCCGGCGCGCGAGGCCGAGAGAGCGTCAGCCATGGAGACGACCGCCATGTCGACAACCGGGCTCGCCTTGTTGGCTTCCATCTTCGCCAGGCGCTCGACGCTGTTGCCGGTCTCCACCACCAGCTTGCAGCCGCACTTGGCTTCGAAGGGCGTGTAGACCAGCTCCTTGAAAGCGTCCTGGGCAAAACCGTAGACGGAAATGGTCAGCGTCTTTTCCTGGGCGGAAGCGGCATTGGCGCCGACGAGCAAAAGCGCGCTGGAAGCGAGCAGGATCTTCTTCATGGCTGGTGTTCTCCTTCTGGGGCTGAGGTTCTGGCGTTGGCAGTCGTCTGGGCAGGTTGGAATTGTATCCTGGGCGGTGCGGCGCTCGATTGCCGCACGACCAGCTGCATCGGCACTTCGGCGTCGTCGGCGGTCACTGGCGCGCCGATGGCAGCGTCAGCCGGATCGCGCTCGCCGATCGCCTTCACCAGCGCTTCGACGGCGATCGCGGCGATCCGGGTCATGTCCATGCGCGCCGTGGTCAGTGCCGGCGTCACCACCGGCGACCAGATGAGATCGTCGAAGCCAGTGACGCTCGCCTTTTCCGGCACATTGATGCCGGCGCGCTGCAACTCGGTCAGCGCGCGAAGCGCGTGAAGATCGGAGACGCAGGCAAAGGCGGTAAAGCCTTCCGCGACCTTCTCGGCGAGGCCGAGCGGACAGCCTTTTCCCTGCTCGCGCTCAAGCGGTTCGATCCAAAGGGTCTCGACGAATGCACCGTCGGCAAGCACCGAGCGAATGCCGCCGATGCGATCGTTCTGCACGTTGGAGGCCGGATTGTTGCCGATGATCAGAACGCGCCGGTGGCCAAGCGCCTTCAGGTGTTCGGCGATCTGCCGGCCACCGCCCCAATGGTCGGCGGCAACCGTGTTGCCCGGTGTCGACGGCGTATCGATAACGGCGACGGGACAGCCGACATCGGCGATGCGCGTTCCCCGCCGAGGCACGATCACCATGCCGTCGACATCACGATCGATCAATCGCTCGATGGCTTTGGTCTGGGTGGTGACGTCACCGCGGGAGTCGGCAATCAGAACGCCGTAACCGGCCGAAGACGCCGCAAGCTCGATGGCCTGTGCGATCTGCGGGAAGAGCGGATTGGCAATATCGGGAAGAACGAGCCCTATGACTGCAGTGCGACCGGTGCGCAGCGCCCTGCCCGCAAGGCTCGGGACATAGCCGAGTTCAGCTGCCGTCGCGCGGATCTTCTCGGCCAGCTCGGCAGAGACACGCCCCTTACCGGAGAGCGCGTTGGAAACCGTCGCCGCGGAGACGCCCAGTGTTCTGGCAATCCTCGTCAGTTTTGGTCCCGAACGCGCCAAGGCCGTGTTGTCCGCTATCGATGATTAAACGATTAATCAGGCGATATATCAGAATTCGTTCACTGTCGAATCCTTTTGCCGGCTGTCGAAAATTTTATGCTTTTTTGAGGCGCTCCATCTGTGGACAGACAGCGACGCATGACGCGACGATCATCCCTGCCCCGCCTCGTCAAAGCGCACCTATACCGGGTGACTTCCCTTCTCGCGGTCGGCGGATTAAGCCTGAGGAAAACGGCGGGGCAGCATCATGACTTTTCAGCGACGGCGTCGGATCATCAAGCGCCAGCGAACCGGGACCGCGCTTCTCGTGGTCGCGCTCATCTCGTTCCTCGCCGGGATGACCGACGCGATCGGCCTGCTGACGGTGGGCGACTTCGTCTCCTTCATGAGCGGCAACACGACGCGCGCCGCAACCGCCATTGCAGACGGCAACATCCTGCGATCGCTGATCCTTCTCGGCTCGCTCGCAGTCTTCGTCATCGGCAATGCCATGGGAACGATCGTCGCGAGTAGATTTCGCGCCGGCGGCGTCCTGTGCTGCGTCACCCTGATCCTCACCCTCGCCGCTGCCGGTGGCGACCACCTGCCGAACGAATTGCGCTTCTATTTCATCGTCCTTGCAATGGGGGTGGTGAACGCCTCCGTCGAGCATATCGAGGGACTGCCGATCGGTCTTACCTATGTAACGGGCGCCCTGTCCCGCTTCGGCCGTGGCTTGGGCCGCTGGATCATCGGTACAGGCAACATGCAATGGACGATCCAGATCGTCCCCTGGATCGGGATGCTCGGCGGCGCCGTCATCGGCGCCATTCTCGAACATCGTTTCGGGCAGTTCTCCCTCTGGGCACCGGCGATTCTGGCTGGCCTGTTGTGCCTCCTGGTTCTGATGATTCCGGGGCGCTGGTCGCGGCGATATGCGCAGCGCTGATCCCGCCGATGCATCCTCTAATTCAGGAACGCCCTTTTCTTGCCGGCGCCTGCCGCGGGTGCAAATTTCAACTTAGCACGACAAAACGAACCAAAATTCCCACTAAATTGGTAGGGAATTTGTATGATGCATCGCAACCACCCGATGTGTACATTCGGACGGCAAGCGCGACATCGCGCGATGAGCATATATGCAGGAGTTAGGGAAATGACTGGCAACACGATCGACTCGGGCGAACTTTCGAGGCTGAGCCGGAAAGGTAGGCGTTCGATCCTCGCCTCCGCAGCTTTGGCCTTGCTTCTGTCGACGAGCACGGCAGCGCTCGCGCAGGATGCAAACTTCGATCCGGATGCCTCCGTCGTCATCGGCTCGCTCTATGAACCGCAGAACCTGGACAACACCGCCGGCGCCGGCCAGGGCATCAACGAAGCCTTCAACGGCAACGTCTATGAGGCGCTGTTCACGCTGACTGACGCGGGCGACGTCGCTCCCGGTCTTGTCGCCGAACAGACGGTCAGCGAAGACGGCCTCACCTATACCTTCAAGCTTCGGCCGAACGTGACCTTCCACTCCGGCGATCCGCTGACGGCACAGGACGTGAAGCACAGCATCGAGCGCGTGGTCGCGCCCGATTCCAAGAGTTCGCGCAAGAAGAGCCTGGCGACGATCAGCGAGATCCAGACCCCCGACGACCAGACGGTGGTGGTCAAGCTGTCCGCCCGCTCCATCTCGTTGCCCTATAACCTCAGCTACGTCTGGATCGTCAACGACGCAGCGAAGGATCTGAACGCCGGCGAAGACGGCACAGGCCCCTACCGCCTCGATGAATGGCGCCGCGGCTCGTCGTTGGCCCTCACCCGCAACGACAAATACTGGGGCACCGCCCCGACCAATGGCGAAGTCGTCTTCCAATACTTCACCGATGCCACTGCGCTCAACAATGCGCTGCTGACCGGCGCAGTCGACGTCATCACCAGCGTCCAGAGCCCGGATTCGATCGCCCAGTTCAAGGACAATCCGGATTTCACCGTAACTGCCGGCCAGTCGACCACCAAGGAACTGCTGGCATTCAACGACAGGGTCGAGCCCTTCAACAACGTCAAGGTTCGCAAGGCTATCGCCCGCGCGATCGACGACAAGAAGCTGCTGGAGTCCATCTGGGGCGAATACGGCACGCTGATCGGTTCCTTCGTGCCTCCGACGGACCCCTGGTATGTCGACCTCACCGCCGTCGATGCCTATGATGTCGAGAGCGCAAAGGCGCTTCTGAAGGAAGCCGGCTTTGCCGATGGTTTCTCGTTCAAGCTCGATACGCCCAACTACGATCCGCATCCGATCGTTGCCCAGTTCCTGCAGAGCGAACTGGCAAAGGTCGGCATCAAGGTCGAGATCAATGTCATCACCGCCAACGAATGGTACACCAAGGTCTACAAGGCGCATGATTTCCAGGCGACGCTGCAGGAGCACGTCAACCACCGCGACATCGTCTTCTACGGCAATCCCGACTTCTATTGGGGATACAACAACCCTGAGGTTGTCGACCTGATCAAGGCTTCCGAAGCTGCCGCCAACACAGACGAACAGACGGCAAAGCTGACCGAAGCAAACCGCATCATCGCCGAGGACGCGGCAAGCAACTGGCTCTACCTCTATCCGCAGATCGTGGTCTCGAGCTCGGCCGTCACCGGCTATCCCCTCAACGGCCTGAACTCGCAATTCTTCGCCTACAACATCAAGAAGAGCGGGAACTGATCCCCTCCTTCTTCTAGGCGATCCGCTGTTATCGTACGCTCACGAAGGGAGCCCTCGAGCAATTTGGGGGCTCCTTTGCATTGCGGGTGACGCCACTCCATTCCATCCGCAAGCCAACAGCAAGTCAGTCTATTTTTAACCAGATGCAAAACAGTGCCGCAGGCGAGATGTCCACCGCGAAGATGCTTTAGCATTCGGAACGTGCTGCATAATTTCCCCTGAAATCGATGAGGAATTAAGGGATTATGCAGTAGCCTCCCGGTTGATTTTGTGCAAAAGCCAGCGCTCCGGCCCCGGGTGTTACGCCCGTCGGACGAAAGGAATTCTACCATTCTCGCCTATATCCTGCGCCGCTTCGCCATCCTGATCCTGTCGCTGCTGATCGCCGCGGTGGTGCTGTTTGTGCTGCTGCGCCTGCTGCCGGGTGACCCGGCAAACGCCCTGCTTTCCGTCGGTGCGGACCAGCAGCAGATCGAGGCCGCGCGCGAACAGGTCGGCTCCAACCTGCCGCTCTGGGAGCAGTTCCTGCGCTTCGTCGGCAGCCTCGCCCGCTTCGATCTCGGCACCTCCTTCGTCAGCGGCAAGCCTGTTATCGAGGAAATCGCCGCCCGCCTGACCGTGACGGTACCACTGGCGCTGATGGGCTTTGCGCTTGCTGTCGCCATCGCCGTTCCGCTCGGCATCCTGTCGGCGGTCAAGGCCCATCGCTGGTACGGTGCGGCCATTTCGACCGTGTCGCAGCTCGGCATCGCCATCCCGGTCTTCTGGGTGGGAATCCTGCTCGTCACCGTGTTTGCGGTCAATCTTCGGCTCTTTCCCTCGGGCGGTTATCCCCGTCGCGGCTGGCAGAACGAGGGCCAAGTTCTCTATGCGCTCGCACTGCCAGTGCTGACGATCGGTCTGGTCATGGCCGCCTCGCTGATCCGTTACATCCGATCCGCAACACAAGACGTTCTGGGCAGTAACTACCTGCGAACCGCCCGCGCGCTCGGCGCCAGTTTCTCGCAGGCGTTGATCCGGCATGGGATTCGCAACGGCGCCGTGCCGATTGTCTCGATCCTGGGGATCGAGCTTGCAACGACCCTGCTTGGTGCAGTCGTGGTCGAACGGGTTTTCGCCCTGCCCGGCCTTGGCTCGATGCTGCTGCTGGCGATCGAACAGCGCGACTACCCCAATGTCCAGGGCGTGTTGTTCATCTCGACTCTGCTGGTGCTGCTGATCGGTTTCGCCGCCGATCTGTTTCAGCGGCTGATCGATCCCCGCTTGCGTGAACGGGCGACAGGAGCTGCGACATGACCTCGCTGGACCTTTCGACGGATAGACCGGCCCGCAGGCATTCGCTGTCGCTTTCCATCGGGCTCGCCCTCGTCGGCCTGAACGTCGTTGTCGCCATCCTCACCCTGTTCTGGACACCCTACGATCCGCTCAATGCCTCCGGCGGCCGGCTCGAAGCGCCGTCATTGCTGCACTGGGTGGGAACGGATCGGCTCGGCCGCGACTACCTGACGCAAATCGTGATCGGCGCCCGCACCGCGTTGATCGTCGGTACCGGCGCGGTTGCGATCGGCGCTTCGATCGGCGTGACGCTCGGCATTCTCGCCGCTTTCGCGACGCGCCTGCTCGACGATGTCATGGCCGCCACCCTCGATATCCTGATCGCGTTCCCGACGCTGCTGCTGGCGATGCTGGTGGTCGCTGCCAGCGACAGCGCCAGCCTGTGGTCGGCGATCCTGGCGCTCGGCCTGGCGATCTCGGCGATCGTCGCCCGCTTGACGCGCATCCTTGCCAAGCGCGTGCTGCGCCAGGACTATATTATCGCATCCCGGACCTCCGGCACCTCGTGGCTAGGTGTGGTCGTCCGCCATGTGCTGCCCAATATATGGCCGACGCTCTCGGTCAACTTCGCCCTGCAATTCGGCCTGGCGGTGATCGCGGAAGCGTCGCTGTCCTATCTCGGCCTTGGCGCACCGCCGCCGAACGCCTCTTGGGGCAGGCTACTGCAGGAGGCCCAGGGCACGGTCTATACCGCTCCCGTCGGCGCGATCGCGCCGGGCATTGCCCTTGTCGCGCTGGTCATCGGTATGAACCTGCTTGCCGACGGGCTGCGGGATGTCGGCGACCCGACACGCGGGAGAACACGATGAGCGCCTTGCTTTCCGTTCAGGGCCTGACCGTGCGCGCCGGCGGCAAGACGTTGGTTTCGAACCTGTCGTTCTCCATCGGCTCCGGCGAGCGAATGGGGCTGATCGGCGAATCCGGTTCGGGCAAGTCGATGACCGCAATGGCCGTTACCGGCCTGTTGCCGGCAAACATTTCTGTGACCGGCTCGATCGTTCTCGATGGCGAAGAGGTGGTCGGTGCACAAGACAAGCACTTGAACCGCCTGCGCGGGGTCGCGACCGCCGTCGTTTTCCAGGAGCCGCTGACAGCGCTCGATCCGCTGATGAAAATCGGCAAGCAGATTGCCGAGCCGGTCCGCCGCAGGCTTGCGCGCGAAATGGGCCAGGCGCCGCGGGTAGCGGTCGACCGCGAAGTGCTCGATCTGCTCGACAAGGTCGCCCTGCCGCAACCGCAGCGCATTGCCAATGCCTATCCGCACGAAGTGTCGGGCGGCCAGCGCCAGCGCGTCGCGATCGCCATGGCACTTGCCTGCCGCCCGAAGCTTCTGATCGCCGACGAACCGACGACGGCGCTCGACGTCACCACGCAGGCCGAAATCCTCAAGCTGCTCGATGGACTGGTGCGTGAAACCGGGATGGCCTTGCTCTTCATCAGCCATGACCTGCCTGTTGTTGCCGAAGTGGTGCAGCGCGTGATGGTGTTGCGCGACGGCATCGCGCTTGAAGAAGGCGCCGTTGTCGACGTGTTCGCCAACCCGTCGCACGACTATACGCAGACGCTCGTCGACGCCGCACGCATGTTCGACGAGGCCCTTGGACGGACGGGATAATGATGCTGAACCTGCAGAATGTGAACTTCGGCTATTCCCGTCACCGCAAGGTTTTGACCGACGTTTCGTTCAACATACGCGCCGGCGCCAGCGTCGGCCTGGTCGGCGAGTCCGGTTCGGGCAAAACGACGCTGCTGCGGCTGCTGCTCGGCCTCGAACGGCCCAGCAGCGGCACAATCCGCTTCGGCGACGAAGTACTCGATCCGGCCGACGGCGCGTTCATGCGCCGCTATCGGCGTTCGGTACAGCCGGTCTTCCAGGATCCCTACTCGTCGCTCGATCCTCGCCAGAAAGTGCTCGACATCATCGCCGAGCCGCTGCAATCGCTGCGTATTGTAGGGCCGCGGAAGGATGCGGTGGCGCAGGCGCTGGAGGCGGTGGGCCTGCCCCTCGACGCCATGCAACGATACCCGCACGAATTTTCAGGCGGCCAGCGCCAGCGCATCGCGATCGCGCGCGCGATCGTCGCCCGCCCTGAGATCATTCTTGCTGATGAAGCCGTCAGCGCTCTCGACCTGTCGACCCGCATCCGCATCGTCGAACTGTTCAAAACCCTGTCGGCAACACTGACACTGGTATTCGTGTCACACGACCTCGGCGTCGTTGCGTCGCTTTGCGAGGAGATGGTCATCCTCGAAAACGGCCAGGTGGTCGAGAGCGGCCAGACGCGCGATATCCTGGCGGCGCCACAGCATCCCTATACCCAGCGGCTGCTTGCCAGCATTCCACGCATGCCGGCGTGAGCTTATCGCGCCTATCGCCTCCGTCGCTCGCGAATCTGCCGGCGGCGATCACCCCATCAACTGACGGACGACCTTGATCCAGAACAACCCCACGTCGAGCGGAGTTGCCCATAGTGCCGCCGGCTGCAGATTCCCTGCAGCCGCCTGCCCTGAACGGCAATTTTTAAACTCTTCTGGGGGTCCGGAATCATGTCTACTCGCTCCATCCTGCCAACTGCCGCCGCATTTCTTTTACTGGCGGCCTCGGTCACTGCGGCCCGGGCCGCGGACGTGACTGCACCGAGCGAGCCCGCGCCTGAACTGCCGGCAGCGAGCGAGCAGAGCCCGTGGATGATCCGCGCCCGGGCGCTCGCCGTCCTGCCCGAGGACAAGGCATCGCTGCAGCTGAATGGCACGTCACTCGACGGCGAGAAGGTCGGCGTCAGCAACTCGGTCGTGCCCGAGCTCGATATCACCTACTTCTTCACCGACAATATTGCGGCGGAACTGGTGCTGGGCACGACCCCGCATTCCGCAAGGGGCAGTGGCTCGATTGCCGGCCTTGGTCCGATCGGCAAGGCCTGGCTGCTACCGCCGACGCTGACGCTCCAGTACCACGTCAATCTCACCGACACGATCAAGCCCTATGTCGGCGCCGGCGTGAACTACACCATTTTCTACAACGAAAAGGCCCGCGGCGACTTCTCCAGCTTCAACCTCAAGAACACGTTCGGCGTTGCGCTGCAGGCCGGCGTCGACATCAAGCTCGACGATCACTGGGGCATCAACTTCGACGTGAAGAAGCTGTTTCTGGAGCCGGTGGTCAACGCGACCTTGCCGGGCGCCGGCGCGGTGACCGGGAAAGTGAAGCTCGATCCCTGGCTGATCGGCACAGGCATCACCTACCGCTTCTGACGCTTTCGTCAGCGGTGACACCGCGTTAAAAACTCCGCCCTCGCCGTTAGACGGCGGGAGCGGCACCCATACGGGCAATCGCATCTCATGCGTGATGTGCGGTAACGGCCTTAACCAATCCGGTCGTCAGTTCACGGCTGCTCGCATGGGAGATATCGCCCAGCGATAACATTCCGACCATGCGCTTGTCGTCATCGATCACCGGTAGGCGCCGGATCTTCTTTGCCTCCATCAACTGAACGGCGTCCTCGATGGTTTCGCTGGTGCGGCAGTAGACGATATCCTTCGTCATGACGTCGCGTGCGGTCAGCAATGCGGCATCGTGTCCGTTCGCCCACGCCCGCACCGTAATGTCCCTGTCCGTCACCATGCCGATAAGGCGATCATTTTCGCCGACCGGCAAGCAACCGATGTCCTCATCGCGCATGATCCTTGCCACGGTGCGCAAGTCCGTTTCAGGCGCTATCCAGCGCGCGCCCGGGTGCATGGCTTCCCAAGTTCTCATCGCATCCTCCCATGGTTTGAAAAAGACGACTATAGGGGGAGATCATGGCCAATCGTTGATCGGCAAAGCGGCCATTCCCGTGCTGAGGCTTATTCAAGTTCCAGCAGGAAGTAGGTTGTCGGACCGGACGGGGCATCGTTGCTCAGGCGAAATGCGACGGCGCCGACACCATCGGCCACCGATGGGTGAACTGTTCCGTCAAGGCCTACGGGAGAAATGCGCCACCTTGCCGCCGTCCGAGACAGGGAGAGATCGACATACCCCCGCCGGATCACCACCGGCAACCGGCCAAAACTCTCGATGACCTTCTCTTCGCTGTCACGGAATGTCATGTCCGTGTTCTGGGCATCGGTTGCAAAGATCAACAGGAAACGCCGGCTGTCGGACAAGGTTGCGGGCGGATCAAGCCCCGATAGCGCGACAAGACCATTGCCGTCGGCGCGCTCCACCCGCAGCACACCGAGGTCGACCGGCTCGCGCAGGGACGCAAACGCCATCGCTTCCGTCGCCGGTGTCGCAACGCGCAACTGGCCGGCGAACCGATCGAGGAGAATTTCACCGGTGCTGCTTTGATAGATGCCGGCATCGACCGTCGTTCCATTGTCTGGCATCACCGTGCCGCTCGCCCGCAGCAGCGCCAGCACATTGTCGCTGCCATCCCGTCGCGGCTGGGCGACCGCAATCGCATCGCCCAATCGCTCCGCTCGGCCCAGGCCGATACGACCGACCAGCGCAAGATCGGTCAGAGATTCCGGCTCGCGCGCCTGCATATCATCGGTCAGATCCTCCTCGCCGCGCACGGAAAATGGGATCGTCACATCAGAGGTCGCAACATCGCCACGGCGATAGAGCAAGGCGGCCAAGGTTTCGCCCGCGCGGGCGACCGGATCGAGCGCAATCGCGTAAGGCAGCATCGCCCGCTTGTGGGGAAACGGCTCCCCATAGGCGAGCGCGATCGGCCCGTGACCATGGCGACAAAGGGCGTCCCAGCCCTGAAGGGCGGCATAGGCCGGCATGGCAAGGCCAGCCTCGTAACGGTAGCGGTTCCAGAACAGGTGGTCGTATTCGCTGACAACGAATGGTTTTCCGAGCCAGCGCGATGCTGCGATCATCCTGATATAGTTGACGCCATCGGCGATTGAGCTGGTTTGCAGAAGTTCGCTGCCCGGCGCGTAGCCGCCAACCCAATCGTAGTAAGTGTTCATCGTCACCGCGGGCAAGTCGCGCCTGCTGAGCGCCGTCTGGATTGTCGGCCAATTGTTGTAGTTGCTGATCAGGCCCTTGTAGCCGAGGTCGCGCAGAACCTTGCTCATGCGCGCGGTGGAGGCACGCTCGGTTTCGACGAAGAACGCCTGAAGATCGCGCAGACGCGGGCTGTCGTTGTAGCGATCCAGTGGCAACCTGATCTCGCCTGTTTCAAGCTCTTCCCCGGCATCAAGCGCGCCCCACGCCTTCGTCAGGTTCGCCGTTGTGCCATAACGCCTCTTCAGCCAGAGATTGAAAGGCTGAGCCAACCTCTCGTCATAGGGGGCCCGGCCCGGCCGGTCGTGAACCACCGCTTCGAACTCCAGGCCATTCTCATTGGCGAGAATAACCAGCGCCAGAGCTTCATCATGGATAGGAGCTTCACCGGTGTAAGGATTCACGCGCCCGAGGATCGCCTGTTGCAACCGCCTCCAATGCTCGAAGGTCCGATCGTCCAGGTGAAGCATGAGTTTCACATCGCCGCCCGTGTCCCAGCGATCGTCGAAACCGCCATAGGCGCCACGCGGCGACGACAGACCATCGATGATCCAATGGATGCCGTTGCGCTTCAGAGCCGCAAGCAGATACTGGATCCGGTCGAGCGTCTCCGGATCGAAATCGAAATCGCGATTACGCCCGAACATCAGACTTGCGTCGACGAAATGCAGGCGTGCGATATTGTAGCCATGCATCGCCAGCTGGCGCGCGTAGCGATCTGCGCCTTCGTGATCGGGGAAGCCGCCGGACGCGGGGCTCCAGGCGAGTGAGGCGCACAACATCCTGACCGGCGTATCCGGTGCTTTCGCATAGGCAAGGCGCCCCTCCTTACCGGCAACCAGCCTATGATCGTCATCGATCGGGGCGTTCGGCAGGATCGACGAGAAATCGAGCGGGCTGCCTGGGCGCAATTCGAGCGAGATCTCCTTCACCGGAGCCCACTGATCCGAGGCGCCTGCAGGCAGGCACATCACCGCAAGCACCAGCGCCGCCCCGAGGATCCGCTGATGCATCACGCTGGGGCTCCAAGCAACTTGCTCTCGATCGGGGCCTCCGGCTTTCGCCGCCGCCTGAAAAAGCCGACGGGCAATGCAGCGGCATGGAAGAACCAGGCGACGACCGTGTAGAGCCCCATGTTCAAGCTGCCCTTGCGAAAACTCATCAGCACGATGACACCGGCAAGCACAGCGGCGACGATGCCCAAGCCGACAGTCAGGCTGGGCGAGAACAGCAGCACGCAGAACGAAAGCGCCCACCAGAGGTAGACGAGGCACCAAAGCTTCAGCTCGGGCAGCTCGCGCACAAGCTGGAAGAAATAGGGCCGGCCGACGGATGCGCGCAGAAGTTCGCCGATACCGAAGAGATATTTGCTCTTCCAGCGTCGAACCAGAAGACGATAGGAATTGACCGTGTGGCCGAAGTGCTGGACGAAACGTCGGTCAAGGCGATGCAATCCCCACCCGGCGCTTCGCAACCGGATGCCGAGATCGAATTCCTCGTATCCATGGAGATTGCGATCGGAGAGGTAACCGACGGCCGCGATCGCATCACGCCGGTAAAGCCCGCCGCCGTTCATCCGGTCGATCGATCCGATCCGGTTTTCCGGTGAGTTGCGTCTGACGCGCCGCGAAAATTCGAGGTTGGACGTCAACATCTCCTGCACATGGCCGGTAACACCCGCAACCGAGGGGTTGTCGGCGAGAAACGCCACGGCGACGGCGAGAAAATCACCATCGAGCAGCATGTCGCCGTCAAGCAGACAAATATGGTCGCCGTTGGAATACTGAAAGCCGAGTTGCGGGCCGATGCCGCAGCTCGGTCGCGCCGGCGGACTGATCTGGGCGATGACCACGGGGTATTGCGAAGCGATCTCGACCGTCCGGTCGGACGAGCCGCTGTCGGCAATGATGACTTCGCCACCTGTCTCGCCGAGGGCTGCAAGCGCGCTTTCAATCGTGGCCGCTATTCGCTTCTCTTCGTTCAGCGTCTTGATGATGACGGATACTGCCAAGCGAGCCTCCAAAATCACCGGGGCGTCTAGCCAAGCGTCCCGGCGCAGCCCGTTCTACCCCTGATACTTTGAGTTTTGGTTTATTTGCCCCAGCAATTGCATCAGACGTGACCGATAGCGGATCAGTATCGAACCCGAAGCCACGCCGCAGGCGCCGCCGAGCAGTTTGACGACGAGATCCTCGATCCGGGCATGGCGATCCGCCAGCACCATCTGCAGCAGTTCGAAGCCGACCGCAGTTGCGAAGACGAGGCAAAGTACAAGAACGATGCGCCTTGAGTAACCGATCGCGAACAGCAGCCCCATCAACCCGAATGCACCGAAGCGCTCGACATGCACGAACGTGCCCATGCGCGGGCGCAGATCGAGCGGCGAGAGGGTCGAATAGGCGATTACGGCGAATATGAGCCATGCAAGCAGGCCGGCGGTGCGTTTGATATTCATGCTTTGCTTGTCTCTCCGCACCGCACATAACACGGCAATCGTCATCCGTCGGCAACAGGAAGATCGCGCAATTGCGCGCGATTTATTTTGCCACCAACGCGCTATACACCGCCACGGTCTTTTCCGCCACGCTTGTCCAGCTATAGGCGGCTTCGGCGCAGGCGGCGCGGGCGCGCATCTCGCCTTCACTGGGAGGATTGGCCAGCTTGGCCGTCATCGCCGATGCCAGCGCCTCCACGTCGCCAAGCGGGAAATATTCCTCGCCGGCAAGGCCAAGCTCGCGATTGGCAACGATATCGCTGGCGAGAACCGGCAAACCATAGGCCATGGCCTCCAGCAGTGCGATCGGCATCCCCTCATGGCTGGAAGGCAGAACGAACAGTGCCGAATTGGCAAAAAGCTCCGCCAGCCGGTCACCAGACTGGAAGCCCGTCAGAACGACACCGCCAACATCGCTCGCCAGCCTCCTCACCTCTTCCGTGTATGAGGTCTCGAATTCAGCACCGCCGGCGAGCACCAACCGGAACTCCGGATTGGAGCATTTGGCATAGGCGCGGATCAGATCGAGCTGGCGCTTCTCGGGCACGATCCGCGCGGCAAGCAGGATGTAACGCCGTGGCGCAAGGCCGAACTCGGCAAGAATGCCCGTCTCGCCGTTGGCCGGCGAAACCGAAACCCCATTGGGCACAAGGGACATGGACACATTGTGCCGCGCGCCCATGGTATCGGCGATATCCTTCGAAATGGCGATCCGTCCGCTTGCAAAGCGCATGCCCAGGAGTTCGCCGAGTTTCAACGTACTCTTGGCAAGGGCACCCCATTTTTGCCGGTCGTAGTCATAGCCGTGATGGGTGACGACCACCGTCAGTCCGAGCATTCTTGCAAGCGGCACGAAAAGCGCCGGCCCGATCGCATGGATATGCAGCACATCAGGGCGCTGCCAACCCGCGTAGCAAACGCCGATGAACGTGTGAACGATGGCTTCCAGCGCCATCCGGCGAGGCGCCCAGAACGGGAAGACACGAATGCCGTTCCAGCTAAAGGGACCCGATGCGGGAAGATATCGACGCCGCCCGATGACGTCGACGTCCCAGCCATGCTTCGTAAGCTTGCCGGCAAGGATCTCGACATGCTTTTCGATGCCGCCCTGCACATCCGGAATTCCGCGCAGGCCCAGCATCATCACGCGCCGTCGTGCGGTTCGCGCGCTCAGCCGTCGATCTTGACCTCTCAACTCGCGATGACTGTCCACGAGATAAACTCCACGCTGGGCAGTACCGCCCTTTCCGTCGACGCCTTCCAATACTCCAGATTGTACAATCTCAGCGGAAATCGACGGTCGTTGCCGGCGATCAACTTGCGAGACTCCTGACTTCCTGCCCATGGCGAGGCCTCACGGATTGCGCACCCACGGCCTTTTACGTTAATAATACTTAACAAATTCGTAAATAAATCATTAAATATCGAATGAACCGGCCAACAAACGAACGGAATTAATGTCATAGTAAGTATATTTGCAATTCTTGGTTAATATCGCAAGGATGAAATCCGCCGAACTATGCGGCTCCAAGCGTTGCATAAAGATCAAGCGTTCTGTCCCGATAAGCATCAGCGGAGAAATCCCTGGATATCCACGCCCTGCCTGCCGCGCCCATCCCGGCCCGCGCAGTAGGTCCAAGAGCTGCCATGTCGGTCAGCGCTCGTGCCAGATCCTCGGCGTCTCCGGACGCCGCCGTCGCGCCCGTTTCTCCGACCCGGATCATTTCCGGAATGCCCCCGATGGCTGAACCGATCACCGGCCGCCCCAGAGCGTATGCCTCCAGCAGGCTGATGGGTGCGTTTTCGTACCATTCAGACGGCAGGACGAGCGCCCTGGATGACCCGATCAAACGGTGCAGGCTCTCGCCCGAGAGATAACCGGTAAACGTCACGTCGGCATCGAGCGCGCCGGCGAGCTGCCGCAGCGACGCCTCTTCGGGGCCAGCACCGGCAACGACCAGCCGCTGTTTCGAGAGCGCCGCCGCCTTGATCAGAGTGGCAATGCCCTTCTCGGGCGCGAGCCGCCCTGCGAAAACGAAATAGTCGCCCTCGTCCCAGGCGCTGCGGTAATCGTCCACATCAACAAAATTTGGAATGTGCACCATCTGCTCGCGTGCCCAGCCCCACTCGACGAGCTTCTCCACGTAGAACTGACTCGGAACGACGATGCGATCGACCTTGTTTCGATAGAGCCCCAGCGTGCGATGCAGTACCGTTTCTGCCAGGACAACAGCGCTCAATATCGGCGAGCCCTTCACACAACGATGGCGCAGGACGTTGTAGACCCGCCCCCCGCGGCAGTCCTCGCAGATCTTGCCGTCGCGCAGCATCTTGTAGGAAGGACAGGCAAGCTTGAGGTCGTGAGCCGTCATCACGACTGGCACGCCAGCTGCCTTCAGCGTCGAAAAGATCGCTGGCGACAGGTGATGGTAGACGTTGTGCGCGTGGGCAACGGACGGACGCGCACGATCGATCAGCCTGGAGATGTTACGCTGCGCTTCGCGCGAATAGATCACGCTTGCCGCTTGTTCCACTTTTCGCAGAAAACTCGTTTGGCGGCCAAATTCGATTTCGGACACGAAATAGTCTGACCAGGCGGAGCGTTCGTTGTCCTCGTGCTCCATGGCAAAAGGCACGACATCCCAGCCGATGTCGGTAAACATCTTCATATGGTCGAAGAAGACCGCCTCAGCGCCGCCGCGGCGATAGAAGTAGTTGTTGATGACGAGAAGTCGCTTGTCGGCGGCTACCGTGTTGGGCACATCGTTCTCCTCATCCGCCAAGCCGATCGAGCGCCTTGTCGACAGGCAGCACCGTGCATCGCTTCTCGACCGCGTAACGCACGAGATGTTCGAACGTCTCTGGCGTACAGCCATAGGGCGTGGGACGCGGCGCGATGTCGTGCGTGAAAAAGACGAGCCATCCCGGCTGCGCGACGAGGTCATCGATCCAGCGCGTCAGCCCAAAGGCGTGCTGCTCAGGCTGGCGGATCTCAACCGCCTTCAGCATCAGCGGATCGACCGCACCGCGGTTGATCGCCTCCCCTGCCGCCCGGCACGTGCGATAGCGCCGCCCCAATTCCTTGCGTGCCATCGGCCAGGCCGCGTTGTAGGGAAAGGCAAAGTTCCTTGCCGGCTCGCCAACCCCGCCGCGGGCGAGATAGTCCGCATTTCGGTCGAGGTCCTGCGCAAGCGCGCCTCCGGTCAAGCGCTTTATCTTGCTGTGACTGAAGGTATGGCAACCGACTTCGTGCTCACGCCTGGAGAGCGCCTCGCAACCCGCAGCCGTGATCAAGGTCCGATCCGGCTCGACCCGTCCTTCAAGCCCTCCGGCAATGTAGAATGTGCCGCGAACGCCGTGCCGTTCGAGGATTTCGGCACCTTGATGCAGCGCGCTGTCGGGCACGTCGTCGAAGGTAAAGGAAACGAGTGGAACGTCTGTCCTGACGTCGAGCTTCTTCGGAGCAAAGCGCCAGATCAGGCGATTTGCCAGCCGGTCGACAAGTCCATCGATCTTTTGCAGAAGTTCAGGCATAGGCGACACCGCCTTTCTCGACGGATTGCGACGGCAAGGCAAGGACCGCCCGCGCCTGCAGATGCAGGCCGTAGAGCGAAAACAGAAAGGTGAACCAAAGCAGGTTGCCGCCCTCATAAAACAGGCTCTCAAGTCCGGCATTGAAGATTGTGTAGAGCCAAACACGCGTAAAAAGCCGCGTGAGATGCGAGTGCTCTTCGGCCGGTGCCATGCGAGCAATGTTGCGCAGCGGCAGGACGAGAACCCACAGCACCGTCAGCAGCAGCCCGGGAAAGCCGGTCATCAAGGCAATATCGAGATAGGAGTTGTGGCCGTTGGCGGCAGCAACCGCCCAGGTCTCGATCGCGCCGCCGCTATGGACCAGCTCCTCTGTTTGCCAGAAAGCCTTGAAACCGTAGCCGGTAATAGGCTGCTCGGCGAGCGCGGTGAACGCGAAACGCCAGATATCCGCCCGATTGGTAAACGTCGCATCGATGCCAAGCTCGGTGATGAACTCGCTTAGCGGCGTAAACACTGCAGATCCCACCGCAAACAGGTTGAACAGCCCGACACCACCGATGACGATCGGAATGCGCAAGAAGCGGATCTTCTCGAATATCCAGGCGAGTAGCAGGATCGCCGGAAGCATCGCGGTCGACGTCTTGCCGCCGGTGTGGATGAGGAAGTTGAACGACAGAAGCACAATGGCGATCCCGGCCAATCGCGACCAGGTGTTCATGACGAAAAGTCCGAAGAAGGCCGCGATCACCATGGCGGCCGCAGCACTGTTTTTGTGCGGAAAATGGCCACGCCATAGACCCGCATTCATCGGCTCGCGCAGTTCAGACGCCTGGTGGATGGAGAGCGCCGGCTTGAAGGCGATGCCGTAATAGGCCACGCCGAGCATGATGAGCGTGCCGACGCCCAGCATCTTGGCGAAGTGCCGCGCGGATGCCGGCAACAGCAGATAGATGCTCGCATTGACCGTGACCATGACGGCGAGAACCGTGCCTTTGATCCCAAGCATGGGGTAGGCCGAGATCACCGATACGAACAGGAACCACGTGAACAGCACGGCCATCAGCGGGCGTGGCTGCAGGATGATCTTTCGCATCGGATGGCACAGGCCATAACCGAGCATGCTCGCAAACAGCAACAGAGAAACGATCTGGTTCAGACGGTTGGAATTGCCGGCCGAAGGATCGAGCACTGCTTCCCCGGTCAGGTCGACGAAGGGGTTGATCGATATCCAGAAGAACAGAAACATCGCCATGAACAGGACGGTGCCGACGCGCAGCCTCAGCGTGTCGGCGGCATTGGTTTCGACATAGGCAGCGCTCGTCATTGGCGCTCCCGTCAGGCAGTCGCCGGCAGCGGACGGCGAACATATCTCCACAGGCCGCGGGCGATCACTGCCGACACGCCAAGGAAGAGGCCGAGCATGCCGCCGGCAATCAATAGGATCAGCGTGCGTGGCGGCCACGTGCGCGAGTTGGGCGGCAAGGCACGTGAGATCACGCGCACATTGGTCGTATCGATCTGCTGTTGCTCGGTAATCTGCTGGGCGCGCGCAAGATGCGTTTCGTAAATCGCCGCCTTGGCGCGGGCATCGCGCTCGAGATCGCGCAGTTGAACCTGGGCCTCGTTATCGGTGAAGACGTTAGACTTCTCGGTATTTGCCTTGCCGCGCAGGGCCTCGAGCGCCGATTGCTCGCTATCCATGTCCGCTTTTGCGCGCTCCAGAATGCGCCGGGCCTCGTCGGCAAGCGCCCCCTCGAGCGTCGCGCGCTCGGATCTGGCGGCCACCAGGCGAGGGTGCCGCTCGCCAAACGTGCGCTGCATCGAGGCTATCTGTTGCTGGAGCATGTTGTACTGCTCACGCAGGTTTGTCATGTTTTCGGACTCGAACTCCGACGCGCTGGCCGTCCGGCCTTGGGCAATGGCAGCACTCATCTGATTGTAGCGCGTCTCGGCCTGGATGAAGCGTTGCTGCGCGCCCAGGACCTGCGTGTTCAGTTCACCGGAAAGCTGATTGCTCACCAATTGGCCATTGGTCGATTGCAGACCGTTGACGCGCCGGAAATCTTCCACTGCCCGTTCGGCATCGGTCACGTTGCGCCGCAATTCGTCCAGCCGAGCATTCAGGTTCTTGGCAACACGTCCGGCACTTTCCGCAGCCGACTGAAACAGCTCTTGCTCGAAAGCATCGACGATCGCGTTCGAGAGGGTCACCGCCTTTGCCGGTTCCTCGCTCCAAACCTTCATGACGACGACGAAGGAGCGCTCCTCTCGTCGCGCCTCCACGCGCTCCGAAAGCGCCCGCATGGCTGCGAGCTCGTTGTTAACCCGGTGCTCCTGCTTCGAAGAGAACAGATTGCGCAGTGAGGCAAACGATGCCGGCTTGACGAACTCGGGATCGCGCGTGAGCTGCAATTCGTCGATCACCCGCGCCAACACATTGCGTGACGTCAGGATCCTGAGCTTGCTCTCCACTTCCAATAGTTGCGCATCACGCTGCGGATTGGTTGTAAAAACATCGTCGCTGACGACATTGAGATTGGACGGGTCAACGACGATATCCGTGTACACGGTGTATCGAGGCGACGCGGTCATCGCATAGACCAAGGCCACAAATGTGCAGATCGTGACTGCGGCGATAATCCAGAGCATACCGTCGCGCAGCCAGCGAAGAACGTCGTCTACTCCGATCTTGCTGACGAGGTGAAGCCGGGGGAAGAACGCACCACCGACATGCGGCGTCGGCTCCGTCTCTGCTTGCGCCTGGGGAACCGGCTGCGAACGCCGAACATCCGCATCTCTTCGCGACGCTTGCTTTTCCTCAAAAGGAGGGGGCGCGTCCGCGTCATCAGAGGGCAGAAAGTTGAGCAGCGAACCACGGCCGACCGTCGCACGCTGACGGTGCGCAGGCTCAGGCGACCTTTGTGGTCGGGGCTCGTTCGGCCTGTACATCCGCATTCCTCACGCCCGCTTCAAGACGCAAAATCGCCGGCTCGCGCGTCTCGTATCTCCAATGAAGAATTAGGGTTGTACGGTGAAAATTCCGTTAAGCGGCCAGGTGGTCGTTTACCTTAACGCTCAAAAATCCGTCAGCAACCGGCTCCAACTCTCGGAGGCCAGGCCGCCGATGTAGAGGTCGTTGCGCAAAGCCGCGTCCTTGAGATCGCCATGGCGCGTCACCATGCAGAAGTAGCCTCGATGGCGGAACGTCAGCCAACGCTGGCGCGATATCGCGTTCATCAAAAAGGGTTGCGCAGCGCCGACAGCCTGGGCGTAACCTTCGCGGTCGAGGCAGGCAAACATTTCGGCCGTCACCTCAAACTCCCGACCGGGTTGGCAAAGCACATTCAGGACCGTCGCAGTCCTGTTTGCCTTGCCAAGAAAGACGAAAACGCCAATCGCTCTTCCATCCGCCGTCACCTTGCGGAAATGCACGTCACCGAGGCTTTGGTTCTTCGCGGCGATCCCGACAAGCCAATCGAACTCTTCGGTCGACCATACGGGCCTGACCGAAAACCGCTCCATCATTGGTCGGGCACACCCGACAAACCCGCCCGCCCCGATCACCGTCGTGGTGCATCCTGAAGCCGAGGCGGGTTTCACAGATGGTCTTCGCCGGCGCAGAACCCTATCGACTGCGCCGAGGACCCCGAGGAGCATCCTCGAACCCAATGCCGGAAACTGCCTGCTGGCACGAATGGCGCCGCTGGTAACTGGTCGAAACGATCGCTGCCACTCCAGGCTTTGTATCGGAAGCACGACCCCGCCTCCGGCAACCCAATGGTCCGCACTGACCGGCGACGAATTATCCGAGAAGCACATGTCCTGGCGCGCGGCGCGCATCGCCCGAGCGAGACATGCCGCACCAACGGCGCCCGCCTCTCCGTCGGACATGAATGCGCAGAGAAGCTTCCCGACGGTGCGGCGACCGTGGATCGAGAATTCCATCGGCAGTGCCAGGATAGCGCTGGCGATCCCACCGGCACCATCGTCATAGACGACACTGCCATGCTCGGGCGAGTAGAGCGGGCTACCGAAGAACGTAGCCTCAAGATACTGCTGGAGATCGGTGCCCGCCTCGCCGCGACGCTTGCGGAAAATCTTGCTGAAGAGCGAGCTGACTGCAGGGATATCCCGTCGCTCCATGGGCCGCAGACTGCCGGGATGTCTTATGGGACGCTCAATGGTCGTAGCCGTTTCCAGCTCCCTCAGATCAGCCTTCATGTGCCATCCTCGCCGGGACTACGTCCTCAACCGCTCCCTCCCTGTCGCGCCGAACGAACCGCAGGAACACGCCCCAGGAAACGACGACCATCGCGATCTCAATGACATAAAAGGAAACGAACGTGCCCGCAGGCGGCGCATACCAGGTCGCCCACGCCGTCAAGGCTGCGCCGAGCACGCTGCCAAGCCCCATCACCGAGGCGCGTGCCGGGTGATGCCCAGACGCCCCGAGCGCTTCCATGGCGACCGACCACATGGCGATGGGTACGACGACCCAGCAGAGAATTCGCACGAAGGAAACCAGCGAGACATAATCCTTGCCGAAGAGATAGGGCAGGACCGGCGCAAGCGCGAAGACCGCGATCGCCGCCGCGATGCTGATCGATGTGGCAGCAACGAGCACCTTGCGCACCCGCTCGAAGGCGTGGTGCAAGCCTGCGGCCGTCGCCTTGGCCGAACCTGGGTAGATCAACCGGTTCAGCGCCTCGACCGAGAGGTAACTGCTTTCCAGCATGCGCCGCGCGACACTGTAGCTCGACATCACTTCCGCTGTGGCGACAAGGCTCAGGACGAGCAAGTCGGCATTCTGGCGCACCGCGCGCAGAATGAAGGGCACGCTGAAGTAGAGCCCCTGCGGCAGTTCTTCCCGAACGATGCCATAGGTTGGCCGGCCAAGGCCCTTGACGGCATACCAGCAACCAATGGCGACAAGCACATGGCACACGAACTGCCAGACAGCCCAGGAGGCGACGGTCGCCACACCGAAGACGATGCAGGCGAGCGCAGCCGCGATGGTGCGGGCAATGGCGAAACCGACGACAATCTTGTTGGCGGATCCGAAATTGGAGTGAGCGAGAAAGATCTGCTCCGCCAAAACAATTAGCCGCACAAAGACAACGTTGGTGGTCAGCATCAGCGTGATCACGACGATGTTGGTGACCGGATCGGCGGAAAGCGTGAAGAAAAATGGAAGCGTGATCGCGCCAAGCAGAACCAGAACGATGCCGCTGATGGCCGTCAGTATGATGTTGTGGCCGAGCATGCGGGAATACATGCTCCGGTCGCGCGCCACGCGGCGCACGAGGCACTCCATGGCCCCCAATCCGCAGAGATGCACGGCAATGTTGGCAACGGCGGTAATTGCCACGAAGACGCTGAACTCGTGGACGCCGAGCCAGCGCGCGAGGATCGCGAAAGTCAGAAGCTGGGCTGCAGATCCGATGATGAGGCTGCCGCCCGAAGCAGCATAGGACACGATCATCGACAGGAACGGCTTGTGCGCGCCCGGTTCTCTGAGACCTTCCGATGCCATCCCGATCTGCCTTTGACAACAATCCGACGAAATGAGCGTCTTCTGCCGGAAGGGCTCGATCAGCGCCCCCGTTTCCGATCATCGCAAGAGTTAGCACGCAGAAATGATTGCGCGGTTAACACACGCGCCTCAATTGCATTTTAGCTTCCGTTTACCTGATTGCGGTAGCGTAACCCCGCAGCGATCCATCGACCGATGAAGGAGAGGCCGTGCCGCAGAACAATACCCCTCTTCCGGACGACCAGCCCGACAGCGTTGTGCTGCGCCTGCATCGGTTCATGGACGTCGACCTCGAACTGGCGCCTGATGTCCTGGTGCCGAGAGAGGAAACAGAGCTGCTTGGACGCACTGCTTCCAGAATACTGCACGACCGGCCAGCCGGTGCAACTGTCATCGACATGTGCTGTGGCTCCGGAAACCTCGCGGTTGGGATCGCGACCGATGTTGCGTCCGCCCGGGTCTTCGCGGCGGACTTGACCGACAGCACCGTTGCCCTTGCCCGACGCAATGTCGCACGCTTGAAGGTCGCCGACCGCGTAACCATACGGCAAGGCGATCTGTTTGATGCCCTTGCCGACGACCATCTCGAGGGTGCGGTCGATATGATCGTCTGCAACCCGCCCTATATCTCTACATCCCGGCTCGAAGGTGACAGCGCCCACCTGCTCGAAGCCGAACCACGCGAAGCGTTCGATGGCGGCCCCTACGGCATCTCCATCCATCAGCGTCTCATCCGAGATGCCGTGGCGTTCCTGAAGCCCGGCGGCTGGCTGCTCTTCGAGTTCGGCGCCGGCCAGGACCGGCAGGCATCCGCTCTTCTCGCCCGCACCAGGGCCTACGAACCTGTCGCGTTCGCCACCGATGCGGAAGGCAAACCACGCGTCGCCATCGTCAGGAAACTTGTTGCTCAAGCATCCGTTGCGGCGGACGCCGGGAACGAAGAAAGATGAGTAGCATCCGGCCCCTTGAACCCGCAGACATTCCTGCGATCGCTGGAATGTTCCAGAGGGTCTTCTGCAAAGATCAGACGGAGCCGCCAGTTGCGCTCGTAGGCTATATGCGGCAGCTCTATCTGGACGCACCTGGCTGCGATCGCGAGATTCGGCCCCTCGTCCACGTCAACGGCGGCGGCCGCATCTCCGGTTTCGTTGGTGTGAACGCGCTGCCGATGACGTTTAACGGTCGGCCGTTGCGAGCCGCCATATGCGGCTCTCTTATGGCCGAGGATCGTGAAAGCGATCCGATGGCGGGTGCACGGTTGCTGAAGGCCTTCCTCGCGGGTCCACAGGATCTGTCGTTCAGCGAGACCGCAAGCGAAGTATCGACGCAGATGTGGACGAAACTTCGCGGTATCGTACTGCCGCAATACAGTCTCGATTGGGTGCGCGTCATCCGGCCATCGACATTCACGCTCAGCGTCGCCAGGCATCGGATCAAACTCGCTCGGCTGGCCAATCCGCTCGCGCATGCGCTTGATCGTTTCTATCGAAACAGGATGGGTCGCGGGGAGCAGCGCTGGTCGGCCGTGCCCGAAAGCGGAACCAGCCAGGCAAATTTTCGCGTTGGGGAAATCGACAGAAGCGGTTTCGCCGATCTCGTCGGTCCGCTCACTGCCCAGTTCCCATTGCGCCCGGATTGGGCGGAAGGGCAGCTCAACAACATCCTCGCAGACGCTGTGCAAAAACCTGATCAGGGTGACGCAATCTTCGCATCCGTCACCGCGCGCACCGGAACCGTCGTCGGCGCCTTTGCCTATCACGCTCGCCCCGGCGATATCGGCCGCGTGCTGCAGATCCTCGCGCTTCCCGGACAGGCCGGCCCCGTCATCGATTGTTTGATCGACCACGCAGCCGCGCGCGGTGTCGCGGGTCTGCGCGGGCGGACGCAGCCAGCTCTCCTTGAGGCCATGCTCGGTCGCCGCATCGCCTTTGTACATGTGGCCTCAACCGTGGTCCACTCGCGCGACGACGAACTCGTTCAGGCGTTCCGCCATTCGCAAGGGTTCATAAACGGGTTGGCCGGCGAACATTGGAGCCGACTTATGGGCGGCCGCTTCGACTGACCGATGCGGCCGGATTGGCCATCGCGCCCTATGCCAATCAGTCAGCAATCTCCTCAACGGTCTGGACGAGTTGCGGTCCGAGATGAAGGTAGCGCGTCGCCTTGCGTTTGGCGGCAATATCCGCCCAAACGCGTTCGACCTGCGTTGCCGTCAGGCCCGCAGCCTGCGCAACCGCCTCGATCGGCAGTCCGTTGTTGAGGCCATACAGGCAGAGATCCATGCGGGCGTAGGGCAGCGAGAAATAGAACTCTTCCTGCGTCTGCTCCAACGAATAAGTATCCGTCGTCGGCGGACGGCGGCGGATTTCCTCGGGAATGCCGAGATAGGCCGCCAGCGCGTAGACCTGCGATTTGTAGAGATGCGCGATCGGCTTGACGTCGGCCGCACCATCGCCGTTCTTCACGAAGAAGCCCTGGTCGTATTCAAGCCGGTTCGGTGTGCCGAGCACTGCGAAATTCAGCCGGTCGGCGTGATAATATTCGATCTGCTTGCGCGTCCGCTGCTTCATGTTGGTGGCGGCAACGATGCCGAGATAGACGGGAGGCGGCATGCGCAGCTTCGTCTGTTTGCCCTGCGGATCCTGGACCACCAGCGACGAGATGTTGTAGCCCTCGCCTTCGAGCGCGTTGGCGATCACGATCTTCGATGCCCAGCCTTCGCCGTAGGCAGGAACAAGCTGGCGGATGAAGGCGTCGCGACGCTCGTAGCAGCCCATTGCCTGCAATGTCGGCCCGATATCCTCGACCACGGCATCGACGCCAAAGGTTTCGGCCACCAGACGGCCGAGCCTCAGGCTTTCCGGGTCGCTGTCGTTTTCCGGCATGAAGAGACAGAAGACGTTCTTCGCACCCACAGCTCGCACAGCCAGGGCTACAGAGACGCTGGAATCGATGCCGCCGGAAAGACCTAGCACGAGGCCGCGCTTCTTCATTCCGCGCAGCTGCTCACGCAGCCCTGCCACGATGCGGTCGGTTTCAGCCGCGTGGTCGATGTCCAGCGTTTCCGCCGAAAACGCAGCGGTGTCCTGGGTCGGGCGAATGTTCATTCTGCAGGCTCCATCGTCTCGGCCGCAAGTCGGCGGCTAACCTTACCCGTATCCGTCTTCGGCAACTCGATGCGAAATTCGACAACCTTCGGGACCATGAAGTCCTCCAGATGGCGCGAGCAATGACGGATGATGTCCTTATCGCTGAGCGTCTGGTCCGAGCGCACGACAAGTGCAGCGATCGCGTGGCCGAGAACCGGGTCGGGCACACCAACCACGACGGCTTCCGCAATGCCTGGATGGGAATGCAGGACCGTCTCGACTTCCTTCGGCGCAACCTTCTCGCCGCGGGTCTTGATGATGTCGTCCTTGCGCCCGACGAAATAGAGGAAGCCCTCCGCATCGGTCTGAAACAGATCGCCGGTGTAAAGCACTTTTTCCCACGGATGCGGTCCCGGCCGAAGCATGCGTTGTGTGGAAGCATCGTTGCGCCAATAGCCCTGCATGACATGCGGGCCGCGGATGACGAGTTCGCCTGGCACGCCGGGCGGCACGCGCTTGCCTTCATCATCCACTACAAAGGCCTCGGTGTTCGGGATGGCGATGCCGACCGACCCCGGGCGACGGTCGAGCTCCTCAGGCGGCAAGTAGGTGCAGCGCTTGCATTCGGTCAGCCCGTACATGGAATAAAGCCGGGCGCCGGAAAAGAGCTCCCTCAACCGGGCGATATGTGCTGGCGGCAGCGCTGCGGCGGTGTTGGAGAGGTAGCGAAGACTCGGCAGGAAGCCCGGCTCGAGATCACGCATCTGCAGGATCATCGCTGCCATCGTCGGAACGAGCGGAAATCCGGTGACGCCCTCCTCGCGAATGCGCTCGAAGATCGCATGCGGAAACGCGAAGGACTTTTCGAGAACCAGCGTCGCTCCGAGCCTTATGGCCATCAGCAGCTGATAGAGGCCGTAGTCAAAGGCGAGCGGCAGGACATTGAGGATGATGTCGTCGTGCTGGTTACGCAGATAGGTCGTGATCGATTCGGAGGCCGCATCGATGTTGCGATGTGTCATCATCACGCCCTTCGGGCGTCCGGTGGAACCGGAGGTATAGATCAGCATTGCGAGATCGAGATCGATACCACCGTGGACAACCGACTCCGCATCGCCTTCCAGGCATGCGTCGAATGCGGTGACGCCCGCGGGCACCTGGCCGTTCGGCGCCGCTGTCGAAGCAACGAACAGGTCGGCATCGGCGGCAAGCGCGCGGGCTTCGGTCACGACCGGCATCAGTTTTGCCTGCGTGAGGATGGCGGCCGCCTCGCAATCACCGATGATGTAGGCCAGCTTGTCCGCCTTGGTCGACGAATTGATCGGGCTGAAAGTTGCGCCTGCCTTGAGTACGGCAAAGATCGATACCGCGGCCTCCCAGCAATTATCCATGAACACCAGCACGCGATCATTGCGCTTGACGCCGTTCCTGGAAAGCGAGGTGGCCAGGCGGCTCGAAAGCCGATCGAGTTCGTCATACCGCAGCCGCTTGCGGTCGGTGATCAATGCCGTTTTCGCCGCATACGCCGCGGCGTTGCCGATAAGGAATTGCTCGAACCGCATCTGCTTGGACCTCGCCCGTTGTCGTTTACGCCGCTACCGTCGCGCCGGCTTTGACCTCGATGAAAGCCGAGATGCGCGCGAGCGAATCCAGGTTCGCCGGCACGATGTCTGCGTCCGCCATGGCGATGCCGTAGTGATCCTCGATGAAGGCGACCAACTCCAGCACGCCGGTGGAGTCGATGATATCGTTCTCGATCAGCGATGCTGTATCGGCAAGATCGTAGGATGTGTCGCCGAACAGGAAGTTCTCGATGACAAAGGCCCTGACCTTGTCCTTGATCGTTTCCGTCATGTCTTTTCCTTTCGTTAGTCGTTCAGGCCGCCTCGGCCGTATGGATGCTCGTGCCAGTGAAGGTCTTCAACCATAGCTGTGTCGACAGGATCCCGACGAACGCCGCATTGTCGCGGAAGCCGGATACCGGCTGGGACTGGCACTTTTCGTAGAGTTTCGCGACGGCCCTCGGGTTGAAGAGGCCGCCCGCGGAAATGCGGTCTTCGCTCATCGCCTCGCGGACGTAATCGAGTTCGCCGACACCGGTGAATGAAAGGCTGTCGGGTGCGCGATAGGGTTGCTTGGTGCGCTTGCCGATCGCCTCCGGCATCAGGTCCTTGGTCGCTTCGCGCAGGATGTGCTTTTCCACCAGCCCCTTGAGCTTCATCTCCGGCGGCAATCCGGCGGCAAACTCGACCAGCCGGTGATCGAGGAACGGGAAACGCCCTTCGATGCCATGCGCCATCGCCATGCGGTCGCCCTGGCTCGAAAGAATATAGCCTGGCAGAAGGAATCGACCCTCGAGATACTGAGCCTGGTGCAAAGCGTGCCAGCGGCCGAAATCCTGAGGCAGACGGCTTGCCAGTTCCTCTGCCGCATCGTAGCCGGCAAGGCTGGCGCGCAGATCGGGCGAGAAGAATATCTTCGTCGCCGCCGTGCTCTTGAAGCGCGGACGATGAGAGAATAGCGGATCGTCGAGCGGCACGTCGCCGGCCCCGAAAAAGGCGGCAAGGTATTCCGCCGACTGCTGCTGCAGGCCCGGCAGATAGGGATAGAGCTTGCGGAACAGATGCGGGCGAATGCGCGAGCCGGGCTGCCGCCCGCAGAACCGACGTACACGCGCCTCCTTGAAGATATCGTAGCCGGCAAAGACCTCGTCAGCCCCCTCGCCGGTCAGCACCACCTTGAGGCCCTGTTCGCGCACCAGGCCCGAGAGCTGATAGAGCGGCGCCGGCGCGGTCCTGATAATCGGCCTTTCAGCAAAGCGCACGACCTCCGGGAAGACCCTGGCGATATCGCCGGCACGGCAGGCGACTGCGCTGTGCTGCGTGCCGAGGGCCGCAGCCATCTGCATCTGGTAGGCGCTTTCGTCGTGCTCGGCGCTGTCGAAGGTGACCGAGAACGTGCGCAACCCTTGCGGCGCCATGCCCGCTGCCAACGCCGCGACAATGGAGGAATCAAGACCTCCTGACAGGTAGGAGCCGACCGGCACGTCGGCCCGCATGCGGATCCGCGTCGCATCGCTCAAAAGCGCGCGCAATTCTTCAGCGGCATCACATTCGTTGACGAAGCGTGAAGTCGCATCGCGATCCGGATAATCGAGACGCCAATAGGGCCTGATCGTCTGACGGCCCCGTTCAGCGATCATAAAGCTCGCCGGCTCCAACTCGTAGATATCGCGAAAGCCGGTCCGCGGCGCGATCGGGGCCCAGAGCGTGAAGATCTGGTCGAGCGCGATCGGATCGATCTCAGCTGCGATGCCGGGAACCTGGAGCAGTGCCTTGATTTCGGATGCGAAATAGAGTGTCTCGCCTCTGGTCGCATAGAACAACGGACGCACGCCCATGCGGTCACGGGCGAGCATCATCCGGTTGCGGCGGGCGTCCCGGATAGCAAAGGAGAAATCGCCGTTGAGGACGGACAGGCAATCCTCGCCCATCTCGTCATAGAGGTGAAGGATGACTTCGGTGTCGCTCGAGGTTCGGAAATGCCGCCCCTTGGCGCGCAGTTCGTCGCGCAGTTCGACATAGTTGAAGATCTCGCCGTTGAAGACGATGGTCAGGTCGTCCGTCGCATCGGACATTGGCTGCTGGCCGTCGCCGAGCCCGACGATCGACAGCCGGACGTGACCGAGGCCAGCTTCCGGCGCCACGAATGTCCCGCGCTCGTCCGGGCCGCGGTGGGCGATCGCGGTCACCATCCTCTTGAGAAGGGCTTCTGCTTCCCGGACCGAACCGAAATAGCCGCCAAAACCGCACATATTCAGACTTTCACAGGGGGCCAATCACAACCGGAACATAATCCGCATGAAGAACTCATGGGTTAACCGCCGGCATTTTCTGGTTGTATGGTAAATTCTCTGGGAGGGGTAAAAATATGTCACCCGGTGCAACGAGAAATACCTTCATCCTTGCGGAACGTTTCTTTTCGTTACAATTTTAAACATTAGATAGAAAATAAGAACCGGCCAGAAAATACAGATCACAATGCCGGCGACACGATAGGCATTCCAAGACGCGTGCGCCTGCAGGCCCTCCAAATAGGTCATAGCCAATAGGAAAAGCGCAGCCATACAATAGGTTACGCCGATAAAATACATCCAGGACATCTGACCGCTCTCATGGCACAGCAGAAAAATCAGGGAATGAAAATAGAAACTAGATGCTTATACCACTAGAAGTAACATTCTTAAACCAAGAATTAACCAAGCTCCAGACATGGTTAATGGGCTGATCGCAGCGACTTTCCTGCTCCGGTAAGGCATATATCGCCGACGCTTGTACTTGAAAAAGCCGGAGACTGTTGCTCTTTGGCGGGTGACGTTACCGCTCGCGGGCCTTCGCAACAAAGAGCAGATCGAAACCGCGGAATTCGCGCCGAACGATTGATTTTTTTAGCGCAGTCCATATCGCCGACGGATTATCGAGGCTAAAGCCACGGAAGCTGCGCACGAGCCCGAAGGTCGCAACGAGGGTACGAAACGCCCTGACGATTGCCGGCCCACTCAGCGACGCAAATAGGATCTGTGGATGCACGGCGAGCAAAACCCCCGTCGTCCGCGTGCGGTCGATATCCCGGAACTGGGTCAGGGCACGGTATTCATAGCCCTCGATATCAATCTTGAAGCACAGCTTGTCGGTTCGCGCCATCGACTGCAGTTCGGCAATCGTGATCGTTTTCGCCTTGATCGCCTGCCCCGTGTCGTCGGCGATCAGCGCCGAGGTTTCTGAACTGCCAAATCCGCCGCCGACTGAATTCAGCACCAGGACCTCATCCTCGGAAAGTGCCGCATTGATCAGTGCGACGTCCCCCTCATTCTGAGGCTCCATTTCCTTGAGGATGCCGAAACAAACAGGATCGGGCTCGACGGTAATTACATTGTCGGCAATCTGCGCCGTCCAATAGGGTGTCACGCCTATCCAGCCACCGATATCGACAAAGGTCGTGTTGCCGTCGACCAGCCGCTCGATGTTTTGAAATGTGCACGGCTCCCACTCGCCGCTTTGAAGCCGCGCAAAGAAGCGCTTCTTCTCAGGCTTGTCGGGGAAATGGACGGTCTTGCAGAAATAGGTGATCGCACGCATGGCGCTTCTCTAGCCCATATCCCGGCGAAGCGGAATCGTTTTTGCGAAGGTCTTTCATGCGGCCAGGACATGCCATCGACAGACGCCACCGGCTCGATATCACGCTTCGATGCGTTCGTTTCGGCTGCGTGCTTCCGTGAGTTCGGCGGTCGTCTGGCTGAGACGGTCGGCGAGCACGCGCATGATTTCCACGGCCATTTCGGGGAAGTCGGCCAGGAGCTTCAGGAAATCGTCCTTGCGGATGCGCAGGGCTTCAAGCGGTGTCGTCGTGCGCACGGTTGCCGTGCGCGGGGTGTTACAGAGAATGGCGATTTCGCCGACGATCGAATTCTGCTCGACCTCTGCCAGCTTCAGCGGCCCACTCGCAGTGGTCACCAGCACGTCGGCCTTGCCGGAGAGGATGACATAGGCCGCGTCACCGATATCGCCCTGATAGAAAAGGGCCTCCCCGGCGCTGTACATGACCCGGTCGGAGGTGAAGGCAAGGAGTTTCAATTTTGCAGGCGGCAATCCTGAAAACAGGGTTATCCGGCGCAGCATTTCGACTTCATCCTTGAGCAACATCACAATCCGTTTCTCCGAGTATCCGGTCGGGGACAAGCTATCTCCCGCATTGCGGCAGGACCTTATGCTCGTGCCCTGACATTAACATTACATCAAGATGCCATTTCCTTATAGTCGGGTCCTTCGTCAGCCCCCACTTCCGTTTCGTTATCGCGAACCAGGCGTCCGTTCTCGAAACTCGCGACGCGATCGAACAGTTCCATCACGGCCGGATTTGCGACCACCCAGACGATTGCCGGATTGCGGCCATCCTGGCGCAGAAGCGCAAAGACGTTGCGGATCACCTGCTCCTGGACACGTTGATCGAGCGCCAGCAGCGGCTGGTTGAAGATGTAGAAGTCGCAGACGCGGATAAGCGCTCGCGCCAGATCCAGCTTCTGTCTCTGGCCTGCGGTCAAGCGCTTGCCGCCAGCGCCGACATTGAAGTCGAAGCCGAAGGCGAGCACCTCGTTATAGAGGCCAACGGCTTCGAAAAGATCCCGCACGATCGCCCGGATCTTATCCGATCCGTCGGCGTGCTTGTGACCGATGCGCCCGAAGAGCACGTTGTCGATGATGCTGCCGGAGGCGATGTAACGGTTCGGGCGGTAGTGCTCGATCATACCGGCGAGGTCCGCCGGCAGACCTTCGTCGAACTCGCGCCGTGCCGCGACGATCTTTGCCATCAGCTCGTCGGTCAAGAGACCAAAGCGGTGGCGAGGCTCGATGTAGCCGAAGCACAGCCGGATGATCTTGACCTGGTCATCCTCGGCGACGTCGGCGCGTGGGCGGCCGCGGACCTTTTGCAGCAACGCTTCATAGACCGGGATTTCTTCGGCCGTCATGAATGTCAGCTGCTGGAAGAACGGGTGATCTGGCGGCAGGTCGCGGAACAGTTCGACGACGTTCTCGGCGATTTCCAGCCCCATCTCGTAGAAAACGTCGCGCAAGCCGACGCGCTGCAGCACGGTCTTGAAGAACGGATGTCCCTCAAGCGCGCCGTCCCACATCACCTGATCGGTGATCGTGCCGAAGAGCAGATTTTCGCCGATCGTTGCTTCGACGTTGTATGAGCCGGGTTCGAAGAACACCACGAGGTCGCTGAGCTTTTCCTTTTCGAGGCGCTCCCGCAGCGCGCTGCGCATCTCGACGATGCCCGCGGCAAAAGCCACATTGCGGTTCGGGTCGATAGTGGAGCGCACGGCGAGCGCCAGCACGTCGTTGGTCAAAAGGACGGCATCGAGCACCGGCCTGATCTTGAGCAGAAGATCTTCCGGCCCGGTTGCGCCGGCTGCCTGATAATCGATCCAATCGCTGTTGACGTCGAAGGATGGATTTCCGGCAAGCTTGGCTTCGACCAGCTCCCACTTGCGATGGGCCGCCCGCTCGCCTTCATACCGGACCTCGGTCAATGGCGCGTGCTTCAAGCCGTAGAGCAGGTTATCGCCAAGGCTGCCCTGAAACACATAGACATCCGAGGAGGCATAGGAAATCCGCCGACCGGTGACCGATTCCGGCATCTCCAGAATATCCTGACCGCCAATGACAACCCGACCGCCCGCCGGCCAGATCAGACGGGCGAAGGCCTCTGCCAACACTTCTCCGCCGGCTTTGAGCGCGACCGCCTCGCCTGGCTGCACCTGCAGCGAAACGTGGTCGAGAAGCGTGGCGCCACCATCGTCGGTCACCGTGAGGTTGACGGCCGCGAGCGCGCCGCTCAGCGGCTCGGGACTTGTCGCCGCGACGGCGTGAACCTTGGGATCGAGCAGCGGATCGACGCTGAACTGCTCGACCACCTGGCCATACTTGACCTGCACGTCCTGGCGCGCCTGGTCCCAATCGATGAGCTCCTTCAGCGGCCCCGGCAGGTCCTTGTAGGCGCCGATGACGGCGACGAGTTGACCGATATCGAGGCGGCCCTGAAGCGCAAAGTAACCGCCGATCGAATAGAACAGGAAAGGTGTAACCTGGGCGAGGAAGTTGTTGATGAACTTGACCAGAAACTTCCACTGATAGAGGTCATAGCGGATCTTGAAGATCCGTGCGAGCCGCGATGCGATATCGGCGCGCTCGAAATTGGAGGTGTCATAACCACGGATCGTGCCGATGCCGTCGACGATTTCGCTCACCCGGCCGGACAATTCGCGCGCCGTCAGCTGACGTTCACGCCCAAGCACCAGTAGCCGCTTGCGCATGCGCGGGATGATCACGGCCTGCACGGCGACGATGACGGAGGCGATCAGCCCCAGCCAGAAGCTCTGCAACAGGATGAAGATCAAGGCTGTCAGCGCCTGACCGCCCAGCAGCGCCGGCGACACGAAGGCGTCGCCCGTGAAGCCGCCGAGCGGCTCCACCTCGTCCTTGATCATCGTCGAGATCTCTGCCGGTTTCACCCGCTTGAAATGCGTCGGTGGGAACCGCAGGACCCGGTCGACAAGCTCGAAACGGATCCGCCGCAAGAGACGCTCGCCGAGCCGTCCTTTGAAGGTGTTGATGTAGAATTTGAAGAGGCCGTTCACGACCACAAGCAGCAGGAAGACGAGGCTCAGAGCCAGCAGCATCCCCTCGCGGCCGAGCTGGAAGCCGTTGAAGAGATTGATCGTCCCGAGATAGGGCAAGTCAAAGGAGATCGCCAGGAACGCCTGCGTCGCTTCCGGGCTGTCAAAGCCGTCGCCCTGAATCGGTCCGTTGACGATCTGCTTGGGCAGGTCGAAGGACAGGAAATAGGGGACCATCGAAAACGCAACGACCACCAGGATCCAGAGCTGATCCTTGCGCGTATGGGTCCATATATAGCGGGAGAGGCGTGCTTCCATGTTTCTGGCAACGGGACCTTATTGAACACTGCTATGTGTGCGGCGAGGGCTGTCACCATACCCAGCCACGATATGCTTGCTTGTGATACTTTCCGACTGAACCGCCAGGGGCGTCCGGCCGCGAGGCGTTTCGGCATAATCTAATGATCCGGCTTCGAATCCGGTTCATTAGATTATGCAGGAGCGCGAGAAAACCGCAATGGACGCCAGCCTTTGAGATTGGCGATCGTGTCTCCTCGCAACGGATGGCGACGGTGGGGAAGGAGACGAGCGTCCTTATTGCACTCGATTGTATGCCAGCTTACAACGACCGAATGAAACACACCAGCCACCCCCCTACTCCTGCGAGCGACTGGTACGAAAACGCTTTCGACCTGACGCGCGGAATTGCCGCCTACACCAGAAGCCCGCTGATCGACGGCATCGCCAAGGTGATCGCCAGGCATCCGGACGCCGATATTGCCAACGCGTTCAACCACAAGCAGGTCGCGTGCAAGCTTTGGGCTCGCGACACGCTGCTGGAAGCCGCGGGCAAATCCTATGAGCGGATCGTCATTCTCGGCGGCTGGTACGGAATTCTTTCCGCCATGCTGCTCGAGGACCGCCGCTTCGATATCGCAATGGCTGAGAGCTATGACATCGACCCTTCGGTCGAGGCTGTCGCGCGCACGCTTAACGCAAACTTTGCCGACCGATTCCAAGCCGTCACGGCGGATATGTACGCGATCGACTATGGTCGTCTTGGCGCCGACCTGATCGTCAACACGAGCTGCGAGCATATTGCCGATCTGCGCTCGTGGCTCGATCTGATCCCGCGAGGTACACGCGTCCTGCTGCAATCCAACGATTACTTCAGCGAACCGACCCACATCAACTGTGTGGCGTCCGTCGACGCATTCGCCAACCAGGCAAAGCTCGCGACACTCGATTTCGCCGGCGCGTTGCCGACGAAAAAATATACAAGATTCATGCTGATCGGGACGGTTTGACAGGCACTTTCGACAGCCGCTCGCGCAGGATTGCAGCCGTGTGCGTGGCGCCCTCGAGGTCGAGCGGCGGCATCGCCGGCTTCGCACGTGCCAGCAGCGTTTCAACATCGCGCGCCAATCGGGCCGGCGTTACCTCGTTCTCCGGCAAGACGCCGGCAAGCCCAAGCTTTGCCAGTCGCACTGCCCGCGTCGATTGTTCCGTTTCCCCGCCAGCCGTGAACGGGATCAGCAGGGATGCACACCCGGCGCGAATGATGTCGCAGACCGTATTGTAACCGGCCTGCGAGACGGAAAGCCGCGCACCGGAAAGCAGGCTGGCGAAATCCTGCCGAAACCGGAACAGCTTCACATTCCCCGGCGCTGCGGCTTCGAACGCATCATAGTCGACCTGCGGCAGGTTCGGCCCGGTAATCAGGCACCATTGCAGCTCCGGCGGAAGAAGTTTCGCAGCCTCCAGCCCGGCGCCGATCAGCTCTTTTCCGACCGCACCGCCACCTGCCGAGACCAGCACATCGAAACGCTCCAACGGCGCCATCGCCGGACTGCCGGCGACGAGGCCGGTATAGGCGACCTTATCGGCGATCTCCTGCGCGTAAGGAAAGGTCTCTTCAAGCCGTGCAAAGGCGGGATCCCCATGCACGAGCACGAGGTCGAAATGCGTCTGCACCAGATCCAGCATTTCCTCGGCGCGACCCGGCTTCGTTCGCTCCTGCAGGATGTCGCGAAGGGATGTCGCCACCAGTGGACGTGGGCTCGACGTCTCGATGAGGGCGAGCAGCGGCATCAGCTCGAAGCGCATCTGGCGCCGCCCGAACGGAAACGCTTCGAAGATGACCACATCCGGGTCGCATGTGCGAAACGCATCAAGCAGCATATCTCGCCGGCGGTTCTTGAAGTCGTCGTCCACCGGATTTCCAGTTTCGTCAGCCAGGCCTGAAAACCCCTTGTCGCCGGCAACGACCGGCGGAAGGGCCACGTGCTTCAGATCGGAAGCTGGAAAGCCGGGAACGGGCGTGCCGCCGGTGACCACCGTGACGTCGAAACCATCGGCGGCCAGCGCGCTGGCAATGCGGCTTGCCCGTGCCAGGTGGCCGATCCCCAGCAGATGTTGGACATAGAAGAAGACCCGCTGCTGCCGCGTCATGCCGTCTTCCATTCGTTTGCAAACAGGGCCGTCAGCTGATCAATGCTGGAATGATGGTCAAAATGCGCCCTCACCCGTTGTTCGGCGGCAGCGCCCAAACGGCGACGGCACTCCGGATCGCGGATCAGCTCCTCCAAGGCAAGCGACAGCGCCTTCGCGTCCTCAGACGGGACGACACGGCCGTTTTCTCCATCGACCAGCAGCTCAGGAACGCCCGAGATTGCCGTCGAGACGCAGGCGAGCCGTTGGCTCGAGGCCTCGACCAACACGTTCGGCAGACCATCACGGTCGCCGTCTGCCGTCACCCGGCAGGCGAGTGCAAAGATATCGCTGGTTCGATAGTTGACGAGCACATCGGTCTGATCGAGCGCACCCTTCCAGGCAATTCTGTCCGAGATACCGAGCTCCTCGCCGAGAACCTTGAGCTTTCCCGTCAACTCTCCGGCGCCGATATGCTCGAAACGCCAGTGAAGATCTCGAGGCAAGAGGGCAAGCGCCTTCAGCAGGACGTCGTACCCCTTCTTGCCCACCGCCCGGCCGACACTGACGATGCGAACCGGGTCTGCCTTATCGGAGCCATCGCGGCTCGAATGCTCGCCATCGAAATGCGGGAAACGTACAAGGTCGAGACCGTGATAGCTCAGATGCACCCTTGCCTTTTGCGACGTCAGGCTCTGCAGATGCTCATATCCGCTTCGCGTGCAGGTCACCGTCCAGCGCGCGCGACCGAGCTTTTCGGAAAGCTCCCAGTCCGGCGACGTCCAGATATCCTTGGCATGCGCCGAACATGTCCAAGGCGTGCCGGCGATGACGCTGGCGTAAGCCGTGACCGAAGCGGGCGTATGGATGAAGTGGGCGTGCAGCCAACCCGGATCACCGGGCCATTCCGACGCCAGCACCAGCGCCTGCCCGAAGCGGCGGAAGCGATTGCGGGTCAGGTCGCGGCCAAGATCCTTCGAAAATTGCCCAAGCGCCTTCCAGAAACCGGGCTTCGGCAGCGAGCGCACAAGGCCCTTGAGGACACGCAACGGCTCCTCGTGCAGGTACTCCGGCAGGTAGTGCACGTCGGCACGAATCTCGTCATGCACCGGATGGCGCTTGGCGTCGGTTGGGCGCCTCAGCGCGATCAGCACCAGCTCATGCCCGGCCTTTTCAAGTCCTAGCAGTTCCTGCGCAATGAAGGTTTCCGAAAGGCGCGGATATCCCTTCAGAACGACGGCAATCTTGCGGTCTGTTGGCAATGCTTCAGCTCGATTTCTTGACGATGCTCAGATATTCACTCGCTTGCTCGCCGAGCCACCCGCCGACGATTTCCGAGATATGCACGAGCCCCTCGAGCCGCAGGCCGTTGGCAGAGCTTTTCGAGGGCGGCGCACGTTGCGGCAAAGCCTTCAACGCGGCGGCGAAACGCAAGGGATCCTCGGCCTCGTCGGGCAGCAACATGTCGATGAGGCCAAGTTCAGCGGCGCGGCGTGCGCGGATCAGTTGCTCCTCGCGCGGCTGGATGCGCGGCACGATCAGCGCCGGCTTGTCGAAAGACAGGATCTCGCAATAGGTGTTGTACCCCCCCATCGCCACAACGCCTGTGGCTCCGGCGATCAGCTCCTCCATGCGATTATCGAACTCGATGATCTTGATATAAGGGATTTTGCTCCCTTTCCTGATCAGCTTTTCACGCTTCTTGACCGGCATATAGGGGCCAAGGACCACAAGCGCCTTATGCGTCAGGTCCGGATCCTGCTGATAAGCATGGATGAAATCGTGGATCAGGTCCGCGCCATCGCCGCCACCGCCGGTGGTGACGAGAATATAGTCGCCTTCCGGCTTGTGACCGGGCAATTCCTCGCGCGGCACGCTTCTCTGCAGGAAGCCGACGAAGTTCATGCGCTCGCGGACGGCAGGCGGCACTTCGAGTTCCGTCAGCGGGTCGTAGAAGTCCGGCGGACCATAAACCCAGATCGTATCGTAATACTGCTCGATCTTGCGCATGGTGTCGCGGCGTTTCCATTCCGCCTCAAGCAGATGCGGTGCGTCCATAACCTCGCGCAGACCCAGAACGAGCGTCGTTCCATGGGCCTTGAGGTAAGTGAGCGTCTCCTCGACCTCGCCCCGCAACCCCATCGGCTCCTTGTCGACGATGAAAATGTCCGGCTTGAAGGTTTCCGCCGTGTGCCGGATGATCGACTGGCGCATCTTCAGCGTCTCATCCAACTCGATATGGCGATCGAGAGACGTGTAGTTGCCGTTATGCAGCTTGATGACGCTCGGAATCTTCACGAAATCGACGCGTGCGCGATAATCGAACGCGCCGGCAATCGTCGCGCCCGAAATGATCAGGATGTTCAAACCCCGATAATCTTCCACCAGCGAATGCGCAATCGTGCGGCATCGGCGCAGATGGCCGAGCCCGAAAGTGTCGTGGCTGTACATGAGTATTCGGGCATCTTCTAAGCGCCGCGTCATGCCAGAAACCTTTCGCTCAGGAAAAAACCAACCAAAACTCGCAACGCCGGCTTGCGGCCGGCGTCGAAACGAACCTCATTTGTAGGGATCGGCGGCATCGCGCAAGCCATCTCCCAAGAAGTTGAACGCCAAAATCACAAAAATGACCGGGATCGTTGGGAATAGCAGCCAGGGGTAGAAGGCAATCACGCTCACGCTTTTCGCCTCCGTCAGCAGGATACCCCAGCTGGTGATCGGGGGACGCAGCCCCAATCCGAGGAAGCTCAGCGCCGTTTCGCCGAGGATCATGCCGGGGATCGAGATCGTCGCGGTGGCGATCAGATGAGACATAAAGCCCGGCACCAGGTGCCTTCCGATGATGCGGCCGCTCTTTGCACCCATCAATTGCGCAGCAAGGACATAGTCCTCCTCGCGCAACGCCAGCAGTTTCGAACGCACCGCTCGTGCAAGTCCGGTCCAGTCGAGAAGGCCGAGGATGATCGTGATGCCCAGATAAATCAGGATCGGGCTCCAGGTCGCAGGCATGATTGCAGCCAGCGACAGCCAGAGCGGGATGCTCGGGATGGATTGCAGCACTTCGATGACGCGCTGGACGATGAGATCGAAAACACCGCCGTGGTAGCCGGCCAGACCGCCGATAACGATGCCGAGCACGAAGCTGACCGTGATGCCGAGAAGGCCGATCGTCAGCGAAATGCGCGCGCCATAGATGATGCGCGACAGGACATCGCGGCCGAGCCGGTCGGTGCCGAGCAGGAAGAGCTGCCCGTCCTTTGCCGGACATGCGAGGTGCACGTTGCTTTCAAACAGGCCCCAGAAGCGGTAGCTGTCGCCACGGCAGAAGAAGCGGATCGGCTCGACGGCCTGCAGGTTGTCGGTGTAGTTGCGCTTCAGCGTCTCCATGTCGAGTTCCATCGTCCGTCCGTAAACGAACGGCCCGACGAAGTTGCCCTCGTGGAATAGATGCACAGACTGCGGCGGCGCATAGATATAGTCCACATTGCGCGTGTGCAGATTGTAGGGCGCCAGGAACTCACAGATGAGGATCATCAAGTAGAGCGCGACCAGGAAAATGCCGGAGATCAGCGCCAGCTTGTGCCGACGGAACTTCCACCACATGAGCCGTAGTTGCGAAGCCTGGTTTACCCGCACCTGCTCGTCCGTCATCGCTTCGACGGAATAGGGATCGAATGGTGCAGCCGATACGTAGTGCGGCAGCGGTTCGCCGGGCGCCGGAAGGAATGACGTCACTTGGTGCTCCTGCCTTGCAGCCGTATCCGAGGATCAAGAATGGCGAGCGCGAGATCGGAGATCAGCACGCCGATGACGGTCAGAAAAGCGAGGAACATCAGGAAGGAGCCTGCCAGATACATGTCCTGGCTCTGCAACGCCTTGATCAGCATCGGGCCGGTCGTTTCGAGCGACAGCACGATTGCCGTGATTTCCGCGCCGGAAATGATCGCCGGCAGGATGGAACCGATATCCGAGATGAAGAAGTTCAGCGCCATCCTGAGCGGATACTTGAGCAGGGTGCGCATCGGCGAAAGCCCCTTTGCGCGGGCGGTCACGACATATTGCTTCTGCAGTTCGTCAAGCAGGTTGGCGCGCAGACGCCGGATCATGCCGGCGGTCCCCGCAGCACCGACGATGACGACTGGTATCCAGATATGTTCCAGGATCGATTTCGCCTTCGCCCAACTCATGGGTTCCGCCAGATACTTTTGGTCCATGAGGTGGCCGATCGAGATACCGAACCAGATATTGGCGAAGTACATCATGATCAGCGCCAGCATGAAGTTCGGGATGGCGATGCCGATCAGACCCATCAGCGACAGGCCATAATCGCCCCAGCTATACTGATGCGTGGCGGAGTAGATGCCGATCGGGAAGGCGATCAGCCAGGTGAAGATGATCGTGACGAAGGAAACCAGGATCGTCAGCCACAGCCTGTCGCCGACGACGGCGCTGACCGGCAGTTCGTATTCGAAGGAGTAGCCGAAATCACCCTGCAGCATGCCGCCGAGCCAGTGGACATACCTCAGCAGAGGCGGCTGATCGAAACCATATTCCTTCCGCAGCGCCTCGATCTGCTCCATGTTGACGCCTTCGCCCTGCGCCCTGATCTCGGCAACGTAGCTCTCGAAGTAGTCGCCGGGCGGCAGCTCGATGATGGTGAAGACGAGCGCTGAAATGATGAGCAAGGTCGGAACCATCGCTGCGATGCGCCAGAGAATGTATCGCAGCATGTCAGCCTTCCTGCTCGATCCAGAACGTATCGGGTTTGTAGACGCCGAAATAGGCCGTGGGGTCGAAACCGTAGAGCGCCGTTTCCGGGACGTTCCTGATCTTGTTGGCAACGAGGATCGGCTGCAGGGAGGCGTTCACGATACCGATTGAGAAGACCTGGTCCGTGTAGATCGACAGCATCCGCCCCCAGATTTCCGTGCGCTCGGCATCCTCGGCCGAGTGCCGCCAGCGCTGCAGCAGTTCCGTCAGCTCGACGGCAGCCGGAAGATCAGGCGCCTGCCCCATCTCCCCATGCGACAGATAATTGAGCCCCCAAACCGGCCATTGCAGCTGATCGTCTGCGGTCGGCGCCAGTTGTCCCGGGTTCATGTCCGCGGTCGGCACACCATTGTCGAGCCCGAACCACATGGACATGATGATCTCACCGCCGACAGCGCGACTGCGGAACGTGTCGCGCTGGGATGTACGGATGAACAGGGAGATGCCGACCTTCTGCCAGTAGTCGGTGATCAACTGCAGGACATCGGTCTCGAGCGTGCTTTCGCCCGCGGTCTCGACGACGATCTGCGCGGCGCGCCCGTCCGAGAGAATGCGAATGCCGTCGCTGCCGCGTTTCGTCAGTCCAGCCTCATCCAACAGTGCGTTTGCCTGCACGGGATCGTGGGCGATCCAGGCGGAGGCGAACTCCGGCCGGAACAACGGGCTGTCGGGCAGCACCGTATCGGCACTCTCCTTGGTCAGTCCGTAGAAGACGGCCTTGTTGATTTCGGACCGGTCGATCGCCAGCGACAACGCCCGCCGGACGCGCACATCCTGCAGCAACGGACGCCAGACCGGGTCGGAGCAATTGAGATTGGGAAGCAGGGCGACCCGCGAGCCTTGCGTCTTCTTCCAGAGCAGAACCTTCACCGGATAGCGCTTCTCAGCATCCTTGAGGAACGTATAATCAATGAAGTCGATGTTCGTCGCCTGAAGATCGCTCTCGCCTGTGCCGGCCTTCGCCGGTATCAGCGCCGGAGAGCTGACGTTGAGCACGAATTTATCGATATAAGGCAGCTGCAAGCCGTTCTCATCAACCCGATGGTAGAAGGCGTTGCGCTCGAACACGAATTGCTCGGCAGGCAAGGCCGTCGTATTGCGCCACGGGTCGAGAGTAGGCAGATCGGGATTTTCCGGGCGATAGGAACGGGCCATGCGCATGTGCAACTGGCTCCATTTCTTGACCCTCTGCTCCTTCAGAAGGGCCTTGAGCTTGTCCTCATCCTGATATTTCTCATGGAACTGTTTGAGGTAGGTGGCCGGCATCGCCAGCACCAAGGGTTGCGGTGCGGCGAGTTTTTGCAGGAAATCAGGGTTGGGCGTGGACCAGGAATAGCGCACCGTCCGCTCGTCGACGACCTCGAACTTTCCGGCCTCGCCGTCCATCATCAGCGCCGTCGACAAGCCTGCCGGGCTCAGTTTCTCATTGAGAAGCACATCTTCCCAACAGTAACGGAAGTCTTCCGTCGTCAACGGGCTGCCGTCCGACCACTTGTGCCCTTCGCGCAGATGGAACGTGAAGATCCGATCCTCGACCGTCTCGAAGCTTTCCAGCACATCCGCCTGTAGCTCGAGTTTTTCGTCGTAGCCGACGAGGCGCGAATAGCCGTAGACGGTCATTAACCGTATGTCCTTCGCGCTGCCGATCAGGCTCTGCACCGTGCCGCCGTGCTTGCCCGGCTGGCGCCCCATGCCGGCAACGTTGATGACACGCGGCGTCTTCGGCAGCCGCTCATTGACGGGCGGTAATTTTCCCTCGGCGACAAGCGCCTCCAAGAATTTCGGCTCGCTTGACGCGGCAAGCAGATATTTGGGAAAAGCCACTGTAGCGAGCAGGGCGAGTGCAGTTCGGCGAGTGATCATGGCCGTAACTCCCTTGCATCCACTGACTTGCGAGCCAGCACGTAGTGGTCGCCGCCGAGGTTGGCAGGAAAAAGCGCATCCTCCTGGCCGTCGTCGCTGAACTGCGGCCCCCAGCGTCGCATGTCCGATCCCTCAATGGCCTTGAGCAGATCGAAATCCAGCGGACGATCAAGATCCGGATACGGAACGGCGGCGAGCAGCGATTTCGTATAGGGGTGCACCGGCTTGCGCATCAGAACTTCGCGCGGCGCGAGCTCAACGATGCGCCCTGCACACATCACCGCGATCCGGTCGGCCATGTAGTCGACCACCGCCAGATTGTGCGAGATGAACAGGCATGTCAGCCCAAGCTCCTTCTGCAGATCCTTGAGCAGATTGAGGATCTGGGCCTGGACGGAAACGTCGAGCGCCGAGACCGGCTCGTCGCAGATCAACAGTTGCGGCACCAGAGCGAGCGCCCGCGCTATACCGATGCGCTGACGCTGGCCACCGGAAAAACTGTGCGGATAACGGTTGACGAACCGCTGGTCGAGGCCAACGGCCTGCAACAGCGAACGTACCGTCTCTTCACGCGACTTTGCCGTTCCGCGCCCATGGATCTCGAGCGGCTCGCTCAGGATATTCTTGACGGTCATGCGTGGCGAGAGCGATGATACCGGATCCTGAAAAACCATCTGGATCTTCGAGCGCAGCGTCTTAAGCTCATCGCCTTCGGCCTTGAGCACGTCGATCGGACCTTCGCCGTCATCGAAGCTGACACTGCCGCCGTCCGGCGTGATGGCCCGCATCAAGATCTTGCTGACCGTCGTCTTGCCGCAGCCGCTCTCCCCGACAAGCCCCAGACATTCGCCGCGACGGATATCGAAGCTGACATTGTCCACCGCACGATGGCGAGACGGGTCCTTCTTGCCGAACCACGAGGTTTTGCGCGTCCCGTAGGTCTTGGAAAGGTTGCGCACGGACAGGAGAACATCGGGGCCCGCAGCCTTGGCGGAATCCTTGGCCCCCAGCAATGTCCCTGCTTTGACCGGCACTTCCCGTAACGCCTTCAGCCGCTCGCCCGGCTTCATGTCGAAATGCGGAACTGCAGCCATCAGGCCCTTGAGATAGGGGTGCTGCGGATTGCGGAAGATCGCGTCGACCGGGCCAGCCTCGACAATCTGGCCGTGATAGATCACGACGACTTCGTCAGCCATATTGGCGACCACGCCGAGATCATGGGTGATCAACAACATCGCCATGTTGAGTTTGACCTGCAGTTCGCGCAGCAACTGCAAGATCTGCGCCTGCACCGTCACGTCAAGCGCTGTTGTCGGCTCGTCGGCGATCAACAATGCCGGTCGGCAGATCAGCGCCATGGCGATCATGGCGCGCTGGCGCATGCCGCCGGAAAGCTCGAAAGGATACATGTCGTAGGCGCGCTTCGGGTTCGAAAACCCGACGTAACCAAGAAGCTCTTCCGTTCGTGCGCGCCTTTCGGCCTTTTCCGCATCCGTATGAATTTTCAGGACCTCGGAGATCTGGTTGCCGATCGTATGGAGCGGCGACAGAGACGTCATCGGCTCCTGGAAGATCTTGCTGATACGCGTGCCGCGCAACGCCCGTATTTCTTCACCTTCGCGCTCCAGCGAAAGCAGGTCGACCGGCTTGCCCTTGGTCGCCGGATCATTGAACAGGATCTGTCCGCCAACCCGCGCAACATTCGGCAGGATACCCATGACGGCCTGACTGATAGCCGACTTTCCGGAACCGGACTCGCCGACGAGCGCAGTCACCTTTCCTGGCAAAATTCTGAAATTCGTTTCCTTGACGGCTTCAACTTTGCCGCCGAGCACCGAGAATGTGATCCGCAGACCTTCAACTCGAAGCAGGTCCGCCCCTGATGTCATCGCAGCACACTTCCCTCATTGCCCTTGCATCCGCCGCCTCTAAAAAAAGACTATCGCAGCTTCAGGGGGCTGTCCAGCTTAGCCCCTTGCAACCACAGCATAGTTCACGGTCGCGTCGCAATCGTCAGGGAGAAGGGCATGCGTCGTTCGACAACACGTCGGCGCAGTGCGGCGACCGACGGAAATCATCATAATAGAGCGTCCAGTCGGTCACATCGGCCGCGCGATAAGGGCCAAACTTGAAGTACTGGTTGCGGCCGAGCCCCCTGTCCGCATGCCCGACATGACCTTTGACGGTGATGATCGGCTTACCATTGGCAAAGAGCTCGATGTGGCCGGTGCCGTCGGCGCCCGGCTTCGTGTATATGGCGAAATCGATCCAGCCCGAGCTCGGATCCGGCAATGGATTGCCATGGTTGGTCACGGCGATCGCGTCGGTGCAGGCGTTGAACAGCTTGCCGTCTTCCGCCTTCCAGGCCGGATCCGCTGCCACGAGCATGCGCATCTGATTGACGCCCGGGCGTCCCCAGGCCGGCACTTCACCCGGTTTGCAGCTGGCGGCGACCCCGTCCGGTCCCGAGGAAACCGGCGTGATATAGTTGGTCTCCACAGTCGCGAACAACTTGCCGAAATTCATGCGCAACGCCAGGAACGGGCTGAAATCGCCTTCAGCACCCGGGTCGATCTCGCGCTTCCATTGCGCAACGAGGTAACGATGGTCGCCGGACGGGATGGGGTCGGCAAACTTCAGCGAGAAGCCGTACCATATGCCCTGGTCGTAGGGCACCCGCAGCGCCGTCTGCTCCCAGATCTCCGCTCTCTCGCTGCAGCCATCGAGCGAATCCGGACAGGTCGGCACGACGCTCAGTTTGAGCCCGCCATTACCGCTGCGCTTGACGAGGCTCTGAAACTCGACCGTCCCCGCGCTCTGCTCGAAATTCTCGCGATAATAAAGCCCACCATCCGGCGAGAAATTCTGCCCCTCGAACCCGTCGAAAAGCTTGGTTTCCCAAGGTTGCGCTGCCGCGACGCCAGCAATGAAGAAGCTTGTGACGATGAGGGCTGTTCGGAGCATACAGATCCTTACTGGAGCATCTTGTCGATGAGACCGCGCGGCGGCTGCAACGGACGGGTGTTGCGATGGAGCAGCATGACATGTTCGGCCTCGGAAAGTCCATCCTGCAGCACATCGTCAAGTCGCTCATCCGACCTGGGCAGAAGCGCTGCCTCGTTCGGATAGAGAATGGTGAATTTCTGACGCACGCCGCGCAGCTTCTCCTGGCCGAGCGCCGTCCAGTCGCCACCACAGTAGTTGACGAAGGCCTCGCTGGCGACGACGCTATGGGCGTATTTCTTCGTCAGATTCTGCAGCCGCTGGACTTCGTTGACTGCCGAGCCGAAGGCGGAGAACGTCAACCGGTCACGAAGGCCGACATTGCCGAACATCACATTGCCGACATGCAGCCCGACACCATAGCCGATGGGGTCGCGCCCCTGCTTGCGCCGTTCTGAATTGAGCAGTTCCATGCGGGCGGTTGCGGCGCGCACGGCGCCGAACGCCTCGCGGGCGGCAAACTCGGAAGGCTCCTTGTGCCGACCGCAGGGATAGACCGCCAGGAAACCATCGCCGACGAAGCTCAGGATATGGCCGCCGTTGCGGTTGAACGGTGCGGCGATCGCATCGAAGTAGCCGTTCAGCGTCTCGATATAGGACTGGCGGCCTTCCTTTTCCGCGAGCATTGTCGAGCGGCGCATATCCGCCATCACGAGGATAGCGCGCACGGTCTCGCCATCGCCGCGACGGACCTGACCGCTCATGACGCGCCGGCCGGCGCTCGAGCCGAGATAGGTAGTCAGCATGTTGTCGGCCAGCTTGCCGAGAACGGCCATCTTGGCCGCGACCGCGAGATGGTTCTGCAGCCGCAGCAGCGCACCGATGACGTCGTCAGTGAAGCCGCCATGGCGGTCCGTCGTCCAGGAGCCGACCATGCCGTGGCCGGAATCGGCGCCGAGCGACTGCATGAAGGCGATGTAGTCGGTCGCCCCCTGCTCTTTCAGTTCGTCGAAGATCGGGAACTCCGACGGAGTGTCCTTGTAAAGGCGCCGACGCACATGCTCGAGATTGTTGTTCAGCAGGTAATAATAGGGGCTGCGCAGGAACCGCTCCGGATTAAGCGCCAGTTCCTCGTGCCGAAGGCCGCTGACCTCGACGCCCTTGCCACGCACCCAGGTGAAGCCAAGCGCGTCATAGAGCGGATGCAGCATCGAAAAGGAGAGGTGTACGCGCATTAGCGGCAGGCCGGCAGCCGCGAGCCGCTCGCAGAAGCCCTTAACGATCGTCTCCAGCGGCTCGTCGCTGAGCGACGTCCGCATGAGCCAGTCTGCGACCTTATCGATCAGGATTTCAGATACGTTGTCGTTTACCGGGCCCATTTCGCGTCCTCACCGTGACAGGCAGTTCAACACCACGCCCTTTTGCGATGGGCGAACGGCCCGACGAGGTGTCGGCGTTCGCTCGCGGCGGGTGATGATGATACGTGCCCGTTAAGAAAATGCTCCAACCGATTCCAGCGTCGATGACGTGCAGGCACCCGGAATGCGGCACTTATACGTAGCAGATATTGATGGCCCTCTGCAATTTCCAGAGGCGAGCGAATTTTTTGTTCGCTCCGCGCCCACACGAATATTTGATGGCCAGCTAACGCACTGCAGCCAGGGGACGGCGTCGCCGCTACGCTTGACTTGCAGCTTGTTTCTATCCAACAAACCACGACATGTCGCCAGGCTGGCACGTCCCATTCACAAGAGCTGGAACCGAACCTTGACCTCACCCCATCACGAAAGGCTGCTGGCGTCGATCTCGGCGCGCGCCGCCCATGTCGGCGTCATCGGACTTGGTTATGTCGGCCTGCCGCTCGCGATCGCGGCGGCGCGCGCCGGCTTTTCGGTAACCGGTTTCGACATCGACCCGGGAAAGATCGTCGCGCTGGATGCACATACATCCTATATCGCGGCCGTACCGGACGCCGTCCTTGCCGAGCAGGCAACAGCCAACCGTTTCCGCTCCACGACCGACTTCGGACGGCTCGGCAGTTGCGACGTCATCGTCATCTGCGTGCCGACGCCGCTGACGAAGCATCGCGATCCCGACCTTTCCTTCGTCGAAAAGACGTCGCGCGCTATCGCCGCAACACTGAAGCCCGGCCAGCTCGTCGTGCTCGAATCGACGACCTACCCGGGAACGACCGACGGCGTCGTGCGCACCATCCTCGAGGAGACCGGTCTCAAATCGGGAACCGACTTCTTTGTCGGCTTTTCGCCCGAGCGCGAGGATCCGGGCAACCCGGTCTACGAGACGACCAGCATCCCGAAAGTCGTGGCCGGCGACGGGCCGCTTGCAGCAAGCCTGATGGAACTGTTCTATGCCGCGGTGGTCAAAACGGTCGTGCCGGTATCGTCCAACGCCACGGCGGAAGCGGTCAAGTTGACGGAGAACATCTTCCGCTCGGTCAACATCGCCCTCGTCAACGAATTGAAGATTGTCTACGAGGCCATGGGCATCGACGTGTGGGAAGTGATCGAGGCGGCGAAGACCAAGCCGTTCGGCTACATGCCGTTTTATCCCGGACCTGGGCTCGGCGGGCACTGCATCCCGATCGACCCTTTCTACCTCACCTGGAAATCGCGCGAATACGAACTGCCCACCCGATTCATCGAACTGGCCGGCGAGATCAACTCGGCAATGCCGCGTCACGTGGTCAGCCGGCTCGCCGAAGCGCTCGACCGTCACGCGGGTAAGGCGCTTAGCCGATCGAAGATCCTCGTCATCGGCCTCGCCTATAAGAAGAACGTGCCGGACATTCGCGAAAGCCCTTCGCTGAGATTGATCGAACTGATCGAGGAACGCGGCGGCCGTTGCGAATACCACGACCCCTATGTCGCCGAGATCCCATCGACGCGGGAACATGGTGCCCTGAAAGGCAGACGGTCCGTGGCGCTCGACGAGCAATCGATCCGGCAGTTCGATGCCGTGCTGGTGGCAACCGATCACGACCGGGTCGACTATGCCGCCCTTGCTAGCGCCTCACCGCTCATCGTCGATACGCGCAACGTGTTTCATCGCCAGGGCCTGACCGGCGGGCACATCGTCAAGGCCTAGGGTCGAGGCCTAGCCAAAGCCGCCTTCAGCTTGCTGGCGGCAACCGCATAGCCGCCGGAGGCTCCATCGACGAAGTGCATGTGGTCGCGGCTCATCGGCGTGGGCACGATGCAGGTCATCAATGCGGAGTCCTGCTGGTGCAGGCCGTAGCGGCCGACACCGGCCGCCTCGGCCTGGCGTAGCCGCGCCTCGATCAAGGCGAGGCGCGCTGCGCTGATATCGATCGTCATCTTCAGGCCGTCGTCGAATTTGCGAAAATCGGTGTTGTTGGCGAGATCGCGCCGATAGCGGGTCGTATCGAACGTGCCGAGGTTCCAGCCCAGCCGAAAACAGATAAACAGCGCCAATGTCTGCAGCGTGATCCAAAAGCGTGTCAGCTGCCGCCCTCCCCGCGGCGCCCTCGCGCGCGCCTCGGCTTCTATGCCCTGGGTGGAAAAACGCGGTTCGGGCCCAAGCTCGGGAACGGGATGCGCGTGTCGCTCTTCCCCGTCGGCAAGAGCAACGATGTCGGCGATCAACGCCTGAAATCCCGGCCCGTTCCCTTTTTCGCCGGGCACCGCAATGATCGATGCGATCGAGCCGTGGCGCGACTGGATGGGGTTCCAGCGGCACGAAAGCCCCGTGAGATCCGGGCGCGTGCCTGGCGGTGCTGCCTCCACCTGGTAACGCCCCGCCTTCATGGCCGCTTCCGCCCAGCTTGCGCCGCCGCCGGAAAACATCGCGTAGGAAACGTCCTCGCTTGCCTTGAAGCGGGCGACGCGCATGTCGAGGCCATCCGCTCTGATATCGCTGACCGGCACCAATGCAGCACGCAATTCAAGCCCCAGCTCTTCCAGGACCCAGGTCTTCACGGCAGAAAGTGCGTCCTTCGCGCGCTCGGTCATTGACGCCGGCAGAACCGCCAAGGCGCCGTCGCCTCCGAAAACGAAAGGCATGGACTTTTGGTCGAGCGCGTTCATCAGCGCGGAGATGACGCTCGCACCAGCCATGTTCACGGTCTTGTATCGCCCGTCCGCGATCGCCCCGGTGGAGTTGACGATATCGGCAAGGGCAAGCATCCAGCCATCGGGCAAGGCGCGATAGTTCGCCTCGTCTGCAACGCCTTCGAACGCATCGAAGAGCGGCACGCTATCGTAAAACCCTGTTTCACCTGCCTGCGCCATGAGTGCTCCGACCTCTTAACCGCTGGCTTTGTCGATAGACATTCCACGCAAGACCGCAAGAAAAAGTTTCATGGCAAGGCGTCGCATTGAAGAGCCAGACTTGGCGATGGCGAAGCGGTGCGCGACCCGATGTCGCGACAGTCGCCAGACGGCTCATCAAGTTGATCCGTCTCAATATGGCACAATTGGCCCAACAAAGCCGCGATCCACAGCTCGTACGCCGGAAAGGAATGCATCGACACGCGTCAGGACGCAACGTCCTGGCAATAATGATGGACCGTTCAAGCGTCCTCCTAAAATTTGACGGTTGTCAGGTTGCCGTCGGCGTGCCCAATTCCGCTACAACCGGAAAGCAACCAACATCCCAGCGTACTACCGCACGCAGTTATGGAAAAGGAGGGCACTTATGGACGGTGAAACCGAGAAGCCTGCAAACGATCTCCCCTTCGCTTTTCCGCTCCGCTGTCGCCCGCAAGCCCCGAAATCTCCAAGCGCCTCGCCGTGCTACTTCGGACTCCTGGCCACGACCGCGCTCGGCCTGGTACTGATGCAAGGTTCGCCGGCCAGTGCTGCCTGCACCTTGACACCAACACCGGGCAACAGCGTTTATGTCTGCGACAGCGGCACATCAGGCAGCCTCACCGACCTCGATGGAAACAATAGCCTTACGCTTCCCGCCGGAGGCACCGGTACGATAAACGGAACCGTGACCTTCGGCGCCGGCACTGATACCGTCGCCATTCACAGCGGCACCATTACCGGCAACCTGCAACAGGGTGACGGCATCGACGATTTCACCATGACTGGAGGCGTTCTCCAGTCGCTCAACCAGGGCACGGGCTTCGACACCTTCTTCATGTCCGGCGGCAGAATCGTCAATTTCTTCGACGACGGCGATCACGCGATCATGACCGGCGGTCGGATCGGTCGCGTCAACATGCTTCTCGCTGATAACGTCTTCGACATGTCCGGTGGCGCGATCGACAACAACCTCGTCACCGGCTTTGGCAACGACACGATCGTTTTTTCCGGCGGCACGATCGGCGGCAATATCAGCGTCAGCGGCGGCACAGACAACGTGACAGTGACGGGTGGATCGCTCGCTGGCGACGTGTTGATGAGCTTTGGGGCTGATACGTTTACCTGGGATGGCGGTGGCGTCATCCAGGGAACAGTCGAGCTCGGCGCCGACGACGACACCGCGACGCTGCGCAACCTTACAAGCGCAAACCTCGGCGGCACGGATGCGATCACAGGCAGCCTTGGCACTGACAATCTGACACTTGCGAATGTCACGACGGCCGGCGTCGCCCGATTGCAGAACTGGGAAACCATCGCCGCAACCAGTGGCACGGTCCTGACTTTCGACGGAAACCTGACGCTTGGCGACAGCGGCACTGGAACGGGAACGCTTGATGTCAGTTCATCAAGTACGCTTCTTGCGGGCGGCACCAATGCCGCGATATCAGCTGCCACAGCCGGACAATTCGCAAGTCTCATCAACAGCGGCAGCATCGACCTCACGAATGGCGGTGCCAGCACGAGCGACACTTTTACCATCAACGGCAATTACACCGGCAATGGTGGCCTGCTCCTGCTCAACAGCGTACTCGGCACCGATTCTTCGCCGTCCGACCGGCTGGTCGTCTCAGGGGGCACGGCGTCCGGCACGACCGGCATTGGCATCGTCAACACTGGCGGCAGCGGAGCCTCGACGTTGCTGGACGGCATCATGGTGGTAGAGCTCACCAATGGTGCAACGGCAGCCGCCGGCGCTTTCGCGCTCAACGGGCGGGTTGCAGCCGGCGCCCATGAATATTTCCTCTTCAAGGGCGGCATCTCCGCCGGCACTGCGGAGAATTTCTATCTGCGCTCCACCCTCGTCATACCTCCGGTGGTCACGCCGCCCGTGATCGTCCCGCCGGTGGTGATCGTTCCGCCGCCGGTGACGACACCGCTGCCGGAGGTCGTGACGCCGGACGTCGTAATAGTACCGCCTGGACCAGGCGCTACTCCACCTTCGGAGGGTGCCACGCCGGTAGCTCCAGAGGTGGTGGTTGTGCCAATAGCTGGCACGCCGACAGCCGTGGAGGTCGTTCCGCTTTACCGCGTTGAAGTTCCGACCTATTCCGCCGTCCCGCCCGTCGCCCAGTATCTCGCGCTATCCAGCCTCGGCACGTTTCATGAGCGCCGCGGAGATCAAGCGTTGCTCAACGGCGCCGGAGCATTGCCTGCGAGTTGGATGCGCGTGTTCGGCCAGAACGCCGAGTTCGAATGGGAAGGGACCGTTTCGCCCGGCTTCGACGGCAATTTATTCGGCTTTCAAGCTGGCCAGGATCTTTTCGCCTGGGAAGGCGAAGGCGGGCACCACGATCGTGTCGGTCTGTTCGTCGGATACGCCCGCACAAGCGGCGACATCAAGGGACAGGCGCTCGGCTGGAATAATCTGAGTGTCGGAGAAATCGACGTCGATGCAACCAGTATCGGAGGATACTGGACTCATATCGGCCCCAATGGCTGGTATCTCGACGCCGTATTAATGGGTAGCTGGTTCGATGGCGATGCGAGATCCAATGGCGGCACCGGCATCGAAATCGATGGCACCGGCATAACGGCGTCGCTCGAAGGTGGTTATCCCATTTCGTTGGCCGAGGGATGGACGCTCGAGCCCCAGGCGCAATTGATCTGGCAGCACCTCTCCTTGGACGATCAACGTGACGCATTCTCGGCAGTAAACTTCGACAGCGACGATGCGGTCACGGGGAGGCTGGGCTTTCGGCTGCAAGGCGACATTCCGACGGAAACGGCAACGCTTCAGCCCTACATCAAAGCCAATATCTGGCACGGCTTCGATGCGGACCAGCACGTCAACTTCGGCACGGATCCTATAGCCACCAAAGTCGGCGGCACCGCCGTGGAAATAGGTGGCGGTCTCGTTGCAAAACTGTCGGAATCGACCAGCCTCTTCGCAACGGCGGACTACACGACCAATCTCGGTGGAGACAAAAAGCAAATTCTGGAGGGGAATATCGGCCTCAGCATAAAATGGTGACACCGTCGGCGGGGCTGCTGGCGATTTCAAGAAATCGCCGCATCCGCTCGGGAAGGAGCAAGAGTTGCAACGACCACATGACTGGGTGAGCTCCCGGAAAGCCTGACGGTTGTTGCAAAACGGGCCGTCGGTCGCCGCCCGCGGCAAGGCTTGGCCCCCTCGACACAGCATCCGGTATGTCACCGTGATTGTGGGCATTGATAAGGTTAATGTCCAAACAATAACCCATGGCATTGCAGGGGGGTGGTCATTTGTGCTTGTCTATTAGTCAAGCGCAGCCAACCGGGCTTGCGCGGGCAGCGTGAAGCCGAAACAGGAATGCAAGAAGACAACTTTCGAGTGCGGTTCTGGGGCGTAAGAGGAAGTTTGCCGGTATCCGGCGAGCAGTTCCTGCGCTATGGGGGAAATACATCCTGCATCGAAATTCGGTGCGGCAAGGAAGTATTGCTCTTCGATGCGGGATCCGGATTACGCGAAGCCGGCGCCTCGCTGATCGCCGAGGGCGTTGATAACTACGACCTCTTCTTCACCCACAGTCACTACGACCACATCATCGGCCTTCCCTATTTCAAGCCGATCTACAAGTGTCAGTCGTCCGTGCGGTTCTGGTCGGGACACCTGCACGGCGTGATGACGACCAAGGAAATGATCCGCGATTTCATGCGGCCACCGTGGTTCCCGGTCGACCCGGACATCTGTCAGGCAAGCCTCGAAGGCGTCGACTTCAAGCCCGGAGACGTGCTGACACCGCGCGAGGGCGTGACGATCCGTACGACGAGCCTTACCCATCCCGGCGGTTGCGTCGGCTATCGCGTCGAATGGAACGGCCGTGCCGTGGCGCTCGTCTACGACACCGAACACGAACCCGGCATCCTCGATCCGGCCGTCCTTGAGTTGGTCGCCGGCGCCGAATTGATGATCTACGACTGCACCTACCTCGAAAGCGAGATGACGCACTATCGCGGCTTTGGTCATTCGACCGGAGTCCATGGCTCGCGCCTCGCCATGGCGGCGGGCGTCAAGCGCCTGGCGATGTTCCATCACGACCCCGCTCGAACAGATGCACAGCTGGACGCTATGGAAGTCGACGTACAATCCATGTTCGCCGGCGCGTTCGCTGCCCGCGACGGACAGATCATCGACCTATGAGGTCAGACGCCTGACGCCAACGGCAACCGGTATGTCCGGCAGTGACGGTAAAGAGCATTTCAAGGAAATCCCACACGGCCTCGTCATGCACGAGGTGATGGCTCAACAGCCCGATCGTGCGGCCCTTCTGATCCTCCCTACCCTCTGCGTCGCCGCTGACCTGCCGCATGCGCTCGACGATATCGGCGATGATGAGCCTGTGGTCTCGGCATCCGCGCGTACCGCGCCAATCCATGACATCGACGTGAGTGTTGGCGAGCGGAAACGGCGACGGCTTCTCCGGTCCGAACACCGAGAGGACAGAAAATCCGATCTCCGGCAATCGCTGCAGCAAGGCGGGGTCGATCCGATTCCACGGCGGAACGAGCATTGGAACGAAATGTTCGGGAAAAAGCGTTTGCAGACGCTCGACCCCGCGGCGCAGTTCATCGAGGATGACGGCGTGCGGCCGATGGGCGCCGAGTTCCTGCTTTTTCTCCTCGGGTGGCGCATGATTGCGGTGCGCCCAACCATGGGCCGCCACGCTGATATCGGCAATACCAGCGATACGCCGTGCCAGCGCGTCGGTCGCTGGCGCAGGCGGCACCGCGAGTGTCACCGGGATCGCATGGCTTGCCGCAAGCAAGAGCAGCCGGTCGAGCAGCGCGGTCGGCTCGACGGCGTCGTCGTCTCTCAGCCAGAAATCGACCTTTCGTCCCCGCGCACGAGCGCGGTCGAGTTCATCGACGAGCAATTGCCAGCCAGCATCAACGGTCACGTCGTCTTCTCCACAAATTCGTCGAAAATCTCACCCAATCGCCTCGCCGCGGCGGGAAAGGATCGCTCTTCGTGGACAAAGCGCCGAGCTTCGTCGCCAAATTGTTGGCGGGTAAACGGTTCATCGATCAGGCGGCGGATCGCGGCGGCGTAGGCCTCGACGTCGCCCTCAGGCGTCAGCAATCCGGTCTCGCCATCCCTCACCACCTCCGGCACGCCGGCCGTCCGCTGCGCTATGACGGGCAGCCCTGCCGCCTGCGCCTCGAGATAGGCCAGCCCATAGGCTTCACCGCAGCCCGGCCAGAGATAGAGCCCGCTTTCGCGGAGGATAGCGGGAATGTCGCGCGCGTCCTTTTCGCCAAGCCAGAGCAATCGATCCGCGGGCAATGCAGAGAAAGCATCGCGGACCTCCTGTCGGCATGGCCCGTCGCCGACAATGGTCATTGTCCATGGCCGATCGACAAGCAACGACAGGGAGGCGGCAAGCATGCGATAGCTCTCCATCTTGTCGCCGCTGCGCATCATTGCCACCGTAACGATACGGCAGCCACCAACGGCTGCGTGGGATTGCGACAAGAACGGACTCGTATCGATGAAGGGAGGGAGCATTGTCTGCCGGCAATCGGGCGCTGCCTCGAGGAGACCAGTGCGATCCCGCCGTGTCAGGCAGATATTGACCGCCGCCTGCTCTATGGCGCGCAGCACGTGGCGCTGGGCAACGGCGCGGACTCCCTCATTGCGACGGAGAGAGTAGGAGGCCTCCGCCGTGACGTAGGGAATGGAAAACTCAGCCGCAAGCCCTGGCCCGATCAGATCCGGTGCCTTGTAATAGGGGTGATAACAAAACCAGGCATCGGGTGGCGTCTCGGACAGCCAGAGAGTGCGAAGACGCTCAATTTCGCCAGCAGCGGCCGTCATGATCGACGCGAACTGCGCCTCGCCGGCATCCGCCATGAAGCTGCGCAACTCGCTGGCAATCGATACCTCGTGGCCGGCCTGCCGCAGCGCGTCGATCAACATGCGCGCCATCAGCCGGTCACCGGATGGAACAGGGTGGCTGGGGGATTTCAGCGGCGCGTAGAAGGCGATTTTCATACAGATCGAGCTATCGCGTCTTCGGGTGACACTGTCAACGGCAGCGGGTATTGCAAGCGCAGCCTTCGGGCTGCGCACAGAGCTTGCTCAGGTCAATCGATAGGTATGTCGTAGTAATCCCTCCGAACGAGCTTGAGCGATCGGTCCGGCTGGATAATGTAGGTCTCTTTGACGAAGCTGTTTCCGCTCGTGAATTTATGCGGCACCATGCTGCCGACCGGTGCCTTCGTCAGCTTGGTGCGCGGTTGCCCGCCATAGGTGATGCTGCCCGGAATCGGCGCCAGGTCAGGCGTCGTACAGCCGGCAAGCGCAAGGCCGAGCGCCGCGAACAGCACCAACGGCCCGCCGAAACGAGACACATGTCTAGGAACAATCATCACCAATGCCTCCTAAGGCCGGTCCAAAACGAGGTGCCTTGGGCCCACAGCGTCGCGCGTCAAGGATCACCTGTGCAGGTCGCGATAGCACATTAAACTCGCGGCATAACTCCTTAACTCGGCTCCAACTTGGGCAATCACGCAGTACCGCTTCTGCCGCCTTGCGCTCCACCTAGACGTTATGACCGTGGTCTGAGCGGCGGCCCGCCCTAGTCTTTGCAGCTGTAAAGCAAACGGGGGTTGCTCGGGAGTGCCGAGCCGAGCCCCAGCAAGGAAAGGACGGACCATGACAGAGGATA
>NZ_LGAP01000050.1 GCF_001270265.1 Ensifer adhaerens
GCCGACCTGGTGGTTCTGGCGGGGTGGCTGCACCCGTTCCCATTCCGAACACGGCCGTGAAACGCCCCAGCGCCGATGGTACTTCGTCTTAAGACGCGGGAGAGTAGGTCGCTGCCAGGTCTGCAAATCGCAAGATAAAAAAACCGAAACGCCGCTCCCCTTCGAGGCATTGCCGAGAAGGATAAGGTAGCGGCGAAACAAAGATCTTCTTCTCGACACACGCTCGGCCCAGCCGAAACGCAAGGGCCGCCACCAAGCGGCCCTTTTGTTTTGCTAGACCGAATATAATCAGTGCGTCCCTTACGCGAGACAAATCCGATGGATTTGCTCGGCACAGACCGCAAATCCATCGGATTTGCGTTACCGCGACAAATCCCATCGGGATTTGCGCTTGGCGCGGGGTGGAGCAGCCCGGTAGCTCGTCAGGCTCATAACCTGAAGGCCGCAGGTTCAAATCCTGCCCCCGCAACCAAAACCTCAGCAACAAGAAAGTCGGGGGGCCGTTGATCGGCATCAACCAGCCACTATAGCTTGTAGCCGATCTTTCGCAGCAGGTCCTTCCGCCACGCAATGTCGGCGTCAGTTTCGACACCCAGCGGTAAGGCGCCATCCACCATAAGGAAACATGCGGTAGTGGGTTGGTGCTGACTTTAGCGACAGGGATGTCTCTGAAGGGAGTATCAAACCGACGGCAAATGGCGGAGTCAGTCGGATTTCGACCCGCTAAAAAGGTAGAGTGGGCGCAGAACTCGCACGCTTGCCGCGAGCGCATCGCAGCTATGGAGAACGCTCAAACCAACCATTTCCAAGTGTTCCTGATCCAGCGGCAGCGCATCAAACGTCTGGTCGATCTCAGCGCTATGGGTTGGATCGAGGTCCCCATGAATTCTCAAAGTCCTGAACGTCGAGTCCGGCAGGCCTGAACGATCTCGAATCTCATCGATCATGCTGTCGGCAGGAGGAAACGCCTCGAGAACCGTGATGTATCCGAGAAGCATGAGCGGATGATGGTGATGAAGCCAATAATACTGGGTGCCGACCAACCGCGCGACTTCGACGGAAGGGGTGATGGATAGAACCCGCTTGGGATCGCACCCTGCAGCCTCAAGGTCCTCGAGTGCCCAGGTGTCGTGATGCAGTTCTTCGGAAACATGATGCCGATAGTATTCTCCGAGCAAAGCAGCAAGCTTATCGGTTCCTTCCAGTTGATCGCATTTGCCCGCTGCGGATTGCATGAGGGGAACCGACGCCCGCATGATTTGATGCAGCAAGACCAGGAAAGCGATCGTCATTTCCGGTGGAGGCTCGGTTCGCCAAAGGTCGCCAAAAGCAGCCCTGAGAGCGGGCATGCAGAGTTCGATTCTACCCCTTACAACGCCACTATTCGCTTGTCTTTCAAAAATACCCATAGCGATACCAGCCCGAGAGCAACAAGCAAACCCGGGAAATCATAACTCATTCCAGATGCCTTTCAAGTTCTGCTCAGTCAAAAGATAGGTAGCTCTTTAGTATTAAAGAGTAGTACTGGACAGATAAGGGAGTGTCGTCCTATTGTTACTGACGGACATCCTCTCACGATTCCACGATCACTGACAGCAATCTAGCAAGCATCGAAAAACTGCTCAGAGCCTGAGGAGATCACAAATGGCGGACTTCCAGACAAATTTCGACAGGCTGAAGAATTCGAATGTCATTCCCGATGTGGACGAGAATTTGCTCCCGCCAGCGGTCCGAGATGCGATCGCAGGCCTTGGCGACGACGAAATGGCGGTTCTCGAAAACTTAAGTAAATCCACCGGGACCCACATATACCTCAACAATAATCACCAGGTCATCTGTGGACTCTGAAGTCGTGGTGTCGGCCGGTTTGCTGGACCGGTGGCCGCTATACGACCGCCGCAATGAGGGGCATGGCGCCCTAGAAGAGGCCAGACGCAAGCTGCTCCTCAAATCGACGATCAAGCAGGTCCCGGTCACGCGCATAGCCGACATCACGCCACTCGACGTTCTGGGCATTCCCGTGTTTGCAACGGTCACTCCCCTTGCACGAGACTTGACCACCCATCTGGGCAAAGGGGTGGACAAGGAAACGGCCCGCGTCAGTGCCATCATGGAGTCGATCGAGAGGGCTTGCGCAGAGGAGTTCGAGTGCCAGTCCCGGCATGCCACTTATCTCGAGCTTAAAGCTTCCGGTGCCTACGCTGCCGATCCTCTCTCCTTCGATCTTCCCCCGCTGACCCGTTATCGCCCGGATTCGGGGATTGAGTGGGTAGAGGGTTGGGAATTCATCAGCGCTCGTCCGATCTGGGTTCCGGCCGACCTGGCGCGGTCTCCTGCAAAGGAAGGCATACTGGATCAGGTCGATACCAATGGCCTGGCTGCCGGGTTCACGCGTGGGCGGGCGGTACGCAGCGCGATCCTGGAGGTTGTCGAACGGGATGCCGTCAGTCAGCATCACTTCTTTGAACAGTATGGACAGGCGGGGGACGCCGGGCCTGTCGGACGCAGGATTGATCTGGATTCACTCCCTCCAGCACAAAGGGCGCTTGCCGAGCGCGCCAGGGGAGCAAATCTCGAACTCATCCTGGATGATCTGACGAGCGACCTTGAGATACCGGTTATCGCGAGCACGCTGATAGACCCGTCCTTTTGTAGTGCCGCGGGGCCGATGCCGCTGGTCGTGGCGGGGTGGGGCGCTGACCTTCTGGCCGGTGCTGCCGTTACACATGCTATCCTTGAGGCATTCCAATCGAGGCTCGGGGTCATTCACGGTGCCCGTGACTCCTACAACCAGGTACCCTTTTCGCGGCGGGCCAGCCTATCCGCGCCCGGGGTTCCCGCAACCGAGCATGATTTCTCCACCATTCCCAATGCGGACTTGCCAGACCTCGAGTCGGAGATCGAATTTGTGCTGGAACGGCTGACGTCCGCCGGACTTACGCAGGTCATCGTCATTGACCTGAGCCGAAAGTCGCTGGGCCTGCCCGTTGTGAGGGTGCGTGTACCCGGTCTGTCGCTCTTTACGGTCGACCCCCGCCGGGTCGGCTGGCGAAGTGCAAGGCACCTCTTGTGACGGGCGCGATGCGGATGCCGCCGGTCGTCTTCCTGGGGCCAAGCGCGCCCGCTTCGGACATCCTGTCCATTTTGCCAGATGCGATCATCAGACCTCCGGCGAGGCGGGGGGACCTTTATGCTTGTCGCATCTTGAAGCACGAGGTCTTTCTGGTCCTGGACGGCGCATTTGCCAATGTCCTTTCCATTTCGCCACGGGAAGTCGTTGACATTGTCCAGGACGGGGCGGTCGTGGTCGGTGCCTCCAGCATGGGGGCGCTCCGGGCGGCGGATTGCGCGCCGGCAGGCGTGCATGGCGCGGGGATGATATTTCGACTGTTCAAGGACCGGATCATATCCACGGAGGACGAGGTGGCAGTCCTCTTCCGCGAGGACAGGGCTTTTCCGGCGCTTACAGAACCATTGATCAACATGCGGATCGCGCTGCGGCGGGCGACCAGGATCGGTCTCGTTGGAAAAGCCGAAGCCGAGGAAGTTATTTCGGCAGCGCAATTGCTTCATTTTGCCCTGAGGACCTGGCCCGCCGCCTACCGGAAAGCCGGGCGCCACCTCTCGGGCGAACTGCTCGACTTTTTCAAGGCAATAGACACAAAGCGCACCGACGCCGTTCAGGCCGCAAACAAGGTCTTGAAATTACTGGAGGTTGATCGAGGTCCGCCCCGCGCTTCCAGATCGCCTCAGCTGTTTGGTCTGCTAGGAGACGGCAGGGGACGGGCCCCCGATGCGCTGAGCGGCGCGGACCGGCAACAGATTGAAGCCGAGTTCATCGAGTGGCTTTGCTGTTCGGGGAGGGGCTACCCACGACTCGACAATGAAATTGACTGGCTCAGCGGAGAATTGACGGTGCCGACTGCGTCGGTTTGGAATATCCTTGACGGCTCGGGCGAGCTAGAGGCCGACCTGATGAGGTTCAACATCTTTTGCAGGGCTGTCGCCGAAGCTCGGCGATTCGGCCTTCGGCCGGAAATCGAGGACTTCCGGCAAGCGGAACGTCAACTGGCCAACGCCCATCGTGTCGGCTCATGGAATGAACTCCTCAATTGCAAAGGAAGTGGTTCGTCCTTCTCCAAACGCCTGAGCGCACATTGCTCTGAACTTGCTCTAACCACATGCCTTCGACGAACATCCTTGTTCGCTGGGGCTCCGTCAACGAAGCCGAGAGAGGTTTTGTTATGGCACCCTCAATAGAAAGCCAGACTCAATCGCCGGGCAACAGCGTTTGCATGCTCTTTACTGACATTGAGGGTTCGACAAACCTGGTGGATTCCTATCCCGATCTCTACGATGAGATGCTCCTTCGGCACAATGAGTTGCTGCGCAACGCCATCCACACCTATGGTGGCGAGGAAGTAAACGTTGTTGGCGACTCCGTATTCGCACTCTTTCCTGGATCCGTCCAAGGGGTTCAGGCAGCGATTGACGCCCAATTTGCCCTGACGAAGGAAGAATGGGCGCAAGGATGCAAGCCACTGGTCCGGATGGGCCTGCATTGCGGAACCGTGAGAAGACACTACGCCACCGTCACCGGGATAGAGGTGCATCGTGCGGCTCGTATCGCATCGGTGGCGCATGGAGGCCAGATCGTCATTTCGAACGTGGTTCGCGATGAGCTGGCGGAAGGCCACATCGGAGCGACCGTGGAAGTCCGCGATCTCGGATTCCATCGCCTCAAGGATCTTCGCTATCCTGAAGCACTGTTCGACCTGGTGGTCCCGGGACTGCAAAGCGAATTTGCACCGATCTCATCGATCGGCGCCAACCGCACCAACCTCCCGTCCGATGTGCCGGTTCTCTACGGCCGGCGCCTGGAACTCGCCCGGCTAAATCAGATCCTGACGGACAAACAGAACCGTATTGTTACGCTGACGGGCGTTGGCGGCGTGGGCAAGACAAGCCTGGCGATCTGCGCCGGAAGATCAGCGCTACCCTTGTACCCGCGCGGGGTGTTCTTCGTTCAGCTGAGAGAAATCGACGATCCGGATCTCATCGGTTCGGAAATCTGCAAGGCCATTGGCCTGCACGAAGCTCCGGGTGTCTCCGCCATAGAGACGGTGTGCAATTCGCTGGGGAGCGCCGAGGTGCTTTTGATCTTCGATACCTTCGAGCATCTGGTCGAGGCGGGTCCGGTCATAAATGCCATTCTCAAGGCCTGTCCGGGGATCACCGTGCTGAGCACCAGCCGCGAACCGCTTAAATTGCGTTCCGAGCTGGAATTCGCCGTTCCTCCGCTCAGCGTGCCTGATGAAGGAGAGAGCGACGCTCGGATTTTGGCGAACCCGTCCGTGCAGCTCTTTGAGAGGCTTGCACGCCGCGAACAGCCGGACTTCGCCGTGGGAAGTGAAACGCTGGGGGCGGTCGCCAGGATCTGCCGGAGGCTTGACGGGCTACCGCTGGCGCTTGAACTGGCAGCCTCGCATGTCGGGCTCCTTAGCGTCGCGGAGCTGGAGGACCGGCTTCAAAGCAGCATTCAGGACCTTCGAAGCAAGGCGCGGGATATTGATCCCCGCCACCGCACCCTTCGACTGATGATCGGTTGGAGCGACAATCTCCTGACGGAAGGCCAACGCCGCGTTTTCTATGCGTCGGCTGTCTTTAACGGCGGGTTCGGCCTTCGTGCCGTCGCCTCCCTGTTTGAGGGCGAGGTCGATGTCGTTGACCATGTGGAGGCCCTTCTGGACAAGAGCCTGTTGTTCAGAACAATGGCTCTCGGCCATCCGCGCCTCAACATGCTGGACACGGTTCGCGATTATGCGCTCGACAAGTTGCGACGGACGGACGCATACGAAACCATCCGTGAACGGCATGCGGACCATTTCACCGAGCTTGTCCTGTCAGCCGCGCCCAACGTGATGACGTTCAACCAGCGCGATTCCGTCGAGCACCTGATGCACGAAGCCGGCAACATTCGGGTGGCACTCGAATGGCGGATGGGGCAACCCAGTGCGCATCATTCGGCCACGCTGATCGAGGCGCTGACGTGGCTCTGGATATCGAGAGGCCAGTTTTCGGAGGCGAGAACTTGGTCGGACAAGGCTCTGCAACACGCCCGGACCACAGGCGAAGCAGAGCCGTTGGCGCGAATCTTGAACTCGGCCGCCTTCATCCGGTACATGTCCGGTGATCCTGAATCAGCGCGTGAAAATGGCGTTGAAAGTCACCGTATCTACAGCGAGCTGGGGAACAAGGCCGGAATTGCGAGTGCCGGGATTATTGCCGGCATTGCCAAAGCCACGACAGGTGAACCCGAGGCAGGCGGCGCCTTGATCGTGGAGTCATTCGAACTGGCGAAGCTCATCGGCGACGATCATGGAACCGTGGTTGCCCTGATTGCAATCGGGGAAGGAACGCGCGCAGAGGGGGACGAGGTTGCTGCCGAAGAATTCTATCTCGATGCCCTCAAGCTGCTCGACAAGCTGGGTGACACCTACTGGCACGGCCATCTGCTGCAAAACCTTGCCCATTTCAGGCTGCACAGCAATGACTGGCGGAACGCCGCGGCACTCGCCGGCCAGGCCCTGGCTATCGGCGAGAGATATGACTACCCGATGGTGGTGAACCTTGCTGTCGCAGCGATAAGCGGAGTGCTCGCAGCGAAAGAAAATTGGGACGGTGCTGCAGAAATCATCGGCGCAGTGAATAGTCGTCTCGCTCGCCTAGGAGTCCGGTTTGAGCCGACAGACGATGCCGATTTTCAAAGAATCGTGTCTGCGGTTCGCAAGGCATCAGGAAACAAGCGATTCGCCCGTGTAAGCGAAAAAGGGGCTAAGCGCCCATGGGAGCAGATACTTTCGTCATGCCGCGCCGCCGTTGCAAGTTAGGGGCTGTTCTAGGATCGTCTCTCGAATGGCGACCACGTCCGGTCAACCGTTCTAGATGCGGCGCGGAAGTACAAGTGTCGGTGCAATCAGGCCCCCGCAACCAAATTAAAAAGCCCGCAAGACAGCAATGTCGGCGGGCTTTTGGCGTTCTAACAACAATGTCCGCGGGCGTTCCACGTTCCAGATCAAGAGACCGTCAAAAAAAGCCCGTCAAAAACGCACAAATCTGCCGCTTCGCCGCGGTCATTCCATCGCCGGGCATGTTCCGAGCGGAGCCATGCTGCTACAGCTTGCCGTTCCCGCAGGAGACGCCGGCAATAGTCGGTCCTGCTGGTGCCAGACCACCCTTTCGCAACGATATTGACAGTGTGAGCGGACCCCCGATGCAGAGATTCAACCTGGGAACAACCGACTTGGCCGTTTCGTCCGCCGTCTTGGGCCTGATGCGTATCGCCGATCTTAGCGACGCGGCCATTCGCCAGTTGTTCAGCAAGGCGCAAGATGTCGGCATCAACGTCTTCGATCACGCCGACATCTATGGTGGCGAAGCGCATGAGTGCGAGCGTCGTTTTGGCGCGGCCTTGCGTCTGACCGCGAGTGAGCGGGGCTCGATTGTGATACAGAGCAAGTGCGGCATTCGGCCGGGCTTTTTTGATTTCTCCGAGGACCATATTCTCCAGGCCGTCGATCGTTCTCTTGCAGCCTTGAAAACCGACTATCTGGATCTCCTTCTGCTGCACCGCCCGGATACACTGGTGGAGCCGGAGGAAGTGGCCAGGGCTTTCGACCGCCTTCACGCTGCAGGCAAGGTTCGGCACTTCGGCGTATCGAACCACACACCGCGGCAAATCGATCTCCTGAAGACCGCCGTGGACCAACCACTTGTCGCCAATCAAATCCAGCTCAGCATTGCCCATGCCCCGTCCGTTGCCTTCGGTCTCGCTGCGAACATGGCCGGTTTGGAGCAGTCGATCGACCGCGACGGAGAGGTCATCGCCTATTCCCGCATCAACCGGATGACCCTCCAGGCCTGGTCGCCGTTCCAGCAGGGCTTCTTCGGGGGCGTATTCGTTGGTGACGAGAAGAATTTTCCGGAACTCAATCGTGTACTGATCGAGCTATCAAGCAAATACGGGCTATCGCCGTCGGCCATCGCCTATGCGTGGATTGCTCGGCATCCCGCAAAGATTCAAGTGGTCTTGGGCACGACCAGCGCGGAGCGTCTCGGCGACATTGCACCCGGTGCGGACATCACCTTGTCGCGCGAGGACTGGTACCATCTCTTCAGGGCGGCGGGGCATGTGCTCCCGTAGGAGCCGCTTCGGCTTGGATACGGACACTGCCGCCGCGCAGACGCGGGCTGGGCCTCGTCGGTAGTTAGCTATGCCGTCACTCACGGGCCGGCCGATGACCTTGACATAGAGAAGGCCCGCTCGAATGCGAGCGGGCCTTTGTCTTGGAGGCGAACGCGTCTGCTCTTGGCGAGCAAGATCAGCTTCGCGGCTTGAGATTCTCGGGGTCGTAGAGCGGCTTGTAACCGACGCCGGCGACTTCGACGGGATAGGTTTCGCCGAAGTATTCGACGTTCAGCTTGCGGCCGACCTGGCAGTGGGACCAAGGCAGATAGGCAAGCGCGATGTTCTTGCCGATCGTCGGGCCGTAGGCGATCGAGGTGGTGTAGGAGCGGCGGCCAAGCTCGTCGACCAACACCGCGCCGGTTTCCGGGTCCATGACCGGCAGGCTGCCGACCGGGTAGCGCTTTACGCCGTTTCTATCGGTGTTCTCCGTGAGGATGAGCGTGCAGAGCATGGCCGGCTGGTGCTCGCGCGCCTTGTATTCGAGATGCTTCGCCTTGCCGCGGAAGTCCACGTCCTTGACCTTCGGGCGAGCCAGGTCGGCCTCGATGAGGTTGTACTGGGTGAGAAGATCGGCGTTCTGCAGGCGCAGGCTCTTTTCCATGCGGCGCGAGTTCGCATAGGTTTCGACGCCGAAAGCCATGACGCCGGTGGCGCGCAATGCGTCCCAGACGGCGAGGCCGTCCTCATATTTCATGTGCAACTCCCAGCCCTGCTCGCCGACATAGGAGATGCGGAAGGCGGTGACCTTCCTACCGGCGATTTCGATCGGCTTGATCGCAGCGAAAGCGAAGTTCTCGATATCGAGGCCCGCCGGATCGGCAACAACCTTCTTCAGCGTTTCGCGGGCATTGGGGCCCCAGATGCCGATGGTGATGAACTTCTCCGAAACGTCTGTAATGGTGACGTTGAGGCCCCGGTCTTCCGCGACACGGCGCATGTACTGGAAATCGCGCGGTCCGGCATCGGCGCCGTTCACGAGACGGCAGCGGTCGGCCATGCGGAAAACGGTGAAGTCGGCCCGCACCATGCCCTCGTCATCGAGGAAGTGGGTGTAGATGCCCTTGCCGATGTTGCCGTCTCCGCCGATCTTGGCGGCGCAAAGCCACTCGAGAAGCTCGACATGGTCAGGACCTTCGATGTCGACCATGTGGAAGTGCGAGAGGTTGACAATGCCGCAATCCTCGCTCATCGCCAGATGCTCGGCGTTGGAAACGCGCCAGAAATGGCGGTTGTCCCACTCGTTCTCGCGCACTGGAACGCGGTCGCCGTATTTTTCCAGGAGGTGCTCGTTGGCGGCGTAGCCGTGCGCGCGCTCCCAGCCGCCGAGTTCCATGAAGTAGCCGCCGAGCTCCTTCTCGCGCTCGTAGAAGGGCGAGCGCTTGACGTTGCGGCCGCTGGCATAGGGCTCGCGCGTATGCACGGCCGGGAAGTAGATCTTCTGCGCTGCCTCGAAGCAGCGACCCTCGATGAATTTTTCCTCGAGCTGATGCGGGTAGAAGCGAGAATAATCGATCGAGGCGTGGTCGATCTCGGTGCGCCCGTCCGTCATCCAGTCGGCGATCAGCTTACCGTAGCCGGGGCCGTCCTTCACCCAGATGGCGACGCAGTACCAGAGGCCGCGCACCTTCTGGCTCTCGCCGCAGGAGGGGCCGCCAGCGGCCGAGACCTGCAGCAGGCCGTTGAAGGAATGGCCTTCATTGTAGCCGAGTTCGCCGAGGATCGGCGTCAGTTCCATGGCGCGCTCGAGCGGCTCGATGATCTGCTCCATATCGAGGTCGCGCTGCGAGGGCGACAGGCGCGCCTCGTGCTTTTCAAGAATGTTGCGTGGATGGCAGAGGCGCGGGTTGGTGGTCTCGTAATAGCCCCACTCGATCTGGCCGCCTTCGGTGGTCTTCGGATCCCCGGTGTCGCGCATATAGGCGGAGTTGCCCTGGTCGCGCAGGAGCGGGAAGCCGATTTCCTTGCCGGTAGCTTCGAATTCGTTATACGGGCCGAAGAAGGTGAGCGGATGGTCGACCGGCATCACCGGCAGATCCTCGCCGACCATTTCGGCGATCAGGCGGCCCCAGATGCCGGCGCAGACGACGACATGGTCGGCCATGATCGTGCCGCGATGGGTGACGACGCCCTTGATGCGGCCGTTCTCGACGATGAGCGATGTTGCCGGCGTGTTGCCGAAGATCTGGAGTTTGCCCGATTTCTCGGCCGCATCAACCAGCTTGCCGGCAACCGTCTGCGAGCGTGGGATGACGAGGCCGGCATCCGGGTCGAACATACCGCCCATGACCTGATCTTCCTCGATCAGCGGGAACATCTTCTTGATTTCCGCCGGCGAGACATAGTGGGCGCGGGTGCCGAAGGCCTTGGCGGAGGAAAGCTTGCGCTTGATCTCTTCCATCCAGACGTCGTCGCCAGTGCGTGCGACTTCCAGGCCGCCGATGCGGGCGTAGTGACCCATCTTCTCGAAGAAATCGATCGAATACTGCGTCGTCCAAACCGAGAGATAATCGTGGCTGGTGGTGTAGCAGAAGTCCGAGGCGTGCGCCGTCGAGCCGATATCGGTTGGGATGCCGGATTTGTCGATGCCGACGATGTCGTCCCAGCCGCGCTCGATCAGGTGATGCGCGATCGAGGCACCAACGATGCCACCCAGCCCGATGATTACGACCTTCGCCTTTTGCGGAAACTCTGCCATTGATTGCGACCCTGATTGAAACTGAAGCCGGATTTTAGGATTTGCGGCGCTGCGACTAGAGCCTGTCTACGACATAATTATCGTGCTGCACGACCAGAACCTGCACTCTGCAAGCAGGATTTCTCCATCACCTGAGGGCCGCGGGCAAGGGCGCATCTCCTCAAGCGCACGGTTTTCCTTATCAACACCAGCGATGCGGGACTGCCGTTAAACGGCAGTTCGTGTCGCCGGCCGTTTGGCAACGCCTGAGCGGTTGCCGTCGGAAACAACCGAGGCCGGTCTTTCATCGCCGGATAGGCCTCAAGCTAACAGAAACGGCAGTATCGATGCGGCGTTCTTCTGGCGAAACGTCAAACTTTTCAGACAAATAAGAGGGCCGCGATAGATTGCTGTTGACAATACACAACAGTCTTTGGCAAATGTCATCGCCGGCTTCGTTAGGTCGGCCGTCGCGGCAGCCGAGCTCGAAGAGATCCCGGTACGCGGTCATGGAGCGTGCGCCTGAGCACGCTGGGAGCCGTGACTGCGCCTGCTTGCGGACGACCAGGACGGAGGGCGTGCTTTGGAATTTCGGGTTGATCGCCAGTTGGCATTTTTGGCCGTCGTCAACGTTGCCGTGCTGGCGGCAGGTGGCGTGTTGGTCGGTGCCAGTTTCCTCGACATCTACAACCTGCAATCCATGGCAGGCCAAGTGCCAGAACTCGGCCTTCTGGCGCTCGGCGTGATGCTTGCGATGATCTCGGGCAATGGCGGCATCGACCTCTCCGGCATCGCGCTGGCCAACCTGTCGGGCGTCATCGCCTATCTCGTGCTGCGCGACACGGTCTCACCAGATGACGCGCCGCTCATGTTCAGCTGGAGTTTCGCCGGTATCGCGCTGCTTGTCGGCCTTGTCGGCGGAATACTGAACGGCTTCTTGATCGCGCGCGCCGGCCTGACGCCGATCATCGCCACGCTCGGCACGCAGCTGTTCTTCACCGGCCTTGCAGTCGCTTTCACCAATGGTTCCGCGCTCGGTCTGGGGTTCATCGAGCCGCTCGACGCCTTCGGCAATACGCCGGTTCTGGGCGTTCCACTCTGCTTCGCACTCTTCCTCATGATCGCGCTGATCCTTGGTATCGTGCTGCGCTACAGCCCCTTCGGTCTGCGCCTTCTCTTGCTCGGCAACAATGCCAAGGCCGCCCGCTATGCCGGCATTGCGGAAAAGCGCATCCTGTTTTTGACCTACACCGCCTGCGGCGTTCTTGCCTCGGTCGCCGGAATCGTGATTGCCGCACGCACCTCGAGCGTGAAATGGGACTACGGCAATTCCTACGTGCTGATCGCCATCCTTATCGCCGTGATGGCGGGCGTTCGCCCGGAGGGTGGCTATGGCCGGGTGATCTGCGTCGTCCTGTCGGCGACGTCGCTGCAGATCCTGTCGAGCCTGTTCAATTTCATGGACATCTCCAACTTCTTCCGCGACCTCGCCTGGGGCGTGCTTCTGCTCGTCTTTCTCGCGACATCCGGTTTCGACGCCAAGGCCTGGTTCAGGGCTTTGCGCGGCTGATTCGAGTTCCAGGGCCGGCGAGACGCCTTCGCACGCCGGCCGATCTGTCAAAATTCGAAGGTTCTTTGGGAGGAATGCATGTTTGCCATTCGTAAATTCGCTGCCTGTGCCGTTGCGCTCGGAGCACTGACTGCAACCACGGCTGCCATTGCCGAGGAAAAGCCCAGCATCGTCACGGTGGTCAAAGTCACGGGCGAGAACTGGTTCACCCGCATGAACGAAGGCGTCGATGCCTATGGCAAGGAAAACCCTGGTGTAGCCACCAGCCAGGTCGGACCGGGCAAGGCCGATGCCGCCCAGCAGGGCCGGCTGATCGAAGACCTGGTTGCCAAGAAGGTCGCCGCCATCGCCGTCGTGCCGATGGATGCCTCCGCTCTTGAAGGCGTGTTGAAGCGCGCAAGCCAGCGCGGTATCAAGGTCATCACCCATGAAGCCGACAATATGAAGAACACGCTCGTCGACATCGAGGCCTTCGACAACAAGGTGTTTGGCGCACGTTTCAATGAAAAAATCGCCGAATGCATGGGCAAATCCGGCAAGTGGACCTCGTTCGTCGGCTCGCTCGGCAGCCTGACGCACGTGCAGTGGGCCGATGGCGGTTCGGAAAACGCCAAGAAATATTCCGAGATGGAATTGGTCTCGGAGAAGAACGAATCCTTCAACGACGCCAACCGCGCCTACGAAAAGGCACGCGAGATCCTGCGCAAGTACCCTGACATCAAGGGCTTCCAGGGCGGTTCGGCCATCGACGTCATCGGCATCGGCCGTGCCGTCGAGGAAGCGGGTCTGCAGGACAAGACCTGCGTGTTCGGCATCGGCCTGCCGAAGGACACCGGCTCCTATCTCGAATCGGGCGCCGTCGACGGCATCAGCTTCTGGGATCCGAAGGATGCCGGCTACGTCATGAACAAGGTCGCCGACATGGTGCTGAAGGGCGAGGAGCTTAAGGACGGCATGGACCTCAGCGTTCCCGGCTACGAGAAGGTCACCGTCAAGAAGGGTGCCGGCGACGGCGTGATCGCGGTCGGCCAGGCATGGGTCGACGTCGACAAGTCGAACTACGCCAACTACCCGTTCTGATCCGGCGCGAATGATAAAGATGCCGGGCCCGACTGTGGGCCCGGCGTTGCGCGTCGAGTACCGCTGCAGCGCCGAGCGTCGATGTGACGCGCTGAGGACGCTGTAGCGCTTTCAACCTGCTGCACAATTCCACAAATCGATACCGGTTAGGATTCATGCGGCAGGCCTCGTTTTTCTTAGTCAGGACAGTGCCATGCAGCTCAAGCACGAAGCCGGCGCGCCGCATCCCGGCGAAACTTCGAAGGCCGCAATTCCCTATCTGGAAATTCGCGATATCCAGAAAAGCTTCGGCGGCGTTCGCGCGCTGAAGGGCGTCAGTTTTTCGATCGAACCCGGGCAGATCTACCATCTCATGGGCGAGAACGGCTGCGGCAAGAGCACGCTCATCAAGATCATTTCCGGTGCGCAGCCGGCCGATGCGGGCGAACTGCTCATCGATGGCAAGCCGGTGGGCCACCTCACACCGGTTGCGGCGCTCGCGGCCGGGATCGAGACCGTCTATCAGGATTTTTCGCTGCTGCCCAATCTCTCCGTCGCCGAAAATGTCGGCCTGACGCAACAGCTGGTCGCCGCTTCCGGCAAGCTTGCCCGGCGGCTCGATCTCGCGCACATGCGCCAGACGGCGGAGCGGGCGCTTGCCGCCGTGAACCTGCCGACGACCCGCGCCTTTCTTTCCACGCGTACGGACGAACTGCCGATGGCCACGCGTCAGCTCATCGCCATTGCACGCGCGATTGCCTCCGATGCGCGCCTCGTCATCATGGACGAGCCGACGACCGCTTTGACGAAACACGAAGTCGACAACCTGATCGGCATCGTCGGCCGGTTGCGCGCCAAGGGCGTCGCGGTGCTGTTCGTCACCCACAAGCTTGACGAGTGCAAGTCGATCGGCGGGCGTGCCGTCATCATGCGCGATGGCCAGAAGGTCGCCGAATGCGATATTGCCGATCACACCAAGGCCGAACTCGGCTTCTGGATGACGGGCAAGGTGCTGGACGAGGCACGCTATCGTTCCGCGCCGAAGTTCGGCGACGATCTGCTCGCGGTGGACGCGCTGTCGCTGAAGGACGCCTTCGCCAATGTCTCCTTCTCCATGCGTCGGGGCGAGATCGTCGGCATCACTGGCCTTCTCGATTCCGGCCGCAACGAGCTGGCGCGGGCCATCGCCGGTGTCGTTCCGGCCGACACCGGCCGCATCCGCCTCAACGGAAAGGATGTGACGCCCGGGAAGCCGGCCGACGCTATTGATGCCGGCATTGGCTACGTCCCGGAGGATCGCCTTTCGGAAGGTCTCTTTCTTGAGAAGCCGATCGAGGAGAACATTGTCGTGCCGGTGCTGGATCGCCTGCGTGGCGCGTTCGGCATCCTGGACGGTCGTCGCAGCCGCGACCTTGCTAAACGATCGGTCGAAGACCTGCAGGTCGTCACCCCGGATGTCGCCAACCCGGTGCAATCGCTGTCTGGCGGCAACCAGCAGCGCGTCCTCATCGGGCGCTGGCTGACCATCAATCCGAAGCTTCTGGTCCTGCACGGCCCGACCGTCGGCGTCGACGTCGGATCCAAGGACACCATCTACCGGATCATCCAGCGCCTCGCCGACGAGGGCATGGGTGTCATCATCATCAGCGACGACCTGCTCGAACTGCTGCAGAACTGCGACCGGATCATGGTGATGCGCAAGGGCGAAGTGGTGGAAGCCTTCCAGGCCGAGGCGCTGGAGGAAGAGGTGCTCTACCGCGCCCTTGTGGAAGAGACGACGACTGTGAGGACCGCGCTATGACAGACACGACATTCAACGGGGCGACCCCTGATGGCAACGACAAGGTTTCGCTTGGCTCGGCCTGGCGCTGGCTGCTGCGCCATCCGCCGGTTGTGACCTTTGCGCTGATCGTGCTGGTCTGCCTGGTGGTTGGCACGATCAATACGGACTTCTGGCAGGTGTCGAACCTGTTCGACATTCTGCGCGCTTCCGTCGTGCGCGGGCTCTTCGCACTCGGGGTTCTGGTGGTGCTGGCGTCGGGCGGCATCGACGTTTCCTTCACAGCCATTGCCGCCTTCGTCATGTACACAGTGACGATGCTGGTCACGAACCTGCTGCCGGGGCTGCCGATGCCGGTGATCCTGCTTGTGGCGGCTGCGGGCGGGGCCTGCTTCGGCGCGCTGAACGGCGTACTTGTCCATGCGCTGCGCGCGCCGTCGCTGATCGTGACGATCGGCACGCAATACGTCATTTGCAGCTTCCTGCTGACCTTTGTCGGCACCGCCCTGTTCATGAACATTCCGGGCTCGATGGAAGCGTTCGGCAAGGTTGCGCTTTTCACCCACCAAAGCGCTAACGGTTCCATCTCGGTGCTGCCGGCCTTCGTCCTCGTTCTCGCCGTTGCGGCCGTGGTGACCTGGTGGATCCTCGAGCGGACACTGATCGGCCGAGCCGTCTATGCCGTTGGCGGCAATCCCGGCATCGCCGAACGTCTCGGCTACAATCTGCGCACCGTGCATATCTTCGTTTTTGCCTATGCGGGCCTGCTTGCCGGCATCGCCGGGGTCATGCATGTGGCCAGCAACCGGCTTGCCAATCCGTTCGACCTTGCCGGCACCGAGCTTGAGATCATCGCCGCGGTCGTTCTCGGCGGTGCTCGTATCACCGGCGGTTCCGGCAGCGTGATCGGGACGCTGCTCGGCGTGGTGCTGATTACGCTTGTCAGCAACGTTCTCATTCTCGTCGGCATTCCGAGCACGTGGCAGCTGGCCATTATCGGCGTCTTCATCGTCCTCGCCGGCACCGTCTTCTCGCTTCGGGCTAAACGTTGACGGGCATGCCTCGATTGTCGTCGGACAGGATCAACGACCGATATCCGCGGTCACCAATTCAGTAGGGAAGGTTGAGTGCATGGCGCACGACGTATCTGTAATCGGACTTTACATTCTTGATATTCTCGGCCGGCCGGTCGACCGTATCCCGTCCGGCGGCAATGTGGAATTCATCGACGAGATCCGCTTGACCGTTGCGGGCACGGCTGGCGGCACGGTCGTCGATCTTGCCAAACTCGGGTTGAACTGCCTGGCGGTCGGCGCGGTCGGGGACGATGAAAAAGCGGACTTCGTGCTCGCCACGCTCGATCGCTTCGGCGTCGACCGCTCGGAGATGCAGCGCATTGCCGGCGTGCCAACCTCCGCGAGCATTCTCAACATCCGCCGTAACGGCGAGCGGCCCGCCCTGCACGTTCGGGGCGCCCTGGGGCATTTCAAAACCCCCGCCGATGCGCGCGAGCGCGTACTTGCGCCGCCGATCGTCCATCTCGGCGGGACGGGTCTGCTCGACCGCCTCGACGGCGAACCGAGCCGGGTCCTGCTCGAGGAAGCCAAGCGCTTCGGCCGGACCACGACCTTCGACCTGTTGGGCGCAAACGAGAACACGCTGTCGCTGATCCGGCCGCTGTTCCCCTATATCGATTATTTCATGCCCTCGGTGGAAGAAGCCATGCTGATCTCCGGCCAGAAGACCGCCGAAGATGCCGGCCGCTTCTTCGCCGATCTCGGCGTCAAGCACTGCCTCTTCACGCTCGGCGGCGACGGCGTCTGCTTCCTCGATGGCGATGGAAAGAGCCTGCGCCTGCCGGCATTCGAGATCGACGTGGTCGATACCACCGGCTGCGGCGATGCCTTCAACGCCGGCTTCATTGCGGGACTTCATCATAGCATGGAGACGGAAACCGCATTGAAGTTCGCCCAGGCGTCGGCCGCTCTTGTGGCGACGGGCCTCGGATCGGATGCCGGGATCACCTCGTTCGAGGCGACCTGGGACTTCATGAAGAATGCCCGTGTGAAGAGCAACTGACGCCAAGCGGTTCGCGCGAACGGCTTGATCTGCCGCCCGATCCGATATCGGGCGGCGAGAGGGCTACTGCAACAGCAACTCCGCCGTCGCGATGTCGGTGACCAGATGGGTGGCGTAGCCGCCCTTCAAGGTCGCACGGATCGCCGTCAGCTTGCTGGCGCCGCCGGCAACGCACAGGCGCCGTGGCACCTGGATCAGCTCGTTCAGCTCGATGCCCACCATGCGGTTGTCGAGGTCGCCGCGGACGGGCCGTCCTTCGGCATCGATGAAGCGGCAGATCAGCACCCCGACCGCGCCACCGGCCTGGTAGGCGTCGATGTCCTCCTGGCCGGTGATGTTCGCCGAGCGGATCAGGGTCTCGGGCCCGATGTCTCCGACGCCGAAGAGGATGATGTTCGACGAGTGGATGAGCTCGAACTGCTTAACGAGCACCTGCTCGGCCAGAAGTGCCTGCTTCAGGGCGGGCGTCGACAGCAGGGCCGGTGCCAGCAGGTTGATGCAGCGGGCATGAATGCGGCGCGACATCAGCGAGGTGCAGAATTCAGGCGCGAAATCCGGATTGGCGATCGAGCTTCCAGACACCTGCACGACCGTCAGTCCCTCCACAGGCTCGGGGAGCGAGATGCTGTCGGCAACGGCCAGCACTGTGCGGCCCCAGGCGACGCCGATCGTGTCACCTGGCTGAACCATATCGGCCAGCAGGCGCGCTCCGGCTTCGCCAAGCCGCTGCACCAGGTCGCTGTTGTCGAGGGCAGGAATGACCAGCGCACCTTCGAGGCCGAACTTGCCCTTCAGGCGCCGTGCGATCCCGGTGCGCGAGCCGACTTCGGTGTTCAGGCGGATGTTGACCAGGCCACGCTCGCGCGCTTCCTGGAGGTAGTTGACGATCGTTGCTCGCGACACGCCGAGCATCTTGGCGATTTCGCTCTGGGTGAGCTGATCGACGTAATAGAGCCACGCAGCCCAGACGACGCCGTCGTCGAATTCCGCGGGCAACACTATGCCTTCGCCGACTGCCCGGTTTCCCCGCGCCGTATCCATCATTACCTGCTCCCCTGGATTGTCATGGCTTCTCCTGAAGCGGAAAAAGTGTCTGCCGTCAAACAAATTTGCCATGCGTGTTGACACATGACACCGCATGGTGGCAATTGTCTCGACGAGGGTTTTGGGAGACGCCGAGATGGAATGGTCGACTATAGGCGCGTGCACGTGGGTTGGAAACGAACCAATCGGCGAAGCGTTTCGTGGTGGCTTTCGCGCTCCCGCAAACCGCCTGCAGCCCGCTCTTTGCCTCGAACGGAAGCCGCAAGGCATTCAGCCTTGGCCTGATGGCGCGAACGCAGGTCTCCACTTGCAGCCAGCCGGCGGATAGCGTCGCCGTTTTGTCCGCGCGGCGCGTGTTGAGCGATCGTTCGTTTGGCGTGCAAGCCGACCAAGGACAACTGGCGACAAGACTTCATTTTCAAACCCCATAGGAAACGCTGCCAAGCGCGGGAAGACAGGAGCCTTTCATGAAATCCAGATGGTCAGAAACCGAATTCGCGCGTGTCGTCGACACCTATGTCAACGCCGGCGTCAACCGGGACCTTGCAATCCGCACCTACACGACCCGGCTTCTGGGCTCGGACCCGGAGCTCGTGCTGCACGGCGGCGGCAACACCTCCGTCAAGACCACCTTCACGGAGATGGATGGTTCTGAGGTTGCCGTTCTGTGCGTGAAGGGCAGCGGCTGGGATATGGGCACGATCGAGCCTGCGGGCCTGCCTGCCGTCAGGCTCGAGCCGCTTCAGGCCATGGTCAAGTTTCCGACACTCAGCGACGACGACATGGTGATGCTGCAGCGCCGGCTGCTGCTCGATCCTGCAGCGCCGAACCCTTCGGTCGAAGCGATCCTGCACGCCAATCTGCCATTTCGGCACATCGACCACACCCATGCCAACGCCATCGTGTCGCTGACCAACCAGCCGCATGGCGAGGATCTGGTGCGGGAACTGTTTGCCAACTCGATCATCGTTCCCTACGTGATGCCGGGCTTCGATCTCGCCAAGGCCTGCGACGAGGCGTTCCGCGCCAATCCGGGCGCCGACGGCATGATCCTCTTGAAGCACGGCATCTTCACCTGGTCGGAAGACCCGCGTGAATCCTATGAAAAGATGATCGCTGCGATCGACAAGGCCGAGCGTCGCATCGCCCGCGGCAACCCGCGGCCTTTCACGATGGTCGAGCAGGCGTCTCCGCTTGCAACGGCAGCCGAGATCGCGCCGGTTCTGCGTGGCGCCATCGCGATCGACAGCGGCGTCGAGGGTTGCCCCCGCCGCTTCATCCTGGAGCATCGCTCTGGCCCTGCGGTTCTCGACTTCTGCAATGCAGAGAATGTTTCCGATCTGGTTCACCGCGGCAACGCGACACCTGAGCATGTCATCCACATCAAGCGCTTCGGCGTCGCGTTGCCTGCCCCCGTTGCCGCCGACATGGCCGCCTGGGCTGAAACAGTGCGCGAAGCCGTCTCCGCCTACAAGGACGAGTATCGCGCCTATTTCGAGCGCAACAACGCGCGCGTCGGCGGCATCAAGCGCATGCTCGATCCGATGCCGCGTGTTTTTTACGTTGCGGGCGTCGGCCTCTTTGCCGCCGGCCCGACGAAGAAGGCCGCCCGCGTCGGCGCCGACGTCACCGAGGCGACGATCGCAGTGATCCGCAATGCCGAAGGCATCGAGAGCTTCGAGGCTTTGTCGGAGGAGGATCTCTTCGACATCGAATACTGGTCGCTCGAGCAAGTGAAGCTGACGAAGCAGGCCGAGAAGCCGTTGAGCCGACAGGTCGCCGTGATCACCGGCGGCGCCGGCGGCCTCGGGCTGGCAATTGCCGAGGCTCTGCACGCCGAGGGCGCCGAGATCGCGCTACTCGACCTTGCCGAGGACGCGCTGAAGAAGGAAGCTGCACGGCTCGGCGGTGTCGGCCTCGTCTGTGATGTGACGAAGCCGGAGGCGGTGGATGCTGCGCTCGCCGACGTGGCCACGCATTTCGGCGGGATCGATATCGTAATCTCGAATGCTGGTGCTGCCTTCCAGGGCGCCCTGCTCGATGTTTCGGAGGAGGTCTTCCAAAAGGCCTTCGCGCTCAACTTCTGGGGGCACCATTATGTCGCCCGCAGCGCAGTCAAGATCATGAAATCCCAGAAGACCGGCGGAGCGCTGGTGTTCAACGTCTCGAAGCAGGCGGTGAACCCCGGCCCCGACTTCGGTCCTTACGGAACGTCGAAGGCGGCGTTGATGGCGCTGATGCGCCAGTATGCCGTCGAACACGGTGTTGATGGCATCACCTCGAACGCTGTCAACGCCGACCGCATCCGCACCGGCCTGATGACCGACCAGATGATCGAGGAGCGCAGCCAGGCGCGCGGCATTTCGCCGGAAAGCTACATGCGCGGAAACCTGGTTCGGCGCGAGGTAACGGCGCGCGACGTTGCCGCCGCGTTCGTCCACCTGGCCAAGGCGCGCACCAGCACCGGCGCGGTCCTCACGGTGGACGGCGGCAATGTCGGCGCGATGATGCGCTGAGCCTAAAGCGTCAGCTATTCTACCAGGTATGAAGCGGCCCACCCCGGTAAGTCCAATTGCCGGGGTTGGGCAAATCCGCTCTCAAGGGGCGGTTGCTCACAGCTGCTGTTCTCGGTGGCACAACTGCCCAGCGTCTGCAGTGCCTTAGGTTACAATGATCCATGCGCGGCTTGCAGGGGTGGAGTGAGGTCTTAGCGCTGCTGCAAGCGAGGGCTATCGCCTATATTCCCCTCATCGAAGCGAACGAAGCGCCAAGGACTGGCAGCTAGGCTTCGAAAGCCCACGGAAAGGGGATCATCATGAACGTAGCACGCTCTTTCAACAACTGGCGCAAGTACCGGCAGACGGTCTCCGAACTGGGCCGCATGTCCTCGCGCGAACTGCGCGACCTCGGCATCGAGCGCGCCGACATCCCGACCATTGCCCGGGCTGCCTTCGGCCGCTAAACGCGCCTGAGACCATTGACGATTTCATCAAGCGCCCGCTCGGACCCGAGCGGGCGCTTTTGATTCCTGCCTACAGTTCGTTCTGTGCGTTCACCGCCACCGCCCGACGTAACTTCGATTCTGGTGCCACGCGACAGGTCGGCGCCTGCGCCTTTTGTTTTCTCGGACTGTGGAAGCGCCGAGAACCTGCGACGCTTGGCGCATCGACGCTGCAGCCCCCATCGGGTAGATCACCACTGACTGCATGGAAACGGTTAGGGCGTTGAGATAAAAATGATTGCAAACAACGAATTACGAGATCCTGAAAGTCGGCGGGTTGCTTTCCTTTGCCCGGTCTCGGCGCTGGGGTTATCGCTGGCCGGTTTGCTGTCTTCCGGCGCTGCGTTCGCCGGTGATCTGCCGCAGCGAAAGGCAGGTCTTTGGACCGTCACATCGCAAGACAACGCATTCGCCGATTGGAAAATGTGCGTCGACGACACGCTGTACAATCTGGTCGAGAGCGATGTCTGGTCCGATTTCAAGGACGAATGTGTCGTTCAGTCGTTTGAGCGCGATGGCGACAACTACAAACTTGCGGCTAAATGCGATTCCAGTTTCGCGGGCGCCGCCGACCTCTCTGTCGCGCTCGACGGCGATTTTTCGACGCGCTACCGACTTTCCATCCGCACCGAAAGCCCCGGTCTGGGCGGGCAGACAGTCGTTCAATCGTCGACGCTCGATGCAAAGTTCGTTGGCGCATGCCCCGAGGGACTCGCTCCGGGAGCAAAGGAAATGCGCGGAGGCATGGTGGTGCAGCCGCCGAAGAAAACCGCGCCCGCTTTCAACTGGGCCAAGCCCTAGACCCCAAGAAGCCTGAGCTCGACGGTTCGCGCCGTTTGGCCCGAGGCAACCCATGCGTCGTCGCACCGGCAAAGGATGTCCATGACTGCGTTCACACAACACGATGTCGAGAGTGCGCTGTTTCGCGACTATTCGCTGGAGATTACCAGCAAGGATATCGGGCAAATCGAAGCAGCGAGATCCGAGATTCCTGCCGGCACGCCAATCAACATCGCCTTCCTCGGAAACGAGACCCATTCGCAGCGCATTGAAGCGGCTACACGCATCCGTCAATGGGGGTTCGAGCCCGTCCCGATCATTTCGTCACGGCGGCTGAGATCGGTGCAGGACCGGGACGAACTGCTCGCCGGCCTGATGAGCGCAGCGCATCCCGCCCGTTTCATGCTCGTAGGCGGCGATCCGTCCTCGCCCGCCGGCCCGTATAGGGACTCGCTCGAACTCATCGCCGGCGGCATCATCGCGGACCACGGCATCGTCCGTGTCGGAATTGCCGGCTACCCCGAAGGACACCCTAGAATCGACCGAACACGCCTGTGGGAAGCCCTCGAGCAGAAGATCGAGCTTCTGAAGACCTGGGGCTGCACAATGGAGATCACCACCCAGTTCGGCTTCGACGCGGATGCGGTCGTCGATTGGATCGCGCAGGTCAGGGCGCGGGGCATCGACGCGCCGATCCGGATCGGCGTGCCTGGGCCTGCCGATGTGAAACGTTTGCTGCGGTTTGCCGCACAATTCGGTGTGGCTTCGTCGGCGGCGATCGTCGGGTAATATGGGTTCTCGCTGGCCAATCTCGTCAGCAAGGGGGGGCCGGATCGGTTCATGAACCGGCTTGCAGGCGGCATGGCGGGCCGGGATCTCGGCACGGTCATGCTACATCTCTACCCCTTCGGTGGCATCGCCGAGACGGTCGCCTGGGCTGCGCGCGCCGCTGGTCGGCAAATAACCGAAAGCGAAGGTGCCCTCTCTTGATGGACCGGCAAGCGCATCAACCAAGCGGCGCCAGGGGGGCGAATGCTGTCGCCTTGATCTCGACCAGGCCACCGTCGGGATTGAGTTCGGCAACGGCAAGTTCGACTGCCGCGGGGTAGGGGGCGGCAAAGAACTCGTCCCGCACGGCGGCGATTGCCGCTAGTTGTCCGGCCTTGTCCAATGCCAGGCGGTGACTGCCGAACACATGAAACATCTGGAGTTCGACAACGTCCTCCAGGCGCGCCTGACACGCACTCAGCAATTGTTCGATGAGCGTGAAGACCCGGCGCAGTTCGCGACGAAATCCTTCGGCGTCCATCGGTTCGGTGCCGCCGTTTGCGGCAACGATGCCGGACAGATAGACGAAATCGCCGGCGCGGCGCGCGGGCGCATAGTGAAACTGCTCCACATCCAGCTGGAGTTCGGCCGGTATGGCGACCTTTCCGGTCCGGGTGGGTACGGCGGTGACGGTCATTTCAATGGGCTGCATCGTATTCTCTCTCTCAATCCGTCGAGACTGCCGCGTAGGCAGGCGGTTGGGGCCGACGCAACGTCGGTGTTCACTGCAAAGCGGCGAGCGACGGTCCGACCAGAGCTTCGAGCTCCTGGCGGGTCGCGCCATCGCGGGCCTGCATGGAGATTGCTTGCATGATGGCGCCGTAATAGCTGGCCAATGTCGGTATGTCGGTGGTTTGCGGGAGATCGCCGTCCGCCACGCCGCGCCGAAGCCTTGCGCGCACGCGTTCCACGGTTTCTTTCCTCATGCCCTTGAGCAGATCGTAGAGCGGGCCGGTTTCGGGCTGGCAGTTCATCACGCCGAGGATCAACAGGCAGCCGCTCGATTGCGGTGCCCTAAGCGCGACGTCGATACTGGCAAGGAGCATCGCGCGTATCGCCTGTTGTGCCGTTTCGCCCGCATCGAGCGCGTGCATCGGGCCGGACCCTGCACTCGCGACATAGAGGTTGACCGCCTCGCGAAACGCGGATTCCTTTGAGCCGAAAGCAGCATAGAAGCTCGGTGGCGTGATGCCGATGGCTGCCGTCAGCTCGTTGAGCTGGGCGGCTTCGTAACCCTTTGCCCAGAACACCTCCATGATCTTTTGAAGCGCAAGATCGCGGTCGAAACCACGCGGTCGTCCCCGGATTGCCAACGGTGTTCCTTTCTGTAGTCAGATTTACATAAATCGTTCAATCACCTCCCGCAACCCTGTACGCAAAATTATGTAGTGATAATTATAGAAAAGATTCACCGGCGGCGACGATCGTCGACCGCCACCCGATTGCTTCTCCGATGAAGACGGATGCCGGAAACGAGGCCCGCCCAGCCTCATGCGCTGGGGCACGTTGTGCTCCTATTTGTTCAGCTATGGACAATCTTCGGCGCTTGATTACAGTCCTTCGAATGAACGGCTAAGGATCGGCGACGGCGGTCGTTATCGGGCAATCGTGGCGGTGAGGCTCGCGAAAAACGAGGGGCAGGCATGGGACAAAGCAGCATCGCGGGCGCACGAAACAACGCATGGCTCTATGCGCTGTTTGTTGTTTGCGCGGTTCTCGCCATTGCCGGCAGCCTGCTGGCCGGCGGCGAGGAATCCGGCTGGCGGTGGCTGCATTACCTCACGAAACCGACAGCGACGGTGCTTCTGCTCGTGGCCGTCCTTCGCAACATGGCCCCATCGTCGCGGGCCTATGGGATGGCGATCGTCATCGGGCTTGCCTTCGCGGCGGCAGGCGACTTCTTTCTGATGTTGCCGGGCGATTACTTCCTTGCCGGTCTTGTCTGCTTTCTTCTCACCCATTGCGCCTACATCTGGGCGCTCACCCGAGACAGCCGCTTTGCCGCGGACAAGAGGATATTCGCCCTCTTCGCCATGGTTGGCCTTATCATTATCGCCGGATTGTGGTCGTCCTTGCCTGTCGAAATGCGCATTCCCGTCGTCATCTATGCGTTGGCGCTGGCGGCGATGGCCGCACAGGCCATTTCCCGCGATCGACAGCTTTCAGGTGAAGCACCGCAGAAGTCCGCTGCGCGATTTGCAGCGCTTGGTGGTTTGTTCTTCATGGCAAGCGACACGCTGCTTGCCTACGGGCGGTTTCGCTGGGACATTCCCTATAGTGCCATCTGGGTGCTGGGCACCTACTACGCGGCACAATGGCTCTTTGCGCGGTCAACCGAAGGCAATGCGCATGCACGATAGTCATCCGCCTCAGCTGCAGCAGAATTTCGAGCGACTGCGTGCCGCCTGGCTTGAGCAGCATCCATCCTACGAGCAGCGCCGGGATGACCTGAAGCGCCTGCGCCGCCTCTTCCGCGAACGCCTGGATGACATGTCGAAGGCGGTCAGCGCCGATTTCGGCCATCGCTCAGTCCATGAAACGCTGCTCGGCGAGGGCAGCGTGGTCCTTTCGGAGATCGACCACACGCTTGCGAGGCTCAAAGCCTGGATGAAGCCAGAGCGACGGGCGGCCGGATGGAAGCTCTGGCCAGCAAAGGCAGAAGTCCGGTTCGTTCCGCTCGGTGTCGTCGGGATCATTTCGCCGTGGAACTATCCGGTCAATCTGGCGTTGGCGCCCCTGGTTGCAGCGATCGGTGCCGGCAATCACGTCATGCTCAAGCCGTCCGAACATACGCCGCGCACGTCGGAGTTCTTGCGCGCGCTCATCGCCGATGTTTTCCCCGATACGCGCGCGACGGTGACACTTAGCGGCGCCGATCTCTCGGCCGCCTTCTCCGCCCTGCCGTTCGATCATCTGTTCTTCACCGGCTCCACCGCCGTTGGCCGCAAGGTGATGGCGGCTGCCGCGCAGAACCTGACCCCGGTCACGCTGGAGCTCGGCGGCAAATCTCCGGCCATTGTCGGGGAGACGGCTGATTTGCGGCGCGCGGCGAACCGCATCGCAACAGGCAAGTTCTTCAACGCCGGTCAGACCTGCATCGCGCCGGATTACGTCCTGATTCATGAAAGCAAGCGCGACGCTTTCGTCACCCTGTTGAAGCAGCACATGGCCGAGCGCTACGGGGTAGGCAACGGCTATCAGGACTACACGTCGATCATCAACGAGGCCCAACACGACCGCCTCGACAATCTCGTAACCGACGCCCAGGCGCGTGGACACAAGCTGGTTTCGCTCTTGGACATGAAACAAGCGCCGCCGTCACGGGTGCGACTATTCGAACCCACCGTGGTCCTCGAGCCCGATCGGGACAGCGCAGTCATGCGCGAGGAAATCTTCGGGCCGATCCTGCCGGTCATCAGCTATCGCACCACGGCAGAGGCGATCGGCTATGTGGCCGGCCGCGACCGGCCGCTAGCGCTCTATTGCTTCAGCGCAGATACCGCCGAGATCGAGGCGATCCTCGCCCGCATCGTTGCCGGTGGCGTTTGCATCAACGATACGCTCTATCAGTTTGCCTGCAACGACATGCCTTTCGGCGGGGTCGGAGCGAGCGGCATGGGCCACTATCACGGCAGGGAGGGGTTCCTGACCTTTTCGAAGGCGATGTCCGTGCTGCGGAAGTACGATCCGGCGCCCAGCGACTTGATTACGCCGCCGTATAAGGGGCTGACGGACAAGCTCGTCCGCTTCATCACCTGGATTCCCGGGCGCTGAAGGCTTCAAGCTGCCCGGGCTTGCGCCGGGCGGTTCTGCCGATACGCCCTGGCGGCGGCGGCCCTAGAATTTTGCCGTTAGCGTTGCCCGGACGGTCCGTCCCGGCGACGATATGATCTCGATGCATCGACGGGCCGGCTTGCAACTGAGATCTGGCGTCTGTCACCGGATGGGCGGTCGAGAGCAAGCGAAGGCTGTCAATCGGCTGCCGGAGTCTCTAGGGGAAAAGGAATGGCAAGTGATGATTGCCGTCCCAACCGATTCTATTGCGAGCACCCATTCATGACCAGTCCCTCCGGGCACCGACTCAATCCGCTGCATCTCCTGGCTGCCTTTGGCACGGGTGGCCTCTTGACCCTGATGGTTCATTTCAACGGGGAATTGGGGCGCTACGGCAACGCGCTGTTTTCGTCCTGGGCGGCGCATGGCACGGGCACTGTGGCGGCGCTTGTCCTGCTTGCCGTCCTTTTCCCCTGGCGCGCGCGAAATGCAGGCGTGAAACCGCGCGCGCCGCTCTGGGCCTATCTCGGCGGGATTTCCGGCGCGGTCACGGTCATGTTGACCTCGTTTGCCGTCAATTCGCCGCTTGCGCTATCCGGTACCCTTGCACTGGGGCTCATGGGCCAGGTGGTGTTCAGCATCGTGGCCGACCGCTGGGGGCTCTTCGGCCTGCCGGCGCGCCGTCCCGATCGCCGCGATCTGGCTGCCATGGCGCTGATCGTCGCCGGCAGCGCGCTCATCATCCTGTTCGGCAGGGGGAACGCATGACCTTGCCGATCCTTCTCGCCTGTCTCGCGGGTGTGCTGGTCGGCATCAGCCGGCAGGTCAATGGCCGGCTCAGTCTCTCGACTTCACCGCTGATCGCATCGTTCTGGAACCATGTCGTTGGCTTCGGCGCATTGACCATTCTCGGGCTGTCGATTGGCGGACTGATCCCTGCGGGCGCTGCGGACGCGCCTTGGCACGCTTATCTCGGTGGTTCGATCGGTGTGGTCTTCGTCGCTGCCGGCAGTTGGCTCGTTGCGCGCATCGGTGCCGTCAACACCGCGCTGCTGGTGATCGGCGGGCAGATGGTCTCGGGAGTGGCGCTTGATCTGCTGCAGGGAGTGTCTGCGGGGCTTCTTGCCAGCGTCCTTGGTGTCGCCCTGATCCTTGCCGGCATGGCGCTGACCCAGCGCCGCCGCTGAACGCCCGATCGCGCAGGCAGGCGCGATCATTCCTGCCGGACGCGCGCTACTGCATAATTCCTTAAATCGGAATCGATTTAAGGACAAAATTATGCAGTAGCTCAACGTGCTACAGCGACCTTTGCGCGTCTGAACAGACGCGCGGCGCTGTAGTGGACGATGCCGGATAGATGGGGGTTGCGTTCGCCGGCGTGCCGTAGAGCCTCTACCATCCGCGGTGGGCAGCAGGGGCTGCCTGCGACAACGTTCGCGCTGGGTAGGTATTCAAGAGAGGCGCCTTTGCCGATCATGCCTTGCGCAGGCCCTCGTTCGATCCCTGCGCAAGGCAATAGACCAAAGGTCCGCCGGAGCGAATGGTGCCTCCGCTTTCGTGGCCTCAATAAGGCGCTGAGCTGCGTGCGGGGCGGTTGCATTGCCGAAAAGCCGCCGACGGCCGGCTGGTCCCCAACGGATTCCTGAAGATGGGGATAGCCTTTGTTCTCGTGGGAAAAACAACGCCGAAAGAAAAAAACGCGCCGGCGTCACATGGCGCCGCCGCCAATCGTCATCAAGGTATGGCGCTTGAACGTGCTGTCCTCAACCGATGGTGATATCGAAAATGACCCAGCTGACCTCGCTTCTTCTGATCAAAGCCGTGCTGCTCTCGGGGCTCGCGCTCTGGCTCGCCATAATCGTCCTCACGCTGTCGCCTTTCGCAACGGCGTCTTTTCGATCGGTTTGCTGATGGGCATGCAGCTGTTTGATCAGGAGCCCGCGATCCGCACGCCGCTGTTATCGCGCCGCGTCAAGAATGCCCTATGGCATCGCGCGGTCTTCAGCTTCGTTCTGGTGATCGAAGTCGCGGTTATGCTGCTTTTGGCCTGGGCCGCCGTTATGTCTATCGGCACGCTCTTCGGCGTGTCGGGCGGTGGCGCCGCGATCGTTTGGGCAAACCTCGCCCTCGCCGCCTTCATCGCCCTCGGCCTCATCATGCTTCTCGGTGGCGCCTGGTTTGCCTACTACATCCGCCAGGAAACCATGCAGATCACACATTTTATATTGATTGGCCTCGGAGTGGCGGGCACGCTGTTGGTGAACATGCCGGCTCAGTAGAGCAGGGCCAAACCCTGTGGCTGGCCCGCAGGTCAACCACTTAGCCTTTCCATGCTACCGCCACCGAGCGTTGCTTTGGCAGGCAATACCGACGAGCACGCCGATCGCAAAGCCGATCAGCCCCGCCGTGCTGACAACCGTGGTCGCGGTGCCTGGATTGTCCTTTGCCGCTTCGACAACGCTTTGTCCCTGTGCCCGCACGACATGCGCGGCCGAGCGCACCCGTCCTCTCGCGTCGTCCGCCAGATCGGCTGCGCTACCGGCAGCCTCGCCGGCGCGTGCGGAGATCGATCGTGCGAGATCGGCAACCTGTGCCCGCAGTTCGGAGATTTGGTCCTCGACGGATCGCTGAATGATATTGGCCATGTTCGCACCTCGTTTGTCCTAGCAAAGTACCAACGAAGACGGATCGCTTAAGTTCCGCCCAGGATCACCAATGACGACCACCGGTGCGGCGTTTATACACGCGCTGAGTTTTAGAGCGGCTTGAGCGTCTTGCTCATATTGGTGCCGGTGACGCGAAACCCTGTCGCCTCATAGACATGCCGGGCACGCCGGTTATCCTCGGCCACGCGCAGTTTGATCTGCTCGAACCCCTTTGCAGAAAGTTCGACCTCAAGCGCCGCCATGGCGAGCTTGCCAAGGCCTTTTCCCTGGTGGTCGGGCAAAATATGGAAATCGCTCATGAAGGCGGAGCGGCCCTTCGCGTCCGGTCGATACCAGAGATAGCCGACATGCTCTGCACTTACGCTCTCTATCAGGCACAGCAGGACATTGCCTGGCGTATGGATTCCTTGCGGCAGATCCTCGGCGATTTCGCCGGTTGCCTGGGCAAGCGCGTCTGCGTCCGGAAGCCCGTAGTTGGCGGCGATCTCCGCGGCATAGTCGGGGATGAAATAGGCGAGATATCCAGCATACTCGCTCTCAAGCATCGGTCTGAATGAGATCATGGCTCTCTCGCATGTCTGCAGGGTTCGATGAGCGGTCTGGACGCCGCGACGGCTCGTGCCGCGGATTTTGTGAACGGCCACGTGGTCTCGTGGCAGCGAGGTAGACGTCAATCGCCCGCCCGACC
>NZ_LGAP01000051.1 GCF_001270265.1 Ensifer adhaerens
TATCCTCTGTCATGGTCCGTCCTTTCCTTGCTGGGGCTCGGCTCGGCACTCCCGAGCAACCCCCGTTTGCTTTACAGCTGCAAAGACTAGGGCGGGCCGCCGCTCAGACCACGGTCATAACGTCTAGCGGCTAATGCCGTGAAGCGGTCATGGCGCTTGCGGTCGAACTGTTCGAGCGCGGAGGTGTAGACGATCGCCTGATTGAGGGCCGTCCTGCCGCTGGTGCGTATCGGTTCGCCGTTGAGCGTTGCCTGCACGCCGCTGACGCCCAGCCAGCGTTCCCCCGTAATCGGCTGATTGATCATGCCGAGCACAGGCACCCCGCGATGTAACAGGGCGATCTGCGTGCCGAAGGCGAGCGAGCCGGAGACGAAGGATTTCGTGCCGTCGATCGGATCGAGCACCCATACCCATTCCGCATCCGTCCGGCATGAACCGAACTCCTCCCCCCGGATGCCGTGATCGGGAAAATGCGCCTCGATCATCTGCCGCATTCTCGCTTCCGCGTCGCGGTCGGCGATGGTGACGGGGCTGGCGTCCGCTTTGGTATCGATCTCCAATCGCTTACGGAAATGCGGGCGGATCAGGTCGGCGGCGGCGTCCGCCATCGCGTGAGCCAGCGCCAGCAACGCTGGCGGGCAGCTTTGCTCTTGGGTCATTCTTCGATCCTTTCGGCTTCGGTCGCGATCTCACGCAACAGCGTTCTGACGGTCTCGACCTGTGTGCGAGCGGCGGCGGCCTCCTGCCGCAGGCGCGCTCCCAGATCGCCGCTGCCCACCTCCGTGAAGCTCGCAAGGCGGGCGGGAATGAAGGGGTCCGGCCCGTCTGAGGGGAAGCGCAGGGCCGGTGCGAAATAGCCCTCCTCCTCCTCAAGCCCGAAGGCCAGAACCTGCGGCCGGTCGTCGCCCAAGAGCAGCAGGTGCAAGAACATCGCCTCAAGCGGCAAATGCCCCTCGCCGGTCCGGCAGGCGAGATGCGCCCAGCCGCAGCGATCGGGCTGGATGAGGCAATCCTTCACATGCACCTCGGTAATATACGGCGCCTGCGCCGCAAGCGCAGGCAGCGGCAATTCATAGGCGTTGATCATGTTGCCGAAATCGAACAGCAGGCTGAGGCGCGGATTGGCGACGGTTTGCAGGATGTGAATCAGTTCTTCCGATTTCAGATCCTCGTGCTGTTCCAGCGTGTAGCGCAGCCTGCCCTCGGGATCGAAGGCCTCAAGGCGGCGCAGGTCCGCGATCGTCCAGTCGATGATCTGGGAAACATGTCCCTCGTAGCGCGGATAGCAGCGAAGCGAGGTCGCGCCGGCGGCAAGCGCGATGCGAACGGTGTCCGAAAACCCGGTGGCTTCCGTCGTGCTGGTCTCGACATGCAGCTCCAGCCCCAGTCGTCCCACCGCCTCGCCGAAGGCGCGCAGGGCGTCGTCGCACATCCGGGCGAGGCTGGCCTGTTCGCCGTCCTCCACATGGATCTTCACGCCGGAGAGTTGCTGCGCCTCAGCGAATTCGGCGAGATGCAGCGGCGTCATGCCGCCGAAGCGCATGTTGAGATGAAAGGCATAGGCATGGGCAAACAGCGGCGCGCTGCGCGCCCGCGTGGCAAGCCGGGCGCGGCTTGTCGCGGGAAGGGCTGCTATTTTTGCCCGCCAGTCCATTTGGGGCATGGCGTTCCATGGCATATCCGTCACGATGCCGGCTCCTCCGCAAGCGATCGAGGTGGTTGAAGGTTTTTCGTCAGGCGGCCAGAACCAGCAGGTCGCGGTCCGACACGCTGACCTCGACCGGCGTGCCGACCGCGGGCGGCGGCCTGTCGGGCCGGTTGAAGGTATCGAGCGAAACGAGTTGGCCGGCGACCGTCACGCGGATGCGGATCACCGAGCCTAGGAAGTGCACCTCGGCGATATGGCCGGCGAGCACGACACTGCCGTGCTCCCTGCGCCCCAACGCCACCGTTTCCGGTCGCAACGCCAGGCTGATGCGGTCGCCCACCCGGCCGGGCAGCGTCCGGTTCAGCGCCACCGGCACGTCGCCGAGCCGGATGTGGCCGGCGGCGGCATCCATGAGGTCAGCGTCGAGAAGGTTCAGCGTGCCGACGAACTGTGCCACGAAGCGCGTTGCCGGCCGGTTGTAGATCTCGAACGGCGTGCCGACCTGATCGGCCACCCCCTGATGCATGACAACCACGCGATCCGACATGGACAGCGCCTCCTCCTGATCGTGCGTCACGAAGATGGTGGTGATGCCGAGGTCACGCTGGATGCGGCGGATTTCTTCGCGCAGACTAACGCGGATTTTTGCGTCGAGCGCCGACAAAGGTTCATCGAGCAGCAGCACCTGCGGGCGCACTGCAAGCGCGCGGGCCAGCGCCACGCGCTGCTGTTGACCGCCGGAAAGCTGGAAGGGATAGCGACTACCGAGTCGCGGCAGGCCGATCAGCTCCAGCATCTCGGCGACGCGTTTGGCGGTCTCGGTCTTGCCCTCGCCCGCTACGCGCAGGCCGAAGCCGATGTTCTGCTCCACCGTCAGGTTGGGAAAGAGCGCATAGGCCTGGAACACCATGCCGATCTTGCGCCGGTTCGCGGGTGCGGCGGTAACGTCCTGTCCGTCGATGCGGATCGCGCCTGACGTCGGCGTTTCGAAGCCCGCCACCATGCGCAGCACCGTCGTCTTGCCGCAGCCCGAGGGACCGAGGAAGGAGACGAACTCGCCCTTTTCGATGCCGAGATTGAAATCCTTGACGACGCGCAGCGCACCGAAGGATTTTTCCAGATGATGAATGTCGAGAAAGGCCATGATCAGCGCCTCACGGTGGAGAATTTGGAAAAGCGGGTGAAAAGCTGGATCAGCCCCATGCAGGCCCAGGTGATGATGAAGGCGACCACCGCGAGCGCCGAGGGCTCGTAGGCGCGGTTGCCGCCCATCCAGACCATGTAGGGTCCGAAGGAATTGACGTTCAGCAGCGCGGCAAAGACGTATTCGCCGATAACGATGGCGAAGGTCAGAAAGGCGCCCGACAGCACCGAGACGAAGACGTTCGGCAGGATGACGATGGCGAGGATGCGCGACCAACCTGCCCCGAGGCTTTGCGCCGCCTCGGTGAGGCTCGCGATGTCGATGGTGCGCAGGCCGGTGTCTACCGAGCGGTACATGTAAGGCAGCGACAACGTCGCATAGCCGAACAGGAGCAGGATGTTCGTACCCCACCAGCTTCCCGTCAACGGCAGGATCGAGGAGGTGTTGTAGATGCGGATATAGCCGAAGACGATGACGATCGGCGGGATGACCAGCGGCAGCAGCGTGATGAATTCCACGATGGGGCGCAGGCCGGGAAAGCGCAGCCGCACGAAATAGGCCGTCGGCACGACGATCAGGATGCCGAGCACGATGGTGAGCAGCGCCAGCCCCACCGAATAGCCGAAGGTCTGCTGGAATTGAGCGTCGGTCAGCACAATGCGGTAGGCCTCGAAACTGTAGCCGTCGCGCTGCATACGCAGCGAGAAATCGAACATCCCGACCAGCGGCAGCAGGAAATAGAGCCCGCCGAGCACAACGGCGAGCCAGGACCAGAGGCGTTTTCCTGTCATTTGACCCACCGTTCGGCGCGCATGCGCAGGAGGATGTAGATGCCGTTGGCGATGGCGGTCAGCACGATCATGGCAAACGCGATGGCGTAACCGAGATGAGGATCGTTGAGCACGTCGCCGCGGATTTGGGCGAAAAGCACGATGGGGGCGATGGAGAGCGACGAGCCGGTGAGTGCGATCGCCGTGGCGACGGCGCCGAAGGCATTGGCGAAGAGCAGCGCCAGCGTGCCGAGCAGCGACGGCCACAGCACCGGCAGCGCCACCATGCGCCAATATTGGAAACCGCTGGCGCCCAGGCTTTCGGCCGCCTCGCGCCATTCACGTCGCAAGCCCTCCAGAGCGGGCGTGATGATCAGCACCATCAGCGGAATCTGGAAATAGAGATAGGTAAGCGCCAGCCCGAGGAACGAGACGATGTTGAAGCCGGAGCCGTAGAGATTAATACCGAACCAGTGGCGCAGCAGCAGTGTCACGAAGCCGAGACGGCCGAGCGTGGCGATGAAGGCGAAGGCGAGCGGCACGCCGGCGAAGTTCGAGGCCACACCCGAAAAGGTGAGGATGGCGTTGCGCAGCAAGCGCGGCAGGTCGCCGAGCGTGATGGCGGCAGCGATGAAGAAGCCGAACAGGCAGCCGAGCACCGCCGTCAGCAGGCTGAGCTCGATGGAGATCCAGAAGGCCGCCCGGATTGACGGCGAGAAAAGCTTGCCCAGGTTTTCCAGCGTCGCCTGCCCCTCCGCATTGCGGAAGGCGCCGATGACGATGTTGAGCGTGGGCAGGATGAGGAACAGCGTCGCAAAAAGAAAGAAGGGAGCGACCCCGAACCAGTTGAGAACCTGCCGCGGCCTAAGGACGGCCGGCAGGGATGCGGCGCTTGTCGTCATCGGATTTTTCCCCGGAGCCGTTCCGGCATTGCCGGAACGGCGTGAAAAGAGGGACGGAGCTTCCCGCCTTACTTCACGTTGGCGCCGACGACCTTGTCCCAGCCTTCAACGATGGCGGTCTTGTTGGCCGACAGCTCATCCACGGTCGGGAAGATGGCCTTTTCGTAGGCTTCCGCCGGCGGCAGCTTATCCAGAAGCTCCTGCGGGAATTTGCCGGCCTTCAGCATGGCGTTAAAGCGCGCTGGGTGGCAGTAGCCCTTAAGCCAACCGGTCTGGCCCTCGTCGGAATAGAGATATTCCATCCAGAGCTTGGCGGCATTGGGATGCGGGGCATAGGCTGAGATCGCCTGCACATAGACACCGGCCACCACGCCGCTTGCCGGTACGACCACGTCCATCGGCGGATTGCCCTTCAGGCCGTCGCGCCAGGCGAGCAGGTTGTAGTCCCAGGCCGCGACGATCGGGGTCTGGCCTTGCGCGATGGTGCCGGCCTTGCCGAGCACCGGCACGAAATTGCCGGCCTTGTTCAGTTCAGCAAAAAGCTCCAGCCCCTTGGTACCGGAGTCTGCGCCCGGCTTTGCACCGCGCGAAATGCCCGCCGACATCAGCGCAAGGATGGCCTGTGCCGAGGAGCGCGGGTCGCCGGTGAGCGCGACCGCGCCTAAATATTCTGGCTTGATGAGATCGGCCCAATCGGCCGGCTGTGTGTCGAGAAGGTCCTTGTTCACGCCGAAGGCCATGACGCCGTAGTAGTCGCCGTACCAATAGCCCTTCTCATCCTTGATGTTGGCTGGGATTTCGTCCCAGGTCGCCACCTTATAGGGCTGAAGCAGGCCCTCTTCCGCGGCCGCCGGGGCGAAGGCGAGGCCGAGGTCGACGACGTCGGGGGCCTGCGATCCCGTATTGCCCTTGTTGGCGCGGATCGCCTCCAGCTCGTCGGCGGTTCCGGCATCGGGGTTGAGTTCGTTGACGGTGATGCCGGGATACTTGGCCTTGAAGCCTTCGATGACCTCGCCGTAGTTGCACCAGTCATGCGGGAGAGCGATGACCGTCAGCATGCCTTCCTTCTTGGCGGCCGCCACGAGTTCTGCCGGGGCCTCGGCGCGGGCAAGGCCCGGCAGCGCGACAGCCAGGGCAAGCGTGGAGACGAATGCGCGTAATACATGCTGGTTCATGGAATCCTCCTATTGGCCGTCTGCGACGGATCGTGGGCGATGGCTGCTCTGTCTGTCCTTGCATCCGGTCGTCGACGCTGCCGTCTGTCCCGGTTCCCCTCGCACCTTGTCTGCGTCCTTACGAAGGGCTGCATCGGTGCGTTTTCGTGTAAGGACAGGATGTAACAATTGGACAACAATCAAACGTCCATTATCGTTCATTCTACTGTACCAATTTTCGGAGGCACGCCGTTGGCCAAACAGCTCGAAGGCCCGATCCTACCCTTCCTTCGCCTCGACGCCGCAGTCGCCCTGCCGAAATTCCGCCAGGTGCAGGACCAGCTGCGCATGGCGATCCTGCGCGGGCACCTGCGCGCAGGGACCCGCCTGCCTGCAAGCCGCATTCTTGCCGAAGAACTGGGCCTGTCGCGCCAGACCCTGGTGCGGGTGCTGGAGAACCTGAAGGCCGAGGGATATCTGGAAGCGCGGCAGGGAGCCGGCACCTTTGTCTCGGCGGCCCTGCCGCGGCAATTGACGAAACAGCGCTTCATGCCGACCCGCGGCGATGGGCCGGATATCGCATTGCCCCGACTGTCGCGGATCGGCGATCTGTCCCGCGACGTGTCGGCTGAAATCGGCCAGATGGAGCAAAAACCCTTCCTGCCCAACCAGCCGGCGCTCGACCGATTTCCCTTCGCTGTCTGGCGCAAGTGCTGGAATGCGGTAACGCGCGGCGGCAAGGCGGCGGCCATGGGCTATGGCGATGTTGCGGGCGAGTTGGTGCTGCGCCAGAGGATCTCTGAATACCTCGCCCTGCATCGGCGCGATCCTTGCGATCCGGAGCAGATCGTCATTACGCCCGGCGGGCATGCCGCTTTCACGCTCGCCGCGCTGGCGCTTGCCAATCCCGGCGAAGGAATATGGTTCGAGGACCCAGGCCCCGTGACCACCAGCAACCTGTTCCGCACCCTCGGGCTTCGCCTCTGCCTGGCCGATGTCGATGCCGACGGCATGGATGTCGAGGGCGTCATGGCGCGCCATCCCGACGCGCGGCTCGCCTTCGTCATGCCATCGCGCCACCATCCGCTCGGGGTAACGCTATCGCTGCCGCGCCGGCTCGCCCTCTTGGAATGGGCACGGACGAATGATGCGTGGGTTATCGAAGACGACTACGACAGCGAGTTCCGCTACGACGGCGCGCCGCTCCCCTCCATGCGCTCCATCGACAGCCATGACCGGGTCATCTACGTGGGCAGCTTCAGCAAGGCGCTCTATCCGGGCATCCGCGTCGGCTATCTCGTGCTGCCGCCGCAGCTCATCGGCGTCTTCCGTAATCTCTCGGCATTGATCCACCGCAGCGTGCCGGTGGAGACCCAGCTTGCGCTTGCCGAATTCATCGGCGGCGGCCACTTCGCCAGCCATCTGCGGCGCATGCGCAGCCTCTATGCAGAGCGCCGCGAGGCCTTCATCGCGACGGGACGGGCGACACTTGGCGGCGCCGCACGCATCGACTGCTCCGACAGCGGGCTCAACGCGCTTGCCTGGCTGGAAGACGGCCGAAATGACCGGGCCGTACAAGGCGCCGTACGCGATGCCGGGCTGCAATGTTATCCACTGTCCGACTATGCGATCGCCACGGCCCGGCCCGGCGCACTCATCCTCGGCTATGCCGGCGTTCCGACGGATCGTATGAAGCCCTATCTTCTTCGCCTGGCCGAGGCGATCGCCCGAACATGACGGCGCAACGGCGACGACCTAGCTCAGGAACGCCTCGATGGCGATGGCCCATTGATGCGACGCCTCGGTGTTGTCGCAGCCCCGTCGGGCGATCACATACCCTATGCCTCGCAACATCTCCTGGCCCCAAACCCTAGCGACGGATCGTGCGCAGCGGGGTGCCGCTGCGCGAACTTGGTGATCACGCCAGACCGGTTCGGACAAGGACACGCTTCTACGGGCTCCTGCCCGAGCCGAAACGGGATCAGGCATTGCCCGGCTCTATGATCCCGGCGCTCCGTTGCAGATCGGCTCGAACCTGCGAGCGAGGTCAGCGCAAAGCGCCGGCCTCATTTGCCTTTGCCTTGGAGAAAAGGTTCAAGGCGGCGTACTGCAACAACATGATCGTCTTGCCATCCCGGATTGCGCCCGAGCCGATCATCGCAAGCGCCTCGTCAATGCCAAGTTCCAGGACGGCAATATCCTCGCCCTCGGCCTCGTTGCCACCACCCGCCGACGTTTGGTCGCCAGGTTGGTACTCGCCAACGAAGAAGTGCAGCCGCTCGGTTACCGATCCGGGGCTCATGAACGCCTCGAACACCTGACGCACATCGCGCACGCGAAAACCCGTCTCCTCTTCCGTTTCCGCGCGGATGCGGTCCTCGGGCTCGGCATTGTCGAGGAGCCCGGCCGGCGCTTCGATAAGCAGGTCGTCGTGACCGTTAACGAAAGCGGGGTAGCGGAACTGACGGGTGAGAATGACGGTGCGCCGCCTCGGATCGTAAAGAAGAATTGTCGCACCGTTCCCCCGGTCGTAGGTCTCGCGCGACTGCCGCTGCCAGTTCCCGTCACCCCGCTGGAACGAAAAGGTCGTCTTCTTCAAGACGTACCAGTCATCGGAAAGGACAGTGACATCCTCCACGCGAACCCGGTGTGCAATGCTCATGATGGGCCTCCTTCATATTTGTCAGGTCGACCGTGGTCATTGCGTCCTTTGCCGCACGCCACGATTCGTGCACAATCATGCAATGTCATGCGTTTTCGTGCAATCACGGAGTCACATCCTCGCGTCGCAGCGCCAGGCGTTGATACTGAGAGATCTACGCCACGGCGGCCGCCTGGCGGTGAAGAGTTCAGTCAGTGGCTAGGAGTGATCGGTTCTTTCTCCAGAGCATCAGGGTGAGGTCGACCGGCCACCAACCTTGCGCCGCCCACTTGTCGTGGCGTTCGCTGATGAGATTGTTCGCTGCGGCCGCGGCCGTCGTTGAGAGCGGCAGCTTACTCGTCCCGCATCTCAGCAGGCGGATGCGCGACCTTGCCGCAGGCCCGAAAGGCCAAGCCACGCGCAAGGTGGCACATGACCTTTCGGATACCGTCGGCGATCAGCAAACAAGCGACGGTCTCCACGGAGAGCTGGCGCCCCCGAGGCCCGTCCGGCGCATCATCGCTGTCCCGCCGGGCAACGACATAGCCGATAGCACGTAACATCTGTGGCTCCCTTGCCGTCTCAACCGGAGGTCATTGCCGGGCCGCGCGCATCGGCTTCCCGCTGCGCTGTGTCACGCCGACGCCGGGGGCCACGCCGACTTCCGCATTGGAGGCGGCAAGCAACGGTTTGCCGCGCACCATGTCAGAGGCGCGCTCTGCCAGCATGATCGTCGGCGCGTTGAGGTTGGCGTTAGGCTCCGAGGGGAAGACCGAACTGTCGATGACCCTCAGGCCGCCGATGCCGCGCACCCTGAGATCGCTGTCGACCACGGCCAGCGCATCCTCGCCCATGCGGCAGGAACCACAGGGATGGTAGGTGCTTTCCATGGTCTCGCGCACCCAGGCATCGATCTCGTCGTTGTTACGCACATCCCTGCCCGGAGCGATCTCTTCGCCGCGGAACCGATCAAAGGCCGGCTGCGCGATGATTTCGCGCGTCAGCCGCAGGCAACGGCGGAAGCCTTCGCGATCCTCCTCCCGGTCGAGGTAGTTGAACAGGATATCCGGCTGCTCATGCGCCTCCGGCGATCGGAGCCGGACATAGCCCCGGCTCTTCGGCTTGTTCGGTCCGGTCAAAACCATGAAGCCGTGGCCATCGAGCGGCTTTTTGCCATCGTAACGCATGGCGGCAGGCAGGAAATGGAACTGAACATCGGGCCATTGAAGCGATGCGTCGGAGCGGATGAAGCCGCCGCTTTCGAAATGGTTGGAGACCGAAAGCCCCTTCTTGAACAAGAGCCATTCGGCGCCAATCAAGGCGCGGCTCAGGATGCCCATCTTGCCATTCAGCGTGATCGGCTCCTTGCAGGCATATTGGACATAGACCTCGGAATGGTCCTGCAGGTTCTCCCCGACGCCCGGCAGATCGTGCAGCACGGGCACGCCCGCCTGCCGCAGGACCGATGCCGGGCCGATGCCAGAACGCTGCAGGAGGTGCGGCGAGCCGATCGGGCCGGATGAGATGAGCACTTCGCGGCTCGCCCGGGCGACATGGCGCACACCGCCAAGCTCGTACTCGACGCCGACGGCGCGCTTGCCTTCGAGAAGCACCCGCCGCGTCATCGCGTGGGTAATGACCGTCAGGTTCGGCCGGCTCATCGCCGGCTTCAGATAGGCGTTGGCGGTCGACCAACGCACGCCGTCCTTCACGGTCATGTGCATCGGCCCGAAGCCCTCCTGCATATATCCGTTCGGATCGTCGGTGGCGATGTAGCCCGCCTCACGGCCGGCATCGACGAAGGCCCGGTAGAGCGGGTTCTTCATCTTGTTGCCGGCATTGGTCGCAAGTGGCCCGGAGGCGCCGCGATAGGCGTCGCCCCCATCCTGCCAGCTTTCGGCACGCTGGAAATAAGGCAGGCAATTGGCGTAGCGCCAGCCGCGCGCCCCCAGTTCCTCCCACTCGTCGAAGTCGCGGGCATGGCCACGCATGTAGACCAGTCCGTTGATCGAGGACGATCCGCCGATGACCTTGCCGCGCGGGCAATGCACGCGCCGGCCGTCGAGGCCGGGCTCCGGCAGGGTCATGTACTTCCAATTGTACTTCGTTCCGTTCATCGGAATGGAGAGCGCCGTCGGCATCTGAATGAAGATCGACTTGTCGCTGCCGCCGAACTCGAGCACGAGGACCTTCGTGGATGGGTCCTCCGACAGGCGATTGGCAAGCACGCAGCCGGCCGAGCCCGCACCGATGATGATGTAGTTGTATGTGTCGCTCATAGCGGTCTTCTCCGGTGTTACGGGTATTGGCCCCAGCCACGGCCACGGGCGAAGAGCCGGGTCAGGACGTAGTGGACGGCACCTGCGGCAAGGCAGGAAGGAACGGAGGCGGTCAGGTATTTGAAGGCCGGTAGGCTCGCGAGTGTCTGCGGATTGAAGACGGCGACATAGACGATGAAGCCGACCGCAAGGGCGAAGAGCCCGATGGGGTTGAAGCCAGCCCAAAAGCGGTAGGGCCCGTTTTCCTGCGGCCCGTGCAGGCTGCGCATGTCGAGCTTCTGGCCACGCAGGAAGAAGTAGTCGGCGATGCCGATACCGGCGAGCGCGGAGTTCAGTGCCGAGGTCCACACCAGGAAGATGAAGAAGCCGTCATACATCTGCGGATAGAAGATCACGAGCCCGAACGGGATGAGGCAGAAGAGGAACAGGATCATGCCCCAGGAGATCGCGCGAACCGACGCAGTTCCGACCTGCCGCAGGCCGACGATGGAGGTGTAGAGGATGTTCGCCATCGAGGTCATGTTGGCGAAGGCGACGAAAAGCAGCGCAACGATGCCGATGATCGGGCCAGCAATCTTCGTCATCCAGATCGTCGGATCACTTTCTCCGAGTGCGACCGCCGCAAGAAGGCCGACGATTTCGCCAAGTGCGGCCGCACCGAAGATGCCGAGGATGTTCGGCCAGAAAGCCGTGCGCTCGTTCTTGGTCAATCGCGCCAGGTTGCCGATATAGGGCCACCAGGAAAAGCCGGCAGCAAGATTGACCTCGACCGCAACGATGAAGTTCAGCGTCTTGTCCTCGAAGGGCGGAGCGAGCGCGGGCAGCGCCAGAAGCTCGCCGATCGAATGGTGGCTGAGGATGAGATAGAGCATCGCCACCATCAACAGCACCAGCGCCGGTGACACGACCATGTTGAAGAACTTGATCGAGGTCGGTCCCTTGGCGACGATGAACCAGGTGAGCAAGATGGCGCCGATGGCGGCGATGATCATCTTCACGCCGGTCGGATTGGCCGCCTCGCCGGAACTGAGTGCCATCAGCCCGTCGATCGAGCGACCGAACATCATGGCGAGAACGGCAAGCCAGCCCATGGTCAGGATGACCACGGCCAGCACATAGACGACGCGGCTGCCGTTGTAGCCGAACTGGCTGCGCAGCGCGACGAACTGCTCGACGCCGTAGCGGCCGGACATGGTGGTGGTGGCAAGCGCCGTCAGTACGACGCCGACGATGTTGCCGATGACGATCGCGGCAATGCCCTCCTTCGGCCCGACGAAAAGACCGACGGAACCGCCGATCAGAAAGGCCCAGGTGGCAATCGCCAGCGCCGAATTGGCGTAGGTGAATTCCCAGAAGCCCCAAAGCCGCTCGGATGGCAGAAGCGGCGCATCGCCGCGCTCGGCAGCAGCGCGGTGGCGGGCAGCCTCCTCCCGTTCGGTTTCTAAGGTTGCAAGGCTTTCAAATGCGACATGGTCAGTCATCTCATGCCCCCCAGATCCAGAAGCCGACGACGAGCACGAGCGTCAGCACGGTCATGCCGGTATAGTCGAGCGCGGTCATCGTGCCCTCGAAACGGTCTCCAGCCTCGATGTCCTCATAGACGCGGGCGCGCCGCGTCAGTTCCTGCTGCCAGGCGATATCGTTGTTTTCCATCGTCGTTCCCCTTTTCGCGTCGCGCCTTCTGGCGTCTTTCCGCGAAGACAGTCGCGGCTCCATCAGCCGCCGATCTCTAGAGGCGGGCGAGCCGCCCCCGGCCTACCGAACCTTTACGGGTTGGGTATAGAAGGGCAGTCGGTCGATCCTCGGCGACCAGCTGCCGTTTTCGACAACACGCCGCACATGGGCGGCGATCTCCTCCATCGGCGCGAACCAGACGTCGCCGCGCAGAAGTACCTGCTCGAGAAAGCGAAGCACCACCTCCCAGCGCGCCAGCCGCCCGGTGGCGAAGGGATGCACGACCGGCACCCAGAGCGCGCCGTGGCGGTAGGCGGCCTCGAACTCCTGCGCGAAGGCGGCAAAGCCCTGCTCCGGCGCGCGGATCGGCATCATGTAGTCGAGGTCCATCGACTGAACATATTGCGGCCAATCGTCGAGTCCCCAGTGCGAGGGCAGTTCGACGAGGCGTCCGGCATCGCACTCCAAGAGGTAGGGAATGTCGTCGCCCATCAGCGAGGCGTCGTAGTCGAAACCGCGCGACACCAGGAGGTCGGCAGAGCGATGGGAGAAGTTGTAGAGCGGCGCCCGCCAGCCGCGCGGGCGCTTGCCGCTTGCCTTGACGATCACCTCGATGCCGCGGTCAAGCCAGTAGGCTTCGTCCTCGTCAGGAAGTTCACGCGGGTGCTCGTGCAGGAAGCCATGATGGGCAAGCTCGTGGCCGCCTTCGAGGATGGCGTCGATCGCCTCCGGGTATTGCTCGATGCACCAGGCGGGCACGAAGAAGGTCTGCCTGATGCCGAGCTGGCGATAGCTTTCGACGATACGCGGTATCGCGACCTTCGGGCCATATTGCAGCATCGAGATCGCCGAGACGCGGCTGTGCCCGTCCTCAGGGTGAGCGATATGGATGAGGCTGTCGGCATCCATATCGAAGGTAATGCAGGCGGCACATTTGGCGCCGTTCGGCCAGGGAATGGGGTTCGCGATCATGGCATGATGCTCCCGCCATTGCTGCCGACACCTTGGCCGGTGAAGTAGCGCCCTCCGGACCCGGCGAGGAACAGCGCCAGTTCGCCGATCTCCTCGGGCTTGCCGAAGCGAGCGAGTGGAATGGCCAGTTCCTTCGCGCGCCATTCGGCGCTCATGTGCGCGGCCCCCAGCATCTCCGTGTCGATCGGGCCGGGGCAAATGGCGTTGACCAGGACGCGCGGAGCGAACTCCTTCGCCCAGGAACGCACCAAGCCTAGCACGCCGTGCTTCGAAGCGACGTAGGGCGAAAAGGTCTCACGGCCGTAGTAGGCCATGTCGGACGCGATCAGGATGAGACGGGCCGGCGCTTCCATGGTTCCTTCCATCAGGCCCAGTGCCATCTTGCCGACGAGGAAGCTGCCGCGCAGGTTGATGGCGATCACGCGGTCAAAATCGGCAACGGAGGTCTCGAGCAAAGGCGCCTCGTGGATGACGCCAGCGCAGTGGATCACGACATCCAGACCGCCGAACTTTTGCTGCACCGCGTCGCCGACAGCGACGACGGCGCTTTCGTCGGAGACGTCGCAGGCAAACGCGAGAACCTCGGCCGCCCCTGCCCGTGCCGCCACATCCGCGGTCTCCTCGGGTTGGCGAATATCGGCAAGTGCCACGCGCGCACCCGAGGCGGCGAAAGCGGCGGCGCAGGCTGCGCCGATGCCGCGATAGGCGCCGGTGACGAGAACGCGCCGGGTCATGCCATCACCTCGCCACGGTCGAGCATCAACGCCTGGCCCGTCATATCCTTGGCGCCGTCGGAGGCGAGGAAGAGATAGGGCGCGGCCAGGTCCTCCGGTTCCAGAAGACCGGGCAGGACCTGGGCGCCGACGATCTCAGACAACAGGTCTTCCTCGCTGCGGCCCGTGCGCAACGACATGTTCTTGAGCGACAGCATCGCCGCCTCGGTGCGCACCCAGCCGGGACAGACGGCGTTGACGCGGATGCCCCTGCCCCCGAGCTCCTTGGCCATCACTCGCATAAAACCGAGATTGGCGTGCTTGGAGGCGATGTAGGCGGAGAACTCCGGCACTGCGACCCGGCTCCAGATCGATGCGGTAACGATGATGCGACCGCCATCGGCCATATGCGGCACCGCATGGCGGGTCACATAAAAGGTACCGTTTGTGTTGATGTCGGTGATGCGGCGGAACGTGTCCTCGACCCCGTCACTCGCCTCGGTGAGCGGCGTGATGCGCTCCAGCCCGGCATTGTTGACCAGCACATCGACGCGGCCGAGCGGTGCGAGTGTCGCCTTGACGGCAGCGCTGTCGGTGATGTCGCATTCGAGCGCCGCGATCTTGCGGCCGAAACGAGCCGACATCTCGCGGGCGGCCTCGTGGATTCCGGCGCCGGAGGAAAGGATCGTCACCTCGGCCCCGGCGGCGGCAAAGCCTTCGGCCACTGCGCGGCCGATGCCGCGGCTCGCACCCGTCACCAGCACATGTTCACCGGAGAAGTCGTAAGCGATGCGCCCCATGATTTCAGCCTCTCCTGGCGTGCATGAGGCGGCCGATGAGGTTCATCAGCACCTGTGCGGCAAGGATCGAGGTCGAGCCGGAATGATCGTAGTCGGGTGCGACCTCGACCAGGTCGATGCCGACGATCGTGCCGCGTTTGGCAAGCGCTGCGAGGATCTCCAGCACTTCATAGTAGATGAAACCACCATGCGACGGCGTGCCGGTGCCGGGGGCAATCGAGGGATCGAAGCCGTCGATATCGATGGTAACGTAGTAGCGCGCGCCGGCGGGGACGCGGGCGGCGACCGTTTCCGTGCCGAGCGCCCGGATCTGGCGCACCGACAGGATATCCGAGCCCATGGCGCGGGCATCCTCGTAGCCTTCCTTCGCGGTCGAGGAGACGTTGCGGATGCCGAACTGCGAGAGCCCGGAGACATAGGACTTTTCGGCGGCACGGCGCATGGGGTTGCCGTGGCCGTAACGCACCCCATGGCGCTCGTCGACGAAATCGAGATGCGCATCGATCTGAACGATATGGATCGGGCCGTTCTCGGCGCAGTTTTCGGCAAAGGCGTTGATGCAGGGAATGTTGACCGAGTGGTCGCCACCGAGCACCACCGGCAGCGCACCGGCGGCGAGGATCTTGCGCACGCCGAATTCGATATTGGCGTGGCTCTTCATCGTGTCGGTATGGACGATGTCGGCGTCGCCGATATCGACGATCGAGACCTTGTCGCTCGGCAGGTAGGTGACGTCGTCCTCGTGGTCGTAGGCGCCGCCGTGCCCGAAGGAAAACAGCGTCGAGGCTTCGCGAATGGCGCGCGGCCCGAAGCGGGTGCCGGCGCGCCATTGCGTGCCGCAGTCGAACGGCGCGCCGAGGATCGCCACATCCGCATCGATCGCATCCCAGTCCGGCTGATAGGGATACTTGCCGAAGGTGCAGATGCCGACGAACGGCAGGTTCAGCCGTCCGGTTTCATAGGAATTACCCGCCATGTCTCTCCTCCTCAGGATGAAGGGAGTGTGACGGAAGGCCGATACGCTTAAAAATATCTATGATTGGATGTTTAGTTGTGACTTAATCAATGAATGATCAACAAGGTTCGCCACCGCATTCTTAATCTTTCGCTCGGCGATGCGGAGCTCAGGCTGCTGCGCGTGTTCGCCTCCGTCGTGCAGCATGGCGGCTTCTCGGCCGCCCAGACAGCACTCGGGATGACACAGGCGACCATCTCTACCCACATGCGCCATCTTGAGGAGCGGCTGGGTCTTCGCCTGTGCAGCCGCGGACGCAGCGGCTTCCTGCTGACCGACGAAGGACGGCTTGTCTACGAGGCGACGCTGGATCTCTTCAGTTCGCTGGAAAATTTCCAGAGTCGCGTTGGCGAGGCACAGGGGGAGCTCACCGGTAACCTGACCTTCGGAACAGTGGATGCGATGATCACCAATCGAGATCTCGACCTCCAGGGCGCGCTTGCCGCCTTCCACCGGCAGGCGCCGCGTGTCCACCTCGAAATCGACGTCGCCGCGCCGCAGGTGCTGCATCAAGGCCTCCTGAACGGCGGCTACCAGATCGTGCTGATGCCGACGGTCGGCAGCGTCACGCCGCATTTCCGCACCCGACCCGTGTTTTCCGAGGTGCAGAAACTCTATTGCGCCGAAGGTCACCCGCTGTTCGAGACGCCCGACGAGGCCCTCACCGACGAACTCCTGGAGGCGCAATCCTTCGCCGGCCGCACCTACATGCTCACCGAGACGATTTGCGGCGTCAATTTCCATTGGGCGGCCGCAACGCCGCATATGGAGGGCACGCTACTGCTTCTGCTTTCGGGCGCCTATATCGGCTTCCTGCCCGATCACTATGCGGACGAATGGGTGCGCAACGGTCGCCTGAGGCTGCTTGCCCCGGAGCGCATGACCTTCGAGGACACGTTCCACATCGCCTATCCGCGCAACAAGCCATCGCGGGCAGCCGAAACACTGGCCCAAACCATCACAGAAAGCGTGCGCAAGCCGCATTGATACCCTCTCAGCCCATGGATTGCTGACAGGTTGCGGTCCCTCACCTCCGTTCGGCCGTGCGCACCGACACGCCGGATTCGGCGGCGATATCGACATGTCGGCGCTACTCGAGCCGCGCAGCGACAAGCATCCTGCGCTGCCGATCGGGCAGTTCTTCCATGATCCGCATCAGGCACCGCACCCGGTCCTGGTCCTCAAGCTGTTTTTCCGACCGTGGCTTTCGTCAGGTGCCGATCCTCGCGGCTGCGCGGATCAAGTTTCATCGTTTCATCATGGAGATTGGCACGGACTGTCATAGTCGGATGCTAGCAGAGGCCCGGCTTCATTCGTGTCACCGATTGGTTGGCCCATCCTATCTGCAAGGAGCATTTGCAATGAGAATCTCCGTTACTCAGTCCTTTATCGCAGGCCTTCTGGCGGCCACCACGCTCGGTGCTTCGCCAGCTGCGGCCGAAAAGACGAAGTTCGAATTCTGGTACGGCCTTTCGGGCGATCTTGGAGAACGGGTCCAGGATGCCTGCAAGAAGTTCAACGATAGCCAGTCCGAATTCGAAATCGTCTGCACCTCCCAAAACGGATACGACACGACCCTGCAAAACACGATTGCGGCCTACCGCGCCAAGAAGCAGCCGGCGATCACGCAGATCTATGATGCCGGTACCCTGGACATGATGCTGTCCGGCGCATTCGTGCCCGCCAAGACGCTGATGGCCGACAATGGCTACACGATCGACTGGAACAATTATTTTGGCGGCATCGCCAACTACTATGCAACCGCCGGCGGCGAGTTGAACTCCTTCCCCTTCAATTCCTCGACCGCAATGTTCTATTACAATGCCGACGCCTTCCAGAAGGCTGGCGTGGACTTCAAGCCGGACACCTGGGAACAGGTCGAGGAAGCGGCCCGCAAGCTGAAGGCTGCCGGGTTCGAATGCCCGCTCGCCTTCAACTTCGACACATGGCCGCTCATGGAGCAGTTCTCGGCCATCCATAACCAGCCGATCGCCACCAAGGCGAATGGCTATAACGGACTGGATGCCGAGCTCGTCGTCAACAAGACCAAGTTCGTCGACCACGTGAAGTTCTTCAAGAAAATGGCCGATGAAAAGCTCTTCGTCGTCAAGACCAAGCAGCTCGGCATGGATACCGTCCCGGCCTTTACATCCCAGACCTGCCAGATGGTACAGACCTCGATCGCCGACCATGGCACCATCGGCAAGTCCCTTCCCGAGGGTGTGAAGTGGGATGTTGCCATGTTGCCCGTATGGAACGGCACGGAGCGTCAGAACTCGCTGGTCGGTGGCGCGTCCCTTTGGGTGCTGGCTGGCCGTCCGGAAGCTGAATACAAGGGTGCGGCCGCGTTCCTCAACTACATCGCGACACCGGAAATGGCCGAATGGTGGTCGACGGTGACGGGCTACATTCCGGTGACAAAAACCGGTTTCGACGCCATGAAGTCCAACGGGTTCTATGACAAGGCACCCTACAAGGGACGGGAATTCGCCATCCAGAGCCTTTCCTTCACCCCAACGTCGGAAAACACCCGCGGTATTCGCCTGGGCGGGTTCACGCAAATCCGCAAGGAATTCGCAACGGCCCTCGAGGCGATCTTCATGCAGAACGCAGACGTACAGGCTGAACTCGACAAGACGGTCGAGCGCGGCAACGCCGTACTGCGTCGCTTCGAGAAAACCTACGCCGGACAGACGCTGAACTAAAACCTGATCCGTCCGGAGCCTGCCGCAGTAGTGGCAGGCTCCGATTGCTTTTCTTACGCATCGGAATTTGCACATATGGACAAGCGAGCGGCCTTTCGCAGCTGGTGGTTGCCCAGCCTATTCGCCCTGCCGCAGATCATCCTGATCCTGCTCTTTTTCTATTGGCCGGCAGTTGCCGTGCTGCGGTGGGCATTCACGCTCGAGCCGCCCTTCGGGGGAGCTGCGGAATTCGTCGGCCTTGCCAACTTTAGGGAAGTGTTCGCCGACCCGCTCTACTGGAATTCCGTGGGGGTCAGCCTGGCATTTGCCCTGTGCGGAACCCTGGCCACGATTTTTATCGGCCTTGTCCTTGCTCTTGCGGTCGACCGGCAGCTGCCCGGTTCCGCGCCATTCCGGTTCCTCTACATCCTGCCTTACGCGATTGCCGGGCCCGCCGCTGGCATGGCCTTTCGTTTCATCCTGTCGCCGGAGCGTGGGTTGATGGCGTCGGTCAACGCGTCTTTTCCGGACTTCTGGAATCCGGCCAAGTACGGCAGTCACGCCCTTATCCTCGTGATTGTCGTCTTCGCGTGGAAATGGGCGGGCTACACCTTCATCTTCCTTCTCGCGGGTCTGCAGTCTGTACCGCGATCGCTTATCGAAGCTGCCGCGATGGACGGCTGCGGCCCGATCCGCCGCGCGGTCGACATCCAGATACCGATGCTGGCACCGACGCTCTTCTTCCTGCTCGTGATCATGATGACGGAAGGTTTCGTTGGCGCGGACACATACGGCATCGTCGCACGCACGACCGATGGCGGCCCGAACCACGGCACGGATGTGATGGTCTACCGCATCGTCGAGGAGGCGTTCCGCGGATTGAATTACTCCGGCGCGTCGGCCCAGAGCCTCGTGCTCATCGGTCTCATCATGATCTTCACGTTCATCCAGTTCCGCTTCATCGAGCGCCAGGTCCATTACAAGTGAGGCTATCATGATTCAGCGGACTCCTTTCGCCAACGCCCTCACCTATGGCGTGATGATCTTCGGCTTTCTCCTGCTCATAGGTCCCTTCGTCGTCATCGTGTCGGGTGCCAGCCAGACATTTCAGCAGGTCAACTCGATACCCTTCAGTTTCCTGCCCCAGGATCGCCTGCTTGAAAACATGAGCGCCGCCTGGACGCGAGCGAGCCTCGGTACGGCGATGCTGAACAGCTTCGTCATGGCCAGTCTGGTGACTGTCGGCAAAGTCGCGCTGTCAGCGCTGACCGCCTTTGCCATCGTGTTCTTTCGAACCCCGCTGAAGGGCTTCTTTTTCTGGATGGTGTTCATCACCCTGATGTTGCCGCTCGAGGTGCGCGTCGTGCCCACCTACGCGGTTGCCGCCGATCTCTTCCAGCCTGTTCGACTTCTCATCTCCGCCGTGACCGGCTTCGAGGTTTCCGTCGACTGGAACCTTCTCAACTCCTACGCCGGCCTCACGCTGCCGCTGATCGCCACGGCGACGGGAACGTTCCTTTATCGCCAGTTCTACCTGACCCTGCCCGACGAGCTGGCCGAAGCCGCGCGGATGGATGGATCAGGCCCGATCCGCTTTTTCATCGATATGCTCCTGCCGCTCTCGCGCACCAACATGCTGGCGTTGACCACGATCATGTTCGTCTACGGCTGGAACCAGTACCTCTGGCCCCTCCTGATGGTGACGGACCCTCAATACAAGACCACGATGATGTCGCTGGTGGCACTCCTGCCGTCCGACAACGGCACGCCGGACTGGAACGTCACGCTTGCCGGTTCCCTGATCATCATGCTGCCTCCACTGGTCGTCGTCGCAGTGTTGCAGCGATGGTTCGTGCGCGGCCTCGTGGCCACGGAAAAATGAACCCGCTTTCCCCAACCAGCATAAACAAAGAGGTCCGCGCTCATGGCTGACATCGCAATTCGCGCCGTGCGTAAATCCTACGGCAAGACCCCCACCTTGCATGGCATCGACCTTGCCTTTGCATCGGGAGAGTTCGTCGTGATCCTCGGTCCGTCCGGCTGCGGAAAATCCACGCTCTTGAGGATGATCGCGGGTCTGGAGGAGATCACCGCGGGTGAGATCGCCATCAACGGCCGGGTCGTCAACAGGCTTGAGCCACGCGAGCGCGGTTGCGCCATGGTGTTCCAGAACTACGCCCTCTATCCGCACATGACCGTCGCGGGCAACATCGGATATGCCCTGAAGGTGGCTGGCGTACCAAAAGCTGAGCGCCTCCGCCGGATCGAGGAGACAGCCAGGATCGTCGGGCTCGTCGACTATCTCGACCGAAAGCCCGCAGCACTCTCCGGCGGCCAGCGGCAACGCGTCGCCATGGCGCGCGCGATCATCCGCGAACCGAGCGTATTCCTCTTCGACGAACCCCTGTCGAACCTGGACGCCAAGCTGCGCGTCACCATGCGGGCTGAGATCCGCAAGCTCCATCAGCGCCTGTCGGCGACGTCCATTTTTGTCACGCACGATCAGGTAGAAGCAATGACGCTGGCAGACAAGCTGGTCGTCATGAACAAGGGCGTCGTCGAACAGGTGGGCCAGCCGCTCGACATCTACCATCGTCCGGCAAGCATCTTCGTCGCCTCCTTCATCGGTTCGCCGGCGATGAACCTATTTGACGCTCACATCAGCGTCGACGACGCCTGCCTGGCATTCGGCGGCACGAAGGTAGCGATCGATAAGGCTCTTGCCGCACGCCTGGGCGAAAGACATGTGACCGTGGGCATCCGTCCGGAACAGTGTGTCGTTACGTCTGAGGCAAGAGGTATCTCGATGAAGGTGGACTTCGTCGAGGAGCTCGGATCTGGCCGTGTCGTCCATTCGGAATTGGATGGCCACCCTTTTGCAGCCTGTGTCGATGAGGAAACACTCGTAAGGCCCGGCGATCGGATCGCGCTGGAACTGCCACTGGCACACCTGCATGTCTTCGACCGGGAGACCGGTCGACGTATCGAGCTTGAATTCGAGCCGAGAAGTGGCCGCAGTGCGACCAAGCGGCAGATGCTCGAAGCAGTCTGATCATCGCAACATCGAAGGAAAGATGGCAATGAACGAAATCATATCCGCCGTGGGCTTTTGCAATCGGACCGGCAAGGGAGACCTGTCGACCCTTGACGCTTCCTTGCGCGAAATTGCCGAGACCGGCGCCGATGCCTGCGAGATCGGGATCTACGGCGAGGAAATCATCACCGGCGGTCGCCTCATCGAGGATCGGCTGCAGCGCGTCGCCGACATAACCCGGCAGTACCCGTTCAAGAAGCTCTCCCTGCACGGCCAGATCGTCTCCAATTTCATGGACCGTAGACACCTCGGGCTGCAGAAGAAGGTCGTTCGGGCAATGCTCGAGCTGTGCAATCGCCTAGAGGCAGGCATTCTCGTGCACCATTCCGGTGCGGCCCAGCTCGCCGACGGAGAGAACGCCGCGGATCTCGACCGGATGGAACGCGATGCGCTGGCGGAAATGGCCGGCATCGCAGGACAATACGGCGTGCGCATCGCCCTTGAGAACATCTTCACGACGGAAAGCGGTCAGTATCGGCAGACGCCGAGCCAGGTCGCGGAAACCGTGCGCTCGATCGGTTCGGACAATGTCGTGGCGCTCATCGACTTCTCGCACGCCTATATCGAGGCCACTTACCGGGGGCTGGATTTCCGCGAACAATTGCGTGCAATGGCCCCGGTGACTGGCCATCTGCATGTCCACGACAGTTTCGGACTGCCCAATTCGATGAAGCATTTTTATCACCCGGCCGAGGCGACCGCGTTGGGAATCGGCGATCTGCACCTGCCTGTCGGCTGGGGCGACATTCCATGGGAGGACATTTTCTCCGAGCTTACCTTCCTCCCGGATACGACGCTGATCATGGAGATCAACGCCGAGCGTTTTGCCGACCAGCAACCAGCTTGCCTGGAGCGCGCAAGGGCCCTGGCCGCCCGGCTTGGCCTTCGCGCCGCAGCCTGACCGCTGCACAAACCTCCCACCTCCTGGCGGCACTTTCTCCTGCTGCCAGGATGCTCGCCTGGTGCAGCACGCGTCAGAGTAGCAATTATCAAAGAAACCGCGCCCGCCCGCTCCGCAGGCGCGGTCTCTCATCCTTGCGGCTACCCCACAGCCGCAACGATTCCGCCTGGAGCTCGCCACCCGATCGGCAGGACGGGCTCCGCGCCTACCGATGTATGCGCGAAGATGGACGGCATCCTGTCGCAAGAACGGGGCGCCTGCTGAGACGATGCCTGCGCGGCAGGCGACGATACGCTGTCTGCCTGCCAACGATAGTCCCGTTCGGGCGGGCTTCTTTCTGTCGACGAAAACGAGGTCCGCTATCCAGGCCTGCTTGACGCGCTCGCACGCTGCCATATCTTCGTCGAGAGGAGAAAGAGTATGCTCAGTGAACCTGGAGCGAACGGTGAGGTCGATACGGTCAATGAGCCAGGCACGCGTTGGCTGGCGCCACAAGGCATCGCTGTCGAGATCCTGCATCCTTCGCTGCTCACAGTGCTTGAACAACGCAGCGACATGGAGGACTTTCAAGGCTATCTAGCCCGTGTCTACGAAATGCCGGGAGATACTTTAAACGGCTTCTTTCACATTGCCGTCAATCCGACGACATCCGAGGCCGCCGGCCTGCATACCGTCAGTCTCGTCATGGGCGAGAGGTATTCGGAAGACATCGAGCTCGCGATCGGGCCAATCTGGCTCGATGCGCGCGACGAAAACGAAGCGGCGGCCGAACTCTACGAAATCTTGAAGGATGTCGGCCGGCTCGCCTGAACCTACCCGCGGACCCTTTGCGACGTTTTCGGCGATTGACAGCCCATGGAGCAAATCTCGCAAAATCTGCCCGATTTCTACGGGCTAACGACGCCGATGGTGTAACTCGCTTGTAGAATGCCGATATCGAGCCTTTCGACGTCGAAGATGAAACCCGACGCCTCCGCCGCGGAGAAGACGCTGTCGCCGCCGTTCATCGTATCGCGCTGCGGGCGCGCGGCGTAATCTGGGTGGCCCTGATAAACAATATCGCTAAGCGTGTCATCAAACAGGAGTTGTGTGATCAGCAGCTCCTTGCCTTCGACCACGACACGCAAATGGACATGGACGGCACGGCCACTGTACCAGCCAGGATATACGGTGAGGAAATTCACACGGCCATCGGCATCGCTGATCTGCCGGCCTCGCAGGAACGAGACGCTGCTGGCGTTTTGATCCTCCGCATTGCACATCCGTGCTGCACGCCCGGAATAGACGCCTCGGGTATCGGTATGCCAAATCTCGACGTCCGCACCCTCTATCGGGCTGCAGTTCTCGGATCGGACAAGGCGCAAGCTGATGCGGGTGGGCAATCCGTTGACGCCTTCCGTCACGTCACGTCGAACGGGGACGTCATTGGTATGGCAGGGACCCAGGGTCTGCGCGAGGGTGGTGATGCATTGGGGCTGCTCACGAAACACCGGATCAGGCAAGTCAGCGGGGATTCCGGCAGTGCCACCTGCTCGCAGGCCCGACGCCGTCCAGTCGAAACTGTCACGGGACACCGCATCGCCGCTGCCGCTCCTGGAGAGGAAGGCAACGCTCGCTCCTGCCAGAAAAGCACTGCCTCCGAGAATGATGGTGCGTCTTCTCATCGCCCTGGCCGTTCCTAAAGCGCGGGATGAAGATCACGCCCGCTATAGACCAATAGACCAATAGCGACAGTGAGCAAAATTACGTTTTCGTCACACGAAGCGGCGCCTCGTGCGCATTACTTCTGCCCAGTATGTCAAAGTTAATTGTGCGCACGTGGGCACTGCCTATGATCATGAGGAAGAGGTACGACGTCGGCCAGTCGACTCGATGCGATCAAGGATTTCGAGGCGATCGAGGATATGTATCGCACGCTTCACGCTTTGCTCGATGCGCGTCTTGTGACGATGGCAGGGCTCGGCCTGCAGGAATGCTCTGAAGGACTTCACTGAAGTCGCGCGCAATTCAGTTGGCGAAGGCCCCCGCCGACTTTCCGGCTTACCAGCGACAATTTATACCAAAACGGAGGTTCACCATGTCGCTACCCGACACCCCACGCAACCTCGGCTCCGTGGTTCACGGTTGGAACGCTCGCTACGACCTTGAGGAGTTCATCAAGGCATATCACCTGCCTCCCCGTACGCATCCGAGCAGGGCCGCATTGCGGATGTGAGTGAGACTGTGGATTCTCTGTCTATATAGACGGCAATATAGACGGTGCTTCAATGGACATCACAAACGATCTCTCAGGGCGTTTCAGCCGGATGGAGATTATAGATAGCGGCCGTCGCCGGCGTTTCACGGATGAAGCGAAGCTGGCGATTGTGGCGGAGAGTTTTAATGGCCCGCGGCAGGTCACGGCCACGGCGCAACGTCACGGGATCACGCGCTGGCAGTTGAACG
>NZ_LGAP01000052.1 GCF_001270265.1 Ensifer adhaerens
TATCCTCCGTCATGGTCCGTCCTTTCCTTGCTGGGGCTCGGCTCGGCACTCCCGAGCAACCCCCGTTTGCTTTACAGCTGCAAAGACTAGGGCGGGCCGCCGCTCAGACCACGGTCATAACGTCTAGACCATGCCGCGCCCGTCAGAAAGTATGAAATACGGCCGCAATTCCTGAAAATTCAAATACTTGACGACTTTCATATTCTCGGGCGAGGGGCGTCGGCTTTACCGCATCTCGCATGCCCCAGATATCATCCAATCGCGACGAAATACCAGACACAACGAGTGCCGCGCGACCGATACCACTGCACGTTGCTAACAACACTTTAATCGCATGCCCAGGCGGATCGGCGGCGATGACCGGCACCGCGCGGGTGTGTATGTTGAGGCGATGCCACCTCGGATGATTTGTTTCAGCAGCCGTGCATGGCCACCAATCTCACAACAAAACCGGAGATTTTCCGGGCATTTGCCGGACTTAACAGCGCATAACGTCGATTTTACCCGATTCGCACTTGAGGCGTCTCTACCCTTCTTTTATGTCGGGTATTCGTTTGATCCGACAATCAAATCGCAAAGGAGCGCGCCCGGACGATGGATGTTGCGGCCCTGACATTGCTGGCCCTATCGCTTCCGTTTGTCGGTGCGCTTGTCGCGCCGCTCCTGACCCGTCTCCTGGGGCATAATGCGGCTTGGATCCTCGCGCTTTTTCCTGCCGCGATCGTCCTGCACTTCATGCGCTTTTGGCCGGAGGTCTCTCGCGGCGAAATCGTCACGGGCGGCTATGAATGGATCCCATCCTTCAATGTCAGCTTCTCCTGGCTGATCGATGGCCTGTCCCTGACCTTCGCGCTTCTGATCGCCGGTATCGGCACGCTGATCGTGCTCTATTCCGGAGGCTACCTGAAGGGGCACCCACAACAGGGGCGGTTCTTCTCGTTCATCCTGATGTTCATGGGATCGATGCTCGGGCTCGTGGTGTCCGACAGCTTTCTGATGCTGTTCGTTTTCTGGGAGCTGACCTCGATCACCTCGTTCCTGCTGATCGGCTTCGACCATTCGCGCGAGGCTGCCCGGCGCGCTGCCCTTCAGGCGCTGGTGGTCACCGGGGGAGGCGGGCTTTTCCTGCTCGCTGGCCTGCTGATCATCTGGAACGTCACCGGCGTCACCCAGCTTTCGCTGCTGAGCTCCTTTGGTCCTGAGATGCGCGAGAGCCCGTTCTATCTCGCGGCACTGCTGCTGGTGCTCGGCGGCGCCTTTACCAAGTCCGCTCAGTTCCCCTTCCATTTCTGGCTGCCCAACGCGATGGAGGCGCCGACACCCGTCTCGGCCTACCTGCATTCCGCGACGATGGTGAAGGCTGGCGTCTATCTGCTGATGCGCTTGAACCCGGTGTTTGGCGGAACGCCGGAATGGCAGATTTTGCTGCCGCTCTTCGGCGGCGCCACGCTGGTGATCGGCGCCGTTCTCGCCTGCCGCCAGACCGACCTCAAGCTGATGCTCGCCTACACCACCATGGCATCCCTCGGTCTCCTCGTGATGCTGACCGGTCTCGGTTTTCCGCATGCCATCGAGGCGGCGGCGCTTTATCTCGTTGCGCATTCGTTGTTCAAGGGCGCGCTGTTCATGGTCGCCGGCATTATCGATCACGAGACCGGCGCGCGCGACGTGACGAAGCTCGGCGGACTGCGTTCCGCCATGCCGCTGACATTCGTGATCGCGCTCGCCGCGGCGCTTTCCATGGGCGGCCTGCCTCCGTTCTTCGGCTTCCTCGCCAAGGAAGAGATCTATTACGCGCTCTCTGGCTTCGACCGGCGCGCGATGGTGTTCGCTGCCCTTGCCATCGTCGGCAATGCGCTGATGTTTGCCGTCGCGTTCGCCGTCGCGCTCAAGCCCTTTATCGGCGCAACGGTAAAAACGCCGAAGTCCGCACACGAGGCGCCGCTGCTTCTCTGGCTCGGCCCGGCGCTTTTGGCGGCCAAAGGGCTTTCGGCAGCGCTACTGTCCAATCTTACCCACGAGCTTGTGTCGGCGCCGATGGCGACCGCGATTGCCGGCCAGCCCAGGCAGGTCACAATCTCGGTGGTCCCGCATATCGGCATGCCGCTGGTGTTGTCTCTTGCGACCGTCGCTCTGGGTGGCGTCTTCTATCTCAACCTCGGCCGTCTGCGCGCTTTCATCGCAACGATCCTTGCCGACATCGGCTGGGGGCCGGATCGCGGTTTCGATCAGTTCATGCGCTGCCTCGTCCGCTTTTCCGTGGCGTTGACCCGTCGGCTGCAATCCGGTCGCCTTGACGTCTACATGACCGCGACGTTCGTGTTGGTCGCCGCCGTATTGCTGGGCGCGCCCCTCTACTACGGCGAACTGCCGCGTGCGCCGTTCTTTGCTGGAAACGTGCCGCTGCATGAGCTTGCGATCATGGCGATCGCCGTCATCGGACTCTTCGCCGTCGTGCGCGCGGCCGACCGGCTGACTGCAATCGTCTCGCTCGGCATTCAGGGCTTTGCCGTCGCCGTCATCTTCCTGCTCTATGGTGCGCCGGATCTCGCCTTCACCCAGTTCATGATCGAGACCTTGTCGGTTGTGGTGCTGGCACTGGTGATGACGCGGCTGAGGCTCTCGCCTTCCGACCATCGGCCGCTCAGCCAGAAGGTGCCTGATGTGGCCATTGCGCTCGCCTGCGGCCTCGGTTTCGGGCTGATGCTTCTGAAGGTTACCGGCGTGCCCTTCGATGCCTCGTTGACCGAGTTTTTCAACCTCTATTCGAAGACGGTTGCACACGGCGCCAATGTCGTAAACGTCATCATCGTCGACTTCCGCGGCACGGATACGCTTGGTGAAATCGCGGTCGTCATGGTGACCGGTCTCGCTATCCTGTCGCTGGTCCGCCTCAGGGCCGGTTCGCTGCGGCGCATCGCCGACAATGATCCGGATGCGGAGGAACGCGCATGAGATCGGTGATCTTCCGTGCCGTCGCGCCGTTTCTGACCAGCCTGATGGTGTTGTTTTCGATCTTCGTGCTGTTGCGCGGCCACAACGAGCCGGGCGGCGGCTTCATCGGCGGGCTGGTCGCCGTGTCGGCGCTGGCGGTCTACGGTATCGCTTGCGGGGTCGAGACCGTGCGTCGCGCCATTTACTTCCATCCGATGGCGATCGCGGGCGCGGGCCTCTTTGCGGCCACCATCGCCGGCCTGATCTCGATGGCCGCGCGCGTGCCCTTCATGACCGGGCTTTGGGTCTATCCTTCCTTGCTTGGCGTGGAGGTGCCGCTGTCGACGGTGATGCTGTTCGATTGTGGCGTCTACCTCGTCGTCGTCGGGGCCATCAGCTCGATCGCCCTGTCGCTCGAAGAGCGGGGAGGCGAATGATGGAGGCATGGTTCGCGCTGCTTGTCGGCATCTTTTTTACCGTCGCCATCTACCTGCTTCTGTCGAAGTACATCATTCGCGTTCTGCTGGGCGTGGCGATCCTCGGCAACGCCGTCAACCTTCTGATCTTTACCGGCGGTCGGCTGACGCGCGGCGTGCCACCCGTCATTCCTGAAGGTGCCGACGCACTATCCGGGCCGGCCGCGAATGCGTTGCCGCAGGCTCTCATCCTGACGGCGATCGTCATCTCCTTCTCCTTCTTCGCTTTCCTGCTGGTTCTGGCCTGGCGCGCCTACGAGGATCTTTTGACCGACAATACCGACGAGATGCGCGTCGCCGAGCCGGAAGAAGAGCCGGCTCCGCCGCTTGGATACTGACCGACCCATGGCCGTTTCGACTTCACCTCTCGCCGATCTTTCCGCAGCCCTCGTTCTCGAGCCGGTTGCGGCTGCCGATTGGCTGGTGATCCTTCCGGTGGCCTGGTGCCTGGCGTTCGGCGCGCTGCTCGTCATGCTGCGCCGCCCGATCGGCCTGCATCCGTTCATCGCCGTCGCAGGGCTCGCCGGTCTGGTGGTGATCGACGGGCTGCTGCTGCAACATGTGATCGCAAATGGTCCGGTGACAATGGTCATGGGGCGCTGGCTGCCGCCGTTCGGTATCGCTTTCACCGTCGACCTGACGGGCGCGCTCTTTGCGCTCGTAGCCTCCATCGTCGCGTTTGCCGGCGGCATCTACTCGCTTGCCGACATCAACGACAGTGGCCGGCGATACGGTTTCTATCCCTTCCTGATGCTGCTGATGGCCGGCGTCTCGGGTGCCTTTCTGACCGGCGACATCTTCAACCTCTATGTCTGGTTCGAGGTCCTGCTGATCTCGTCCTTCGGGCTGATCGTGCTCGGCTCCGAGCGCGAGCAGATCGACGGCGCGGTGAAATACGGCTTCCTCAACCTCGTCGCGACGACGCTGTTCCTGATTGCGACCGGCTATCTCTATGCGAGCTTCGGCACGCTCAACATGGCCGACATTGCCCGCAAGGCCGAGGGCCTGCGCGGCACCGCGCCGTTGATGACGCTAACCACCTTGTTCCTGCTGGCCTTCGGGATGAAGGCGGCGGCATTTCCCGTCAATTTCTGGCTGCCAGCATCCTATCATACGCCGCGCGTCGTCGTGTCGGCGCTCTTTGCCGGGCTGCTGACCAAGGTCGGCATCTACGCGCTGATCCGCGTCACTGTGATGTTGTTGCCGCTGGAGCGTGAGGAACTCAGCTTCGTCATCGCCGCGGTCGGGGCGCTCACGATGCTGGTTGGCGTCTTCGGCGCACTGGCACAGTCGGATTTCCGCCGCATGCTGGGCTATCTCGTGATCTCCGGCATCGGCTCGATCCTCGCCGGCATCGCCGTCGGCGGACCGGGTGGCATCGGCGGCGCGATCTTCTATGCGCTGCATTCGATGCTGGTGATGACGGCGCTTTATTTCGCGTCGGGCGTGGCGGCAAAACTGGGCGGCAGCTTTTCGCTGTCGTCGCTGGCCGGTCTTTACCGCCGCCATGTCGGCTTCGCCGCCATTAGTCTGATGCTCGCCTTTGCGGTGTCCGGCCTGCCGCCGTTTTCGGGATTCTGGCCCAAGGTCATGCTGGTCAAGGCCGCGCTCGACATCGGCGCCTGGTGGCTTGCCGCGGCGCTGCTCGTCACCGGTTTCCTGACCACGATCGCCACCGGCCGTTTCTTCCTGCTTGCCTATTGGCGGGACGCGGCCGAAGGGGAGGGGGCAACGGCCGAGGCGCGGATCCCGGCGGTCATTCTTCTGCCACTTGCGGCGTTGACGCTGTTGACACTCGGTATCGGCCTCTATCCCGAGCCGCTGCTTTCAACGATCCAGAATGCGGCCGCCGGGCTTTCCGAGCCGTCGAGCTATCTGAACTCGGTCTTCCCGGGAGCCGCCCGATGATCAAGTTCCTCTGGATCAATCTGATCTTCACCGCGATCTGGGCCGCAATCAGCGGCAGCCTCAGCGTGCCGAACCTCTTGCTTGGCTTTGCCATGGGCGCGCTATCCCTGTGGCTGATCCGGCGCGAACTGCAGCCTGTCGCCTATCCGGTTCGGCCGCTGAAGATCCTGCTGCTGACCGCATTGTTCTTTAGAGAACTGGCAGTCGCTGCGACCAAGGTCGCTCTCATGGTCGTCCAACCGAAAATGCGACTGAAGCCGGGGATCTTCTCCTACCCGCTGACGGTCAAGAGCGACTTCGAGATTGCGCTGCTTGCCAACCTGATCACGCTGACGCCGGGCACGCTTTCGGTCGACGTCTCGGAGGACCGCAAGATCCTCTACGTTCACGCGCTTGATTGTGCGGACCCCGGGGGCCTCAGGCGCGATATCGCCAATGGCTTCGAACGCCGCATCCGGGAGGCTTTCGAATGACGATTCCGGATCAGATTCTTTCGGCCGCCACCGGCTTCGCACTCGTGCTGCTGTCCATGGCGCTGCTGGTGACCGTGTGGCGCATCATCCGCGGCCCGACGCTGCCCGACCGGGTCCTGGGCCTCGATATGCTCGTGGCCATTGCCATCGGCCTCATCGCGGTCGTTGCCATCCGCACCGGCTTCAATCTTTATATCGATATCGCCATTGCCCTTGGCCTGGTCGGCTTCCTCGCAACCGTCGCCTTTGCCCGCTTCGTTCTGGCGCGCGGTCTCTCACCGGAGAAGGCGAGCCCGGAACAGGCAGCGCCCGCTGCCGGGAAGCGGGGTCGTCCACAGCAAACCAAGACTGCCCGGCATAAACGCAAGGGAGGACGCTGATGGGACCGATGTTTGAGGCCATCATTGCGCTTTCTGTTGCTGCCTTGCTTGTCGGTGGGGCCACCTTTTCCTTGCTGGCGGCGATCGGTATCGTACGTTTTCCCGACCTCTACACCCGCATGCACGCCGCCTCGAAGGCTGGTACCGTTGGTTCGGGCCTGCTGCTTTTGGCCGCGGGACTGCATTCGCTCGACATGGCAATACTGTTTCGGGCATTGGCAGGTTTCTTCTTCTTCGTACTGACAGCCCCCATTTCCGCCCATCTCTTGGCAAAGGCTGCTCATCAGGCGGGTTACAGGCTGACGAAACAATCGGTCATAGATCAGCTTCCACAAAAGGAAGAGCCGCGCCGGCATTGAACGGCAACGTTTCTGATTCTGTATTTCAGGACATCGCGATAGATCGCGGCCGCGTTAGCAATTTCGAAATAAAGTTGCTACCGTCGCTCAAATTTATGTTTGGAATTTTCGCAGATCGATGTTAATCGAGTAAATGTAAAGTGTCGTCGTGGAAAATACTTAGAGCTGAAATTCCAGCTTGAGTTGTGAATATTGGCTGTTGCTTTGAGAGGCTGGTTGATCCGGCGACTCGGCAATAGGTTTCGTGATCAAAATTCCAACTCTTGATATTGCGGCAAGAATTTGTCCTTGCTGCGCGATTGATGGTCTGTCCCAAGGCAGCGAAGGCTTCCCGGCGGCATTTGCATGTATTCCTCTTCCTGAAACATGTTTCGGGTTTGTGCTGAATTCCGATAGGAGAATGAAATGACTGAAACAACGCTTGGCGCGAGCCATGAACTTCTGGTTGAACTGACGGCTGAGATCGTTTCCGCTTATGTCAGCAACCATGTCGTTCCGGCTGCCGAGCTCACCACGCTGATCGCTGACGTCCATTCGGCTCTCAACAACACGGCTGCACCTGCGCCGGTCGTGGTTCCCGTTGAAAAGCCGAAGCCGGCCGTATCGGTGCGTAAATCCGTTCAGGACGACCAGATCACCTGCCTCGAATGTGGCGGTACCTTCAAGTCGCTGAAGCGTCACCTGATGACTCATCACAGCCTGTCGCCGGAAGAATATCGCGAGAAGTGGGACCTGCCGACCGACTACCCGATGGTTGCTCCCGCCTATGCCGAAGCACGTTCGCGGCTCGCCAAGGAAATGGGCCTCGGCCAACGTCGCAAGCGTCGCGGCAAATAAGCCGACCTGCCGACCATTGCCTTGACCGCGCTCTGCGCCGGTCTGGTTTGATGGTTGGAGAGCCAATGAACACAAAGGCCGGGCGTTTGCCCGGCCTTTGTGTTTTCAGTTTGGGAAAATGTGCCTATTCGCAAGGCCCGGCCGTGGGAACAACGGGATGCAAATCGGCCAGGCAAGCGTTCATCCCCCTGGTCGCCCCGGCGACGCTCATGCTCTCGCAAACTCGGCGATCGCCTGCAGTGGGTGCGACCTGTTCTCAGGCGGCGAGCCGCGTCTCGGCTTCGTTCTTGATGCGCCGGATCATTGAGCGCAGACCGTTCGCGCGCTGTGTCGACAGATGTTCGATCAGCCCGATCTTGCCGAATGTATCGATGGCATCGAGCCTGGAGATCTCGGAAGCATGCTTGCCTGAATAGATCGCAAGCACGATGGCGACCAGTCCGCGCACGATGTGGGCGTCGGATTCGCCTTCGAAGACCAATACCGGATCCTCCGGGTCACCGGTCGCCCGGGTGGCGAGCCAGACCTGGCTGGCGCAGCCCTGCACCTTGTTTTCACTGGTGCGCTTGGCTTCCGGCATCTCGGGCAGGGCCTTGCCGAGTTCGATCACATAGCGGTAGCGATCTTCCCATTCGTCGAGGAAGACGAAGTCGTCGATGATCTGGTCAAGCGTGGTCATGGTCCGGTCCAATTGTCGACACTGTCCGGCGGCGCCCGTCGCCACCCGAGATCGATGCCTGTGCCGCGATCCACAGCAGTGCTTACGGTGCCGGGATCGTCGTGACCTTCATATAGGTGATGGTAGCACGGATGAGAACCGAGAATCACAATTCGTACCAACCTGCGCTGATATTGACCTCTTGCGCCGGTCCCTTCGCGTGGGCCGTCTGTTGGCCTCCGGCAGCGTCGCAATCCTCGACCGATGCCAAGGCATCGCTCTGCGATATGCTCCTTGCCGGATGACCGCACACGGTCCGATGCAAGAGGTCAATGTCAGCGCAGGTTGGTATCAGTCGTATCAGCGCTTAATTCGACCGCGCATGCAGCATCAGATCGAAACGCTCGTGGGGATTGCGATGGCACCGCCAATCGTGCCGGCTGTCCCGGTTGCGTCGAGCGATGCAATCGAGGTGGCGAGGGAGGCGCTTGCTTTTCTCGCGTCGTCCGCGTCGCTGGCGGCGCCCTTGGCACGCAGATCCTGCTCCGCCTTCCCAAGCAGTTGCTTGAGCTGCTCGGCAAGCGCCTTGAACTCCATAGCCGTCCTTGCATCGGAGTTATCCTCCGAATTGTCGGAGCTGAATTCGCGGTAGGCGCGCTCGGCAAAGGACGATGGCCCGGTCTTGTTACTGCCCTTGCCGTCTTCGCCACCGGCATTTGCCGTCTCGTCGGCACTTGCCTGCATCATCGCCGATGCCGCCGTTGCTGCTGCAGACGCTGCACCGGCTGGGGCGTCGCCGCCTCCGGCCATGCCAGCCGAGCCACCACTGGCGAATTGCTGTGCGGCTGCGCCAAGCTGCTGGGCCAACTGTTTTGCAAGCCTTGCAAGCGTCTCCGGGTCCGAGGCCCAGAACCGCAGCATCTGCAGTTGTTCCTTCAGTTCGTCCAGCTTCTTCTTGGCCACGGCCTTGCGATTGGCGGTGGTTTCATCGTCCGCGCTCAGAATATTGAGAAGGGAAGACCCGTTTTTTTGCGCCAGCGGTGCCGCATCGATGCCGGCCGGCGATCCGACTGTGGTTGCACGCGCCGCGCTGGCATTGGAAAAAAACCCGTATATCTGCATCGGGGCAGCCTCCGCGGAATGTGCGGGGACCTAAACAGCCATGTCTTGTGCGAGCCTGTTGCTGGACCGCCCTTCGGTTGCAGGCCAAAAAAGAAAACGCCGCGAGGGGATGGGATCCTCGCGGCGGCCGCAAGAAGGCGGCAAGTCAGGCAGTGTCAAATGTTGGCCGTCTATGGCAGCGGATGTGCTGCCACCGGAAGAAATGTTTACTGGGCGAGAGACGCCTTAGGGTCGAGGCGCTTTTCCGGAACCGGGGTACGTTTGAACACCGGAGCGGTCTCTGCAGCAGTCTGTTCGACTGGAGCGACCAGCGTGGCGGCGGCATCGGTCGTCTGGCCGACAGTGCCGGTCGTCACCTTGGCGTCGGGCTTGATCGCATCGGTTTCGGCAAACTGGGTGTCAAGGAATTCATAGGCGATGCGAGCCCCTTCACGGGCCCGGTGACCGAGAGCGACGAAGGTTTCAGCACCCTTTTCGCAGACCTCGGGCTTCTGGATGCAGATCGCACTGATATACTGGAAAGCCTCATTGGCGGCCGAGAAGGTATCGCCGAGCTCGACCTTCGGTCCGTGCTCCAGCTTCTCAGCGCTCGACGGATCGAGGAACGGCAGCAGCACCAGCACCATCGAAAACCAGAATGTCGCCTTGATGAGAAACCACATGTTCTGCCCATCCTATATTCGGCTGCCGCGCCCGCCGGTCTTCTAGCCGGTTTTTCTGATTTCGGCATCCTGGAGCGCCGCAGTATCCCCTGATACCCGTTCACGCCCACCGTCGTTTCGATGAGGACCGCCGTCTTTCGTCGTCCGGCCCTTTGTTGAGACCGACATTAGGCAGGGAATCACAAGACCGCTTTTCAAAAACCCGCAGCATTTGTTTCGAATTTTAATGAAATTCCCGATTTTCGGGATTTGCCGGGCATTTGTGTCGCATTTTAGCTTTTGCCGTTAAGGTTCGTGGCGGCGGGCCGCCGGCAAAGCCCGAAAGCGTGGGCAACGGCACCAGGGTGCCTTGCCCAAATCCTTAACGAGAGGCGGAAAATGCACGGAAATCCGTTGCTTACGCCCCGTTAACCACAAGAAATGAAGGTCGTCCGAATTGCCTCAAAACGGGATTTTTCAGGCGTTTGGCGCCATTCCGGGACACTCCCGTTTATTCTTTCATTAAGCCGGGGATGCGAGATTCCGACATGTCACGAGGCAGTTCGAATGGCGGCCCGCATGAAGCGGAAAACGGTCACGCACAGTCTCGCAAGAACAACAAATGTGGCAGGGTAAGGCGTGAGCGTATTGCGTGACATGGCTGGCAGATGGACGTCCCGCGTGGACGAGGCCGCCGCCCTGTGGTTGCCCCGCCGCGAGGCCGGCTCCGCCATCGGCCGTCGCGACCTCAAGCGCCTGCGTACCGTTGCAGCAGTCTCCCTGACCGCGCTTCCGGCAGTCCCGCTGGCGCTGGCGCTCGCCATGCCCGTTTCCTCCGCATTGCCGCTCGGCACCGCGCTCTGGGCGTCCGCCTCGCTGCTGGCCGCTGCTGCTGCCATTGCTCGCGGACGCGGCAACCAGGTCGCAGAAACGCTTGAGCCGGCTGCGCCAGACCTTCCGGATCTTTCGGCCGCCTACGACCTTTTCGCCGGTCTCGTCACCGTGCACGATCTGCGTGGCAATGTTCTCTCCATTCACGGCCGCGACGCGGCAGAGCATCTGACCCTGATGCGCGACCCGGGTGGCCGCGGCTTCATCGAGCAGATCCACGTTTCCGACCGCATCACGTTCCTGAGCGCGATCGATGTCCTGCGCCAGGGCGGTGAGCGGGCAAGCGTCGATATTCGCATCGAACGCCGGTCGCTGCCGGCGGAAGGCGAACAGTTCGTCCATATGTGCTGCGAACTGGCGCCGCTTCTCGACCGCGACGGCCGTCTGACGGCGATCCTGGCGCAGTCGCGCGATGTCTCGCGGGAGGCGCGGCTGCGCACCGAAGCTGCGGCGAGAACGGCGGAAGCGGAATCGGCCAACGATGCCAAGACCCGTTTCCTTGCCGCCGTCAGCCATGAACTGCGCACGCCGCTCAACGCGATCCTCGGCTTCTCTGACGTGCTGACCGGCGAGTATTTCGGCCGGCTCGAAAACGACCGCCAGCGCGAATATGTCAGCCTGATCCACAAGTCGGGCGAACACCTGCTGTCCGTCGTCAACACGATGCTCGACATGAGCAAGATCGAAGCGGGCCGCTACGAACTGATTCCCGAACCCTTCCGTGTGGCCGAGGCGGTCGCCGCCTGCGAAGCGATGCTGTCGCATCAGGCACAGGAGAAGGGCGTCAAACTCGCGAGCCGCGTGACCCGCAGCGTCGGCGAAATCAATGCCGACCAGCGTGCCTTCCAGCAGGTTCTCATCAACCTTGTCGGAAACGCCATCAAGTTCACCGACCAAGGCGGAATGGTCACGATCGACGCCGAACTCGACGGTCCGTCCTTGAAGCTGACCGTCAGCGACACCGGCATCGGCATCGCTGCCGATAAATTGCAGATGCTGGGGCACCCCTTCGTCCAGACCCAGAACTATTACCCCCGCCGCTACGAGGGCACCGGTCTCGGTCTCTCGCTGGTCAAGGGCCTTGTGGCGCTTCATGGCGGCGAGATCGCGATCCGCAGTCGCGAGCACGAGGGCACGGTGATCACCGTTACGCTGCCTGCCGACGGGTCCGGCATCGTCGAGGCCAATCGTGAGGAACCACGCTCGGCCGTGACCGTCGAATTTCCGCCGCGGCTGAGAGATAACGACACGCAGGCGGTTGCCGACGGCGACCGATTCGAAAGGGCGGGTTTGAACGAGGAACGGGGATATGGCGCCGCGCAAGCGAAAACAGCCTGAACGCAAGAAGGCGGCGCGTTCCGCGCCAGGCCTTGCCATGCGTGGGTTGGCTCTCGCCGGCCGCGGTGTTGCGCTTGCTGGCCGGCTGGTGGCCCGCCATCCCTTGAGCGCCGGCGGATCGGCTGCCTTTGCCGTGGTCTTCTCGTTCGTCGCCGCTAACGCCATGTGGTATCAGCACGGCGCGCATCCATCACCGCTGCTCCGCACCCGCGTGCCGCTTGTCAGCCCGGAGACGGCCGAGCGCATTGCCGCCGCCAAGGGCGCCGAGATCGAACCGCGCAACGTCACCACCTTCGTCATCAAGCGCGAGGACGAAAAGGGCACGGAAAGCGTCGATGACGTGATTGCAGCGGCTCAGTCTGAAGCGCCTGCCGAAAAACCGTCACCCGAACGGGTCGCCTCGGTGCCGGACACGTCCGCTCTAGCGCTGGTCGCGGATATCCAGAAGGAACTGAACCGCATCGGCCTTTACGATGGCGTGCCGGATGGGCGCTCGGGCCCGCGCACGTCAGCCGCGATCCTGCGGTTTGAAAAACAGGCCGGACGCACTGAGACAGGGACCGCGAGCGCCGAGCTGCTGCGCACGCTGCGCGCTACATCAGGCCAGAAGCTGGCCGCAGCAATGCCGGCAAGCCGGCCTTATGCCGACCCGAAACGTGCTGTTGCCGATGCCGATGCCGATCCGGTCGCCGCCGCCATTCGTTCGGCCGAGACCGACAAGATGCTGATCCCGCGTGCCGAGATCCCGGTATCGAGCGAACTGGTCTTGAACATCCAGAAGGGCTTGAGCAATCTCGCCTATGCCGACATCGTCGTCGACGGCGTCGCAGGCGACCAGACGCGCGCAGCGATCCGCCATTTCGAGAAGCACTATCGCCTGCCGCAGACCGGCGAGCCCAACGCGAAAGTGCTGAAAAAACTCAAGGAGATCGGCGCCCTTTGAGGCGCCTTCTCACGGTTTCGTCTCCGATCCGCTAAAGGCGAGCGGCGCTGGAACGCCGGCCGCGACCGCTGCGGACCGCCTTCTTTGTTGTCCCAGCGGGTTTGCATACCTGGCTTTGCCCGTATACAGCCTGTCCATGCGCCTCAAGTCCCACATCTTCGTTTCCGCATTGTTGCGCCGGGCCTTCGCGCTCGGTGGTTACGCAGCCGTTTTGCGCAAGGGAGCGGAGGACGCCGGCACGATCTTCATCCGCCAGCGCACGCGAATGGGTACCGAGACGCTTTTTGCGCCGGCACCGCAGAACTTCTTCGATGACGGCGCCGACACCGGTCGCAAGTTCGAGATCCGCCTGATGGATCGCGATGGCGACGAGGTGGATGGCGCACTCGCCAGCGAAATCCGTTTCGACCCGGATTGCTGGATCGTCGAGATCGAGTTGGATGATCGCGCCGACCTGTTCGACGTCGTGGCGGAAGATGGTGCAAACCGCTCATGAACCATGTGTGAGAGCTGCTTGACCCTCCACCTGATGGAGGCCGTAGGACGCTCTCATGGACGATCAGATCTACTCAATCGGCGAACCTTCCAGGCTCTCCGGCATCGCCGTCAGACGTCTTCGCTGCTACTCGGACAAGGCTCAGTCGTTGCCAGGACCTATCCGCGGCCGAAGACGCGTTGCGACTTGGCGCCGCCGGCAGTCTTGGCGACCTTGCGGATGGCCGGTTGCCGCGCGTCATTGGCATGGTCGTCCGCAAGATAGGTCTGGTGCCGCGCGGCGGGCGCGCCGTCCCGCGCCTCCGATTGCAGCCATGCGTCGAGCCGTTCGCGGCTCGACGTCGGATCCATGGTACCGGTCAAGGCTTCCGCGCGGCTGGCGCTACCGATGCGTTCCGCCAGATGCGGATAAAGCGATTGCAGCACGAAGATGAGATCGTCGGTCGGCATCGACAGGGCGATCAGGCTCGTTGCCAGCTGTTGACCGGAGACGTCGAGGAGGATGCGCTCGACCAGGGTCCCGCCGGCATCGAGTGCGGTCGCCAGTGCGCGCGAAAACAGGATGATCTCGCCGCTGCGGGCAAATCGCACCAGGAGGGCACCATGCGTGGCGCTGATCGGTATGATGGTGGATGCAGCCGCAGCCGCCTCTTGCGCACCGGCGCGGGCAAGTGCCTTGATCTCGGCACGCAAAGTCTCTTCGCGCGCGGCCCGAGTGGCATCGGCATCTGGCTCGGCCGGAGCTACAGCTTCTGTGGTTGGTCGCTGCCGCACATCCGGGCGGGCGGAAAGGCCGGCGGGATTGTGGTGTTCGACCAGGGCATCGATCACGGACGGAGATAGGGCGGCGCGTCGGGCGATTGCACCGGCATGAGCCGAGGTCTGCTGGCGAATGATAGCGATAAGCGTTCGATCCGACAGGGCTTGCGAACGGGTCAGGAAGATGGCGGCAATCGAGATCGGCATGCTGCCGATCAAGGCTGCGACCGGCTCTGGAACATGGGGGCACTGCGACAGAGCGGCGGCGGCCTGACGGCGCGCTTCGCTGCTGGAACCCAGGAACAGGGGCTCGAACAATTCGGCGAATTGCTTCATGTCGGACTTGCGAGGGATCCGCAGGCTTTCGAAACCGCTGACGGTTGCCATCAGGACGACGTCCTTCAGGCGACCCGTCTGGGGCCTTTCCAACTCACGAAAGCGATCCGTCACGATAAATCCTTGCACGCAAAACATGATCGCCATTGCCGGCGATCCGGAACGGCACACGTCACTAAAAATAAAAGAAAAGCGTTAGCGCACTGTTAACTATGGACGTTGGGGCTTTATTCAGGCTTGCGGCGCGCAAGCGGCCGATAATTTTGTGCGCTTTCGGCCGCAAAGCCCCTGCTTATACCAAGTTCCGTTGATATTGACCTCTTGCGTGGGACCGTATGCGGTCATCCGACAAGGAGCATACCGCAGAGCGATGCCTTACAGCGCCGCGCGTCAAATATGACGCGCAAAGGACGCTGTACCGCTTTAGACTTGCTGCATAATTTTCTCCTTAAATCGGATCCGATTTAAGGAATTATGCAGTAGCATCGGTCGAGGATTGCGACGCTGCCGGTGGCCGACAGACGGCCCACCCGAAGGGCCGGGCGCTTTTGGCCTCCGGACAGCGTCGACAATCCTCACCGGACCGCTTGGGTCCGCTTCCGGTTTTCTCCTTGCCGGAAACCAAAATCGCTCCGGCGCAAGAGGTCAATATCAGCGCAGGTTGGTATTACTGTGGGCTCGATCGATTCCAGCCATAAAAAATCCACAAGCGGCTTTAAGTGATCGCGGTGACGGTGAAGGGTTCCGGACGCCCGCCGACGTAAGAAGGCCTGGTGAAGAGGGGCCTTCCGATGGGAGAATGCTTACTGTGAAGAATATAGTGTTGCGCGCGGCGGCCATATGCGCGCTTTTCCTGGCACCGGCAATTGCCGAGGCTGCAGAGGGATTTGCCACCGCCAATGTCAATATGCGGTCCGGTCCAAGCACACGCTATCCGGCAGTTTCGATGATCCCGGTCGGCGAATCCGTCGAAATCCACGGCTGCCTTGCCGATCTGCCCTGGTGCGACGTTTCCTTCTATGGCGGCCGCGGCTGGGTCGCGGGGCGCTATGTGCAGGCGAACTATCGCCGCAACAGGGTCTATGTCGAACCGCAGTATTATCGTCCGCTGGGCATCCCGACGGTCGTCTTCCAATTCGATCGCTACTGGGACCGCAACTATCGCGGCCGTGACTTCTATCGCGACCGTGACCGCTGGCGCCGTGGACCGGATTGGGCCGATGACAATCGCCGGCCCCGGGATTGGGAGCGCCAGCGTGACCGCGATCGCCGTGACTGGGAACGGGACCGTGCCCGTCGGGAGCGCGAGTGGGACCGTAATCGCCAGAACTGGGACGGTGAGCGCTGGGACGATCAGGCAGGCGGCGACGACCTCCGCGACTGGGAACGTCGCCGGGATCGCGACGGCGTACGCGTGCGCGAGGATTTCGAAGATGGTTACGCTCGCCCGGTCCCATTGATTCGATGCCAGGCGATGGATCCATCCTGCGTCGAGTAATGCGCGTGAGATAAAGAACGGCGAGCAATTCGCCCCAGCTTTCGCACGGGCGGCCCTTGGGTCGCCCGTTTTCGTTTTCGTTCGGAGTTTCGCGGCCCAGGTTCGGAACCATTGCCGTCGCGGTGCGTTGAAACCGGGCAAGAGAAGGAGCGTTGCAATGGTAGAAAAGAAACTGCAGGCGGTGGGTGATGCGGTAGAGAGTGAAGTGGAAGCATCGGCTGCTCGCGTCGAGCTGGAAGCACAGATTGCTGAGTTGCGCGCCGAGATTGCCCGGCTGACCGACAGCGTGGCGGCGATCGGGACCGGTGCCAAAGCGGTTGTTCAGAGCGAAGCGGAATTGATGACCGAACGGGTGCGTGAGCGCGTCCGTGACGAGCCGATCTCGACGCTTTTGACCGTTGCCGGCGTTTCCTTCCTCTTCGGCCTGTTGTCCAGGCGCTAGCCTTTCCCCGTTTCGCCCGAAGCTGTTACCCCGGATACAGTGTTTTGCAATTCCGGGGGACATACTGTCTACAGGTTAGGGTGCAGATGCAGCGTTAACCATCTGTTAACCAGCCTATGGCTCAATCGCAGCGGACCGTCTATGATTGGTCTGTACCACTTGAGCAAGCAGCAACGTCCGGGCGACCGGAAGAAGGAGAAGATGAGAAAAGCGCGCCTGTCCGGGCATTGCCTGGAAAAATGCGCTGGCCCCAAACGGGCAGGGTGAAATCTGTACGGTAGTTCATCCGTCTCAAGCCTATATGGAGACGAGCATGGCAGACGTGATCAGAATGCAGGACCACAAGGTCCAAATGCCACCACGCAGGCCTCCGGCCATATCGGGCGGAGCGAAAGTGCTTCTGTTTACCGGAATCCGCTACGAGCGTCTTGATGGCCGCGATCCGCAGCCAACCGCGCCCGACGGACGTCGGATCAAGAAGCAGTAGACTTGTAGCCACCGCCATGTGTCGGCCGCATCGGCCGGCTTGAGCACGGCTTTGCTCGCGCCAACAACGCTCCGTCCGTGCGGTCGCGTTTATCTTCTCCACGATATCTAGATAGGAACGGCAAGGCTGAAGGCTGAGTATCCTGCGCCAAAGGCTTTATGGCTAGCGACGGAACGGCTCGCAGCTTGATTCCGCCAGGAAATTCCGAACCTGATCCTCGAAGCTGTCGAGCGGCGCCATGGCGCGCAGCACCGCATAGCCATCCTCTTCCTTCATCTCCACCATGATCGATTGTGCCAAAGCTTCCGGCGGCGTCTTGCGCAGTTCCACCAGCTGGATCGGCGTCGCAACCACGAGGTCCAGCCTGCCGTTGACGGCTGTATGGTCGTTCATGCTGAAGACTTCATTCGATGCGCTGTCGAAAACCGCAAGCGACCAGAAAGGCACAGCACCTCTGGCGAGGAAACGCGCCGGACCGTCTGCAATCGAAAAGCTGCAGACAGCGGTGCGCAGATAAGGATCGTCATTGCTGAGACCTGTCGGCCCCGGGGTGCTCGTCAAAGAGAAGAAGCTGTCCATCTCGAGAAGACCGAGCACGCGCGTATAGGCGTCGCGACCGGTAAACTGCGGCAGCACCAGAACGATGATGATATGCAGCATCGCCGCACCCACCAGACCGAGGATGGAGGCGAAAAGAACACTACGCATCGCCGCATCCCGTCTTCACCACCTTCGGCATGGCGAGATCGATGAGGCCGGAGGAGCCTGCCGTCGGTGTATCGAGCAGCGTCAGCACGAGCCGGAACGTCCCGGAGTGTCGCAACGCAAGCCAGTTGTCCGGCTTGGCGATCGGCGAGACATGGATGGTGAAGGAACTGTCTTCGGCGCGCAGCACCGTCCACGAGTTGATCGCCGAGGGCAGGTCCGAGCCGGGCCGCAACGGCTGGCCGTCGGCGTTTGCGGCGTAAAGCGTCCAGAACCGAGCCTGCGGTGTGAGGCCGGAGACATCGTAGGAGCAAGCGGCGGAGAGTTTTTCGCCCTTGTCGTCGGTCTGCGCGGTAAACGTCAGCCCTTCAGCGCCGCCGTAGAGCAGTTCGCCGGCGCGGGCGCGGTGCGCCTTGGCATAGGGGTCGGCATTCTCGGTCTGCGCTTCGGGGAAAGCGACCCACGGGCCGATCGAGATCGAGCCGAAACCGACCGTCGCCTTCAGCGCCCAGACGGCCGACGCGATGCCGCCGCCGAAGGCAATGGCAAGAGTAAGGGCGACGAGGAGGGGAATTCGGAACAAGGGCGGCTCTATCGAATACGGTTAAGCACCGGCGCAGGGCGCAGCGCAGCCCATGTCTCGCCCAAACCGGCGCGCGACGCAACGGCGATCATTGCGCTGGCCCCGCGGCCGGCATCGATCCAGTGCTTCAATTTGCGGTTTCGAGCCCACTCAATTGCTTGCGGCATTCGGGAGAACCTGTTGGGAGGGGCCGCCGTTGGCATCGCCGAGAACGGCAACTTTGCCGCCATTCTTCTCCGGCGCCTTCAAAGCGGGTGCCTTTTCGAAGGTCTCGCCTACCGAACGCAGCAGCCGTGTCACGTCTGCCGATAGTGACCGTGGCCGCACCAATGGAGGCAGGGCATTTTCGTCCGGCTTGGCATTGGCGACCTGAGGTTGCTTGCTCGGGGCAGGCGCCGGGTTGGTTATCCCCGGAATTTGGCGGTGCTCGATACCCTGTTCGGCATAATCCATCAGCCGCTTGAAGGTCATTGCCGGCAGCGAACCGCCGGTCATATCGTTGGTCGAGGTATAGTCGTCGTTCCCGAACCAGACGGCCGCTGTGTAATCGCCGGTAAAGCCGACGAACCAGGCGTCGCGATAGGCCTGGGTGGTGCCGGTCTTGCCGCCGGTGACGATGCCGTTGTCGAGTGCAGCCTTGCGTGCGGTGCCGATCACCGGGATCTGGGTCAGCATCGAGTTCATCGATGCGTTGGCCTGCTCGGAAAGGATGCGCTTGGCCGGCGGTTCATCGCGGGAAAAGTCGTAGAGGATGTCGCCGTCGTAGTTGAGGATCTGGCTGATGCCGTGGCGGCGCGATTGCACGCCGCCGGCCGGGAAAACCGCATAGGCCGTCGCCTGGTCGAGCACGGTCACCTCGGAGGTGCCGAGCGGCATCGTCTTGTCGGTTCGCAGTGGCGTTTCGATGCCCATATTTTTGGCCGTCTGCGCGATCAGCTCCGTGCCGAGCTTGTCCTTGGCGAGACGCACCGGGATCGTGTTGATCGACCTGGCAATTGCCGTGAGGATGGTGATGCGGCCGGCATAGCTGCGGCCATAATTCTGTGGCGACCAGCCACGCCAGGTGATCGGTGCATCGACGACGACGGTCTCCGGCGTCATGCCTTTTTCCATGGCCGCCGCATAGGTGTAGACCTTGAAGGAGGATCCCGGCTGGCGCAGCGCCCGCGTGGCGCGGTTGAACTGGCTCTCGCCATAGTCGCGACCACCGACCATCGCCCTGACGGGGCCGCCGTTTTCGACCATGACCAGTGCGCCCTGCTTCACATGGAAGCTTTCGCCATATTGTCGAAGGCTGGACTCGACCGAATCTTCGGCCGCGTTCTGCAGCCCCATGTCGATGGTGGTGCGCACGATCAGCGAATGCTGGGCAAACGGCCGGGCGATGCGCTGCACCTCGTCGAAGGCCCAGTCGAGGAAGAAGTCGGGTGCCTTCACCTGGGCGCGATCGATCACCGTCGCCGGGTTGAGACGCGCGGCGATCACCTGGCCTTCGGTCATCAGCCCGCCCTGGACCAGGTTCGTCAAAACCTCGTTGGCGCGGCCGCGGGCGGCCGGCAGGTTGACGTGCGGGGCGTAGCGCGCCGGCGCCTTGAAAAGGCCGGCGAGCATGGCGGATTCCGCCAGGTTGACGTCGGTGATCGCCTTGCCGAAATAGAACTGTGCCGCGGCCGCGGCGCCGAATGTGCCGCCGCCCATATAGGCGCGGTCGAGGTAGAGCCGCAGGATCTCTTTCTTCGACAGGTTGGATTCGAGCCAGACGGCGAGAAATGCCTCCTTGATCTTGCGCTCGATGGTGCGCTCGTTCGACAGGAACAGGTTCTTGGCAAGCTGCTGGGTCAGTGTCGAGCCACCCTGGACGACGCCGCCGGCGCGCGCGTTCTCGGTCATGGCACGAGCAAGCCCGAGAAAGTCGATGCCATAATGGTCGAAGAAACGCCGGTCTTCCGTCGCCAGCACCGCCTTGATCAGATGATCCGGCAGTTCGTCGATCGGAACGGAATCTTCGTGAATGATGCCGCGATGGCCGATTTCATTGCCGTAGCGGTCAAGGAAGGTAACGGCGAAATCGCTCTGCGCCCGCCAGTTGCCCTTGGTTTCCTCGAAGGCCGGAAGAGCGAGTGCCAGCATCAGCACCGAGCCGGCCGTGCCCCAGGTCATGCCCTCGCCAAGTACTTCGAAGACCACCTTCTTCCAGCCCGTGACACGGAAGCGGCGGAAGAAAATTGTGGTGTCTTCCCACCATTGCGAGAGTTTGAACCCGGCATTCCAGACCGTCGAATCGATCCAGGAATCGATTCTCAGAAAGATGTGCCGTTTCTTCGGCCGGTTATCGTCTTTCCTCGGTTCCCGCACGGTCTCAGCGTCCTGAAGGCTTTTGGCATCATGCCGGAGCCGCGCGATATTTGCACGGCGCCAAATTTCACTCTACTTGCATATCGCGCCGGTGGCCTTAAAAAACCGGCAATTTTCTGCGAAATTTCTCTCCGCATGTTTCCTTTGATCGTCGCCGATTAAAGGACAAAACATGCAGCAACTCAAATCGCTACTGCGACGTTTGCACGTCTGATAAGACGTGCGGCGCAGTAGCGCGACGGATTTGACGAAAGTGTGATGGCGATGGGCGAAATGCCTTTCTGGAAGGCGAAGAGCCTTGACGACATGAACGATGCGGAGTGGGAAAGCCTCTGCGACGGCTGCGGGCTCTGTTGTCTCAACAAGCTTGAGGATTGGGAGACGGCAGAGATCGCCTGGACCTCAATCCGCTGCACGCTGCTCGACGGCGAGAGTTGTCGGTGCAAGGACTATCCGAACCGCCAGGCAACGGTGCCGGATTGCATTCAGTTGACCCCGAATGCGGTGCGTGAGATTACTTGGCTGCCTCGGACTTGCGGCTATCGGCTGGGGGCGGAAGGTCGCGGCCTCTATTGGTGGCACCCGCTGCTGTCGGGCGATTCCGAGACGGTGCACGCCGCCGGCATTTCCGTGCGCGGCCGGACCGTTGCGGAAGACGGCATCGATATCGAGGACTACGAGGATTACCTCGTGACCTGGCCGCTGGAAGTTGGCGAGAAAAGCGTACGTTAACAGGCAGCTAGCCGTTCCGGCGGAATCGGTTTCGCAAGGCGGCGCCATTGCAGGCGCCGCGGAGAGCGGCTAGACATCGGCGGTATTCCACATTCTCAGGCATTCCGATGATCAGCACCGACCGCCTCATTCTCCGCAGACCGCGGCTGGAGGATTTTGAACCCTATCAGCAGATGTGGTCGGATCCCGAGATCCTTCGTCATATTGCCCCGGCGCCCTTTTCCGGTGAGCAGATGTGGACGCGGTTTTTGCGCCAGGAGGGCGGCTGGCAGTTCTTTGGTTTCGGTTATTTCGTGGTCGAAGAGAGAAGCTCCGGACGCTTCGTCGGGCAGGTCGGCTTCCAGGATCTGCGCCGCGAGATTTCTCCTGCCCTGACCGGGACGATGGAAACCGGCTGGACGATTGCGCCCGAGGCGCAAGGACGCGGCTATGCCGGCGAAGCGGCGCATGCGGCATTCGACTGGGCGCGGGAACATCACGCCGGACGTCGGGTGACGGCTATCGTCAGCCCGGCCAATGTGGCGTCGATCCGGATCGTGGAGAAGCTCGGAATGCGGCCCTTCGCACAGACGAAGTACCACGACAAGCCCGTCACGCTTTTCGACTATATTCTCTGAGACGATTGCCTGCGGGCAGAAGGTAACCTGCAGTCGGCCCTCGAAACGGCGACGCAGGTCGCGTCAGTGACGGCCGTTCTTCTTCATCAGGCTCTTCGGGGCGACGTTGCGCCAGGCTGTTTCCATCGATTGCCGAATGAGATCTTCGTCGGCTTCGACAAAATAGAGCGAAGTCCAGCCTTTGTTGCCCCAACCGCCGGGCACCGCAGCGCAGACGCCCGGCTCCATCTCAAGCAGCATCCGCTGCTGGTCCGGCGTGAACTTGAAGACCGCACGCCCCGCCTCGGGCAGGGACATGAAGATGCGCTTGCCCACGCGGAAGTCCCGCGTGCCGAAATGGGCATTTTCTTCCGTTCCCGGCAGGCTCAGCGCCAGTTTTTCAATCTCGTCGGTCAGCATGGAAAAAAGAGTAGCACGGTTTTTCCGATTGGCCAAAAGGCAGGAATTCGCCACACAGCGGCGCTGAAGAGGCCGGTTCGACACGGCGTCCTGGCGATAAAATCGGCTACTTTCTAATCGCTGAGGGCGCTAGCGAATGCAATGTCGCACACGGCAGCAGTATGCGGCCGGATCAGACGCTGGCCGGATCACCCTGAGAAGGAGAAGGCTCTTCAAAAGAGGACGGGCGTTTGTGCCCGCAGGCGAACTACAAACGAAAACCGCTCGCGGCGTTGACCGCGGGCGGCTTTAAGGTCGATGGGCATGGCGCTGTCGACGAGCCGACGCTAATCGTCAGCGTGGGCTTATTCAGCCGGCTGAACGGGCTTCGGTGTTGCCTGACTGGCAGTGCGCATTTCGCGCCATTCGCTTTCGAAACGGTCCAGCAGCGACTGCGGTACCTTGGACTGCTGAGATGCCGGCTGGTTGTTTACGAGCGTCTGCATCCGATCCTCCCGGGCCTGTTGCAAATTCATGACTAGCTGATGGGCGGACAATTTCACATCGCAAACGCTTTGTAAATCAGTGGCTTAAATCATTTAAACGATTGAAAAATCTTTAAATCGATTAATTTTCAGGTGATCCACAGTTGCATTCGCGCGGCTCGAGCAGCGGGGGCATTTCGACGCCATGTGAGTCGCTACGATGGACTTTTGGCCAGGCGGCTTTGGCGAGCGACCGCGGTTGCCGGTTCATAACGCGAGTGCGCGACTTCACCAGGAAGGGAGCAAGTTCTCTTGGGAACGGCGTTCCGATGATCGCGATAAGGATGCGAGATGAGACAAAGCTGGCCCCTCGAAGCGGCCGGAGTTCCTCGATCGGGCGCGGCAACACCAAACAATGCAGAGGGTTAGAAGGCGGATCGGACTCTTCGTCCGACCGCGCTCACTCAACCCCACAAGACCCGGACTCAACTTTGGAAGATGTGCGGCCAAGGGATTCAAAGGACTCGGATATTCGAGCCCACTTCAAGTCCTGCCGCAAGATGGCCGACGGAGCCTGCGCCAATCAGGGCCCGACCGATTACCGGACGATAGCAAAGAGGGCTTAACAAATGGCTGATCGTCCGAAAGCAACGGTTCGGTTGCAGGATGCGCAGCATGGTGGCGACCTCACGATTCCTTCCGCGTCTATCAATCGAATGCGCTTCGCTGAATTCGGATCGTGCAGCCTGATCTATGCCTTCCTGGTCGCGCCCGTGGCGGAAATTTCTCCTGTGCGAAGGCTCGCTGGTGATCGGCTGGTACGGCGCGGCAGTTCTCGCGGTCCGTGCTCTGCCGGGGAAAAGTCGATGACCTCCGCCGCGTTCTGGCGGCGGCGGAGCCTGAGGGCTTGGGCGGCTAAATCAACCGCTGACTCGCCTATCGTCGCGGTACGTAGCCCAGGCCGGATCGATTGCCTTTTGGTGACCGACGTTGAAAACAATCGACATGGAGAGCCGCTAACATCGGCAGGTTTTCTTGATTTGCGTTGCTTCCGCTTGCCGCGGATTAGGTCGTGTGGACACTTACCTGATCCAGAGGACGATGGCTGCGATTGTGACGACGGCTCGGTAGTTTTGTGCCGTTTTCTCGTAGCGCGTGGCTACTCTGCGGAACTGCTTGAGTTTTGAGAAGCA
>NZ_LGAP01000053.1 GCF_001270265.1 Ensifer adhaerens
CGTGACAATCTGCGGCCCTTCATGGCGCGCCTTCTGCACCACCTTCGAGAATTGGTTCTTGGCGTCCTGCAGTTGCCATTCCATAGTTTCGCTCCAAGTTGGCTAGACTGTCTAGCTATATAGTCCTGTTTGTCTGCCATTGAAAGTGCCAATGTACCACGCGGCCGATCGACGGCCTGCGCGCGACGCCGCACGATCGGCGATCTCGATTGTCCGTCCGCGCGGACGACTAATCTTCCTCACGTCATGGAACGACGGCTACCGAAAATCCCACGCCGTCGTTTCCAGACCAGCATTGCCCGTTTCAGCCCAGCATTGAGAACAGTCGCTCAAGGCGACGCCGGTGGCACTCTCAAAAACCAGCTTCTTTCTGATGGCGCACGGCTAGGATTGTCAAAATGTCCCCATCAATACGGTAGCGGGTGATGTACCCGCTATCTCCAAAATCAGTGAGCCACTCTCGATATTGATCAGGCAGATCATCAATGAGGCGCCCCATTTTAGGATGTGCGCCAAGGGCTTGCACACCCTTCAGAATGGCTTCACCCGCTCGCTTGGCTGCCAATGGGCTTTTGGGCCGCAAGAATTTTCGAAGGCGTTCAAGGTCACGAACAGCTGCTGGCGAGAAGACTATTTGTGGCATTCAGGTGCGGCGCTCTCGTCGTCCGTTCCCCACGTGGATAGCCATTTTCCGACCTCGTCCGCAGTGGCATGAAGGCCCGTCGCTTGATACTCCTCCCACGCGTTGAGCGTGTCGTGTCGCAATGCCTCTCGCTTCTCTTCTCGCTCCACATATTGCGCAATCGCTTCGCGCATGATCCAGTGAGACGATCGGCGGCGGATTTCGGCCAAGTGTTGAACGCGGCCTTTGAGCTCATCATCGAGCTTAAGCGAGGTCGGAGATGCCATGGCAACCCTCCTTGGTTAAAGGTAATACCAGGCGCTAAATATAAGCGCTGTCGTTTCACTTGTCTATTATCCAGCTGAAACTTGTACGCCCCACGACCGACAATTCCCTTGCTCTTGAACGGAATCGAACGCTTGTTCTCGTTTCCGACTAACGCGACGGTCGGCGAGAGGGATTATTGCCTCGCATCAAACGATCCGGCTGTAGGCGGATAGATTCGGGCGTAATTTTGCCAACGAGATCCACCGTCGTTCATCCGGGCGGCTTAGCGACAAGTGGCACCTCGATGAAGCCGTCGTTTTGATCGGCGGCAAGAAGCACTGGCTCTGGCACGCTTTCGATCAGGACGGCTCACTCTTGAGGGCTGGTGCAAAGTCGTCGCGAGTTCGCTCCGGAGGATCGGCTTTCACCTCCCCAACGCAACGACAGCTGAACGTAGCGCCGTACCGTACGATTAAAGAGCACACCAAGTGTCGAACATCTATTTGCCGTCGCTTTCAAAGCCGGCCAACGGGACGAACAGGCCGAGTTTAACATCTCGCAACACCACATTGGTATGCATGCGCCGGATTTGCGGGTTTTCCGCCATGATGGTTGCAGCAATGTCGTCGTAGTGCTCGACGTCACACGCCGTGACGATCGCGATGAGATCGACTGCACCAGTGACATAGTAGACCTGTTGGATGTGATCCTGCTTCTCCGCCCAGAGACGAAACTTGGCGAGAGCATCATAGTTGTCCCGCTCGATTTCCATTCCGACGATGAACACCATAGGCGTTCCCGTTGCCTTGCGATCGAGAACGGCAACCTCGGCCTTGATGATTCCCTCCTCGCGCAGACGTTTCAAACGTCGCTGCACTGCCGAGGTCGAAAGTCCGACACTTTCTGCGATGGTTTCAGCCGTAAGCTGACAATTGCGTTGAACGACATCGAGAATGTCTCGATCAAATCCATCAAGTTTTTCCATTCCGCCCCCTCCGCCCAGCGATTAAATTGCCCGAACGCAGCGGCATTCTATCACATAAAGTGCGCGTGGAACAAATTTCTGCACAAAATGTGCAAATTGATCTGAAATTTCGCGCAAAAACGGCGTCTGTCGGCGATATTCTCCGCGCAATTCTCACGAGATCGGGACCGCGCATGACAGAAACGTCTTTTCAGGCACTTCGGGTGGATGACCTGCACAAGAGCTTTGGTCCGAACGAAGTCCTCAAGGGCGTTTCACTGAAAGCCCAAAACGGTGATGTAATCTCGATCATCGGCTCGTCAGGCTCCGGAAAGAGCACGTTCCTGCGCTGCATCAATCTACTGGAAGTGCCGGATCAAGGGCGGATCGTCGTAAACGGCGAGGAAATCGTCTTGAAGCGCAGCCGTACCGGGCGCTTGCAGCCGGCGACCTGGCGACAGGTCGAGCGCGTTCGAACCGGGCTCGGCATGGTCTTCCAGAGCTTCAATCTTTGGGCGCATCGAACCGTGCTCGAAAACGTAATCGAGGCCCCGGTCCACGTCATGGGTGTCGCCCGCCGCGAGGCCATCGAGAAAGCCGAAGCTCTCCTCGACAGAGTTGGCCTCTATGACAAGCGTGATGCCTATCCTGCGTTCCTTTCGGGCGGGCAGCAGCAGCGTGCCGCAATTGCACGGGCGCTTTGCGTCGATCCTGCCGTCATGCTGTTCGACGAACCGACCTCTGCACTCGATCCTGAACTGGTCGGCGAAGTCCTGAAAGTCATCCGCGATCTTGCAGAGGAAGGCCGAACAATGCTGCTCGTCACCCATGAGATGCGTTTTGCCCGGGATGTTTCCAGCCACGTTGTCTTCCTGCACCAGGGCCAGGTCGAAGAAGAGGGATCGCCAAGCCAAATTTTCGATGCTCCGCTCAGCGCACGCTGCCGGGAATTCACCGGCATGGCCGCCTGACCGTCACAGAAATTCCAATCAGGAGAAACCACGAATGAAATTGCTGCCCTTTCTTCTCGCCGGCGCCGCCTTTGCCGCTTCTTCGCTAACGGCTCAGGCAGAGGTCCGTTTCGGTGTCATGAACGAATCTTACCCGCCCTTCTTCGCCAAGGATGCCGCCGGTCAATGGCAAGGATGGGAAATCGACCTGATGAACGCGGTCTGCGAGGAGATGAAGGAGACGTGCTCGATCGTCGAACTCTCCTGGGACGGCCTCATCCCGGCTCTTCAGAGCGAAAAGTTCGACGTGATCTGGTCGTCGATGTCGCAAACTGCTGAGCGCTCGAAAATCATCGACTTCACCGACAAGTACTACAACACTCCAAGTACCCTGATCGGCCCGAAAGACCAAAAGCCAGGTGCAACCCCTGACGACGTCAGGGAAAAGACGATCGGCATCCAGGTCTCGACCATTCAGTCGGATTACTACAAGAAATATTTCGCCGATGTGGCTGAGCAGAAGACGTATCAGACCCTTGATGAAGCGTTCCAGGATCTTGCGGCCGGCCGCATCGACTATGTCTTCGGCGACTCGCTCGCTCTCGATGCTTTCCTGAAAAGCGACGGCGGACAGGAATGCTGCGCCAAGATGGGCGATGTCGCCGATGACAAGGACATTCTCGGAGCCGGTGTTTCCGGCGGTCTGCGTAAGGAGGATACCCAACTCAAGGCGAAGCTGAATGCCGCGATCGCTGCCGTTCGCACGAGTGGTAACTACGACGCAATCACGAAGAAGTACTTCGACTTCGACATTTACGGCGCAAAGTAATCCGAAGATGTCCGCCCCCCAGCAAGGTATCCTGGATCTGCTCGCCCTTCATCCTCCCGGATGGGGTGGGACCTTGCTGGCGGGCGCCGCATCGACGATCGCGATCTCTGCGGGCGCGTTTGCGGTCGGCCTCGTGCTCGGCGCAGGAGGCGCTTTTGCCAAGCTTTCCGGGAACAGGCTCCTGGTTCGGTTGCTAAATCTCTATACGACGGCCGTGCGCGCCATCCCGGAACTGATTTTGATCGTCGGCCTCTATTATGCGGGAATGGATGGCCTCAATCGGCTCCTGGCCGCGGTCAGTATACCTGCCGTCGAAATCAATGGCTTCGTCGCCGCAGTCGCCGTCCTCGGCTTTGTGCAAGGCGCCTATATGACGGAAGTCCTGCGTGGGGCGGTCCTTGCCATCCCCGCGGGCCAGCTTGAGGCGGCGAAGGCCTTCGGCATGCGGCCGATGCTGCGCCTGCGCCGTGTGATCCTGCCTGCCCTGTTGCCGAATGCACTACCGGGTCTTGCCAATCTGTGGATGTCGATCACCAAGGATAGCGCACTTGTCGCCGTCGTCGGTTACCAGGAACTCGCGCTCGCTACTCGCCTTGCAGGCGCAAGCACCAAACACTACTTCCTGTTCTTCCTCGCTTCCGCCCTCATCTATCTTGCCATCACGCTCGTTTCCAACGTCGTCTTCAGGCTGATCGAGCGCCATGTACGGCGCGGCCAGCACACCCTTGCCTGAGGAGGAGGAGCAATGACCTTCTCATGGATAACTGCCTATTGGCCTCTCCTGTTGGCAGGCGCCGGACAGACGGTGCTACTGCTGCTGATCTCGGTCGTGTTCGGGTTTGTGATCGCTATCGGCCTCGCCTTTGCGCAGGTGAGCGGCGGCAGGCTGACGCGGCATTTTGCCCGTGCATACTGCACGTTCTTCCGCGGCACGCCTCTGCTCATCCAGCTGTGGCTTCTCTACTATGGCGTCGGATCGCTGCTGCCGATGATCCCAGGCATCCGTCAGAGCCTCTTCTGGCCGATCCTGCGCGAAGGGTTCTTCTTCGCGGCTCTAAGCTTTACGTTGAACTATGCGGCCTACGAAGCCGAAGTTCTGCGTGGTGCCCTGCTCGCAGTGCCGAAGGGCGAACTGGAAGCGGGCTACGCGTTCGGCATGCGGCGCTCCACGCTCGTCCGACGCATCTGGCTGCCTCGCGCCATTCGCATCGCGTTGCCGACGATCGGCGGCGAGATCGTCATGCAACTCAAAGCCACCCCGCTCGCCTTTACGGTGACAGTGATGGATCTTTATGCCGTAGCCAGCATGGTGCGCCAGGACACGCTGCTCGTCTACGAGCCGCTGATCGTCGTCACAGGCTTCTACCTTGTTCTCACGGCCATCATCGCCAGCGCCTTTCGCCGCTTTGAGGCACAGGTGCCGTTGCGACGGTAACTTCGATCGGAGCCCAACACGTGATTTGCGCGCGGCCGAACCCAATCGCGACCCTAACTGCCTGACCGCTTGCTTGCCTCGACCGTCCCCGTTTCCGAATGACGTGCCCCGGAGCGTCTATCCCCATATGGAGCTTTCTGCATGAATAAACTTAGCATTCTCGATGGCGGCATGAGCCGCGAACTCCTGCGCCTTGGCGCAGAACTGAAGCAGCCCGAGTGGTCGGCGCTTGCACTCGTCAATTCGCCAGACATCGTGCGAAAGGTACACGAGGAATTCATCGCGGCCGGTTCGCAGATCGTCACGACGAACAGTTACGCACTCGTCCCCTTCCACATCGGCGAGGAGCGGTTTCAGAAGGACGGGGCAGCACTCATCGCGCTTTCGGGTCAATTGGCACGCGAAGCGGCGGCGGCAGTTCCGGATCAAAGCGTTCTCGTCGCCGGTTCGCTGCCACCGATATTCGGGTCCTACGAACCGCTCAACTTCGATCCGTCGCGCGTGCAAGACTATCTGAAGGTCCTTGTCGACAACTTGGCCCCCTATGTGGACATCTGGCTCGGCGAAACCCTGAGCCTGATTGCCGAAGGGGAAGCTGTCCGTACTGCCATTTCCGGGTTCGGCAAGCCGTTCTATATTTCGTTCACCCTGGCCGACGACAAGGCGCAGATAGCGGGAGGCGAACCGAAGCTGCGCTCCGGGGAAACAGTGGAGGATGCGGCGAAGTGGGCGGCATCGTCCGGCGCCGAGGCGCTCTTATTCAATTGCAGCAAGCCAGAGGTAATGCATGCTGCGGTCGAAACGGCAGCACGCGTCTTCAAGGAGTGCGGTTCTCATCTCGAGATCGGCGTTTACGCCAATGCTTTCGAAGGCGAACAGACCGCCTCCGGAGCGAATGAGGGCCTTCACGACACTCGAGAGGATCTCACCGGCGACGCCTATTCGCGCTACGCCTGTTCCTGGATGGAAGCCGGCGCAACAATCATCGGCGGCTGCTGCGGCATCGGCGCCGAGCATATTCATCGGATGACAAAAACGCTGAGGAACTGATCGCGTGCTCAAATGTTCCTTGCGCGCATGAGAAGCGATCTTGTCATGGCGGGTCTCGATCCAAAATGAACGGGCTTGGCATCAGGACTGGAGTACAATGGCTGGATGCGGTCAGCGCATCGAAGAAGAGAGATGTAATCGCCTGGCTCAAAGACGAAATCATTCGCCTCTACTAATCCGAAGCAGATCTGCAGGCATTTCCATCGACCCTTTTTGGGGGGCTGGAGCGCCTCTGCGATGGCGAACCGGACGCGCTGCAGGCGTTTCACCCGCACATCCTGCGCCGCTATCGGCAGGCGCAGGAACGGACGCTTGCGAAGCTCACTCCGGGGATCGCCGGCGTTTCGCCTTCCCGCAGAACATCTCTGGATCCTCACCTCAAGTGGGTCCTCGGTTGTCGAATCCAATCGTCGTATGCTGAACTCGCCGATTGAAAGCCTGCGCTTTTGGACAGCTCTGGCGAAGGAGGACGACGCTTGCCGAGTGCGTCGTTCAGGAAGGTCTGGCGGTGCGATATTCGTTCGTCACCTGGGCCTCAGCATGCCCGACGCGACGCACGTATCGTACGACAGCTCCGCATCGGCGTACATATCGTCGAAGTAGATCGCGGCCGCGACCTGCACTTCGTTCTCGGCCAGACGGTTGAGATTGTAGAGATTGCCTGCCGTAGCTCTTATACTGAGCAAGCGCTTCGCCCCACGCTCGAAATGGCCGCTTTGAGCGGAATCGAACCAGAGTTCGAAGCGCGAATTGCTCCTCTTTAAATAAGCAAGAATTAATTTTCGTTCATTAACCGTGAGTCATGCGTACGACGCCTTACTGACCGCTACCGCGGCAGTGGAACGAAACGGGATGACCATGCTCAGCTCCAGCCCAGCTCCAGAGACTCGGGAACGTTGAGCAACGGGCCGAGGGCGCGGCCGAGTGTTCGCCTATCGCGCCTACACGGAAATAATCAGCGACGGAGCAAGCCCCTAGCGCCTAAAGAGTTCCCGACGGTAGATCACGCAGTTGCAGAAGCACGGGATGACCAGAACATCTGACACCTGTGCGCGAAAGATCGGGGGTGGGGCAAAGTAGATGCCCAGCAGCCAATCGCCGACCTAAGTGCATTTATGACGCCAACTTCCGCGGCGGAACATATCCCCTGCTGCCATCCAGCAATGTCCTTGTGTAGGGGTGCTGAACACTGCCTTGCAGAAGCTGCTCGCGGCTGGCCACCTCGACGAACTGGCCGTCCAACATCACCGCGACTCGGTTGCAAAGATGAGCGATCACCGCCATATCATGACTGACGAGCACATATGTCAGCTTATCCCTTTCCTGCAGATCCTTCAGGAGGTTCAGGATCTCAGCCTGGATCGACACGTCGAGCGCCGAAGTCGGTTCATCGAGAAGCAGAATGCGCGGATTGAGAATCAAAGCCCGGGCGATTGCAACGCGCTGGCGCTGACCGCCAGAAAGCTGGTGCGGAAAACGGTGTCGAAAGGCAGGCGGCAAACCAACGTCGCGCAGCACCCGCTCTACGCGCTCCTGCCTCTGATCGAGGCCATGGACTTCCAGCGGTTCCAAGAGCGTTCGGCCGATTGTATGGCGGGGATGCAACGAGCCGAATGGATCCTGAAACACCATCTGCTGCTTGGCAAGTTGCAAGCGCGACCGTTTCGGCCCCACCCCCTCGCCGTCTATCGAAACGGAACCGCTCCAGCCCTTGATGCGACCGGCGAGAGCGCCGAGAACCGTCGACTTGCCGCAACCACTTTCACCGACCAGGCCAAAGGTTTCGCCAGGCTCAACATCGAAGGCGACGTTCTTGACCACTTGCTTGAAATCGTTACCGCTGCCGAAGGACACGGCAAGATCGTTGACCGATATAATGGACATGTCACGCCTCCGCCCAGCTTGCCTGTCGTTTCAAAACTTCCAGCCTGTCTCTCGGATGATCGAGACTTGGCAACGCCTCCAGAAGTCCGCGGGTGTAGGGATGCGTCGCCTGGTCGAGTTTCGAAGCATCAATGGTTTCGACGATCCTGCCCGCATACATGATAATGACCCGGTCGCAGAAGCTCTTCACCAAGTTGAGATCATGCGAAATGAAGATCAGCCCGATATTTCGCTCGCTAATCAGATCGTCGAGGATTGACAGCACCTGCTGGCGCACCGTCACGTCGAGCGCCGAGGTCGGCTCATCGGCGATGATGAGGGAGGGCGATGAGATCAGCATCATCGAGATCATGATCCGTTGACCCATGCCGCCCGAGACTTCGTGCGGGTAGAGATTGAAGACGCGCTGTGGATCACGGATGTTGACGCGCTCCAGCATCGCAAGCGTGCGTTCACGCGCCGCCTTCCTTCCAAGTCGCTCGTGAAGGATGACAGTCTCGGCGATCTGCTCGCCCACCGTCATGACCGGGTTAAGCGAATACTTCGGATCCTGCAGGATCATGGAGATCCGGCTTCCGCGGATCGCCCGCATCTCAGCCTCGCTCGCGGTCAGAAGGTCGACATCCTCAAACCGCATCTCGTCGGCGACGACACGGGCTGTAGCCGGTTGCAGCCGCATGATCGCGCGACCGGTCGTGCTTTTGCCAGAGCCGGATTCGCCGATGATGCCAACCTTTTCGCGACCCACTTCGAATGAGAGGTTTCTCACCGCGCTGACCACACCCGACAGGCTCGGAAACTGAACCGACATGTTCTTAACCGAAAGAATGGGCTTCGTTTGCTCAGGCATTGCGAGGATCCATGATATCACGCAGTCCATCACCAAGCAGATTGAAGGCTAGACTGACCAGAAGAATGGCTATGCCGGGGACCGTCGTCAGCCACCAGGCATCGAGAAGATATTGGCGACCGGAGGCTGCCATTGCCCCCCATTCCGGCATCGGTGGCTGCGCCCCGAGACCGAGGAAGCCGAGGCCGGCTGCCGTCAGGATCACGCTCGACATGTTGAGCGTCAATCGGATGATGATCGATGGTGCGCAGAGTGGAACGATATGGCGAAAGAGGATGCGTCCCATCCCGGCACCCTGCAGCTCTGCGGCAACGACGAAGTCTGCGGCGCGGAACGTCAACGTTTCGGCGCGCGCCAGGCGTGCGATCGGCGGCCATACAGTGAGCGCGATGGCAATGACGGCATTCTCGATGCCCGGGCCGAGGGCCGCGGAGAAGGCAAGCGCCAGAACCAGGCTCGGGAAGGACAGGAAGATATCGGTTATGCGCATCAGCACAACATCCACCCAGCCGCCAAGGTAGCCGGCCGTCGCACCTATGGCGAAGCCGATCGGAGCCACGATGACGGTCACAAGCACGCTAATATAGAGCGTCGTGCGGGCGCCGTAGACGAGGCGCGAATAGACATCGCGACCAAATTCATCGGTGCCGAACCAGTTCACCGCCGAAGGCGGCTTGAGGGCCATGGTGAGGTCTTGAAGAATTGGATCGTGGTTGGCCAGCAGCGGCGCGAAGGTTGCCACCAAGACCAGCCCGACCACTACCAGAAAGCCTGCGAAGGCCAATGGATTGGCGATCAGGCTCAACCACAAAACATAAGCCTTGTGAAGGCGCGCCTGGCGCATCGAGGAGAATTCCTCATTGATCAGCCAATTGTGGAGATCATTGAAATAACGTGTCGCCATGATGTCACCGGGTACGCGGATCAAGGAACCGATAGGTCAGATCCGACAGAAGATTGATGGCAATCGAGATGATACCGATGAGCAGGACGCTGCCCAGAACGGCATTCATGTCGGCGAAGAACAGCGCCGAAGTGAGATACTGTCCAAGGCCCGGCCAGGCGAAAACCGTCTCGATCAGCACGGTGCCGTCGAGCAGTCCGCAGTAGGCAAGCGCCACGATCGTCAGAAGCTGCACCCGGATGTTGCGGAAGGCATGCCGCCAGACGATTGCGCGCTGCCCGAGCCCCTTGGCCTTGGCGGTCAGCACATATTCCTGCCTCAACTGCTCCAGCATGAAGCTCCGGCTCATGCGGCTGAGATAGGCCATTGCGGCATAGCCGAGGATGAGCGCGGGAGCTGCGACGTGCAGCAAAGCATCCCCGAAGACTTCCCATTCACCGGCAAGGACCGCATCGACGAGGATCGAATGTGTCGGCCCATCGACCAGTCCCTCGTTGTAGACATCCAGGCGGCCGCTGCCGGGAATGAGCCCGAACTTCGCATAGAAAACGAGGATGACGATCGTACCGAGCCAGAAGATCGGCGTGGAATGGCCAAGCAAACCGACAATTCGCGCGAGATGATCGACCCATGTGCCCTTCCGCACAGCGGATATGATGCCGAGAGGAATACCAAAACCGGCACCGATGAGGGTTGCCAGAGTGGCAAGCTCCAACGTTGCCGGGAAGACACGAGCAAGATCGCTGGATACCGCATTCTTGGTCACATGCGATTGGCCGAAATCAAGATGCGCGACATTGCCGAGGTAGGTCGCAAACTGCACATAGAGCGGCTGATCCAGCCCCATCTCCTTGTAGACACGCTCGTAGGTCTCGTGATCGGCCTGGTCTCCGATCACCGCAATGACCGGGTCGGCCGGCACCATGCGGCCGACAACAAAGGTAATGACGAGCAGGCCGAGCAGCGTCGTCAGGATGACGGCGAAGGATGCCGCCACCTTGCGCAGAGCACCTAACGCTGCCTTGGCGCGTCCCGGGGCGATTGCAGATGTCTGTGAGATACTCACGATCATACTCCTCGACAGGAAGGGCTTAATCGCCTTTCGAGACAGTGTCCCAACGTGTCAACCAAGTTGAATGGCCGACATAGCCAGTGACTTCCTTGCGCACCGCCTTTGCGTCTGTGCGCTGGAAGGAAGTCACGAGTGCTGGAGACGCTTCGAGATATGCCTTGTTGATCTTCGCATAGAGATCGGCGCGCTTTTGCTGATCGGTCTCGTGGGCGGCCGCTGTCACCATGTCCTGGATGTTTTTCGGAACTTCCCAGGCGGAGCGCCAGGCGATGAGACCAGCAAGCTTTGCATCGTCGGTATTGTTCGGATTGGTCGCGTAGGATGCAAGGACAGCGTGGGGATCTGGCAGACGTTCGCCTGTACGCGCCGAGAAGATCTCGAACTCGCGGTTGCGGAATTTACCGATGTGATCGCCGCCCTGAAGGTCGAGTTTGATGCCAGCTTTGGCTGCGTTGGCCTGCAGCGACTGCGCGACTTCATACTCCGGGGTGACCGGGGTAGCGTAATAGACCTTCGAGAAGCCGTTTGGATAGCCGGCTTCTGCCAGCAACTGCTTGGCCTTTTCGATATCCAGCTTGTAGGGGGTTTCGTTCAAGGCACCCGGCAGGCCGCCGGGAATGATCGTCTGTTGCTTGATACCGTAATATTTCATCACGGTGTTGGCGAGACCGTCATAGTCGATTAGGTAGCGGAAAGCTTCGCGAACCCTCGGATTGGAAAGTATCTCGTCTTTCTGGTTGAGCGCCAGATAGTAGAATCCGAAGCCTGGTGTCTTCTGGATCTCGGCCTTACCACCCATTTCGATCGCAGCCAGGTCAGTGGACGAAAGGCGGGTTGCGACGTCAACATCGCCGGCTTCAAGCTGCAGTCGCTGGCCGGACGATTCTGGCATATGACGCAGGATGACACGGCGCATCTTCGGCGTGCCTTGCCAGTAGTCCTTGAAGGCATCGGAAATCAGGAGATCGTTGACGCGCCAGGTCTTGAGCGAATACGGACCCGAGCCCGCGTCGTTCGTCTGCAGGAATTCGCGCCCCATGTCCCCGTTCTTCTCGTTTTCGGCAAGAAGCTTGCTGTCGAGGATCGAGGTCGAGAAACTCGCAAGCGAGAACAAGATAAGGTTCGGGTTCCAGACTTCGGGCATCTGCAGCACGACCGTTGTGTCGTCCGTTGCTTTGATCAGTTCGTCGACATTCTTGTCGGTGATGCCCCACTGGCGAAGATCAACCGAAGGCGCAAGCCCGAGCTTGACCAGCCGGCGCAACGACCACTCGACATCGTTTGCCGTCAGCGGATTTCCAGAATGGAAGGTGACGCCCGAACGGATCTTGAAAGTGAACGTCTTGCCATCGTCCGACACAGTCCAGCTCTCGGCGATCCCTGGCTGCGGCTTGGTTATGTCGTCAGCGGACACAATGATCAACCGCTCATAGAGATTGGCGACGATTTCGGCCGCTTCAAGCTGGTTGAGCTCGTTGGGATCCAGCCCACGCATCGAGGACATGTTGGTCGCAATAACCAACTGGTCATCGGGCGTTGCCGCCTGCACGGCGACCGGGACGGCAAGAGTCGAGGCCATTATAGCCGACGCCATCAAAAAACTGCGTCTTTTCATAGTCGTATTCTCCTCCCTGGTGCACTGGGCCTCTCCCCAAGCGCGATTTTTCATATCGACATCGATCTGAAATCTGGTATATCAGATCTCACAAATCGATTTTGTCGTCAACGGGGGAATTTCGGGACATGCAAAACGAGGCAGCGAAAGAGCCTGGCGAAGACCGCATCGAAAAGATCGACCCGCGGTTCCTGACGACGCTTCGCGATCATGTGCACCGGACGTTGAGAACGGCGATCCTTTCAGGCCGGTTTGCGCCGGACGAGCGGGTGAACGAGCGCCAGCTCGCCGAGCAGCTCGGCGTCAGCACCACACCCATCAAGGAAGCGTTGCGTCAGCTCGAAACGGAAGGACTAGTGGAGACCTTGCCGCGCCGTGGCGTGCTGATCCGTTTCAATGCGAGCTGGGCGGAAGAAATGATCCTGGCACGCGCCGCGCTGGAATCGATGATCGCGCATCTGGCTGCCAAGCGGATCGAGAAGGACGAAATCCAGAAACTCGAGGAGATCGTCACGATGATGGCTAACGCCACCGAACACGGCATCGCCGACGATCTAATTTCGCTGAATGAGACTTTCCACGAGCAAATCCACATTGCCTCGCGATGCCAGTATCTGTCGCGCATGATCGAGCGACAGCAGTTCTACGATGGCAGCATTCGCCGCGTTATCCATTCCGATCCGCTCGAACGTGGCAAGGCGCTGGCCGAGCACACCGCGATTGCAGCCGCCATCATATCGAACGACAGCGACAAAGCGGAACGCGTGATGCGCGACCATGTCGTGCGTTCCGGTGAAACTTACCTCAACATCGTGTTCAAGAAGAAAGAGGATATTTGACGTGACCGAGGCAATGGAGAAGATCCGCAAGGCCCTTACGGGTATATCTGGCGTGCCCGTGACCCCCTACAAGAGCGATGGGAGCGTCGATACCGCAAAGCTTTCGGATCTCATCGCCCGCCTCGCCAATGCGCGCGTTCACAATCTGATGGCGGCTGGCAATACCGGCGAATTCTTCACCCTGACCATGGACGAAGTGCGCACGGTCCATACCACAACCATCAGAGCCGCCGCTGGCAAGTCGCTCGTCAGTGCGGCTGTCGGCCGCTCGCTCACGGAAGCAAAGGCCCTGGCCCGCGACGCAATCGCCGAAGGTGCCGATGCCATCATGGGACACCACCCCATGGACCCTTTCGCTGGCCCAAGCTTCCAAGCCAAATATTTCCTTGAGCTTGCAGAAGCCAGTACGGTTCCGGTCATCGCCTATGTGCGGAGTGACACTTTTTCGGTTGCCGATTTCCGCAAGCTTGTACTGCATCCCAACATCGCCGGCATCAAGTTCGCCTCCGGAAATTTGATGCTTCTTGCTGAGGTGATTCGCGCGACGAAGGATGCGCCGGCGATATGGGTCTGCGGTCTCGCAGAAGGCTGGGCGCCCGCCTTCTACGCGATGGGAGCCCGCGGCTTCACCTCTGGCCTCGTCAACGTCTTTCCGGAGCGCTCGCATGCTATTCACCAGGCGTTGGAAAACGGCGACTACGCCGCAGCCCGCGCACTCATCGATGACATTGCCGGCTTCGAGGCACTCCGCACCAAGTATCTGAACGGTGCCAACGTCACCGTCGTCAAGGAAGCGCTCGGAATGCTCGGAACCGATGTCGGCCCCGTGCGCGTGCCCGGCGTCGAAAGCCTGACCGAAGCAGAGCGAGCTGATCTACGCGCGATCGTCGACAATGTCGTCGAAAAGAGCTGTGCGGCCTAAGGAAGAGTGTCATGCATATCACAGGCTTCAAGACCTACATGCAGCGTGTAGACGACCGCCCGCGCCTGCTTTTGAAGATCGAGACCAACGAGGGCATTTCCGGCTGGGGCGAGTGCTACAACCACGGCCCGGACTGGGCGCTGCCCCCGCTCTTCGACTATCTCTTCCATCAGATCGAAGGCGAAGATCCGCGCCGCGTCGAATTCCTCGCGCTCAAGCTCAACCAGCAATGCCGCTTCCCGCCCGGAGCGCTTGGCCTTGCCGCGATCTCGGCGATTGATCACGCACTCTGGGACATCGCCGGAAAGGCCGCCGGATTGCCGGTCTACATGCTGCTGGGTGGCAATGTGCGTGACCGCGTGAAGGTCTATTGCGGTGTCTACACGGCACCCGATCCGGAAGCCGCACGAGAGCAGTCTCTCGAACTCAATGAAAAGTACGGCTACACCGCGTTCAAGCTCAGCCCCTATCGACGTGATCTCCATGCCGGACGCTGGGGCGAACTGGTCAAGGAAACCGGTGACTGGTTCGGCAAAATCCGCGAAATCACTCCTTCGCACTTCGAATACGCCTTCGATGCGCATGCAAAAATTTTCGAACCTTACCAGGCCGTGCAGCTCGCTGCCGCCATCGCGCCGAATGATCCACTCTTCTACGAGGAGCCGATCCGACCTGAGCATATTCCGGCCTGGGCCGCACTGAAGTCGAAGGTGACAGTGCCGCTGGCAACAGGCGAATCGCTCTATTCGCGCTTCGAATTCCTTTCGCTCCTGTCTGCGCGCGGCGCCGACATTATCCAGCCCGATATCTGCGTGGTCGGCGGCGTCACCGAGATGCGCCGGATAGCAGCCATCGCCGAGGCCCACTATGTAACGGTGGCGCCGCACAATCCGATGGGGCCGCTTGCAACTGCGGTCAACGTCCACTTCTGCGCAGCTCAGCCGAACTTCAAGGTGCTGGAGTTTAAGCCGCATGCTCACGCCCCCTGGGCGGCAGATCCCTATATGCCAGTGGACGGGCATATGGAATTGCGACCTGACAGGCCGGGCTGGGGTCTAGAGATCGACGAGAAGGCGCTGCAGACAGACGACTACATTCACTGGGAGCGGAAGGTCACCCGCAAACCCGACGGGGCAACCGCCTATCCGTGATAGATCGTCAAATGCAGCCCGTCCGTTGACGGGTCAAAGGGGTAGAGGGCAGCACATCCGCCCTCCACGGAGCCGGCCCGCCTGGTGCGTTTTCGAGGCGAAGATGCAGACACGTCAAGTACCTATCCTGCTCTAGGTCCCGGATCCGTACGAGCTAATACGTGAAACAAAGCGGGCTGAACTTCTAGGCCCAGCGTGCTTAGAGGCTGGCGACCAGTTCCAGTTCCCGACGATACATTATGCAACTTTAGAGGTCTAAAACAGGAACCCGTACTTCCGTCGAATGGACACATTGAATGCCGGCTACAGCCGGTGTTCGACGCCGAGCGGCTCACGCCGACGTCTCCCAAGGGTTGATCACGGAGGCGTCTGTGTCTTCGAAATCCTTGACGTTGCGTGTGACAAGGATGAGATCGTGGACGATCGCGGTCGCGGCGATCAACCCGTCGATATCGCCGCGGGGGCGGATTGCCGCGATGCGGCCCCATTCGACCGCGATTTGGTCGGTTATCGGCAAAATGCGGTCGCCATGGTCGTGGCGCAGCTTGCGCAGCCATTCGGTGAGGTGCGCGGCAGTCTTCGGATCCGACCTCTGTTTCAGGGCAATGCCGCGCATGATTTCGCCGAGGGTGAGCGCACTCAGGTGGATGCTGAGCGGATCGACAGAGCGCAGCCAGGACACCGCCTGCGGCGTGCCGCGTCGCGCCTCTGAGACGATGTTGGTGTCAACCAGATACATCAGAAGGCCACATCGCGGCTTGGCGTCTTGACGCGTACATTCACCGCATCAGCGAGCTGATCGTCCCAAGCGGGACCGCCAAGCAGATCATCGACCAGCGTTGGCCGGCCGGCGCGCAGAGCGTCGTAGTCATGAGCGGACAGCACGACGGCCGTGCGCTCACCGCGCAGCGTGACAATCTGCGGCCCTTCATGGCGCGCCTTCTGCACCACCTTCGAGAATTGGTTCTTGGCGTCCTGCAGTTGCCATTCCATAGTTTCGCTCCAAGTTGGCTAGACTGTCTAGCTATATAGTCCT
>NZ_LGAP01000054.1 GCF_001270265.1 Ensifer adhaerens
TGGATCAACCGTCGTCTGAAGGCCCATCCCGTCCCCGCGCTGCCCCATCAACGGTAACAAAATCGGTGTCAAAGACATGGGGCGCATAAGTCCGCGTATCACCCTTGACCACGGTCATAAGAGGGTCCGCTTCACGCGTCTGTCGCACGATTGCTACGCGGCGGGACTTCTGGCGCTCGGCGGCATCGATCTCCTGTTCGAAAGCAATGTCTTCGACTATGACATCCTCCCGCAGATGCCGATCGTGCTCGGCGCCGGCGGCATCGTGACCGATTGGGAGGGCCAGCCGCTCATCGATGCCCCGCACTACGACGCGGTCCTGATGGCAGCCAACGAAACCGTCCACCAAGCCGCCCTGGAGGCGCTACGGAGAGGGTGAATTGTGCGCTGAAGTCGGCTGACGTGGTCAAAAACGGCCACGAGGGCCAAATTGCCGGAGGCGTACTTGGCCGCGCAAGGTTCATCTGCTGCCGGCGCTGTGGTCGACATTTGGCGCCCCTGGCATGGATCTTATAGTGCGGGCGCTGCCAGGAGGGGAGGCTCCGATGACGGCAATATCCACGCTTTGTCGCCGTGACATGCTCAAGGTTTCGTGGGGGGGGCGCGCTCTGCCGCGATCGGCCAAAGCCACCCCATTGAAGCTCCTGTTTGTGCACGGCCGGGGGGCAAGGTGGCTTCAACCTTCGAGGGTCTAAGAACGACTTCGCTTGACGACGTCACCACGATCGGTTGTCACGACGCATATCGGTCACTTCCCTGTTTTGCCATAGGTGCCGACGAGCTCGGTTCCGGCAATGACGTGATCGCGCATTTGCGCTTCGATCTGGTCCTTGCTAGCCGCCGCCGATAGGGTGAGCCGGTCATCGAGTGCATAGAGCTTGAAGAAGTAGCGGTGCACACCGATCGGAGGACAAGGGCCGCCATACGCATTGCTGTTCCATCCATTCCTCGCTGTCTGGGCGCCTGATGGCAGTTGCGAAATCCCTTCCACAAGCCCCTTCAGATCGGGGGGGAGATTGAAAACAATCCAGTGTATCCAGGTCATTTTCGGATGGGCCGGATCGGGGGCGTCCGGGTCGTCGACGATCAATACAAGGCTTCTGGTTCCGGTCGGAATGTCTGTCCATTCGAGAGGCGGGGAAATACCTTGCCCTTCGCATGTATAAAGCCTGGGAATGGTTCCGCCATTTTTAAAGGCGGGCGATGCGATAGTGAACGCCATATGGTGCCTCGGCGAGTTCAAGAAACCGTTTCGTTGCCGCACTCACGATATACCAGTGCCCACGCAATCTGTGGGCGCCTCCAGACCAACGACAGCATCGTCCTATTGGCGCACGATGTCCAGGACGTCTACCCGCAACCAGTTCCAGCATAATTCCACAGCGATCCCCGTCTAACCGACGGGGGTATTTGCGTTTGCGGAGCTGATAAAGCTGATCGTTCCCTGGAGTGCTGGTTTCTTCGGAGTCGCTTATCATCGTTAATGCTTCACGAAAGCGAGCACTTTCGCCTAAAGCTTGCAACCGGGGCAGATGGGTGGCCGTGTCGCGTTATGTTCGAAGCGCTGCGACGTGACCGTATCGTCCGGCGCACAAGCGCCGATGAAGCCGACGGCAGAGAAGGCGGATGGCAAGACGAAGGCGGTCAGTCTCGACGGGTTCGAGGAGGCCAGCGCAAACATAGTCAGGCTGATTGCGTTTGGTGACGGGCAGCCTAGCGCCGTGTGCCTATAGGCTTTTGCCGTGACAAGGGCAGCCAGCGGCGGAATGGCCCGGCCGTCGATACCGAGGCGATCACCGAGATACTGCCAGAACGACAGGCGGAGCTTCCTGCAGGTCTTCATCAGCCCGAGCATGGTGTCGCGCGCGATGCGACCATCGCGGCTCATCGTCGCTTGGTGACGAAGCTGCGCAGATCGTTCTCCGAGGCATTGGTTCGCAGCGGGATGCTTACCTCAACCGCCAAAGGCAGGTCTCGCTCGCATCGCTCAAGCTGGCATCCCTGCGTAGGCGCGAAGCCGCCGCTGACCCGGTTCGCCCGGCCGCGGTTTATGAATCGGCGGAACTACTCCGCCGGGGGCTTGCAGAAGCCCGGAAAAGTCTCTCTATCAGCACTCGCGGTCTGGTCCCGCATCTGGCCGATAGAACTTTCTTGAAGCGGAGAAGAGGCCGGGCAGGCCGCAGCGAGACACTGATCCCTGCGCGGCCCTGTCAACCCGGAGCGGCGCGTGTTAGATGACTTGCAACGGATGCGCCGGCGTGCGGCGTGCCGCAATCTTCATCAGGCAAGGGCGATCACGATGAGACAACTCAGTGAAGACGGCCGACGGATCCTGGGAGAGACCGCAGAGCGGTACGGGGTCAGCCTCGGCGCGGTGGAGCACCTTCTGTTGGCGATTATCGCCGGGCAGGGGACACAGGCCCAGTTCAATCACCCCGATCTGGGCGGAATGGGGCAATGGTCGCAGGGCGGCATGATCATGGTCGGCGACATGTTCAACAACGCGCTGAAGGCGAACGTGGCCGGGATTTGTTCCGAGCTTGCGACCTTGGTGCGCGGTATGGATTTGCTGAGCGCGCAGACGTCGCACCAGTCCCAATATCAAGGTCAGGGCCGCGGCGCCAGCCTGTTCGTGCCTGGCGCGCTGTCGGCTGGGAACTGGTGGCCCGAGGAGCTCGGGCATCCCGCCTCGACGGGGGCGCAGAATGACCTGCGCTATGCCTTTTTCCCGACAATCCGACGGCTGGCGATCGATATCGGCGGCCGGGTCACGGTCTATGACACGAAGGACCATCGCATTGGCGGGTTCTCGCAACAGCAAAGCGGCGACCAGTCACTGAGCTTTACCTCCCAGCATGGGCTGGTGAAAATTTCGGAACTGGATGTGGTACGGCACGGCGGCAAGGAATCGGCGGAAACGCCGGTTACCGGAACATCCGCCGCCACGGCTGCGCCGTCGATCTTCACACCATCCGCGCCGGAATTCGCCGGGCCGCAAGAAGCAGCACGTCCATCACCGGAGGCGCTTCGGTCCGATGAGGACATCTTCGACAAGATCGAACGCCTCGCGGCACTTCATGCGAAAGGTATTCTCACGGATCAGGAATTCGAGAGCAAGAAGTCGGAGTTGCTCAGCCGACTATAGCATCCGGGCTTGCCACACGGAGGTCAAACATCGCTCCTCGGCTGGCATTTCGTAGCGAGGGTCCGCCGTGCGCAGAACATCAAATGCAACAGCAGCAAACCGGTCGATGTGGGCGTGCGAGGGGGAGCGGCGTCAGCAGGGACGATCTCGGCCGCAGGGAGCGGTCTCCGTATGTCCCGGTTTTGTGTCAGTGCTCTGAATCGCCGATTGTGAAGCTATTGTGAAGAAATCATCACTGTTGCTTCGTTGAATTGGCCAGCATCTTTGGGCAAGTTATTACCGACTCGGCCGACCGATCCCCGCGCGAAGGACTGACTGTTTGTTGATGAAGGGTAGAACTCGACCCGTCTGGGTTGCGCACTACGTTTGACCGGCTAAAATCGGGTGGGCCTATCGCCCGCGAAGCGAAAGTTCTTTCCGACAATGATGAAATCCAGCCTCGATCACTTGCCCGAGCCGAAGCGGCAGCAGCTTGCCCGAGCGATTGAGATCCTACGCGAGGAGTTTGCGGATGCCTTGGCGGAAGGCGAAGCGGAATTCAAGAAAAAGGGCCGGATTCTCAAGGTAATCCTATTTGGCTCGCACGCACGCGGCGATTGGGTGGATGAGGAGCACATTGGCAAGGGCTATCGCTCCGATTACGACCTGCTGGTTATCGTCAACAATCGCAAACTGACGGATTTCACCGCATACTGGAACAACGCTGCTGACCGGCTTCTGAACGACCGGATCCTGAAAGGGATGCAAGTATCATTCATTGTTCACTCGCGCCGCGAGGTGAGCGAGGAGCTCAGGCGCGGAAAGGACTTCTTCTGCGACATTCGCCAGCAAGGCATTGTGCTTTACGAGCTCGATAGCGAGCCGCTGGTGGAACCGAGGCCGATCAGCCTTGAACAGCAGTTTAAGATCGCGCACGGACACTTCGAGAGCCGTTTTCCGCACGCAGAAGGGTTCGTGATAGGTGCTGAATTTCATTGGAAGGGCGGTCGCCCCAACCATGCCGCCTTCGAATTGCATCAGGCAATCGAGCACGCCTACTCAACCGTGCTTCTTGTTCTAAAGAATTATGGTCCGCCAACCCACAACCTGCGTTCGCTGCGCGGTTTTGCCGAAGATCTGGACCGTCGACTCGCAGACGCCTGGCCACAAGACCGGCAGCGCTACTCGGCCTGGTTCAATACAATCAACGAGGCCTATGTGAAGGCGCGGTATTCCAACCATTACCAGATAAGCGAAGAGGCGCTTTCCTTCGTGATTGAACGTACGCAGGTTCTTCACGCGCTGGTAAAAACGGTATGCGAAAACCATTTGATCACGCTGGCTGGCGAAATCGCCGAGGAAAAGTCAAGGCGTTGATCCGGTGTCGGTTTTTGGGGTCTCTGGAAGCAGACGCCTTCTTCACCATTCAACAGTGATCACCATCCGCGGCGACAGTTACCGTCTTCGCGAAAAGCACCGCTCCGGCCTTCTACAGAAAACTTGATCTGCGCTTGAAACAAACGAAACGACCAATCAATGAAGGGGGCAAATCTCCGTTTCGCCCAAGGGGTCAAATCTTCACTTCGCTTGACACTTGCTGTGTCCAATTCCAGTTCATCAGTTATAGAATTCCTTGCGATAACTCACCTTTGACGGAGAATCTGAGTTATAGCACCAGCATCTATAGCTTACTGGACCTTGTGGGCCCGGGAGAGGCGGCGGTCTTGCTAGATAATCAACCGTGCCGCCCGTCCCTGTTTGCGCTCAGCATCGTTGTAGTAGTGAGCCGCCTGCGCAACGGACTTGTGCAGCGACTGCTGCATAGCCTCGGGGAGGGGGATGCCACGATTGGCAGCCTCGGTCAGGTAGCCCGACCGCAATCCATGCGCCGAAAACAGCGTCGGATCGAGCTCGGCCTGCTTGCAGCGGCTTTTCAGGATCAGATTGACCGACTGCGGCGTCAGGGCCCGCCGATCGATGTTTCCCCACTGGTCTATGCGTCGAAACACCGGACCTTCGTTGATGCCCGCATCATCGAGCCAGTGTTTCAGCGCCATCACTGGCCGGCCGATCAGCAGCACCTGTTCGCCGCCATCACTCGTCGTCGTCTTCGTGCGGCCAAGCCGGATCGACAGACAGGGGAGGCGAGGGGAGTCTGGAACAGATGGATCTGTCCGCACAGGTTCTTCGTCGGTGAGATCCTCGACCCGCAGTCCTGCCACCTCCGATCGACGCCGTCCGCCGGAGGCGAATGCAGCCAGAAGCAGCGCACGATCGCGCAGATCGACCAGGCGTTCGCCGGCACAGGCGGCCAGCAGCTTGGCCAGGACATCGCCGGTCACCGCTTGTCTGCTCTTGCGTTGCCGTGGGCGGGCACTGGCCCGGACCGCAAGCCGCAGGGCAGATTTGAGGGAAGGTCCGTCAAACGAACCGGTGAGGCTGCGCGAGCGGGTGAGGATCGACCAGCTCGTCAGCCGGCGCCGAACGGTTCCTGGGGCATGTGGCCCGTCGGCGCGCAAGAGGCGTTGGGAACGCAAGCCGCTTTCCACCTCTGGCGGCATGCCATGGCTGGGATCCTCGGCCCGCTTGATCGGATCCCAGAGGTGGTTCGCAACGAACTTCAGCAGCAGGCTTTCGGGTGCGGGCCAGGGGAGGGGAGCGTCGGTGGCGAGCTGGCACCAGGCCTCGAGATAGCCGAGGTCAGAGGCCAGCGCCCGGAGCGTATTGTCGCCCATGCCTTCGCTGGCGAGATGCTTGAGCGTGGCGACGTCGTCGTCGGTCAGTAGGAGGGCAAGCTGGTCGCGCCGATCGAAGGGCAGGATCGCATCGAGGGCGTCGAGCTGTTCTGCGCGCGTGATGACAGATGCTGTCGAGACCTCGTTCATTAAGGGAGGCCGCGCTCGTCGTACAGATCGTCATGCACTGACGTAGTCTCGTTGCGCACGGCTCGGTGGCCCTCCACACCGCACTTCCAAACCTTGTCGATTGGATGCGTCTTTTCGGCCTGGCGGAGTTCGTGATCAGCGCGTTTTGACGCCTGCTCGATGCGATTGTATGGACGCCGATCAATGCTCATGTTCTAGCGGCCCCACGATGGTGATGCCTTCGCTTCGGGCTGCGACGGCCATTTTCCGGTCCGCTGTAGCCAATGGCATGTCGCTCGATCTCGCAAGCGCGACATAGCTGGCGTCATATCCGGAGAGGCCATGTCTGAGGGCGATGTCGATGATGGAAACGTCGTTGCCAATACCGCCGTCCCTGAGCGGCAGGCTGTGCAACTTCAGCGTGGCGGCAAGTGCTGAGCCCGGACCCCAACGGCCACGCCGCTCGGCCATGACAAAAAGGTTCCGAGCCTCAAACCAAAAAAGTGACGGAACAAGGCCCGGTGCAATGCCAAGCGCGGCGATTAAGCCTTCGGCGGCCTCGCTTTGCTCATCGGGAAGGAACCAGCTGGCGGCGATCGAGGCATCGAGGACGAAAGACATTTTTACGCACGGCCCTCATCGCGCCAGGCACGGATTTCTTCTTGGGTAACCGGTTTCGCCATCTGACGCATGGCCCTGATTTCAGCGATCGTCATTGCGATATTGTTCTCTTTGCGAATACGGGACAGCACGGCGATCGGATCGTTGCCGCGGGAGATGATGACCTCTTCGCCCGCCTCGACCCGTGCCAGCAATTCGGAAAGATGAGCCTTGGCCTCTGCGACCTTGACGGTAACGCTCATGATAGTTTCTCCATGACTCGGCTCGCGCTCGAGAAGATCGCGCCCAAGCCTGCAGTTCAATATTCTGCTCGACAATAGGAGCCAAAGGTTAGTTGGTCAATCCCTAGACCACATCACTATCGATACTTGGTCCCTATCGATAGTCATATGCCGTGGAAATCGGCGTCCGAATGGCGGAAGTTTGTGGTCGGTTGACTACCGTTTGTGAAATTAGAGACGTTAATTCATATGGTTAATGACAGCCTAAGATGACCAAGGGCTGCATCAAGGGGGGCAAGGCCGGGCGAATTGTGGCTTTTACTTACCGATTTCAATTGAACCGCTAAGCTGAAAAACCGGGCTTAAATTTTGACCTAACGGTTTCACGCCGGGAGGAGGGGAGGGCTCTTAAAGCAGAGATTGATCCGGAAACTCGCGCCGGCGCTGATGCGCGGTAACAAAGTCGCGAGGAAGTGAGCTTGTTGCGAGGGGGTTGTGCCGCCTACTTGCTACAACTCGAGTTCAACAGGTATTTTTCGGCCATTGGCTCGCCCCTGTTTGTTCCGAGTCAGTTGGCTGGCCCTTTATCACGAAAGGGAAAAGTCATGACGCATGAAACTCGCCCGTTCCAAGTAGATATTCCAGAAGCTGAAATATCCGAGCTAAAGCGCAGGATCAAAGCAACCCGATGGCCGGAAAAGGAGACCGTCGGTGACGAATCGCAAGGCGTTCGGCTTGAAACGATCAGGGAGGTCGCACGATACTGGTTAGGGCAATACGATTGGCGCAAGATCGAGTCGAAAATCAACTCTTATCCGAATTTTTTGACCGAAATCGATGATCTTGATTTTCACTTCATCCACGTTCGTTCCAAACACGAGAACGCCCTTCCGATATTGGTTGCGCACGGGTGGCCAGGGTCGATTATCGAGCAGATGAAGTTAATCCAGCCTCTCACCGACCCTACGGCGCACGGCGGGTCGGCGGACGATGCCTTCCACGTCGTCATTCCTTCGATGCCGGGATATGGCTTTTCGGGCAAGCCGAGCGCGACGGGTTGGAATCCGGAACGCATCGCGCGTGCATATGGCGAGTTGATGGCCCGCCTTGGCTACACCAGGTATGTGGCGCAAGGCGGGGATTGGGGAGCTATCGTTGTCAACGCGATGGGCGTCCAGGAGCCGGCTGGACTACTCGGTATTCACACGAACATGCCTGAGGTAATCCCGCCGGAGGTTGACGCGGCGATTTGGTCGGGTAACCTGCTCCCATCTAATCTATCAGACGAGGAAAGAACGGCATGTGAGCAGGTTCGTGAAAACAAGTTCGCCTACGCCTTCCTGATGGGAACGCGTCCCCAGACTTTAACAGGACTGGTCGACTCTCCGATTGGGCTCGCCGCGTTCATGATCGACCACGATTGGAAGAGCCACTCGATGATTGCGAGGTCATTTGCTGGTGTAGACGAAGGCCTTACGCCAGACGACGTGCTCGACAATGTCTCGCTCTTTTGGTTCACGGGCACGGCCATTTCGGCAGCCCGCCTTTACTGGGAAACAACAGTTGCCGGCCTCTCATTTTTCGCCGTTAAGGGCGTGAAGCTACCCGTGGCCTGCAGTGTTTTTCCCGACGAAATGTACCAGGCACCGAGGAGTTGGGCGGAGAAGGCGTATCCGAAGCTGATTCATTACAACAAACTTCCCAAGGGAGGACACTTTGCGGCCTGGGAGCAGCCCGATCATATGGTCTCCGAAATTCGAACCGGATTGCGGTCGCTTCGTTGATCGCAGCAAGGCCCCGTCCTCGACGGGGCCACTTTCCGCCGCCGGATAATGCCGCGTGACCCGGAAATGCAGCTCTTTGTATCGTCCGATCGACCAGAGGTAATTTACAATCTCCTGCCTGATTGCGTCCCTGTCGCCGTATTTCTCTCCTATGTGGTTGAGTTGGTCGATCGCAGTATCTTGCTCCGCGTCACCGCCAATGTGGCTTCTTACCGATTGCTGAAATTTTGCCGCTCGATTTTTACCTTGCGGTTTCAGCGCGGGGCGGGGGAGGGGCTCTTTCAGAGCCCGGATGCCTTGGTGAGATTGACCCGGAAGCGGTCGCGTCGGCGCTGGTATTTGCGGGTCATTTCGGCGCTCGCATGGCCGAGCTGCTTTTGCACATGACGCTCATCGACCTCGGCCGAGGAGGCCAGACCGGCGCGCAGCGAATGACCGGAGAATTTGGCCGCCCGTTCTTCCTCACCGAGGTCGCCATGCAGACCGGCGGCAAGGGCCGCGGACTTGACGAGGCGGGCGGCCGCCTTGTCCTTGAGGGGGCCCGGCCCAACGTCTTTGCCGCGTCCGGTGACGCGGCGGAAGAGGGGGCCCTTGGCGAGCTTGGCGAAGCTGATCCAGCTCTCGACGGCGACGAGCGGGCAGGTGGTGTCGGCGGAACCGCGGCCGATCTCGACCTCGCGCCAGCCGGTCTTGCCGCGCAATGTCAGCAACAGCCCCTTGTCGAGGATCTCGATCCAGCCGCTGCCGTCCTCGGTCTGATCGCGTCCGAGGTCGAGACCGGTAATCTCGGAGCGGCGCAGGCCACCGGCAAAGCCGATGAGCAGGATCGCCCGGTCGCGCAGGCCCCGTAGCGTGCCGCGTTCCAGGGTCTCGAGCATGGCGATCAGGTCTTCCGGCAGGATTGCCTCCTTCTGCCGCGGCGGGGCGGCGTGGCGATTGCGGATCCCCGCCATGACGGTGGCGATGGCGCGGTCCTTGCGGTCGAGCGATAGGCCCCTCTGGGTGCAGTTCCAGGCGATCGCCGACAGGCGCCGCTCGATCGTGGAGACGGAATTGGCCTTCACGCCGCGCTCGGCGGTTCCTGAAGCGCAAGCGGTGATGTAGAGGCCGACGACGTGCGGATCCGGAGGAAGGGGCGCGAGGCTCTGACGTCGGCACCAGGCGGAGAAATGCTTCCAGTCCGAAGCATAGGCCTTGCGGGTGTTGGCGGAGCTTGCTGCCTCGACATACGCGCGGGCGCGATCGGCAAGGTCGCCGAGATGGCCGGGAAGAGGGGAGGGGCTTTCCGCCGCCGACACCAACGCCGGATCATCACCAGAATGGGCCGTGCTGTCAGACGGCGCAGAGGTCTCTTTGGCGTGATTTTTACGGTTTTGCGCGACGATTTGGGCCATTCCTTCTATAAAGCGCAAAATGTCCGATAAGGCAACATTATCGGACGTCATATGCAGTCGACAAGCTGTGCGCTTTTTGGCGAATTTGATGGCTATAAGTGCACGCGCGGCATAAGCTGGACGACATGGATTCGCGCCCGCTGCCGTCGTCATCGCCGTCCCTGTCGTCCGCTCAACTGCCGGGCTGGGCGCTGCCCCGCGGCCGTGAGCCGAACGAGGCAGACGCCGCCTTCGCAGCTGGCATCGCCCTGAAATCGCTTGACGATCTTATCAAAACCGAACCGCGCTGGGCCGGCTGTTGGCGCGCCCGCCAAGCGCTGAAATGTGCCGCCGTCGCGGTGCGGCTAATGGGGCGCAACGAGGATGAACACGCCTTGCGCGACGCGCATTTGCTCACTGCCGCCGGCGATGATCCTGGACCGGCCGGAAAGGTGTTTCTGGCCTACAGAAGGCTTGTCAGCCGCAAACCCGGCTTCTCCTCGAAAAATGTGGCCGAACTGGCTGACCTGCTGGAGCTTGCCTGGGACGACGATCTGGCGGCGGCCGTCGATCATGCCGACAATGCTCTGCAGTCCGGCCGGGCCGTTCCCTTTGCCGCGGCCGGCCTCGTGAGCGCCATCCATGCTGCGCGCCCGGATGCCGAGCCGCTCGCCTGGGCACTCGCCGATGCGCTGGTCGCCTGCATGCTGAACTGGCCGGTCCCCGTGCCGCTGCTGATGGGCGAACGTTATGGTCCGGCTTTCCGCACGCTTGGGGGCAGGGGACGGGCGCGGCCAGGCGAGAGCGCCTTCCCCCGTGCCGTGTGCCTCGCCCTGGTCGAAGGCGCTGGCGCTGCGCTGCGCTCGGCCGGCGAAATCGCCCGACGCGCGGACCTGCTTGTCGTGACCGCGTCGAAGGTGCGCACCAGGGGTGCCGAACCGGTCATCCGTAAACTGCTCGACGAAGATGCCGTGCCGATCTCAGCGCCAGGAACGGACCTGTCCCGCTGGGCGAGCAAGCGCCTGTTTGAACGGCTGGAAGCCGCAGGTGCTGTGCGCGAACTGTCGGGACGACCATCCTTCCGGATTTATGGGTTGTGACGGTGACCGGAGCGACTGCAAAGAGGAACTCGAACTCGAAAGTGAACGCTGCAGCTGAACAGCTGTTTGACCGGGAATTGGAGGATCTGCCGGCGGAGCTTCGCTGGCGCGAGTGGATGCTGCGCGTCGAGGCGGTGATCTTCGCCTCGGCCGAACCCGTCACCCGTGAGACCTTGGCGCGTGTGGTTGGCAAGGACTGCAGCATCGACTTGCTGATCGATGATCTGCGTGAGGAACTGCGCGCACGCCCCTATGACATCGTTACTGTTGCCGGCGGCTGGCAACATCGAAGCCGATCGGCATACGCACCGGCGATCCGGGCAGCGCAAGCGCCAACCCGTACGGGGGTAGCCCGCCTGTCTGAATACGAGGCGGCGGTGTTAATGGCCATTGCCTATCTGCAGCCGGTGACGCGCGGCGAGCTGTCGAAAGTCTTCGGTAAGGAAGTCAGCCGCGACACGATTGCCAGCCTGCGCGACGCCGGGTTCCTCGGCTCCGGACCACGCAGCCCCACGCCCGGCGCGCCATATACCTACGTGACGACAAAGCACTTTCTTTCCGCCTTTGGCATGGAGACACTCCGCGACTTGCCCGACCTCGAGCGGTTGGAGGACGCGGGATTGCTTAGCCGGCAGGCAATAGGCGGGGACCCGGCGGCAGAGCCGGAAAGCCAAACGCCGGAAGAGGACTGAGCTTCGCACTGGCAATTGTGTTGTTCGACACGGGATAGGGGCGGCACTTCGTTAAGTTTTCGATCCAAGACGTTTGATGCTTTTGATGATGAGGCCGAGCACTCCCTGCCGAGACGCTCAGAGAAGGCGCAGTGCTGCGCCGCCAACGGTCGTCAACGCAACCACTATCCATGGCGGTGCCTTCCACGCGACGAGCAGGACGAATGCCGCCAGCGCGAGCGCGAAATCGTAAGAGTTCAAGACAGCGCTGGTCCAGACCGGACTGTAGAGGGCCGCTCCCAAAATGCCGACCACGGCCGCGTTCGCGCCGCGCATTGCGGCCTGGGCAAGGGGCCGTTTACGAAAACTGTCCCAGAACGGAAGGGCGCCGACGAGCAGCAGGAAGCCGGGCAGGAAAACTGCAACGAGGCCGATGGCCGCGCCGAAAATGCCATTGGGAGCAGGCCCCATGACCGCACCGAGATAGGCTGCAAAGGTAAAGAGCGGGCCTGGGACGGCTTGGGCCGCGCCATAGCCGGCGAGGAAGGCATCGTTCGATACCCAACCGGGAGTGACGACTTCGGCCTGTAGCAACGGCAAGACCACATGCCCCCCACCAAAGACGAGAGAACCCGAGCGATAGAAGGCATCGAACAGCGCCCAACTCTGGGACGTGCCAGCAGCGAACGGCAGACCACCGAGCAGAGCGAAAAAGGCCACGAGGCAGGCGATGCCGACCGGCCGTGAAACGCGGAACGTCAAATGTGTGGATCCCGTGATCGGGCCGTTGCGGCACAGCATGATGCCGGCGAGCGCGCCAAAGGTTATTGCTGCGATTTGCCCGATCGCCCCCGCCGCAAACACGACGATCAGGACGGAAGCAAGGGCAATGCTGGCGCGTTCGCGATCCGGCGTGAGGCTCTTGGCCATGCCCCATACGGCCTGCGCGACGACCGCGACGGCAACAATCTTCAGCCCATGCAACAGGCCCGTTCCGATCGCGCTGTCGAAGGCGGTCGCGGCCATGGCAAAGGCGATCAGCAGCAGAGCAGACGGCAGCGTGAATGCCGCCCAGGCGGCGAGTGCGCCGAGTGGACCACCACGCAGGAGGCCGAGCGCAAAGCCGACCTGGCTTGAGGCCGGGCCGGGCAGAAACTGGCAAAGCGCGACGAGATCCGCGTAGCCGGCTTCATCGATCCACTTGCGACGCACCACCAGTTCGTCACGGAAGTAGCCGAGGTGCGCGACCGGTCCGCCGAACGACGTCAGCCCGAGCTTCAAGAAGGCGCCGAAGACTTCGCCTGCTGTGCCGTGCGGTCGCTGTTGCGCCGCATCTTCATGAGTTACCGCCGCCGACGACTTCACGAAATAGCTCCTTGGCCTTTTCTCTGGCCACTTCCAGAGCCGCGACCCCATAAGGCGTCGCATTGTAGATCCTGCGGTGTGTGCGCCCGAAGCGTTCGGTGCGAGAGGTGAGATAGCCCTTTTTCTCCATCGAATGCAGCATCGGATAGAGCGTGCCGGCAGAGACCTTGTAGCCGTGATGCGCCAGTTCCTCGATCATCCACAGACCATGAAGATCGCCCTCGGCCGCATGATGGAGCACGTGGAGACGCATGAAGCCGGAAAGAAGGTCCTGATGTTCCATTCGTCACCATCAAACAGAACTCACGCGCAAGAGGAGTTCCGGGTACCGCGAACCGATGCTGGTTTGGCGCACAACCGCCAAACGAACGAAGGTCGAAGCACAAACCATAGGAGAATATCCCAGTGAAGACCATGCTGCTCGCAGTTGGTGACCCCCCCGCAGAGGATAGGACTAACCATCCTGCTCGTCACCGATGCGCCTGACCTGGTTCTGCAGGCTCATGCGATCCAGCGACGAAAACGGCAAATTGACGAAGATGTTGAGGCGACGCTCCAGTCCGGCCAGCACTTGCATGAAGGCTTGCGTGCGTTCCCAGGCCTCGCCCTGCGCCAGGACCGGATCCGGGCAGCGCCAATGGGACGTGATCGGCAGACCCGGCCAATCGGGCAGAGCCTCGCCCGCGGCGGTGTCACTGAGCGTGAAGACAAAGTCGAGATTGACCGCGCCCGCCTTCGCATATTCCCCGAAATGCCGCGGCTTTGGATTCTCGACCGGATAATCGGCATTCCGGAGCAGTTCCAGCACGGTTGGCTCGATCGCGGGCGCGGGATCGACGGCCGCGCTGACCGCGTCGAAGCGGCCCCGGCCGACTTTGTTCAAGATGGCTTCGGCCATCACGCTGCGTGCGGAATTGCGGCGTGACAGGAAGAGCACGCGGTAAGAGCCATTCTGCATCAAAATCCCCTCGGAAAGCGATATCGGAATTCGATAGAGCTATGGCGGCGTTCGATTGCAGTTTTATGAAGCCCGAAGGCAATGCTGTTCTTGAGCGGGCATTGAAAAAAGGAACCGACTACTGCGGCTAACAGTTGGGTGTTGTACCGCCTGTTGAAGGCGGTTGATTGAACCTCAAACCATGGAGAGCCTCTGATGCACAGCGAAACCGATCGCGATCCCCGTCACCATACCCAGAAGATGCAGCTGCGGTTGCAGGAAACCATCGACCATTTGCGCGAAGATATCGAAAAGGTCGATGAGCCGAAGTTGAAAGCGATGTTCGAGACGGCAGCCGAGGTCCTCGGCGGCCTCAACAAGGCGTTCAGCGACTACGAGCAGAAAAATGAGGCCGCGTGGCGCTAAATCCCAGACCAGCGCCGGCCGACGAGGACGTTCCATCATGCGGGCTAAAGAGGCCGGGCCGGCGGCAAGGGGCCACGGACAATTGACGCTAGGCGCAGCAAGCCTTCGAGGGGGCGCTGCGTTGGCCTCGGATCGGGCATCGACAGCATTGCCCAAGGCTCATTGCCGCACTGGCTGTTTGGATCGACAGGCTACGGAGCGATTACCGGTCGCATGGCGGCGGCGCAATGGCGCCTTTCGTCTTCGCCATGCTCACGGAGCGTTTCGGAATCAATGTCGCGTTGCTGGTCAAGGCCTCTCTGGGTGCGATCGGCGTCGCGGTGGCGTGGGCTGCAAAACCCACCGTCACTGCGACGTCATGAGCACCGTCGCCGCCCGCGTTATCTGTGTATCCATCCGAGCAGGGCCGCAGGACTTGTGCGATCGCGCGTGGTAACCTGGCGGAATGGAGATCGACGAAGGCAAAATGGACGACGTGGTTTTGGCGTTGGTATGGCTGACGCGTCACAACGAGC
>NZ_LGAP01000055.1 GCF_001270265.1 Ensifer adhaerens
TGGTGATGCGTCCGCCGTCGAACGCGGCGGTGATCTTCTTGCGGCCAACGGCTGGAAAAGCAAACGGCAGCAATGTATCGTCGGTCATGGCGGGTGTGGCTCGCAAGATGTGGTCGACAGGACTGGCCTTGACGCACCCCGACCGAGGCCGCAAAGCAGTTCGGTCTCGGACGATCCACGATCTACCGTGAGATGTGGAGGCGCGGGGTGAGTCGATCGGTGTGACGATGCTTTCTTGCAGTTGGTGGCCTCTATTTACTCCAAAACTCGGGCTGAGCGGCGCGGCTTGATGGCTGTCTGATGGTTTTGCCACCTGGTTCGGGCCGGATTTGATTGGCCATGCCGATCTTTACCGCCGCCCTGCTGATACCGATGGTTCGGATGAAGAGCTTCATCTGGGCTTGCCCTTCGGCTTCTTTTGATGGATGAGCAAGTTTGTTCAGCCGACAGGTTCAGTGAGATGCTGGCGTTGTGAGGCCCAACGAGCCTGACTTCAAATCGCCGGGCCAACATTCACATGCATGCACGCATCATAGCCCATGGCGGCGGCTGACAGGCACGCCTTGGGGGGCTACTCTGACGTTGGCGGCCATTGTTCTCAGTTCCTCTTGTGAGCGGAGACCGTCACCTTGCAATACCAATCGTGGATTTTCGCTCATGACGACATCAGCCGTGTCTGCTGGTTCGTCTTTCCGACCCCAGCGGAGAAGGATGCATGCGCGTTCTGAGGCGCGAGGTCATTCTCCGCTAGGCAAACTCGGCATTGGACCATAGGGTCGGCATGGTCGTTGAGGTTGATTTGGCCCTGGGCCAAGCCGTACCTGCTTTTTGCCGATATGATGGTCTGCCATCACGGGTGTCTGCAGGACGGCCCCATAGTTGAACCGAACGTCCTTCGAGGGCGCTGTAGATGGCGAGCCAGATGGCGCGCGGGCGCGGAGGGCCAGATGGCGCGCGGGCGCGGAGGGATTGCGTTTGCGATCTGACGCCGCCGTGCGAGCCTGTCACCGGTAATTGCCAGGCTAGGGGGAGCTCACTCTCGCAAATATGCGAGTAAAATGAAATGCATCGCAATGGCGGCAGACGCCGCCCTGTTTGCAAGCGCTTGGCGGGAAACCAACGCCATACTTCTTTCATTCGGCGGCAAGGTCAAAGCCGCGCTTGGCGCAGAGGGGGCGTTTGCGAGAGACGAGCCCTAACCACGGATAACCCAAGCCCCTAGCACAAGCAGGACAAGGGGTGGGCCTAGCAGCATGCCGCCGAAAAGCAAAGCCGCTTTCTGTACCTCCCTGCCGGCTCGAAGTCGGCTCCCAATCTCGTCCGGCACGGCAATGCTCGGGCTTCCAGATGTACCGGCCCTTTCCCTCATGGCGGCTACCTCTTTCTCGGCTTTCCAGCCGTCGGTGATCACTACCCAGCCCCTGACGAAGATGGAGCCTCCATCTGTCACGTCTCGCCGCCGTCCTTCAATTTCTACGTAGACGACCAGCGTCAGCACCCAAAGTGCAGAGACGATCAGCCACAATCGAAAGAAACCGCGTCGGAAATTCATCTTGCGCCCCGTCCAATGACGCGAGGATAGCACAGCGGCGTTTAGCGACTAGTCAGCTCTCTGCTCCCGCTGCCAGCGCGCATGATCGTGGCGGCTAAAGCTCCTGCTCCTCATGAGTGATGGTTTCATGATGACCTTACGGCGGCTCTGCCGGTCGCCGGGAACAGTGCTCTTTTCGTCTCGGCCACCAGCTTCTGCGATGGCTTTGATCAGTTCTCCATCATCTCGATACGATGCTTGGCGGTGGGCGTCTTTGGTCCAGCACCACCGAGCCTGATGATAGTCAAGGAGTGTTAAGGCGCTCCTCGACAAGGTCAGGGAAATCATCAAAGGCAACGCGAGCGTCACGCATACAGAAACTGAACCCAGTCATCCGGGGATGGGCTATGCATCACCGTCATGTCGTGGCGAAAGCGAGCTTCTCATCGATAGACGCGCACATCTGGCAAATGCTCTGGAAATGAGCAAGTCGGCGTCATCCCTTGAAAGGAGCACGGTGGGCGAGATACTGCGTCGGTAAGGGCATTGAACGGTTGGACCGGATATCCGTAGCTTTCGTCGATGATTGGGCTTCTGAGATTAAAGGGATCCAAACTTGGACCTTGGTCTGAGCACCTTGGTCCAAGCACCTTGGTCTAAGCAATCGCTACACTAAGGACCCTCGCATACAGATGCTCAAGCTTGCATAATCATCAACGATTGGTCCGTGCAGGGCCTAACAACTGTCGCAACCATGGCTTCGGCGGCGTGTTCAGCCGGCAGCGCACTTCGTTTGGTGCGAAGGCGAAGCTTTGTCCAAGGCGAAGGCAATCATTGGGAGGGTGGCATGGTACAGTTTATTCGCTCGGACCTGGAATTCATCCTGCAGCAAATTCTCCTCGCGGAGGCCCACGCGGCCGGATCTGATCCGAAAACCCTGGTCCCGAACTCGTTCGTCCCCTTCGGTCTGCGGACGGTTGATGGATCATTCAACAATCTTTTTGCGGATCAGAGCGAATTCGGCGCGGCCGACAACATCTTCCCGCGCCTGACGGACCCGGTGTTCCGTGATGCCCAAGCTGGAACCTCATATACGCAGACGAGTGGCACAGTCATCGACTCGCAGCCGCGAACGATCAGCAATTTGATCGTCGACCAGTCGTTGAACAATCCGGCGGCGATTGCGGCCGCCCTCCAGAATGCCGGATCTGTGGACATTACCGGAGACAGCGCCTCCTTCCTCACTGCCCTCCAGGCTTTGGAGACGGCCAAGGCCAATGCCGGCGGCAATACGTCAGACCCGGCTGTGATAGCCGCCCAGCAGGCGTTCGATCAAACGATAACGGATCTTGGCCTGAATATCGCTACCAGCCCTGGTCTGGATGGCCAGTTTGGCACGGCCGACGACAAGCCCGTCTTCTTCATTCCCAATACCACGCCGGATGAAGGCCTGTCCGCGCCATTCAATTCCTGGTTCACCTTTTTCGGCCAGTTCTTCGACCATGGTCTCGACCTCGTGACCAAGGGGGGGAATGATGTCGTGATCATCCCGCTGCAGCCGGATGATCCGCTCTTTGTCGAGGGCAGCCCGACAAACTTCATGGTGCTGACGCGGGCGACCCAGTTTGCCGGGCCGGGCGCCGACGGCATTCTTAACGATGACCCGACGACGGCAGTTGACGAGTCCGTCGACAACACAACCCACGAGGCGATGAACACGACATCGCCGTTTGTCGACCAGAACCAGACGTATTCCTCGCATCCCTCGCATCAGGTTTTCCTGCGCGCCTATGAATTGGATGCCAATGGCAGGCCGGTGCCTACCGGCAGGCTGATCACCAATCGCGACCTCGGAACCGACGGCATATACGGCACGGCCGATGACGAAGAAATCGGCGGCATGGCCACCTGGGCCGTAGTGAAGGCGCAGGCGCGCGACATCCTCGGCATCAACCTGACCGACGCCGACGCGCTTCGCGTACCTCTGCTTGCCACGGATGCTTATGGCAACTTCATCAGGGGCCAAAACGGCTTTCCACAACTCGTCGTCGCGGCCGGGCCTCCCCCGGTTCTTGTCGAAGGCAATCCGGCATTGCCGGTCAACGCGTCCCAGGCGATCAGCACCGGACACGGCTTCCTCGATGACATCGCGCATGCCGCCAACCCCTTCGGCGACCATGACGGCAATCCGGCAACACCACCTCAGGCATTGACCCCGGACGTCGACACTGTCGCAGGTGGCACACCTCCGGAACAGGGATTTTACGATAACGAGCTGCTCGACGCGCACTACATCGCCGGCGACGGCCGCGTGAACGAGAATATCGGCCTCACCGCCGTCCATTCGATCTTCCATTCCGAACACAACCGGCTGGCCGATCATACCAAGGAAGTTCTTGTCAGCGATGCCCAGGCGCTGCTTGCCGGTGGCGCGACGCAGGTTGAGGCGGTTGCCTTCCTCAATGAATGGCTGGTGGTCGACGTAGTGACGGTCCCGGCGCTGACGGACATCGCCACGCTCCAGTGGGATGGCGAACGCCTGTTCCAGGCGGCGAAATTCGGCACCGAAATGCAGTACCAGCACCTGGTGTTCGAGGAGTTCGCGCGCAAGATCCAGCCGCAGGTCGATGCGTTTCTTGCGCCTGAAGGTTTCGACACGACGATCGATCCTGCGATCGTTGCCGAGTTCGCACATACGGTCTACCGCTTCGGGCACTCGATGCTGACCGAGACAATCGACCGCCTCGATCCCAACTTCGTATCAAGCGAAATTGGCCTGATCGCGGCCTTCCTCAACCCGCTCGCCTTTGCCGCAAGCGGTCCAACGCCGGAAGAGGCGACGGGCGCCATCGTGCGCGGCGTAACGCGCCAGGCCGGCAACGAGATCGACGAGTTCGTCACGGAAGCGCTGCGCAACAACCTTCTTGGCCTGCCGCTTGATCTGCCGACCATCAACCTTGCGCGTGGTCGTGATACCGGCGTGCCATCGTTGAATGCCGCGCGCCGTGAATTCTATGAAATGACTTCCGATAGTCAGCTCAAGCCTTATACGAGCTGGGTCGACTTGGTGCAGAACCTGAAGCATCCCGAGTCGGTCATCAATTTCATCGCCGCCTACGGCACGCATGCCGCCCTGGCGGAGGCCGACGTCGACACGCTTGCGGAAAAACGCGCCATTGCCTCAGCTCTGGTTCTGGGCGGAAGCGCGGTGATCAACGCGGGAGGCGCAGGCGGCGTAGAGAGGACGTTCACCGCGGACGAGGCCGACCGGCTTGCCTTCCTCAACAGCACCGGCATCTACGCCAACTCCCCGACCGGGGTGACGACCACCGGTGTCGATGCAATCGACCTGTGGGTTGGCGGCCTCGCCGAAAAGCAGATGCCGTTCGGTGGCCTGCTGGGCTCGACCTTCAACTTCGTCTTCGAGACGCAGTTGGAGGCGCTGCAGAATGGCGATCGCTTCTACTACCTTGCCCGTACCGCCGGCATGCATTTCCTCACCGAGCTGGAGAACAACTCCTTCGCCAAATTGATTATGGCCAACACCAATGCCACGCATCTACCTGCCGACGTGTTCTCGACGCCTGGCTTTATTCTTGAGGTCGACCAGACCCGGCAGTTCACCGAACTGAACGAACCCGGGGCCGACGGAATTCAGGGTACGGCTGACGATGTCGCTGGCCTGGACGGGATTTCCGGCAATTCTGATCCTCTCGGCGGCTCTGCCCTCATTCCGCTCGTCATTCGCGACAACCCGGCGACTGCGGTCGTCGATACGAATTTCCTCCACTACACCGGCGAGGATCACGTGGTTCTCGGCGGCACCGAGGGCGATGACATTATCATTTCGAGCATCGGCGATGACACGCTCCTGGGCGACGGTGGCAATGACCGGCTCGAGGGCGGCGACGGCGTCGACAATATCGAAGGCGGCGCCGGCGACGACATCATTACCGACCTGGGCGGCGATGACGTCCTCAAGGGCAATGACGGCGATGACGTCATTCACGGCGGCAATGGCTTCAATCTGATCCTCGGCGGGGCTGGCAGCGACTTCATCATCACCGGCGAGGACGTTTCCGAGACCTTCGGCGGCACCGGCAACGACTTCATCCTGGGCGCCCAGATGAACCTGCCGACATTCGGCAATGAGGGCGATGACTGGATCGAGATCGGCACATCCGATGGCGCGGGCGGCGACAATTTCGACCCGCAGGAGGCGAGCACCGTCATCGGCCACGATGTTTTCATCACCGGCGGCGGCTTCGACGAAGTCGACGGCGAAGGCGGCGACGACATCATGGTCATGTCCGACGCCGAAGACCATTTTGGCGGCGGTGGCGGCTTCGACTGGGCCAGCTACAAGAACGATGCGTTCGGCGTGACCGCCGACCTCCTTGTCAACGACTTCATTGAGCCACCGGTAACGCCCTCCAACCAGGGTATTCTTGACCGGTTCGCCCAGGTGGAGGGCCTGACTGGATCGGCCTTTGGCGACATCCTGCGCGGCGACGATGCCGACGCGGCCGAGATCAACGTTGCCGGGCCACAGAACAGTGCGCTCACCAATATCAGCCTGATCGACGATCTGCAGGCGTTTCTCGACCAGATTCTGTCGACGACGGGCGTCACTTCGTTCAGCGCCGGCAATATCATCCTCGGCGGCAGCGGCAGCGACATTATCGAAGGCCGCGGCGGTGACGACCTCATCGACGGCGACCGCTGGTTGAACGTGCGGATTTCGGTGACCGGCCACACGCCGCAGCCGGGCCAGCCCGTCATCACCAGTGTGGACAGCCTGACAGAGCTTGTGCCCTATATGCTTTCGGGTGAAATCAAGCCAAGCCAGCTCAATATCGTTCGCGAGATCAACACCGGCGACGCCGACTTCGATACGGCTGTATTCTCCGACAATCGAGCCAACTACACTGTCGTGACCAGCCCGGGCGGTGTTACCACTGTCACGCACAATCTGCTTGATGGAAATGGAGCAGTCATCGGTGTCGACGCAGATGGCGCCGACCGCCTCCTGAACGTCGAGCGGCTGCAATTTGCGGACCAGTCCGTGACACTCGTGGCCGGTCTCAACAATGATCCGGTCGGCCTGTTGGTGCTTGACGACCTCACGCCGGCCGTCAATCAGGTAATGACGGTTTCGACGGCGGGCGTCACCGACGCCGACAATCCGGGCACGGGAGAAATTACCGGTCCGATCAGCATCATCTGGCAATCGGAAGCCATCGCCGGCTCGGGCATCTTCCAGGATATCGTCGACTTTGGCGGCGGCAACCCCGGCACGGCGCTCGGCAATACGTTCCGCATCACGCCCGATCTCGACGGGCTGAGACTGCGCGCCAAGGCGGTCTATCAGGATGCCAATGGCGTGCTGGAGACGGTTTTCTCCACGCCGACCGTGGCAGTCGCTGCCGGTGCACCGGCGGCGCCGCTTGCGCCGATTCCGGCCGAAACGCCGGTCACCAGCGCCGGCATCCATCTGATCCGCGGCGATCTGCAGTTCATACTTGACCAGATTCTGATCGCTGAAGCGCATTCGGGGGCTTATGGAACCCCGGCACAGGACCTGCGCTTGCTGCTGCCGAACACCAGGCTGCCTTTTGGCCTGCGCACGGTGGACGGTTCGTTGAACAACCTGGTTCAGGGCCAGACCGACTTCGGCGCTGCCGACCAAGATTTCCCGCTCCTGCTGGATCAGCAGTTCCGCAATGACCAGGACGGCGACACGTTCGACGCGAATGGCCCAGCCCCCGGGGGCTTGATTACCAATACCAACTACGCCTCCACAACCAACGTCGTCGACGCCGATCCGCGCATCATCTCCAATCTGATCGTCGACCAGACGATCACCAACCCGGTGGCCGTCGAGGCCTTCGTCGCGGCGGGCCTCGGAACGCTCGATGTCAATGGCGTCCTGCTCGATTTGAATGGTGTCCCCATTCCCGCCGGCCAACCGCTATTCATCCCCAACACGGCGCCTGACGAAGGCCTGTCGGCGGGGTTCAATGGCTGGTTCACCTTCTTTGGCCAGTTCTTCGACCATGGCCTCGACCTCGTCAACAAGGGCGGAAACGGCACGATATTTGTCCCGTTGCAGCCTGACGATCCCCTTTATGTGGAAGGTAGCCCGACCAATTTCATGGTGCTGAGCCGGGCCACCAATACGCTCGTCCAGGCAGGCGCCGACGGCGTCCTCGGGACGGCCGACGACATCCACAGGCATAACAACCAGACCACGCCCTTCGTCGATCAGAACCAGACCTATACTTCACATCCCTCGCACCAGGTGTTCCTGCGCGAGTACGCGCTCGATGCGAACAATCACCCGGTCGCGACAGGGCAGTTGCTCGACGGCGCTGACGGCGGCCTGCCGACCTGGGCCAACGTCAAAGCGCAAGCGTTGATGCTTGGCATCACCCTCACGGACGCGGACGTTACCAACCTGCCGATGGTTGCCACTGATCCCTACGGCAAGTTCATTCCGGGCGCGAACGGCTTGGCGCAGTTTGTAACCGCAGGCGGACTTGTCGAAGGGGTCGCCGGTGGCCTCGCTGTCCCCGTCGATGTCATCCGGACCAACCATGCCTTCCTCGACGACATCGCGCACAGCGCCAATCCACGCAATTCGGCCGGTGCGCTCCTGACGGCCGACGCCGACACCGGCATTGGCGATGACAACATTCCGGGGACCTACGACAACGAGTTGCTCGATCGCCACTTCATCACTGGCGATGGCCGCGGCAACGAGAACATCGGCCTGACCACCGTGCACCACATCTTCCATTCGGAACACAACCGGATGGTTCAACACACCAAGGATGTCGTTCTCGCCTCTAACGATCCCGCCTTCATCGCCCAGTGGCAGTTGCCCGATGGCTCGTGGAACGGCGAGCGCCTGTTCCAGGCGGCGCGCTTTGCCACCGAGATGCAGTACCAGCACCTGGTGTTCGAGGAGTTCGCGCGCAAGGTCCAGCCGCAGGTCGACGTGTTCCTCGCCGAAGGCCAGGGCTACGACGCCACGATCAATCCCGCGATCGTTGCCGAGTTCGCCCATGTGGTCTATCGCTTCGGCCACTCGATGCTGACGGAAACCGTGAATCGCCTCGACCCCAACTTCCAGTCGAGTGAGATCGGCCTGATCGAGGCCTTCCTCAACCCGGTCGCGTTCAACAATGACGGTGCCTTGACCGCCGAACAGGCGGCCGGCGCCATCGTGCGCGGCATGACCCGCCAAACCGGCAATGAGATCGACGAATTCGTCACGGAAGCGTTGCGCAACAACCTTCTTGGCCTCCCGCTCGATCTGCCGAGCATCAACCTGATGCGCGGGCGCGATACGGGCGTGCCGTCGCTCAATGCGGCGCGCCGTGAATTCTACAACGCCACCGGCGACAGCCAGCTCAAGCCATATGCGAGTTGGGTCGAGCTTGCGGCCAACCTGAAGCACGAATCCTCGGTGGTCAATTTCATCGCGGCGTATGGCACGCATGCCGCCCTGACGGAGGCCGACGTCGACACGCTTGCGGAAAAACGCGCCGTTGCCGCCGCTCTGGTTCTGGGCGGAAGCGCGGTGATCAACGCGGGAGGCGCAGGCGGCGTAGAGAGGACGTTCACCGCGGACGAGGCGGATCGCATCGCCTTCCTCAACGGCACCGGCATCTATGCCAATGACCCCGTTACCGGGGTGACGACCACCGGCGTCGATGTGATCGACCTGTGGGTTGGCGGCCTCGCCGAGCGGCAAATGCCCTTTGGTGGCCTGCTCGGCTCGACCTTCAACTTCGTCTTCGAGAACCAGATGGAGAAGCTGCAGAATGGCGATCGTTTCTACTACCTCGAGCGTACGGCCGGACTGAACTTCCTCACCGAGCTGGAGAACAACTCGTTCGCCAAATTGATTATGGCCAACACCGACGCCACGCATCTGCCTGGCGACGTGTTCTCGACGCCTGGCTTTATTCTTGAGGTCGACCCGACCAAGCAGTTCACCGAACTGAACGAACCCGGGGCCGACGGAATTCAGGGTACGGCTGACGATGTCGCTGGCCTGGACGGGATTTCCGGCAATTCTGATCCTCTCGGCGGCATTCTTCTGACGCCGCTGGTTATTCGGGACAACCCGGCAACGCCAGGTGCCGATACCAACTACCTGCGGTATACCGGCGAGGATCATGTTGTCCTCGGCGGTACGGCTGGTGACGACACGATCATCGCGAGCATCGGCGACGACACGCTCTATGGCGACGCCGGCAACGACAGGCTCGAAGGCGGCGACGGCGTCGATATGATCCTCGGCGGCGCTGGCGACGATATCATCACCGACCTTGGCGGCGACGACAACCTTCAGGGCGGCGATGGTAACGACGCCATCCATGCCGGCAATGGCATCAACCTGATACTTGGCGGTTTCGGCAACGATTTCATCGTTACCGGCGAGGACAGCAATGAATCCTTCGGCGGCCCTGGTAACGACTTCATCCTAGGCACCCGGGCGGACGAAATGGTGTTCGGCAACGAAGGCGACGACTGGATCGAGCATGGAATGGCCGATGGCAGCGCCGGCGAAAATTTCGACACGCGCGGACTGGATTCAATCATCGGCAACGACGTCTTCATCGGCGACAGTGTCGCAGACCGAATGCTGGGTGAGGGCGGCGATGACATCATGGTCGGCAATGGCGGCCAGGTGGACCGTTACATCGGCGGGTCCGGTTTCGACTGGGCCGTTTTCAAGCACGACTCGTTGGCCGCAAATGTCGACCTGAATCTCCGCGCCTTCGACGAAACGCCCGTGCCACTGACGGCGGCATCGGCTCTTGCGCGGTTTGAATCGGCTGAAGGCCTGTCGGGATCCTCCCTAAGCGACATTCTGCGCGGCGATGATGCCGACGCAGCCGTGATTGCTTCGTCTGGTTTTACCGGCAGCGTGCTTACCAATTTCGGCCTTGTCGCTGGCCTGCAGCAATTCGTCGGCGCTGCTGCTGCCGGATCGGATGGCATTGTCGGCACCGCCGACGATCAGTTCGGCTCGGGTAACATCATCCTCGGCGGCGACGGCAGCGATCTCATTGAAGGCAGGGGCGGCGACGACCTTATCGACGGCGACCGCTCGCTCAACGTGCGCATCAGCGTGCGCGCGAATGCAAACGGCACCGGCGAGGAACTGTTCAGCGTCGACAGCATGAGTGAACTGACCGACCGTGTGTTCTCGGGTGAAATCAATCCCGGACAACTCACAATCGTCCGTGAGATCTTGACGGCGGATGGCCCTGGTTTCGACACGGCGGTGTTCTCGGATGTCGTGGCTAACTATCGCTTCAATGGACAGGTCTTTGACCCGGCCAACCTGCCGACGCCTGATATCAACGGCTTCATCACGGTATCGCACATTGTCGGAGGCGTCGCTGGTCCGGACGGAACCGATCGTTTGTCAAACATCGAGCGGCTGCGGTTTGCTGACCAATCGATCGTACTTGGAGGTATCAACAGCGAGCCGGTGGGCCTGCTCTTGATCCGCGACGCGGCAACGGCCACTCCGGACAATACACCGTCCGAGGGTCAACTCCTGGAGGTATCGATCGCGGGTGTGAGCGATGCCGACAACCCTGGCGGCGTGATCACCGGGGCAATCACATACTTCTGGCAGTTCGAACCGCGCCCCGGCACCGGCATCTTCGAAGACATCGTCATTGCCACAGGTCTGGGGGATGTGCATGCGACCGGACCAACCTTCACGCCTGGCGCGGATTTAGCCGGACTCGCATTGCGCGTGCGTGCCATCTACCAGGACGCCAATGGGGTTTTGGAAGAGGTGTTCTCGGCGCCCACAGTGGGTGTCGGGCTTGAGCCTCCCCCACCCAACACGGTCGTGGGAACGCGGGGCGACGACACGCTCAATGGCGGTGCAGGCGATGACATCATCAACGCCGACCGCGGCAACGATACAGTCAACGGCGGCGGCGGCAACGACATCATCGACGCTGGCCGCGGCGACGATACCGTCAATGGCGGCGACGGCAACGACACGATCCTCGCTGATCGTGGCAACGACATCGTCAATGGCGGTCTGGGCGACGATACGATCGACGCCGGTCGCGATGACGACCAGATCAATGGCGGCCCCGGCAACGACAGGATCGCCGCCGACCGAGGCAACGACACCATCACCGTCGTTGCCACCGAAGGACGCGATATCATCGATGGCGGGCGCGATCTCGATATCGTTCGTGTCCTAGGCAACACGACCGCGGAAACCTTCCGCATCTATGCAAGGGCCGACGCCATCGCCGCGGGGATGACGATCGATCCGGCAACCGAAATCGTCGTCACCCGCAATGGAACCGGCAACGCGTCGATCGTCGCGGAGCTTAGCACGATTGAGGAGATCGTCATCACCGGTGGCGGTGGCGCCGACAGTTTCATTACCATCGGCGATTTCGCACCGACAACCCTCTTGCTCAACACCATTACGCTCGAGGGCACAGCCAGCGATGACACAGTCGACATATCGGCGCTGCAGTCCGCCCATCGGATTGTCTTCAAGTCGAATGGCGGTCACGACACCATCATCGGCACATTGCGGCCACAAGACGTGATCGAACTGGCCCCCGGTTCGACACTCGCCAACTACACGCGCTCGAATCTCGCCAACGGCACCACAATCCTGTCGAACGGCAACCATACGATCACGTTCCTTACTCTGCCTGACGGGGCCTCGCCAACCTTTGAGGAGTCGGATATCGGCGGCGGCGGAAGTGGCGGTGGCGGCGGCGATGGCGTCACTGGTGCGTTTGAGCTGACCGATCGTGACGTTTCGGGGCTGATGAACCTGGTCAGGGGCCAAGAGATTCCTGGCAACGACGACTCCGTTCCTGGGGTGCGTGACCTCTCCGGCCACGGCAACAATCTCACCCATCCCGAATTCGGTGCGGCCGACGAACCTTTCATCCGGTTGACGGACGCGCATTTCGGCGCCTTTGATCCGGCGACCGGCAACCACAACGTCAATCCGATCTTCGCCGGGCTCGACCCGCGCAACATCAGTAACATCATTGGGACGCAGGAAGCTGACCTGCCGAAGAACGAAAAGGACGCCAACATCTTCTTCATGGCGTTCGGCCAGTACTTCGACCACGGCCTGGACTTCCTCGGCAAGGGCGGCAACGGCACGATCCGCATCGGCGCACCGGGCAATGGCGCTCCGGGATCGGGCAATCCGGCCGACCTGACACGTGGCACCGTCGACAGCATCGTCGACGGCGTACCGCAGCACCTCAACAAGACCTCGCCCTTCGCTGACCAGAACCAGGCCTATGGTTCCAACGACCTCGTCGGCCAGTTCCTGCGTGAGGGCAACGGGTCCGGCGGACTCGGCTCGCATCTGCTTCAGGGCGCGGCGGATCCGTCGAACAGCAACTTCAAACTGCTGCCGACGCTGCGCGAATTGATCCTGCACCACTGGGAGAACAACACGGTCTTCCACTCGGCTTCGTTGCCGGGCGGGCAGGTGGCGTTCCAGACCTATTTTGCCGGTCTGGTCAACAACGGCGTCATCAACGAAGCGATGCTGCCGGCCATGACCTCCAACTTCATGGGCAGCACCCATGCGCTGCTTCTCGATACCAACCCCTTCATCAAGCTGCTCGACCACTATGTGGTCGGCGACGGGCGCGGCAACGAGAACTTCGCGCTGACCTCGATGCATACGATCTGGGCCCGCAACCACAACTTCCACGTCGAAGGGCTGGTGGATGCCGGCTTTGAGGGAACGGCGGAAGAGCTGTTCCAGGCTGCCAAGATCATCAACGAAGCGGAGTACCAGCGCGTCGTCTTCAACGAGTTCGCCGACCACCTTATCGGCGGAATCAGAGGCGACGGCAGTCACGGCCACGGCGAGTACAATCCGAACGCGGATGCAAGGATTTCGCACGAATTTGCCGCTGCGGTTTACCGCGTTGGCCACTCGCTGATCGGTCAGACGATGACCGTTCTCGATGCCAACGGACAGCCCAAGCAGGTGGCTCTGTTCGATGCCTTCCTCAACCCGAGCAACGATCCGGACGTGTTCACCGGTCCCTTGCCTCCAGGCTACGTGCCGCAACCCGGCTACGAGCAGCTTGGCGTCAACTCCATTCTCGGCGGGATCATAACCCAGCAGGCCGAAGAGGTTGACTTCAACATCGTCGATGCGGTCCGCAACGATCTCGTTCGCATCAACGCCGACCTGTTCGCCTTCAACGTGGCGCGCGGATGGGATGTCGGGCTCGGAACTTTGAACCAGGTGCGCGCCGGTCTCGCTGCATCGCTTGATCCTTATGTCTCCGAAGCTGTCGGATTTGCCGGAGACCTCTCACCCTACACGTCCTGGGAGGATTTCCAGGCGCGCAACGGGCTGAGCCAGGCGGTCATCAACCAGTTCCGGCAGGCCTATCCGGATCTGGTGCTGCAACCCGGTGATATCGCCGCGTTCCAGGCGATCAATCCAGACATCCAGGTGGCGATGCAGGCCAATGGCACCGGCATCGTCAAGGGCATCGACCGCGTCGATCTCTGGGTCGGCGGCCTTGCCGAGAAACACATCAATGAAGGCATGGTCGGCCAGACCTTCTGGGTCGTTCTGCACGAACAGTTCGACCGGCTTCAGGAAGGCGACCGGTTCTACTATCTGGATCGGGTAGACGACTTCGACTTCTACGAGAATTTCGTCGATGGTCAGGAGTTTGCTGACATCGTCGCGCGCAATACCGGCTTGACGGATCTCCCGGAGCACATCTTCGAAACGCAAGAGCCTGAAGATGACGATGACGATGATGACGGCGATCCCGTTGGCGGCGACGACGACGATGACGACGATGACGACGACACCGGCGATCCCGACGATGATGACGACGACGATGACGATGATGATGATGATGACGACGGCGATCCCGTTGGCGGCGGCGATGACGACGACGACGACGACGATGATGACGACAGCTGCGGTTCCGGCGACGGCGATGGCGACGGCGACGGTAGTGGCGATGGCGACGGTGGTGAGACGCCGTTGCCGGTTGCGGCGCGCACGCTGATCGGCACGTCCGCAGCGGATGTGCTGCTGGGGGGTGCGGCGGCCGACGTGCTGCTCGGCGGGGCTGCCGGCGACATCCTGTCGGGCGATGGCGGCCACGACGTGCTGCGCGGCGAGGACGGCGAGGATGTGCTGACCGGCGGTGACGGCGACGACGTTGCCTCGGGTGGGTCGGGCGATGACGAGATCCACGGCGGCACCGGGGCCGACATGCTGTTCGGCAATGGCGGCGACGACCTGATCTACGGCGACGCCGGCAACGACGTCATCGAAGCCGGGGCGGGTGCGGACAAGG
>NZ_LGAP01000056.1 GCF_001270265.1 Ensifer adhaerens
CGCTTCACACTCACGGCAGGCCAGAAGGGCGATGCGCCGCAAGCCGACGCCCTGATCGAGGGCCTGCCCGCAGACGTCGTCATGGCAGACACCGCCTATGACAGCGACCGCCTGCGCGATGCAATCGCCGACAAGGGGGCCGTGGCAGTCATCCCAAACAATCCGTCCCGCGCGCGCAAATACCCAGTGGACAAAGACCTTTATGGCCTGCGGCACTTGATCGAATGCTGCTTCTCAAAACTCAAGCAGTTCCGCAGAGTAGCCACGCGCTACGAGAAAACGGCACAAAACTACCGAGCCGTCGTCACAATCGCAGCCATCGTCCTCTGGATCAGGTAAGTGTCCACACGACCTAGCAAACCGGCTTGCAAGTGATGCCATCCACAATGACTGCGTCTTGAGCCGGAGCCGCTTAGATCATCGCCTTGGGCAAGGCCACCGCCAGCGCATCGACCGCAAGGCGGACTTTCAGCGGCAAATGCGGCGTGCGCAGCCACAGGGCATAGTTGTCGAATACATATCCGGGCTCACCTTGCAACACTTCGACAAGGGTACCGGCCTTGATGCGATGGCGAACGAGCCACGACGGCAACCACGCCAGCCCCATCCCGGCGATTGCTGCATCGGCGATTGCCTCGAGATCGTCGAGCCGCAACCGATTGGCGGGCGTCACTTCCAGTGCCGGCTGGCCGTCGCGCGGGAACAGCCAGGGATGCACCCATCCCGGACGATTGTAGGTCACGGCGTGATGGTCGCTCAGGTCGTCGATCTGCCTCGGAGCGCCATAGCTCTCGACATAGGACGGTGAGGCGCAAACCAACATGCTGTGGCTGGCGATACGACGGGCGACGAGCCCGGACCGGTCCTCCAGGGTGCCGGTGCGGATGGCGAGGTCGTAGCCATCCTCGGCAAGATCGACGATGCGATCGCCGAACGAGAGCTCAAGCTCGAGCCTTGGATATCTTTGAGCAAACTCCATGAGGATGGGTGCAATGCACCGCCGGCCGAGCAGCGCCGGCATGGTGACGCGTAGCCGGCCGCGCGGCTCGGACAGCTGGTCGGCAGCAAGCGCATCCGCGGCTTCCGCTTCCGCGAGAATGACGCGGCAGCGGTCATAATAGGCGCGTCCGAATTCGGTCAGGCTCTGCCGGCGGGTGGTCCTGTTGATCAGCCGCACGCCGAGCCGTTCTTCCAGAAACCGGACATGTTTGCCGACCATCGGCCCAGAGAGATCAAGAGCGACCGAAGCGGCTGCGAACGAGCCGAGATCCACGGCTTTGACGAACACCGCCATGCTCGTAAGGCGATCCATATTCGAAACTCCTGGTTTCTACTGTTCTGCCAGTGGCATGATTTATCGAAATCAAACCGGCGTGCATAGCTCATTCAGTTCAATCACTATGGAGTTACTGCTGATGGCCCGCGTTGTCCGTTTTCATGAGCATGGTGGTCCCGAAGTCCTGCGCATCGAGGATCAGAATGTTGCCGAAGCTGGTCCTGGCGAGGTCCGCATTCGCGTCAAGGCTCTGGGCCTCAATCGCGCCGAGGCGCTGCTGCGCTCGGGCTGGTATATCGAGACGCCGACGCTGCCGTCCGGTCTCGGCCTTGAGGCTGCGGGCCTCATCGAGGCGGTCGGCGACGGGGTCGACGGCTTCGCGCCCGGCGACGCCGTCAGCGTCATTCCGCCAATATCGATGGCCCGTTGGCCGGCCTATGGCGAGCTTGTCACCTTCCCCGCCTCGCAGGTCGTCAAGCATCCGCCGACGCTTAGCTGGGAAGCGGCCGCAGCGGTCTGGATGCAATACCTGACCGCCTACGGCGCCCTGATCGACATCGCCAGGCTCAGCGGCCAAGATACGGTCGTGATTACCGCCGCCTCGAGCAGTGTCGGACTGGCGGCCATCCAGATCGCCAACATGATCGGCGCAACCGTAATCGCCGTCACGCGGACCTCCGCCAAGAAACAGGCCCTGCTCGATTTCGGCGCCGCGCATGTGATCGCCTCAGCCGAGGAAGACCTGGAAGTCCGGCTGAAGGAGATTGCCGGCCCGCAAGGAATCCGCGTGGTATTCGACCCGATCGGCGGCCCGATATTCGAGCCGCTGACGGCTGCAATGGAGCGCGGCGGCATCCTGATCGAATATGGCGGCCTCAGCCCCGAGCCCACGCCTTTTCCGCTGTTTGACGTCCTCAGCAAGACACTGACGTTGCGCGGCTACCTCGTCCACGAAATCACAGGCGATCCAGAGCGACTGGAGGCGGCCAAGGCCTTCATCCTCGACGGCCTCACCTCGGGTTCGTTGCATCCGGCAATCGCCAGGATCTTTCCATTCGAGCAGATCGTCGAGGCGCATCGTTATCTCGAGGCGAACGAACAGTTCGGCAAGATCGTCGTGACGGTCTGACGATCGGAGACTGACCCGAAGCCTCGAAGCGGCGGGCCGGCCCCTACTGAAACACCGACGTTGCAGCGCCAGCAACGCAGTGTACCGGCCTCGCCGTCTACCCGCCCCAGATACCCCGTGCCACCTTCTCAGCACCAAAACAAACGCTGAGGGTGACACCGGATATGACGACGAAAGAGACAGCCATAGGCATGGTCGGGCTTGGGGCCATGGGGCTCGGAATGGCGACCACGCTCGCAAGCAACGGCTTCGCCGTGAAGGGCTTCGACCTTTCCGACACCAGGCGCGGGCTGGCTGTCGAAGGCGGTGTGACGGCTTGCGAAACGCTGGCCGATGTCTTCGCCGATACCGGTTTCATCGTCTTCTCGCTGCCGACGGCCAAGGACGTCGCCGCCGTCGTCGAGGCCAATCTCGACGCCCTGAACGTCGCCAAGGAACGTGTCGTCATCATTGACACCTCGACGTCGGAACCCGACGTTTCGCGCGACCTCGCCGCCGGCCTCAATGCGCTTGGCCATGGTTTCCTCGATGCCCCCGTTTCCGGCGGACCGGCGGGAGCGGCAAACGGCAAGCTGACGATGATGATCGGCGGCAGCGACGCCGATGTTGCTCGCGCGGCACCCGTTATCGAAGCGATGTCGGCCAAGGCCCTGCATGTCGGACCAAGCGGTGCCGGCAACGTCGCCAAGCTCGTCAACAACCTGCTTGCAGCCGCCCATATGGTGACGACGGGCGAAGGCTTGAAGCTTGCGCTTGCAGCCGGGCTTGAGCCCGAACAGGCGCTCAAGGTGCTGAACGCCGCCTCGGGTAAATCGATGATCAGCGAGGTGCATTTCCCGACCTGGGTGATGAACGATCGCTTCGACAGCGGCTTCACCATGGGGCTGATGCGCAAGGACGTGCGGCTTGCAAGCGAGCTGGCCGCACGCACAGGCGCCACACTGCCGCTTTCGGCAGCGGTCGCCCGGCTCTGGGCCGAAAGCCCGCTCGACAATGCCGACGACTTCACCCGCATGGGCGCCTTTCGCGCCGCGGCAAACGACAACTGACACGACAAGGGGAAGACGATGAACGACATGACCATGCCGGCCGCCAAGGCCGAACGCATCCGCACGCTGTTTCATGGCTTTCTGCCCGGCAGCGAGATTGGCAGCTATGTCGACGGCGCGCTGGTGACAGGTTCCGGGCCCGAACAGGATCTGACGGACCCGGCAACGGGCGAGGTTTTCGCGACGTTCAAGGACGCCGGTGCCGACATCATCGATGCGGCGATGGAAGCGGCCACGCGCGCCCAGCGTGAATGGATGGCCATGACGGCGTCGGCGCGCGGCCGCGTGATGAACGAGATCGCCCGCAAGATCCGCGAGCGTGCACCGGAACTGGCCGAGCTTGAAAGCCGGTCGGCTGGCCGGCCGATCCGCGACATCCGCGGCGAAGCCCTGCGTGTCGCCGAAATGTTCGAATATTATGCCGGTTGGTGCGACAAGCTGCACGGCGAAGTCATTCCGGTCCCGACCTCGCACCTGAACTATATCAGGCACGAACCGGTTGGTGTCGTTGCCCAGATCACGCCCTGGAACGCGCCCCTCTTTACCGGCGGCTGGCAGATCGCGCCGGCCATTTGCGCTGGCAACGGCGTCGTCATCAAGCCGTCGGAACTGACCCCCTTGAGCACGCTTGTCCTCGGCGTGCTTTGCGAAGCGGGCGGCGCGCCGCGCGGCCTCGTCAACGTCATCGCCGGCCAGGGCCTGACCGCAGGCGCCGCAATGGTTGCCCACCCGAAGACGGCCCTCGTCGTCTTCGTCGGCTCGGCCCAGGCCGGCTCCGCCATTGCGGCAGCAGCTGCGAAAAACGTCGTGCCCTGCATTCTCGAACTCGGCGGCAAGTCCGGCAACATCGTCTTTGCTGATGCGGATCTCGACCGTGCGATCGTCGGCGCGCAGTCGGCAATCTTCTCGGGCGCGGGCCAGAGCTGCGTTGCCGGCTCTCGCCTCCTGATCCACCGGTCGGTGCACCAGCAATTCGTCGAGCGTTATGCGCGTGCCGCCGAGCGCATTCCGGTCGGCGATCCCTATCTCGACGCCACCCAGATCGGTCCGATCAACAATGCCCGTCAATGGGCAAAGATCGACGAGATGGTGCGCCAGGGCGTTGCCGAAGGCGCGACGCTTGCAACCGGCGGCGTCAAGCCGGTAGCGCTTTCTTCCTCCGGCGGCTTCTTCTTCGCCCCGACGATCCTCGACAACGTCAAGCCCGACATGACCATCGCGCGCGAGGAGGTCTTCGGCCCGGTCGTCGGCGTCACCGTCTTCGACGATGAAGACGAGGCCGTGGCGCTTGCGAACGATAACCCCTACGGCCTTGCCGGCGCGGTCTGGACAAAAGACGTCGGGCGCGCCCACCGCATGGCCTCGCGCGTGCGCGCCGGCACGTTCTGGATCAATGGCTACAAGACGATCAGCGTCATGTCGCCCTTCGGCGGCTTCGGCCGCTCCGGCTATGGCCGCTCCAGCGGGCGCGATGCGCTTTTGGCCTACACCCAGACGAAGAGCGTCTGGGTCGAGACGGCGGAAAATCCTGCCGTCGTCTTCGGCTATGCCCCGGAAGCGTGACGGCAGTTTTTTTCAAGCAAGACATCAACCCACCACCAGAATGGGGCGGCCTGATCCAAAATCAGGCCGTCGTCTTCGCTGCGACGCTGAGTTAGCAACAAATTGCCAGGCGAGATGTTTTCGAGATCGTCCTGCTTCGCTCGCCGCAGCGCCTCGCCCCCGGTTCCGCATTCTACCCCCAGGCGCGAGTGCCCTGCGCAAAATCATAAAATCTACGCGTGTGTTGCAATATGGCTACAGCCTTGCGTGGGCGAACCGACAATAAGTATCATTATATTTGCTTAGAGTCTGTTGGTGGCGACAGGGTCTGGCAATCGGGGGACAATCCAGACGTCAGAAGCACACACCGAGGGCCTTGCCTTTTCGGCTGAGTACGCTTGCGTCTGGGATTTTGTGGTGGGGCATTTTCCGATGGCGTACTTCTGTCGTGACTCTGAGCAAGACGTCATTGCAACACGCGACAGTTCTCCAGCCTGTCATCCCATACCCCGCCTGCGAGCCCTCGCACATTCAGGAAAGGCGGTCGCGATACGGTTCGCAACGTTCCTCGTTGCGATGTTGATGGCCGGCAACGCCTATGCCCTTTCGAACGCCTGCAACAACATCAACGACAACTGGGTGAGTATTTCGCGTGGCCAGGGCGTCTATTTCGAGGGTTTTTATTCGTCATTCGCACTAGGCGAGGAACTCTCCTACACAGTCACCACGATCAACAGCAGTGACTTGGAGAAAAGTGGCGGCCACGCGGGCGCGTCGTTTGGTGTTTTCCAGGATGCAGACTATAACACAAGGGTTGTAGAGCACTCTATCGGCCCGACCGAGCCGAACGACTTTACGCGTTCCGGCAACATCACGCTTAATCCGGCACAGACATATTGGGTATATGTCGCAGGTGGCGCCGATAGTGGCGTCGCTACGGTCACCGTCACATGCCGCTCCACGCTGCTGCCGCCGGTGATCTCGTCGGTCTCCCCCACTTCCGGCCTGACATTGGACACGACCGCCGTGACCATCAACGGCTCCAACTTTACCGGCACGACGAGCGTGACTTTCGGCGGCGCCGCAGCCACGTCAGTCACGGTCGTTAGCGCAACGCAGATCACGGCCGTCGCACCCGCGCATGCGGTTGGGCCTGTCGACATCATCGTCACGAACCCCGCAGGTGCGGTGACGTTTGCCAGCGGTTTCACCTACATCGCGCCATCAACCGACGCAACGCTCAGCCTCCTCACGCTGAGCACGGGATCGCTTTCACCCTCGTTCGCTTCAACGACAACGACCTATTCCATCAATGTCCCCAACAGCGTCTCGTCGCTGACCGTGACCCCCACGACCACCGACAGCGGAGCGACCGTCTCAGTCAATAACAATCCGGTCGCAAGCGGCTCGCCTTCGGGCCTAATCTCTCTGGGTGTTGGAACGAATTCCATCTCCGTCACTGTCACCGCGCAGGACCGATCCACACAAAAGACCTATTCGGTCACTGTGACCCGCGGCACGCCATTGGCCCTCACGCCAGCTGCCGGCGCCTTGGCGGACGGCACCGTCGGCTCGGCCTATGGTCTGTCTTTCAGCGCCTCCGGGGGCCTGTCGCCGTATACATATTCCGTTTCGACCGGCACACTCCCGACCGGATTGACGCTCTCGGCGGCGGGCGCACTCTCGGGCACACCGACGGCGCCCGGTACCTTCTCGTTCTCGATCGGGGCGACGGACGGCCACAACGATACGGTGTCGACGGCATACTCCATTGAAATCGTGGCACCGGCGATTGCGATTTCGCCGGCGGTTTTGCCCGTGTCAATGGTGGGCACCGCCTACAGCCAAACTATCACCGCCAGCGGCGGGGGCGGCCCCCCCCCCTATGCGGGGGCATCTGGCGCCCTCCCGGCGGGCATGACTTTGGCTGGCGACGGGACGTTGTCGGGCACAGCAACGGCCGGAGGAAGTTTCCCGTTCACAGTCCAGGCGACCGACGCGTTCAACAGCACCGGGACTCTCGCCTACACCCTGGCCGTCAGCGCTCCGGCCATTGCCGTGTCTCCGACGAGCCTTCCAGGTGGTACCGTCGGCGTGGCCTACAGCCAGACCATTTCGGCCAGCGGCGGAACAACTCCCCACACCTTTGCGGTCACGGCGGGTGCGCTGCCTGCAGGAATCACGCTCGCCGCAGACGGCACCTTGTCCGGCACTCCAACGGCGAGCGGAACCTTCAACATCACCATTCGAGCCACCGACCATTCCACCGGCACCGGCCCGTATTTCAGCGAGCAGAACTACGCGCTGGTGATCGGCGTGCCCACGATAACCTTCTCGCCTGCGACTTTGCCAGCCGCCTCGACGGGCACCGCCTACAGCCAGACGTTCGTGGCTACCGGCGGAACCGGACCCTACACCTATGCGATATCTTCAGGCACACTCCCAGCCGGCATCACACTGGTCGGGGAAACGTTGTCCGGTACGGCAACGGTCGGAGGGAGCTTCTCGTTCAGCGTGCAAGCGACCGACTCCTTCGGCAGCACGGGTATCCAGGCCTACACGCTCGCCGTCGACTTGCCGGCGATCGTCGTTTCTCCAGCAAGCCTCGCCACAGGGGAAATCGGTGTCGCCTACAATCAATCGATGACGGCCAGTGGCGGAACCGCGCCGTATACCTATTCGGTGGCATCGGGCGCGTTGCCGGCAGGTATCACCCTGGCCGCCAACGGCACTCTGTCCGGCACGCCGGCGGTGAGCGGGACCTTCAACGTCACCATTCGAGCCACCGACAGTTCCGGCGGAACCGGGCCCTATTCCGGCGATCACACCTATGCGCTGGTGATCGGTGTGCCCACGATCACACTCTCGCCTGCGACTTTGCCTTCCGCATCGACGGGCACGGCCTATAGCCAAATGCTTACGGCCAGCGGCGGAGTCAGCCCCTACGGCTACACGCTGACCTCCGGCACGCTGCCGGCAGGTCTCAATCTTGCGGCCAACGGCACCCTGTCCGGCACGCCGACGGCAACCGGAAACTTCACCTTCGACGTCCAGGCGACCGATGCCTTGGGAAGAACCGGAGCGCAAACCTACGCTTTGTCCGTCAACGCCCCGACGATCGTGATGACGCCGACAAACCTTGCATCGGGGATGCTGGGCGCTGCCTATAGCCAAACAGTCACTGCGAGCGGCGGGGTCGGGCCGTACGGCTATTCCCTGACCTCCGGGACGTTGCCGGCAGGTCTCAACCTTGCAGCCAATGGAACTTTGTCCGGCACGCCGACGGCAAGCGGAAGCTTCACCTTCAGCATCCAGGCGACCGATGCCTTCGGAAGCACGGGAGCGCAAACCTACACTTTGTCCGTCGATACCCCGACGATCGTCGTCGCACCGACAAACCTTGCCAAGGGAACAGTCGGCACCGCCTATAGTCAGACGATCACCGCCAGCGGCGGAACTGCTCCTTATTCCTATTCGCTGACATCGGGCGCGCTGCCGGCGGGATTCAGCGTCGCGGCCGACGGTACCCTGTCTGGAACCCCGACTGCCGCCGGCAGCACCAGTTTCACCATCACAGCCACAGATGCATATGGCGCAAGCGGATCCGCCACATACGCACTGGTGATCAACGCCGCACCGGTCGCGTTGTCCTTCGCGCCGGCGCAGGGTGCCTTACCGGCAGCCATGGCCGGCGAGAACTACAGCGTCGGCATAGTGGCAAACGGGGGTGTTGGCGCGGTCCTCTACGGCATCAGCGCCGGAAGTCTGCCCAAGGGAATGATCCAGAACGTCTCCACCGGCGCGCTGACCGGGCCTCTGGATGCGGATGCGCCAATCGGTGAACACAGCTTCACGATCACGGCAACGGACAGCGCCGGCAACAGCGGCACTGCGTCATACTCGATCATGGTCGAGGCGCGCGAAGTGACGGCGCCCGACAAAACGGTCGACGTTCCCGCCGGCTCTTCGCCGCCGAACGTCTATCTGAATAGTGGCGCGACCGGCGGACCGTTCACCTCAGGCGCCGTTGCATTCGTCCAGCCGCCAAACGCGGGAACGGCGGAGATCATCGAAGGTGAACTTGCAGCGACAGGCAGTTTCGCACCCGTCGGCTTCTACCTGAAATTCACGCCAAATCCTGCCTTCTCCGGCACAGCCGTCGTCGGCTACACGCTGACGGGCGCCAGCGGTGTGTCGAACGTCGCCAGCATTTCCTACCGCATCGGTTTTGATGCCCAGCAAGTCGCCGACGAAATCGACGGCCTCGTGCGTGGGTTCGTCGAAACGCGGCAGAACCTTATTTCCTCGACGCTTAAGGTGCCGGGTCTGCTCGATCGGCGGAGAAACGCGACGAGCAATGACCCCGTCACGACCCGTGTATCGCCCTCAGCCGATGGCATTACCCTCGGCTTCGCTACCAGCCTTTCGCAGATCGAAGCGGCGCGCAAGGCTGCCGAAGCGGATGGAGCGCAAGCAGATCCCACTCTCTCGCCGTTCGACGTCTGGATCGACGGCACATTCCTGATGCACAAGCGCGACGAGAACGATGGAAAATGGGGCAATTTCGGGCTGTTTTCCGCTGGCGCCGACTACCTCATCAACGAAAAGGCGCTGGTCGGTCTGTCGTTCCATTTCGACCGCATGAGCGACCCCACGGATGAAGATGCGGAGCTGACGGGCAACGGCTGGCTCGCCGGCCCCTACGCCTCGTTCGAGATCGGCAAAGGCGTGTTCCTCGACACAAGCCTGCTCTACGGCGGTTCGTGGAACGACATCGACACCGCGTTCTTCGACGGTTCCTTCGATACGACGCGCTGGCTGTGGGATACCAAGCTGCAGGGACAATGGCTGATCGATGCGGAGACCATCCTCACACCAAAACTCAGAGCGGTTTTCTTCAACGAAAAGGTCGATGACTATACCGTCTCTAACAGCACCGGCGGAGCCGTATCCCTCGAGGGCTTTACCGAGCAGCAATGGCGTCTCAGCGCCGGCGCGGAAATCGAACGCAGCTACGAGCTTGAAAACGGATTGACGCTAACTCCACGGATGGGAGCCAGCGTCGGATTTGCGGCACTCGACAACAGCGGCGCATTCGGCGCGCTCTCGGCGGGCATCGATCTGTCCAACGACATCAACTGGAACCTGGACGCGGCCTTGCTCTTCAATATCGAGGAAGATGGCGAACAATCCGCGGGCGGCAGAGTGGGTGTCAGCGTGCGCTTCTAACACCGCTTTTCAACTGCAATGGCGTGGGCGGCCGATCACTTGTTCGAGTGGCGCAGCCCAGCCATCCCAGATTTCGCCTGGCACCTCACATCGGTCGGGTCGCAAGCCACCCAATAGTCGCGGTGACATGCTTCCGCCGCCGACAGCCAGAAGGCGCGGATCGTGGCTGCAGCGTCGAGCGCCAAATACGACGTGCAAGGGCCGCTGTGACCTTTCACACTTGCGGCATGGTTCCTGGCGAGCAATATCCGCGACGGCAGGCTGTCGTCCTCGACGGAACTCAGCAAGCCAGCCAAACCAAACAAGAGTTGGCGGGGCGGTTTGCCGCCGTCCCGCCTACGCTCCGGGAAAATCTAGGCGGCGCGGCTCCAACTTTCGCGCATTGCCGCCCCTTCCAGCTTGAACTTCGCCAGCATTGTCCGCAGCTGACGGCTTTCTTCGGCAAGCGTTCCGCTTGCGGCCGTCGTTTCTTCGACCATTGCCGCGTTCTGCTGAGTCATCTGGTCCATGTGGTTGACCGAGGTGTTGATCTCCTGAAGCGCGGTTGCCTGTTCACGTGCGGCGGTAGCGATCGTGTTGACGTGGCCGCTGACATTGTTGACCAGGGTCTCGATCTCGAGCAGCGCCTCACCCGTCGAGCGCACCAGCGACACACCGTTTTCGACTTCGCTTGCCGAGCTGTGGATCAGCGTCTTGATCTCCTTGGCGGCATTCGCCGAACGCTGCGCCAATTCGCGGACCTCTTGGGCAACGACGGCAAATCCGCGCCCCGCTTCGCCGGCACGAGCCGCTTCGACGCCGGCATTCAGTGCCAGAAGATTGGTCTGGAAGGCGATCTCGTCGATGACGGAAATGATCTGGTTGATCCGGTTGGACGAATTCTCGATCCGGCCCATCGCATCGATGGCGCTGCGCACGATCGCACCCGAACGGCCGGCGCTGTCCTTGGTGGCGCGCACCATTTCATGCGCCTCGTTCGCCCGCTCTGAAGCGGTCCTGACGGTCGAAGTGATTTCGTCGAGCGCCGCAGCCGTCTCCTCAAGGGCGGCCGCCTGCTGCTCGGTGCGCTTGGACAGATCGTTTGCCGCCGAACTCAGCTCGACCGAATTGTCGTTGATCGTTCCAGCTGCGGTGCGGACGTTCTGCATCGTCGAGCGCAGGGTCACCATCGTGGCGTTGACATTAGTCTGAAGCTCGGCGAACGCGCCGTGGAATTCGCCGCGCATCGTCTGGGTCAGGTCGGCCTCTGCGAGTGCAGCCACGACGCGACGGACCTCGTTGACTGTCAGGTCGACACTCGACACCAGCTCGTTGACGCTGGCGGCAAAGCGGTTCAGGTCCTCGTTGCTGTAGTCCTTGGTGATGCGACCGGTGAAATCGCCGGCAACGGCCGCGGCAACGACGATACTGATGTTGGACTGGAGATCGCTGCTGCGAGCATGCAGCACCGCTTCCTGGGCCTTCATGTCGCGCATGCTGATGGCGTTCTTGCGGAAGACTTCAACGGCACGGGCCATCTCGCCGATTTCGTCGCGGCGCGAAAGGTCGGCGCCATCGCCATCCAATTTTCCGTCGGCAAGCTCGGTCATGATCGACGTCAGCGACTGGACTGGAAGCACGATGCCGCGCCGCGCGACGAGCAGGCTCACTGCAACGCCGAAGACGATGCATGCGCCGGCCGCGGCCAGCAGGATCGTCATCGCGACGGAGGAAGACTCCAGCGCCTCGGCGCGAGCGGCAGCAAGAGCATCGCCCGAATAGGTGCTGTAGGCCTTGACGGTGGAGGTCACCGTCTTCTGGGCGCCCAGCGCCTTGTCGAGCGCGGCCTTGACGGCAGCGGCATCCGCGCCATTCGAGCCGGCAACGGCGATCATCGCCCGGATCTCGTCGAAATAGCTGTTGAGCGTCGCGCGGATATCGTTGAGCAGCTTGTCCTCGGCATCGTCGGCAACCGCCTCGATCTTGGTGACGCGCTCGAGCATTTCCGCAGCGCGTGTTTCGGTTTCCGCACCGAACTCGGAAGCCTTCGCGGGCGTTGCCGCCAGCTGATAGGTCATGCGGCTGATGGCGATGATATCGACCCGGAGATCCATCGCCTCGCGCGCCGCTTCTTCGCGGGCGCCGACTTCGACGATCGTCGTTCCAAGCGAAGAGAGCCCGTGGGCGCCGACGAGCGCGATCAGGGTTGAGGAAATGCCCATGACCACGACCACGAGGCCGACCTTGGTCAATATCGATAAATTCTTGAACGTCACTGCCGTGACTCCTGTGATGTCGCGATCGCGCTGGTTTGCTGGACATGGTCGGCCAAACCGGTGGGAGGAGACCCGGAATGTTGCGCGCGCTCCGTGGGAGGAGGCGGAGGTTTCTAGCGCACCGACCGAGAGATACTTAGTAATTGCGAATTTAAATTAACGTTAAAGCTGCAATTTCAGGCCCGGCCCGGCCAAGGCGGCCCTGTTTCGAGCATCCGAAAAGCGCAAGGCGAGCGGGCAACCGCCCGCCCGCAGACAGCCGCGTACCGCGGTTTGTCCGCTGGCTTGCGTATTCTTCTTGTACCCACGCCCATTTAGGTAGAATATAGCAAATTAGGAACCAAGGAGCCAAAATGGCGCTCAGCATTAAGGATCCGGAGACGGAACGCCTCGCCAAGGCGCTGGCCGAGAAGACCGGAGAAACGATCACCATGGCCACCCGTCGCGCCCTGGAAGAGCGGCTGCGGCGCCTTGCAAATGCTGGAAATCGCGAAGTGCTTCTCGAGGAACTGGCAGCCAGCCGTAACCGCTGGGCGAAGCTGCCGGTGCTCGACAAACGCTCTGCTGACGAGATTTTGGGGTATGACGAAAACGGGCTCCCCAACTGATGGTCATCGACACATCGGCGATCGTTGCGATCGCATTCAATGAACCGGACGCAGAAACCTACGAGCAAAAAGTCGTCGACGCTCCACGGCGTTTCATCTCGGCCGCGACAATCCTTGAACTGGCCATCGTCATCGAGGCTCGCCTCGGCGAGGCGGGTGCCGCCGAGCTCGATCTATGGCTCTACAAGGCGGGTGTCGAAATCGTAGCCGTCGACGCGGAACAGATCGCGGTGGCAAGGCGAGCTTGGCGCAGCTATGGCAAGGGCCGACATCCCGCCGGTCTGAACTATGGGGACTGTTTCTCCTATGCGCTGGCCAAGACACGCGGTGAACCGCTGCTCTATAAAGGCGATGATTTCTCGCGCACGGACATCGAGGCAGCATAAGATCGCGTCCGTAGCACCCGCCACGCGCCGCAAGCAACGTGATGACCCGAGATTTCAGTCGGCAGCATGCTTGTCCCCTAGATGCCGTAATGGGCCGGCACTCCTCGCATAGCCAAGAAGGTGGCTGTCCCTCAGAGTGATGATGTTGAAACGGGGTCCGATGATCTCGGCCCCAAGCATCAAGCGAGGGACAACCATGGACTATTATGCAGGAATTGATGTGTCGCTGGAACAGAGCAGCATCTGCGTCGTGGATGGGTCGGGCAAGATCGTGCGTGAGGCGAAAGTGGCGAGCGAGCCTGAAGCTCTGTTGCAGCTTTTTGCCGATCTGGCGCTGCCGATCGTCACGATCGGCCTGGAAGCAGGACCATTATCGCAGTGGCTGCGCGCTGCACTTGTCG
>NZ_LGAP01000057.1 GCF_001270265.1 Ensifer adhaerens
GTCCTGCACGCTCGGCGGAAGAAGCAGTGTCTGATCGATATTCCAGGGGCGAAAATATTTGCTCATGGCAAAAGATTGAATCAGACTCGCACGCAATTGAACAGTGACTACTCGGACAGGCTCCTAGGCGATCGCCATCATCGACTGGAACGCCTCGTAGGCGGCAAGGATCGTCTCGCGTTGCGCCTCGTGCCCTGCAACGAAGGCGTCGCCATAAATGGTTTCGTCGGGATATTCTGTGATCAGGGTCAACGGCGCCTTGTGGCGTTCGTCGACGGAGATCATGCAAGGGAAACCGTTGATGATGCGGAAGCCGGTTTCGCCGGCATGGGTTTCGTAAAGCGCGATCTGCTGGTCGTTGTAAGCGAGAAGGCCGGGGACCGCGGCGAGCCGAGCCGTCACCGCTTCGATCAGCTGCTCGGCGCGCGCCCCCCAATCGGCGTGGTGGCGCATGATGAGGAAGAAGCCCTTCGGCAAGGTCCACATGGCAAAGCCGCGCGGGACATAGCCGGACAGCGGCCTTGTCCACTCGTGCGAGGGGTAGCCGTGCAGGTTGACATGAAGCTCAGCGCCCGACAGCGCTTCGGCTTCGTTGCGGATTGCCCGCTCGTTGAGGGCGGTGCCGGCGCGATATTCGAGATCGTCGCCGAGCGCGGTGTAGCGGGAGGCGTGATGCATGTGCAGCGGGTTGTCGGCGCGCAGGCGCTGGTGAACGGCATAACCATCAGGGTTTTCGAGCGGCGATACCGTGAAGTGCGCGCCGGGGCGAGCCGCGAGCGTCTGGGCTGCTCGCAATGCGCCGACGATGCCGGTGGTCTCGTTGGGGTGCTGGCCTCCGCTGATCATCACGGCGGCATCGGTGCCCTTGTGGTATCGCGCCTTGACGGGACGACCGGCGCGCGAATGTGCCTCAAAGGACTGGCCCTCGATCTTCTGCAGTTCCGCATGGATCTGTGCAACCGCGAGCGGCGCCTGCGCCGTATCGAGAGGCTGGATCTCGCCGTCGGCGTCCGCTGTCGCCAGCGGTCGCGTTTCGACCCGAACAGTGGGCTTGCCCTCGGCAAAGACGATTTCGGGAACGATCTGACCGGGTTTCAGGCCGCGGTCGCCAAGCGGGCGGCCAGACTTTTTCTGGAAGATTTCGAGCAGCGAGAAGTAGAAATCCTCGTGCAGCGCCTCGCGCAGGCTGATGACTTCTTCGCCGACCGGCAGCCGAAGATCGTTGATCGGCAATGTCGCGCGGATGTTGAGTTCGTCGAAGTAGGGTTCGCTGTCGCCCCAGCCGTGCTCGGCGATCGCACGCATGGCGCCTGCGAACAGCCGCTCATAATCGGTTTCAAGATGGCATTCCCGCCGCTTGCTGCTGCTGTCGTCGAGACGGACCCAGCCGGTCGGAGACAGGAGAGTCTCGCCGATGAAATCGGTGTGCTGGCGGTTGGGCGCAAACACCGAGTGGGTCTCCGTGCGTCCGTCGGCAAAGGTCAGCGCGACGTCGTAGGTCAGTGCCGCATTCCTGCCGCCGACAAAAACGATCTCGGCGTCGCCGACGAGCGCTGCCAGCGGATAGGCCTCGAGCAGGAAGCGGTTCGCCGGGCAGTTTTCGGGCTGCGGATAGCGGATGTCGACGCGCTTCAGCGCTTTGAGATCGATCTCCTCGAGGAAGAAGTGCAGCAGCGGCTTGTAGGCGCTGCGCAGCTTTGCCTCGACGCCGAAGTCCGCGAGCGTCTGCTCGGCCGCCTTGCGGCTCTCGCGATCATCGAAGAGCCATGCCTCCAGCCGGGTGCCGCGCGCAGCCTCCTTGCCATAGGTTGCGAGCATGGTGTCGAGCGTGCGCTCGAACGCCCCTTCGAAAATCGTGGTCATCGTGAAGTTCTGCCAGTTGGGTCGAGACTGTCGCGCAGCCAGTCGCCGAGGAGGTTGAGGCCAAGGACGGTGAGAAGGATTGCAAGGCCCGGGAAGACGCTGACCCACCAGGCGTTCTGCAGGTAGGTGCGGCCGTCAGCGAGCATGCCGCCCCAGCTCGGGATCAGCGGGTCGACGCCAAGGCCGAGGAAGGTCAGGCTGCTCTCGAGCAGGATGTTGTTGGCAACATTGAGCGTCATCAGCACGATGACCGGGCCGATCAGGTTCGGCAGCAGATGCTGGAACAGGATCTTCACATCGCGAACGCCGATCGCGCGGGCCGACTGGATGAATTCACGCTCGCGTAGCGACAGTACCAAGCCGCGCACGAGGCGGGCGTACTGCACCCACTGCGACACGATCAGGAGGATGATGGTGTTGGTGAGTCCGCCGCCGACGATGGCGATGAAGGTGATGGCGAGCAGGATGAAGGGCAGCGCCAGCTGCACGTCGGCAAAGCGCATGACCAGCATGTCCCAGAAGCCGCGGTAGTAGCCGGAGACGAGGCCCATCACCACACCGATGACGACGGCGCCGGCAACCGAGGTAAAGCCGACGAGCAGCGAAATCTTGCCGCCGGCAACAACGCGCGCAAGCACGTCACGGCCGAGTGGGTCGGTGCCAAGCGCGTGCGCCCAGTTGACGAAGGGCGGTGTCAGCCGCGCCATTAGATCGATCTTGTCGGCGCCACCCGGGAAAAGCACGCCAGACAAGAGAACAGCGAGGCACATGCCACCGGCAAGCAGCACGCCGAGGATGAATTCGAGGTTGCGGAAACGGGCGAAACGGGTGTTTGCGGCCTTGGTGGTCATCGGCTCACTCCGTCCGGATGCGCGGGTCGACGAGGCCATAGGCGATGTCGACGATGAGGTTAACGCCGACGATCATCAGCGAGAGCACGGTGATGACGGCCTGCAGCACGGGATAGTCGCGAGCGCCGACGGCGTCGAAGGCAAGTGTGCCCATGCCCGGCCAGTTGAACACCCGTTCCACGACGACGATGCCGCCGAGCAGGCCGCCGAACTGGAGACCGAAATAGGTGATGAGCGGAATGGCGCAGTTACGCAGCGCATGCTTGTAGAGCACCTTGCTTTCGCTGAGGCCCTTGGCGCGGGCGACCATGATGTATTGCGACTGCAGCGTCTCGAGCATCGCTGTGCGCACCAGGCGGACATTGGTCGCCGTCAGGATGATGCCCATGGTGACCGCCGGCATGATGAAGCTCGCAAACCCGTCCATGCCGCTCGGCGGCAGCCATTTGAGGGTGATCGAAAACAACAGCACCAGCATGATCGCCAGCCAGAAGTTCGGGAAGGAGAGGCCGACGAGCGAGAGGATGCGGATTGCCTGGTCGGCCCATTTGCCGCGGGCGACCGCGGCCTTGATGCCGAGCGGGATCGAAATGATGATCGAGACGATGAGCGATGCGAAGGCCAGCATCATCGTGGCCGGCAGGGCGGCGGCAATCAGCTGCGAGACCGGGGTGCCGCCCATGAACGAGCGGCCGAAATCGAAGGTGAAGAGGCCTTTGATGAAGGCAAAATACTGCGTCATGAAGGGCTGGTTGAGGCCGAGCGCCTCGCGGATGCGCGCAAGGTCCTCCTCGGTGACGCTGCCGGCGCCCTGGGCGAGCATCAGCGCCGGGTCGCCTGTCAGGCGGATGGCAAAGGAGACGGTGAGCGTTACGACGAAAACGACGAACACCGCCTGCAGAACACGTTTGATCAAAAATCCGGCCAACTTACCCGCCCTTCATGAAGACGATCCGCCGCTCGAAGTTGAGGAGCGGCGGATCTGATTGTTATTCGACCGTGACGTCCGTCAGCCGCAGGCGGCTGTCTGGAACCGGCGTGAAGTTCTTGACGCGCTTGCTCACGCCATAGATGGCGTTGAGGTTGTAGAGCGGCATTTCCAGCGCGCGGTCGGCGGCGTAGTTGGCGATCTGCCTGAGGATTTCCTCGCGCTTGGGCTGATCGGTGATCGAGCGCTGGGATTCCAGCAGCTTGTCGAGATCGGCGTCCTTGTCGTAGGGGTTCCACTTTTCGCCCGAGTGGTACATCGAGTAGGCGGTGTTGTCGTAATCGAGCGTCCAGCCGCCCCAGGCCTGCTGGAACATCGCGCCGGTCTTGCCGGCCGGGATGATGTCGTTCAGGAGAACGTTGGTTTCGTAAGGCTTGATCGTCGCATTGATGCCGACGAGCTGCAGGTAGCTGGCGACGGCCTGAACGACTTCGTTGAAGGTCGCATCGTTGCCGCGCACGTCGATCTGGACAGAGGCGCCTGGAGCGACGCCCGCTTCCTTCAGAAGAGCCTTCGCCTGCTCGGGATCATAGGGTAGCGGCTTCATGCTCGGGTCGAAGCCGAACGACAGTTCGCCCTGGAAGCTGGCGATCGGAGCGGCCTGGCCGCCGAGGATCGACTGGATGATGGTGTCGCGGTCGACGCCGAGGATCAGCGCCTTGCGAACCTTCGGATCCTTGGTGATGCCGTCGCGGGTGTTGAAGCGCAGCGCATAGACGGTCGGGCCGGAGGTCGAAACGAGTTCGAGCTTATCGTCGCCTTCGATCGTCGGGATCATGCCGATCGGGATGGTCGGCGGGATGACGAGATCGACGCGGCCGGCCTGCAGTTCGGCAACGGCGGTCGCCGGCTCGGCGAGGAAGCGGGAGGCGGGGGTGGAAAGCTTCGGCGCGCCGCCCCAATGATCGGCGAAGGCCTCAAGCTTGATCGCCACCTTCGGCTCATAGGAAACGAACTTGAACGGGCCGGTACCGACCGGATGGGTGTTGAAATAGTCCTCACCCTTTTCCTGTATGTATTTCGGCGGCACGATCATTGCGCCGTAGCCGGCGAGCTTGGTCAAAAGAACCGGATCCGGGGCCTTCAGGTGGAGATCGACGGTCTTCTCGTCGATAATCTCGACGCGCTCGATCGCGGCATAGTTGGACTTCTGCGGCCCCTTGGAGCCTTCTTCGCCGAGCAGGCGGTCGAAGGTGTACTTCACGGCTTCGGCGTTGAAGGGCTCGCCATTGTGGAACTTGACGCCTTCGCGCAGCGTGAAGCGCAGGCGCTTGCCGCCGTCGAGCTCTTCCCAGGCGGTTGCGAGGCCGGCAACCAGCTTGCGGTCAGGGCCGCGATAGGTCAGGCCGTCGAAAATGTTGGTGGAGACAGACGCCCAGTTGACGAGGAAGGTGTCGACCGGATCCCAGCTGCCCGGATCCTGCGGCGACGAGACCGTCAATGTGCCGGCAGCAAAGGCCGGCGCGGCCGTCAGAAGGCTGCCTGTCAGCGCAAGCGCGATGAAGGCGGCGTGGATCCCCTTTTTGTTGATCATTTTTTACTCACTCCTGTTTCGACTGCCTTCCCCGGAAAGAGAAAGCGGCTTTACGCGTCCAGCGCCACGAAATGGCCTGGTGCGATCTCCTTGCGCGGCAGCACCGCGGGTTCTTCTCCGACACGCCGGATCGGGCTCGGGATCTCGCCTTCGATCATCCCTCGGTCGCGCCCCTTGCCAGGATCGGCGACCGGAACGGCCGAAAGAAGCCGGCGGGTATAGGGATGGGTCGGGGTCTCGAACACCTGGCGGCGGCTACCGAACTCCATCACCTGCCCGAGATAGAGCACAGCGACGCGGTGGCTCATGCGCTCGACCACGGCCATGTCATGGCTGATGAAGAGATAGGCGAGGCCTTCCTGCTCCTGCAACTCCATGAACAGATTGATGATCTGGGCCTGGATCGACACGTCGAGCGCCGACAGCGCTTCATCGGCGATGATCAGCTTGGGACGGGATGCAAGCGCCCGGGCGATGCAGACGCGCTGGCGCTGGCCGCCGGAGAACTCATGCGGATAGCGCCGGGCGTGGGCGGAGGTCAGCCCAACACGCTCGAGCAATTCGTGAACGCGCTTTTCGATCGCCTTTTCGCCAAGGATCAGGCCATGGGTGCGGATGGGTTCGGCAATCGAGAAGCCGACGGTCTTGCGCGGGTCGAGAGAGGCGAAAGGATCCTGGAAGATGTACTGGATTTCCTGCTTCAGCCGCTGGCGCTCGTTAAAGCTCATGGCGGAAACCGGACGTCCACCGAAGAGGATCTCGCCGGATGTGGCCTTCTGAAGCTGCTGGATCGTGCGGCCGATCGTCGACTTACCGGAACCGGATTCGCCGACGAGCGCCAGTGTCTCCCCCGGGAAGATGTCGAAGCTGACATTTTCGATCGCGTGAACCCGATGCGTTGTCTTGCCGAAAAGGTTCTTCTTGACGTCGAAACGGGTGACGAGGTCGCGCACGGACAGGATCGGCGCGGTTTCGTAGCGGGCTGTGCGCTGGATATGCTCTTCGCCGACGAGCTTCGGTGCACCGTCGACCATCATCGTCAGCGGCATGCGCTTGGGGAAATCTTCGCCGGTCATGCTGCCGAGCTTCGGCACCGCTGAAAGCAGGGTCTGCGTATAGGGATGCTTTGGATTGGCGAAGATCTCGGCGACCGGGCCTTCCTCGACCTTGCGGCCCTTCCACATGACAACGACGTCGTCGGCCATCTCGGCGACGACGCCCATGTCATGGGTGATGAAGATCACCGCCATGCCGAGCTCCTTCTGGAGGTCGCGGATGATGGTGAGGATCTGGGCCTGGATAGTCACGTCGAGCGCCGTCGTCGGCTCGTCGGCGATCAAAAGCTTGGGGCGACAGGCAAGCGCCATGGCGATCATCACGCGCTGGCGCATGCCACCGGAGAGCTGGTGCGGATAACGGCCGACAAGTTCGGCGGAATCGGGCAGGCGCACCATGTCGAGCAGCCGGCAGGTTTCGACGAGCGCTTGCGCCTTCGTCATCTTCTCGTGCAGCATCAGCACTTCGGCGATCTGGTCGCCGATCGTGAACACCGGATTGAGCGAGGTCATCGGCTCCTGGAAGATCATGGCGATCTCCTTGCCGCGAATGGTACGCATCGCTTTCTGCGGTTCGGCCGTCAGGTCCACCGCGCCCTTCTTACCCTGGAACAGGATGCTACCAGTCGGGAACCGGCCACCCATCATGTCAGCAAGCCGCATGATCGAAAGCGACGTCACCGATTTGCCGGAGCCCGATTCGCCGACGATTGCCAGCGTCCGTCCCGCCGTGACCGAAAAGCTCAGGCCTTCGACGACGGCATTGCCATTGAAGGCGACGGATAGGTTTTCGACCGCCAGCAGCGGGGGTGTCGTATCAGCGGTCACGCGGTCTTCCTTGTCACAATGTGGTCGCGGCGCGCGCGGACTGGTCATAGGCACCCGACATGAAACGCAGCACGGCGGCGATTTCCGACAGCGTTTCCTCGGAAGGGCGGGCATTGGCCGTCGACGTCACGAGCAGGCGCTCGCGGATCTGTGCATAACGGGTGCAGGCTCCCGCACCCTTGTCGGTGATCTGGATGGTCTTTTCCTTGCCTTCCTTGCCGGTGGTGACAAGGCCGGCCGCCTCGAGCTTGCGGATGGCATAGGTCGCGACATGGGTGTCTTCGATGTCGAGCACGAGGCAGATATCGGCAAGCTTCTTGCCGCGATCGCGGTGGCGGATCGTATGCAGGATCAGGATTTCGATGGAGGAAAGGCCGGGCACGCCGGCTGCCGCCATGCAGCGCACCATCCAGCGATGGAAGGCGTGCGAGGCGAGGATCAGGCCGTACTCGACTTCCGAGAGGCCAGGGGACCCGCCTTCGGCAAGATGCGCGGAGGAGACGATGGGCCCGATCGCGGACACGGGCTTCAGGTGGCCGGGCAGAGCGTTTTCCGCCCATTCCCTGCCTTCAAAGCTCTCCTCAGACTTCTTCGTCATTCAGCACTTCCTCATCTTGACGATTTTATGTCATCATTTTATCGACATTTTGTCAACGAACTGCTTTGATGATTTTCGGAGCCGACCCAAGGTGGCGGCATACGAGTGAGAGGGATGGACGATGAGCGCACGCGAAACCGGTAGCTGGGACTTCTGGATCGACCGTGGCGGCACCTTCACCGACGTGATCGGCAGGGACCCGCAAGGCGTTCTGCATGCGCGCAAGGTGCTGTCGGAGAATCCGGAAGCCTATCACGATGCGGCCGTGCAGGGCATCCGCCTGCACCTGGGCCTGCCGACCGGTGCGCCGATCCCGACCGGGCTCATCAGCGAAGTGCGCATGGGCACGACGGTCGCCACCAATGCGCTGCTCGAGCGCAAGGGCGAACCGCTGGCCCTGGTGACGACGCGCGGTTTCCGCGACGCGCTCAGGATCGGTTACCAGGAACGCAAGAACATCTTCGCCACCGAGATCATCAAGCCGGAAGCGCTCTATAAGGACATCGTCGAACTCGGCGAACGCGTGCTGGCCGACGGCACGGTGGAGCAGGCGCTCGACGAGGCCGAGGCGCGCCAGGCGCTGGCAGCACTTCGCGAACAGGGTTACAACACCGTCGCGATCGTGTTCATGCACGCCTACAAATACCCGGAACACGAGGCGCTGGTCGCCCGGATCGCCCGCGAAATGGGCTTCGAGCAGGTGTCGGTCAGCCACGAAGTCTCGCCATTGATCAAATATGTCGGTCGTGGCGATACGACCGTCATCGACGCCTATCTCTCGCCGGTGCTGCGTCGCTATGTGGCGCAGGTGTCGAACGAGCTTGATGTCGAGCGCTCTGGCGCCCGCGTCATGTTCATGATGTCGTCGGGTGGTCTGACGGCAGCCGACATGTTCCAGGGCAAGGATGCGATCCTCTCAGGTCCGGCCGGCGGCGTCGTCGGCCTTGCCAAAACCGGTGAAGCAGCCGGTTTCGACCGGGTGATCGGCTTCGACATGGGGGGCACGTCGACCGACGTTGCCCATTTCGACGGCGAATATGAGCGTGCCTTCGAAACCGAAGTTGCCGGCGTGCGCGTGCGCGCGCCGATGATGCTGATCCACACGGTTGCTGCCGGCGGCGGCTCTATCCTACATTTTGACGGCGAGCGCTTCCGCGTCGGACCGGATTCCGCCGGCGCCAATCCCGGCCCCGCCTGCTATCGAAACGGCGGCCCGCTGGCTGTCACCGATGCCAATGTGATGCTCGGCAAGCTGATTCCGGAATTCTTCCCGGCGCTGTTCGGGCCGCAGCAGAACGAGCGGCTCGATGTCGAGGCGGTGCGTGAGAGTTTCGCGGCGATGGCCGCGGAAATCGGCGATGGCCGCAGCCCCGAGGATGTTGCTGACGGCTTCATCCGCATTGCCGTGGCCAACATGGTCGAGGCGATCAAGAAGATCTCGGTCCAGCGCGGTTACGATGTGACGCGCTATGCGCTCAGCTGCTTCGGCGGTGCCGGCGGCCAGCACGCCTGCCTTGTCGCCGATTCGCTGGGGATGAAGAGCATTCTGGTTCACCCGATGTCGGGCCTGCTGTCGGCCTATGGTATGGGGCTCGCCGATATTCGCGCGACGCGCCAGAAGGCGCTCGGTGTTGCGCTCGACGACAAGGCGCCGGCGGCCCTCGCTGAGCTTGGGTCCGACCTCCAGGTCGAATGCCTCGGCGAACTCGAGGCGCAGGGCATTGCGCGCGACGAGATCCGCACGCATCTGCGCGCCCATATCCGCTACGCCGGCACCGATACGGTTCTGGCGGTCGATGCGACCTTCCCCGAGCATGACGATATCGCGCGCCTGCGCGCCGAATTCGAGACGCTGCACAAGCGCCGTTTCGGCTTTGTTGCCGAGAACAAGGCACTGGTAATCGACGCAGTTGAAGTCGAAACCGTCGGCGGCGGTGCTGCCCAGATGGAACGTGAGGGTCAGGCAACAACTGAAGGCGCGCCTGCGCTCAGCCGCAGCACCCGCTTCTACTCCCAGGGCCAGTTCCACGATGCGCCGGTAGCGCTCCGCTCCGAGATCAGGCCCGGCCAGCGCCTCGATGGTCCGGCGATCATCATCGAGCCGAACCAGACTGTTATCGTCGAGGACGGCTGGCAGGCCGAACTGACGGCCAAGGATCATATCGTTCTTCGCCGCGTCAAGGCGCTGCCGGAGCGCAGCGCGATCGGCACCAAGGCCGATCCGGTCATGCTTGAGATCTTCAACAACCTCTTCATGTCGATCGCCGAGCAGATGGGCGTGACGCTGCAGAACACCGCCTATTCCGTAAACATCAAGGAGCGTCTCGACTTCTCCTGTGCGGTCTTCGACAACAGGGGCAATCTCGTCGCCAACGCGCCGCACATGCCGGTGCATCTGGGCTCCATGGATGCCTCGGTCGCAACTGCGATCCGCGAGAACCCGGTCATTCATCCCGGCGACGTGTTCCTCATCAATGCGCCTTACAATGGCGGCACGCATCTACCTGACCTGACGGTCTGCACGCCCGTGTTCGACGACCAGGGCAGGGAGATCCGCTTCTGGGTCGCAAGCCGTGGCCATCATGCGGATATAGGTGGCATTTCTCCGGGCTCGATGTCGCCGCTGGCAACCAACATCGAGGAAGAAGGCGTCTATATCGACAACTTCAAGCTCATCGATGCCGGCCGGTTCTGCGAGGCCGAGCTTGAGGCGTTGCTGAACGGCGCGCGCTATCCCGTGCGCAACATCGTCCAGAACGTCAATGACCTGAAGGCGCAGGTTGCCGCCAACGAGAAGGGCGTGGCCGAACTCAAGAAGATGATCGCGCAGTTCGGCGAGGATGTCGTCGAGGCCTATATGGGCCACGTCCAGGACAATGCTGCCGAAAGCGTGCGCCGCGTTCTCGACCAGCTGCCCGATGGCGAATTCTCCTATGAGATGGACCAGGGCTGCAAGATCGTGGTGAAGATCACCGTCGATCGTGACAAGCGCGAAGCCACGGTCGATTTCACCGGCACGTCGGAGCAGCGTTCGGACAATTTCAACGCGCCGGCGCCGGTCACCCGGGCTGCGGTCCTTTATGTCTTCCGCGTGCTTGTCGAAGCCGACATTCCGATGAATGCCGGCTGCCTGCGGCCGATCCGCATCGTCATCCCGGAAGGCACGATGCTGACGCCGCGTTATCCGGCCGCCGTCGTTGCCGGCAATGTCGAGGTCAGCCAGGCCGTCACCAACTGCCTGTTCGGTGCCGTCGAAAGCCAGGCGGGTGCACAAGGGACGATGAACAACCTGACCTTCGGCAACGCGCACTACCAGTATTACGAGACGATCTGCTCGGGCGCGGCGGCAGGGCCGGGTTACAACGGTGCCGATGCGGTCCACACCCACATGACCAACTCGCGCCTGACCGATCCCGAAATCCTCGAGACCCGCTTCCCTGTCGTGCTGGAGGACTTCCACATCCGCCGTGGCTCCGGCGGCAAGGGCAAGTGGTCGGCTGGTGATGGCACGAAGCGCACGATCCGTGCCCGCGAAAAGCTCGACTTCGCCATCCTCTCCGGACACCGCCGCGTTGCCCCCTTCGGCATCAAGGGCGGCGAACCCGGCAACCTCGGCCAGAACATCGTGCGCCGCAACGACGGCCGAACCGAAGAGCTGTCGGGCTGCGCCCATACGGTTCTGGAGGCAGGCGAGGCCTTTACCGTCGTCACGCCAACCGGCGGTGGCTACGGCAAGAATTGATCTCCCAAGACTGCTGCGGTGGTCTGCGGGCGGGCGAGCAATCGTCCGCCCGCTTTGCGTTTGAAGGCCGCCGTTCATCGCCATCAGCCGCATGACCTATCAGCTTACCGCAACGCCCGGGAAGGCTTCGGAGTTTGGTGCCGAAACGGATACAGGCGCCGCTGACTGCTGACCGGCCGTGGTGATGGGTTCGCCCATGGTTCGCCGGGTGGACCAGATTCACGAGAACTGGCGGTGGTGGGGGACATATTTGAAAAGAGCCGGAATTTTGACTGACGGGATGAGACGCCGTCGTGCAGATGTGGATAGAGCCCACAAAGGATCAAAGCGATCCAGCCCGCCGACAGGCGGCAGGCTGTTTCTTTAAACGCACGATCAGAGAACGCTGACGTTCTCCGCCTTGGACTTGCCCGTCTTGCGATCCTGGCCGACATCGAAGCTGACCTTCTCGCCGTCTCTCAGCGAGCCACCGGACTGTAAGGCCGACACGTGCACGAAAACATCCGGGCCACCATTGTCTGGCGTGATGAAGCCAAAACCTTTGTCTTGAGCAAAAAATTTAACTGTTCCTGTCGGCATGAATGATCCTTTTGATGTCTGCGGCCGTTTGGCTTGGCGAGCCGATCCTATAGATCCTATGCATGGCTATCAACGGCAGGGGAAAGCTCCAACCGGTGGCGTGAACCTGGCGCGGGGCGCAGTTTGTGAAGGTCGTGCAAATATCTCTTCGCAAACCCTTCGTTGAAACGCGGCTTGGCTTCCAGCACTGTCCCTGGTGCCGTAAGTTTGGGAAGGCACTCGAATCAGGGTGCAAGAAGAGGTTTAGACAGCTGATGAAAACGGGTCTCGATCATCTGCCGCCGATCAAGCAGCATGAGCTTCGCCGCATTGTCGAAATCATCTTCGAGGAATTCGAGGATGCCCTCAAAGGCAGTTCGGCCGAGTTCAAGAAGAAAGGCCGCATTCTCAAGATCATCCTGTTCGGCTCCTACGGCAGAGGCACCTTCGTCGATGAGCCCCATACCAAGAAGGGTTATCGTTCCGACTATGATTTGCTGATCGTTGTGAACAGCAAAAAGCTCACGGATATCGCAACCTATTGGCACAAGACACAGGATCGGCTCCTTCACCTGAAGGACGTAAAAACACCTGTCAGCCTGATTGTGCATTCCCGGCGTGAAGTGAACGCCTCCCTTCGGGAGGGACTGTATTTCTTTGTTGATATCGCTCGTGACGGCGTGATCCTGCACGAACTCGATGACGAGCCATTGGCGGCGCCAAAACGCCTTACGCCACAGCAAGCTTATGAGCAGGCGAAAAAGCACTTTGCTGCCCGAGGAAAAGTCATCGATACCTTCGTTGAGTCATCGGTCTTTAGGCTTGAGAAACGCGATCTGTCCGGATCGGCGTTCATGTTGCACCAAGCAGTTGAGCATATGTACGGAGCACTGCTCCTTACGCTGACTAACTATAGCCCCCCCTCACATAATTTGAACTTTTTGCGCAGTTTGGCCGAAGACACAGATCAAAGGCTGGTGGATGTCTGGCCCCGCGATCAGCACCGGTTTATCGCTTGGTACAACATTCTGAACGAGGCGTATGTGAAGGCCCGATATTCAGAGCACTATGATATCAGTCAAGAGGCACTTGCGTGGCTTACGGACCGGGCTGCGGCACTTGATGCAATCACGAGGGACATCTGTGAAACCCACATTTCAACGTTGGGTACTGAAGCTGAGCGTCATCGGTAAAGATGCGCTCGGGTGGAAAGCATGCGCCATTGATACCGGGGGAAGGCGCTCCGCGTTTGATGGCCGCTTTTTGCTTGTGATTCGGCGTTCCCTCCATGAATTGCCTGCCGTATTTGCTTACGGCCATCCTGTGGGGTCTCGTCGGGAGTAGCTCGTGAAGGGGTTGAACACGTTCCTGAATGTGGAACGGCGGCACCGCTTTGCGCGCCTCATCCGCCGATTTACTGAGCTCACGGGCCGGAACTCGGGACGAAGAGTGTCCGGGAGAAGCTGGCGACGGCGCCTGGGACGGCAAACATGATCCGCAGAGCCTTACGGGGGCTGTCGCCCTTGCGCTCTTTTCAGACACGTTCGCTTCCGGACGAGCAGTAACGAGCGGCAGGTCTGAACTGCGTCGCGTATCGGTCCATGGCATTGTTCGCTCCGGTCAACCGTCCGCCAATTGCTTTGGAACTCCTGCTTCGGCGACATATGTGCATCTCGATGCCGAGCTCCTAGGTCGTGTGGACTCTTGGGATTTCCAAGGGTGAGCAAATCAGATTCAAGACTGTCTTTTGGAGGCAGTCATGGGTGTTTTGGATCGTCTGATCCTTCGGGACGAGCAGTGGGAGCGGATATCGC
>NZ_LGAP01000058.1 GCF_001270265.1 Ensifer adhaerens
ATCAACGGGTTCATCATCGACGTCCGCAATGCTCCCAGACAAGTCCAGCAGCTCGCATTCGATAACGGCCTTATCCCCTACATCCCTGACGAAAAGCTGTAGATGTTAAGTCCGACAGGCTGCTAGGTTGAGGGCTCCTTCAATGCCAGCCTGAGATTATGGTGGCAAATGCGGGCACACTCGATCCAAGTCGCATCGACAGCTTGCTGCTCACCGCCAACTCAATTCGAAGGGCGGCGTTACAGTTTCGGATGACAGGACGGAGATTTGATCTTTCAAGACAAAGAGTTCGTAACTACTGTGCGGTTGTGCAGACTACGTGGGACTGAACCTGGCCTTGTTGCTGAAAGGATGTCGCATGACCGTGCCGAAAGTCACTTTCTCTGTCTTTTCCTTCCTTTTTGCCATCGCGATCAGCTTCTCGAATGCTTACGCACAGCAGGCACCCGCGGTGGTCGTGGCACCCGCCAGGGTCGTGGATCTGCGCGAAAGCGTCGACCTGACGGGTCGGGTCGTCGCAACCCAGAAAGTCGATATCCGTGCACGCGTCGCCGGCTTCCTGGAGGCAGTCAATTTTAGGGAAGGGCAGAAGGTAACGGCCGGGACCGTGCTTTATCAGGTCGAGGATGGCGCCTATCGGGCGGCCGTGCAGGAAATAGAAGGTTCGATCCAGGCGGCCGAGGCGCAACGGGACCTCGCAGTGCTCGAACGAGACCGCGCCAAACAACTGATAGCAACCAATACGATCTCGCAAGCCAAGGTCGACACCGCCAACGCCGAAGTCAAGAAGGCGGAGGCGGAACTTGTACGGCTGAAGGGCAGCAAGCAGAGCGCCGACCTCAACCTCTCCTACACAAAGATTACCGCACCGTTCGACGGCGTGTTGGGCCTGACCTCCGCCGATGTCGGCGCGCTGGTCGGCCCGGATACTGGCGCGTTGGTCACCTTGACGCGGCTCGATCCAATCTACGTCGAATTTCCGGTCTCTACCTCGCTGCTGCTGACCTATCGGGAGCGCGTGCTGAAGGGGATGACGCCTGGCGGCGCCAATGTCGGGCTGACGTTGCCCAATGGCACGGAGTACCCGCTGAAAGGCACCATCGATTTCATCGCCAGTAACGTCGCCCAGGGAACCGACACCGTGACCGTTCGCGCGCAGTTCGACAACCCGAACGACCTGTTGCTCGACGGCACGCTGGTGCGCGTCATCCTCGAACAATCCGACAAGCAGGACGTTCTGGCTGTGCCGCAACAGGCCGTCCAACGCGACCAGCAGGGTGCTTTCGTCATGGTGGTCGACGGCAGCTCTAAGGTCGAGTTGCGCCGCATCGACGTCGCCCGCTCCGCCCGCGGCCTTTCGGTGGTTACCAAGGGGCTTAAGGAGGGCGAAAACGTCATCACCGAAGGTGTCGGCAAGGTCAGGCCCGGCATCGTCGTCGACGCAGCACCGGCGACGGGTGGCTGAGCATGATCTCCGAAATCTTCATCGATCGCCCGCGTTTTGCCGCAGTCATCTCGATCGTTCTCACGCTGGCGGGCCTGATCGCGCTCACCCGGCTGCCGATCGCACAGTTTCCCGACATCGTGCCGCCACAGGTGAGCGTCACCGCCAGCTACCCCGGCGCCGGCGCCGAGGTGGTCGAAACGACCGTCGCCCAACCGATCGAGAGCAAGATCGTCGGCGTCGACGACATGCTCTACATGAAGTCGACGAGCGGCGCCGACGGCTCCTATACGCTGACCGTCACCTTCGCCGTCGGCACCGACCCGGACATCGCCACCGTCAACGTGCAGAACCGCGTTTCGCTTGCCGAGGCCGGCCTACCGTCCGAGGTGAAACAAACCGGGGTCAGCGTGCGCAAGAAGTCGTCGGCCCTGATGCAGGTGATCACCATCTACGGCAAGGACGACGGTTTCGATTCGCTGTTTCTGTCCAACTACGCCACCATCAACCTTCTGGACACGGTCAAGCGGGTCCCGGGCGTCGGGGATGCCTCGCTGTTCGGCGCAAAAGACTATGCCATGCGCATCGTGCTCGATATCGACCGCCTGACCAATCTCGGTCTGACGCCGACCGATGTGATCAATGCGTTGAAGACGCAGAACGTCCAGGCGGCCATCGGCCGGATCGGCGCGCAGCCGATGACCGACGATCCGCTGTTTCAGCTCAATCTTCAGACCCAGGGGCGTCTCACCGATCCCTCGCAGTTCGAGAATGTGGTCTTGAGGGCCGAGCCGGACGGGTCCTTCGTGCGCATTCGCGATATTGCGAAAGTCGAGTTGGGCGCGGCGAGTTCCGACTCGAGCGCCCGCTTCAACGGCAAGCCGGTTGCCATGATCGGCACCTATCAGGCACCGGGAGCCAATGCGCTTGCGGCCGCCGCGGGTGTCAAGCAGGCGATGGAGCGGCTTTCCCAGTCGTTTCCCGAAGGCCTGACCTATTCCGTCTCCTACGACACGACCCAGTTCGTCGAGGCGAGTGTCGAGAATGTCGAGCACACGCTGCTCGAAGCCTTTGTGCTCGTCATCATCGTCGTCTTCCTGTTCCTCGGCAATGTCAGGGCGACGTTGATCCCGCTCGTCGCCGTGCCCGTCGCGCTCATCGGCACCTTCGCGGTCATCCTTGTCATGGGTTTCTCGCTGAACACGGTATCGCTGCTGGCGATGGTTCTGGCGATCGGCATCGTCGTCGACGATGCGATCGTCGTGGTCGAGAACATCGAGCGGGTGATGGAGGAAAACCCGGGCATGCAGGCGCCCGAGGCAGCGCGGCTTGCCATGGGCGAGATCACCGGGGCGATCGTCGCCATCACGCTGGTTCTGCTGTCGGTGTTCGTTCCCGTCGCGTTCATCCCTGGATTGAGCGGGCAGCTGTTTCAGCAATTCGCCGTGGCCGTATCCGTATCGATGGTGATCTCCGCGATCAATGCGCTGACCTTGAGTCCTGCACTCTGCTCCATCCTGTTGAAACCGCATCACGGACCGAAACGCGGCATCCTCGGCTGGATCTCGCGGCGGATCGACAATGGACGCGATGGCTATGTGCATGTCGCCGGGCATATCGCCCGTAGGGCGATCCTCGGCATCCTGCTCCTGGCCGTCGCGATCGGCGCCACCGGCTGGCTCTTCCGTGTCGTGCCCACCGGGTTTCTGCCGAGTGAAGACCAGGGCGCCTACTTCACCGAAGTGCGGCTGCCGGAGGGCGCGTCCTACAACAGGACCGATGCGGTCGTGCGCGAAGTCGAGACGATGCTCGGTGGGATCGACGGCGTAGCCGATGTCATTACCGTCACCGGATACAGTTTCCTCGATGGCCTGTCCAAATCGAACAGCGCCTTTGCCATCGTCACGATGAAGCCGTTCGCCGAGCGCACCAGCACGGCCAGCTCCGTCGATGCGGCAATCGCAACGACCATGGCCAAGGGCGCGACCATCCGCGGCGCACAGATCTTCGCCTTCAACCTGCCGCCGATCATGGGTCTCGGCACGGGCTCTGGCTTCGAATACCAGCTGCTCGATCTGCAGGGCCGACCGCCCGCGGATTTGGCGGCAACGGCCGGCGGCTTGATCATAGCTGCGAACCAGAGCCCGCTGCTCGGCCCCACCTTCACCACCTATTCGGCAAGCGCGCCGCAGCTTTACCTCGATCTCGATCGAGACCGCCTGCAGGCACTTGGGGTCTCGGTGAGCGATCTCTTCACAACCCTTCAAGGTACGCTCGGGTCCTTTTACGTCAACGACTTCAACCTCTTCGGACGCAGTTGGAAGGTCAACCTGCAGGCGGCCGAAGCCGACCGCAGGTCGGTCGACGATATCGCGCGCCTGCACGTCCGCAACGCGTCCGGAGGCATGGTTCCGGTCGCCTCCGTCGCACGCGTCGAATACGTCATCGGGCCGCAATCGATCGTGCGGTACAACAACTACCGCTCCATCACGCTCAATGGTCAGCCAGCACCCGGTGTATCGTCAGGCGAGGCGCTTGCCGCGATGGAGGCGCTGTCGGCCACCACGCTTCCACCCGGCTACAGTTACGAGTGGACGGGCACCGCCTTGCAGGAGCTTGAAGCGGCGGGACAGACGACGGCCATCCTCGCGCTGGCGGTGCTGTTTGCCTATCTGTTCCTGGTCGCGCTCTATGAAAGCTGGACGATCCCAGTCCCCGTATTGCTGTCGGTGGCGGTCGGCGTCGCCGGCGCCCTCGTCTCGGTTCTCGTGGCGGGCCTGTCGTTCGACATCTACGCCCAGATCGGCCTCGTCGTGCTCATCGCGCTCGCTTCCAAGAATGCGATCCTCATCGTCGAATTCGCCAAGTTTCATCGCGAGAAGGGTGCAGGCATCGTCGAAGCGGCGGTCGAAGGCGCGCGCGCCCGCTTCCGCGCGGTGATGATGACGAGCTTCGCCTTCATCGTCGGGCTCATCCCCCTGGTGACAGCGCAAGGGGCCGGCATGCTGAGCCGGCGCGCGGTCGGCACGGGGGTCGCGGGTGGCATGCTTGCAGCCTCGCTGATCGGGATCTTCATCATCCCGGCCCTCTATGTCGTGTTTCAATGGTTGCGTGAGCGTGGCCATAAGCTCGCAGGTCTTTCGACCACGGGCGGAGCACACGCGCCAGCGACGACGGGCGATACCGAGATCAAGCATATTTCCGCCGAGAACAGCGAAGAAGCGCGCCCTGCCGCAATTGAACAAAGGGCCCCCTAGGTCAGGACCTATCCAGCAACACGCTGAGATAGCGGCTGCATGCAGGAGGCCGCCGATGAAACGGCGGTCTTCGATCCGATAGACACCCTGCAGCGGCTTGACAGACCGCGCGAAACAGCGGAAAAATTGCGCATGGGGTCGCGATCACCCCACGAGGCGACAGCCGAAGTATCGCGTCCATTCAACCGCTCAGACGGAGGACGCGTTATGACGTCACTTCTTGAAATTTCCCCCGACAAACTCGCCCGCCTTATCGGCATACCCAAATGCCCGGTGCTTATCGACGTCAGAATCGACGAGGATTTCGACGCCGATCCACGGCTGATCCCCGGCTCGCTTCGGCGCGACTACCGCCACGTACAGAACTGGAGCGAAGACTTCGCCGGGCAATCCGCCATTATCATTTGCCATCGCGGCAAGAAGCTGAGCCATGGCGTCGCCGCCTGGCTGAGACACGCGGGAATTCCGGCCGACGTCCTGGAAGGCGGATTTGAGGCATGGGCCGAAGCTGGCTATCCGGCTGTGCCCGCGTCCATGGTGCCAAACCGCCAGACGAACGGATACACGCTCTGGGTCACGCGCGCGCGCCCAAAAATCGACCGCATTGCCTGCCCTTGGCTCATACGCCGCTTCGTCGATCCGAACGCCATCTTCCTGTTCGTGGCACCAGCAGAAGTCGAAGCTGTGGCGGATCGCTTCGACGCCACGCCTTTTGACATCGACGCCCCGATCCGCTGGAGCCATCGGGGCGACCGCTGCACCTTCGACGTGATGGTGGAGGCGTTCGGGCTGGAAACGGAACCGATGCTGCGGCTGGCAACCATCGTGCGAGGCGCAGACACAGCGCGCCTCGACCTTGCCCCCGAGGCTCCCGGCCTGCTTGCGGTTTCGCTCGGGCTCTCGCGCATGTATGCAGACGATCATGAGCAACTGGAGGCAGGTATGCTGCTCTATGACGCCTTCTACCGCTGGTGCCGTGATGCAACCAGCGAAACGCACAACTGGCCCTCGCCGAAGAAGGGGGCATGAAATGACCGATGTTGTTCACACGACCGACGCCGGTGCGGCGTCGGCGCCCCATGGCCACGGCATCTCGTTTGCGGAGGCCATCTGGGTCTGGGTGCGGATCGCTGCCTTAAGCTTCGGCGGCCCCGCGGGCCAGATCGCGGTGATGCATCGCATCCTCGTCGACGAGAAACGCTGGATCGGCGAACATCGTTTCCTGCATGCGCTCAATTACTGCATGTTGCTGCCTGGTCCCGAGGCGCAGCAGCTCGCAATCTACATTGGCTGGCTGCTGCATCGCACGGCCGGTGGCCTCGTCGCCGGCATTTTGTTTGTCTTGCCGGGTTTCCTCGCCATCCTGGGCTTGAGCTACGTCTACGCCGCCTTTGGCAATGTCAGCCTGATCGAAGGGCTATTCTTCGGGTTGAAGGCGGCCGTGCTTGCCGTCGTCGTCCAGGCGGTTTTCCGCATTGGCAGCCGGGCGCTGAAAAACAGGCTGATGATCGGCATCGCGGCCGCAGCCTTTGTCGCGATCTTCTTCTTCCGTGTGCCCTTTCCGCTGATCATTCTAACGGCCGGGATCGTCGGCTACATCGGCGGGCGCTCAGGCTCGCCGCTCTTTCGGATCGGCGGCGGTCATGGCAAGACAACCGGACCGGTCCTCAAGGACGAGGATTCGGCCTTGGGCGAGCAGACGCCAATCCATGCCCGCCCCAATCTCACCTGGTCGCTCAAGGTGTCCGCGGCGTTTCTCGCCCTGTGGCTCGTGCCGCTGGCGCTCCTGTTTGCTTTTCTCGGGCCGAACGACGTGTTCACCGAGATCGGGTGGTTCTTCAGCAAGATGGCGGTCGTCACCTTCGGGGGTGCCTATGCTGTGCTCGCCTATGTCGCGCAGGAAGCCGTGCAACATTACGGCTGGCTCAAACCGGGCGAAATGCTCGACGGTCTCGGCATGGCGGAAACGACCCCCGGTCCGCTGATCATGGTCGTCCAGTTCGTTGGCTTCATGGGCGCCTATCGCGATCCCGGGACGCTTGCCCCGATGACGGCTGCAACGCTGGGCGCGCTGTTGACGACGTGGGTGACCTTCGTGCCCTGTTTTCTCTGGATCTTCCTCGGGGCGCCCTTCATCGAGAAACTGAGGGGCAATATCGCCCTGACCGGCGCGATGTCGGCCATCACTGCCGCCGTCGTCGGCGTCATCCTCAACCTTGCGGTCTGGTTCGGTCTTCACACGCTGTTTTCGCAGGTCGTCCCGTGGAGTGCAGGCGGCCTTACGCTCGATGTGCCTGTCTTGAGTTCGCTGGTATTGCCGTCACTCTTGCTGACGCTTGCGGCAGCGCTGGCGATCTTCCGCTTCAACGCCTCGGTGATCGCAACGCTGCTTGCATCGGCGCTCGCCGGCATGGTGTGGGTGCTGGTCGGGGCATGAGACAGCGGTGCTACTCCCCCCGCCTTCGACGCCGTGGCTAGGCTGCAGCACTCCCCGCCGACGGCATATTGGCGTCCCCCCAGGTCTTGAGCGCAAGGATGACCGGCTCCAGCGTGCGGCCGCGTTCCGAGAGATCGTAGTCGACGCGGGGTGGGACCTGGGCAAAAACCGTGCGCGTAATCAGGCCATCGGCCTCGAGCTCGCGCAACTGGTTCGTCAGCATGCGCTGGGTAACGTTCGGCAGCTTCCGACGGATTTCATTGAAGCGCATGGTGCCGGCCATCAGGTGGTAGAGAACGACGCCCTTCCACTTGCCGTCGATCAGGCTGAGCGTCGCCTCGACGGCACATCCCGGGCTGCAGTCGAAACGATCGTGGCGCGTACGTCCCATCCAATGGTATCCTTTTCGACACTATGGGCTTTATATGTGCGTTCTTGCGATGTCTGGGTATAGTGCGCATCTTGGTTGTGTTCAACCGATGGAGCATTCAATGCGCGCCGTAGCCTACCAAGTCCCCCAGCCGATCGAAGCCGAAACGTCACTGGTCGATATCGACCTGCCGCGCCCGGAGCCCAAGGGCCGGGACATCCTCGTCGACGTCAAAGCGATCTCGGTCAATCCGGTCGACACGAAGATTCGTCGCGGTGCAAAACCCGAAGCCGGCCAGTGGAAGGTGCTCGGCTGGGATGCTGCCGGCGTGGTCAGTGCCGTCGGGCCGGATGCGTCCTTCTTCAAGCCGGGCGACGAGGTCTTCTATGCCGGCGCCATCAACCGCTCCGGCACCAATGCCGAATTTCATCTGGTCGACGAACGTATCGTCGGCAGGAAACCCAAATCGTTGGACTTTGCCGCCGCAGCCGCCCTGCCGCTGACATCGATCACCGCTTGGGAAATGCTGTTCGACCGCCTCGAAGTCACCCGCCCGGTCGCAGGCGCTGCCAATGCGATCCTTATTATCGGCGGCGCCGGTGGAGTCGGCTCGATCGCCATACAGATCGCGCGGGCGCTCACCGATCTCACTGTGATCGCCACCGCATCGCGTCCTGAAACGGTCGAATGGGTGAAGTCGCTTGGCGCCCACCACGTCGTCGACCACCGGCAGCCGCTTGCCGCGCAAATCGAAAGCCTCGGGATAGGCCAGCCCGGCTTCGTGTTCTCAACGACCAACACGGACGACCATCTCGACCAGATCGTCGAACTGATCGCGCCCCAGGGACGCTTCGGGCTGATCGACGACCCGAAGCAACTCGACGCACTTCCCCTCAAGCGAAAAAGCATCTCGCTGCATTGGGAGCTGATGTTCACGCGCTCGCTGTTTGCAACCGCAGACATCGAGAAACAGAACGCCCTCTTGAACGGCGTGTCGGAGCTGGTCGATGCCGGCAAGATCATGTCCACGCTCAACGAGAATTTCGGAACGATCAATGCGGCCAATCTCAGGCGCGCGCACGCACTGATCGAGTCCGGCAAGGCCAAGGGCAAGATCGTGCTTTCGGGCTTCTAGGCGAGCGGGCGCAACGCCACCCGCTCATCGCGATATATGTTGCCTGCAGCTAGGGGCCGCTCCATCATGGTCTGCAGCCGACCCCGCGCGATTGCCCGTCGGCAAGAGGTTGGATTGCGCGCTGCTGTGTGTCACGCACAGGTCACGCGCAACGGAAGCGGCGACGTGCTAATACAACCATACCCGAAGCGGCGCGAGTGTTTGTCGTCAATCGCCGTATGGTTTGAGCAAGATCATGCAACGCTATCTTTTTCACATCCACCTGGCAGGCGTTACCAGCCGCGACAAAGTCGGCACGCTGCTTGCCGACGATAGTCAGGCGGTCGAACACGGCCGCCTGGTTGCGGACGAGATCGCCGAAGAGGATGAATACCGGGGTGTCATCGTCGCGGTCGAGAATGCCGGGGGCCGTTTGCTGGCACGATTGACGGCCTCCAGGGCCATGCCTCCCTGGTTGATCGCGAGATCAAAGTTCGAGCATGCCTGGGCGGAACTGAGGATCGACTTCAGCAAACTATAGTCCGAAGAATTTTCGGGCCGCACTGGGCTTCCGATACCAGACAAACTTGCCGGTAAGGAGGAAGAGGCATCGTTGATGCCTCTTCCGTCGGTATCATTTCAGAAGGTCGCCTTGGCGCTCAGGATGAAGGAGCGGCCGGGCTCGTAAAGCGGCGTGACGGTGCCGAATTCCTGGCCATAGGTGGCACGCTCGGAATAGGTTTCGTCGAAGACGTTCTTGATCTCTGCGCGCAGCGTCAGATTGCTGTGGCTCGGCGGCTGATACTCGACGAAGGTGTTGAACACCTTGTAGACTTCCAGGGTTGGAGTCCCAAACGCGACATCATCATTGTCGAGCGCGATCTCGACATCGCCGCCAACCGTAACGCCCCAATCGATGAAGGTGTGCACCGCCAGGAGCGTGATGAACTGGCCGGCCGGGGCCGCCAGATAGATCCCGGTGTCGGAGTCGGCCGGCTTACCGTCGATCGAAACGTCGATGTTGGCATATTTGACCTTGAAGTATCCGTCGCCCCAGTCATATCCGGCGCCGAGCTCGAAACCCTTCGAGCGAACGTCATGGTTCTCGATGGCCCTTGCGACCGCGTATTTGGCCGTGCGCGCGTCGTCGATATCGGTGCGAAAGAGGCTGCCTTCCAGGGTGAAACCGTCATGCCTGGCGACAAGGCCGAAGGCGTAGTTGTCGGCTGTGCTCGGTTCCGGTCCGTCCCCGTAATTCCACCGTGGGTTCATGATGAAGTTTTCGGCAAGCGGAACGCCAGCCCAGACATGGGAATAGCCTGCCTTGGCCGTCAGCAAGTCCTCGATCAGGTCATATTCGCCCGAGACATTGCCGCTGAAGCCGGCGTTGTCCCACTTCTCATTTCTGGTACCGGTGAACCATTGCTGGTCGCCGCGCGCACCGAAGGAAAGTCGGGTGCGTTCCCAGGGCTCCAGCCGCGCCTGCGCATAGATGCCGACATTGCGAGCGCGCTCGGTCGAAGCGTCGAAAGGATCTTCGAGTTCGGCCTTGTCGTTGTAGAAATCGACTCCGGCGGTGATACTGCCGGTATCGAAGCTGAACTTGTTCTCGAACTTGCCGTTGAAACTGCCGGTTTCGCCGGCACCGGGATAGGGGACGGATACTGTGCTTGGCGGCACCGGGCGGGGAAAGATCGGGATCTCGAGCCGCGTCGAGCTGTAGGCCAGCACCACGGTTGGATCCCACCAGCCTTCGGGCGTGCTGTCGGTATAGGAGAAGACTGTGTTCTGGCGGTCAAGCGTATAGTCGCGCACGCGCGGTTCCCACGGCGGACGGCCGCTGATGAAGCCGGTATTGGCGCGGAACGGACGTGGGGCATCGTCATAGACACGCTCGTGGCTGATCTCGAAACGGTCGCCGCTCTCGAATTCGTAGGCAACCTTGCCAAGCCCGCTCAGGAGATCCGTGCCCGTTCCCTCGACGATGCTACCGTTTCCGGCCTTGAACTCATCGCCCTTGGCGAAATTGAAATAGCCGAGAAATTCCAGCCCTTCCTGCATGCCGTAGGCAGAGATCCCGGTCTGGAAGGTCTTGCCGTTGAAGTTGTAGTTGGAACTGACGAAGCCGCCATATCCGTCGCCGTCGAGCAGGTCGCGTGCATCCTTGGTCTCGTAGGCGATGGCACCACCGAGCGCGCCCGGTCCCGCATCCGCCGGCGCGATGCCGGCATCGACGCGCACAGCCTTCAGCAGGCTTGGATCGATGAGGTTGGTCGCGTTGTGATGGAAGACCTTGTTGTTCTGGCGGCCGCCATCCATGGTGACGGCGAGATTGTTTTCCTCGATGCCGTGGACATAGACTTTCTGCGACATCGGCAGCGAACTGCCAACCGCAATGCCCGGCTCGCCGCGGAAGACGTCGGCAATGTTGGCCGGGTTGCGCTGTTCGAGATCCTTCTGGCTGATGACGATTTCGCCCACCCCGGTGGCGTCCCCGAACACCGAGATCGGATCAAGCGCCGTAGAGCCATCCGCCGGCGCTACGGCCGCGCCGCCACCGGCCGCCCCGGTCCCGATCACCGCCGTCCGCCCACCGGAGATGCGATACTCGATGCCCGTGCCCGAAAGCAGTCGCGCAAGCGCCTCCTCCGGCGCATAGGAACCGACGACGGCCTTGGACATGACCCCACGCGAAACCGAAGCGGCAAGCGTCACCTGCAGGCCCGATTGCCGGCCGAAGGCATTGAGCGCATCGGCAAGCGGTTGGGCGGGCAGGTTGAAGCTGCGCGTCGCACTCGCTTGAGACGGTGCATCCTGCGCAAGTGCCGGGCTGGGCCAGTTCAGCGCCGAGGCCAGGCAGATTGCCATTGCCGTCGTTGCTATCAGCTGCCCCATGGGACGCCCGCCGTCGTCGCCCCACTTCAAACGACGGGATCCCTTGCGGCCTTGCGATATGCACATCGTATTCTCATCTCCTTGAATTGCGCACCAGTTGCCGGGCGCTTTCCAACAAAGACGAGGACCGCAGGTTTTTTTCTCAAATAAATTGAATTCTTTTGTCAGGATTTTCAGTATTGCGTCAGGATGCGACCATAGGTCGAGAAGCTGCGGACACGGCCGCCAAAGGGCTCAACCAGTGCCTTCAAGGCACTGTCCGGATCGTGAAGATCATAGAGACCCGTCACCTTGAGACCGGCGAGCTTTCGGTCCGGCACGGCGATCCACGCCGAATGGTAGCGTTGAAGTTGCTCGGCCACCGCGCCGATGGAGGCGTCCTTGACGAATATTCGCCCGCTGCGCCAGGCAGCGACCTGATCGGGCTGGATGGTGTTGCGCGTAACAGCACCATCACTCCTGTTCACGACGGCCATCTCGCCCGGAAGCAGCCTGAAGTCTTGCTTTTCCGTGGTCTCGCCGAGCGAGACCTGAACGACGCCTCTTTCCAGCTCGACGGTCGTTTCTTCTCCCGCAAGCCTGACGTCGAAAGCGGTTCCCACGACCAGGACCTTCACACCTCCAGCCTCGACGGTGAAGGGACGCGCCGGGTTATGCGCGACATCGAAAAACGCTTCGCCGGAAAGCAACGTAACGTGGCGCTCGGCGGCGGACATTTCGGTCTTGATGGCACTGTCGCCGCCAAGCTCGATGACCGTTCCATCCTCCAGCATCACTCTGGCATTCTGACCGGTGGCGGTGACGTGGTCCGCTTGAAGGCGAATCAGAAGGGATGGACCGGCCAACACGACGAACAGGGTCGCGGCAATGGCAGCGACGGCGCCCATGACCGGGCGACGCCAGCGGCGCCTGGTGATCGGAATGACATTGGCGCGCGGCGCGCCCGCCCACAGATGTTCATAGGCCGGAGCCGCTTCGCCCATGAGCTGCCACGTCCGCAGCGCATACTGCCAGGCCCGCTGATGATCGTCAGAGCGATGCAACCAGCGCTGGAAGTCGGCGGTCAGGTCGGGACAGTTGGGCTCAGCCTTCAGGCGCAGAAACCAGTTCATGGCTTCTTCCAGGGTAGCGGCCGCGATTTCCTGATCTTGGGTCAATTACATCCTACGCCGGTCTCGGCCCCTCTGAGGCACTTCTATCCGAACAATCCATCTTTTGACAAAGACGAATGACGCGAATTTTTTTCTCAAGGGGTGACCACTTTAAGTCGCGTTGACCAGAAGCGCAGTGGCAATCTTCATCATCGCTAAGCTGACATAGCGATGAGCACTGGCGGTCGATATGCCCAGATGTGATGCCACCTCTTCAAGCGTGTAGCCGCCGAAGCGATGCATCTCGACGGCAACCCGCGCCTCGACAGGCAATTCGGAGAGTATCTGCGAGATCCTACGAACATCGTCGCACAGCAATGTCGATTGCTCCGGTGTCGGCACATCGGCCGGGACGGACCAGAACGGGACGTCATCCTGGTGATCGATCGCCGAGACCTTCCGACGCCGCAGCACATCGAGCGAGAGGTTCCTGACCGTGCGGTAGAGATAGGCGAGGAGTTGCCCCTTCGAAACGGATCGGGCGCTGGAGGGCAGGAACCGAACAAACGCATCCTGGACGATATCTTCGGCAGCATCGCGGGAACCGAGCAGGCGGACCGCATAGGCGATGAGCGCCGGACGGTGGGCAAGAAAGATATCGACACGCGTTTCGGATTGGGTCTCGGTCGTCATGGGATCCTAGCAGCCTGTCGGACTGGGTATTTGCGAGATAGACGGCGTACGGGCCGCGTTGCCTTGGAGAACGCAGGCGATTGCTTTGGCTGGTGTTGTCGTCAACAGGCAGGTTTTAGACAGTTTGGAGTC
>NZ_LGAP01000059.1 GCF_001270265.1 Ensifer adhaerens
CCTCCGATGACGTCGTTGCCGGCGTCGCCGTAGATCAGGTCGTCGCCGCCATTGCCGAACAGCATGTCGGCCCCGGTGCCGCCGTGGATCTCGTCATCGCCCGACCCGCCCGAGGCAACGTCGTCGCCGTCACCGCCGGTCAGCACATCCTCGCCGTCCTCGCCGCGCAGCACGTCGTGGCCGCCATCGCCCGACAGGATGTCGCCGGCAGCCCCGCCGAGCAGCACGTCCGCGGCCGCACCCCCCAGCAGCACATCCGCCTGCGCCGTGCCGATCAGCGTGCGCGCCGCAACCGGCAACGGCGTCTCGCCACCGTCGCCATCGCCACTACCGTCGCCGTCACCGTCGCCGTCGCCGGAACCGCAGCTGTCGTCGTCGTCGTCGTCATCGTCGTGATGATCGTCGCCCGACCAGGCCCGGACCTCAGGCGCACTGCCGCTGGCAAACGAGATCGTGTGCGAGCCGTTCGTCAGCGTGGTCACGCCGTCGAATTCGCTGGCGTCGTAATCCGCAAGGCTCGCACCCTCGATCAGTTCGATCACATCCTGCGACCGCAACGCCCCGACAATCGTGTCGTTGCCGCCGTTCGAACGGAAGACGATGCGATGCGCCGATTGCAGACCGGTGATGTCGATCACATCGTCCCCAGCCGTGCCATCAATGGTGATGGTCGAAAAGTTGAGACTGGTGCCGGTGAAGTCACCAATGACCTGGATCGTATCACCACCGTTGCTGCCGCCGCCGGCACCGCCGGGCGATGTCACCTGCAGCGTGTTGACGCGGATTTCCTCGATATTATCGAGTTCGGCGATGACCGCACCATTGCGGGTGACGACGATTTCGGTATTGCCGTTGAGGATAAGACCGGGCAAGGCAGAGATTGCCGCCGCCCGTGCATAGACCACGAAGGTTTCCGCTCCGAAACTGCCATTCAGCTGATAGGTATCGACGTCGGCGCCGCCATTGACGATGTCGCGTCCGCCGGTGCTGCCGACCTGGACGATGGTGTCATTGCCGTCGCCCGCGTCGATGTAGTCGTTACCGGCGCTGCCGTTGATGCTGTCCACGCCGGCCAAGCCGAAGATCGCCTGCGAGCCATTGCCACCCGTGAGCGTGTTGTTGGCGCCCGATCCGGTAGTAATCGCATAGTCAGTGCCATTGAAGCGCAGCGTCTCCACGCCATTCAACGTATCGGTGCCTTCAGTGCCGGTCAGGTCGGTGACCGTCACGTTGGCGCCGTTGCTGGTGATCGCAAAATTGCTGATCGCGCCGCCGTAAACTGCCACATCCGAACCGCCGCCACCATTCAGCACGTCGTTGCCAGCACCGCCATTCAACGTATCGCCACCGGCGTTGCCGTTCAGAAGATCGTTGCCCGCATTGCCGTTGAGTGTGTCGCCGCCACCGATGCCGGCGATGCCGCTTGCACCTTCGGCGATGTCGTCACCCGCCGTGCCGTTGAATGTCGCGCCGAACAGGCCGGCACTCCAGTTGGCTCCGACCGGCGCCGTCGGTTGTGAGGTGAGCGTTTCGACATGGCCATTGCCATCGGTGAAGCTTACGGTGACACGCAGCTGAAGGCCTGCCTGGGCACCGAACTGGGCGCCGGCGAGATCCTGCGGCGTAAAAGTCGCCGCCGTGGCGCCGGCGACATTGCTCCATGTCCCGTTGATGAGCGCCTGCCACTGGTAGGAGAACGGACCGAGGCCGTTGGCGTCTTGTATCGACGAGACGTTGACGGTGAGCGCTTGCCCCTCGGTCGGTGTCAGATCGCTGATCACAGGCGCGCCCGTTGCCGGCTGGTTGAAGAAGATTGCCGTGTCCACGATACCGTCGGCGAACTTCAGCTGCTCGATGTTGAACAGGCGGTCGGTGCCATCGGCTTCCCGGTTGCGTCCGGTCGTCGGATCGACGATCGCCGCTCCCACCGTGGTGTGCGAAACCGTAAGGCTGCCGTCTTCATTGGCGGTGATCGTGTAGTTGGCGCGCACGTCCCAATAGACCGCAGTGTCGACATCACCTGCATTGCCGCCATCGACGATCTCGCGCACGATCTGGAGCTGAGTGGGCTTGATCTCGCCGGTAAACATCCGGACCTGGATATCGGCAAGCGTATCGACGCTGAAGGGTTGCCAGACCTGGCCGCGGGAAAGATCCGGCGATACCAGAATGCGCACGTTCAGCCATTTGTCGCCATCGATGATGTCGTTGCCGCCCATGCCCTCGATCACGTCGCTACCGCCGCCACCGAGCAGGATGTCGGAGGCATCGGCCGTGTCCATGACGATTGTCTCGGTCTTCCCGGCCACCGTGACCGTGGTACGGGCAAGGTGGTTCGTCAGTGCCGCAAGCCCGGAGACAAGGTTGAGGTTCTTCTCCAGCAGTGCGTTTGAATAGGAATCGACCGGTGCGTTTGGATCGATCTGTGCGGCATTGCCTTCGGCGTCAAATGCGCCGATCACCACGTCGCGTCCACGAAGTTTGTCGTTGAAGCTCCAGCCCGACAAGCCTTCAACGAGATCGAAGCGGTCGCGCAGAATGTTGTTCTGCTGGTTGACGAAGATCGAGATGTTCATGTCGCTGTCGGCGCCGAGCGTATCGCCCTTGTGTATCGCCCAGTCGAAGCCGGCCATGCCGTTGTTTCGCTGGATGCCCGGTCCCTGGAACATGATGTCGTCGCCGGATTCGGCATCGTAGTCGTTGTCGTTGCCGCGGCCGTTCAAGACATCGTGGCCGATGATCGTCGAGTTGAAGAACAGCTCGGAGTTTTCGCCGGCGAGCGTGTCGAAGCCGTCGCCGCCCTCGATCCAGTCGTCGCCTTCATTGCCGGCAAGGAAGCTCGGGCCGCCGGGGCCACGGATAAAGTCGTTGCCTTCACCGCCGCTGATGGTCTTGCTTTCGCTGCCCCCATAGAGAAAGTCGCTGCCGTCACCGCCGAAGATCAGGTCGAGGCCGTTGCCGCCGTTGATGACGTCGTCGCCGGCATCGCCGTGGATCACGTCGGCGGCCCCCACATCCGTGCCGCTGTCGGTGATGATGTCGTCACCGTCGCCACCGTGCAGGTGGTCAACGCCGAAGCCGCCTTCGAGCCGGTCGTTCCCGGCGCCGCCCCAAAGCGTGTCGTCGCCCTCGCCGCCGATGATGATGTCGTCCTCGGAGGTTCCGCCGATAACGACATGCTGGCCGCCGGTGAAGCGAATGTAGTCGACGTCACCATCGCCATCCCGGTCTTGGCGGATGACGAGCGGATTGATCGCTTCGAGGATCGGATTGCCGCCGGTCGGGTCGAGATCGCCAAGCCCGGCATTGAACTGCTTGGCCTGATCCATTTCGAGGATGTATTCGGCGGCCTGGAAGGCGGCGCCATTGAGGTGCACGCCCTGATCCTCCGTATCGGTGTTGCGCATCACCAGCTGCGCGAAGGAATCTGCCTCCAGTTCGTTGAGCAGATTGAGACCCTGGGTGCGGCTCAGATAGTAGAAACGGTCGCCGTTCTGCAGCTTTTCCATCTGCACTTCGAAGACGAAGTTGAAGGTGGAGCCCAGCATGCCGCCGAACGGCATTTTCTTCTCGGCAAGGCCGCCGATCCAGAAGTCGACAGTGTCGAGACCGGTCGTCGTTACGCCGTTGGCAGCCGAAGCCCAAGCGCCTGTACCGTTGAGGAAGTCGAGCCGGTCGGCCGGTGCGTCCGGTCCGCCGAGGACGAGGGCATTTGCGGCCAGACGTTTCGCCTCCATCGTCGTCGCCGCAACAATCGTTTCGTGCGTGCCGTAGGCAGCGATGAAGTTGATCAGGGAGGCAGCGTTTTTGATGTGGAGCGCAAAATCGTACCAGCTCTCGTAGGGACGCAGCATGCTGTCTTGGGTCTGCTGATAGAAATCACGGCGGGCGGCATTGAGCGACGGAACGCCGGTCTCTCGGGCACGGGCAAGGTTGAGGGTCGCCAGATCAAGCGGCAATCCAACGAGATTGTTGCGAAGCGCATCGGTGACGTGCTCGTCGATCTCGTTGCCAACCTGACGGCTCATGCCGCGCAGGATCGCGCCAGCCGCAGCCTCCGCATCGACGCCACTGCCATTGAAAGCGATCGGGTTGAGGAAGGCGTCCATCAACAGCATGTCGGCTTGCTGCTGGCCGGTAACCTCCCCGTCTGTACCGAGCAGCAGGTTCAATCGGGATACGTCCTCCGTCAGCATTGAATGGCCGAAACGGTAGACGACATGCGCGAACTCGGCGGCGATGCCGGGATCGAGGTCGATGCTGTTGGAAAAGACAAAGGCGTCGACATTCGGTGCGACGGCGCGCGCGAACTCTTCGAACACCAGGTGCTGGTAGACCATTTCCGTCGAGAAACGGCCGGCCTGGAACAGACGTTCGCCATCCCATACGAGAGCATCGATTTCCGCCTGGCTCGTCGGCATCGCCGTGACGTCGACCAGCAGCCACTCGTTGAGGAAGGCGAGATCGGTGTTGGGACCGGTCAGGAGCTCCTGCTTGATCTCGTCGATCTGGCGGTTGTGTTCGTGATGGAAGAGGTGATGGACAGAGGTCAGGCCGATATTCTCGTTGCCGCGGCCGTCTCCGACGATGTAGTGCGCGTCGAGCAGCTCGTTGTCGTAGGTCGTGGCGATGCCGTACATGTTGGTGGCGATCGGATTGCCGGCGACCGTGTCGTCGTCCGGCGTGACGACAACCGGTGGCGTTGCCGGATTGCGATCGTGATCGACCGGGCCGGATGGCACGGCGCTATGCGCGATGTCGTTGAGGAAGGCGCGGCCGGCCGAGAGCGCCTGGGACGCGATCGCAAGCTGCGCCGGGTTGCCCTCGACGGCGCCTGATGACGTCACCAGTTGCGGGAAGCCGGAGGCGCCGCGAACGAATTCTCCATAAAGATCGGTGGCAACGGCGGGCACGCGAAGTACGTCCGCATCCGTCAGCAGGATGCCGAGCTTGGTGGCCGCCTGTTCCTTGACGTCCGCCCAGGTCGCCGGCCCACCATTGGCGCCTTCCAGCATCCGCCCCGTCGCCACCGGCTTGCCGTCGACCATGATGTATTCGCGTAGGAACACCTGATGCGACGGATTGGACGTATAGACTTGGTTGAGGTCAATCCAAGGCGTCGTCTCGTTGTTGTGCTCGCGAATGTCATCAGCCGTACCGACGATGCCGTCGGCGCCGGGCTGGTTCTGCGCACGGGTCAGCACCATGAAGTTGGTCGGGCTGCCGGGAACGTAGAGCGGGTCATCCGGATTCAACGGAACATAGACCGTGCCGCTGCCGCCCTTGCTGACGAGGTCGAGGCCGTGATCGAAGAACTGGCCGAAGAGCGTGAAGAAGCCGTTGAAAGGCGGGGTGTCGCCAAGGTCGGCGGAAACGTTCGGAACGAAAACCGAGTCACCTTCCATGGTGACGCCGAGGGTCTCTTCGAGAACTGCGTAGGCTGCCTCCTTGGTCGTGAGCTTGTCGGCAAGATCGGTCTCGGCAGCGGCAACCGCGGCCTGGGCGGCAACGATTGCTTCAGGCGTCGGCGGTGGTCCGTAGAACAGGGCGGCAAGACTCGCCTTCGCTGTTGCCAGCGTCTTTTCCGCGGCAACGAAGTCCGTATAGGTCGTCACAGCAGACGTATAGGCCCCCAGGTTGGACGGTACTGCCAGGACCGAAAACGGATCGGCGTGCCCGAGATTGGTCAGTGCCGAGATGATCGTGGCCGGATTGCCGATCGATTGGTCGGCGATCAGGTTCGAAATCAGACGGGGCTGGGAATCGTAGACGTTACCGGATGTCTGCTGGTAGCTGCTCCCTTGCGTAGCGGGAGAGCCCGGGCTGTGCAGTCCCGCTGGCGCACCCTCCGCCGGATTGAAGATAGGATCGAGCAGGCGCTGCATCAGCTGGTCGGCGGAGCCGTAGTGCTCCTGTCCGGGAGCGAGGTTGTTGTAGCTGCCGTCGACGGTCCTCAGGCCGTAGGGAATAAGTCCGCTCGAAACCAGCGCCGTCAGCGGCGTGCCAGCCGAATGCTGCTCCGCGAGCTTGATCTGCTTCAGGATGAATTCGAGGTCATGCCGGTTGAGCTGTACCATTTTACCCTCCGTCGGCCGTAACGCAGCCGCGTCCGCCTGTTTTTGCCAAAGTTCCACACCCCGACGGGCAGGCATCGGCCTGCACACGTCGGTTGCAACATCGTTTGATTGCCCGATCCCTCGATCAGGGCCTTGCTGTTGATGCTGAGATGTTCGGCGGAAACAGCGAAGAAAGAAACGTCGCAAAGTCGGGCGAAATCGCCGACGAATGTCGGACCGTCATTCCGACCACTGTCGGCGTGACAAGTAGAATAGGGCCGCAACGGATACTGGACTTAGGTCCAGATATAGTCTGACCCAAAGATGTTGTTCGCGACCGCCCTTTCAATTTGTGAAAATACTGCGATCATCATGCGACAAGGCAGCGCTTTGATTTGGGCTCGCGGACAAATTCTGCTTCGCGCATGACCCGAAGGAGGGACCGGCGCAGTTTGACTGATCTTTTGGATGGCATATCGGGGGATGCTCCGGCACTGGAGGAACGCTTCGATCCGGCGCGGCACGGACGGTGGTCATCGCCAGGACTTTGGTTTCATCGCCAGACCTTGTCCGTCCAGTTTCTGCTGGCGAGCAGCGTGCTGATCCTTCTTGCCGCGGCGATTGCCGGCTATCTGATTTCCGAAGAGGTTTCCAAGAACACAGCTCATGACCGGGCGGCATCCACCGCGCTTTTCATGCAGAGCATCCTCGAACCCATGGCTCAGGAGCTGGACGAAGCGAAGGAACTCTCGCCGGCGACAATCGCGAGACTCGATCACCTTTTTGCCGATCAGCAGTTCCGCAGCCGCTTTCCCTATTTCGAGCTCTGGCGTCCGGATGGAACGGTGGCCTACTCCTCCTCTAGGCAGTTGATCGGCCGCCGGTTCAATCCGCCGGCGGGTCTCGTTCGAGCCCTGAGCGGCGAGGTCGCCGCCGAGTATGCCGACTTGAGTGCCCGCGAGCACACGCTTCGCCACTTCAGCACGCGTTATCTGGAAATCTACAGTCCGGTGCGCCGGGCCGACAGTGCGGCAATCGTCGCGGTCGCCGAGGTGCAGGAGGATACCGAGCTCCTGCATCGGGAAATCTTCGAGGTGCGGCTCAGCAGTTGGATTATCGTCGCCGGTGCGTCCGCCTTGATCATGCTCGGACTGTTCGGCATCGTGCATCGCGGCAGCGCAACGATCGAGCGACAGCGCCAGAAGCTCGAACAGCGCGCCTACGAGGCGGAACGGGTGTCGGAAGAAATCCGCATGCTGCGCGACCGGGCGCGCCTCGCCTCGTTGCGTCTGACGGATTTCAACGAGAAACTGACGCGCGGCATTGGCGCCGATCTTCACGATGGGCCGGCCCAGCTCATCGGCTTTGCGGTTTTGCAGATCGAACCGGCGCGCCGCGCCAAGACCAAGGGCGAGCGCGAGCAGTCGTTGGAGGCGATAGGGCGAACGCTGGATGAGGCTCTGCGCGAGATCAGGATGATTGCCCGCTCGCTTCTGCTGCCCGACATCGACCGCCTCAACCTCGAGCAGGTCATCGCGCGCGCCGTAAAACTGCATGAGGCGCGAACAGGAACAGTTGTGCGCGTCGAAACGGTGGGCGCCGACATAGCCCTGCCGGCTGTCATCAAGACCTGTGCCTATCGCTTCGTCCAGGAAGGCCTCAACAATGCTCACCGACACGCCTCCGGCAATGACCAAAAGGTGGTCTGTCGCATCGACGGCGCGGTGTTGACGCTCAGCGTGCGCGACGGCGGCAGGCGCCTAGGCGAACCGGCCCCCGAAAGGAAAAGCGAGGGCGGACTCGGCATTCACGGGCTTCGCCAGAGGGTGGAAAGCCTTGGCGGCACGCTTCAGTTTAAACCCGGGCCGGAGGGGACGGCGTTGACGATGATGCTGGATCTTGGAGGAGGCATGCTCGATGAGTGAATCGACCTCGGTCATCGTCGTCGATGATCATTCCCTGTTTCGCATGGGCGTGCTGCAGGCGCTACGGATTGAGGAGGGGCTCTCGGTGATCGGCGAAGGCGGCTCGAAGGCCGAAGCGCTCGGCCTCGTCGAGAGATTATCGCCCGATGTGGCTTTGCTCGACATCTCCATGCCCGGAAACGGCATCGACGCTGCGCGCGATATTGCCAGCCGGTGGCCCGACACCAAGGTCGTGATGCTGACCGTCTCGGAGGAAGACGACGACGTGCTCGAAGCGCTCGATGCGGGGGCGGCCGGCTATGTCCTGAAGGGCACGCCGGCGCCGGAACTGGTCGCAGCCATCGTCGCGGTTGCCGCGGGGCGCTCCTATATGTCGCCCAATCTCGGCATGCGGCTTTTCGGCGTCATCCGCAGCAGGACGGAGGAGCACAAGGTCGAGAAGCTGATCGACGCTCTTTCACCGAAGGAGGAGATCGTCTTTCGCCTGCTCGGCCGAGGCTATACCAATCGGGCGATCGCCGAGGAGATGGGCGTTCAGGTCAAGACCATCAAGTTTCATGTCAGCCGGCTGCTGATGAAGCTCGGAACGAAAAACCGCGTCGAGGCGGCATTGATGGCGCAGCGGCATCTGAACACTACGAAGAAGGACTAGCACCGACGCAATGTCGGCTAGCTTTCTCGCTCTCAATTTTCGAAGTTTATGGCGTCTCTGCAGCCCTGTGTCATCGCAATGGAAGTCGGCACAGCCCATTGTCGCAGCCACCCACTCTTCGGTTTGCCGAAAATGCAGACCGTCATCGCCGGACTGATACCAACCTGCGCTGATATTACCGATTGCGTGGGATCGTCCACGGACATCCGGCGAGAAGCATACCGCAGAGCGATGCCTTGGCATCGGTCGAGGACACGCAGGCGACAATTTACCTAAAGACCTGGGCCAAGTACCATGCACCCCAGACTGCCGGGGCTAGAAACGAGGCGTAAGGAATGCGTCGCCCTGGCGGCCAATGACCGTGCTTCATCGTCGAACCCAGTACGAACAAAAGCGCGCCCAAAGTTGCACAAAAAACAACCAACGCAAAATTTTCCCAGCCGATCCAAATACCTGCAGCAGCGCCGAGTTTGATATCGCCCAGTCCTAACCCCTCGACACCGCGGAGCCTGAAATAGAACTCTCGCACCAACAGCAATGCCCCGCCGGTCAGTGCGGCATCGCGGGCGATCTGAAGGAGAGTCCGCGACGTCGCCACTCCCACCGGATCGACGCCAACGAACCATGCTGTGATACCGATAACGGCGACCAGCGCATTGGTAAAATCCGAAACCCTGAGGCTTCGCCAATCCTGAAGTGTGATACCTGCCATGCAGCCAGCAAGTAGCACCGACAGAAATACTCGCGCCGCTTCGAGGGTTGCGAGCCCAACCACGAGCGCAGCCACGGTCGCGACGACGACCGGAAGTAAGTCCGGGCCAATGTGCTTAGAAAGCAGCACTACTTCAATGCTTTCGAGCCCATGCCCCACATCCGCCCCTGCAACTCCTCGGCAACGCTCTGCGCATCGCGTGAATCGCGGATGACCATCGGCCTGATCATGATCAGCAGCTCTGTTCGCGCATTCGAACGGTTTTTGCTGCCGAACAGGCTACCGACGTGCTTCAGTCGGCTGAGGAATGGAATGCCGTCTTTCCCGCGCTCCTGCGTTTCGCTGATCAAGCCGCCAAGCAGCACCGTCTGGCCGTCGAGGACCGATACCGAGCTCGAAATGCTTCTGTTGGAGATGACCGGCGTCAGGCTGTCGCCATTGGTTGCGTTCGATATTTCCTGGTCGATTCTCATCGCCACCACGCCGTTCTCGGCGATCCTCGGGCGTACGTTCATGATGATGCCGGTGTCCCGGTATTCCACCTGGTTGCTGACCGGCGCATCGGGGGCTTCCACGGGCACAACCGTACGTGTAATGATCGGGATCTGATCGCCGACCTGGAAGCGCGCGACTTCGTTCTCGACCACCACCAGCGACGGCGACGACAGTATCTGAACGTCAGTGATCTTATCCAGCGCACTGATGATCACATCCGGGCTGCTTTCCGAACCCAGGACGAAGTTGAAGCCGGGAACCTCGCGGGCGACGTTGTCGGCCAGAACTTTGAACAGACCGAACGATCCGTTGTCGTTGCCCAGACCGACCGATTTGCTCTTCACGAAATACTGGACGCCGAAGCGCAGTTCGTCGGTGAGCCGAACCTCCGCCATCGTCACACTGATCGCGACCTGGAGCTGGGGAACGTCGATCCGCGTCAGGGCGGCAAGCACGCGCTTGCGCATCTCGAGATCGGCGTAGATCACGATCGAATTGTTGGATGGATCTGAGCGGATGCGAACCTGCTCGGCCCCAAGCTCCGGCTCCAAAGGAGCGCCGAAGCGCGCCGGGTCAATGTCGACGACATCTTCGTCGGTGGCTGCTGCGTCCTGCGTGGCCGCGTCAGTGGGCGCCGCCTGCTCTTCGCCTTCAGCCTCTTCGTTGGCCGCAAACAGGCGCTGCAGAAGTTCGGCAATCTTCGTCGCGTCACGATATTTGACGCGATAGACATGAACGCTTTGCCCGAGATCAGGGTTCTCCCGGTCGAGACGGCGGACCCAGGTTTGGGCGCGTTCCGTCAGTGTCCGGTTCTGTGAAACCGCCAGAACGGCACGCAGTCTCGGCATCGACATGAACTGTATGAGGTTGTCGCCCTTGCTGGCGAAAATCCGCTCGAGTTCGGGAATGACGGCTTCGGGGCGGGCATGCTGAAGCGGCAGGACGGCCACCGACTGATCTTTCATCCAGTCGACGTCGAATGCTGTCACCGTCTCCAGCGCCGCCTCGCGATCCGGCCCGCTGCCGGCGATCAGAATAGCGTTGCGCGTGGTGTCAATTCGCAGCGAGCCCGGACGCGCGCCGAAGCCGTCGACGAGTCGCGAAAGCGCCTGCGCCGAAACATACCTCAGCGGCACGACCGTTATGCCAAAGCCCGTCGGGCGACCTTTCATGCTGACCTGGCCGGCGACCGAAGATCCAGCTTCGACGATCTGAAAGGCACTGCCGCGCCGAACCAGATCGGCACCATTCATTTCGAGCAGCGATTCGAGAATGGACACCAGGTCGTCACGAGGAACCGGTCGAGCGCTCGACAACGTCACCGTCCCGGTTACCTTCGGATCGATCGTGTAAGTCTGGCCAAGCGTATCGCCCAGGATGGCTTGCACGACGTCACGAAGCTCGGCCCCCTGAAAATTCAGACTGACGCTATCGCCGCTTGCACCTTCCCCGCCATCTGGAGCGGCGACCACCCCGAGGCGAGAGGTCGAGTATATCGCCGGCTGGCGGGCGTCAGCCGATCCGGCGGATGCATAGCCGAGCGTCGAATTGCCACCTTTTCTGAGTGTACGCGCCTGCAGGTCCGCGCTTGTCACTGAGCCCAGAATCGAGTCGACGTCGTTTCCTAACCGACCCTCTTCAGAGACACAGCCTGTGGCCAGCAGACAGACACCGAAAAACAAAGCCGTCCGAAGAACTGTCCCGCTAGATCTCATTTCATCACGACTGATTCTCACTTCACTCATGGCGAAGCCTAGCATTTCTGCAAAGGATCACTATTATTATCAGCGGCTAATCCACTTCCTCCATCACGGTTCCTGGGGATAACTGCATATAGTCGCAAGGGCCGGCATCTAACGGCCTTCGATGTCGCCAGGCCAAAAAAGATGGCGGTGGAACTAGTGTCCCGTCACCGAGATTCTGACTCGTTGACCTGTGGTGTTGGATAAGACTTAGCCATCTTTTCGCGCGCTTGCTCGATTGAGAACATCCATCGGATTTGGGCACCGCTATCGGTTCGACGACGCTCCCATGCCTGAACCTCACTTTCGAGCAGGTTGCGGTTGTCGATGCGGCGGTCAAGACACTGTCGGCGCATAACGCCGATCTCGATCTCGGCCATATTGAGCCAACTCGCGTGGCGGGGCGTGTAGTGGAATTCCAGACGTCGCAAAATCCGACGTGCCTCAGCGGCTGGGAACGTCTGATAAATAGCAGAGGCCGTGTGGGTTGATAGGTTATCCATCACCACACGGACGCAGTCGGCGTCGGGATAATCGCCGTCGACGAGGTCGCGCATGCAGACGGCGAAGTCCTCGTTGGCGCGCCTATCTGTGACCTTGACCTTGCGCCACGACCTATTGGCATCGACCATAACGAAGAGGTTGGCCGTGCCATTGCGCTTGTATTCAGAATCGTAGCGGTATCGCTTTCCCGGTTTCTGGACGATAGGCACGCGCACTTCGCCGATGAGCTGGATCGGACTTTCATCGAAGCAGACGACGGGTCGCTTAGGATCATGCGGCTCAGCGTAGAGGTCGAGAAGATCCTCCATCCTGGCGATATATTCGCTATCGATTTTGGCGATGCACCACATTTTCCTCTGCCACGGCTTCAGGTCGTTGTCGTCCAGCCGGCGGCGGATGGTGTCGCGTGAGACACTCTGATGTTCGACCACCTCCAGCAGCGCGTTGGCCAGA
>NZ_LGAP01000006.1 GCF_001270265.1 Ensifer adhaerens
GATCGTCGCCATCGTCGCAACCATGCGAAAGCTGCTCACCATCCTCAGCGCCATCATCCGGGACCGCAAACCATGGCAAAACGCTTGACCCACAAGACAGTCGCTCTCCCCGCTTGCGGGGAGAAGGACATCTGCGGCGCCCGCCTACCCTAATCCGCATTGCCTCGACGACATGCACGACGACCGCTACTCCGTAGAGCAGCGACGGAGGGGACGAGAGCGCCTCAACTCCCTTCTCCCCGCCTGCGGGGAGAAGGTCGCGGCAGCGGGATGAGGGGGAAGGCGAAGACCGGCTCGACTAAATCCCCGCCTGCCACGCGCGGATTGCATCCAGCGGCCAGACCAGCATCAGCACGTTGAGGGTCAGGTTGTCGCGGATCAGCCAGCCGGTGAAGAGTTCGAAGCCGATGGCAATCAGCACCGTCAGCCAGACGGGCATGCGGGCGGCAAACATGAAGCCCGCGACCATGGCCAGCGTGTCCATCGTCGAATTCAGGATGCTGTCGCCGAAATAATCGAGCGAGATCGTCGCCGAGCGGTAGCGGTTGATCACCACGGGGGTGTTTTCGGCAATCTCCCAGGCTGATTCGATGACCATCGCCAGGAACAATTTGGCGGTCAGCGGCTTGCCGCGCAGAAGCAGGTGGCCGAGGCCGTAGAACAGGAAGCCGTGGATGATGTGCGACGGCGTGTACCAGTCGGCGATGTGCTGGGAATTACCGCTCGATTTGACCACGCCCTCGAACAGTTTGACGTAGCCGCATTCGCAGATCCAGATACGGCCCATCAGATGCTGGGTGATGACCTGTATGGCGAGAACGCCGACACAGGCTACAAACCAGAGCAGCGCACGCCGGTTCTGACTGTCGTTGCCGTCGATGGCTGTGCTCACTCAGCGCTATCCTGTTCAAGCGAATGCTTCATGATCAACGGCATTTGGGCCAGTGTAAACAGGATGGTGATGGGCATCGTGCCCCAAACCTTGAACGCGACCCAGAAATCGGTGGAGAACGAGCGCCAGACGACCTCGTTGAGCATGGCGAGAACGAGGAAGAACACGCCCCAACGCACAGTCAGCTTGCGCCAGCCGTCTTCGTCGAGCTTGAAGGCGGAGTGGAAGACGTAGCCGAGCAGCGACTTGCCGAAGAGAAGCCCGCCGAGCAGGATGCTGCCGAACAGCGTGTTGACGATCGTCGGCTTCATCTTGATGAAGGTGTCGTTCTGCAGCCAGAGCGTCAGCGCGCCGAAGACGAAGACGACGATGCCGGAGATCAGCGGCATCATCGGCAGCGTGCGGGTGAGCATCCAGGAGACGGCGAGCGCGATTGCGGTCGCGGCCATGAACAGGCCCGTCGCCACGAAGATCGGGCCGCCGAGTTCGGCCAGCGTCGGGAAATGCCCGGCCAACCACTCGCCGCGGGAATTGGCGAAGAAGAAGACCATCAATGGCCCCAGTTCCAGCACCAGCTTCAACAGCGGGCTGACTTCCTTCTGCGGCTTGGTAGCCTCGATCGTCGACATTTCGGGATCCTGTTTTCGCATGTGCCTGCCGCTCATAACACCAGCTTTGCGGCAAAACCATATCAAGGCAGCCGGCTTGCGCAAACGCCACTGCATAATTCCCTAAATCGAAATCGATCTAGGCACAAAATTATGCAGCAGATCAAAGTGTTACAGCGACGTTTGCGCAGGCGCGCGGCGCTGTATGGTGGTGCGCGTCCAATATGACGTGGCGGACATCCGCCGTCAGGCGGCGACGCCCGCGATCGCCTCGGCAAAATCCTTGGCCTCGAACGGTTCCAGATCATCGATGCCTTCGCCGACACCGATGAAATAGACCGGCAGCTTGTGCTTGGCGGAGATGGCGACAAGAATGCCGCCGCGGGCCGTGCCGTCGAGCTTGGTCATGATCAGCCCGCTGACACCGGCGACGTTGCGGAAGATCTCCACCTGCTGCAGGGCATTCTGGCCGGTGGTGGCGTCGAGCGTTTGCAGCACCGTGTGCGGCGCATCCGGATCGAGCTTGCCGAGCACGCGCACGATCTTTTCTAGTTCCGCCATTAGTTCGGCCTTGTTCTGCAGCCGGCCGGCCGTGTCGATGATCAGCACGTCGGCCTTCTTTTCGCGCGCCTGCTGGAAGGCCTCGTAGGCAAGGCCGGCGGCATCGGCGCCGAGCTTGGAAGAAACAATGTCGGACTTGGTGCGCTCGGCCCAGATCTTCAGCTGCTCGATGGCGGCGGCGCGGAAGGTGTCGCCGGCGGCGAGCATCACCTTGAGGCCGGCACCAGACAGCTTGGCTGCAAGCTTGCCGATCGTCGTGGTCTTGCCGGTGCCGTTGACGCCGACCACCAGGATGACGTGCGGCTTGTGGCTGAGATCGAGTTCCAGCGGCTTGGCGACGGGCGACAGCACCTTGGTGATTTCGCCGGCCATGATGCGCGACACATCCTCGCCGGAAACGTCCTTGCCGTAGCGCTCGGAGGCAAGCGTATCGGTGATGCGCATCGCCGTCTCGACGCCGAGATCGGCCTGGATCAGAAGATCTTCCAGATCCTGCAGCGTCGCCTCGTCGAGCTTGCGCTTGGTAAAGAGGCTGGCGATCTGGCCCGTCAGTTGCGACGAGGTGCGCGCGAGCCCGCGGCGCAGGCGTTGATACCAGGTGAGCTTTGGTTGCGGCGCGGCAACGGTTTCGTCCTTTGCGCGCTCGGCGGCGCTGGCAAAACCTTTGGGAAGGCTGGCTGCGATGGGTGCTTCGGGGACAGAGGTCTCAAGGACTGGCGCCTCGGCGACCGGCGCCGCGGAAACACTGTCGTTCTGTTCAACGATTTCCTCGGCGAGTTCCGCATCTGCGGCCGGTTCGTCGCTCGCGTTGTCGTCGCCTGATTGATCTTCAACGGTGGCGAGTTCTTCCTGCTCGGCCAGATCCTCAGGCGTGACAGACGGCTCTTCCGGCACGGATTCCTGAAGTGCGCCGTAAGCTTCAAGCGCCTCTTGCGCCACCGGCGACAGCTCTTCCTGTTCTGCGGCGGGTTCAACAGACGCGACCGCTTCGTTGCTGACGACAACGTCCTCGTCGCTGCGGGCCTCGTCCGGTGCCGGTCCGCCTGCGGTCTCGATCTCGGCCGGCAGGATCGGGTCCTCGACGGAAAGCGGCAGGGCTTCGAGGTCCGACAGCGGTTCAAGCAGCTCTTCGGAGGTTTCTTCGGCCGGGGGTTGCTCGGCAACGGGCTCGTCGACGAGCACGTCGACCGGGGCAATCTCCTCGGGGACAGCCGGCTCCGGCGCCGGTTGCGCTTCAGCCGGAACCGTCGCCGCGACGTCAGCCTCCGGCGCGGCATCCTGCGGCTTGGTTTCCTCGACAGTGCCCTTGCCGAAGGAGAAGATCTTCTTGATGAAACCGATTGCCATTCAGGGATTCCGCATGAGTCAGGCCGCAGCCATCTGTTTTACCTGCATCGTCAGATGCTTGCCATTGTGGCCGGCGATCGTGACCGGCACAAGCGCACGCGGTTTGAGGCCGGCGGCATCGACGAGCGTGAAGTTTTCCGTGTGGGCGAGGCCGTTGTTTTCGACCAGCAGCATCTGCTCGCTGCCGACCATGCTTTCGAGGTGGCGGGCATGGAGTGCAGCACCCGTCGCGCGAAGCCGCGCGGCGCGATCCTTGACCAGCGCCCGGTCGAGCTGCGGCATCCGCGCTGCCGGCGTGCCGGGGCGGGGGCTATAGGGAAAGACATGCAGGTGGGCGATGCCGCAATCCTCGGCAAGCCGCACGGCGTTTGCGAACATGTCTTCGGTTTCCGTCGGGAAGCCGGCGATCATGTCGGCGCCGAGGCTGATCTCGGGGCGCAAGCGCCGGACCTGATCGGTAAAGGCGCGGGCGTCCGCACTCGAATGGCGACGCTTCATGCGTTTCAGGATCATGTCGTCGCCATGCTGCAGCGACAGGTGCAGGTGCGGCATGAAGCGCGCTTCGTCGGCGATCAGATCGAACAGATGGCTGTCGGCCTCGATGCCATCGATCGACGAGAGGCGCAGGCGGCGGATGTCCGGAACCTGTTTCAGCAGCGTCTTTGCCAGCAGTCCGAGTGTCGGCGTTCCCGGCAGGTCGGCGCCGTAGCTCGTCGCATCGACGCCGGTCAGGACGATCTCGCTGTAGCCGCCGTCGACGAGCTTACGCGCCTGGTCGACCACCGCACCCATCGGCACGGAACGGGAATTGCCGCGGCCGTAAGGGATGATGCAGAAGGTGCAACGGTGATCGCAACCGTTCTGCACCTGGATGAAGGCGCGCACGTGACCGTCGATATGCTTGACCATCTGCGGCGCGGTGGCGCGCACGCTCATGATGTCGTTGACGCGCAGCTTTTCTTCCGCCGAAACGCCGAAGTCGGGCAGGGAGCGATAGGACGCGCTTTTCAGCTTCTCCTCGTTGCCGAGCACGGCGTCGACCTCGGCCATGCTGGCGAAGACTTCCTTCTCCGTCTGGGCGGCGCAGCCGGTGACGATGATGCGGGCATGCGGGTTGTCGCGGCGGGCGCGGCGGATCGCCTGGCGCGCCTGGCGCACGGCCTCGCCGGTCACCGCGCAGGTGTTGACGAGGATGGCATTGTTCAGCCCCGCCTTTTCGGCTTCCGCCCGCATCACTTCGGATTCGTAGGTATTGAGACGGCAGCCGAAGGTTATGACCTCGACGCCGCTCAAAGCGCCCGGGCCCCCGCGGTTCCCGGTTGGGCCTCATCGCGCTGCCAGGCGCCGCTGGCGGGATCGACGGTTCCAGACCATTCCCATTCGGCAGGGCCGGTCATGACGACGTGGTCGTCCACTTCGCGCCATTCGATCGACAGCGGGCCGCCGGGCACGTTGACGATCACCTTGCGATCGGTGCGGTCGGTTCGGGCGGCGTTGACTGCCGCGGCGCAGGCGGCAGAACCGCAGGCGAGCGTCAGGCCGGCGCCGCGCTCCCAGGTTCGGAGATCCATCTCGCCGCGCGAAAGCACGCGCGCGATCGAGATGTTGGCCCGCTCGGGGAACATCGGATGGTTTTCGAGCAAGGGTCCGAAGCGTTCGAGGTCGTAGGACCAGACGTCGTTGTCGACCCAGAAGATCGCGTGCGGATTGCCCATGGAGGCGACCGACGGCGAATGCAGCACGGGATTGTCGATCGGGCCGATCTGCAGTTCGATCCGGCGCGTGTCGTGAAACTCTTCCGACAGCGGAATTTCGTTCCAGCCGAAGCGCGGGCTTCCCATGTCGACGGAGATCGTGCCGTCGTCATGCTCCCTGGCTTCGAGCAGGCCGGCAACCGTATGGAAGAGAAAGGCCTTCTTGCCGGTTTCGGCGGCGAGCGCCTGGACGACGCAGCGGGTGCCGTTGCCGCAGGCCTGCGCCATCGAGCCGTCGGAATTGACGATGTCGATCCAGGCGTCGGTGCCAGAGGCCTTCGGATCGTGGATCGCCATGATCTGGTCGAAGGCGGTGGCCGGATCGGCGTTGAGCGTTATGGCTGCCTGCGGCGTGACGCGGTCGCGACGGCCGCGCATGTCGACGACCAGGATCTTGTTTCCAAGCCCGTTCATTCTGGCAAATTGCACGTTGTCGGCCATGTCGCGATTGTCCAAACCGGCCTCGCCAAGCGGAGGCACCCTTCATTCGGGCTGTATATGGCGGAAAAGCCCGGAAATTACCAGTGCCGGCTTCATTGGCCCGTCGGGCCTGAGGGCGGCACATCGAAGATTTCGCCCGGGCGCATGGCCCTGAAGCGGGTGCGTGCGATTTCGGCCTCGTCCAGTGCCTGTTCGAGTGCCCGCACGGGAGCATCGACGCCTTCATCGGTCAGGCGGAAGGTTCCCCAGTGGTGCCCGGCCACGTGCTCCGCGGCGCAGTCGATCATGCCCTGGACGGCCTCCTCCGGGTTCTGGTGATGATCCTGCATGAACCAGCGCGGCTCGTAGGCGCCGAAGGGCAGGTTGGCGAGGCGGAAGCCGCCATGCTTTTCGCGGGCTGCGCGATAATTGATGCCGCCGTGAAAGCCGGTGTCGCCGACATGATAGATCTTGCCGACCGGGGTCTCGATGACGAAGGCCGCCCAGAGCGCCATGCGGCGGTCGCCGGAGCCGCGCGCCGACCAGTGATGGCAGGGCTCGGCATGGATCACCAGTTCGTCTTCGAGGTCCAGCCGGTCGCCCCAGTCGAGAACGGATATGGTCGCGTCCGGCACGGTGCGGCGGATGATCGTATCGTTGCCGAGCGGCGTGACAATCAGCGGGCTGTGCTCCTCGTTGAGGGCTGCCAGCGTGTCGAGATCGAGGTGGTCGTAATGGTTGTGGGTGACGAGCACGAGGTCGATCGGCGGCAGATCGTCCATCTCGATGCCGGGTGCATTGCGCCGCGACGGGCCGACGAGGGCAAAGGGGCTCGCCCTGTGGCCCCAGACCGGATCGGTCAATATGTTGAAGCCATGCACCTGTATAAGCAGGGTCGCGTGGCCGACCATTGTCACGCGCAGGCGATCGGCCTCGATGCTCAGTTCCGGCTTTGCCTGTGCGAACGGGCTTGGATAATGCGCCGGCCACTTCACCTTGCCGCGGCCGAGCTGCCAGCGCAGAAGGGCGGCCATGCCCCGCGGCTGCCGGCCGTTGGGGTTGAAGAACCGCGTTCCGTCGAAGTGGTCGGAGGCAGGCCCCCGGTAGTAAGGATTGACCTTCGGCATCGTCGTTTTCCGGCGATTGTTCGGTGGCAATGTCTTAAAGACATAGGCGCTTGCGGTGCGCCGTGACAGGGTGAAGGGGCAAGGTTTAAGAAATTCTTGAAAATAGCAACTCAATTGCTATCGTGCCTTATGCTAATTCGCTTCGACAAACAGGAACGTCTCTACAAGGCCATCAAGCTGGTCCGGCCAATCCATCTCAATGTGCATCGCTCGATCGAGCACATGCTGGAGGGTTCGGGCATATCCGTCGCCGAAAGGGCGGTGCTGGAGCTTCTCTGCCTGGAGCCGTTGACGGTGCCCGAGGCGGCGCGGCGCCTGTCGATGAAACGGCAATTCGTGCTGCGCGTCGTTGTCGGACTGCTGGAAAAGGGTTTTTTGGAAAAGCGACCCAACCCGGAACATCGGCGCGCCTATTTCTGTGCGCCGAGCCTTGCCGGTCGCGACCTGTTCGAGGCAATCCACCGACGCGAACTCGAATTGTTGCACGCGGTTCTGGGCGATATCAACCAGACCGAAGTGGTCGCGGCACTCAGGGTCATGACGCGCGTCGCGACGGCGTTCGAGGACCTGGCGCGCGAACTCGGCGCACCGGACAGGAAGGGGGACCCATGATCGCGGTTCTCTACCGGCTTGGCGCCGTCGTGATCGTCGCGGCCGCCGCCGTTGACTGAAATCCCTGCCGCCGGATTTGCCTGTCGTTCTTGACTTTTCGGCCGCTTTCCTGTTTATCGCGGCAAATTCCTTCGCAAGTTGATGACTTCGAAGCCACCGACCGGGTCCCGTAAAGGTATAAAGAGAGCCCGGAGGTCAACATCCGACAGCGCGTTGCGCCCTCGGGTGGTTTTTGGCTTTGCGCCTTGTTTTTCAGGCGAAGGAACCCACGTTTCCGGCTAGTCTCCATGCCACCGGAAACCAGAAGGAAGTGAGAATGTTCGAGAGCCTCCAGGACCGCCTTGGTTCCATATTGAATGGACTGACCGGCCGCGGCGCATTGTCGGAAGCAGATGTTTCCGCGGCGCTTCGCGAGGTTCGCCGTGCGTTGCTCGAAGCCGACGTCGCCCTCGACGTCGTGCGCTCCTTCACCGAAAAGGTTCGCGAGAAGGCGGTTGGCGCGGAGATCGTGAAATCGATCAAGCCGGGGCAGATGGTCGTCAAGATCGTCCATGACGAGCTGATCGAGATGCTGGGCTCCGAGGGCGTCACCATCGACCTCAATGCGCCGGCGCCGGTCGTCATCATGATGGTCGGTCTGCAGGGCTCGGGCAAGACGACGACCACCGGCAAGATCGCCAGCCGGATGAAGACGCGGGACAAGAAGAAGGTCCTGATGGCTTCGCTCGACACCCGTCGTCCGGCTGCCCAGGAACAGCTTCGCCAGCTCGGCGTACAGACCGGCGTCGATACGCTGCCTGTTATCGCCGGCCAGTCGCCGACCGATATCGCTGCGCGCGCTGTGCAGGCCGCCAAGCTCGGCGGTCACGACATCGTCATCCTCGACACCGCCGGCCGCACCCATATCGACGAGCCGCTGATGATCGAGATGGCGGAAATCAAGCGGAAGTCCAATCCGCATGAGATCCTGCTGGTCGCCGATGCGCTGACCGGTCAGGATGCCGTCAATCTCGCCCGCAACTTCGACGAACGCGTCGGCATCACCGGCCTGGTGCTCACCCGCATGGACGGCGACGGCCGCGGCGGTGCCGCCCTTTCGATGCGTGCCGTCACCGGCAAGCCGATCAAGCTCATCGGCGTCGGCGAAAAGATGGGTGAACTCGAAGAGTTCCATCCCCGCCGCGTTGCCGACCGCATTCTCGGCATGGGCGACATCATCTCGCTCGTCGAAAAGGCTGCCGAAAACATTGACGCCGAAAAGGCGGCCGCGATGGCCGCCAAGATGGCGAAGGGCAAGTTCGACCTGAACGACCTGGCCGACCAGCTGCGCCAGATGCAGAAGATGGGCGGCATGGGCGGCATCATGGGCCTGATGCCGGGCATGGCCGGCATGAAGGACAAGATGGCCTCGGCTGGTCTCGACGACAAGCTGTTCGGACGCCAGATCGCCATCATCTCGTCGATGACCAAGGCCGAACGCGCCAACCCGGATATGCTGAAGCACTCCCGCAAGAAGCGCATCGCCGCCGGTTCCGGCACGGATGCTGCCGACATCAACAAGCTTCTGAAGATGCACCGTCAGATGGCGGACATGATGAAGATGATGGGCGGCAAGGGCAAAGGCGGCATGATGAAGCAGATGATGGGCGGCCTTGCCAACAAGATGGGCCTCGGCGGCCTTGGCGGCGGCGGCATGCCCGATCTGTCGAATATCGACCCCAAGCAGCTCGAAGCATTGCAGAAGCAGGCGGAGGCGGCCGGCCTCAAGCCCGGCGGCATGCCGGGCCTCAGTGGCGGTGGCCTGCCCGGTCTCGGCGGCGCCAAGCTTCCGGGCCTTGGCGGTTTCCCCGGCCTTCCCGGCCTGCCCAAGAAGAAGTGAGGATCGGTGAGAGATGATTGATCCCGAGATCAAGAAAGAATTGGCGGGTTACCGGCAGTCGATCGACAACATCGATGCCGCGCTCGTTCACATGCTGGCCGAACGGTTCCGCTGCACCCAGGCGGTCGGCGTTCTCAAGGCCAAGCACAATCTGCCGCCGGCCGATCCGGCGCGCGAAGAATACCAGATCGAACGCCTTCGCCATCTGGCGAAGGATGCCAATCTGGATCCGGATTTCGCCGAGAAGTTCCTGAACTTCATCATCAAGGAAGTCATCCGGCATCATGAAGCCATCGCCGCCGATCGCTCGCAGTCCGCGGGCAACGTCGGCACCACCCATTCCGCTTGAACGAAGCGGTCAAGAAAGCCTGCAAGGAGTTACTCAAATGGCACTGAAAATTCGTCTCGCCCGTGGCGGTTCCAAGAAGCGTCCTTACTACCAGATCGTCGTTGCCGACGCCCGCAGCCCGCGTGACGGCCGCTTCCTCGAGAAGATCGGTTCCTGGAACCCGATGCTCGGCAAGGACGACGAAAAGCGCGTTGAGCTCAACGCCGAGCGCATCAGCCACTGGATCGCCCAGGGCGCCCAGCCGACCGACCGCGTCATGCGCTTCCTCGACCAGGCCGGTATCGCTCAGCGTCCGGCTCGCAGCAACCCGAACAAGGGTCTGCCGGGCAAGAAGGCTCAGGAGCGCGCTGCTGAAGCCAAGCAGAAGGCCGAAGACGCCGCTGCTGCCGCTGCCGAAGGTGCTGCGGAATAATATCCGGCAAACGGATGTGGAAAACGGGCGGCATTCCCATGCCGCCCGTTTTCCGTTATGTGCACCCTGAAATCCTGAAACGGATGCGGATGATGAGCAAACTCGAAAACCCGGTTCTGATGGCGACTGTCGGCGCGGCCCAGGGGCTGCGCGGCGAGGTCAGGGTCAAATCCTTCACCGAGGATCCGACCGCGCTTGGCGATTACGGCCATCTTCATAGCGCCGACGGGCGCGTGTTCGAGGTGCTGGAGGTCCGTGAGGCCAAGAACGTGGTTGTCGTCCGCTTTCGCGGCGTCAACGACCGCACGGCCGCAGAGGCGCTCAACGGTCTCGAATTGTTTGTCGATCGGGACAATCTGCCGGACGACGATCTCGACGAAGACGAATTCTTCTATGCCGACCTTGAGGGCCTCGAGGCCATCGACGGCAGCGGCAAGAGCTATGGAACCGTGACCGGCGTGTTCGATTTCGGCGCCGGCGACCTGCTTGAGCTCAAGGGACCGGGCAAGCGCCCGGTGCTCATCCCGTTCACCGAGTGGTCCGTTCTGGAAATCGATCTGGAAGGCGGCAAGCTGCTGGTCGATCCGCTGGCTGCCGGCCTCATCGACGACAAGGACGAGCCCGGCAGCCCGTTTTCGGCCAAGCGCAAGTGAGCGGTAAGGCAATGCCCTTCCGTGCGACGGTGCTCACGCTCTATCCCGAAATGTTCCCCGGCCATCTCGGCGCCTCGCTTTCGGGCCGGGCGCTGGAGCGTGGCCAATGGTCGATCGATGCCGTGCAGATCCGTGATTTTGCCGAGGACAAGCATCGCACGGTCGACGATACGCCGGCCGGCGGCGGCGCCGGCATGGTGTTGAAGCCCGACGTTCTTGCCCGTGCCATCGACGAAGTGTCTCAGGACGATCATCGCCCGCGGCTGCTGATGAGCCCGCGCGGTCGGCCGTTGACGCAGAAACGCGTCCGCGAACTTGCCGACGGCCCCGGCGTGGTGATCGTCTGCGGCCGGTTCGAAGGCGTCGACCAGCGCGTCATCGATGGGCGCGACCTCGAGGAAGTCTCGATCGGTGACTATATTCTGTCCGGCGGCGAGCCGGCGGCACTGACGCTGCTCGACGCCGTCGTGCGCATTCTGCCCGGGGTGATGGGCAACGAGCTGTCGGGCGTTCATGAAAGCTTCGAAGGCGGGTTGCTGGAGCATCCGCACTATACGCGCCCGCAGGTCTTCGAGGGCAGGGAGATCCCGCCGGTGCTGACCTCGGGCAATCACGGCGCGATCGCCAAATGGCGCGAAGCCGAAGCCCGTCGGCTGACCGAGGAGCGTCGGCCCGATCTCATCGCTCAACCCGTGAAAAAGTAATAGGCGGCGAGCAACAGCCCGACTGCCACGACCAGGGCGCGGATTACCGCCTGCGGCACGCGCCGGGCCGCCCAGACGCCGAGATAACCGCCGAGTGCTGCACCTGGAACCATGATCGCCGCATGCAGCCACGACACGACGCCGCCGGCGGCGAAGATGACGATGGCGATGGTGGCGATGACGATGGAGATGAAATTCTTGAGCGCGTTCAGGCGGTGATAGCCGCCGCCGGTGGCAATCCCCAGCACGGCCAGCATCATGATGCCCATGCCGGCACCGAAGAAGCCGCCGTAGATCGAGGTTGCGAACTGGCTGACGATGCCGGCCGGGCTGATCGCATGTTCGTCGATGCGGGCCTTGGGCTTCAAGAGCGGCCCGGCGGCGAAGATCGCCGTCGCGACGATCAGCAGCCAGGGGACCAGCGCGCGAAACGAAGCGTTCGACAGGGAGATCAGCAACACCGCGCCGACAAGCCCGCCGACCGCCGAGATGACGCCGAGCAGGATCGCCTGGCGGCGGTCTGCGCGGATCTCCTTGGCATAGGCAAGCGCCGAGGTGATGTAGCCGGGAAGCTGGATGATCGACGACGTCGCATTGGCGACAATGGGCGACAACCCGCCAAGGGTCATGGCGCCGAAGGTGAGGAAGGTTCCGCCACCGGCAATCGCATTGACCATGCCCGACAGGAGACCGGCGACGAAAAGCAGAATTATTTCGAAGAAATGCATGGTCTCCCCCTACCACTCCGCCCGGCATAACCCGCAGACTCTGCGGCCGCAAGCCCGCGCTCGCATGCATTTCCATGCGCGTTATTTCGAATTCTCTGATAGAATTCGCGCCGAACGCCTCCATGGCCCGGAAAATATGGCTTGCGGGGATGACAAGCGGGGTTTCTTCGTGTAAGTGCCGCCCCGGTTCGGGTTTTTTGCCCGTCGACCACCAACAAAGAATGGTGAATCCGCTCCTGCCGGGTCCGGCAACATCTGAAGGCAAGTCCGACAGGTCGATCGAGAGCGCTCTGGCTGTTTCAGAAGAACTTGAAAGGTTAACCCGATGAACATCATCCAGCAGCTGGAAGCCGAACAGGCCGCCAAGATTGCCGCCAAGCGCACGCTCCCCGATTTCTCCGCAGGCGACACGCTGCGCGTCAACGTCCGCGTTGTCGAAGGCACACGTACCCGCGTTCAGGCCTATGAAGGCGTCTGCATCGCTCGCTCGGGCGGCGGCATCAACGAGAGCTTCACCGTTCGCAAGATCTCCTACGGCGAAGGCGTCGAGCGCGTATTCCCGGTTTACTCCCCGCTCGTCGAGAGCGTTGAAGTGGTTCGCCGCGGTAAGGTCCGTCGCGCCAAGCTCTACTACCTGCGCGATCGTCGCGGCAAGTCGGCTCGTATCGTTGAAAACACCGGTACCCGCGCCCGCAAGCTGAACGACGCCGAACGCCAGGCCGTTGCCGAGGAAAAGGCACGGATCGAAGCTGAAAAGATCGCAGCAGCACAGGCTCTCGCAGCCGAAAAGGCAGCAGCAGAAGCCGCCGAAGCTAAGGCAGCAGCAGAAGCCGCTGAAGCCAAGGCAGCAGAAGCCGCAGCGGAATAAGATTTCAATCCTTTCGGATTGTTGGAAAGGCGGCCTCGGGCCGCCTTTCTTTTTTGGTACTATGCGCTTGTCTTTTCTCCACAATCCGTGACATTTTTCGCTGCCACACTTTTCGGGAGCTCTTCCAATGACAATCCGTCGCCATGTGCTTGCGGGCATCGCAGCTGCACTTGCCGTTCCATTTGCTTTTTCCGCACCGGCGTTCGCCAGCGACCTGCCGGATCTCGGCGGCAAGACGGTTGTCGTCGTCACGGAAAATGCCTACCCGCCGCTGCAGTTCGTCGATCCCAAGACCGGTGAGGCGATCGGCTGGGAATATGACGCGATGAACGAGATCGCCAAGCGTCTGAACTTCAAGGTCGAGTACCAGAACACCAGCTGGGACGCGATGATCCAGGCGGTGCATGACGGCCAGTACCAGATCGGCATGACCGGCATCACCATCAAGGACGACCGCAAGGAGAAGGTCGACTTCTCCGACCCCTACATGCGTTCGCAGCAGTTCATGCTGGTGCGCGGCGACGAGAACCGCTTCACCGACGGCAAGAGCTTCGGCGCCTTTGCCGACGGCCTGGTCGGTGCGCAGCCGGGCACTTCGCCGTTCTACACTGCCGTCTACGAAATGCTCGACGGCAACGAGCAGAACCCGCGCATCAAACTGTTCGAGACCTTCGGCGCCACCGTGCAGGCACTCAAGGCCGGCGACGTCGACGTCGTCCTGACCGACAGCGTCGCCGCCAAGGGCTATGTCGATTCGTCCGAAGGCAAGCTGAAAGTCGTCGGCGGCCCGCTCGGCACCGAGGACTTCGGCTTCATCTACCCCAAGGGTTCGGACCTGGTCGCTCCGGTGAACGCCGCGATCAAGGCTCTGAAGGAGGATGGAACCTTCGACGCCTTGGACAAGAAGTGGTTCCTCGACTACAAGATGGGCGGCTGATCGCAGGCCATGGCCTCCCCACAATCTTCTGATATGTCCGGAAAGGGCGACTATCCCTGGTGGCTGGTCGCCCTTCTGGTGATTGCCGTGGCGCTCGCCGCTGTTATCGTCACCAATGACATCTACACCGAAGTCTTCAACGTCGTTCTCAAGGGCATCGGCGTCACCATTTTCGTGACCCTGATGGGTTTCGTGCTGGCGACGACGCTCGGTCTCGGTATCGCCCTGATGGCGCTGTCGGAGCATGCGGCACTTCGCCAGATTGCACGCTTCTATACCGAGGTCATTCGCGGCGTGCCGATCCTCGTCCTGTTGTTCTATATCGCCTTCGTCGGAGCGCCGGCTCTTGTCACGGTCGCCAACTTCATCACCGCGCCGCTGATTTCGGCCGGCTGGACGGAGCCGGTGGTGGTGCGCGACATCTCGCTGATGTGGCGGGCGATCATGGCGCTGATGATCGGTTATTCCGCCTTCATCGCCGAGGTGTTTCGAGCCGGCATCCTCTCGGTCGACAAGGGGCAGGTCGAGGCGGCGAAAGCGCTGGGCCTGACGCGTTACCAGCGGTTTCGCCTGGTCATCTTCCCGCAGGCGATCCGCGTCATCCTGCCGCCGCTCGGCAACGACTTCGTCGCCATGGTCAAGGACTCCTCGCTGGTCTCGGTGCTGGGCGTTGCCGACATCACCCAGATGGGCAAGGTCTACGCCTCCGGTTCCTTTCGCTTCTTCGAGACCTATTCGATCGTTGCCTATGTCTATCTCGTCCTGACCATCGGCCTGTCGCTTGGCTTGCGGGGGCTCGAGCGGCGGTTGCGGCGCGCCGAGCAGCGTTGAGGCCGCTTCCACCGATTGCCGAAGTGTCAAAAAATTGATATGTACGGCCGCATGGAATCCAAGTTCGGATGTCGAGAGCAGAAAATCGTCGTGCTGCAGGACCACAAGCGTCTGCCGGCACGCTTTTTCGCGCGCGTATCCGGGGCGCTGACAAGCCTGCTATCCTGATCCCTTGATCAGCGTTTCCGGCCGCCTGGCTGCCGGCTTTTCCCTTCTTTCTGAAAATTCGATGGATATATCGCCATGAGCGCACCGCGTACTCTCTATGACAAGATCTGGGACGACCATCTGGTCAACAGCCAGGACGATGGCACCTGTCTTCTCTACATCGATCGTCGCCTCGTTCACGAGGTGACGAGCCCGCAGGCTTTCGAAGGCCTGCGCATGGCTGGCCGCAAGGTCCGCGCTCCGGAAAAGACGCTTGCCGTCGTCGACCACAACGTGCCGACCTCGCCTGATCGCCATCTCGGCATCAAGAACGAGGAAAGCCGTATCCAGGTCGAGGCGCTCGCCACGAACGCGGCCGAGTTTGGCGTCGAATACTACTCCGAAAACGACAAGCGCCAGGGCATCGTGCACATCGTCGGTCCCGAGCAGGGCTTCACGCTGCCGGGCATGACCATCGTTTGCGGCGACAGCCACACCTCGACGCACGGCGCTTTCGGCGCGCTGGCGCATGGCATCGGCACCTCGGAAGTCGAGCACGTGCTTGCGACCCAGACGCTGATCCAGCAGAAAGCCAAGAACATGCTGGTGCGCGTCGACGGCCAGTTGCCGCCGGGCGTCACCGCCAAGGACATCATCCTTGCCATCATCGGTGAGATCGGCACCGCCGGTGGCACCGGCCACGTCATCGAGTTCGCCGGCGAAGCGATCCGCGCGCTGTCGATGGAAGGCCGCATGACCATCTGCAACATGACGATCGAGGGCGGTGCCCGCGCCGGCCTGATCGCGCCCGACGAAACGACCTTCGAATACATCAAGGACAAGCCGCGCGCGCCGAAGGGCAAGGCCCTGGAGATGGCGCTCGACTATTGGAAGACGCTGCACACGGACGAAGGCGCGCACTACGATCGCGTCGTCGTGCTCGACGCCGCCAATCTGCCGCCGATCGTGTCCTGGGGTTCGTCGCCCGAGGACGTGATCTCGGTTCAGGGCATCGTCCCGAACCCGGACGAGATCCCGGAAGAGAACAAGCGCAGCTCCAAGTGGCGCGCGCTCGATTACATGGGCCTGAAGCCCGGCACGAAGATCACCGATATTGCCGTCGACCGTGTCTTCATCGGCTCGTGCACCAACGGCCGCATCGAGGATCTGCGTGCCGTTGCCGCTGTCGTCGAAGGACGCAAGGTTGCGTCGACCGTGTCGGCGATGATCGTGCCGGGCTCCGGCCTCGTCAAGGAACAGGCGGAAGCCGAGGGCCTCGACAAGATCTTCCGGGAAGCGGGCTTCGACTGGCGCGAGCCGGGCTGCTCGATGTGCCTGGCGATGAACGATGACCGGCTGAAGCCGGGCGAGCGTTGCGCCTCGACCTCCAACCGTAACTTCGAAGGCCGCCAGGGCTTCAAGGGACGTACGCATCTGGTGTCGCCGGCAATGGCGGCAGCCGCAGCTGTCGCCGGACATTTCGTCGACATCCGCGAGTGGAAATAAGCCGGCGCGAGTGGAAATAAGCCGGTTCTTGAGCTTTTCCGGCGTTGATGGCCGCCCTTCGGGGCGGCCTTTTTTTCATCGCATCCCAGCAGGACAAAATGCGGCGGCAGTGCAAGAATGGAGCTACTGCATGTTTCCTTAAATCCCATCCGATTTAAGGGTAAAAACATGCAGCAATTCAAAGTGCTACAGCGACCTTTGCGCGTCTGATAAGACGCGCGGCGCTGTTGTGCCAACGCGTGCGGAACGGCTCGCCATAGCAAAAGGAGGCGGTCATGGCCGAGGATCACAGGGCGAAAACATACCGCCTGATGCTGCTGCGCCACGCCAAATCCGCCTGGCCGGAAGGCGTTCCCGATCATGATCGGCCGCTCGGCGACCGCGGCCGCAAGGCGGCGCCGCTGGTCGGCGCCTATATGGAGCGCAAGGGATTGATCCCGGGGCTTGCCCTCGTTTCCACGGCGCGACGAGCGCGGGAAACCTGGGCGCTGGTCAAGGACAACTTGCCGCCGCCAATCCCCGCGCGCGAGACGCGCGACATCTACGAAGTGGCAGCGCCCGCCATTCTGACGGCGATTCGTGCGGTCGATCCGGCCATCGGCAACCTGCTTGTCGTCGGCCACAATCCGGGCATGGAGGATCTGGCCCATCTCATTGCCGGATCGGGCAGGCAAGAGGCGCTCGCGCGCATGCGCGAGAAGTTTCCAACGGCGGCGCTTGCCGTCTTCGAGTTCGACGGCTCCAGCTGGGAGGACCTCGCATCAGGCGGATGTCGCCTCGTCGATTTCGTGACGCCGCGCCAGCTCGCCTGATCGGTTCAGATTGCGCGCGTTACCAGCCTGCGCAGCAGGTCGGCCGGAAGGCGCCTTGCCCAGGTCCTGGCCATCGGTTGTAGCCGCGCCATCACAAGCTCGCGTATCAGCCGCCCGCGCCAGGAGAATGCGAAGGCATAGTCCCCGACGGCAACAAGCCCGTCGGCATGCTGCATCTTGTAGCCGTCCGCCGGCGCCAGCAGGTCGAAGACGCGGTTGCCGCGGTGGGCAGCGGCTGCGAATGTCCGGTGGATGAGCAGCCGCCCGAGGCCCTCGCGGTCGTAGCCGGGGTCGGTTGCCAGCACGTGTCCGAAAGTGTGGCCCTTGCAATCGAAGGACAGATCGACACCGATCGGCCGCCCGTCGCAGGCGATCGTCGAGACATGCAGGCCGGTGCCGGGATCGGCGGCCAGGTCTTCGAAGAACGCCTGGAAGCGGCTGTCCATGACGGTCGGCGACAGGATCGCATTTTCGAGCAGCCAGTTTTTCTTGATGATGATGGCGGCCGCTGCGGCCGCTACGGCTGTTGAACCCGGGTCCGGCTCGGTGAAGGTGATGTCGCCGCGCTCGCGCAGCCTTCGCAGCCGACGTCGGTAGTTCGACCGCTCGCGTGCGGAATAGGCGATACCAGGGCCATCGACAGCCACCCGCCGCGACAGGCTTGCAAAGGGCGCCTGGACGTTGCCAGGCAAACGGGCGCCGCTCGGGACAACCGGCCCGCACAGGGCTGCGTCCGCTCTTACCCGCCGGGCCTCGAAAATGTCGGCGCCGAGCGCTGCGACGGCATTCCAGCCGGCTTCGAGCAAGGCGTGTCGGTCGCCACCGGCCTCGACAAGCACGTCGGCGAACTGGGCCACCGGCGCTCCCATGAAACCGAGCACATCGAGGCCGAGTTTGCGGCGGCGCACCAGCGGCCAGAGGGCGACGAGGCGCCCGTCCAGGCGCCCGGTGACGATGCAGAGCTGTGTCCCTGCGTCGAGATAGTGCTGCGCCCAGTGGCGCAGGAAGATGTGGCGCTGGAAGACCTGCTGAGGCTCGGCTGCCCGCTCGAACAGATCGTCCCATTCTTTTCGCAGGGCCTCGAAACCGTCGAGGTCTGTGACGACGCTGATTTGAAGATCTTCGCCCAAACCGCGGGAGCTCGGAATTCTTTCGACCGCGTCGGCGATCGGCGACGTTGCTCGGCCGGGCATGGCTCAGCCGCTACGGAAATGATTGACGAGCCGCCGCGTTCCCTTGATGGGAAAACGGGCGAGGTAGGCAACCATGAGAGCGGGATGAAGAGCGGCAAACGGGGCGTCGTTCTCGACCAGATGCCTGATCGCCAGAACGGGCATCGGGGCGCGAAGCGGGCGGAACTCCGGGTTCCAGAGGCCGCGCTCCTCGGAGCCCGCATGCATCATGCCGATCATCCGGGCGCGGGCGAGTGAATAGAACCGGTGCCGCCGCTGGATGCGCTTCAACATCGCAATCCCTTCGGGGCTGTCGCAATCAGGAAAACCGACGATCACGGTGCGAAAATGCTTCATCGCGGGTTTGCAGGGGATCGCTTCAAGTTCGGTGAAGGCGCCACGGATCAGGGCAAAGGTCCCGTCTTCGTCTTCGGGACGCGCGTGAGAAATCGCCAGCCGAACGGTGTCGATCCTGGCGGCCTGGCGGGTAAAGGGGCAGACGGCGCCGGCGCGTCCGAGATCGGGATGGCCGTTCATTAGATAGGATTCGACCCAGTCGAGCAGCCGTGCAATGTCAGAATCTTGCGAGACGCCATTCGCGATGTCGCGAACCTCTTTCATCCCGAAGAACCGTCCGTCGGTTGCCGGTATCGCTTTGGCCGTCATGGTCAGCATCGGCTGCACTCGCCCTGCAATTCTCGCTTGAGGCTAAATAGACACCAGAGCTTGCGGAAGTGTTGATGGTTGTACTCGATGAGATTTCTCGCCAGGCTTATGCTTTCCGAATTCTTTAATCGATCTTCAGCTTGGCTCATATGAAGCGTCGACGCCCCGGTATCAGAGAACCTTGACGACCGTGCCGCGACGCAGGTGCGGGATCAGCCGGCGCATGGCAGCAAGGCTTACGGCGACACAGCCCTGCGTCGGTTCGTATCCAGGACGGATGAGGTGAAAGAAGATCGCTGAACCGGCATAACGGCGCCGGCTGGTGAGGTTCCAGTCCATCACCAGGCAGATGTCGTAGAGCCCGTCCGAGCGCATCATTTCCTCGTGGCTTGGCGCGAAGGGCGCGTTGGCCGGGCGGTTGTAGCGGGCATGGTCGGGAGCGTCGCACCAGAGCATGCCCTTGCGGGTCACCCGTGTCGGCAGCGGTGTGGGCGGCAGCAGGATCCGGTCGCGTCTGACGTAGCCGCCAATGAGCTTCATCGCGGCGCGCGGCGTGGCACCGTCGCCCTCGCGCTTGCGGCTGGTGATGCCATTGCGGCCGATGGCCGCTTGCTCCGCGCGTCCATCGAAGGTAACCAGTGCACGCCTGCGATCAAGTGGGGCCGGCCGGACTGTGATGACGGATTTGGCTGGCCTTCTTCCCGACGTTTTCTTGCGCATCTCTCTCACAGATTTTTGAATAGTCCGTGATTTGGCGGGCACCATAAGCACGGTTGCATATATAACGAGGTTCCAAAACCGGTTCGCTTGCCAACACGAGCATTTGAGCTAGTTTGAAACCGGAAGCAAACAGGAATTGTCCCATGGCGACCCGTACCATTCTTCTTGTCGACGACGACAATGACCTGCGCGAAACGTTGGTCGAGCAGCTTTCGCTTTACGAGGAATTCGATCTTCTCCAGGAGGCGACGGCCGGCAAGGGCATACAGGCCGCCCGCGCCCAGCAGGTCGACCTGCTGATCATGGATGTCGGCCTGCCTGACATGGACGGGCGCGAGGCGGTGAAGCTCCTGCGCAAGGGCGGCTTCAAGGCACCGATCATCATGCTCACCGGTCACGATACCGATTCGGACACCATCCTTGGGCTGGAGGCCGGTGCCAACGACTACGTCACCAAGCCGTTCCGCTTTGCCGTCCTGCTCGCCCGCATCCGCGCGCAGCTGCGCCAGCACGAGCAGAGCGAAGACGCGACCTTCAGCGTCGGCCCCTATACGTTCAAGCCGAGCCAGAAGCTGCTGACGCTCGAAAACGGCCAGAAGATCCGGCTTACCGAAAAGGAAGCGGCGATCATTCGCTATCTCTATCGCGCCGACCAGAGGGTGGTGACGCGCGACGTGCTGCTCGAAGAGGTCTGGGGCTATAATTCGGGGGTGACGACGCACACGCTCGAAACGCATGTCTATCGGCTCCGCCAGAAAATCGAGCGTGACCCTTCCAATGCCGAGATTTTGGTGACAGAGAACGGCGGCTACAAGATCGTTCCGTGAGGCGGCGACGTGGGATGATTTCTCCGCACGTCAGCCGCTCCGGACTATTCGCATCGATTGCGATGCTCCTGGGTTTCGACCCCGAAAGCATCGTAGTCCAGGGAGGTTAGCCGCTTGGCGCTCAACGACGACATCGTTCTTCTGTCCAATGTGCCGCTTTTTGCCGATATCAGCGAGGACAAGCTGAGGCTGATCGCCTTTGGCGCGGAACGTCGGCGCGTGTTCAAGGGGCAGGAGCTGTTTCGCGAGGGCGCGCCGGCCGACTGCGCCTATGCCATTGCCAGCGGCAGCCTCTCGCTTTCGAAAGCCGATGCCGACGGCGCGATGGCGGAGATCACCACCGTCGGCCGCGGCGCGCTTCTGTCGGAGCTGGCGCTGATCTCGATGGTGGAGCGCAAGTTCACCGCGACCGCAGACGAAGACAGCGAGGTGATCCGCATCAATCGGCCGCTCTTCCGGCGCATGCTGGAGGAGTACCCGGAAGTTGCCGCCCTCGTCGAGGCGCGCATCCGCGAGAACCTGCAGGCGATGATCCGCCGCGCCGGCGCGCTCGCCGGCCGTTTCGCCTGACGCCCGCCCGGTCGACGGCTGGACGCCAGACGTCTTCACCTGCCATTTGTTCTTGAGCGAGCCGAGTGTTGCTCCCGGCCGACGGAGCAATAGCCGTCGGCGACGGTGCGGCTAGAGCGTTTCCGGTTTAGACGGAGCCGCGGAAACGCTCTATCTCCTTGTTTTTACGCATTTCCTGACGGAAAACCGCTTCGCACTTTTCCTGGAAATGCCTAAAGCGCATCGCGATCTTTCAGATGCGCTTGCTGCGCTTTAAGTTCTTGTTTTTACGCATGTCGTGATCGCAAAACCGCAGCACACTTTTGCGCGACATGCTCTAGATATCGAAATGGGCGATCACCGGCACATGATCCGACGGCCGCTCCCAGCCGCGTGCTTCTCGCAGGATATCCACCTGCGTGAGCTTCGGCGCGAGGTCGGCTGAAGACCAGATATGATCGAGGCGCCGGCCGCGGTCGGCGGCTTCCCAATCCTTGGCGCGGTAGCTCCACCACGTATAGAGCTTGGTCGGCGCCGGCGTATGCTGGCGCATCAGGTCGACCCAGGCACCGCCGGTCATCACCGTAGTCAGGCCTTCGGTTTCGATCGGCGTATGGCTGACGATCTTCAGGAGTTGCTTGTGCGACCAGACGTCGTCCTCAAGCGGAGCGATGTTGAGGTCGCCGACGAGGATCGACGAGATTCCGGCTTCCGCTTCGGCGTGCAGCAGCTTCATCTCATCGACGAAATCGAGCTTGTGGCCGAACTTCGGATTGATCGAGCGGTCCGGTTCGTCGCCGCCGGCCGGAACGTAGAAATTATGCAGGCGGACCTTCTTGCCGCCGGCCTCGAACACCACCGAAAGATGGCGCGCATCGCCGACGCCGCAATAGTCGCGGCGGTCGCTGAGCTCGTGCAAGGGTAGGCGCGAAATCGTCGCCACGCCGTGGTAGCCCTTCTGGCCGTGCATCTCGATATGGTTGTAACCCAGCGCCTTCAGCGGCTTCGACGGAAACTGGTCGTTCGGGCACTTGGTTTCCTGCAGGCAGAGAATGTCAGGCTGCCAGGTCTTCAGGAGATGCTCGACCAGCGGCATGCGCAGGCGAACGGAGTTGATGTTCCAGGTGGCGACGGAAAGGGCCATTCCTCATTCCTCTATTTGGATGAGGCCGGACAATCGAAGGTGAGGAGGGCCCGGCTCGGACGGATGTGGTTTGATGTCCGAGCGGTTTAAGCAGGTCTGGCGGCTGGCGACAAGGAAGGCATGAAAAAGGCCGCCCGGAGGCGGCCGATGTCCACAAGGACGGCTGGATGACAGGCCGTCAGCGGCCCTTGTTGCGCACTTCGTCATAAGGGATCTTGAACACCTTGTCGTCCAGGGCTATGCCGGTCCGGACGTTGAAGATCATCACCGAAGTGTCCTTCTTCTGCGCATCGGTGATCGTCCACTGCCGCAGGTCGTAAGTCTTCGGATCGAACATCATGGTGATGGTCGAATCGCCGAAGATCGAGCGATCGCCAAGCACGATGGTGATGAGGTCGGATTCTTCCTTGACGTCGCGGACCATCTTGCCGGTCAGATCGATCCTTTCGCTCAACAGCAGGTTCAGCGGCGTTTTGGAGAGCGGGTAGATGTCCCAAGTCTTCAGCTTCATATTGCCGATGACCACCGACTTGCCGTCGGCAATCACCCGCATTGGGGAAGGCGCCTCGTAGTTGAAGCGGATGCGGCCGGGACGGCGGATATAGAACTTGCCACCGGTCTGTTCGCCGCGCGGGCCGAACTGCACGAATTCCCCGGACATGGTCTTCACGGAGGAGAAGTGGTCGGCGATCTTCTGGGCGGAGCCCGGCGCCTGCGCGAAGGCCTTGGTGACGTCAAGACCGGCGCCACCCATGCCCGCGAGCGCCGCGAGGCCGCAAACGAATACACGGCGCGACATCGCCGGATTGTTGCCTTGGGTGGTTTTCGTCTCAGTCATCGCAGTCTCCTTCATTTCCTTGATCATCTGGAGCGCAAGTGCGGCGCCTTCAAGGCGTTTGTCCTGGCCTACCAGGGGCTGCGCTCTCACATGACCGTTACCGGGTTGCCATTTTGTCGCCCGGGCTGGGGCCGGATTTACCGGCCGGTGATTTCCGCTTCGGTCGGCACGAGGATTTCCCGTTTGCCGGCGTGGTTTGCCGGGCCGATGATGCCTTCCTGTTCCATGCGCTCGATCAGCGATGCGGCCCTATTATAACCGATCCCGAGCCGACGTTGCACATAGGACGTGGAGGCCTTGCCGTCGCGCAGAACGATCGCCACCGCCTGGTCGTAAGGGTCGTCGGAATCGGCGAGGTTCGACGTGCCGGCCGGGCCGCCGCCGTCATTGTCCTCGTCGTCGTCTTCGGTGATCGCGTCGAGATACTGCGGTGTGCCCTGGGTCTTGAGATAGGCGACGACTTCCTCGACTTCAGTGTCGGAGACGAAGGGACCGTGGACGCGCTGGATGCGTCCGCCGCCGGCCATGTAGAGCATGTCGCCCATGCCGAGCAGCTGTTCGGCGCCCTGTTCGCCAAGGATGGTGCGGCTGTCGATCTTCGAGGTCACCTGGAAGGAGATACGGGTCGGGAAGTTGGCCTTGATCGTGCCGGTGATGACGTCGACCGACGGGCGCTGCGTCGCCATGATCACATGGATGCCGGCGGCACGTGCCATCTGCGCCAGCCGCTGCACCGCGCCTTCGATGTCCTTGCCGGCGACCATCATCAGGTCGGCCATTTCGTCGATGATGACGACGATATAGGGCATCGGCGACAGGTCGAATTCTTCGGTCTCGTAGATCGCTTCGCCGGTCTGGCGGTCGAAGCCGGTCTGCACCGTGCGGGTGATCGCGTCGCCCTTGGCCAGCGCCTGCTCGACGCGGGTGTTGAAGCCGTCGATGTTGCGCACGCCGATCTTCGACATCTTCTTGTAGCGCTCTTCCATCTCGCGCACCGTCCACTTGAGCGCGACCACCGCCTTCTTCGGGTCGGTCACCACAGGCGAAAGCAGGTGCGGAATGCCGTCATAGACGGAAAGTTCGAGCATCTTCGGGTCGATCATGATCAACCGGCACTGGTCGGGACGCAGGCGGTAGAGCAGCGACAGGATCATGGTGTTGATCGCGACCGACTTGCCCGAACCGGTGGTGCCGGCGACAAGCAGATGCGGCATCTTGGCGAGATCGGCGACCACAGGTTCGCCGCCGATGGTCTTGCCGAGCGCCATGGCCAGACGCGCCTTGCTCGTCTCGAAGTCGCGCGAGCCGACCAGCTCGCGCAGATAAACGGTTTCGCGGCGCTGGTTCGGCAGCTCGATGCCGATGGCGTTGCGGCCCGGCACGACGGCGACGCGGGCAGCGATCGCGCTCATCGAACGGGCGATGTCGTCGGCAAGGCCGATGACGCGCGACGATTTGATGCCCGGCGCCGGCTCCAGTTCATAGAGCGTGACGACCGGACCGGGGCGGACGTGGATGATCTCGCCCTTGACGCCGAAGTCCTCAAGCACGCCTTCGAGCATGCGGGCGTTCTGTTCCAGCGCATCGGCGGAGAGCGAGGCGTCGCGGGTGACGTTCTTCGGCTCGGCGAGGAAATGCATCGGCGGCAGCGCGAAATCGCCGTCGTCATCCTCGACGAAGGAGCGCTGCGCTTCGCGCTCGAGCCGCTGGCTCGTCTTCGGGCGGGGGGGCGGCGTGGCAACACGCGAACCGGCCTTCGGCAGGCCCTGCTTCGGCGGTGCGGCCTTTGGCGCCCAGTCGGCTGCCACGTCGAGATCGTCGTCTTCGTCATCGGGCAGAATGCCGGCGGGGCGGCGGCCGTCCATGTCGAAGGGCATGTCGTCATCGTCGTCGGCCATGATCGGCGGCGGCGTGACGACGCGGCGTTCGGAGCGGTCGAGCGAAGGTTCGATGCGGTCGCCGGCAGCCATCGGCTTCGGCCGGACCGGCTCGTTCAGCGTGCCGAATTCGTCATTGTTGAAATCGTAGGGCTCGTCGTACTGGCGTTTCGTCGGGGTGCGGGTTCCGCTCATACCGAAGATGCGGCGGACACGCGCCTGCAGGGTGTAGCGCATGTGGGCGAAGGAGCCCATCAGCAGGGTGAAGGGGCCTTCGCTGTCGTCTTCGTCCAGTTCGTCGCGCACGGTGCGAGCCTTGCTCGGCGTCGGCTCTTCGATCTCGTCTTCGTCCTCCTCCTCGCCGACGCCGATCAGGCCGGCGCTGTAAATCAGGCACCAGGCGGCAGGGGCGGCAAAGATGCAGGCAAGCACGGTGGCGAAGGTGCCGGTCGGGAAGGCGCCGGTGAACAGCGCGGGAAAGCGCAGGATCATGTCGCCGAAGACACCGCCGAGGCCGTTGGGCAGCGGCCAGGTGATCGGCGCCGGGACACAGCTCAAGGCCGCTCCTGCGAGTACGGATCCGGCGAACCAGAGGCCGAGGCGCTTGAAGATCTTGTCGAAGCGCTTGCCGCCGATCAGCGCCAGCGCCCAGGCAACGGCCGGAAGCAGGGCGACGACGCTTGCAAGCCCGAAAAACTGCATGAAGATGTCGGCAAAGGCAGCGCCGGCATAACCGAGCACGTTGGTCGGCTCGTCGGAGGTGGCGTAGGAAAAGCTCGGGTCGGCAACATTCCATGTCGACAGCGCCGCGATGGCCAGCGCCAGCGCGCCAAACAGCGCGAAGCCCGCCAGCGACGCGATCTGTCGCCAAACGAAAGTGGTTAGCACGAACCGGTTGGAACGGCTGTCAAGCGTTGCCGGATTGCTTCTGCTCATGTTGCCTGCTGCCCGTCTCGATCTTCAAGGCACATTGCGTGCCATGGAATCAACCTAAGCGGAGTACGGTTAATGCGACATTAACCATGCGTATATGCCGCTAAAATAGCAGTGGGCGAATGCTTGGAAGACGCGTGATCGGATAAAAAGGCCCGGATCTTTCGATCCGGGCCAAAGGCGATCCGCATCAGACGGATCGCGACGGGACTTTGAGCGGCGCCCGTCGATGGCGCCGCGATGAGCTTAGCTGTGGTAGGCGGCTTCGCCGTGGGACGAGAGGTCGAGACCTTCGCGCTCGGCTTCGACCGAGACCCGGAGACCGACGATCGCATCGACCACCTTGTAGAGGATGGCCGAGACGACACCGCACCAGACGATGGTGATGGCAACGGCGGTGACCTGGGTCATGAACTGGCCGCCCATGGTGACGCCGTCGGCATAGCCGATGCCGCCGAGCGAGGACGACGCGAAGATGCCGGTTGCCAGCGCGCCGAAGAAGCCGCCGACGCCGTGGACGCCGAAGACGTCAGCGGTGTCGTCGTAGCCGAACTTGTTCTTCACCACCGAGACGAAGAAGTAGCACAGCGGCGAAACGATCAGGCCCATGACGATCGCGCCCATGGGGCCGGCAATGCCGGCGGCCGGCGTGATGGCGACGAGGCCGGCGATCATGCCCGAGGCTGCACCCAGCATCGATGCCTTGCCGCGGGTGAAGGTTTCGACGACCGACCAGGAGAGGATGGCTGCTGCCGTTGCGAGGAAGGTATTGACGGTTGCCAGCATCGCGCCGCCGGAAGCTTCGAGATTGGAGCCGGCGTTGAAGCCGAACCAGCCGAACCACAGCATCGCCGCGCCGACCAGCGTCAGCGTCATCGAATGCGGAGCCATCATGTCCTTGCCGAAGCCGGTGCGCTTACCGACCATGATCGCGCCGATCAGGCCTGCGACGCCGGCATTGATGTGCACGACGGTGCCGCCGGCGAAATCGAGCGCGCCCATGCCGAAGAGCAGACCATTGCCGTCCCAGACCATGTGGGCGATCGGGAAGTAGACGAAGGTTGCCCAGAGGATGGAGAAGAGCACGGCAGCCGAAAACTTGATGCGCTCGGCGAAGGCGCCGATGATGAGCGCCGGCGTCAGCGCCGCAAACGTCATCTGGAACAGCATGAAGATATATTCCGGAATGACCACGCCTTCGGAGAAGGTGGCCGATGTGCTTTCAAGCGAGACGCCTGCGAGGAACATCTTGGCGAAGCCGCCAAAGTAAGGGCTGGTGGAGCCGCCGAAGGCGAAGGAATAGCCGTAGACGACCCAGACGATCATCATCGCTGCGCCGATGACGGTGCACTGCATCAGCACCGACAGCATGTTCTTGGCGCGAACGAGGCCGCCGTAGAAGAGCGCGAGGCCCGGGATCAGCATGAAGAAGACGAGCAGCGTGGAGAAGAACATGAAGGCCGTGTCGGCCTTGTCGGGAACGGGTGCCGCGGCAGTGGCAGCGGCTGCTGCCGGTGCGGCTTCCTGGGCAAAGGCGACGACCGGCGCAAGAAGGGCGGCAGAGGCTGCGCCGATCCTTGCCAGAGAGATGGAAAGTTTGCTTGACGACATCGAGTAGTGCTCCCTGAACGGCGTGGCTTACAACGCTTCTGAATCGGTTTCGCCGGTGCGGATGCGCACGGCATGGTCAATCGAGTAGACAAAGATCTTGCCGTCACCGATCTGGCCGGTCTTGGCGGCAGCGGCGATCGCTTCCACCGCCCTGTCGACGACCTCGGAGGGGACCGCGATCTCGATCTTCAGCTTCGGCAGGAAGCTCACGGCGTATTCGGTGCCGCGATAGATTTCGGTATGTCCCTTCTGGCGGCCGTAGCCTTTGACTTCGGTTACGGTCAGGCCCTGGATGCCAACAGCAGTGAGGGCTTCGCGAACCTCATCGAGCTTGAACGGCTTGATAATGGCCATCACAATTTTCATCGGTTTCCCATCCTTGTTCGCCTCCGGCCGGAGGCCATCTCTCCTTGCTGCGAACGCTGAAAGCGCCATGCAACCGGACAGCTACATTCAAGGGGCGTGCCAGATTCGTTGCTGCGAGCTAAACCTATGAAAAGGCATGGGAAAAATATCGCATGCAGCGTGAGTGCCGCGACGCGCTAAAAAATCGTCACTTTAGAAGATTAAAAAATAGGCAGAAAAGAATATTTGCCCTATTTCTGTTCAGTTGCCTTTTTCCGGATCAGACCTTCCTGCGCCACCGAGGCAATCAGCACACCGGAACGATCAAAAAGGCTGCCGCGGGTCATGCCGCGAGCACCATGGGCGCTGGGGCTGTCCTGAGTATAGAGCAGCCAGTCGTCCATCTTGCAGGGGCGATGGAACCACATGGCGTGATCAAGGCTTGCAACCTGTAGGTTGCGATCGAACACGGACGTTCCATGCGCATAGAGCGACGTGTCGAGCAGCGTCATGTCGGAGAGATAGGCAAGCACGGCCGCCTGCAGGTGGCGCTCGTCGGGCACGTGGCCGACGGCCTTGACCCAGACGTCCTGGGTCGGCTTGCCGTCGTTGCGGGCGAAATAGTGGGCGAGCGAGACCGGCCGGATCTCGATCGGCCGCGGCCGCTCCCAATAGCGACGGATCGCTTCGGGCGCGTGCGCCAGGAACTTGTCCTTCAGCTCCTGTTCGCCCGGCAGGGTTTCCGGCATCGCCACGTCGGGGATCTCGATCTGATGCTCGAAGCCGTCTTCGTCATATTGGAACGACGCCGACATCGAGAAGATCGCCTTGCCATGCTGGATGGCGACGACACGGCGCGTGGCGAAGCTGGAGCCGTCGCGGATGCGGTCGACCTCGTAGATGATCGGCACCGACGGATCGCCGGGGCGCATGAAATAGGCGTGCAGCGAGTGCACGTAGCGGCCCTCGTCGACGGTGCGCTGGGCTGCGACCAGGGCCTGGCCGATCACCTGGCCACCGAATACGCGCTGCCAGCCGACCTGCGGACTGCGGCCACGGAACAGGTTCTCCTCGAGCTTTTCGAGGTCGAGTGTGGCAAGCAGCGCATCCATGGGCGTTGCAGTCTCAGTGGGGCGCGACATTTCGGCTGTCTCCGATGGTAGGAACGGCGATGGCATTGATCTATATAGGCATGAAACGATGCTCAAGTGCGACGGGAGAAAACGGATGATCGATGTGTTGATTGCCGGTGGCGGCTATGTCGGCCTTTCGCTCGCGGTATCGCTGAAGAAGGCGGCGCCGCATCTCGAAGTTTCTGTCTTGGACGGCGCGCCGGAAGGCGCCTGGAAGCGCGACGAGCGCGCTTCTGCCGTCGCCTCGGCGGCCGAGCGCATGCTCGACGTTCTCGGCGTGTGGCAGGAAATTGCGCCGGAGGCCGAGCCGATCCGGCGCATGGTCATCACCGATTCGAAGACATCCGATCCGGTGCGCCCGGTTTTCCTGACCTTCGACGGCGACAGCGAAGAGGGGCGGCCCTTTGCCCATATGGTGCCGAACACCGCCTTGGTCGGCGCGCTGCGCGCCGCCTGCGAGGAGTTCGGCGTGACCGTGCGGCAATCGACGATGGTCGAAACCTTCGAGAGCGGCGATCACGCGGTTGCCGTGACGCTTGCCGGCGGCGAGCAGTTGGAGGCCCGCCTGCTGGTTGCCTGCGACGGCGTGCGCTCGAAGCTGCGCGATGCGGCCGGCATCAAGACGGTCGAGTTCGACTATGGCCAGTCGGGCATCGTCACCACCGTCGAGCACGAGCGTCCGCACGAAGGCACCGCCGAGGAACATTTCCTGCCGGCCGGGCCCTTCGCCACGCTGCCGCTCAAGAACAACCGTTCGTCGCTGGTGTGGACCGAGCGTACCGAGGATGCCGAGCGCCTGGTCAAGGGCGACGACTTCCTCTTCGAAGAGGAGCTGGAGCGCCGCTTCGGCCACAGGCTCGGACATCTCAAGGTCGTCGGCGGCCGTCGCGCCTTTCCGCTCGGCCTGACGCTTGCCCGCGATTTCGTGAAGCCGCGGTTTGCGCTTGCGGGCGATGCCGCCCACGGTATCCACCCGATCTCCGGCCAGGGGCTCAATCTCGGTTTCAAGGACGTGGCGGCGCTGGCCGAGACGATCGTCGAGGCGGATCGGCTTGGGCTCGACATCGGTTCGCTGGCCATTCTCGAGCGCTACCAGAGCTGGCGCCGGTTCGACACCTTCCGCATGGGGGTGACCACGGATGTGCTCAACCGGCTGTTTTCGAACGACATCACGCCGGTCAGGATCGCCCGTGACTTCGGTCTCGGCCTCGTCGATCGCCTGCCGTCGCTGAAAAGCTTCTTCATCCGCCAGGCGGCCGGCGTTGCCGGCGACGCCGACCCGCGATTGCTTTCCGGCCAGCCGATCTGAGACGCCAAAGTTTCTAACGTCTGAGCCTTGCCCCTCACCCTAACCCTCTCCCCGCAGGCGGGGAGAGGGAACGCGGACGTGGCTGCGTTGTCACGTGAGATATCTTTGGAGAACAGGAGCGGTCGTCATGGATACGAGCGGTCGCCGCGGGTTTCCTTCTCCCCGCGGGCGGGGAGAAGGTGGCCGACAGGCCGGATGAGGGGCAGATAGACACATGCGGACAGGGGTCGACGTCGACCGCCGGTGTCAGTCCTCGATTTTCCGCGCCTCGGAGATCAGCATGATCGGAACACCATCGCGGATGGGATAGGCGAGCCGCGCTTTTTCCGAGACGAGTTCGCCCGCTTCGGCGCGATAGCTGAGCCGGCCCTTGGTCAGCGGGCAGACGAGCAGTTCGAGCAGTTTCGGATCGACCTTGCTGGCGTTGACGTCCATGGCCCCTCACTCACTGCAGGATGTTGTCGACGTCGCCGAAATTGCGCGCAAGCACGATCTCGGTAATGGCGATCAGCGTTTCGGCGCGGGTCTTGAGGTCGGGGGCCTCGAGCAGCGCCTGTTTCTCCGCCGGCCCATAGGGAGACATCATCGCCATGGAATTGACCAGCGTGCGGTTGCTGGCGCGTTCGACGCTCTCCCAGTCGGCCTTCAGCTTGTTGGCCTCCAGATAGGCCCTGAAGGCTGCCAGCAGCGCCGAGCGATCGACCAGGCTTTCATCGTCGCGATTTTCGAGGTCGGCCGTGAAGGGGCCGATGCGGAAGCGGCGGTAGCCGCGCGTGCCGGCCACCTCGCTAAACAGCCGGTAGCGGCATACGCCGGTCAGCGAGGTGATGTAGCGGCCGTCGCCGGTTTCGGCAAAGGAGGTGATGCGGCCGATGCAGCCGACCTGGCAGAGCGCCGGTATCGGCCCGACGCCGATATCGTCGCGGCCTTCGCAGAAGGAGGGCTGCACGATCCCGATCAGCCGATTGCCGGAAAGGGCATCGTCGAGCATCGCCAGGTAACGCGGCTCGAAGACGTTGAGCGGCAACTGGGCGCCGGGGAGCAGCAGCGCACCGGTCAGCGGAAACACCGGAATGATCTCCGGTAAGTCCTGCGGACCGAGATAACGTGCATTTCCGACATGCATTCCGATTGACCTTGCAGATATCCTGCCTTGCCTCGCCACGCTAAGCAGCGTGGCCAACCAGATCATGAAATGGTGCGTCCCTTGAAAATCTCAAGGGAAAAACGCACCGATCTCGGCGCGCTGCTCAGGAAAAGAGAATCGACGACAGCTTGCGGCGGGCGGCGATCGTCGCCGGGTCTTTCGGACCCCAGACTTCGAAGAAGGAGACGAGCTCGCGCCGTGCGCCATCATCGTCGAAAGCCCGGTCGCGCTTCATGATCGTCAGCAGGTGGTCGGCCGCCCCATTGCGGTCGCCTTCCACGTTGCGGATCTTGGCGAGCATCATGCGCGCCTCGTGGTCATCCGGGTTCGCCGCCAGGCGCTGTTCCAGGGCTGTCGGGTCACCGAGCTTGCGGGCTTCCTCGATCTGGTCGAGCTTCTTGCCGATCGCACTGATGCCGGCATCCTTGGCGAGATCCTCCGGCAGGCTCGAAAGCGCTTCGCGCGCTTCGGCGATCTGGCCGAGCGTGATCATGCAATCGACCATGCCGGCGATCGCCACGACATTCTCCGGGTCTGCCTGCAGCACGGCGCCAAAGAGGCCGGCGGCGTTCTCGGCATCGCCCGTCTCGATCAGCGCCTTGGCATCGGCAAGCACGGCCTCGATTTCGGCCTTGCTGTCGTCAACGGCAGGACCGGCGATCTTTTCGATGAATTGCTTGATCTGGCTTTCAGGCACCGCGCCCATGAAGCCGTCGACCGGCCGTCCGCCGACAAAGGCGATAACGGCGGGGGTTGACCGGATGGCGGGCTGGGCGGCGGTCGATGGATGGTCGTCGATGTTCATCTTGACGAGCTTCACGCGGCCGGCAGCTTCCGTCACGACCTTTTCGATCACGGGGGTCAGTTGCTTGCACGGTCCGCACCAGGGCGCCCAGAAGTCGACGAGAACAGGCTGCTGGCGCGAGGCGTCGAGCACGTCCTTGCTGAAGTTGGCGGTCGTCGTTTCCTTGATCAGGTCGCCGCCCGGTGCGGCGGCCGCGGCCGGCTGGCCGCCGAAGGAAGCCGAAGCGGTCATCTGGTTGCCGAAGGACCCTGCATAGGGATTGTCGTTGCCCGTCATTCTTCTCTCCTCGCCGGCTCTCAATCCGGCTTCCTGCATTCGCGCCAAAGATCGTATGTCAGGCCGTCACTTTCAAGACAAGCGGTTCATGTCCTGTGGCTTCCATGAAACGCAACAGGTCCTTCGAGGCGATCGAGGTCGTCGCGTCGTTGGAAAGCGGATGGCAGTTGATCACATCGAACGTCATCAATTCCTCGTCGATGATCATCTTGACGTTGCCGCCGATGTCGTTGATGGCGCCAAGCGCGGTCACCGCTCCCGGGATGACGCCAAGATACTCCATCAGCTTCTCCGGCTTGCCGAAGGAAACCTTGCTCGCCGCGCCGATGACCTGGTGCACCGTCTTCAGATCCACGGTTGCGTGTTCTTCGACGGTCAGCAGGAAGTAGTTGTCCTTCTTGTCCTTCACGAACAGGTTCTTGGTATGGCCGCCGGGGATCTCGTCACGCAGTGCCACCGATTCGGCCACGGTGAACACCGGCTCGTGTTTTTTGGTGCTGTGTTCGATGCCGAGATCGTCGAGAAAGCGGAAAAGCTCGTCCGCGGACTTCGGTTGCGCTTCGTTCATCGGGGTGATTCTCCTGCCGGTCGGTTTTTTTCCAGTCTGCTTTAGGGGAGAACGGCCGCGCCGTGCAATCTCAGAGACGGCGGAGCGGTGTGAAAACGCGGCATTTGCGGGCTTCCCGAGGAGGCTCCCAAAAAATATTCGATTTCTCGTCATTTCCCTGTTGCATTCCAAAATCGCTTAGGCCATATAGCGCCCGTCGCCGCAAGACAGCGCGGCACCCACGGTCCACCGACTACCCCCGGACCGAGGTAATGAGCGGGTGTAGCTCAGGGGTAGAGCACAACCTTGCCAAGGTTGGGGTCGGGCGTTCGAATCGCCTCACCCGCTCCAATTTTCCCAACCACTTCATTTATAAATGCTTTTGGCTTCGGCCAATGCATTCGCCCCGGGCGAAGAGCCGCAGCCGTCGCGTGTCTGCGGGCGAGCGCCGATGCACTCGCCTCTCATACCAACCTGCGCTGATATTGACCGATTGCGTGGGACCGTCTGCGGTCGTCCGGCAAAGAGCATACCGCAGAGCGATGCCTTGGCATCGGTCGAGGATTGCGACGCGGCCGGTGGCCGACACACGGCCCACCCGAAGGGCCGGGCGCTTTTGGCCTCCGGACGGCGTCGACAATCCTCACCGGACCGCTTGGGTCCGATTGCGGTTTTCTTCTTGCCGGAAACCAAAATCGCTCCGGCGCAATAGGCCAATATCAGCGCAGGTTGGTATCAGCTCTTCATGAAGACATAGTCCGTTTCCTGGCGACGGATTTCGCCGGGGCGCAGAACCGCGTTCGGAAAGCCTTCGTGATTGACGGCATCCGGCCACACCTGGGTTTCCAGGCAGAAACCGGCAAAGGCGCCATAGCGGCGTCCCTCGAGGCCGGGCACCGGCACGTCGAGCTTGAAGCCGGTATAGAGCTGGACGCCGGGCTCGGTCGTCAGCACTTCCATCGTCACGCCGGAATTAAGACTGCGCGCAAGAGCGACGGAATGTTTTGCCATGCGCTCCGGCGAGAGGCAGAAATTATGGTCGTAGGCGATGCGTTCGCCCTCGGCCTGGCGCTTGAGCGATGTCATTTCCCTAAGATCGAAGGCGGTGCCTTCGACCGGTCGGATTTCCCCTGTCGGGACCTGACGCTCGTCGGTCGGCAGATAGTGGTCGGCGGCGATCATGATGTCATGGCCGAGCGCATCCGCGCTGCCATCGAGATTGAAATAGCTGTGCTGGCAGACATTGGCGAGCGTCGGCCGGTCCGTCTCCGCCTCGTAGACGACGCTGAGCACGCCGCCGGGCTTCAGCTGGTAGGTGCAGCGGATCAGGCAGTTGCCGGGATAGCCGGCGCGGCCGTCCGGGTCGGTGATGACAAGCGTGACGCTGTCCTGCGTCTGGTCCACGATCGTCCAGTTGCGCTTGCCGATATTGTCGCTGCCGCCATGCAGGTGCGTCACGCCCTTCTCGTTACATTCGAGCTGATAGGTCGCGCCGTCGAGCGTGAAGCGACCGTCGCCGATGCGGTTGGCGCAGCGGCCGGGCGTCGCGCCAAAATAGGGGGAATGGGCGAGATAGCTTTCGAGATCGGTAAAGCCGAGCACCAGCGGCGGCTCATGGCCGTCCAGCCGCAGGTCCTGGATCACCGTTCCCCAGGTGAGGATATGAGCGGTCAGGCCGCCGCCGGAAAGCACGACACGATGAACCGGTTCACCCGATGGCAGGTGTCCGAAGATTTCCGTGTCCGCATGCTTGTCCATTGCCTGGCTCCCCTACAGCGCCGCGCGTCTTAGCAGACGCGCAAAGGTCGCTGTACACTCTAGAACTGCTGCATGTTTTATCCTTAAATCGGCTAGGATTTACGGAAACATGCAGTCCTCGCGGCAAGCAACCTGCGTCATTTCAGGTGGATCGGCAACCGGAAATCGAGATTTTCTGCGGTAGATTCAGCGCGATAGTTGTTTTGTCGCGTCCTGCAGTCCGGCGAGCGTCAAAGGAAACATCCGCCCGCCAAGCAGGCTCTTGATCATGCCGATCGACTGGGTATAGGCCCAGTGCTGCTCGGGGACCGGATTGAGCCAGATGGACCGGGGAAAGTGGGCGGCGATGCGCGAGAGCCAAAGCCCGCCGGCTTCGTCGTTCCAGTGTTCGACCGAGCCGCCGGGGTGGCTGATTTCATAGGGGCTCATCGATGCGTCGCCGACGAAGATCGCGCGGTAGTCGCTGCCGAAGGTGCGCAGCAGCTCGGCCGTGCGGGTGATGTCGGCGCGACGGCGGCGATTGTCCTTCCACAGGCCCTCGTAGACGCAATTGTGGAAGTAGAAATGCTCCATGTGGCGGAACTCGCCACGTGCGGCCGAGAACAACTCCTCGACGATGCGGATATGGTCGTCCATCGAACCGCCGACGTCGAAGAACATCAAGAGCTTGACGGCATTGCGCCGTTCCGGCCGGGTCACGACATCGAGATAGCCGTGCTCGGCGGTGGCGCGGATCGTGCCGGAAAGGTCGAGCTCGTCGGCAGCGCCCTGGCGCACCCAGCGCCGCAGCCGTTTGAGCGCCACCTTGATGTTGCGCGTGCCGAGCTCGACCGTGTCGTCGTAATCCCTGAATTCGCGCCGGTCCCAGACCTTGACCGCGCGGCGGTGCCGCGAGCCATCCTGGCCGATCCTGACACCTTCGGGATTGTAGCCATAGGCGCCGAAGGGGGAGGTGCCGGCGGTGCCGATCCATTTGGAGCCGCCCTGGTGGCGCCCCTCTTGTTCGCGCAGCCGCTGGCGTAAGGTCTCCATCAGCGTCTCGAAGCCGCCAAGCGCTTCGACCAGGCGTTTCTCTTCCTCGCTCAGATATTTCTCGGCAAGCTTGCGCAGCCACTCCTCGGGGATTTCAGCCTGCTCGAACTCGTCCGGGGGATTGATCGCCTCGAGGCCGGAAAAGCAATGCCGGAAGACGCCGTCGAAGCGGTCGATATGGCGTTCGTCCTTCACCAGCGCGGTGCGCGCGAGGAAATAGAACGCTTCGATATCGAAGGTGGCGATGCCCGCCTCCATGCCCTCGATCAAGGACAGGAATTCCCGGAGCGTGACCGGGATCTTCGCAGCCTTCAATTCGAGGAAGAAGGGGATGAACATTTAGAGCCTCTGAGCCTTAGCTTTCGCCCCTGCCGATCATGTCCAGTTCGTAGGGCGTCGTCTGATACATCTCGTTGATCCAGTTGCCGAAGAACAGATGCGCATGGCTGCGCCAGCGGTTCTGCGGCGGCAGGGTTGAATCATTGTGCGGGAAGTAGTCGTGCGGCATCTTGATCGGCACGCCCGCATCCACATCCCGGAAATACTCATCCGACAGCGAGGTGGAATCATACTCCACGTGATTGAACATGTAGAGGCGCTTGCCCTTCTGCTCGTGCACGAGGCAGACGCCCATCTCCTTCGATTCCATCAGGATCTCGAGGTCGGCCACCCGATCGATGTCGGTGCGGCGCACTTCGGTCCAGCGCGACACCGGCACGGCGAAATCGTCGGAAAAGCCGTTGAGGTAGACCGAGGAGGGCTGCAGGTTCTGGTGGCGATAGACGCCGAAGGCCTTCTCCTTCAGCGGATATTTCGGCACGCCGTGGAAATGATAGATCGCCGCCATCGCGCCCCAGCAGACGTTCAGCGTCGAATGCACGTTGGTCGTCGTCCAGTCGAGGATGCGCTTCAACTCGTTCCAGTAGGTGACGTCCTCGTATTCCAGCGTTTCGACCGGGGCGCCGGTGATGATGAAGCCGTCGAACTTGCGGGCCTTCACCTCTTCCCAGGTCTCGTAGAAGGCGAGCAGGTGCTCCTCGGAGGTGTTTTTTGCCCGGTGCGCGCCGATGCGGATCAGCGACAGCTCGACCTGCAGCGGCGAGGCGCCGATGAGGCGCGCCATCTGGATCTCGGTCTTGATCTTGTTCGGCATGAGGTTCAGGAGCCCGATCTGGAGCGGGCGGATATCCTGACGGATCGCCACGGTCTCGGTCATCACCCGCACGCCCTCGGTCGCGAGGGTTTCGAAGGCGGGCAGCGTATCGGGTATCTTGATGGGCATGGGGCTTCCACTCGATCAATACAAAAAAACCGGCGGCGATTGATCGCGACCGGTCCTCGGAAAATCCACGTTTCCTCGGCCCTTTAGCGATTTGTTTAACGTGGCTGCAAGCCGGCCGGCCAAATCACCACGGATTGTTTGATAGCGCGGCAGGGGCGCGGGGGTCAATGAAAAACGATTCGCCGGCTAAAAGGCCCCTCATCCGGCTGCCGGCCACCTTCTCCCTGCAGGGGGGGAGAAGGGAACTCGTGGTGCCCGACCGTTCCCGATGAGCGATACCAGTCAAGTGGCGACCGTGCGTCATTCGCGTCCCCTCTCCCCGCTTGCGGGGAGAGGGTTAGGGTGAGGGGCGAATTACCGCTGAGCGGTGAGGCGCAAACTGGTTTGCAGCAAGTCCAGACCTTCTTGCATCCCGTATCCCAGTCGGTTGCCAGCCTCGCTTTGGCTGAGCCAGAAGAAGCGAAAGCGGATCGGCGGCCCACCGCTGTCCGGCGTCATTTCCAGGTGCAGCCAGGTTTGCCTTTGTTCGCCGGCAAGCGGCGCGTGGAAATAATGCCGGCGATGGCAGATTTGCCGGCCGTCCTTGGTGAAGCGGTAGTCCTGGGTTGCAAGCGGCAGCAATGTCGTCGGCGGCGCCAGCCCGGTCTCCTCGACAAATTCGCGCAAGGCGGCGGCTTCAGGGCTTTCGCCCGGCTCCATCGTTCCGCCGGGAACCTGCAGATCCACATCCGGAAAATCCGGCTCGTCGAAGACCAGCAGATGCTTACGCCAGGTGGCGTAGATCAGGACCTTATGCGCGTCCGGCCTCATCCGTCGCGGCGTGCCATGAAGGCCAGGCGCTCGAAGAGGTGGACGTCCTGCTCGTTCTTGAGCAGCGCGCCGTGCAGCTTCGGCAGCATGGTCTTTGGATCGGCGCGCAGGTCGGCCGGCTCGATCTCGTCGGCGACGAGCAGGCGGATCCAGTCGAGCGCTTCGGAGGTCGAAGGCTTCTTCTTCAGCCCCGGCACCTGGCGGATATCGTAGAAGGCGGCAAGGGCGGCCGAAAGCAGCGTCTTGCGGATGCCGGGATAGTGCACCTCGACGATGCGGGCGAGCGTGTCTGCGTCGGGAAAGCGGATATAGTGGAAGAAGCAGCGGCGCAGAAAAGCGTCCGGCAGTTCCTTTTCGTTGTTGGAGGTGATGACGACGATCGGCCGCTGGCGGGCCTGGATCGTTTCGTTCGTCTCGTAGACGTGGAACTCCATTCGGTCGAGTTCCTGCAAGAGGTCGTTTGGAAACTCGATGTCGGCCTTGTCGATCTCGTCGATCAACAGCACCACCCGCCGCCCGGCCTCGAACGCCTGCCAGAGCTTGCCCTTGCGGATGTAGTTCTTGACGTCGTTGACGCGCTCGTCGCCAAGCTGGCTGTCACGCAGGCGCGAGACGGCATCATATTCGTAAAGCCCCTGCTGGGCCTTGGTCGTCGATTTGACGCTCCATTCGATCAGCTCGAGCCCGAGGGCCGCGGCGATCTGCCGGGCAAGCTCGGTCTTGCCGGTGCCGGGCTCGCCCTTGACGAGCAGCGGCCGTTCCAGCCGGATCGCGGCGTTGACCGCGATCATCAGGTCCTTGTCGGCGATATAGTCGGCGGTACCTTCGAATTGCATGGGCTTCTTCCGGTCGTGGCGATGCGGACGACGGGTCTGCGAAGAACCCGACGTGGTGCCTCTGCAGTAGCGCATAAGCGGGGCAGGTGCCAATGCCGCGCCGGCCGAAGCTCGCCAGACGTCAGCCGCGGAAGGCGGTGACCTCGATCTCGATCAGCATTTCCGGGCGGATGAGATCGCAGACGATCATGGTGGCAGCCGGGCGGATATCGCCGAACATCTCGCCGAAGATCGGAAAAACCCGGTCGGCGAAGCTGGCATTGGTGACGTAGTAGTGATTGCGCACCACGTCCGAGAGCGAGAAGCCCGCCTCTTTCAGCGCGCCCTCGATCGTCTTCAGGCAATTGCGTGCCTGCTCTTCCACCGTTTCCGGCATGGTCATGGTGGCGTAATCGTAGCCGGTGGTGCCGGAGACGAAGCACCAGTCGCCCTTGGCGACGGCACGCGAATAGCCTGCCGTCTTCTCAAAGGGCGAACCGGAGGAGATGAGCTTGCGCGTCATCTCTTAAGCTCACGCCCAGGGGCGCGAGGCGGCGGTCGACTTTTCGAAGCTGTCGATGGCCGTTGCCTTCTCCAGCGTCAGGCCGATGTCGTCGAGGCCGTTCAGCAGGCAGTGGCGCTTGAAGGCATCGATCTCGAACTTGACCGTGCCGCCGTCCGGGCCGGTGATTTCCTGGGATTCCAGGTCGATCGACAGGATGGCGTTGGAGCCGCGCGAGGCGTCGTCCATCAGCTTGTCCAGGTTCTCCTGGCTGACGACGATCGGCAGGATGCCGTTCTTGAAACAGTTGTTGTAGAAGATGTCGGCGAACGAGGTCGAGATCACGCAGCGGATGCCGAAGTCGAGGAGCGCCCACGGCGCGTGCTCGCGCGAGGAACCGCAGCCGAAGTTGTCGCCGGCGACCAGGATCTTGGCGTTCTGGTAGGCGGGCTTGTTGAGCACGAAGTCCGGGTTGACCGAGCCGTCCTCGTTGTAGCGGGCTTCGGCGAAAAGTCCGGTGCCGAGGCCGGTGCGCTTGATCGTCTTCAGGTAATCCTTCGGAATGATCATGTCCGTGTCGACGTTGACGACGGGGAGGGGAGCGGCGACGCCGGTGAGCTTGACGAACTTTTCCATAACTTCAGGCCTTCGATTTCAGCGAAATGTTGCGTAAGCGTTTAGATCAGTTTTGCGCCGAAATGAAGGAAAATCTATCCCGAAGACACTTGCCGGGCGGGTGAAATTGCCTGCCCGGCAGCTGTCGTCGCGGTTGTTTTATCAGTTGGAGCGCCTTGCCTCCCGGCTTTGCGGACATCGGCCGGTGTCTGGCGCCGGTGTCAGTCTGCCTTGACCTAGCCTGCCTTGACTGGGGCGTTCAGCGCCCAGAGCACGCCGAAGGGGTCGCGCAGCTGTCCGTAGCGATCGCCCCAGAACATCACCTCGATGGGCATCACGACTTCGGCGCCGGCAGCCACCGCTTGGCTCCACCATCCGTCGATGTCGTCGACCGGCAGCATCAGGCTGTAGGCCTGCGGCTTTTCCAGGGCATGACCGTATTCCGGATAAGCGTCGCTGAGCATCAGCGAGCTGCCGTTGATGTGGAGATGGATGTGCATCGTCCGGCCCTGGTCGTCGACCGGTTGCCTATAGGCTTCCTTTGCGCCGAAGGCATGCTTGTAGAATTCCGCAGCCTTGGCCGCGCCGTCGACCTGGAGATAAGGCACCAGCCCGTTCAGGGCCGGTGGCAGCTGGTTTGCGTCTGTTTTCTGCGTCGTGTTGTCCATGTCGTGCTCCTATCCTTCGTCACGAGGGCATGGCCTTTGCTGGCCTGGTCCAAGGACGAACGGAAACGGGTCCGCCCGACATGGGTGTCGCAAAATTTTATCTCGGCTTTGGAGACCGGTGCCGCGTGGCCTAGAGATCGATGATCGTGCCGCGACCGTCGTTCCAGATGCGCATTTCGCGCGGGGCGGCGCCGGAGGTCTGGCGGGCAGTTGCGCGCGCGGGCTTCAGGTTCAGCCGGGCGGCAATGGCGCTGCCGATCGCGACAACGGCGGCGATGCCGGCGAGCGCGAGCGCAAGCGATGCGGTGAAGACGAAGGCCGCCAGCGTAGTGGTGATGGCTACAGCCGTAAAAAGAACAGAACGTATGCTTTGCATGATCGTCACCTTTCTGGCTCCGATGTGGGTGTTGCTGCCGCCGCTTGCAAGAGGGGGTGCGGCCGTTCGCCTCGCCTTGCGGAAAAAATGAAAGGGGGGCACAACTGGCCGCATGACAAAATCGATCGAACACCACCCCGTTCGCCTGCGCCGTTCGGTGCTTTCCGTGCCGGCCGACAATGCCCGCGCACTGGCCAAGGTTTCGGAACTGGCAGCCGATGCCGCGATCTTCGACCTCGAGGATGCGGTGGCGCCCGAGCGCAAGGCCGCGGCGCGTGACGGGCTCGTTCGCCACCTCATCGAAAACAGGCCGGATTGCGAAATCATCATCCGCATCAATGCGCTCGGATCAGGCTTCGGCCAGCAGGATCTGGCGGCAGCCGTTTCGGCAAAGCCCGACGCGATCCTCTTGCCGAAGGTCGAAAGCCCGGCCGATATCCAGATCGCCGCCGACTGGCTGGCCGATAACGATGCGCCGGAGGGCTTACGTCTCTGGGCGATGATCGAGACGCCGCGCGGTGTCGTCAATGCGCCGGCGATCGCCGAGACCGGCCGCACCTTCGGCGGCAGGCTCGATTGCTTCGTCGTCGGCCTCAACGATCTGCGCAAGGAAACCGGCGTTCCCGACCGTCCCGGCCGGCCTTACCTGATCCCCTGGCTGATGCAGATCCTGCTCGCCGCACGCGGAAGCGGTCTCGACGTCATCGATGCGGTGTTCAACGATTTCCGAGATGCCGATGGTTTCGACGAGGAGTGCCGGCAGGGTCGCGACATGGGCTATGACGGCAAGATGTTGATCCATCCGCTGCAGATCGGCCCGGCCAACGAACGCTTCGGCGTCGAGCAGGCCGCCGTCGACGAGGCGCGCGCCATCATCGCCGCCTTCGCGCTGCCGGGGAACGCAGACAAAAATGTCATCAATCTTCATGGCCGAATGATCGAGCGGCTGCATCTCGATCAGGCTTTGAAGCTCGCCGCCAAGGCGGACACGATTGAAAAACGAAAGGCAAGATTTTGAAACTTTACCGCTTCCTCACCGGCCCCGACGATGCGTCCTTCTGCCATAAGGTGACGGCGGCGCTGAATCAGGGCTGGTCCCTGCACGGCTCGCCGACCTACGCCTTCAATGCGGATACGCAGCACATGCAATGCGGACAGGCCGTATTCAAGGAAGTCGAAGGCAAGGATTATCATCCCGACATCAAGCTGTCGGAGCAATAAAAGCAGGAACGCTCCGGTTTTACGGCCGGAGCGTTTCTTTGTCTTCCGATTGTTTTTCAGAAGGGGCGGGCCTCTAAGCTGGATGCTCCTGACCAGCGCGAGAGGTTTTTCGGAGCTTAGAGCGTTTCCGGCTTAGACGGAGTCGCAGAAACGCCTATCTCTTTGTTTTTACGCATTCCCTGACGGAAAACCGCTTCGCACTTTTCCTGGAAATGCTCTAGTTGCCCACGTGCTCCACGCTCGCCTCGATCCGTTCCATGTCGTCGTCGGAGAGGCCGAAATGGTGGCCGATCTCGTGGATCAGCACATGGGTGATGATGTCGCCCAGCGTTTCCTCGTTTTCCGCCCAATAGTCGATGATCGGGCGGCGATAAAGGGTGATCCGGTTCGGAAACTCGCCGGTTTCCATGGTGAAACGTTCGCTGATGCCGCGGCCTTCGAACAGGCCGAGCAGGTCGAACGGCGTTTCCAGCGCCATATCCTCGAAGACGTCGTCGCTTGGAAAATCGGCAACCTCGATGATGAGGTCGGTCGTCAGCTGGCGGAACTCCTGCGGCAGGTGGCTGTAGGCTTCCACTGCGAGTTGTTCGAATGTCGTGAGCGTCGGTGCGTGGCGATCCCGCCAATCATCGGTCTGGTCAATGCGGGCCATAGGCACTCCTTGTTGCCCTCCATATAGCGATTTTGCCTTTGTTTTTCGAGTGTTGAAATCCGGCTGCAACGGGTGAGGAATAAATTCTTAAATTTGGCTGTTGACTCCTCCGGGCAGCTCTGGAATCTATAAGAACATAACAGGAACATCTTAAATGGGAGTTGACCGTCATGGCCGAGAACGCCGTGCAGCGGGAGACCGTTCTTTCGCTTCGCGAAACCATAGCCAGGATCGAGAACCGTAGGCTTCCAGGGGTCGTGAAGGCGGTCAAGGCGGCCGATCCCGCAGGCTTTCGGCGCAAGGAAGAAGGTAGTCAGACATCCGGCCGCAAGGTCCTGCCGCTCGGCATTCCCGAACTCGACGATATCCTCGAGGGCGGGCTGCCGCTCGAAGGCATGACGGAGATCCGCAATTCCGAGACGCGCGATGCCGGCGCTGCCGCCGGTTTTGCAACCGCGCTCAGCGCCCTCTGTCAGCAGGCGCGCCGGCAAACGGGCGATGTCGGGGCCCCGGTTCTGTGGATCAGCCAGTCGCTCGCCTCGACCGAGGCCGGCCTGCCCTATGGCCTTGGTCTCAAGGCTTACGGGCTCGACATTCGAAGCCTGATCCTCAGCCTGCCACGCACGGTCAAGGACGCGCTCTGGATCGCCGAGACGGCGCTTTCCGTCCCGGTCTTCTGTGCCGTCATTCTCGAAATTCGCGGCAATCCGGCATCGCTGGCCTTGAGTGAAAGCCGGCGCCTGCATGTTCGCGCCCGCGCCGGGCGCATTCCTCTTCTGCTTCTGCGCCAGTCCGGCCACGAGGAGGCGAGCAGCGCCTTCTTCCGGCTTCATATTGAACCGGCGCCCGCCCGCGAGCGCCCCCTCCCTGACGGTTCGATGCTTTGCGGCAGCATCGGCCACCCCGTCTTTCACGTCATTGCCGAAAAAAGCAGGTCTCCTGCTCCCGTCGGCCTCTTCCTGGAGTGGAACCCCCATGACCGCCGCTTTTACCCCGTCGAGCCCCTACCAGCCGCTGCTGCGGCAGACCCAGAGCCAGCGCATTCTATCGCTCGACTTTCCGCATCTTCCGGCCGACCGGGTGGCGCGGATACGCTGGGGCACCTCCTGGCTTTCCCGCGGGCGTCCTGATCATCCGCCTGTCGTCTTTGCCGACCGGGTCAGAAATGCGATGCGCCTCGTTGCGCTCGATGGCCTTGCCGAAAAGTTAGGATTCCAATTGGGTCAGGGCGTTGCCGAAGCGCGGGCCATGTGTCCTGATGTCGATGTGCTGCCCGCCGACCGGGCGGCGGATCGCGCCCTTCTCGAAGGGCTTGCGGACTGGTGCAGCCGCTATACGCCGCTGGTGGCGCTCGACGGCGAAAGCGGCCTTTATCTCGATATTACCGGCTGCGCCCATCTTCTCGGTGGCGAGAAATCGCTTCTCGACGATCTTTTGGCCCGGCTCTTCCATCTCGGTATCGAGGCGCGTGCGGCGATCTCGTCTTCGGCAGGGCTCTCCTGGGCGGTGGCGCGCTTCGGCTCGCAAAGCGTGATCGCTCCGGAGGAAGCCGCGCGCGTGCTTGCGCCGTTGCCGATGGCGGCCCTCAGGCTTGCGACCGACACGATCGAGACGCTTGGCCGGGTCGGCCTCAAGCAGGTCGGCGACATCATCGAGGCGCCGCGCGCGCCGCTTGCCCGCCGCTTCGGATCCACCCTGCTTCTGCGCCTCGATCAGGCCATGGGGCTGGAGGACGAACCGCTTTCGCCGCGGCTTGCCGTTGCCAGCCTCTCGGCCGAGCGGCGGCTTTCCGAGCCGGTCCAGGGCGAGGACGACATTCTCGGCCTGACGCAGGAGTTGGCAGCAAGGCTGAAGCCGGAGCTGGAAAAGCGCGGCGAAGGCGGACGGCTGTTCGAACTCCTGCTGTTTCGTGTCGACGGCAGGGTCTTTCGCATCACCGCCGGAACGTCCTCGCCGTTGATTGAACCGGGCCGCATTGCCGGCCTTTTCCGCGAGCGGCTGCAGGCGGTGCACGAGGATCTCGATGCCGGTTTCGGCTTCGAGATCCTGCGGCTGTCGGTTCCCAAGAGCGAAAAATACGAGGTAATGCAGGAGGATTTTTCCGGCACGCCGGATCGGCAGCGACCGCTTGCCGCCTTTGCCGACAGGGTCATGGCGCGGCTGGGCGCGGAAAGCCTGTTTCTGCCCGTCCTGTCGCAGAGCCACGTGCCGGAGCGTGCCGCCGTCTTTCAGCCGCTTGCCGATGTGGAGATGCTGAAGACGGTCGAGGAAGCCGCTTCCGCTGTTCCGGCCAACCTGCTGGTGGCTTCCGTTCGGCCGCAGCGGCTGTTTCAAAGTCCGGAACCGGTGGAGGCGGTGGCCGAGGTGCCGGAGGGGCCACCCAGAAGCTTTCGCTGGCGGCGGAGCCTCCATCGCATCGCGCGCGCCGAAGGCCCGGAACGGATCGCGGCCGAATGGTGGGTCGATGGCGAAAAGGCGGCCGAGCGGGATTATTTCCGGGTGGAGGATGAAAGAGGCCGGCGGTTCTGGCTGTTTCGAGAGGGGCATTATGGCGGGCCGACGCAGCCGCGCTGGTTCATGCATGGGGTCTTCGCATGAGCACGCCCTATTTCGAGATCGGCGCCTGGTCGAATTTCTCCTTCCTTGAAGGGGCGTCGCATCCGGGCGAAATGATCGTTGCCGCCAGCCGCCTTGGCATCTCCGGTCTCGGCGTTGCCGATCGCAATACGGTGGCGGGCGTGGTCCGCGCCCATGCGCAGGCGAAGGTGGAGGGGTTTTCCTTCCAGCCCGGCGCCCGGCTTTGCTTTGCCGAGGATATTCCGGATGTGCTCGCCTATCCGCGCAACCGTCGAGGCTGGGGCAATCTCTGCCGCATGCTCAGCGCCGGGAACCTTAGGGCGACAAAAGGCGACTGCACGCTCTATGAGGCCGATCTTGTCGAGTGGGGTGACGATATCCTCATTGCCGTCCTGCCCGATCCGGTGATCGGTGCGCCGGAGGCCAGCAATCTTGCGGCGTTTCTCAAGCGGCTGAAGCCGCATTTTGCCGACCGGCTCTATCTGGCGCTGGTGCCGCGCTATGACGGGTTCGATCAGCTTGTCTTTGCCGGGCTTGCGACCATCGCCCGCAACACGGGCACGAGGCTGATCGCCACCAACAGCCCGTTGTTTCACGAGCCGGCGCGTCGACCGCTGGCCGATATCGTCACCGCCATCCGCGAGCATGTGACGGTGGCGCAGGCGGGGTTCCGGCTTCAGGCCAATGCCGAACGCCATCTGAAACCGCCGGCGGAAATGGCGCGCATCTTTCGCGACTATCCCGAGGCGATCGCCAATACCGGGCATTTTTTCCGCCGGTTGAATTTCAACCTCCTGGAACTCGAATACCAATATCCCGACGAGAGTTTTGCAGGCGAGACGACGACGCAGACCCTCAGGCGGTTGACGATGGAAGGCGCCCATCGGCGCTATCCCGGCGGCATTCCCGAGAAGGTCTCGACCCAGATCGAATACGAACTCGATCTGATCGCCAGCAAGCGCTACGAGCCCTATTTCCTCACCGTGCGCAACATCATGGAATATGCGCGAAGCGTCGATATTCTCTGCCAGGGGCGTGGGTCGGCGGCGAATTCGACGGTCTGTTACTGCCTTGCCATCACCGAGGTCGATCCGCTTTCGACGACCCTGCTCTTCGACCGCTTCCTCTCGACCGAGCGTGACGAGCCGCCGGATATCGACGTTGATTTCGAGCACGAGAAGCGGGAAGAGGTCATCCAGCATATCTATAGGACCTACGGCAAGGAGCATGCGGGCTTGACCGCCGCCGTCATCAGCTACCGGGCGCGGTCGGCCGGGCGCGAAACGGCAAAGGCCTTCGGATTTTCGGAGGACGTGCAGTCGGCGCTTGCCGGTTCGGTCTGGGGTTGGTCGGCCGCCGATCTGTCGGAGCGGGAAGCCAAGGCCGCCGGGCTTGATGTTAAGGATCCGACGACGGTGCGGGTACTGGACTACGCCACTGCGCTGATGAGTTTTCCCCGCCATCTCTCCCAGCATGTCGGCGGTTTCGTCATCACCCGCGACCGGCTCGACGAGGGGGGTCCGATCATGAACACGGCGATGCCCGACCGCTACATGATCGAATGGGACAAGGACGACCTCGATACGCTGAAGATCCTGAAGATCGACGTACTGGCGCTCGGCATGCTGACCTGTATCGCCAGAGCCTTCAAGCTTCTCGATCGGCATTATGGCGTCACAAAAGATCTGCACACGCTGTTCAAGGATGAGCAGAAGGCCGTCTACGACATGATCTGCCGGGCCGATACGATCGGCGTCTTCCAGATCGAAAGCCGGGCGCAGATGAGCATGCTGCCGCGCCTCAGGCCTAAAAAATTCTATGATCTCGTCATCGAGGTGGCGATCGTTCGGCCGGGACCGATCCAGGGCAACATGGTGCATCCCTACCTGAAGCGGCGGGAGCAGCATGATCTCAACATACCCATCGAATACCCGAGCAAGGAACTGGAAGTGGTTCTGGAGCGGACCCTGGGCGTGCCGCTGTTCCAGGAGCAGGCAATGCAGATCGCCATCACTGCGGCAAATTTTACGCCCGGCGAGGCCGATCAGCTCAGGCGGGCGATGGCGACTTTCAAACGCACCGGCACCATTCATACCTTCAAGCAGAAAATGATCGATGGGATGGTTCGGAACGATTATCCGCTCGAGTTTGCCGAACGTTGCTTCAAACAGATCGAAGGCTTTGGCGAATACGGCTTTCCGGAAAGCCACGCCGCTTCCTTCGCGCTGCTCGTCTATGTCTCTTCCTGGCTGAAGACCTATTATCCCGATGTCTTCTGCGCGGCGCTTCTGAACTCGCAGCCGATGGGTTTCTATGCTCCCGCCCAACTGGTGCGGGACGCACGCGAACATGGGGTGCGGGTGCTGCCGGTCGATATCAACCATTCGGACTGGGATTCGGACCTCGAAAAAGGTGGGCATGATCGTGGTGCGGTGGAGCCGCGCCATCGGGACATGCTGGATGTGATCAAGACGAAAAAGGCCATCCGCCTCGGCTTCAGCCGGGTCAAGGGCCTCAGGGAAGAGGAGATCGTGAGCAAGCTCGTCGCCCATCGCGGTTCCGGCTATACCTCGGTTCGCGATCTCTGGCTGCGTTCGGGACTGCCGCGCTCGGTGTTGGAGAAACTCGCCGATGCAGATGCGTTTCGCTCGATTGGCCTCGATCGTCGCAACGCGCTTTGGGCGGTAAAGGCGCTGGACGAGAAAAGCGCTGCCGAGCGGCTGCCGCTCTTCGAGCAGGCGACGCAGGACGAATTCCAGCTGGAGCCGGCGGTTTCGCTGCCGGTGATGCCGGAAGGCGAGCAGGTCATCAATGATTACCGCTATCTCTCCTTCTCGCTGAAGGCACATCCGGTTTCCTTCCTGCGGACGGAGCTTTCGGCTCAGGGCCTGGTCGAAAGCCGTGCGCTCGCCACGGCACCCGTTGGCCGTAGAGTGACGGTCGCCGGGCTGGTGCTCGTTCGCCAACGTCCAGGCTCGGCCAAGGGCGTGATCTTCATGACGATCGAGGACGAGACCGGGGTTGCCAACGCCATCGTCTGGCCGAAGGTCTTCGAAAAATACCGGCCGGTGATCATGGGTGCGCGTCTCGTCAAGATCCGCGGCCGGCTCCAGCGCGAAAGCGAGGTCATCCATGTGGTGGCGGAATATATCGAGGACATGACCCCGATGCTCGGGTTGTTGCGCAAGGAGGTTCGACACTTCGGCGCCAACGATCGTGCTGACGAGGTGCTGCGACCAACAGCCGACGCACGCGAGAAGAAGGTGCTCAAGGAGCTGCGCCTGGCGGCTGCCCGCCGTGCCGCCGGTGCCGATCACCAGGCCGTCGCGACCGAAGTTGCCGACGTGATGCCGAAAGGCCGCAACTTTCATTGACGGACAGGCACGGTGGGGTCGGCATGGCTTCGAAGACCCGGCCTCCCATGCCCATTTCGTAGATCGCGCTTTCGAGGCCCGCATTGCCGGGTCGGGTTTCGGCCGCTCGCTTTCGGCTTCCTTCAACAGGCAGAACCTGGCCGCGGGACTGTGTAAAAATGTCGCAGTTTCCTGCGGCGGTTACGGCGAAATCCACAGGAAGATAGGTCATCAACGCTGAGCTAATATTATGAAAATGCGATGTTTTTTGTCATGTTTAGATTCGTTCTAATCAGCGTACAACTTCCGCTCGCGGAGTTTTTTGTTGACAATAAATATCCTCTTTTGCTTTATGAGCGAATTCAGGGCGTTGCGTTTCACAGGCAAGACGACATGCTGGTTTGCAGCTGCAATTTCATCACGGAAAAAGAGATCGAGGATACGATCGTAAGCCTCCTCGACGAGGACTGTTGGCAGCTGATCGTGCCGGCGAAAGTCTATCACGCGATGGAAAAACGCGGCCGCTGCTGCGGTTGTTTCCCCAACGTCGTCGACATCATCATCCGTACCACCGAGCAATATCACGGCCGTCGCGACTCGACGGACGTCGAGATATTTGATTTCATGGCCCGTCTCAAACAGTTTCATGAAGACAACCGGAGGGCGGATCTTGAAAGGCGACAAAAAGGTCATCGAGCAGCTTAACGAAGCGCTCTATCTCGAACTCGGTGCCGTCAATCAGTACTGGCTGCATTTCCGCCTGCTTGAAGATTGGGGCTATACGCTCCTGGCCAAGAAGGAACGTGCCGAGTCGATCGAAGAGATGCACCATGCCGACAAGCTCGTCGCGCGCATCATCTTCCTCGAAGGTCATCCGAACCTGCAGACGGTCGGTCCGCTGCGCATCGGCCAGAATGTCAAGGAAGTGCTGAAGGCGGATCTTGCCGGCGAATACGACGCCCGCACGGCCTACAAGAAATCACGCGACATCTGTCATGACGCCGGAGACTACGTCTCCATGAAGCTCTTCGAAGAGCTGCTCGCCGACGAGGAGGGCCACATCGACTTCCTCGAAACCCAACTCGACCTGCTCGAGAAGATCGGCGAAGAGAAGTACGGCCAGCTCAATGCCGCGCCGGCCAACGAAGCCGAACCCGACTGAGCCCTTGCTCCATTCACATGAAAAGGCCGCCGATCACCTCGGCGGCCTTTTTCGTTTCCGAGCTTCAAGCCCCGGTGCGACGGCAAGTCCGACATTCACCAAGGCCTGTCCTTGGCTGCTCGAAGGTGGAGGTCCGTCATTCCGCGGCATGTCGCGCCGTTGCCTTCCGCGTACGTTGCCCGTACCGACAACTATCCCTCTCGTCGATCGCATTCGCCGACGCGTGCAAACCCCATCGGCACCATAGCAGGGAGAGGTTCCGGAAGTGCAGCGCCCGGTCGGCCCCCGGGGCGAAACGGCAGCCCAGGCAACGCCGTTGAGGGCGGTTCCTAAAGCATGACGCGCAAGCGTGCGCAGCGGTTTTGCGATCACGACATATGCAAAAGCATGAGCCCAAGGCGCAGCAAACGAATCTCAGAGATCGCCGAGCCTTTAGAGCATTTCCAGGAAAAGTGCGAAGCGGTTTTCCGTCAGGAAATGCGTAAAAACAAAGAGATAGAGCGTTTCTGCGACTCCGTCTAAACCGGAAACGCTCTAGGGTGCCAGGTGGGCGAAGGCGGCGACGACGTCCTCATAAACCTTGCGCTTAAACGACACGATCATCTCCGGCAGGTCGCGCATCGGCTTCCATTCCCAGGCGTCGAATTCCGGCTCGTGGCCGCCGGGTGGCGGGTTGATGGCGATTTCGTTCTCGTCGCCTTCGAAGCGGAAAGCGTACCAGCGCTGTGTCTGGCCGCGATACTTGCCCTTGAGGCCGATGCCGATCAGATGCGCCGGCAGGTCATAATTGATCCAGCCCGGCGCTTCGGCCAGCAGCGAGACCGTGCGCATGCCGGTCTCTTCATAGAGTTCGCGATAGGCGGCCTTCAGCGGGTCCTCGCCCTTGTCGATTCCGCCCTGCGGCATCTGCCATTGTTGCGGCGAGCCGTCATATTCGGAGTTGTCGACGGCAATCCGGTGGCCGGCCCAGACGAGGCCGGCGCGGTTCAGCACCATGACGCCGACACAGGGGCGATAGGGCAGGTCTTCCGGCCGCAGGTTCTTGTCGTTGTGTTTGCTCATCCGCTGTCCTCTCCTGGCTCAAGGCGCAAGGCGCCGCTCGATCACGGTCGAGCGCTGCCCTGAAATGTTCGACCTGTCGAGATGTCTCATCGCACCCCTGTTCCGGGTCCGCAATGGTTTCGTGCGGTTCGCCCAAGGTGCCGCGCTTCACATATGACGCGCTACGAATGCTGCAGCACGTTTGGCGCGCAGCATACTTTTCCCCTTAAGCCAGATTCGATCTAAGCAATTCTCCCGGAGCCGTTCGCTCGCGCCCACTGGCCTGATGGTGCCGTGAACCGCGCACTTCGCCTACTTCTGCTGCGGATCCTTGACAAGCGCCGAGACGCCGACGATCTCTATGCCGCGCCCCTGCGCCTCGCCGGCCCATTGCGTGATGGCGGCGACGCTCTCGTCGAAGGCGGAGGCGACGCCGATAGCCGTGCCGTTGCGCCGGGCGATGCGTTCCAGTTCGTCGAGTTTTTTCAGGATGGCGCTGCGGCTGAGTTCGCTGTCGACGGTCATGTCGGCAAAGCCGTGCGGAACGTCGAAGGCGCCGGCGAGCTTGCCGGACAGCGATTGCGCCGAGGTGCCGTCATCGAGGAACAGCACGCCGCGTTTGCCGAGATCGCGCATCACCGGCTCGAGAGCATCGGGATCGGAGAGAAAGCGCCCGCCGAGATAGTTCATGATGCCGGTATAGTTGGTGATCTGCGCCATGCTTTTGTGCAGCTCGGCCAGGTTCTTCGTCGCACCGAGCTTCAGACGGAGCGCGTGCGGTCCCGGGTCGTTGTCGGGATAGTCGAACGGCTCCATCGGGATCTGCAGCAGGATTTCATGGCCGCCGCGCCTTGCCTCCTGCATCCATCGTTGCAGGCTGTTGCCGGCGGCGGCAAAGGCGAGCGTGACGTCGGGCGGCAGGTCGCGGATGGCTTTCTGCGTGCCGGTCTGGCTGAGCCCAAGGCCGCCGACCACAAGCGCGATGCGGGTGCCGCGCGCGCCCGACCAGGGGCGGGCATATTGATCCATCGGCCGCAAGCCATCCGCGCCGGTGATCGGCAATCGGCCCTCAGCGCTGTCCTCCAACAGGTCGTCATTCGGAAGGGAGGCCATGCGCGGGTCCTGGCCGCGTATCGGCCCGACATTGATCAGCGCGGGACCGCTACCGTCGCGCTGGCGCGGCGAGAACTTGGTGACGGTCGTGCCGTCATTCGTCAGGGTTTCCTCGACATGAGCTCCAGAGAAGGCGGTGCCCGGCTTCAGCGCGCCGCCGCTGGTGTTCGATGATTGACCGCTTGTCGGGTTGGGTGTCTTTTCCGCCGTCTGGGCCGTTTCCGGCGAAGCCTCGCCCTGCGTCGAAGCCTGTCTGCGCAATCCATCCGGAGCGATGGTGTTCCAGGCGGAAAGGCCGATCACGGAAACAGCAAAGATGCCGACAAGGGAATAGCTGAGAAGGCGACGACGGTCGCGTTTGGGCGCGGGCTTTACCCGGCGGTTCTGGCCAAGGGGGGCATTGAGATCTGTTCCCAAACGGAGCCTCGGTCGACCTGAAGGAGCGTTGCCGGTGAGGGATGCGCCGTCTTTATGAGAATCAGCGGTTTCCGGCAGCACCTGCTGCCCACATAGTATAAAGGCGCCGGGTTGACCAGCCCGGCGCCTTCAATGGCTTACTTCTTGAGTTCGGCCTGCTCGGGGCTTGCCGGGAAGGCCGGATCGGTCTTCTTGCCGCGCAAGAGGTCAAGCGCGTAGTTGAGCTGCAGGTCGTCCTTGGGTTCCGGCGGCACGTAGGCGACCGAGCCCGAACCTTCGTCGGTTTCGCTCTGTCCCTGGATGTGGCCGCGCAGATCGGATTCGCCCTGTGCTTCGACCTTGCCGAGCAGTTCCGGCGGCAGTGGCTGTTCGACCTTGATGTCGGGCGTGATGCCCGTTCCCTGGATCGATTTGCCCGACGGCGTGTAGTAGAGCGCCGTCGTCAGGCGCAGAGCGCCGGCTTCGCCGAGCGGAATGATCGTCTGGACCGAGCCCTTGCCGAAGGAACGCGTGCCGAGCACGGTCGCGCGCTTCAGGTCCTGCAGGGCGCCGGCAACGATTTCCGATGCGGAGGCCGAGCCGCCATTGACGAGAACGACCACCGGCTTGCCGTCACTCAGATCGCCTGGCGTCGCGTTGAAGCGGCGGGTCTCGTCCGGATTGCGGCCACGGGTCGAAACGACCTCGCCGCGCTCCAGGAAGGCGTCGGAAACGTTGATCGCCTGGTCGAGCAGACCGCCCGGGTTGAGACGAAGGTCGAGGACGTAGCCCTTCAGCTTGTCGGCCGGTACTTCGGACTTGATCTTCTCGATGCCCTTCTTCAGGTCGTCGTAGGTCTTCTCGGTAAACGAGATGACGCGGAGATAGCCGACGTCGCCTTCGGTGCGGAACTTGACGGCGCGAACGGCGATCACGTCACGCACGATCGACAGTTCGATCGGCTTGTCTGCGCCCTTGCGCAGGATCGTCAGCTTGATCGGGGTGCCGACGGCGCCACGCATCTTCTCGACCGCATCCTCGAGCTTCAGGCCACGAACATCCTGGCCATCGATCTTGGAAATGAAGTCACCGGCGAGAACGCCGGCGCGGGCCGCTGGCGTGTCGTCGATCGGGCTCGTCACCTTGACGAGGTCGTCTTCCATCGTCACTTCGATGCCGAGGCCGCCGAATTCGCCACGGGTCTGGGTGCGCATGTCCTCGGCATCTGTCGAGTTCATGTAGCTCGAGTGCGGATCAAGCGAAGAGAGCATGCCGTTGATGGCATTCTCGATCAGCTTGTCATCCTGCGGAGGGGTGACGTACTGCGCGCGCACGCGCTCGAACACGTCACCAAAAATCGCCAGTTCGCGATAGGTCGAGGTATTGGCCGCGACGGCTGGAACGACAGCCGAATAAATGACGCCCATAGCGGTCGCACCCATCAGCGCCCCGACCAGAACAAGTGAAGCCCTACGTATCATTTCGCGCCTTTCCAACCTCTGCTGCGGTCCACCACGGTCGGGAATCAACCGGTTTTCCGTCTTTTCGGAATTCAATGTAAAGCGTCGGCCGGTCGGTTTCCAGCGCCAAGGCCGCAGCGCTTGCGACTCTTTTTGCACCCATCGTCGCAAGCGGTTCACCCGCCACGACAAATTGTCCGGTCTGCACGCTCACCTTCTCCATGCCCGACAGCACCACATGGTAGCCGTCGCCCGGATTGAGAATGATCATCTGCCCATAACTGCGGAAATTGCCTGCATAGACGATCCAGCCATCTGACGGCGCAGTCACCAGCGCACCGGGATTGGTTTCCAACATGATCCCTTGCAGGGAGTGCCCCGTACCATCGGCATCGCCGAACTTTCGCAAAAGCGATCCCGCGGCCGGATAGGCAAGCTTACTCCTCAGCTCCGAAAACACGTATGCTGGCGCAATGCGGTTTTTGTCGGGCACGGCGCTGCGGGCAAGCTCGCGCGCGGCTTCGCGCTCGGCCTCGCTCATGCGCAGGCGCTCTTCCTCCTGGGCGCGGGCGGCGGCCGCCGCGTCGCGCACCGAGGCGATTTCGTTTTCCAGCGAACCGATGAGGCCTTCGAGATTGGTCGCCTGGGAGGCGAGTTCCTGCGCCTTGCGCTGCTCGGCGGCGAGCTCGGCGGCACTTTTCTGACGCAGCTTTTCCTTCTCGGCCACGAGCATCGACATGCGGCGCTCTTCCTCGGCATTGGCCGTCATCGCCGCGGTCAGCTCCTCGCGCTGCTTGCCGATGCCGGCGCGGATATCGGCGAGCGCCTTGAGGTCGGCGACGAGGTTATCCGTTTCCTCGCGAATTCCGGGCACGACAGCACCGAGCAGAATGGCGCTGCGAACGGAGCCGAGCGCATCCTCGGGCGTCACCAGGATCGCCGGCGGCGGGTTGCGGCCCATGCGCTGCAGCGCCGCCAGCACTTCGGCAAGCACGCCGCGCCGGGCGCGCAGCGATCGGCGTACCGTATCTTCCTTGGTGCGCAACTCGCTCAGCTTCTTCTCGCCGTCGACGATCTGCTGCTCCAGATCCTGCCGTTTCTTGGCGGAATCGACGATGGCGGCGCGCAGTGCCTCGTTGTTCTTGTCGATCTCGGCTATGGTTGCTGCCAGCTCGTCGGCGCGCTCCTGCGACAGCGTAATGGTCTTCGACAGCGCATCGAGTTCGCTGCGGGTGCTATCGCGACGAAGCGTCAGGTTCGCGGCCGGATCGGGCGGCCCCTGCTGCTGATCCGCGCCCGATGTCGCAGGCGTTGCCGGGGCATCCTGGGCCGCAGCGGGGAGCGCGACGGCAAGTCCAAGCGCCAGCAGCGCCGCATAGCGGCTGGGCCGCCATGCATTGCCACCGATCTTTTCGAAAGCGCTCATCATGCTTCGGCGCGTCATTCGTCCCTAGGCGTCCAACCGGAAATGCCTGCGCTTATCACCGCCAACCGGAAACGATTTTCGGAAAGCGTCATGCGCAGTTTCAACGTTTCTGAGCGTTCGCCGCGCTTCCTTGCCGGGCGCGCGACGCCCTCTTCAAAAAAAGCCTAATCTGATTTGGGGGATGCGACCAACACATATTCGCGTTATCGCCGGTGCGTCGTGCGTCTCAGACACGGTGGTAGGGATGTCCGGAAAGGATGGTCACGGCGCGATAGAGCTGCTCGGCGATCAGAATGCGCACCAGCTGGTGTGGCCAGGTCATCTTGCCGAGATTGAGCACGGCGTCGGCGCGGGAATGAAGGCTCGGGTCGAGCCCGTCGGCACCGCCGATCGCGATCATCAGGTCGCGTTTGCCGCCGTCGCGAAAGGTGCCGAGCAGCGATGCAAAGCCCTCGGAATCAAGCGCCTTGCCACGTTCGTCGAGCAGCACCAGCAGGCTGCCTTCGGCGAGCGCCTTTTCGAGCTGCGATGCCTCGTCGCGTTTGCGCGTCTCGGAATTGGACGCGCGGCTTTCGTTGACTTCGACCACGCGGGAAAGTTCAAGACCGATTGCCGGACCGGCCTTGGCAAAACGATCGAGATAGCGGGCCGCAAGGTCTTTTTCCGGCCCCGCCTTCAGGCGGCCGACTGCGAAAAGTCCGATACGCATGACAAAATCCGTCTCCGCCTGCGCTGGACCGCGCACCTGCATACCTCCTGAAACCGGGATCGATTCAAGGAGAAGATCCTGCAGCGCTCTAAAGCCCAACAGCGACCTTTACGCGTCATACCAGACGCGGCAGCGCTGCAAGCTACGGTCAGTCGCAACAATCATCTCGGCTGTGATACGCCGCTTCGGCGATGACAGCCACATTCCCAACATGCATGACCGCAACTCGGCTCGCGCGACGGCTCAGACGTCCGACGAACCCGGCGGTCTCAATGCAGCGTGCCGTCCTCGATTTCCGGTGTCGCCCACATCTTTTCGATGTTGTAGAACTCCCGGATTTCCGGCCTGAAGATGTGAATGATCACATCGCCGTTATCGATTAGCACCCAGTCGCCTGTTTCCAGACCTTCGACGCGGGCGTTGCCGAAGCCCTCGTCCTTCAGATCCGTGGTCAGATGGTCGGCAATCGCCGCCACATGCCTGCTCGATCGCCCGGAGACAACGACCATGAAGTCTCCCAGCGCCGACTTGCCGGCAATGTTGATGGTGACGATATCTTCTGCCTTCGAGTCCTCTAGGCTCTCGAGGACCAGTTGAAGCGCACGGACAGCGGCTTCGTCGCTAGATCCCGTGCTGCGTGGGAACGCGGAGGCCGCATATCCCTTGGCGTGTGCTGTTGTCAGGGTCTTTCCTTTCCATGTGAACAGAACAGGCACTTCCGATTCGCCGTATCGCTCGAACCGTCAGTAAATGTAGGCATCAAACCAGAACGGTTTCAAGACACCAGAAATGAATCATTCGATTTCACGCCGTCCTGGCGGACCGAAGTGCCGTCGAACTCATCGAGGAACGCGGCCCGTGGATGAAGGTCCAGGCGGGTGCCCGGTGAAAAGCAAGGCGCCGGGCATCGTCCTCGTCGATGCGGGCATAGTCGAAGGTCTTGGCCATGCGTGAAGAGAGATAGGCAAGCGTCGAGCCCGGCCGGTCGATGACCGCGATCGGGAAGGTGCGGGCGATCTTCTGCCAGTTCTGCCAGCGGTGAAAGTTGCGCAGGTTGTCGGCGCCCATGATCCAGACGAAACGGATATCGCGGTTGCGGGCCTGGACGATCGCAAGCGTGCGGGCGGTATAGCTCTGCCCCAGCGCCTTTTCGAAGGCGGTCACCTTGATGCGCGGATCCGGAGCGATCTTTTCGCTGAGCGCGATGCGGTCGGCAAGCGGTGCCAGATTGTTATGGTTCTTCAAGGGGTTTCCGGGGGTGACCATCCACCAGAGCTGGCTGAGGCCAAGGCGCTGGATCGCCGTTTCGGCGACCAGAACGTGCCCCTCATGCGGCGGGTTGAACGAGCCGCCGAACAGGCCGACCACCATGCCGCTTTCGACATGGGGCATGCGCAGATAGCGGCCGTTCACCTCCAAAGACGTCACGTCAGGGCCTGACCTGTCCGGTGCCACGCACGCGATATTTGAACGATGTCAGCTGCTCGACGCCGACGGGGCCGCGGGCGTGCATCTTGCCGGTGGCAATTCCAATCTCGCCGCCCATGCCGAATTCGCCGCCATCGGCAAACTGGGTGGAGGCATTGTGCAAGAGGATGGCGGAATCGATCTCGGCGAAGAAACGTTCGACGACATCGGCATCTTCGGCGATCACGGCCTCGGTATGCGCAGACGACCAGGTGTTGATATGCTCGATCGCGCCGGAGATGCCATCCACCAGCCGGACCGAGATGATCGCGTCGAGATATTCCGTCGACCAATCCGCATCGTTCGCCGGCTTCAGGCCATCGACGGTACCGGCAAGTTCCTTGGACACCCGCACTTCGCAGCCGGCCGCCAGGAGCGCTCGAAGCAGCGGCTTTGCCAGCTTTTCCGCGGCATTGCTGTCGATCAGCAGCGTCTCGGCGGCGCCGCAGATGCCGGTGCGGCGCATCTTGGCGTTGACGACGATCTTTTCGGCCATGGCGAGATCGGCAGACGCGTCGACATAGATGTGGCAGAGGCCTTCGAGGTGAGCGAACACCGGTACGCGCGCCTCGTTCTGGACGCGGGCGACGAGGCTTTTTCCCCCGCGCGGAACAATGACGTCAATGGTGCCGCCGAGGCCGGAAAGCATGGCGCCGACGGCGGCGCGATCGGCGACCGGCACCATCTGGATCGCATGTTCGGGCAGGCCGGCGGTCTTCAGACCTTCGACAAGGCAGGCATGGATGGCGCGCGAGGAGTGGAAGCTGTCGGAGCCGCCGCGCAGGATGACGGCATTGCCGGCCTTCAGGCACAGTGCGCCGGCATCTGCCGTCACGTTCGGGCGGCTCTCGTAGATCACGCCGATGACGCCGAGCGGCGTGCGAACGCGCTCGATATGCAGGCCATTGGGGCGATCCCACTCGGCGATGACGTCACCGACCGGATCCCTCAATTCGGCAATCGCGCGAATGCCATTCGCCATGTCGCGGATACGGCTTTCCGTCAGCGTCAGGCGGTCGATGAAGGAGGCAGCGACGCCGGACTGGCGGGCGTTTTCAAGATCGATCGCATTGGCGGCAAGAACCTCGTCGCGGCGGTTGACGACCGTCTCGGCCATCGCGATCAGCGCTGCATGTTTGCGCTCGGCGGTGGCAACGGCGAGCGGCCGGCTTGCGGCCTTCGCCTGGCGGCCGATCTCCAGCATGACGCTCTCGACGTCATCCTTCTTCACTTCGTCAAGCATGGACTTCATCCCTCCGGCCGTCCTTCTCGTCGGCGCGTTTGCCGGTCATCACCAGATCGTCGCGATGCACCATGGCGGCGCGGCCGGCATAGCCGAGGATCGCTGCGATCTCGGCGGATTTCTTGCCGGCGATCTGGCGGGCCTCGTCGGCATCATAGCCGGCAAGGCCGCGCGCGATCTCGCGGCCTGATGCGCCGAGAATGGCGATGGTGTCGCCGCGGCTGAACGTGCCCTTCACCTCGCGCACGCCCGCAGGCAGCAGGCTCTTGCCGGAGCGGAGCGCCTCCTCGGCGCCGGCATCGATGGACAGCGTGCCGGCGGGCAGCAACTGCCCGGCGATCCAGGTCTTGCGTGCGGTCACCGGCGAGCCCGATGGCGCAAACCAGGACGAGCGAGCGCCGTCCTCGATCGCCGCCAGCGGATGGTTGGGTTTGCCCGAGGCGATGATCATCGCGCAGCCGGCGGTGGTTGCGATCTTGCCAGCGTCGATCTTGGTGCGCATGCCGCCGCGCGACAGCTCGGAGGCGGCTCCCCCTGCCATCGCTTCGATCTCGGGCGTGATCTCCGCGATCACATCGAGGAAACGGGCGTTGGGGTCGAGATGCGGCGGCGCCGTGTAGAGACCGTCGATATCGGAGAGTAGCACCAGCAGATCGGCGCCGACCATGGTGGCGACGCGGGCGGCCAGGCGATCGTTGTCGCCGTAGCGGATCTCGGTGGTGGCGACCGTATCGTTCTCGTTGATGATCGGCACGGCGCCGAGCTTCAAGAGCTGATTGATCGTGGCGCGGGCGTTCAAATAGCGGCGACGCTCCTCGGTGTCGCCGAGCGTCAGCAGCACCTGACCGGCGACGATGGCGTCGGCAGAAAGGCTTTCCGACCAGGCGCGGGCAAGGGCGATCTGGCCGACGGCAGCGGCCGCCTGGCTTTCCTCGAGCTTCAGCGCTCCCGGTGGTAGTTTCAACACGGTGCGTCCAAGCGCGATGGCGCCGGAGGAGACGACGAGAACGTCGACACCCCTAGCTCTGAGGGCAGCAATATCGGCGCACATTGCGTCGAGCCACGCCTTTTTCAGCCCGGTCGCGCGGTCGACCAACAGGGCCGACCCGATCTTGATGACGACCCGACGATACTTTTGAAGCGGCTTGCGGGTCTTCGTCATGTCAGGCGGTCTCTTCTCCGGACTTTGCCGCGACAATGACGGTGCGCAGTGCCCGCAGTGCCTCGGTCATGCCCTTGCTGGTGGCGGCCGAAAGCAGAAGGGGCTGCTCGCCGCAGGCCTTTGCCAGTGCCTTGGCTTTCACCTTCAGTTCGTCCTCATCGAGCACGTCGATCTGCGCCAGCGCGACGATCTCGGGCTTGTCTTCGAGCCCGCCGCCATAGGCTTCGAGTTCATGCTTCACGGTCTTGTAGGCCTTGGCGACGTCTTCCTCCTGGGCGGAGACGAGATGCAGCAGCACGCGGGTGCGCTCGACATGGCCAAGGAAGCGGTCGCCGATACCAACACCTTCATGCGCGCCTTCGATCAGGCCGGGAATGTCGGCGATGATGAACTCGTTGCCGTCGATGGTGGCGACGCCGAGGTTCGGGTGCAGGGTGGTGAAGGGATAGTTGGCGATCTTCGGCCGGGCGCGGGTGCACGCGGCAAGGAAGGTCGATTTGCCGGCATTGGGCAGGCCGACGAGGCCGGCGTCGGCAATCAGCTTCAGCCGCAGCCAGACGGTCTTTTCCTCGCCTTCGAGGCCTGGATTGGCCCAGCTCGGCGCCTGGTTGGTGGCAGACTTGAAATGGGCGTTGCCGAAGCCGCCATTGCCGCCGGCGGCAAGCCGGTAGCGCTGGCCCTCGGCGACCATGTCGACGATCAGCGTTTCGCTGTCTTCCTCGAAGATCTGCGTGCCGACCGGAACCTTCAGCGTTACATCGGCGCCGCCGGCGCCCGTGCGGTTGCGGCCCATGCCATGCGTGCCGGTCTTGGCCTTGAAATGCTGCTGGTAGCGGAAGTCGATCAGGGTATTGAGGCCATTGACCGCCTCGACCCAGACGTCGCCGCCGCGGCCGCCGTCACCGCCGTCCGGACCGCCGAATTCGATGAATTTTTCGCGACGGAACGACACGGCGCCTGCGCCGCCGTCGCCGGAGCGTATGTAGACTTTCGTTTCGTCGAGAAATTTCATTGGTCTGCCATCTGTTTTGTGTATTTGCGCGGTCGTATTTTGCCGCCATCGATATAGGCGGTTCATCCGGAGGTCAAAGAATATCGTGCGTTTTGCCAGCTACAACATCCAATACGGCATCGGGCTTGACGGTCAGTTTGACCCCGAACGCATTGCCGCGTCGCTCGACGGCGCCGACATCATTGCGCTGCAGGAAGTGACCCGCGGTTTTCACCGCAACGGCCACGTCGATCTGGTTGCCCGTTTCGAGGCGCTTTTCCCCGGTCATTTCGCCGCCTTCCATGCGCCTTGCGATATCGATATCGGCTCGACGGTCGAAGACGGGCGCGCCGTCAGCCGACGCTTCCAGTTCGGCAACACGATCCTGTCGCGCTGGCCGATCCTGTCGACGCGAATGATCTCGCTTCCTCGCACCCGGACCATCAGCCCGATGAACCTGCAGCGCGGTGCGACGGAGGCACTGATCGCCGCTCCGGACGGGCCGCTGCGCGTCTATTCCGTGCATCTCGACCATGTGCTTCCGGCCGAACGCATCGCCCAGATCCGGTTTCTGAAAGAACGGCTGCTTGGCTATACGCTCGAGGGTGGTGGCATTACCGGAGCTGCGGATTTCGGCCTTGCCGAGCCGCCGCATCCGGAGGATTTCGTCGTCATGGGCGATTTCAACATGGAGCCGGAGACGCCTGAGTATTGCGAGATGGCCGGCGCGCGCGACGCCTATTACGGACGCTCGCTGAGGGTCGAAAACCCCGTCGACACGCTCGCCCATCTCGGTCGGCTGACACCGGAAAGCTATAGCTGGGTTCATCCCGACAATCCTCAAAAGCGCATGCATCTCGACTATTGTTTCATCAGCGCCGGCCTGGTGCCGCGTCTGAAAGACGCCTGGACCGACTATGATGCCAAAGGCTCCGATCATCTCCCGATCGGCTTTGAGCTCGAATGACGAAGGCCCCCGCGAAGGCATGCTTCGCGGGGGAAATGTTGCTTAAAGCCCACTGTCCAAATGCTTTGGACAGTGGGCTTTAGGCGTTTGGCTTCAATCATGTCTTTATCGCAAAACCGCTTCACACTTTTGCGAGACATGCTTCAATGCGGCCGGCGTAGATCCGCGGCGGTCAGCCGTGTTTCGATATGCGCGACCATGGCATTGCGGGCGAGCGCATAGATCTGGCTGCATCCGCTGATCTGGAAGCCGAGCTTTTCCTGGACCTTGAGCGATCCCGGATTGTCGGCGAAGACGCCGGAATGCAAGGTCGTTTCCGGCATCCGCCGGAAGAAGCGCTCGATCGCCGCATAGGCGGCTTCGCTCGCCAGGCCCTTGCCCCAGTAGAACCGGTTCAGCCAATAGCCGACATGCCATTGGCCGTGCCTGAGCTCGATGCCGATGCAGCCGATATGCACGTCGTCGCCGGTGGTGATCGCCAACGTCCAGTCGGGGGTGAGCCCCGAGGTCTGGCTCGCCAGCCAATCGAGCGCATCCTGCTGGTCGTAGGGGGCGGGCACGCGCGAGAGCATGCGCGCCACCTGGAAATCGGCCAGCGACTGGGCGATCGCCTCGGCATCGCTGCGCCGATGGGGTCTCAGCACCAGACGCCTGGTCTCGATGACCGGGCAGGGCCCGGGGCCGGGACGGACGATGGTGCGCGACCGTTCGGAAGTAAGCGCGTTCATCGCATGCCTCCCCAGCTTCTGAGGGAAACCCAGGTCTTGCGGTCGAGCCGGTACCATTCAACTGAGATCGATCCGCCGAGCGCAAGGCTGCCGACCATGCCGCTGCCCTGGAACTGGAAGCCGCACTTCTGGATGACCCGGCGCGACGCGAGGTTCATGACCCGGCAGCGTGCATCGATCTGGTCGATGTCGCGGGTGCGGAAAGCCATGTCGGTCAGGGCCTGGGCAGCCTCGGTGGCATAACCCTGGTTCCAATAGGGTTCGCCCAGCCAATAGCCGAGTTCCGCCGTCTTGCCATCGGGATGCGGCTCGATACCGCAGCAACCGAGGAATGCGCCATTCTCCGCTTTGGTAATCGCGTAGACGCACTTGCCAATCGTGCCGGCTTTGGCGCGTCGCACGAAATCGGCGGCATCGGCCGTCGTATACGGGTGCGGCATGCGCGAGACCATGGTGGCGACATTGGCATTGTTGGCAAGATGGGCAAGGGCGTCGATATCGTCTTCATGGGGGGCGCGCAGAACGAGCCGGGGTGACAACAATATCGGGCAATCGGTCCTTGACCGTTGGGGCCTCAGCCTTTGTTCGGGAGACCGTGATTGGTCTTCCCTCAGTAGCTCGGTTTGCATGGTTCGTCCTCCAGAAACGAAAAAAAGGGGAGTTGGGTATTGCCCCATCTCCCCTTTTTAGGTCTGGCTTGGAACCGTTAGGTGCGTCAGCCGGGTCGATGAGACGCCGGCTGTTTTAGAGCGCTACCGGCTTATTCCGCTGCTTCCGCTTTCGGCATTACAGACACGTACACGCGGCCATTGGCCTTCGTACGGAAGTCCACGTTACCCGCCGTAAGCGCAAAAATCGTATGGTCCTTGCCGAGGCCGACATTGGCGCCCGGATGCCACTTGGTGCCGCGCTGACGCAGAATGATGTTGCCGGCGATGACTTTCTCGCCGCCGAACTTCTTCACGCCAAGGCGCTTGGACTCAGAATCGCGACCGTTGCGCGACGAACCGCCAGCTTTTTTGTGTGCCATTGGTGTTCTCCTTTAAACCTTCGATCCCAAAACTCAGTTTGCAGCTTCAGCGGCGGCTTCAGACTTCTTGGAAGCCTTCTTTGCCTTGCCACCGGCAGCAGCGATGTCCAGGATGCGGACGGTCGTCTGGTGCTGGCGGTGACCGCGCGAGCGCTTGGAGTTCTGGCGGCGACGCTTCTTGAAGGCGATGACCTTCTTGGCGCGGCCCTGTTCAACGACTTCGGCGCTGACAACGGCACCTTCGACAAACGGAGCGCCGATGGTTGCATCGGCGCCGACGCCGACCATCAGGATCTCGGTGAATTCAATCTTGTCGCCTGCTACGCCTTCCAGCTTTTCGATGGTTACGACGTCGTTGGCTGCCACGCGGTACTGCTTACCGCCGGTCTTGATGACTGCGAACATTCTTTATCCTTTCATGTTCGGGCCGGCTCTTTACCCTGGGGCAAGGCCGTCTTTTTGTCAGTCGACATTTTGAGCAGAAATCCGGGATCATTCCCGAGGCCCTGCCGGTGAATGGGCGCAAATCACACCCGCTGCGGTGAGGGCAAGCCACACCACTTCATTGCGCGAATTACGGGAAACGCTCGCCTCTGTCAAGAAGAACGCACTCGCCGCATTGGATATTCTTCAACGAGGCACTTGCCAGCACCCGAATCTGCCGCTATGAACCCGACCGCGCCGAACAAGCGCCGACCGACTATGCGGAGAGGTGGCAGAGTGGTCGAATGCACCGCACTCGAAATGCGGCATACCTGCAAGGGTATCGTGGGTTCAAATCCCACCCTCTCCGCCATCGGCAGCCTGGGTAACCAAGGCTTCCTAAAATCTCCGCTCAAACCTAAAATCATCTGGACGCCGCATTTGGATGAAACGGGCCACGCTCGAGGCGCATAGCGCCACGATTATCTGAACGTTTGCAACCCAATCTGCTCTGTGCCAAATCTTGGCAACTTCGTGGAGCAACCCCTATATGCCGCATCTCGACCGCCAGGCACTGCTTTGGAGCCTTGAGCACATCACAGCACACGGCGATACAGACATATTCCCCTACCCTTTCGAGTTTGAATTTCTGCGGGAAAGGAAGGAAGAGATTGCTGATGCGCTAGCTGCGGATAATACGGCGACCTTCAGGCCGCTCAGTTCGCTGGACTCGCTCGTTCCGAAAAGCCGTCATGGGTTTCGTGTCGCTCACCAACTTTATCCAACAGACGCGATAGCCCTACTAGCTGCAACCGCATCTGTGGGGCAGCAAATTGAAAATGCACGCGGCCCCGCGGACACACGGCCAGGCTTCTCATATAGATATCACCCAGGCGATGATTTTAAGATGTTTGCGGATGGTTGCCGTTACAGCAATTGGCTGTGGACGCAGTTTGCGCAGGTTCAGTTTGCGGAGGATGGTGAATATACCCACGTGATTGAGGCTGACATCTCGGATTTTTACCAGAGGATTTATCATCACCGTCTCGAGAACAACCTTAGAGAAGCTGCGGGAGAAACAACAGAGACGCGAATGATCACCGCGTTCCTGCGTGACATCCGCGCTAGGCAGTCTTTTGGAATACCCGTCGGCGGAAATGCTTCGAGACTCCTTGCGGAACTCGCCCTCTTAGATATCGACAGGGCCCTGGTGGGCGAAGGGTATCTGGTTTCGCGATACGTTGACGATTTCCGTATCTTCATACGGGCGGGGCAAGATCCCTATGACGCGTTGGCGTTCCTCGCGGACAGTTTGTGGGCCGGCGAGGGACTTTCGTTAGCGTCATCTAAAACGCGTGTCATACCTTTTCAGGAATATCGTGAAAACTTGCAACTTTTTAGCGGTGAAGATGCAGATCAAGCGGAGGCATCAGCGGTAGAGCACCTCCTTTATACGATTTATGAGTCAGAAGACAGCACCGAGCCGCTAGCCCAGCTTGCTAACATTGACCTTGTTGCCGCGATTTCTGAAGAGATTGAAAAGGAATTCTGGGACCTTGGTATGATCCGAGTGCTTCTACGGAGCATGAAGCTGACCAGAGATCCGGCATCTGTCCAGTTCATACGCGACAATTACGATCGTCTCATTCCATTCGCGAAGGAACTGGTCTTGCTTATGGAAGAGCTTACGGCAGATGACCAGATATCTTTCCAGGACATGGCAACATCAATTGTAGATTTGATCCTGAGCCCCGCTATCCGTCACCTTCATGTCACTAGGGCGTGGCTTCTAGAATTATTTGTTAGGGGTGTTGTGAACATTGGCGTGGTGCAAGCGCGGCGACTGGATGTTTTAAATCATACACTTGATCAGCGCGCCCTGTTTCAAATCAGGGCCCGCCTTGGTGAAGTTCACTACTTTCGCCAAAGAAAAGCTCGAATTCACGAGCTAACACCCTGGCTGCAGCCTGCCTTTTTGTATTCCGCCGCGTGCTTGCCAGCGGAAGAGTATCGACTTGGCTAGGCAACATTCGGCAGAACCTAAATTTCCCGTTGTCGTTATTGTTTGTCGACTGGGCGCGCGCGCGCCGGTAAGTTTAGCGGATCCTAGGCCATGGTTCCGGGATGATCCTTGGCTCCCCTCCAGGGGCGTCCTACGTGTGATCGACGACAACAGTTGGAGGTCACATGGCGACGATCAGAAAGCTCCAGGGACGTTGGCAAGTTCAGGAGCAGAAAACGTGGGGTCATCGGTCGACTGCAGCCCAGAACCCAACCTTCTTCCCATGCTTGCCTTTGAGGCTTGCGGTATAGTCGGCATGTGACGCAAGCGCGCCGAAGTCGGAGACCATAGCCGATAGCCGTTGACATTCGATGAGATGTCGCGCGGCATGGCGGTAACGGCTGGATTTCCCGCGATCGAGCGCGACGTCGATCATGGCCCGCAGAACGATGATCGCCGCCAGAGGATGCTTCTCCTGCAGTTGTTCGGCTGCCGGCGCCAAGAGTTCATAGTAATCGCCATCAAGTTCGAATGCGCGTGCTGCGACGAGCTTCGCAGCCTTGTCGAATGCCGGCCAGGAGACCAGGAAGGCGAGCGCCTGGTGGACGTTCGGAAAGCGGGCGACAAAGTCGAAGGCACTTTCCTCGGCTTCGATATCATCGAAATCCGGCAGGCGCTTGAGAAACGCCCGCAGATGCCGCTCGTTCAACGATTGTTCGAAACACTGCCACCGAAAGGCCTGGGCTTCCTCCTGGCGTCCCAGAGTTTCCAGGACATCAATGCGGACATTTTCCCATTTGAACGTGGTCTGGTTGCCCTTGATTTCGACGCGATTGATGGCATCCCATGCCTCATCCGCTCGTCCCGCCCTCAGCAGACGCTGTGCGATCTCGGCGGCGATCATGGGTGCGGATCTCGCCTGCTGGCTCTGCTGCGCGATGAAGGCATCTGCATCGCCCTGGGCGTCGGCAATTTGCTCCAATGCCATCCTGATCGTCATGTCGCGCTGGCGGAGACTGAGATCATCCTCGTAAACCGGGCCGTTGCTACCCCAGCCGATCACGACGCGCTCCGCATGGTGCGATTCGTTAATCGGTGTTTTTGCCCAATCGTCGAACAACGACTTCAGTCGATAGAGGCCCTCTCCACCGAGCGCCGGTGATAGACTCTCGATCAGGTGATCATACTGTCCGTAATCGTTGCTTTGCAGGGAGCTGAAGGCTTGCTTCGCCAGCAGGAGCGGGTCCGGTTTCGCTGCACTTGCCAGTGCGCCCAGATCGATGCAGGCTTGGCGAAAGACATCCGCGATCATGCCGTTACTATCGTCGCATCGCTCGAAAATCGAGCGCGCCAAGCCCATGAACCGCCACAATACCTCGAGCGCCTCGTCCGGATCGCCGCTGGCGATGGTGTCAACGATCACGAGACGCTGCGTTTCCAGGTCGCTCTTCAAGGCTTTGACCCGGCGCCAATTGATCATCGAGCGTGACCGCTCGATAGACGAGAGACGTTTGGTCACCTCTCTCGCGACTTCGCTGCTACCCTGTTTTCCGGCAAGCTCGATCCGCAGCCGACGTTTTGTCGCGGCACTGCCGGTGCTGACCTCCATCAACAATTCGGCCAGTCTCTCGGCGCCCAGCGTTTCCAGGTTCTTAGCGTTCAGCGTCGTCTTCGGTGCCATTCATTCTTCCAGGATTTCGATCATGGAGAACATATACGCCGTCAGCATCCGGGGCGACAACGGGGTGAGCTTTTCGTAGTCAATCGCTTCATCGCGAAACATCGATTGCGCCGGGATAATTCTTGGCTCCCCTCCGGGGGCGTCCTACGCGTGATCTTCAAACATCCGTTGGAGGTCACATGGCGACGATCAGAAAGCTCAGAGGACGTTGGCAAGCACAAGTTCGCCGGCGCGGCATGAAGCCCCGTTGCAAGTCATTCGACAGCAAGATCGAAGCCGAGAAGTGGGCCCGCGAGCTGAGGCTCAGGTCGATCGGTTCGGTGCCGCACCCGACACTCTCATCCTCGAGTCAACCACGCTCAGCGAGCTCTTGGAGCGCTATTCGACCGGGGATAAGGCTGCGACAGCGAAGTCAGTTTTCATGGGTGCGCAGCCACGCTTCCAGCCCGGCAATCACCGCGAGCCTCAGGCTTGTGTTTTTGGCAAGCGCGCGGGCAAGCGGCTGTCCATCGGACAAGAAACCCATCTCGCGCATGACGTCGTCGGGCTTCAGCCGATGCTTTGCCATGATCGCCTTGATCCGGGTGACGGCGGAAGGAAGCAGGTAACGGCCGCTGGCGATGGGGGCTCCTGCCGGCAAAGGGGGGAGAATGGGAGCCGCGGCAACGGGTGATGCAGAGGCAACGGGCAGGACGCCTGATATCGCCAGCCATGTGAGGAAACCGTCGCGCTCGCCGGGCGTGGCCTTTGCCCAGGAATTCTTGAGCTTCTCCAGGCGGGTCCGCTGCGGTTTCAGGCCGGCGATGACGAGCGCCTTGCGCAGCGAGGAGATCCTGCCCGCGAGCACATCGCCGTAGATGTCCGGGAACTCCGCCTTCAATCGCTGCTCGTAATGGGCGTTATCGCGCTTCGGCTTCTTCGACATTTTCAGTTCCGACGTTCATCTCCAGCGTCCTCCTAGAGCATCCCGCCTTCAAGTGGAATCACGTGATGCGGATAAGATGCTCTAGAATTATTAAAGTGCTGGAGCGCCGCGCGGGCAAGGGCGAGCAAAAAGGCGATGGTGCCGTGTCGCGCAGATGGGGTGATCTGTTTCGGGAGGGCTACGATCGATTGAAGCCGAGGCGGTCGGGCAGCGGTCCGCCAAGTCGGCGCCCAACGCGTGAGGCGCCGGTTCGTTTGTCAAGCTTTGCACAAGTCGGTCCTCATACCATCGCGCCAAGAGCCGGGATGTGATACGGCGAACAAAGGACGATGATATGTCAAACGATATCGAGCACTATACCGATCCGCAGGATGCGGCCGTGGCCCTCTTCCTCACGAACAATGACGGCGAAGAGCTGACCAATGTGCTGGTCGCAGCACTCGAGGATGCGTTCCGTATCCTTCGCGACGAGGTTTCCCGCGAAACGATGCACTGAGGCGGCTCCTGTCGTCTGCCTGGCGCAATAGCGCAATTTGCATTGCCACGGGTTCGGTTCGCGAACACCTTCGTCGGCTAAATTTCATCCTGACACGAAACGGGCCGCCTGGGTCGGCGGTAATTGTCGCGTATCGTGGATTGTTCGACCGGAAAAGCAGCCTGTCGCCTCAGTTCTCCCGTAGCAATGCCTCGACTGATAGGGCTGTGGCCAGCACAGTCTTGTCCGTTCCGTTCCTGCCCACCAGCATCAGCCCGGCAGGGCGGGTCAGCCCCGGCATCGGCAGGGTGATGGCGGTGAGGTCGAACTGGTTTGCGACCTGGCAATTGCGTAGCAACAATCCTTCGACGCGGTCATATTCCGCTTTGTCCGCCTCTACAGAGGCGATCGACACCGCGGCGATCGGCGTCGTCGGCAAGACGATGAGGTCGTAGGCGGAGAGCCGTTCGCCCATGGCACGTGCCAGGCCTGCTCGCGTTTCCAGCAGCGCATCGAGCGCTGCCTGCGGTGTCAGCATGCGACGCCGAAGTGTCGATGAAACCCTGACATCGACGGGCGCATCTTGATCCGAAAGCCAATCGGCATGCAGGCGGCTTGCCTCGAGGCCGGCGATCGAGCCGATCGCGGTCGCCTGCCTCAACTTCTCGATCAAATCGTCGATGCTGCAATCGACTAGGTCGGCGCCGGCAGCCGTGAGGCGGTCAAGGCAGGCCGCAAAGGCTCCGGCAATTTCGGAAGACAGCTCAGTCAGGAGCTGGCCGCGCGGCACGCCGATGCGCAGGCCGGCAATCGGACGGGGCACAAGCGCCGTCACCGGCTCGCCGGCCATCACTGCATCGGCCGCTGCGCAGTCGCTGACGCTGTGCGCAAGCGGACCGATCGAATCGAGGCTCGGCGCAAGCGGGAAGGCGCCGTCGAGGGACACGCGGCTGGCGGTCGGCTTGAAGCCGACGAGGCCGTTCAGCGCCGCCGGAATGCGCACGGAGCCGCCGGTGTCGGAGCCGATGGCGATATCGCAGGTGCCCTCTGCTGCCGATACCGCTGCGCCTGAGGACGAGCCGCCGGGGATCAGGCTTTCATCTGTCGCGTTGCCGGGCACCGGAAAATGGGGATTGAGGCCGACCGCGGTGAAGGCGAATTCGGTCATATGGGTCTTGCCGACGATCACGGCGCCGGCGGCGCGCAATCTCTTGACCACGACGGCATCCTGTTGCGGCGCGGCTGCCGTGCGCTTGATGATCGAGCCGGCAAGCGTCGGTTCTCCGGCAACGTCGAAAAGATCCTTGATCGAAACGATCTTGCCGTCGAGCGGCCCGAGCGTCGCGCCGGCCTGCCGGCGGCGATCGGCAGCATCGGCCTCGATGCGGGCACTCTCGGCATAAAGCCTGACATAGGCTTTCTCATTATTCCGGCGGGCATCGAGCCGGCTCAGGATCTGTTCGAGGTGATCACGCGTGGGAGTGTTCGAATGGGACACGATGAGGAACCTGCCGATATCTGACGTCGCCGGGCGGCGAGTTGATTCTTTTCGTCCATTGCCCGGCGCGAAAGTCGCCGTCAGCTAAGACGGCAATCTTCATAGCAGGGCTTTCGGCAAATGCCATGAGGTTGCCGAAGCGCCGCCCGTGCAACCCGACCATTCAGCCCGGCTTATGCGCGCAGAGAATGAACCGGCGATAGACGAAGGTGCGCAGGCAGTTGCGCAGGTTTGCCGTTTTGCGCTGTGCGGCGGAGATGGGCTGGTGGGAAACCTGTTCGATGCTCTGGAAGCCGGCAGCCTTCAGCATCGGCAGCAATGTCTCGACCGTCAGGCCGTCGCCGAAGGGAAGATGTTGCATGATCGTTGCATGGCGATCGCTAAGCGCCCCGTCATAGTGATTGTCAGGCCCGATCACCCGATCGATCTGGCGGATCACCCAGGTCGCGAGGCGTCCGATTGTCGTCGGTTTGGCCCAGTCGCCGTCGAAGACGAGCAGCCTGCCGCCGGGCTTCAACAACCGGAACCATTCCTCAAGCGTCGCCTGCGGTTGGGTCAGGGTCCAGACGAGATGGCGGCAGACGATGGCGTCGTAGTTTTCGTCCGGTTCCATGGTGTTTTCCGCGTCGGCAAGCAGGAAGCGCAGGCGCGGCTTGCCGGCGTGCTTCTTGCTGGCAACCGCAAGCATGGCTTCGGAGAAATCGAGTGCGGTGACGTCGTGGCCAAGGTCGTGGATCAGTCGCGTCACTTCGCCGGTGCCGCAGGCAAGCTCGAGCACACGCAGCGGCTCGGCACCGAGAAAGGTGCGTACCGGCTTCTGCCAGGCATCGAATTCCGGGCCGGGCGGGATGCGGTGACCGAAGGCGAGGTCGAAAGTTTCGGAACGCTTCGACCAGTAGTCGCGGATCTCGTCCTTGAGATCGAAATTTGTCCGAGCGTCCGGCCTGGCTCTTTCTGCCAGTTTGCTCATTGCGCCGCCTTCGCCTGATCGATGCGCGCGAAGATCGCATCCAAGCGGCCGCGCGCCCGGCCGGGTACTTCGGCCTTGCGAAACGCCTCGCTCAGTTCAGCCTCGCCGACCTTGATCAGCATCACCATGCCCATGGCGAAATGTGGCGAGCACTTGATGCCGTAGAAGCCCGGCGTGTCGAATTTGACTTCGACTTCCTCGTTAATCTGGCCCTTGAAGCCGGCGTAACCCTCGGGCACCATTCCGTCGATCGAGGCGGCGTTGTGGCTCCTGTGCCCGACCCGGAACTTGACGCTGTCGCCGGGCTTCAGTTCGACATAGTCAGGCTCGAAGACCATCGAGCCGTTTTCGCCGCGATTGAGCATCTTCACTTCGATGGTCTCGGCGAAGGCCGGAGCGGTAGTAAACCCAAGGGCGATGAGAGCGGCGGCGAGTTTAGCGCGCATGGTCATGTCTCTTCGTGGTGTCGGATATCAGATGTAGTTTTGGCCGCGGGCGCCGATAGCGCACGAAGCATGAGCCGTCCTCGTCGCGCTCGACCGTCGCTGCGACGCCGAAGACCGCGAAAATTCGGTCTTCCGTCAGGATCTCCGTCGGGGTGCCGAGCGCGACGATACGGCCGCGATCCATGACGGCGATGCGGTCGCAGAAGACGGCGGCGTGGTTGAGGTCGTGCAGGGCGGCAACGACCGTCAGCGGCTGCCCGCGGACGAGCTCGAGCAGGCCGATCTGGTGGTGGATGTCGAGATGATTGGTCGGCTCGTCGAGCAACAGGATCTGCGGCTGCTGCGCGAGTGACCGTGCAATATGTAAACGTTGACGTTCGCCGCCGGAGAGCGTGTGCCACATGCGGCCGGAAAAATCGCTCATGCCCACATGCTCGAGTGCCCGGTCGACGATGTCGGTGTCGCGGCGCGACCAGGGCGAAAGCGCGCCGAGATGCGGGGTGCGGCCGAGTTCGACCGCCTGGCGGGCGGTGATGCGTTCAGTGGTTTCCGCCTGCTGCTCGACCAGCGCGATGTGCTGGGCGATATCGCGCCGGGTGGTTTGCGCAAGCGGGCGCCCTTCGAGGCTGACGGTGCCGGATTTCGGCGGGCGGATGCCGGCCAGCAACGAGATCAGGCTGGTCTTGCCGGACCCGTTCGGACCGATGATGCCGAGAAACTCACCCGGCATAACCTCGAGATCGACAGCATCGACGATCAGCCGGCCGCCGGCCGACCAGGAGACGGTCTCGGCCTTGAGGCTCATGACGCCGCCCTCCCGCGGCTGAGGATGAGGGCGAAGGCCGGCGCGCCCACAAGTGCGGTGATCACGCCGATCGGCAGCACCTGGCCGGGGATGATGACCCTCGACAATATATCGGCCGCGATCATGAAGATCGCGCCGGTGAGGGCTGCGGCCGGCAGCAGCAGGCCGTGGCGCACGCCGACCAGGAAGCGCGCCGCATGCGGGATGACGAGGCCGACGAAGCCGATGGAGCCGACGATGCTGACCATGACCGCGGTCATCAGCGCGGTTGCCGAAATCAGGATGACGTAGACCCGTTTGACCGGGATGCCGAGCGAGGCGGCCGATTCCGCGCCGAAGGTGAAGGCGTCGAGCGCGCGGGCGTGCCAGAGGCAGACGAGAAGACCACCAAGTGCGACCGGCAGGGCGAGGGTCACATCCGGCCAGCGCACGCCAGAGAGATTGCCGAGCAGCCAGAACATGATGCCGCGGGCCTGCTCGGCATTGGCCGATTTGGTGACGATGAAGGAGGTCAGTGCATTGAAGAGCTGGGAGCCGGCGACGCCAGCGAGAATGATGGCGCCGGTGCCGCGGCCTGCTCTGAGCGCCAGCAGCGATACGAGTGCGAAGGCGAAGACTGCGCCGAAGAAGGCACCGAGAGAAAGCGTCAGCATGCCCGCGCCGATACCGAGAATGGCGACGGCCACGGCGCCGGTCGATGCGCCGGCGGAGATGCCGAGAATATAGGGATCGGCGAGCGCGTTCCTCAGCAACGCCTGCAGCACCACGCCGCAGAGCGAAAGTGCTGCGCCGCAGCAGGCGGCAACCACCGCTCGGCTGAGGCGATAGTTCCAGATGATGCCCTCGTCGATCGCATCAAGCGGGTATCCGGCGCCCCACAGACGATTGGCGATGGTCTTGCCGACGACGTCGAGCGGAATGGCGGTCTCGCCGATGGCGGCACCGAGGACCAGCGCCAGGAAGAGCAGCGCGAGCGCCGTCAAAACGGCGCCCGTGCGATTGATGGAAAGAGGCGTGGACCTCACTTCGTCAGGCCGGCTTTTTCGACCGCGTCGGCAAGCACCTCGATGCCTTCGATCGTGCGGATCGTCGGGTTCATCGCCTGCGCGTCCATGACGACGATATTGTCGGCCTTTACCGCCGGCATCAGGCTGGTAACCGGGTCGGACTTCAGGAACTTCATCTTCAGTTCCCAATCATCGGCGGGGAAACGGCGGCGGTCCATCTTGCCGATCACCACGATCTTCGGATCAGCCTTGGCGATAGTCTCCCAGCCGATGGTCGGCCATTCCTCTTCGGTGGAGACCACATTCTTGATGCCGAGAGCCGACATGATGTAGCCGGGCGCGCCATTGGTGCCGGCGACATAGGGATCGATGTCCATCTCGGCGCTGGAGAACCAGAAGACAGCCGACAGATTGCCGTCGGCCTTGGCGATCTTGCCGCGGGCCGCGTCCTCGCGCGCCTTCAGCTTGGCGATCAGCGTTTCGCCGCGCTCCTGTACGTCGAAGATCTCGGCGAGTTCGGCGATCTCCTGGTAGATCAGCTCCGTCGAAAACGCGTTATGGCGCACGCCGTCGCCGCCGGCCGAATTGTCCTTGGCGGCGCAATCGGCCGGCGGGACATAGACGGGGATCGACAGTTCGGCGAACTGCTTGGGTGTGGCGACGATGCCTTCCGGCCCGACATGCCACTGGAACTGCGCAGTCACCAGATCCGGCTTGGTGGCCACGACGCTTTCGAAGCTCGGGTCGTTGTCGGCAAGCCGGTGGACTTTGTTGTTGACGTCTTCGTAACCGTCGATGACCGGGCCGATCCACACGGCAGTGCCGACGACCTTGTCTGCGAGGCCAAGAAGATAAAGAATTTCCGTGGTGCTCTGACCGATCGAGGCGGTGCGCGTCGCCGCCGCCTTAAAGGTAACCTCCTGGCCGCAATTTTTTAAGGTCAGGGGGTAGCTCGTTGCGGCCGCCGAAGCGGCCGTTGGAGCAACGGGCATGAGCAGTGCCACGGAAACGGCAATCACTGGGCAACGGCGCCCGACGGCATTCAAAATGGCTTTCAATGGAGTTCTCTCTTCTCGTGAGCTGCGAAGGGTCAGCCGAAGCGGCGACAGTCGGCCGGGCGATTTTCGGGAGACAATCGATCGTAAACGTCGAGAAGGACGGAAATAGAGGGCGCAAAGCCGCCGGATATGCGGATCATGACAACTCCTGTTCCGGGCAACCCCGCCCGTGACGCTGGATCTTCTGCTTGACGGCAGGTCTCCTGGCTCGCGGATGGGGCGCCTTCCACCTGCCTTCCCGCAACGCGTTTGACGCAATCGCAGTGGCATGGCGCGCTTTTCGCGCCACGGGGGTATCCGGCATTCCGCTTACAGTTGCGGGGGCAGCCACGGTCTCGGTCCCTTTTGGGTCGTCCTCACCGTGTTCCCTATTAATCCCCGTCGGAGTCATCCTTCGGGGAACCGTCGCCGCTACCCTTAGTGTCCCGGTCAGTGCGGCGTCAAGCCGACAGGTTGCGGAAACAGAGACGCGGCGATCGCGGTGGGGCGGCTTACCGTAAAGTGTGCGAAGGTACCGCATTCACCGAATTGTCGCGAAACCGTTCAAATAGTTTCACGCCGCTGTTAAGCCGCTGACATGCGACTCGCCAAAGGTCCGGCACGCGAAATCCCGCTTTCGCAGGGCTCGAACCGGAGGCTTGTTTGGCCGAAATCCTCACCACGCTTTCCCGCCGCTCCTTCCTTCTGTCTGCCGGCGCTGCCGGCCTTGTCGCGTCATCCGGTCTTGCAACGCCATTTTATGCCCGCGGCTACGGCCGGCCGGAATTCATCCATGGTGTGCAGTCGGGCGATGTCGATACAAGTTCCGGCATGGTTTGGACGCGGGTCGACAGGCCGTCGCGGGTGACGCTCGAATATTCGACGACCGAAAGTTTTTCCAATCCGGTTCGTCTCGCCGATCTTACGGCGACACCGCAGACGGATTGTGCGGTGAAATGCGCGCTTGAGGATCTCCTGCCCGACCAGGACATCTTCTATCGCTTTACCGCGACCGATCTTTACGACGTCAACCGGGTGTCCGAGCCGGTGATCGGGCGGTTTCGCACTGCGCCGTTGCGCAAGCGCTCGGTCCGCTTCGTCTGGTCCGGCGACACGGCGGGCCAGGGCTGGGGCATCGACGATGTCGGGATGAAAACCTATTCCACCATGCGCCTGCATGAACCGGACTTCTTCATCCATTCCGGCGACACGATCTACGCCGACAATCCCATCCCCGATGAAATCACCCTTCGCGACGGCGGTATCTGGAAGAACCGGGTGGTGACGCATGAGAAGCGCGACGTGGCGCGCACGCTCGAGGAATATCGCGGTCAATGGAAGTACAATTTGCTCGACAGCCATGTCCGTGACCTCAACGCCGTCTGTCCGACCTTCTATCAATGGGATGACCACGAGGTTCTGAACAACTGGTCGGCCTCCACGGACCTGAGCGACGATCCGCGCTATCCGGAAAAAGACGTCGCGGTCTACGCCGCACGCGCGGCGCGCGCGTTCAACGAGATGACGCCGATCCGCACGCCGCCGACGCAGCCCGGCCGCATCTTCCGCAAGATCGCCTACGGCCCGCTGCTCGACGTCTTCTTCGTCGATTTGCGCTCCTATCGTGGCCCCAACCAGGGGGAGGGCGATGACGGCCTCTTCGGCTGGCGCCAGGCAGACTGGCTGAAGCGGGAGCTTGCCGCCTCGCGCGCCGTCTGGAAGGTGATTGCCTGCGACATGCCGATCGGTCTCGTCGTCTGGGACGATCATGCCAACCGGCGCGGTTCCGATGCCATTGCCAATGGCGACAACGGTCCCCCGACCGGGCGCGAGACCGAGTTTGCCGACCTGCTCCGCTTCATCAAAGATAATGCCATCGACAACCTCGTCTGGCTGACGGCGGACGTGCATTACACGGCGGCGCACCACTACGACCCGTCGCGGGCAGCCTTCAAGGATTTCCTGCCGTTCTGGGAGTTCGTTTCCGGCCCCTTGCATTCCGGCACCTATGGTCCGAAGGAGCTGGACATGACGTTCGGCCCGGACGTGCGCTTCATCAAGGCATCGGGCGGAGGCGTCGACAGCAACCTGCCGCCATGCGCCGGCCTGCAGTTCTTCGGCATCGTCGACATCAATGGCCAGACGAAGCAGATGACGGTGCGACTGATGGATCGGCAGGACCAGGAACTGTGGCGCGTGACGCTCGATCCGGCCGCAGTCGCATGAGCGTTTTGGCTTTGGCTGATCCCTTTCCAAACCCGGTTGGCGCGACCCTTTCCGGTTGCAAACCCATGGCCTGTCGGGACTTCGGAGCTGGGCTCTTGCGCGCGCCCCCCTTTCGCAATCGCAAAAAAACCTGTATGAGCCCGACCATTGAAAAAGCGGCGTGGCCCATTGGGGCGTGCCCTAAACCTTCCGAGACGAAAAATGAGCATTCGTAACATCGCGATTATCGCGCACGTCGACCATGGGAAAACGACCCTTGTCGACGAGCTTCTGAAGCAGTCGGGCTCGTTCCGCGAAAACCAGCGCGTTGCCGAACGCGTCATGGACTCCAACGACATCGAAAAAGAGCGCGGCATCACCATTCTTGCCAAGGCGACGTCGGTCGAGTGGAAGGGCGTGCGCATCAACATCGTCGACACCCCCGGCCACGCCGACTTCGGCGGTGAAGTCGAGCGCATCCTGTCGATGGTGGACGGCGCCATCGTTCTCGTCGACGCCTCTGAAGGCCCGATGCCGCAGACGAAGTTCGTCGTCGGCAAGGCGCTGAAGGTCGGCCTGAAGCCGATCGTCGCGATCAACAAGATCGACCGCCCGGACGGCCGCCACGAAGAAGTCATCAACGAGGTCTTCGACCTCTTTGCAAACCTCGACGCCAGCGATGAGCAGCTCGACTTCCCGATCCTCTACGGTTCGGGCCGTGACGGCTGGATGAACGTCGCCCCGGAAGGTCCGAAGGACCAGGGCATGGCGCCGCTTCTCGACCTCGTGCTTCAGCACGTTCCCGAGCCGACGGTTGCCGAAGGTCCGTTCCGCATGATCGGCACGATCCTGGAAGCAAACCCCTTCCTCGGCCGCATCATCACCGGCCGCATCCATTCGGGTTCGCTGAAGCCGAACCAGCCGGTCAAGGTCCTTGGCCAGGACGGCAAGCTGCTCGAAACCGGCCGTATCTCGAAGATCCTCGCATTCCGCGGCATCGAGCGTCAGCCGATCGAAGAAGCGCATGCAGGCGACATCGTCGCGATCGCCGGCCTGACCAAGGGCACCGTCGCCGATACCTTCTGCGACCCGTCGGTCACCGAAGCGCTGACCGCACAGCCGATCGACCCGCCGACCGTCACCATGTCCTTCATCGTCAACGACAGCCCGCTTGCCGGCACCGAAGGCGACAAGGTCACGAGCCGCGTCATCCGCGACCGTCTGTTCAAGGAAGCCGAAGGCAACGTTGCGCTGAAGATCGAGGAATCCTCCGAGAAGGATTCGTTCTTCGTATCGGGTCGCGGCGAATTGCAGCTCGCGGTTCTGATCGAGACCATGCGCCGCGAAGGCTTCGAACTCGCCGTCTCGCGTCCGCGCGTCGTCATGCACAAGGATGACAACGGCCAGCTGCTCGAGCCGATCGAAGAAGTGGTCATCGACGTCGACGAAGAGCATTCCGGCGTCGTCGTTCAGAAGATGTCCGAGCGCAAGGCCGAGATGGTCGAGCTTCGTCCGTCGGGCGGCAATCGCGTCCGTCTGGTGTTCTTTGCTCCGACCCGTGGCCTGATCGGCTACCAGTCGGAACTGCTGACGGATACGCGCGGCACGGCGGTCATGAACCGTCTGTTCCACGCCTACCAGCCGTACAAGGGCGAGATCGGTGGCCGCGTCAACGGCGTGCTGCTCTCCAACGACGCCGGCGAATCGGTCGCCTATGCCATGTTCAACCTGGAAGACCGCGGCCCGATGATCATCGACGCCGGCGAGAAGGTCTATGCCGGCATGATCATCGGCATCCACACGCGCGACAACGACCTCGAAGTCAACGTGTTGAAGGGCAAGAAGCTCACCAACATGCGCGCTTCCGGCAAGGACGAAGCCGTCAAGCTGACGCCGCCGATCCGCATGACGCTCGAGCGCGCGCTGTCCTGGATCCAGGACGACGAGCTGGTCGAAGTCACGCCGAAGTCGATCCGTCTTCGCAAGATGTACCTCGACTCGAACGACCGCAAGCGCTTCGAGAAGTCGCGCACGGCCGGCGCCGCTTAAACGCCTGCCGACAAAAACGAGCAATTGGCGAAACCCCGGAGCAATCCGGGGTTTTTTGCTGTGTGTGCCAGCGGGGGGCGGCTTGCGGATAAAGTTAAAAAGGCGTTAACCTTCCACAGGATGCCGTTAAAGTTGCCTGTGGGTTAACGCGACGCGGCTCCCGGGCGGGATTCCTGTTCGCCCTGTGTGTGTTTAGAGTCGTGAGTCATGAAGACTGTTTCGATCGAGGTCAGGCCTGGAGAACCGCAAGAGGCGGCGGCAATTGCCGACGTGCATCGCGTTTCATGGTTGCAGGCCTATGGCGGCATCATTCCGCACCGCCCGTTGATCCAGATGGTCAATCGTCGAGACGAGGTCTGGTGGCGCAAGGCGACGCGGGGTCCGGCGACCTTGCTGGTCGTCGACGTGGCGGGAACGATTGCCGGCTACGCGACCCTCGGTCTTAGCCGCGCCAAGGCGCTGCCGCAGGAAGGCGAAATCTACGAGATCTATCTGCGTCCGGAATACCAGGGCATCGGCCTTGGGCGGGTTCTCTTCGGCGAAGCCAAGAGCCTGCTGCGGTCACTCGGCTGCAGGGGGCTGGTGGTCTGGTGCCTCGAAGACAGCGATCACGCCTATCAGTTCTTCCAGGGGGCCGGCGGCAGCGATATTGCTGAAGGCATGGAAGATTTCGGCGACAAGCACCTCAAGAAGGTCGGCTTTGCCTGGAACTGACGCCTGCCGTACAAGGCTTCTCTGGCTGTTGCGGTAACAGCAGTCGCTCTTTCCGAAATCAATCCGGCAGTTCGTTGTTGGGTTCGGCGGCCTTGTCGCCGCGTTTGCCGTGGAATGTCGCCTGGTCGACGCCGCAGCGAAATGTCGGTGCCACCTCGTCGGCGACCTTGCGGGCGACCGCGTTGGGATCGGGATTGGCAAGCGCATCGACATAGCCGGCGACGCAGCCCTTGCCGTCATCCTTCTGGGCCACCTTGGAGACGACGAGAACCTGTCCCTCGAGCGCCGGGACCGATTCTCCGGTCTTCGGATCGGGGTTCTCGATGAACCAGCGCAGGATCGTCGCGACCGGGGTGCCGCCCTCGGCGACGCGCCACTCCACCATCGTGCCGGCGTGATTGAACGGAAAGAAGCTCTCGAACGCGTCGTTGAGATAGCGCTTGTTGATATGCCCGAAGGAGAAGCTCTGGCGAGCATCATACTCCTTGAAATGCACGGGATAGTCGCCATGACCGGGACAGGTCATCAGGGCGTACATGCCCGGCTCCTCGACGATGATCTTGCACTTGTCGCGGCTGACGTCGACATAGGCGCTGTCATTGGCCATAGCCGGTCCGGCGGACACCAGAATCAGCGACAGGCATGCAACCTTTCCGTTCATCATGACTTCCCTTCTACGAGATTTGAGGAACTGTACCAGTCGTTCGGCGACGACAAAACGACCGGTTGAATCTGCGTTGCGGACGAAAGTTATATTGCATCGCGGCATGTTTCCCTTTATCCGACGGGCAAACTTCGCAACTGACCCTGGAGTAGTCCATGCGCATTGACGCGATTTCCATCGGAAAGAATCCACCAGAAGATGTCAACGTGATCGTTGAGGTTCCCGTTGGCGGCCATCCCATCAAGTACGAGATGGACAAGGAAGCCGGCACGCTCGTCGTCGACCGTTTCCTCTACACGCCGATGACCTATCCGGGGAACTACGGCTTCGTGCCGCACACGCTTTCCGACGATGGCGATCCGATCGACGTTCTGATCTGCAACACCCGTCCGCTCGTTCCGGGCTGCGTCATCAACGTTCGCCCGATCGGCGTGATGATGATGGAAGACAATTCCGGCCAGGACGAAAAGATCATCGCGGTTCCGTCGGGTCACCTGACGCAGCGCTACGACAAGGTGCATGAATACACCGACCTGCCGGAAATCACGCTCAAGCAGATCGAGCACTTCTTCGAGCACTACAAGGATCTGGAACCCGGCAAGTGGGTGAAGATTTTTGGCTGGAAGGATGCCGCCGTCGCCAAGCAACTGATCAAGGAAGCTGTCGAGCGCGCCAAGGGCGTAAAGAAGTAAGCACTGCATAATTCCTGAAATCGAGATCGATTTAAGGATAAAATTATGCAGCAACTTTAAGCTGTTACAGCGTCCTTTGCGCGTCATGTTTGACGCGCGGCGCTGTAGCTTATTCGCCGGCCAGTTCGGCAAGCCGTTTCAAAACATCCTCCGGGTCGGTGTCGATCCGGAGGATTTTTTTGCGCTGTGTTTCGCCTGAAATCAGAGAAATGCGGTTCTTGGCGACGCCGATCTCTTTCGCGAGTACGGCAATCAGGGCCTGGTTGGCCTTGCCCTTTTCCGGAATGGCGCGCACGCGGACCTTGAGATGGTCCTGTCCGTCGGCGCCACTCTCCACCCCATCGATCCCGTCGCGTCCGCCGTTCGGTGTCAGTCGAACGGTGACGCGCACGTGATCGGCGTGGGCGGTGAACGCTTGGCTCGTCAATGGATCAGCGCAACAGCGCCGACGCGATCGTCGTGTTCAGGAACAGCTGGATGAAATAGAGGATCACCAGCACGACCAGCGGCGAAAGATCGACGCCACCCATGTTGGGCAGTACCCGGCGGATCGGACGATAGAGCGGCTCGGTCAGCTGGTAGAGCGAGCGGCCGATCATGTTGATCGCCTGGTTGTTCACGTTGATGACGTTGAACGCATAGAGCCAGGAAAAGATGGCTGACGCGATGATCAGAAACCACGCGATGTTGATAATAAAGTTCAAGGTGCCGATGACAGCAATCATGCCGGTCTCCAAATCGTTATTGACAGACATGTAGACATTGAGACCTAAACGAGCAAGTACGCCGATTTGCCGTGCGCGATCATGTTTAATACCAAGCCTCGATAATAGGAGCCTATAGGAAAGGATCGATCGGGTTTTCGGGCTAAGAGAGGTCCGCGGAGCGATGCTGACGCTCGGTCAAGGATCTCGACGCTGCCAGAAAGCCCGAGAAGTCCGCCGAAGGCGATCCATGGATCATCCTATAAGTTTCTATCATCGAGACTTGGTATAACACGGGCCGGTCAAAGATCGGTGCCATCGAGGAGCGTCTCCCCTATGTCTGCCGTTCATACCAGCCACCGCTTTGCCGCTTTCCGGCATGTCGGTTATCGCCGTTACTTCTTCTCGCGCTTCCTTGCCTACTTCGCCATCCAGATCATCTCCGTTGCGGTCGGCTGGCAGATCTACGACCTGACGCGCGATCCGTTCGATCTCGGGCTTATCGGGCTGTTCCAGTTCCTGCCGTCGCTGGTGCTGATCCTGGTCACCGGATCGGTTGCCGATCGCTACAACCGGCGCATGATCATGGGCATCTGCATGGTGATCAGCACGCTTTGCGCCGTGGCGCTGCTCATGCTGACGGTCACGGGCCGCTTCTCGCCCTGGCCGGTCTATGCGATCCTGATCGTCTTCGGCATCGAGCGCGCGTTTCTGGCACCCGCCTCGCAGTCGCTGGCACCCAATCTGGTCCCGCCTGAAGACCTGCCGAATGCGATCGCCTGGAATTCGACATCCTGGCAGACGGCGATGATCGTCGGTCCGGTTGCGGGCGGCCTGATCTATGGCTTCGGCTCCGTTGCGCCCTATGCCGTCGGCGTCTGCTTCTTCGCCGCTGCGGCGCTGATGGTGTTCGCCATTCCAAAGCCGGCGGCGCGCTCCAAGGCGCCGGTGCAGAGCTGGGAGACGATCACCGCCGGTTTCCGCTATATCAAGGCGGAGAAGGTGGTGCTGGGTGCGATCTCGCTCGATCTCTTCGCGGTGCTGCTCGGTGGTGCCGTCGCGCTGATGCCGGTCTTTGCCCGCGATATCCTTGATCTTGGCCCATGGGGCCTCGGCTTGCTGCGCGCGGCCCCCGGCGTTGGCGCCGTCGGCATGGCGGTGTGGCTGGCCGCCCACCCCATCCGTCACCGCGCCGGTTTCTACATGTTCACCGGCGTTGCTCTCTTCGGCCTCGGCACCGTCGTCTTCGGCCTGTCGGCAACGCCGTGGGTATCGATCGCAGCACTCGTCGTCATGGGGGCCGCCGACATGATCTCGGTCTATGTCCGCGAGATCCTGATCACGCTGTGGACGCCGGACGAGCTGCGCGGCCGCGTCAATGCGGTCAACATGGTGTTCGTCGGCGCCTCCAACGAGCTTGGCGAGTTCCGGGCCGGCATGATGGCATCCGGCTTCGGGGCGGTCTTTGCCGTTGCTTTCGGCGGTGCAGGCACGCTTCTGGTGTCGGCGCTCTGGGCGCTCGGCTTCCCACAGCTGCGCAAGATCGACACGCTCGACGTGCCGAAGCATCACCGCTAAAGCCTTTCCGGTTTAGACAGAGCCGCGGCAACGCTCTATTTCTTTGTTTTTACGCATTTCCCGAGGGAAAACCGCTTCGCACTTTTCCTGGAAATGCACTGGCGGCCGAGGCTTGCCGTCAGGCCGTCTTCCTGTCGCCAGCGTGCAGAAAGATGAGATCGAGGAAATTCTCCATCCAGGTGCGCAACGGCGCATCGTGCTGCATGCGACCGTCGAGATGGGCCTTGCCCATCTGGGCGCCGGGCAGTTCGAAGCGGTGCGCGCCGTGCACGACCCAGCGATGCATCATGGCGCGCGTCAGCTCGCCGTGAAACTGGATGCCCCAGGCATTTTCGCCATAGCGGAAGGCCTGGTTCGGATAGGTTTCGCCGGTTGCCAGCAGCTCGGCGCCGGCCGGCAGATCGAAGCCCTCGCGATGGAAGTGATAGACCATCGCCGGCCAGTCCATTAGCGCCCGGCCGGCGTCGGTGGCGACCAGCGGATACCAGCCGATTTCCGTCATGCCTTCATGGTGCGGCGCGACCTTGCCGCCAAGATTGCGCGCCAGCATCTGTGCGCCGAGGCAGATGCCGAGATAGGGCTTGTTTTCGCTCAGCGGCACCGACAGCCAGTCGATCTCGCGACGGACGAAATCCTCCTCGTCATTGGCGCTCATCGGGCCGCCGAAGATGATCGTGCCGCCGTGGTGTTCGAGCGTCGAAGGCAGCTCGTCGCCAAGCGCCGGACGACGGATGTCGAGAGGAAAACCCTTCTGCGTGAGGATCTGGCCGACACGGCCGGCGCTCGATCGCTCCTGGTGCAGGACGATGAGGATGGGTTTCCTGTCGGTCTCGGCGGGCATCGGCATGTCAGCTTTCCTGTTGCGGTTCGCCTTCTTCCGCCGCATCGATCCTTGCCGCGACCTCCCGTCGCTTCAAGACCCGGTCCCGTCCGGACACGCCGAGAAGATCGGCGATCCGCCAGATCACGTGGTCTTCCATCTCGCTGCGCTCGCCGTCGGCGTAGACGATTTCCCAGAGCATGCCGATCAACTCGATGCGCTGCTCCTCGGAAAGGTGCCGCTTCACTTCGGCGGTGAACTGATAGAAGTCGATCGCCTCGCTCTCGGCGGACTTACCGGCTTCGACCAGCGCGCCGAGTGCCGCATCGTCGAGTGCATAATGCTGCTTGATGATCGTGCGCATCTTGCGCTGCTCGGAGGCGTGGATCTTGCCGTCCGCCTCCATTACCTGAATGCAGAGTGCGATGACCGCCACGCGCGGGTCACCCCTCTCGATCCGCGTCGTCGGGCCGGTCAGGCCCTCGAGAAACGTCCGGAACCGTTCAAACATGTCTTCGCCCACAGCCCCTCAAAAACTCAAAACAATCGGAAACTGGTCTTTTCCGGCACTTTTTCGCCGGCAGCCGGTTCCCGCACGCCAGGATCATCCGGAGGACGGCCGAAGAACGGGTCGGGGACCTGCTCGCCATTGGACGCACCTTCCTTCTCGCGTGTCTTCTCGACGATCGGGGCCGGCTTCCTGGCCTCCGCCACCTTGATCGGCTCCGCGCGCTCCCGCGGCGTTTCGGGCGCCGCCTCGATGATCACCGGCGTATCGACAGCCTGTTTCACTGACGCCGGACCGTGGGACACGGGATGGTGCTCGGCCACCACTGGCGGCAGGCTGCGGATCGCTTCGTCGGCGCTCAGATGGCCATCCTCGACCTGTGCGGCAAGCTGCAGGGCCGGTGCTTTCCATTCGAAGGCGTCGAGCCGCCCGCTGACGGGCGAGACCGGCAGCCAGGTGGGCGAGGTCACGCCGTCGGCGGTCCAGGCGGGATCGCGCGGGCTCTTCAGCGCCTGGGCCATCCAGTGGCGGATGCGGCCCTCGTCGCCGGTGTCGGCCTCTTCGATGTCGGCGAGCAGCAGAAAGATGCTTTCGGTCGGCTCCAGCCGGGCTGCTGCCTCTGCCTTGGTGCGGGCAAGCAGAAGCTCGCGCGCCTCGAGTGCGGCCTCGGCGACGGCTGCCATGGTGACAGCATTGTTCGGACGCAGTGATTCAAGCTTTCTTGCGCGCTTCAGCCGGTCGACCGCCGTGTCGCCGCCGCGCGCCCGCACGTAGAGGCGGGCGACATCGGGATGCGGCTCGTGCTTCCACGCCTTTTCGAGGATCGAGGCTCCCTTGCGCAGATTATCCTCGCGAAACAGCGCCTTTGCCGCGACGAGGCCGGCAGGCACCAGGTGTTCGTCAAGCTTGAGCGCGGCAAGCGCATCGTCGCGGGCAGCCTTGGCATCGCCGTCAAGGCGGCTCATGGCGCGGGCGGTCAGAAGCACGGCCTTCTTGCGGTCGGCCTCCTTGCGTTCAAGCACGTGGGCTGTCCGGCTCTGGTCAAGCAGGCGCAGCGCGTCATCCCATTGTCCGGCCTGGCTCTGGCTGTCGAGTGTCGCAAGCGTCGCCCAGGGCAGGTGCGGCGCCTTCTCTGCTGCCCGTTCGGCATATTGGCGCGCTGCCTCGTGCGCGCCGAGGCGCTTGGCTTCGAGATAGAGACCGCGCAGGCCGAGCTCGCGCGTCTCCGGATCGTCGGCCATCAGTTCGAACTTCTTGCGCGCGTCGTCGTACTTGCCCTCGATCAGGAAGGTCTGGGCTTCGAGCAGGTGGATCAGCGGTTCCTGGTCGGCGCTGATCAAGCCGCGGGTCCGGGCCGTCATCTTGCGCGCCTGATTGGCGTCGCCGGCGCCGGCGGCGATCAGACCGGTCGATAGCGCCTGATAGCCCCTGTCGCGCTTTCGGGCGCGGAAATAGCGGGTGACGGTGTGCGGCGACAGCCAGATTGTGCGTACCAGCCAGATGGCGATCAGCGTTGCGGCAATCAGCGAGATCAGCAGCGATGCCGCGCGCATCAGGCTCATTTCGATGAGCTGTCCCTGCCAGACGAGCGAGAGTTCGCCCGGCCGATCCGCGAGCCACGCAAAGCCGAGGCCAAGGCAAAGGACGATCAGGATGAAGATCAAAATGCGGATCATGTCTGTCTTCCTCAGCCCTGGGTGCCGGACTTGTTCATCGTCGCCGCGACGGCAGCATCGATGATGCCTTCGACCCGCAGGCGCTGGTCAAGCTTGGCCTTGAACGCTTCGCCGGCGGTTTTGGCGGCAGCCGGCAGACCGTCCCATTCCAATGCGGCCCCCTTGAGGTCGCCGTTGTTCAGCTTGTCCTCGATACGGGCAACGACGGCCTCCGGCGTGTCGCCTTCGACGCTGCCGACGGGGCGCACGCGGATGCCCGACATGGCGCTGGACACGAGGCGATCGAAGATGCCCTCGTTCGGATCCGGCTGATCAAGCGCGTCGAGCATGGTGCCCGATACCGTTGCAAAGTCGCGGCGAAGATCGGCGCGTGTCGCCACGCCCGTCGTTGCATCCTGGGCGAGGCCAGTCACCGCCGTCTCATCAGGGGCGATGCTGCGAAGCGCATCGAGCTCAGCCAGGAACGGCCCGCCGCGATCGATCGCGGTTTTGAGCGCGGTGACCGCGACGGCCTTGGCAACCTGGATATCGTTGGCTGGCTCGTTGAGTTTCTGTTCGGCGGAATCGATGCGGCTTGCCAGTTCGGCTCTGGCCGCCGTTGCCGATTGCTGTGCTTCGGCAAGGCCCGATTTCAGCGCGGCTATCTCCTTGGTCAGGTTCGTCACTTCGGCTTGCAGAGCCGTGACCTCGGCGGTTGCCGCTCCGCCGGCGCCCGGTTGTGCGGTCGTCTGCTCCAGTGCAGCGAGGCGGTTCTCAAGCGGTGCGATGTCGACGGCTGCTGTTGGCGCCTGCATGCCGGCCACCTGATCGCGCAGGGCCTGGATTTCGCTCGAAAGCGTCACGTCCGTGGTCGTTGCGCCGCGGTCGGGGCCGAGCGGGGGGATATAGCCGGCATATTGCAGCACGCCGAAGCCGAGCAGCGTGACCAGACCGCCGAGGATGCCGGCCGCCAATGAGCCGGCATTGGACGGCGGCTTGTGCACGGCGGTCGCCTCAGGCTCGCGGCTGATATGCGGCGGCTCCTCGGTGAAGACGGCTGCTGCCGCATCGGCGCGCTGTTCCTCGATTTCCTCTTCGAGCCGGGCTTCCGCTGCGCCATCGGTTTCGGAGACTTCGGTCGATTCATCGGCGGTTGCCGCGTGGCCGGCCGTTGCTTCGGCGTCTTCCGTCACGGCTTTTTCCGCTTCAAGGTCGATCGTCAGCGGCTCTTTCTCGGCTTTCGAGCGGCGCGGCGGGTTTTCCGATACCATGGTGACCTCTTACCGTTGTTGCCTGTCGGTTCTGGCAACAAACCTAGTCAGGCTGGCCGGTGAGGGAAAGCCCCCTTGCTTCCGATTTTGATCGAAATAGCATTAGAGAAGCCTGAAAAGGCTTTCTTCGTCGGGTCTTGCGGCGACCTCGACCGGTGTCCCGTCCGGCAGGGCTCCGGCAACGGCGGCGCTGAGGCAGAGGTAGCGCGGCGAGAAGGCGGCGGCCTTAAGACCGGCTTCGACAAGAAGCGCGGCGAAGCGTCGCGCGGTGTCGTGGGAATAGAGCAGCACAGCCTCCGGCTGGCCGGCGGACAGCAGGCGCGCCAAAGCCTCGGGCGGGTGCGCGATCGGTTCCATCCTGTAACACTCCACTGTGACATGCTCGACCTGAAGCCGCCGCAGCGTGGCTTCAAGCCCGTCGGAGCGAGGCGATCCGGCGAGATAGAGCAGGGGTGTTTCAGATGCCGCAAGGGTTGCCGCGATCAGGCCCGCGAGGCCCTTGCCCGTTCCGCCTCCCGTGTGGACCGCGGTGAAGCCGAGGTCGCGTGCCGCACGGGCCGTCGCCTCGCCGACGCAGAAACAGGGTTTCGTCTTATGGGGTCGAAGCTCGGCCCCAAGTTCGGCCAGAACCCGAACGGCTTCGGCGCTGGTGAGGGCGATCGCGGCATGCGGCTTTTCGAGCGCTCCTCGCGCCGCCTGGGGCAAATGTTCTGCTCGCGCCAACGGCAGCAGCAGCGGCCGATGACCCATGGCCTCCAGCCGGCTGACCGTCGCCTCGGCGGCAGGCTGCGGCCGGGTCACGAGCAGCCGCATGGTTCAGGTCCAGCTCGAAAAGAAGCCGGGTCCCGCCAGTGCGCGGATGTCTTCGCCGGCCTTTTGCCCAAGGGCTTCGGCGTCGGCGGCCTTGCCTTCGACCGCGATGCGGTGATGGGTGCGACCGTCAGGCGTCAGGATCATGCCGGAGAAACGCAGATAGGTGCCGTCCGAGACCGCCAGACCGGCGATCGGGGTGCGACAGGAGCCATCGAGCGTCGCCAGGAACCCACGCTCGCAGGCGACTGCCTCATGGGTTCTGGCATCGTCGATGGCGGCGAGCAGGTCGTTGACGCGTTTGTCGCCGATCCTGCTCTCGATACAGATTGCGCCCTGGGCCGGTGCCGGCGGAAACTCTTCCGGGTCGAGCAGCTCGGTCGGCACGTCGGTCATGCCGAGCCGCTTCAGGCCGGCATAGGCAAGCAGCGTTGCGTCGACCTGGCCTTCGGCAAGCTTGCGCAGCCGCGTCTCGACCTGGCCGCGATAGGTGATGACGTTGATGTCTGGCCGCAGCCGGCGGATCAGCGCCTGGCGGCGCAGCGACGACGAGCCGACGGTCGCGCCTTCCGGCAATTCCATGAGCCTCTGTGCGGTACGGCCGACGAAGGCGTCGCGGATGTCTTCGCGCGGCAGGAAGGCCGAAAGAAACAGGCCGTCGGGAAGCCTGGTCGGCATGTCTTTCGACGAATGCACGGCGAAATCGAGTTCGCCCGACAGCAACTGTTGCTCGATTTCCTCGGTGAACAGGCCCTTGCCGCCGATCTCGGCGAGCGACCGATCGGTGATGCGATCGCCCTTGGTGGAAAGGATGACGATCTCGAACATTTCCGGTGACAGACCATGCACTGCCGCGAGGCGATCACGCGTTTCATGGGCTTGAGCGAGCGCCAGCGGGCTGCCGCGCGTGCCGATCCGGAAAGGTTTTGTTTGCATCAAAGGCTATCCATTGTTACCGGAGTTCCGTGTACCCACCTTTCGGTGCGACCGCAATCTTTGAGTAGTTCCAGATGTCCCCGCCCTTGCGTATCCTCGGCATAGAAACAAGCTGCGACGAAACCGCGGCTTCCGTCGTGCTGCGCGACGAAAACGGCAGGGGAAGCATCCTCGGCGATGTCGTTCTCAGTCAGCTGGAAGAGCATAGCGCCTATGGCGGCGTCGTTCCAGAAATTGCCGCGCGCGCCCATGTTGAGGCGCTCGATGCCCTGATCGAGGAGGCGCTGCTGCGCGCCGGCGTGACGCTCCAGGACATCGACGCGATTGCTGCGACAAGTGGTCCCGGTCTGATCGGCGGCCTGATCGTCGGGCTGATGACCGGCAAGGCGATCGCCCGGGCGACCGGCAAGCCGCTCTACGCCGTCAACCATCTCGAAGGCCATGCGCTGACCGCGCGGCTGACCGACGGCCTTTCCTTTCCCTATCTGATGCTGCTCGTTTCCGGCGGGCACACGCAGCTGATCCTGGTCAAGGGCGTCGGCGACTATGAGCGCTGGGGCACGACGATCGACGATGCGCTCGGCGAGGCCTTCGACAAGACGGCGAAGTTGCTCGGCCTTCCCTACCCGGGCGGCCCGGCGGTCGAGCAAGCGGCGCTAAGCGGCAATGCCGAGCGTTTCGATTTTCCGCGGCCGCTCGTCGGTGACGCCAGGCTCGATTTTTCGTTCTCGGGGCTGAAGACCGCGGTGCGTCAGGCGGCGCAATCGCTGGAGCCGGTGACGGATGAGGACATCGCCGACATCTGCGCCTCCTTCCAGCGCGCGATCTCGCGCACGCTGAAGGATCGGATCGGGCGCGGATTGAAGCGGTTCAAGGCGGATCACGCGTCTGTCGAAAAGCCGGCGCTGGTCGTTGCCGGCGGGGTCGCCGCCAATCAGGTGCTGCGCACGACGCTCCAGGACCTCTGCGACAAGAACGGCTTCGATTTCATCGCACCGCCATTGCAACTGTGTACCGACAACGCCGCGATGATCGCCTGGGCGGGTGCGGAACGCTTTGCCGCCGGTTTGCCGGCCGACGGTCTCGATGTCGCGCCGCGGTCGCGCTGGCCGCTCGACCAACAGGCGCAAACCTTGCTCGGTTCGGGCAAACGCGGCGCCAAGGCATGATGGACAAACTATGAACACCAACCCGAAGATCGTGGTGGTCGGCGCGGGTGCCTTCGGCACGGCGCTTGCCGCCGTTGCCGCATCGGCTACCGGCAGCGACGTGACCCTTTTCGCCCGGCGCGAGGAGATTGCGGACGAATGCCGACGAACCGGCCGCAACGAGCAGGCGCTTCCGGGCATCGACCTGCCCGCGGGGCTCAAGCACAGCGCAGATGTCGCGGTGCTCGGCGATGCCCAAATCGTGTTGTTCGTGATGCCCTCACAGGCGCACCGGGAGGCCGCGCGGCAATATGGCCCGTCGATCAATGCCGCGGCGACGATCGTCACTTGCGCCAAAGGCATGGAGCAGGCGACGGGCCGTCTGCTGACCGATGTGCTGGCGGAGGAACTGCCGGGCCACGGCATCGGCGTGCTCTCCGGCCCCGGCTTTGCGGCCGACATCGCCAAGGGGTTGCCGACGGCGATGGTGGTCGCCGCTGCCGACAATGACACGGCGACGCTGCTCGCCGAGGCGCTGTCCGGCCCGACTTTCCGTCTCTACCCTTCAGAAGATCGCATCGGCGTGCAGCTTGGCGGCGCGTTGAAGAACGTGCTTGCCATTGCCTGCGGCATTGTCGAGGGCGCAGGGCTCGGCGATAGCGCCCGGGCGGCGCTGATCTCGCGCGGTCTTGCGGAAATGTCTCGTTTTGTCGTCGCCGAAGGCGGCGATGCCGATACCGTTCGCGGCCTCTCGGGGCTCGGCGATCTCGTGCTGACGGCGACAAGCCATCAGTCGCGCAACCTGCGCTTCGGCATTGCGCTTGGCAAGGATGGCCGCGCCAGCGGACGCCAGGGCGAACTCGTCGAGGGGGCATTTGCCGCCTCGGTTGCTGCCCGCGTCGCGCGCGATCTCGGCGTCGAGATGCCGATCACCGAGGCGGTCGCCGCCATCATCGACGGCAGGCTCGATGTGCGCACGGCCCTTGAACAATTGATGTCCCGTCCGATCACCCAGGAATGAAGGGCGGGATGAGGAAAAGTGTAATGCGGTTTTCCGCCCGCATCCCGCGCCAAACGAAAACTCAGGAGGAAGCATGCTCTTCGCACTTCAATGCACCGACAAATCAGGCGCGCTGCAGCTTCGGCTCGATACGCGCCCGGATCATGTCGCCTATCTCAACGACCTCAATGCCAAGGGCATCCTGAAGATGGCCGGTCCCTTCCTCGGCGACGACGGCAAGCCGACCGGCAGCCTGGTGATCGTCAAGGCTGAGACGATCGCCGATGCGCGCGCCATCGCCGAAGCCGATCCCTATGCCAAGGCCGGCCTGTTCTCCAACGTCGAAATCAAGGCCTTCAACTGGGTCTTCAACAACCCGGAGGCTTGAAGCGCGATGGCGTTCTGGCTTTACAAATCCGAGCCCTTCAAGTGGTCCTGGCAGATGCAGAAGGATGCCGGCGAGAAGGGCACCGAATGGACCGGCGTTCGCAACTACCTCGCGCGCAACAACATGCGGGCGATGCAGATCGGCGACAAGGGCTTCTTCTATCACTCGAACGAAGGGCTTGAGATCGTCGGCATCACCGAGGTCTGCGCGCTGTCGCACCCGGATTCGACCGCCGAGGGCGATGCCCGCTGGGACTGCGTCGACATCCGCGCTGTCCGCGACGTGCCGCGCCCGGTGACGCTGAAGGAGATCAAGGATAACCCCAAGCTCTCCAACATGGCGCTGGTCACCAGCATGCGGCTTTCGGTGCAGCCGGTGACCGAGGACGAGTGGATCGAAGTCTGCCGTATGGCCGGGTTCGACAATCCGCCGCGCTAGCTTTGTTTTCCGCGTGATCTCTCCGAAAACCGGTTTCCGCTTTTCGGACCACGCCCGGAGCGTTTCTTGAAGACCGATCCCGAAAGTTTTATCCGCGCCAACACCGGCGTTCTGTCGCCGCCGCATGTGCCGGAAATCCGGCTGCATCTGGCGATGGAAGCGCACGAGCTCTGGCTGAAAACGGAGGAGGAATTGCAGGAGATCGGCCTGCCGCCGCCGTTCTGGGCCTTTGCCTGGGCCGGCGGGCAGGGGCTTGCGCGCTATATCCTCGACCATCCGGACGTGGTGCGCGGTAGGCAGGTCGTCGATTTCGCCTCCGGCTCCGGTCTCGTGGCGATTGCCGCGATGAAGGCGGGGGCGGCTTCGGTTCTTGCTGCCGATATCGATCCCTGGGCGGAAACGGCGGTCCGGCTCAATGCGGCACTCAACGGCGTCACTCTTTTCTACACGGACGAGGACGTGACCGGTCGCGATCTCCAGGCCGATGTCTACCTCGCCGGTGACGTCTTCTACGACAAGGCCTTTGCCGATCGGTTGAAGCCGTGGTTTTCGGATCTGGCAGCGAAAGGGGCGATGGTGATCGTCGGCGATCCCGGCCGCTCCTATTGTCCGCGCGAGATGATGACGGCCCTTGTGACCTACGAGGTTCCGGTGACCCGGGCACTGGAGGACAGCGAGGTCAAGCGCACGACGGTCTGGCGCTTTGGCACCACGGCAGGCAGTTGACAGCCCAAAAGCCATAGATTCCAATCCCCGCAAAAACGGGGGAACGAACATGGCATTTGCGGGTATGAACTATCTGGCGGTGTTGATCGCCGCCATCGCAGCTTTCGTCATCGGCGCCATCTACTACGGCGTTCTCGGCAAACCCTGGATGAAGGCGGCGCGCATCGGTCCCGCAGGCGCGCAGATGTCGCCGGTACTCTTCGCCATTTCCTTCGTTTCGGAGCTGGTGATGGCGACCATGGTCGCAGGTGTTGTCGGCCACCTCGGGCCGGGCGAGGTCACGCTCGCCAAGGGCGTCGTCTCGGCCTTTTTCCTCTGGCTCGGCTTCGTCGCGACGACCCTCGTCGTCAACCATCGCTATCAGGGCTTCGGCTGGGATCTGTCGCTCATCGACGGGGTGCACTGGCTGCTGGTGCTTCTAGCGATGGGTGCCATCATCGGCGCCATGGGTGTGACGGGCTGATCCGGCCGGCAGCGCCGTGACTATCGCCGGATCACGCAGACGCCGTGTTCATAGGCGCAGGAACGGTTCATCGTTTGCGGCGTGACATTGATGATCTTGCCGCTCTTGACCCGTGGCGGCGGCGCCAACTCACCCTCGTCGGCATAGCCATAGTTGCCTTCCTGGTTGAAATACATGCCGTTGCCGAGGTCGACATAGGCGGAAATGCCACCGCCATAGGCGCCGAGGCCCGGAATGTTGCCCGGAAATTCGTCACCGCCATAGCGCCCCGGGCGATGGTCGCGGCGTTGGCCGCCGGATGTCCAGATATCGCGCCCGGCCCTGTCGCGAACCCACCCGCCGCCGCTTCCCCAGCGTTCGACATAGGGGCCGGGATACGGGCGGTATTGCGGGAGGCGAACATGCCGCGTGCGTGTCTCTACTTCCGGCAGTCCATTGGCTTCCTGCAGGCCATTGACGATGCGTGGGCGACCATCGTGGCGGCGGCCCCCGGATGTCCAGATGTCGTGGCCCGCCCTGTCTCGGACCCATCCGCCACGGTGTTCCCAGCGGCCGGCGTAGGACCCGGGGTAGGGGCGATATCGGGGAAACCGAATGTGCCGGGTGCGTGTGTTCACGTCCGGCAACCCATTGTTGGACATCCAGTCGCGGCGGGGCATGCGATTGCGGTTCCAGCCGTTGCGGTAGCTCATACCGCCGAACTCATAGCGCGGGCCCGGGCGACCTTGATACATGCGGACATGGTTGGTGCGCATCTGGACGCCGCCTGCTCCGCCCCAGTCGCGGGCCTCCAAGGGGAAGCAGGTCGTGGCGACAAGAAGGCCTGCAAGTGCTAAAACTTTGGTCGCATGGATTGCTTGCAACAGAGTCATTCTGTCCGCCCTCCGCAAAACGCTTAACAAATCGTTAAGTCCACTCTGGGGCAATTTCGCCGGAAAGTCACGGATTTGGTTATGTTTTTCGTGCGTATCGTTAATCGGGCGCGGTGTCTCGGTCGGACCTGAAAATGCCGCTTTTCGTCTAATCGATTAAATTGATTTTGCACTGCAAACACACTTGTCGTTAAGCAATATGGTGATTAAAGGTCCGAAGGACTGAATTGCGCACAATCAGGTGCGATACCGGACTAAAATCGTCCACTTTTTGGGCGTAAATCCGGGCATTTCCGTGAGGTTCCGATGACGGATGTCACAAGAAGCCGGCCGCTCTCGCCGCATCTTCAAATCTATAAACCAATCCCGACAATGGTGATGTCCATTGTGCACCGCATCACCGGCGGCGCGCTCTATTTCGGCACCATCCTCGTCGCCTGGTGGTTGATCGCCGCCGCGTCCGGCGAAGCATACTATGACTGGGTCAGCTGGCTGTTCGGCACGCTGCTCGGCAAGCTGGTGCTCTTCGGCTACACCTGGGCCCTGGTGCACCATATGCTCGGCGGCCTGCGCCACTTCATGTGGGACCTCGGCTACGGCTACGAGAAGCACTTCGCCACCAAGGTGGCCAAGGCGACGATCGTCGGGTCGGTAGCGCTCACCGTGCTGATCTGGGTGGTCGGCTATCTCGTCCGGTACTGAGGGGACAAGACCATGAACATGCGTACACCTCTCAGCAAAGTCCGCGGCTACGGCTCCGCCAAAGAAGGCACCGACCACTTCTGGCGCCAGCGCATGACCGCGGTCGCCAACGTGCCGCTGCTGATCTTTTTCGTCATCTTCCTCGTTCGTTATGCCGGCGCTCCCTATGCGGAGGTCGTTGCGGCCCTTTCGAACCCCTTCGTCGCCGTCGTCATGGGGCTGGTCCTGCTTTCGGGCCTGATCCACATGAAGCTCGGTATGCAGGTGATCATCGAGGACTACGTGCACGGCGAAGGCGCGAAGATCGCCCTTCTCATGCTCAACACATTTTTCGCGATCGCGGTTGGCGGGCTCTGTCTTTTCGCCATCCTGAAGATCGCTTTTGCAGGGTAATTTCGTCATGGCATCGATCAGTTCACCCGCTGCAAACGGCAAGGCCTACCAATATGTCGACCACGCCTTCGACGTCGTCGTCGTCGGCGCCGGCGGTGCCGGTCTGCGCGCCACGCTCGGCATGGCGGAGCAGGGCCTGAAGACGGCCTGCATCACCAAGGTCTTCCCGACGCGTTCGCATACCGTTGCGGCCCAGGGCGGCATTGCCGCCTCGCTGCAGAACATGACGCCGGACAGCTGGCAGTGGCACCTCTACGACACTGTGAAGGGCTCCGACTGGCTCGGCGACGTCGACGCCATGCAGTATCTCGCCATGGAAGCGCCGAAGGCGGTCTATGAGCTCGAGCACTACGGCGTGCCCTTCTCGCGCAACGAGGAAGGCAAGATCTACCAGCGGCCGTTCGGCGGTCACATGCAGAACTACGGCGAAGGCCCACCGGTGCAGCGCACCTGTGCAGCGGCCGACCGTACCGGTCACGCCATCCTGCACACGCTTTACGGCCAGGCGCTGCGCAACAACGCCGAATTCTTCATCGAGTATTTTGCGCTCGACCTGATCATGTCGGATGACGGCCGCTGCACAGGTGTCGCTGCCTGGAACCTTGACGACGGCACGATCCACCGCTTCTCCGCCAAGATGGTGGTGCTGGCGACCGGTGGTTACGGCCGGGCCTACTTCTCGGCAACTTCGGCGCATACCTGCACCGGCGACGGCGGCGGCATGATCGCACGCGCCGGCCTGCCGCTGCAGGACATGGAATTCGTCCAGTTCCATCCGACCGGCATTTACGGCGCGGGCTGCCTGATCACCGAAGGCGCACGCGGCGAAGGCGGTTATCTCGTCAATTCCGAAGGCGAGCGCTTCATGGAGCGCTATGCGCCATCGGCCAAGGACCTGGCGTCGCGCGACGTGGTTTCGCGCTGCATGACGATGGAAATCCGCGAAGGCCGCGGCGTCGGCAAGAACAAGGACCACATCTTCCTGCACCTCGATCATCTCGATCCGGCCGTGCTGCACGAACGTCTGCCGGGTATCTCGGAATCGGCGAAGATTTTTGCCGGCGTTGACGTCACCCGCGAGCCGATCCCGGTTCTGCCGACCGTGCACTACAACATGGGCGGCGTGCCGACCAACTATTGGGGTGAAGTGCTCAACGCCGACAGCCAGAACCCCGAACGCATTGCGCCTGGCCTGATGGCCGTGGGCGAAGCCGGCTGCGCCTCGGTGCATGGCGCCAACCGTCTTGGCTCCAATTCGCTGATCGATCTCGTGGTCTTCGGCCGCGCCGCCGCCATCCGTGCCGGTCAGGTCATTGACCGCAATGAAGCGGTTCCGGCGATCAACGTCGCTGCCTGCGACCGCATCATGGCCCGCTTCGACGCGCAGCGTCATGCCAATGGCGGCACACCGACGGCCGTCCTGCGCGAAAAGATGCAGCGCGCCATGCAGGAAGACGCCGCTGTGTTCCGCACCCAGGAATCGCTGGAGTCGGGCTGCAAGCGCATCTCGGCGATCTGGCAGGAGCTGCCCGACGTCAAGGTCACCGACCGGTCGATGATCTGGAACTCCGACCTGGTCGAGACGCTGGAACTGCAGAACTTGATGGCCAACGCCATCACCACGATCTACGGCGCTGAAGCGCGCAAGGAGAGCCGTGGCTCGCACGCCCGCGAAGACTATACCAGCGGGGCGCTCGGCGGCCGCGACGACGTCAACTGGCGCAAGCACACGCTCGCCTGGGTCAACGAGGCCGGCGACGTCAAGCTCGACTATCGCCCTGTTCACACCGACCTGATCGCCGAAGGCATCGATCCGAAAAAGATCGAGCCCAAGGCACGCGTCTACTGATCTTGAGGAATTAGGCACATGGTTGAACTCGCTCTCCCCAAGAACTCGCAGATGACCGAAGGCAAGGTCTGGCCGAAGCCGGAAGGCGCGACCAATGTTCGCGAATACCGCATCTACCGCTGGAACCCGGACGACGGCAACAATCCGCGCATCGATACCTTCTATATCGATATCGACGATTGCGGCCCGATGGTGCTCGACGGTCTGCTCTACATCAAGAACAAGATCGATCCGACGCTGACCCTGCGCCGCTCCTGCCGCGAAGGCATCTGCGGCTCCTGCGCGATGAACATCGACGGCACCAACACGCTCGCCTGCACCAAGGGCATGGACGAGATCAACGGCTCGGTGAAGGTTTATCCGCTGCCGCACATGCCCGTCGTCAAGGACCTGGTGCCGGACCTCACCCACTTCTATGCCCAGCACCGCTCGATCGAGCCCTGGCTGAAGACGGTGACGCCGACGCCGGCCAAGGAATGGAAGCAGAGCCACGAGGACCGCCTCAAGCTTGACGGCCTCTACGAGTGCATCCTGTGTGCCTGCTGCTCGACCTCCTGTCCGAGCTACTGGTGGAACGGCGACCGTTACCTCGGTCCGGCGGTTCTGCTGCAGGCCTATCGCTGGCTGATCGACAGCCGAGATGAAGCGACCGGTGAACGTCTCGACAATCTCGAGGATCCGTTCCGCCTCTATCGCTGCCACACGATCATGAACTGCGCCCAGGCCTGTCCGAAGGGTCTCAACCCGGCCAAGGCGATCGGCGAGATCAAGAAGATGCTGGTCGAGCGTCGGGTCTGATCCGGGGCATCGGAAACACAATCGCATGTCGCGGCGGGCCCTGTGCCCGCCGTTTGCGTTTCCTCGCCGCGAGGCGAGCGAAGCGGCCTTGAATGGCTCTGTCTGCCCGTCCGACAATCGTTGATTGTGCTGGCGAGCGACAGTCATTTCAGTCGTCCGAAGCACGAAGCGGCCGGGCGGCAAGTCGCGATTGTCCCGTTCCCGCAGACGTTTCAATCCTGCAACAGGTCGCCATGAATCGTCCTCCCTTGATTTGTCAGGTGGATTTGCTGTATTTCGGCCTATATTATCGCGTTGCATCATGGTTCGCGGAACACATCGGGAGTAAAGATATGCGGGTTATTCATGCGGCGGCGGGGCTGGCGGTTGTGCTTGCGCTGACCGGGTGCCAGCGGGCATCGGTGGGGGGGTTCAGCTCCCCGGGTTTTTCACCTGCTCCCCCCCCGGCTCAGCCCCTGCCGTCGGTCTCGTCGGACCAGCCCCCCCATCCCCCCGGCAACGCGTCACAATTCCCGGCTGCACCGACGGCTGGAACGGCGACGGCGGGTGCCGCGCAACAGCCCGGCCCCCAAGTTGCCGCCCCCACCCACGCACCCGCCGGACCAAGGGATCGGTGGTCGGCAACTGGCGCGTTTCCAGCGCCGGCAGCTCATGCGACATGTTCCTGACGCTCACCAACCTCGGCAGCGGTTCGCGCGGCGGCACGCGCGGCTGCGCCGGCGAGCTGACGGCCATGGGCTCTTGGGAAGTGGCCGGCAAGCAGGTCGTCCTGAAGGACCGTACCGGCAACGCTATCGCTCGGCTCTACAAGACGGCCGATGCGCGCTTCGACGGCTCGACCAACGGTGGCCAGCCCGTCAGCCTCAGCCGCTAATGGCATGGTCCAGCCCGGCTTACCGCCGGGCTTCTTGTTTTCCGGTCCACCTCGGGTGAGACGTGCTTAATCCTGACGACAGTATCTACCGCAAGCTCGAAACGCTCGTTCAGAGCGGCGAGCGAACACGCGATCCCGCCCAGTTCGCGATCGCCCGGCGATTCGATCATCTTTCCGCCGAGCTCTTGGCAAGCAGGCCGTCGCGCAAGACCAATGCGCTCGGCTGGCTGTTTGCCTCGCGCAAAAAGGATCATCCGCCGGTCAAGGGACTCTACATCCATGGCGGCGTCGGCCGCGGCAAGACCATGCTGATGGACATGTTCTTCGAGGCGGTGCCGATCCAGCGCAAGCGCCGGGCGCATTTCCACGAGTTCATGGCCGACGTGCATGAGCGGATCTACAAGCACCGCCAGAAACTGAAGAACGGCGAGACGAAGCAGGCCGATCCCATCCCGCCGGTTGCCTCCGAGCTTTTCGGCGAGGCGCGGCTTCTCTGCTTCGACGAGTTCACGGTGACGGACATTGCCGATGCGATGATCCTCGCCCGGCTTTTCGGCGAACTGTTTGCCAAGGGCTGCGTGCTGGTGGCCACCTCGAACGTGGCGCCTGACAATCTCTATCGCGATGGCCTCAACCGCGGGCTCTTCCTGCCGTTCATCGATTTGTTGAAGGCGAACGCCGAGATCATCTCGCTCGACACCGATACCGACTACCGCCTGCTGAAGACGGACGGCAGCCCGGTGTGGATCTCACCGCTCGGACCCGGGGCCGATGCGGCGATGACGCACGCCTGGAGCCGGGAAACGGCAGGCACAGCGGTCGCGCCCGCCGAGGTGCCGCGCAAGGGCCGCAAGATCCCGGTGCCGGCCGCAGCCGGCAAGGTCGCCCGTTTCAGCTTCGCCGATCTCTGCCAGCAGCCGCTCGGCGCTGCCGACTACCTGGCGATCCTCGAGCGCTATACCACCCTCTTCGTCGACCACGTGCCGCATCTCGGGCCGCATATGCGCAATGAAACCAAGCGCTTCATCCTGCTCGTCGATACGCTTTACGACAATGGAGCCCGCCTCTTTGCGTCGGCCGCTGCCGAACCGCAGAACCTCTTGACGCTGAAGAAGGGTACGGAAGGCTTCGAATTCGACCGGACAGTTTCGCGGCTGATCGAGATGCAGAGCGAAGAATATGCTGCCGCACATCCCGCAAATGTTGCGGTTTAATGACGCTCGGGTGACGGCAATTCTTACGTTTACGTAAGAATTTTATGATCTAACCGATTGAAATTGTTCCATCGAAAAGTATCGATTGATATTTTAACGATTGCCGTTTAATGGCTTCCGGCGAAGGTTTGGCGTTTGCGGCGTTTCAGGCCTCGATCAGTTTGGGATCACAAAGGAAGCACTTTCATGGCGCGCAACAAGATCGCACTTATCGGTTCAGGGATGATTGGTGGCACGCTGGCGCATCTCGCCGGCCTGAAGGAACTGGGCGACATCGTTCTCTTCGACATCGCCGACGGCATCCCCCAGGGCAAAGGCCTCGACATCGGCCAGTCCTCCCCGGTCGAAGGCTTCGACGCGAACCTGACGGGTGCCAGCGACTATTCCGCCATCGAAGGTGCTGACGTCTGCATCGTCACCGCCGGTGTTGCCCGCAAGCCGGGCATGAGCCGCGACGACCTTCTCGGCATCAACCTCAAGGTCATGGAGCAGGTCGGCGCGGGCATCAAGAAGTACGCCCCGAACGCCTTCGTGATCTGCATCACCAACCCGCTCGACGCGATGGTTTGGGCGCTGCAGAAGTTCTCCGGCCTGCCGAAGAACAAGGTCGTCGGCATGGCCGGCGTTCTCGACAGCGCACGCTTCCGCCTGTTCCTCTCCCAGGAATTCAACGTTTCGGTCCAGGACGTCACCGCCTTCGTTCTCGGCGGTCACGGCGACACCATGGTGCCGCTCGCCCGCTACTCGACCGTTGCCGGCATTCCGCTGACCGACCTCATCCAGATGGGCTGGGTCACCAAGGAGCGCCTCGAAGAAATCATCCAGCGTACCCGTGATGGCGGCGCCGAAATCGTCGGTCTGCTCAAGACCGGCTCTGCCTACTACGCACCGGCCGCTTCCGCGATCGAGATGGCCGAAGCCTACCTCAAGGACAAGAAGCGCGTTCTGCCCTGCGCTGCGCACCTGACCGGCCAGTACGGCGTCAAGGACATGTATGTCGGCGTTCCCACTGTTATCGGCGCCGGCGGCGTCGAGCGCATCATCGAGATCGACCTCAACAAGGCCGAGAAGGAAGCTTTCGACAAGTCGGTCGCTTCTGTCGCCGGCCTTTGCGAAGCCTGCATCGGCATTGCGCCGAGCCTGAAGCAGTAATCGCGTCCCGTTGAGCGGATGTTTGCATCCGCTCAACCTTTTGTTTTTGCCGCATTTTTGCAGACAGGTGTTTTTCCCGTCTGCAGAATGCTCCAGACAGGAAAAACACCATGAACATTCATGAATATCAGGCCAAGGCTCTGTTGAAGAGCTACGGCGCGCCGGTCGCGGAAGGTGTCGCGATCTTCTCCGCCGCCGAAGCTGAAGCCGCTGCAAAGCAGCTGCCGGGCCCGCTCTACGTCGTCAAGAGCCAGATCCATGCCGGCGGCCGCGGCAAGGGTAAGTTCAAGGAGCTCAGCGCCGACGCCAAGGGCGGCGTGCGTCTCGCCTTCTCGATCGATGAAGCCAAGGCTCATGCCAAGGACATGCTCGGCAATACGCTGGTCACGGCGCAGACCGGCCCTGCCGGCAAGCAGGTGAACCGCCTCTACATCGAGGACGGCGCCGACATCGATCGCGAACTCTATCTTTCGCTGCTCGTTGACCGCTCGGTCGGCCAGGTTGCCTTCGTCGTTTCGACGGAAGGCGGCATGGACATCGAGGCTGTTGCGCACGACACGCCGGAAAAGATCGTCAACGTCGCGATCAACCCGGAAGCCGGCGTCACCGCCGCTGATCTCGCCAAGCTCACCTCGGCCCTGAAGCTCGAAGGCGAAGCCAAGTCTGACGCCGAAAAGCTCTTCCCGATCCTCTACAAGGCCTTTGTCGAGAAGGACATGAGCCTGCTCGAGATCAACCCGCTGATCGTCATGAAGAACGGCCGCGTGCGCGTTCTCGATGCCAAGGTCTCGTTCGACGGCAACGCCCTGTTCCGCCACGACGACATCAAGGCACTGCGCGACGAAACCGAAGAAGACGCCAAGGAAATCGAGGCCTCCAAGTGGGACCTCGCCTATGTGGCGCTCGACGGCAACATCGGCTGCATGGTCAACGGCGCGGGTCTTGCCATGGCGACGATGGACATCATCAAGCTCTACGGCAAGGAGCCGGCGAACTTCTGCGACGTTGGCGGCGGCGCCGGCAAGGAGAAGGTCGCGGCTGCCTTCAAGATCATCACGGCCGACCCGAAGGTCGAGGGTATCCTCGTCAACATCTTCGGCGGCATCATGAAGTGCGATGTCATCGCTGAGGGTGTCGTTGCGGCCGTGCAGGAAGTCGGCCTCAAGGTTCCGCTGGTCGTTCGTCTCGAAGGCACGAATGTCGAGCTTGGCAAGAAGATCCTGAACGAATCCGGCCTGGCGATCACCGCCGCCGACGATCTGGATGACGCTGCCAAGAAGATCGTTGCCGCGATCAACGGCTAATTGAAGGACCAGACCACATGTCGATTCTCGTCAACAAGAACACCAAGGTCCTCGTTCAGGGCCTGACCGGCAAGACCGGCACCTTTCATACCGAACAGGCGCTTGCCTATTATGGCACGCAGATGGTCGGCGGCATTCACCCGAAGAAGGGCGGCGAAATCTGGACCGGCTCCAAGGGCGAAACCCTGCCGATCTTCGCGTCGGTTGCCGAAGGTCGTGAAAAGACCGGCGCGGACGCATCCGTGATCTATGTTCCGCCGGCAGGCGCCGCGGACGCGATCATCGAGGCGATCGATGCGGAAATCCCGTTCATCACCTGCATTACCGAAGGCATCCCGGTTGCCGACATGGTGCGCGTCAAGGCTCGTCTCGAGCGCTCCAAGTCGCGCCTGCTCGGCCCCAACTGCCCCGGTATCCTGACGCCGGAAGAATGCAAGATCGGCATCATGCCGGGATCGATCTTCCGCAAGGGTTCGGTCGGCATCGTCTCGCGCTCCGGTACGCTGACCTATGAAGCGGTGTTCCAGACCTCCAACGAAGGCCTCGGCCAGACGACGGCCGTCGGCATCGGCGGCGACCCGGTCAAGGGCACCGAGTTCATCGACGTGCTGGAGATGTTCCTCGCCGACGAGGCCACGACCTCGATCATCATGATCGGCGAAATCGGCGGCTCGGCCGAAGAGGATGCGGCGCAGTTCCTCATCGACGAGGCCAAGAAGGGTCGCAAGAAGCCGATGGCCGGCTTTATCGCGGGCCGTACCGCGCCGAAGGGCCGCACCATGGGTCACGCCGGTGCCGTTGTTTCCGGCGGCAAGGGCGATGCGGAATCCAAGATCGCTGCGATGGAGCAGGCAGGCATCCGCGTGTCGCCGTCGCCGGCTCGCCTCGGCAAGACGCTGGTCGAAGTCCTCAAGGGCTGACCTTACATAAGCGCCGTCGGGTCTGGCGACATCAGCCGGCCCCGACGACCGCAGTTATGACGCATGCTGGGCGCACGAGATGCGCCTGATAATGATGAACGACCGGGAAAACCCGGCATCCCAACTTAAGTCAGGAGGCGGACCAAAACGTCCGCGAGAACCCATGGCAAGGCAAGAGGCCAACGAGCAATTCCAGCTCACATCGTTTCTGGACGGCGCGAACGCCGCCTATATCGAGCAGCTCTATGCACGCTACGAAACGGATCCGTCGTCCGTCTCGGCTGAATGGCAGGCCTTCTTCAAGGCACTCGCCGACAAGCCGGAAGATGTGGTGAAGGCTGCCAAGGGCGCCTCCTGGAAGAAGCCCAACTGGCCGATCGTCGCCAATGGCGAACTCGTCTCCGCGCTCGACGGCGATTGGGGCACGGTCGAAAAGGTCATCGAAAAGAAGGTGAAGGCGAAGGCGGAAGAAGCCGCTGCCGTCACCGGCACTGCCGTGAGCGCGGCGGATATCCATCAGGCGACGCGCGATTCCGTTCGCGCCATCATGATGATCCGCGCCTATCGTGCGCGTGGCCACCTGCATGCCAAGCTCGATCCGCTCGGCCTTGCTGCCCCGGTCGATGACTACAACGAGCTTTCGCCCTCGAACTACGGGTTTGAGGAGAAGGATCTCGACCGCAAGATCTTCATCGACAACGTGCTCGGCCTCGAATACGCGAGCATTCGCGAAATGGTCGAAATCCTCGAGCGCACCTATTGCTCGACGATCGGCGTCGAATTCATGCACATGTCCAACCCGGAAGAGAAGGCCTGGATTCAGGAACGCATCGAAGGTCCGGACAAGGGTGTCGAGTTCACGCCCGAGGGCAAGAAGGCGATCCTGCAGAAGCTGATCGAGTCGGAAGGCTTCGAGCAGTTCATCGACGTCAAGTACAAGGGCACCAAGCGCTTCGGCCTCGACGGCGGCGAATCGCTGATCCCGGCGCTCGAGCAGATCATCAAGCGCGGCGGCCAGGAGGGCCTCAAGGAAATCGTTCTCGGCATGGCCCACCGCGGCCGCTTGAACGTGCTTTCCCAGGTCATGGCCAAGCCGCACCGCGCCATCTTCCACGAATTCAAGGGCGGTTCCTACGCCCCTGACGACGTCGAAGGTTCGGGCGACGTGAAGTACCACCTCGGCGCTTCCTCCGACCGCGAATTCGACGGCAACAAGGTTCACCTGTCGCTGACGGCAAACCCGTCGCACCTCGAAATCGTCAACCCGGTAGTCATGGGCAAGGCCCGCGCCAAGCAGGACCAGATGGCGACCGTGTTCGAAGGCGACATCATCCCGCTGCGCGAACGCTCCAAGGTCATGCCGCTGCTGCTGCATGGCGACGCGGCCTTTGCCGGCCAGGGCGTGATTGCCGAAATCCTCGGCCTTTCCGGCCTGCGCGGTCACCGCGTTGCCGGCACGGTCCACTTCATCATCAACAACCAGATCGGCTTCACCACGAACCCGGCCTTCTCGCGCTCGTCGCCCTATCCGTCGGATGTGGCCAAGATGATCGAAGCGCCGATCTTCCACGTCAACGGCGACGATCCGGAAGCGGCCGTCTATGCCGCCAAGATCGCCACCGAATTCCGGATGAAGTTCCACAAGCCGGTCGTGGTCGACATGTTCTGCTACCGCCGCTTCGGCCATAACGAAGGCGACGAGCCTGCGTTCACGCAGCCGAAGATGTACAAGGTCATCCGCGCCCACAAGACCGTCGTCCAGCTCTACTCCGACCGCCTGGTCGCCGAAGGCCTGATGAGCGAAGGCGAAGTCGAGAAGATGAAGGCCGATTGGCGCGCCCATCTCGAGCAGGAGTTCGAGGCTGGCCAGTCCTACAAGCCCAACAAGGCCGACTGGCTGGATGGTGTCTGGTCGGGTCTGCGCTCGGCCGACAACCAGGACGAACAGCGTCGCGGCAAGACCTCCGTGCCGATGAAGCAGCTCAAGGAAATCGGCCGCAAGATCGCCGAGATCCCGGCGGGCTTCAACGCGCACCGCACAATCCAGCGCTTCATGGAAAACCGTGCCAACATGGTTTCGACCGGTGAGGGCATCGACTGGGCGATGGCCGAAGCGCTCGCGTTCGGAACGCTCGTCACCGAAGGCACGAAGATCCGCCTGTCGGGCCAGGACTGCGAACGCGGCACCTTCTCGCAGCGTCACTCGGTTCTCTACGATCAGCAGACCGAAGACCGCTACATCCCGCTTGCCAACCTCGCTCCGACCCAGGCGCGCTACGAAGTCATCAACTCGATGCTTTCGGAAGAGGCCGTGCTCGGTTTCGAATACGGCTACTCGCTTGCCCGCCCGAACGCGCTGACGCTCTGGGAAGCCCAGTTCGGCGACTTCGCCAACGGCGCACAGGTCGTCTTCGACCAGTTCGTCTCGTCGGGCGAACGCAAGTGGCTGCGTATGTCGGGCCTCGTCTGCCTGCTGCCTCACGGTTACGAAGGTCAGGGTCCGGAGCACTCGTCCGCCCGCCTCGAACGCTTCCTGCAGCTCTGCGCGGAAGACAACATGCAGGTCGCCAACGTCACGACGCCGGCGAACTACTTCCATATCCTGCGCCGCCAGGTGAAGCGCGACTTCCGCAAGCCGCTGATCCTGATGACGCCGAAGTCGCTGCTGCGTCACAAGCGTGCGGTTTCGAGCCTGTCGGAAATGGCCGGCGAAAGCTCGTTCCACCGCCTGCTGTGGGACGATGCCGAGGTCATCAAGGACGGCCCGATCAAGCTGCAGAAGGATTCGAAGATCCGTCGCGTCGTGCTCTGCTCCGGCAAGGTCTACTACGATCTGCTCGAAGAGCGCGAAAAGCGCGGCATCGACGACGTCTATCTGCTGCGCGTCGAACAGCTTTATCCGTTCCCGGCCAAGGCGCTGATCAACGAGCTCAGCCGCTTCCGCAACGCGGAGATGGTCTGGTGCCAGGAAGAGCCGAAGAACATGGGCGCCTGGTCGTTCATCGACCCGTACCTGGAATGGGTGCTCGCCCATATCGACGCCAAGTATCAGCGCGTGCGCTACACCGGCCGTCCAGCTGCCGCTTCGCCGGCAACGGGCCTGATGTCGAAGCACATGGCGCAGCTGGCCGCCTTCCTCGAGGACGCGCTGGGGGGCTGATCCTGCCCCCTTGGCGCCGAGCCAATCGATAGAAACAGATATCTGATCAACGGAACAAAAATCATGGCAACAGAAATCCGCGTTCCCACCCTTGGCGAGTCCGTCAGTGAAGCGACCGTCGGCACTTGGTTCAAGAAGGTCGGCGATGCCATCAAGGCAGACGAACCGCTGCTCGAACTCGAAACCGACAAGGTGACGATCGAAGTTCCGGCTCCGTCGGCCGGCGTTCTCTCCGAAATCGTCGCCCAGGCCGGCGAAACCGTCGGCCTCGGCGCGCTGCTCGGCCAGATCGCTGCCGGTTCGGGTGCTGCTGCCGCACCAGTCGCTGCTGCCGAGAAGAAGGCCGAGCCTGCTGCTGCCGCTCCGGCTGCCCAGCCCGCAGTTGCTGCCGCCGCACCGGCTGCCTCGTCGATGCCGCCGGCTCCGTCCGCGGGCAAGCTGCTTGCCGAAAGCAACCTCTCGGCCGATCAGATCGATGGTTCGGGCAAGCGTGGCCAGGTGCTGAAGGGCGACGTGCTCGCCGCTGTCGCCAAGGGCATTTCGGCACCGGCCGCTTCCGAGCCGGTCAAGGTTCAGGCCCGTGCGCCGTCGACCACCGAGGACGTCGCTCGCGAGGAACGCGTCAAGATGACCCGCCTGCGGCAGACGATTGCTCGTCGCCTCAAGGACGCGCAGAACACGGCCGCCATGCTCACCACCTACAACGAGGTGGACATGAGCGCGGTCATGAGCCTGCGCAACAAGTACAAGGACATCTTCGAGAAGAAGCATGGCGTGAAGCTCGGCTTCATGGGCTTCTTCACCAAGGCCGTTACCCACGCGCTGAAGGAAATCCCGGCCGTCAACGCAGAGATCGACGGCACCGACGTCATCTACAAGAACTTCTGCCACATCGGCGTCGCCGTCGGCACCGACAAGGGTCTTGTCGTGCCGGTCGTTCGCGATGCCGACCAGATGTCGATCGCCGAGATCGAGAAGGATATCGGCCGCCTGGGCAAGCTTGCCCGTGACGGTCAGCTCTCCATGGCCGACATGCAGGGCGGCACCTTCACCATCTCCAACGGTGGCGTCTACGGTTCGCTGATGTCCTCGCCGATCCTGAATGCGCCGCAGTCGGGCATCCTCGGCATGCACAAGATCCAGGACCGTCCGGTCGTCGTCGGCGGTCAGATCGTCATCCGCCCGATGATGTACCTGGCGCTGTCCTACGACCACCGCATGGTCGACGGCAAGGAAGCGGTTACCTTCCTCGTCCGCGTCAAGGACAGCCTCGAGGATCCGGAACGTCTCGTTCTCGATCTCTAATCCTGATGAAGACGGGTGGCCGCTTCCGCGGCCACCCGTCGCTCCTTGGTTCAGCCGACGGCATCGATGAGCCGCCGTCGCTGGTATTATCGTCTTGCCGAGGAAACGCGCCCCAGCTGGGACGTCACACAGACCTGACTGTGCCTGAGATTGCGAGGGGTGATGGAAGCCGCGGCAGCATCGACTGAAATCTGGGTGCTTGGCTGGAGTGTCGTGCTCTTGATCGCGCACATTCTGGTACAGGCGTTGTCGTTCGACCTTTCCGGCGATCTCGGCATCAAGTACCTGCTCGGCCCGCGCGACGAGCAGCGCGTATCGAAGAGTATCGTGGCGGGACGGCTGCTGCGGTCGCTTCACAACATGCTGGAGACCTATCCGGCCTTCGTCGCTCTTGCCCTTGCGCTAGCGGTAACCGGCAAGACCGGCGGCCTTGGCGCCTTGGGGGCGGTAACCTGGCTGATTGCGCGTATGGTCTACACCGCACTCTACGTGGCCGGCGTTCCCGTGTTGCGCACCATCGTCTGGTTCGTCTCGATCATCGCTCTGCTGCTGATGGTCGTCCGGCTTTTGGCATAGCATCCCTGCGGTCAAGCAAGAGGAGACTGGTATGGCATTCGGGTCCGACGTACCGCCTATTCAGGCACACATCTGCGTCAGCGACGGGTTGGCGGCGATCGCCTTCTACGAGAAGGCATTCGGTGCGGTGAACACGTTCCACCAGATGGCGGAAGACGGCAAACGCGTGATGCATGCCAACCTCGCGCTCTTCGGCGGCGAGATCATGATGCATGACGAGTTTCCCGAGTTCGGCGGCAGCGTGCTGTCGCCGCTGACCGTCGGCGGCACCGGCGTGGCGATCAACATCAACTTGCCTCAAGCGGCCGATGTCGATGCGGCCTATGCCCGGGCCGTGGCGGCCGGGGCATCGACAGTGCTGGAGCCGCAGGATACGTTCTGGCAGGCGCGCTATGCGCGCATCAAGGATCCCTTCGGCCACGTCTGGGCCTTCAACGCACCGGTCGCACAATCATGAGCCAATATCTTCTCGAACTCGCATCGCTGATGGCGATCTTTTCCTTCGCCATCGTTTCGCCCGGCGCTGATCTGGCGATGGTCATGCGCCAGTCGATCGTCCATGGCCGCCGTCCGGCGATCATCACCTCCTTCGGCATTGGCACCTCGCTGATGTTCCACGTGACCTATACGATCCTAGGCCTCGGCCTGATCATTTCGCAGTCGATCTATCTGTTCAACGTCGTCAAATGGTGCGGCGTGGCTTACCTGATCTATATCGGGGTCAAGGCGCTGCGGGCGGGCCAGACGGAGATTTCGGTCGACGCGGCACCGTCCGACGAACCGGCCAGGAGCCAGTCCGCGGTCAAGGCATTCGGCCTCGGCTTTGCGGCCAATGCGCTCAATCCCAAGCCGGTGTTCTTCTTCCTGTCGATCTTCTCGACGGTCGTCGGCGCCCACACGCCGATCATGATCAAGTTCGGCTACGGCCTGGTGATGGCGACCTGCCTCATCCTGTGGTTCGTCGGCGTCAGCCTGTTCATGACCACGCCGCGCATGCGCGCCGCCTTCACCCGTGCCAGCAAGTGGATCGACCGCGCCAGCGGCCTGGTGTTCATCGCGCTCGGATTGAAGCTTGCGACCGAGAAGGCCGCCTGATCATGGTGTTGGCCCGCTCCTTGCTCGTCGCTGCACTCGGCACCGTGGCTGCCACGCCGGTACTTGGCCAGGAGTGCAGCCAGGCGCGCGCCATCTATGGCGACCGCGACGGAGGCTACGAGCTGCGCTTCGAGCCGGTGGGATCGGAAAGTGCGGTAACGAGCAATCACTTCAAGATCGTGGTGCTGAAGCCGGGCCTGCTGCTCGATGGCGTCGTCATGCCTTCGGGCGAGCCGGAACGCGCGACCGGCATCGTCATGCACAATTGCCCCACCGGTGACGTTACCGGCGAGGAGCTTCGGACCTGCACCGTCTGGCAGGGGCCGGTCTATTCCGTCGACAAGGCGGGTGCGATCGCCGAAATCCCGGCCGAAGACGCGCCGGCCGCACACCAGATCCTGCTGCCTGATTTCGGTCCGTCACTGCGTGCCTCCAGCGCCTGGGGCAAGGGCAAGGCGGAAGCTGACAGCTGGGATGCCTTCACCCTCAAGGGATGCGCCGCATGAGTGCTGCGCCCGTTGTTCTCGTCACCGGCGGCAGCCGTGGCATCGGGGCAGCCGTCTGCCTTGGCGCCGCCAAGGCCGGCTGGTCCGTCGTCGTGAACTACGCATCGAACGCAGAGGCGGCCGATGCCGTCGTTGCCGCGATCCGGCAGGGCGGCGGATCGGCGATCGCGGTCAAGGGCGACGTCGGGTCCGATGCGGATATCAAGTCGATGTTTGCCGTTGTCGACAAGGCCTTCGGCCGGCTCGACGGGCTGGTCAACAATGCCGGCATCGTCGCCCCGACCCAGCGCGTCGACGAAATGTCGGTCGAGCGGCTCGAGCGGATGTTCCGCATCAATGTGACCGGCTCCATTCTATGCGCCGGCGAAGCGGTTCGCCGCATGTCTAAGCGCCATGGCGGCAAGGGCGGCGTCATCGTCAATATCTCGTCCGTTGCGGCCGAACTCGGCTCGCCGGCGCAATATGTCGACTATGCCGCCTCGAAGGGCGCTATCGAAACGTTCACCATCGGCCTTGCGCGTGAAGTCGCGACCGAGGGCGTGCGCGTGAATGCGGTTCGCCCCGGCATCATCGACACCGAAATCCACGCGTCCGGCGGCCTGCCGGACCGGGCACGCGATCTCGCGTCAACCATCCCCGTCCAGCGACCCGGCACGGCCGAGGAAGTGGCGGATGCGGTTCTTTATCTCCTGTCCGATAAGGCGACTTACGTGACGGGAGCCATTCTCAATGTCAGCGGCGGACGGTAACCGTCCTGAAGGAAGGATAATCCAATGGCTTATGATCTCATCGTTATCGGCAGCGGCCCGGGCGGCTATGTCTGCGCTATCAAGGCGGCACAGCTCGGCCTGAAGGTTGGCGTCGTCGAAAAGCGCGCCACCTATGGCGGCACCTGCCTCAACATCGGCTGCATCCCGTCGAAGGCTCTGCTGCACGCTTCGGAAATGTTCCACCACGCCGGCCACGGCCTGGATGCGCTTGGCGTCGAAGTCGGCGCGCCTAAGCTCAACCTCGAAAAGATGATGGCGCACAAGGATGCGACCGTTAAGTCCAACGTCGAAGGTGTTTCCTTCCTGTTCAAGAAGAACAAGATCGACGGCATCCAGGGCACCGGCAAGGTGATCGGCCAAGGCAAAATTTCCGTCACCAACGACAAGGGCGAAGAGCAGGTTCTGGAGGCGAAGAACATCGTCATCGCCACCGGCTCCGACGTTGCCGGCATTCCCGGCGTGTCGGTCGAGATCGACGAGAAGGTGATTATCTCCTCGACCGGCGGCATCGCGCTCGAAAAGGTGCCGGCGAACATGATCGTGGTCGGCGGCGGCGTGATCGGCCTCGAACTCGGCTCGGTCTGGGCCCGTCTCGGCGCCAAGGTGACCGTTGTCGAATATCTCGACGCCATCCTCGGCGGCATGGACGGCGAAGTCTCCAAGCAGTTCCAGCGCATGCTGGCCAAGCAGGGCATCGAGTTCAAGCTCGGCGCCAAGGTTACCGGCGTCGTCAAGGACGGCAAGGGCGCCAAGGTGACGTTCGCACCGGTCAAGGGCGGTGACGCCGTCACGCTGGATACCGATGTCGTTCTGATCGCTACCGGCCGCAAGCCCTACACCGACGGCCTTGGCCTTGCCGAAGCCGGCGTCGTCATGGATCAGCACGGCCGCGTCGAGATCGACAATCACTTCCAGACGAGCGTTGTCGGCGTCTATGCCATCGGCGATGTCGTGCGCGGCCCGATGCTGGCGCACAAGGCCGAAGACGAAGGCGTTGCGGTTGCGGAAATCCTCGCGGGCCAGGCCGGTCACGTGAACTACGACGTCATCCCGAGCGTCGTCTACACCCAGCCGGAAGTCGCCTCCGTGGGCAAGACCGAGGAAGAGCTGAAGGCTGCGGGCGTCGCCTACAAGGTCGGCAAGTTCCCGTTCACGGCAAACGGCCGTGCCCGTGCGATGCAAGTCACCGATGGCTTCGTCAAGATCCTCGCCGACAAGGAAACCGACCGGGTTCTCGGTGGCCACATCGTCGGCTTCGGCGCCGGCGAGATGATCCACGAGATTGCCGTTCTGATGGAATTCGGCGGCTCGTCGGAAGATCTCGGCCGAACCTGCCACGCGCACCCGACCATGTCGGAAGCGGTCAAGGAAGCGGCGCTGTCGACCTTCTTCAAGCCGATCCATATGTGACGATTTGCGCAGGGGGCTGCGACAAGCGGCCCCCTGTCTTGCGCCGGCGTTGGGCGCGATCATAGACCCCATGCGCTTGCGACGGAGAACCGTCGCTCCTAGCAATTGCGCAATTCCCAGGAAAACCGTTTCACACGTTTCCTGGAATTGCTCTCGCTGCCGCCACGAGGGATCATGAAACCTAGAGCCGCCACCGTTGTCCTGCCGAGCCCGCATCTGCCCGACGCCGATTGGGCAGATCGCTTTGAACTCGCCCTGAACGGAAAGGGGCTGACGGCGATCGAGGCGGCCGAGCGCTCGCTCGGAAATTCCCCCGCCTGGGTTCGTGGTCTGCTTCAATTTCGCAACGGGCTGGTGTCAGTCATCGGCCTCAAGACGCAGGCGCCGGAACCAGGTGAATATGGCCTGATCGGCCCGTTTCCGGTGCTGTCGCGCAGCGATGACGAGGTCGTGCTCGGCTTCAACGACGCCCATCTCGATTTCCGCATTGTTGTCGACGTCAGGGCAGGCTCCGCGGTCAACCAGATCGTCGGCATGACCACACTCATCCGACGCCACAATACGCTGGGGCGAGTCTATCTCGCCGGCGTTATGCCGTTTCACAAGTTGATCGTGCCGACGCTTCTGGCCGGCGTTACCCGTTCGGGCGACTGAGCGAGGCTACGCAACCAGCCGATCAATTGACCGGCGTCACGGAAAACCCCTGCCGCTTCAGCAGTTCGACCAGGCCCTCATTGCCGGCAAGATGCAACGCACCAACAGCCATGAAGGCGTTGCCACCGCCAAGGATCGGCTCGGCGCGGGTCGCCATCGTCCTGTTGCGGTCGATGATGATGCGCTGTTCGAAGTCGGCATAGCTGGCGTCCTCGCTCGCCACGTCTTCGGAAACGGCCTTCATCATCGGCATGATCATGCCGGTGTCGCCGGAGAGATAAAGGTCGGTGGTGGTGGCGAGCACGTCGTCGATCGTCTTGCCAAGGGCGAGCGTCTCGATGAGGGCGCGCAGGTGCAGTTCCGTCGGCAGCGAATCCATCGCGGCCAGCTGTTCGACAAGGGTTTCGAGCCCCTTCAGCGTCTTGCCTTGGCTGACCGCATCTTCGGCGATCTTCTTGTCGAGGAAGGACGCGCCGGCGGCCTTGCGCGTCATCTCGCAGGCCGGAAGCGCGACGAAGCTCGCAATCATCCACGGCTTCATCTTGGCGACCAGTGTCAGCGGTATGCCGCGCTCCTTCAGCCCGCGTTCGAGCAGCTCGCGGTCTTCGACACCCAGGAAATCGTTGATGGTCTTGTTGTCGGCAAACATGGTGAGATCCGGCCGCATCAGGATGGCGGCGGCCGACTTCTTCTCATCGATGATCTCGTCCGATTCGACGATGACAGTCGACGCGGTGGCGAAGGCATCGGCAGCACCCGCCGGCATGGCGAGCACGCGCGGGTCGGTGACATGCATGGTGCCAAGAAGGAAGGAGGGGGCGATACCCTCCTTCTCGATCTTCCAGAAAATGCCCTTGCCGTTCGGGATGGCATCCGCTTCCGCACGCAGCCTTGCGAGCTTGGCCGGATCGGTCTTTTCGAGACCGGCGATGATGTTTTTGCCGCCGCAAACGGTGTCCGTTGCCGCCTCGGCATCCGCGATCGAGACGATGGCCGCAACAAGGCTCGCCGCCAGCAGCAGATGGATGAACGCGATCAGCCACAGGGCCATATCGGCGGCCCTGGCCGCAAGGTGACGGACGGGCTTGGCGATCGAATACATGATCACTTCCTAATGTTATGCCGGGTTGAGCGAACCCTACGCTTGGTCAGTCACGGCTTCCTTAATGCATATGGTTAATGCAGCCATTCGCCCAAAATCAGGCGCGCGGATGAGCCCGGTCGTAGATCTCCAGAAGCCGCGTGGAGTCGACGCCGGTATAGACCTGGGTCGTCGACAGGCTGGCGTGGCCGAGCAGTTCCTGGATGGTTCTGAGATCGCCGCCGCCGGCAAGCAGATGCGTGGCGAAGGAGTGCCGTAGCGCATGCGGCGTAGCCGTGTCGGGCAGGCCGAGGGCGCCGCGCAGTTTCTGCATCTCGCGCTGGATGAGCGCCGGCTGAAGCTTTGCCCCGCGGGTGCCGCGGAACATCGGCTCGTCGGCGCCGGCATGGTAGGGGCAAAGCTTGAGATAGGTCGCGACCGCCTCGCGCGCCACGGTCATCAGCGGCACGATGCGGGTCTTGCCGCCCTTGCCGGTGATGCTCAGCGAGGTTGGCGTGCCGGCGAAATCGCCCGGCGTCAGATCAAGCGCTTCGGAGATGCGTAAGCCGCAGCCGTAGAGCAGCGTCAGCACGGCCGCGTTGCGCGCGGCCACCCACGGCTCTTCGGCAAGCTGCGCATCCTTTGTGACGACGTTGAGCGCCTCGCGGTCCGTCAGCGGCTTCGGCAAGGATTTCGGCTGCTTCGGCGAGCGGACTGCGGCGGCTCCGGCGGCGTTGGCAAGCCCGCTGCGTTCGAGATAGCGCAGAAACGAGCGCAGGCCGGCAAGCCCCCGGCCGAGCGTGCGTGCGCCGGCGCCGCCCTTGCGGCGCTGGGCGAGAAAGCCGCGAAGGTCGGCGGGCCGCAGTGTGCTGATGTCTGAAAGGCGCGGCGGGCCGGCGAGATGGCCGGTCAAGAATGTCAGGAATTGCCGCGTGTCGCGCTCATAGGCGTCGACGGTGTTGTCGGACAGGCGGCGCTCCTGCATGAGGCCCTGCAGCCAGCGCTGGCGCTCTGCAAGCAGGTCCGGATGGCCGATGACGAGCAGCTCGTTCATTGTCGCTTTCCAAGGTGGTCGGTCATGGACAATGCCCTGACGCCTCTTATGTTTTTGCTAACGTGCCCTTGGAATTTGTCATCCTTCGATCATATTGAGTTGCGATGTTCAGCCCCGTAAAGAATCGGATGAGGCCATGGCGGGACGGGATTCGGTGAACGGATTCGCGCATTTTGCTGAAGTGATCGCCCTGGTCTCGCAAGGGCAGCCCGGCCACATCGTCGATACACTCATTGCCGAACGTGGCCAGCGGATTGTCAGGAGCCCGATGTGGCCCGTTATCCGTCCCTTTCTCTACACGCTTCTGAACTATCGAAAGGCACTGGAATTCGCCGACGCCGTGGCCAACGTGCCGGGCTTCCAGGCTTTCGAGCATCTGAGCTCGCTTCTGTCGCTCGACGTCCGCGTCGACCGGGCGGAGCGCATTCCTGATAAAGGCGGATTCCTGCTGGTCAGCAATCACCCGACCGGGATTGCCGACGGCATCGCCGTCTTCGATCTCCTCAAAGACCGGCGGCCGGACATGATGTTCTTCGCCAACCGCGACGCGATCCGCGTCAACCCACGCTTCGTCGAGATGGTCATTCCGGTCGAATGGCGCGAGGAGCACAAGAGCAAGCTCAAGGCCCGCGAAACGCTGCAGGTCACCAACCGGGCGATCGGCGAGGGCAAGGCGACGGTGCTGTTTCCCTCCGGCCGCATCGCCTACTGGGCTGACGGCCGTCTTAACGAGCGGCCATGGAAGACGTCGGCGGTCGGCTTTGCGCGCAAATACGGCCTGCCGATCCTGCCGGTGCATATGAGCGCGCGCAATTCCGGCCTGTTCTACTGGTTTGCCAAATGGTCGACCGAGCTGCGCGACATGACGGTGTTCCACGAGCTGCTCAACAAGAAGGGCGACCTCTTCGATTTCCGTATCGGCAATCTCATTGCGCCGGAAGCTCTGGATGGTGACGCTGCCGACGTGACGAAAGCATTGGAACGCCACACCGTGTTCGACCTGGCGCGCGACGCGGATGCGGTGTTTCGGCCGGCTTTGAGCGCTTCCGTTGCCTGCTGATCCCTTCATGTGATGGCGGGAATGGGCTAAGCATGAGCCATGCTGCTTCGTTCGATGTTTGCCGAAAACTACCGCTCCCTAAAGTCGATCCGCATGGATCTGACCGGTGTCAACCTGTTCATCGGGGAGAACGGCGTGGGCAAATCCAACCTCTATCGCGCGCTGCAGCTGGTGCAGGCCGCCGTGCGCGGCAGTCTTGCCTATGAGATCGCCAGGGAAGGCGGCATGTCCTCGGCGCTCTGGAGCGGCCAGCGACGGGCCGACAAGCCGGCGCGCATCCGGCTCGAGACGGAGCTGATCGACGAGGAGCGAGCCATCACGTTCCGCTATAGGATCGAAGCCGGCTTGCGCCCGCCAAAGGCGGCGGCAGGCTTCGCCTATGAGCCGCAGGTCAAGGAGGAAGAGCTGAGCGTCGAGACCGGGCGGCGACCGGTGACGATGATGAAGCGCGCCGGCCCCGGTATCTTCGCGCGCGGCGACCGCGGACGGATGGAGGACTATCCCGAGCAGGCGTTGCAATCAGAGACGGCGATCGCGCTCTTGGGCGATGCCGGGCACTATCCCGAGATCGGCACCTTCCGCCGAGCCGTCGATCAATGGCGGTTCTTTCACGGCTTCCGCACCGATCGCGATTCGCCGTTGCGGCTGCCATGCCTTGCGGTCACGGCGCCGATGCTCGATGAAGACGGCACCAACATGGCCGCGGTTTTCGCGACGCTGCGCCATACCCGCGAAGATACCGTCGATCTCGACCGCGCCATCGCCGATGCGTTCGGCGGCGCCTATCTCGACGTTCCTGATCCCGGTCAGTTCGCCGAATTCTCGCTCGTCTTCCCGGATTTTCCGCAACGGCCGTTTTCGACGCGCGAGCTGTCCGACGGGCAGATGCGGTTCCTGGCGCTTGCGGCAGCGCTGCTTTCCTATCGCCGCCCGCCCTTCATCGCACTCAACGAGCCGGAAACCAGCCTGCACCCGGATATGCTGCCGGCGCTTGCCGACATGATCGCCAGCGCCTCGCGCGACAGCCAGATCTGGATCGTCACCCATTCGGAGCGGCTGGCCGATGCCATCCGCGAGCGTTGCGGCGTGCGTGCGCGCCGGGTTATCCGCAAGGACAGCGCCACCTGGATCGACGGCATGCGTCTGACCGGCCTGATGGACGACGATGACGCATAAAAAAGGCCCCGCATCGCTGCGGAGCCCTACAATCTCTATCCCGAAAAAATCAGGCGATCTTCTGGCCGGTCTTCGCCCAGTCGGCGAGGAACATTTCGAGGCCCTTGTCGGTCAGCGGGTGCTTGACCAGGGCCTTCAGCGTTGCCGGCGGCGCGGTGATGACGTCAGCGCCGATGAGGGCTGCTTCCTTGACGTGGTTCACAGTGCGGATCGAGGCAGCAAGAATTTCGGTCTCGTAGCCGTAGTTGTCGAAGATGTGGCGGATTTCGCGGATCAGGTCCATGCCGTCGAACGCGATGTCGTCGAGGCGGCCGACGAAGGGCGAAACGAAGGTCGCGCCAGCCTTGGCGGCAAGCAGCGCCTGGTTGGCCGAGAAGCACAGCGTCACGTTGGTCTGGTGACCGTCCGAGGTCAGGGCCTTGCAGGCCTTGAGGCCGTCAAGCGTCAGCGGCAGCTTGATGCAGATGTTGTCGGCGATCTTCGAAAGAACAGCCGCTTCCTTCATCATCTCGGCGTATTCGGTCGCGGTCACTTCGGCCGAAACCGGGCCTTCGACGATGCCGCAGATTTCCTTGGTGACTTCGGCGATGTCGCGGCCCGACTTGAGGATCAGCGAAGGGTTGGTGGTCACGCCATCGAGGAGGCCGAGATCGTTCAGCTCACGGATTTCCTTGACGTCGGCGGTATCAACGAAAAATTTCATGGGGTCACTCCCTTGGGGCACGATTGCCGTTCGGGCGCATATCTACCGGGAGGAATTCCTTTGGCAGAGATCGCGCGCGTTGAAACTCTGGTGGAACCGTGAGAAACCCTGCGCCGGCAAGGCTGCGGTTCGCAGCGCAGTTTTCTTTAACCGAAACACGTGGCAAGGTCACGGCAAAATGACTCGCGATTCAACCGATTTATTCGGGCCTGTTTCCGACCGCCGCGTCGTGCCAGTTCTGGTGCCGATGCCGGCGCCGAAGGCCTATTCCTACGCGGTGCCGGACGGCATGGCGGTCGAGCCCGGCTCGATCGTCCAGGTGCCGCTCGGGCCCCGTCTGGTCGTGGGCGTCGTCTGGGATGGCGACGACGATGGCAGCGTCGATCCGAAGAAGCTGAAATCGATCGAAAAAGTCTTCGACTGCCCGCCGTTGACGCCTGACATGCGCACATTTCTCGATTGGGTGGCGACCTATACGGTGACACCGCCGGGGCTGGTGGCACGCATGGCGCTGCGCGCGCCGGCCGCCTTCGACCCGGAACCGATGGTGGAGGCCCTGCGACTGACCGACATGCGCCCGGAGCGGATGACGTCGGCCCGCGAGCGCGTCATCACAGCTGCCGGCGACGGCTTTGCCTGGACGCGCTCGGGCCTTGCGCACGCGGCGGGCGCGTCGTCGAGTGTCATCGACGGTCTTGCGCAGCAGGGTGTGTTCGAGACCGTCTTCATGGCGCCGCCGCCGGTGGTGGCGGCTCCCGATCCCGAGTTCGCCGCACCCCGGCTCGAAGGGCCGCAGAAGGATGCGGCCGCGGACCTTCTGGCCGCCGTCGAACAGGGCGGGTTCTCGGTGTCGCTTATCGACGGCATCACCGGTTCGGGCAAGACCGAGGTCTATTTCGAGGCGATCGCCGCGACGCTTAGGGCCGGCAAGCAGGTGCTGATCCTGCTGCCGGAAATCGCCCTGACGGCGAGCTTCCTTGAACGCTTCCAGGATCGCTTCGGCTCCAAGCCGGCCGAGTGGCATTCGGATCTGGCGCCGCGAACGCGCGAAAAAGTCTGGCGGCAGGTGACGACAGGCACGGTGCGCGTCGTCGCCGGTGCCCGCTCGGCGCTGTTTCTCCCCTTCGAGGAGCTCGGCCTGATCATTGTCGACGAAGAGCATGACCCTGCCTACAAGCAGGAGGACCGGGTGTTCTACAATGCCCGGGACATGGCCGTCGTGCGCGGGCGCATCACCGGCTTTCCCGTGGTGTTGGTTTCGGCAACGCCGTCGGTCGAAAGCCGGGTCAACGGCGAGGTCGGCCGCTATAAGCCGATCCATCTGCCGACCCGTTTCGGCGATGCGGCGCTGCCGCGGCTCGGCGTTGTCGACATGCGCCAGCATCCGCCGGCGCGCGGCGGGTTCCTGTCGCCGGTCCTTATCAACCAGATCGGCAAGGCGGTCGACCGCGGCGAGCAGGCGCTGTTGTTTCTCAATCGGCGTGGTTATGCGCCGCTGACGCTTTGCCGCGTCTGCGGTCATCGCTTCCAGTGCCCGGATTGCGCGAGCTGGCTCGTCGAGCATCGCTTCCGCGGGCAGATCCAGTGCCACCATTGCGGCTATGCGGAAAAGACGCCCGAGGCCTGTCCGGAATGCGGCACCTTCGATCACCTCGTTGCCTGCGGTCCCGGCGTCGAGCGTATTGCCGAAGAGGTCGAGCGCCATTTTCCCGAGGCGCGCACCATCGTGCTGTCTTCCGACCTGATGGGCGTCAAACGGCTGCGGCTGGAGCTGGAGGCGATTGCGCGCGGCGAAGCGGATATCGTCATCGGCACGCAACTTGTCGCCAAGGGCCACAATTTCCCGCTGATGACGCTGGTCGGCATCGTCGATGCCGACCTCGGGCTTGCCAATGGCGATCCGCGGGCGGCGGAGCGGACGTTCCAGCTGCTGTCGCAGGTCACCGGTCGCGCTGGCCGGACCGGCCTGAAGAGCCTCGGCCTGCTGCAGACCTACCAGCCGCAGCACCCGGTAATGCAGGCGATCGTCTCGGGCGATGCGGATGCCTTTTATGACCGCGAGATCGCCGAGCGCGAAAAGGCGCTGCTGCCGCCGTTCGGCAGGCTGGCATCGCTGATCGTTTCGGCCGATACGCGGCAGGATGCCGAGACCCATGCCCGCGGACTTCGAAGTGCGGCGCCGCGCACCGACGGCATCTCGATCCTCGGTCCGGCCGAGGCGCCGCTGGCGCTGATCCGCGGCCGTCACCGGTTCCGGCTGCTGGTGCACGGGCGCCGCAACAGCGACATGCAGGCCTTCGTCAAGGCGATGATCGCTGCCGGCCCGAAGGAGCGCGGCTCGATCAGCGTCCAGCTCGATATTGATCCCCAGAGTTTCCTCTGATCTCAAGTTTCCTGTGATCGCGGCTGCGATCGGGTCGTGGGCGATTCACAACCGCCGCGACATGCGCTAGAGGTCTGAGGTGTATCGCATCCAGGCAGGGCCTGATGGCGATGCGATCGAGATCGGCGCTCATCTGCGGGAACGGGCATGGAGTTCTACATTCCGACGGAAACCGGCGAGTTCCTCGCCTTCTGTGCGGCGGCGGCTGCGGCGCTGATCGGCGTCGTCATGCTGTTTGCGCCGCGGCTTACCTTTCGCGCCGCCGGCATCGGCATTGCCGAAGGTCGCCGTGGCGGGCTGGCCGAAGCGCGCTCGACCATGGGCGGCATGCATGCCGGCCTTGGCCTCGCCGCGATCCTTCTGGCGCAGCCGATGGTTTATCTCGCGATCGGTGCCGCTTTTGCGCTCGCCGCCTTCGGCCGCATCCTCTCGATGATGAGCGACAACGGCGCCACGCTCTACAACTGGGTGGCGCTCCTGGTGCAGGCGGCACTTGCCATTTTTCCGCTTGCCTATGTCTTTGGAATGATCTGACCGCCCGCAGGGCATTTTCGCGATTCACATCCTCAGGAACGAATTTACGGCAAAATTCGGCCAATCCGGGTCGACTTATGCCGCATTCCTGCCGTTCGCGTGTTGCGAGTCCAAACATCCTATGCTAGACGAACCGCGAATTGCGGGGGAAGTGGGTCGCCAGGCCTCGATATCCCGCAAATTATTGCAGCAAATTCAAAACGTTAAGTTGACGGCTCGCCGCCACCACCGTTCTTGGATGAAATTGAGAGAAGCTTGTGCCCGTGGCAGACACATCCCAGCTTATTTCCGGTGTTGCAGAAAGGTATGCGTCCTCGCTTTTTGACCTCGCTCTCGAAGCGGGTTCCGTCGAGGCGGTCGGTGCGGATCTTACCCGCGTCCAGGCCCTGATCGATGGTAGCGACGACCTGAAGCGGCTGATTGTAAGCCCCGTCTTTTCTGCCGACGACCAGTTCAAGGCCATTTCGGCGATCGTCGCCAAGGCCGGTATCTCTGGTATCGTCGGTAACTTCCTCAAGGTTGTTGCGCGCAATCGCCGCCTCTTCGCGCTGCCGGGCATGATCAAGGCGTTCCGCCTGATCGCCGCGCGCCATCGGGGTGAAATCTCCGCCGACGTAACGTCGGCCCATGCGCTCACCGCAGCGCAGGAAACCGAATTGAAGGCGACGCTCAAGGGCGTCACCGGCAAAGACGTGACGGTCAACGTCACCGTCGACCCGTCTATTCTTGGAGGTCTGATCGTCAAGGTCGGGTCCCGCCAGATTGACACTTCCCTTCGCACCAAACTCTCTACCCTTAAGCTTGCACTGAAAGAGGTCGGCTGATGGATATCCGCGCCGCGGAAATTTCCGCAATTCTTAAAGATCAGATCAAAAATTTCGGCCAGGAAGCAGAAGTCTCCGAAGTCGGCCAGGTGCTTTCCGTCGGTGACGGTATCGCCCGCGTCTACGGCCTCGACAATGTTCAGGCAGGCGAGATGGTCGAATTCCCGGGTGGAATTCGCGGCATGGCGCTGAACCTCGAAGCCGACAACGTCGGCGTCGTTATTTTCGGTTCGGACCGTGACATCAAGGAAGGCGACACCGTTAAGCGGACCGGCGCCATCGTGGACGTTCCGGTTGGTCCGGAACTGCTCGGCCGCGTCGTCGACGCGCTCGGCAACCCGATCGACGGCAAGGGCCCGATCAACGCCAAGCAGCGCTCGCGCGTTGACGTCAAGGCTCCGGGCATCATTCCGCGCAAGTCGGTGCATGAGCCGATGTCGACCGGCCTCAAGGCCATCGATGCCCTCATCCCGGTTGGCCGCGGCCAGCGCGAGCTCGTCATCGGCGACCGCCAGACCGGCAAGACCGCGATCATTCTCGACACGATCCTCAACCAGAAGGCCATTCACGACAATGGTCCGGAAGGCGACAAGCTGTATTGCGTCTACGTCGCAATCGGCCAGAAGCGTTCGACGGTTGCCCAGTTCGTGAAGGTTCTGGAAGAGCGTGGCGCTCTTCAGTACTCGATCATCGTTGCCGCGACCGCATCCGACCCGGCTCCGATGCAGTACCTCGCACCGTTCGCGGGTTGCGCGATGGGCGAATACTTCCGTGACAACGGCAAGCATGCCCTGATCGGCTACGACGACCTGTCCAAGCAGGCTGTTTCCTACCGTCAGATGTCGCTCCTGCTGCGCCGCCCGCCGGGCCGCGAAGCTTACCCGGGCGACGTTTTCTACCTGCACTCCCGCCTGCTCGAGCGCGCTGCAAAGCTCTCGGACGACAACGGCGGCGGTTCGCTGACGGCCCTGCCGGTCATCGAAACGCAGGGCAACGACGTTTCCGCGTTCATTCCGACCAACGTGATCTCGATCACCGACGGCCAGATCTTCCTTGAAACCGACCTGTTCTACCAGGGCATCCGTCCGGCCGTTAACGTCGGTCTGTCGGTTTCGCGCGTCGGCTCCGCCGCGCAGATCAAGGCGATGAAGCAGGTTGCCGGCTCGATCAAGGGCGAACTCGCTCAGTACCGCGAAATGGCGGCCTTTGCGCAGTTCGGTTCGGACCTCGATGCCGCTACGCAGCGTCTGTTGAACCGCGGTGCACGCCTGACCGAACTCCTGAAGCAGCCGCAGTTCTCGCCGCTGAAGACGGAAGAGCAGGTCGCGGTCATCTTCGCAGGCGTCAACGGTTACCTCGACAAGCTGCCGGTCAACCAGGTCGGCAAGTTCGAGCAGGGCCTGCTTTCGTACATGCGTTCGGAAGGCAAGGATATCCTGGAAACCATCCGCAAGGACAAGGCGATCTCCGACGACGTCAAGGGCAAGCTGAAGGCTGCAATCGACAGCTTCGCCAAGTCTTTCGCCTGAGCGGATTTCATTTAGGACGGATAACGGATGCCTTCACTTAAGGATCTGAAGAACCGGATCGCCTCCGTCAAGGCGACGCAGAAGATCACCAAGGCGATGAAAATGGTCGCCGCGGCGAAGCTTCGGCGTGCGCAGGAGGCGGCCGAGGCCGCCCGGCCTTACTCGCAGCGCATGGCTGCCGTTCTCGCCAACATCGCCCAGGCGGTTGGCGCGGACGACGCTGCGCCGCAACTGATGACCGGGACCGGCAAGGACGACACGCATCTTCTCGTCGTCTGCACGGCGGAACGCGGTCTTTGCGGCGGCTTCAACTCGCAGATCGCCCGCCACGCTCGCGACCACGTTCGCAAGCTGCTTGCCGCCGGCAAGACGGTGAAGATCATCTGCGTCGGCAAGAAGGGCTTCGATATTCTGCGTCGCGAATTCGCGTCGCTGATCATCGATCGCGTCGACCTGCGTGAGGTCAAGAAGATCGGCTTCCAGAACGCCGATCAGATCGGCCACAAGGTCATCGCGCTCTTTGAAAAGGGCGAGTTCGATGTCTGCACGCTGTTCTATTCTGAGTTCAAGTCCGTTATCGCCCAGATTCCGACGGCACAGCAGCTGATCCCCGCCTCGGCCGGCCCGGTCGCAGTGGAAGCATCGGATGCTTCGGCCGTCTACGAATATGAGCCGGACGCGGGCGCGATCCTGAGCGACCTCATCCCGCGCAACATTTCGGTGCAGATCTTCCGGGCTCTGCTCGAGAATGTCGCCGGTGAAATGGGCGCGAAGATGAGCGCGATGGACAATGCGACGCGCAATGCTGGTGAGATGATCAACAAGCTGACGCTGAACTACAACCGTCAGCGCCAGGCTCAGATCACCAAGGAACTCATTGAAATCATCTCGGGCGCGGAAGCGCTCTAAGGTTACGAGAAGAGGGTAAGGATTATGGCTAAGGCAGCTACCCCGAAAGAAACCGCAGCGGCGAAGAAGCCGGCTGCACCGAGGAAGGCAGCTTCCGCCAAGACCGCAGCAGTTGCCGCAACCGGCGCTGTCGGTCGCGTAACGCAGGTCATCGGCGCCGTCGTCGACGTCGCGTTCGACGAAGGCCAGCTTCCGCAGATCCTGAACGCGCTGGAAACCGACAACAACGGTAACCGCCTCGTTCTCGAAGTCGCGCAGCACCTCGGCGAAAACTCCGTCCGCACGATCGCCATGGACTCGACCGAAGGTCTCGTCCGCGGCCAGTCGGTCACCGACACCGGCGCACCGATCACGGTTCCGGTCGGCGACGAAACGCTCGGCCGCATCATGAACGTCATCGGCGAGCCGGTCGACGAAGCGGGTCCGCTCGTCACCTCCGGCAAGCGCGCCATCCACCAGGACGCGCCGTCCTACGTCGAGCAGTCGACGGAAGCGCAGATCCTCGTCACCGGCATCAAGGTCGTCGACCTACTCGCTCCTTACGCAAAGGGCGGCAAGATCGGCCTCTTCGGCGGCGCAGGCGTCGGCAAGACCGTTCTCATCATGGAACTGATCAACAACGTCGCCAAGGCGCACGGTGGTTACTCGGTATTTGCTGGCGTGGGTGAACGTACCCGCGAAGGCAACGACCTCTACCACGAAATGATCGAGTCCGGCGTTAACAAGCACGGCGGTGGCGAAGGCTCCAAGGCTGCTCTCGTTTACGGCCAGATGAACGAACCGCCGGGCGCCCGCGCTCGCGTCGCTCTGACCGGTCTGACGATCGCTGAAGACTTCCGCGACAAGGGCCAGGACGTTCTGTTCTTCGTCGACAACATCTTCCGCTTCACCCAGGCAGGCTCCGAAGTGTCGGCTCTGCTCGGCCGTATTCCGTCGGCCGTGGGTTACCAGCCGACGCTGGCAACCGACATGGGTCAGATGCAGGAACGCATCACCACCACGACCAAGGGCTCGATCACCTCGGTTCAGGCTATCTACGTTCCGGCCGACGACTTGACCGACCCGGCGCCGGCTACCTCGTTTGCCCACCTGGACGCAACGACCGTTCTGTCGCGCTCGATCGCCGAAAAGGGTATCTACCCGGCCGTTGACCCGCTCGACTCCACCTCGCGCATGCTCGACCCGATGATCGTCGGCGAAGAGCACTACGAAGTGTCGCGTAAGGTCCAGACGACGCTGCAGCGCTACAAGTCTCTCCAGGACATCATCGCCATCCTCGGCATGGACGAACTGTCGGAAGAAGACAAGGTGGCCGTTGCCCGCGCTCGTAAGATCGAACGCTTCCTGTCGCAGCCGTTCTTCGTGGCCGAAGTCTTCACCGGTTCGCCGGGCAAGCTCGTCGCTCTCGAAGACACGATCAAGGGCTTCAAGGGCCTCGTCAACGGCGACTACGACCATCTTCCGGAAGCCGCCTTCTACATGGTCGGCTCGATCGAAGAAGCGGTCGAAAAGGCCAAGAAGCTGGCTGCCGAAGCCGCTTGATAGCATCGTAAGCCTCGGCGCACAGATGCGCCGAGGCTTTCATCCTGCGTTCCGCCGCTTTGCGGAGCAGGGAAGACATGCACAGCCTGCCACCTCAGGTGGCGCGCCCACGAGAAGTGAATGGTCATGGCCGACAGTTTCAATTTTGAGCTTGTTTCCCCCGAGCGCCTGCTCCTCTCCGAGAAGGTGACGGAAGTCGTCATTCCGGCGACCGAGGGCGAGATGACCGTGATGGCCAATCATGCCCCGACAATGACGACGGTCAAGCCCGGCGTCGTCACCGTGAAGACGGCTGACGGCAAGACCGAGCGGTTCGCCGTCTTCGGCGGCTTTGCCGATATCCTGCCGACCGGCTGCACCTTGCTTGCCGAATCCGCCGTGCACGTCGACGAACTCGACCGCACTGCGCTTGAAAAGCGCATCGAGGCGGTTCGTGCCGAACTGGAAGGCGCCAGCGACGAGAAGAAGACGCGCGTCGAACAGTTCATCGCCGAACTGACGAAGCTCGGGGAAATCGTGATCCCGGCCTGAAAGGGACATCCCGACGGGATAAACCAATGAAAAAAACCCCGCCTTCGAGCGGGGTTTTTTGTTGGCCGCAGACGCCTGCGGCAGAGGCGGCATCGCCAGGTTCATCGGCACTTCCCACAGGGAAAACGATGCCCAGGCTTCAAACGCTGCAGCGTCGTTCGTGCGTCAGACCTGACGCGTTGCGCTCGAACCTTCGAAGGCCGTTTGAGCGTGCCGACAGTTTCAGGCATTCTTTAGCATCCGTCCTGTATTGAGGGACTATCGTTTGATGCGCGTAGAGGGGCTTGGTATGACGTCTAAGATCGTCCCCGTGATCATGGCGGGGGGGAAAGGGACACGCCTGTGGGCGCTGTCGCGCTCCGGCGCGCCGAAGCAGTTCCTGCAGATCCTGTCGGACCGGTCGCTGTTCCCGCAGACGCCCGAACGGGTGCGGGGGGAGCGCCCCCTCGAGCCGGCGATCATCGTCACCAACAGCGATTTCCGCTTCCTCGTTGCCGCGCAGGCGCGGGCCGTCGACGCACCGCTGAGCGACATCCTGCTCGAGCCGGTTGCCCGCAACACGGCGCCGGCACTCGCCGCCGCGGCCTTCGTCGTGCTCGCCCGTTACGGCGAAGGGGCGATCATGCAGGTGCTGGCCTCCGACCACGAGATCGATGCCGGAGCGGTCTACACGGACTGCATGCTGCGTGCACAGCAGGCCGCCGAAACGGGCGAGCTGGTGACCTTCGGTATCACGCCGACGGAGCCGGCAACCGGCTATGGCTATATCGAGCTTGGCGGGCCGTTGCCGGCGGGCGCCAACAGGGTTGCCCGTTTCGTCGAGAAGCCGGATCGGGCCAAGGCGGAAGCAATGCTGGCGACCGAGCGCTATCTCTGGAACTCCGGCATGTTCATGCTTCCCGTCAAGGTGTTCCTCGACGAAATGCAGACCTACGCGCCCGAGGTCTTTGCCGCGACCAAGGCGGCCGTCGAGGGCGCCAGCAAGGATCTTGATTTCAGCCGGCTGGAGGCGAAAGCCTTCTCCAAGGCGCCGGATATTTCGGTCGACTATGCGGTCTTCGAAAAGACGGCTCGTGCCGCCGTCGTTCCCTCGTCATTTGCCTGGTCGGACCTCGGCAGCTGGGATGCCGTGTGGAAGATCGGCCGCAAGGACGGTGACGGCAATGTCGTGACCGACAAGGCGACCGTGTCGAACACCCGCAATTCGCTGGTGCTCTCCCGCGATATTCACCTCGCCGTCCACGGGCTTGAGGATATCGCCGTGATTGCCAGCGAGGATGCCGTTTATGTCGGGCGGCTGGAAGACAGCCAGAGCGTCGGAAACATCGTCAAGGTCCTCGCACGGTCGCGGGCAACCTCCGGGCTTACCCAGGAGCACCCGACGTCCTACAGGCCCTGGGGCGCGGTCTCCTCGGTCTCCAGCGGCGAGCGCTACGAGGTCAAGCGGTTGAAGGTCAGCCCCGGCAAGAAGATCTCGCTGCAGAAGCATCATCACCGCGCCGAACATTGGATCGTCGTGCGTGGTACGGCGGAGATCACCATGGCCGGCGAGACGCGGCTGCTGCACGAGAACGAGTCGGTCTACATCCCGCAAGGAACCGTTCACCGGCTGCACAATCCCGGCAAGATCCCGCTCGAGCTGATCGAAGTGCAGACCGGGTCTTATCTTGGCGAGGACGACATCATCCGCATTGAGGATGAGTTCGGCCGGACATAGCGCGCCGCCGCATCAGCCCTTGTGACGCAGCGCGCTTCAAGCGTTATGGCGTGATTTGTGCGCCGTGGTGGACAGTCGCGCGGCGACCGGATCCGGGTGATCCCGTAGACCGCATAAAAAATGCCCGGGCAAGACCCGGGCATTAAAGTCAGCGCATTGGAGCCGAGCGATCTCAGCCGGCGACGCGCTCAGCCTCGCCCTTCTGGGCGTAGTAGTGACCGAAGCGGTTTGCGAGGAAGGTATCGAGAGCGATGTCTTCCTGGCGAACGAAGCCCTTGGATGCGATCTTGCCATTGGCCAGCAGATCGAGCACGGCGCAGATGCTGCCGGCAGTGGTGATCTGGATACCGCTCTGCATGCGGCCGGCGACAACGCCGCTATAGACCTTGTTGGCGTAGGTTTCCTGGATCAGGCGACCTTCGCGGAAGCCCGAAACCGTGACGAAGATCACGACGACGTCCTGGGTGGTGGTCGGCAGCGCGTTTTCGAAGATGTCCTTGAGGACTTCGCGGCGATGACGCAGGCCGAGGTCGTTCAGGAGCGCCTTCATGATCGCGGCGTGGCCGGGATAACGGATCGTCTTGTAGTTCAGGGTGCGGACCTTGCCCTTCAGCGATTCGCAGAGCGTGCCGAGACCGCCGGAGGTGTTGAAGGCTTCGTAGGTCACGCCGTCGAGCGAGAATTCTTCGCGCTCTTCCATCGCAGGAACTTCGATCAGGCTGCCTTCGACGATCGCTTCGCAGGGCTCGATATATTCGTTGATGACGCCGTCGGTGCTCCAGGTCAGGTTGTAGTTGAGAGCGTTCGACGGGTACTGCGGCAGTGCGCCGACGCGCATGCGCACGCTTTCGAGCGATTCGAAGCGGCTGGCGAGATCATTGGCAACGATCGAGATGAAGCCCGGTGCGAGGCCGCACTGCGGAATGAAGGCGGTGCTGGCCTTGGCGGCGATCGCCTTGACCTGGCGGGTGGATTCGACGTCTTCGGTCAGGTCGAGATAGTGGATGCCGGCCTCGGCTGCAGCTTCTGCAATGGCAACCGTCAGGTGGAACGGTGCGGCGCTGAGCACGGCGAACTTGCCGGAGAGAAGGGCGACGAGCGCCTTCTTGTCGCCGATATCGACGGTCGCCGTCGTGATGGCGGCGTGTTTCTCGATCTGGCCCAGCTGCTCGGCGCTGCGGTCGGCAACACAGACGCTGTAATCGCCGGTGTGCGCGAGCATGCGAGCAATGGTGGAGCCGATCTTGCCTGCTCCGATGACGACGATGTCCTTCATGACTTTCCCCCAGGGTATGAAATTGGTTTCAGACCCCATTGTCCGGCGGGAGGCTGTTGATTTGAAGCGCTAATATGACTAAATCGCCTATAGATACTCGGCAGATTGCCCATATGGACCGACGAAATGCAGATTACCGACAAGGACCGTGAGCTTCTCGCAGTGCTGAGCGAAAACGCCCGCATGCCGACCGCAACGATCGCCCGCAGGCTCGGCTTGTCGCGAACGACCGTGCAGGCTCGTATCGAGCGGCTGGAACGCGAGGGGGTGATTGCCGGCTATGGCGTTCGGCTGTCGGAGAGCTACGAGAAGGGTCTGGTCAAGGCGCATGTGCTCATCACCATCGCGCCAAGGGCGCTCAGCCGCGTGACCCCGGAACTTACCGCCATCCGCGAGATCCGCAGCCTGCATTCGGTCAGCGGCAGCTTCGATCTGATCGCCGTCGTCGCTGCCGCCTCGATCAGCGAACTCGACCTGCTGATCGATCGCATCGGCGAGATCGATGGCGTCGACCGGACGCTGTCATCGATCATTCTCTCGACCCGGATCGATCGCTGAACCTACTGCATAATCTCTTAAATCGGATCCGATTTAAGGATCAAATTATGCAGCAGTTTCATAGTGCTACAGCGTCCTTTGCGTGTCATATTTGACGCGCAAAGGACGCTGTAGGGTCACGGTTTTGCGTCAGTGCCTGCTTTCGCCGGGCTGGTACCCTCGGTCGATGCCGGGGCCGCTTCAGGATCGCGGTCTTCGGGTATCTTCGCCGGCCCATTCCACGCCGTCGGTCCGAGGACGAAGTTGCGCGTGCCGGCCTTGCCGTAGGCGAGCCATTTATCCCTGTTGAAGTAGAGTTCTGCGATGCTCTTCGGGCGCGCGCGGGCGGGTTGGTTGGCGAGGAAATTGTAGCGGGCCGTTGTCTCGTCCGTTTCGCGCTTGAACTGCACGCGGCTGCCGAAGCGCTTTACGTCGAATTCCTTCAATGCCTGGATCTGCAGCGCAATGCTTCCGCCATCGGCCCAGCGGACGTGATCGAGGAAAACCGATGCGGCCCGCGCGGCGCTGGTGGTGACCGCCTGCGCATCCTCCGGGCGCTCGATGTTGAGCTTGACGCGAAACGAGGTGATCTCCTCCTCGCCGCTGCCCTTGATGAAAATGAAGATCGACGAGGTCTTGTCGACCCCTGGGCGCGGAAAGGAAACCAGCGAGGAGCATTCCCACTGGCCACGTTCGCCGGCGCTCGACTTCCATTCGAGTTCGCGGAAGCCGGCCTCACGCAGTTCGTCGCAGAGCGCGCGGGGATCGCTGCGCAGCACCCGCAGGAACTGCTGCTCCGGCGTTTGCAGATCCTGGAAGGTCCAGACCGGCAGAGCGACGTGGAGCGGCTGTCGCTTGACGTGAACCTCGGGCGCCTGCTCCGGCGGCCTTCCGGCTTCGAGGAACGTAGTCGGAAGATCGAGCGCCCTCAGCAGTTGCTTCAGGTTCCTCTGCCCGTTGGCGAGCAGAACGGTTGCCAGGATAGCCATCACAATCAGCGCAAAGGCGACGAGAAAGAAGGCGATGCCGGTGCGGCTCGGTTGTTTCGGCGGTGTTGTCGCCTTGCTGCGTCCGCCGCTCATGTCGAGTTTCCGCGTGCAGCATGCAGGCGCAGCACCGCGTCCCTCGATGGCTTTTTGCCGGGCAGGCCGGGATACGTCAGCGTTTCCGCCTCGAGGCCGCGCGAAGCGAGATAGTCGGGCGATGCGACCGGCGACAGTTCCTCTGCCATCAGCCGCGACAGGTGCCGGCGGGGATGATCGTCCGTACGCGCTGAAACAGCCGCACGTCCTGCGGCGTCAATTCCAGGTTCTTGCCGCGGCGGCGGCCGGCGGCCCGGGTGATGTTGAGCTCGCGACCGGCACGGGAAAAATCCATATGCCGGCTGGCCGCGTCGAAAACGCGAAAAGCCTCCAGCGATATGCGGTCGAGCAGCCGGTGTTCCATGATCTCAGGTTATCAAAAAAAGCCGAAAATTCCGTGGATCTGAAAATATCAGATTGTGATGCAGGGTAAAGCGATCATCCCGAGGCGACAGGCAGGCGACTTTGTCCTTCTCCGTTTCCTTCATTCCCGAAATCCGCCTGGCAGGCAATATCCTTAGCGACCATCGGCGCGGCGGCCAAAGCACCGGGCGTGGCAACGGCAACGCTTGCAATCGACGGTTTTCTCCCCCCGGTCAGGCCTCGCCGGCCCGCCATTTCGGGCGGAAAAGTTGCGAACAGGCGACGATCGGCTAAAACAGGCGTCCGAACTTTGGCGTGAGGCGTTTGTTCCGTTATGTCCGATCAACCGACAGCCACTCCCACCATCGATGCGCCGCTCGCCCGGCGCCTGATCGCTGCGCAGTTTCCGCAGTGGGCGACGCTCGACATCAGACCGGTGCTGCCCGGCGGCTGGGACAACAGGACCTTCCACCTCGGGCGAGACATGACAGTGCGTCTGCCGAGTGCAGCGTCCTATGCGCTGCAGGTGGAAAAGGAGCAGTTGTGGCTGTCGAAGCTGGCGCCGCATCTGCCGTTGCCTATCCCGGTGCCGCTGGCTAGGGGTAAGCCCGGCGAGGGCTACCTATGGCCATGGTCGGTCTATCGCTGGCGGCCGGGCGAGACGGCGACGGATGATCGGATCGGCGACCTGACGATCTTTGCGCAGGACCTGGCCCGTTTTCTCGTCGCCTTGCGGCAGGCCGATGCGAGCGGTGGGCCGTTGCCTGGCCCGCACAATTTCTATCGTGGCGGGCCACCTGCCCATTACGACGAGGAGACGCGTCGCGCGCTTGTTGCGCTCGAGGGTCGTATCGACACGGCAGCCGCGCGCGATGTGTGGGCGGCGGCGCTGGCGGCAAGCTGGCAGGGTGCGCCGGTCTGGTTCCACGGCGACATCAGCTGGGGCAATCTACTGGTCGAAGGCGGCCGCCTGAGCGCCGTCATCGATTTCGGCACCTCGGGCATTGGCGATCCCGCCTGCGATCTTGCCATTGCCTGGACGCTCTTCCACGGACAAAGCCGGGAGGCATTTCGCGCCGGCGTGGCGCTCGATGCCGGAACCTGGGCGCGCGGCCGCGGCTGGACCCTGTGGAAGGCGCTGATCGTCTATGCCGGCTTTCCCGGCACCAACATCGCCGAGGCGGAAAAGAGCCGCAGGGTGATCGAAGAGGTGCTCGTCGACCACCGGTGCTTTGGCTGAGCCTCGGTCAGCGGATTGATACAGGTCCCGATGCATCACCCCTATCGGCCGGTAGCGAGTCGGCTTGACCTAACCGCAAATTGTCTCTAGGTCAGGCGCACGCGGGACGACCCGTGTCGATGCTTCGCCTGGGGACGGCCCCACTATCTCGACCTGAGATAATGGAGTCGATCGCATCATGCAGCCCCCTGGCCTGCGGCACGTCCGCGTGACCTTTTCCTTCATTGAACAGCTGAGTTTTTCCTTCGGGCGAGAGCGCGATCGCTCATTGCCGCGACATCAGTTGTCGATTGCTTCCCACACAAATTGATGCGCCTGCGGCAGCCTGCGGGCGCGCCGTGGTTGCTCTGTTGCCAACGCACGAGGTTCATGATGGCCGGACCCATCGAACAATTCGAGATCAAGTCGCTTTTCCACATCGCCGGGGTCGGCGGACACGATATCAGCTTTACGAACTCGGCTGTCTTCATGGTCGTGACCGTGGCCATTGCCAGCCTTTTCCTGATCCTTTCGACGCGCCGGCGCGGCCTAGTGCCGAACCGCGCCCAGTCCGCCGCCGAGATCCTCTACGAGTTCGTGTCGAAGACGCTGCGCGAAAATGCCGGGGAGCACGGCATGCGCTTCTTCCCGCTGGTGTTCTCGCTGTTCATGTTCATCCTGGTCGCCAACCTGATCGGCATGTTTCCCTACGCCTTCACCGTGACGAGCCATATTGCGGTGACGTTTGCGCTGGCGCTGCTCGTCTTCCTGACCGTGACGATCTACGGCCTGATCAAGCACGGCTTCGGCTTTCTCCGGCTGTTCATGCCGTCGGGCGTGCCGCTGGTGCTGGCGCCGATCATCATCCCGATCGAGGTCGTTTCCTACCTCTCGCGTCCGGTCAGCCACTCGGTTCGTCTTTTCGCCGTCATGCTCGCCGGCCACATCACCTTGAAGGTATTCGCAGGCTTCGTCGTTAGCCTCAGCGGCTTCGGCGCGCTCGGCATGCTCGGTGCGGTCATGCCGCTGATGATGACGGTGGCGCTGACTGGTCTGGAGCTGCTGATGTCGGTCATCCAGGCCTATATCTTCACCATGCTGACCTGCATGTATCTCAACAACGCGCTGCACCCGAGCCATTGAGATAGCCGTGTAGAGGCTCCCTTTCCCGGGAAGGGAGCCTCGTCCTTATTCGACCGTCGTTCGCTGTGCCTCGATGCGGGCCGTCCGCCAGGACGACCAGAGGAAAGCGGCGAGGAAGATCACGGTCATCAAAAGCACGATGGTCGGTGCCGGGGCGCTGTCGATGAAGAACGAGAGATAGACGCCTGAGAACGAGGCGACGGTCGCCACCAGCACCGCAACGATGAGCATGCTGCCCATGGTGCGGGTGATGAGAAACGCGATGGCGCCGGGGGCGATCAGCATGGCGATGGCAAGGATCAGGCCAACGGCCTTCAGCGCGCCGACGATCGTCAAGGACAGGATCGCCAGCAGCCCATAGTGCAGCCAGTTGACGCGCAGCCCGACAGCCTTGGCCTGTGCAGGGTCGAAGGCATGCAGCAGGAAATCCCGCCATTTCACCGCCAGGATGCCGGTCGCCACCAGCGCGATCAGGCCGGTTTCGACGATGTCGGGCCAGCCGATGCCGAGCATGTCGCCGAAGAGGATATGGTCGAGATGCACGTCGCTCTGGATCTTGGTGTAGAGCACCAGGCCGAAGCCGAACATGCCGGAGAACACCACGCCCATCACCGTGTCCTGCTTGATGCGGCTGTTTTCCTTGAGGTAGCCGGTCAGAAGCGCGCAGGACATGCCGGCGGCAAAGGCACCGACCGCGAGCGGCAGGCCGACGATGTAGGAGATGACGACGCCGGGGAAGACCGCGTGCGAGATGGCGTCGCCCATCAGCGACCAGCCCTTGAGCACGAGGAAGCAGGAGAGCAAAGCTGTCGGGATCGCCACGAGAACCGAGATCAGCAGCGCATTGCGCATGAACTCGAATTCGAAGACGGCAAGCAGCAGGTCGAGCGAGATCATTGCGTGACCTCCAGGGCTTCGGCGCTGCGCCGGCGCGCAGCCAGCAATCCGTGTTTGGGTGCAAAGACGAAGGCTGCGAGGAAGATCAGCGTCTGCAGCACGATGATGATGCCGCCGGTGGCGCCATCGAGGAAGTAGCTGAAATAGGCGCCGAAGAAGCTGGTGAGCGCTCCGATCGCGACGCTGATGACGATCAGTCGCGGAAACCGGTCGGTAAGCAGATAAGCCGTGGCGCCAGGCGTCACCACCATGGCGATGACGAGAAAGGCGCCAACCGTCTGCAGTGCTGCGACCGTGCACGCCGACAGAAGCGTGAAGAACAGCACCTTCAGGAAGGTCGTCGGGATACCGATCGAGCGCGCGTGGCTCTCGTCGAAGAAGGTGACCATCAGGTCTTTCCACTTGGCGGTCAGGATGATCAGCGAGATCACGCCGATCAGCGCGAGCTGCAGCGTGTCGGCAGGCGTGATCGCGAGAATGTTGCCGAGCACGATCGTCTGGATGTTCACCGAGGTCGGCGACAGCGACACCATGAACAGGCCAAGGCCGAAGAACGAGGTGAAGATCAGTCCGATGATCGTGTCTTCCTTCAGCCGGGTGCGCTGGTTGAGAAACAGCATCGCACCGGCCGCAAGTCCGCCGGAGAAGAAGGCGCCGAGCGAGAAGGGCAGGCCGAGCATATAGGCGCCGGCCACACCCGGAACGATCGAATGCGAGAGCGCGTCGCCGATCAGCGACCAGCCTTTCAGCATGAGGTAGGACGACAGGAAGGCGCAGACGGCACCGACCAGTGCGCTTACCCACATTGCGTTGACCATGTAGCTGTAGGTGAAGGGCTCGAAGAGCGTGGCGATCATTGGCCGTTTGCCTCCGGGTCGGTCTCCGGTTTTGCCGGTTGCGACACCATCTGCCCCTGGGCGCCGTACATCACCAGCGGCCGTTCGTCGTCGCTGATGACGGACAGCTGCCGCGGGTCCGCGTCGTCATGCAGGCTATCGCCGCCGAGCACGAAGTGGCGCAGCACGCCGCCGAAGGCGAGTTCGAGGTTTTCGCGGGTGAAGGTCGTTTCCGTCGGGCCGTAGGCCAGCACCGTGTTCTTCAGGAGAACGGTCCGGTCGCAGAATTCCGGCACGCTGCCGAGATTGTGGGTCGAGACCAGCATGACGCGGCCCTCGTCGCGCAGCCCGATCAACAGGCGGATGATGGCGTCCTCGGTCTTGACGTCGACGCCGGTGAAGGGCTCGTCAAGCAGGATCACGCGGCCGTCCTGGGCAAGGGCGCGCGCCAAGAACACGCGCTTCTTCTGGCCGCCGGAGAGTTCGCCGATCTGGCGTTTGCGGAAATCGCTCATGCCGACACGGGCAAGTGCCGCCTCCACCGCCTCGTGGTCGGCCTTCTTGGGGATGCGCAGCATGTTCAAATGGCCGTAGCGGCCCATCATCACCACGTCCTCGACCAGAACCGGAAAGTTCCAGTCGACCTCCTCGGCCTGCGGCACATAGGCGACGAGGTTTTTCTTCAACGCCTCCTGGACGGAGAGGCCGAGGATCGAGATCTCGCCGCGCGCCAGCCGGGCAAAGCCCATGATCGCCTTGAAGACGGTCGACTTGCCGCTGCCGTTGACGCCGACAAGTGCTGTGATCGTGCCGGTCGGGATTTCGAAGGAGGCATCGCGAAGCGCGCGGTGGCCGTTGCGATAGGTCACGGTCGCGCCGGAAACGCGGATGCCGCTGCCTGCATCCCCGGAGGCGGCTTGCGGGCCGGAGCGGGGTTTCACCTGAAGGTTCATTGCGAAAGGCCTTTCGCGATGGTTTCGGACGTCACGCGCAAGAGGTCGATATAGGTCGGTACCGGACCGTCCGCTTCGCTCAAGGAATCAACATAGAGCACGCCGCCGTATTTTGCGCCGGTTTCCCGCGCCACCTGCTGCGCCGGGTCGGGCGAAATCGTGCTTTCTGAAAAGACGACGGGGATGTTGTTGGCACGTACGGCGTCGATGACCTTGCGCACCTGCTGCGGCGTGCCCTGCTGATCGGCGTTGATCGGCCAGAGATAGAGTTCCTTCAGGCCGAAGTCGCGGGTGAGGTAGCTGAAGGCGCCCTCGCTCGAAACCAGCCAGCGCTTGTCTTCCGGGATCTTGCCGATCTCGGCGCGGATCGGGGCGATCGCCGCTTCGATCTTCTGCTTGTAGGCTTCTGCGTTGGCCTTGTAGGTCTCGGCATTACCAGGATCGTATTTGACGAAAGCGTCGCGGATGTTGTCGACATAGATCAGCGCTGCCGAGGGCGACATCCAGGCATGCGGGTTCGGCTTGCCGCTATAGGGGCCTTCGGCGATGCCCATGGGCTCGATCCCTTGCGAAACGACGACGCCGGGCACCGCGTCGAAATTCTGGAAGAATTTTTCGAACCAGAGCTCGAGGTTGAGGCCGTTCCAGAGGATCAGCTTGGCATCGTGCGCCTTCAGGATATCGCGCGGCGTCGGCTGGTAGTTGTGGATCTCGGCACCGGGCTTGGTGATCGATTCGACGATTGCCGCGTCACCTGCGACGTTCTTGGCCATGTCGGCAATCACCGTGAATGTGGTGACGGCCTTGAACTTCTCCTGCGCCAGAGCGGCACCCGGAACGAGCGCGAAGGCTGCCAATGCGGTTGCTGCAACCAGGATCGCGCGTCTCGTCTGATCGATCATTCCATACTCCCCGATGTTGTCGTTCACAGGACTAGGTGAATGATTTGCATAAGTCAATGCACATGAGAAGCATTCGCAACTAGCTATTTTCAAACTTATCGCCCTTGGCTAGTGTAGGACCATGAAACAGAACAAGAATCGCGTTGAAGAGCTGGAGGGCGTCCTGAGGGACGGTGGTGTACGCGTGACGCGGCAGCGTGCGGCAATCCTCAAGATCCTCGCGACCGCCGAAGACCACCCGGATGCGAGCGAATTGCACCGGCGCGCCAAGGAGATCGATGCAACCGTTTCGCTGTCGACCGTCTACAGAACGCTGTCGGCGCTGGAGCAGCAGGGCGTCATCCATCGCCACGCGTTTGAAAGCGCCACCGCCCGTTTCGAGACAGCCGACGCTCCGCATCATGATCACCTGATCGACATCGACACCGGCGCGGTGATCGAGTTTCGCTCCGACAAGATCGAGCAGCTGCAGGCGGAGATCGCCGCCGAGCTCGGTTACGACCTGGTTCGCCACCGACTCGAGCTTTATTGCCGCAAGCGCAAGGACTGATCGTTCTCACGACAGCCAATATCTCCTCATTCCTGTGCCTGTCAGAGGAATCCAGTCAGTCCAAGCCCTTGGACTGAAAAGTCTTTTGGCCCGACAGACGCCGGGCCGCTGGATCCCCGCCACAAGGGCGAGGATGACGGAGAATTGGGGCGCTGCTATCCCAAAAAAACACTCTCGCGAGCTGTCAGCGATCGGAAGGTGCCGCGGGCAATCGCTGCGCCTTTCTTCCGTTTTAGCCTTGAGGTTAGCCGCGGTCGGCGATGGCAGCTCCCGCCTGGCGTGCCGGCATGGTCATGGCCGCCACGCCGATGACGACGCAGGCAAGGCCGATCCAGATCGTGTCCGACAGTCTTTCGCCGAGGAAGAGCACGCCGATGGTGACCCCGACGGGGACGCGCAGATAGGCTTGCGCCGTGGCGCCAACGGAACCGAGCGTCTGGATCAGACGGAAGTAGATGGCGAAGGCCAGCGCCGTCGAGAACACGGCCAGGCAGACGAGCGCGATCATGGAATGAGCGGAAGGGGCAAGCGTCCATGGCTGGTCGATCACCAGGCTTGCGGGGATGAGAAGCACGGCGCCGGCAAGAAGCGAGCCCGCGGCGGGAACCATCGGGTCGAAACCCCTGAAGCTCTTGCCGAAGATGGCGGCGCCGGCATAGCAGACGGTCGCGAACACCACGGCAAGCTGCGCCATCAGCTGGTCGCCGAGACCGCCGAAGGCTTCCACGCCGATGATCAGGCTGATGCCGGCCATGCCTGCCACCACGCCAATCAGCTTCCTTGCCGATGCCGCCTCGTGGCGGGTGATCAGCGCTGTCAGCAGAAAGGCGAAGATGGGGGTCGCCGCATTGAGGATCGAGGCGACACCAGCATCGATCGTCTGTTCCGCCCAGGCGATCAGGGTGAAGGGGAAAACGCTGTTGAGGCAGGCCTGGAACAGGAAGCGCCTCCATGTGGCTGCGTCGCGCGGCAGCTTTACGCCGCGCCAGCGAAGGACAGCGAGCAGAATGGTGCCGGCAATCAGCGTGCGGGCGGCGATCAGCGTCACCGGCGGTATGGTTTCGACGCCGATCTTGATGAAGGTGTAGGACGCGCCCCAGAGGGTCGCGAGCAGGGCGAGCAGCAGAAGCTCGAGGGTGAGGTTGGGCTTGGCCATGGTGGTCGGATCCTTCGGGGCGTTTTCGTTGCCCTCTTTCTACCGTGCCGCTACCGGCCGATGCTTCGCTGGCGATCGAAGTGTCGGGGTTTTCGGAATGGCCCAAAGGCATAGCCCCGGCCTCCTTGCGAAGGCCGGGGCTTGATGATCTTGAGCCGGCTTAATGGCTGTCGGCGAGCCGTGCCGCGTTGATCGAGGCGGAACGCTCGACGCTCAATCCGTTGAAGAAGGCGTTGAGTACGACCGCCGAGATTGAAGCGAGCACGATGCCCGATTCGATGATCGGGTGGATCGCATGCGGCATCCACATCAGGAAGTTCGGCGCAATCAGCGGGATGAGGCCGAAGCCGACCGAGACGGCGACGACGAACAGGTTGTTGCGCGACGACTTAAAATCGACGGTCGACAGGATGCGCACGCCGGTGGCTGCCACCATGCCGAACATGACCAGGCCGGCGCCCCCGAGCACGAAGGTCGGGACCGCCTCGACCAGAGCGCCCATCTTCGGAATCAGGCCGAGCACGATCATGATCACGCCGCCCATGACGCAGACATAGCGGCTCTTCACGCCGGTGACGCCGACAAGCCCGACATTCTGCGAGAAGCTGGTGTAGGGGAAGGTGTTGAACAGGCCGCCGATCATCGTGCCGATGCCGTCGACGCGAAGGCCGGCCGTCAGTTGCTGCTGCGACACTTCCTTGTTGGTGATTTCGCCGAGCGCCAGGAACATGCCGGTCGATTCGATCATGACCACGATCATCACCAGCGACATGGTGGCGATCAGCACCGGGTCGAAGATCGGCATGCCGAAGCGCAGCGGCGTGACGACGGCAAACCAGCCTGCATCCGCCACCCGGTCGAAATGCATCATGCCGAGTCCGGCGGCAAAGACGCAGCCGATGACGATGCCGGTGAGGACCGCGATGTTGCTGATCAGCCCACGGCCGAAACGCGCGACGACCAGAATGGAGATGAGCACGAAGGCGGCAAGCGCCACATGGCTCGGCTCCGCATAGATCGGGTTGGGAACCGTGGCGCCAAGGACGACGCCGTCGGGCACGGCCGGGCCGCCGGTGCTGGCGAGTTTCTTCAGTTCGGCCAGCCATTCGGCATGAGTCGGATCGACGAGCTTCGGTGCAGTCGGGCCGAAGGGATTGCCGAAGATCCAGTTGACGCCGACGCGCATCAGCGTCACGCCGATGACCAGAATGATGGTGCCGGTGACGATCGGTGGGAAGAACCGCAACAACCGCCCCATCAGCGGGGCGAGCAGCAGCGCGACCAGGCCGGCGCCGATAATGGCGCCGAAGATCAGCCGGGCGCCTTCCTGGCCGGGCGTCATCGTTGCCATCGACACCATCGGGCCGACGGAAGCGAAGGTGACGCCCATCATGACGGGAAGACGGATGCCGACGCTGCGGGTTATGCCGAGCGACTGGATGATGGTGACGAGACCACAAACGAAGAGATCGGCGGAAATCAGGAAAGCGACGTCCTGGGGGCTGAGCTGCAAGGCCCGGCCAACGATCAGCGGAACCGCGACGGCGCCGCCATACATGACAAGGACATGCTGGATCCCGAGGGTCGTAAGCTTGCCCAAGGGCAGCTTCTCGTCCACCGGGTGTATGCTGGATGCGTCGCTCATGGTTACTCCTCCCATCACGTCGACCAGTCCGCTTCCCCCGTCCTCCAACAGGAGAAAGGGCATCTTTGGTGCCGAGACAGAATGCCGCAAGCGCAACCGGGGGATAAACACTTTCGGGAATCCGGGGGAAATGGACGTCAGCAAAGGGAATGCTCGGCCTGAAACGTCTCAGCAAGCGGGGCGGCGGGATGCAACGTTGCCGCAATGAAGCGCAGGCAGTCTGCGGCCTGCATCGAGGCGAACACCCGCCTCAGCGCGGGTGTCCATGGGATTACGCTCTATGAGATTTTCGTTGCCTGCTGGCACCTTTGGCCGTCTGATCGGCGCCTTGATTGCCGTCGTCGTTCTATGGCCGCTCGGCGCCAACGCCGAAACCGAAGATTTTCCGGGCCAGTGGCGACAAATGGTGTCGAACGCCGGCACCTGCGAGACCTGCCGGCTGGCGATCAAGCAGCACGGGCCCATCCTCAAGGTGTCTTCCAACAATGGCTGGTTTGCCTTTGCCCATGCGGACCGGAAGACCGGTTCCGCCACTGCGACCGGCATCGGCCGCTGGCGCGAGGACGTCAGCGGTCACTATGGCGGCAAGCCATTCGACGTCCGCTTCGTCATCGTCGACAAGCAGCTCTATCTCGACATGATCGTGCTGATGGACGATGGCACGAAACAAGCGATCAGGGCGATTTTCGACAAGGATCGACCGGGCAAAACCGCTCGTCGGGTGATGGCGAAATCGCAGAATTTCGCGGCGGCTCTGCGGCTGCTTCCAGTCGAAACCAGCCATCGCTTCCGGTCAAACCGGTTCCGATGATCCTCCATTGGCCGGAAAAAGATTGGCGGCCATGAAGTCGACGAAGACACGCAGTTTCGGCGAGAGATGCCGGCTGGATGGCCACAGGATCCTGTAGGTGCCGCAACGGCGCAGCCGGTTTTCGAGAACCGATACAAGCGCCCCCTCGCGCATCTGCCGTCTGACCGTGAAATCCGGAAGGCAGGCGATGCCGAGCCCTTCCTCCGCCATATGGATCAGCGGCTCCAGGGCGTTGGAGACGGCCGTTACCGGCACATCGACGCTCAGTGCGGCGCCATCCTGCACCAGCGGCCATGGTTCGAGCTTGCCTGTCGAGGGAAAGCGATGGTGCAGGCAGTGATGGCGTTCGAGGTCCTGTGGTGTCGCCGGCATGCCGTATTTCTCGAAATAGGCGGGCGAAGCGACCAGATAGGGGTGAAACGTGCCGAGCTGACGGGTCATCAGCCTGGAATCGCCGATCTCGCCGCTGCGCACCACCGCATCGAAACCTTCCTCGATGACGTCGACCATGCGGTCGGAGAAATCGAGATCGATCTCGACCTCCGGATAGGCGCGCATGAAGGCCGTCAGCGTCGGCATCAGCAGCATGCCGGCCATCGGCAGGCTGACGCGCAGCTTGCCGCGTGGAGCCTCCTGGCTTTGCACCAGCTCGGCCTCAGCCGCTTCGATTTCGCAAAAAATCCGCCGGCAGCGTTCGAGAAACAGCGTGCCTTCCGGTGTCAGCGTGATGCTGCGCGTGCTGCGATGAAAGAGACGAACGCTTAAGCGCTCCTCCAGCCGGGCAATCGCCTTGCCGACAGCGGAGGGGGAAACACCGAGCTGGGTCGCAGCCTCCGTAAAGCTGCGGGCGTCTGCCGCCTGCACGAAAGCATTGAGTGCACCAAGGCTGTCCATCCGTCGTCCTCGCCCGTCTTTCGGGATTGTAGATATTTTTGTCCGGTATCTTCGGAGCTGTAGCGCATTTTTCTCCGATTGGAAGCTGGCCATAGTCCGCTGCCCGACAAACCGCGTTTTTGATGCGGGGAAACCCTGTCGGTGAAAGAAGGAGAAAACATGCAGCAGCCACTTTTGGCCGGTTTCCGCGCGGGTCCGGAACCGACCGTCTTCATCGTCAATGTCATCCACGCCCAGCCGGGCAAACAGGAAGAGGCATTCCGCCTGATCCAGGACGTCGTGAACTATGTCGCCGAGCGCAAGGAGGGCTTCCTCTGGAGCAACCTCTCCAAGAGCACCGACGGCAAGACGGTGGTCAATATCGAAGCGATAGCCGGCGAAGGAAATGTCGAGGAGTTCTTCTCCGATGCGGTGTTCCTCGAAAAATTCGGGGCGCTGCAGTCGGTCTCGACCTGCGAGTTTCACACCTATCGCGTCGATGACCTCGTGCTGCCCAAGCGCGCTGCGCTCGCAGCATCGGCATAGATGAGATCGCCGCCCGCCTCGGCCGGCGGCGAACTCCTTGCACGAGCTTCCATCCCGCCATTGCCGTCAAGACAGGCGTCCTCGGCGAGCCATCCTGAAGGATAGATTCCATGCGATCCAACGACTGCGCGCTTCCGGCCCCGCAGGAAGCGGCACCGCCCGTCGCCGCCACCGGGGCCAGGCTGCCGCTTTCGGCACTGCTGGCGCTTGCCACTGCCGGGTTCATCACCATCCTCACAGAGGCGCTGCCGGCCGGCCTGTTGCTGCAGATCAGCGCCGATCTCGGCGTCTCGCAATCCCTGGCCGGCCAGATGGTGACGATCTACGCGATCGGTTCACTCGTCGCTGCCATCCCGCTCGTGGCGCTGACGAGGACCTGGCGCCGGCGGCCGCTGCTGATTGCGGCGATCTCAGGATTTGCCGTGGTCAATACGGTGACCGCGCTCTCAAACGACTATGCCGTGACGATGGCGGCGCGCCTTCTTGCCGGCGTTTTTGCCGGCCTCCTATGGGCGCTTGCAGCCGGTTATGCCAGCCGCATGGTGGCGCCACACCAGCAGGGACGGGCGATCGCCATCGCCATGCTCGGCGCGCCGGTGGCGCTCTCCATCGGCATTCCCGCAGGCACCCTGCTTGGAGCTATGACTGGCTGGCGTCTGACCTTCGGCCTCCTGAGCGTCATGACCGTCCTGCTTGTCGGCTGGGCCTTATGGGCGCTGCCTGACTTTCAGGGGCAGCGCGCCGAACGACGTCTGGCGCTCGCATCGGTGTTTCGATTGCCTGGGATCCGACCGGTTCTGTTCGTGATGTTTGCCGTCGTTTTCGCCCACAACATCCTCTACACCTACATCGTGCCGTTCCTGGAGCCATCGGGCTTGGGTGGGCGAGCGGACTGGATCCTGCTTGTTTTCGGCACCGCGTCGCTGGTCGTCATTCCTGTCATCGGGGCACTGGTCGACAGGCATCTACGCCTGCTGGTGCTGGCGAGCATGACGCTCTTTGCAGCAGCCTCGCTGCTGCTTGCCGTCTTCGGCGACCAGCCGGTGGCGGTCTATCTCGGTGTTGTCGCCTGGGGCCTCGCCTTCGGCGGCGCGCCGACGCTGTTTCAGACCGCTTCGGCAAAGGCCGCCGGCGCGGAAGCGGATGCAGCGCAGTCGATGATCGTCACGGCCTGGAATGCGGCGATGGCCGGCGGCGGTTTGGCTGGCGGTCTGCTGCTCGACAGCATCGGCGCGACGATCTTTCCGGCGGCCCTGCTGGGGATCCTGCTCCCGGCCCTGATCGTGGCCTGGGCTGGCCGGCATGGATTTCCGCCTCGCTCCCGCTGACTATCTGCAGGCAACAAAAAACCGGGGCCGTTGTCGACCCCGGTGCCGCATCTCCTGAAATGCAGCCGCCCGTTCGCACGGGCGGCCGTCGTCTTGGGCTTGTTACTTCTGCCAGCTCTTGACCAGTTCGTCGTAATTGACGGTCTGGGGCTTGTCCTTCTCGTTCTCGACCTTCAGCTGCGGAGCGAGGTTGCCGGCCTTGACTGCTTCGGCGTTCCAATAGGCGAGGTCATGCTCCTCGGCGAGCTTCGGACCGCTGTCGCCCTGGATGCCGGCGCGTTCCAGGCGCTGCAATACCTTTTCCTGTTCGCCGCAAAGCGAGTCCATGGCTTCCTGCGCGGTCTTCGCGCCGGAGGAGGCATCGCCGATCGCCTGCCACCAAAGCTGTGCGAGCTTCGGATAGTCAGGAACGTTCGTTCCGGTCGGCGACCACTGCAGGCGGGCCGGCGAACGGTAGAACTCGATCAGACCGCCGAGCTTCGGAGCACGGTCCGTGAAGCTCTTGTGGTCGAGCGTCGACTGGCGAATGAAGGTCAGGCCAACATGGCTCTTCTTCACGTCGACGGTCTTAGAGGTCACGAACTGCGCGTAGAGCCATGCGGCCTTGGCGCGGTCGTCCGGCGTGGATTTCAGCAGCGTCCAAGAGCCGGCGTCCTGATAACCGAGCTTCATGCCGTCCTTCCAGTAGACGCCGTGCGGGCTCGGAGCGAAACGCCACTTCGGCGTGCCGTCCGCGTTCACGACAGGCAGACCTTCCTTGACGAAGTCGGCGGTGAAGGCCGTGTAGGTGAACATCTGCTGGGCGACTTCGCCCTGCGAGGGAACCGGGCCGGATTCCGAGAAGGTCATGCCCTGGGCAGGCGCCGGCGCATAGGCCTTCATCCAGTCGAGATACTTCTGGATGGCGTAGACCGCGGCCGGGCCGTTGGTGTCGCCGCCGCGGGCAACGCACGAGCCGATCGGGCGCGAGTTCTCGTCGACCTTGATGCCCCACTCGTCGACCGGCTTGCCGTTCGGGATGCCCTTGTCGCCGTTGCCGGCCATCGACAGCCACGCGTCGGTGAAGCGCCAGCCGAGCGAGGGATCCTTCTTGCCGTAGTCCATGTGACCATAGACCTTCTTACCGTCGACCTCGCGACCGGTGAAGAACTCTGCGATGTCCTCATAGGCCGACCAGTTGACCGGAACGCCGAGGTCGTAGCCGTACTTCGCCTTGAAGTCCGCCTTGTTCTTTTCGTCGTTGAACCAGTCGTAACGGAACCAATAGAGGTTGGCGAACTGCTGGTCGGGAAGCTGGTAGAGCTTACCATCAGGCGCGGTGGTGAAGGACTTGCCGATGAAGTCGTCGATATCGAGGTTGGGGTTGGTGACGTCCTTGCCTTCGTTGGCCATGAAGTCGGTCAGGCTGCGTGCCTGCTGGTAGCGCCAATGGGTGCCGATCAGGTCCGAGTCGTTGATGTAGGCGTCATAGACGTTTTCGCCCGACTGCATCTGCGTCTGCAGCTTTTCGACGACGTCGCCTTCGCCGATCAGGTCGTGGGTGATCTTGATGCCGGTGATGTCGGTGAAGGCCTTGGCCAGCGTCTTCGATTCGTATTCATGGGTGGTGATCGTTTCCGAAACGACCTTGATGTCCATGCCGGCAAAGGGCTTTGCCGCATCGACGAACCACTGCATTTCCGCTTCCTGAGCGGCGCGGTCGAGCGCGGACATATCGCCGATTTCGCTGTCGAGGAACTGTTTTGCCTCGTCCATGCCGGCAAAGGCCGAGCCGGTAAAGGCCAGCAGCATAGCTGCCGTCGTTGTCAAAAGGTGCCGTCGCATAATTTCCTCCCTTTGGGTTTTGCGATTGCATTGCAGTTTCGAGGGACCCTTCCCGATCCCTCAGTCCGTTCACTTCACACGTAGCGGAAGACGCCGACGGCATAGACCACCGAGAGGGCGAGGGCCCACCAGAGGTTCGGTCCGCCGAGGCCGAGCCACGCGAGGTGAATGAAGGCGCTGCCGAGCAGCGATACGAAAAGCCTGTCACCACGCGTCGTCTCGAAGCGCAGGATACCGACGCGCGGGTTGCCGCCCGGCGAGGCATACTCCCAGACGGCCATGCCGACGAGCAGCAGGGCGATGGTGATGAAGAACAGCGCCGTCGGCAGCGTCCATGCCATCCATGAGAAATTCATGACGAAGCTCCTTTAGACGCGGCCCAGGGCAAAGCCCTTGGCGATGTAGTTGCGCACGAAATAGATCACGAGTGCGCCGGGGATGATGGTGAGCACGCCGGCCGCGGCCAGTACGCCCCAGTCGAGGCCGGAGGCGGAGACGGTGCGGGTCATGATCGCGGCGATCGGCTTGGCGGCCGTGGTCGTCAGCGTGCGGGCAAGCAGCAGTTCGACCCAGGAGAACATGAAGCAGAAGAAGGCGGCGACGCCGATGCCCGAAGCGATCAGCGGCGTGAAGATCTTCACGAAGAACCGCGGGAACGAGTAGCCGTCGATATAGGCGGTCTCGTCGATCTCCTTCGGCACGCCCGACATGAAGCCTTCAAGGATCCAGACCGCCAGCGGCACGTTGAACAGGCAGTGGGCGAGCGCCACGGCGATGTGCGTATCGATCAGGCCGAAGGCCGAATAGAGCTGGAAGAACGGCAGGGCGAAAACGGCCGGCGGCGCCATGCGGTTGGTGAGCAGCCAGAAGAACAGATGCTTGTCGCCGAGGAAGCGGTAGCGCGAGAAGGCATAGGCTGCCGGCAGCGCTGCCGCGACCGAGATCACCGTGTTCATCACGACGTAGATGATCGAGTTGATGTAGCCCTTGTACCAGGACGGGTCGGTGAAGATCACCATGTAGTTGCGCAGCGTCGGATTTTGCGGCCAGAGCGAGAACGTGCTGAGGATCTCGCTCGTTTCCTTGAAGCTCATGTTGACGAGCCAGTAGATCGGCAGCAACAGGAAGACGATGTAGATCGTCGGAACCAACCAGGACAGGCGTTGCGAAAGTGGTGTCTTTGTCGTGTGCATTTGTTTCTCCTCCCTCCTGGTTCAGCTCTGCGCGTCGCTCGTGGTCATCACGGTGTAGAAGATCCACGAGAGCAGCAGGATGATGAGGAAGTAGATGATCGATAGGGCTGCCGCCGGACCGAGGTCGAACTGGCCGATGGCCATCTTGACGAGGTCGATCGACAGGAAGGTGGTCGAGTTGCCGGGGCCGCCGCCGGTGACGACGAAGGGCTCGGTGTAGATCATGAAACTGTCCATGAAGCGCAGCAGGAAGGCGATCAGAAGCACGCGCTTCATCTTCGGCAGCTGGATGTAGCGGAAGACGGACCAGCGCGATGCGCCGTCGATCTTGGCGGCCTGATAGTAGGCGTCGGGGATCGAGACGAGGCCGGCATAGCACAAGAGCACGACGAGGCTCGTCCAGTGCCAGACGTCCATCACGATCAGCGTCACCCAGGCATCGATCGGGTTCTGCACGTAGTTGTAATTGACGCCGAGCATTTCGAGCGTATGGCCGAGCAGACCGATGTCGACGCGGCCGAAGACCTGCCAGATGGTGCCGACGACGTTCCACGGGATCAGCAGTGGCAGCGCCATCAGGACGAGGCAGACCGGCACGCCGAGGCCCTTCTTGGGCATGTTGAGCGCAATGATGATGCCGAGCGGGATTTCGATGGCGAGAATGATCGCCGAGAAGATCAGGTTGCGGGTGAGCGCGTCCCAGAACCGGTCGGAGGTCAGCACGTCGACATACCAGTCGGTGCCGGCCCAGAAAAACTCGTTGTTGCCGAACGTGTCCTGAACCGAATAGTTGACCACCGTCATCAGCGGGATCACCGCCGAGAAGGCGACGAGCACCAGCACCGGCAGAACCATGAACCAGGCTTTGTTGTTCCAGGTCTTTTCCATGATCAGGCCTCCCCGCCGACGCGCCAGGAATCGGCGTAGATGTTGATGGCCTTCTGATCGAAGGCGATGCGCGGTTCGGCCGGAATCTCACCGTCCTCGTCGAGGATGATCGAGATCAGCTGGTCGGCGAAGCGGGCGCGCACGATCTTGTGGCGGCCGATATCCTCGACCTTGCTGATCGCAACCGGCATGCCCTCGCGGCCGATCGCCACGAATTCCGGGCGGATGCCGAGTTCGGTCTTGGCGCCGGACTTGATCTCGGGCCGGAAGTTGAGTGCGATGGTCTCGTCGCCGATCGTCGCGGTGCTGCCGTCGATCTTGGCCGGCAGCACATTCATGCCCGGAGAACCGATGAAATAGCCGACGAAGGTGTGGCGCGGCCGCTCGAAGAGCTCGGCCGGCGTGCCGATCTGCACGATCTGGCCGTCATACATGACGACGACCTTGTCGGCGAAGGTGAGCGCCTCGGTCTGGTCGTGGGTAACGTAGACCATGGTGAAGCCGAATTGCTTGTGCAGGCGTTTGATCTGCGAACGCAGCACCCATTTCATTTCCGGATCGATAACGGTCAGCGGCTCGTCGAACAGGATGGCGCTGACGTCGGAGCGCACGAGGCCGCGGCCAAGCGAGATCTTCTGTTTCTGGTCGGCGGTCAGACCCTGCGCTTTTTTGCCCGCCCAGCCACCAAGGCCGATCATCTCGATGATTTCCTTGACGCGGCGATCGACCTCGGTCTCCGGCACATGCCGGTTGCGCAAGGGAAAGGCGAGATTGTCGTAGACGGTCATCGTGTCGTAGATGACAGGGAACTGGAACACCTGGGCGATGTTGCGGTCCTGGGTGGACAGATGCGTCACGTCCTTGCCGTCGAAGAGAATGCGTCCTTCCGACGGATTGATCAGACCTGAAATGATGTTGAGCAGCGTGGTCTTGCCGCAGCCGGACGGCCCGAGCAGCGCGTAGGCGCCGCCGTCGTTCCATTCATGATGGACTTCCTTGAGCGCGTAGTCGTTTTCCGACTTCGGCTTGGCGCCATAGGCGTGGCGGATATGTTCGAGATCGATGCGTGCCATTTCGTTTCCTCCCAGCGCCCCCTCAGGCCGTTTCGCCGATCGCGCGCCCATCCGGCCCGAAGGCCATCAGGTGGCGGATATCGACGAAGACCTCGAGGGTCGCGTCCGGTTCGATGTCGTGAATGCCCGGCGCCAGCATGACCCAGCGCGCATCGGAAAAGCCGACGTGGATGAAGCTTTCGGAACCTGCGATTTCCGAGATTGCCGTCTTTACCGTCAGCGCCGTCGCGCCGTCGAAGGGACGATCGAACGACAGATGATGCGGCTGGAAGGCGACCGTGCAGGGGCCGTCCGCCAACGCCGAGAGGTGAGCGGGGACCGAAAGCACGTGCTTGCCGTCGAGCGTGAAGATCGAGCCAGATTTGACGAGCTCGATCGTGTTCAGCGGCGGATCGGCGAAGGTGCGTGCCGTCACCAGGTCCACCGGGCGCCGATAGACGTCGATGGTCTTGCCGAACTGGGTGATGCGACCCTGGCTGAGCGCAGCCGTGTTGCCGCCGAGAAGCAGCGCTTCGGAAGGTTCGGTGGTCGCATAGACGAAGATCGCGCCGGAGGCGGAAAAGATCTTCGGCAGTTCCTCGCGCAGCTCTTCGCGCAGCTTGTAGTCGAGGTTGGCCAGCGGCTCGTCGAGCAGCACGAGGTCGGCATTCTTGACGATGGCGCGCGCAAGCGCGGTGCGCTGCTGCTGTCCACCGGAAAGGCTGAGCGGCGTGCGGTCCAGATAGGGCGTGAGCTTCAGCAGTTCGGCGGCCTTGCGCACTTCGCGGTCGATCGTGGCTGCGTCCGAACCCTTGATGCGCATCGGCGAGGCGATGTTGTCGTAGACGGTCATCGACGGGTAGTTGATGAACTGCTGGTAGACCATGGCCACGGAGCGCTTCTGCACCGGCAGGCCGGTGACGTCGGTACCGTCGAAGATCAGCGAACCGGAGGCAGGCTTATCGAGGCCGGCCATCAGCCGCATCAGCGACGTCTTGCCCGAGAGGGTCGGGCCGAGCAGCACATTGAGCGACCCCCTCTGCAGCACAAGATCGGTCGGGTGGATATGCGTCTCCCCACCCACGACCTTGGATATCTTCTTCATTTCAAGCATTGAATTCTCCGGTGTTCCACCCAGCCATCGGCATTCCAGTATGCGAGGTCCTCAGGCGGCTGCGTTCGCCGCGCCCTGCATGTATTCCTCCAGCGCCGTCGCCTCGCCGGGCGTCAGCTTCAATCCCAGTTTGGTGCGCCGCCACAGCACGTCCTCGGCGTGCCGGGCCCATTCCTCAGCGATCAGCCACTTCACTTCCGCTTCATAGAGGTCGGCGCCGAAACGGCGGCCAAGGGCTGCTTCATTCGATGCCGATCCAAGCAGCGCGGAAGCGCGCGTGCCATAGAGGCGTACCAGTCGGCGCACATGGCCGGCGGCAAGGAAGGGGTAATTCTTGTGAAGCCTGGCGACTTCGTCGGCATAGCCCTTGGCCGGAAAGTCCCCGCCCGGCAGGCTCGAGCCGGCAGTCCACTTCGCGCCCTTGACGCCGATGGCCTCGCCGATCTTTTCGAGCGCAGATTCGCTCAGGCGACGATAGGTCGTCAGCTTGCCGCCAAAGACGTTCAGCAGCGGTGCCGCCGTCCTGTCGCCTTCGACGCGAAGAACGTAGTCGCGGGTCGCTTCCTGCGCCTTGCTGGCGCCATCGTCGAATAGCGGCCGAACGGCGGAATAGGTCCAGACGATGTCGTCCTTCCCCACCGGTTCGAGGAAATACTCGCTCGCCGCCTTGCAGAGATAATCGACTTCGGTGTCGCTGATGCGGACTTCGGCCGGGCTGCCGGTATAATCGCGATCGGTGGTGCCGATCAGCGTGAAATCGTCCTCGTAGGGGATGGCAAACATGATCCGGCCGTCCGGATTCTGGAAAAAGTAGGCGCGGGGATCGTTGAACTTCTTGCGCACGACGATGTGGCTGCCCTGGACCAGGCGAACGTTGTGCACGTCGTTCTTGCCGAGCGCGCCTGCGAGCACCGCATCGACCCAGGGGCCTGCGGCATTGATCAGCATGCGCGCCCTGATCTGCCGGCGCTCGCCGGTGGCGGCGTTTTCTGTTTCGATCGCCCAGTTGCCGTTGTCGCGCTTGGCCGAGATGACGCGGGTGCGTGCCATGATCCTGGCGCCGCGATCGGCGGCATCGCGGGCATTGAGCACGACCAGCCGGGCGTCGTTGACCCAACCGTCGGAATATTCGAAAGCCTTGGTGAACAGCCGCTTCAGCGGCGTTCCGGCCGGGTCGCGCGTCATGTCGAGCGTGGCCGTCGCCGGCAGCAGCTTGCGGCCGCCGATATGGTCGTAGAGGAACAGGCCGAGGCGGATGAGCCAGGCCGGGCGGGGCCCACCCTTATGATACGGGAGTACGAAGCGCATCGGCCAGATCACGTGCGGGGCCATCGCCCACAGCACTTCGCGCTCCATCAGCGCTTCGCGCACCAGGCGGAACTCGTAATGTTCGAGATAACGCAGGCCGCCGTGAATGAGTTTGGTCGAGCCGGAAGACGTGCCGGAAGCAAAGTCGTTCATTTCCGCAAGGGCGACGGAGTATCCGCGGCCGGCTGCATCACGCGCGATGCCGCATCCGTTGATGCCGCCGCCGATAACGAAGACGTCGAAGATTGCCTGCTCTGTCACTGCTGTTTCCCCTCCACATTTCGCAATGCACAAATTGGTGCGATCGCGAAAGCGAAATCAGTTAAAGCGAAAACAGATCGAATGTCAAACGAATGTTGTTCGAATCTCAGAACAGTCTAAAAAGCCGCCTTCAAGCCTCGGTTTCGATCAGCCGAACATCCTGCTCGGCGCAGATTTTCCGTACGTTATCAATGAGACAGCGATCGGTGATGAAGGTCTGAACCTGGGAGATATGGCCGATGCGAACCGGCGCCGTTCTTTCGAATTTGGTCGAGTCGGAAACGAGGATGACATGGCGGGCATTGGCGATGATCGCCTGGGCGACTTTCACTTCGCGAAAATCGAAATCGAGCAATGCTCCGTCATGGTCGATTGCCGAGGCGCCGATGACCGCGAAGTCCACCTTGAACTGCTTGATGAAGTCGACCGCCGCCTCACCGACAATGCCGCCGTCGGAGCCGCGAACGACGCCGCCGGTGATGACCACCTCGATCGAGGGGAAGACGCGCAAGTGGTTGGCGACGTTGATATTGTTGGTGATGACCATCAATTCCTTGTGGTCGAGGAGTGCTTCGCCGACGGCCTCCGTCGTGGTGCCGATGTTGATGAACAGTGAGGCGTTGTCGGGGATGAGGGCGGCGGCGGCCCTGCCGATCGCCTGCTTCTCCGGTGCGGCGATCTGCCGGCGGGCATCGTATTTGACGTTTTCCTTGCCGCTCGGGAAGATCGCGCCGCCGTGAATCCGGTTCAGGATCTTGGCGTCGCAGAGGTCGTTCAGATCCTTGCGGATGGTTTGCGGCGTCACCGAAAAGCGCTGCGCCAGTTCCTCGACGAGCACGCGTCCTTCGTTCTTCGCCAGTTCCAGGATCTCCGCCTGTCGCCCCGTCAGATACATTCCGAAACCTCCCCGTTTTCGTTTTTTTTCATAATATGCAAAAACGAAAGCTGTGCAATTTCAGAAATCGGCGTTTGTCGCGAATTTGCTTTCGTCGTCGGCTATGTCGATTGCGCACGTTGCAATCGCCCCGGCGATAGGCGACTTTGACAACTACGGGAAGAGGGAAAAGACATGTTTCATCCGGCCTTGTTCAGAGGCATGAATGTGGTGGTGACCGGTGGTGGGCGCGGCATCGGCCTTGAGGTGGCGCGCCAGTTCCTCGATTGCGGCGCGCATGTGTTCGTCCATGCCGGCCGAACGGTCGGTGAGTTGCCGGATTTTCTGGAAACGGCGGCGGAGGAGGGCAGGGCGCATCTGGCTGCTGCCGACTTTCTGGCGCCCGGCGGTGTCGATGGTCTGGCCGACGCGATCCGCAGCCGGTTCGAGCACGTCGATATCCTCATCAACAATGCCGGCACGATGGTCGGCCGCTTTCCGGCCGCGGAGCTGACGGACGAGCAGTACCGCACCGTCGTTCAGCTCAACCAGACGTCGGTGGTCGAGATGACGCGTGCCCTGTTGCCGCACTTACGCAAGGGTACGCATCCGGCGATCGTCAACACCGTGTCGATTTCGGCGGTGACCGGCGGCAGCGCCGGCTCTTCGATCTACTCGGCAACCAAGGCATTCGTATCGACCTATTCCAAGGCGCTGGCGCGCGAACTCGCGCCGGAAGGCATAAGGGTCAATTGCGTCTCGCCCGGCACCATCACCACCGAGTTTCATGCGCGCTACTCGTCGCCGGAAAAACTGGAGGCGACGCGCAAGACGATCCCGATCGGCAGGCTTGGAACCGCCGAAGACTGCGCGCCGGCCTATCTCTTCCTCGCCTCCCATGCGCTCGCCGGCTACATCACCGGACAGGTGCTGGAGGTCAACGGCGGCCAACTGATCACTTGAGTGGGCGTAGGACAGATGTGCTTGCCTTCGGCTCCTTGCCCCTCATCCGCCTGCCGGCACCGTCTGCCCGCAAGCAGTGCGAAGGAGCATGTGGTATGCTCCCAGTCCCCTCTCCCCGGCTGCGGGGTGAGGGCTAGGGTGAGGGGCGAAGCCATCAGCTCTGGGGCCCAACCATGATCGACAAGCTGGAAATGTTTCTGGTGCTTGCCCGTGAACGACACTTCGGCCGGGCCGCGCTCGAATGCGGCGTGACGCAACCGACGCTGTCGGCGGCAATCCGCCAGCTTGAAGAGCAGCTCGGAGTGATGCTTGTCAGCCGCGGCTCGCGCTTCCAGGGGCTGACCCCGGAGGGACAGCGGGTTCTGGAATGGGCGCGGCGCATCGTCGGAGATGCCCGCACGATGCGCGAGGAAATGCGCGCGGCGCGCAAGGGCCTGTCCGGGCATATCAGGCTTGCGGCCATTCCGACGACGCTTGCCATGGTGCCGATGATCACCGCGCCGTTCCAGGAAAAGCACCCCGACGTGACATTCTCCGTGTTGTCGACCACCTCGATACAGATCCTGGCGCTGCTCGAAAATCTCGAGATCGATGCCGGATTGACCTATCTGGAAAACGAACCTTTGGGGCGAGTGACCAGCGTTCCCCTGCAAATCGAGCGATATCACCTCGTAACAGCCGCCGGAACGCCGCTTTCCGATCGCGAAACCGTGACATGGAAGGAGGTTAGCAACATTCGGCTTTGTCTATTGACCGCCGATATGCAGAACCGGCGCATCATCAACCAGCATCTTTCCGAGGCCGGCGTCGTCGCTCGGCCGACCCTCGAATCGAATTCGATGATCGTGCTTTTCTCCCATGTGCGCACGGGGCGCTGGGCAAGCATCATGCCCTTCAACGTCGCGAAATCATTCGGCTTTCACGAGGATATCAAGATGATCCCGATCGTCGAGCCGGATGCCCACCACACCGTTGGCCTGGTCGCGACGCATCGTGAACCGTTCACGCCGCTGGTGTCGGCGCTTCTGCACGAAGCGCGCATTCTCGGCGAGCGGAATCGGGCTCAATAGGTTTTTTCTATCAACCAACGAAACAGCCTTATTGACCCTTCTGGCCAGAAGGGCGAAGCTTTTCACTCATGGGCAAGGGCGTGGAGGAAACGACCTTCCCTGGCGATGCCAATTCGAGCTGGGCGAGGTCCGCACTAGGACCGCCGCAGCCGCGAGCCGGGAGGGCTCCCGAGTGAATATTCACCAGCCGCGTGCCGACGTCACCGCGCGCACGCTTGCGATCGTCGAGGAACTGAAGGGGCTCGAAGGGCCGCTGCTGCCGATCCTGCACGGGATCCAGCATGAATTCGGATACGTGCCGCAGGACTGCCTGCCTGTCATCGCGCGGGAGCTCAACCTGTCGCGCGCCGAGGTCTATGGCGTCTTTTCCTTCTATCATGACTTTCGCGAGCATCCGGCCGGTCGCCATGTGCTGAAGCTCTGTCGCGCCGAGGCCTGCCAGTCGATGGGCGGCGATCAACTGGCAGAGCGCGCCAAGCGCCTGCTCGGCATTGACTTCCACGAGACGACGCCCGATGGCGCGGTGACGCTCGAACCGGTCTACTGTCTGGGGCTCTGTTCCTGCGCACCCTCCGCGATGTTCGACGGAGAGGTGCATGCCCGGGTCGATGCCGGCGATCTCGAAGCTCTCGTCGCGGAGGCGCGCCGATGACGACGAAGATCTACATTCCCCGGGATGCCGCAGCACTGGCGCTCGGCGCCGACAAGGTGGCAAAGGCGATGGAGGAAGCGATCGCCGCGCGCGGCCTTGACGTGACGATCGTGCGCAACGGTTCGCGCGGCCTGCACTGGCTGGAGCCGCTGGTCGAGGTGGAAACATCAGAGGGGCGCGTTGCCTATGGACCGGTCAAGGCCCGCGATGTCGCCTCGCTCTTCGATGCCGGGCTTGTTGCCGGCGGCGATCATGCGCTCTGTCTTGGGAAGACCGAGGATATTCCGTTCCTGAAGCAGCAGACGCGGCTGACCTTTGCGCGCTGCGGCGTCATCGACCCGTTGTCGCTTGATGATTACCGTTCGCATGGCGGTCTTCGCGGACTTCAGAACGCCATCGCCATGGACCCGATGGCGATCGTTGCCCAGGTGACCGAAAGCGGCCTTCGCGGTCGCGGCGGCGCCGGCTTTCCGACCGGCATCAAGTGGAAGACCGTGCTGGAAGCGGCGGGGACACGCAAATACATCGTCTGCAACGCCGACGAGGGCGACAGCGGCACCTTTGCCGACCGGATGATCATGGAGGGCGATCCCTTCGTGCTGATCGAAGGCATGGCGATATCAGGCATTGCGACAGGCGCCACCAAGGGCTTCATCTACACCCGATCCGAATATCCGCATGCGATCGCGACGATGGCCGAGGCGATCAACATCGCCCGTGCCGCCGGTGTGCTCGGACAATCGGTCCTCGGCTCCGGCCGGGCGTTCGACATGGAGGTGCGCACCGGTGCCGGCGCCTATGTCTGCGGCGAGGAAACGGCACTCCTGAACAGCCTGGAGGGCAAGCGCGGCATCGTTCGGGCCAAACCGCCGTTGCCGGCCCACAAGGGCCTGTTCGACTGTCCGACGGTCATCAACAACGTGATCTCGCTCGCCTCGGTCCCCATCATCATGGACAAGGGCGCTGACTTCTACCGTGATTTCGGCATGGGCCGCTCGCGCGGCACGATCCCGATCCAGATCGCCGGCAACGTCAAGCATTCCGGCCTGTTCGAAACCGCCTTCGGCCTGGCGCTCGGCGAGATCATCGATCATATCGGCGGCGGAACGGCAAGCGGTCGGCCAGTCAAGGCGGTGCAGGTCGGCGGTCCGCTCGGCGCCTATTTCCCGCGCGCGCTGTTCGACACGCCGTTCGACTACGAGGCCTTTGCCGCCAGGGACGGGTTGATCGGCCATGCCGGCATCGTCGTCTTCGACGACACCGCCGACATGCTGAAGCAGGCGCGCTTTGCCATGGAATTCTGTGCGATCGAGAGCTGCGGCAAGTGCACGCCCTGTCGCATCGGCTCAACCCGCGGCGTCGAGGTAGCGGACAAGATCGCCGCCGGCATCGAGCCCGAGAAGAACCGCGAGCTGCTCTCCGATCTCTGCAACACCATGAAGTTCGGTTCGCTCTGCGCGCTTGGCGGGTTCACGCCCTATCCCGTCGTCAGCGCCATGACGCATTTTCCGGATGATTTCAAACCGGCTCCGCTTGTCGAAGCGGCGGAGTGAGGAAGAAGACCATGTCACTCATTCATGAAATCGACTATGGAACGCCGGCCTCCCGCTCCGAAACCATGGTGACGCTGACCATCGACGGCTGTGAGGTCACGGTGCCCGAGGGCACGTCGATCATGCGCGCGGCGATGGACGCCGGCATCGAGGTGCCGAAGCTCTGCGCCTCCGACATGATGGACGCGTTCGGCTCCTGCCGGCTCTGTCTTGTCGAGATCAAGGGCCGGGGCGGCATGCCGGCCTCCTGCACCACGCCGGTGGCCCCTGGGCTTGAAGTCTCGACGCAGACGCCGCGCCTGAAGGATGTGCGCCGCGGGGTGATGGAACTCTATATTTCCGACCACCCGCTCGACTGTCTGACCTGTGCGGCCAATGGTGACTGCGAGCTGCAGGACATGGCCGGCGCGGTCGGCCTTCGCGACGTTCGCTACGGTTACGAGGGCGACAACCACGTCAAGGCGCGCAACAACGGCGGGATCAACGCCAAATGGCAGCCGAAGGACGAATCCAACCCTTATTTTACCTTTGATCCGGCCAAATGCATCGTCTGCTCGCGCTGCGTGCGCGCCTGCGAGGAAGTGCAGGGCACCTTCGCGCTGACGATCGGTGGTCGCGGTTTCGACAGCCGTGTCTCCGCCGGCATGGCTGAAGACTTCATGTCGTCCGAATGCGTCTCCTGCGGCGCCTGCGTCCAGGCTTGCCCGACTGCGACGCTGACCGAAAAGTCGGTGATCGAGATCGGCCAGCCGGAGCATTCGGTGGTGACGACCTGCGCCTATTGCGGCGTCGGCTGTTCCTTCAAGGCGGAGATGCGCGGCGAAGAACTGGTGCGCATGGTGCCGTGGAAGGATGGCCAGGCCAACCGCGGCCATTCCTGCGTCAAGGGCCGGTTTGCCTATGGCTACTCGAACCATGGGGATCGCATCCTCAACCCGATGATCCGCGAGAAGATCTCCGATCCCTGGCGCGAGGTGACCTGGGAAGAGGCCTATGCACATGTCGCCGCCGAGTTCCGGCGCATTCAGTATCAATATGGCCGCGATTCCGTCGGCGGCATTACCTCGTCGCGCTGCACCAATGAAGAGACCTATCTGGTGCAGAAGCTGGTGCGCGCCGGCCTCGGCAACAACAATGTCGATACCTGTGCCCGCGTCTGCCATTCGCCGACCGGCTATGGCCTCGGCCAGGCTTTCGGGACCTCGGCCGGTACGCAGAATTTCGATTCGGTCGAGTTCACCGACGTTGCCGTGATCATCGGCGCCAACCCGACGGATGGCCATCCGGTCTTCGCTTCGCGGCTGAAGAAGCGGCTGCGTGAGGGCGCCAAGCTGATCGTCATCGATCCGCGCCGCACCGATATCGTGCGTTCGCCGCATATCGAAGCATCCTATCACCTGCCTATGCAGCCCGGCACCAACGTCGCCATTCTGACGTCGCTGGCGCATGTGATCGTGACCGAAGGGCTCGCCAACGAGGCTTTCATTCGCGAGCGCTGTGACTGGTCGGAATACGAAGACTGGGCAAGCTTCGTCGCTGAGCCCTATCACAGCCCCGAGGCAACCGAAGCCTATACCGGCGTTCCGGCCGAGCTCGTGCGCGGTGCCGCACGGCTCTATGCCACCGGCGGCAACGGCGCGATCTATTACGGCCTCGGCGTCACCGAACACAGCCAGGGTTCGACCACGGTCATGGCGATCGCCAACCTCGCCATGGTCACCGGCAATATCGGCCGGCCGGGCGTCGGCGTGAACCCGCTGCGCGGCCAGAACAATGTGCAGGGTTCCTGCGACATGGGCTCGTTCCCGCACGAGTTGCCGGGCTACCGCCATATCTCCGACGACGCGACCCGCGAGACTTTTGAGAAGCTCTGGGGTGTGCAGATCTCCAACGAGCCGGGCCTGCGCATCCCGAACATGCTCGACGCCGCCGTCGACGGCACCTTCAAGGGCATCTACATCCAGGGCGAGGACATCCTGCAGTCCGACCCGGACACCAAGCATGTGGCCGCCGGTCTCGCCGCGATGGAATGCGTTGTCGTGCACGACCTCTTCCTCAACGAGACCGCCAACTACGCCCATGTGTTCCTGCCGGGTTCGACCTTCCTCGAAAAGGACGGCACCTTCACCAATGCCGAGCGCCGCATCAACCGCGTGCGCAAGGTGATGACGCCGAAGAACGGCTATGCTGACTGGGAGGTTACGCAGAAGCTTGCCCAGGCCATGGGCCTCAACTGGAGCTATCGCCACCCCTCGGAGATCATGGACGAGATCGCCGCGACGACGCCGAGCTTTGCGCTCGTCTCCTACGACTACCTCGACAAGTTGGGCTCGGTGCAGTGGCCCTGCAACGAGCAGCATCCCGAGGGTTCGCCGATCATGCATGTCGACGGCTTCGTGCGCGGCAAGGGCAAGTTCATCCGCACCGAATACGTCGCGACGGACGAGCGCACCGGCCCGCGCTTCCCGCTGCTTCTGACCACCGGCCGCATTCTCAGCCAGTACAATGTCGGCGCCCAGACGCGGCGCACCGACAATGTCGTCTGGCATGCGGAGGACCGGCTGGAAATCCACCCGCACGATGCCGAGCAGCGCGGCATCCGCGATGGCGACTGGATCAGGCTTGCCAGCCGTGCCGGCGAGACGACCTTGCGCTCGCTGATCACCGACCGGGTGGCGCCGGGCGTTGTCTACACCACCTTCCACCACCCGACGACGCAGGCGAACGTCATCACCACCGACTTCTCCGACTGGGCGACCAACTGCCCGGAATACAAGGTGACGGCGGTTCAGGTGATGCCGTCCAACGGACCGTCGGACTGGCAGCAGGATTATGACGAACAGGCGCGGCAGTCGCGCCGGATCGCCGGCAAGCTGGAGGCGGCGGAGTAGCCTCCATGTCCGGGCCATCAACGCCGAAATTCTCAATGTCGAAGACCGTGCCCGAAGCCGCCCGTCGCAATGGGGCTTTAAGGGACGGCTCTCGTGTTGTCCCGGAGGAGACGCCGGTGGCTTTCACCTTTGGCGGCTCGACCCATGCGGTGATGATGGCGACACCCGGAGACCTCGAGGACTTTGCCGTCGGCTTCAGCCTGACCGAGGGCATCATTACCGATCCGGACCAGATCGAGGCGATCGAGCCTTTTGCCGACGCGGTTGCGGACAATCTCGGCATCGACCTGCAGATCACGCTCAGGGACGAGCAGAACGACATGCTGCGCCTGCGCCGCCGCCATATGGCAGGCCCCGTCGGCTGCGGACTTTGCGGCATCGAGTCGATCGAGCAGGCCGTGCGGCCGACGCCTGATGTTTCGGCGTCGACGCTCCGTCTTTCGCAGGATGATGTGGTCAAGGCGGTCGCGCTCTTGAATGGCCAGCAGCCGTTGCATTTCGAAACGCGCGCCGTGCACGGCGCCGCATTCTATGTGCCGGGCAAGGGATTGATCGCCGTGCGCGAGGACGTCGGCCGCCACAATGCGCTGGACAAACTGGTGGGTGCGGCAGCGCGCGCCGGTTTCCGCGGATGCGATGGTGCCGTCGTCGTCACCAGCCGCGTTTCCGTCGAGATGGTCCAGAAGACCGCTGTTGTCGGCAGCCCTGTCATCATCGCCATCTCGGCGCCGACGGCGCTTGCGATCCGCACGGCGGAGGCCGCGGGCATGACGTTGATCGCGCTGGTGCGTGGCGACGAATTCGAGATCTTCACCCATGCCGAACGTATCAAGTCCGGAGCCGTCGCCGATGTCGCATGACACCAATGCCAAGCTGATCTACATGGCGAACCAGATCGCCACCTTCTTCAAGAGCCAGCCGCAGGATGAGGCCGCCCAGGGCGTTGCGACGCATATCAACAAATATTGGGAGCCGCGCATGCGGCGCAAACTGTTCGAGCATATCGACGGCGGCGGCGAGGGCCTGAGCCCGCTGGTACTCGAAGCAGCTTCGAAGATCCGGCGTCCCGAAGCGGCCTGAGGACGCTGTCCATCGAGACCGCGGCACGGCTGCTACAACTTCGTTTCCTACCTTGATTTACCAGGCAGCTGGGGGCTGAAGCCGGCCGAGGCTGATGCTGATCCGACTTCCGTGTCTGCAACTGACGATTGCGATACTTGAAATGCGATCTCGGTGGTGGGCCTGCCCGACAATGCCTGATCATCGCGCGCTGGAGCGGTGGGGCCGCTGATCGGTAGCCGCCATCAAGCGATGGATCGATGTCAAATAGATTTAGGGGAAGGCGGCGATCGGTCGCCGCCTTCCCCCATTCCTGAGTGCGGGGTGCAGGGATTGCGCTCAGAAATTCTGCCATCCATCGTTTGATGGTGCGACGGCAAGGGCCGGTCGTTGTCCGCCGCGCATGGCGCGGGCGGTGGCGTGAAGTCGTGTTGTCTGCTGGCGGTCGTCAGCGTGACGCTGTGTCTCGATCGCCGCCGCTTCCTGGCCGATGCGGAACTGTCTGAGCAGGGCGTGCAGGGCTTCGGCCTCGCGCGACATGTTGTGGCTCGCGGCGGTGCTTTCCTCGACCATGGCGGCATTTTGCTGGGTCGCCTGATCCATGGAATTGACCGCCTGGTTGATCTCCTTCAAGCCTGTCGATTGCTCGCGTGCGGCCTCGACGATGGCCGAGACGTTGATATTGATCTCCTGGACCTGGACCAGGATTTCCTCGAGTGCCGCTCCCGTCTGCCCGACGAGTGATACGCCGTTCTTGACGTGGTCGCTGGAGGTGGTGATCAGCGCCTTGATCTCCTTGGCCGCCTGGGCCGAGCGCTGGGCGAGTTCTCGCACTTCCTGGGCGACGACGGCAAAACCCTTGCCGGCTTCGCCGGCGCGCGCCGCCTCGACGCCGGCATTCAGCGCCAGAAGGTTGGTCTGGAAGGCGATGTCGTCGATGACGCCGATGATGTTGGAGATCTCGCGTGACGATTGCTCGATCTGGTCCATCGCGCCGATCGCATTCTTGACGACATTGCCGGAGCGTTCGGCGCCCGCCTTGGTCTTGGCCACCAGCCCGCCCGCTTCCTCGGCGCGTCGGCTGGAGTCGGCGACGGTCGTGGTGATCTCATCGAGGGCCGCTGCGGTTTCCTCCACAGAGGCGGCCTGTTGCTCCGTGCGCTTGGAAAGATCGTCAGCGGACGAGCGGATCTCGCGGGCTCCGGCGGCGATAGCGCTGGCATTGTCTCCGACGGTCTGCATCGCGCGGCGGAGCCGATCGATCGCGCCGTTGAAATCGGTGCGCACGGCTTCCATGCTGGGAACGAAGGGTGTCGGCAGGCCATGGGTGAGGTCGCCTTCCGCCAGCGCCTGCAAGCCGTTGCCAAGTGCCTTGATTGCGCCCATGCGCTCGCTGACGTCGGTTGCGAACTTGACGACCTTGTAGACCTTGCCGTTCGGATCCCGGATCGGATTGTAAGCCGCCTGGATCCAGATTTCCTTGCCGCCCTTGCCGTAGCGCACGAACTCGTTGGAGATGAATTCGCCGGCGGCCAGTTTCTTCCAGAACTCGGCATACTCAGTGCCGCGCACATAGCTGGGCTCGCAGAACATGCTGTGATGCCTGCCCTGAATTTCCTGGAGGCTGTAGCCGAGAGCATTGCAGAAGTTCTCGTTGGCCGTGAGGATTTCGCCTGACGGAGTGAACTCGATCACCGCCTGCGATCTCGATATGGCATCGAGCTTGCCGCCATCCTCGTTTGCTTTGATCTTGGCGGCAGTGATGTCGCTTGCGAACTTCACGACCTTGTAGGGCTTGCCATTGTGAAACACCGGATTGTAGGTCGCCTGGATCCAGATTTCGCGGCCGCCCTTGGCAATACGCTTGTAGGCATTGGCGTCGAACTCGCCACGTCCAAGCCGCGCCCAGAAATCGCGATATTCCTGCGTCTGCACATAATCCGGCGCGCAGAACATGCGATGGTGCTGACCGACGATTTCCTGCAGGTTGTAGCCGAGCGCCTGGCAGAAGTTTTCGTTGGCCGTCAGAATTTTTCCTGTGAGATCGAACTGGATCATGGCCTGCGACTTTGAAAGCGCGGCGACGATCTGGCGTGAATCCAAGCTCTGACCGAAAGAGAACATGATTACCCTCTGGTTTGGTTCTTGTTGTTTCAAACGGAAAGCCGGGTGTTTGTTGCGTGCGGTGTCGACAGGGCGTGCGGGGCCAAGAGCGGCGCAGGCTCCGGGGACAAGGACAAATGCCGGCTTGCCGAAAATTGTCTGGTCCGTCGTCCGCCGGCCCGATCGGGGTCAGCGTTTTCTTGCTTTGAGGGAGAGTTCGAACTCGTGGGCGTTCATGCCCATGACGTCTTGCTTATGCAATCTAGATTAGTATTGTGACTATTAAGCAGGTGTTAAAATAGTAATTATCAAATTTTAGTTGTAAAAACTCGTATGTTTTTTCTGGGTTGAATTAGCAACTCTTCGCTTACGGATCAGCGGCGACGCCCGGAAACCGCATCATCCTGACGTGAAAAGGCCGCTTTGCCCGACGGCAAAGCGGCCTTGATGCAAAAACCGGCGGTGTTGCTTAGAGCGTTTCCGTCTTAAACGGAGTCGTGGAAACGCTCTATCTCGTTGTTTTACGCATTTCCTGACGGAAAACCGCTTCGCACTTTTCCTGGAAGTGCTCTAGGCGGCCATTTCCTCGACTTCGCGTTCCTTGAACATGCGGGCGAGGTTCAGGAAGCAGATCATGCCGTTCTCGTTGGCGATGATGCCTTCGGCAAAGCTCTTGTCGAAGGAGGCAGTCACTTCCGGAACCGGTTGCACCTGGTTGCCCTGGACGGTGAGGATGTCAGAGACGCGGTCGACGACCAGGCCGATCACCATGTTGTGCACCTCGGCAACAACGATGGCGCTGCGCTCATTGGCCGTGGTCGATTTCATCCCGAGCTTGTGGGCAAGGTCGATGATCGGGATCACGGTGCCGCGCAGGTTCATCACGCCGATGACCTCGGGCGGCGAATGCGGAATGGGGGTCGAGGGGGCCCAGCCACGGATCTCGCGGATCGTGGTGGTCTTGACGCAGAATTCCTGATCGTGGAGGCGGAACGCGATGATTTCCAGCGTCTCGCCGTCGAAACCAGCCGTCCTGAGTGTGCTTGTCATCGAAGGTCCTTCCAGCTTTCCGGTCGACGCCAAGGGGCGCGACACCGCCAAACTCGTTACATCTCCGTGCGGTGCGGTCGCGCTGAGCGCGGCCATGTAGCCGATGGGGAGAGTTTTCAAAAGTCCGCCGACGACATCCGGCGGGGCGCAGCTGCATCATGCGCGGAGGAACCGCTTTGCGCTTTGGGAAGGGACTATAGGCCGGGATTCGTTAAGACTTGCTTTTGCAAGTGCTTATACCAACCTGCGCTGATATTGACCTCTTGCGTGGGACCGTGTGCGGTCATCCGGGAAGGAGCATACCGCACAGCGATGCCTTACAGCGCCGCGCGTCAAATATGACGCGCAAAGGACGCTGTAACGCTTTAAACTTGCTGCATAATTTTATCCTTAAATCGGATCCGATTTAAGGAATTATGCAGTAGCATCGGTCGAGGATTGCGACGCTGCCGGTGGCCGACACACGGCCCACCCGAAGGGCCGGGCGCTTTTGGCCTCCGGACGGCGTCGATAATCCTCACCGGACCGTTTGGTCCGGCTCCGGTTATCTCCTTGCCGGAAACCAAAATCGCTCCGGCGCAAGAGGTCAATGTCAGCGCAGGTTGGTATTAAAGACGAAGCGCCCCGGTCGATGCCGGGGCGCAAGGGAACACAAAGAATGTCAGGCGATCAGGCGGAGGCGAGAACCTTGGCGAACTGTTCCACGGCCCAATCGACCTGTTCGGCTGTGATCACCAGCGGTGGTGCGATGCGGATCGTGTCGCCATGGGTGTCCTTGGCAAGGATGCCGAGTTGCTTCAGCGCTTCGCAGTACTTGCGGGCGCCACCGGCCTCCGGCACCAGCTCGACCGCCAGCATCAGGCCACGACCGCGAACTTCCTTGATGATGTTCGAGCGGATGTCCGTCAGGCCCTTCTGGAAGCGGTCGCCCATGCGCGCCGAGTTCTCGATCATACCTTCCTCGGTCAGGGCCTTGAGCGCCGCGCGGGCAATGGCACAGGCCAGCGGGTTGCCGCCGAAGGTCGAGCCGTGCTGGCCGGGCTTCAGGACGCCGAGCACTTCCGAGTTCGAAAGCACGGCCGAGACCGGGTAGAAACCACCCGACAGCGCCTTGCCGATCAGCGTCATGTCAGCTTCGATGCCCTCGTGCTCTTCGGCAAGCAGCTTGCCGGTGCGGCCGAGGCCGGTCTGGATCTCGTCGAGGATCAGCGTGATGCCATGCTTGGTGCAGAGATCGCGCACCGCCGGGAAGTAACCGGTCGGCGGAACGATGACACCGGCCTCGCCCTGGATCGGCTCGACCAGGAAGGCGACGGTGTTCTCGTTGATGGCGGCGCGGAAGGCATCGAGGTCACCGAAGGGAACGATCTCGAAGCCGGGCGCAAACGGGCCGAAGCCGGTGCGGGCGTCGGGGTCGGTCGAGAAGCCGACGATGCCCATGGTGCGGCCATGGAAGTTGTTGGAGCAGACGATGATCTCGGCCTTGTTTTCGGCGACGCCCTTGACCTCGTAGCCCCACTTGCGCACGGCCTTCACGGCGGTCTCGACCGCCTCCGCGCCCGAGTTCATCGGCAGCACCTTGTGCGAGCCGGTGAGCGCTGCGATCTCTTCATAGAAATGTGCAAGCTGGTCGTTGCGGAAGGCGCGGGAGGTGAGCGTCAGCTTCTGCGCCTGCTCCATCATCGCCTGGAAGATCTTCGGGTGGCAGTGGCCCTGGTTGACGGCGGAATAGGCCGACAGGCAGTCGAGATAGCGGTTGCCTTCCATGTCCCAGACATAGACGCCTTCGCCGCGCGAAAGCACAACGTCGAGCGGCTTGTAGTTGTGTGCGCCGAGCCGGTATTCGGTTTCGATCAGGTCTGCCGTGGTGTTCATCCGTCGTCCTCCGTTATTTCTATTTCAGGCGCTGCGGGTCGGGCGGTCAAGGACGCGGCGGCCGAAAAGGCTCGCGGTCAGCTCGACCAGGACACGTGCGCTCTTGCCGCGATCGTCGAGGAAGGGGTTCAGTTCGACGACGTCGAGGGAGGAGACGAGATCGCTTTCCCAGAGCATTTCCATGATCAGGTGGGCTTCGCGGAAGGTGGCGCCGCCGGGAACGGTGGTGCCGACGCCGGGTGCCAGCTCGGGATCCATGAAGTCGACGTCGAGGCTGACATGCAGCAGGCCGTTGGCCGAGCGCACTTCGTCGAGGATGTGGCGCATGATGTGCGCCATGCCGAGCTCATCGACTGCACGCATGTCGTAGACGCGCACGCCATGTTCGGCGATCTCTTCGCGTTCGCGGTCGTCGACCGAACGGATGCCGACCTGGAAGACCTTGGTCGGGTCGACCATCGGTCGGTCCGCGGGCAGGATCGGGGTGAACTCGGCCTTGCCGCAGAAGAAGGCGACCGGCATGCCGTGCATGTTGCCCGACGGCGAGGTTGTCGGCGAATTGAAGTCGGCATGGGCGTCGAGCCAGAGCACGAACAGCGGGCGGCCGACTTCGGCGGCGTAGCGCGCCATGCCGGAAACGCTGCCCATCGACAGGGCGTGGTCGCCGCCCAGAATGATCGGGAAATGGCCCTTGCGAACGGTGTCATGGACCGAATCGTGCAGCGCGCGGGCGAAGGCGGCGACGATCTGCAGGTTGTTGGCGCCGGAGTGGTTGGCGAGGTCACGCGCCGGCAGCGGCCTGACGTCGCCTTCGTCGTGAACCGTATGGCCCAGCTCGCGCAGAACCGTGTCGATACCGGCGATGCGAAGCGCCGTCGGGCCCATGGCCGCGCCGCGTCGTCCAGAGCCTTCCTCGATGGGTGCGCCGATCAGCGTGATGGTCGTCATATCCGCCCTGTTCCTTCCTAGTGATTCCCGTGAGTTGCGCGGATTATCGTCAAAAGGCGTGACAGCAAAAAGATGGAAAACTGTCGATTGGGAAGATAAGATCGACAGATTGCTAAGTCCTATTTTACAAAGTGAGAGACATGGACGACCTCGATCAGGCGCTGATCAGCGCCTTGCGCCAGAATGCCCGCCTGCCGGTTTCGACGCTTTCGGCACGGACCGGCGTATCGCGTGCAACCGTTGCCGCGCGCATTGACCGGCTGGTCGCCAACGGCACGATCGCCGCCTTCACCATTCGCACCGGACAGGAAATCCCGGCCTCCGGTGTGCGCGCCGTGGTAATGATCGAGGTTCACGGCAAGATGGCCGACCGGGTTGCCGAACAGTTGCGCGGCCTACCCCAGGTACGAGCGCTGCACAGCACCAATGGCCGCTGGGACTTCATTGCAGAACTCGAGGACCGCGATTTGGTGTCGTTCGACGAGACCCTGAGGCGGATCCGACTGATCGACGGCATCACCGTGACGGAGACAAACATCCTGTTGAAAACGAGCAAGCTGACCGGCGCATTTTAGTGGCTTGTGATTGTGGCGGACGAGGCTGGAAAAGCACGGTTTCGACGCGATTGTTCTTGATTTGTTCTCGTGTTTGTATATGATGTGCGCCTCACCCGAGATTGGAGGATGTCATGGTCATCAATGGCGGCAGGCTGGCCGATCGGCAGATCTGTGTGAAGCTTTTTGTCAGGCATGGCGATGAGGACCGCGCCATTGCCTTTTATCGCGATGTGCTGGGTGCCGAACTGGTGCAGCGGCACGAGTGGCCGAGCGGTATCCTGACCAGCGCCGATCTCAGGATCGGCGAATCCGTCTTCCGGATCGCCGGCGCCAATCCGCGCCGGGACGCGGAGCCGAAGCTTGGCGGGCCGAGATCGCCGCATGCGCTTGGCACGACGGCGGTCATTCTCGAACTGCATGTGAAAGATGTCGACCGGGTCATCGGCCGGGCGATCGGTGCGGGGGCCGCGCTCAGAAACCCGGCCGAGACGCTGTCGACCGGAGACCGCGTCGGCGCCTTCATCGACCCGTTCGGCCATATCTGGGCGTTGTTCAACGCCATGGAAGATATCGACCTCGCAGATGCCGATATTATCGATCTTGATATCGAGGCCCGCGACGCCGCATAAGGCGGCGCGGGCCATCTTGCCCTTGCTTTCCGCGAGCTCAGAAGAACTCGTCGAGAAGGCAATAGAAGTCGAGCTTTTCGGGATCGGCGCGGCGGATGCCGTAGAGATCGAGAAACGGCTGAACCCATTCCTCCCCGAGATTGTAGGCAATGCTGCGGCAGCTCAGCGCGAGATCCTGGTAGGGGTCGGCGACCCCCAGACGGCTGCAATCGATAAAGCCGGCGAAGCGACCATCCCTGGCGATGATGTTTGGAAGGCAGGCGTCGCCATGGGTGACGACCAGCTTTCCCTCCCGCGGGATACTGGCCTGAAGCTCGACGAACAGTTCTTCCGTCGTCTTTCCGAGCCGCACGTCATCGAAATCGGTCACATCTATAAGGTCTGCTTCGGCACGCAGCTTGGCGATGGCGATACGCGCGCCGATCCGGTGGTCAAACGGACAGGCGTCGACATCGAGCGCATGCATGCGGCGCAACGCTTCGGCAATGAGGATGACCTGGTCCGAAGCGGGAAGGGTGCTGGAGGCAAGATCAACACCGTCGACAGCCTCCATCAGCAACCAGTTCTGTTGCGCGTACGCTTCATGGGCGATGATGCGCGGGCTGGGCATGCCTTGCTTGGCCAGCCATTTGATCCGTTCGGCCTCATCGACGAGCTCGTTAAACGGGCCGGTCTCTTCGACCTTGAGAACCAGGGGCGGCCGGTCTTCGGCGTGAAACAGGAAGACGCTGGATTCCGATTGGCCAAGGCTATCTTTTCGCCAGTCATAGCCTTTGAGCAGCGGTGCCAGAGCGGGCGGAAGGTTGATATCGGGAGACTGGAGAGACAAAAAGCCACCTGAAAATATGAGTTATCGTCAAAATGCACCTTGTGCGCGAGAGGGCATGTAAGGATGGCATTGGGCAAAATCCATGTCGGCAATGAGTCAAGCACGACCGGTCTCCGCGAAATCTTGATGCGACCCACGCAAAATACCCCTTGAGCCGAACCTAAGGTCATACCTTAGAAGATAGTTCCGGGAGGCTTCCATGAGCGACAAGCGAAACCCTGATCACCTTTTGTCCGCTGCCGAATGCGCCGATCGTCTTGGCCTTACCGTGCGGGCGCTGCGCGTCTACGAGGATCGCGGGCTTATCGCGCCGCGCCGGACGGAAAAGAACTGGCGACTCTATGGCGGCGCGGAAATCGCCCGGCTGACCGAGATCCTCGCCTTGAAGCGTCTCGGCCTCAGCTTGACCCGGATCACCGTCTTGCTTGCCGGCGCGGCACCGGACCTCGGCCAGACACTGACGATCCAGCAATCCGCGCTCATCGATTTGCGCGACCGGGTCGAACACAGCCTGTCGCTGATCGGCGCGGCCCTCGAGAAGATCGGCAGTGGTGAAGCCGTCTCGATCAACGAACTCACAACGCTAGCCAAGGAGACCAGGATGACCGATCTATCGCCCGATGCCGTCGAATGGCGACGTTACGAACAGTCGCGCCCGCGGCGAGAAGTTCCTTTCGATCCTGAAAAACACGGCGCCCTTGTCGGTGACTTCCAACTCGACAATGGCGATGTGCTAACGATAAGGCTTCGCGAGAATGGTCTGTCGGCGCAACTGGCGGGACAAAGCGCTGTCGACATTTACCCGGAGGCAGACGACGCCTTCTTCTACCGCGTGGTCACCGCACAGCTTACCTTCGAGCGCGATGAGAGCGGCCGCCCTGTGCGTGTAGTCCTGCATCAGCACGGGCACGCGCTGACGGCCAAGCGCATCGAGGAAACAACGGCGCGGGCGCTGGCCGACGGGCTGGAAAAGCGCGTGAAGGAGAAGATCCCGTTTCCAAACAGTGAGACCTTGCTTCGCCGCATCATTGCCGAGCATCAGCGTGGGATGCCCGACTACGAAGCGATGATCGCGCCGCTCGCCGCCCTGGCGCAGCAGCAAATCAAGATGATCAAGGCAGAGTTCGACCGTTTGGGGCCGCTGCGGTCGCTCACATTCAAGGGGGTAATGCAGGACGGTGGCTGGGACGTCTACGACGCCCGCTTCGAAAACGGCACGTTGGAATGCGGCTTCACGCTCGCTGCCGATGGCAAGTTCAGCGGGATCTATTTTCGTCCTGGGCTATGACCAGGGGACTGCCAGAGTCGCTGATGGGACCGCGCTCAGGAATGAACAAGCCCGCTGATCGCGATCGATCCGCGGACTTGTTGGTTTTCGCGAAAGCAGGCGAGCCTACAGCCGAGGTGGCATTGGCGACAGCCCGCTCAATATTCCTTTTCGAAGAAGATGCCGCCCGACGCCGAGCCGTCGCCGGCGGCAGAGCCCTTCAGCTTGACGCCCTTGCCGACATCGAGATTGATCACGGCCTTGCTGGAGCCTGAATCGGCGCCTTGCTGCAGTTCGATATAGGTGCGGTCGTTGAGATACTTGCCGGCGCGCACCGAGGCGCCGCCGTTCTCGTCGGTGGTAACGTCGAGATCGTCGACGCCGAGCTTGTTGCGCAGGCCGTCGAGCAGCGAGGTCGAGCCACCGCCCGCCAGCTGGCTGACGGCGGAGGCAAGCTGGGCAATCTGGAAGGCCGAGAGGTTGGACAGCGAGCGGTTGAAGATCAGCTGCGCCAAAATTTCGTCCTGGGGCAGGGCGGGCGACGACGAGAAGGTGATCTGCGGGTTGTTGGCAAGACCGGCGACGTTGACGGTGATGGTCGTCGCGCCGGCGGTCGATGTCGCCTTGAGATCAAGCGTCGGGATCAGGTCGCCGCCAAAACCGATGGTGCCATCGGTAAAGGTCAGGCGCTTGCCGAGGATTTCCAGACGACCGCGGCGCATCTCGAAACCGCCGGAGATGGTCGGCTGCACCGCCGTGCCGCGGATCGTCAGGTTGCCGCCGAGCTCGGCATCGATGCCGCGCCCGCGCACGAAGACCTGATTGGCGGTGACGCCGAGATCGAAGGCGATGACGCCGCTGGCATTGGCGCCCGCCGGCTTCTCGTCCTTGCGCAGGTCCTTGGCCATCTGCTGCACCTTGGCCGGCGCGTTCTTGTGTTTGATGTCGATGGCCGAAAGCGAGGTCGGCAGCTTCTCGGGAATGGTAATCGCCGCCTTGCGGATCGTCACCTTGCCGCCGAGTGTCGGCGTGGCCGCCAGCTGACCGGTCAAGGTCATCTCGCCGGCGAGCTGGGCGTTGAACAGCGTGCCGTCGACATAGGTCGCGTTGTTCAGCCGGATCGCCAGGTTGGCCGGAAAACCGGAGCCGGGAACGGTGCCGACCGTGCCGGTGACCTCGACCGAGCCGCCAGTTGCAAGGTTGGCGGAAAGCTTGGAGATCGTCGCCTGCTTGCCGTCGAGCGCGACATTGGCCGTCAGGTTGTTGAGCGCGAGGTTGCGCCGGACGTCGACGAGGCGTCCGCCTGATGTGGTGATCGTGCCGGCAATCTGCGGCGCCTTGGCCGAGCCGGAAATCGAAAGATCGACTGCGGCCTGACCGGTGAGGGTGAAGCCCTGCTGTGCCATCAGATTGGCAATCAGCGCGAAGGGTACATTGCCGTTGAACTTCATGGAGATCGGCATGTTGCCGCCGATATCGACATTGCCGCCGCCCTTGAAGGCAAGGCCACCGGCGCCGGAAAGCGTGGTGTCGAGCGTCACACGGTTGTTGACGAACTTGCCGTTTGCCGAAATGTCGAAGGCGCCGACGCCGGCGGTGCGCGCTGCTGCGAGCGAGGCGCCGGACCATTTGAGGTTATAGACGACGACCGGTGCTGCCGCCGTTCCGTCGACGTCGACAGTGCCGCCGATCGCCCCTTCCGCACCGAGACCCGGGGCGAAGGCGTTGATGAGGGCTGCAGGCAGGGCGTTGAGCTTTGCGGTGATATCAAGCTTTTCACCGGCGGTGCCGCTCACTGCGATCGTGCCCTTCGATGCCTGGATGGTCAGGCCGTTGAGGCGCACGGTGCCTTTCTCGATCGCGATCACGGTCGGTGCCGCAAGCTTCAGCGCAATCCGCTTCGGCGTGGCGCCGAAGGAGGAAAGACGGATTTCCGTACGGCCGCCCGAACTCGTCAGATCGCCCTTGGCCGTCAAGGGCCCGCCGTCATACTTGCCGTCGATGGCAAAGCCTGTCTTGCCCGCCTGCTGGGTGAAATTGAGGCTCAACCCGGAGACCCGGTTGGCGCCCTGGGCAATTGTCTCCGCCCGCACACTGCCCTTGATCGCCAGCGCCGAAAGGTCGGCAATGGTGATGTCGGCCGTCGGCTTGGCGATCGTCAGGTCGTCGCGCTTGATGCCGCTGCCGCCGGCTTTGAGAACGATGGAGGTGATGCCGTTGGTTGTCCGGATCGCTGCCGATCCGGCGAGGTCGCCGGAGGCCTTCTGGCCGGCCATGGCGGCAAGCAGTCCAAGGTCCGGAAGCTTGAAATCGACGGTGCCGTCCGGCTTGAAGTCAGGGGTGAAGTTGATCGCCCCGGTCAGCGTGTTCTCACCGATCCTGGCTTCAAGCACCGGGATCGATGTGCGTCCACCCCTGGAGACGACGTCGGCACGCACGTCGATCGGCTGGCCGTCGAGCGCACCGGTTGCCGTCAGCTTGGCCTGTGGGCTGCTCTGGTTCGCGGTCGCGTCGGCGTTGATCGTCAGGTCGCTGAGCGTGCGGCCGGCGAGCGTCGCGCCGCTTGAGGACAGTTCCGCCTTGATGGCGAGTTCGGTGAGCGGCCCGGTGACGGCGGCGGTGAAGTCGGCCTTGCCCTTGGCGTCGGCCAGGAGCTTGCCGAGATCCGGCAGAACACCCTTGAGGTCCGCGGTCAGATTACCGTCGGCGAGCGCGACCGAGCCGGCTGCCTCGATCGTCCCAGATTTGAGATCGATGTTCTCGACGGTGACGCTGCCATCGGAGCCGGTCTTGAGGCTTCCCGCAAGCGCGATGGTGTCGTCGAACTTTGCTGCGGCAGCCGGCGGCAGGACGCCCGGGACGGTAAAGAGCTTGAAGGTCGCGGCAACCGTGTTGTCTTCGCGCGAGAAGGCGCCTTCGACCGTGCCGCCGATGCCGGGGCTTTCGAGCGTCACCGGGGCAAAGGCGATGCTGTCCTTGGCGACGGAGATGTCGCCGACGATCTTCATCGGCGCCTGGACCAACCGGGCAAGATCGGCGTTGTCGAAGCCGGCCTGGCCGACCTCGACCGTCGTCTTGATCGGGCCCGACTGTGTCGCCAGGTTGAAGCCATCGCTCTCAGCCGACAGCTTGACCGCGCCGAGCGCCACGTCCGGCAGTGCGACGGAGGCGACATCCGCCGCAACGTCGAGGATTGCCGATTGGGCATCGCCGAGCAGCGACAGATTGACAGTGTTGATCAGGACGCGGGCTTCGCCCTTTTCCAGCGGCCAGCGGAAATCGATCGCGCCATTGGTGCCGGCAAGCCTCGCTTGCAGATTGTTCTCGCCCTTGCTGTCGAAGGTGCCGAAGGCGCCGAAGGTGAGTGCGCCGGTCGTCACCTGGCCCTTGTCGACCCGCACCATGCCCTTGCCGTCGAAGGCGGCAGCGACGTCGATGCCGGTCTGACCTTCGAACATCGGACGCAGCGCCGGCGGCATCAGGGAACCAAAGCCACCGCCGCCGTTGACCGTCAGCCGATGCATGCCGTCAGGTGTCTGGACATGACGGCCGTCGAGCTTGAGGATCTCGGTGCCGTCGAGCGCTGCCGTTCCGGTTCCGGCCCAGTCGGACAGCGGTCCTTCGCCAGTCAGCTTGATGCTGACGGCGGGTTCGTTCGGCAGGCGCAGAAGTTTCGCGAGCACGCCGTTCGCAGGCTCGTCGACAACGGCTTCGAGTTTCAGCTCGTTGCCGGCGGGATTGAAGACGATGTCGGCAACGGCGCGGGCTTCGGGCCGGTCGCGCTGCGCTGCAGTTATGGCGAGTGCGATGCTCTCGTTGGTGGCGTTGACCTTGCCGCTCGCGGTCAGGAACTGGTCCTCGCCGGCAATTGCCTTGCCGATGACAATTTCCTTGAGATCGATCGCGTCGATCTTGACGTCGACCGGCAGCGCGAAGGTCGAACGCACTTCCTTGGTTTCCGTCGAGGGCACCGGCAGGCGCTCGACGCGGACGGAGCCGGCCGAAATCGCCGCGGCGTCGAAGCGGAAGGAGAGGAGGGCCGCGGGCGACCAGTTGAGCGAGAGGTCGCGAACCTCCGCATAGATGCCCTCACCATCGAACAGTGTCACGCTGCCGGCGGTAAACTGGCCGGTCAACAACGGGCTCGGGTCGACAATCCGCACGATCTGGTCCGGGGTCGCCGCATATTTCTCGATCGCCCAGGCGACAAGGCGGGCGCCGGGTGTTGTGAAGCCCACGAAGGCGACGAGAAGAAGAGCAGCGACCGCAAATACGCTTAGCACATAAAGGCAATAGCGCAGCGTCGCGCGAAGAAAGCGGACGACGTGATTCATGATCTATCCATAACGCAACTTGCGCCGCTGCGGTATCTTTGGTGAGCGAAACTACGGAGCTTGGGTGAAATTTACCGGCTGCGACGCAGAAATCGGCCGACACCAGTACTGATCAGAAGGATTGGCCGATACCGGCATAGATGCCGTAGCTGGTGCCGCCCGGATATTTGTTGAGCGGCATGGCCACATCGAGACGGATCGGCCCAAACGGCGTCTGATAGCGAAGGCCGATGCCGGCGCCGGCGCGAATGTCGGAGAAATCAGGCGTCGTGCTTGCGGACACCGTGCCGGCGTCGATGAAGGGAACGATGCCGATCGTGTCGGTGATGGCGATGCGGGCTTCGAGCGAGGCGTTGACATAAGAGCGCCCGCCGGTCTCCTCGTTGTCGGCATTGCGCGGGCTGATCTCCTGGTAGGAATAGCCGCGCACCGAGCCGCCGCCGCCGAGATAGAAGCGGCGATTGGCCGGAATGTCGGCAAGGCCATCGCCGCCGACCAGCACGCCTGCACCGATCTTGCCGGCAAGGACGAACCGCTTCTCGTCACCAAGGGCGTGATAGCCCGAAGCGGACGCCTCGAAGGACGAGAAGAAGGTCTGGCCCTTGATTTCGTAGCTCGGCTTGGCGTTGATGAGTGCGCGGTAACCCTCGGTCGCGTTCAGTTTGTCGTCGCGGGTGTCGCGGACATATTCGAGCGGAATGGCGGCGGTAAGGTAGGAGTTCGAGCCGAAGGCGTCGTCGACATCCGCCCAACTCAGCTCGCCGCCACCCGAAACGGTGTCTGTCGGCGATAGTTCGAATGTGGCGCCGGCCGCACCGGTCAGGATCTTGGCGCGATAGGCATCCGGGTCCTGGATGTTGGCTTTGAGGCTTGCAGTAAAGGTCGAGGCCGGACCGAAGGCGCCGGGCTTGGCAAAGAGAATGCCGGCAGAATAGTCGAGCTTGTCGATCTCCTGGGTCTCGCCGATACGGTCGATCGAGCCCTCGATGCGCAGCGATTCCGCCCGACCGAACAGGTTGCGGTGACCCCAATAGCCGGAAAGCCCGAGGCCGTCCGTCGTCGAGACCTGGGCGCCGAAGCCGAAATAGCGGTGCTTGCCCTCGGATACCTCGATCTTCATCGGAATGGAGCCATCGGGCGAAAGCGTGTCGGCTTCCTTGATGGTGACGCTCGAGAACACGCCGAGCTGGCGCAGCCGCTCGGAGGCCCTGCGGATGTCCTCGGGCGAATAGGGGCGGCCTTCGTTGAGCCTGGAATAATCGCGAACGAAACCCGGATCGACCGTCTTGGTTCCGGAAACGCTGACCTCGCCGACGGGCGCCACCGGCCCGCTTTCGGCTGATATCACCACGTCGACGGTCGAATCCGCGTGATCGGCAACGACGCTGCGTTCGGTCAGCTTGGCAAGCGGCCGTCCCTGCTCGCGCAGATCGTCGACGACCTTTTCGCCGGCCTTGATGATCCGCGTCGAATCCGCCCTTGTTCCGAGCGCGAGATCATAGTCGGCGGGATTGAGGCCGGCGGCATCGCCTTCGAACTTGACCGAGCCAAGTGAAAACACCGGACCCGGCGTCACGCTGACGGTGACGGGTATGGCCTGGCCGTCCGGGAAGGCCGGATCGGGTGGCAGACTGTCGATGTCCTGGCCGTTGATCCTTATTGCGACCGTGCCGCCGTAGCGCGCCTTTTCATAGAGTGCGGCCAGCAGGCGGTCGCGGTCGTCGCGGGCGCGGATCGCAAGGCCGAGGTCGCCGGAAACCGGTTTTTCCTGGCCCTGGACCAACTGCGAGCTGTTTTCAAGCGCCTCTTTGAGTTCCTTGTCGTCCGTGCCGGCCTCGAAGGTGAGGGTGTAGTTGACCGGGTCGATGACCTGGGCTTCGTCCTCGTCGCCCTCGAAAAACGTCATGCCGAAGATCTTGAACGCATAGGCCTTGGTCGCGGACATGGGGCCGAGCGCGCACGAGGCGGCAACCGCGAGCGCAGTCGCTGCCTTCCAGTACGCAATACTCGACCGTGGTGGGGACATTCGCTTCCGCATCCCGTCTTAAGGCGACCCAATACAAACTGCCTTCTATGCGGCGGGGTCACTATTGCATGCCTAAGGTTTTCCATCTGTTAACGATGACGGCCGCCCGCATCCACCCCTAAGGCCCCGATTCCGCGTCGATTCCTTTGAAAAAGATCCGGAATGTTGTCAGCGCAGCACAAAATCCGGGCGCTTCGGCCAAGATGTCGGTGGCGGCGTACGGCTCGCGGTCGGCGTTTGCAGCGCGTTGGGTGGTCACGTCGACGCAACTGAACGCGGTCAGGCCGCCTCGGGCAAGGCCCGCAGCCTGGGAACCTGGGAGGCGAGGATCACCAGAAACTGAAGGAGGAAACCGACTGTCGCGACCAGGAGGCAAGCCTTGACGCCGAAGTGGGTGGCGACGATGGCGCCGATCACCGCGCCAATCGGCCTTGCGCCGAACGTGGCCGTGGTGATGAAGGCCGAAACCCGCCCCAGCATCGCGTTCGGGGTGATGGCCTGCCGGAGCGTGAGGGTCGCGATCGACCAAAGAACCGGCCCCGCGCCGAAGAGGAAGAAGCTCAATCCGGCCAGGGTGCCAAGGGGAAGCCAGATCGTCAGCAGCATCACGACGGCCGCCAGCAGACCACCGAGCGGACCGAGCGCGATCATGACGCCGAAGGGAACGCGGCGCGCAAGGGCAGGCGCGGCATAGGCTCCGATCATCATCCCGGCTCCGTAGATGCCGAGCGTGATGCCAACCCCCGTTGCCGTCAGCCCGAGCGTCTGGACGGCGTAGGCGACATAGACCGCCTGCAGCACAAACCAGGATGTGTTGAACACGATCGCGGTGACGAGTATCGGCCGCAGGAGCGGATGGCCGGCCAGGAACCGCGCGCCTTCGATCAGATCGTGCAGCAGTTTGCGTTGTGGCCGGGCCGACTGCTCCTGTTCGCGCAGGCCGGAGAGCAAGGCGACGGCGAGAAGGAAAAGTGTGGTGGCCGCGACATAGGCGAGCGAGGCGCCGGTCCACGCAACGATCGCCCCGCCGATCGCCGGCCCGGCGGAATAGGCGAGGCTGCGGGCAAGTTCCAGCCAGCGATTGGCATCGGCGAGTTGGGCGCGCGGAACGATGGCCGGGATCAGTGCCGGTGCGGCGACATTGTAGCAAACCGTTCCGATCGCCCCGACAAAGCCCATGATCGCCAGAAGCGGCAGGGTGAGCAGGCCGGCTGCCATCAGCACCAGGGTGGCGACTAGCGACAGGGCGCGCAGCACTTCGGAGAAGACCATGAGGGTTCGCCGCGAGGCGCGATCGACAAGCAGGCCAGCCGGAATGGACAGCAGCAGAAACGGCAGCGTCTGGGCCATCTGCAGCCAGCCGGTTTCGGCGGGCCCGGCCGAAAGCATGAGAACGGCTGCGAGCGGTGCTCCGGCCAACGCGATCTGCTCGGAAAACTGGGCAAACAGATTGGACCAGCCGATGCGTTTGAAAGCTGGTGGCAGGGCGGCGGCAGGCGGTTTCGGCATGGACGGGTCCTCGATCAAGCGGTTTCGAGGCACCTGACAGGATTGCGCTACCACGAGCCACCCGGTTCCTGCGCCATCGCGTTCGGTGTGACTGCTGGATCCAGAATTTGATCGGCAGAGGGCCGAGAGGATCAGGAAAACGAAAAACCCCTCATGGCAGGTGGCCATGAGGGGTGATGTCTCGTCCGGTCCGTTACTCGACGTCGGACGTCATGTCGATGTTATCGACTGTGCTTGCGGCTTAGCGCGGGCAGGAGTCGATGTAGCGGCGGCCGTAGCGGTCGCGGTAGTAGCACTGGCCCGGCTGTTCGCTGACATTGCCGATGACCGCGCCCGAAACGCCGCCGATGGCCGCACCGACGGCCGCACCACGGACGTCGCCGGTGATCGCGCCGCCGATGATCGCGCCCGAGACGGCGCCGATGCCGGCACCCTTTTCAGTCTGGGTGCAGCTCGCAACCGACAAGGCAACCAGCACAAGTGCGATGGCTTTCTTCATTGTTCTCTCCGATCTCTACGGATCTCAGCCTGTCGCCTCGTCCGTCCCTTACGTGATTGGCGGAAAGACGGATGTCTTTCTCCACTTGAACTTGCAATTGCAGAAAATAAACCCGCCGCTGTGAAAGTCTACAGGAGGTCCGGCGGATTCTCTTCGCCGCCAACATAATGATATCGTTCCTGAACGGGACATGAAGGCGTCATTCCGGCGAACACAACCTTCACGCAAATTTTTTATCGCACCTAGCCCTCGGGCGGTTGCGACATTCCAAAAAAAGACAATGATACAGACAAGCCACGAGTACGCGGAGGAGCGGGTCTCGAGGCGAAGGGCATCGATAGCAGTTGGCGCGTTTCTAAAAGTCGCGTGAACAGATCATCACCCGGCTTACCGTTCGCGCTCGTGTTGGCATTGACCCACCCGGAGGAGCGAAATGGCGAAAATTACAATGACGGTCAACGGCCGTCAGGTGAGCGGTCAGTGCGATGACCGGACGTTGCTGGTGCATTTCATTCGCGAGAACCTCGGACTGACCGGCACCCATGTCGGCTGCGACACGTCACAATGCGGCGCCTGCGTCGTCCATATGGACGGAATGTCGGTCAAGAGCTGTTCCACCCTCGCCGCGCAGGCGGCGGGCTCGGAAATCACCACCATCGAAGGGCTGGCCGCGAACGGCGAGCTGCATCCGGTGCAGGCTGCTTTCAAGGCCAACCACGGCCTGCAATGCGGCTTCTGTACTCCCGGCATGGTGATGACGGCTGTCGACATGATCCGCCGGCATGGCGGGCAACTCGACGAGGCGACCGTGCGCGCCGAGCTCGAAGGCAATATCTGTCGTTGCACCGGCTACCACAACATCGTCAAGGCGATCCTTGCGGCAGCAGTCGAGATGGGTGGCGCCCGCGTCGCCGCCGAATGACATCCGGCCCGCGGCGATGACTTCTCGCCGCGATCACATTTCACCGCAGGACTTTCGCTGGATATCTCGGGAGGAGATCGGCAATGGGCGTTGAAGGTATTGGCGCGCGGGTGGCGCGCAAGGAAGACAAGAGGTTCCTGACCGGCAAGGGGCGCTATACCGACGACATGTCGGTGCCGGGCATGAAATATGCGATCTTCGTGCGCAGTCCCTATGCGCATGCAAAAATCAGGTCGATCGACGCGGCGGCGGCCAGGGCCATGCCCGGGGTGATCGACGTGCTGGACGGCAAGCAGCTGCTCGCCGATGGTATCGGCAATCTCATCTGCGGCTGGATGATCCATTCCAAGGACGGATCGCCGATGAAGATGGGCGCCTGGAGGCCTCTCGCGCATGAAACGGTGCGGTATGTCGGCGATGCCGTCGCGATCGTCGTTGCCGACAGCATCGCCGAGGCGAAGGATGCGGCGGAAGCCGTCGTTGTCGACTATCAGGAACTGCCCGTCGTCACCGATGCGACGAAGGCGCTGGAACCGGGCCAGCCGCAGCTTCACCCGGAAGCGCCAAACAATCTTATTTTCGACTGGCAGATCGGCGACCCCGCGGCCACCGACAAGGCGATCGCCTCGGCGGCGCATGTGACCGAGATCACCATCCACAACAACCGCCTGTCGCCGAACCCGATGGAGCCGCGTGCCACGCTCGGGATCTATGACGGCGGCGACGACCACTACACCTGCTACACCACCAGCCAGAACCCGCATGTGGCGCGGCTGGTGATGAGCGCCTTCTACAATGTTGCGCCGGAGAACAAGCTGCGCGTCATCGCGCCCGATGTCGGCGGCGGCTTCGGCTCGAAGATCTACATCTATCCCGAAGAGATCGTCTGTCTCTGGGCCTCCAAACGCACCGGTGTGCCGGTGAAATGGACGTCCGACCGGACGGAAGCCTTCCTGACCGATGCGCATGGCCGCGACCACCTTTCGACGGTGAAGATGGCCTTCGATGCCGACAACCGGATCATCGGGCTCAAGGTCGACACAACAGCCAATCTCGGCGCCTACATGTCGCTGTTCTCCTCGGCGGTGCCGACCTATCTCTATGCGACGCTTTTGTCCGGCCAGTACGACATCCCGGCGATCCACGCCAATGTGCGCACGGTCTACACCAACACCGCCCCGGTCGATGCCTATCGCGGTGCCGGCCGGCCGGAAGCGACCTATCTCTTGGAGCGCACCATGGAGACGGCGGCGCGCGAACTCGGGGTTTCGCCGGCGGAACTCCGGCGGGTGAACTTCATCCGCTCGTTCCCGCATCAGACGCCTGTGATCATGAACTATGATGCCGGCGACTACGAAGCGTCGCTCGATGCTGCGATGCAGGCCTCCGACTGGAACGGCTTTGCCGCCCGCAAGGCGGAAGCGGCCAAACGCGGGATGAAGCGCGGCATCGGCATGAGCTGCTATATCGAGGCCTGCGGCATCGCGCCGTCGGCGGCGGTCGGCTCGCTCGGTGCCGGCGTCGGCCTCTGGGAATCGGCGGAGGTCCGCGTCAATGCCGTCGGCACGATCGAGGTTTTGACCGGGTCGCACAGCCACGGCCAGGGGCATGAAACCACCTTCGCCCAGCTGGTCGCCGATCGTTTCGGCGTGCCGATCGACAGCGTCAACATCGTGCACGGCGATACCGACAAGGTGCAGATGGGCATGGGCACCTACGGCTCGCGCTCAGGCGCGGTCGGCATGTCGGCCGTCGTCAAGGCGCTCGACAAGGTCGAAGCCAAGGCGAAGAAGATCGCCGCCCACCTGATGGAGGCGGATGAAAGCGACATCGTCATCGAGAACGGCGAGCTCAAGGTCGCCGGTACCGACAAGACGGTGCCGTGGTTCCAGATGGCGCTTGCCGCCTATACCGCCCACAACCTGCCGCCCGGCATGGAGCCGGGACTGAAGGAGGGTGCCTTCTACGATCCGGCCAACTTCACCTTCCCGGCCGGCTGCTACATCTGCGAAGTCGAGGTCGATCCGGAGACCGGCGTCACCAAGATCATCCAGTTCGTTGCCGCCGACGACTTCGGCAATATCATCAACCCGATGATCGTCGAGGGTCAGGTGCATGGCGGCCTGGCGCAGGGCATCGGCCAGGCGCTGCTCGAAGGCGTTCACTACGATCCGGCGAACGGCCAGCTGCTGACAGCAAGCTACATGGACTACGCCATGCCGCGGGCCGACGACCTGCCGTCGTTCACGGTGTCGACGTCGAACACGCCCTGCCCGAACAATCCGCTCGGGATCAAGGGTTGCGGCGAGGCCGGCGCCATCGGTTCGCCGCCGGCGCTGATCAACGCCATCACCGACGCCATCGGCAACAACCGGCTGACCATGCCGGCGACGCCGCAAAAGGTGTGGGCCGCCGCCCATGCCGCAAACTGAGCGGGAGGACGTGTCATGTACGAGACCCATTATCACCGGGCGTCCTCCATTCAGGATGCCGTCAAGCTCAAGCAGGCCGCGGAGGAGGGCAAATATCTCGCTGGCGGGATGACGCTGATACCGACGATGAAACAACGGCTTGCCGCACCGACCGATCTCGTCGATCTCAGGCATGTCGCCGAAATGAGGGGCATCAAGGTGACGGGGAAAACCGTGAGGATCGGCGCCGCGACGACCCATTCCGAGGTGGCGTCATCCGCCGAGCTTGCGGCCGTGTGTCCGGCGATCTGCGGTCTCGCCAGCCATATCGGCGACCCGCATGTGCGCCATATGGGTACGATCGGCGGCTCGATCGCCAACAACGATCCGGCGGCCGACTATCCCTCGGCCATGCTGGCGCTCGACGCGACCATTGTGACCGACCGGCGGGAGATTGCCGCCGGCGATTTCTTCACCGGCCTTTTCGAGACTGCGCTCGAAGACGGCGAACTGGTGACCGCGATCACCTTCGAAGCGCCGGCGAAGGCGGCCTATCAGAAGTTCGCCAACCCGGCCTCACGCTACGCCATGGCCGGCGTCTTCGTGGCAAGGCGGGACAATGGCGATGTTCGCGTCGCGGTGACGGGGGCAGGATCGAACGGCGTCTTCCGGCACAGGGACATGGAGGCGGCGCTTTCGTCGAATTGGTCGCCGGATGCGCTTGCCAGTGTGACGGTCGATGCTTCCGACCTGCTTTCCGATATCCATGCGGATGCCACCTATCGCGCCAATCTGGTGAAGGTGATGGCAAAACGTGCGGTGGCTGCGGCATGAGCAATGCGAGCCCGTCCTGATGCGTCAAAATGGGCGGTTTCGGCCGCCCTTTTTTCGTCCAAGCTTGACTTCGATCAAGCTTGGAGGGATTTACATGCGCTAAGGCTTTCTTTGGAACGGTTCAAAACTAGAGGCCTTTTGCCGCAGGCGGCGGGCGCATCGCATTGCGGGGTTGACCCCCGGTCGCTTTGAATCAAAAAAAGCGGCAGGGCACTGGAGAAGATGATGGATTTCGAGAATTTCTTTAAAACCGAGCTGGACGGGCTGCATCAGGAAGGTCGCTACCGGGTTTTCGCCGATATCGCTCGCCATCGCGGCAACTTTCCGAAAGCCGCGCGCCACACGGCTGAAGGCATCCAGGAAGTCACGGTCTGGTGTTCCAACGACTATCTCGGCATGGGTCAGCATCCTGTCGTGACCGAGGCGATGAAACGCGCAATCGACGAATGCGGCGCCGGTGCCGGTGGAACCCGCAATATTTCCGGAACGAACCACTACCATGTGCTGCTGGAGCGCGAGCTCGCAGATCTGCATGGCAAGGAATCGGCGCTTCTGTTCACCTCGGGTTACGTGTCCAACTGGGCAGCGCTTGGAACGCTCTGTTCGAAGATTCCCGGTGTCATCGTCTTTTCGGACGCCGGGAATCACGCTTCGATGATCGAGGGGATTCGGCATTCCAAGTGCGAACGCGTCATCTTCAAGCACAATTCGGTGGCCGACCTCGAGGCCAAGCTTGCCGCTGCCGACCCGCGCGCGCCGAAGATCATCGCCTTTGAGTCCGTCTATTCGATGGACGGCGACATTGCCCCGATCAAGGAATTCTGCGATCTCGCCGACAAATACGGCGCGATGACCTATCTCGACGAAGTGCATGCCGTCGGCATGTACGGTCCGCGTGGCGGCGGCATTGCCGAGCGCGAAGGCCTGATGCATCGCCTGACTGTCATCGAAGGCACGCTCGGCAAGGCCTTCGGCGTCATGGGCGGCTATATCACCGGCTCGACGGCGCTTTGCGATTTCGTCCGTTCGTTTGCCTCGGGCTTCATCTTCACGACGGCGCTGCCGCCGACGCTTGCGGCCGGGGCGCTCGCCTCCATCCGCCATCTGAAGGAAAGCCAGGTCGAACGCTTCGCCCATCAGGAGCGCGTGCGTCGGCTGCGCTCGCTGCTCGACCAGCGCGGCATCCCGCATATGCCGAACCCGAGCCATATCGTGCCGGTCATGGTCGGCGATGCGGCCAAGTGCAAGTGGATCTCCGACCTGCTGCTCGACCATTTCGGCGTCTATGTGCAGCCGATCAACTATCCGACGGTGCCGAAGAAGACCGAGCGCCTGCGTATCACCCCGACGCCGCTGCATTCGGATGCCGACATCGACCATCTGGTCGGCGCTCTGCATTCGCTGTGGTCGCGCTGTGCGCTGGCACGGGCCGTCGCGTAACCCTCGTTTATCTTTCGAGAAATCTGCCCCTCACCCTAACCCTCTCCCCCGCATGCGGGGAGAGGGGACGAGGACAATAACGTCACCTGGCGCGATCCGTCGGAGAGCGAAACGTTGCGAACGATCGTTGAGGGCTTGAACGGATGCCGCGAATTTCCTTCGCCCCGCGTGCGGGGAGAAGGTGGCCGGCAGGCCGGATGAGGGGCGGGAACGCCTAATCAGCAAACTATCGGATGAGTCCGGCAGCCAGTTGTCGGGCTTTTTTGTCGGAGGCGAAAACATCGTCCATGGTAACGGCCGCCGGCAGGTCCGACAGCTTGTCCATCACCTGCTCGACGATTTCGGCCATGGTCAGGAACCCGGTCTGACCGGCGATGAAGGCTTCAAGCGCCGTCTCCTTGGCGCCGTTCAGCACGGCACCCTGCACGCCGCCCTGTTCCATGGCGCGGCGCGCCAGGCGGATCGCCGGAAACCGCACTTCATCGGGCGCTTCGAAATCGAGGCGCGACAGCTTGGCGAAGTCGAGCCGTTCGATCGGCAGGTTGCAGCGGCTGGGATAGGAGAGCGCATAACCGATGGCGGTGCGCATATCGGGGCAGCCGAGCTGGGCCAGCACCGAACCATCGGTGTAGCCGACCATGGAATGGATCACCGACTGCGGATGCACGATCACCTCGATCTGCTCCGGGCGCAGGCCGAACAGGTGCTTGGCCTCGATCATCTCCAGTGCCTTGTTGAACATCGAGGCGCTGTCGATCGAGATCTTCAGGCCCATCGACCAGTTCGGATGGGCGCGGGCGACCTCGGCGGTCACATGGCGCATTTCTTCCAGCGTCTTGGTGCGGAACGGTCCACCTGATGCGGTCAGGATGATGCGCTCGACGGCGTGGCGCTGGTGCTCTTCCAGCACCTGGAAGATGGCGTTGTGTTCGCTATCGACGGGCAGCAGCCGGCCGCCACCCTTCTTGACCGCTTCGATGAACAGGCTGCCGGCGGAAACCAGGCATTCCTTGTTGGCAAGGGCGATGTCGGCACCGCGGCCTGCGGCCGCCAGCGTCGGGGCCAGCCCGGCATTGCCGACGATTGCCGCCATCACCCAGCCGGCGTCGCGCTCCGCCGCCTCGATCAGGCCGCTTCTGCCTGATGCAACGGCGATGCCGGTGCCGGAGAGTGCTGCCTTCAGGCTGGCGTAGTGGTTGTCGTCGGCGGTGACGGCAAGCTCTGCGCCGTGGGTGATCGCCTGCTGTGCCAGCAGCGGAATGTTGCCGTTGCCGGTGAGTGCGACGATCTCGAAACTGTCGCGACCACCCAGCCGCTCGACGACATCGAGCGTGTTGGTGCCGATGGAGCCGGTAGCGCCCAGGATCGTCAGTCGGCGCTTCGCGTCTTCGCGGGATGCCATGCCAATTCCCATATTCTTGTTCGCTCTTCCAGCCTTCCAGCGGGGCGGGGGGCGCAAGCGCCCGGCCGGGCGTCCAACGCTCGTTCCGACAGAGGGAAGCCGCGTTTAGGTTTTGCCGAAAACCGATACCGATCTTCAGGATATGCGCTAGGCTCTACAGCCGAAATCGACGTGCAACAAGGGCGCGGTCTTCAATCCGACGTGTGATCGGGCTAAGAATCGGCTCACGAGTCGAAGCGCGAAGGAGTTCCCGATGCTGAAAGTCGCCACCGCCCTTTCCTGCGCCTGCGTGCTGATCGAAATGGCCTCGATGCAGACGGTCGCCGCCGAGAACGTGCCGCAGCAGCTTGTCGGCACCTGGCTCGCCGAAGACATTGCTGGCCGCGGCGTCATCGACAATCTTCAGTCGACGCTGGAGATCCGCGACGACGGGACCTATGGCGGCATGGCCGGCTGCAATCATTTTACCGGAACCTTCAGCCTTTCCGGCGCGAAGATCACCTTCGGGCCAGCGGCCTCGACACGCAAGATGTGCGTGCCGGCGGTGATGGACCAGGAGCAGAAGTTCTTCGAGGCGCTGCGCACCGAGCTTTCTTGGGCGGTCGAAGGCTCCAAGCTGATCCTCGCCAAGCCGACCGGTGCGCCGGCACTGACACTCGCGTCGATGACGGCCGACAACTCGCGCAGTGTCGATGTCACGATCTCTATTCCGGGTGCCGAGACGGTCGACCGTCAGTCGGCGCGCTATGACTGCGGCGGCAAGACGGTCGAAGCCGAATACATCAATGCCGGCCCGGTCTCATTAGTGACCTTTACCATCGACAGCGATTTCATCGTCGCCTCCACCGTGATCTCTGCATCGGGTGCCAAATATGCCGGCGGCCAGTACATCTGGTGGACGAAGGGCGACGAGGCAACGCTCTACGACGCCACGAAGGGAGAGAATGACGCCGGCACCGCCTGCAAGGCGGCCGGCTGACACGCTCCCCCTGATGTTCCTTGCAATCGACGCGGGCGAACCAGTCCTCGGCGGCATGAGGGTTGGTGAACCCTGATTTTCGGGTGCGCGGAACTCCTGCCTGTCGGCCGGGCCGGCGCCTTGAACTGCCGCTCGATCCAAATAGGTATTTGCCGATACTGGAACTTTTCCGCTCGCCTCATAGTTACAACCCAGACGACTTCGCGTCGCCTTGCAAAAGGAGTTTGTCTATGGGGCTTCTCATCAGCATTCTGATCACGTTCCTCGTCATCGTGCTCGTGCTTTATCTGGTTCAGCGCCTGCCGCTGGACGCCAGGGCAAAACAGATCGTGCAGGTGATCGTGCTCATCATCGGCATCATCTCGCTGTTGAGATATCTGGCCGTCTTCTGACGCAGCCTCTGACGTCAACCGGCTGGAACGGTTCGACAAGGCCGCCGGCTCCGATCACGGAGCGGCGGCTTTTTGCGCCCGGTTCGGGTCAATGCTGACAAAAACTGACAGTGGCACGCGTTAGGTTGGGACCAGCGAACAATGGAGATGATCGACGATGCTGAGCCCGAACCTCATCCTGCTTTACGTGGACGATCCTGAAAAGAGCGCCGCCTTCTACACCTGCCTGCTTGGTCGCGAGCCGGTTGCCGCCTTTCCGACCTACATCGCATACGCCTTGGAAAACGGCCTGACCTTCAGCCTCTGGTCCACCAAGGCCGCAAACTTCGTTTCCGCCGGCTCGGGCCACCGGATGGAGATCGCCTTCATGGTCAAGGACGATGCCGAAGTCGAGCGGCTGCACGCGGCGTGGCGGAAGGCGGGGATCCCGATCGAGCAGGAACTAATGACCGCAGTCTTCGGCCGTACCTTCGTTGCCCTTGATCCGGATGGCCATCGCCTGCGGGTCTGCACGCCGGACAAATGACGGTGCGTTTTCCGCGCCGGCTTCCTACACCTGCACGAAGTGTTCAGCCGAAATCTGGCGATATTCCCTGATGGCAACGACGTAGTCGGGTGCCCGCATCGGGCTCTTGATCTCGTCGCTGGCGACATTGCGCCTGGTGTGCCGCCGGGTCGGATCGGCGATCGGCACGGCTGCCATCAGCTTGCGGGTGTAGGGGTGCTGCGGGTTCTCGAAGATATCGGCGCGTGGGCCAATCTCGACGATCTCACCGAGATACATCACCGCGACGCGATGGCTGACGCGCTCGACGACGGCCATGTCGTGCGAGATGAAGAGATAGGCAAGGCCGAGGCTCGCTTGCAGGTCAAGCAGGAGATTGATGACCTGCGCCTTGATTGAGACGTCGAGTGCCGAAACCGACTCGTCGGCAACGATGACCTTCGGATCGAGCGCCAGCGCCCGGGCAATGCAGACACGCTGGCGCTGTCCGCCGGAGAATTCATGCGGATAGCGCGATGCCATGTCCACCTGGAGACCGACGCGCTCCAAGAGGTCGGCGACCTTGTCGCGGGCCTGGCTGGCGGTGCCGAGCTTGTGCTCGAGATAGGGTTCGGCGATCGCGGCACCCACGGTCATGCGCGGATTGAGGCTGGCGAAGGGATCCTGGAAGATCATCTGCATGGTCCGGCGCATCTCGCGCAGTGCCTTGCGGTCCATGGCCAGCACGTCCTGACCGTTGAGAACGACCGACCCGCTCTGCGGCTCGATCAGCCGCATGATCGCCCGGCCGGTGGTCGACTTGCCGCAGCCGGATTCGCCGACGAGCGACAGCGTCTCGCCGGGCTGCAGGCTGAAGGAGACATTCTCTATGGCGTGGACGCGGCCCTGCAGCTTGCCGAGCAGGCCGGCATGGATGTCGAAGCGCTTGACGAGGTTTTTTACCTCAAGGATCGGGCGGGTCTCAGCCACCGTGCTTGTTTCCTCGACGGGCGTATCCGGCAGGCCGGTGGTGCTGTCGATAACAGGAAAACGCAACGGCTGCGGCTTGCCCTTCATGGAGCCGAGCATCGGCACGGCCGAGAGAAGCGCGCGGGTATAGGGATGTTTCGCGCGCAGGAAGATGTCGTCCGTCCGTCCGGTCTCCACCGCTTCACCGCGGAACATCACCACGGTGCGGTCGGCAATCTCCGCGACCACGCCCATGTCGTGGGTGATGAACAGGACGGAGGTACCTTCCTCCTCCTGCAGCACCTTGATCAGGTCGAGGATCTGCCCCTGGATCGTCACGTCGAGGGCGGTCGTCGGCTCGTCGGCGATCAAAAGCTTCGGACGGCTGGCAAGCGCCATGGCGATCATGACGCGCTGGCGCATGCCGCCGGAGAAGCGGTGCGGGTATTCGTCGAAACGGGACGCCGCCGAGGGGATCCTGACCTTGTCGAGCAGGCGAATGGTTTCGGCCTTCGCCTCCGCCTTGCTCATCGGCCGGTGGCAAAGCAAAGCCTCGGAGATCTGGTCGCCGATGGTGAACAGCGGGTTGAGGCTGGTCATCGGCTCCTGGAAGATCATCGCCACGTCGTTGCCGCGCACGCGGCGCATGTCACTTTCCGGCAGATCGAGGATGTTGCGGCCGCCGAGCATGACGCGCCCCTCGGTCCGGCTCATGTCCTTCTGCAACAAACGCATGATCGACAGCGAGGTCACGCTCTTGCCTGAGCCGGATTCGCCGACGATCGCCACGGTTTCACCCGGCGTGACCGAGAACGAAATGTCCCGCACCACCGGCTTCCAGGCGCCATCGACCAGAAACGAGGTCGTCAGGTTCTCGACCGAAAGTACGGGGGGTTTCGACGGATCGGTGGCAGCGTCGGTGCGGGTCATGTCTCAGATTCCTTGTCGTTCTGCACAGATGGTGGCGGGTCGGTCTCAGTCGGGCCAGCGCAACAGGCCGGCGAAGCGGCGGGTGTTGCGTTCATGAAGCGGCGTGGCGATGATCTCGTTGGAGCTGCGCGCCTTTGTCAGTTCCTCGGAAAGCCGGTTCGCCACGATGGTTTCCTGGCCGGGATGGAGATTGCAGGGGTCGAGATAGAAGTAATTGTGCTCGAGCTCGTGGTCGCGCACGATCACCGGCGGCGCGCCACGCGCCAGGGCATCGGCGAGATCCCAGGCGGTGATATGGGCTTCCTGCGGATCGATGGTGACGCGCAGGCGGTCGAGCGGATTGCCGGTCGGATCGGCCTCGATCACCGGCTTGATGCCCGGGCGGCCATCAAGCGTGTCGCGCCAGAGATGGAGATAGCTGGTCTCGCGGTCGCGGATGCCCTGGTGGTCGCGTGTCTCCCAGGCGATGAGGGCGGCCATCACGCCGAGCATGCTTTCCTTGCCGATCTTCATGCCGCGGCCGATGCCAAGGTTCTGCAGGAAGGCGTTGCGCACCAGCGTCTTGTCGCCGGCGACGATGCCCGAGGTCGGACCGCCGAGGAACTTGTGGCCGGAATAGAGGACGATATCTGCGCCCTGCTCGAGGAAGATCTTCAGATCATATTCGGAAGCGGCATCGACGATTACCGGCACGCCCTTGGCATGGCAGGCTTCGGCGAATTCCCTGAGGCCGACGAGGCCATATTGCACCACATGGTGGGAGACGACATAGACGGCGGCGGCGGTGCGCTCGTTGATGGCGCCTTCGATATGATAGCGATAGGCCGACGTTGCCTGGCCGACGAGCACCGGCTTGCCGCCGGCAATGCGGATCGCCTGGTCGACCGGCGCACCATAGCTGACGACATGGCCCATCTGGATGATGACTTCGTTCTTCAACCCGGTGGTGTCGGGCAGACGTTCGATTGCCGCGATGTCGCTGCCGGTCATGGTGCCGGCGACGGCAAGGCTGATGCCCGCGGAGCAGGAGGCGGTGACGAAGCCAGCCTCGGCGCCAGTCAGCCGGGCAATCACCGGGCTGATCTTGCGCTGCAGGTCGTTGATCTCGACGAATTGCGGCAGTATTCCTGTCATCGCGGCGATCGCCTCCGGGACCACGATCGATGCGCCGAGGCTGGTCATCGTGCCGGATACGTTGATAACGGGGCGAAGTCCGAGAGCTTCGCGGATGTCGCGGTCAGGCATGGTGGTCTCCATATGTTTTTCTGGCAGTCGAAACAGGTAAGCTATTCCGTTTTCGCGGAATATCTACCATAGTAATGAGATATGAACGGGCCGTTTCGGATGGACGAACCGGCCGTTGTCGCGGGTGAGGCGGGAAGCTGCTGCTGCCCGCCCATCTGTTGCGAATTTCGAATTGCACGGGAGCAAACCCTTGGACAAGACGACGATTGCCGCCGAGACCGGCGACGACATGGAGCCGACCGCAAAAAACCGCCGCCCGCGCGGGAGCGGGATGGGTAGGGCGCTGCAGGGGCTCGACTTCCTCTACGAGACCGGCTCTCCGAGCGGCGTCTACGCCATTGCCAAGGCGGTGGGGGCGCCGCTGTCGACCGCCTATGTCATCGTTGACGACATGGTGGAAAAGAACCTGCTCAGCCGCGACGCGGACGGCCAGGTCTGGCTCGGCGACCGGCTCTACCACTACGGCCTTGCCTATGCGCGCTCGCTCGACTTCCTCGGCGTGGCGACGCGGGAGATGCACGATCTCGGCCGCGAGGTTGCCGAAACCATCCAGCTCTGCGGTCGCGACGGCGACTATATGCAGGTGCTCGCCATGGCCGACGGCCCCGGTCATTTCCAGGTGACCTCCAGGGTCGGTACCCGCGTGCCGCTCAACTGGACGGCATCGGGACGATTGCTGGTCGGCCATCTGCCCTCCGACGAACGGCTGGAACTGTTCCGCCGTTGCGCCCGCACATCGCCGACTGGCAGGGCCGATATCGATCCGGCCGCGCTGTCGAGCCAGGCCGAGACGGCGCTGGCCGCCAAGCTTTCGATCCAGGCGGGCGAATCCGACTATGCGGTCGCCTGCGTCGCCGCCCCGATCCTCGACGACAAGGGGAGCTGCGTCGCGACCATCTCCATCGTTCTGCCCGAACAGAAGATCCTCGACGATCGCAACTTCTATGCCGATCACGTGAGGGTTTCCGCCGAGCGGATCGAGAAGATGATGGGCTGGCGCAGCCATTGATCCGACCTCCCTTAGACCGTCACTCGTGAAGCGAGACGATCGCTTCGATCTCGACGGTGATGTTGCCGGGCAGTGACCCGAAACCGACGGCCGAGCGGGCATGCTGCCCTGCTTCGCCGAAGACGTCGATCATCAGGTCCGAGCAACCGTTGATCACCTGCGGGTGATCGGAGAATTCCGGCACGGCGTTGACCATGCCGAGCAGCTTGACGATGCGCTTGACGCGACCGAGATCGCCGAGCGCATCGTGCATCACCGCCAGCAGGTTGATGCCGGTCAGCCGGGCGTGCTCATAGGCGCTTTCGATATCGACGTCGGCACCGACCTTGCCGGCATGCAGGTGGCCGTCGACTTCGCGCGGGCCTTGTCCGGAGAGATAGAGGATGTTGCCCTCCTGAACGTGGGTGACGAAGTTGGCGATCGGCGGCGGTGCCGGCGGCAGGTCGATGCCGAGCGCTGCTAGCCTCTGGTAGGGCGAAGCCGGCGCACGGCCCTTGGTCTTATGGTCCAAACTGTTCACGCGATATCCTGCCAGTTTATGTGGTCTGTGATGGTTCAGCGGTAGCTGTAGCCGTGGCTGTGATCGGGGCATTCGACATGCGGCGGCTGGTATCGGTTTGCCGCCACGACATCGGTGCCCCTAACGGCGTAGCGCGGCTCGAACAGGCGGTTGAGATGGGCTTCGGTTCCGAGCGAATCGAAGACGCGCAGCTCGGAATCAACGAGATCAAAGAGGGTGAACTCAGCACGGGCACCGACGCTCAGGAGGTTGTCCATCGGCAGGCGAATGACCGAGGCGGGCGCCTGGGTCACCGCCTCGACGACCTTCTCGAACGGCATGCCGACGCTCAAGAGCTTCGACATGGTGGTGCCGAGGTCCCAGACCGACTGGTTCATGCTGCGCAGATGCACGTCGGTGGAGATCGAGAACGGCAAAAGGCCGCGGGCAATGGCGACTTCCGCGACGCGGAACGAAAATGACGCGCCACCATGGCCGATGTCGAGCCGGATGCCTTCGCCGGCGCAGCGCTCGGCCAGTTCGAACAGGTCCTCGTCCTCGATGATGCTCGAGCCGGCCTTGCCGTTGAAGCAATGGGTGACGATGTCGCCAGGGCCGAGGATTTCGAGCACTTCGTCGTAGAGCGCCGGAGGCTCGCCGACATGCACCATCATCGGGATTTTGAGGATCTTGGCGATCTTCTTGCCGAGCTTGACCGGGGTCACGCCCCAGGAGCCAGTGATCACGTGGCTGGCGCGCACTTTCAGACCGACGATATGCTCGCGGTTTTCCTGGTAGCAGGCGATGATGCGGTCAATGTCGATCGAGCGGATGTCGCTGAGTTCGCTGACGCGGTTGCAGGCGACGAGGCCGATGGAGCCGAGATTGAGGAAGGCTTTGATGCGCTCACGCGCCGGCTCGATGATGTATTCGCGAAAGCCGTGAAAATTGGCTTCGCCGGCCGAACCGGCGTCGACGATCGTGGTGACGCCGCGCTCCATGCCGCAGAGCTGCGGCCGGACCGAGATGTCGGTGCCGCCGTGCCAGACATGGGCGTGCAGGTCGATCCAGCCGGGCGAGATCCAGGCGCCCTTGCCGTTGATGCGCGTGGCGCCTTCAGGTGCCGCCAACTGGCTGCCGATGCCGGCGATGATGCCGTCGCCGCCGACGAGAATATCGACGGTTTCAGCCGGCGCCGCCATGCCGAAGGCGACGGGCTTCACGTTGCTGATCAGCACGGGGCTGTTGCTACGGGTTGCGGTGGGCATGGATTACAGGTCCTTTCTGAGGCGGGGGTCGAGCATGTCGCGCAAACCGTCGCCAACCATCTGCAGGGACAGGACCGAGAGCACGATGGCGATGCCGGGAAACAGCGTCACCCAATCGGCCTGTCCGATATATTGCCGGCCAGAGGCGATCATCGTGCCCCAGGTCGGGATTTCCGGGCTGACACCGACGCCGAGGAAGGAAAGTCCGGCTTCGGCCAGCATCGCATGCGCAAACAGGAACGTACCCTGCACCAGGATCGGCGAGAGCAGGTTGCGCAGCACATGCCGTGTCATGATGTGCGGCGTCGAAATGCCGAGTGCGCGCGCCGCCTCGACATAGGGCAGTTCGCGGATCACCAGCGTCGAGGCGCGCACCACCCGCGCCAGCCGCGGCGCATAGACGACGCTGAGAGCGATGATCACTGTCGTCAGCGACGGGCCGAGGGCAGCGACGAGCGCGATCGCCAGCAGGATGTCGGGGAAGGCCATCATCGCGTCGATCAGCCGGGCGATCGGCGCGTCGAGCTTCGGAAAGAAGCCGGCGACGAGGCCCATGATGACGCCGACGATCGTTGCGAGCGTGACGACGGCGGCGCCGACCAGCAGCGAAAGCCGGCCGGCATAGAGCGTGCGCGAAAACACGTCGCGCCCGAATTCGTCGGTACCGAAGAACCATTGCAGGCTCGGCGGCGACAGGCGGTTGACGATCGACAGCTTGCCGGGTGCATAGGGCGCGATCAGCGGTGCGAAGACGGCCAGGAGCACGAAGACGACGAGCACGAAGAGGCCGAAGGCCACGGTTTTGCGCTTGAGCAGGCGGCGCAGGAACTTGGCTCGTTCACTTGCGACAGGGGTTGATACGGTGACGGTCATCAGTAGCGAACCCTTGGATCTACGAGGAGATAGAGCATGTCGATCGCGAAATTGATCAGCACGTACAGAGCGGCGATCACCAGAAGCGCGCCCTGGATCACCGGATAGTCGCGTCGAAGCACGGCGGAGACGACGAGATTGCCGACGCCGGGCAGACCGAAGACGGTTTCTGTGACGACGGCGCCGGAGATCAGAACCGCGGCGGTGAGCCCGATGATCGTCAGGATCGGGATGAGGGCGTTCTTCAGGGCGTGTTTCATCACCACGCGGCGTTCGCCCAGGCCCTTGGCGCGAGCGGTGCGGATGAAGTCGTCGCCGAGCACATCGAGCATCGAAGCGCGGGTAAAGCGCAGGATCAGCGCCGAGGAGACGACCCCAAGCGCGATTGCCGGCAGGGTCAGATGGTACATGCGCTCGATAAAGGATGAACCCGGTCCGCCGTAACCCGAAACCGGGAACCAGCCGAGGCGCACGGCAAGAATCTGGATGAGGATCAGGCCGAGCCAGAAGCTCGGAATGCTGGCGGCGAGCATTGCCAGCGTGGTGGCAGCCTGGTCGACGAACGAGCCGCGCCGGTAGGCGGCGTAGATGCCGATCGGCAGCGCAATGGCGCTGGCGATCAGGATCGAGAACAGCGTGAGGAAGAAGGTCGGCTCGGCACGCTCGGCAAGCGCCGAGGTGACAGGCTGGTTGAGGAAGATCGACTGGCCGAGATCGCCCTGCAGCAGCTGCCCGATATAGTAGACATATTGCAGGCCGAGCGACTGGTCGAGGCCAAGCTTGGTGCGCAATTCGGCGATGTCTTGCTGCATCGCTTCCGGTCCGAGCATGACGGCGGCGGGGTCGCCCGGCGTCACGCGCACGATGACGAAGACAATGGTGACGACAAGCGCCATGACCACGATCATGCCGAACAGGCGCTGGAGAATATAGCGTATCATGGGTGCCTCGAACTTCTTCCGCACGGGCGCCGACAAGGCGGCGACGGGCTATCCGGCGGGCAGCAATCCCCGAAGAGAAAGACCGCCCGCCGAAGGCTTCAAGTGGGTGAAAGCTTACTTCTTGATCGAAGCGTTCCAGAAGTAGGGCCACGGTGCGGGCGAGACACCGTCAAGCGTCTTGGTCTTTGCCGACAGGGCGTTGAAATCGCCGATCTTGATGAACGGCACTTCCTCGTAGATCACCTTCTGCACGTCGGCCCAGAGTGTCACGCGCTTGCCGGCATCCGATTCGGCGTTGAAGGCGTCGACGGCCTTGGCGCGGGCCGGCGTATCCCAGTTGCCCGGCGCCTTGGTCGACATCATGCCGATCAGGGCCGGCTCGGGCAGGAACGGGCTGTGGGTGATGTAGATATCCCAGAGCGTCGGGTCGGCGCGGCGCTGGGTGAGCGTCGCCCAATCCACCACCTGCATGTCGACGGTGAAGCCGGCGAGCTTCAGATATTCGGCTGCCACCTGGGCCATCTTGTAGTGGAACTCGTACTGGCGGCTTGTCAGGATGCGCAGCGGCTCGCCCTTGTAACCGGCGACCTTCAAGAGTTCGCCTGCCTTTTCCGGATCGGCGATATTATAGCCGCCTTCCGTGCCGGCGTCGGTGCGCCAGACATATTGCGAGGGGTAAAGGGCGGCATCGAGCGCGTAGAAATCGGTGCTGCCGAAAGCGGCCGCCATCATGTCTTCCATGCTGAGCGCGGCGCGGATCGCCTTGCGCAGCTCCAGGTTCTTGGTCATGCCGTTGCCGGAGTTGAGCACGAAGACAGGCCAACCGAAGGGCTGCAGCATGACCGGCTCGGAGGCGCTCGAGCCCTTTACCCGCTCGAAGGATTCGACCGGAATTGAATCGACATAGTCGTACTGGCCGGAGACGGCGGCCTCGACACGGGTGTTCGGATCGGGAACCGGCACGAAACGGATCTCGTCGGCATATTGGTGACGCGCGCCGCCATAGCCGTTGGCTTCACCTTCGGGCGAGACGTAGGCGTCGAAACGGGTCAGCTGGATATACTGGTCGGCCTTGCGCTCCTTGAGCTGGTAGGGGCCGGTGCCGACGAAATCGACCATCGGCTCGGCCTGCTTTTCCGAAGGCAGCACGATCGCCGCGGAATTGTTGAAGGCGAGCAGCGAGACCAGCGGCGCATAGGGCGTGTTGAGCGAGATTTTCACCGTGGTCGGATCGACGGCCTCGATGCCGGCGATCGTCGTTGCCGTCTGCTTGCCGCGCGAGGCCGTTTTCGTCCAGCGCTCGAGCGAGGCGACGACATCGGTCGCATCCATGTCGGTGCCGTCATGGAACTTGACGCCGGAGCGCAGCTTGATGGTGTAGGTCTTGCCGTCGGCGCTGATCTCCGGCAGGGCGGCGGCCAGAAGCGGTGTCGGCTTCCAATCCTTGTCGAAGGTGTAGAGCGTCTCGAACATATGCTGCGAGACGATGCCGACCAGGTCGGCGGTCGAGGCCATCGGGTCGAGTGTCGGCGGCTCGCCGACCGTGGCGACGTTGATGACGCCACCTTTTTCCTGCGCGAAGGCGAATGACGAGGAGGCGATGAGCGCCGTTCCCAGAAGCCGTGCGATCCTTGCTGATTTCATCTTATGTTCCTCTCTTATTTTTATTACATAGTTATGTATTAAGATACTTTATATTAGAATGATAAGATCAGGCTTACGGAGATGTCAAGCTGCAGTCGGAAAACCAAGCGATGATCGCAGTCGCGGGCTGCGCGGATCAGGCAGAACCGAGGGGAATGGGTGAGGAGGAATGGTTGCGTTGCGTCGGGGCAATGTCGATCAAGCGGAGCGCATTGATCTACACAAGAACACAGCGGCATCCGCTACAAGGCGCCCACGGAAAACTATTGTTTCCCAGACAGTTATGCCTGGGCGCAGACGGGCGACGGGACGTAATGCCGGCTAGCAATAGGGTGAATAACAGGCGTGGCGGGCGCCGTAGTAGGATTGGTCGCTATTGTCCCATGCCCGGGAAGACCGGTATCGACTGTAGCACCAGCTCGTATGGGAGGGCGATTTTGTGCCGCTGGTGGCGTGGACATTCACGGCGTGCACGATCGGGCCGCTAGACACTGACCTCTTCAAGCTTCTGGTCGAAAATGCCGAAGCCGGCACGGCGGTAGGTGTCCTGCGCCTTGGCATGATCCCAATTGTCCGTGTGCAGCCAGACGCGATCGGGTGCCCGATCCCAGATGGCGCGCAGTGCGCCATCCAGCAGAAACGGGCCGAGCCTTCTTCCCTGCATCTCCGGGATCAAGCCGAAATGGGTGAGCTCGATATCGGCAGTATCGACGCGCTCGAACTCGCAAAGCCCGACTACATTGCCCTCAAGGCGCAGGATATAGAGCGCCGTCGACGGGCTGCGAAGAAAGGTCTCCAGATCATCGGCGGCCATGCGCAGCCGCTGATCCCAGCGCAAGGGTTCGCCGACGGCGCGATAAAGCGAGAGGAATTGCTCGGCTTCCAACCGCTCAGGCGCAAACGCGGCGCCCTCGACAGGCGGCAGCAGCGGCTCGCCGGTCGGCCGAGCGCGCATTTCCATGTAGGTGACAAGCAGCTGAACCATGATTTCTTATATCGATACCGGGTACCCACAACGCAGCGCTTCAACAGGAAAACGCTCGAAAAAAACGGAGCGGGTTGCGGAACTTCGAGTCCTGCACCGCAATGCCAAGAACGCATCGGAAACAGGCCTGTAGGAACGCCTGTCGGAACGTGTAGGAACGGCGTTCTGGTTAAATCATTGAAATCGTTGGTGATCCCGGCGCGATTCGAACGCGCGACCCCCAGATTAGGAATCTGGTGCTCTATCCTGCTGAGCTACGGGACCACTCGGATAGCACCCATACAAAAGCAAGGCGCCTTCGCCAAGTGTTTTTGCACTGTCCCGTCGTGAAATAGGGCGCGGCGCGCGGTGCCGGCGATACTCGGGGCTGCGGATCGCATCGGCCCGATGACGTGCTCCCCCCTCTGCCGCGGCGTGCCGAAATCGGGGGCTGGCGTTTCCAGTCTTTCGAATGCTAAGCAGGGATCGGCGCCGGCTTGAGGAGGTTGGTGCTCCTTCATGCGACCCTCACCCAGAGACCTGATCCAGACATGTTCATCGGAATTGATTGGGGCGGCACGAAAATGGAAGTCATCGCGCTCGATCGCGATGGCGAAACGCGCGCCCGCCACCGTGTCGCGACGCCGACCAGCGGCTATGACGACTGCATTCGGGCCGTTCTCGACCTCGTTGCCGCCGCCGAAAGGACGGCGGGCGAACAGGGGTCGATCGGCATCGGCATTCCCGGCAGTCCCAACCCGCGCACCGGCATCGTGCGCAACTCCAACGCCGTGTTGATCAACGGCAAGCCGCTCGGGCGGGATCTCGAGCAGGCGCTCGGCCGCAAGGTGCGTCTTGCCAACGACGCCAATTGCCTGGCGGTGTCGGAGGCAGTCGACGGCGCCGGCAAGGACGCGCAGACCGTGTTCGGCGTGATCGTCGGCACGGGGCACGGCGGCGGTCTTGCGATCGGCAAGAAGGTGCATGCCGGCTATCAGGGCGTCGCTGCCGAGATCGGCCATTATCCGCTGCCGTGGATGACCAAGGACGAATATCCCGGCCACAAATGCTGGTGCGGTAAACACGGCTGCCTCGACATGTATGCCTGCGGCACCGGGGTCGAGCTCGACTATCGCCTGACCACCGGCGTCGAAAAGCGTGGGCGCGATATCATCGAAGCGAAGCGGGCGGGCGATCCGGTGGCGTCAGGCGTCTATGACCGTTTCGTCGACCGGCTGGCGCGCAGCCTTGCGCTGTTGACCAACATCGTCGACCCCGATGTCTTCGTGCTCGGCGGAGGCATGTCGAATGTCGACGAGATCTATGAGGACGTCCCACCCCTGGTGGTCAACTATCTCTTTGGTGACAGTTTCGAAACGCCGATCCGCAAGGCGGTGCACGGGGACAGCTCCGGCGTGCGCGGTGCAGCTTGGCTCTGGAAGGATTGAGCGGAGGCTTCATGAATATCGACAGTGATCTCAAGCGCATCGCCCACCAGGAGCAGGAACTGCAGTTTGACAGTTTCGACCTGGAAGCCGCATGGCAGCTCGGCTCGACGCTGCGCCGCATGGCGGCCGAACGCAAGCTCGGCGTCGTCATCGACATCACGCTGTTTTCCATGCAGGTGTTCTACGCCGCGCTCGAAGGCGCGACGCCGGATAATCCGAACTGGGTGCGCCGCAAGCGCAACACCGTCTTCCGCCTGTTCAAGAGTAGCTATTCGACCGGCCTTGGGCTGTTAAAGCAGCAGACCAACCTGCAGGCGAAGCTCGGGCTTACGGATGCCGACTATGCCGCCCATGGCGGCAGCTTCCCCATCGTTGTCAAGGGTACCGGCTGCATCGGTGCGGTGACCGTGTCCGGCCTGCCGCAGCGCGAGGACCACAACATGGTGGTCGAGGCGCTGGCCGAGCTGCTCGGCAAGAACCATGATGAACTGAAGCTTGAGGGCTGAACCGTTGCCGCAGGATATTTTCTCGCAATCCGCCACCCTGTCGGCTTGGCTGGCTGAAAAGGCCCTGCCGCTTTGGCGCGAAAAGGGCGTCGATGCTGTCGGCGGCGGTTTCGTCGAGACCATCGATATGCAGGGCGAGCCGACGCGCGCCAACCGCCGGGCGCGGGTGCAGCCGCGCCAGGTCTATTGTTTCGCTGAGGCCGGCAGGCGCGGCTGGAGCGGCGACTGGAAGGGGGCCGCCGAGGGCGGGCTTGCCTATTTCGACCGTGTCTATTTGCAGCCGACAGGTTTTTACGGCGCTCTTGCGGATGCCGACGGCAAGCTGATCGATGCGTCCTTCGACCTCTACAACCAGGCTTTCGCGCTGCTGGCCTTTGCCTATCTGGCCGAGGTCTTCCCGGCGCGCAAGCCGGAGATGGTCGAGCGCAGCAACGGTTTGCGCCGGCGTCTCGAAGCCCATTGCAAGCATCCGCTCATCGGCTTCGAGGAGGATGATCCGTCGCGGCTGCCGCTGTGCTCCAACCCGCACATGCACCTGTTCGAAGCATGCCTGGCCAGCGAAGAGGTCGAGGGCTTTGACCGTGTCGCCTGGTCCAATCTTGCCGACGAGATCGCCCATCTGGCGATGGATCACTTCATCGACGGCGATACCGGCGCGCTGCGGGAGTTTTTCGACCACGATTGGGCGCCTTTCCCTGGCGACAAGGGACACATCGTCGAGCCGGGCCATCTGTTCGAATGGGCCTGGCTGCTTCTGCGCTGGGCCGAGCGGCGCGGCAATGCCGAAGCCATCGTCAAGGCGCGGCGGCTCTTCGAGATCGGCGAAGCGCATGGGATCTGCCCGAGCCGCAATGTCGCTGTCATGACGCTGCTTGACGATTTCTCGGTTGCCGATCCGATCGCGCGGCTGTGGCCGCAGACGGAATGGCTGAAGGCCTCGGTCCGGTTTGCGGCCCTCACAGACGGTGCCGAGCGCGAGCGCTATCTCGCCTCGGCCGCGCGCGCGGCGGCTGCGCTTGGCTTGTTCCTGGAGGCACCCGTTGCCGGGCTGTGGCGCGACAAGCAGAAGGCCGATGGCTTGTTCGTCGACGAGCCGGCGCCGGCAAGCAGCTTCTATCACATCCTTTGCGCGATCTATGAAACACGGGATTGCCTCGCGCGTCTCTAGGTTTTTCCGCTTGAAGCATCACATGGCTCGTCGCAGTCGCGACGGGCCATTTTCTTTGGCTTGCATTTCAACCGAAAGATGGAATCGCTTTTCGGCCAAGCCTGTGTGCAGACTGAAATGGTCGTGCACGCGCACCGTATCCGGGGCTGTACCAGGGAAATTAAGTCCGCTGATATGTTGACATAAAGATATCTTTATGTGATTGACTTGACAATTGTTTGTCGTTTTCAGAACGGGAGATTTCCCATGTCCGCCATCGACGCCCTTTTTGGCGACCTTTCCTCCAAGCCGGATGGCTCCGAAGTCATGCGGGCGCTGAAGCAGGCGGCCAGCGAGCGCATCCTGATCATGGATGGTGCAATGGGCACGGAAATCCAGCAGCTGGGTTTCGTCGAGCAGCATTTCCGTGGCGATCGCTTCGGCGGTTGCGCCTGTCACCAGCAGGGCAACAACGACCTCCTGACGCTGACGCAGCCGAAGGCGATCGAGGACATCCACTATTCCTACGCCATCGCCGGCGCCGACATCCTGGAAACGAACACGTTCTCCTCGACCCGCATCGCCCAGGCCGATTACGGCATGGAAGACATGGTCTATGACCTCAACCGCGACGGCGCCCGCCTGGCGCGCCGCGCCGCAAGGCGCGCCGAAGCGCATGACGGTCGTCGGCGGTTCGTCGCCGGCGCGCTCGGGCCGACAAACAGGACCGCGTCGATTTCGCCTGACGTCAACAATCCGGGTTATCGGGCGGTAAGCTTCGACGATCTGCGGATCGCCTATGCCGAACAGATCCGCGGGCTGATCGACGGCGGCGCCGATATCATCCTGATCGAAACCATCTTCGATACGCTCAACGCCAAGGCGGCAATCTTCGCCACCAAGGAAGTGTTCGCCGAGAAGGGCATCGAACTGCCGGTGATGATCTCCGGCACGATCACCGATCTTTCCGGCCGCACGCTGTCGGGCCAGACGCCGACGGCTTTCTGGTACTCCGTGCGCCATGCCGAGCCCTTCACCATCGGGCTTAACTGCGCGCTCGGCGCCAATGCCATGCGCTCGCACATCGACGAACTCTCTGGTGTTGCCGATACCTTCGTCTGCGCCTATCCGAACGCCGGCCTGCCGAACGAATTCGGGCAGTACGACGAGACGCCGGAGCAGATGGCCGCCCAGGTCGAAGCCTTTGCCCGCGATGGCCTCGTCAACATCGTCGGCGGCTGCTGTGGCTCGACGCCCGCCCATATCAGCGCGATTGCCAAAGCGGTTGCCAAGCATCCGCCGCGCCGGATCCCCGACGTCGCGCCGCTGATGCGGCTTTCCGGGCTCGAGCCCTTCACGCTCACGTCGGACATTCCCTTCGTCAATGTCGGCGAGCGCACCAATGTCACCGGCTCGGCCAAGTTCCGCAAGCTGATCACCGCTGGCGACTATTCGGCAGCGCTCGATGTTGCCCGCGACCAGGTCGCCAACGGCGCGCAGATCATCGACATCAACATGGACGAAGGCCTGATCGATTCGAAGCAGGCGATGGTCGAGTTCCTCAACCTCATCGCCTCCGAACCTGACATCGCCCGCGTGCCCGTGATGATCGATTCGTCGAAGTGGGAGGTGATCGAGGCGGGCCTGAAATGTGTTCAGGGCAAGCCGCTGGTCAACTCGATCTCGATGAAGGAAGGCGAGGAGGCGTTTCTTCACCACGCCAGGCTTTGCCGCGCCTATGGCGCCGCCGTCGTCATCATGGCCTTCGATGAGGTCGGGCAGGCCGATACCAAGGCGCGCAAGGTCGAAATCTGCACCCGCGCCTACAAATTGCTGACCGAACAAGCCGGTTTCCCGCCTGAAGACATCATCTTCGACCCCAACATCTTTGCGGTCGCGACCGGGATCGAGGAGCATAACAATTACGGCGTCGACTTCATCGAGGCGACCCGCGAGATCATCGCGACGCTGCCGCATGTGCATATCTCCGGCGGCGTCTCCAACCTTTCGTTCTCCTTCCGCGGCAATGAGCCGGTGCGCGAGGCGATGCACGCCGTGTTCCTCTACCACGCCATCCAGGCGGGCATGGACATGGGCATCGTCAATGCCGGCCAGCTGGCTGTCTACGATACGATCGATGCGGAACTGCGCGAGGCCTGCGAAGACGTGGTCTTGAACCGCCGCGCCGATTCGACCGAGCGCATGCTGGAGATCGCCGAGCGCTATCGCGGCCAGGGCGGCGCCCAGGCCAAGGAAAAGGATCTTTCCTGGCGCGAATGGACGGTCGAAAAGCGGCTCGAGCACGCGTTGGTCAATGGCATCACCGAATATATCGAGGCCGATACCGACGAGGCGCGGCTTTCGAGCGTCCGGCCGCTGCATGTGATCGAAGGCCCGCTGATGGCCGGCATGAACGTTGTCGGCGACCTTTTCGGCTCGGGCAAGATGTTCCTGCCGCAGGTGGTGAAGTCGGCGCGCGTCATGAAGCAGGCGGTTGCCGTTCTGCTGCCGCACATGGAAGCCGAGCGGCTGGCCGCCGGCGGCGAAGGCGAGCGTCAGAGCGCCGGCAAGATCCTGATGGCGACGGTCAAGGGCGATGTGCACGACATCGGCAAGAACATCGTCGGCGTCGTGCTTGCCTGCAACAATTATGAAATCATCGACCTCGGCGTCATGGTGCCGTCCGCCAAGATCCTCGAGGTGGCCAGGGAGCAGAAGGTCGACATCATCGGCCTGTCCGGCCTGATCACGCCGTCGCTCGACGAGATGGTGCATGTCGCCGCGGAACTCGAGCGCGAAGGCTTTGACATCCCGCTGTTGATCGGCGGTGCGACGACGAGCCGGGTGCATACGGCGGTCAAGATCAATCCGCGCTACGACCGCGGCCAGACGGTCTATGTCACCGATGCGAGCCGTGCGGTCGGCGTCGTCTCCAGCCTGCTGTCGCCGGAGGCCAAGGCACCCTATGTCGAGACGATCCGGGCGGAATACCGCAAGGTCGCCGACGCCCATGCCCGCAACGAGGCGGAAAAGCGCCGCCTGCCTTTGTCGCAGGCGCGCGCCAATGCCCACAAGATCGATTGGAGCGGCTATCAGGCCAAGGCCCCTTCGTTCCTCGGCACACGGGTGTTTCAGGGGTGGGAGCTGGAAGAGCTGGCGCGCTACATCGACTGGACGCCGTTCTTCCAGACTTGGGAGCTCAAGGGCGTCTATCCCAAGATCCTCGAGGACGAGAAGCAGGGCGCGGCCGCACGCCAGCTGTTCGACGATGCGCAGGCCATGCTTGCCAAGATCATCGCCGAGAAGTGGTTCGCGCCGAAGGCGGTCGTCGGCTTCTGGCCGGCGGGAACCGTCGGCGACGACATCCGGCTGTTTGCCGATGAGGCGCGCGACGAGACGCTTGCCACTTTCTTCACGCTGCGCCAGCAACTGAGCAAGCGCGACGGCCGCCCGAACGTGGCGCTGTCCGATTTCGTGGCGCCGGTCGACAGCGGCAGCCGAGACTATCTCGGTGGCTTCGTCGTGACGGCCGGCATCGAGGAAGTGGCGATCGCCGAGCGGTTCGAGCGCGCCAACGACGACTATTCGTCGATCATGGTCAAGGCGCTGGCCGACCGTTTTGCCGAAGCCTTCGCCGAGCGCATGCATGAATATGTGCGCAAGGAGCTCTGGGGCTATGCCGCCGACGAGACGTTCTCGCCGCAGGATCTGGTCAGCGAACCCTATGCCGGCATCCGTCCGGCGCCGGGCTATCCGGCTCAGCCGGACCACACGGAAAAGGAAACGCTGTTCCGGTTGCTCGACGCCGAAAAGACGATCGGCGTCACCTTGACCGAGAGCTATGCCATGTGGCCGGGCTCGTCCGTCTCCGGCCTCTATATCGGCCATCCCGAGGCCTATTATTTCGGTGTCGCCAAGGTCGAGCGGGACCAGGTGGAGGACTATGCTGCGCGTAAGCGCATGCCGGTGCGCGAGGTCGAGCGCTGGCTGTCGCCGATCCTCAACTACGTGCCGATGCCCGAAGCAGAGGCTGCCGAGTAATCTCGGGGATCCAACAATAGCGCTGGCGGGCAATCATGCCCGTCAGTGTCGCCCTTGAAGCGGCACGCGTTATAACGCCGGCTACGGGGCGAAATCGTCTTTCCCACTTGCCTGAAGCCAAGATAAAATTGCGTTGATCGGTTGCTGATGCCGGCACTTGCCAAATTCTTAGAGTCTCTATGCTTCGCTGAACTGGTCTATTGCTCTGTATTCGTCGTTTATGGTCGGCGTCGCCAATATATTTCTTGAGACGTTCAAAAATAATGGGATGGAAATTCCGGAAGGATTCCAATCGAAGCGAACGTGATTCAACGTTGTTTTTCGGCTGTGCCGTTGCATTTCGGGTCGTTTTCCAAATGAAACATTGAAAATCCCGAAAAAAGAATTATATGGGTGCAATCGAATATTGCTTGCGACCTTTGTCAAAGCGCTGAAAAGCGTTGTCAGATTTCCTCTCAACATCGACACGGCTCGGCGAATACCCGTCGAGCGAAATCAACGATTGAAAGGAGATCGTTATGAATTCAGGCACCGTAAAGTGGTTCAATGGCACCAAGGGTTTTGGCTTCATCCAGCCGGATGACGGCACGACCGACGTGTTCGTTCATGTTTCCGCTGTGGAGCGTGCAGGCATGGGCTCCCTCGCGGAAGGCCAGAAGGTCACCTACGACATCGTCCGCGACCGCAAGACCGGCAAGAACTCTGCCGACAATCTCCGGGCGGAATGATCGTCATCTGCCTCCCCCGACCACGGATGTACTGGCTGGGGACGTTTGATTGACGGGGAGAGGTCGGGTGAAGCCCGGCCTTTTTGCGTCCGGACCCTGCACATTCCGGGGAAGGAAACCATCATGACCCGCAGAGTTTGTGCCGTTGGCGACACGGTGACCGTAAGGGCCGATTTCACCAAGCTGGCACCCGCCGTCAGGACGTGCCGGATCATCGGTGTTCTGCCCGCCGACCACGGCGAGACCCAATATCGCGTCCGTTTCGACGGCGAGAACTTTGAACGTCGCATCGTTGCAAGCGACGTCGAGACTACTGAGGCGGCCTCTCCCATCAAAGAGGGACCGTCGCGCATTGCCAAGGGTGAGCCCTGGCTGAAACCGTCGCGCATCCGGATCGGAAGATAGCTTAAGCCAATTTCGGTCCGCCGATGTGCGGCCACCAACCAAAGGGAAGGATACATCTTGCAGGTACTCGTCAGAGACAACAACGTCGACCAGGCACTCCGCATTCTGAAGAAGAAGATGCAGCGCGAGGGACTGTTCCGCGAATTCAAGGCGCGCAGCGCCTATGAGAAGCCGTCGGAAAAGCGCGTTCGCGAAAAGGCCGAAGCCGTTCGTCGCCAGCGCAAGCTCGCGCGCAAGAAGCTTCAGCGCGAAGGCCTGCTGCCGGCGCCGAAGAAGGCCGTCCGCACCCGCTAAATCTGAGGCACCGATGCCGATTTCGGCATCGGTCCACGCCCGAGCGAGGAGGTACGCATGACGTCGACGAAGAAAGATCTTTTCAAGCCCGAGCGGCTGTCGGCAAGCGACAAGGCCGCCGCGACCGATCATACGGCCCGCGGTATCGTCGCGGCCGAAAAGCTCGCGCGTGAGAAGAAGACCGAGAAGCTCAAGGCTCTGCGGCTCCTGCAAGAGGCTGACGCCGAACCCGTGGCCCCGGCGCCGAAGCGCCAGCCGGCACGCAAGCGCACGAGCGCCTGACTGAGCTCATAGGCCAACACAGAGCGGTTGCGGTTTAGACGGACTCGCAGAAACGCTCCATCTTCCTTTTACGCATTTCCTGGCGGAAAACCGCTTGGCAGTTTTCCTGGAAATGCTCCAGGCGCTGGCACGGTCTGCCGGCCAGGCAAGCGTATCAATAGCCGCATTGATAAATCATCTGCCTGCCGCGCTTCCCACTCGATGCGCGGCCAGGCATTGTTCCGGCTCCTGATTCCGAAGGCGGCTAGTTGACCGCGCTCGGCTCCGGAAACTGCCAGGTTCCATCCAGTATTTCCTGCCGCGGCCGATAGAGGCGCACGGTGTAGTTCCAGCCCTTCGTCGTCGGCAGGCAATTGGCTATCTTGCCGTCGCAACCGCCGAACTGGATGGAAACCGTGCCATCGTCGCCCTTCTTTGCGGTGATGTCGTTGATGGTGTAGGCGTCGTACTGGTTCTTCTCGTAATATCCCGCCGCATTGTAGACGCTGACCGACCAGAACGCATCGACCGGAACATCCTTCACATCGAGCTTATAGACGGTCGCGCCATCGTTCTTCGCCGGTGTGATGTTGAGATAGGTCGCATCCTTGTCCGGATTTCCGCCCCAGGCCGAGGCCGTGCCGATGAGGTGGCGAACGGGGTCGACCTCGTCCTTGGTGCCGAAGGCCTTCTTGAAGTCCGGCATGGTGGAGCTCAGGACAAGCAGGGCTTCGCGCACCGTCTTCTGGCTCGCCGGATCCCAGGCGGGGACCTCGAAGCTGCCAACGCTCTTCTGGCTGACCTTGATCGCATCCTGCAAGGTGTGGACCGCTTCGATATCCTTGGCGTCAGCCGGATCGACGAGCGTGCGGATACCCACGACAACGTAGCGCGTGCCGACACCCTCCTTCGTCAGCGTGTGCTCGCCGGCATCATAGGTTACCTGCGGCACGTAGTGGTCCTCGTTGATCACCTGCATCGACATGAAGCGTTTTCCGGCGTCCGGCATGGTGATGGTCACCGGACCGGCGTCAAGGTCGAACACCGCCGATGAATAAAGCGTGTCGCGGTTGAGGCGGATGACGGTCTGGTTGTCGATCGAGGCCGGTTCGCGGCGGTGCAGAAGTTTGCCGAGTTCACCGGCCTTGATCATCGCGGCGGCATACATGTCGCTCTCGGCGCGGATGAAATTGTCGACGCCGACGATGACGGGATCTGCGGCCTTGGCCGGTATCGTGCCGATCGCGGCAAGGATCGTGGCCAGAAGGGTGGTTCGAAACGTGCTCATGCTGCGCATCCTTTTGCTTATATGGCGGCTTTCAGTGGCGGCGCTTTCCATTTACCGTCGAGCGCATCGGGTTTCGGCCAGTAGAGGCGCATCGCCATGAAGAACGGGCCCGTGGGGGCCGGCAGCCAGTTGGCCTCCCTGTCGGGACCGGGGCTTTCGTTCTGGATATAGAGCGTCAGGCCGCCGTCGGCGTCCTTCTTCAGGTCGGGCAGCATCGGCGAGTTGATGAGGTAGCGGTTGAGCGGATTGGCGTAGAGCAGGCTGGAAGGCAGCTCGTAGAGGGTAAGCGACCAGAAGGCGTTGACCGGCGGTAGTTGTCCAGGTGCGAGGCGCAGGGTGTATTTGTCGGCGCCAGAGAGCGGCTTTTTCTGGTCGTCGATGAAATAGGCGGGATAGAGCGCCTCTTCCTTCGAGTTGCCGTAGATGCCGAGCACCGCGCCCGACATGCGCTGCATGTAGTCGTTCTTCAGGAATGCCCGCGTGCCGAAGCTGTCGGCGCTCGAAGCCTTGCCGGTATCGATCATGGTTTCCTTGTGTTCCTTAAAGGCTGCCCAGGCATCGGCCATGCCATCGGTGATTGCCTTCTGGATATCCGGCGTGAAGGCCTGCAGGTCGAATGTCTTGCCGGCACCGATGTTCAGCTCGGCGAAGCGGGCCATCAGCTCCGTTTCCGAAGGATCGGTCGGGCAGAACTGCAGAATGAAGTTGAGCTCCTTGAAGAAATCGGGGGAGGTTCTTTCGTCGGCCGCACTCAAGGGGGCGATGAAGTCGACGGCGGGTGCGGGTGCCGTGGCGGGTTGGCCGAGGAACTTCGACAACGGCTCGACCTTGTAGCCGGCCTGGATCTTCTTGACGTTTTCGATATCGCCGGGATTGAAGAGCTGCGTGCGGTAAAGCACGAAGGCGAACTCCGTTTCCGAGCGGATCACCGATTTGATCCCGGGCGGTGTCTCGCCTTTCCAGTTCGGCCCGGCCAGCAGGTAGCTGCCTGCCTCGTTGCCTGTGGCGCGGCTGCCGACATAGGCGAAGTTGAAGGTGTAGAGGTCGATGAATTGCAGCGAGTAGTAACGCTCCTTCTCGATCGCCGGTACCGTGAACACCAACGGCTCGGCCCTGAGATCGGCGCCGACATAGGAATAGGGCGTGTCGGAGTTCGGCGTCTGGATCGCCTTATCATCAGGCGTATAGACCCGTGCATTGTTGACGAGTTCGTTCCAGGGCGCCTTGAACTCCGGGCCGCCGGCATCGACGAAATAGGAGTGCTGCACGCGATAATTGTCGACCAACGGAAAGCCGTAGATCGTCGCCTCCTTGGCGATCGCCCGTGCTTCATCTGATGTAAGGGCGGCATCGGCTGCGATGGCGGGCAGGCTTGCCATATGGGGGAGCGTGGCAGCAAGCGCGCCGTAGATCAGAAGGGTCCGTCGTCTGAGCATGGCAAAATCCTCCGGGTGGAACGCGTGTGTTCAGCAGACGGGCCGGCGGACAATCCGACGCATGCGCAAAGCTGCGGCCAGCAATTCTTCGATCGTGCGTGAAAAGCCGGAAACCACAAGTACGTAACTGTTACGACGGCGCTGTTGCCGTTCACCGTCGGCGCGATGGCGTCCCCTGGTGAGCTGCGGTAACATCGTTGCTGCAATACATCGCACGTTGAGAGACCGTCGATGGAGCGCCGACTAGCAGCTGTCCTGATCGCCGACGTCGCCGGATACAGTCGCCTGAGCCGGCTCGACGAGGAGGGAACGCGCGCCAAATTCCAGAGCGACCTGCACGACATTCTGGAACCGCAGTTTGCCGAACACCACGGCCGGCTGGTCAAGACGATGGGCGACGGGCTGCTGGTGGAGTTCCGCAGCGTCGTCGACGCGCTTCGCTGTGCGGTGGAGATCCAGCAGCGCAAGTCCGAACAGGTCGACAAGGTCGCGGCCGATCGGCGGCTCGATTTCCGCATCGGCATCAACCTCGGCGACATCATCGTCGAAGGCGACGACATTCACGGCGATGGCGTCAACACCGCCGATCGGGTGCAGGGGCTCGCCGAGCCGGGCGGCATCGCGATATCGGGCACGGCCTATGACCAGGTCCGTTGGAAGCTTGGCGTCGGTTTTGCCTCGCTCGGCGAGCAGACGGTCAGGGGCATGGCCGAGCCGATCCGCGTCTACCGCGTGCTGCTCGATCCGACCGATGCCGGCAAGACGATCGCCAAGGACGCGAAGCAGCGTGCCGCGCGAAGGAGGATACTCATTGCCGGCGCCGTGATGCTGGCCCTCGCACTTGCCGCCGCATGGTGGCAGCCGTGGACGCTTATCCTGCCGGAGACGCCGACCGAGCGCTTTGCCTATCCGCTGCCCGACCAGCCCTCCGTCGCCGTCCTTCCGTTCATCAATGTCAGCGGCGATCGGGACCACGACCATCTGGCCGAAGGGTTGACCGACGACCTCATCACCGAGCTTTCGAAAGTGTCCGGCCTGTTCGTCATCGCCCGTCACTCGGTGTTCGCAATGAAGGACAACGCCTCGAAGATCCAAGACGTGGCAGCGGAACTCGGGGTTCACTACATTCTCGAGGGAACGCTGCAGCGTGCCGATCAGCGCCTGCGCATCAACGTCAAGCTGATCGATGCGATGAGCGGTCTGTCCCTCTGGGCGGAGCGCTACGACCGGCAATATGCCGATCTCTTCGCGGTCCAGGACGATGTCATTGGCAAGATCATCGCGGCGCTCGAGGTCAAGCTCAGCGAAGGCGAGCGCGACCAGCTGGCGCGCATCCCGACCGACAACCTCGAGGCCTATGATTATTACATGCGGGCCGAGCAGCAGGGGCTCGTCTACAGCGACGTCGATACCTATCGCCAGACGCTGGCCTTCTATCAAAAGGCGATCGATCTCGACCCGCGCTTCGCCGATGCCCATGCGGGGATAGCGCGCGTGGCCGTCGACGTTTGGCGCAACGACTACAATTATCTCTGGTCGGCGGCAGTGGCCCGCAAGATCGCCTATGACGCTGCGGGCCAGGCGCTGAAGCTCGACGGCAACAATGCGCGCGCCCACACGGTGCTGGCATTGCTGCAGCTCGTCGACGGCCGCGAAACGGAGGCGCGGGAATCTGCCGCCAGGGCCGTCCGAGCGCAGCCGAGCGATGCCGAGGCCTTTGCCAATCTGGCGCTGATCCTCGCGCAGACCGGTGAACACCAACAGGCGATCGCCGATCTGGAACGGGCATTGAGGCTCGATCCGTCGCCATCCCCGAGTTCTCGGCTGCTGGCGGGCATCGTTTATTACACCGCACGGGACAACGACCGAGCGATCCCGCTGATCGAAGCAGCCGGCGAGGCCTTGCCCAATGCAGAACCCGCACGGGAGTATCTGGCATCAGCCTATGCCCAGCGCGGCGACCGGGCGCGAGCGGTGGCGGAAGGCACGAAGCTGCTTCAGCTCTTTCCCGACACCAACCTTACCTACTACAGCTATCTCTATGATTACTGGCGCGAGGAGGATCTGAACCGCCACCTGCACGGCCTTCGCACGGCCGGCATTCCGGAGTGGCCCTTCGGTTTCGTCGGGGCTGCGGCCGACCGGCTTGGGCCTGCCGAACTCGGCGCGCTCACCAGTGACAAGACCTGGAACGGCCGGCATAAGAATGGAACCAGCTTCGTCCAGTTCTTCGACAAGGCCGGCAATACGGCCTATCGTAGCGCCAACACGAACATCACCGGCCGCGCCGAGGTGAAGGGCAACCAGCTCTGCGAGAAATTCAGCGGCTATTTTCTCGACCGCATGGTTTGCGGCTGCGTCTACCGCAATACGGCCAAGGGCGAGCGCGGCGCCGACTTCATCCACGTGACGCCGCAGGCGTTGAAATTCTTCTCGATCGAGCGGTGACGGCTATGCCGTGAGGACCAGGCGTCTTAGGGCGTTGCCGGTTTAAACGGAGGCGCAGAAACGCTCTATCTCTTTGTTTTGACGCATTCCCTGACGGAAAACCGCTTCGCACTTTTCCTGGAAATGCTTTAGCGCGCCTTCTGCCAGGTGGTGCCGAGCTTTTCCGAAATGAGCGTGTTCTCCACTTCGGACCAGTGCTTCTTGGAATCGACCAACTTGTTCGGGTTCTTCTCAAAACCTTCCGCGGCTCCCGGATCATAGCTCAGGAACAACTTGCCCTCGATGATGCGCCAGGCCTTCGGGTCGATGTTGGTGGTCACCGTTCCGAAAGAGACGCCGTCGGCGCAGTAACCGCCATATTGCGGCGCATAGCGGGTGGGTTCGCGGATGAAAAGCTCACGGTTCTCGGCGCTGGCAAACTGCCAGTTCGCCCCGAGCCAGCGGTAGGAATATTGCGGCGAGCCTTCGAGAGCCTTGCTTTCGGTGAAATAGGCGACCGGGTCGTAGCCCTTGATCGCGACATCGCCGAAATAGCCCGTGTTGACGAGGTCCTCGGCCATTGCCGGCGCGGACAGTGCCAGAAAGGCGGTCGCCGCGACGCCGACGGCGCATGCGTATCGATGGTAGGACATTCCTTTTCTCCGATTTCCGGATGCGGGAGGCGCGCCCTCTGGCGTCACTTCCGCTTCGTGCATTCGGCATAGAGCCAGTCGCCGACAAGGTCGGCCTTCTGGCAGGTGGCGCCCGCCTTCAGCAGAAGCTCGGCTGCGTCCCAGTGCGAGCGCCAGCCTGCCTGCGTCAGCGGCGTGTAGCCATTGCGTTCCTTCGCCTCGATCTCGGCTTTTTGAGTAAGCAGTAGAGCCACGACATCGGCATGGCCCTCCTCGGCGGCGGCATGCAGAGGCGACATATGGTAGAAGTTCTTGGTGTCGTTGACGTCGGCGCCCTTGGCGACGAGCAGCTTGACGATGTCGAGATTGCCGCCATAGGCGGCGGCGTGCAGGGCGGTCAGCCCGCCTTTGTTGCGGATCTCGATGTCGCAGCCGCGATCGAGCAGCAGGGCGACCACATCGGGCCGTCCGGCAAGCGATGCGACCAACAACGCCGGCTCGCCGGCCGTATCCGGCTCGGTGATGTCGGTTCCCTGATCCAGCAACTGTGTGACGCGCTTGATGTCGCCGTCTCTTGCTGCGTCATGCAAGGGACCCGCAAATGCCGCCGAGGTGAAAAACGCCAGCCCAGCGACCGAAGCACAAAGACAGTTCATCGCGCCACCTCCGCCCCAGCTTCGGCTCTGCATGTAAGGACATTCGAAAATATCACAGAGTCCTTGCCGTCAACAAGGTCAATACGGCCCAGGCGCGGCGGGGGCGTTGCCTGATGCTGCAGGCAGATGCAGCGCGCAGAAATTGCGGGTCAGGCGTTGACCCGCATCAGGTCGAGCACGCGCTCCACCGCGCAGGGGATGGGGGCGATAATCGGCGTGGTGAAATGCGGCTGCAATTGTTCGGCCGCCTGGCCGAGCGGGCCGCCGCCGATGATGACGGCTTCAGCGCCATCCAGCTCGATGCAGTGCCGCACCGCTTCGCCGAGCTGTTCCCGCAGCCGCTTTTCATCGCCGGCAAGCGCGAGCGGATCACCGGGCGTGCAACGGATGCCGGTGTATTGGCCGGCAAGGCCGAGGTCGTGGGCGCGCTCGTCGATTGCCTCGATCAGATCCGGCGTCGTGGTTGCGACGCCGAACTTGCGACCGTTTCGTGCGGCTTCGATCATCGATGCCTCGCAGATGCCGACGACGGGGATGTCGACCCGCGCCTTAAGGGCGGCAAGGCCCGGGTCGCCGAAGGCGCTGACGATGATGCCGAGGCAACCGTCGTCGTGAGCCGTGCCGATCTCGATAACTTCGTCAGCCGCAGCCGTCAGTTGCTCCGGCGTGACGATCATCGGCGGGTTCCGCTTGGCCGTGGCGATTGCCACGGCCAAGCGTCCGGTTACAGCCCGCTCAGCGATGGCGAGCATCATGCTGCTTGTTGCATGCGAGCTGTTCGGGTTGATCAACAGGATATGTGCGGTCACGTTCTGACTTCCACGCCGACATTGATCTTGTTCGGTTCAGCCTTGGCGAGGTCGGCGTCCGCCGGCTGGTCCAGATCTTCCATCGACATGCCATAGGTCTCAGGCCCGAGCTGGATGCAGAATGCGAAGACCGCGTACATGCCGGCTGCGAGACCAAAGACGCCGACCATGCCGTAGGTATCGAACAGCATGCCGGAGATCGTCGGCACGAAGGAGCCCGCTGCCGATCCCGTCGCCAGGATGAGTGCGACGCCGAAGGCACGAATGCGTGTCGGGAAGAGCTCCGGTGCGTAGATCCAGATCGAGGTGTTGAGCAAGAGCACGAAAAACTGGAAGATCGCTCCGAACATCAAGACGAGGTAGATGTTGGTGCCGAGATAGGCGATCGAAACCGCCGCTAGGCAGGCGAAGACCGCACCGAGCGTCAGCACCTTCTTGCGCGGGAAATAATAACCGAACATCGAGGCGGCGATGGCGCCGAGCACGCTGCCGCTCTGGATGATCATGCTGTAGAGCAGGCTGCCCTGCAGCGTGTAGCCCATCGACACGAAGATGATCGGCATCAGGGTCAGCACCGACAGCTGCGCGCCGTAGCTCATCAGGATGGCGATCGCGACGGGAATGGTCCGGCCGATGAACGGTGCCCGGAAAAGCTCTTTCCAGTCACTCTTCGCAGGCGCTTCGTCCTGGAGATGGTCCTTGGTCAGGTATTCCTCGACCTTCAGGTTGCGCGGCCGCAGCGAACCGGACGCGAGGATCGACAGCACCTTGTTGGCCTCATCGATCTTTCCCTGCGAGGCAAGGAATCGTGGCGTCTCCGGCACGAAACGGCGATAGAAGACCACGAGCAGCGCGGGCAGGGCCAATGCGGCAAACAACCAGCGCCAGCTGTTTTCTCCCGGGAACAGCGTGAAGATCAAAAGGCCGAAGGCGGGGGCGAGGAAGTTGCCGAAACCGCCGGCGCCGACATTGACGAGGCCGGCCGCCGTGCCGCGGAATTTCGGCGAGCAGAATTCCGACAGCATCGTCACCGCTGTGGAGATTTCACCGCCGACGCCGAAGCCGACAATGGCGCGGGCAAAGCACAGCGCCGCGAAATTCGGCGCGAGCGCGCAGGCGGCCGAACCGATGGTGAAAAGCAGAAGGTTGATCGTCAGCATGACGCGGCGGCCGTAGCGATCGCCGAGAATGCCCGACAGCAACCGGCCGATGGCGGCGCTGCCGAAGGTGATGGTGTTGAGGAAGCCGATGTCGGTGCCGGTCAGGCCCCAATGTTCCTTCAGGATGGGGCCGGCGACGCCGATGGTGTTCTGCTCGAAACTGTCGAACAGGCAGCCGATCAGAACGAGCGCGATGATCTGCTTGTGGGCGCCGGTGACGCCGATCTTGGTGAAGGCTGATTCCAACTGTCGAATGACCGGCGAAGATTTGCCGGACGGCACCATATTTTCCGCTGCCATGGTTTGTTCCCCTTTATGGCTTAACTGGCGTGAAAACTTAGTTTCATGATGCTACATCAAGAAATCACAGTTTCATACTGAAATTTTGCTTTGAACCGGGCGAACCGAATGTTTTGCGCCTGACGGGCACTGTTGCCGCCCAGTACAATTCATCTTCGAAACAACGCCATTGAGGAATGCAGGTTTCATGCCAAGGTAAGAGAAACCATATTTTCTCTTTTGTAATCAGATATATGGGCCAAGGTCGGTCTGTAACCGCCGCTTGAAACTGTGATTTCTTGTGATCGAATAATGCACTGCCGTTTCAGGCAGATGCCCAAACAACGGTCACAGTTCTTCGAGCGCGTCGTTCAACGCTTCGATGCCGCGCAGGCGGTTGCGGCCGCTCACACCGGCGGTTTCGATGCAACGCGTCGTCAAGAGATGGCAGAGGGCCATGACGGAGACGTGGTTGAAGAGCGGCCCCGGCGCCAGCGTCTGGCACCGGAAATGCCATTCCGCCTGGCTGAGGAAAGGCACGCCTTCGTCGGTGATGTAGAGCAGGCGGGCGCCGGATTTTTCCACCTGGTTGAGGAGCGCGTCCATCAGCGCGATGCGGCGGCGCAGACCGAAAACGATGACCACGTCGTCGGGCGTGAAGCTGACGAGATGTTCGCCGAGCGTCTGGCCGCCACCGGGAATGGCCGAGATGTTCTCGATCACCTGGGTCAACTGCCATTGCAGATAGGTGGCGAAGGAATGGCTGGCGCGAAAGCCGATGACCCAGACCTTGCGCGCCTTCAACAGGGCTGCAGACGCGGTGTTGATCTGGGTTTCCGATATGGCAAGAAACGTCGCTTCGATATTGGCGACCCCTTGCGCCACATGGGCGGTGACGGACTGCTCGCCCGCCGTATCGGCGCTTGTTGCCAGGAAGAGGCGCGATCCCGTCTGCTTGTCGGCGCGCGCATGGCGGCGCGCCTCCTCGTAATTCTCATAGCCAAGCCGCTGGATAAAACGCGACACGGTGGCCTTCGACACATGCGCCAGAGCTGCCAGTTCCTGGGCGGAATAGCTGGCGACTTCGCCGGGGAAGTCGCAGAGAAAGTCGCCAAGGCGCCGCTCTGCCGGATGGAGCTCCGGCAGGACCTGACGAACGCGGGTGAGGAAGGATCGCTCTTTGGGACTCATTGCCAATTCCATGAAACTGTCGTTTCACGGACTGTCCGATTTCCGCGTCACCTTGGCAAGAGCGCAGGGCCCGAAAGCGCCGGCCTTGCGCCCCGTTGTGCCAGGGTCGTGGTCAATACTTTGATGGTACGTAGAGCTCGGGGGGCAGGACCTTGCGCTCGTAATCGGGGTTGAAGACCCGTTCCGGAAGGGTGATCTCCTCGTGCGGCACGTCCTCATAAGGGATCTGTTGCAGCAGGTGATCCATACAGTTCAGCCGCGCCCGCTTCTTGTCGTTGCCCTCGACGATGTGCCACGGCGCTTCGGGGATGTTGGTTCTGGCGAAGGTCTCTTCCTTGGCCTTGGTATAGGCCTCCCAGCGCACGCGCGATTGCAGGTCCATCGGCGACAGCTTCCACTGCTTCAGCGGATCGTGGATGCGCACCAGGAAGCGCATCTGCTGTTCCTCGTCGGTGATCGAGAACCAGTACTTGACCAGCCGGATGCCGGAGCGCACGAGCATGCGCTCGAATTCCGGCACGTCATTGAAGAACTGCTCGACCTGGTCCTCGCTGGCAAAACCCATGACGCGCTCGACGCCGGAGCGATTGTACCAGGAGCGGTCGAACAGCACGATCTCGCCGCCGGCCGGCAGATGCGGCACGTAGCGCTGGAAATACCATTGGGTCTTTTCACGGTCCGACGGGGCGGGCAGAGCCGCGACCCTGACGACACGCGGATTGAGACGCTGGGTGATGCGTTTGATCACGCCGCCCTTGCCGGCCGAATCGCGCCCCTCGAAGATCACCACGACCTTTTCCTTGTGGTGGACGACCCAGTCCTGAAGCTTGATCAACTCGGACTGCAGCGCGATCAGGGCGCGAAAATAGTCGATGCGCGGAAGCGACGGCGGGTGGCTCTTGCGGTAGATCTTGCGGATCTCTTCCGAAAGCGCCGGCTCGGAAAGCTCAAGCTCGTAGTCTTCGTCGAGCGTGTCGGCGAGTTCCGCCTCCAGCCAGTCCTGCCCGTCGAAGTCGCCATTTGATCTGTTCATCGCATCCCTCCAGCGCACAAGCGCGCTATGCGGCAGCCCCGCGGCATGATGCTACCGTCACCTGGCTTATTCCATAGCCGCATGAAAGGAATTTGACGCCGTCCTTTGCGGCCGGCGCCTTTGCTGGGCTGCCTCTACGCCTTGATGTACCAGCCCCAAGGCTCGTCGGCATCGAAGCTGGTGATCTGCTTCGTCTCGAGATAGTTGGAAAGGCCCCAGCGACCGAGCTCGCGGCCGATGCCCGACTGCTTGTAGCCGCCCCAGGGCGCTTCGGGGAAGGTCGGTTGCGAGCAGTTGACCCAGACGATGCCGGCGCGCAAGGCGCGGGCGACGCGCTCGCAGCGCTGCTTGTCGGCGGACATGACCGCCGCGGCAAGCCCGAAGCGGCTGTCGTTGGCCATGCGCACCGCATCGACCTCGTCCACGAACGGCTTGACGCAGACGACGGGGCCAAAAATCTCCTCGCGCCAGACATAGCTGTCTTCGCTCATGTCGGTCAGCACGGTCGGCTCGATGAAATAGCCGCTGTTGAAACCGGCCGGCCTGCCGCCGCCCGCCGCGATGGTCGCGCCGTCCTGGCGGGCACGGTCGATCGCGGTCTGGATCTTGTCATATTGTCCCTTGGAGACGATCGGCCCGAGCAGCGTGCCCTCGTCGAGGCCGTTGCCGATGGTAATCTTGGCCGCTTCTTCGCAGAGCCTTTTGACGACGGCATCGTAGATCGGCTCCTCGATGAGCACGCGCGAGGTTGCCGAGCAGACCTGCCCCTGGTTCCAGAAGATGCCGAACATGATCCATTCGACGGCTTTGTCGATATCACTGTCGGCGAAGACCACGAAGGGTGACTTGCCGCCGAGTTCGAGGCTGACATTCTTGATGTCCTGGGCGCCGGCCATCATCACCTTTCGCCCGGTTGGCACCGACCCGGTAAAGGCGAGCTTGTCGACCAGCGGGTGCTCGGTCAATGGCTGGCCGGCATCCTGGCCGGTGCCGGTGACTATGTTGAGCACGCCGGGCGGGAGCTCGATCTCCTCGGCGATTGCGCCGAGTTCCAGGGCGGTCAGCGGCGTCAGCTCGGACGGTTTCAGCACCATGGTGCAGCCGGCGGCAAGCGCCGGTGCGACCTTCCAGGAGACCATCAGCAGCGGATAGTTCCACGGCGTGATTGCGCCGACGACACCGAGCGGTTCGCGAATGGCGCGGGCGGTGAAGCGGTTGTCGCCGACGGCGATCGTTTCCTCGGGCTTGGCGTCGAGTTCCTCGGCAAGCCCGGCATAGTAGCGAAAGCATCCGGCGGCATCGTCGATATCCCAAAGTGCTTCCGGCAGCGGCTTGCCGTTGTCGGTGACTTCGAGACGCGCCAGCGAGTGCCGCCTTTCCTCGATCTTCTCGGCAATCGCCCGGAGATAGACGGCCCGTTCGGTGCCGGAGAGCTTCGGCCACGGGCCACTGTCAAACGCAATGCGGGCGGCTTTGACGGCGCGATCGATATCGTCATAGGTGGCTGCCGGTGCGCGGTGGATGACCTCCTCCGTCGCCGGATCGATCACGTCGAGCGTTCCGCCGCGGCGGGGGTTTTCCCATTTGCCGTCAATGAATAACTTATCCCGCATGCCTGTCCCCTCATTTCAGCCCGGGAGAGTATGGCCCCAGCGATGGCGGTCGCGCCAGCCGCCGGCCATACTTTTTCTGGGCCATCTCGCTTTTCGCTGAGGCCCTTACGTTCTTCGGCTCAGAGGCCTCCACGCGAGGAACGGAAGAACGGGAAGGATCGCGCCGGCACTGGCAACGAACCAGAACTGTCGAAGCGTCATCCAGCCGCCGCTGTGCAGCGTGCCGGTCAGGACGCCCGCCACCATGAACAGATCCATCAAGGGCAGGCTCAGCGCATAGAAAATAGCCTGACGTTCAAGGCTCAGCCTTTGCTGGATAAGCGTGAAATAGGCGGCAAAGGCGACCATCTCCGGTATGCCGCCGATGATCAGCATCACCGTTGCCAATGTGTGGGTCGGGGCAAAGACCAGCGCGAGCGTCGTCACGCCTTCCAAAAGGCTTGCGACGAGATAGGCGGTCAGCAGCGGCTGTGCGTCGACCAAAATTTTCGCCAGGCGGTTCGACACGAGCGCGCCGATGACGGCGCCCGTTCCTTGCGCTGCGAGCAGCATGGTCCACATCGCGGCGCCAAGCCCGAACTGGTCGTGGTTGAGCCAGAACAGGAAGGGCTGCAGCGCGCCGAGCGAAATCATGTAGCCGAGAGCGGGCAGGACGAGCGCCCACAGCAGCGGGTTCTCTCGCATGGTCGCTGCGGTTTCGCGGAGGAGGCCGGATTTAGTGGCTGGCCCCGGTCTGGGCCGCGTTTGCCCCGGTTCCCCAACACCGTGGCCAAGGACGATCGCCGCCACGAGATGGCCGCTGGCAAGCGCAAGGAAGGCAGCAGGAGCCGATGTGACGGTCAGCAACAGCCCGGCCGCCGGCGGGCCGAAGATCTTGGCAAGCCGATCGATCGTCTGAAACGTCGTGTTGGCTTCTATGTTGCGGCCAGCGGGCACCGCGGCGGCGCGCAGCGCCAACAGGCCCGAGACAACAAGGGTGTCTGCAAGGCCGATCGCCAGGACCACGACCTGGAGCGTGCCGAGGCACAACGTCGTCACGATCAGCCCGGCGCAAACGGGGAGCCGAGGGCCAAAGCGCCGGATCAGGCCGGCGGCCACGGGGGCAAACAGGATGCGCGGCGCGAGCCGCAGCGCGAGGCTGCCGACAAGTTCCGCGCCGGTGCCGAACCGCTGCGCGACGAGAAGCGGCAGTGCTGCGACCAGCATCCACGAGCAGAAGGAATAAAAGGTAAGAGCGAATCCGACGCGCCGGAAGGCGGCCGATTTCCAAAGGGATGGCGATTTCATGACGAGACCGAATGGCAGTCGATTGCCTCGCGTTCCCCACCATCGCACCGGCCTGCGATTGGGCCGTGCCACGAACCTAGGAGAAAGAGGTCAATCGAATCAATGGAGACCAGCCCGTGAACCACGGGCGACTTTGGGCTCGCTGCTGCAAGCCCCGCCTTGCGGGGCTCGTCACGCCATCAGGTGTGGTTCGGTCGACATGGATGCTTGTTACCATGCCTGCGGCACCAGGGACAAGAATTGTGGTGGGGAGGTGCGCATGGTCACTGGCCCTGGCTTGCCAGTGCCGGCATGGTGCTTGCGATCTGGGTGATCACCATGCCGCAGACGATCAGCGCGACGCCGACGAGGCGGGCGACGCTCACCGGCTTTTCCGCGAAGCCCATCAGGCCGAAGTGATCGATGACCATCGAGACCGCCATCTGTCCGGCGATCACCGCAACAATGAAACTGGCGGCGCCGAGTTTTGGGGCGAGAAGCAGGGCAGCAGTGATGTAGATGACGCCGGCTGCGCCGCCGATCCAGATCCACCACGGACCCTTCAGTGTCTCGCCGGGGCTCGGCATCGGCACGCGAAAGGCGATCATGATGGGGATGATGAGGGCGAGGCTGACGCCGAGCGAAGCGACGGTCGCCCACAAGGGATGACCGATCAGACGGCCAAGCATGGCGTTGGCGCCGGCCTGGAGCGGCACCAACGCCCCGGCGAAGACCGCGGCGAGGATGAGGAGGAGTGATCCAGCATTTGGCATGACGATATTCCGATCTGTTTGACGGCCTTATGGTCAATCATTCAAATCAAGAATGGAAATTCGCAGTTTGCACGACCTATATTCGCAAGATGAATAATCTCGCTGGAATCGATCTGAACCTGCTTGTCGTGCTCGATGCGCTGTTGGCCGAGCGCCATGTCTCGCGCGCTGCAGTGCGTCTGAACAAGAGCCAGCCTGCGGTCAGCCATGCGCTGGCCCGCTTGCGCGATCTCTTCAATGATCCCCTGCTGGTGCGGCATGGCGGACGGTTGGAGCCGACCATACGGGCACTCGAAATCGCGCCGCGGCTTGCCGAAGCAATGGGTCGGATGCGGTCGCTGCTAACGCCGGTAGGTTTCGACCCTGCAACGGAGCGACATGTGTTCCGAGTGGCGATGTCGGACTATGGTGCGGCGGTGCTGCTGCCGACGCTGATGGCGACCCTGCGGGTCGAGGCGCCGCATGTCGATCTGATCGTCAACCAGGCGAGCCGTGAAGTCATGGCGTCGCAGGTGACCGACGGAGAGATCGATCTGGCGCTGGGCGTGTTCCCGACGCACGGCGAAGGCATCCGATCATCGCTGCTCTTCAGGGAAAGCTTTGCCTGCCTTGCAGACGCGTCGCAGCTTGGCGGATCGCCGGCCCTGGATCTTGCCGAATATCTCGCCCGGCCGCATGTGCTGGTGTCGTTGCGCGGCGATGTCAGCAACGAAATCGATCTGGCGCTGGCAGCGACTGGAAACACGCGCCGCATCTGCCTTGCGGTTCCGCACTGGAGCGTCGCGCCCGGCCTGGTGCGCGGCACGGATCTCGTCCTGACCGTGGCGCGTCGCATCCTTCCGCAGGCAGATGGCGACGGGCTCGTCGTCTTCGAGCCGCCCTTTGTCATTCCGCTGTTCGACTTCGAGCAGATCTGGCACCGGCGCCGCGAAGGCGATCCGGGTCATCGCTGGCTTCGGGCGCTCATCGCGTGCCTTCTCAACGATCAGGAACCGGCTAGAGCGCTTCCGGTTTAGACGGAGTCGCGGAAACGCTCTATCTCCTTGTTTTTACGCATTCCCTGACGGAAAACCGCTTCGCACTTTTCCTGGAAATGCTCTGGGGCCTGATGACGCAGCGGCACTCGCCTCCGTCGTTGTGCGAGCCAAATGAACCTGCGCTTCACCCTGTCGGGCCGGTGTAATCGGGTGGTGGCGGAAGCGCAAAAAAAGACCCGGTCGGATGGGCCGGCCGGGTCTCAAAGGTTTAGCTTTCTGGCGCTATCAGGCGTGCCCGACGCCCTGGATCGCCGAGACCTGCCACTCGCCGCCAGCCTTGCGTACGAACGTCCAGAGCTCGACGGCCTCGGTCAGATTGTCCGGATCGCCGCTGACGACGCGGCCGGTCGACCGATCGCGCATCACGTCGATGCTCTCGTAGCGCATGGCGACGGTCGCGTAGTCCGTACCGTCTTCCGACCAGGCTTCGGCGACATCACCCTGGACGAGGTGGACGTCGGTGACGTCGTTCTTGACGCCGCTGGTGGCGTTGTCGCTGAGTTCTTCGGCGAGATAGGACATGGCTTCCGGTGTCGTCAGGCGACGCAGGGTGCCGTAATCCTCGGCCGCATAGGCTGCCTGAACGTCCTTCAGCATCTTCTCGAACTGTTCGAGGTCCGGCTGGCCAACGCCGATTTCGTCGGCCGGGCCATCGGTGACGGGGGCCGATGTCGGCGCGACGGTCGGGCGCGCATTCGCTTGGCCACCGCCGATGCTCGGGATCTTGAACGACGGAGCGCCGGCCGACGGCGACTGAGCCGACGAACGCGGCGACATGCCCGATGGCGCATAGGCCGGCTGGCGGTTGCGGCCGAAGAAGCGCATCGCCAGCATGATCACACCACCGATCAGCAGCATCTGCACGATCAGGCCGAGGAAGCCGGCAGCGCCGCCGAAGCCGCCACCCATCAGCATGCCGATCAGGCCGCCGACCATGAGGCCGCCGAGAAGCGAGCCGCCGAAGCCGCTGAAGAAGCCGGGTCGTGCATTGGGCGTGTTGGCGCCGTTGGGGCGCGTTTGGGCTGCGCCTGGATTGGTCGTCGTCGGGCCGGCGTCCTGGCGCGGCGTCATCGTGCGGTCGATCGGTGCCGCGTTTGTCGGCGCGGTGCGGGTGACGGGCGGCTGCGAAAAGGTGCGCGTGCCGCGGCTACCGAAGCCGCCGCCGGAGCGCCGGGCCTCGGCGACATCCACAACCGAGAGCGCGACGGTGAGACCGATCGCCATCATCGCCAAAGCTCGTCCAAAACGCTGCATTGCCATTCAAACCCCTTTATGTGCTTGGACCCGCGAAGGGCCTTCATGGCTGCATATAGAGGTTTCAGTCTCGGATTTTAAGGTTTCGGCGTCGCATTTTGGTCAGTTTACCGTAATCCCGGCGGCGAAACGATGTGATTCGGCGATCAGCGGTTGGCCGAGAGGATCATCGCCGCCGCTTTCTCGGCGATCATGATCGTCGGCGAATTGGTGTTGCCTGAGGTGATCGTCGGCATGATCGAGGCATCGGCAACCCTCAAGCCCTGCAGCCCGCGCAATCGCAATTCAGGATCGACGACGCTTTCGGGGTCGGCGCCCATGCGGCACGTACCGACCGGATGGAAGATCGTCGTGCCGATATCACCGGCGGCGCGGCGCAGATCCTCGTCACTCTCATAGGACGGCCCCGGCTTGAACTCGGTCGGGTTGAAGCGGGCGAAGGATGGCTGGTTGACGATGCGGCGGGTCAGGCGGATGGAGCGGACCGCGACATCGCGGTCTGCCTCAGCCGTCAGATAGCGCGGGCGAATGTCGGGTGCTGCGGCGAAATCCGGCCCCTTGAGATGCACCGAACCCCGGCTTTCCGGCCGCAGATTGCAGACGCTGGCGGTAATCGCCGGGAAGGGATGGACCGGCTCGCCGAACTTTTCGAGCGTCACGGGCTGGACGTGATACTGCAGATCCGGCGTCTCCTTCTCGGGGCCGGAACGGGTGAAGATGCCGAGCTGGCTCGGCGCCATGGCCATTGGGCCAGAGCGTCTTGCCAGATATTCGAGACCGATCGCCGCCTTGCCAAGGAGCGTGCTCGCCTTCTCGTTCAGTGTCGGCACCCCGGTGACCTTGTAGGCGAGGCGCAATTGCAGATGATCCTGCAGATTTTCGCCGACACCCGCGACCTCGTGCCGGACCTCGATACCATTGTCCCTCAGCACATCACCACGACCGATACCGGAAAGCTCCAATATCTGCGGCGAGCCGATGGCGCCGGCAGAAAGAATGGTTTCGCGGCGACAGCGCGCACGCTTGGCTGTGCCGTCGTGCTGGAATTCGACGCCGGCGATACGACCTTCCTCAATCACCAGCCGCCGGACATGCGCCTTGGTCAGAATGGTGAGATTACGCCGGCTGCGCGCGGGTCGCAGAAACGCCTTTGCCGTGTTCCACCTGATGCCGGAGCGTTGGTTGACGTCGAAATAGCCCGACCCTTCATTGTTGCCGCGGTTGAAATCGGGCGTTTCCGGAATGCCGGCCTCGGTCGCTGCCTTCTGAAAGGCATCAAGCACCGCCCAGCGAACACGTGCCTTCTCCACCCGCCACTCGCCGCCTGCGCCATGCATGTCGTCGGCGCCGCGATAGTGGTCTTCCGACTTGCGGAAAAGCGGCAGGACGTCATCCCAGCCCCAGCCAGTGCACCCCAACTGGCGCCAATGATCGTAGTCTCGCGCCTGGCCGCGCATGTAGATCATGCCGTTGATCGACGAGCAGCCGCCGAGCACCTTGCCGCGGGGATAGCCGAGCGCGCGGCCGTTCAGACCCTCCTCAGTGGCGGTGGTGAAACACCAGTCGGTGCGGGGGTTGTTGATGCAATAGAGATAGCCGACCGGAATGTGGATCCAGTGATAATTGTCGCTGCCGCCGGCTTCGAGCAGCAGAACGCGGTGATCCGGGTTTTCGGAAAGGCGGTTGGCCAGAACGCAGCCGGCGCTACCCGCTCCGACGACAATGTAGTCGAACGTGTCCATAGGCTTTCTCTTCTTGTCGATACCCGGTCCGGCCGAAAGCGGGACCGGGCTATGCTCTTTCTCCAGGGGATGCCCGAGAGGTAGCGGTCTAGTGTCGATGTTCGAAACCGAGCTTGCGGCCGAGGCGCGAATTGTAGAACTCGCCGACGATTCCGCGCCGGAAAAGCAGCACGCAGACCATGAACACCAGGCCGGTGATGATGGTGACCGGGAATTCGGAGGTCGCGAGGTAATTCTGCAAGGTCACGACGAGACCGGCGCCGAACAGTGGACCGATCAGCGTGCCGATGCCGCCGAGCAGCGTCATCAGGATGACCTCGCCCGACATCTGCCAGCTGACGTCGGTCAGCGTTGCGAACTGGAACACCAGCGCCTTGACGCCGCCGGCAAGGCCGGTCAGCGCCGCCGACATGACGAAGGCGGCAAGCTTGTAGTTGCGCACGGAGTAGCCGAGCGACACGGCGCGCGTCTCGTTCTCACGGATCGATTTCAGGATCATGCCGAAGGGCGAATGAATGATCCGCCAGATGATCGCGACGCCGATGATGAAGACGCCGAGCACGAAGTAATACATGTTCGTCGACTGGCTGAGATCGATGAAGCCGAAGAGATGGCCGCGCGGCACGGACTGGATGCCGTCCTCGCCCTGGGTGAACTCGGCCTGCAGGCAGAAGAAATAGAACATCTGCGCCAGCGCCAGCGTGATCATGGCGAAATAGATGCCCTGCCTGCGGATGGCGAGATAACCGATGATTGCGCCGAGGAACGCAGCCCCGGCGACGCCGACCAGAATGCCGAGTTCCGGCGGCAGCCCCCATTCCTTCACCGCATGCGCGGTGAAATAGGCGGCTCCGCCGAAGAAGGCCGCATGTCCGAAGGACAAGAGGCCGGTGTAACCGAGCAGCAGGTTGAAGGCGCAGGCAAACAGCGCGAAGCACAAGAGCTTCATCAGGAACACGGGGTAGAAGAACAGCGGCGCGAGCACGAGCAGGGCAAGACCCGCCGCCAGGAAGATCGTCTGCGCGACGACCGGCTTCTTTTCCCTGGGCTTATCGATATCGAGTGTCAGTGTCATATCAAACATCCCGGCCGAAGAGGCCTGCTGGCCGTATCAGGAGAACGATCGCCATGATCACGAAGATCACGATGTTGGAGGCTTCGGGGTAGAAGACCTTGGTCAACCCCTCGGCGACGCCAAGCAGGTAGCCGGTGACGATCGCCCCCATGATCGAGCCCATGCCGCCGACGACCACCACGGCGAAGACGACGATGATGATGTTCGACCCCATCAGCGGCGAGACCTGGTAGATCGGCGCCGCAAGCACGCCGGCAAGGGCGGCGAGTGCTGCTCCCAAGGCATAGGTCAGCGTCAGCAGGAACGGCACGTTGATGCCGAAGGACTGGACGAGGATCGGATTTTCGGTGGCGGCGCGCAGATAGGAGCCGAGCTTGGTCTTTTCGATGATCAGCCAGGTGCCGATGCAGACGACGAGAGAGAAGGCGATCACCCAGCCGCGATAGACCGGCAGGAACATAAAGCCGAGATTGGTGCCGCCGGCAAGCGCTGCCGGCGTGGCATAGGGCTGGCCGGATGCGCCGTAGAGATAGCGGAACGTGCCTTCGATCGTCAGCGCCAGGCCGAAGGTGAAGAGCAGGCCGTAGAGCGGATCGAGCGAATAGAGCCGCCGCAACATCGTGCGCTCGATGGCGGCGCCGACAAGCCCGACGGCAAGCGGCGCGACGATCAGCGCCGACCAGTAGCCGATGCCGAAATAGGACAGCAGCATCCAGGCGAAGAAGGCGCCGAGCATGTATTGCGCGCCGTGGGCGAAGTTGATGACGCGCAGCAGGCCGAAGATGATCGCAAGACCGAGGCTCAAGAGGGCATAGAACGAGCCGTTGATCAGGCCGATCAGCAGTTGCCCGAGGAAGGCTTGCAGCGGAATTCCAAAAATCATGGTCATGGCTCAGACCCCCAGCACGTCATGCAGCATGTCCATGCGGGCGGAGAGTTCCGAAACCGGAAACTCGCCGACCATGCGGCCATGATCCATCAGGTAGAAACGGTCGGCAACCTTGCTGGCGAAGCGGAAGTTCTGCTCGACCAGAAGAACGGTCATGCCGCGCTCCTTCAATGTCTTGAGCACGTCGCCGATGCGCTGAACGATGACCGGGGCAAGGCCCTCGGTCGGCTCGTCGAGTAGCATCATGCGCACGCCGGTTCTGAGGATCCGGGCGATCGCCAGCATCTGCTGCTCGCCGCCGGAAAGCTTGGTGCCCGGGCTGTTGCGGCGCTCGTGCAGATTGGGAAAAAGCTCGAAAATTTCGTCGACCGTCATGCCGCCCTTGGCGACGGCCGGCGGCAGCAGCAGGTTTTCGTAGACCGAGAGCGTCGAGAAGATGCCGCGCTCCTCGGGGATGAAGCCGAGGCCGCGATGGGCGACCCGGTGCAGCGGCACCTTGATCAGATCCTCGCCGGCAAAATCGATCTGACCCTTGCGATTGCGCACGATGCCCATGATCGAGCGCAGGGTGGTGGTCTTACCGACGCCGTTGCGCCCGAGCAGGGTGACCATCTCGCCTTCGCCGACCGTCATGTCGACGCCATGCAGGATGTGGCTTTCGCCGTACCAGGCGTTGAGGCCGGAGACTCTTAGAAGCGGTTTCATCTCAGGCCTCCTCGGTGCCCATGTAGGCGGTGCGCACCCGCGGATCGGCCGACACTTTTGCATAGTCGCCCTCGGCGAGGATCTCTCCACGCTGCAGCACGGTGACGTGATGGCAAAGCGTCGAGACGACGGAGAGATTGTGCTCGACCATCAGCACGGCGCGCTCGCGTGCCACCTCGCGGATGATCTCCGCGACCATGCCGACATCCTCGTGGCCCATGCCAGCCATCGGCTCATCGAGCAGCAGGACCTTCGGGTCGAGCGCCAGCGTCGTGGCGATCTCCAGCACCCGCTTGCGACCGTAGGAAAGGTCGGCGGCAATCGCGTTACGCTCCTTGTCGAGGCCGACGGAGCGGATCAGCTGATCGGCCTTGGCCGTCAGCCCGTCGAGGGCCGCCATCGGCTTCCAGAACTGGGTCGCAAGGCCATTCGGCCGTTGCAGCGCCACGCGCACATTGTCGAGCACGCTCATGTGCGGAAATACCGCCGAGATCTGGAACGAGCGCACCAGGCCCATGCGCGCCACCTTGTCGGGCGCCATGCGGGTGATGTCTTCGCCCAGCAGCGTGATCGTGCCGTCGGTCGGCTGCAGGAACTTGGTCAGCAGGTTGAAGACCGTCGTCTTGCCGGCGCCGTTCGGGCCGATCAGCGCATGCACGCGGGCATGGTGGACGTCGAGATTGACGTTGTTGACGGCGGTGAAGCCGCCGAAATCGCGACGGAGACCGCGGGCGGACAAAACCACCCGCGGCGCTCCATTCTGTTCTGACAAGGCAGCGGTCATCGCGATCCGACCGCTCACGATTTTACGAGTTCGCAGCCGCTCTTGGCCGGGTCGATGAAGGCTTCGGCACCCGGAATGGTGGCGAGCACCTTGAAATAGTCCCAGGGCTCCTTGCTTTCGTCCGGCTTCTTCACTTCCAGCAGATACATGTCGTGGACCATGCGGCCGTTCTCGGCGACCTTGCCGTTTTCGGCAAAGATGTCGTTGACGGGCAGCGCATGCAGTTCCTTGGCGACGGCGTCGCCGTCATCGCTGCCGGCCTTTTCGATCGCCTTCAGATAGGAAAGCACGGCGGAGTAGGTGCCGGCGTGAACCATGTTCGGCATCTTGCCGGTGCGCTCCATGAAGCGCTTGCCGAACTTTGCCGTTTCCTCGTTGCGGTTCCAGTAGAAGCCTTCGGTCAGCGTCAGCCCCTGTGCCGCTTCGAGGCCGAGGCCGTGGACTTCCGCGAGCGTGAACAGCAGCGCCGCCAGACGTTGGCCGCCCTGGACGATGCCGAATTCGGCTGCCTGCTTGATGGCGTTGGAAGTATCGAGGCCGGCATTGGCAAGGCCGATGACCTTGGCCCCCGAAGACTGCGCCTGCAGCAGGAAGGACGAGAAGTCGGTGGTCGCCAGCGGATGGCGGACGGAGCCGACGACGGTACCGCCGTTTTCCTTGACGTAGTTGCCGGTGTTTTCCTCGAGCGAGTAGCCGAAGGCGTAGTCGGCGGTCAGGAAGAACCAGCTGTCGCCGCCCTGCTTGACGAGCGCGCCGCCGGTGCCGACAGCAAGTGCATGCGTGTCATAGGCCCAGTGGAAACCATAGGGCGAGCACTGCTTGCCGGTCAGTTCGGTGGTGGCAGCGCCGGTATTGATGGTGATCTTCTTCTTTTCCTTCGACAGCGCCTGGACGGCGAGGCCGACCGAGGAGCTCGTCAGCTCCATGATGCTGTCGACCTGCTCGGTGTCGTACCACTGACGGGCGATGTTGGAGGCGATGTCGGCCTTGTTCTGGTGGTCGGCGGTGATCACTTCCACCGGAACGCCCAGAACCTTGCCGCCGAAGTCCTCGACCGCCATCAGCGCGGCTTCATAGGAGGACTTGCCGCCGAAATCGGCGTAGACGCCGGACTGGTCGTTGAGAATGCCGATCTTGACCCTGCCGTCGGATGCGTCGGCGAGTGCCGCGGTGCTGCTGGCAAGCATCATTGCGAATGCGGTGAGCAGTTTCTTCGTCATCTTGTCCTCCTCCAAAGGCTTCAGGCGGGGAGTGTCTCGCGCAAAATCGCGCTCGGCTCCGGCAAGGCGCATGGCGTTGCCGGACCGTCGGTCCCGTTCTGTTCAAATTTGGCCAGACATGCTCCTCAGATGCTGGCTCCGACGGTACAATCCGGAAAAAATCGCTTGGACGCAAGCGGCACGGACCGTAAATTGCAAACAGGGTCTGTTCATTTTCGAACAGATGGGGGCGATGACATGAATCCGAACTTTACCTGGGACGACTTGCAGTTCTTTCTGGCGGTGGCGCGCACCGGGCAACTGTCGACGGCCGCAAGGCGGCTGCGCACCAGTCACGCGACGGTTTCCCGGCGCATCGACCGGCTGGAATTTGCGCTCAAGGTCAAGCTGTTCGAGCGCAATCCGCGCGGTTACGTGCTGACGGCGATCGGCCAGCGCTTCGTCGAGACGGCCGAGCGCATCGAGCGCGAGACCGAGCAGCTGCAGCTCGATATCAGCGACGGCCTGACGGCGCAGCGCGGCGTCGTGCGGCTGAGCACGCTCGAAGGTTTTGGCAACTTCTTCCTGTCGGACCGGCTGTCGAGCTTTGCCGCGACCTATCCGAACATCTCACTGGAGCTGGTGGCGATCCAGCAGATCATGTCGCTATCGCGCAAGGAGGCGGATCTGTCGGTGGCGCTGACGGCGCCAAAGGCCGGCCCCTATCATTCCGAGGTGCTGACGCCCTATACGTTGCATGTCTATGGCGCGCGCAGTTATCTTGCCAGCCACCCTCCGATCCGGAGCCGCAACGATCTCGCCGCCCATCGCTTCGTCGGTTACATCGAAGACATGATCTTTGCGCCCGGGCTCGATTATCTCGGCGAGATCCAGCCGGGCCTGCGGGCGCATTTCCAGAGTTCCAGCATCCTCACTCAGCTGAAGGCCGTGCGGCAGGGGCTTGGCCTCTGCGTGCTACCGCATTTCATGGCGCGCGAGGAAAAGGACATCGAGATCGTGCTGCCCGACGAGATCGAACTGAAGCGGACCTATTGGATGATCTGTCACCGCGATCTGGTTGCCGTGCCGCGGGTGAGGGCGGTGCGCGAGTTTCTGACGCAGATCGTGCGGGAGAACTGGGGCTGTTTCAGCCGCGAGAGACCGTTGGTGGTCGCGCCCGTTGGCCTGGCGCCTCAGCCATAATCGCCCGCTGGCCAGGTCCTCGTGCGATTTCCGCGGTTCGCGCCTTTGTTTTTGCCGATTTTGGCGCTGATTTGGGCGTTGGTTTGGGATTGTTTCGCCCTGTTGATAAGTTCCGTCTGTATTTTGTGTTTATTTTCAGATGGTTGTCCGATCTTGGTTGTTTTTTGAAATTGTCTGTTGACGTGTGTGATGGGGTGGGTCTATAAGCCCGATCACTGAACGAGGGCGGCGGCGCTGCTGGCGACGACGATC
>NZ_LGAP01000060.1 GCF_001270265.1 Ensifer adhaerens
CTTTGGGACGGGGCAGGCGGCGCGTATCGCGCCGTAATACTACTTAAAATAGATGCATCGCCTGATTGAGCAATGCCTTGTATGATAGTGGCAGAGAGGCGTTGGAAGGGCGGGCAATGAGCAATCACTATTGTCTCGGCCGGATCGATTTCGGCGTGGGCAGTTCGGCCTTCTGGTGCCTCGATAGGCCCGGAACGCTGGTCGTTTTCCTGCACGGCTTCACCGGTGCCGCGGAGGCAACCTGGCACAATGCCAGTGCCTACATCCGACGGGATGCGCTTTTTTCCGCCGCAGACGTTCTCTTCCTCGGCTATGACAGCGTGCGCAGCCGGGCGCGGGTGATCAGCCGCTCGGTACTCGATCTGTTTCGCAAGCTTTTGGCCGAGCCGGCCGAATTTTCCAATCGCTACATCTATTATGGCCCCAAGCGCGAGCCCTTCCTCTACGATCGGGTCGTCGTCGTGGCGCATTCGCTGGGTGGCGCGATCATGCGGCAGGTGGCGCTGGATCTGGCGCGGGCCGCCGACGCCTATGCGGATCACATCCAGCTCCTGCTCTATGCGCCCGCCCACAAGGGATCGAACGCGCTGCACAACGCGGGCGGGGTGATGGAGGGGCACGGGATCCTGGCGGCCCTGCGATGCGGCCTGCTCTACAAAGCGCCGATCCTGGAAGACCTTCGGCCGAAATCGGAATTCATAAGGGATGTCGAGGCCGGCACACTGGCACGGCTGACGCGCGGGCGACTGCGATGCCTGGTCGCGACCAAGATCACGATCGGCCAGTATGAAAACATCGTCGAACCCGGCGATTTTGCACAGGATCCGCCGTTCTATACGGTGGATCGTCGCAACCATACGGACGTCTGCAAGAGCGACGCCGGCTATCGCAGGGTGCTCGACGACATCGAGGAGTGCCTGCGATGAGCGACGTGTCCGGAACGCGTCTCTCCCTCGAACCGTTTGCCGGCTTCGAGCACAATTGCTTCGAGCGGCACGATCTTCGCCTCTACAATATGCCTGTTGTCGGCGCCGGCTATCTGCTGGCGCGCTGGGCCGCGTCCCGCCAGGTGCGGCTCGCCTGGCTCGCCTATCTCCAGACGTCCATGCTGCGCCATGAATATCTGGCAAGCCGTGGCGAGATCGAGCGTGATGCGCCGGACGCCGGCATCGTGCGCCTGGCGGGCGAGGAAGCTGCCCGCGGCTCGCCGATGTCGCCTTCTACCGTGCGGTTGGCGCTCATCCTTACCAGGCGCTCGATGCCCTATTTCAATGTCGACCCTGAACTGGATGGGCTCGGCCCGCTCAATGAGGCGGAATGGACCGACCTGATCGACATGGCGTTCCGGATCGATATCTTCCTGTGTTCGCGGCCGCGCTTTTCCGAGACGATGCGCGCGCTGCCGCGCTATCCCCATGCGGATCTCGGGGCCGACGGCTACCTCTTCCTCGTCAATTTTCTGTCGATCCTCGGCTTGCGCTCGGAGCTCGGCGCCGGTTCGCGGGGCTACCTGCAGCGCAAGATCAACGTGGTGCTGCATTCGCTTGGACTGAATGTCGATGCACTGCGCGCCGATCTTTACCGGGTACAGGACGAGATCGGCCGGCGCGGTATACCGTCCTCGCGCGTGGGGCTGGAGCCGATCGATGTCAGCATAGCGCTGTTTGAAACCGAACTTCAGGCCGCCTGGGAGCTGGCACGCACGCTCGAGGTTCTGCAACTGGCGAAGGCGAGGGACAGCGGCCCGGAAGGCAGCGGACAGGCGGAGCCGCAACCGCAATTCTAGAGCGTTTCCGGTTTAGACGGAGTCGCAGAAACGCTCTATCTCTTTGTTTTTACGCATTTCCTGACGGAAAACCGCTTCGCATTTTTCCTGGAAATGCTCTACAGCGCCGCGCGTCTTATCAGACGCGCAAAGGTCGCTGTAGCGCTTTGAATTGCTGCATGTTTTTGTCCTTAAATCGGCTACGATTTAAGGAAACATGCAGTAGCGGCGCTTGGCGGCGAAATCCCGGTCTCGCTGCGTCTCAAGGTATTCCAGGAATTCGCGGCGAAGGACCGCGCGGAAGGTACCGCCGGCTTAGTCACCGTTTCCTTCCCGATCGGAGGGAGCGATGTGAGAAGGTCCTCCGCTACCATTCGCGCGGCAGGACTGAGATGACTTCCCGTGGAGAACTCTGAGAGCGGTTCGCCGATTATTGAGAACATTCACGAAACATGGACATCCTCTTTATGCCGGCAGCGGGAGTGTGGTGTAGTTGCCAAGACGGGGGCGGAGATCGGTCCCGTACCTCTCTTGACGACTACACCACTTTTCCGTGGTCGACGTGATTAGTTGCCCGTTGGCATGGAGAGGTTAAAACCTTCCTTGCTCAACTGATCGCGCAACCACTGGAATTGCTCGTATTTCGAGATCTCGATCGGACCGGCATAGCTCTGGCTCTGAAGCTTGCGTGGCGGATACTTCACATAGCTTTGCATCAGCTCCTTGATCGCGGCGCTGATGGTTACCAAAGTCCAGGTGTGCTCCGTATAGTTGTTCATGAAGATGTCGTAGCGCTCCTGTGGATCCTGCCAGAGATCGAAGACCTGCGGGACCGTTGCGACATATTTGGACGCGCCCTTCCAGCCAAGGTTCGAATCGACCGCCAGTCCTCCAGTCGACTGACCATCGTCGCCGCGCAAGTTGAACACGGCTTTATAGTTGCCGACGCGGGCAGCGCCGGGCGAAAGTTCGTTCTCGGTAAAGTAAAACCAGGAGGTGCGTTCCGATTTGCCCGTACCGAGCAGGACCGGCGACATATCATAGCTGTCGAAGATGATCGGCTGGCCCTCGCGGTCTTTGTCCGGCAGAGCGACGCCGGCAACAGAGGCGAAAGTTGCCATCAGATCAAGCCCGCCGACGATATCGTGGTTCTTGCCGCGTGGCTTGACTTTGCCCGGCCAGATAGCGATGGCGGGAACGCGATTGCCGCCTTCGCGGACTGTGCCCTTGGTGCCACGGAATGGGGTGTAACCAGCGTCGGGGTACACGTCCTGCCAGGCGCCATTGTCCGTGGTGTAGAACACGAGCGTGTTCCTGTCCAAGCCGGTCTCACGGAGCTTATCCATGATGCGGCCGATGCGGGTGTCGAGTTCCACGATGCTGTCGGCATACTTCGACTTCGACATCGACTTATGCTCGAATTCCGGTGCCGGCATGTTCGGCTGATGCACCTTCATAAAGTTGACGCTGATGAAGAATGGCTTGTCGGATTTGGATGCGTCGTCAAGGAAGCCAAGGGCAGCCTTCTCGACGTAACTGTCGAAGAACGGAATACCGACAACGCCCGGTGCACCGTTCACGCTTGGCGTATCGACATACTGGCCGTTGATCTTGAACTCTTCCACGGGCTTTTCACCCGCCTTGCCGGACAGTGCGCCTTTGGTCACGCGCTGGAACATGGCCCGCAGCTTCGGGTCCATATCGGGGAACCACGTTGGATCGGCGTAGGTGTAGGCGTTCAGGTGATACAGCCCGCAATACTTCATCACATCGAAGCCTTGGGCGTTCGGCAGAGCGTAGTCTGCCTCGCCAAGGTGCCACTTGCCGGTAAAATAGGTATCGTAGCCGCCAAGTTTGAGGACGGACGCAAGTGTCCATTCGGCCGCAGGCAGGCCACCGCCTTCACCTTGGAACGCGACGGTGGTCATGCCGCTGCGGTTGGGAATTCGCCCCGTGATCATCGCTGCGCGGCCAGGTGTACAGCTCGGCTGCGCGTAGAAGTTAAAAAACGTCATGCCACTGTCTGCCATCTTGTCGATATTTGGCGTCGGCATCCCGCGTCCTTCGCCACCGCCATACGGTCCAAGATCGCCAAAACCCGTGTCATCGGAGACGATCGTAAGCGGTTAGGAACTGTTGATAAATAATTGAATCGCGTCTTTGGATTTTGGCGGGGGTTGGGATTCCCTTTTCGTTTTAAGCCTGTAGAATCGTGGCGTGATTGACGAGGCTGCCATCCAACTGCGCTATGCGGCGCTCGATCCGGTTCTGGACGAGCGTGGACGGCGGCGCTTTGCAGCAGCCGAAGCGTTGGCGGCCGGCCGCGGCGGTGTGACGGCGGTCTCACGGATCACGGGTCTGGCGCGCAGCACGATCACGCGCGGTTTGGCGGAATTGCGCGGCGAGGCACCGCCGGAGGCGGCTGCGGATCGGGTTCGTCGCCAAGGCGGAGGCCGGCGGTCATTGGCCGCCACGGATGCGACGCTTTTGGCCGACCTCAAGGACCTGGTCGAGCCCGCCACGCGTGGCGATCCGATGGCACCGCTGTTGTGGACGGCCAAGAGCCTGCGCAATCTGGCGAGCGGGCTTGGCGCGCTTGGCCATCGCATCGGCCACAACGTGGTGGCCGATCTGTTGCGGCAGATGGGGTACACCCTGCAGGCCAACCGCAAGACCCGCGAGGGGACAAACCATCCCGACCGCGATGCGCAGTTCGGCTACATCAACGACCGGGTGAAAGAGGCGCTGGCGGCAGCTGAGCCGGCGATCTCGGTCGACACCAAGAAAAAGGAACTGGTCGGCGACTTCAAGAATGGCGGCCGGGAATACAGCCCAAAAGGGCAGCCCGAAGCGGTTCGGGTGCACGACTTCCTCATCCCCGAGCTCGGCCGGGCGGCACCCTACGGGGTCTACGACATCGCCGACAACGCTGGCTGGGTCAGTGTCGGCATCGACCACGACACGGCCAGCTTCGCGGTCAACTCCATCCGCCGCTGGTGGCAATCGATGGGATGTCAACGCTATCCAAACGCGACACGGCTGCTGATCACCGCCGATTGCGGCGGTAGCAACGGTGCCCGCGTCCGGCTGTGGAAGCGTGAATTGCAAACGCTGGCCGACGAACTCGGCCTGGCCATCACCGTCTGCCATTTGCCGCCCGGCACCAGCAAATGGAACAAGATCGAGCATCGCCTCTTCTCGTTCATCACCAAGAACTGGCGCGGTAAGCCGCTCGTCAGCTACCAGACCATTGTCCAACTGATCGCCGCAACCACAACCAAAGCCGGCCTCACGGTAAAGTCCGAGATCGACACCAATGCCTACCCCGCCGGCATCAAAGTTAGCGATGCCGAGATGGACGCCATCAACATCCATCGCCACCAATTCCACGGCGACTGGAATTACACCATCAGCCCAAACAAGCCGATATCGATGCGATAATTTATCAACGGATCCTTAGCCGACCACGCTCGACTCGAAGTTCCACGGCATTAGAGTGTCGATATCCTGCGCGGGCCATCCGTTGGCCATGCGAACTAAGGTCTGTGTCAGCCAGGCGAGCGGATCGACGTTGTTCATTTTAGCTGTCTGCAAAAGCGTGGCGATCGTGGCCCATGTGTTGCCACCGCCTTCCAAGCCGGGTTCATAATGCCGGGTTTCTGGCATTCGAATCCAAGGTCACTTATCCCTTCCATCCACTGGTTGACCAAACCGTATTGGTAACCGGCAGCCATGAGCACGAAGGTGTTCATTATCTGCTCATTCGGCAATCGCATGGTGGCTCATTTCAAATCCCCGCATGGATGTTTGATCCTGCGGCAAGTTCGATCGAGATTGTAGCCGAGCCGCGCCTTTCGGCAACGAAGCTTATTGAACTGCGCGCTTTCATTGATTCTCTCGTACTCTGTCGCTCGGTGCAAGAAGCCGAAGGGATAAGCCATGAGAAAGCAATTTCGCATGCAATTGGATCTGTTCGTGACAGCCCGGCCGGTAGACCTGAGCGACACCCAGCGCCGGGAAGCCTTAACACTCCTGCAATTACTGTTGACAGAAGCGGCGGCAAAGCTGGCCGGCAAGCGGTTCGCCGGCGGCGGAAAGGAGGCGGGCAATGAGTAAGATCACTGCCGACCATCTTAGCCTTAGCGCCTTCGTCTACGTCCGGCAGTCGACGGCATACCAAGTTGCCAATAATCTGGAAAGCCAAAGACGGCAGTATAGTCTGGTCGAGCGCGCACGACAGTTGGGTTGGGAGACCGTCGAGATCGTGGACGATGACCTTGGACGATCTGGCAGTGGCACGGCCCGCCCTGGATTCGAGAAGCTGTTGGCAGCAATCTGTGAAGGTCGGGTGGGAGCCGTTGTGTCGCTGGAGGCGTCACGTCTGGCACGCAACGGTCGTGACTGGCACACGCTGCTGGAATTTTGTGGTCTGGTCGGCACGCTGATCGTCGATGAAGAGGCCATTTATGATCCGCGCTCGCCTAACGACCGGCTCCTTCTTGGCATGAAGGGCACGATGAGCGAGATGGAGTTATCCGTGTTCAGGCAGCGATCTGTCGAAGCTATGCGCCAAAAGGCGCGGCGCGGCGACCTTCATCTGACCGTTGCCGTCGGATACGTGAAGACGGATGACGTCCGTGTCGAGAAGGATCCAGATCGGCGCGTTCAGGAGAGTATTCTGCTCGTCTTCCGCAAGTTCGCCGAACTGCAGACTGTCCGCCAAGTGCTGCTCTGGTTCAGACAGGAGAATGTCTTGGTTCCGTCCGTCCTGCAAGGGCGCGGCAAACGGCCGATCGAGTGGAAAGCTCCGGTTTATCACACCCTTCATCACATACTGACGAACCCGGTCTACGCCGGCTCGTACGCCTACGGCCGGCGTGCGACACGTGTGATGATCAAGGATGGGCGGAAACGGGTCACGCGTGATACGTTGCGGCGTAATTCGAAGGACTGGGAGGTTTTGATCCACGACCATCATGAAGGCTATATTAGCTGGGCCGAGTTTGAAAGGAATCAGCATCTGATCGCCGAGAATGCGAATGGAAAAAGCTACATGGGACGAGGTTCGATAAGACGTGGCGAAGCTTTATTGCCCGGACTATTCCGTTGCGGTCGCTGCGGTCGCCGACTGCATATTCAATACTCTGGGAAAGGCGGCAATACGCAGCGATATGTTTGTCGCGGCACGTTCGGCGACATGGCGGTCGGCAACTGTATCGGCTTCGGTGGCATGCGGGTTGATCGGGCCGTCGCGCAGGAGGTTCTCGAACGGTTGCAACCTCTCGGAATCGAGGCGGCCTTGCGAGCAATGGAGGCGCACACTCAGCGTCATAGCGATAAGCATCAGCAACTCGAGAACTCAATCAAGCAAGCACAATACGAGGCTGCCCGAGCGCGCCGCCAGTATGACGCTGTCGATCCCGACAATCGGTTGGTCGCGGGCGAGTTGGAAAGGCGCTGGAATGAGAAGCTGATCCAATTGCGTGACCTAGAGATCGAGCTTGAGACGCTCTCGACCGACCGTGACATGCCCGCACTATCGGCAGATGACCGTGCAAGACTGATGAAGCTCGGTAGGGACCTGGGGCAGGCATGGGACAGCCCCAGTGTATCCACCGAGACGCGCAAAAAGATCATTCGGTTACTGATCACGGAAATTATCGTCGATATCGTCGACGACACATTGGCGATCATCATTCATTGGCAAGGTGGCGATCATACCCGGATGACAGTGAGGAAGAACAAGATCGGCCAGACCCGCTGGGCAGTTAAGGATGATGTCGTTGATCTCGTGCGCGCTTTGGCCAGGCAGTTACCTGATTTGTCAATCGCAGCGATCCTGAACCGTTCCGGCAAGCGGACCGGGCATGGCGCCAGCTGGACGCGAAGCCACGTCTGCAGCCTTCGCAACATCCATGGTATCTCCGTCTATCGAGAAGGTGAGCGGGCCGAACGCGGTGAGAGAACCCTCGATGAGGCCGCGGACATTCTGAAGGTGAGTCGAGCTACGGCCTATCGGATGGTCAGCAGCGGCGTCCTTCCGGCGCGCCAGCTATGCACCGGAGCGCCTTGGATCGTCCGACTTTCCGACCTCCAGCACGACGCCGTGCGCCGCGAAGCCGATGCCAGGCGATCACGGCGCCCGAGATCTCAGGATCTGGTTCAAAATCCCCTTTTATTATAAGGACATCATCAGATGTGCAGTATGACGCGCCCTCGTCGCTTCCGGCAAATAGACTATTCTTCCTTGCGCGCTCGACGATATTGGAGTCAATCTCGATGCGGCCGTCACCGAGAAAGCGTTCCAGAGATTGTCGGCGGGTCATTGCATAGCGGATCGCTTCCGCGGTCTTGGACTTGCCAGAGACCTTCGCCAGCTCCTTTTCCCAGATGTCAAAAAGGTTGGCGACAATGGCCGCAGACCGCTCTTGTCGTGCGGCAGCACGGATGTTGGCATCCTTTCCCCGGACCTCGTCCTCGACCTTCCACAACTCGGTCATCGCCTTCACCGAGGCTGTCGCGGCCTGATTGATACCACCGATATGCAGTTCGTAAAATTTGCGCCTGACATGCGCCCAGCACCCGGCCAACGTGATGGTTTCGTTGCTGCCGGCCTTCACCTGCTCTTTGACCATGCTCGTATAGGCGCCGTGCCCATCAACCTGAAGAATGCCGTTGAAGCCGCTCAGGTGACGGGCCACACAGCGCCCACCTCTGCTGTCTTCAAATCTATAGGCGACCATTGGTGGCCCTGATCCCCCGAACGACCGATCATCACGTGCATAGGCCCACAGCCATGCCGTCATTGTTTTTCCCGAACCAGGCACCAGGGTCGGCAATGTTGTTTCGTCGGCAAATACCCTTTCACCTGCCTTGATCTTTTCCAGGATGTAATCGGCCAGGATCTTGAGCTCGAAGCCGAGATGTCCCATCCATTGAGCCATCAAGGAGCGGCTCAGCGTCACGCTATCGCGCAGGTAGATTGTTTCCTGACGGTAGAGCGGTAGGCCGTCGGCGTATTTGGATACAGCGATGTAAGCCAGGAGCCGTTCGCTCGGCAGCCCGGCTTCGATGATATGGCCAGGCGCTAGAGCCTGCAGCACACCGTCACGGCCCCTAAACGCGTATTTCGGCCGGCGGGTAACTATGACCCTGAACTTCGGTGGGATGACATCGAGCCGCTCGGATCGGTCTTCGCCAATCAAAACCTTTTCCAGCCCTCGGCATTCTTCGGGGATTTCAGGCTCGATGACCTCCTCAATGCGCTCGAGATGGGCGGCAAAGCCCTTGCGCGGGCGTGCTTCCCGCTTCGGCTTGTCTTTCCGTGACTGGTCGAGTTCGCTGTCGATCGCTGCCAGGCCGGTCTCGACTTCCTCGAACGCAAAGTCGATCTGATCGTCGTTGATCCCCAGTCGCAGCCGTTCCGAGCGCGTGCCTTTCTGAGCCCGCTCAAGCACTTTCACAATCGCAGTGAGAGTGGCTATCCGCTCGTCCGTATCCTTCTTGAGCGCCTCAAGCCGGGTGATCTCCGCTCGGGCAGCGGCGCCTTCTGCGCTCATGGCGACGATCATCGCCTTGAGTGCATCAACGTCGTCAGGAAGGTCCGAAGCAGAGAACGTCATAGCAGGAAGTAGATCACAAATTGTGATCTTTTCCTAGCGTTTACAGTAACATGCGTCGGATTTCTTGGAGGGATCCAGCCCGTCGAAAGCGGCCTCCTGATTGCCGCCGGGCGGATCTTCTTCCAATCCATTCCGGCCAGAAGGGCCATGAGCTGGGCATGATCCAGACGGATGCGCGCCGCCGTCGCAGCCGGCCAGCAAAAGCCATTTCCTTCGATAACTTTCGAATAGAGACAGACCCCACTGCCATCCCACCACACGATCCGGACACGGTCCTTCCGCTTGGAACGGAACACGTAAAGGGCGCTATTGAAAGGATCGAGACCGCCATCCCTGACCAAAGCCATCAACGAAGCCGCTCCCTTGCGAAAGTCGACCGGTTGGCAGGAGACGTAAACGACAACGCCAGACGCAATCATGCTTTGCGTACCGCCCTAAGGATCCTGCCAAGATGATCCGGCTCGATATCCCCGGCCACGCGCACCACGACGTCACCTATGACGATCTCCACCGGTGAACTTGCAACAGCTTCGACGCGCGCGAAACTAACCCTTTCATTAGCCTCTTTCGAAAGGGGCACAACCGATCCCGAGGCCAAGGCCTTGCGGCGCCAGCCGTAAAGCTGCGAGGGATCCAGCCCCTCAGCGCGGGCGATCGCTGATACATTCGCCCCCGGCAGCATTGTCTCCGCAATCAGCCGAGCCTTCTCAGCATCCGGCCAATCTCGTGGCTTGCGCCTCGTCCGTATTGGTGTCGCCGTCAGAACCTCAAAGGCACGAGCCTGATTCACACTGTCGCTCATAGGTTTCTCCGCATGATTCATGCCGAAAATGAGCGATCTTTCGATGCCGCGCTACGTGGGATGGCCTACCCGCTTACAGACGATCATGAGAATGTTCGGTTTAGCAGATTGGGGCGTTTGGGCAGTCGCCGACCCCCAAGGGATGGCGACGAACGTAAACGCAGCAGCGGCTGTCGCGAGCAGCTTTGCTCGAGCGCCTAGCCTAGTGCCCATCCACAAACGCCTGTTTTTCTGCGGTTTTGAAAGGTTGTTTGCCGGCTGCCATCGTTTCTTGGGACGCGTGATGGCACAAGGCCGCGCAGGTTATGGCCCGAAGAGCGATCTGGCGGCAATGGGATCATGGGGTATCGGCCGACGCTCGCCGGGCTTGCTCTGAACGCTACCGGATCAGGAGCGTAAGGTCGGCCTGAGGCGGGCAAGGAGGGCGAGATTGTAAGCGACCACCGAGGACCAGACATAAGCCTTAAAGTGGTCGAGCCCGCGCCAGGTGCAGCGCCCCAAGCCATAAGCGCGCTTCAGACAGGAGATGCCGGCCTCGATGCCGGCGCGGAAGTTTCTGAGCTTGCGATAGACCCAACGGCTCTTGACCATGTCTTCGATCTTGAGGCCGCACTTCTTGTGGAAGGCCATGTCGCGGATGCCACAGGCTTTGGCTCGGCTCAAATTATCGCGGCTGGCATAGCCGCCGTCGGCCGCCGCCTGACGCGGCGCCTGGCCATAAAAGGCGATGTGGCGTTCCAGCATCGGCAGCAAGCGCTCGCTGTCGGCCGGGTTGCCGGTTTCGACGACGAGGTCGAGGACCAGTCCGCTTCTGCCGGTGGTCAGATTGAGTTTGTGGCCGTAGTCGACGTCGCGGCTGCCTTTGACGATGATGTCGGCATGCGGCTCGAACAGGCTCACCAGCTTCTCGCCAGCCGGCACCGGCTCGCCGGCCAGGACCCGCCGTTCGGTCTGGGCGATGATCCGCTCGATCAGCGGCTTATAGTGGCGGAGCTGGGGCTGCCCCAGTTCGCCCGCCGGGCCCGCCGCCCGGGGCAACTGTTCACTCGCCTGCTGGCGATAACTCACGGGGGGGCGCGGGGTTTTGGGGCGGTCGCGGCTGTGCTTCACCCCGTTCGGGCGG
>NZ_LGAP01000061.1 GCF_001270265.1 Ensifer adhaerens
GGCGGCAAACCCAAGATCGTCGCCATCGTCGCAACCATGCGAAAGCTGCTCACCATCCTCAACGCCATCATCCGGGACCGCAAACCATGGCAAAACGCTTGACCCACAAGACAGTCGCTCTCCCCGCAAGCGGGGCGAAGGACATCTGCGGCGCACACCGCGTCCGAACTCCCTCGCCTGCAGCCGCGGGCGGCCACCTTCTCGCAGCAATCAGCGGCCAACGGTGGGTCGCGTCCCCTCTCCCCGCCTGCGGGGAGAGGGCTAGTCCTCGGGTTAAACCCGAGGAGAGGGGCAAGGCTCACCCGTCGCTTCGATGTGCGGAGCCACGCGCCGTTGCGCGCCCTTCTTGAATCAACCTCTGAACCACCTGAATCAGACCCTCAGCACCAGCCGGCAAACCGCTGTTTCGACTCGGGAATTCCCGCACTCAATGCGCCGGCTCGACCTCGCTGAGGCAACGTTCCAGCGCCGCCATCCGGTGACGATGGCCGACCGCCTCGAAGCCGACGACAGTCACGAAGGGCGTGAACATCAGAATGATCAGGCATATCGCCATATCGACGCCCGCCATTGCCGCTATGAGCGACACCCCAAGCAAGAGGACGGTGCCGGCGAGCAACCAGGCATGCAGCGGCTCCGACTGTCGCAGCAGATAGGCATACATGCCGTAGACCAGGCCGATATAGGCGGCGACCGGGATGGCAACCGTCAACACGGTTGCAAGCGACCCGATATGCGCCTTGTGCTCGATGTAATAGGCCGCAACATGCAGGCCCGCACCGGTCGCAACGATCGCGGCAAAGATGAAGATGTGGCCATAGCCCCAGCCGAAGGATCGTCTGCGGTGCACATGCAGAACCTCGGCACTCGGCAACAGGAAGTAGATCCACCACATGCCGAATGTGAGCCCGGTGCCGGCAAGGCAGACGAGCGCCACGTCGAGGTTCCAGCCTTCCCCCTCCACCACCGCGGTGATCGAGGCGACCGTGCCGACGACACCCTCGCCAAGCGCGATGATCGCCAGAAGGCCGTAGCGTTCGGCGATATGGTGTGCATGCCAAGGTGTGCCGCCATGCCGCGTCTCGGCGATATAGGGCCCGAGCATCTCGATAGCCGTCAGCACCACGACCATGGCAATGCTCACCGTGAGCGAGAAGTCGAAAAAGATCAGGACGATCCAGCCGAGCTGGGCAATCCCGATTGCGATCACATAGGTCAGGCAGGCGTCACGTCGCGCCGGATCCTGGCGGGTGGCGCGCAGCCACTGAAAGATCATCGCAACGCGCATGACGACATAGCCGAGAACCATCACGCCATTGTCGAGATGGCCGCCCTCGTCGATCGAGTGAAACATGGCGGGAAGGCCGATCGCCAGAATCAGCACGCCGACCATCTGCACCATGGTCACGCACCGAAACACCCAGTCGTCGGTGTCATAGGCAGAGGCAAACCAGGTGAAATTGATCCAGGCCCAGCAGATGGCAAAGATAGCCAGAGCAAAACCGATCAACCCCGCCTTGAAATGCCCTTCGGCCACCAGATGCGCAAGCTGCGACGCCGCGAGGCTGAAGGCGATGACGAAGGTCAGGTCGAACAGAAGCTCGAGCGTCGTTGCCGTGCGGTGATGCTCGTGCGTATCCCGGCCGCTCATGCGCGCCAGGCGGTGGCTTCCGGCATAGGGCGGTGTCGTTGTGGCGTCGGACATGGGGCGGCATTCCTCGCTGACGTGACGATATGCAAGCATGTTCAAATATTTGCAGAAGCTTCGTCAAGCCGGCAGTGCCGCGGCGATCTGCCAGACCGCCCCGGCAACGCCGCAAGAGAAAACGCCCGGCATCTCTGCCGGGCGTCTCGCCGCAATGCGCGAGGGAGGATCAACGTGCATCGCGGTAATGGTGGTCGGTAGTACTACTTCGCTGCGTCGAGACGATCGATCGCATCGACATTGCCGGCAGACGGGCCGTTCGGGTCGAACTCGGAGACAAGCCAGGCGTCGACGATCGACTTTGCCAGTTCCGGCCCGATGACGCGCGCGCCCATGGTGATGATCTGGGCGTTGTTCGACTTGGCCGCCCGCTCTGCGGAATAGGTGTCGTGGGTCAGCGCCGCGCGGATGCCCGGCACCTTGTTGGCCGAGATGCAGACGCCGATGCCGGTGCCGCAGAACAGGATGCCGCGCTCGTTCTCGCCATCGACGATGGTCTGCGCCAGCTTCTGCGACAGGTCGGCATAGAAGCCGGACTGGCTGAGGTCGTTGACTTCAAGATCGACCTTTCCCTTGAGGTGGGCGGCGATGACGTCGAGCAAGGGCTTGCCGGCGCTGTCTGCTCCGATTGCGATCTTCATGATGGTTCCTTTCGGTGCTTGTTGATCTGCGGCGTGCGGGGGCTCAGATCGCCTTCGAGACACGCTGCAGAATGTCGAGATAGCCGTTGACGTCCCAGGCGGAGCGGCCGATGAACAGGCCGTCGATATGCCCCCGAGTGACCAGTTCTTCGCAATTGCCCGGGTTGACGCTGCCGCCATAGAGAACGGGAACGCGAACACCGAGGGCCGCCTCGGCGACATCGGCGATCCGCTTGTGGCGGGCATCGGCATAGTCGGCAGTCGCTGGAATGCCGTTGACGCCGATGGCCCAGACCGGCTCATAGGCGAGCAGGACCGTGGCCTTGCGGGCATCGCCTTCAAGAAGCGCCAGCGCGCCTTCCACCTGACGCTTCAAAACGGCGTCCGCCTCGCCCGCCTCGCGCTCGGCCAGCGTCTCGCCGATGCAGATCAGCGGCACCAGGCCGTGGCGCACGGCCGCTGCCGTCTTTAGCCCCACGGTCCGGTCGGTCTCGCCGAAGTGCTCGCGTCGCTCGCTGTGGCCGAGCTCGACCACGTCGAGGTTGCAATCCCTCAGCATCACGGGCGACACCTCGCCGGTCCAGGCGCCGGCATCGTCCCAGTGCATGTTCTGCGCGCCGACCTTGACGCTCGTTGCCGCGAGCCGCTCCTTGACCTGCCGCACAGCGGTAAAGGGCGGAATGACGAAGCGCTGGATGCGCTCGTCGCGGGCGCCATCCGCTGCCGCCAACCCATCGGCAAAGAGCAGGGCGTCCGCCAGCGTCTTGTTCATCTTCCAGCTTGTGCCCACCCAGAGCTGCGGCTTGCTCATGCTTTCTCCGATACTTTTCGATTGTCGACCTTGACCAGGCGGATGCCGGCCTCGCCGAGCGCGCCGGCGTGCTCGTCCGCCACCTCGGCGCCGGTCAGCACCGCGTCGAAGGCATCGAGCCCGGTCAGGAAATGCAGGGCGGACCGCCCGAACTTGTCGTGATCCACCATGAGATATTTGCGCGCCGCCGACTTCGCCATCAGCCGCTTGGCCTGCACGACCTCCTGGTCCTGGTGGAAGGCTGCCGTTCCCTCGACCGCGGAACTGGAGAGGAAGGCGATATCGACGCGCAGCGAGCGCAGCGCCTCTTCGGTGACGATGCCGAAGAAACCGTTGAATTTCTTGCTGTACTGGCCGCCGAGCGCGATCACGTTGATGCCCGGCGCGCCGGACAGGCTGGTGATCACGCCGAGATTGTTGGTGATGACGGTCAGCGGCCGAATGTCCCTGATGCAGGCGGCAATCGCACCGGCCGTCGAACTGTCGTCGATGAGGATGCTCTGCCCCGGCTCGATCAGACCAGCCGCATATTCGGCAATACGGTTCTTTTCGGCGGCGGCAATTTTTTCGCGGTAGCGGAAATCGCTTTCGAATTGCGGGCTGGACTGAATCGAGGCGCCGCCATGGACCTTGCGCAAGAGGCCGGCCTGCTCGAGATCGTCGAGGTCGCGATGCACCGTCATCTTGCTGACGCCGAAACGAAGCGACAGGTCTTCGACGGAAGCCGTGCCGGCCTCCATCAACACATCCATGATCGCCTGTCGCCTGTCTTCCGGCTTCATCGTCATCCGCCTCGATCCCGATGCCGCGAGAGCGCGACATCACTCCTGAGAAGATAACACCTAAATGTTATATTTCAATCTACAGTGTGAGATTTTGTGATATTTCAGTGTGATTTTGATGATCTGTTGAAACCGGTATCGATGTAAGGCTCCCAGAATTCCACCGACTCCCGGATCATCTCGACGACGTTATGGTCGGTCGGCTCCCTCTCGCGGAAGGAAAGCTCCAGGCAGATCTCGTTGTCGGTGCCGCCACCTGCCTGCACGGCACCAATCAGCTTCTCCGGCGTGATGCGGCCGTCCCGGTTGTAGGTGGCGGTAAACGGCCAGTGCCCGCCCTTGTTCATCGACGACTGCTTGATGTGGATGATCGGCGAGCGCTCAGGAAACGCGCCCGCCCAGGCATAGGGGTCGATGTCGGCAGGGTTATCGGAAGTGACGTCGCCATGGTCGATATCGACCATCATCTTCATCGGGATTGGCAGCTCCGCTTCGGCGAGCCGCTGGTCGAGCGAACGGCACTCGGCGATCGTGTGGCCGAATTCGCGCCCGACCGACATCGGTTCCCAGAACACATAGGCAAGACCGGCAGCCTTGCCGTGTTCGGCCACTTCGCGCCAGCAGTCGATGGCGATCTTCATCAGTTCCTCGCGCCGCGCCGGATCGTCGTAATCCCTCAGCGTGAAGATCGCGAACTGCGTGCCCATGCCGGATGCGCCGAGCTCGGCGGAAATGTCGGCGAAGGTCTTGAACCAGTCGACATAGTAGCGCCGCACATCCGGGTCCGGATGGCCGAAATGATTGAGCCTGCCATAGGGCCCGGTCATCCCCGAGGTGATCTTGACGCCGGTGCGGCCGAGCGCTGCCCTGAATTGACGGATGGTCTTGGATATCGTTGCCGCCGGCCAGCCCGGATTGACGAACTCGTGCGTCAGTTGCACGTAGCCGATGCGGATCTCTTCGCCGATCGTCTCGATCAGATCGTCAGGCTCGGCAAAACGATTGACCAGCGGGTTGGTGTTGAGCGACAGCGTGAAAGCCAAGGCGGTACTCCTGACTACCAGAGAAATTTCGGGAGGATGAAATCGGGCGTGGCGCCATGCTCGGCAAAGAGCGTTCGGCGCTCCTCGTCAGGGGCATGTTCCAGAATGCCCGTGGCCACCAGAACCGAACCAAGCCCGGCACTCGCCGCGCCGGCGATATCGTGCTCGATGCTGTCGCCGATCGCGCAGACGCGCGACGGATCGGGACGCCCAAGAAAGTCGAGGGCGAAATCGTAGATGTCGGCAAAGGGCTTGCCGATCCAGCGCACCTTGCCGCCGAGCTCTTCGTAAAGCTCGGCGATCCGCCCGGCGCCGAAGGCGTTTCCGGTTTTCGTCAGCATCACCTTGTCAGGATTGGTGCAAAGGCACGGCACGCCGCGCCGTGCCGCCGGCGCCAGCAGCGCCCCGTAGTGCGACAGCGGCAAGACATCGCCTTCGCTCGCCGCCAGCAGCACGAAGTCCGCATCCGCGCCGTTTTCGGTGCGCTCGAGGTCGAGCCCGTTCAGCGGCGAAAGGTCGCCGTCACGGCTGATCAACAGGCACTTGCGGGGCCGCCCGCTTGCCTGCGCGCCCTCCTTCTTCAGGATCTGCCAGGCAACCTCGCCCGAGGTCAGGAACCAGTCCCAGCTGCCGGCGACAAAGCCGAGATCGACGAGGCGGCGGTCGTTTTCCGCCGAGCGCTTGCCGGAATTGGAGAGAATGATGACGCGCTTGCCCTGATCCTTCAGCCGCACCAGCGTCGCGGCGGCACCGAGATAGGGCCCGCGACCGTCACGCAGCACGCCAAACTGGTCGATCAGGAAGGCATCGTAGCGATCGGCGACATCAGCAAGGCCGGAGATAATGGTACTCATAACACACCTGCCTGTCTTGCACCGGCAAGCGCCAACCGCGCCGTGCCGGCCGCGGCCTCCTCGGAGCGCACCGTCAGGAACGGCACGCCGAGCTTGCGCGCGCGGATCGCCGACCACACCGCATTTTTAGCGCCGCCGCCGACGGTGCGGATGGAGCCGAGCTTGGGTCCGCCCAGTGCCGTCAGCCTCTGATAGGCGAGGCTTTCGACGCCGGCGATGCCTTCGAAGATCGCTTTCAGAAAGACGGCGTCGTCCTCAGGTCGCGGTGTCAGGCGCGGCTGGAAGTTCGGATCGGCAATGGGAAAACGCTCGCCCGGCTTCGTCAGCGGGTAATAGTCGAGCCCGGTATCAATAGCCGGATCGATGCGGGCCGAAAGCTCGTCGATGCGCTCGGCGGAGAAATGAGCGGCCAGAACCACGCCGCCCGTATTCGACGCGCCGCCGGCCAGCCACATGTCGCCGATGCGGTGGCTGTAAAGACCGTATTCCGGCGCAAACAGCGGCCGGTCGGAAAGCAATTTTACCGTCAGCGTCGTTCCGAGCGCGCTGACACCATCGCCCGGGCGATCGGCGCCGGTCGCCAGAAACGAGGCGCAGCCGTCGGTCGTGCCGGCAACGATAACCACGTCGCGCGAAAGACCGAAGGCTTCGGCAGCGGTGGGCGAAATCGTCGCGACCGGCTCGCCGGCCGGCAGCACCTCCGGCAACAGCCCGGTGCGCGCGCCGGTCTTTTCGATCCACTCCGGCCAGCACCTGGCGATGGGATCGTAACCGGTCTTCAACGCGTTGTTCTCGTCGGACACATCGTAGAGCCCGGTAAAATGTCCGGCCAGCCAATCGGCCTGATGGATGACACGAAAGACACCCGGAACCGACTGAAAAGCCAGCACCTTGGCAAGGCCGGAGGTCGCGCCATGGGTAGCACTTTCCTTCGGCGCATGGGTCGCAACCGCCTCCAGGATCGCCCGATCAGAAACCGGATCGTTGTACATCATCGGCGCGGCGAGCGGAGCACCATCGGCGGCAACCGGCAACATCGTGCCTGAAGTGCCGTCAATGCTGATGGCGCGTATCCGCTGACGATCGACCGCCGCGAGCACGTCGCCAAGCGCCGCCTGCACCGCCTTCCACCAACCGACAGGATCACGGTGGTCGTCAGAGAAAGCCGCGAGCTTGGCCGCGCCGGATGCGACGATCGTGCCGTCAGGTGCCATGGCAACGGCGCGCGCACCCGACGTGCCGATGTCGATGCCGATGACCAGGGCGTGCTGATTTCCGCTCATTGCAGCGCCTGCCCTGCCCGGTTGAGCTGCTGGCGATATTTCTCCGCATCCCAGCCGAGCAGTTCCGCGTTCTCGGCGTCGCTCAGATAGCGAAGCCGAGCCGTCGCCGGGATGCGGGCCGTGACGTCGGCAAGGCAGCGCGCCATGGCGAGCGCGCCTGCGGAAATGGTCTTCTCGACCAGCACTCCCTTACCGGGAAAAAGCAGCAGCGGCGGCAGGCTTTCGCCATGCTCCGTCCTGGCCGTCTCGATCGATAAGGCAGTCTCGCCCGGTGCGGCGATGACGGAGCCCTTGCCGAGGAAGATGACATGGTCGGGATAGAGGCTGCCGCCGGCGGCAATCCGGCAGCTTTCAAGGTCGGTTGCAACGGCATGCAGCCGCACATCGTCGGGCAGGCAATAGGCACTGTCGACCGCAAGGCGCGACAGTGCCGCCAGGTCGGCGGCGAGCGCCGGCCGTCGCTGCACCGTCAGCCGCCGCGAAACATCGGTGAGAAGCATAACCGCATCGGCGACGGTCTCGGCGGCAACCACAAGCCCGTGATTGCCGAGGACCAGCACCGAGGTTTTCTCCTGCAGCCGCTCGGCGATCGCCCGGGCGAGCGGCAGGCCCGGCCGCGCATAGGGCACGAAGACATGCGGGATGCCGACCAGACGTTCGGCGGCGATGGCAGCGCCGTTCGTCTGCACCGCGATCGCGATGGTTTCGACGCAGTGGACATGGATCACCACCTTCTGCGGCATCAGCGCATGCACCGTCGTCTCGATCGAGGGCCTGAGGCCGGAAGGGTTCATCTCTGATATGACGAAGTCCTGCGCCTTCTCGGTCGCAGGATCATTGCGCTCCAGCGCTTCGAGCAACGGGTCGAGCGCCACCGGCACCATGACGTCACGCTGGCGGGCATGGGCAAGCCAGAGACCGGAGGCCTTGATCCAGAGCGTGCCGACCTCCTTGATCGACGTGTTTCCGCCCGCCCCCTGCACCAGCAGCGGATCGGCGCCGACGCGCGCCGAGACGTCAAGCAGGGCCTCGAATTCCAGACTGCGCATTCCTGCTCTCCTTCAGGCCGCCACTTGCTGGCGCTCCAGCCAGCCGGTGAAAGCCTGCCGTTCGGCCGGCGTCATGTGCAGGCCGTGTTTCGTCCTCCGTTCCAGGAGGTCTTCTGCCGTCGCGGCCCATTCGGTCTCGATCAGAAAGCGCGCCTCGCGCTCGCGAAACAGCGGGCTGAAGACAGTGCCGAGGTCGTCGAGCGACCGGGCATTGCCGATCAGGTCATGGGTGCGTGTGCCGTAGAGCCGCGCATAGTGCTTAGCGAGATCGGCCGTCAGCCAGCGATAGTGCGATCTGAGATCGCCGAGAAACTGCTCGAAATCGGCATTGGCCATGTCGCCCCCAGGCAGATGCGCCTTGGCGGTCCAGGCCGCACCCATCTGCGGGAAGAACGGCTTCAGCCGTTCCAACGCATGCTCCGACAGCTTACGGAAGGTGGTGATCTTGCCGCCGAAGACGGAGAGCAGCGGCGCTTGGCCGTTTTCCGCATCGACCTCGAAGATATAGTCGCGGGTGACCGCAGACGGGTTCTCGGCATTATCGTCATAGAGCGGGCGCACGCCGGAGAAGGAGTGGACGATATCGTCTTCGGTCAACTGTTGCTTGAAATAGCGGTTCACCGACTTCAGGAGATAGGCGATCTCGTTGCCATCGGCCGACACATCCTCTGGGCGTCCCTCATAGGGAATATCCGTCGTGCCGATCAACGCCAGATCGTTCTGGTAGGGGTTGATGAAGATCACCCGCTTGTCCGGGTTCTGCACGAGATAGGCCTGCCGCCCCTCCCAGAATTTCGGCACGACGATATGGCTGCCCTTGACCAGCCGCACGCTGCGGCTGGAATTAAGCCCGGCGATCCGGCCGATGACGTCGTTGACCCATGGCCCGGCGGTATTGACGACGCAGCGCGCCCTCACCTCCGTTTTCAGGCCGGTGCGCAAATCCGTCATCTCCACCTGCCAGAGGCCGTCGACCCGGCGGATGGCGCAGCAGGCGGTGCGGGTCAAAACCCGCGCGCCCTTCTTCTGCGCATCGAGCGCATTAAGCACGACAAGCCGGGCGTCATCGACCCAACAGTCGGAATATTCGAAGGCCTTGCGATAGTCCCGCTTGATCGGCGCGCCCTCCGGCGCGGTCCTCAAATCCAGGCTGCGGGTGCCCGGCAGGCGCTTGCGGCCGCCGAGGTGGTCGTAGAGGAACAGACCGAGCCGGACGAGCCAGGCGGGGCTGTCGGCCGGGGTGTGCGGCAGCACGAAGCGCATCGGCCAGATGATGTGCGGGGCCGATTCGTGCAGCACCTCGCGCTCGATCAGCGCCTCGCGCACCAGCCGGAATTCGTAGTATTCGAGATAGCGCAGGCCGCCATGCACCAGCTTGCCCGAGCGCGAGCTCGTGCCCTGCGCCAGATCGTCCTTCTCGCACAACAGCACCGAGAGCCCTCGCCCGGCGGCATCGCGCGCGATCCCGGCGCCGTTGACGCCGCCGCCGACGACGAAAAGATCATATATTCCGGTCTCGGAACCCACGTTCTTGCCTCCTGTCATCAGCACGGATTGACCGGCGGCAGGCCGGCAATGTAGCGGCGCACTTCTTCGGCAGCCATTTCGGCGGCGTAGGTGACGGTGCGCACCGAAGCGCCGGCGATATGCGGCGTCAGCGTCACGTTCGGGAGCTGCAGCAGCGGCCAGTCCTCCGGCACCGGTTCAACAGAGAACGTCTCGAGCATGGCCGCCGACAGGTGACCGTTCACCAGGTTTTCGTAGAGCGCGTCATAATCGCAAAGCGGCCCGCGCGCCGTGTTGACGAAGATCGCGCCCGGCTTCATCTTCGCGAAGGTCTCGGCATTCATCATGTTCCTGGTTTCCCCGGTGACACGCGGATGCAGCGTCACGAGGTCGGAGCGCGACAGGAGATCGTCGAGCGACACATGCTCGACGCCGGCGTTCAGATCGTCGGCGGAGAGCTGCACATAGGGGTCGTGCACCAGAACCTTGGTGCCGAAGGCTCTCAAAAGCCGGACCACCTTGGTGCCGATATTACCGTAGCCGACGACGCCGACGGTCATCTCAGAAAGTTCACGGCCGGTGCGGTCGGCGCGGTAGAGATCGCCGCGCCACTGGCCCTTGCGCAACGCCTCATGGCCGGTGCGGATCAGACGGGTCTCGGCGAGGATCGCGCCGAGCGTAAATTCGGCAACGGCGCTGGCATTGCGGCCGGGCGTATTGACGACGCTGATGCCGGCGTCGCGTGCCGCCGCCATGTCGATATTGACCGGTCCGCCGCGCGAAACGGCAACGAGCTTCAGCCCGGGAAGCGACGTCAGCATGCCGCGCGACAGGGGCGCAAGCTGCGTCACCAGGATTTCCGCGTCGCCGATGAATTCGACGATATCGTCCGCCTTGCCCAGATATTCCTTCAGGCCATCCATGCCTTCGACCGTATAACCGTGCTCCATCGGCACATCCGGCCAGGGCAGCTCGAGGGTGCGGATCTCATGGCCGTCGCCGCTTGCTTCGACGATCTTGTCGCGAAACACGTCCGGCAGCATGAACCGGTCGCCGATGATGGCTATCTTCTTCATTTCAGTCTTTCCTGTTGTGGTCCGAGGCCGCACCTTGGGAGAGTGCGTGCCAAACGGGTCTGAGCGCGATGCGCGACTGCTGGTAGGAGGGGAAGAGGCCGTCGTAGCGGCGCGCAAGCGCCTCGTCGGCAGGCTCGGCGGCGCGCTGGTGCGGCAGCACCCAGTCACGAACGCAGTCGGCCATCGAGGGATAGACGCCGAGCGACACGGCCGCGATCATCGCAGC
>NZ_LGAP01000062.1 GCF_001270265.1 Ensifer adhaerens
CGACCAAATCGGATTGATCAAAAAGCAACCAGGCGTGGCGCGCAGCATCCAACTGCTTGTCCCGCCTCAAGAACTGCCAATCCTCGGCATAGACAACCCGTCATAATCTCTGAGACGAAACACTAGCGGCGCAGTGCGTTGGCATACGGCGGCGGGACGAATGAATACGGCAACGATTGTAACGCAGTTCATTCGCTATCTGTTGACGAAGGATGACCTGATCGGGCTGGCAGAGAGGCCGTCTCTGGAGCGGCTTCTTGTGGATGCGCCCTCGAACTACGCGGGCCTCTGGGAAACCGGGCTTTTTTCGGGAGAACTGCTTGCCGACGCAATTGCCGATTTTCACAAGCTGGATCGCGCCGCATTCAAACACGTCGAGTTTCGTCCGGAACTGACCGAAGATCTGTCGGCCCGGTTCCTGCGCGCCGCGTGGCTGATGCCGGCGCTCCAGGGCGAGTCTCGGTTGTTGGTCGTTGCCGATCCAAGCCGAGACGACGCGATCGAAGCAGCCTTGGCGGCGCTTGGCCAAAAGGTGGAGTTGCGGATCGCGACGTTCGAGGAGATGGCGATCCTGTTCGAACGGATGCTGTCTCAGGAGCAGATCAAAAGCCAAAGGATAGAACAACCAGCGACGCCTGTTGCCGGCGATCGCAGCGAGGAGGATCTCGATCGCCTCCACGATATCGCCAGCGGAGCGCCGATCGTTCGGGCCGTAGACCAGTTGCTTGAAACCGCGCTCAGCCTATCAGCAACGGACATTCACATCGAGCCTCAACCCGATGGCGTAAGGCTGAGGATGCGCGTCGATGGAATGCTGCGGACGATGCAGCCGCTTTCGAACGAGATCGCGCGCGGTGTCATCTCTCGTATCAAGATCCTGGCAGGGTTGAATATTGCCGAACGCCGGCTGCCGCAGGATGGGCGTGCGCGCATATTGATCAATTCGACTCGTGCCGATTTTCGGGTGGCGACGATGCCGACGCTGCACGGAGAGGCCCTGGTCGTGCGCATCCTTGTCAAAGGTGCCGAAGCCCTTGATCTTTCCCGCCTGGGCATGTCGTCGCGCGACTTCTCCGTCCTTCGTACGCAACTGGACGAGCCTCATGGCCTTGTTGTCGTGGCCGGCCCGACGGGCTGCGGCAAGACGACCACACTGACCGCTGCACTGTCCAATTTAAACAGCCCCGAACGCAAGATCATGACGATCGAAGATCCGATCGAGTATCAAATGGCGGGCGTCAGCCAAACCCAGGTCAAGCCGTCCATAAACCTGACGTTTGCCAATGCGATGCGGTCGTTCCTTCGTCAGGACCCCGACATCATGATGGTGGGTGAGATGCGGGACAGCGAAACCGCCTCGATCAGTCTCCAGGCAGCGTTGACAGGCCACCTGGTTCTAACGACCCTGCACACCAACAGCGCCGCAGACGCCATCATAAGGTTGATGGATCTGGGCGTCGAAACCTTCCTTCTGGCGTCCGCACTGCGTTGCGTCATCGCCCAGCGCCTGGTCAGAAAATTGTGCGAGCGTTGCAAGACGCCGATTGAAGACGAAGCGCACGCCACCTCGACATCCGCGACGCGTCAGCGCTTTGCCAAACGCCCCGGCGACACCTGCTTTCGCGCGGTCGGCTGCTCCTATTGCGGTGACAGCGGCTATCGCGGGCGCGTTGGAATATTTGAGGTCCTGCCTGTCGATGGCGAGATCACCGCATTGATCCGAAAGGATGCGGATCCTCAAAAGATTCAGACCGTCGCGGTCCAGGCAGGCATGACAACCATGCTGGAAGACGGGCTCGCGAAGTACCGGCGCGGCGTCACTTCGATCGAAGAGGTTCTGCGCGTAACGATCTGATCATTGAATGGGCAGGAACATCTTGTAGTCCTGGCGACGCCCGCTCTGCTCGAAGGCGACGGTGCGGCTGTCGACAATCGAGAGGTTCCAGTTCCGATATTTCTCGCCGTCCTTGAGGCGATGAATCTGGCCACTCGCGGCATCCTGAAGAAGGGCTTGCCGACTGTCTGTTGTCGATATGATGCCGACGAGCTTGAGCTGCGGCGGGGCGTCCGGCACGGTCTCAACGTCGGCGGCGGCGACCGGCGCCGGCGTGTCCACCGCCTCGTCGACAACGGGAGGCCGCCGCGTCGGCGTAAACAAAGGATGCAATCTCGTCGCCTCGAGCTTGTCGAGGGTCGCCCAGGGGGCCTCGTCGGGTGATGGTGATTGGGACGACGCGGGGCCTGCGAAAAGCACGACGGCAATGAGCACCGACAAACGCGCGTCCGACAGGGCCGTCATCGTTCAGCCCTCCGCCAATAGCCTTCGACGAGCGCCAAAACGCGCAATGTCGGCGATGCGTGCGGCGCCTCTTCGTCGAGCGCCAGGCTTTCGATGTTGATGGATTTGACAACAAGCGCTGTCGAATTGGTCTCGGTCGCGAATAGTATCTTTTGCAAGGGTTCGATGGTGGTGTGGAAAAGAATCCGCATTTCGACCGTGCCCCCGGCGGGGTCGGCCTCTTCGGACGCGACAAATTCGAACTGCGAGACCACAGCACCGGTCCGGCCGATGATATCGGTGACGAGACGCTGAAGCTCGGCGCCTGCGATAGCGGGCGTATCCCCAGGCAAATAGGAGCGTACGCTCGCGCCATCATCAACGCCGCCCACACCGCCGCCAAGCGCAGACAGCCGAGCTTTGAGTGTGTCGACCAGGGCCGTGTCGTTCCTGTTCTCCTCAGCAAGACGCGACACGACTATGGCACTCCACGCAACGGCAAGGACCGGCAGCACCACCAGACAGGAAAGTGCGGCAATCGCCGCTACCCTGACACGTCGTGTGCTGCTGTGTGGGGTTCTCATTGTCGACCCGTTTCCGTAAAGCGCACCAGGATCTCGAACCGTTCCAGTTTGGTATCATTGTCACGAACGATGGGTGCGGAAAAACCGGCCGCCTCCAACATATCCGAGTTTTCTAAGAGGCTGATTAAATTGGCCGCGTTTGTGGAAAGACCTGTGACCCGGACATCGCGATCGTCCACGTCGAGAGCGGTGAGGTAAGTGGTGTCCGGAACGCGCTTGGAAAGTTCATCCAGCAGCAAGACCATGGGTACGGCGTCCCATTTGCGCGCCAGGTTGAGGCCGGGGTCCTTCGTCGTCTCTGCCTCCTTACGGGCCACCTCGATGGCGCCACGTAGGCTTGCAAGAGAGGCGTCGATGCGGGCTGCCTCCGTGGCGGCACGATTGACGTGCCAGCCTGCGCCTGTCACCAGGGCCGCGCCCACACCCGCCAGGACGCAAAGGCAAACCAGGGAAATGTGCCGTCGCCTCTCGCGCAACGCCGCCTTGGCGCCCGGCAAAAGGTTGATCGTGCTTGGGCCATCCGGCGGGTCCGACGCAAGACCCACAACGACCGGCGTTATGCCGACTGCTTGGAACGGTTCGATGGCGCTGCGCATCGTCGTGAGCGACGTCGCGACAAGCCGCACATGGATCTGGCCGGAAAGCCTTGCGGCCTCGCTCTCCTGGATGTCGTAGTCGTACACCATCTTCTCCGATGGCCACGGCATGATCTGCTCGATCTGATGCCGGATGATCGCCTCGATGTGACCGCGGCTGGCCACCGGCAGACGCAGAGAACGCACCACAACCCCGTCACCCGCCAGCCGTAGCTCGACGGGGTGTGCTCCGACTATTTTGTTGAGCCAACCATTCCGCAAATCCGCACGCGCGCCGTCCCCCTTGTGCACCGGTCGGGTGCGGCCGACGCGATAGCAGGAGAGTTTCGCCCGTTCATCGACAAGAAGAAATTTACTACGAGCCGCGTGCGGGAGCCCGATCATGGCCTGCCACGACGTCATCTCGTCGAGAAGTGCAGCCATCCCGCGCTTGATGTATGCGACAAGACCACTCATCCAATCCGCCCCGCCATCAACGAGCCACCCGACCTGCAGGAGCCCATTCGTACACAGCATATCCCTTCGCCTCGTCTTCGGCATCCGCTATGATGGCGTGCGCAGCGCTTGTCCTGCCACTTTCGCTGCGGGCGATCACATTAAGCCGATACACTTTAGGGAGCTCTTGCGTGATGAATTTTTCATACCGCTGAAACAGCCCTCGCAATTCACCATCGTCACTTTCTGCACCGCCCGCTTCAACAGCGGCCAAGGCCGAGGCATCCACATTGCTCATCTCAGGGACAGCCATCAAGACACGGCGCGACAAAGCGGCCGGATAGAGCAAGCCCGTGCGGTTGTAGACGGTGACAAACGCTTCCAGGCGCAGATAGTCGGCTTCGCTCAAACCACGAATGAAGCGCAGTTCGCTCACAGACTGGAACGCAACGTTTGCCGGTAGGCCGTTTGCATCGCTTGCCAAATAGTCCGCGCGCTCGGCGCCACCCGTCGTTTTTTCATCGTCCTCATCACGCCAGTCGACGACCCGAGCGGCGAACGACTTGGGTGAAAGCGACTGCCCTCCTGCGGCCTTGAACACGCCCTCCAGCAATTCGGGTGGTGACGCGTTCAGATCCACCCGTCCCGTCTCCGCCGAGACATGCAAGGTAACGCTGCCGCTTGGCAGACGAATTATCCTTCCATCCACCGATGCGGCATCGATATCCACGATGAAGAGAAGGTATGCAGACGCTGTAACGCCGCTCTCCAGCAGGTTTTCCATCACGAGGTCGTCCGCCCCTAGCCTTGTCAGCACGAGTGCGGGCCGCGACAGCAACACCAACATCGATACAATCCCGGCGAGCAGACCGCTGACGACAAGCACGGCAAGCGTGGCAAATCCGTTATCGCGCCGCATTGCCGCCTCCCCTGCAGACGTCTCCCTCGCCGCAGGCCGAAGGCGAGTCGACGTGCGGAGACATCATCAGCGTCAACGGTGCCCGCCGCTCGTCAGACCTATCCCAAATCTGCAGTTGGACAATGTCGGGGAGGCTCGACTGCGCAATCCAGGATCCACTCCAGATGGTCCCGCGCTCCGTAATCTCGGCAAAGGAAAAGCGCCAGCGCCACGCCCCCTCGAACAATTCGATCGGCGCGGACGAGCGAGCCCTTTCGAAATCAGCCGCTCCAGGAACCCGCACGGCTGAAGACCTTGTGAGCGCGGGCGGCTTGGACCTCACCGCAATCCACACCAGCTGATCCGCCCCAAACTGCGCCTCGGTCCTGATGGCAAACCCGAGCGCCTCGTCGCTGCCATAAAACAGCAGCGGCGCATTGGCTGCCGCACCTGTCTTGACTGCGGCGATCTGTGAAAAATCTCTTCGCAATGCGGCAAGGCCGGTCGCAAGCTCTTCGAGTGTGGCCGCACCTCTCGAAGCCGCGGCCGACGAACGTGTCACAAGCGAAACCGCGAGCATGAGTGCGTGCAAGACAAGTGCACTGAGCAGGAGCACGGCCAGTGCTTCAAGAAGCGCGAAACCTTCGTCTTTCGGTGCCCGCACTCTGTTCATTGGGCAACCCCGACCAAGAGACGGTCAACGGCAAGGACTCGCGAAGCAGATACCTCGACGGAAATTCTTGCTTCAAGCAGCGCGCGGCCGTTGCCTGGCGGCGCATCGGCTACTGCGGCAGGGACAACGACCACACGCCATCGGCGTCCCCGCACCTCACCAGAAAAAACACCGGGCCGTGTTCGCCCGTTTCGCAACTCCCCCGCCAAAACCTCCTCTGCGACCAGCCTGGCCTCAAGCCAGGCACGGGAATGACCGATCGACGTCCGAGCAGATACGAGACTGCGAGGAATGACCGAAACCACCGCCGCAAGGATCGCGATCGCAACGAGGACCTCGAGCAGGGTGAAACCCGCGTCGTCACGGCGCTCGTCTTTGACCACATCTCGGTGAGCAACATGTTGGGTCATCGGGGCATACTCAGTGCACCTCCGACAGCGTGACGCCCGAGGTCAGCGGATTGACCGCTATGCGGTAGGTGACATTGGTCCCCTCGATACTCAATACGCCGCCGAGCGCGCGTCCATCCGCTTGAAAGACAAACCCTCGGCGACCGGCCGCTTGCAGGCGGCCGGAGCTCTCGATCCTCATCACCGTGCTGTCGGGCAAGACGACCTTTCGACCAGAAGCACCTGAGAACACCGTCCGGCGCTGCGGATCGACGGCAGAAAGGACCGGCCGTCCCTGCTCCATCGCCGTATTTCTGTCATGGCGCAAAAGTGCGGTGATCTCGGCTGACCGCACCCTCAGAGCCATGGCGCGGCTGGCCTGCGACAGGTGGGGCAGCGACATTGCGGCAACCAGCGCCACGATCGCGAGCGCAGCCAGGATCTCAAGCAACGCAAATCCGCTGTCGCATTCCGCATCATTGCTGGATGGTGATATCGGCTGCGCCATCGGTTCCTCCCTCGACACCATCGGCACCATAAGAGATGATCTGAGGTCTCCCCTTGCCACCGATACGGTATTGATATGGATTGCCCCAGGGATCGAGCGGCACGGAGGCCTGCTGGATATAGGGACCCTTCCAGCGCTTGATCGCCGCACCGTGCACCAGCGCATCCAGGCCCTCCCGTTCGGTCGGGTAGCGTGCCGTATCGAGATAGAAGAGATCGAATGCCGAAGAGAGAGCCTCGATCTGCAGCTTCGCTGCGCGGACGCGCGCCTCGGAGAGATATCCGAGCACCCGCGGAGCGGCGATACCGGCGACGAGGCTGAGAATGATCAGAACGACCAGCAACTCAAGCAGCGTGAACCCGCCTTCTCCTTCATCGTGCCTATGTCGGCAAGCACTGTGGTCGATTGGCTTTGAGCGACGGGGTTTTTTCATGGGGCTCACAACAGCAGTTCGTTCAGACTGAGCAAGGCGGTGATCACCGAGACGATGATCCAGGCGATGAAGGCGCTGATCGCCAACAGGACAAGCGGACCCGCTATCGCGGTGGCGCGGGCAATCGATCGGTCGAGTTTCGTTTCATAATAGCTTGCGACCCGCCATGCCGCCTTGTCGGCCTCTCCGGTTGTCTCGCCGACACGCAATATCTGCAGGCCATAGGGCGGGAGGAAGTCTACGCGCGCGAGCGCATCGGTAAGGCGGCTCCCGTCGCGAACTTCAGCAAGAACTCCGGCGACGAGGTTGGCGGAGTTCTTGTCTCGCATGAGGTCTCGGATGAGCCGGAGTGCGGTCGGAAGATCGACACCGCTTCTGCTCAGCATCGCGAGTGTCGAACAGAAGACGACAGCGCGCTGCTGCGTGAGCAGGGTGTCGAAGCCAGGGATATAGCGAAGCATGGAGATTAGCGCCGCTTTCACCGCGTCGCTGCGCGCGACGAAAACTGCCGCACCGATCAAAGCCGCCCCGGCGTATGCCAAAAGTGTGCGGTGCCCAACGGCAATACGCGACAGCGTGAATACCAAAGGTTCGGATCCGAGCGACGAGTTGCCCGTTTCGACGAGAGCTTGATCGAATTGCGGAACCACGACGATAAGCACAAAGAAGAACACGCCGATCGCCGCGAAAATCAGAAAACAGGGATAGGCCAGCGCAGAGGTCAACCGATGCCTCAGTTCGCTCTGGCGCCGTCGATTTTGAGCGATCACTTGCAGTGTGACATCGAGATTGCCGGCGACTTCCGCGACCTCCACCATTTTGACGTAGGTTCGCGGAAAGGCCTTTGGATAGGCCGCTATCGCCTCACCAAGACTGTGCCCCTTCGATATGACTTTCCACATCGAATAGACGATGCCGGCGAGCGCACGGCGTTTGGTCGATTGATAAATGATCTGAAGGGCGCGGTCCAAAGCGACGCTACCGGTAAGCAAGGCTGCAAGGTCCTCGGTGAGCGCTGTTACATCTTCGTATGATGGCGTCGGCGCCAGGATTGAAACGCGTCGCTTCGGGGCGGATCCGTTCACTTCCTCTATGTCTATCGGCAGAAGAGACCGGCGTTCGAGTTCAGTGGTCATCACCGCGCTCGAAGCCGCGTCCAGATACCCCTCTAGTATGTGTCCGGACTGGTCGATAGCCCGATACCGGAAGCTCGGCATAACCATTCACCACCACTGGAGTGCTGCAGACGGGCGCGCACTCAACCCTGGCGATAAAGCCGGGTCGAATACTAAGCTTAAGGTAATTATAAAAGAATGTCGGAAATCCTCAACAGAGGAACGTCGCAAAACCGGCGGCCGACAACAATTCGTTCGATCTAAGTCGGAATAGTTATAAGACTAAGGTCTGGTCTAATCATTGTGATTGCAAGTGTTGAGGGGTACTATCTGCAGACATACAGAGCGGAGGACCATGAACTACATTTGATAGGGGCGGATTAAATGTACATCTCCAACGATGCGTCGCGGGCGCGACAAAGAGAAGCGCAGCTCGCACGGGAAAACCGTGCCGAGATCACCAGGGCAATCAATCAGGAACAGGTAACACGTCGCGAGCTGTTGCGATGGGGCATCTTCACGGCCAGCGGGATGCTCGCCATGAAAAATGGGCTCAGTCCGTTTGCAAAGAGCGCCTATGCGGCGGTGCCGACCGGCGCGCCGCGCACGCCGCTTTTCGGCGTCAAGAAGTTCTCCCAACCGATGCATCGTTTGCATCTGCTCAATCCTGTGCCGATGACGCGGACATCAGAGGGTCACGCCGCGTTTCCCGCGCAGCTGGCCGAACGGCCGGCGAAACGATTGTCCTACCACACCGATTTTTCGGCCGATCCGACAAACAGGCAATTCATCAATCCCAGGACCTATCGTGGCCCGATCGAGGGGCGCCCGCCGGGAGAGATTTTCGCGCACCAACGCTGGGACGAGTACTTCCCCAAAGTGGGTTACATTATGAGGCTCGGCCAAATTACCCAAACCGGCGGCGGATACTTCCATGACCACTTCCCGGTGCAGCAGGCAGACAGCGTCTGGTGCTATGGGGCAGGCAGGACCAGTGAATGCACCCTGCCACCGTTCCTCATAAAAGGCCGCTACGGCGAACCCATCATCGCGCGGGTCTACAATGACCTGCCCGTCAACCGGGCACAGAACAACGGCTTCGGGCGCAACGAGACCCAGCTTCACTTCCACAATGCGCACAATGGCGCCGAAAGCGACGGCGCGGCGAATGTGCACCACTTTCCCGGTACGTTCTATGATTACCGCTGGAGCACGACGCTTGCCCGACGCGACAAGATCAACACGCAGGCCACCGATCGGCGGGCATCGGGCCCTGACGACAGCACCGGCCTCATCAACGTCCCGGGCGACTTCCGCGAGTTACAAGGCAGCATGTGGGCGCATGATCACCGTTTCTTCTTTACGGCGGAAAACGTCTACAAGGGCAATCTTGGCGCCATAAACTATTACAGCGGCCCCGACCGCGGCAACGAAGAGCTATCCGACGGCGTCAACCTGCGGCTGCCCAGCGGCAAGCTTCTGGGTTGGGGCAACATCGACTTCGACGTCAATCTGGTCTTTTCCGATTGCGTATGCGACGCGTCGGGCCAGCTGTTCTTCGACATCTTCGATACGGACGGAATGGTCGGCGACGTGCCGCTGGTCAATTTCGGCTATGCGCCATTCTTCGAAGTCCTACCGCGAAAATATCGCTTCCGCATTCTGAACGCCTGCATGTCACGTTTCCTGAAGCTTGCCCTGGCGGATGCCAAAGGAAATCCTGTCCCGATCAAGTTCATCGCCAATGACGGGAACCTTGTGGTCACCCCCCTAACCTTGACCTCCCTTCCCGTGCAGGGCATGGCCGAACGCTACGATATCATCGTCGATTTTTCCGGCTTCCGGATCGGCGACAAGATACGGGTCGTCAATCAGATCCTCCATGACGATGGTCGCGGCCCGAAGGAGGAACTCAGCCTGGCAGCGGCTATCAAGGGCCTTTCCAAGGATCCGGTGGTCGGGCCGATGCTTGAGTTTCGGGTGGTCGGCGCCATCGAAAGCGTCGATGTGCCCGGCGTCATCCACCGCGCCACGGACCCGGACGTCAGCCGCGTTCCGCCCAAATTGACCGAACAAATACCGATCGTCACGCCGGTGCGCACGAGGCTCGTCGAGTTCGGTAGGTCGGGAGAAGGGGATTCCCGCGGGCCGGATGGGTGTGTTCCGGATTGTGGCGAATACGTCAACTTCCCCTGGACCATTCGCATCAACGGCGAAACGTCACATTCCATGAATGCCAACCGAATTTCCCTGCTGGTTCCGAAAGCCGGCGAGGTCGAGCATTGGACTTATAGGAACGGCGGTGGCGGTTGGGATCACCCTATTCACCTTCACTTCGAGGAGGGTGTTACCATTTCGCGCACGGGATTGAAACTCGCGGCGACTGAGAACCTCCAGAGAAAAGACGTCTGGCGGTTGGGCGAAAACGGCAGCGTCACCTTCCAGGTGCAGTTTGGCGAATTCGGCGGCGCCTATGTCAACCATTGCCATAACACCATTCATGAGGACTTCGCGATGTTGGCGCGCATTCAGTTGCTGACCGGTGTCGCCGGCTCGCCTCAGACCGCGGTGACCCCGACCCCCAATCCGACCCCGGACGGCGTGGTTTTCACGACCCCGGAAATCTTGCCCGAAGGCGTGCCGAAAGGTTGGAGGGACAGCCAGCCACTGCAGGCAGCGCAGCTCTCAGGCACGGTTGCTCCTTGAACGGTTGGCCGAGCCGAAGCCCGGTCAACCAGGAAGAGATTTGTCCTCGTTACGTGAGCTTGGCGCGCGTGCCGCGCCGGCTTGCCTGCTGTTTGGAGATTCAGATGAAACGATGGTTCGCGGCCGTCGCGGCGATAACCGCGATTTTTCTATTCAGCCCAGGCGAACCGGCGGCCAAGAGTTCGCGTTGGGGAAAGGACTACTTCCCAAACGTCGACGTCGTTACCCAAAATGGCGACAGGGTTCGGTTCTATGACGATCTGATCAAGGACAGGATCGTCCTTATCA
>NZ_LGAP01000063.1 GCF_001270265.1 Ensifer adhaerens
TAAAATTGATCTGGCATGATGGCCAGGGCGCATGCCTGTTCACGAAAAAATTGGAACGCGGTCGGTTTATCTGGCCGAATGTGGAGGGCGGTGCGGTGGCAATCACGCCGGCGCAGCTCTCGTATTTCGGGTCGGAACAAGAACTGCTCGAAATCGTACGCTAAGAGCGAACGGAACATGAACCATCGATCAGGCCGTTTGGTGGAAGGAGCAAGATATCATTTCACCGCCAGCTATCCGGCGGCGTGTGCCACTGCTTCCCGTGATAGCCGCGAAGTTCGATCGTCGCCGGGCGATGGACTTGCACCAAGACGAGCGCACGGCGCGCCGGTTTCTCCAGAGATCGGGCCGGCCGACTACTCACCTTGCAGGAGACGTTCGAGCTCCTGTGGCAAGGGTAGGAAAGGGTCTATTTCCTGGGCCTTGGCAGCGTTTTCCTTTGCCCGATCATGGTCGCCCTTTGCGTAGTAGGAGACGGCAATGACAGCGTAGGCCTGAGCGTTGGCCGGATCGAGACTGAGCAACGTTGCAGTTACTTCAATTGCCAGGTTGTAGTCCCCGACACGCAACGCCGAGAATCCTAGGCCGGCGAGGGCGCGCCGCTCGGAACCATGAGCGGCGAGGACCCTCCGGTACCATTCGATGGCAGCAGCGTCGTCGCCGCGCGCTGCCACCTGGCCGGCCATCTCGATCATCAGATTGATGCTGCCTGGCAGCTGCACGAGTCCTCTTTCGAGATAACCTGCGGCGCCTTGCGGGTCGCCCAGCGCCGAACGCAGGCGCGACAACGTCAGCCACGCGGACTCGAGCTGCAGGTCCATCGCGATGGCTTCGTTGAAGGCGGTCTCGGCGGCCACCCAGTTGCGGCTCACCAGTTCGGCGCCGGCGATGGCCATCTGGCTCTCGGGCGTGTCGGCCATGGCGAGTCGTGACGCGCGGTATTCCGTCAACGCGCGATCGAGGGCCGCCTTTTCCGCAGCACTCATTGCGGAGATGTCGTCCGCGAGAAGCTCTTGGGCTGCGGCCTGGCGCACCGCCTGCACGGGATCGGTGAGCAGTGGCTTCAGCAATGCCACACGCAGCGGCACGGCAAGATTTCGGGTGAGCGAAGCGGCGGCGGTGCGCACCAGGTCGCTCTCGTCCGCCAGAAGGGCACGGACCCTTTCGACAACGTTCTGATCGGCGAAATCGCGCAGGACGTCGACCGCGCTGGCGCGCACAATGTCGGGCCGATCTAGATCGAGCGCATAGTCGGCGAGAGCCTCGAGCTCGGCCAGAGCGCTCACGCCATCGGCGACAGCCAGGAATGCGGAGCGGTTCTGCCACGATCTGTCCGAGCCGGGGAACCACGCGCTGATCTGCTGCGCCGCCCACTCCGGAGTCTCGCCGGTATGGCAGGATGTGCAGACGTCGGGCGATCGAGCCGCATTCGACTGAAGGGGATCGGGCCGCCTGAAGAAATGATCGCGGCGCTTGTCGATCCCCATATAGGTGCGCTCGGGCATATGGCAGCTCACGCATTGCGCGGCGTCGCTGCCCGGCTTGTGATGGTGGTGCGCGGGCGTGTCGTAGGCGGCCCTCTTCAACGTCGGGAAGTCATCTCTGACCGCCTCGCCATGGCACTGGGTGCACACCGAATTGCCTTCCGCGACCAGCTGACCGCCATGCGGCTCATGGCAGTTGGAGCAGGTGACTCCCTTGGCCTTCATCTTCGATTGAAGGAAGGAGCCGAGGATGTAGACCTCGTCCCGCTGTTGCCCGTCCGGGAAATAGAGACCTGAGCCCAGAAGGGCCAAACCGTAGTGGTCGCCGAAAACGGAGCCAACCGGCGAACTGTCGGGCGAGAAAGCCTCGCGGCGAGCATGACACGGACCGCAAATCGCGAGTTCGCTCGCCTGCTCAGCCTTGCTAAGGTTGAGTACCGATCCCGTCGGACGCGTCGTCGCGGCGGTGAAATCGCGATTTCGCGCCCAGGCCACATGCTGCGACGCCGGACCGTGACAGGATTCGCACGACACCGTGAGTTCAGCCCATTGCGTCGTATAGCTATGCTGGACCGGATCGTAGTTTTTCATGAAGCCGGTCTGGTGGCATTCGGCGCAGCGCGCCTGCCAGTTCTTGTATGGCCCCGACCAGTGCAGACCGTTGCCGGCCCGGACATCTTCGCTCGGGTAGAGGTGGAACCAGCGGCCGGCGCCGACGTCCCAGGCGATGTCGAGCGCCTGCAGCCGGCCGCGCTCGGTCTCGACGAGGTATTGCTGCAATGGCGCGACGCCGACGACATATTTGATCTCGAAGGCAGCGAGTTTGCCGTTCGCGCCATCGGTCTCGACGAAATAGCGCCGGTCCTTGCGAAAGAAGCGCGATGTCAGCCCCTTGTGCTCGAACGTCGCGTCGTCGAAGTCGCCGAGTACGTTGTCCGGCGTCGGTGCCCGCAGTGCCCAGCTGTGATGGGAATTCGACCAGGCCCTGGTCTCGGACTCATGGCAGCTCTGACAGGATTGTGAGCCGACGAAGCGCGGAGGATCGGCTGCGGTGCCATTTGCTATCCAGGCAACCAGCAGTAGCCCGGCGCAGGCCATCTGGACGCGCGCGGACGCAATCGCGCCTATGGCGACACCAATTGCATTCTGAAAGCTTCGCCTCACAAGCGCGCACAAGCGCGATATTGACCGCCTTCTCATTTGTTTCCAAATGGGAAAACGGTCTTCCAGTCATTCTTCATGCTGACGACGGTCCAGCCGCGTATTGGCGCCTCGTCGAGGCCTTTGTCCAAGCGACCGATGTGCGATTCGCGATCATAGGCGGTTTCGCGCTCCGCATCGTCATGGTGCACGATGACGCCGAGTCGACGCCCCGGTCCCGATGTGGTCCATTCCAGCATCTCGAAACCGCCATCGGAATTGCCGAAGGCCGCGATCGGGCGCTTGCCGATGAATTTCTGGATGCCGATGGGCTTTCCCGCCTTGTCGTCGATGAAGTCGATCTCAGGCAGTCGGACGATCACCGGAACACCGTCGCGCACTTCGTATTTCGTCTTGATGCTCGATCCGACGACATTCTCGGCCGGGATGCCGTAAACTTTTTCGGTCCACGGCCGCATGAACTCGATTCCGCCGCCCGAGACGATGAACACCTTGAATTCGTTCCGCTTGAGATAGTCGATCACCTCGAGCATCGGCTGATAGACCAGTGCATTGTAAGCCCTGCCGTATTTCGGGTGGCGAGCCTCTGCTATCCAATCCGTGACGATTGCCGTGAATTCTTCGCTCGTCATGCCGGCGTGGGTGGCCGCCATGAGCTCCATCAAGCCCTTCTCGCCGGATGCGGCGACGCCTTTCAAATCCCCGGCAAGCACCGACTTGAACGGTTCGGCCTCGTTCCATTCAGGATGCTGCGGCGCCAGCGCCTTCACCCGGTCGAGAATGAATACAATCTGCACATAGATAGGTTGCTCGCTCCACAGGCAGCCATCATTGTCGAAGGTGGCGATGCGTTCGGTCGCCGGCACGAAATCCGGTCCACCCTCCGCAGTGACCTTGGTCACGAAATCGACGATTGCCTGTCTTGCCGGCCCATCGTTCCATGATGGCAGGACATCGGTCTGCGCAAATGCAGGCGCCGCCGCCAGCACCGCGATCCAGACGGCCGCGGTCGCGGCGAACAACCAACCGACAACCGGCCGGCGCGCTATGGTCAGTATTAGCCTCATGTCAGCCCCCTCACTGTTCTGCTGGTTTGCCGGTCCCCTTGCGCCGTTCTGTCGAATCGCGTCGACCGAGCGGCCGCACCCCGTCTGAGACGGGGCGCGGCCCGGTAGGTTGAGCCAGCAGTTCATTCAAGCGTGGTGTCAGTTGCCTCCCGCGTTCTGGGTCTGGAGCGTCTCCAGCACGCGATCCAGCGAGAAGCTGCCGACCTTCTGGCTCGGCGGAAATTCCTTGAACGTGGCCAGGAACTTGCCGACGTATTGCTGCGCCGGGACCATCACGAACGCGTGCTCAAGGTTCCAGCGGGTGTAGTCCATGCCCTCCTTGTCCGCGGTCTCGAAGGGGTCTGCGCGTAGATTGAAGAGCTTGGGCAATTCAATCGGCGTAGGTTTGGCCCGCCAGACATCGAAGCCATGCTCGGGCTTCTCGGCGAAGACGATCTTCCACTGGTCATAGCGCAGCGCGGCGAGCGTGCCGTCGTCCAGGAAGTAGAAAAACTCATGGCGCGGGCCGGCCTGCTTGCCCGCCAGCGCATCGGTGATGTTGTAGCCGTCGAGATGGACCTTGAAGGTCTTGTCGCCGACTTTCATGCCTTTGAGGAGTTGCTCTTTGACGTCCGGGACGCCGGCGGCGGCGAGCAGCGTGGGCAGCATGTCTTCGTGGGAGAAGATGTCGTTGCTGATGGTTCCGGGCTTGACGACGCCGGGCCAGCGGATGGCGCTCGGCACGCGGTAGCCGCCTTCCCAGTTGGTGGCCTTCTGACCGCGGAACGGTGACTGCCCGCCTTCCGGCCACACGTCTTTCATGGCGCCATTGTCCGTGGAGTACATGACGATGGTGTTGTCATCGAGGCCGAGTTCCTTGAGCTTGTCGAGCAACTGACCGACATGGCCGTCGTGCTCGACCAGGCCGTCGGGATAGGGGCCGAGGCCGGTCTTGCCCTGGCTCTCTTCCTTGAGCCGCAGCCAGATGTGCATGCGGGTGAAATTCACCCATAGGAAGAAGGGCTTGTCGGCCGTCTTGGCGCGCGCGAGATAATCCATCGATCCCGCGAGGATTTCCTCGTCAATGGTTTCCATGCGCTTCTCGTTCAGCACTCCGGCACTCTCGATCTTCTGGGTGCCGTCCGGGTTGGCCCAGCTATGGATCACGCCGCGTGTGGCATACCTCTTGATCATCTCCGGGTCTTTGAAATAGTCGGGATTTTCCGGCTCATCCTCGGCATTGAGGTGGTAGAGCGAGCCGAAGAACTCGTCGAAGCCATGCGCGGTGGGCAAGTGCTCGTCGAGGTCGCCGAGATGGTTCTTGCCGAATTGGGCGGTCGCATAGCCCTGGCCCTTGAGCAGCTCGGCGATGGTGACATCGCGCGCCTGCAAACCTTCCTTGGCGCCCGGCAGACCGACCTTGAGCAGGCCGGTTCGGAAGCCGACCTGGCCGGTGATGAATGCAGCGCGCCCGGCCGTGCAGCTCTGCTGGCCGTACCAGTCGGTGAACAGCGCGCCCTCCTTGGCGATGCGGTCGATGTTGGGTGTCTTGTAACCCATCATGCCCTGGTTGTAGGCGCTGACGTTCCAGTAGCCGACATCGTCGCCCCAGATGACGAGGATGTTGGGCTTCTTGTCCTGTGCCGAGGCGGAAGCCATCGCCAGCCCGCACCCAAGGACGAGCGCGGAAAAGGCCACGCCCAATCGTCGTAACAACGCTGTACTCATCTTCTTTCCTCCAATGTTTCTTCCCGGAACTGCTCCCCGTAACGTGTCAACCTGCGCAGTTAACTCGACGCTTGTCTTCGATTTCGGTCAAACGCCTAGGTTTATCTTTTATCGCATTACAGGTAATTATGATAGTATGTTAGAAGTGTTCTTAAATTTAGAGCATGCACTTAACTTGATAAATTTGTAGGTTCATTGATATTTAATATGCGAACTTGCGTATGTAGAGAAACTCTGTATATGTTATCGAGGTCTGCGTACAAAAAAATACATGACGTTAACGCTGATTCTATTACAGTTAAACTGAGAATACGACTTACGTCATTCTCGCAATTAACTGCTTAACATAACCGATACTACCGCATTATTACGATTAACTGCCAGCCGACCAGGTGATCGAAGGCACCCGGCGCTCAGGCGGTTGCCGTCGACAAATTAGACAACCCTGATATTATACTAGGCGTAACTTCTATGGAAGCGCGTACCGCTCCGGGCGCGTTCTGGCGGTGCGCCCCGTCGATTGGTATTGGTGGTGCCGTGGAAGTGTGGGTTTTGCTTTGCCGCTTCAAACCGGAAAATGTCATATGGCGGTTAGGTTTAGACCATAAACACCGCACGATTTTCCGCTAACGATTTTAGTGAAGCCCACTTTACCAAGGCGATTGAACGATCAAACATCAACGGCGGCTCGAGCGATTTCGGCAAAGCCTTACCATGCCATGCGGCTGCAAACGCCTGCTGCCGCCGAACACCCCGCGCGCGAGAAGCGCAGGCGGTCGGTGGAGGATTGGTAGCCGGGTGCCCGATCATTTGCATGACCACGTCCGGCCGTATCTCGACCGTGATCCGGAAGAGCGGATCGCCTATCCGCGCCCCGCGATGGATCGGGCACCAAACGCCCATCGGGGTCAGAACAAGAACTGCTCGAAATCATCCGCTCTGAGGTCCTAAGGTCGAACGGACCGTGAACTGTCGTCCCTGACGCGCATGATGGTCTGGCGGCTGGTTTCGAACTTTCTAGCAAGAGCGGAAATGCTCATTCCTTTGGCAAGATCTTCCCGCACGTCCTGTTTTTGCTTCTCGCTGAGGGTCGAAGGACGGCCAAGCAACTTGCCTTCCGATTTCGCGCGCTTCAGACCGGATTGCGTCCGTTCGATCAGCAGATCGCGTTCGAACTGTGCGACGGCATTGAGTACGTTCATGGTCATCGTTCCGGCCGAGCTGGTGAGATCGACGCCGCCAAGCGCGAGGCAGTGAACCCGTACGCCCCCTTCGGCCAGCGCCTTGACCGTGGTGCTGACATCGATGGCGTCGCGGCCGAGGCGATCGAGCTTGGTCACTATCAGCACGTCGCCCGCTTCCAACCTGTCCATGAGCCGGGTGAAGCCTTGTCGCTGGGCAATGGCGGTGCTGCCGGACACGGTCTCGGTGATGATCCGGTGCGGCTCGACGTGGAAGCCGGCCGCTTCAATTTCCTGAATCTGGTTTTCGGTGGTCTGCCCGGTCGTGGAGACACGGACATAGGCGAAGGTGCGCGGCATGGCTAATTTCGTCCGAATAGGCTGTCCGAAATATCCTTGCTGTTCATAACCCTGTCAAGGTAATTTGTGGACAGTGCTTTTTCGACCTGTACGGAACCGACCGTTTTCGGACAGAGGCAAGGCCATCGGCTCGCATTGTAAGGAGTAAGCACATGGCCAGGCGGAAGCTTCTCAAGAACCAGGATCGACAGGAGCTTTTCGACATTCCGACCGACGAGGACAGCCTGATTCGTCACTATTCTTTGTCCCCGGACGACCGGCTGGAAATTGAAGTTCGCCGGCGCAAGCATAACCAGCTCGGCTTTGCGGTTCAGCTTTGTCTGATGCGGCATCCCGGTAGGACACTCATGGCCAACGAAGTTCCGCCGAGGGCTATGCTCAATTATGTCGCCGAGCAACTGGGCGTGGATCCCGACACGTTCGGCTTCTACGCTCGACGGGAAGAGACCCGCCGGGAGCATGTCGTCCGCCTGCATCGCTACCTGGGCATGAGAAGCGCCACCGCTCAGGATCGTCGTGCGGCTTTGCTGTCAGCGATCGAAACGGCCGCGGCGACGGACAAGGGCATTTCGATCGCGAATGCCATCATCACCACGTTCCGGGAGCGGCGGGTGTTATTGCCGGCAGTGGACACTATCGAGCGGATCGGGCTGGCGGCCCGCGCGATAGCCCGTCGGCGCGCAGAAATGGCTTTGATCTCGGACTTGTCCCCTGAGCGGCGTCAGGGTCTCGATGATTTGCTGAAGGTCGATCCGGCCATTGGCCAGACACGATTTCACTGGCTGCGCTCCGCACCGGACGCTCCAGGCGCTTCGAACCTGGTCGGATTGACCGAGCGGATCGCGTTCCTGCGTACGCTCGCCATCGATTCCCGGTTGCAGGCCCGCGTCCCTTCGGGACGGTGGGACCAGATGATCCGGGAGGGCGACGTCACGCCGGCGTGGCTCGCCAGTGACTTCAATGCCAATCGCCGGCACGCGACGATCGTCGCGCAGGTCATCAAGCGCGGTCAGAAGCTCACCGATGATGCGGTGACGATGTTCATCAAGCTGATCGGCCGGCTCTTTTCCCAGGCCAATAACCGCAAAAAGCAGCGCCACATGAACTCCCGGATCGAGACGTCGAAGGCATTGCGGCTGTTCCTCGAGACGATATCGGCTCTTCAGGCTGCCAACGACAATGATGAGAACGCACTTGAGACACTGGACCGGCATGTTGGCTGGCATCGCCTGCTGCAGATGAAGCCCGGCCTTGAAGCCATGGTCGAGGACAATGATGCCTCGCCCCTGGTTCTCGCGGCTGAACAATATGGGAATGTCCGCAAATATGCGGGGTTGTTCCTGCAAGCATTCACCTTCCACTCGACGCGCCGGCACGATCCGCTGCTTGCCGCGATCGCAACCCTGAGAACCTTTTACGCGGAAGGGCGGCGCGCCCTTCCCGAGCGCGTTCCGGTCGCCCATCTCGGCGCGGCCGATCGGAAATTGATCTTCGGACAGACAAAGCCCGACCGGCGGCTCTACGAGATTGCGACGCTTGCAGCCTTGCGCGATCGGCTTCGCTCCGCCGACATCTGGGTCGAGGGCAGCCGGTCATTCCGACCGATCGACGAACATCTGATGCCAAAGCCCGCCTTCATCGCCATGAAGGAGGGAGGCAAGCTCGGTCTTGGGGTGCAGGGTGACGGTGCGGCCTGGCTCGCCGAGGTCCAGCAGACGATGGACTTTAATCTCAAGCGTCTGGCCTATCGCGCCCGCAACGGAAAACTCGAAGGTGTCAGGCTCGATGCGGGAACCCTGATCGTGACGCCACCCGCCAGCGACGTCCCCGCCGCGGCAGAGGAGCTGAACGTCGAGATCAGCGAAATGTACCCACTGGTCGAAGTGCCGGACCTCCTCAGGGAAGTGCATGAATGGACCGGTTTCGCCGATCAGTTCACGCACATTCGAACAGGCGACACGCCGAAAAACATATCCGCCATGCTCGCCGGCGTACTGGCGGACGCGACCAATCTCGGCCCGAAGCGCATGGCCGGCGCCTCCAAGGGTATCAGCGCCCACCAGATCGGCTGGATGCGCACCTTCCATGCCCGATCCGAAACCTACCGGGCCGCCCAGGCCTGCGTGACCGACGCCCACATGCGTCATCCCCATTCCCGACTCTGGGGAGACGGGACGACGGCCTCGTCTGATGGGCAGTTCTTCCGCGCCAGCGACCGGGCCGCAAAGCGCGGCGACATCAATCTCCACTATGGCAACGAGCCAGGATCGAAGTTCTACAGCCATCTTTCCGACCAATATGGCTACTTCAGCATTCTGCCGATCAGTCCGACCGAGAGCGAGGCAGCCTATGTGCTCGATGGTCTGTTCGACCACGATACGATCCTCGACATCGAAGAGCTGTTTACTGATACCGGCGGCGCCAGCGATCACGTCTTCGCGCTGTTCGCCCTGATCGGCAAGCGCTTCGCGCCGCGGCTGCGCAACCTCAAGGACCGAAAATTCCACACGTTCGAGAAGGCCAATGCCTATCCCGCGCTGGCCAATCATATCGGTGCTCCGATCAACACCGCGCTTATCCTGGAGCATTGGGACGATCTGCTGCATTTGGCGGCGTCGATCACGACACGCTCCGTCGTCCCCTCGACCATTCTCAAGAAGCTTACGGCGTCATCCAAGGCCAGCCAGTTGGCCAAGGCTCTCCGGGAGCTCGGCCGGATCGAACGATCCCTGTTCATGATCGAATGGTATTCAAGTCCGGCGCTGCGCCGGCGGTGCCAGGCCGGGCTCAACAAGGGTGAGGCCGCCCACAAGCTCAAACGCGCCGTCTTTTTCCACGAGCGCGGTGAAATCCGCGACCGATCGTTCGAGAGCCAGGCATTCCGCGCATCCGGCCTCAACCTCGTCGTCAGCGCCATCGTCCATTGGAACACGGTCTACCTCAGCCGCGCCGTCGCTCACCTTCGTCAGAGCGGCCGGGTCATTCCGGACGCTTTGCTCAAGCACATTTCGCCGCTCAGTTGGGAGCACATCAATCTCACCGGCATCTATTCCTGGGACGATGAACAGCAAATGCCCGAAGGCTTCAGACCGTTGCGGCTTCCGGGAAGAATCCTGCGCGCTGCCTGACGTTCACGCTCCGTTCGGCGTTAAGCGTACGATTTCGAGCAGCTCTTGTTCCGACCCCTATTTACTATCCGGAATTGACTGGCGGGCGCCTCAGGAAACCTGGAGACCGACACGGGTTTAAGCGTCTTATTCATTGAATTCGTTGGGGAAATATGCTCTTATAGCGGCATGTCACTACCGCCGCT
>NZ_LGAP01000064.1 GCF_001270265.1 Ensifer adhaerens
CGACCAAATCGGATTGATCAAAAAGCAACCAGGCGTGGCGCGCAGCATCCAACTGCTTGTCCCGCCTCAAGAACTGCCAATCCTCGGCATAGACAACCCGTCATAATCTCTGAGACGAAACACTAGCAACCATGGCTGGCCTGTGTGAAGTTGATGTGCCGACGACGCATAGCACGCAGGCAGTTCGCTCGAAAAGGCGAGCAAAAAAGGCAGCAAAGGCCTAGCCCCCCCTCCATCGGTGCACGTTCAAAGGCTGGAATGTCGCACTTTTTACGCGTTGCACGCGCCTTGTTTCAAGACCGCACGTAAAAATGTTTCCAACAAAAACAAGGCTTTAGCTGCCAACTATGCAAGCTTGCACAATTTTACGGATCGCGGCAAAAGGTTGGAAACTATGCAAGGGAACCAAACCCGCAATTGCCCGTTATAGGAGAAGCACGACCGAGCGCGCTCGGCTTTGATGAGGAAGTTTCCCCAGCAGGGCATGGAGGCGCGGGAGATTTTTGCCACTCTCCCGTAAGCCCTTGCCACTGAGCAGGGATACGCGATGAGACCCAGTCGTATCCCTGCCTTTGCGCCCTGAGAAAAGGACAGTGCTTCCGCTGTGCGGCGGAACGCCGCAATGTTTTCAATGCTTTAAAGAGGATGGTTGCAGGCTGGCTGCGGCCATGCGAATGCGCTCCGAGGGCGCAGGCCGTTCCACACCCGGACACGGACGGACAAATTCGATGGGGTGAAATGTGTCCGTCTGTACATATAAGGGGGTTTGTCCTTCTGTGGATCATACGGACACACATGTCCTCCATGCATGGGTTGGGGCATGTCGGCCTCCTTTGCATATACATAGGCATATACATGCCAGTAAGGAGGATTTCAAGCTGCTCATTCTGGACTTGCGCCATTCTATTTGCATTTCTGTCGCAATGTCGACGATCAGCGCGGCACTTCCGAGTTCAGTGAATTTGGGGGCAGGACAAGAGCAGCTCAAAATCCTGCGCCAAGGTCGAACGGAACCTGAACGGCTCACAGGGCGCATCTCGAACAGGACATCAATGATTGGACATTCCGGAACCTGATCGCCGGTGAGCCGTCGCGGCGCCCGTGGCGGCCGCGTGAAACGCCAGGACGCTGCAACCGCGAAAATCAGGAGCACGATCGCCGTTTCGGCGGCGATCGTAGATCTTCTTGTTGGAAGAGCATCATCTCTGGTTCTGCAACTTAGAGGTAATCCCATTGTGTAGCTTTGATCGGATTCGGTTCTAATCGCGGGCGCTCAAGACGCCGCCGACCCCTCGAACTGCCGGTAGCATTCGTTGGCAATCTTTTGCAGCAGGTCGCGCGACACCTCGCCAGTGACGGCATAGCCGATCTCGCCGCCGATCCAGTAGAGCGTCTCGATGCCGCCCTGGCTGGCGGTGCGGAAGCTCGTTTCGCGGTTCTTGGCGTTGCGGCCGAGAAGCACTGTCAGCCGCTGGCCGGTGCTGTCCTCGTACATCAGCATGGCGCCCGCCGTATCGTTGACCGGTACCAGTCTGCCGCCGACGAGCGAGAAGCCGAGCGGTGAGAGGTCGGGGATCGTCAGCGCGTAGTCGAGCCGCTTACCAAGCCAGGTCGCAAGATGCGCCTGCTGGTCGGCGCCGACCTCGACGGGATGGCGCACCTCGCTTGCGTAAATGAGGAAGGCGGACTGCGCTTGGCGGGGCAGGGACTCGTCCGCCCGCGCTGTCATAAGCGGCGGTTCCGGTGCGACGAGACGTGGTGCGTACACGCCGGCGAGCGCGCCGGCTGCAAAGATCAGAAGGCCGGCGGCGATGCGGCGGAGCACGGGACCAGAGGAAGCGCTTGCCGCGGCGGCTCTCCGGCGTGCCGCGATCAGCGCGCGGTCGCCTTCGTCGCAGCGGGCATAGGCTGCGAAATGTTGTTTCAGCGCCGCCGCCTGGGCCTGCCACTCGCGCACCTCTGGGGCCCGGGCCGGGTGCCTTTCCAGCCACTCCTCGATGCGCCCCCGCTCCGGCTGGCTCAGATGGCCATCGACATAGGCGTGGAGCTCATCTTCGGAGACGGTGTTGAATTCGCCCGTCATTTCGGTCTCCGCAGGCTAATCACATTGTCATCCTTCATCGCTTCGGCAAACTGGCGGCGGGCGCGTGACAGGCGCGCCATAACCGTGCCGATCGGGATTGCCATCAAATCTGCCACGTCCTGATAGCGATAACCCTCGATCACCACGAGCATCAGCACCGAGCGGTTCTCCGCCGAAAGCCGGTCGAGCGCACGCTTGAGGCGCAGCCGCTCAAGGGGATCTGCGTTCTCCTGCTCGGCGACAAGGCTGAGCACCTCCTCGAATTCTACCTCCGGGTGCAAGCTGCGATGGCGGTGCCGGGTTCGATAGAGGTTGGTCATGATGGTGAAGGCCCAGGCGCGCAGGTTCGCGCCCCGCCGTTGCGCACGCCGCGCCAGCACTTTCTCGACGCAATCCTGCAGCAGATCCTCGCGTCGAGATCGGAACGCACGAGGCTGCGCGAATAGCGCCTGAGGGCCGGCATCAGGGCCAGGACCTCTTCCTCGAATGCGTCGGGCGCGGCGCCTCCACCCACGCGCTGACTTCAGGACCCCACTCGCCCTTCACACCGGTCCCCGGTGACACCACCCATCTTCCGACGGCTCCTGAGCCCTCCGGCGTGGCCAGCTGGCCGCAGCGACGGATTGACGCAGGCGAAGTCATTGGCCTTTTAAGCGCACTATTTCGCAGTGACGGTGCCTTTCATCGACGGGTGAATCATGCATCTGAAATCATGCTTACCAGCTGCAGCGATCCTCACGGTGGCACTCTTGCCGGTGGCAAGCCGCCCGGTGTCGAAGGAGCCGTCCAGCGCCGTGGCGGTATGGCGTCTGGAATCGGCGTTGGTGAAGGTGATCGTGTCGCCGACGGCGACTCCCAGCTTCGCCGGATTGAATTTCATGCCCTTGATTTGGACGGCGTGACCGGCAGCATAGGCGGGCAGCGCAAGGGCAAGCATGGCAAGTGTCAGGGCTATGCGCACGTGATTGTTCCTCCTCTGGTTCCCCTGCCGCGTGGGCAGCGGTGCTCTGCGCCAGGGCGATTACGACTCACTGACCCTTCAGATCGATGATTTATTCCCGATCCTGCTTCTGGGTTCTCTTTAAGCAAGCAACGAATTCCCGCAGACGGAATTGATTCGGCCTGAGCGAACGGCTTTCGTGCGTTTTCGAAAAGCCCTTGTGGCCCATGGTCTGGACAAGACCCTGCGCGGTGAGATCACTCGCCAGCTCAAGGCCAAAGCGATCCAGGTGAAGACCAGCACGCTTGTCGATGCGACGATCATCGCCTCGGCCAGTGAGGATGATGAAGAGGGCCATTGGGTCAAGCATAAGGGTCGACGAGCGGTTCATGGCTTCAAAGCCCATTTGGGCGCCGACGCCGATACGGCCCTTGTTGAGGAGATCGCCGTCACACCTGCCAATATCAACGACGGCAAGGCCGGTCCCGATGCTCTGCCCGACAATCTTGGCGAGGTGTTTGCCGACAGCGCCTATCGCGGCAATCATTTCGGCGACGCGGTTGAGCGCCAAGGGTGCAATGCCACGCATCGTCGCCAGCGGCATGTGGGGACGGGACGAAGCCGAAACACTGGCACGCCTCAAGGCATGGAACCAACCGATCCATCGTATTCGCGGCCGGATCGAGAAGGTCTTCGGCACCTGGAAGCGCAGCGATGGCCTTCGACGCGCATGCGATGTTGCCCCATTAACGAGCGATTGAACTGCTTCCTGAGAACCAAAGACGACTTATTTGCGATACGTCTTTATGCACGCTTAAGCTTTGTCGCCTAATTTTCTCGCAAGATTTGGAGGATTCCATGAGGATAGTCTCTTTAGGCCTTGCCGTCGCAGCGTCTTTGGCATTTGCCACAGCGATTGGGTTCGCGCAGGACCGCGAAGCGGTAGTCCTCACAATCGACGGCAACATCAAGAACGCCACCGCGCGTGACTTTTCCATTGCCCAGTTGGAAGCTCTGGGCCCCGAGAAGATCGAGACCTCTACCCCCTGGCACGATGGCAAAGTGACATTCGAAGGGGTATCGCTGGCACGGCTGATGGAGCATGTGGGAGCGTCCGGTGGCACTGCCGCAGTTCTTGCGCTCAACAACTACCGCACCGAAATTCCGTTGTCGGATTTCGCCACCTACGGCGTCATTCTCGCGACCAAGAAGGACGGCCGCTATATGTCCGTGAGCGACAAAGGACCGCTCTTCGTGATTTATCCCTTCGACGCCTTCAGCGAACTGAACAGCGAGCTCTACTACTCGCGGTCGGCCTGGCAGGTCTGCAGCATCTCCATCGAGTAGCGAAGTCATTCCGGGGGGGGTATTGTGACACGCAGCACTAACGGATTCCGCGTCTTCGCGATCTGCACGGTCTGCTGCCTGACGATAGTCAGTGTTGCGCATCTCTACCTATACGAGGCTTCCGAGGACGCCGTTGCTCGCTCGATGCGCTACGATATCGCCTGGGCGGGCGTTAATGGTCGCCTGGAGGCGGCGCATCTGGAAAAACACGTCGCGCGCTATGCCGCGCTCGGCGACAAGAAAGATGCTGACGCCGCGCGACTCTTCTACGACATCCTACGCGGCCGTATGGAACTCTGGGGCGCAGGTGGCTTCGAGCAATTCATCGAACTTTCAACAAAGCGCCAGGAGCGCTTCGAAGCCCTCCGCGACAGGGTTGGCGGATTGGCGGGCGACATCGATCGGCTAGACGAGCCAGACGTGCAGCGACGAGTGCTTCAGGCGCTGTTGGAAGTGGCACCGATGATCGACCGTATCGGTGGCGAGGCGCACACGACGAGTGTGGCCGAGGCAGCGGCAATCCGCGACGAACTTCACCACAAGCAGCGGCTGCAGCGAGGTCTGATCATCGCACTCCTGCTTTCCGGGGCTGCGTTCCTGGTCTTCATGGTACTGCAAAATAGATCACTTCGTGTCGCGCATCTTGCCGCCGCCCGGCAAGCGGACGAGCTTTCTTTCTTCGCTAACCATGACGCGCTGACCAAACTACCCAATCGTCGTGCCTTCGATGCGGCGTTTCGGACGGCTCTGGAATCGAGGCGGGCGGACGAAAAGATCGCCATCGGCGCAATAGACCTCGACGGTTTCAAGGTGATCAACGATACAATCGGCCATGCGGCAGGCGATGCCCTCCTTGTCGCGGTTTCGGAGCGGCTGGTGAGCGCCGCAACGCAGCTCGACAGACGAAACATCGTTTGCCGGATTGGCGGCGACGAGTTTCTCGCCCTGTTCTGGCTCGCGGACGATACTGCGCTGGCTTTGGACGTCGCCCGACAAGTTGTCGAACTGCTCAGCCAGCCGTTTGAAACTGCCTATGGCATGATGATGATCGGCGCGTCGGTCGGAGTCGATGTTTCGGACGCGGCGACCAGCGACGAGCTTATACTGAATGCCGACCTTGCCCTGACCGAAGCAAAGGCCAAAGGAAAGGGTATTGCTCTCGCTTTCGACCGCAAGATGCGAGCCGGCCAACTGCGACGGTTGCGGATCGAGGCGGACCTTGATGCGGCGCTGGCGGGTGGACAAATCGTGCCGCACTATCAGCCGCAAATCGACCTCGCGTCGGGATGCACGGTCGGCGTCGAGGCACTGGCCAGATGGTACCATCCTGAACTCGGTCCGATCTCTCCAGGGGAATTCATCCCGATCGCCGAGGGTAGTGGTGCTATCACCAGGATCGGCCGGTTGATCCTCGAAGTCGCCTGCCAGGACGCCGCGAGGTTCCCGGAGAGCATCGGTGTCTCGGTGAACCTGTCCGTGATCCAGATTCTCAAGGACGACGTTGTGGCCGCAATACGAGACGTGTTGGCAGCGACCGGATTGGCGCCTGATCGGCTCACGCTGGAGATCACGGAATCGGTGATGATGACCGATCCCGAGAAGGTGCTGAACGTGCTCGCGCAGCTAAAGTTAGTCGGCGTCTCTGTCTCCTTGGATGACTTCGGGACCGGCTATTCCGCTCTTGGCTATCTTACCAGGTTCGCCTGGGACGAACTGAAAATAGACCGTAGCTTTATCAAGCGCGCTGACAGCGATCCGATCAACCTGATGATCATCCGCACCGTGAAGGAGCTGGCGCAGAAAATGAACGCTAGGGTCACGGTCGAAGGGGTCGAAACACGCGAACAGCGCGACCTCTTGCGAAAGATCGGTTGCGATACAGCGCAGGGGTATTTTTTTGGGCACCCGGTTCCCGTGGATGAGCTAATGCCGTTCCTGCTACGCAACAACACCGCCACCCTGGACGAGGGTGACGCCCACCCTAGGGCAGCGTCAAGCCGCCTGGCAAATCCTGCAACTCCGTGAAAGCACAAAGCCCTTCAGCCATGCCGTTGACCGATCGTTATGCGGAATGATCCGCAGCATGCTTCGTGGTGTACCTGAACCCGCAGTTCGCGGAGACCATCATGACGAGACTTTTGTACCGTGAGAGCTTTTCCGATATTCCACGCTTGGCGCAGGCAATGACGATCAAACTCCTGGAGGCCATCTGCGCCAATTCGACCGGCGCAAAAATCTAGCATGTACCCGGACCGATAACGTCGACCGAGAAGCGTGCAGACAACGCACCGCCCGTTGCTATTCACCTTCGGATGAGCCCATCCAAGTCTGAAACCGCCACCCTGGGCGCTACGAAGCCTCCCGAACTGGAGCGCCGTTTGCTCGCAACAACGCTATCAACACCGGCCCGAGCGAAAACTCCCCTCGCCGCGCGTTTGCCGTCAGATTGCGCAGATATCCGCTGGCCGAGTTGATGGTCTGCCCTCTCGAGAATGCAGGCCATCGTTGCGGCGGCGTTTTCCGATCCAATCGCCTCACCAGCATCTTGATAGGGCGGACAAGTCCAAAGGTCTCTTCCGATGCAGGCCAAACCGCGCGGGGCCTGATGCCTTGTCGGCCGGGCATCTCCGCGAAACGGGCTTCATGAGCGCGACGTGCTCCCGCCGTCATGCTGCACGGACGAGAAAAGGATGAGCGTACCAGGCGGCGGCCAGCGCGGCCAGAGCCCGTTCGCGCGCGGCTTGACCGGTTAAAAGGGTCGCCGCAGGAGGTTCAGCGCAAGCGCCGGCCGCAGGCCGGGAACCGGGAACGACTACCCCCGGAAAACCGCTCCGCTTTCTCGAGAGATTTCACAGCCTCTAGCCTACGAAGAAAGCGATGGATGAGCTTCGTTTCCGAAGGCTGCATCTCATCGGCGTTACCGTCCCTTGGACTAAGATGTCGCCAGTCGCCCTCGGCGGCCTCAAGCATCATTTGCCAACGGTAGATCGGGAGCGTCAGGCGAGGTCCGCTGCCAGCGGCTGACGCCACCAATGCTACAAGACCATGCATGCCGCAGGCTGTGTCGCCACCATGATCTTGATGCCGCTCGACAGCCCAATCACCGGCCGCCCCGCAAGGCTCTGACCATCGCCTGCGCCAGCTCGGGCGCCACCGAACCGATTATAATATCCGCGCACCGCTCTGATTTCGACCTCAATGCGCCCCGCGACGCCACCTGCGCCGTCAACGTCACAATTCTGGTGCGCAATATCATCACCATCCACCGTCACCGGCACGAATATCGATTGACGCCCCAACTCCGCGCAACTGCCGAGATGCTGACATCCGGCTCCGCGCGCTCCTCAAGGATCCGCGCCTTCTCCTGAGGCGACCAAATTCGGCGCTGGTGCCGACCCGTGATCACCTCGATCCGTCGAATAAATTCCTTCATGCCTCGGCCAGCATAGGAAAGGTGGGGCGTCGGACCCGAAGCAATAAATCTTAATGAATTCGCAAACCTACATTCAACGAAGAATGCCTAAATTAGCCCTCCATTACATTGGAGAGGGCCGAGATGAAAGAAGTCTTCGTTGTTATGAAGTGCCTGCTTAAGAATGAAGAGGGCAATTTTGGCATCATGACAGCCATCCTACTTCCGGTCCTCTTGCTCGCTGGTTCGGTCGCACTAAACGCGACGAACGCGGTAAACGAAGCCTCAAAAATGCAGGCAGCATTAGATGCAGCAGCCATCACGGCCGTCAGATCTTATGCCGAAGGCGCGAGCGAGAATGCGGTTCTTATTGAGGCAAGCAAACTGTTCCTCGCAAACTTTCAAACACATTCGGCCGTCGATTTAAACAACTCTGCCAATTTTAACGAAAATGCGTTCCAGCTTGCCTACTCGCAGGTCGGCCACGAGACAATGGCGACGGCCTCTTATGCAGCCGAATATGACCCATTCTTCTGGGGGCTAACGCCTTACCGGATCAGTCGAAGAAGCGTCGCGGCGCGAGTAGCCGATAAGGAGGCTTGTATTCTAGCGCTGCATCCGGCGGCCAGCCGAGCCATCGAGGTGAGTGGAAGTTCGACGGTTGACACCGCGAACTGCACAATCACGTCAAATTCCGATGACTCGCAATCAATTTACCTGAGCGGAACGGCTACTTTAAAATCTGAATGTCTTTATGCGACCGGCAAGGTATCTGCCACACTTGCAAATTTAGAACTGGCTTGCGGGAAGGCACACGAGGGCGTGTCACGAACACCGGACCCGTTCAGGAAGAAAGCAATGCCGACGGCGGGTAACTGGGTGAGTTTGTCGGGTTGCGGTCAAAACTTCGTCGGAAGCGGCAGTGGTAACGGGGACTGCAACGGTACCGGCAAGACGCCGAACCAAGTACCTGATGGATATAGCGTTACGCTGAAGCCCGGAACCTATGCCGGGCTCGAGATCAAAGGAAAAATAACCCTCCAGGCCGGCAACTATGTCATTGATGGTGGTGTCCTAAAATTCGCGAGCCAGTCGACCGTCAGTGGAGAAGGAGTGACATTTTTCCTTCTCAACGGAGCTGAGATCGACATCCATGGTGGCGCCAATTTTCATGTCACAGCGGCCACCAGTGGTCCGTGGGCCGGCTTTGTGATCGTTGCGGCCCGTAACAATACCGAGGCTGCCGTCATCAACGGCAACAGCAACTCCTCATTGACCGGGATCATCTATATGCCTGCCGCCCGAGAGATCCAATATTCGGGCAACGGATCGACCGGCGGCGAATGCGTCCGCATCATTGCCCAAGAAATCACGATGACCGGTAACAGCGGGTTCAAATTCAATTGCAAGGCCGAACTTGCCAACAATCAGATAATGAACCCGGGGGCCATCAGGCTGGTGCAATGAACGCACGATACGTGCGGCGTTGGGCGAGTGCGTTATGCATCCGTGCAGAAATACCCTCATGTGCCGCCCTCGGACGAGACAGCAACGATTTGGAGTAACCTGAAATGACCAAAATCAGCAACCTCGCCGCCACGGCCCTGATGTCCACAATGCTCGCGGCCACACCGCTCAGTCTCAACGTGATAAACCCCTTGGCCCCTGACGACTACACAGCCTTTGCCAAAGACGGCGGCAATGGGAATGGAGGCGGCGGCAACAGAGGGGGCAACGGTGGTGGCGAGCGGGGCAAAAGCGAACAGTCCGCAAGTAGGTCCGCCTCTAGTACGAGCATGCGGGCAAAATCGAAATGCAATTGAAAGCCGAGGTCGCTGAACTGACGGCTATGGCCGAAAAAGCCGATCAGGCCGATCTTGCAGACGGCCTGTCCATACCCGAAGAATTGGCGCGGC
>NZ_LGAP01000065.1 GCF_001270265.1 Ensifer adhaerens
GCGGCAGGGGCAAGGTACGCGCCGTGCTGTTCATGGCCGCCCTCGTCGCCAGCCGACACAATCCCGCCCTCAAGGCCTTCCGCGATCGCCTGGTCGCAGGCGGCAAACCCAAGATCGTCGCCATCGTGGCACGAATGCGACCGCGTTGCCACACACTAACCTTGCCAACCGGCGACGTGGGTGCGGCTGGCGTCTCTCTCCCCGCCTGCGGGGAGAGATGTCCGGCAGGACAGTGAGGGGCGGCCCCACCCAGCGCACTTCCCAGAACCACTCGAAGCTCAACTTCCGCGCCCTGCCCCCGGATAACTCCGCTCGACCCAGGCGGCGAACGCCTGCGCAGCCTCCGACAGAGCATCAAACCGGCGTGCCACCAGAAAGAAGGCGCCATAGGGCACGGAGATATCGAACGGCTGCAGCAAGCGGCCGGCCTCAAGGTCGCCGCGCACAGAATCACGGTCGATCAGCCCGACGCCGTTGCCGCGCAGCGTCGCCTGCAGCACCATGGCGCCATCATTGAAGATTGCGCCCCGCTCGATGCGCGCCGGCCCCACGCCGGCGGCGGCAAACCATTGCTCCCAAAGCTCGCGATTGTCCTCGTGCAGGAGCGCATGCTGCATGAGATCGACCGGCGTCGAAAGCGGCCTGCCGGACCGGGCGAGCTCCGGCGCGATCACCGGGATCATCTCCAGCGCAGCAAGTCGTCGGGCCTCGACGCGCGGCCAGGAAGAGTGCCTCGCGCTATGGCGGATGGCGATATCGGCGTCGCCGCTGCGAAACTCCACCAGCCGTGGATCGGCATCGATCAACAGGTCTATCTCGGGATGTTCGCTCTGGAACTGCGCCAGATGCGGCACCAGCCAGCAACCGGCAAAACACGGCTCGGCGCTGACCCTCAGCGTATGGGTAAGCTTGCGCCCGGACAGCGCCTCCAGGCTGTCGCCCACCATATCGAAGGCCGATGTCAGCACCGAAAGCAGCGACCGCCCCTCCGCCGTCAGGCTGACGCTGCGGTGACGCCGTTCGAACAGTGGCCGGCCGACGAAGTCCTCCAGTTCGCGGATCTGCCGGCTGACTGCGGCCTGCGAGACGAAGAGCTCGCCGGCGGCCAGGGTGAAGCTTTCGAGCCGGCCCGCCGCCTCGAAACTCCGCAACGCTGTCAGGGGTAGACGGCCGCGCTTCATGCATAACCTCAAGTCATCCGAACGCGACTTTAAACTCGTTTGAGACCTGGCGGCAAGTGCGTTGAAATGAGGGGACAGAAAGGAGGATCCGGCCATGTCTGCCATCCTCGAAACCCTGATCGACGCGCTGCGGCTGATGACCTTTCAACCGCTGCGGCACAGCGCCCACCGCACCCGATCGGAACGGACCAGGAGCATGTCCTGCGCCGAAGACTAACGGACTTGTCCCACCATGCCGCATTGCCCCCAACAGGCTGCAGGCGGCACCTCTGGAGCATTTCCAGGAAAAGTGCGAAGCGGTTTTCCGTCAGGAAATGCGTCAAAACAAAGAGATAGAGCGTGTCTGCGACTCCGTCTAAACCGGAAACGCTCTAAGACAGTGGCTGACATAGCCAGTCGCCGCAGCGCAGGGCGCCAAGCGGAACGCGCAAAGGGCGCCGCATAATTCCCTCCTCAAATCGATGCCGTTTCGAGGGAACACGCAGCGTTGAATCGAAACGTCAGGGGTCGGAATCGATCTGTGAAAGAGGGCCGCGATGGACCTGAAAGGATTCAGGAAAATGCCATCGCGCCAGACCATCCTATTCCATGCGCACCGTGACGAAGCGCAGTTCGCCGGTCTTGTTGGAAAGCATCAGCAGCGCATTGCGCCGGCCGTCGGATTTCAGCTCTTCGACACGTTCGGAGACGTCGTCAGGCGTATCCATCGCTTCCTGGCCGACCTCGACGATAACGTCGCCCGGCTCCACCCGGCGTTCCGCCGCGGCAGACCCTGCCTGTACCTCGGCGATCACCACGCCTTCGACATCGTCGGCGATGCCGAACTTCTTGCGGCTTTCGGCATTGAGCGTGGTCAGCTTCATGCCGAGCACCGTGTCGGTGGCGGGCAGCACGGCCGCAGGTGGCTGGTCGCCCTTTTTGTCCTCGCCGCCTTCGTCATTGGTGGTCGCCGAGGCGTTGGCGAGGTCCTCGCCGTCCTCCAGCCGCCCGAGCGTGACCTTGACCGTCTGCTCCTTGCCATCGCGGATGATCACCACGTCGACGGCCTTGCCGACGGTGCTTTCGGCGACCGCGCGCGGCAGGTCGCGCATCTCGGAGACGTCCTTGCCGTCGAACTTGATGATGACGTCGCCTGCCTTGATCTCACCCTTGGCGATCGGCCCGCCCTCGATGATGCCCGACACCAGCGCGCCGCGCGGCGAGGCCATCTTCAGGCTTTCGGCGATATCGTCCGTAACCGGCTGGATGCGCACGCCGAGCCAGCCGCGCCGCGTTTCACCGAAATCCTTCAGCTGCAGCACGACATTGGCGGCAAGCTCGGTCGGAACGGAGAAGCCGATGCCGATCGAGCCGCCCGACGGCGAAATGATCGCCGTGTTGATACCGATCACCTCGCCCTGCATGTTGAACAGCGGGCCGCCGGAATTGCCGCGGTTGATGGCAGCGTCGGTCTGGATGAAATTGTCGTAGGGGCCGGCATTGATGTTGCGGCCGCGCGCCGAGATGATGCCGACGGACACCGAACCGCCGAGGCCGAACGGGTTGCCGATCGCCATGACCCAGTCGCCGATGCGCATCTTGCGGGAATCGCCGAAGGGAACCGCCTTCAACGGCGTTTTCGGCTCGACCTTGAGCACCGCCAGGTCGGTCTTGGTATCCTTGCCGACCAGCTTGGCCTTGAGCTTGCTGCCATTGGCGAAGATCACCTCGATATCGTCGGCACCTTCGATCACGTGATTGTTGGTGACGATGACGCCGGCCGGATCGATGACGAAGCCGGAGCCGAGCGAATTGACGGTGCGCTGGCGGTTGCCGCCCTTGTCGCCCTGCCCCTTGAAGAACTCATCGAAGAAGTCCTGGTAGGGCGAGCCCTCGGGCACCTGCGGCGTCGGCGCATTGTCGTCGTTCTTGACGCTCTGGGACGTCGAAATGTTCACGACCGCATCGAGCAGGCCGGCCGCAAGGTCGGCGACGGATGCGGGGCCATTGCTCGGCGGGCGAACGGCGGCCGTCTGCGCCATCGCCGTGTTGGAAAGAAGCAGCGTGGCGGCCAGCGCCAGCGCGCCGAAGGTTTTCGATCGAGTGGACAATTCGCGGAGCTCCTCACGTTGTCTCGGCGGTGCGGTACCGGCAGGGATACCGCGTCATGCGATGCTCTGCAGCCCCATGCGTCCGACGAGGCGCAAGGGTCGCTGCAGCGACTTTGATTTGCCGCATGATTTATCCCTGGGTCGATACCGACCCGAGGAACCATGCAGATGGCGACAGCGACGCGATCCGGGGATCGCGCTCCGCCCGATCTTCCAGTGAAGATACGGCGGAATTCAGAAGCGTCCAGACACGATTTTCTGATCCGCCCGAAAGAGCGGATACTGAGCGTAGATCAGATGGTGATCTCGTGCCCGTGTTCTTTCAGCGCCTGCACCGCCTTGTCGAGATCGGAACCGGCCACGAAGATATAGTCGGTGCTGAAGGTCGAATTGGCAAAGACGCCGACACCCGCGGCCGACAGCGGCCTGAGCACGGAAGAAAGCACGCCGGGCACGTCGAAGCTGAAATGCTGTTCGATGCGGAAGCAGCGCCAGCCGAGCGAACTCTGGGTGCTGGAGGGCACGCGCGCGGCGCGGCAGACGAGGGTCATTTCCTCTCGCGAGCTGGACACGGTCCAGAAACCCGGCCCCGGCAGCCATTCCGGCATCTGGGAACCGACATTGAGACGGGTGATCGCATATTCGGCGTCGACCAGCCGGATCAGCAGTTTATGTGGCATTTCGCATTATCCTCGAAGCAACCAGACAAGTCCGACCCCGGCGGCAACGGAAAATACCCCGGCCAGTCGAAGCTGATGCTCCGGGACATAAGGCAAACGCTTCGCCAATTCCACTAAAACCAAAGGGGCCAGTGCGTACACCAGCCCCTCGATGATCAGGAAAAAAGCGATCCCGGTCAGAAAGTCGGACATTGTCCGCTTAGTTCCCGGTCGTCGGTTGCGTGGTTGTCGCAGCCGGCGCAGTGCCTTCCGAGTCATTGAAATAACGGAAGAATTCCGAATGCGGCGACAGCACGAGCGTCGTATCCGAGCTGCCGATGGACTCCGTATAGGCGTTCATCGAACGGTAGAATTCGAAGAACTTCGGATCGCGCGCAAACGCGTCGGCAAAGGTCCTCGTGCGTTCGGCTTCGCCCTCACCACGCAGGATTTCCGATTCGCGCTGGGCGTCGGCGACGATCTCGACGACCTGACGGTCGGCGATGGCGCGGCGGCGCTGGCCGGCTTCGTTACCCCTGGCGCGGATCAGTTCGGCTTCCGCCAGACGCTCGGCCTTCATGCGGTCGAAGGTCTGCTGCGAGACTTCCTGCGTAAGGTCCGTGCGACGGATGCGAACATCCTCGATGTTGAGGCCGAGCGATTCGGCGTCGGTCTTGAGGTCGGCACGAACCTCGCGCATCATCGATGCACGTTCGTCGGACAGTGCCGCCTCGAAGCCACGCAGACCGTAGACGCGACGCAGCGATGCGTCGAGACGGGTGCGCAACCGAGCCTCGGCCGAGTCACGGTCGCCCGAAACGGTTTCGCGGAAGCGGCGGGGATCGGCGATCTTGTAGACGACGAAGGCGTCTACTTCATAGAACTTGCCGCCCGAAACCTGAACGCGGATGTTGTCGAGATCGAAGCGCAGGGCCTGATCCTCGACATATTGCACGCGATCGGCATCCATGAAGGCGAAGGGCAGCTTGAAGTAAAGGCCCGGCTCGGTCTTGACGTCCTGGATCTGACCGAAGCGGACGACGATCGCCTGCTGGCGTTCGTTGACCACGAAGACCGACGAATAGAGCCCGACGAAGACGACGGCGAGCAGGATCAGGATGATTGAGGTACGATTGTTGATCACTGTGCACCTCCCGACTGTGCAGGTCGGATTTCATTGAGCGGCAGATAGGGCACGACGCCCTGCCCGTTCTTCTCGTCGATGATCACCTTCTTCGACTTGCCGAGCACGCCCTGCATCGTTTCGAGATAGAGACGCTTGCGGGTTACGTCAGGCGCCTTGGAGTATTCGTCATAGACCGAGATGAAGCGCTGGGCCTCACCTTCCGCTTCCTTGACCACGCGCCCCTTGTAGGCGGCGGCCTCTTCACGGATCTGCGCGCCCTGACCGCGGGCCTTGCCGAGGATCTGGTTGGCATACTGGTTAGCTTCTTCGACGAAGCGGTCTTCGTCCTGTTCGGCACGCTGCACTTCATCAAACGCGTCGGCGACTTCGCGCGGCGGTGCCGCGTCTTCGATCGCCACGGTGTTGACGGAAACGCCGGCACCGTAGCTGTCCATCGTTGCCTGGATCGTGCTCTTCACGTCGGCGGCGATCGCCTGACGGTTGTCGCGGAAAATGTCCTGGGCCGGACGACGGCCGACCACTTCGCGCATGGCGCTTTCGGCGACCTGCTGCAGCGTGTCGGCCGGATTTTCGACGTTGAAGAGGTAGTGCTTCGGATCCGTGACCGAGAACAGCACCGAGAACTGGACGTTGACGATGTTCTGGTCGCCGGTGAGCATCAGGCCGGCATTCGACTGACCGCTGTTGCGGCCGCCGATGTTCTGCTGCTGCTCGGTGATCTTGACGAACTCGACGGTTTCGAGCGGCCAGAAATGATAGTGCAGGCCCGGCATCGAGATCTCGTCCTTCGGCTTGCCGAAGCGCATTTCAACGCCCCGTTCATCCGGCTGGACGGTATAGATCGAGTTGATGAGGATGAAGCCGACGATCAGCAGGCCGACGATGGCGAAGACGCCGCCGTTAAAACCGCCGGGAACGACGTTCTTCAGTTGATCCTGGCCACGGCGAATGATCTCCTCGAGATCCGGCGGCCCGCCTTTGCCGCCGCGCGGCCGGTTCGGCCCCTGGCCCCATGGCCCCTGATTGCCGCCGCCGCCGCCCCAAGGGCCGCCGCCGCCATTCTGATTGCTCCAGGGCATCAAAACCTCTCTTTTGAATACTGCTCACGCTGAACTACCGCGCGAATGCACGGACGTCCACGATATGAACCCGTTATAGGTATGACATGCATCGCTTTCAACGCGATACGCCAGAGTTCACCGTAAATGGTTCAAAATAGTTGACGAATGGGCCTTCGGAGCGTGGCCCGGCGGCGCAAGGTCACGAAATGCATGGCAAGATCGACCGTCGCGTTACCCGCCAAGATGCTCAAGAAAGTTCAATTGGTTGAGTTCGACCGTCTTTTCGGCGTTGGCGCCATTCTCATCAGCAAATTTAGACCAGTTGAGTTCGAACTCCGTATCCCTATGCATAAATTCCGTCATCAATCGTTCGCGGTGAACCTCCCTGCGGCGAACAATGTAAGATATGCGGAACGCAAAGTCGTCCACTTGTGACTTTGGGAACTCCTTTTCGTATCGGTAGTACCATTCGTCAGAAGGGAAATCGTAGTCAAACTTAGCATCGCCATTGATGGGGCCGCTAAAGACATCCGTAAGAAATATCTTGTTTATATATCTATCAAATACGGAATAGATCCGTTCACCGCCAATGACAAAGAATTGCTTCTTGTCCATCGAGATTGAATAAAAATCAGCAAGCAAGAGAGCAGTTTCTGGATCTCTGGCCCATTTCACGTTAGCGGTGTCAGTAACGTTATCGCGCGAGAGAACAATGTTAACTCGGTTCGGCAGTGGCCGCCCTAAAGACTCAAAAGTCTTCCGCCCCATAATAATTGCATGTCCCTGAGTAAGGGACTTGAAGTTCTTGAGGTCGGTTCCGAGATGCCAAGGCAGTTTGTTATCAATTCCAATTATGCGATCGGGATAACTTCTCGCCACTACAGATACAGCAGAGGGCATTTTCGCGCGCTGTTTCTTGGACACTGACTCTACCTTCCTCGAACTCCCGGCGCAGCCTAATGCGCCGGTGGCTTCATGTCAGAGATAAGCCACCAAGACAATCATCCAGTCGGCGACAATCCGACCGCGCGCCATTATACATACTTTCCACAGCGCAGGGCCAAGCGCGTGCACTCACGTAACGAACGCATTTCAGTCATGGAACCCATTCGGTTTGCTGTCTATTTCCCTGGCCCTGACATAGGCCGCCCGGTCTGTCACCACCCGGATATAACGGTCGACGACCTCGCTCTCGGGCAGGATCTTTCGCATCCATTGCAGCGCGCTTGCAAGCAGCAGGTCGGCAGCACTCATCGTCGGGCCAAGCAGATAGGTCTGCCGGCTGAGCACGTCGATCACATGGGCGCACATTTCGCTGTAGAGCCGCGCCTGCGCCGGATTGTTGATCGTCGCGCCGGTGATATGCGCAAGCGCCGTCGGCTCGATGACGCCGGCGTAATAGGCAAGCCAGGAGAGATAGGCGCCGCGCTCGGGATGGCCAGGTGCCCGGCCGAGGCTGCACTCCGGATGAAGATCGGTGAGGTATTGCACCACGGCCGCCGATTCCCAGATCAGCGCGCCCTTGTGCAAAAGCGCCGGCACCTGCTTGTGCGGATGCGGGTTGTCGTCGTCGGGCGCGCCGGTGCCGTCCCAGCGGCGGATCGAGACATAGCGAATCTCGTATTCCGCACCGATCTCCTCGAGCAGCCAGACAATGCGCGACGAGCGCGACAGCGGTGCGTGGACGAGCGTCAGCATCGAAACCTCCCGGCAGTGCCGCGCGCCAAACAAGGCACGCAAGGAACACTGCAACGCTTGAATTATGTAAGCGGCGGCAAACCCTCCCGGTCTCCCGCCGTCACGCGAATGCCCGTATCGACTGCCCTGCCAGCACCACCCGAGCCGGCGCCACGTCAGACGGCAATCGGCGCCTTGATCCTTGAATCAGCTTGATAGCCGATAACGGTAAGGTCTTCAAACCGGGCCGAAAACAGCTCCTTGACATCAGGATTGGTCCGCATCGCCGGCAGCGTCTTCTGCGTGCGCGTCAGCTGCGGCCGCGCCTGGTCGAAATGGTTGTGATAGATATGCGCGTCGCCGAAAGTATGGACGAAGTCTCCCGGTCTCAGCCCGGTCACCAGCGCCACCGTCATCGTCAGCAGCACGCAGGAGGCGATGTTGGGTTCAAGTGTTATCATACTGGAATGCATAGCCGCGTCACAGAACTGCCGCAAGCGTCTGAGCGCGCCCGCAGCGGGAACCTCAATAGTGCAGCGTCGCGGGCGCGCGTTCACTCCAGCAAATGTGATGTGGTTGCGGGGGCACGAAGCCTTCAGCGGGCGGGATGAACTGCCGTCAGGAGACATGCTACCGGCCGTACCTCAGACGAGGCAAGCGCAAGTACGCAACAGTAAAGACGGGACCGCTCGATCAGCTCCGAGGATGCCGTCAATGCTCATTTGCGTCCCGCCTTTATCAAGCAGATTGCAAGCACGTCTTCCTCGATGCCCCGACAGATGGATTCGAATTCGGAGATGAGATCCTTGTCGCGTCCGCCCAGGCGGCGCTGCCTTTCCAGCATCTCGCTTGCCTCGCCATAGGCCTCACACAAACCAGCAACAGAAGCGTTGCTGGCGCTCAGAAGCTGCAACTGGCCGCGAACGGTGGGCAGTTGCAGCATGAGTCTGAGAAGCCCCAGTTGCTTGTTGTCCGAAGCCATGGGTCAGTTCCGCCAAAACGATCAATGCCCCTTGCCGATCTGCAGTTGGAGCCATCCGACGCAACGCATCCGGGCCTTGGAGCCGACGATGATCGCTTGCTCTTGCCTTCAGTGTATCCATCCGAGCAGGGCCGCAGGACTTGTGCGATCGCGCGTGGTAACCTGGCGGAATGGAGATCGACGAAGGCAAAATGGACGACGTGGTTTTGGCGTTGGTATGGCTGACGCGTCACAACGAGC
>NZ_LGAP01000066.1 GCF_001270265.1 Ensifer adhaerens
GTTCGGTCTGGGCGATGATCCGCTCGATCAGCGGCTTATAGTGGCGGAGCTGGGTCTGCCACAGTTCGCCGGCCGGGCCCGCCGTCAGGGGCAACTGTTCACTCGCCTGCTGCAGATAACTCAAGGTCGTGCGGGTGATCTTGAGCAGTTCGCGGTAGTGGTTCACCCGTTTCGGGCGACCGCGGGTATATTCGATCGCCCGGGATCGCTTCTTCGCCGCGCGGCAATGATCGTGCCATGGGATGGTGCTACCCAGTGCATCGGCCTGCTGCAACAGCCGTACCATCACCCGGACAGCGTCCCATAATAGGCTACTGTCGCTCGGCTCATGGATCAGTGCGGCGGTGACGGTGCTGTCCACGCGCACGACCTTGCCACTTTCGAGCTTCTCCTGCAGGGCGCTCGCCAGCAGCACCCGGTTGATCTCTTCAAAGGTTTGCGCCCGGATCGCGCTGATCGTCTTGTGCAAGACCGACTTCTTCGGGCTCCATCCCCAGGGCAGCCGGGCAAAGGTGTCGATACCGGATCAATACTCCCCAGAAGTGCCGTTTGAATCTTCCCCAGTTTAGCGTTGCCGCCGGTCTTCCGGGGCGCGCCCCGGAAGACCGGCGGCGCGTCATCACCGATACTGCTCTCGATGGTCGAGAGGGGAATGTTGGTGATCAAACTCGGGGAGATAGTCATGATTTTAGATTTGCACCGGCAGGGGTTGTCGGTGTCGGCGATCGCCAGACAGACCAACGTCGATCGAAAGACAATTCGTAAATATATTGAGCGGGGTCTCGAAGCGCCTGCCTATGGACCACGCAAGCCGAGGACGACGGTGATCGATCCGTTCACTGCTTATCTACGTGAACGGGTTGCTGCCTATCCCGGCCTGAGCGGCCGGCGGCTCCTGCGAGAGCTGAAGGATCGGGGATATGCGGGTGGCTACACGGCCGTCACGGATTTTCTCAGAGACGTTCGCCCGACCTCAGAGCAAGGCTTTGAAGTTCGGTTCGAAACAGCTCCCGGCGAACAGGCCCAGGTGGATTTCGCCCAGTTTCAGGTCATCTTCACCGATGAGCCTTCAACGCCGAGGATCGTCTGGCTCTTTTCCATGGTGTTGGGCCACAGCCGCCTCATATGGGGCCGCTTCGCCATGCATCAGGATCTTCCGACGGTGCTGCGATGCCATGTCGCCGCGTTCGATGCAATTGGCGGTGTTCCACGCGAGATTCTCTACGACCGAATGAAGACTGCCGTCATTGGTGAAGGGGAAACCGGGGGCATTGTCTATAACCGCGCTCTGCTCGATCTTGCCCGCCATTACGGCTTTCATCCTAAGGCCTGCAAAGCCTATCGCGCCAAGACCAAGGGAAAGGTCGAGCGACCATTCCGCTATATCAGGGAAGACTTCTTCCTGGCACGTTCGTTTCGCAACCTCGATGACCTTAACAGCCAACTGCGGTATTGGCTTGATACGGTTGCCAATCCGCGTGTGCACGCGACAACGCAGCGTGTCGTCATGGAGGCCTTCGCCGAGGAGCGCCATCATTTGCGGCCTTTGCCTCTGGCTCCGTTCCGATCCGTATTGAGACTGGAGCGCAGGATCTCTCGAGACGGAATGGTCAGCGTCGGCGGAAACGCCTACAGCGTGCCCGACGCCACCAGGAGACGTCTCGTCGAGGTTCATACCCTCGCCAATGAAGTTCAGATCTTCGAGGACGGCACTCTCATTGCTGTGCATCCAGTGTTGGAGGGGCGTCATCAGCGCCGCGTCGAACCAGGACACAGAACCCTTCGCTCACAGCCACGATCGCGACCACACGTCAACAATGACGAGATCATTCTTCATGGATCCGGAGACAGGGTCACACAGCGGCCGCTGGCCTTCTACGACGCCGTCGCCAGAGCTATGGCACAGGAGAACCGCCCATGAGCGCCGCTCTCGATGCTGTGCCGTCGATGATCGACCGCATTCGCCATGACCTTGTTGGCTTGAAGATGCCACGTGCTCTTGAAGCACTCGATCATATTGTCCGCCGCCTGGAGCATGGCGAACTCTCGGCACTCGAAGCAATTGATATTCTCCTTTCCGAAGAACTGACCCTGCGCGAGAACAGCCGCATAAAAACGGCACTGCGAATGGGTCGCCTGGCAACCATCAAAACACTCGCCGGCTTCGATTTATCCTTCCAGCCCTCCCTCGATCGAGATCGGATCTTCACGCTTGCGCAACTGGGTTTCATCGACCGGCATGAAGCGGTGCATTTCCTCGGGCCACCGGGAACCGGCAAAAGCCATCTCGCCGTGGCGCTCGGCGTCGAAGCCGTCAAAGCTGGTAAGAGCGTCTACTTCTGCACGCTGGCCGATCTCATTGCAGCGTTGTCCAGGGCCGAGCGCGAGGGACGGCTGCAAGAACGCATCCGCTTCTTCTGCAGGCCAAGTCTGCTGATCGTCGATGAGATCGGCTATCTCCCGGTCATCGACGGCGGCGGCAATCTGTTCTTCCAACTCGTCAACGCCCGCTACGAGAGAGGAGCAATGATCCTGACGTCCAATCGCGGCTTTGCAGAATGGGGTGATGTTTTTGGTGATGCCGTCGTCGCAACCGCCTTGCTCGACAGGCTTCTGCATCACGCCGTCGTCGTCCAAATCGAAGGATCAAGTTACAGGCTGCGCCAACATGCCGAACTGATGCCTGAACACGTGCGATCCAAGGCTTTGATCACCCCGCCGTCCTTCGCCCCGCCGCAACGCCAACGCGGCAGACCGCCGAAAAATACCCAATTCTCCACGTCGTCCGGGGCGGCATAATTGGGGAATTTTACTTCGGCACTTTTGGGGAAATTTCACCCGGCATTGACAAAAGGCGCGGAACGAGGCGGAGTCTTCGAGATGGAAGGCCAGTTCCTGATAACTCAACTGGCGATGCTGCTTGAGCAGCGCGCAGCGCAGCACAGCCTCGGCCGGCAGCCCCTCGCACCCTCGCGGCCGGTTTCCTTGCCCCCTTGTCGGCGCAGATCCTCTGTCACTCGGCTCAGCACCTCGCCATGCTCATCCAGCCACTGAGACATGGCTTTCAATTCACGGCCGATCTCGTGCCCGGCAAAAAGATCGAATATACTGGATTGGACGGTGCGTTCTTGGCGCATTGTCGGCTCCGGCGGTGACGGGTTTGTCTTTAGAATCAGTAGCTTGATCTAAAGTATACCTGAAACCGCCGGGCTTTGCCCGCGGCAATATCGCGATTCCTCCAATAATTTCAGTGGCTTACTGTTTGTGGATGGGCACTAGCTTAGCTAGCAAGGAAAATATTCACAAGCCTACCACGGGGCGAAGCTGAAGTTCGCGACGCCCTGTGGGCTGATTGTAGGATTCGCCAGCAAGTCGACTTGATTGGTCGTGTCTTATACTCTTGCTATCGCTGTGATTGGCAGCCGGGGCCATCCAAAAAGCATGCACGCCGCCCATCACAGAATCTAGTTTCCTTCATCTCACGGCATCTCTTCATAGATTTCCAGAATGCGCTTAAGCAATTTTCTGCCAACGACGACAGGCGAGTAATCATCGCGGATGGTGTTTTGGCCGGCCAGGGCAATGGTCTCGCGGAACGTTACATCTTCGAAGACACGCCGCATGTGTCTAGCCGCGTCATTGACATCCGGCTCAGCCCATTGGCCTCCTTGATCATAATAGTCGCCCGGACGCAAATCGGTTCTGCTGTACGCTACCAAGCAGGAATTCGACTCGTTCATGAAATCCAGATTGCCCGAATAACCCGTGGCGATTGTGGGTTTGCCGTAACCCATCGCTTCCGCCATGGTGAGGCCAAATCCTTCTGCACGATGCAATGAAACATAAGCGTCACAATTTAAGTATAGTGAAGCTTTTTCGTCCCGGTTTAAAATGTCTTCAATCAAAACTATCCGGCGATCGCGCCGAGCAAGGGCTTTGAAGGCTGCGTACGATACTGAATCAGCTGCGGACTCCTGCCGGCATACGCAGTTTATGACGAGCGCAACGCGTTCCGTTTCGTCGGGAAACGCTACCGCGAAAGCTTGAAGTACAGCTTCCGGATTCGTCCGGGCCATCGTGGATTCGATGCTAAAAGTGAACAAAAACGCAAAGCAGTCTTCAGGTATTCCCTGCCGGTCCCGCGGCGTGACGACTGGCGGATAATAGATCTCGACAGGGATGGGCAAGGCTTGGACGGAGACATCCATACGAGCGCGTGCAGAACTTGCGATAAAGGAGGACAGCCCCCAAAATTCATCGAAATACCGCGTGTTGGCGAGGTACGTGGGCATTCTTTCAAGGTCCCAAGCCCCGCACACAATATTGTAGTGATTGGCGAGGAAATCGATGCCGTAGCGGGAGACCATCTTCTCAATCCGCGTGACATCCCCGATGAAAATATTCACGTCTGAGCCGCCGGCTCCAAGTGCGACAAAGCCGGTGTCCTCGTCCATATGTAGGGAGTTGTTGAAGTTCACAGCTCGTGGTCCAGTCGTCGGTAAACGATCCGAGCTAAGCCGAGTTCCATCGAGCGCTATTTCGATCGCGCCATAAACGCTGCGAGCCATAGAGGCAAGGCCGGTATGAATATTGAAGGGCCCGATTATGTTCGCGATGTGAGTCCGGGGGTGCCGTGCGATCGCGCCAATTTTTGAGTCAACGCGCAAGCATTCGAACCTCAGACCGAGCTCTCGTGCGTCAGGCGAGTGACCTGCCATCGCGGGTGAGTGGCTACCCAGTAGTTCCAAATCGATTAGGACCAAAGATTGCCCATCAGCTAGCAGATGCTTTGGCAGAGCTATTGTAACGTCGCTTCTACCCGCGTCTGATTTATGGAAGCTGTACACGGCACTTTTCGCGCCATTTACGTACGCAAATAGTGTATTGGTCGGCAGCAAATCGGTCAAAAAAGCGTCAACGTTAACTAGTACAATTTCAAGGTCTTCATCCGGTATTTCAGCGAGTTTGATTGCTATCTGGGATTTGCGACCATCAGACCACACTCCGCCAGGTTCCGCAGGGTGCCACCCGCGTGTGAATAAGGCGGAGTTTTCAGGAAGATCCGCCACACATATCTGCTGCCCAATCGCGATTACTTCTCCGTCCTCACTTGGACGCACTTTAACGGCATGAAGTGCAATCGATAAGCTGCGCGTATCCTCGATTCCTGCAATGATCTTTGGCGAATTGGCCGCACTGCAGCGGATTTCAAGTACTACTTCGCCAATTGAAGAACACATCTCCGGAGAGAGGGTAAACGATATGGGTTGACAATCACGTCGCGTAAAGACAGGGGCCGCCAATACAATGGAACAGGTCGAAATTGTGCACTGCACCGGGGCCTCTGGCGAGGCCATGGCTGCTAGCCAAAGTTCGACACTGTAGCTAGCCTCAACGCCGGCGAAGACCTTGAACGATAGAGAACCAGTTTCCCCAGACATCCAGCGGTGGTCTGGGGCGGGAGCCGTCCAAGATGAGCTAAACGAAATGGCATCCGCTTCTGCACCCGCGCCGCACACCAAGGTTTTATTCAACTCAATCATTTTTCGATTGGTCTGAACTTCGCTGCTCCCAAAAGTCTCCCATGAAATGTTCAGTAGCGACTTGAGCGAGGCCTCACCCAGAAATTGGACAGGGGCGCCCAACTTTGAGCTCTCATGGGCGAATACGTGTCGCCAAAACTGCGGGGATAGAATGGCCAAGCTAAACGCTGGTTCGCGGGATTTATCTTTCCACGTCGGAGACAAAGCAACCGCGGGCTTCTGAAAAACGGCTGCCTCTGACAATATGCTAGAGCTCAATGCAGAAACCTGAATAATTTCCGGCGCGGCTAATAGCATATATGCATTCCAATTCACGAAAGCGACGTTTGCGAATTGTTGAAGAAATCTCACCTGTACCTGTGCTGCAATTCTATCTTGGTACGGGTGCGGTTTAAAGTAGACGGTTCTAAAACTCGAGAGCAGCGAACGAATCTCGTTGGGATAATCTTGCAGTGCGATGAAGCCGCCATCCCGATGAAGTAAAGCGGCGTCGCCATCGACCTGGCCAAAGAGCACCGCTGAGTCGCATTCTAGCCGCGGTCGCAACAAACTTGCCAACTGTGCGGTTTTCATCTGCGCCGCAAATGCAATGTCATCGGGATTCAGCTGAAAGGAACTTAGATGTTCCTCGGAGACGAAGTTGCTTTCGATCATGAAGGCGTAGTCCTTCATGAAGCGAAACGGATGAATAGCAAACGAAATGTATGGAATATTTAGGGCGTCACACAAGTGTTTTTGGTAGGGCGAGAGCTCAAACCCGACGATGAGCTTGTCTTCGAGGACAGGGCGTAGCAGTTCAAGTACCGCAGCACATGGACGGCGATGGTAAAGTTTGCTCCATCCCGAAGCAGACGGATCTACGTTCTCTAACTCATAGATGCGGCGCGCAGGTAATCCCGCGTCTTCATCCTCTAACCAAAGTCCAAGTGCTGTTGGACGCTTCAAAATCCGCTGGAGGCCTGCCGCAGTCCAGTCGTGAAGACGACTTGCAATGGTATTTTGTACACCGGCCTTCGCCATGTGAGTATGCGGCGCGGGACGCAGAAAGTCTGCCATTACAAACGCTTGACGACAAAGCAAATCGTTCGCTTCAAAGGAAAATTGCAGATCAGCTGTATCAGCCACCAGGAGTCCTCACCATAAAGATATCGCGATCGAGAGGGGCTATCATGCCCTTGTCGCACATACCCTTTTGATAGACGCTTTCCGAAGCGCGGCCAATCCTAAGTTCTGGCCACGTCTTGAACATGAGGTGTCGACCGACTGTCAGACCTGCTCATCCAGCCGGATCACTCTGACAAAATGAGAACAGGGCTCACATTCTAGCCTGTCTTATTCACGAGCGGCGATGGTGCGTTACGTCTGAGCGTCGGGCGCGGCATTCAGTGGCGTCTGTTGCACCGCGGGCTTTGGCTGGACTTGTGGAACGCGCTGGAGGTTGAAGGTGTGG
>NZ_LGAP01000067.1 GCF_001270265.1 Ensifer adhaerens
GCAGATCACCATACCGGCCAGCGGCTTTTGACATGCCGCATTCAAAGGCCTGACAGAAGACCGCACTCGATCACTGGCATATTTGGGTTAGAAACTTCTTGCCACACGGGCGGCAACCACAGAAGAGGCTGCCGTTGACGATCTGCGACTTCAGATCCTCGTTCCCAAAGACAGCCGGGCCGACCAGAAGCAGGTCCGCATAAAGCGCCCGCTGGCCGATGTCATGGCTGGCTCCGGCCACCTCCGCATAGACGCTATCCACGTCAAACGACAGTTCCGTTTTGGCAATGCGGTCGCGGACGTGGCCTACCCGTTCCGCTAGTTCCTGCAGGTTGCGCTCTCGCTGTTCCAGCCAGCTCGGCGCCAGCGTTGCATAGCGCGCGGTCGGTTGCGGCGCCATCACCGCAAGAAAAACGCTGAGATGGGCGCTCACTTGACTGCAGAGGTCCATCGCGACTTGAAGATCCTGATCGATCTCCGACACGCCGGTCACGTTGAGAATGGTCTTGAAAGACATCGGTTCCCTCCATTTGGAGCGCTCCCGTCCGCAAACGCGCTCGCGCGTTTGCGGAGCGAGAAAACTCGCTGTCAGTCTGTGTTTATCTGGATCTTGCGCTCGTTCTGCCGTGCTTCCTCGGTTTTCGGCAGCGTTAGCGTCAGAACGCCTTTCGAGAAGGTGGCGGCGATGTCGTCGGTCTTGACGTCCTCGGGATTCTTGAACGTGCGGCGGACCGAACCAAACCGGCGTTCCGACAGAACGTATTCCTTCTCCTTCTCCTCCTTCGCTTCCTGCTTCTCGCCGCGGATCGTCAAGGTTCCGTTCGAAACGCTGACCTCAACGTCCTTCTCCTCCATTCCCGGAAGTTCGGCGGTCATCTCGTAGTTGGTTTCCTTTTCGATCAGGTCGACGGCGGGAGCGACCGCCCAGTTGGACAGAAGAGGCGCTCGACGCGTGAGGCCGGCTCCAAGAGGGTGGCTCCAGAAATTCGGGGGAAAATCGTCGAATAGTCGGTCGATTTCGGCCCGAAGGCTCTCAAACGGAAGCCATGCTTCGGTGCCGCGCTTGATCGCTTTTTCTTCTGGTTTGGTGGGCATTGGGGTTGCTGGTTCAGCCATGACTGGTTCTCCTTCGGATAAACAGGCCGCGACCGCCGAGGCGCGAACCCTGTGGCCTTCCATTTCCGTCGAGCGGGTAGTCACTCGGCTATCGATCTATGACGCCACATCCAGAGAAACGCGCATTGATGCGCGTCAAAAAAAGATGCGCGGCCCAAACCGATCTCAATCTCCTCGTTTGACGACGAGCGCCGCCGCTCGCTTGAGGGATGTACTTCCATTCGATTGATGGTGATCTTTCCGTGGAAATCAGCATGAGCAAAGACGCACGCTCCGCCTCGCACAAGCCGCCGTCCAGAGCAGGCTGCTGCCGACGAGATGGTAGCAATATCCCGTGCCGAAGGCGGTGAGGGCTTGATCTATGAGGGGTGAGCGCAGTTCAACGCCGAAACGATAACCCCTTGCCGACATTCCTGAGACGCGGACGAAAGTGATGCTGAAGGTTGCGGATCCGAAGTCCGCGTCGCGCTGGTGGAGGCTGCCCGCCGATGGCGCTCGTCTATTTCGATCGCCTGCACGATCAGGCGGACAGGGAAAAACCCTTTCCTCCCTCTCGGTGAGTTGAATTATCTGGGTTGTGAACCCACAAACGCGACGCCTGAAATTGACGTTTTTCGGAAGTTCTGTCGCTGTCGGCCGAACCCACGCCCATGACCCAAGCTGGTCATTCGTTTTATTTTTGCTTGCCCACCGAGTAAATAAGACAAAGCTAAATTAATTGATCTGGGTCAATGTGGCTCAGGGCGATGCGGCTACCTTGATTCCGACTTCAATCGGGAGGCTTTCATGTTCAGCAACATCCTCATACCCACCGACGGCTCACCGCTCGCGACGCTGGCCGTGGATGCCGCCATCACATTCGCAAAGGAAGTGGGCGCGAATATCACCATCTTTATCGTGACGGAACCTTTTCACCTCGTTTCTCTGGATGCGGAGCAACTCAGCAACACCCGCGCGCAATATGAGGCGCTTTCCGAGGTGCATGCTGCCGAGACGCTTCGCGCCGCTCGGACCAGGGCCGAAGCGGCCGGCGTTCGCTGCGTGACCGATCAGACCAGCGCGCACGAGGTTTACCTCGAGATCATCAGGAAAGCGGAGGATATCGGCGCCGATCTCATCATCATGGCTTCGCACGGCCGCGGCGGTGTCGGCGCCTTGATCATCGGCAGCGTCGCCGCCAAGGTTCTTACACATTCGACCATCCCCGTCCTGATATACAGGAAATAGCACGAAGACAGGGAGACTGGCATACGTCGTGGTGAGACAAAATCGTCCGGAGTTCGACATGCTCGCGAGCGCACGGTGGTCAGCCTGGGGTGATTAGGTTTTGAGGCAGGGCGACGGCATGGACCGAAGCCCGATAGGCAACCCTCGCTACCTTCCGGAAAATATGTACTTACGAAATTGCCGCGGCAGGCGACGCCGACTCTTCAGCAGGATACGTGCTTGATGGCCCGCTCAAGGCTCGCAAGGCGTTGACAATCACCGCGATGTCTATTCCTTCCTGTAGGAGGGCGCCGGCGACCGGAGTGATGTATCCAAAGGCCGCGAAGACCATTGCGATCCCGGACAATGCCAGACCGACAACGATGCTTTGCATCGCGATTTCCCTTGTGCGCTGCGCGATCATGACAGCATGAGATACGCGATCAATCCGATCGACCAGGATCACGACGTCCGCAGCTTCTGACGAGGCGGTCGCCCCGCGGGCACCCAGGGCGATGCCAATATTAGCCGCAGCCAGTGCCGGCGCATCGTTGATGCCGTCACCGACCATCATCGTCGGTTGACGCCGCCGTTCAGCCGCAACCGCAGCAAGTTTCTCAGCCGGGCTGCGATCGGCATAGACTTCGTCGATACCCAGCGAAGCCCCAACCGCATTGGCGGCCTTGGCGTCGTCGCCGGTGACCATGATGATACGAGAGACACCCGCTGCGTGAAGTTGAGCCAACGCCGCCGACGCTTCTTGGCGGATCGCGTCCGCCATCAGGAGGAAAGCAGCAATCCGACCATCGACGGACACATAGATTGCAAGCCCCGAACTGCCTTCTTGAGCAGAGGCAGCGGAGCGTGCCCACGATGGTACCTGAGCATCCCCGAGCAAAAGGGCACGCGAGCCGGCGCGCACATGCCGACCGTCCACAATGCCCTCCAATCCAGAGCCACGAAATTCTCGCACTTCAGACGGAGTCGAAAGCGGCCTGCCCTTGGCGCGGGCCAATGCAACGAGGGTTTCCGCGAGAACGTGGTGCGAGGCCTGTTCGAGCGATGCGAGAAGGCGCAGCGTTTCGCCGGCGTCGATGTTCGGCACGGTCTCGTAAACAGTGAGCCGCGCGCCACCTTCGGTCAATGTCCCCGTCTTGTCGAAGATGGCAGTACGGATAAGGGCCAGCGCCTCGAGCGCTGCGCTTCCTTTCATCAGAATTCCGGCGCGTGCCGCGCGCGAGACACCGCCGATGAACGCAACTGGTGCGGCAAGAATGAGCGGACAAGGTGTGGCGACAACGAGCACGGCGAGTGCCCTGATGCGGTCCCCCGTCAGCCACCAGGCCAGACCCGCAACGAGAAGGGTCGCCGGCAGAAGGATGAGGGCGAAACGATCGGCCATCCGGATGAACGGTGCCTTGGCCGTCTGCGCCTCTTCGACCATGCGGACAATGCCGGCGTAGGTGCTCTTGTTCGCTGGGGCCGACGCTTGATAGCGGAAGGCTTCCCCAGCATTGACGGTGCCGCTTCTAAGCTCGTCACCCTTGATCCGCGATTCCGGCAGGGGCTCGCCGGTGATGGCGGACTCGTCAAGCTTGGCGTGCTCGTCCAGGAGATGTCCATCGACGGGCAATAGCTCGCCGGCTCTCACTAGCAACTCGTCGTCCACGATGATTTTATCAGTCGCAATGTCCGTAACTTCACCGTCAGCCAACCTGTGGGCAATACGAGGTGTTCGATCACGAAGCGACCGGAGGTCGCACTCGGCTTTTTCGCGCGCATATTCTTCCAGCAGGTTGCCGCCGGTATACATCATGGCAACCACTGCACCCGCAAGTGGCTCCCCCATGGCTATCGAGGTGATCATCGCAACGAGCGCTATCGCGTCCACGCCCACCCGTCCGGCCAGGAAGTCCCGCGCGATCGTTATGGTGAGTGCGACGATGACTGGAACAGTCGCAGCGCTCCAGATGAGGTCCGGCACCTGCGCCCAACCGTACCATTGCGCCAGCAAGCCCGCGAAGGTGCCGGTGAGAGCGACCGCCAGGAATACGAGGTGGACTAAACCCGCGTGCATGCCATCCCCGCGCTTTCCTGCCACACCCCGGAGAAGGGTCATCTTGCCACAGTCGGGTGACGCCGTGACGCACCACGTCGGCCGTTCCGCTTCGCTATTCGTTCAATGTACCATAAGAACGGGCACAACTGCCGTTTCAAGCATCGATCGAGTGACACCGCCGAAAACCCGTTCGCGCATTCTTGAGTGGCCATAGGCACCCATGACGATCAGTTCTGCAGAAGCGTCCTGGGCGTATCGATTACCCATCTTGATCGACAGCCCGCCACAGCCAGTGCTTGCGGCCAGCGATGGTGACCACGACTTCGTCCAGGTGCCAGACATCATCGCGGCGCGCCTTCTTGCGACGCAGTCGGCGGGTGTAGTCCGGCCGGAACTTCTTTGCCCAGCGGCGGATCGTCTCGTAGGAGACAACGATCCCGCGCTCCAGCAGCAGTTCTTCGACCAGGCGCAGGCTCAATGGAAACCGGAAATAAAGCCAGACCGCGTGCGCGATAATCTGCGGCGGGAAACGATGCGCTTATAACTGATGGCAGGCGTGCTCATGCCATCGCGTCTATGCCGCAAGTCCTGACACTTGGTTTATGTGACAAGCCGGCCTAAACATCCGAAATCTCGGGCGGCGTCTTGAACGGATTGAGGATCCTGACCCCACGCCCAGCGAAATCGGAGACGTTTCGCGTCACAACCACAAGACCGTGGACACGAGCGGTCGCGGCCAGAGCAACATCCCACTTGTCCTTGTTCTTCATGCCGAGCAGGCGCGTCCACTCTGCGACGACCGGCCCGTCAATCGGAATGATGCGATCGGAGAAAGATTTTTCAAGAGCCTCAATACCATCTAGGATCCGCTGAGCACGTTCGGGTTCCCTCTTCATCAATGCTTCTGCTCCCCGACGCTTTTCGAACAGCGTCGCGACGCTCAGCCGAAGGTCCGTGTCATCAACCGTCGTGATCCACTGATGCACATTCTTATGCCCGCCGTGCTTGAGTTCACGGAGAACATTTTCATCGAGAAGATAAAGCGTCACGGAATGGCTCTTGGTCCGACTTCACCAAGATCACCGTTGTCTTCGAACGCCCCAGCATTGGCCAAATCGGCCAAAGCGGTCTTCAGGCTCTTTGTTGGATAGGGACGGCCGCGCTTCGGGTAAGCCTTGGCGTACTCGACTGCCGCGTCGATTTGGTCTCGCGTTAAGGAAGGAAACTCCGCGAGGATCGCATCCACGCTCTGGTCGCGTGCCAAAGCGGCGATCAGGTGCGCCGTGATTGTCGTTCCGCGAATAACCGCCTCGCCTCGATTGCTCTTACTATCAATCTTACCTCTGATCGCCTCAAGCATCGCCATTCGGTCTCTGAGATCGGTGTCGATCTGCGCAAGATCGAGTTCGAGCCTTCCGAGTTGGAGCTTGTGAGCATCATCAGGTAGTTTACGCAAGGCACCGTAAAGCCGACGCCGCCCCGCTGGCGTCAGATCTTTGTCGAGTTCATCGGCAAGCCGCAGAAAGCGCAGTTCCGCAGGGCCAAGGAGCCTTTGGGTCATGTTCCCCACCTTCCTTTGCCGTGCGTAAATGACACCTGTGTCAACCGCCTTGTTAAGCATCGCCGAGGTTCGGCCCAAGACATATCCTGCCTCGCTCAGCGTAAAACTCTGGATCTGGGCCATAAAAAACTCCTATATCAATACATCCCTATATAGGGATGTATTGCATTTAACGCAAGGTCGCGCAGGAACTCACTGTTCGTGAACTGACACATGCCGCTTGGGTAAAACCACCGCGGCCGCCAGCCAACTTACCGTTTACTGCCATATCACCCGCATCCCCTATGTGGGGCCAGTTCCGGTTCGGGACGAAATGACACCCTCTCATGAGCGATTTAGGTTTTCCGGACGTGTTTAAACTACCCCACATACGCGAGGCAGATCAATTGATGTAGCCTGTGCACGGTGCTGGAGATGACGGTCCGAACCGATGGTTATCATACTCTCATCAGCGGATTTTACCGCCTGACCATATTCGATGCGGGCTCGCCTCTCTCTAAGAACGGATATTTATGATGCGGGTTTTAATGCCGGCGCGATCAGCATCGGCGCGGCCCAGGGGCAGAAGGAAGCGCCAAAGCGATCAGTATCGGCGCAATGACCGGGACGGACGCAGCCTGGCTCGCTGCCGCACGTGCGACCCGCGTAGCGGGACCGTCGTCGGAAGCGACGGCGGCCGACACGAATGCCGCTGAAACGAGTAGGGGCGACGGCCTTGAAAGGGGGAATGTCCTGCCGAGCAAAAAGCCTCTAGGAGCCCGTCCAGATAGGTCGTTGCGACGGACATTTGTTGCAGGATAGGCGGCTCAGGCGGGCTTTGCGAGGGTGAACAGCTTGAGGAGGTTGTGGGCGGTGCAGATCATGGCCCACTCGGCAC
>NZ_LGAP01000068.1 GCF_001270265.1 Ensifer adhaerens
ACGATGAACCGCGACACATGGTCCTTCGGCACGAAGTCCTGCACGCTCGGCGGAAGAAGCAGTGTCTGATCGATATTCCAGGGGCGAAAATATTTGCTCATGGCAAAAGATTGAATCAGACTCGCACACAATTGAACAGTGACTACTCGGACAGGCTCCTAGGTATCCACTCTGCTTGCGCTGGGGCAATGCTCGGTGCTCACCGGTGCACTTCGGACGGGCCGCGGTTGCACAACAGGGTTTCCTTCGCGGTTCCGGGCCTTCCATGAACAGTCGAGGCTTAGGCGGCGACAGCTGAAGAGTTCCAGTACCAGTTCCAGCTCCAGCCTTCAGCGGCCGCGCCAGCGAGCGGGAAATGTTGATGATGTCAAATCGGGTTCACCGGCCCTCGTATTCCGAGTTTTGCGGGACTCTTCGTCGTCCAATCTCTTGAAAACCGAGCCGCGAAGTAATACCTTCAAAAAATCATTCCTTACACGGTTCGACAATGACGGCGACGGTTACAGCTAAGGGGCAGATTACGATCCCCAAACCAGTGCGCGACCTCTTGGGTATAGTGCCTGGGAGCAAGGTTGATTTCCGTCGCGCGCCGGATGGAAGCATAGTGCTCGTCCATGCCCCCAAAGAACAGCAGCCCAGCCGCTTCGCAAAGCTGCGAGGGCACGCTGGCAAAGGGCTGGATACTGACGCGATTATGGCCCTCACGCGTGGCGAACAGTGATATTCGTAGATACGAATGTTCTTCTCGACGTCGTAACCGATGATCTGACATGGGCCGATTGGTCCATAGCGCAACTCGAGAACGCAAGTCTTGGGGGGACACTGTGGATCAACGACATCGTCTATGCGGAACTGGCTGTTCGCTACAATCGCATCGAAGATGTCGACGCGTTCCTTAAACAAGCCGGGTTGGAACTGATGCCAGTGCCACGCGAGGCCCTCTTTCTGGCAAGCAAGGTTTTCACACGCTATCGCAAAGCAGCTGGAACGAGAACCGGCGTTCTCCCAGACTTCTTCATCGGTGCGCATGCGGCCGTCAGCGGGTTGCCGTTGCTCACGCGTGATATTGGCCGCTATCGAACCTATTTCCCGACATTGACATTGATTGCCCCGGGTTTGCCGACCTCGCGATAGCGGCTTGGGGCTCCAGCCAGCACTCCGTGGCACTGGCCCTTGCGTTACAAGCGTGAGTGGAACGCATCGATCATCTCTTGATGATATCGCCCGGATAGCAGATTGGAGCCGCGGGGCTTGGTTTCGGGTACGCGCTCTCTCGCCTGCAGCGCCGCCCGGCACGGTCGTCGGGAAATAGCCTTTGAGGCGCCACCACAGAAGCCGGCGCCGCTTAGCTATGATTGAAGGCGATCGCGCCGAGCGTTCTCATCGAAAAATTGCCGTGTCTTTAGATCACCCACTGAACCCGATTAGTTTTCGTTTCGACTCTGAAATGCCTAGAGCGCAGGTTATGCATGAACTCTCGTGTCTGGCGGCGACACGAATGGGCATCGAACGCCTCTCACATGAAATGAGGCTATAGGGCCTCGACGAGTGCAATGGTGTGGCGCGCGATCATGAATTCTTCGTCCGTCGGCAAGACATAAAGTGCGACACCGCTTGCGTCGGTTGAAATCCGCATCGCGCCCGCATCGTTGGCGGAAGGATCAAGTTCGGCGCCAAGCCAGGTCAGACGCTCGGCGATACGGGCTCGAATAGGCGCCGAATTTTCACCCACGCCGGCGGTAAAGACAAAGGCATCCAGGCCGCCGAGCGCCGCGGCGAGCATGCCGGCGCTGAGTGAGCAGCGATGCACGAAATGATTGATCGCGAGGGTTGCGCGCGGATCGTCGCTGGAAAGCAGGTCGCGCATGTCGGAGGATATTCCGGAAAGCCCCCTAAGCCCCGACGCCCGATAGAGAAGATCGGTGACGTCCGCGGTCGTCATGCCTTTCTGGTCGATCAGGTAGAGCACGACACCCGGATCGATCTGGCCCGGCCGGGTGCCCATTGGTAGACCATCAAGCGCAGTAAACCCCATGGTCGTCTCAACGCTGAGACCTTGATACAGGGCGCACATCGATGCGCCACTGCCGAGATGAGCAACAATGACGCGACCGTTGGAGAGTGTAGGAGCCACTTTGGTCAGGTGCTCGGCTATGTACTCGTAGGAGAGGCCATGAAAGCCATAGCGTCGAACGCCGTCCTGGTAGTATGCCCAAGGCAAAGCATAACAGTCTGTGTGCGGGGCATGGCCGCGATGGAAAGCCGTGTCGAAACAGGCGACCTGCGGAACATCCGGATTAATTTCCATGGCGAGGCGGATGGGAGCCAGATTGTTCGGCTGGTGCAGCGGCGCGAGTTCCTGGTACCTGGCAAGCTTGTCGAGAACGGCATGGTCGATCAGGACCGGTGCCGCATAGTCCGGTCCACCGTGAACAACGCGATGACCAATTGCCTTAAGCGTAAAGCCTTCAAGTGATTGCAGCCAGATGCGCGCTTCAGCGATGGCCATCGGCAGATCGCCTAGAGCTTCTGGGGGATAGGCGCGATCGATCAGCACCGTCCCGTCGATCGTCTTCGCAAGCAAGCTCGGTCTGCTGCCAATGCCATCGATCTGACCACGCACCCTGCGTGACAGGCCAGCCTCCGCAACCCCGAAGATCTGAAACTTGAGGCTCGACGAACCCGCATTGACCACAAGTATGGCGTCCATGATCAGGCCACCGCCTGCATCGATCGCCGCTGGGCGGCCGCGTAGAGGGTGGCAACAGCGCACGATGCGAGGCGACTGCGAACCGAGTCCGCCCGTGATGTCAACACGATCGGCACGCGCGCACCGAGCACAATGCCCGCGGCGTCGGCATGGGTGAGGAACGTCAGGTTCTTGGCCAGCATGTTGCCTGCTTCAAGGTCAGGCACGACGATGATCTGTGCCCGGCCCGCCACCGGCGAGGTCAGCCCTTTGATCCGCGCCGCCTCGGGGCTTATCGCGTTGTCGAAGGCAAGCGGTCCATCGAGCAGGCCACCGACAATTTGCCCACGATCAGCCATCTTGCACAATGCCGCGGCCTCGATCGTCGAGGGAATCTTGGTCGTGACGGTCTCAACTGCCGAAACGATCGCGACCCGCGGCTGTTCGCCCAACCCAATCTTCACCCAGAGGTCGATAGCGTTCTGCACAATGTCGCGCTTGACGTCTAAATCGGGAAAGATGTTGATCGCCGCATCCGTGATGAAGAGCGTGTCCGCATGACCAGGCACATCCATCACGAACACGTGGCTGATACGGCGTTCGGTTCGCAGACCCGTGGCGGAGGCCGTGACTTCCCGCATCAGTTCGTCGGTGTGTAGGCTCCCCTTCATCAGGAGCTCGCCCTTTCCCTCTCGGATCAGGGCGACCGCCTTGGCTGCTGCGGCGTGACTGTGCGCCACATCGACAATGGCGTGCGCTTTCAGATCGAGGCCGGACTCCTGAGCGACCTTGCGGATTCTCCCCTCGGGGCCGACAAGAACCGGCACAATTAGTCCGTTGTCGGCGGCTTCAAGTGCACCACGTAGCGAGGCTTCGTCGCAGGGATGCGCCACGATCGTGACTGCTGAGGCCGCCGCCTGTGCCGCAGCTATAAGGCGATCGTATTTTGACTGTTGAGCTGTCACCTTGTTCTGGTCGGCCAATGGAACCCCCTAGGCTTCAATCACGATGCGCCGCGGTGCGGATGACCTCGCCTGCAGGTGACAGCACCGGATCGCCGCCGCCTTTCTTCTTCCCGAGGCCGAGGAGGTCTGCCACAGCTCGGCTACAGCGCCAGTCAGGTTCCAGACGACGACCCATCAAGCTACCCTTCGCAGCGTTTGCGCGGTGGGTGGCTTTGAAATCGCATCGATCCCAAGGACAACTTGGAAGCCAACCAGCTTAGTCATCATGCCCACTCCTTCGCAACCGAATTTGTGACCAATCGCAAACTGCGCGTGCTTGCGACCCAACGTGGGCCGATGGCCAGATTGCGTTGGCCGTCTGGCTCACGCGATGAATTCCTGCTCCTAGTGTCCCGTCACAGAGATTCTGACTCGTTGACCTGTGGTGTTGGATAAGACTTAGCCATCTTTTCGCGCGCTTGCTCGATTGAGAACATCCATCGGATTTGGGCACCGCTATCGGTTCGACGACGCTCCCATGCCTGAACCTCACTTTCGAGCAGGTTGCGGTTGTCGATGCGGCGGTCAAGACACTGTCGGCGCATAACGCCGATCTCGATCTCGGCCATATTGAGCCAACTCGCGTGGCGGGGCGTGTAGTGGAATTCCAGACGTCGCAAAATCCGACGTGCCTCAACGGCTGGGAACGTCTGATAGATAGCAGAGGCCGTGTGGGTCGATAGGTTATCCATCACCACACGGACCCGGTCGGCATCGGGATAATCGCCGTCGACGAGGTCGCGCATGCAGACGGCGAAGTCCTCGTTGGCGCGCCGATCGGTGACCTTGACCTTGCGCCACGACCTATTGGCATCGACCATAACGAAGAGGTTGGCCGTGCCATTGCGCTTGTATTCAGAATCGTAACGGTATCGCTTTCCCGGTTTCTGGACGATGGGCACGCGCACTTCGCCGATGAGCTGGATCGGACTTTCATCGAAGCAGACGACGGGTCGCTTAGGATCATGCGGCTCAGCGTAGAGGTCGAGAAGATCCTCCATCCTGGCGATATATTCGCCATCGATTTTGGCGATGCACCACATTTTCCTCTGCCACGGCTTCAGGTCGTTGTCGTCCAGCCGGCGGCGGATGGTTTCGCGTGAGACACTCTGATGTTCGACCACCTCCAGCAGCGCGTTGGCCAGA
>NZ_LGAP01000069.1 GCF_001270265.1 Ensifer adhaerens
GCGATCAGGAATTCGAGATCCTCGTCGCGTTCGAGGTTGACGACGGCGCGCACGACGGTGCGTTCGCCGTCGCCGAAGGCCTCGTGATAGAAGGTGATCTGGTGCACCGGCGGTGTCTGGCCGTCGGCGGCGAACTGGGCAAAGACCAGGCCGCCGATGGCTTCGGCGATCTTCGACAGGTCGATGCGGTCGCCGACCTGGAAGTCGCGGATCTCGTCGCGGCCGCTGCCGTCATTGGCCAGCGACGCCACCGAGCGGAAGACGAAGACATCGGCGCCGTCACCACCGGCGAGGAAGTTGACGGCAGTGTCGGCCACCAGCACATCGTCGCCCTTGCCGCCGACAGCGCCTTCGATCGCGGTCAACAGGTCCGAACCGATCTCGGCGCCCTCAGCCGTGCCGCCGTCAAGGTCGATCACCACCGCCTGTGTCGCCGCCGAGGCGTCGTAGGTGTCGACCGCCTCATTGCCGTCGATCAGGTCGTCGCCATCATCGGAGCCGGGGACGACGATGACCAGGAACGTGTCGTTCCCGTCATCGCCCTCCAGCTCATCGTCCCCGGCTCCCCCGACGAGAATGTCGTCGCCGTCGCGGCCGCGTAGCCGGTCATCGCCCCAGCCTCCGGCCAGCAGATCGTCGCCGCGCCCGCCGAAAATCCTGTCGTCACCACGCCCCCCGAGGATGACTTCGAAACCTTCGATGCGATCTTCGCCGATCTCCTCGCCTTCGGCGATGCCTGCCTCGATATCGGCAAGCACCGTCTGTATGAGAGTCGACATATCGAGCGTGTCGATGCCGTCGCCACCGCAGTAGATGTCGTCTCCGTCATCATCATCACTGTCGCTGTCGTTATCGTATGCGTTGGCGGCCTGAACGATGACGGTGTCATTGCCGTTACCGCCGGAGACGGTGTCGTCGCCCTGGCCGCCGGCCAGCGTGTCGTTGCCGCTACGGCCGTCGATGACATCGTTGCCGTCATTGCCGACGAGGGTGTTGCAGGCGGCATCGCCCGCAAGCTGGTCGTCACCGGTGCCGCCGATCACCGCCTCGATGCTGTCGAGCGTATCCGATCCGATCTCTTCGCCGGTGGCGGTGCCCTGTTCGAGGTCGACGGCGATGGTCTTGGTGCTGGCGCTGGCATCGAGCGTGTCGAAGCCGCTGCCGCCGCTATAGCTATCGTCGCCGTCGTCAGTATGGGGGGCGGCGGCCGGCGATGCCGGTGGCTGGCGGGCCTCGTCGCTGGTCGCGCCGGTGACGATGACGTCGTTGCCGGCACTGGCCAGCACCGTGTCGTCGCCGCTGCCGCCGGCAAGCGTATCGTCCTCGCTGCCGCCATCGACGAGATCGTCGCCGGCATCGCCCTCGAGACGATCCTTGCCGTCCTCGCCGAACAGCCGGTCGTCGCCGCTGCCGCCCGAGAGTGTGTCGTCGCCGGCCTCGCCATGGAGCCGATCGTCGCCGGCGCCGCCAAACAGGATGTCGTCGCCGTTGCCGCCGAACAGCCGGTCATGGCCGTCTTCGCCATGCAGGGTGTCGTTGCCGTCGCCGCCCAAGAGCGTGTCGTTGCCGCTGCCGCCGAGGATCAGGTCGTCGTCTTCGCGACCATAGACGATGTCGTCGCCACCAAGGGCGGCGATGATATCGGGACGCGGCGTGCCGATCAGCACGTCCGGTCCTTCGGTGCCCTTGATCTCATGGGCCGGCCAGTCGAGCAGCGAAAGCAGCGCACCATTGGCAACGCTGCCGCTGCCGTCGGAGACGGTGTAGCTGAACGTAACCTCGCCGATCTCGCCGCGCGCCGGCGTATAGAGCCAGATGCCGTCGGCATAGGCGCGCACCGAACCGGAAGAGACGGTCAGATTGGCGATCGTCAGCCGGTCGCCGTCGGCATCGAGGGTGTTGGCCAGGAGATCATCGAGCAGGATGATCGCCGACAGGTTCATGAAGCCGTTGGCAAGAATGTTGCGGCCGGTGACCACCGGCAGCCGGTTCGAGCGGCTGCCGCCGTCATCGTCGTCGTCGTCGTCATCGTCGCCGCCATTGTTGCCGCCGCCGTTATTGCCACCACCGTTGTTGCCGCCGTTGTTGCCGCCGTTATTCCCGCCGTTGCCATTGCCGTCGTCATCATCATCATCATTGCGGCCGCCGGTCGACGGCAGGCTGCCGAAGGACGACAGCCGCGGGAAGCTGAAGGTCTCCAGGCCGTTGTCGTTGGCCGAGCGGGTCGACTGCTGGAACGGCCGGTTGTCGACAAAGCCGGTATCGGGGCGGCCGTCGTCGAAGGACAGCCGCACCGAGGCGCGCAGCCGCCCCATAACCGTTGGAACCGTGCCGGTCGTCAGCGCGAAGTCGGCCATCAGCTCGCGGAAATAGTCGGCGACATCCTCGATGACATCGAGCGCGCCGGCGAGATCCGGCCCGGTCTGCGGCTCGTCCACCGGCGCCATCGCCCCACCATCGCCCAGCCCCGGCTGATGCGCCGGCGCATTGCCGTCGGCCTCGTCGCGGCTGGCAAACACCGAGCCGAGGCCACCGAGAAACAGCGCCGACAGCAGCAGCCGGCCGCGCTTGCGCTCCGGCCTGTCGGCGATCTCGTAACGGTTCATCGGCGCGACCGCCTGCTGGCTGTCGGGTCGCTTCAGGATGAGCTTGTCGTCCATGACATCCTCCTCGGCCGGTGCCGGCTCCTGTGCGGAACCCCTTGCTGCGCCCTGGCCTCGTGTCGCTCGCTCGCGTCTGTTCGTGTCTGCCGCCCAAGGGCGGCTTCAATCGCCGCTATGCTCGGCCCTGGCCTGCCGGCTACTCCGCCGGCACCCGTTGCGGCTGGCCCATGGCCTGAGCCATGCCCTGGCCCATGCCGGCATCCGTCCTGCCGGCGGCATCCGCCCTGCCGGCGGCATCCACCCTGCGGTTCTTCTCCACCACCAGCGGCCGCAGCTTCTGCGACGGCAGGATCTCCTCCTTCGGTCCGAAGGCGACCAGCCGGCCGGCCTGCACCAGGCCGATCATGTCGACCGTCTGCAGTGCGCTCGGGCGGTGGGCGACGATGACGACGATGCCGCCGCGCTCGCGCACCTTGAGGATGGCCTGACATAGCGCCTCTTCCCCTTCCGCATCGAGGTTGGAGTTCGGTTCGTCGAGCACCACAAGAAAAGGATCCCCGTAGAGCGCACGAGCCAGGGCAATGCGTTGCCGCTGGCCTGCGGACAGTGCGGTTCCATGAGGACCAAGTTCGGTCTGGTAGCCGTTCGGCAGGTGCACGATCATCTCATGGATGCCGGCGGCCTTGGCCGCCCGGATAATCTCGCGCGCATTCGGCGCCTCGGCAAAGCGCGAGATGTTGTCCGACACCGTGCCGTCCATCAGCGCCACGTCCTGCGGCAGATAGCCGACATGCTGGTTGAACAGCGTCTCGGGCCATTGGTTGAGATCGGCGCCGTCGATGCGCACCGCCCCGCGCAGCACCGGCCAGATGCCGAGCATGGCGCGCGCCAGCGTCGTCTTGCCGCCGCCCGATGGCCCGATCAGACCCAGCGCCTGGCCGGCCTTCAGCTCCAGGCTGACTTCGCTCAACAGCACCGCCCCGGTCGACGGCGCCACCGTCGTCACCTTGTCGAGCGAGAGGCTTGTCGTCGGCGCCGGCAGGTCGAGGCTGCCGGAGCGCTCGTCGAGCACGCCGAGCGTCTCGTTCAGCCGATGATAGCTGCGCCTTGCCGCCACCACGCCCTTCCATTGCGCGATCGCCATGTCGACCGGCGCCAGCGCCCTTGCGGTGACGATCGACGCGGCGATGATCGCGCCGGCCGACAATTGTCCGCGGATCGCCAGATAGGCGCCAAGCCCGAGGATCGCCGACTGCAGGATCATGCGCAGCACCTTCGACAGGCCCGACAGCGTGCCGCCGATGTCCGAG
>NZ_LGAP01000007.1 GCF_001270265.1 Ensifer adhaerens
GCTCGTTGTGACGCGTCAGCCATACCAACGCCAAAACCACGTCGTCCATTTTGCCTTCGTCGATCTCCATTCCGCCAGGTTACCACGCGCGATCGCACAAGTCCTGCGGCCCTGCTCGGATGGATACGCCTCCCCTGGAGGCTCGTGAGATATTTGCAGAACGCGGCCCCTATAAGGTCGACCTTGATGCGGCGATGAAAACCCGCGCGCAGACGACCGCCAAGAAGTGAGCGATCCTCTGCGACACGATACGAGAAAAGGCTACTCCAAAACCTCGATGACAGTATGCGTATTCGGGTCGATAATCACGCGCCGCTCGTTGACGATCGCGTAGCCATACTTGGGTTGATCCGGCACTGGATAGATCTTGACGGTTTCCGGTAGGGGCTCGCCGATCACGATTTCACGCTCGTAAGCCACAGAAGGGTTTTTCTGTTCAAGCACATAGGTCCTAACCTCGCCAGGAAGGACCACAGTCGTCGACGTGGTCTGTGCAAGGGCAGACACAGCGATTGGCAAGGAAATTGCCAGCGCTGCCAGAGCGGTGTTGCGCATATCACTTCTCCTTGTTTTCCATGACGCCTTAAACCACGCGGAGCAAATTTGGTTCCTGTCGGAAGCGGATTTTGTTGAACATTGGTGATCTTTATGGGGGTGCGGAACCAATGGACTACGCGGGCATTTCGATCAGGATGAAAGTGTTCACCAAGGTCCGAAAGGCAGCCCTTCATGCGCTCCTCCCATTCGTTACGAGATCCGCGGTACGCCCCGATCGAGGCAGAGGTTGTAAATCTGATACCGGCACTGCGCGCGTTTGCACGATCGTTTGCAACTTCCCAGTTTGAGGCCGACGACCTCGTTCAAGACACGCTGTTTCGTGCACTGCGCAGCCTCGACCGTTTCGAACCGGGCACCAACTTGAAATCGTGGCTGTTCACGATCATGCACAACGCGTTCCGCACCCAGTACCGGATCCGCCAGCGCGAGCTGCCTGTCAGCGCCGACTATTTTTCAGAGCTGACGCTGCCGGTGGCGCCAACACAGGATTGGTGTGTGCTCAACACGCGATTGCGAACGGCACTGGAGTCGATCACGCCGGAGCATAGGGAGATCCTGATCATGATAGCTGGCTTCGGGTTGAGCTATCAGGAAGCCGCTGCCATCTGCCGATGCCCCGTCGGCACGATCAAAAGCAGGCTAAGTCGCGCGCGAGAAGAACTTGAACTTGAGATGCACGGCAATCCATTGAATTGAGCTTCAGCGGCACCGGTCGCAGCGGGGCCGATCACTCCGGGTGGTAACCGTATTCGGCTTCGACGATCCGCAGCCCATTGAGATATTTCTCCGTCTCCACCCCTGCAACCAGCGCCTGCTTGAGATTGTCCAAGAGATCGGCATGCTTCACCGGAAGCGCGAGAGCGTTAGATGCAGCTCGCCTCACGAAGGCTGCCTCCGCCTCGGCTAGTCTTTTTGTCAGTGCCACGACGGCACTGACGATCTGGGCATCAAACCCACATTCCCGCAATCTTCCAGCCGACCAACCTGGGCCCTTCTCCAAAACATCGTGTAGATAGGCGACCACCTTTGCATCGATCCCATCCACAGCATTTGCAACGCGCTCACAGTGGGTAAAATAGGGCTTCCCCATCTTGTCAAACTGTCCAGCATGGGCTTCCGCAGCAACGTGCCTGGCAACAATCAGTGCCTCTTCTGCCGGCAACACCAAGCCTTGAGGCGAACAGTTCTCGTTGCCACGTGTCTCAATCATCGATTTATTCCTGGTTATGCGCCCCGCCCGGTGCCGTAACACCCTGCAATCCCGCGCCCGCAAGCGCCGGGTCATTGCGCGCCGCGTCAGCAAGGGAGACGACGCCCACCAGTCTTTTCTCGCGATTGAGGACTGGAAGACGGCGGACCTGAATGTCGCCCATATTGCGGGCAACGTCGGATGGGAACCGATGCTGCAGTTTGAGGTTTGGCATGGATCGCGAGGTCCGCTATGCCGACGCTTGTTCGTTTCGTAATCCTGAACATTGGAATGGGCTTTTTGCTCGGGATGGCGACCGTCGGCGTGATTGTAATAATCGCTCCCGCTTCCCTTGGTCATGGTGAGGTCTTCGTACCTCTTGCTTTTGGACTTCAGGCCTATGCTTTCGGTGCCTCGTTCGGCCTCGGCGCCCTTGCGACCGCATTGATTTCGGGCGCCGAGAACTGACATCGTTCAACTGCGATCGACGAATTTATTGAAGCGGCTTTGTGCCCCGTCCGCAGTCTGCTCCTGATGTAGGAACAACAGCTTGTTGTGATCGAAGATGCGAAAGAACTCCTCCCAGGATATCGGTTCGAGCGTCTCGTTCGGTTCGCCGAAATCAATACGAAGAATGCCATCGTCCGACACGCCCTTGACGCGAGATGGACGCCCCCGGCGGGCTTCGACCCATTGTCGTATCCTGCCATGATCGGCGGTGGTTGAAGTGTCGCCCATTTTTACCTCCTTTAGTGAAGAAGGGCTCTAACCGGCGTTAAATATATTTGTTCCGCGCTGTCTCGAAATCGCAGTGGGACCCAACACCGGGCGATGAGGTCCTTAAGCAGCTCATTTTTGTAGGCAATGGCGTTGACACTACCCGGACCGTAGAGCCGGATGAACAAAAGCCACGCGTTCTCTCAAGGTGCCAACACATATCAAGGAACCGGAACCTGGCGAGTTGCCGGACGAAAGGCGGACACCCAACCCTGATGAGAAAGACGGGCGGCCGCTTCATATCCAATACTGAAAGGCATGCCACAGCTGATCGAAACGGCGCACGTCTTGTCGCTGATGACGTCGGCAATGCGACGTCTATCTCCTGGTGCCAGTGGCCGCACCCGGTAACCCTCGATGGCAAAATGCCGTCCATCAAGGCCAAGTGCTGGTGGCCGCCCGCTCGTCAGGCGATGCGCGCGTCGTCGCTTCCGGTTGTGAACTTGACTATATGGAAGTTGATGCGGCGCCGGCACAAGGTGTCAGTACGCTGGATGAAAGCGCGTTTCGGGATGAAGAGCTCTATACGGTCATTGAAGTCGAGCACGCAAAAACCAGGACTGGTGCGCGGCCTGATGGAAGGTGAGATATCGGTCGCGACGATCAAGCCGGTACAGATCTGAGGGGCGCCCTCAAAGCCTAGATCGGCTCGTGGACGGCGGGGCGGCCCGGACCGGGCTGGAGTCGGAGGAGCAGCTACTCGCCTGATGTCTCCGTCTCTGCCGGCGGCTCCCAGCCGAAGATACTGCGTCCACCCAGGGAGGCAGAACGCCTGAATTCGCCGGCAACGATTTCCTTCAAATCAGGGCCGGTCACGTAATGTTCGAGGCGACGCGCCTGTTCATCAAGGCGTCGAAGCGCCTCGAGCTCTTCTGTGTGACCGAGTTTGCCCTTTGAAACGGCCGACTTCATGACCTTGAGTGTTTCGTCATAGATTTTCAGGGGGACAGGGAAAGGGTGGCGATCCTTGCCGCCGTGGGCCAGTGAAAACCGTGCGGGGTCGGAAAAACGGCATGGTGCCCCATGAACGACTTCAGCGACCATGGCCAGCGCCTCTACCGTTCGCGCGCCCACGCCCGGCGTTAGAAGCAGCTCCTGAAAATCCTTGGGCGCCCGCTCGGCAGCGGAGGCGAGCGTTGCATGCAGACGGCTCATGTTGACGTCCTTTTCCCGCACGTCGTGATGAGCCGGCATGATCAGATGAGGGAGCGACAACTGATCAGGAATGTGTGCAAAGACAGGTTCTGCCCGCCGGACGGCGAGTGCTTCGCGAACAATGCGATCGGGTCCCAATTTTGCAAGCAGATCGATCTGTCCCTCTCGCGATCTCTCTGCCCTTCGGTCGGCGAGATTGACAATGACACCTTGAGTGTTTCCTTCAATCGCCGCATGTGGGGAATCGAGAAAGCTCTCCAGGTTTTCCGACAGCCAGTGGTAGCGCCTGGCCTGTCGTTGATCGCCGTTCATGCCCTGCTGGACGACGACCCATTTTCCGTCGTCGGTGACGATGAAACCGTGCAGATAGAGATCAAAGCCATCCTGAACCGCGGCACTGTCGATCTTGGCAACGAGGCGGCTCACGAGCCGCTCCGCGTCAAGGCCAACTCGATCGCCGATGGCAAGGAGCTCCGACGGGGTCTTACGCGACTGCGCGCCGCGCCCACCGCAAACGTGGATGCCAAGCTCTGCAGACCTCGGCAACAGTCCTCGCTTCAGTGCGCCGATGACGCTGGTTGTGATGCCGGAGGAGTGCCAGTCCATGCCCATGACTGCGCCGAAAGACTGAAACCAGAATGGGTGTGCCATTCTTCGAAGAAATTCGTCTCGACCATAGTGCAGGATGATGGCTTCGGTCATGACGCCCCCGAGCTTGGTCAGGCGATCGCCGAGCCACTTGGGCACGCGCCCGCCATGGAGAGGAAGATCAGCACTTCCCGAACGTTTTGCCATGAGCTTATCCTATTGATCCACAATGGCGGATGGTGCGCTATAGCATTTGCGGCACGAGCCTGGAAGTTCGAGACCGGACGGTCGCTGGCTGGGTAAGGAGCTCGACTACCCTTTCGTTGGCCAAAAGGAGAAAGCGGAAAAACCCTGCTGTTCTCCATCCCCATCGCGTCCGCTTGGCACCGACCGGCGTTCTTGTCCTGAGCATGTCGAGCATCTTCTTGAGGGAGCTTGCGTCCTTTTCACTGAACCCGGTTCCGACCGAGCCGACGTAGGCTCAGTCGGCTCCGAGGGGAGGCGACGGCTTCAAGCGCGCCAGGCAGGGCTCGAGGCGTTCCGGCATGGGATCGAGCGGAAGATTGGGCTGCGCGGGTTCGCGGCGCCGGCGTGTCTGGGATTTAGCGACCTGATCCTTCAGAAGCAGCGGCTTGGCGCGCCTCGTCATTTGCGCGATCGGGTTTCGGCAGCGACCGACTTGCGCAACGCATCCATGATGTTGATGGGCGGATTCCATTTTCACATGCAACAGAGACAAATTGGCCCTGGTTTCAGGAGGATGCAAGTGGCCCGCTCTTTTGTGCAGTTGAGTTTGGACGAACGCCGCGTCTTTGCACGAACGCATGAGAAGCAGAGCAGCCAGGCAGCACAAGGACGAATCGCCCACCCGCTCGACAATCGGCCGTGATTGAGGTTCTTCTCGCCCGAGCTGATGATTGTGTATATCCCATTGACATATCCCAGGGAAGAGCCAAAATGGATATGTCCGATGTATATCCAAGAAGGTGTCGATCATGGAACAGGGATCAGTGTTTCAAAGCAATCGGAGTCAAGCCGTAAGGCTCCCAAAGGCCGTAGCATTGCCAGACGATGTGAAGCGCGTCGATATTGTTGCGGTCGGCCGCACACGGATCATAACGCCTGCGGGCGAGGCTTGGGATAGCTGGTTCGATGGCGAAGCTGTAACAACCGACTTCATGATTGAGCGAGATCAGCCCGCTTTGCAGGAGCGCGACTCTCTATGATGCTGAAATACATGCTCGACACGAACATCTGCATTTTCACGGTGAAAAACCGGCCGCAGCAGGTACGTGACGCGTTTAACCGCCACAATGGTCAACTGTGCATCAGTTCGATCAGTTTGATGGAGCTGATCTATGGCGCAGAAAAGTCGGCTATGCCTGAAAAGAATCTATTTGTCGTAGAGGGCTTTGCCGCACGCCTTGAGGTGCTCAGCTACGACCAGGTGGCCGCAAGCCACACGGGACAGTTGCGCGCCGAGCTTGCTCGGGGCGGCACGCCGATTGGCCCATATGAACAGTTGATTGCCGGGCACGCGCGCTCCAGAGGCCTGATATTGGTAACAAACAACCGCCGTGAATTCGACCGCGTACCCGGTCTACGCGTTGAGGATTGGACCGTTTCGCCCGGGTGAGCCGGTTTCGGTCAAGGTTGCGGAATGCGCCGCAGCCAGGACGAACAGCGACTACGTCCGGGCGGGCAGGATTCTCGGCCCCCTATCTAGTTGCGAACATGCTCGAGCGAACGGTCAGAGTGTGGTGATTGATCGGGCCGAACGATCGTCGCGGTGACAGCGCTACGGCGAATGGGCCCTGCCCTGCGAAATCTGACCGACGATATTGACCGACTTGCCGCTCACTACGCGTCGACGCCGACAGCAGGTGCTCGGCGACCTTGAACGGCAAAGCCTTTCCAGGCGGCATCCTGTGGAGGGAACTTTACATTCAAATTAGTGTTTTCTGATTGAATGGAAGGACTTCACGATGATCCTGATCGCACCCGATGGAGATAGACGATACGAACATGGCCGCGGGGCCGGCGCTGCGGGACTGCTGGCGTCAATTCGATGCGCTGTGAGTTCAGAAACGACTTTCAATACCGAGCGTCTCTGCTTCCGTACCTTGGGCAATATGGTCGTGATAGAAGGGGTGCTGCCGGATACAGACGCCGCCCAAATCATTCGCCGAATAGCCAATGAGATCGCCGGAGAAGAGCATGTCATCGTGCGCGTAACTTGCATAAATCCGTTCGCTTCTTCCGAAACCCTAAAATCCATCCCTCATGCGCCTGTGACCCAAAGCATCACGAAGGGATCGGTCATGGAAAGAACGGCACCGCGCCAGGGTCGAGGCACCGGCAGTCCCTAGCGACGTCGGACGGACGCACCCCAAAGGTATCCTATGGCGCCGGCCGCGATCAAAACGGTAGCGAGGTGGTTCCTGATCCTGTTCTGCGTCGCTTCCAGAACGATGACCGCCTCGGTCACGGCCAAGCGGGACGTGCCGGCAATGATTGCGGCCAGCTCTGCGCGCAGGTGCGCAATATCGGTCCGCAGCGCCTCGAGTTGGGCCTGTCGAACCAGTGCGGCAGCGTCGCCTGGAGCCGTCTCCAGTACCTCGTCGACAGCCACGACTTTTGCGACGTCGTCAGCGCTTTCGTTTCCGGTCTGATCCATCATGACTGTCTCCTCTGGCGTGAAGGCGATGCCACCCAACGGTAGAGACGGCGTGTTGTTCCATCGGAAAGGGCATGTCGCCCATTCACAAATGTCGACCACGTTGACGTGGCGCCAGCACCATGAGTGAACATGTGGCTTTCACACGCGTTAGGATAAGCAACTGCATTTACGGCGACGACGATGCCTAAGCCCGAGGAAAAGTCCGATAACGAACCACGTATCGGCGCCACAGCGGAATTTGCCTACGACAGAATGACCGTGGAGCGCTTCCGCGCGGCATTCCCCCGCGCTCGCTGGAACGAGGAGCAACGGCGTTGGTTCGTACCGGGCAAAACGGCCAGCAAGCGCATTGCCCAGTGGCTCGCGCGCGAGAGGGAAAGCCTCGATCTTCATGCGGATGCCAAGGGTCGCGATGCGTACGCTTTTGAGCCGATTGCCAGCCAATATCTCCAGATCGCCGAGGATATTCACGTACGCACACCTTATTCCAAGGACGTTATTGAGCATCTGCGGGCGATCCCTTGGGCCCGCTGGGACGATGAGATACGCGCTTGGCGCGTACCATTTCGATCCTACGAAGCGTTGCGCCGATCCTGGCCCGAAATCGAGGCGGCGGCTCGCCGAAGCGAACCGGCAGAACAAAAGCGCCGACAGGAGCAGGAAAGGCTTACGCCGAAATACGAGCGCGCGAAGTTGCGCTACGGCGAACGTCGCCGCCGCCGCTATCCGGTTCCAACCGAGGGGCTGCCGCCGATCGGTCGAGCGGTGATGACGTCTTCGTACGGCGTGGTGATTATCACTGACGTGACGGGCGAACTCGCCGAGCCTGGTGATATCATGCGGTTTTATCCGCATGTTGCAGGAGATCCGCGCGATTTTGTCTGGGCCCGATGGCGGCCAGCATCATTGGAAGAACTGGTGGCAACCTGGCCGGCGCGAGAACGGCCGAATGACCTCGAAAAAGGCCGCGGCTGGTGGAGGCCAAGTCTGGACGAACTGCGTATCGCCCGCTCGCAGGCGCGCAGCCTGGAACGCAAAAAACAAAGGAGAATATCACGCTCAAACGAGAAGGAAGGTTCTCTGGCGGCACGGCCAGGCACGCGTTGAGCGCCGCCGGCCTAGTGTCGGAATTATCTCAGGGGCGTGCTACGGCGAAACGGAGGATCGCTCGTTGCAAACGGCGCGGGCGGCTCTGTCTCGTCGGGTGCCCCGATCCCGCGGTGGGTTTCAGGAACAATGACGGCTGTTCCGACCTTTCCTCTTAAGCGGAGGTGGAGTTGCATGACGCGCTATTTTTTGATCTTCCCAACGGTGACGAGGCAGACGCTGGACGAGCAGGGTTTGGAGCCTGCTTCGCGCGACGCGGTCATGCAGTAAATACCCGCATTCTCGTGGATGTTGCGCGGGATAGACTGCCTGACGGCAATGGCACTGAAATCTCCGTGTCAGTACGCACTGACACCGTCTCGTTAGCAACGCTGACATTTCAGAACCAATGGCTTGATTGACGGTCGCGGAATGGTTCCCGGGTCGACAAGTTCCGGTCGGGTTCAGGTGACGCGACGCGGACGATTTGTCCGCGTCGCGCACCCTTTACGATTTGCCGCCCTTGCGGCCGGCTTCGGCGGCCCGCTCCGGATCGTTCTTGAAGTTACCCTTCGAACCTTGAGACGCCTTGGCCGATTTGGTGGATGGCTTTGTCGTCGCACTTCGCTTGGAAGCGTCCCCTGATTTTTGACCGCTGTGGCTCTGTGGTTGATTGGGCACGCGTTGGCTCCTTGAGTTAATGACCCTCGATTCATGCAAGGGTCTCCCCAACCGTACGATCGGCCGCCAGTTCCCTACACTTTCGGTTTTTCACCTCGTCGACCGCTTTATCCGAGCTCGGGATCCCGAATTCGGAACCATCTCCATGCGGCCGCGGTTAGAGGCACATTCGGACGGAGGAACGCAACGTGCGATTTCTACGAGACAACGGCCTGACGATCGTCCTCGTTACCGCGACACTCATAACCCTCATGGGCATGTATATAGCCGGTTGGCTGGCGAACAATGACGAATTGACGGCCCACGGATCGGCCCCGCTAACCTTGGCCCACTATGGCCTAACCGGCCATTTCCTATCGGCCGTCTTCGAGAACTGGGAAAGCGAATTTCTGCAGATGTCGGCCTATGTCGTCCTGACTGCCTATCTCTATCAACGGGGTTCTGCCGAATCCAAGGATCCCGACAAGCGATCTCCTCAAGATGAGGAACTTGCGGCCCGAGAAGAAGATCCCGAGGCGCCGTGGCCAGTCAAGGCAGGCGGTGTTGTGCGGTTCCTGTATGCCTACTCGTTGGGAATTGTCCTCACCGGCCTCTTCCTTGCAAGTTTTGTACTCCATCTTTTCTCGAGCGCCAGAGCGGAGAGTGAGACGTCACACCTGCATGGACAACCAACAACGACGTTCGTGCAGCATCTTGGGAGCGCACAATTCTGGTTCGAATCTCTTCAGAACTGGCAATCCGAGTTCTTATCAACCGCGGTGATTGTCGTGCTTTCGATCTTTCTGAGGTACCGGGGATCGCCCGAATCCAAGCCTGTAGGCGCGCATCATCGAGGGACCGGGTCCTGAGCGCAGCTTTGGCCTATCGGACGGTTCGCCGATGTGATGCGGAGACAGGATCGGGCCGACCGCCGTCGTTCGCGAACGCAGAGAGTTGCTCTTTTGCGGTCGGTGGATATGCCGTTGTGCCAGCCCAATTCCGCAGCTTTGTCGGTAATAGCCAGCAAGGAGCGCGCTCACATCTTTATCTGTACCTGGCACCAATCTCAGCGGCCCTTTGCCGACCCTCGCAATGTGGACCGAATTGATGAGCGTCGTCGGGGTGATTTTCTTGCTCTGTGTGGTGCTCTTCCTGCGCTTTCGGAAGGCCGGGTGGCTTTGAGCGTGACGAGCGCTGCGTCAGCGCGCGTGGGTGCCGGCTTGGCGGTGGGCGTATTCCTCAACGGGACAGAGGGAGATGCCGCCGGCTCTCCGGCGCTGCTATGTTTTCACATGACGGCCTCGTGTCTGACAAAATCCAATTTCGTCTAACATCATGTGCTATCCGCCCTCCATTTCAAGCAAGGACCAGCCAGCCTTGGAGCGAGCAACTTCTGACGGAAACAAGTGGCGACGTGCTTGCAAGGCGATATGTCGACAAATATCGATTCTATCGACTCATTCTTTTCATATGTCGATACTGACGACATAGTCGCAACGGTGTGTCTACTTAGCAGGCGGCGAGCCGAACCCCAGTATTGGGGCCTTCAGCCACTCGCGCCGATGAGCCTAATCCCAAGACAGCTGATCGTTAGGGAGCCGCCCACTCGGGTCATGTACCTCCACTTTGTGCGGCAGGCTGGGCCCCCAGTTCCAAAGCACCAAGTTTCGATCCCCTTCTTCGGCGCCAGGTGCAAAACTGTGCACCAAGATACCCGCCGTACCCCTCGCCCTCAGTCGATCGTATATCGACCAGGATGGGGGTCTCCTTCCTTCGGAAAGCGCAGTGGCCCAACTGCAGGCCATTTCCTCCACAGAGACGCCATTCGCGGCCCGACCAACTTCAGAAGTAAGATCCGCGATGTCATCGCAGTCGACATCGTAGGAACAAAGTACACAGGGGTCGATACGATGGGCAAAACCTTGATTGGCTTCCTTAACCGCGGTCATGACACTGAGGGCGAGATAGAGAGCCGGCACGCCTTTTGGGTTGAATCGTGCGCCCCTTATGGCCGCGCCATCTCCTGAAACGGGTTTGAAAGACCAGCGCGGATCATGCGCACGGTAACAATTGCCCACAAACCTCAAGCGAAGCCCCCAAGGGCCATATGATCGAGGTAATCTCGCACTGCCGCAGCCTTGCCGTCTTTTACCAGAGACTCCGCCGTGCGCCCGCCAAAAGCTGGTAGAGGTTGAGCACGGTACCAAGCCATTGCTTGCTCCTTACCACCAGCCCAATCTGAAACACGACTGATAATCTCCAGCATTTCCCGGAGGCGGCTCTGCGTTTTTGCCCCCCGGCTACGCTCGCTTCTATACAGCGTTTCGCGGGCTAGCCCCGCCGTCTCGGCTAACTGGCTCTTAGACATGCCGAAGCCGGTCGCGACCCGTTCCACAGCGATCTTTCCCGCCCGATCCATATAGGACAGGACCAGTGGACCGCTCTGCTCCAAAGATTTTAGACCCTGAGCCATGATCATTCCGCCATATCGAGTAACTCATTTATTGTGCAAAATATATGGCGTCGCCGGCAACAACGCAAGCGCCAACGAAAAATTCACCGAGGCGCGCGAGCAGGTTCAGGTTGCTGCCATTCAAAGAGCCGTCACCTAGGCGCTTCGAGTAACCACCGGATTCACCCGCAACAGAGCCATCAGAACCGGTCCCAGCGAGAACGCCCCTTGCCGCGTCTTTTCCGCAGCATTTCCATTTCTTCGAGAATTGCCTGCAGGTCACCAATGACAGGTCGTGCGCGGAAGCGTTCAGGGCGAGCAGATGCCGAATTAGGCGCGTCACTCATTGAAACGGTGCAGTGCAGCATTATCTTGTGCAATGCAGCAATAAACATCTGCACAAGGGCCGCTATGACAGCCATCCTGGCCGTTACGGCCCGGAGGTAATTCCACCATGCGCTCCCTATCGGATACTGTGGCACGGCTCAAACAATTCCGCTCAATGCAATCTGTGTTTGATGACGGAGGCCGGCTGGCCCCGTTTGAAGCCTTTGGAACGAATCCGGGCGAACTTGAAGCAAGAATTCACGTCCCAGCAAAGCTGGCAAAGTCGCCGGCACTCGTGGTGGTGTTGCATGGCTGTACCCAGACTGCGGCCACATATGACAAGGGCTCCGGTTGGAGCAAGCTCGCCGACGAATGCGGCTTCGTCGTCTTGTTTCCGCAGCAGACGCGTAGCAACAACGCCAATCTTTGCTTCAATTGGTTTCAGCCGAACGATATAGCACGCGATAGAGGTGAAGCCCTTTCAATCCGCCAGATGATCAAGACCGTCGAGACGCGCAACAACATCGATCGTAGTCGGGTCTTTATCACCGGCCTGTCGGCAGGCGGGGCTATGGCAAATGTAATGCTGGCTACCTATCCCGAGGCCTTCGCCGGCGGGGCGATCATAGCTGGCCTCCCCTATGATACGGCGCGCACTGTACCTCAGGCGTTCGATCGTATGCGGGCGCAAGGTATTCCCGACGAACAATCTCTTCAAAAGAAGCTTCGAGCTGGCTCGCAATCAAACGGTCCTTGGCCTGCGATCTCGGTCTGGCATGGTACGCTAGACGCTACCGTCAATTCCGCCAACGCAGGCGCGATTGTGAAACAGTGGCAGGGCATTCACGGCATAAAGGCAGCCTCTCACTCAGACACATCAAGGGGGCGGCTCGAACGCCGGGCGTGGGTAGATTCGGACGGGAACGAACGCCTCCAGCTCTTTCACATCAAGGGCATGGGTCACGGCACGCCCATAGACGTCAAAAGCGGTTACGGGCAGGCAGGGCCCTACATGCTCGACGTCGGCATTTCATCGACCGAGGAAATTGCGCAGTCGTTCGGAATTGTAGCGCCATGTTTGAGACAGGTAAGCCCGGGCGCCAACATTGACGTCCCGGCCCCAGCGTCGCGCAACGCCGGCAGCCAGCGTCGAGGGGGACCTGCAGACGGTATTCGTCGCACTATCGAAGACGCGTTGCGTGCGGCGGGTCTGATGCGCTAGCGGCAGTAACACCTCAATTTTTGGCAAAGCGTCTGAACCGACAAACAAAATCCGGCCCCCCGCGTTGTCCTTAAGCACAACGTGAAAGGAGACGTCGCGATGACAAAATCAGCAACGGCTGCAAAGCAACGGGCCATCCAGAATGAAGTTGCCGAAGACGACGCCAAGGGAAAGCCAAAGGCGGAAACAGCGATGCAGGCGGGCGGGCGAACATACCCCGCACCGCCCTTTCCGAAACAACACCAGAAGAAACCAGGCGATGAGGCCAAGCTGTCGCCGCCTGCCCTCTATGACGCGCCGTTTTACCTTGGCTCGAACAAGCTGCTCGACAAGGTCGCGATCATCACGGGGGGCGATTCAGGAATAGGCAGGTCGGTAGCGGTTTTGTTTGCACGAGAAGGTGCTGATGTTGTCATCCTCCATCTCGACGAAGACAAGGATGCCAAGGAGACATCAGAGGCTGTGGCGCGCGAAGGCCGGCGCTGCCTAGTTCTGAAGGGTGATGTCAAGAACTCGACGTTTTGCAGGAAGGCCGTCCAGCAGGCGGTTTCGGAGTTCGGCAAACTTGACGTGCTGGTCAACAATGCCGCCTTCCAGGTACATTCTTATGACATAGAGGACCTGAGCGAAGAGCACTTCGACGAAACATTGAAGACGAATCTCTATGGCTATTTTCATATGGCCAAAGCTGCCGTTCCACATCTTCGACCGGGGGCGGCAATCATCAACACCGGCTCGATCACGGGTATTGATGGGCAAAAAAACCTGCTTGACTATTCGATGACCAAGGGCGGCATCCACGCCTTCACACGGGCGCTGGCCTCACAGCTTGTCGCCAAGGGCATTCGGGTAAACGCAGTTGCTCCGGGGCCGGTATGGCGCCCTCTCAATCCAAGCGACAAGGAGGCAGAGGATGTATCGAAGTTCGGTGCCAATGTTCCAATGAAACGACCAGCGCAACCCGAAGAAATTGCGCCAGCCTACGTGTTCCTGGCCTCTGCTCATTGCTCCAGCTACATCACCGGCGAGATACTGCCGATCATCGGTGGCTACTGAAAAACGGTGGGTCGCCCACCATTGCCTTTGCCCCCCGGGGGCCATGGAGTGAACTGTGCCTGGAATTTCAGCTGCGCAAAAATCTCGCGCCGGAGGCACGCGTCTAAACAAGAAAAGCCGCCCACATTACATGGACGGCCTTTCGACTTCCTCGATCAGATCAGCGTTCCACGCCTTGTGTATCTTGCGCGTTCTTCTTCAATCTGGGCCGGGCTATAGGGATCGAGCGTCTGGTCGAACCTGTTCCAGCCCTGCGCACGATAGGCCGAACGACGCTCTTCCAGATCGACCCAGTTGGAGCGCTGCAGGATTGCCTCGGCCCGCGCGACGTCGCCGTCGTTAACGCGCGCCGTCACCAATGTACCGCCACGGCGGACGCCCTCGGCGTAGACATGCGCATCTTCCTCCGGCACGCCGGAGTCCGTGAGCGCACCAATAATCCCACCGACGGCACCACCGGCAATGGCACCGGCGGCGGCACCCGCAGCCGTCGCCGCCAGCCAGCCGGCTGCCACCACCGGACCGACGCCAAGGATCGCCATCAACCCGAGGCCGGTCAGAAGACCGCCTGCGCCGCCGACCGCGGCGCCAATGCCGGCACCAGCACCCGCGCCTTCCGCAGCGCCTTCGGTGTCGTCAACCTTGTATCGGCCTTCGGCATTGCTTGCGACCATGCTGATATCGCCATCGGGAATGCCTGCGGCTTTCAGCGCCCGCACGGCTTCTGAAGCTTCATCATAGGTGTCGAAAAGTCCTGAAACAGTTTTCATGTCGATTTTCCTTGGATGGGTTTGTTGACGTTTCCCGACCAGCATCAGTTGACAACGATGTTGCCCTGATAGTCGAGCGCGACAGTCACGGTCTTACCGTCCTTGGTGGCAGAGGCCCGCCAGATACCCTTGTCGTCCAGCTTCAGTCCGGAAATCGCGGTGTAGCCGTTCTCTTCGAGGCGGGCGCGTGCCTGCTCTTCGGTGAAGCTGTTGGCGCCTGCGACAGGTGCGGTCGGATTGGTAGTGTCAGGGGTGGCGACGGCCGGCGTTTCGGGATTTGGCGAGGGGGTCGCCGTCTGTGCATAAGCGCTCAGGGCGCTTGCCGCCATTAAGGCTGTCGCGACAATCACTCGTTTCATTGGTGTCTCCTTGATGCGTTATTGGACGATGCTGGGACAACGCCGAGCCTCCACATCCGTTCCGAAGCGCGTCAAAAGAAGCTAGTTTATTTTGAAATTACAATGGCTTACAAACGCGATTGCACTCCCCGCCTCCCCTTTCGGGGTGCGGCCCAAACTGCCGAAGCGCTCTCGGTGGCGAGATGCTGGAGACAAACCGCATTCCTCGCCAATGGTTCCCGCGTTGGGCGCCGAAGCAGGCCGCAAGTGCTTACGTTGTCCGCCTCGCTATCCATAACCTCAGCGTTTATCCCGCAGTCCCAAGAACAAACCTTCTGACCTTTTGGATTGGCGGTGGATCGCCTCGGCGCTGTTTCGCTCGCTTCATCGCCGATGTTTCCGGGGCAGCAATTATCAAAGAGACCGCGCCCTGCTCCGCAGGCGCGGTCTCTCATTCTTGCTTTCGTCCTGGCTTCAGACTATTTCTGTGATCGCTCCAAAAGGATGCGCATTTCGTCGAACCTCCTTTTTCGCACCGCGTCCTCCTCCTGGGGTGAATAGCAAGTGTTCGATTGGCAGAACCGAACCAGTGCGAAAGGCGGCTTCGCAGCACGGAATTCACACTCAAACATGTCCGACATTTCCGATTTTGCCACTCCGGCGCGCGTCGAATAGGTCAGCCGAACACCTGGCGGTTTCAGTTCCGGAAAGGACTGAACGATTCCGAGCTGCAGCACTTCAGTCAGAAGGAAGTTTTTTGCGACCGTGGCACATACCGCCTCCAGATCCCCGGATTGGGCGAAAGCTGGAAATGCGACCAGGTTCAACAAGAGCGCGTAGCGTTTCATGCAGTTCCTCCAAGGCGTTATCTGCTGAATAACTAGAGGACGCGCAGCAATATCAATCGCCTAACGAGATGAAATCTCGATCTGGCGTCCGCCCCCTTCACCGCGACAACTTTTCGACGATTTGAGGCGTCCATGCCCGGCGGAAATTCGACTGCTGAAGCAGGCTGGGAGTGCGGCGCTAGAGACCGCCGCAACTCTCAAGGTTTGTCCACGAAGCGCGCTTATCCGATGCGAGGACAGCCCGGCCGATTGGCAAATGCCACGGTAACGAACCGCCCGCGCCGCTCGCCGTCGATGATGATCTGCCTGCGCGTAACGGCCTGGATTTCCGGATCACGAACTCCGAGCCTAGATGCACGACGAAGGGCTTGGCGTGCGCTACAGCCAGGCCGTACGTACTCGTCGTCGTAGTATCGACGCTCTCGATCTCTATCGCGGAGCTCCAGGTCTGGGCGTCCGTCGGGCCCGATGTAGAGGTCCAGGGACTGCGCCGATGACGTGGATGAAGCGGCTGAGAGGGCGCCGACCGCGACCAGGCTTGCCGCCAGAAAGTTGTGAATGGACTTTTGCATGTCCGCCTCCTCAGTGGAGTTCAGTTGAACCTATTGAAAACTGAACGAGGAAGGCGGACGAAGGTTCCCCGATATCGACGGCGGTTGCCGCGCGCCCTATTCGTTTGCCGATCACGATGGCGCGGAAGGGCCGACGACCCGCTGCCATTTTTACGGCGATCCGTTGCAATCGCTGCCGGTTGCCATCACCGCCTTTCTTCTGCCCTTTCCTGGACTAATCTCTTAAACGGAACAATTTCGCCGGCAGGAAATGACCCACTCTGCAGACAGCCCAAATCAGACCGATGGTAAAAGTGCCTACTCTTCGACAATGGGAGCCGGACCAGAAAACCTTCAGCCAGTGGACGAACCGGTTGTACGCCCCAACGAAAGCGGCGAAGTGATCGCATCGTCAGGGCAAGGCGATCCACAAATGACCGAGCCGCACCCACCAGTCTTCACAGAAAGCAAGCGTGCGCTTCGCCATCTTGCATCCGCTTTTCGCCGCGATCTCGGCACGGTCGGACGGCGTTGCTTGGCGGGTTCATCCGCGCTGATCAAGACGCTCAAACCAGCCGCGAGCGCTTCGCGCGCCTGGATCCCGCACGGCTTCATACTGAGGGCGGCATCAACCACAGGCTCCCTTCGCAAATTCATATCCGGTGCAATTAGCGTCATTTCCACGCGGGCATGGCTTCATGTCTTGCGACCTGCACCACGGTCATGGAAAGCCGGGATTTTGATGGTGACGTTGACCTTTGCGATCTTCATGACCGGAATGCTGATCTGGGCGCTGAAGGATGTGCCGTGGGAAGAAATCGCCGACGGCTCCCTAAAACCTGTTGCGGTCCTTGAAGCGGCGGACGGCGAGCCAATCGTAAGACAGGGCCCTTTCCAGGGCCCCTATGCCCGATACGAGGAGTTTCCCGTACATTTGGTCGATGCCGTTCTTTCAATAGAGGATCGGCGGTTCATGGTCCATTACGGCGTCGATCTGAAAGGGATCATGCGGGCGGTGCTGAGAAACTTCCAGGCTGGTTCGGTCGTCCAAGGTGGCAGCACCATTACCCAGCAACTGATCAAAGTGCAGTATCTTGAAAGCGATCGCACACTGAAGCGCAAGCTGCAGGAACTGGTCATCGCATTCTGGCTCGAGTGGAAGCTCGGCAAACGCGAGATCCTCACGCGATACTTGAACTCCGTTTACCTTGGATCCGGCGCGACAGGGATGCCCGCGGCGGCCCGTATCTACTTCAACAAGGACATCGCCGCACTCAACGTTCAGGAGGCCGCGATGCTGGCCGGACTGCTGAAGGCGCCGAGCCAATTGAATCCGATCGACAATTTTGAGGCCGCACGTGAAAGGACCACAACGGTCCTCGACGCGATGGTGGCAAACGGCAAGCTCGGAGCGAAGGATGCGTCCGCCGCCAAGGCAGAGTTTGCCGAGTTGCACCCGACCACCCCGATGCCGCGCTCGGGCAGTTGGTTTGCAGACTGGATCTCGCCCCAGGCCGGCGAAATTGCGGGAGCCTCTCCAGGTTCGACAACGGTGCGCACGACGCTGGTACCACGCCTTCAGCAGCTTGCCGAAGATGTGGTCGCTCGCAATCTTGATAAGGATGGGAAAGCGCTGGGTGCGTCACAGGCAGCACTGGTGGCGATGACGCCCGATGGAGCAGTCGTCGCCATGGTTGGTGGGCGCGACTATAAGACCAGCCAGTTTAATCGCGCCGTCGCCGCCAAGAGACAGCCGGGCTCAACATTCAAGCTATTTGTCTTTTATGCAGCATTGAAGAGCGGCCTTACCCTCAGTGATCAGGTCTTCGATGGCCCGATTGAAGTCGACGGCTGGTCGCCGCAAAACTCGACAGGCCGCTATCGCGGTTGGGTGACCATTGCGGAAGCCTTTGCCCGATCTCTCAATGGCGCAACCGTTGCGCTTGCGCAGGAAGTGGGCATCGAGAACGTCGTCGCCGCCGCAAGGGAGCTTGGTATCGACAGCCCACTAAATCCCGTGCCGGCATTGGCGCTCGGATCATCCGAAGTCAGTCTGCTTGACCTGACGGGTGCCTATGCTTCGATCCGCCTTGGCAAATCCCCCGTCGAACCCTGGGGCGTGATCGATTTTCAGGCGTCGACCCAAGCCAAGGCGTTCCGCGTCGGTCCGCTGGTACCCGCTTCGGCCGATCTCTCTTCTTACCAACAGGATCTGGTGAGCCTCCTGCAGCTCGTGGTCGAGCGTGGCACCGGGCGAGACGCTTCTCCGGGCGCATTTGCAGCCGGAAAGACCGGCACCAGCCAGAACAATCGTGACGCCTGGTTCGTGGGTTTTACGGAAGATCTTGTTGCCGGCGTCTGGGTCGGCAACGATGACGACACGCCCATGAAGGGCGTCACCGGGGGCGCGCTTCCGGCTCGCATTTGGCGGGATTTCATGCAAGCGGCAATGGCGCAACCTGCGCCCCAGATCGACCCAGATACGGGGCTCATGACAAGCCAAAGAGCGCCCGCGGCGTCCTGCAATATCAGCGCTTGCGCCCGGAGCTATCGATCGTTTCGAGCTTCCGACTGTACCTACCAGCCATATTGGGGCGAGCGGCGGCTGTGTGAGCGGTAGGTTTGGCCCGCCCGGATAATTCGCATTTCCAAGCCGCGTAATTTTGTCGTCCTTGACCGTCCGCCTCGCAAGTCGAGGGAACAACTGCTCTTCCAGTGCCATCCCGACTGGGCGAACCGATCATCCCGACGCCAAATCGTGATTTTTCGCTTTGACACTCGCTCAGACGGCCCGATCCGACCAACGACAGAAGTGACGCGTGAACATGAAATCCCATCAATCGGGGTCTGCGATCTACGGACGGATGTTACCTTGAGTACTGCAGTGGAAGTTCTGGGAAGGTTCCGTGAGCTCGCACCCGTCGATAGGCGGGAGCTCGTCGGGCTGTGGCGCGGTTCTGGTGTGCCGACAGGCCATCCGTTGGACGGCGTTCTTGAAAACCTCGGCTGGTTTGGCAAGCGCTTTCACCCGAACTTTCGCGCCGATGCACTTTTATTTCAAATCGGACCCGGTCGATTGGTCGCGGTCGAGCCGGCCCATATCCCCATGGGATTGGCATTGCGCCTGGGATCGATGGGGCGCACGCGCATGGCTCGACATTGCTTTGCGTACCTTCAACGACTGCTGCGGGCGCGTGGGCCGACCGCGACAATCGAGATGCAGGACTTTGAAGGGATAAATTCGGCGGCCATGGTCTATGACCGGCAGCCAATCACGGACCTATTTCGGCGGATCGATGATGTTCGCTTGCTTGGGATGATGTCGTACCAACACGATCCTCGACCGTATTTCTTCACATTAGTGCGTCAGGAATACTCACCCATTTGATACCCAGCTTGTGGAGGATCGGGAGGAGAACTTCACATGACTTCCGGGCTATCAAGCCTATGTCAGGCAGGATCAGCCTACGACGCTGATCGTCTGGGACCGGAAAACGATTACATGCCCGCAGAGTCTGTCCACGCTTAGTCGTATGACCTGCCGGAAGCACAGATGCATCTGATCGCCGGTGCCGGTCATTTGCTGCTGGAAACGCACTTTGACGGCGCACTGGCGCGATTTTCTTAGCCGGCTTCGCATGGAATCGATGGCGCTCAAATTGCCGGCAATATTTCTGGCTGCAGCTGCGTCCGCCATCTATGGGGTTTCGTGCCCTGTCGGTTCGTTGCTGCGATCGACCACTTCGGTATCGGGTCGGTCTTCGCCATCGGCGTGTTCCTGACGCCAATTCCCGCTTCCGTCCTGATACTCGATTTCCTCGTCCTTCCCCGCGCTTTGGTGTTCCTGAGCGGCAATGCGGGCCGCCTCAAGAGCCTCGTCATGAGACGGAAAAGCTTCCGAGAAGACACCGCCCGACTTGTATGCCCAGCCGCCGTCGTGGGGGACGACCTCGTATTTCGTTTTCGCCATTTCCACCTCCGATGCACAAATCCCGTTTTGACGACGCCAAGCTGATTTCTGCGACACCTCCGGTTCACGCCGAAACTGATGCTCCGTGTTTCAACAGCCGCAGTGGGCGCCTTCGAGCCGGACATTCATATTTCAGATAGGGCGCCGAGATCGCATTGGTACCATAGCAGAATCTTCACGTGCACGCCTTCACCACGGCTGTCTGCCGGGGTGCTGACCAATGCATGGACAAGTCTTCCAATCGTGGTCTTCCCGCCCCGGTGGCTGATTGGAACAATGCGCGCCGGCATCCGTTGGGCGTCCATGAACAGAGACAAATTTGTTGCAGCACTTATGGTATCGACATTGATCTGCGGCGGCGCCGCCAGCAGCTCCGAACTTCTGCCAGAGACGATCAATACTGTGGTGCTCGGCACCGTTTCAACAGCTGAATCGTCGTCGGTGCGCGCGGCCGGTCCGGACCCTGCCATCGTGCAGCTTCAGGTCCTGTTGGATCGTGCCGGTTCCTCTCCGGGCGTGATCGACGGGTATTTTGGTGAGAATGTCAGCAAATCGGTGGCAGGCTTTGAGGCGATGAACGGGCTGCCCCCAGATGGCAAGCTCGATCCGGAAGTTATCGCCCGTCTCAAAAACGATGCGCCGGTCGTCCAGAGCTACAAAATCACCGGTGAAGATACGGCCGGTTTGGTGAAAACGATCCCGGAAGATTACGGCGAGAAAGCCCGTATGGATCACCTTGGTTATATGAGCGTGGAAGAGAGGTTGTCCGAGCGCTTTCACATGGATATCGACCTCATAAAGGCGCTCAATCCGCAAGCATCCTTTGCCGTTGGTGAAACGATAGCGGTGACGATGCCAGGGCCGTTCAAGAGCGGGAAGGTCAAACACATCGAAGCCAACAGACGGAAGGCACAGCTTTACGCCTATGGTGAAGACGGCACGCTGCTGGCAGTCTATCCAGCCACGATCGGCAGTTCCGAGACGCCGGCACCGTCCGGCACGCACGAGGTCAAGGGTGTAGCGCGAATGCCCACCTACACCTATGACCCTGAGATCAACTTCAAGCAGGGAAACAATACGCGCGTTCTTACAATACCGAGTGGCCCGAACGGTCCGGTTGGGACCGTGTGGATTGATCTGTCGAAGCCGACTTATGGTATCCACGGAACACCCGAGCCTGCGCTCATTGATAAAGTCGGTTCGCACGGCTGTATCCGCCTTGCAAACTGGGATGTGGAGGAACTGGCCGCAATGGTCGAACCGGGGGTTACCGTCGAATTCGTGGAGTAGTGGCTCACCGCCTGGAACTTAAAACGCGCGCCTCGCCTGCTCACCTTAGCCGTGGAAAAGGAACATCGGGCCGATAATACCGCCGCAACTGTGGCTTTGAGTGCCGCATGGTCCAGTATCTGCGCTCTCATCTCGTGCCTTGGCAACAACCCGCCCGCAGTCTAGCATGGGTCGACCGTGGAGGAGGCTTCGATGACCTCAAGCTTCAACGTTCATGACGCGGCCGGCTATGAGCAACTCATGGGCCGCTGGAGCCAAAAACTCGCGCCGTTGTTCATCGATTTCGCAGGAATTGCCGACGGGGAGAAGGTCCTCGATGTCGGTTGCGGAACGGGCAGCCTTACCTTTGCGCTGAGCAGGGCTGCCGAACTCAGTGAGATCGACGCGATCGACTATTCGCCTGTCTTCGTCGAGGAGGCGGCCCGGCGCAACACCGATCCACACATCAAGATCGGGCAGGCAGATGCCTGCGCGCTTCCCTTCGAGGACGGCGCCTTCGACCGCGCCTTTGCACTGCTCGTACTTCACTTCGTGCCCGAGGCCGACAAAGCTATCGCCGAGATGCGCCGGGTTGTAAGGCCGGGCGGCGTGGTCGCGGCGGCCGTGTGGGACCATTTCGGCGGCATGCCTGGAATGCGCATGATGGTCGATACCGTAGCCGCGCTGAGCGAGGGCGGTCGACAGCTGCGCAACCGGTACTTTTTTCAACCAATGATGCAGCCGGGTGAAATGAAGCGCGCTTTCGTCGCCCAGCATCTTGTAGACGTTGTCGAAACGCAGCTGATGATCCGAATGAACTATGGAAACTTCGACGACTATTGGGCGCCGATAGCCGCCGGCGAAGGGCCGCTTGGAAAGTTTGTATGTTCGCTCGAGGGCTCGGACCGGGTGCGCGTGGACACAGCCGTTCGTTCTGCCTCTGAGGCGGGCCAACGCGATGGGCCAAGATCATTCGCCAACATCGCTTGGGCCTGCCGGGGCGTTGCCCCCTGATCTTGCGACAGTTGGCGGCGGAACACTTCCCCGAAACCGCCATCACCTGGGCGGTTGGCTATAGAGGCGGATGATCGACAGGCTGCAGCCCGGCGCGGGCAGAGCAGAAATGGCCGATTGTGTCAGCAGAAATGCCGCCACACTTGTTACTCCCGTCGTTTGGTTTCCGGTGCAAGACTATCTCTTGTTCAGCAACGAGCGAACTCGCAGCAACGAGGAGGTTGCAATAGCCATGACGACGTCAACGGACAACAGCGAACACGCAGCCATGCAGAGACCACCAGTCGTCTCGGCGCAGGCATGGGAAGAAGCCCGCCAGCAACTGTTGGTCAAGGAAAAGGCTCAGACCCGCGCCCGGGACGCACTGGCGGCAGAGCGTCGGCGAATGCCGTGGATAGCGGTGGACGCCGGTTATGTCTTCGAGGGGCCTACAGGCAAGGCCAGCCTACTCGAACTCTTCGCCGGTCGGCACCAGTTGATCATCTATCGGGCCTTCTTCGAGCCGGGGGTATTCGGTTGGCCCGACCACGCCTGCAGAGGGTGTTCCATGGTCGCAGACCAGGTTGCTCACCTCGCCCATCTGAACGCCCGTGACACCACGCTGGTTTTCGTTTCGCGAGCTCCGCAGGCGGACATTGCGCGGCTGAAGGCTCGGATGGGCTGGCAGATGCCCTGGTACACCATTACCGACAGTTTCGACGCCGATTTCGGTGTGGCCGAGTGGCATGGCACCAACGTGTTTTACCGCGACGGCGGGCGCGTGTATCGCACCTACTTCATCAACAACCGCGGCGACGAGCAGATGGGGAGCACATGGAACTACCTCGACATCACACCGCTCGGCCGCCAGGAAGTCTGGGAGGACTCGCCCAAGGGCTACCCACAGACGCCGACATACAAATGGTGGAATTGGAATGACAGCTACGTCGCGGACGCCGCACCCGACCAGAAGTGGGTCGAAGTGTCGGACGCCGGCGAAGCGGCGTTCCGGGAGAAACAAACCAACACGAAGCCCTGAGTACGTCTACGGAGGAAGCATCCTTTCCTCTCGGCCGCCCTCTTCGTTTCGCTAGTTGCCTGTAACAATTGCAGGGATTCCAGCTGGGGCCAGCTCTGGTCCCGGCCCAAATGCGAGAATGCTGAGCGCGAGAGCGACCAGTACGCAGATGAGTATGAGGAAGGCGAGACCGGCTTTGTCCATCATCATCAGGACCTTTAATATCGGATAATAGACGCAAGAGAAATATGTCAGACCGCCTGGCTGAGGACTGGTGACGTGACTTCCGACTTCACCCGCATCGGAGTTGTCGGGTGCTTGCTCAAGGCGTTCACGAGTCTCCCAGCCACAGCGCCCCGCAGACACCCTACCACCTTCATTGGGCACGGACAGCGGCCGCCGTTCACGTGGCTTTCGACTGCCGCTACCGGAAGCTCAGCCGGTTCCTGGCCGGGATCAGAGTTGCTTGCGACAGCGACAGCACCCGCCTTGCGGCGGGTACTGTCTCATAGGGGCGCATTCCGGTCACTACCGGGAATAGCCTACTGCTGCGCCGGCGCTGCCGTTTGAAGTTTTTCCTGAACCTTCTTGGCAACTGCCGGATCGCTCTGCGCGGCCGATAGGATGGCGGAATACTCCTCGATTGAGACCGGCGAAGCTTCGACGGCCTCCACCATTTGCTTGCTTGCTTCTGTCTGCAGCTTTTCCTTGGTCGCCGCGTCCTTGGTCGCTTCTATTTTCGCAGAATATGTCTGTCTGACCTTGTCGACCTGAAGATAGGCAACCGCGAACGCCTCGATCTTTTGATCGCTGATGGTGCCAGTGCTGTCGGCCTGTCCCTGGGTTGTCGTCTTTTCTTGCATCTGAGCAATCTGCGCAGCGGAAGCAGGCGCGACCGTCATGAAACTGAAAGCCGTGGCAGCCAGCGATGCAGCGAGTGTGTAGCGAGTGATCATATTCATTCCTTCAAGACTTGGACGACGTGGGGCAGCGATACCCTGCCGTGCTCAATCGCTCCTTCCACCGTGCGGAAGGGCAGCGCGTCATTGACAATGGAAGGCTTGAAAGGGGCTGGTGCGGCGGCATCGGGGTCATTTGCTGACCATTGGACGGCAGCTTTGTGGCTCTCGCGGGATGCCAAGGCAGGATTCTATAAGCGCGACCCAGTCGCCCAATAGAGGGGTGCCACTTCTGAAGCGATGACCCTGACGCTCGACGAACCGAATTTGACATGTCGCTGAGAAGTCTGCGACACCGGGTGGTTCCTTGAGGGCAACTTGCCGCTTGGCTATAACTACCCTTTTTAGGCCTTGCGGTCGTGCGTTCGCTGGTCTCATGACGCCTGAAGGCCTAGTAAAACTTTACTAAAAGCGATTTCGGAATTCGAGCGGATGTGACATAGTCGCTCGATGACAACAATGGCCCGATGACAACAATGGAATGACGGCATGGTCACTATCAAGGAAATCGCCAAAAGCGTTGGCGTGTCGTCGGCCACGGTGTCGAGGGTGCTCAATTACGATCCCGCCTTGTCCATCTCGCCCGCGAAGCGCCAGGCGATCATCGAGACCGCCGAGGCTCTGAACTATGAGACCCCGCGCAATCGCAACAAGGCGAACGGACAGGTTGCCCCCAGCCTTTTGACCAAGCTCGTCATCGTGCATTTTCTCGAGCCTTCGGACGAGATTGCCGACCCCTATTATGTCGGCGTCCGGCTTGGTATCGAAAGCCGCTGCCGTGACTTGAGGACGGAGATCGTCAAGGTCTTCCATTCCGATGCGCTGCCCGAGGCGTCCCTGCTCGAAGGCGCATCGGGCGTCATCGTCATAGGCAAGCACTCGGACAACGAGATCGACTGGCTGAACAAGCATGCCCGGCATGTCGTTTTTGCCGATTTCGACCCCAGGACCGACCAGATCGACAGCGTATTTTCCGATGTGGGGCTCGCCACTTGCAAGATCCTCGAGGCCTTGAAATCCAGCGGATACAAGCGCATCGGCTTTATCGGAAGCCACGAAAACCTCAATGGCGCCGTGCAGCACTTCGCTGAGCGACGTTGCGCCGCCTATATCGACTGGCAGAAGAAGGGCGGCACCTTCGCGCCCGAGCTTTTGGCGCTCGCCGACTGCTCGTCGGGTCAGAGCCTTCGGCTCGATACCGGTTATCGTCTCGCGCGCGAACTGCTTTCGCTCACTGAGCGTCCGGATGTGATCGTGACGTCCAACGACAATATGGCGATCGGCACCTATCGGGCGATCCAGGAGTTCGGCCTGTCGATCCCGAACGACGTCGGTGTCATCTCCTTCAACGACATCCCCGTCGCACAGTTCCTGACGCCGTCGCTGACTACGGTGCGCATTCATGGCGAACATATCGGCGAGACGGCCGTCGACCTGTTGCTCGAGCGTCTTTCGGGTCGCAGCTACGGCAAGCAGGTGCGCATCGCCACGGAACTCGTCTGGCGCGACAGTTGCCGCAAGCCCTTGGAATCCCAATCGTTGTGAAGCTGCTCCAGGCGCGAAGTAAATATTTACTAAATCGCCCTTGCGTGTTGCCTGAATTTCGGTAACTCTTGCGCGGACGGCAGGAGAGGAGAACCTGCCCTCAGCAAGTTTCTAGGGAGGAAACGATGTATCGCAAAACGAACCTGTCGCGCGTGGCAGCTGGCGCGCTCGCCGCAGCGAGCCTGCTTGCGTCCACCGCCGCCTTTGCCGGTGAAGTCACGATCTGGTGTTGGGATCCCAACTTCAATGTCGCAATCATGAAGGAAGCCGCGTCGCGCTACAGCGCGAAGCATCCTGAGACGACCTTCAACATCGTCGACTTCGCCAAGGCCGATGTCGAGCAGAAGCTGCAGACGGCCCTATCCTCCGGCACCACCGATGCCTTGCCGGATATCGTGCTGATCGAGGACTATGGTGCGCAGAAATACCTTCAGTCCTTCCCCGGCGCTTTCGCTGAGCTTTCCAGCAAGGTCGATTTCTCCGGGTTCGCGCCCTACAAGGTTCAACTGATGACGATGGACGGAGCCGTCTACGGCATGCCGTTCGATTCCGGCGTCACCGGTCTCTACTACCGCAAGGATTACCTGGAGCAGGCCGGGTTCAAACCCGAAGACATGCAGGATCTGACCTGGGACCGTTTCATCGAGATCGGCAAGCAAGTCGAAGCCAAGACCGGCAAGAAGATGCTCGGCCTCGACGTCAATGATGCGGGCTTCGTGCGTATCCTGATGCAGTCCGCCGGTGACTGGTATTTCGACAAGGACGGCAATCTCTCAATCGAGAACAACGCGGCCTTGAAGGCGGCACTCGAGACCGAGCAGAAGATCCTGCAGGCCAATATCCACAAGCCGGCGGCCGGCTGGACGGAATGGGTGGCGACCTTCACCTCCGGCGACGTCGCCACCGTGACGACGGGTGTGTGGATCACCGGTACGGTCAAGGCCCAGGCCGATCAATCCGGGAAATGGGGTGTAGCACCCATTCCCAAGCTTGATGTCGAGGGCGCTTCGCATGCCTCCAACCTTGGCGGTTCCAGCTGGTATGTTACCGCAGGCTCCGCCGAGAAGGACGAGGCCATCGATTTTCTCAACGAAGTCTACGCCAAGGACATCGATTTCTACCAGAAGATCCTGACGGAACGCGGTGCCGTCGGCTCGCTCCTGGCTGCCCGCAACGGGCCGGCTTATTCCGAAGCCGACGCCTTCTTTGGCGGCGAGAAGGTCTGGCAGAATTTCTCCGACTGGCTGGCGAAGGTTCCGGCGGTCAACTACGGCGTCTTCACCAACGAGGTAGACACGGCGGTGACGGCGCATCTGCCTTCGCTCGGCCAGGGTGCCCCCATCGATGACGTATTGAAAGCGGTCGACAGCCAGGCCCAGGGCCAGATCCAGTAACGGCCCAAAGGCAGGCGGCAACCGCCTGCCTCCTTCGCAGGAGCGGCATGCGGCCATTACGTCCGCCTGCCTTCCGCAATGTCGTCCCTTTTCGTTGAGAGCATCCCATGGCTGCCGGCAAAACAGGCGGATTGAAGCGCTATTACGATCTGAACGGCTGGCTGTTCGTCGCCCCGTCATTGCTTCTCATCGCAATCTTCCTCGTCTATCCGATCTTGCGCTCGCTCTACCTGTCCTTCTTCTCGGGCAAGGGCATGATCATGAAGTTTGCCGGCTTCGGAAACGTCGCGCGGTTATGGAATGACCCGGTCTTCCTCCAGGCGCTGACGAATACCGTCACTTTCTTCGTCGTGCAGGTGCCGATCATGATCACGCTGGCGCTTATGCTCGCAGCGGTCTTGAACAACGACAAACTGAAGTTCATCGGCTTTTTTCGCACCGCCATTTTCCTGCCCTGCGTCGCCTCGCTCGTTGCCTATTCCGTGCTCTTCAAAAGCATGTTCTCCGTCGACGGCGTGGTGAACTCCGCACTTTTGGCGGTCGGTCTCGTCTCGACGCCGATCGGCTGGCTGACGGAACCCTTCTGGGCCAAGGTGCTCGTCATCCTCGCCATCACCTGGCGCTGGACCGGCTACAACATGATCTTTTACCTTGCAGCGCTGCAGAACATCGACAAGTCGATCTATGAGGCTGCGAAGATAGACGGCGTACCCGCCTGGGCCCGCTTCGTCTACATCACCGTACCGATGCTGAAGCCGGTGATCCTGTTTACGACGATCATCTCGACCATCGGCACGATCCAGCTGTTCGACGAAGTCTACAATCTGACCGAGGGCCGCGGCGGCCCGGCGAATGCGACGCTGACGCTCTCGCTTTACATCTACAATCTCACCTTCCGCTTCATGCCGAGTTTCGGCTACGCAGCGACCATTTCCTACGTCATCGTGATCATGGTGGCGCTTCTCTCCTTCCTCCAGTTCTATGCGGCGAGGGATCGCTCATGAACGCCCCCCGCTTTTTCTCAACCGCGCTGCAATACGTCTTTCTCGCGACCGCAGCCTTCCTGTCGATTTTCCCGTTCATCTGGATGGTGATCAGTTCGACGAACACGTCGATCGACATCATCAGCGGCCGAACGGGCATCGGCGAGGCGTTCGCCACCAATGTCGCCAACTTCTTCACACAGGTCGATGTGCCATTGGTTTTCTGGAACTCCACGAAGGTCGCGGTACTTGCCACGCTGCTCACGATCGTCGTGTCGTCGCTGGCCGGCTACGGCTTTGAGATGTTCAGGTCCAAGGCGCGCGATCGCATCTACGCGCTGGTGCTTTTGACACTCATGGTGCCGTTTGCAGCGCTGATGATCCCGCTTTTCATGATGATGGCGAAGAGCGGCCTCATCAACACGCATATCGCAATCATGCTGCCGACGATCGCGTCTGCCTTCATCATCTTCTACTTCCGCCAGTCGACGAAGGCCTTTCAGACGGAGCTTCGCGATGCGGCCAAGGTCGACGGTCTCAAGGAGTGGCAGATCTTCCTCTACATCTACGTTCCCGTGATGCGTTCTACCTACGCGGCCGCATTCGTCATCGTCTTCATGACGAACTGGAACAACTACCTCTGGCCGCTCATCGTCCTCCAGTCGAACGAGACCAAGACGATCACCCTGGTCGTCTCCTCGCTCGCGTCCGCCTATTACCCCGACTACGGCGTCGTCATGATCGGTACGATCCTGGCCACCCTCCCCACCCTTCTCGTCTTCTTCGTCATGCAGCGCCAGTTCGTCCAGGGCATGCTCGGCTCAGTGAAATAGGAAAGTCGTCAATGCGCATTACTGAAAACTTCAATGCCAACTGGGTCTTCCGCGACGGCTTCGAGCCCGCCCGTGTCCATGAGCTTCAGCAGGGCGAAACCGTGCGCCTGCCCCACAGCGCCGTCGAACTGCCCTACAACTACTTCGACGAGACCGACTACCAGAAGCCTTTCACCTATCAGAAGCAGTTTGACTGGCGCCCGGAATTCGAGGGCCGCGAAGTCTCGCTCGTCTTCGATGCCGCCATGGCCGACAGCGTCGTCTATCTGAACGGCAAGGAGATCATCGCGCACAAGGATGGCTACACGCCCTTCGAGGCGCGACTGACGCCGCATCTCACGCGCGGCGAAAACCTGATCACGGTGAAGATCGATGGCTCTGAAAACCCGGAAATTCCACCTTTTGGCGGCCAGATCGACTATCTCTGCTATGCCGGCATCTACCGCGACGTCTGGCTGAAAGTGACAAGTCCCGTCTCGATTGCCAATGTGAAGATCGAGACGCCGGACGCGCTCGCGGCGAAGAAGTCCGTCACCGCCCGCGTCTTGTTTGCCAATCCGCTGGGCCTCGCCCTCTCCGGCACCCTCGCTGCAAAGATCCGCCGCAAGGGTGGCGGCGACGTTGCGGCTGCCTCGATCGAGGTCAGTGGCAACGAGGCCACGCTCACCTTCTCCGAGCTCATCGATATCGAACTTTGGGATATCGACAATCCGGTGCTCTACGCCCTGTCGCTCAAACTCGAGACCGAACACGGTGAAGACGCGCTGACGCAGCGCTTCGGCTTCCGCACGGCACTTTTCACGCCGGAGGGGTTTCTGCTCAACGGCGGGCCGCTGAAACTGCGCGGATTGAACCGCCACCAGGCCTTTCCCCACACGGGCTATGCCATGGGTCGGCGCGCGCAGGAAAAAGACGCCGACATCCTGAAATACGAGCTCGCCTGCAATGTCGTTCGCACATCGCACTATCCGCAATCGAAGTGGTTCATCGAGCGCTGCGACGAGATCGGCCTGCTCGTCTTCGAGGAAATCCCCGGTTGGCAGCATATCGGCGGCGAAGCCTGGCAGAAGGAATCGATCGAGAATGTGCGCCGCATGATCGAGCGGGACTGGAACCATCCCTCGATCATCATCTGGGGCGTTCGCATCAACGAAAGCCAGGACAATCACGCCTTCTACACCGAAACGAACCGTCTTGCCCGCGAGCTTGATCCCACCCGCCAGACCGGCGGCGTGCGCTTCATCACCAATTCGGAACTGCTGGAAGACGTTTACACGATGAACGACTTCATACTCGGCAACGAGGAGCTGCCGGGCAACAACCGTGGACGCGTGGTGCTGCGCGATCGCGTGGAAACGACGGGCATCAGCCGACCGATCCCCTATATGATCACCGAATATAACGGCCACATGTATCCGACCAAGCGTTTCGACCAAGAGCAGCGCCAGGCCGAGCATGTGACGCGCCATCTCTTGATCCTGAACGCCGTTGCCGGCGATCGCGACATTTCCGGCTCCACCGGCTGGTGCATGTTCGACTACAACACCCACAAGGACTTCGGCGCCGGCGACCGCATCTGCTATCACGGCGTGCTCGACATGTACCGGATCCCGAAACTGGCCGCCTATGCCTATGCATCGCAAGGTGATCCGAAGGACAACGTCGTGCTTCAGCCGGTGACCTTCTGGGCACGCGGCGAGCGCAACATCGGCGGCGTGTTGCCGCTGATCGTGCTGACCAACTGCGACTATATCGAAGTGAAGTTCGGGGAATGGCCGGCAAAACGGATCTATCCGGACAGGGAGAATTACCCGCACCTGCCGCATCCGCCCGTCGTCCTCGACCTGCGCAGCGTGACGCCGGAAGAATTCGGCACCTGGGGTCGGGTCTGGCGCGAAGGCACCTTCACCGGCTACGTCGACGGCAAGCCCGTCAAGACGTTGACCCTGCCGGCCGACCCGGTGCCGGCGACGCTGGAAGTCGTCGCCGACGACACGGACCTTCGCGCTTCGGAGAAGGATGCCGTGCGGGTGGTCGTGCGCGCGCTTGATCAATGCGGTAACCTGTTGCCCTATTTCGAGGAGCCCGTCATTCTTTCGCTCGCCGGTCCCGGCCGGATCATCGGCCCCTGCGAACACACGCTGAAGGGCGGAGCGACCGGCTTCTGGATCGAGGCCGGCGAAGCCAAAGGCGAACTTGAGCTGACCGTGAAGAGCCGCCGCTTCGACACCCAGTCCCTCACCTTCACCGTTAGCTGAGTAACCGCCATGGCCGAAGTCCGTCTCACCGATATTCGCAAGCGCTTCGGCGCGCTCGAAATCATCAAGGGCGTCGATCTGTCGATCGAGGCCGGAGAGTTCGTCGTCTTCGTCGGACCTTCGGGCTGCGGAAAGTCGACGCTGCTGCGCATGATCGCCGGGCTGGAGGACATCTCTTCCGGCGAGCTCACCATCGGCGGCGCGGTAATGAACGATGTCGATCCCTCCAAGCGCGGCATTGCCATGGTGTTTCAGTCCTACGCCCTCTATCCGCACATGACCGTGCGCGAGAACATGGGCTTCGCGCTCAAATTCGCCGGAATGGCGAGGGAGGAAATCGATAGCCGGGTCAACGACGCGGCACGCATCCTCGAGCTTGAACCGCTCCTTGATCGCAAGCCCAAGGCGCTCTCGGGCGGTCAGCGGCAGCGCGTCGCAATTGGCCGCGCCATCGTGCGCAATCCTCTCGTCTTCCTGTTCGACGAGCCGCTGTCGAACCTGGACGCGGAGTTGCGCGTGCACATGCGGGTGGAAATCGCCAAGCTGCACAAGGAACTGAAGTCGACCGTCATCTACGTTACGCATGATCAGGTGGAAGCGATGACCCTCGCCGACAAGATCGTCGTTCTGCGGTCGGGGATTGTAGAACAGGTGGGCGCGCCGCTTGAGCTCTACGACGACCCGGCAAACACCTTTGTTGCAGGCTTTATCGGCTCACCGCGCATGAACTTTCTTAAAGGCCGTGTCGCCACTATCGCAGACGGCCATGTGACCGTGGCACTGACGAGCCAGCCCGAAGTTGCGCTGACCCTTCCCATTGCATCGACGTCCGTCACCACGGGTGACGCCGTCACCCTCGGAATTCGGCCCGAGCATTTTTTCGCCCAGGGAATGGGTGACGCGGAGCTCGCCGTCGAAGTCGATGTCGCAGAGCACCTCGGCAATACCAGCTATGTCTATGCTCATGTCTCCGACAGCGAGCGGATCATCATCGAACACGGTGATGTCCGCAAAATCGCAAGTCGCGAGACCTTGACCATCGGCATCGCTGCATCGCGGTCATTCCTGTTCGATGATGAAGGTAATCGTATCAGGTAACGGAATTGGGCGCCCTTCGCGCGAGCCGTCAATCGCCGGTCTAGCCAATGAGAAAGCGACGCCTGCGCGCAATGTGGCGAGTTGCGCGCAGGCCGTCGTCAAAATCCGCAATGGACGAAATCCATTGTGTCAGTTCAACCGCGACCCCTGGGACGAGAAGAGGTGGATCTTCGCCAGATCAGGGGCGATCGCTACCGACTGCCCGGGTCGAACATCCACACGATCGCGGATCACCAATGTCGTATCGACAGCGCCGAGCTTGACCACCAGGTGCGTCTCGGCGCCGGTGGGCTCCACCACGCCGACCGTCGCCGGAATGCCGCTCTCGGCGATGGCCAGATGCTCAGGCCGGATGCCGTAGGTTCGCGCAGCACCGCCGGAATAGCCCGGCGGCAGCGGAAGCGCCTTGCCGTCATCGGTGACGAACCGCCCATCCACGATCGAGCCGTTGAAGAGGTTCATGGCAGGCGAGCCGATGAACGTGGCGACAAAGGTGTTTATGGGGCGGTCATAGAGGTCCAGCGGCCGGCCAATCTGCTCGACCACGCCGCCACGCATGACGACGATCCGGTCTGCCATTGTCATCGCCTCGATCTGATCATGCGTGACGTAGACCGTCGTCGTCTTCAGCCTTTGGTGCAGATCCTTGATTTCGGCACGCATGGTCACCCGTAGCTTGGCATCGAGGTTCGACAGCGGTTCGTCGAAAAGAAACACCTGGGGATGACGGACAATCGCACGGCCCATCGCCACGCGTTGGCGCTGGCCGCCGGAAAGCTGCCTGGGCAAGCGGTCGAGCAGCGGTTCGAGCGCCAGGATATCGGCCGCCTCTTTTACACGGCTTTGGATCGCGGCCTTGTCCTGGCCCTTCAGCTTCAGCGCGAATCCCATGTTCTCCGCCACGGTCATATGCGGATAGAGCGCGTAACTTTGAAAAACCATGGCGATATCGCGCTCCTTGGGCGCGATATCGTTGACGACGCGGCCACCGATGCGGATCTGGCCGCCGCTGATGTCTTCGAGACCGGCAAGCATGCGCAGCAATGTCGACTTGCCGCATCCCGAGGGGCCGACGAGTGTGACGAACTCGCCATCCTCGATGTCGATGGAAACATCGTGAATAACAGGAACGGCGCCATATTGCTTTCTAACCTGTTCGATGGTGACAGATGCCATGGTTATTCCTCCCGTTTGCGCAATCAGAGTTCAAGTTGCCAGATCGTGGCGGCAGCAATGTTGCCCGCCGGCGCTGACAGGCGTGCCGAGCGCACGCCGGTGAAGCCTGGCAGACGCTTCGTCCCCGTCCAGCGACCGTTGTCGGCGAAGACCTCAATGGAGCCGACATCGAGGAAGATACGCAGCGTCGACGGTTGCGCACCGACGGCGATGTAGCGCGGTGTCTCCTTGCCGTTCGGCGGGTCGTAGCGGATGACCAGGCCCTCCGGGCCGAGCTGCACGCCGAGGCCGACGGCCGGATGGTCAAGCTCGAGATGGAATGCCGCACCTGGAGTTGCGAGCTCGATTACGATCTCGACCGCTCCGTTGCCGAGGCTGATAGGCGCCTGCCCCTTGAGTTTGCTGTCGTCGATCAGACCCCGGCGCAGTGTTGCGACTGTTTCGACCGGGGGCGTCAGCAGTGCGTTCTGCTCCAGCAGCAGCTGCCGAGGCAGCGTCATTGCCGTTGGAAAGTCGATTTTTTTTGAGACCTCGGTCCAGTTTGCAAGCCAGGCGATGCCGATCGGCCCGGATCGATCCACAAATGCCTGGAAAGCATAGGCGTCGGTCGCGAAATCCAGCTCCTGCTCGAACTCCTTGACGAAGGTGAGGCCATCGAAGCGGCCGACAGTTGCAGCCGTGATGTTGCGGCGCCCCGTTTGCGGATCGCGGCTCGTCAGCAACCCGAAGATGAGAGCCCAGCGCGTTTCCGGATCTTCGGCCGGCCCGTCAAGCGGCACGATGCAAGGGCACTCCGCCGCCGTCATCCCGAACCGGTCCTCCCGGTGCAGAATGCCGATGAAGGTCCAGTCGGAGGCGCCGTCCGGGTCGCCGCTTTCATAGAGCAAAACGACGCCGCCGGCGCGGTCGCGGCTGCCCACAAGCATCTTCCAGCGACCGTCCGGGCCCTTGAAGACATAGGGGTCGCGGAAGTCGAGCGTCAGGTCGAGACCGGCCGGCCGCTCAGGAAGAATGATCTTTTCGGCGCCAGCCGTGATCTGATCCCGCGACACGGCCGTCAATTGGATCTGCTCTTCGGGTTCCCGATCCTTGACCTGCTCGGTGAAGAAGACCCGGATACCGGGTTCACTCGACGACAGCGGAATGGCCGAGCCCGAAAACGCCCCGCCGCGACCATCGGCGCGCACCGAGAGGTCCGCCGAGGGAAACAGGAAGATCGGCAGATGTCGCCAATGAACGTAGTCTTGCGATACCGCATGGCCCCAATGCATGGTGTTCCAGCGCAGGCTGTGCGGATAGTGCTGGTAGAAGAGATGGACATGGTCGCCGAAGCGGCCAAACCCGTTGGGATCGTTCATCCATCCGAAGGGTGGGCGGAAATGGTAGCTCCCGGCGACCGTCGGTGCCGCATTTTCCCGGCTGCTGTGCAGGATCTGAATGCCCTTGCTGAGGACATCCTGCTGCTGAAAGGCATAGGCAACGGAGACTACCGTTGTGGTTGGGTCATAGGCGAGGACCGCTTGACCGCCCTCTTCCAGTTCCAGGCTATGCTGCTCGAACTCGTCAGCGTTGGAAACCACCAGACGGCTGATTTCACGATCGGCCACGCACGCTGAGATCTCGGCCGGTGCTCCTGTCTGTGTTGCCTTCAGCCAGATGTGGATCGTGGTCGCATCCGCAAGGACTGCGCTGATCGTCTCGATTTCTCCGGCGTGAGCGGGAGCGGTATTTGCATGCGTTGTCATTGATCAACCTTTCACGGCCGAGCCAACGAAGGAACTGACGAACCAGCGCTGGAAGGCAAGATAGAGGGCGAGGATCGGCAGCATCATCAATACCGACGCAGCCATGGCGCGATCCCAATAGATGCTGTCCTGACCGAAGAACGTGGCGATCGCGACGGCGATCGGCCGTGCGTAATCGGTTTGGGTGACGAGGATCGGCCAAAGATACTGGTTCCAACTCTCGATCCCCATCAGGATCGAAACGGTGGCAAGTGCTGGCAGGCTGAGCGGCAGGAAAATCGACCGATAGATGCGGAAGATCGACGCGCCGTCGATCTGCGCCGCTTCGAAGAGCTCCTTCGGAAGCTGCGCGAAGAACTGGTAGAAGAGGAAGATATAGAGCGGACTGGCGATCCAGGGCACGATCTGCACCGCGAATGTATCTGTCATGCCGGCGCGCGATACCATGATGACGAGCGGCATGATGATACTTTCCTGGGGGATCACGTAGAGAGCAATAACCAGCGACAGGATCAGCGCGCGGCCGCGCACGGAACCCCAGGCAAGAACGAATCCTGCCATGGAATTGACGATCAGGCCCGAACCGACCGTCAACGCGAGGATGATCAGCGAGTTCAGCAGATAGCGCCCGAAGGCGAGCTCGCCGGAGAAATTGCCGACCTCCGCGAAATTGGCGAGTGTCGGATCGGACACCCAGAACGCCCTGAAGCTCCCCATGTCGGCCAGGATCTGAAAACGATCGTCCTTCAGGCTGGCGATCAGCAGCATGAACAAGGGCGACACGATGACGAGCGCGATCACAAGGATGCAGGCCGTCTGGACGATGCGCAGAGAACCGACAGCCGAGCGGGTGCGGGTCATCTGCGCCTGCGGTGTGGAGATTGCGATATCAGACATCGAAACGCCTCAGAAGTTGACGCTGAAGCAGCGCGATAACGAGAACGATGAGAAAGAGAATGACCGATACGGCCGAGGCATAACCGAGCTTCTGCTCCTCGAAGCCCGAACGGACCATGTAATGGACCACTGTCTCCGTGCTGCTTTTCGGGCCGCCTTGGGTCAGGATGGCAACCTGCGTATAGAGCTTGAATGCCTGGATTGTCGTAATCACCAGCACGAAGACATGGGTCGGCCGCAAGCCCGGCATTGTCACATGCCAGAAGCGCTGCAGCGCGTTTGCGCCGTCGATCCGGGCTGCGTCGTAGAGCTCATCCGGTATAGACTGAAGACCGGCGAGATAGACGATCATCTGGAAGCCGTAGGCCTGCCAGGCCGATAGCAGCACGATCGAGAACATTGCCCAGTTCGGATCCCCGAGCCAGTCGATTGGTTCAATGGTCCCGCCCGACAGGAAACCGATCACCTGGTTGAATGGTCCGGTTGGGTACTGAAACAGCGTTCCCCAGATGACGCAGACGACGACCATCGACGTGATCGCAGGCAGGAAGAACAGCCCGCGAAAGAGATTTTGAAACGGCATCTTCTGGTGCAGCAGCAGCGCGGTGGCAAACGCCAGGCCGCACTGCACCGGCAGGATCCAGAAGGTGAAGCGCGAGACGTTCCAGAGCGATGTCCAGAACAGATCATCTTTAAGGATGCGCAGGAAGTTACCGAAGCCGACGAAGCGGACCGGCGTTGGCCGCGGCACCAGCGGCTGGTTGGTCATCGCCGTCCAGAAAGACAACAGGAACGGGACGATCAGGAAAATCGTCAGCAGCGCCACCGCCGGCGCAAGCATGCCCATCTCCTGAAACAGCCGGCTCTTGTCCCGGCGCCAGGCGGGACGCGCTGCAACCGCCGGCTCGGCTGATTGTTGCAATGTCATACTCTCCTCCTCCTCCTCACATCAATATGCGGGGCCGGTGACGGGCCCGATGGCGGCAGATCCTTTGTGGCCCCGTCATCGTGGCCCGTCTCCGGTTGTTTATTGCTGCTCGTCGAAGGGCGGGTAGCCGTCGTTTTCCTCGATGTCCTCATCGATCTTGGCTGCCGCCGCGGACAATGCTGTCTTGGCGTCACCGCCATTGAAGATCTCATCCACCGCCTGCATGAAGGTAGACGTGATCACGGGATAGGCGGGGTGCGGGGGACGCGCGACCGCGGTCTTGGACGCCTGTTCGAATGCAACGGCGAGCGGACCGCCGGTGTCGTACAAGGGCGATGCCGCCGCGAAGCTCTTCAGACCCGGATAGCCGGAATCGGCCGTCGCATAATCACGATAAAGCTTGTCCTTCAGCATGAAGCTGACGAACTTGCCGGCGATGTCCGGATGCTCGGAGGCCGTGGTGATGCCCCAGATCCAGGTACCGTTGGGGCTTGCGCCCTTCGGTCCGAACTTCGGCAGCGGCATGACGACGATGTCGTCCTTCATCGAGGCGGCTGCTTCCGCATAGAACCAGTGGCCGCCGAGCGCGAGGGCCGCCGGATGGCCTTCGGCGAAGAACTGGTTGGTGCCGGAGGATTGCGGCACGACCCAGCCATTCTTGACCCAGGTCTGCATCATCGTCAGGGCTTTGACGCACGCGTCGCTATCAAGGGTGCCGGTCGATTTCCAGGTCGTGCGATCGATCAGGTCGCAGCCTGCCGACTGCAGGATCGGGCCGTAGGCGTAGGTGATCCATTCGGTCTTGATGCCGTAGCCGCGAAACGTGTCGATCGGCCACTTGACGCCATCGACCTTGGCGAGCTTTTCGAGGTAGCCTTCAAATTCCTCCTGTGTCCAGGCATCGTCCACCGACTTCGGAATGCGGGCGCCGATCGCTTCGAGATACTTCCTGTTGCCGTAGAGTACGACCGAGGAATCGGTCAGGCCGATCGCATAGAGATCCTTGTCGATCGGATAAGTGCCCTGGGCGATGTTCGATGCGGTCATGTCATCGAGCACATCCTGATCGATGAGAGGCTTGATCGGCTGCAGATAGCCGGACCAGACATAGTTGGCGAGAAACGGCGCATCGAGCTCCATGACGTCGGGCAGTTGCTTGGACATGACCGCGGCGCTGAATTTTTCATTGTAAGCGTCGTGCGGCGCGTAGATCAGCTCGACATCCACGTCCGGATTGGCCGCCTCGAAACGTTTGGCGACCTCGCCATAGGTCGAAACCCAACCCGGATCGCCTTGATGCATGACATGAAGGACGGTTTTCGCCTCGGCAGTCACGCCTGCGGCCGCAAGGGCCACCGACGCCATCAACATTGAAAGTAAACGTTTACCCATCATTGTAACTCCTCCTCGACAGGGTTTGGTTTTTCAGTTTGATCAGACGGATGAGCGCTCCACCAACTGGAACGCGAGTTTGCGCACCTCGCCGGGGGCGGCATTTTCTGAAAGCAGAATGTCTGCCGCCATGCGGCCCATGGCACGGTGCGGCAGAGCCATGGTCGTCAACGGTGGATCGAGCCTGGAAGCAATGTCCACCTGATTGTCGAAGCTTGCGACGGCAACGTCATCCGGAATCTGCGCACCGACCCGACGCAGCGCGGCGTAGACTTCCATCGCGACACGGTCGTTACCGCAAAGGATCGCATCCGGACGCTCCGGGCCATCCATCAGCGCGGTTACATGTGAAAGAACAAGGCTGTGGGCCCTATCGCTATAGATCGCCCGGCGGACCGCCGGCAGAACGCGGGCACGATCTCCGTCGAGCCCGGCTTCGCCGAGTGCGCGCCGGAAGCCGGCTTCACGCAACTCTCCCGCCAGAAGCCCCGGCAGGTTGATGAAGGCAATATTCCGCCGGCCAGCCTCAATCAGATAGCTGGTGATCTCGTGAGCCGCACCGATCTCGTCCGGCACCAGCGACGTCACCTTGTCATTGGCCTCACGGCAATTGATCATCACGCCGACCGTCTCTGCGAACTCCGCCGGAAGCGATACCGTCTTGTGATACATCGCCGCGTAGGCAATTGCGCGTGGGCGGAAGCGGCGCACCTCCTCCAGTACCGAGGCCACATCGCGGCCGCCGCCGAGCGTCATGGCAAAGACCGCCATGTCGGAGGCGCGCGCAGCACCGTCCAGTCCACGGATGATCTCGGTGGCAAACGGTGAGGTGATCAGGTCATCGGCAACGACCCCGATCAGCGGCATCCAACCCTGTCGCATGCCGCGCGCGGCCAAGTTGGTGACATAACCCAACTCCTCGGCGATCTCCTTGATGCGTAGTCGCGTTTGTTCCGACATCCGCGCCGAGCCGCCGTGCAACGCACCCGAAACGGTCTTGATGGAAACGCCGGCGCGCTCCGCAATGTCGCTCAATGACGTTGTCACGGGCAGTCCTTGGGTTAACGGTTACCCATCTCTACTCGATCGGTGTCCTTGAGTCAATCTTGGGTGTTGAATGACCTGCAAGAGCGCTTGCGAAAAGGCAATCATCACCCCTGCCCCACCGAGACATATGCGCACATTTCTTTTCGGCACGTCAGGCAAACGAACAAAGGAAAACCCCGAAACTGGGAGGTTCCGGGGCTTCCTCGCCGCGCGACCGGGAGAAAAAGCTACGCGGCGTGAACCTTTCTTGCGCTTCGCGCCCATTCCGGGATCCAGTTGCCGTGAGCGGCGAGCAGGTCATCGGTAAGCGACCAGATCTGGTCGAGATCGAGCTCGGCGGCCGTGTGCGGATCCATCATCGCTGCATGATAGAGGTGTTCACGGTTCTCGGTCATCATGGCGGCGACCGTCAGTTCCTGCACGTTGATATTGGTGCGGATCAGCGCGGTGAGCTGCGGCGGGAGATCGCCGATAAAGGTCGGCTGTATGCCGTTCTCGTCGACGAGGCACGGCACTTCGGCCGCGCAATTGTCGGGCAGGGAGGTGATGCAGCCATTGTTGCGCAGGTTGCCGTAGATGACCGAGGGCTCGCCCGTCCAGACGGAATTCATGATCGAGGAGGCATATTCCTTCGACGGCTTGACCTCGATCTTGTCGGCAGATCGATAGGCGGCCGCCTGCCCCTTCCACCGCTCGACCTGCTCGATGCAGCGCTTGGGATATTCGTCGAGGGGGATGCCGAACTTTTCGATCAGATCGTCGCGCCCTTCCTTGATGAAGTAGGGCGTATATTCGGCGAAGTGCTCCGAGCTTTCGGTGACGAAATACCCGAGCCGCGTCATCATTTCATAGCGCACCTTGTTCGGGCAGCGCGGGTTCCAGCCGGGCTTGGGCGCGCGACCCTCGCGGTAGGCGCGCAGTAGATCGGGATAAAGGTTGCGGTAGGATCCATCCGGCTGGCGGTGCTCGAACTTGAGGAAGAACGCCATGTGGTTGATGCCGGCCGAGCGGTAGCGGATCTCCTCGTAAGGGATGTTCAGATCCTCGGCGAGCTCCATCGCCGTGCCCTGAACCGAGTGGCAGAGACCGACCTGCTTGATATGAGGGTACTTCTCGGCGATCGCCCAGGTGTTGATCGCCATCGGGTTGACGTATTGAAGCAGGATTGCCTCGGGGCAGACCTCGGTCATGTCGGCGCAGATGCTCCAAAGATGCGGCACCGTGCGCAGGCCGCGCATGATGCCGCCAACGCCAAGCGTGTCGGCGATCGTCTGACGCAGGCCATACTTCTTCGGCACCTCGAAATCCGTGACCGTGCAGGGCTCGTAGCCGCCGATCTGAAAAGCGACGACGACGAAATCGGCGCCGTCGAGAGCCTTGCGCTGGTTGGCGTGCAGCTCGATGGTCGCTTTGACGCCGAGCGTCGAGATCAGCTTGCGGACGACGACCTCGCTTTCCTCGAGCCGCTGCGGATTGATGTCCATCAGCGCGATCCTTGCGCCCGACAGGGCCGGACGCTGCAGCACGTCGCCGATGATGTTCTTCATGAACACGGTCGAGCCGGCGCCGATGAAGGTGATCTTGGGTTGTCTCGTCATGAAATGCCTCTTTTTTGCTAGGCAGCCACTTCGAACGCGGCTCTGACGAGCCGTTCCGTGTAGGCGGTCTTGGGATTTGAAAGAACGTCTTCGACCGGCCCCTCTTCAACGATCTTGCCGTGCTGCATCACCACCACCCGGTGGCAAAGTGCGCGCACGACCTTGAGATCGTGGGAGATGAAGAGGTAGCTCAGTCCCTTCTCGTCCTGCAGCTTGCGCAGCAGTTCGATGATCTGTGCCTGAACCGAGAGATCGAGCGCCGAGGTCGGTTCGTCGAGCAAGATGAACTCGGGCTCCAACGCGATCGCCCGGGCGATCGCGATGCGCTGGCGCTGGCCGCCTGAAAACTCGTGCGGGAAACGCGACAGGATGTTGATCGGGAGGCCGGCGCTGTTCAGCGCGTCGCGGACCCGCTCCAGCCGCTCGTTGCGGGTGGCGCCGAGCCTGTTGACGATCAGCCCTTCTTCGATGATCTGGCCGACCGACATGCGCGGATTGAGCGAGGAGAAAGGATCCTGAAAGACGATCTGCATGCGCGAGCGCAACGGCCGCATTTCGTCGCGGGTCTTGTTCTGGATCGGTTCGCCGTCGAACAGGATTTCCCCGCCTTCGGCGCGCAGCAGCTTAACCAGAGCCTGACCGAACGTCGTCTTGCCCGAGCCGGATTCGCCAACAAGGCCCAATGTCTCGTGCCGGTGGAGCTTCAGGCTCAGGCTGTCAACCGCAACCAGCTCCTTGAGCTGCGGCTTGAAGAAACCGCCCGCCCGCAGCATGAAGGAAACACGTACCGAGCGACCTTCCAGAATGGCAGCCGAATCCGGCGGCATCGGGTTGGCGATGCCCTTCGGCTCGGAGTTGAGCAGATGGCGCGTATAGGGGTGCTGCGGGTCTCCAAACAGCGCCGCCGTGGTGTTGTGCTCTTTAACCTCGCCGTTCTGCATGACATAGACATAGTCGGAGAACTGCCTGACGACGGTCAGATCATGCGTGATCAGGATCACCGCCATGCCGAGCGTCTTCTGCAGATCGCGGATGAGGTTGAGGATCTGCGCCTGCACCGTGACGTCGAGTGCAGTCGTCGGCTCGTCGGCAATCAACACATCGGGATTGTTGGCGAGCGCCATGGCGATCATGATGCGCTGCCGCTGGCCGCCCGACAGCTGGTGCGGATACTGGTTGAGACGCGCTTCCGGATCGGGGATCTGAACCTGGCGCAAAAGCTCCAGCGTCCGCTCAGTCGCCTGCTTGCGGCTCAGCTTCTGATGCACCCGGATTGCTTCGATGATCTGTGCGCCGATGGTGTAGACTGGGTTGAGCGAACTCATCGGCTCCTGGAAAATCATCGAGATGCGGTTTCCGCGCAGTGCCCGGCGCTGGCGATCGGAAAGCTTCAGGACATTCTTGCCGTCATAATCGATACTGGAACGCTCCGACACGCTTGCGCGCTTGGTGAGCAAGCCCATAACGGTGCGGGCTGTCACCGATTTTCCCGAACCGGATTCGCCGACCACTGCGATCGTCTCGCCGCGATAGAGCTGGAAGGAGACATCTTTCACGGCATCGACCAGGCCGCCTTCGACCTTGAACTTTACCGCCACATGGCGTGCGTCGATAATCGGAGAGCCGATGGCGGCGGCGTGATCATGTCGCTGTTCGGGGGCAAGTAAGTTCAAATCCATGAGTGCCATGAGCGCCTCCTCAATAGGGGTCGACGGCGTCGCGCAGGCCATCGCCCAGCGCATTGAACGCAAAGACGGTGATCAGCACGAAGGCGACGGGCGACAGGATCCAGGGATAGGACCCGATGACGGAATAGGTGGCCGTGTCCTGCAGCATCAGCCCCCAGGACATCAACGGCGGCTTGACCGCGAAGCCGAGGAATCCGAGGAACGATTCCAAAAGGACCACGTTCGGGATCGCCAGCGTCACCGCAACGATGACATGGCTCATGACGTTGGGAAAAATGTGCTGGAAGATGATCCGGCGATCGGTAGCGCCGATCGCCATGGCCGCACGCACATAATCTATTCTGGCGAGCGCCAGCGTCTTGCCCCGCACCTCGCGCGACATCTGCGCCCAACCAAGTGCCGACATGACGAAGATGACGAAGGCAAGGAAGACGTTGGTCGGTGCCGTCACGGGGATCAGCGACGTCAGCGCCAAGTAGAGCGGCAGTTGCGGGAAGGCCAGCACCAGTTCGACGAAACGCTGCATCCAGGCATCGAAACGCCCGCCAAAGTAACCCGACACCATGCCGATCGTGGTGCCGACGACGGTCACGATGAAGACCACCGTCAGCGCGATCATCAGGGATACGCGCGAGCCGTGGAAAATGCGCGACAGCACATCGCGGCCGAACTTGTCTGTGCCGAGGAAATTCACCGGTGTCCCATCGACGGCGCCGAAGAAATGCCGGTCGGTCGGCACGAGCCCAAAGAGCCGGTAGCTGAAGCCCTTGACGAAGAAGCCGAGGTCCTTCGGATTGGCATAATCCGGCCCGACGATCGGCTGGAAGGTGATCGGATCGAGCTCGGTGCCCTCGCCGACTTGATAAGTGCGAGGCCAGACGAGCTTGCCGTCCTCATCGGTGATGCTGACCATCTGCGGTGGCGCGAAGGCAACGCCGGTGAGCTTTGGATCGACGGGTGAGAAAAACTCAGCAAAGACCGTCATGACCATCAAGAGGCAGACGAGAACGAGGCCGGCCATGCCGGTCCAGGAGCGCTTGAGACGGCGCCAGACGAGCGCCAGATAGGTTTCGTTGCCGTGATGAGCTGCCGGCACGGCAACGGCGATGATGTCTTGAACGTCGGCTTTCATGCGTGGGCACCTCCACCAAGACGCACCCGGGGGTCGAGCATCGCCAGAAGCATGTCGGCGATGATGTTGCCGACGATGAGCGTCGCCGACAACACCAGCATGAAGGTGGCGGTGACATAGACGTCACCGACCCACATGGAGCCGACGATCGCCGGTCCGACGGTCGGCAGCGCGAAGATGATCGCCGTCTCGATTTCGCCAGTCAGCATGTAGGGCAGAACGACGCCCTGATACATGACCAGCGGATGCAGCGCATTCGGCACGGCATGGCGCAGGATGACGGCACCCTCCGAGAGGCCCTTGGCACGGGCGGTCTCGACATATTGGGCATTGAGCGTGTCGAGCAGGTTACCCCGCATCACGCGCATGTTGTAGGCGAGCCCGCCGAAGGTGGCGATGGCGATCACCGGCCAGACATGCTTCAGGAGATCGACGAACTTGTCGAAGGACCATGGCGCGCCACCGTAGCGGGCGGAATGGAAACTGTTGATCTCGGTGACGTTGAAATGGAAGACCAGGACATAGACGATGATCAGCGCCATCAGGAAACGCGGCACCGTCATGCCCAGAAAGGAAATGCCCGACAGCAGGCTGTCGATCCATGAATATTGCCGCGTGGCAGCCAGGATGCCGAAGGTGATACCGATGATCGATGCGAGGATGTGGCATACCAGCGCCAGAGCCAGCGTGCGCGGCAGCCGCTCACCGACCACCTCTGCCACCGGCTTGTTGTAGAACAGGCTATGGCCGAAGTCGCCGCGGGTCAGGATGCCCGTGATCCAATTGACGTACTGCACCGGCATCGGCTTATCGAGGCCATTGGCGATCTTGTAGGCCTGGGCTTGGGCGTCGGCTTCCTCGAAGGAGGCGCCGCCCTGGTTGATCAGCTGCGAGCGAATGTAGTCGCTGTAGTCGCCCGGCGGCGCCTGGATGATCGCGAACGTGACGACGCTCAGCACGAAGAGCACCGGTATGGCGGATGCGATGCGCACAAGCAGAAATCGGAACATGGCTGTTAGGTTCTCTTGTGTGTTTAAGGGATCGTTCCGGCCGCGATCGGCTGCTGCCGGAACGAACTCTGTGAGGGTCAGTTGATCGGGCCGCCTTCACCAGGCTTGCCCGGCAGCTGTTCGGGGAACAATTCGTAATCTCCCTGCTTGTCGGCAGTGACAAAAACCCTCTCCCGGATGATCGTGTCTTCCGCCCAGTTGAACATGAAGATCGGGGCGCCGCTTGGAATGTTGGAGAAGCGCTTGTTGATGACCAGCGCGCCCGGATACTCCGTCAGGCCGACGGTATCGACATTGGTGGTCGACACCTTCTGGTATTGCTTCATCAGATCGGCCCGCTCGTCATTGTCATTGCTAGCGATGAACTTATTGACGATATCGACGAGCTCCTTTTCGAACGGCATCAGATCAAGCTCACCGCTCTCAGGCACGCGGTGATGCCAACTGGTGCGGGGGCCGGTGGCTGCAAGTTGGGGTGTGTTCTGCACGACGGAGGACAATTCGGCTCCGTTGCGATGAACCATCCAGTCGAAGCGGCCGGCATAGTTGGTTGCGTCCCGCTGCTTGCCGTCCAGCGAGTTCAGGACGATGCGAAGCCCGAGCTTTTCCATCTGGCCGACCACGCCTTCGGCGAGGTTCTTGTCGGTATTGTACTCGGAGGTGACGAGAAGCACGATCTCGACATCCTTGCCGCCCAGCTTGTCGGCGGGGTAGTTGACGAAGCCGTTGCCGTCCGTGTCCTTCAAGCCGGCCTTTTCGAGCAGCGCCTTGGCGCCTTCGAGATCAAAGGGATAGTAGACCGTCGACTGGCGATCATAAAAGCTGGTCCCGGAGGACAGCCCGCCGGGATAGATCGCGGTGAAAGGCCCCTTGACGAGTGACTCCCCGAGCTTCTTGCGGTCAATCGCCATTGTCACGGCCCTGCGGAAATCCGCGTTGCGATTGAGCTCGCGCACGGCCTTCCCGCGCTCATCCGGATCACCCCAGCCGTTGCCGGAAAAGTTCATGTGGAGATTGTAGCCGATCAGGCGAGCGCCGAAGGCAAGGCGCGCGGGTGCCGTCTCCGATGCGGCGCGCTTCAGGGATTCGACGAAGTTTTCCGGCTGTTCGAGGTTGGAGAAGTCGCCTGATCCGGCGATCGCCTGCACATCCCGGTCGGCCCAGGTCGACAGCTTGTAGTGCATCTCGTTGAGATAAGGCAGCTGGTTGCCCGCCTCGTCGACTTTCCAGTAGTAGGGATTACGACGTAGCACGATAATGTCGTCGGAGCGGTACTCGACCGGCACCCAGGCGCCCATAACCGGCGTGTTCATGTATTCCGGCGGAAAGCCGTTCTTGTACTGATCGTAGGTCATATCCTTGTTGTATTTGGGGTGCTTGGTCTTGAGGATATGCGCGGGGCCTGGGCAAAAGGTGCCATAGGCCATGGAATAGAGATGCTGGCGCGGGAACGCTTCCTTGAAGGTCCATTCGACGGTGTTGGCGTCGATGGCCTTCAGCGTCGTGCCCTCCCCGAAGGTTTCCGGCGTCGCTCCATTGAGCGGCGATACGTTCGGATCGACGACGTTGTCCTCCCAGTAGAACATGACGTCTTCCGACGAAAACGGAACGCCGTCCGACCATTTTGCGCCCTCGATCAGATGCATGGTCAGCTTGTGACCGTCGGGCGACCACTCCCAGCTTTTGGCAAGGTTCGGCAAGGGTTCCATATCCTTCGCCTCGACCTGATAGAGCGGCGCGGTACGGGTCAGGCATTCGAACATTTCGATATCGATGCCACCCCAGCCTTGCGTCTGCCCGGCCGAGTAATTCCAGCCTTCCGGGCGTCCGCCGACCACATGGCGCATTGTGTCGCCATAGACGCCGATACCATCAGGCATGTTGCCCGTCTTGAAGACCAGGGGTTCCTTTGGCAGGCGCTCGGCCACCGGCGGCAGCTTGCCGGTTTTCACGAATTTCTCCGTGACCCACTCAGGCTCGCGATATTCCGGCAGCGCCTTGTATTCGAGGATGGAATCGCGCGGCACGTAGGTGATCTTGCCCTGTGCGGGGAATGGCGGCTGTTCGGGCACAACAGTCGGCTCGGAGGCCCAGGCCTGCAAGGCAAAGCTCGATACGCCGAGCATCAAGGCGGTTCGCAGTCTAAAATGGCGCATTGCGTTCATTGTTTCTCTCTCCCTCATGCTTCATACCGGGCCGAAACGGCACGGCTTGCTCCTCAAGCATTTTCTTTATCCGAAGACGCGCATGGGACCCGTGGGAGCGGCTCTCCCATGCTGCCGCATCCCCCACCCTCGCCTCGGCCAGTCAGCCGGCCGCGCGTAACTTCGTTGCTTCCTTCTCGGCGCGCAGTTCCTCGATCGAGCGCACTTCACGGCGGGCAACGCCCCTCCACTCGCGGGTCCTGACCGTTGCCTTGCTCAGACGCTCGCGGGCGGCAGGCAAGGCGTCAGCGTATTGGGGAAGCCACTGCGCCTGGGCGACGACCATCTCGTCGACCATTTGCCAAACCTCTTCGGGCGTGCAGACGGCACCGACCAGGGGATCGTGCAGGACTGCAAGCTTCAGAAGGTCGATGTCGCCGGAGATAGCCGCATGGACCGACATGCGCTGGACGTTGATCGATGAGATGCAGGTGGCCGCACACGCTTCGGGAAGCGTGATGCCCGCGACCATGTTGATGCCGAAGCGATCGACGAAACCGGGCGATTCAATGATCGCATCCGACGGCAGGTTGGTGATCACGCCGTTGTTCTTCACATTGAAGTGGCCGCGGTAGACGCGCCCGGTCTCCAGCGCCTCGAGGATATGGCTGGCGTGCTCGTTGGAGCGGCGGGCCGGATCGATCGGGTTGGCGGCGGCTTCGAGGAATTGCGGGAACTCGGTCTCAAACCAGTTGCGTGTCTCGGTCGAGTGACGCAGATAACCGCCGGTCTCACCATGGATCCAGTCTGACATGTCGATCCAGCGGGTCACCTCTTCGGGCCGTTTGCGATACCACGGCAGGTACTCCGACAGGTGCCCATTGCTTTCGGTCGAATAGACGCCGAACCGCTTGAGCACATCGATGCGCAGCTTTTCTTGGCTGGAAAAAACCGGGTGCGCTTCGAAAGCGGCAATAAGTTCGTCCTTGCCGATCTTGCGGCCGCGCAGCCTGACGTCGACAAACCAGGTCTGGTGGTTGATGCCGGAGCAGATGAAGTCGAGTTCGCCGTCCTTGGCGCCAAGGATCTCGGCGATCTGCTCGCCGCCGTGCTGAACACCATGGCAAAGCCCGATTGCATCGACCTTGCCGTACTCGATCGCCGCCCAGGTGTTCATCGCCATCGGGTTGGCGTAGTTGAGGAATTTCGCGCCCGGTTCGGCCAGTTCGCGGATATCTTTGCAGAAATCCAGGATGACCGGAATATTGCGCTGGCCGTAGAGAATGCCGCCGGCGCAGATCGTATCGCCGACGCACTGGTCAACGCCGTATTTCAGCGGGATCTGGATATCGTCGGCATAGGCGCTGAGCCCGCCGACCCGTACGCAGCTGATGATGTAGCGTGCCCCTGCGATTGCCTCGCGACGGTCGGTCGTTGCCGTGACCTTGGTCGGCAAGTTGTTCGCCTCGATAACTTTGTCGAGGATCGATTTGATCATGTCGAGATTGTGCGCGCTCAAGTCAGTCAGCGCGAATTCGACGTCGTGGAACTCCGGAACGCAAAGAATATCGGTAAAGAGCTTCTTGGTGAAACCGACGCTGCCGGCGCCAATGATGGCAATCTTGAAGTTGCTCATGCTGTCCTCGTCGCTGTTCGTTCGGCCGCGTGAAGGCGATTGGGTAAAATTGCTGCGCCGAGAAGGTTGCGCCGAAGCGCATTTTCCCTCCCAGATTTCTTCTCCCCGATCGTTCAGAACCGGCCATCTTGCGTTGTTGAGAGGCATTATGCGTATAATGCTTGGTGTCGCCAGAGAGGTATTGTGCTTTCATGGGTAATTCTATGCTGAAACGCTTGATCGAGAATGGCCCCGCCATGAAGACGGTTTCGCTACCGCGTGGGCGTCATAGCCTGCACACCATGCCGACGAGTACGGGCTATGAGATCCGCACGGATGCGAGTTACGATTGGGATGGTCGCAAGCGTGGCCAGACGCCGTTCACGGTACTGCAATATACGATCTCGGGCGCCGGGAACCTGCGCTACGAAGCGCGCAACCACCGTGTGCGCGAGGGCGAGACGCTGCTCCTCCTGGTGCCGCATAACCATCGCTACTGGCTCGAGCAGAATGGTCGTTGGGAGTTTTTCTGGATCTCCATGAACGGCGAAGAGGCGCTGCGGATCCACAAGGCCATTCTTTCGACAACCGGTCCCATCCTGAACCTGAAGCCCGAGACGATCGAGCACCTGGCCGACTGCAGCCTGCGGCTGATTTCAGGCGGCGGCGAAGCGCCGGGCAGCGCATCGGCTATCGCCTACGAGGCGGCAATGGCGCTCTATGATGACGTCTTTGGCGCCCATCCCGTATTCAGCCAGGAATACCGGACGATGCAGCATGTCATCCAGCACATCATGACAAACCTTGAGCATCCCCTTCCCGTCGAAACGTTGGCCGAAGTCTCGGGGCTCAGCCGAGCACATTTCTCGCGCGTCTTTGCCGCCAGTGAGGGCATGCCGCCCGCGGAGTTCGTGCTGCGCAAGAGATTACAGCGAGCAACGAAGCTGCTCACAAAGGCGGCGCATCTCTCGGTCAAGGAAGTGTCGATCATGTCCGGTTTCGAAGACCCGAACTATTTCGCCAAAGTGTTCCGTCGCTATTTTGGCGCAAGTCCCACGGAGTTCCGCACGACGGGCATGTATTCGAGTGTCGCTGCCAAGAGCCAGGAAGCGGCAAACCTCTCTCGTGCGGAAAATGAATAGCTGCGGTTGCGGTCAGCGCGTTTCACGTCACAACCTCGTTTTATTGTCCAGTGACGAGCCTTATCAAATTACCCGCGAAATTGTCGCGCCGGCAATCGCTTATGGGTTACCTCCCCGCACCGGTTCGGTGATCCGATACGTCGGTTAACCGCATGCAGCTTGCGTGTTGGCCAGCGAAGGCAGCGCTTTGCACCAAGCCTTCGTTCCTCTTGAAAACGGAGAAGCAACGCAGCCTGCGCATAGCTGCATTGCACAATAAATGTTTTCCAAATGATCAAAAAACGATCATAACGCACATAGCTGATGCACATGGCGGCTTCTCCTCCCAGTGCCGCCGCAGCAGCTGTTCCCCTCTGGAGGTTTTATGACCTTCACACTTCATGGGCCGCGGTTTTCCGCAGGCCCATTTTTTTGCCCGGATTTTTGGTCGATCCCCTCAATCGACGCGGCCGCGCAGCGTGGAAATCCCAATTGTTCGCCCGCTCCATCCGAAAGCCGCCCTGTCTGTCGCGCAGGGTGCGAATAGCTGCATCGTAACGGGCTTGTCTGTTCGGGAGATGATGAAGCCCAGCTTCGAGTAGCCAACGGCTTCAGCGATCTGCTGAAGCGACGTATGCGCAAAACCATGTCGGCAAACAATGCCGCCGCGCGATCTATGATTTCGGCGTCCGATTCGACTTCCGGCAGGCTAAGCATTGAACTGGCGGACGTTGATCACGCCGGTCCCATGCGGCTGCCGCGTGCGCCAATGGCCCTGTCGCTCTGCTATCCGAGATATGGCCGGGCCCGCCTGTTCCGCTTGCACCGGCGTGGCGATCCGGCTCGCGAGCCTGAGCCAGTCTGCAATCGGCACGCGCGCGTTCGATCGCTTAGGACCGACCGGTCGCGGCGACTGGCTCCTCAGCCAGAACGGGCTCTGCTTGCAGATCAGGTTCGAGTTTCAAATCCAACTTCCCCCAGATCGATGTCTTTTGTGTATCGGCCTTCGCCTTGCGGGACGGCTTGATCTCAACGATGAACGGCTTTGTCTGCTGACGCATAGATCCTCCAGGCGACGAATCGCGTTCGAACGATAGCGTTTGGTTCGGTGGACGCAACTACCAGATCAGATGGACCCGCCATCATCCGGCAAAAGACGTGCGAGCGGCGTGGTGACGACCTCGTGGTCAGGCTCACCGATCGGCCTCTCAGTTGGTCTCGTTCGAATCAATTGATCGAATCGTAAAAGGAACGGCGATTCTGCCGTTTCGCCTTGTTGTCGGTGTCGGCCGGCGCAAGAAACGGTTGACAACGGCACGTGAGTGGGCTGGCCAAAGCAAGCGATCGCCGAAAGGAATGTTGACGCCAATGTAGCGTCAACATGCTGATAAATATACGAAAGGCAATGAAGAGAAACTGGCGGGGCGCCGCTTTGACTACAACCTTTAAGTTCTTGTTTTCCCTAAAGCGGCTTGTCGGCTGACATAGAATCGTGTCTCTACTTCCAGACGGAAACAATGCGTCAGACGCGAAGAAACCGTTTTGAAGAGCTCACGATGTTAAAAACCGCGAATCCCCAGTTTGAAAACGAGACGACGTCCGAGCGTATCACACGTCAGGCGACTGCGCTTTCGGACCGGTTGCGCGCCGTCGGTGAGATCGCTTTTCCGCCGAAGGCGATGAAAACCCTCAGGTCGTTTACCTCAGGGGAGGTCGCGCAGATCGTTGGGGTCTCGGACGGTTATCTCCGGCAATTGTCCTTGGACGGTCTCGGGCCGATGCCGGAACTGGGGACCGCTGGTCGCCGTTCTTATACGCTGCGCCAGATCAACGAGCTTCGCGCCTATCTTGCCGAAGCGCGCCCGAAGGAAGCGCTGAAGTTCTGGCCGCGCCGCCGCGAAGGCGACAAGCTCCAGATCATCAGCGTTGCCAACTTCAAGGGCGGCTCGGCCAAGACAACGTCGTCGCTTTACCTCGCACAGGGGCTGGCGCTGCAGGGTTACCGCGTTCTGGCGATCGACCTCGATCCCCAGGCATCCCTGTCTGCCATGTTCGGTTATCAGCCCGAATTCGACATTGCCGAAAATACCACTCTTTACGGCGCGATCCGGTACGACGACGAGCGGGTCGGCATGCGTTCGGTGATCCGTTCGACCTATTTCGAGGGCATCGACCTGGTCCCGGGCAATCTCGAGCTCATGGAGTTTGAGCACGAAACCCCGCGCGCCATGGGCAAGCGCTCCGGACCAGAGGATCTGTTCTTCCGCCGCGTCGCAGCCGCGATCAATGAAGTCGAGGCGGACTACGATGTCGTTGTCATCGACTGCCCGCCACAACTCGGCTTCCTGACCATGGGCGCTCTCAATGCGGCAACCGGCATGCTGGTGACGATCCACCCGCAGATGGTTGATGTCGCCTCGATGAGCCAGTTCCTATTGATGACCGCCGATCTGATCGCTGTCATCGAGGACGCCGGCGCGCACCTGAACTATGACTTCATGAAGTTCGTCGTGACCAGACATGACCCGCGCGACGTGCCCGAACAGGAGATCGTCGGACTGTTGCGCGACCTCTTCGGCAGCGATGTCCTCAAGGCCACGGCCTGGAAGTCGACGGCGATTGCAAATGCCGGCCTCACCAAGCAGTCGCTGTTCGAATTGTCGAAAGGTGCCGTCGGGCGGTCCGTCTATGATCGCGCCATGGAATCCGTCAATTCGGTCAACACCGAGGTGATCGACCTGATTTCGCAGGTATGGCAGCGATGAGTGATTGCGTCTTCCCCTTGCTAGAATTCATTCCCCTTGGGCGGGATGCGTTGTCTGCAGACAACACCTCGCCCCTATCGAGGAGGTCCTTCCATTGAGCAAGCGCACCCAGTCCATTCGCTCGATGTTTGCCGGGCAGAGCGAGCACGCCGTTGACAATGACGTCAAGCGGCCGTCGCTGCCACGCGTGAGTTCCGGCGCAGTGCGCTCACTCAAGGACACCTTCTCCGACGTCGAGAAGGAGTATGAAGTTCTTCGCGCGAAGCTTGCTTCGGGCCAGATCGCCGTGGAGATCGACCCTTCTCTGATCGATCCCTCGCCTCTTGCTGACCGCTTCAGCGAGCAGGACGCAGTCAGTTTCGAGGCGTTGAAGACCTCGATCCGGGAAAGGGGGCAGGAAATTCCCGTCCTCGTCCGTGAGCACCCTTCGGTTACCGGCCGCTACCAGAGCGCCTACGGGCATCGCCGCATTCGCGCCGCTCGTGCACTCAATATCCCCGTTAGGGCCTATGTGCGCACGCTGACCGATGAAGATCTGGTCGTTGCGCAAGGGGTGGAGAACTCTGCCCGCGAAGACCTTAGCTTCATCGAACGTGCGGTTTTTGCGGGGCGTTTGGAGGATGCAGGATTTGCCCGAGCGCTGATCCAGTCGGCACTTTCCGTCGACCGGGCTGAAGTTTCCAAGCTTGTCGCTGTTGCGCGCGCGCTGCCAGGTGAACTTGTTGACGCGATCGGGCGTGCGCCGAAGATTGGTCGCGGCCGCTGGCAGTCGCTCGTCGATGCGATCGGCAACGAGGCGGCATTGAAGCGTGCCCTGGCTGTTGCAACGAAGCCCGGCTTTGCGACACGGGAAACGGACGACCGCTTTATGGTTGCGTTTACGGCGGCCACCAAATCAGAAGAGGGGCCGGCCGCTCAGCTTGCGCCTGAGGTCGTTACCACCGGATCAGGCGCCGAAATCGGAAAGGTGGCCACGACCGACAAGCAATGGCGCCTGTCGATCCGGCGCGATCGCAATGACGGATTTGCAGATTATCTGACGGCGAAATTGCCCGAGCTGTTTGAAGCTTACGAGGCTGCGCTGACGGAAAAGCAGAGCAGCGCCGAATAAGGCGCCGTACTGAAGACTGAAAATTTAGAGGAGCAGCACCGGCGAAAGAAAAAAGGCCCCCGAAACACCGTCTCCGAAGGCCCTTTCTCGTCATTTGGCGATTTCGAGATTCGCACTTCCGGGATTCACAGTCAAGACTCTCTCAAGAGATTTGGCACCGTTTCGGTGACCGTTAGTTCTTTGCCTGAAAAAAGGTAAGGCTGAAATGGACAGGTTATCCGTAACGACGCCATTCGGGCGGCGGCCGATGTCGCTTGCCCTGGTGAAGGGACAGATCAGATCGTCCGGCATCAAAGCCGGAAAGACCGTGGACAAGTGGAAGGTCCTTCGCGACGTATGCGGGGCAAGGACGCTTCTTGGTGTCCAGGACCGTGCTCTGGCTGTGCTGAACGCACTGCTGTCGTTCTATCCGCAAAGCGAATTGGCCGAGGGTAAGGACCTCATCGTGTTTCCGTCGAACGCGCAGCTGACCCACCGTGCCAACGGCATCGGCGGCAGCACGCTTCGCCGCAGCCTCGCTACATTGGTCAATGCGGGCCTGGTTTCGCGCAAGGACAGCCCGAACGGCAAGAGATACGCACGCAAAGACGGCGAGGGCGGCATCGAACAGGCCTATGGCTTCGACCTCGCGCCGCTGTTGGCCCGCTCGGAAGAACTGGCAGGAATGGCGCAGGAAGTTGCGGCCGAACGCCGACGGTTTCTGATCGCCAAGGAGCGTGTCTCCTTGTGCCGCCGAGACATTCGCAAGCTGATTACCGCGGCGATCGAAGAGAGGGCCGCCGGCGATTGGGCTCATGTCGAAGACATATTTGTCGCGCTCGTCGCACGAATTCCACGCTCGCCGAGCCTCAAGGACTTAGCCGCCATCGCCGACGAATTGACGCTTTTGCACGAAGAAGTCGTCAACATGCTGGATGATAACGAACTTTCCGGAAATATGACTGGCAATGCTGTTCTATTTGAGCAGCACATACAGAATACAGAATCCGAATCCTTTAATGAACTTGAACCTAGCTCTGAAAAAGAGCAGGGCGAAAAGCCGGGTGCAGAGACTGGAGCAAAGCCGAAGGGCTTGCAGCCATTCCCGTTGGAGATGGTCTTGCGGGCCTGCCCGGAGATCAAACCGTTCGGGCCAAACGGCGAAGTTTCGAGTTGGCGCGACCTCATGATGGCGGCCGTGACGGTCCGCTCGATGCTTGCGGTCAGCCCGTCGGCCTATGAGGAGGCGTGCGAGGTAATGGGCCCGGCAACGGCAGCATCTGTGGTGGCCTGCATCTACGAGCGATCAGGTCACATCAATTCGGCCGGCGGCTATCTCAGAGATCTGACGAACCGGGCACGTCGCGGAGAGTTCTCGATTGGGCCGATGCTGATGGCACTGCTTCGCGGGGCGCCGACATCCAATCTGGCTTACGCGTCGTGAGCCGCCGTGCGGATGGGCACAGCTGTTTTCGGCTCGAAGCTTCCCTTTGAGAGCTGCACTTGGTGAGTGTCGGAAACAGCGAAGCCATCGCCTCCACAGGGGGTTGCCGCACCAGGGGGCCGGCCGTCTTTCCGCAAGGTTGGCAGACCGGTCGCGGTACGGCGATCGGTTGTCGTCACTACAGCACCTGACCTCCCCTCCTCCATTTTCGCCGCGGTAGGGAATGCCGTTAGTGCGATGGCTGCGACATCATCGGCAGATAGACTGTCGGAGTTGAGGGCTTGTTGCCAGCAAGCTCGCTTCCGGCAAGCAGATAGGCCGAAAGCGCCAAGACCGAGATGAGTAATATGCCAATGGGCAGGCCGGCGGAGGGGTGACGTTCGGGCTTCAGATAGTTTCTATCATCCATCATAGCGACCTCCATTTGCACGACCGGAACGGGGAAAGGGTGCAGCTGGTTCCCGGGAAACGGGCGGAGCCGAGGGACAGGTTCTTGGAATTTGCGACTGGTGACATTCTAGCACCAGGACCGGCGGATCACCTGAGACCGCAGGTAGCATGAGGACTGGATGTCAGGATTGTTCGCGCTCTGTTCTTAGCTATTTCGGGCGTCATCCAAAGAGGCGAAGCGGAAATGTGTTTACACAGGCAATTCCGCGTCCTGGCCGTTCAAAAGCAGATCCGAAAATCCGCGCGTCGCGTTGCGCTATGCGGAAGCCGGTGTTCCGGCTGGAGGCGCCGTGACCCGTCATCCCAAATGGCTGACGGGTTGCGAACTCGCGGGCGTCTGTTACTTGCGCGGCGCGCATTTATAAACAAGTTGCCCTGTGCCGACGGTTCCCAACAACTGACAAGATTGTACGGCTCGTCCGTGTCACATTCGTTCGCCAGGCAATTGGCTGGTTGGCTTTACTCAACCGGCGATCACCGGATCGGCCGCTTTCGCGAACGTCGAGATGCGTACATCCATCTGCTTCCACCGGCCGGGCGGGATCGGCTTTGGGCTCGAGCCGCGGACGAACGGCACCTTGACGCAATTGAAGGAGACATGGGTGCTTCGCTTCACGAACCCGATATGTTTGAAACGCCAGTTGGAAGGTCCCGGCGTGAGTCGTCAGTGTGCCAACCGTCTGATCGCTGTCGCGGCATAGCCGCTCAAGGATCGCCCGTCGCGCCGGATCTGCGGCGCTTTGAACAGGACTTGGTGCACTAGGTCCGCTCGCGGTCTGTCGATCTAAGTAACTACCGCCGAGCTTTGTGTGAAGGAAATCGGTCGCTGCACAGTCCGATGATCATCGTCACACCAGCGGTGTCGCGCCGGAAGATCTCTTGCCGATCGATGCCGTCATGGTTTCACCATGTGTCGATTTCCGCGTGGATACGACGACCGGGCTGAAAGTACTTACCGATCTCGTTGGCACTTGCACTATTTAGCCCGTTGGTGGCGTGGGGCAGCCTTCCACCGCGACATCGCCGCAAAGCCCGAGGCAACCTGACGCTCGTTGGCGTTGTTACACTCGTGGGCCGCCGAAGCCACCTGGGTTAGAACTGCAGGAAACACAGAAGGTGCAGACGATGACAGAAAGCAACAGGAAAAGTGTCGCGAGAGATTCGCCGAGATGGGCAACGTATCCTTTTGCTCGCGGAATTGTGACGATGCTTGTGCGATAGAATTTCGGCGATGGCCGGCCAGAGATACCTGGCCTCGCCCGGATACCAGGGGGTTGAAAAGTGCGCTCTGACTCGCCGCTTGAAGTCTATGAAAATGGCACCGATCGACCAAGGGTTATCCGTCAATGATCATGAATTCATTGGTCGGCAGCTTTGCCCTCAAGCGCATCCTGGACCGATATCGCGCGCTACAGTTTCGGCAAGTGGCCACCGTGTGCAGCCGCGATTAAATGCGGGCATGGAAATGGCAATGTTGATTTCAGCATGGCCGGCCGATCTACCGGACGCCAATGCGTCAGCGGCGGCCTCGTTTCCATTGACATAAGCTCATCCCATTCGCCCGCTCGACGGGCCAGGTATTTTGGCGACAGGTCGATCTTTGCGCTGCAATTCTTTGAAAGTCGCCGCTAACCGGATTGTTGCGGAGTGATATCTGCTGGCTGCTGCCAGGATTTTGCCGGCGATGCGAAAGCGGTATTGGTCATGTTCCGCGATTTTGGCGTCCAGATATCGCGCAAGGACACTCGTGTGTTGTTGACTGCGCAACGCTAACTATGTGTTTCTGCGAGAAATAAGTTTCGTAACGGAAGTAAATATAGGATTTACTTCCGCCACACGCACGCCGGCGAAACACGGCGGATACTGTAGCGTTTGGCTATGGCAGGCGAATCCGGGCAGAATGCCCTTGAAACAACGTTCATCGGCACCAATTTTCGTTTGTCCCACCCCTGCAACATGGCAGGCCGCGAAGTGCCGGAGGTGCCGTGTTGCATGGACGCAAGCATTTCTCGACTGTTGGTAGTTCGAAAAGATCCCGTCACTACGCGCCGCCGGAGGTGACTTTTCGTTAGGACGTTCCCGCGCCTTCCAATTGGAAGGTTCATCGGTACCATCAGGTAGCGACCTTTCACCCTTGCCACTACAGGCATGATGGTTTCCATTTATTCGAACGAGCCGACAGGACATTGCCCACGCGGCAATCCGGCGCGCGCAGGGGTCAATCACCGGTTTCCGAAAACCCGATATCTCGGCGCATCCGGCTCGAAAGGCCATTCCTCCAGTTGCTCAGCCGTTGGTGCGGCCAAGTCGATAGAACGAGCCAAAGGGCGGTTCTCCAGACGAAAGGACGGCAGTGTTTGTCGAGCGATGGCGGCAGAGTACCGGCGAGCAAGAATTCTTTTCGAAAATTCTTTTTCACGCATGGTGTTTAGTCCGGTGCTGCGGACGCGATCGGATGCTCTGAAGATTTGTGGAGGCTTGGGCGCACGGGATTTCGGTTCCGGCGGCGTCACAAGTGCAAACTGCAGGCGTCGACGTTGGCTACCGGAAGCGGCGCACGCGCTCTGTTGAGCGCCATCAGCCGTCCTCCATTGACATTGACGCGCTGAGTAATGCCCGGGCGGCAGAACCAATCTTGAGTCCAGATTGGAATGCTCCGGCGCGACTCTCAAAAGGCCGGATCCGAAAGTGTCGGATTGCAGCCGCAACACGCGCTGGCTTGCGATCGTGCGTCTCACCAGCATCGTGATTGGACAGCGCCACCGACTAGGAACAGGCTAGTGCCGGGCTGGCTTTCGTAACGTCGTTTGATTGGAGGCGACAATGAAGCATCACACCTTAGAGCAGCTGCAGAACATCGCGCAGATAGAGCCATTCTTCGGTGCGCACGAGATGACGCGCCGCCAGCGACTGGAACGTTGGGTCGAGTTGTTGGAGGATATTCGGCATAGGCACCTCGATACGCTTCATGAAACCGAATTCCAGTTCAGTGACGAGCGAAATGCGCTGCGTAGCGACTACTCTCCGATAACGGTCGCCTTCCGCGATCCGGTTCTCCATGCGGCCGGCATGGAGAACGATACCTATGGCGAGGCGAAACGGTTCTTCGAGATCTGTGACGAAGAGCTGCATGACATCGTCTGCTACTGCCGCTTCGGCACGACAGTGAGCGCGGCCTCCGCGGCGCGGCAGGTCCGGGCTTTGCTTTCGGATCGGCCGAAGAGCTTCTGGTCGGCGGTGGCTGCATTTTTTATCGCCTAGGCCCGCACCGCGGCCGCGGTTTGTAACCGATCGAGGTGCTAGTCGAGTGGCGCCAGCCCTTTCCGTGCGGGGCGTATTGACCCAGTTCCGCGCAAATGTTGTGCGCTTAAATGTATCGTGTGGGAATGGTCAGCGTGCCCTTGGATGTCGTGCCCTGAACTGGGTTCGCGTCAGGCTTCCAATAGGCCGGGCGCCGCGCGGCCTATTGGAAGGGTTGTTCCCGGAATCGGGTCAGTTGCGCAGGTTGTCAGCCGACATCTTGCCTGATTTGCGGTCCTCGACCAGGTCGTAACTGATCTTCTGTCCATCGTTCAGACCGCGCATGCCGGCGCGCTCGACGGCGGAAGCATGGACGAAGACGTCCGTACCGCCATCGTCGGGCTGGATGAAGCCGTAGCCCTTCGTCGAGTTAAACCACTTCACGGTACCAGTCGCCATAACGTTCCCCTTTGTCAGTCAGCCTTGGAACCTGGGGTTCGCTCGGCGTTTGTTGCGCCATCGAAACTAGCCCATCGGGCGGAGAAGGGAAGAGGGTGCTCCAAATTTATGTAGTTTGCGCCGGTTCCTTTTTGCGCTTGCTCTAACAGCGCGACAGATAGCCAGCAAAGCTTCCGGATCAAGTTGGCATCAATGGTTGACTTGTTGTCTGCAGACAACAAATGGCTGGGGCCACACCCACGATTTTTGAGGCATTAACGCGGATGCGTGTACGCTATCGTTCGGAAGGTAGTCCGACCTTCGATGTTGTCTGCAGACAACAAAAGCAAGACCGTGCCATTGCCGGGCCAAATGGAACGTAAGGTTCGCAGCCTTGCTCTGCCCTCTTGGTGCGCATGGACGCGGGGTGGGAGATCATTGGGCGAATCTGCGCCGCGAAGTGTATCAGGAAGGCAAGTGCGATAACGCGTGTTGAGTGCGGTCGCGCTCGACGCTGCTGCTGTATTGCGTGCGTTGAGCGGCGTGCGAAAATCTGTACTCCACTCCACTCCACTCCACTCCACTCCACTCCACTCCACTCCAATCGGTCGAACCGTCGTTGTTCGTTCTTTCACTGATTGACGAACGCGTGACTTTTAGGTTTTCGAGGGCTTGGACCGTGGACGATGTTGTCAGCAGACAACATCGGACGAATCGGACGGTCCCAACGGCAGGCTGATGAAGGGAATTGTTAGCCGGGATGCAAGTGGGGCTATGCGTGCTGCGCGTGCCGATCATTGTCGTCTGCGACGGTCACGGATGAGCTCTAGGTGACCGGTCAAGAAGGAATGTTGTCTGCAGACAACAACGCCACTTCCATTCCTGTAGGTATGCTTTGAGGTGGGCGGACGATGGCCATCTCGCGAGCGTTGTTTTAGATCGCCGTGGAACCTGAGATTCTCGTCTGCGTTGTTTTCAGTGGAAAGGAGGCTTCCAATGCAAGATGACACAGCTAAAACCGTCATGGATCGACGCCTCGCCCCAGGCAGTCAGAAGTATGAGGTTTGCTACTTCGCAAAGAAGCATGGCATCAAGGAAAGCGATGCACGACGCATTATCAAACAGCATGGTCGTGATCGAGACGCCGCTGACAGGGCAGCAAGTCGGCTAAGGGGCTAATTGGCCATGGATCACGGGTTAGTAGCCGGCGTAGCTGTGGGCGCAGTCATCGGAGCCGCTCTCGAAGATATCCCTATCGCTATCGCGATTGGCATCGCGGACGGCGCAGCTGTTCACCGACGCGAGATCTCTCTTGCCGAGGAGACGATTTTGGCGGTCTCGCTACAAGTTGCGAGGGCCCGCGAGCCATTACGGCGATAAAGGATCTTCACGATGGCGGGAGGGGAATGGCCAGCTTGATATCAACCGTGGCTCATCCAAAGGATTGGCATCAGATGGTGCTCGGGGAGGCCATGCCTCGCGAAGTTTCGATATTGATACGCTGTCCTTCCAAAAGAGGCGCGGGATCGTTTGTCAAACTGCTTGCATTTGCGGCCAGTAATGCTGGCATCAGGTCATTGGATCTTCCTCCTGGAAGCGGGACTTCGGCGTTGTCCGTGCATGCGATAGCTCTTCGCTTCATTGGTGTGCGCGCGACGTCATCGGACCGTCTTGCAGAGGCGGGTCGTGAGAAGAGCCTTGGTATGGGCAAAGTCATTTTACGTCGACGCAGTGGTCCCTATTCTGCTGGGATCTGGTCGACAGTGCTTCATTCGACCGCCAGAGACCCTTGTCCCGTCATCAGCCGACTGATCCGGTTCCCCTTTGAAATCTGCTGAACTCTGATGTAGGTTTGTTTCGGCGAAACACGATGATCGGCTCTCAGGTCAACCGGCCGCGACTTCGGAGAGACGAAAGCGAAGGCGTCCTGACCTAAGCTCATTACGGAGCGCCAGTTAAAAATTGGCACTCGTTGCGTCTGTTAGGGCACTGCAAAACTTGCCTCTCGCTCACAAAATGCGAGCTTACGAGGGGGGTTGGGGGCCTTCAGTGGAAGTAATCAATCAACGGATAGCTTCGCGTGTCGTCCGAGTGATGGAAGTGAATGCTATCATTGCTTCCGTATGGGCTTATTTCACTGTTAATTCATATTGTTAATAACGTATGCAATTGCACAAGCAACCTGCAAAAAGGGCACCTTTAAGCATTCACGCTGAACCAATGGTCGATAGAAGCGCGCGCTGAGTGTTAGGCAGGGAGGAGGCTCTGGGTTCACTTGGGCTTTCGACGTCCGGGGCGGTTGGCCTCCTGACAGTAGCCACAACCGCATCCTAGAGATCCGGCGCTCCACGTTCGATCGTTCTGCTGGCTGGGACGCGTTGCCGCTGAAATCGCTGACGCCGCCAATCGTTGGCTCTTTGATGTGGTCGCTGCCCTTTGTCTCCTACAAGCCTTCGATTCCCCTTCAGCGTCGCGCCGCCGTGGTGACCAAGTTCAAGATTCTGGCGCGTCGCTGGCGAGGCGTCTGTGGGTTTCGGCATCTGGCCCAGTCCGAGCGCGGGCCCCGCGGCTTGGTCAGACCCGGTAAGCGGGACGCCGCCTGATCGAGAGGCGCACCAACGCCCCGGAGGTCATGGACGTGCCGGCAGTGGAACAGGTGGTCACCACGACCCCGTCCAAGGCGGCCCAGCTCACGCTGTTCTGATCCTCACGCTGCTGGCATTCTCGCAATCGGTCCCGTTCGGGAACCCTGCTCGGACGGGCCTTTTCGTTGCCATTCTGAGCATGAACACCACGGCGGCCGCAGCGGCGGCCATTCTTTAGCGGTGCGTGCGCGCCGGCGCCCTACAGCATCGCAACCGATGACGGGGTTTCGCCCTGACAACGCGCCGCCCGACCGCCACCAGGTCGCCCATTTCCGTGAGGCCCGCGGAGATCCGCAGCAGCTGGCGCCTCAATGCGAATTCGTGGGGCTGACCCGACCGACAATTCCGCCGGGTTTTCCTCACCAGGTTCGCAAGCCCGCAACGAGGGCGATAGAGCCCGGCAATAATCCGGCGATCGCGCAGCATGAGTAATCGGCTCTTTCAGGGCCGTGCGGCGTAGGGGAGCAGGCTGCTACAGGCCGCGGCGCAGGCAAGGGCGAGCCCTCCTACACGTCCGTTTCGGCCCTGCGGGTGCCCGCGCCGCTCGTGGCCTTCCGCTGCTGGAAGCTCCCGCCGCTAAGGCGGTCCAGAAAGGAGCCACTCATGCAAACCAAGCGCGACACCCATCAGATTATCACCGACACCATTCTCGCGGCCCTCGAAAACTGCGGGCCTTGCGAGCGTCCCTGGGTCGGCCAGGCGCTGACCATGCCGGTCAACGCCGTGTCAGGCCACGAATACCGCGGCACAAATGTTGTCATGCTGTGGGTCGCCGCCCAAGAGGCCGGCTACGCGGAAAATCAATGGGCGACCTTCAAACAGTGGTCCGAGAAGGGCGCGCGCGTCCGTAAGGGCGAGAAAGCTACCCCGGTCATCTGGTTCAAAATGCTCGACCGCAAGGGCGACGACGCCGGCGCCGATGACGAGGATAGCCGACACATTCCCTGCGCCCGCCTGAGCTGGGTGTTCAACACCGCCCAGGTCGATGGCTACCAGCCCGAGAAGGCGCGCTCGCCCAAGGACAACCAAGTCTTCCCGATCGGGTTGGCCGATGCGCTGATTGCCGCAACCTGCGCAAAGATCCGCCACGAGGGCGCGCGGGCCTTCTACCGGCCCAGCACCGACGAAATCGTGCTGCCCCCACGATACCTGTTCACCGGCACGTCCACCAGCAGCGCCACCGAGGCGTACTATGGCGTCGCTCTTCATGAGTTGACGCATTGGACTGCACCGCGCCTCGAGCGCGAGTTTGGCAAGCGCTTCGGGGATGACGCCTACGCTGCCGAAGAACTGGTCGCCGAACTCGGTGCAGCGTTCCTCTGCGCCCGACTGGGCGTTTCGGTCGAGCCGCGTGCCGACCACGCCAAGTACCTCGCCAGCTGGATCAAGATCCTGAAAGATGACCGCAAGGCGATCATCACCGCCGCCAGCAAGGCAGCTGAGGCGAGCGACTACCTCCTGGCCTTTAAAGGCGAAACCGAAGCGAGGAAGGCAACCTAACGGTTGCCTGTCCCTTCGCCTCACATGCACGGGCTTGCCTCCGGTGCGGCAAACTCGCACCGACGATCGTTGAGGGGAATAGCCCGGAAGGGTTCGGGATCGCACTTCATGAGCAGCCGAGAGATTTCGCCCTGCCCGATGCTGGCCCGCATCAATTGGGAGTTTTGCGACGATGGCTCATATCGGCAACAGGGCGTCGGGCTTTACATCTGCCACGGATGCATAGGTATGGGTCTCCCTTACACCGGGCAAGGGCAGTATCACCCGCTCCAGAAAGTCCTGAAACATGGACATGTCGGCAATTCTCGCTTTTACGAGATAATCGAAGCCGCCGATGACCATGTGGCATTCCAGAACTTCCGACGCTTTTGAAATTGCCTCGGAGAACCGCTCGAAAACATGCGGAGCGGTGTGATCGAGGCGGACCTGAATGAAAACCACTGTTCCCCGACCAACCTTTTGCGGGTCGAGGATCGCCCTGACGGCCTTTACGTAACCCTCCCGGAACAGACGTTTGACGCGCTGGCTGGCCCCGGTCGGGGACAAGCCGACCCGGTTCGCCAGTTCGAGCGTGGTACGGCGCCCGTCTTCCTGCAGCAGCCTTAGCAGGTTCCGGTCGATAGCGTCGAGTTCGGCAACTTCGTGTTTCACGCAGACTGATCCAAGATTGAGTGATATTCACTTCAAGAATACCGGAATCAATATATTCAGACACGCATGCTTGAGCAATACGATGTGATCGTTGTGGTTTGGTTCTTTCGGTCACCTACCAATAGCCAGACCGGGTCCCTGCCCTCCCGGAGGCAAGTGTGCGTATTGTGATATTTGCAGACAGTGACGGCAGCAAACGGATTGCGATCGTAGCGGGGGTGGCGTTCGTCGCGATTACCACGGTGCAATTCGTTGCCGCTCGCTTCAGCTTGCGCGAACATCTGGCGGCCGCCGATATCGTGGGCTTGCGATTTGCCGGCGCTCTTTTCGTCTTCCTGCCGGTGCTATGGAAGACCGGCACGGCAAAGCTGAGGGTACTCGGTTGGCGCAAAGCCGGTCTGTTGGCACTGCTGGTGGGGTTACCCTACACCCTGATCATCAATCAGGGGCTTACCCATGCCCCGGCTGCCCATGCTGCGGCCCTGTCTCCCGCCTCCATCGTCTTCTTCTCGTTCCTGCTCTCTCGCGTCGTGTTCAAGGACAAGGTTTCCCGCGCGCGTCATCGGCATTATCGCGATAATCGGCGGACTGCTTTTGTTTGTTTCCCACACAAGCGTCGATTCAGGCGACACACTTCGCGGCGATCTGCTCTTTGCGGGATCAGGGATCATGTTCGCGGCCTATGCCGTGCTGGTGAGGCTCTGGTCCGTCGACGCGATAACGGCGACGATCGCGGTTGTCCTCTTCTCCTGCTTGCCGCTGCCCTTGTTGTACACTGTGGCGCCGAGTGGACTGGGGGCCGCATCCATAGCCGAGATCGCAACGCAATTCGTGATCCAGGGCTTCCTTGCCGGTGCGGTTGCGATCGTTCTCTACACGTATACGGTTCATCAACTCGGCCCGCGACAGGCTTCGCTGTTCATGCCGTGCATTCCAGTGACGACGGCCGTGATCGGCATCGTGGTTCTCGATGAATTACTGACCCTCCCCCAGTTCATCGCGATCGCTGCCATAGCATTTGGAATGGTTTTTCCAATGCTGCAAAAATCCTGAGATTCGCTACAAGATGACGGGCGTGGAGATCTCAAAGGACATCGATCAGCGGCTTTGTCTGACACTTCCTCCCTCCCGGCGACCGGTCGTGACCGAACGTTTTCGTTTGGCGCGATGGACGCAGCCGTCTCGTCAGGTGGTCGACACCGTATTCGCGGACCGTCGCGCCTGCGGAAGCTGATCGAGCCTACCACGCCGATTGGGAGGGGAGATTCGTCAGTGTTTGCCATTGCCATGTCCCTCTCACTTGCTGTTGACGGCGCTCCCTCCGCGGGCTCGATGAGGCATGTCTGACCGGAGATCGGCTGCGCCTCGATCGTCCTCCCGCAACGGCAAGTCGCAGTTTTCTTACCCCTGTCAGCTGCGCCGCCATTCCTTGCGCACTAACAAAACTGCGACTTGCCGCCCTCCATTCCATTCCGGCCCTATGGGTGCGGACCGATCGTCCCCGGTCCTTGCGACAGCCATCGAGGCCGCAATGGTGCGGCCCGACACAGCGAAAGGAACTTGGACATGGCAACCATCGGCACCTTCACCTCCACCGAAAACGGCTTCAACGGTTCGATCCGCACCCTCGCACTCAACGTCAAGGCTCGAATTGCCCGGGTCGAAAACCCCTCCGACAAGGGCCCGCATTTCCGCATCTACGCCGGTAACGTCGAACTGGGCGCGGCCTGGCAGAAGACTTCCGATCAGGGCCGCGACTATCTTTCGGTGAAGCTCGACGACCCGAGCTTCTCAGCTCCGATCTACGCCACGCTCGCCGAGGTCGAAGGCGAGGACGGCTACCAGCTGATCTGGCCCCCCCCCAACCGAGTTGGGGGAGCCGCCGGCCCCGCCGCAAGGCAGGGCCGATGCACACAGCATTTACAGCAGTGCTGTAAATGCTGTATTGCTGGCATAGGCGCTATAGTCGACCTGGCGCAGACACCATGGAGATCAGCATGCCCCGTTCCAGTGGTTCATATTCAACGAGCGATCTTTCCCGAAAATCCGGCGATATTATCGCGGAGGCCTTGCGGCATCCGGTGACGATCACACAGCGCAACAAGCCGCGCCTAGTCCTTCTGAACATCGATGACTATGAGCGGCTGATGCGGCAATCCGACGCGCGGTCGGTGGGCACACTCGACACAATGTCGCGTGAGTTGCTCGACGAATTCGAGGCGGCGGTAGACGCCTATGAGGATAGCGACGAGGCCAGCCGATGAGCGGCTACGACGACATCCAGACCGCGACGGTGATCCGCTATCCCTATCTCTGGGCGAGGGAGGCCGGTAAGGGTGAGACTGAGGGCCGCAAGGATCGCCCGGTCGCAGTTGGCGTAAGACTCTCTCGTCCTAATGGAGATTTGGTAGTGTTTTTCCCGATCACCACAAAGCAGCCGGAGAAAGCTCGCTTCGCCGCGGAAATCCCCGCCATCGAGAAACGGCGGGCCGGCCTCGATGCAGATCTGCGCCTCTGGGTCATCCTCGATGAATTCAACAGTCGTCGGCCGCTCATTTTACCTTGAGCCCGAACCACCTATCGGGCGGTTCAGCAAGGCCTTCTTCCTTCCCCTTCTCCGCGAGTTTATCGCGCGTCGAAAGTCGCTTACCGAGATCAGCCGGTCCAAGTAGTGCCCGAAAGATTGACCCGCCGGAGCGCTGGGTTAGGCTGGATCCCACTCTCCGCCGGGAGGAACCATGTGAAGGAGTGGCGGTGCCGACCTTCCAATCTTTCCGATGAGGTTGTGGCGCTCGAAGCCGGTTGATGGTGGATCGCCGGCATGATGACGCCGAGGCACCGCCCGAGGGCTGCTCGGATCTGTCCGGTGGCAAATCATCGACAGCAGGCGACGAAGGCATATGCGTGAGTGCTTTCCGGACCTGCTGCGGCGTCGGGCGGTCACGAAAGCGGCTAACGGCGAATGGGTCGCCGCTGGACCGTGTCGGGGCGATAAAGTCTGCCGGCGAGGACCGCCATCGTCATGTTCCTCCCATTGCAGTCATGGGCCACGTCCTCCGCGGGCTCGATGAGGCATGTCTGATCGGAGAACGGCTCCGCCTCGATCGTCTACCCGCAACGGCCTTCGCAACTTTCTTCCCCTGTCGGAACCAACCCCACTCGACAAGTCGAGCGGGGACCCCGGGTCGCCGCCATTCCTCGCGAAGCAAGAAACTTGCTCCCGGCCGCCCTCCATTTCATTCCGGCCCTTCAGGTGCGGTCCGATCGTCCCCGGTCCTTGCGACAGCCATCGAGGCCGCAATGGTGCGGCCCGACACAGCAAAAGGAACTTGGACATGGCAACCATCGGCACCTTCACCTCCACCGAAAACGGCTTCAACGGTTCGATCCGCACCCTCGCACTCAACGTCAAGGCTCGAATTGCCCGGGTCGAAAACCCCTCCGACAAGGGCCCGCATTTCCGCCTCTACGCCGGTAACGTCGAACTGGGCGCGGCCTGGCAGAAGACTTCCGATCAGGGCCGCGACTATCTTTCGGTGAAGCTCGACGACCCGAGCTTCTCAGCTCCGATCTACGCGACACTTGCGGAAGTCGAAGGTGAAGATGACCTCAAGCTCATCTGGTCCCGGTTGAACCGGGACTGAGACTTAGGTCATGGCCCCGCTACACAGGCGGGGCCTCCCTCGTTCAAATACAGCATTTGCAGCAATGCTGTATCCATTAGAAGACAAACCCCGATGCAGCACACTTGAGATCAACATGTCCCGCATGGATCGTCCATATTCCGCGAGCGATTTGTCACGGAAAACTGGCGGCCTCATCGCCGAGGCATTTGCGCCACCTCGTGGCGATAACTCAGCGCATGCCGCTTGGCGAGCTTGCGCTCAAGCCTGTGTCGGGAGGGCTCCGCCATCAAGTCCGCACGCACGTATCCGGGTGCGGCGGCCATCGGCGAAATCGGAGGCATAGCCGGATAGCTGCAAGCGATCGAAGGGTTCCCGATCTGCAGCCAGGGTAAGTGCTAGGCTAGGGGCCTGCTGGCCGGCAGCAGACGCGCGTAGACGACGACCCTGCCAGCGCTGTTCAAGGCGAGGGTGTAGGTGGGGTGCGGATCGTGTGGAATAGCGCACTCGCGGCCCTCGCGTATTGTCACGTCCCAGCAAGGCGTTCGCAGAACACGCGGGCCCGCAGTCTGAACATCTGATCGAGGTATGCCTCCGATCCGCCGGTGGCGCTGCCCGGCAATGCCGTAATTCTGATCACCCGTGCTTCCTCCTCGTTACGGCGCGTTGAGGAGTGCGGCGGATCCGTCGACGGTACTAGTCGCAGAAATGCGGGCGAGATTTTGCGACAAAGCGCTCGCAGCCGAGGCTCACGGGAAAAAGCGAATCGGTCTTGCCAACCCGAGTTCGAAGGTGACTCGCACCGATGTCGGTCCTTCGCGCAGGGATTGCTGCTCGTTGCTGCCGGTAGAAGAACGCTCTCCCCCGCAAATCTGCGAGCAGGCTCTGGTGGGACTGATGCGCTCTAAGGCAAGGGATTCAAAGGACAATCTGCCATTTTGCGCGAGGAGATCCGACACCCTGTGGGAGCGACGTTATGCTTCTGTTAACCCTATGTTCCTTGCCAGCATGGCAATTTCACCCATAATAACGCTTAGGCAGTCCTTCCGGCTGAAAAACCGTTATTCGAGAGCTCCCCTGCAATGAACGCTAGTTCGCCCTCTGTGGCCCGTGCGCAGCCAATGCAATTCGAGGATCTGATCCTGGAGCAGGGCGATCTGATCTCGAAGAAGCTCCATCTTCTAAGCATGCAGCAGTTCCCACCGAACGCCAAAAAGCTGCTGCGTCAGTTTTCGCTGAATGAAGTCGCGCAGTATCTGGGCGTGTCGCAGAGCACCCTGAAAAAGCTGCACCTTGAAGGCAAGGGCCCCCTCCCCCAGACGTCGACGTCTGGAAGGCGTTCCTATAGCGCCGAGCAGATGGTGGAACTGCGCCAATATCTCGATCAGCATGGTCGCTCGGAGGCTCGCAACTACATGCCGCGACGCCGAGCCGGCGAAAAGCTTCAGATCATTGCAGTCGTCAACTTCAAGGGCGGTTCGGGCAAGACGACGACCGCTGCCCACCTGGCTCAGTACATGGCCTTGACCGGGCACCGAGTGCTGGCGGTCGACCTCGACCCGCAGGCTTCCCTGTCCTCGCTGCACGGCTTCCAGCCGGAACTCGACCAGACGCCATCACTTTATGACGCGATCCGTTACGACGAAGAGCGTCGGCCGATTTCCGAGATCATCTTGCCGACGAATTTCCCCGGTCTTGATATCATCCCAGCCAACCTTGAACTGCAGGAATTCGAGTACGACACGCCGCTTGCGATGTCGAACAGGAACTCGAATGAGGGCAAGACCTTCTTCACGCGCATCTCTCGCGCGCTTGCCGAAGTGGATGACCGATACGACGTCGTCGTGATCGACTGCCCTCCCCAGCTGGGTTATCTCACGATCACGGCGCTGACCGCAGCCACGAGCGTTCTCATTACAATTCATCCGCAGATGCTCGATGTTATGTCGATGGGGCAATTCCTCTTGATGCTCGGCGGCATCTTGAAGCCGATCCGCGATGCGGGCGCCGAGGTGAATCTGGAATGGTATCGTTATCTGATCACCAGATACGAGCCGACCGACGGACCGCAGGGGCAGATGGTCGGCTTCATGCAGACCCTGTTCCACCAGTTCGTCCTGAAGAACCAGATGCTGAAGTCAACGGCGGTGTCGGATGCCGGCATCACGAAGCAGACACTTTATGAAGTCGACAAGAGCCAGATGACACGCTCGACCTATGAGCGCGCCATGGACGCCTTGAACGCGGTCAATGCCGAAATCACTGACCTGGTGCACGCGTCCTGGGGACGCAAGGTCGCCGGCTGACGATCGCGGCGATATGGGATGACCGCAAATGCGGTACTGACAAATGGAGTAACGAGATGGCGAGAAAGAACCTACTGGCAGGCCTGGTCGACGCAGCCGATATTCCGCAGGGAGACATCGCGCCCGCCTATCCGATGCGCGGAGCATCGAAGAGCATGGTTCGTTCGCTCGATGAACTCTCCCGGCAGGCCGACAAGTTCCTCGAGGGTGAGGCGGTCGTCGAACTCGATCCGGAATCGATCGAGCGATCCTTCGTGGCCGACCGTCTGGAGGATGACCGAGACGAATTCGAGGCTCTCAAGCACGCGATTGCTGAACGAGGCCAGGATACGCCAATCCTCGTGCGCCCTCACCCGTCGGTTTCTGGTCGCTATCAGGTGGTGTTCGGACATCGCCGTGCTCGGGCCGCTCGCGAACTCGGCCGCAAGGTCAAGGCCGTCGTCAAGGCGCTGGATGATCGCACGCATGTCATCGCCCAGGGGCAGGAGAATTCCGCGCGTGCCAATCTCTCCTTCATCGAGCGGGCGAGCTTTGCCCATCGGCTGGAAGCGCTTGGATATGACCGCTCGGTGATCTCTTCATCGCTTGCTGCCGACAAGACCGCGATCTCGAAGATGATGACCGTGACCGAACGGATTTCGCCTGTGGTTATCGAGAAGATAGGCCCTGCCCCGTCAACTGGACGCGATCGTTGGCTTGAACTCTCGCTCCTTGCCGGCAAGGCTGACAACGCCGGACAGATCGGTGGAGTCCTCGGCCAGGCTTGGTTTGGCTCGCTCAGCAGCGACGAGCGTTTCAATGCGCTCTTCAACGCGCTTGCTACATCGAAGAAGCCCGTCAGAAAGGCGGTGCTTCAGGTCAAGGATCGCTGGCAGGCCGAAGATAAGGCTGTGCAAGCTCAGTATTCGAACTCCGGCAAGGCCTTCGCGCTTTCAATGAAATCGAAGAATGCCGGACAGTTCGGCAAATACCTCGCAGACAACCTGGATCGGCTTTACGCCGAGTTCCTGTCAGCGAAGGATCGAAAGGAAGACTGAACGCGCAAAAGAAAAAAGGCCCCGGACGGTATTCACCGTGTGGCACCTCTCTTGGCGCGGGCGAACGAAATCGAGGAGCTTGCCGCCGAGGTCGAACGGGAGCGCTTCGAATTGAGGAGACTGCGCGAGCGCCTGACGATCTGCCGGCGCGACATCGCAAACCTGATCGAAATCGCGCTGGAAGAAGGCGTTGCCGGTAACTGGGACAGCATCCACGAACAATATCGACGGCTGGTTGCTTCCGTTCCGCGTGTCGCGACGGTTGCCGCGATCGAACCGATCGCTGAACAGATGGAAATGTTGCGCGAGGAGATCTCTAACCTCCTGGAAGTTCGAGTAAATGCGCAGAATTTGAGCGGCAATCGCGATCAAACTGAGCGGCACATACAGAAAACAAATCCCGAATCAACCCAAGAACTTGAAGCTGGCTCTGGCAACGAGCCGGGAGCGAAGCCGAGCTCGGGCAATAGGCCACGATACGACCCTATAAAGCCATTTCCGCTGGGAAGGTGATGCAGGCTTGACCGACTATTGCCGACGATGGACCAGATGGCACCGTTGGGAGCTGGCGCGATTGTCGTCAGATTGATGCTTGGCGTCAGCCCATCGGCCTACCAGGATGCTTGCGAGGTGATGGGGCCGCAGAATGCGGCGGCGGTGATGGCCTGCATCCTGGAGCGGGCAGAGCATATCAACTCAGCCGGCGGTTACCTTCGAGAACTGACCGCGAGAACGCGGCGCGGCGAGTTTTCGTCAGGGCCGGTGCTGACTGCGCAGATACCAGCGCAGATTGGCAACGCGCGAGGAAGGCGCCATGATTTTGTGAGGCGGTTTGGTGTGGAGTTGCCGGCCGGCAATATCACGAAATTGGAACCGAGATCCAATGAGATGGGCTATGTCAGTGCAAGGTTGGTGGAGGCACGAGGTCGCTGCTGATGGAGCGAGGCCCATAAGTGAAGTGGGATTGGCGGACGATTGAAGAGGTGACGACCACTGGAATTGGTGACCTCTCGGCGCTTTTGGTCGAAGACGCCGCGCTCAACCGCGGATACAGCGGTATTGTGGCTCCCGTGAGAGTTGCCGGCCGGCAATTTCGCCAAATTACGATGAAAAATCAATGTATTGTTCGCGTTTTGAAGTGCCGAAGTGACGGCGCTGAAGCGGCAGGCGCGTAGGATCCTAAGGCGGCCGAGGAGCCATTTGTGCGTTTATGCGGGCTTGTATTGGTTTTAATCTGGGGGACGTTATCGTCGATGTCGGTGATCTCTATGGGGAAGGGGTCAACATCGCGGCGCGGCTACAGGCACTGGCCCAACCAGGCGGTATGATACTCTCAGAGACGGTACGTGAACATGTAGCCGGAGAACTGAATTCTCGGCAAAGTCGCCTTGCAACGGCGATCTGCTCCGCGTCGACAGCGACAACTTCCACACCCGCTTTGTAGAGCCATAGATCGAGTTCCGCGGCACCCGCCTCGCCGAGGCGAGCCTCGATGACGATGGCCAGTTCAAGGATCGTGGCGGCTCAGATGAAACGCCGTGGAGAGTCGAAGCAATGCAATTGATCCCCGGACAGCCCACGTTCGACTGTCAAGTTATGAGCCTCGCCGCACGTCCCTGTTTGCGCTCTCCATCATTGTAGTAACGAGCCGCCTGCGTCACGGACTTGTGCAACGACTGCTGCATCGCTTCGGGGAGGGGGATGCCACGATTGGCAGCTTCAGTCAGATAGCCTGACCGCAATCCATGTGCCGAGAACAGCGTTGGATCGAGTCCCGCCTGTTTGCACCGGCTTTTCAGGATCAGGTTCACTGACTGTGGCGTCAGTGTCCGCCGATCGATATTCCCCCACTGGTCAATGCGTCGGAACACCGGACCTTCGTTGATGCCCGCATCATCGAGCCAGTGTTTCAGCGCCATCACTGGCCGGCCGATCAGCAGCACCTGTTCGCCGCCATCACTCGTTGTCGTCTTCGTGCGACCAAGGTGGATCGACAGACAGGGGAGGCGAGGGGAGTCTGGAACAGATGGATCTGTCCGCACCGGTTCTTCGTCGGTGAGATCCTCGACCCGCAGTCCTGCCACCTCCGATCGACGCCGTCCGCCGGAGGCGAATGCAGCCAGAAGCAGCGCACGATCGCGCAGATCGACCAGGCGTTCGCCGGCACAGGCGGCCAGCAGCTTGGCCAGGACATCGCCGGTCACCGCTTGTCTGCTCTTGCGTTGCCGTGGCCGCGCACTGGCACGGACGGCGAGGCGCAGTGCGGATTTCAGCGAAGGGCCGTCAAACGAACCGGTGAGGCTGCGCCAACGGGTGAGGATCGACCAGCTCGTCAGCCGTCGCCGCACTGTGTCCGGCGCGTGTGGCCCGGCGGCGCGCAAGAGGCGTTGGGAGCGCAAGCCGCTTTCCACCTCCGCTGGCATGCCATGGCTGGGATCCTCGGCCCGCTTAGCCGGGTCCCAGAGGTGATGAGCGACGAATTTGAGAAGCAGGCTTTCGGGTGCAGGCCAGGGGAGGGGAGCGCCGGTTGCGAGCTGGCACCAGGCTTCGAGATAGCCGAGATCCGAAGCAAGCGCCCGCAGCGTGTTGTCGCCCATGCCCTCGCTCGCGAGGTGTTTCAGTGTCGCGACGTCATCATCGGTCAGCAGGGCCGCAAGTTGGTCGCGCCGATCGAACGGCAGGACCGCATCGAGGGCGTCGAGCTCTTCTGAGCGTTTCAGGACGGCATCCGTTGCTTTCTTTCTGGCCATATTGATTCTCTTGCTGGCGTTGGCATCTTGTAAATTTCCGTAAAGTACGTATTTTACGGAAAAATGGAGGTGCATGATGACATCCACCGTCACCGCCGCTGCGGTCTCCAAGAATTTTGGAGCCTATCAGGACGCAGCCGTGCGCGAGCCGTTGATTATCACCAAGAACGGCCGACCGCGCACCGTTCTGATCGCCTATGAGGACTATCTTCGCTTGATGCGGCGCGAGCGCCGAGTCGAGTTGACGAGCGCGTTGGATGCGGACGAGCTCGCTGCAGTCGAAAAATCCACGATGGATCCTGGACTTGACCATCTCAATGCCGAATTGACGAAGGACAAGAATGCTGCCGACTGAGCCGAAGGTCGGCTGGGTCTTCCGCTATTCCTATCTCTGGCACTGGCAACATTTGGAGGGACGAGAAGAGGGTGACAAGGATCGCCCGGCGCTCGTTCTTGCCATCGTTGCCACCTTGGAAGATGGAACGCCGGTGGTCCGCGTACTTCCGATCACGCATACGCCGCCCTCCGACCCGGCCGAGGCAGTCGAGATTCCGCCGGCGACAAAGCGTCGTTTGGGGCTGGATGACGAACGCTCCTGGATTGTTTTGACGGAAAGCAACCGCTTTGCCTGGCCAGGGCCGGACGTCCGGCCGGAGCAGAATGGGTGGCGGCGACGAAACACAGTTGGTTGATGATGTTGTGGGTAGCTGTTGATCGGCGTTGCATTGGTCGAATTTCGGAGTAACGATCGCTCCGGATGGAGGCCCAGGATGCACAAGATCGACCTTGACGGCTTGAGTGAAGCAGAACTGATCGAATTGCACGATGCGGTCGTCGATCGGCTCCACTTTCTGCATCAACAGAAGACGACGCATGCCTTGCTTGAACTGGCGATCGGCGAGCGCGTGGTGTTCGAAGACAATAGCGGCCAGACGCAGGCCGGAATCGTCATCCGTCGCAACCGCAAAACGGTGACTGTGCACGGCGACAACGCCCGCCAATGGAATGTCTCACCGCAGTTGCTGCGAAAGGAAAAGCGACCTGACGAGGTCCAGAGCGGCAAGCTGGTGCCGTTTTCAAGAAAGGCGTGACTTTAACTCGCCATCATGACGAGTTGCGACAAAGGTGGAATTGGCCGTCCTGAGCGAGGCGATCCCCCAGGAAATGATAGAAGGAGATGCCGAGCTTTTGGCAGGTCTTCATCAGCCCGAGCATGACGTCGCGGGCGATGCGACCGTCGAGGCTTATGGTGCCGCCGGAGATCTTGCGCCTGGTAACGAAGGAACGAATATCGTTCTCCGACGCGTTGGTGTGCAGCGGATATACGGGTGCTCGAGAACTTTGAGCAGTTCAGCCTTTCGTCGATGGAGGCTCTGAAGGCGGAACTCGATCGGATCATCGAGACCTGCCAATGCGGCACGGTCGCCGAATGCCGTATCATCGATAGCCTCTCGCCCGGCGGGAACGATTGACCGTGACGCACCAACCGGCGGCGCGGTTACTGACCTTGCATGAATGCAAGCATCTCTTCCGGGGTCACCTTGCCGTCGTTGTTGGCATCGACACTGTCGAAGATCCGCTTGTGAATGGCTGTGACCTCTTCGAATGACAACGCCCCATCCCCGTCGGCATCCGCGATCGCGAACATGATCTTCATCATATGTCCGTGCATGGGTCCCATTCCGCCCATCATTCGGTGCTGGCGGCCGCCCATCATCATCCCCGGCATCGTCTGCGCCTGATCCCGCTGGGCTTCCGGCGATGGAGCGCCGCTATCCCCAGATTGAGCGAAGATTGGAACAACGAAACCGAGAGGGATGAGCATGGCTGCCACCACCATGCCGGCGAATTTTGTCGAAATCATCATGTCCTCCTTCGACTGCGTGGATCGACTGGCGTGAAGCAGCAACGCCAACGCAAGACACAGATGCTGCGATATACTGAAGGATAGCACCCAAGCAGAGTGGTAGGGTTGTTTTTGGTCAAATCCCTGTCTCGGGTATGTCAATTTCCCTTGAGCCTGTAGTGACTACAGGGATTAGATTAGAAGGCCTGAAAAATCTCACCTCTATGGAAATTGGATGGCCATGGCGAGCGAACCAGTCGAGAAAATTCCAGGATCAGGTCCAGCGGTACAATGAGCTGCGCGGATGTACGCGTTAGATTTCATCAAGACACCGGCAACCACAGACGACGCGACCGCCGACGAAGCAACGATGACACAACCGATCGCATCGGTGCAGCCATGTGTCGTTTTGCACTTATATAATGCGTAAATGCCCCTCTAGAGGCTGCTGCGGGCAATATATATTGCTCGGGAACCGTTGACTGCTCTCCAACGTTGAATATTTAAGGTAGATGAGTTCACCGTTAATCGCCTGTGGGCTGATGATTCCTGGATTTGGATTTCGGCGCGGGGCTGATTTCAACGGTCTTCGAAGGGAGAAGATCATGTCCTTTCGAGATATCGTCGTGTATCTGGATGCGGGCGTGCACTGCACCAACCGGGTCCATACCGCGGTCGATCTCGCCGCGAAGTACGGTGCGAGGCTCGTTGGCGTCGACATTAGCACGAAGGCCGCTCTTGAAGGAGAGAGCCGCGATGCGGCGCTCGCCATTCGACAGTTGTTCGTGACCGCACTGCAGGGAACGAATATCGACTTCGAATATCGAAAGGCGCCACCGGATGCACGGACGGCGGAGGAGCTGTCGTCTCATTGCGCCGACTTCCTGATCGCCACGCAAGCGAACCCCGACGACCGTCATCTCTCCAATCCGGCCGTCCCGGAGGCCGTTCTTCTGAGTGCCGGGGTCCCGATGCTGGTACTTCCCGCCGGCTGGAGAGCCGAGAATCCAATAGGGAACAATGTCGTCGTCGCTTGGAATTTCAGTCGCGAGGCAACCCGCGCCGTTCACGACGCCCTGCCGATCCTGAGAGCGGCGCAGAAGGTCTATCTCTTCATTTTCGCACCCAACTACAGTAACGATAACGCGGACGTGCAGGACATCAAGGCGCACCTTGAACGTCACGGCGTGAGGGTCACTTTGGCGGGTTGGCGCGACGGCGGTGAAACGGATATGACCAGCGCCTTGTTCGCAGGCCTCGATCGGGGAGATGCAGACCTTATCGTATGCGGCGCCTTCGGCCACTCACGCCTTTCCGAAGCCGTGTTCGGTGGAGCTACCAAGGTTCTGTTGAGCAACGTCTCCATGCCGGTGTTCATGTCCCACTGACTGGCGGCTGCCGCTGGAATGCACACTGGCGCCAGCAGTGGCTGTCTCAATCGGCAGCGCGGCGGTCTGTGCGTCGGAACACTCGCGCTGCTGCGCATGTTACTCCGGATCTGATCGACTGCACTGTCGAGGAGATGCACATCTTTGTGAAACGAATGCGCCACGCCTGATTGCCGAGCCCGCTTGCCGATTTGAAGAGGTGACCTATAATCGACGCGCAGATGGGGATGGAGTTCCCCGAAACCGCTCGTCGAGCTGATGACTCCTGCCGCATGGAAGTGATGGCAGGAGCATGTCTGACACGCCCCAAGGGCAGAATCGTCCCTCACGTCAAATTCCATACGCATGACGAAACCGGACCGGCGCAATCGCCGGATGGAGGCGTGCGATGGAAAATGTGTGGATCAAGTTCGCCCGGATTGCAAAGGGTCCCCTCTTCCGCCGTGTCCGCGGGTCTCGATCAGCATGTTCAAGCTCATCAGCAGGCCGAAGGCGTTGCTGCGGCGTTCGTCGTCGATGACGGCGTCGTAGACGATCAGGGCCCCGCCGTTCGGCAGCGCGGCAAAGGCCTTTTCCAAGAGCTTCCTCTTCTCGGCAAGATCCCAGTCGTGCAGGATGTGCCCCATCACGATCACATCCGCATTCGGCATCGGGCCGTCGAAGAAGTTGCCGCTTTGGGGGCTCTGTGGGCATTACTGCACTAATACCCGCTAAGGGAAATTGACTTGTTTGGATTGAAGTGGTTAGCGCGGATTGGCCTGAATCGTTCGAGGGGGCGGTCAATTTCGTTCCAGAGGTAGTCGCCGATGAGCGTGATATAAACCAATGGCAGCGGTGCGACCTGGGACAAAAGCCCGCCGCCCTACCTCCTCTGCGTTCCGGCCGCAAGCGGTGCGGGGTCGATCGCGTCACGGCCGACGCCGAGCCATCGAGACGGGGCGTCTCCCCCTGTTAATCCCTGTCAGCTTGCCGGATTGCGCGCGGTGACGATCCACGCCGCGCCGTCGATCATCACCGACCGCTCGCCGGGGCGGTCCGCGAAGGCGGCACGAACCGCGGCCGAGGCGCGGGCGCGGATGTCGTCGGGCTGATCAGCGAGCGCGCGCGACAGCGGGCCGACCTCGAACGCCAACTCCACCGCGTCGTCGATCGCCGCGTCCCGCGTCCCCCCCTCGCCGAATGGGATGGAAGCATCGAATGGCGCGATAGCGATATCGGTGAAGCCAGCCGCCGTTAGAATACGCGCCACCCGCCCCTGGTCGCCAAACGAGAACGGGCCGGGCGCTTCGGGATCGGGCGGCGCGGTCGGCGGGACGATGCCCTTGATCGCGCCCATCGGCAAGCGCACCCAATCGTTCTCGCCCGCGCCGCGCCAGCAGACGAAAGCGACCCGCCCGCCCGGCTTGAGCGCACGGCGCATATGCGCGAATGCGCCTGTCGAATCGTCGAAGAACATCACCCCGAAACGCGAGAACAGGATGTCGAACGCGCCCTCGGGCAGCTCGGCGCTGCTGGCGTCGGCCACCCGGAACAGGGCCGGCGTATCCTGTGGCGCAAGTGCGCGCGCTCGGCCGATCAGCGGTTCGGATATGTCCACGCCCAGCACTTGGCCCCCCGCGCCGACGCGGGCGGCCAGAGCCAGACTCGACGCGCCCGCGCCGCAGCCGACGTCCAGCACGCGCTCGCCCGTGGCGGGCGCGGCGGCTTCGATCGCGGCCTGGCCAAACGCCGCCAGCATGGCGTCGAGCCGGGCCTGGTAAGCGACCCAGCGCTCCCCGCTTTGGCCATTCCAGTCGGCGATCTGATCGGCATTTTGCTCTGCCATGCCATATCCTTGTTCTGATCCGTTCTTAACTAGGCTATCCGCCCGCGTGGTCGTTGCCACCGTGCGCGGCGATGAACATGGCGACGGCCGACCGGCAATAGGATTCGATTTCGTTGTCGTCCTCTGCTCTCGCCTCATCGAAGCGTGCGATAATCAGGAGATCGGATCCTTTGAAAAGCGCGGCAAACAAGCGGGCGGACCGGAGAGGATCGGGCACGTTCAGAACCGCCTTCGCGTGCAACTGACGCAACAGGGCCTCGATTTGGGCGATGACATGGGCGGGGCCGGCTTCGTAATGGAGCTCGCTTAACGACTTTTGATTCGTCTTGTCGGCCATGATCATGGCTTCGACACTGCGGACGTCCGGGCTCAACAGCGTGCGAAGCAGGGATGATCCCACCGCCATGAGCTGATGTTCGGCCGAACCGTCGACGCCTTCAAAAAGTGCCTGGGGTGCAAACTGATGGCAGCGGGCCGCGATGGCCGCGCTGAACAGCGCCTCCTTGTTCTCGAAGTGCCGATAGATGCTGAGCTTGGATATCTTCGCTCGCTGGGCGACCTTGTCCAATGTCGTCGCTTGAAAACCCAATTCCACAAAGAGTTCGCACGCGGCGTCGACTATCGTTTGGCCAAGCGCCTCGTTGGCGGGCCGGCCGCGCCGGCCCTGGCTGTTTTCGGTCACGACAATTCCAGTCCTTGACAGTATCCTAATTCTTGCATTACGATACCATACAGTTTCTAAAATGTGCAAGCCATTGGGTAGGTTTCAACCATGTCCTCCAAATCCGGGCCGCCCGGCGATATCGAATGCGGCACCGTCCGGTCGATCAACACAGTGATGGGCGACTTTCTCGCCAATGCCGAAGCCCGGCTCGCTGCCCGTCTCGAGCGCGTATCGCTGGACGATATTGCGCGCCAGGCCCAGCCCAACCCCCTCCAACCACAACACGGAGCCCATCACCATGGATGACGTCGTCATCATCGGCGGCAGCTTTGCCGGTCTCGCCGGTGCGCTGCAGCTCGGCCGCGCCCGCCGCAAGGTCACCGTTCTCGATACCGGCCTGCCACGCAACCGCTTCGCCAGCCACTCGCATGGCCTGCTCGGTCACGATCACAAGCCACCGCTGGACATCCTAGCCGAGGCGCGGCAGCAGCTAGCGCGTTATCCCACGATCAGGCTGGTCAGTGCCCGGGCCGACAGCATCTCCGGCGCCATCGACGATTTCTCCGTCCTCACCGGCGATGGCGAAAGCCTTGGGGCCCGCCGCCTGATCCTGAGCTATGGCGTCGCCGACCAGATGCCTGATGTTCCGGGCTTTGCCGAAGGCTGGGGCACGTCCATCGTGCCCTGCCCCTATTGCGACGGCTTTGAAGTCGCCGGCCAGCATTGGGGCCTCGTCTGGTCCGGCCCGCAGTCGCACAATTATGTCAGGCTGTACCACGATTGGACCGACACGTTGACGCTCTTCGCCGATGGTCACGACATTCCACCCGATATCCGGGCCGATCTGGCGCGCCGCAACATACCTGTCGTCGATGGCCGGATCACCGAGATCGCCCATCAAGGGGGCCATATCGCCACCGTCAATCTCGATACCCGCCGCAATGTCGCGGTCGACATCCTGTTCGCGCATCCGCGCAACAAGCCGTCCGCAAGCCTGCATGAATCACTGGGCCTCGCCACGGTCGATACGCCCCTCGGCATCGCCCTCAAGGTCGACGAGCGCCGCGAAACTAGCATTCCCGGCATCTACGCCGCCGGCGACCTCGCCAACCCCCTCATGGCCTCGGTCACCACGGCATCATCGCACGGCGCGATGGCGGGCATCTTCGCCCAGCAGTCGATGCTGGTTTGAGAGCACAAATTCCCTTCTCCGGTTGCCGCGGGCTATCATATTCAGAAGGTTGCGGGCAGCGGACGGACCGGGCGCTCTACCTCGCTAAGACCTCCGGCCGCAATCGTGTGGTGACGGAGGCACCTGCCGAGCGACGCCGCCTAGCCCCGCAACCTTCGTGCACTTAAGCGGAATTATGTAGATCCTATGAGCGGGGTGGATAGCGACGAGCACTGTGGCAGGGTGAGGTTGCTAACCACAAACACCCTACCTTGGAGGCAAGCATGCCGTTTGCAGCTCACCGATCCGAAGCGTCAGCCGCTATCCGAACTGATCTTGGCGCAATCTTCGTCTCTTTAGAACTTAGCCAATCAAAATGGTTGATCACGTCGCTGTCGCCGGGGGGTGGCGAGAAGATGTCTAAGCACGCGGTGGCGACCGGCGACGTCACCGGCATGCTGGCGCTTTTTGGCGAACTCAACAGGAAGGCAGAGGCGCGAACCGGAGAGCGCTTTCCGATCATCGTTATCCAGGAGGCCGGGCTCGACGGCTTTTGGATTCACCGCGTGTTGGAAGCCGAGGGGATAGAAAGCCATGTCGTCGATCCGGCCTCGATTGCAACCTCGCGCCGGCGGCGGCGCGCCAAGACCGACAGGATCGACGGTGAAGCGCTGGTTCGCGCATTGCTCGCTCATCAGCGGGGCGAGCCGCGGGTGTGTGCGATGGTCCGAGTGCCGACGCCCGAGGAAGAGGACCGCCGCCGCCTTTCGCGTGAGCGCCAGGCTTTGACGAACGAGCGCATACGGCACGTCAACCGCATTAAGGGCCTGCTGTTCAGCCAGGGCGTATCCGGCTACGAGCCGCTGCGCCGCGACCGACGCGTGCGACTGGAGGAATGCAAGACTGGCGACGGCCGTATGTTGCCTGCACACTTGAAGGCGCAGATCGGCCGCGAACTCGATCGGTTGGAACTGCTGCTCGAGCAGATCAAGGCTGTCGAGGCCGCCCGCGACGCCATGCTCGCTGCCACACAGGTAGTCTCGCCAGCACCGACGATGCTACTCACCCTTAAAGGCATCGGGCCGGAGTTTGCCGCCGTGCTCTGGTCGGAGGGGCTGTCGCGTCACTTCGACAACCGACGACAGGTTGCCGCCTATGCCGGTCTTGCGCCAACGCCTTGGCAGAGTGGCTCGGTCGATCACGACCAAGGGGTTTCGAAATCCGGCAATCCGAGGCTCCGAACCACGTTGATCCAGATGGCTTGGCTTTGGGTGCGTCATCAATCGCACGCGGCGCTCACCTTGTGGTTTAGAGATCGGGTGAAGAAGAATGGTGGCCGTCTCAAGAAGACGACGATTGTCGCGCTCGCCCGCAAGTTGCTCGTCGCGCTGTGGAAATACGTCAATGCCGGAGTCGTTATCGAGGGCGCGGTTATAAAGACGGCCTGATCGGTTACTCGAACTGAATTCTGCAATCTTCCAGGATCCGATTGGTCCTGGCGGATCCAGGTTGGACGAACCGAGCATTTGCTTGGCCCGAAAATGGGCCGCTATGTAGAAGGGTATCGTCCTCCTGAGCCCTCTCCGCTCGCAAGCGGGATGTTGGTGCCGCTGCTCGAACAGCGACCGTATATAAGTTGGATTTGGCTTGGCAACGAGCCGCGTCGCGCAATCGGGCTCAGACCGTGGATGCTGCAATAACCGACGGAGTGCAACAAATGCCATCCTGACGACAGTTCAGTGTTGACCCCCCTCATATAAGCAAATGCCACCAGCCGGTGATCGTGCGCGGTGGCCGTGATGCTCGGGGAATTCCGGCCCAAAGCCTCCGTTTGCGGGAAGTGCAAATTTGGTGACTGCATTCCTTGACCCATCTCATCTCATCCAATATATATAAATGAGTAACAACTCACTCACTTTCAGCTAGCGGAAATATGGCGCGTCCCCTCAGTGAAGAAAAGCGACAGGCACTGCTCAATGCAGCGGCGGACTTTGTCGCCAGCCTGGGCACTGGCGCGTCCACGGCTAAGATCGCAAAGGCTGCTGGCGTTTCGGAGGGGACGTTGTTCACTTACTTTCCAACCAAGGACGATCTGCTCAACCAACTCTTTCTCGAGATCGAGGCCGACCTCACGAATACGATGCTGGCGCCATATCCCGCGGGCGCCTCCACCAAAGACCGGCTATTCGCGGTTTGGAACCGTCTGATCGACTGGGGGCTGGCTCACGCCACGGCGCGCAAGGCCCTTCGCCAGTTGAAGGTGTCGGATCGCGTGACAGCGGAAAGCCGGGGCCGGTGCCACGCCATGCAGTTGGATGCCCGTGCGATGGTTGAAGAGTGTCTTGCCGGCCATGCCGCGCCTGACAGAATAGCCTTCTACATTGATACCATTCTCTTCGACTTGGCCGACATCAGCATCAACGCGATCACCGCCAAACCCGAGGAAAGTGATGCCATCCGACAGGCCGGGTTCGACCTGTTCTGGAACGGGTCTGCAGCCTAAGTTTTAACTGATAAATGAGTATGTAGTCACTCATAGACAAGGGATAAAAATGTCGATTAGCAAGGGTTTCACCGAAGCCGATGTTCCGGATCAGTCCGGCAAGACCTTCATCGTTACGGGCGCCAATGCCGGCGTCGGTTTCGAGATTGCGCGCGTCCTCGCCACCCGACGCGCACGTGTGTTGCTTGGCTGCCGCGATCAGGCAAAAGGGGAAGACGCGATCGCCCGGATCCGAAAGATCACGCCCGCCAGCGAACTAGCATGGCTGCCGCTCGATCTCAGCGATCTTGAGTCCGTGCGAGCGGCAGTCGAAATCGCTGGAAAAGAGCCGCGCCTCGATGGGCTGATCAACAATGCGGGCGTGATGAACCCCCCGCTTATGCGGACGAAGCAGGGGTTCGAACTGCAATTCGGCGTCAACCATCTCGGTGTCTTCGCGCTTACCAGTCTGCTGTTGCCCAAGCTCGCCGAGACGCCGGGCGCGCGCGTGGTCGTGACCTCGAGCGTCGCGCATCTGAAGGCCAAGATCGAATGGGATGATCTGAACGCCGACAAGAGCTACCAAAAGAATGATCGCTACGGCGCCAGTAAGCTGGCGAACGCGCTGTTCTTCTTCGAACTCGATCGTCGACTGCGCGCGGCGAAGTCACCCGTCACGGCGATCGGCGTCCACCCTGGCATCGCCGCAACGAGCCTTGGTCGTCACATGGGGCTTGCCCAGCTCGCAGGCCCGATCGTCGGTCTGGTGCTCAACAGCGCTGACAAGGGCGCGTGGCCGGCGCTTCTGGCTGCAACCGGCAACGCGGCACCTGGGGGGTATTACGGTCCCACCGGCTTTGGCGGAATCCGCGGTGTAGCCGGCAAAGCAAGGCGCGCGCCGCATGCCGAAGATCCAACACTTGCGAAGCGGCTGTGGGAGGTCTCGGTGGCGATGACAGGGATCGATCCCGGCCTCCCGGCCGCGTGATTTCACTCATTGGGCGGCATTGCGCCGCACCTACCTTACTCTTCAAATGGAAACGGTGATCATATGTCGGAAAAAGTCTGGTTCATCACGGGTGCCTCACGCGGATTTGGCCGCATCTGGGCTGAAGACGCTCTCAAGCGGGGTGACAAGGTCGTCGCAACCGCGCGATCTCTGGCCGCTATCGCGCCCCTTGCCGATGAGTTCGGCGACGCCGTCCTGCTTTTGGCGCTGGACGTGACCAACCGCGATCAGGTTGCCGATGTCGTCGCGAAGGCGCACGCGCATTTCGGCCGTCTGGATATCGTCTTGAACAATGCCGGCTATGCGCTCATCGGCGCGATCGAGGAAGGAAGCGAGGCCGAGGTTCGCGCCGAGTTCGATACCAACGTTTTCGGCCCTCTTACCGTTATCCAGGCAGCCCTTCCGCTTCTGCGCGCGCAGCATAGCGGTCATATCATCGGCGTCTCCAGCGTCGCAGGCGTCTATGCCGGCCCGATCATCGGGTTTTATCACGCCTCCAAGTGGGCATTCGAAGCGCTCCATGAAAGTCTTTCGAAGGAAGTCGCGCAGTTCGGCATCAAGGTCACGCTCCTGGAGCCTGGCCCATACGCGACAGACTTTTCGAGCCAGTCCTCGCTGAAGCTCGCCACGGGCATCGACGCCTATGCCGAGACGCGAGCACAGGTCTTCGCCGGCGGCGCAAGCACGAAATTCGGCGATCCTGCTGCGACCTCGGCGTCTCTGTTCAAGGTCGTGGATTCGGCGGAGCCTCCCCTGCGCATCTTCCTTGGCACGGAAGGGCTGCCGGTGGCGCGCGCTGCCTTTGCCGAGCGTCTCGCCGTTTGGGAAGCCTGGGAGGATGCTGCGAATGCAGCACAAGGCGAGCCCAAGAAACAAGCCCTCGACCTTTGATGGGATGGAGCATGAGACTGGAGCGTCTCCGCCCCAGTCTCATGCTCGCGAACTGCGAACTGGCTGCTTGTGGCCGGAGCTTCTATCAGAAGCGGATCGGCGATGGGCTGAGCGGGTGCGTCCCGCCTTTCCCGAATCCACCCGTCACGGACATACCTGCGATCTAAATGAACCGGCAGCTTGGCTTCTCCCAACGGTCAGCGCGGCCGGCCACAACGGTTTTCAGAGGCGGCCCTTCAGACCTGCCTGACCTTCAAGGTGCTGCTTGGCTTTCCGCTTCGCCAGACGATCGGCTTTGTCTCCAGCCTGCTGTCCCTTTCCGGCCTGGATTGGCCCGTTCCCGATTACACGACCCTGTGTCGGCGCCAGAAGATGCTCAACGTGAAAATCCCTTACCGCACCGGCGGCGGCGCACTCCATCTCCTCATCGACAGCACCGGCATCAAAATGATGGGCGAAGGAGAATGGAAGCGCCGCAAGCATGGCCCCTCCTATCGCCGGCAATGGCGCAAGCTGCATCTTGGTATTGACGCTGATACGCTTGACATCCGGGCCATCGAGGTCAGCGACAACCGAACCGGCGATGCGCCTGTGTTGTCGCAGCTTCTCGCCCAGATCCCGGAAGACGAGCAGATCGGCGCTGTCAGTGGCGATGGAGCTTACGACACGCGCGCGTGTCACGATGCGATTGCCGGACGCAGCGCCAGCGCCGTCATTCCTGTGCGACGCAATGCAAAACCATGGAAAGACACATCACCAGGAGCAAGAGCGCGGAACGAGGCGCTGAAAGCGACACGCCGTTTGGGCAGAACCATCTGGAAGAAGTGGAGCGGATATCACCGACGAAGTCTCGCCGAGACGAAGATGCACTGCTTCAAGCTCTTGTGCGGCAAGGTCTTAGCCCGAACTTTCGACAGGCAGGTCAACGAACTCAAGATCTGCGCCGCTATCCTCAACCGATTTGCTCAGACCGGAACCCCGGTCACCGTGCGCGTGCCACAGCCCAGAACCCTACCTGCCAGCACCTCGCCCTCATCTACATTTATGCAACAGAGCCATTCAGAGACGTGGCAATCGCCTGTTCGCCCAGCCTCCGGTCGACGAAATCCCGGTAGATGTCGCGAACGACTGCGATTTCCTCCGGTGGTCCCGGCACGAGAATGACGCGATCGGTCTGGATACTCTTGTGTTCGAGCCGGCGAAGCTCGAACTTCGGGTTTCCCGTTTCGTCGACAAGGAGCCGGCGCAGGCCGAAGCCAGCAGGGCCACCTTGCCGGAATCCTTTTCTGATCAGGGTCGTCTGGCCCATGTGGACCTTGGTCGACAGCACGCGGCTGTGATCTGCAGCCGAGCTTTGTGAGACGAGGAGCTGGATTCTCGATCCGATGTCGCCGTCATTCTGGAATCGTTCGCCGCAGAACTCGATCCGCACTCCGGCTTTCTTGCAGCGATAGGCGTAATATGTGCTTTCGTCGGCATCCTGGAACCGCCCCCAACGGCTGACGTCATAGACCAGAATGAGCCTGAAATCGCGGTCCCACTCTCTACATCTGCAATCAGCCTCTGAATACCCGGCCGCCCTTCGAAGGTGAGACCGCTGATACCCTCGTCCGCATAGGTGCGGACGATGTCGATGTTGTTGCGGGCCGCATATTCTCGGATGGCGTCCGCCTGATTTTCCGTCGAATACTTCTGATGTTCGGTTGACATTCGCAAATATTGGGCGGCTGGCACCGGGCATTCAGCAGAAATTTCCGCGCTATCTGTTCCAATCATGCACACACCTCGCATGGCCAGAGTGAGGTATATGCGGATGCTTCTAACCGTTGCTCACATAACCTTCCGTCCGCGAAACCGTATTGGAGGATCGAGGAAAGATGTTGCACAAAAACGGAAAGGATATTCAGGTCCGCAAGTCTGGCCGCCCCCCAAGATTCGACTATGCTGAGGTCATCAGCGTTGCCTTGCGGTCAGAGATCCGGGACTACGCGACCGCCATAAGGATCATCTCGAACTGGACCGATGCCTCCGAAAGCACCGTGATAAACTGGTTGAGCGGCAGGACAGGGCCGAACGACCTGTATTTGATCCGTCTTCTACGCAAATCGGATGAAGTGTTGCTGACGGTTCTTGGTCTCGCGCAACGTCTGGAACTACTGGACCGATATTATGCGGAAAGGGGCATGGCGGGCGCATTGATGCTGAATGCCCGGCCAAGGAATGGAGGAGCAACTGGAAGTCTGGACCGAACTGTGCGTGTCCCTGTTGATGACCCTGATGACCCCGATCGTGTCCCTGATGGGCACCCTGGTCTGAATATCAGGCAAAGTTGGTTCATACGTCAGCTCAGGTTGAACCCCGAAGTCCGTGCAACACATATTGCGGAGTTTTTCGGCGTATCGGTGAAGACGGGAAAACGCGATATCGCACTGCTCAAGCGGCAGAAGCTCGTATCCTGGTCAGGATCCGCTCGAAGAGGGTGCTACACGCCTTTGGTCTGATGCAATGATGCAATGCTGGGGCTGCGGTTCGATTCCGTTCAAGGCGAGGGATACGAGACATCCGGACTGGGCGGCATGTTGCCGGCTTCCCGTCACCTCAGTCGGGTGGAGATTTCGCGTTACTGCCCTTGATTTGAACGCCCAGGAAGCGTCAGGAGCGGATACTTGGTCAATGCGACCCGAGGGTCTCAACTGGGGCCGACTGCAGAATGGCCGGATTTCGCGGCAAGAAGCCTGAGGCAGACGTTTTCTCTGCCAGATCGGCCAACTAAAACTGGTCGGGAGGCCGGCAGCGCGTAACGACAATATCATTACAGTACTTGTAAAGATGATGTCATTACGCTATATGGGGTGAAGATAGGAGTTTCCATGCCGACGTCACACACCAGTAAAAGCCCGGAAGCCAGCGTGCCGCTGAATATCCGCATTAAGCCGGCGACACGCAACCTGATCGACCGTGCCGCCGAGCTGCTTGGGAAGACGCGCACGGATTTCATGCTGGAGGCGTCCGAGCGCCGCGCCGAGGAAGTGCTGCTCGACCGTGCCATATTCACGGTCAACCCCGAAATCTTTGCAGAGTACCTTGCCCGCCTCGATGCGCCCGCGCAACCTAATGAACGCCTGAAACGCACCATGACGACCAAAGCGCCGTGGGATGAGGCGTGACGCTCAGCGCACCGGCACCACTTGCCGACCATCACGAACTGACCGAATTCCATTCCGGCGTCTCTGAGCTGGATGACTGGCTGCGTCGTCGTGCTCGCGCAAATCAGGCCGGCGGCGCATCGCGCACCTTCGTCGTGTGCGAGGGCAACCGTGTCATCGCCTGCTATGCGCTCGCCTCCGGAGCGGTGAAGCAGCCGGAAGCACCTGGTCGTTTCCGGCGCAACATGCCCGACCCGATTCCGGTTGCCGTCCTCGGCCGCCTCGCCATCGACCAGACCTATCAGGGACGGGGCATCGGCAGGGCATTAGTGCGCGACGCAGGCCTGCGTCTGCTCAATGCCGCCGAAGTTCTCGGCATCCGCGGCTTGCTGGTGCATGCGATCTCCGATCATGCGCGAGCCTTCTATGAGGCGGTCGGCTTCCTGCCTTCACCGTCCGATCCGATGATGCTGATGGTCGGGCTGCATGATCTCAACAGCGCGCTGAATCCCTAACCACGTCAATTCGCTCGGCCTTTGTGGAAGATGCGGTCCGCTCAATCCCGCGCGGCGGTATCGTGCGCAACGAGGCCAGCTCTTTCTCGAGTCGGGTAACACGTCGTTCAAGGTTCAGAATAACCTCCCCCTGAAGATCATCGATTCCGGCGAGGGCTTCTTCCCATTCTCTCCACTTTTCAAAAAAGCGTTTTAGCATGCTGCTGCCTCTGATGTTTATGATGCTCGCGACTGGCTCGTTCGACTTTCAAGCCTGTTGTTATCCCAGAGCGTGGGCTCCGCCGGGATCGCCACATCCGCCGACCGCCTGAGGCCGGTCGCTATGATCGAAACCTTTAGTTTTTCGCCGAGAGTTTCATCAAATAGGCGCCCAGAGTGATTTCTGGATTCGCGTCGACCTGATCACGGAGGCACCGCGCTGCCTCGTAGACGTCGAACAACGTCAGTCCCCGACGGGCCGCGATCGACACGAGAATGCTTCTGGCACCCCTGAGCGTCGCCACCCCGAAAAGCGGGTTTTATAGCGCTTCATCTTCCGGACCTGTGCTGTTTAGGCCGGTCATTCACTCCAACGCCGGAACAGGGCACTCGCATTCACGCCTCCAAACCCAAATCCATTGGTGATTGCATAGTCCATCTGCACAGGCCTGGATTTGTTCGCGACAAAATCGATTCCGTCGCCAGCGGGATCGGGAGCATTCAGGTTCAGCGTTGGCGGTGCCACCTGATCCCTGAGTGCCAGGATCGTGAAGATTGCTTCCAACCCACCTGCGGCGCCGAGCAGGTGTCCCGTAGCGGACTTCGTGCCACTGACCGCGATCCCTGCTGTCGAACCGAACACTGTCTTGATAGCCTCGATTTCTCCGCGATCGCCGAGCGGGGTCGACGTGGCGTGCGCGTTGAGGTGCTGGATCTCATATGGAGAAACGCCAGCCTGCTTGATGGCAATTTGCATCGCTCTTGCGGCGCCGGATCCGTCTTCAGGACCGGAGGTCGCGTGATAGGCGTCCGCCGTTGTTCCATAGCCCACCAGTTCGGCCAGCGGCTCAGCCGCGCGAGCCAGCGCATGGCTCAGGGACTCGATCACCAGGACTCCGGCACCTTCACCCATTACGAAGCCGTCACGCATCATGTCGAAAGGCCGGGAGGCGAGGGCAGGGGTTTCATTGAAGCCGGTCGAGAGAGCCCGGGCGGCGGCGAAGCCTCCGAGGCTTACGGTGTTGATACATGCTTCCGTGCCGCCACAGACGGCAATGTCAGCCTCGTTCGCCCGGATCATGCGGGCCGCGTCACCAATTGCCTGGACGCCGGCCGCACATGCTGTCACCGGAGCTCCCAGCGGTCCCTTGAGACCATGTCGGATGGATATCTGGCCTGCCGCGAGGTTCACCAGGAACGATGGAATAGTGAAGGGCGAAAGGCGCCGCGGCCCTTTCTGGTCGACGGTTCGTACCGCGTCGGTGATCGCTGGAAAGCCTCCGATCCCTGATGCAATGATCGTCGCCGTTCGGAGGCGGTCCTCTTCCGAGACAGGCTTCCATCGGGCTTGCGCCAAGGCCCCGTCCGCCGCCGCCAGCGCGAAGAGAATGAAGCGATCAACCTTGCGCTGATCCTTTGGCGGTAAGACGCTGGCGGGATCGAAACCAGCTTCGGGATCCCCTTCCAGGGAGGGGACAACACCTCCGACCTTGGCGGGGAGATCGCCGACAACCTCGTCAGAAAGACGGCGGATGCCAGACTCGCCCGCCAGCAGGCGGCTCCAAGAGCTGCTGACGTTGGCACCGAGCGGACTGACCGCTCCCATACCTGTTACGACGACTCGACGCATGATGACTCCAAAAGTAAAATCTCGCATTCTCACGGACAGCGGATGCTGAACCGATTTACGAACTTGTTCGCTCGTTACTCGGCCGGCTCCGTGGCCGCGACACGCCCTGCTTCGGCAGCTGCTGCTTCAAGCAGACGGTCTGCCAGCTTCTCATCGGTCACGATGCGTGACAGAGTGACCGCTCCGACCATGAGCGCGAGCATCGCCATGGCCTTGCGGGACGCATCGTCATCGTCACTACTGGCCGGCATCAGTTCTTCGAGAACCTGCAGGTGGGCTTTGATGCCGTCCTGAAACGGCTTGCGAACGTCGACGCTCTGGCGCGCTGCATCGGCTCCAAGGGCGACCAGCGGGCAACCGTCCCCGGTTTCCCCACGGTGTCCCGCCGATAGATAAAGATCGATGACGCCGTGGAGCGGATCCGGGCTCGAGGCAGCGACCGAGGACCACCTGCGGGTCGCGCTTTCCATCGCGCGCCGCGACGCTAGTGCCGCCAAGTCGTCCTTGGATTCGAACTGCTTATAGAAGCCGCCCTGGGTGAGACCGGCACCTTTCATCAAATCCTTAAGGCCGATGCCATCGAAGCCGCGCTCACGAAAGAGCCTGCTGGCGACGTTGATGACCGTCTCTCGGTTCGCTTCGGCCTGGGCGCGACTGACTCTCATGAATATCTCCTTTTAGATTTCAGTTGACATCTATAATGCTTTTAGAGTTAGATTGCAATCTAAGACTTATGCCGCCACCGTCAAGAAGGCCAGTGTCATGAAGCGAAAAATCCTCCTCTCAACCGTGGCAGTGGTCGCCCTCGTCGGTGTTGCCGCTGCAATTTTATTGCTGCCGCCGACGAGCAAGGAAGCCGAGGCCGCGGATCCCCGTAGTCTGGCTCCGCTCGTCAGCGTGACGAAGGTCAAGACCCCCGACACAGTAAGCCGGAGCTTCACCGGCACGGTTGCTGCCCGGGTGCAAAGCGATCTCGGTTTTCGAGTCCCCGGAAAGATTGTCGAACGGCTTGTCGGTCTTGGCGAAGAAGTCAAAGCCGGGCAGCCTTTGATGCGCATTGATGACACCGACCTGCGCCTTGCCCTGTCGGCAAAGCGCAATGCCGTTGCTGCGGCCCGGGCAACATTCATTCAGGTGCAGGCCGACGAGCGGCGGTATGCCGCCCTCGTCAAGAGCGGCCTGGCAGCGTCTCCACAGAGATACGAACAGTCGAAGGCAGCGTTCGATACCGCGACTGCCCAGCTCGCTGTGGCGGAAGCAGAGGCGAAGGTCGCCGAGAACGAGGCGGCCTATGCGGTTCTCGTCGCGGCTGCGGACGGCACGATCGTTGAGACATTGGGCGAGCCGGGGCAGGTGGTCTCAGCTGGCCAGCCGGTTGTCCGGCTGGCAAAGGCAGGACCTCGAGAGGCGCTCGTTTGGTTGCCTGAAAATCTCAGGCCTGAAATTGGTGCCGTAGCGCAGGCCACCATTTATGGCCGGAGCCCGGCCGAAAAGGCGGCACTCAGGCAAATCTCCGATGCCGCCGATCCTCAAACCCGAACCTATGAAACACGCTGGGTATTGCAGGGTTCTGCGGCGTCTGCGCCGCTGGGGGCAACTGTCACGATAAGCCTGCAGAACGAAGCGGCACAGTCACATGCCGAGGTTCCCGTTGGCGCGCTTTTGGACGACGGCGCCCGCACGGGTGTCTGGGTTTTGGATGAGCGGAATTCCAGCGTTCATTTCCGGGAAGTGAAGGTCGAGCGGCTCGGCGAGGAGAGGGCCATCGTCTCAAACCTGACGGCCGGGGAAGCGATCGTTGCCCTTGGAGCGCATTTGCTTCAAGACGGCGCAAGCGTGCGCACCGGCGTGGAAAAAGCAGAGGCGGCCAACTGATGAGCTTCAATCTCTCAGCGCTTGCCGTCCGTGAGCGAGCCGTCACCCTGTTCTTCATCGTCCTGCTGGCCGCTGCCGGCGCCTATGCCTTTGTCAAGCTGGGTCGAGCCGAAGACCCGTCGTTCACCATCAAGACGCTGACCGTTACGTCCGTTTGGCCGGGCGCGACCGCGCGCGAAATGCAGGATCTCGTTGCCGAGCCGCTCGAAAAGCGCATCCAGGAACTCACCTGGTACGACCGTGTGGAAACAACCACGCGGCCGGGTTATGCCTTCCTGACGGTTACGCTCAAGGACAACACTCCGGCGTCGGCAGTGGAGGGGGAATTCTACCAGGCGCGCAAAAAACTCGGCGATGAAGCTCGAAATCTTCCCCCCGGCGTCATTGGTCCTTTTGTCAACGACGAATATTCCGACGTCAGCTTCGCCCTTTATGCCTTGAAAGCAAAGGGCATGGCGATGCGCGACCTCGTGCGACAGGCCGAGACGATCCGCCAGGACATGCTTCACGTTCCTGGCGTGAAAAAGATCAATATTCTCGGTGAGCAGCCGGAACAGATTTTCGTCGAGTTCTCCTATTCCAAACTGGCAACTCTCGGGGTCTCAGCGCAAGACATCGCTGCTGCCCTGCAACGGCGCAATACCGTGACCCCTGCAGGATCGATCGATACGCAGGGCCCCCAAGTTTTCATTCGGTTCGATGGTGCATATGACAGCGTCGAGTCGATTGCCGATACGCCGATCGTCGTTGCCGGACGCGTCCTCAAGCTGTCGGATTTTGCCGCGGTACGGCGCGGATATCAGGATCCCGCCACCTATCTCATTCGCCATGACGGCGAACCCGCCATCATGCTCGGGGTGGTGATGCAGCAGGGCTGGAACGGGCTGGAGCTCGGCAAGGCGCTGGAAGCGCGGTCCGCGACGATTGCGCAGAGCCTGCCGCTTGGCATGACGCTCGCGAAAGTGAGCGATCAGGCGGTGAACATTCAGGAAGCCGTCGGCGAGTTCATGCTGAAATTCGCCATGGCGCTCGGCGTCGTCCTGTTCGTCAGTCTTGTCAGCCTTGGCTGGCGCGTCGGTATCGTCGTGGCACTTGCCGTTCCGCTCACGCTCGGCGTCGTCTTCCTGATCATGCTGGAGACCGGGCGGTTTTTCGATCGCATCACACTCGGCGCGTTGATCCTCGCGCTCGGTCTACTCGTCGACGATGCCATCATTGCCATCGAAGTCATGGTGGTGAAGATGGAAGAAGGCATGGACCGCATCAAGGCGGCCGCCTATGCCTGGAGCCACACGGCAGCCCCGATGCTGTCGGGAACTCTTGTCACTATCATCGGGCTCATGCCGGTTGGCTTTGCCAGATCCACAGCCGGTGAATATGCAGGCAATATCTTCTGGATCGTCGGCTTCGCGCTGATCGTCTCATGGATCGTTGCCGTGATTTTTACACCCTACCTCGGCGTCAAGATGCTGCCCGCGATCAAGCCGGTGGAAGGCGGTCATCACGCCATCTACAACACCCCGAATTACCGGCGCCTTCGCAGCCTCATCGAGTTCGCGGTCCGTCACAAGTTCCTCACCTGCGGTCTCGTCGGCGTCGTCATGGCCGTCTCCGTCGTCGGCATGGGATCCGTGAAGCAGCAGTTCTTCCCGACGTCGGATCGTCCCGAGGTTCTGGTGGAAGTGCGCATGCCGGAAGGAGCTAGCATCGAGACGACGACTGCAACCGTCGAGAAACTGGAAGGCTGGCTGAAGGAACAGCCCGAAACGAAGATCGCCACTAGCTACGTCGGTCAGGGCGCACCGCGCTTCTTTTTCGCCATGGCGCCCGAACTACCGGACCCGGCATTCGCCAAGATCGTCGTGCTGACACCCGATGCGCATGCGCGCGAGGCTTTGAAGAATCGCCTGCGTGCGGCAATCGCCAGCGGACTCGCTCCAGAAGCTTATGTGCGGGTGACACAACTCGTGTTCGGTCCCTACACGCCGTTCCCAGTCGAGTTCCGCATCATGGGACCGGATGCGGACGAATTGTATAAAATCTCCGAACAAGCCCTCGCTCTCATGAAGACTGTGCCCGACGTTCGCCAGGCGAACCGGGACTGGGGTAACCGCACGCCTGTACTGCGCTTTGTTCCCGATCAGGACCGGCTCAACCTTATTGGCCTTTCTCCCGCAGAGGCTGCCCAACAGATGCAGTTGCTGCTGAGCGGAGTGCCAATCACGCAGGTTCGCGAAAACATCCGTAACGTCCCCGTGGTCGCGCGGAGCGCCGGCGAAAACAGGCTCGATCCGTCGAGGCTGGCGGACTTTTCGCTGATGAGCAGGAATGGCTGGCCGGTCCCGCTCGACCAGATCGGCCACTCCGAGATCCGCTTCGAAGAGCCGATCATGAAGCGCCGTGACCGCACTCCGGTCATCACCGTCCGCTCTGACATCAACGAAGCGACCCAGCCGCCGGAAGTATCGCAGCAGGTTCTGAAGGCACTTCAGCCGCTGATCGCCACTTTGCCTGTGGGCTACCGCATCGAAATGGGTGGCAACATCGAAGAGTCGCTGAAGGCAAACGTGGCACTCGTCCAGATTTTCCCGGCCATGATTGCCGCCATGCTGATTGTCATCATCCTTCAGGTTCGCAGCCTGTCGACTATGACGATGGTGATGCTGACGGGGCCGCTCGGGCTCGCCGGCGTGGTTCCAGTCTTGCTCATATTCAATCAGCCCTTCGGTTTCAACGCCATCCTCGGGCTGATTGGTTTGGCGGGCATCCTCATGCGCAATACCTTGATCCTGACGGAACAAATCAAGGAGAATCAGGCGGCTGGTCTCGATGATTATCATGCGGTTATTGAAGCGACCGTGCAGAGAACAAGGCCCGTCATCCTGACTGCCCTTGCTGCCGTGCTCGCCTTTATTCCGCTGACGCACTCGGTCTTCTGGGGATCCATGGCCTACACACTGATCGGCGGCACGGCCGTCGGAACGGTGATGATCTTGCTGTTCCTTCCCGCGCTTTACGCAACTTGGTTCCGCATCAAGCCGCCTAAGAGGGAGTCGCATCAGCAGTCCGGGGAGGAGGCTCCCAACCTTAAACTGGCGATTGCGGCCGAGTGACCCTCATGTCCAGTCTATGCACTCGCCTGGCTGATCCTGGGAAGGAAAAAGACAGCGGCTCAGCATCGATGGTCTGGGACGCCCATTGGGCGTCCCAGGGACATAAGCCGAATAGTCAAGCGCTCGAGCTATCTTCCACGGATTCGGACGGTGTGGTTTTGGCACGGTGGCGCAAGCTTATTCTGGATGTCGCGGAAGAGCACATTCGCCGTATCGGTCATCGCAAGACAACAGTTGCTGACATAGCGTTCAACCTGGGTGTAAGCCGAGCAAACGTGTACCGCTTTTTTCCGACGAGAGCGGCAATCAATGAGAGTGTTTGTGCCCAGATCGCCAACAGGACCCTCGACGTTGCGCGCGAAATCTCGCGCGAGAGCGCTCCGGCAGGCAGCAGGCTTGCTGATATGTTTGCCGCTCTTCATCGACATACTCAGTTGCAACTAGCGGAAGAACGGCACACTCAGGAGCTGTTCGTCGCCGCCATAGAGGGCAAGTGGGAGGTCGCGAAGTGGTACTTCGATGAAATGACGAAGATATTTGAAGCGACCATTCGTGAGGGCTTGGAGGCCGGGGAACTTAAAAGCCGTGATGCTGGTGATGCTGCTCGGTGCGTCATGGCAGCGATTATCTCGTTCGTTCACCCGGGGCTCATAGAGCAACGGATTGGCGGTGACGAGGATGTGGAGGATGAACTCGAAGCTCAGACCCGCTTTGTATTGCGGGCCCTGGGGAACACGCCTGGCCGCCCCTCGGCGTTGGGGAGTTTGCCCAACAGCCCGCCCAAGGGGCGGCAACCTGATGGCAGTTGCGGAAGGCATGACTCAGTTACTTGAAAGGAAAACAGATGCAACACACCGCTGATACGGGAACACAAATCTCCGTTGTTGAAAACTTGGATGCCGCCTCGGGGAAACGGGCCCTCATCACAGGCGCATCAAGCGGCCTTGGGCTCGAATTTGCCGAACTGCTGGCGGCGCAGAAGGTCAATCTCGTGCTCGCTGCCCGGCGAAGGGAGCCAATGGAAAAGCTCGCCGGGGATCTTCGCCGGAAACATGGCGTCGATATCCTTGTTGAGCCCATCGATCTTGCCGCGCCTGGAGCCGCTGGCCGTCTGAAAAGCAGCCTGGATGAGAGGGCGCTAAAGATCGACATTCTTGTGAACAATGCCGGATACGGATTGCACGGCGAATTTCTGGAAACGCCGCTCGAGCGCACGACCGATATGATTCAGCTCAACATCACGGCGCTCACCGAGCTAAGCTATGTTTTCGGGCGAGACATGGCAGCCCAGGGATCCGGGCAGATCCTTCTCATTGCCAGTCTCTTGGCGTTTCAGCCTGTTCCCAACTTTGCTGCTTACGCCGCGACGAAGTCTTATGTGCTGGCCTTTGGAGAAGCTCTGCACGACGAACTTCGTCCGCAAGGGGTGATCGTCACCAGTCTTTGCCCGGGGCATACTGAAACGGGATTCGATGCAGCGGCCGGCGCCCCGGTCTCGGCCACGCTGCGCCTTCTGACGATGAAACCCCGTCCCGTCGCGGTGACCGGTCTGCGAGCGCTGTCACAAGGGCAGGCGTCCGTGATTGCCGGGTTCATGAACAACATCGTTGCATTTTCACATCGCCTGACGCCGCGTTCCATGCAGCGGGCGTCAATGAAGCGAATTCTGGGGCCATAGAAACGATAACGGTTGCCGCCTCGCACGCTGTCGATCTGGGCCCTGCGACATCATGGTTTCTCATCAGGGGTAGGTTTTTGGACGCTGGGTGCTCGCCTAGACCGGGACCCCGCTAACGACGGCGCCTTAGGTGGAGGTGCGGATCACGAGGGTGCCTGGCAGTGTCACCGTCTCAGGCTCCAGCCGACCCGCAATCATCCCAACGATGACCTGGATCATCTCCTGGCGCGGCTGCTCGTATGTGGTGAGGCTGTAGGCTGGCGACCCGCAGAATTCGTAATTGTCGAAACCGACAACGGCGATGTCTTCGGGGATCCGCAAACCAAAACGGCTGCGGATCTCATCCATCGCGCCGAGCGCCAGGATATCATTTTCGCACATCAGAACGTCGACCCGGTCGGCGCGGGCGGTCTGTTCGAGATAGCTGCGGACCGCTACGGCTCCGGCTTCTGCACTGTATTTTTCCGCTGAAAGGACCGCGATCTCGTCGACGCCCTTCTGCTTCCAGAAGTCGGCGAAGTGTTGCCGTCGCCTCAGGGCGGTGGAGAGCGCTGTTGCGCCTGTCATGAAGCCGGGGCGGCGGTATCCCCTTTCGTGCAGATGATCGACGATCTCCCGCAGCGCCAGTTCGGCATCACACACAACGGCCGGCACGCCCTCGATCTGGCTGTCTCTCGCGAGCACGAACATGGGCGGCGTCCCCCGGCCCAATTGCAGATCGCTCAGCGTCTCGCTGCGAAACGCCGTACCGAACAAGATGACGGCGTCGACTTGGCGCTGGTCGGCGTGAAGCAGCGCGTGCACGTGGTCGAAGTGGGTGTTGATATTGATCAGTACGGCAACCAGCCCCTCGGCCTGCAGTCTCTCGGTCAATGTTTCGAGGAAGGGCAACTTCTGAGGGTTGGAAAAGTCATCGACAAAGACGGCCACCTGATTGGTGGAATTCGTCGCGAGGCTGCGGGCAAGCAAGTTCGGCGAGTAGTTGAGCGCTGCGGCCGCTGCGAGGACCTTGCGCTTGCTTTCCTCGGCAATCGACGCACCCGGAGTGAACGCCCGTATGACCGTCCACTTCGAAACACCTGCGGCATCCGCCACTTCTTTCGCCGTCGCCCGTTTGCGCATGGAGCCCCCTGTGAAATGGAATACACATTCCATTTCGAATTTCAGATGAAATGAATGCTTGCTTTTAAATCATCTCTGCGTAATATGCACCTGTTTGCACCCGGTAGCAAAGAAAATGCACCCGGTAGCATTCGCTATATCGCCACCCGGTGGAGTGGTTGGCGACTGGAGGAGGAACAAATGAAATCCATTCTGAAGAAGCTCGCAGTCGGCGCGGTCGTTATCGGCGTCGCCGCCACGTTGACCGTGAGTGCAAAAGCTCAGGAACCGACCATCATCGCGGTAACGCATGGCCAGGCGTCCGATCCGTTCTGGTCGATCGTTAAGAACGGCATCATGCAGGCAGGCAAGGACAGCAATGTCCAGGTCGACTATCGGGCGCCGGAGACCTTCGACATGGTGGCGATGGCGCAGCTCATTGAAGCTGCCGCGAACCAGAACCCTGCCGGCATCGTGATTTCGAACCCGGATCCGGACGCGCTCGGTCCGGCAATCGAGAAGGCGGTTGCCGCGGGCATCCCGGTCATTTCGATGAATTCTGGCATCTCTGCAGCCGAAAAGCTTGGTATCAAGCTGCATGTTGGCCAGGACGAACTTCCGGCAGGCATCAAGGTGGGCGCCAAGCTCAAGTCGCTCGGCCTCAAGCATGTGCTGTGCGTGAACCAGGAAGTTGGCAATGCCGCACTTGACCAGCGTTGCGCCGGCACGGAGCAGGGGTTTGAAGGTGGTAAGATGACGATCCTGCCGACGACCGCCGACCCGGCCGAGATCGAAGCAAAGATCCAGGCGGCACTCACTTCCGACCCGTCGATCGATGTGGTGCTCGGGTTGTCCGCTCCGCTCGTCGGTGAGCGCGCCGTCGTCGTCGTCGAGAAGATGGGTGTTGGCGACAAGGTAAAGGTTGCCTCCTATGACCTCTCGGCAGGCTTTCTCCAATCCGTTGCCGACGGCAAGGCGTTGTTTGCTGTCGATCAGCAGCCCTACCTGCAAGGCTATCTGCCCGTGACGTTCCTGGCACTCAATGCGCGTTACGGAACCATTCCGGCCGGCAACGTGGCATCCGGTCCGAGCTTCGTCGAAAAGGATGCGGCCGCATCCGTTATCGAAAAATCCTCCCAGGGTATCCGCTAGACGGAACCGTGGCAGCTCTCGCTCCGGCGGGAGCTGCCCTCATCGCCCGACCGCTCCGCGCACAGCGTGAACGGGACGGATCGCGCACGGATAACAACTATACTGCTGAGGTACGACCATGACCCTCGCCAACGAACAGAAGGGGTCTGTTGCCAGATCCGACGAGCGGCTGAAGAAGGTATCGACATTAACCGGAGTTCTACGGCGTCCCGAACTCGGCGCCGTCGCCGGTCTGGTGCTCGTAACCGTCTTTTTCCTGCTGACCGCGAACCCCGCCATGTTTACGCTGGCGGGTGTCGTAAACTTCATGGCGCCAGCCGCCCAGCTCGGCATTCTCGCCGTCGGTGCGGCCCTCCTGATGATCGGCGGAGAGTTCGACCTGTCGATCGGCTCGATGGTCGCCTTTGCCGGTCTCGTCTTCGGCACAGCGCTTGTCGTCTGGCAGGTGCCGCTGAGCGTGGCGATTCTTGTCGCGATTGCTTTTGCAGTCTTTATCGGGGTGACGAACGCGCAGCTCACCATGCGCACGGGTCTGCCTTCGTTCATTGTCACGCTTGCCTTTCTTTTCATCTTGCGCGGTCTGACGCTCGTCGGCCTGAAATGGGCAAGCGGCGGCGCAACGCAACTTCGGGGCATGAAAGAGGCTGTGGCCGGCAGCCCGCTCGCACCGCTCTTCTCCGGAGACGCTTTTCCCGGCCTGTTCACCTGGCTTGCGAAGGTGGGTGTCATTGACACCTTCCCGAACGGCACGCCGAAGGTTCCGGGCATCCCGGTCGAGATCCTGTGGTTCGTCGCCATCGCGCTTCTCGCCACCTGGGTATTGTTGAGGACACGCTTCGGCAACTGGATCTTTGCAGCGGGCGGTGATCCGCGCGCCGCGCGCAAGTCGGGCGTGCCGGTTGCCAGGGTCAAGACGACGCTCTTCGTCGTCACCGCCCTTTGCGCCACCCTGGTCGCCATCCTGACGGTGCTCGACGCGGGCTCGACGGACGCGCGTCGCGGCTTTCAGAAGGAGTTCGAGGCGATCATCGCGGCGGTCATCGGCGGCTGCCTGCTGACCGGCGGCTACGGCTCCGCCATCGGTGCCTTCTTCGGATCGATCGTCTTCGGTATGGTGCTGATTGGCCTGACCTACACGTCGATCGACCAGGATTGGTATCTCGTTTTCCTCGGCGGCATGCTGCTGACCGCCGTCGTCTTCAACAACGTCATCCGCAAACGCGTCACGGGAGAACGCTGATGAGCACATCTCAGACGCCCCTCGTCGAGGTGAGGAACCTCGTCAAGCATTTCGGCTCGGTCATCGCCCTCAATGGTGTGTCCATGAATGTCTATCCGAACGAGGTGCTATGCCTGCTCGGTGACAATGGTGCCGGCAAATCGACCCTGATCAACACACTTGCCGGCGTGCACAAGCCGACCTCCGGCGACTTCCTCGTCGATGGCCAGCCCCGGGTTTTCTCCGGCCCGCGCGACGCGCTCGATGCCGGCATTGCCACGGTCTACCAGGACCTTGCGATGATCCCGCTGATGTCGGTGACCCGCAACTTCTTCATGGGGCGGGAGCCTTTGACCGGTTTCGGTCCGTTCAAGCGCATGAACATGGATGAGGCCGACAATGTGACCCGCGACGAGATGCACAAAATCGGCATCGACGTGCGCGACCCACAGCAGGCGGTCGGCACGCTTTCGGGCGGCGAACGGCAATGCGTAGCGATCGCCCGCGCGGTCTATTTCGGGGCAAAAGTGCTGATCCTCGACGAACCGACGTCGGCCCTCGGCGTGGCCCAGACCTCGATGGTGTTGAAGTACATCAACCAAGTCCGCGCCAAGGGTCTCGGCGTGATCTTCATCACCCACAATGTTCGCCACGCCTATGCGGTCGGCAACCGCTTCACGGTGCTCAATCGCGGCAAGACGCTGGGGACGTACACCAAGGACGCGATCGGCATCGAAGAGCTTCAGAATCTGATGGCCGGTGGCAAGGAGTTGCAATCCCTCTCGGAAGAGCTCGGCGGAACGATCTGATCGAATTCACATTCCAGTCTGTCGGTGCGGCACCCTTTGCGCCGCTCCACCCAAAGTCATGTCCAAAAATATGGAATCCACCATGAGTGCGCCCAAGACTTCTCCCTTCCCACTTGCCGCCTGCGCAGAGATGCTTTGGCGCGACAAACCGATCGAGTGGCGTGCTTCGCGCCTCAAGGAAATGGGTTTCGGCGTCGGCCTCTGGAACTGGCCGGAGCACGATCTCAACAAGCTGGAAGCGACCGGCGCGACCTTCACGATCATGAACGGCTACCTCATCGGTCGCCTCACGGACGATGAGGGCGCCGCAGAACTCTTAAGGACGGCGCGCGAGACCGCGCAGGTTGGAAAGCGGCTCGGCGTTCAGCGGCTCAATCTTCACGGCACGGGCCTCGGAGACAGGGGCCTGCCGGTACAGCCGATCGAAGTCGTCACGGGCGCCATGTGGCTAAAGGCACGCGATACGCTTTGCCGCGTCGTGGATATGGCCGAGGAAGAAGGCGTCACGTTTACGCTCGAGAACCTCAACCTCCCGGTCGACCATCCGGGCGTCCCCTTCGGTCGCGCTGAAGACACGCTGGCACTCGTCTCCAGTGTCGATCACCCGCGACTTCGTCTCAATCTCGATCTCTACCATGCCCAGATCGGCGAGGGGAACCTGATCGAGCTCTGCCGCAGGTGCCTACCCTGGATCGGCGAGATCCAGGTGGCTGACGCTCCCGGTCGCTTTGAGCCCGGAACCGGCGAGGTCAACTGGAACGGCATCGCAAAAGCCCTGAATGCCATGGGCTATTCCGGCCCGATTGGTATGGAGGCCTGGGCCGCTGGCGACCCCGAAGAAGCGCTCGAGGCCTTCCGCACCGCGTTCACCATCTGACATTTTTAACCCCACAGGATCAAATCCCATGCCCAAGAATAAAACCGTCAATATTGGCCTCATCGGCGCCGGTCGCATCGGTTCCTTCCACGGTGAGACCGTGGCGCGTCGCCTCGTCGATGCCGAACTCGTCGCCATCGCGGATCCCGCACCGGGTGCTGCCGCCGCGCTCGCCAACAAGCTCGACGTCGAAAGCTCCTACACCGACGTTGCAGACCTTCTTGCCCACCCGGATCTCGATGCCGTCATCATCGCCACACCGGCGCGGTTCCACACCAATGTCCTTGTCCAGGCGGCAGAGGCCGGCAAGGCGATCTTCTGCGAGAAGCCGATGGCGCTGACGCTTGAGGAGGCCGACCGAGCAATCGCTGCTGCTCGCGCCGCTGGCATTCCCCTCCAAGTTGGCTTCAACCGCCGTTGGGATCAGGCCTTTGCGGACGGGCGTGCCGCCATCGATGCCGGCAAGATCGGGGTGCCGCAGCTCCTGCGATCCCTAACCCGCGATCCCGGTCCGTTTGGTGCCGACCCGGCCAGGATCCCGCAGTGGACGATCTTCTACGAAACGCTGATCCACGATTTCGACACGCTGCTTTGGCTGAACCCAAATGCAAAGCCGGTCGAGGTCATGGCGGTTGCCGACGCACTCGTCCGGCCGGATTTCCGCGACAAGGGTTTCCACGACACGGCCGTTGTCACTATCCGTTTCGACAATGGCTCGATTGCTGTCGCCGAGGCGAACTTCTGCGCAATGTATGGCTATGACATCCGCGGCGAAGTGTTCGGTTCCGGTGGTATGGTCACGATGGGAGATGTGCGCCGCTCCAGCATGACGCTATTCGACAAGAACGGCACCTCGAACGATACCTGGCGTCGTGACACCGAGCACTTCGTGCATGGCTATACCGCGCAGCTTGCTTCATTCGTGAGAGCCGTTCGTCGCGGCGAGATCACCGAGGCACCGGGCGGTCTCGACGCGCGTAAGGCACTCGCGATTGCCCTTGCCTGCATCGAGTCCGTCGAGAGGAAGGCGCCTGTAGCGCTGAAATGAGAAACGACTTTGGAGACATGGTCATGAAGGCGAAAGAGGCGACGAGACGTCCTGGTGATGTAACGGAGCTTAGGGGTATGTTCGCATGCAGGACTCTGAAACTTTCGAAGCAGCTTGAGCGGGTTGCCCGTACGGCATTGGCTAAGCCGGACCTTGTCGCCTTTGGCAGCACCCGCTCAGTCGCTGTCGCCTGCTCCGTCTCACCGACCACGGTTGCACGTCTGGCTACCGTCCTTGGCTTTGACAGCTTCCGTGATTTGAAGCTGTTTTTTCAGCAGCATCTGAGGAGGGTGTCTAACTCCTAGAACTGGTGCACTCCTGATGCGAAATGGTGCGTAGAAGGGTGCGATGTCGCTCAGGAACGAGGTCTGCTGCTCCCTGGTGAAGGCCGCCGACGCATCGTAGATGACGTTGGTGTGATAGCCGAGATCGTGGGCGTTGCGCACGGTCGACTCGACGCATTGCCGCAGCGCGAAGCCCATGACGTAGATGTCGAAGATCCGGCTATTGCGCAGGTAGCTGTCGAGCGTGGTCGCGGCGAAGGCGCTGCTGCCGCCGGTGCGCTCGCTGATGGCATATTCGCCGTCGAGCGGTTCGAAGCCTGGGAAGAATTCGGTCTGCTCGCCGAGGAACGAGCCATAGTCGCGCGCCATTTTGCGCAAGCCGTACTTTCCTTCGCCCAGCACCCGGTAGGTCGGTTCGAGCACCATCCTGACGTGGATGACCTCCATGTTGCGACGGCGCGCCTCTTCGAGAACCTTCCTCGAATTGGCGACCGCGAAGTCGAACTGCTCGCGGTCCTGGAACTGGCCGTTGATGCTGCCGGTGAGGGCGAGCCAGTCGTTCTGATATTCGATGAGGATCAGCGCGCTCTTTGCACCGGCTTCATTTATTGCGTGGTCGGTCATGGTGATACTCTTTGGTTAATGATGTTCGGCCGCTCGACCTTGGGGCCGATGTCAGTTTGCGATCAGCGCCTGTTGACGGCGCAGATGCTGGCGGAAGCGCTCGGAGTAGTCTTCGACCACCGCGCCCTTGACGCTGGGGCGCCCCGCCAGCGCCGCCCGCCACGCCGAGACACGCGGGAAGCCTTCGAAGTTCGCCTGCGACACCGCGGAATCGATGATCGCGAAATAGCGGAAGAGCGGGGCGGAGACCGCATCGACCAAGCCGAAGGCGGGACCAGCGAAATACGGCCCCGACCCCAGCTCCGCCTCCAGCTTCTGGGGTCGGTCGCGGAACGCGGCCCGCTTGGCATCCGCGGTCGCCGGATCGGTGGCGTTGAGAAACTGCCAGCCATCGGCCAAGGTCTGCGTGGCGAACTCGATCCACGCGCGCTGCCGAGCGCGCAGCAGCGCATCGTCGGGATACATCGACGCGCCGCCCTGCGTTTCGTCGAGATACTCGCAGATCACCACGCTTTCGAAGAGGATGGCGTCCTCCTCGTCGGCCTGGTGCACCTTGAGCAGCGGGACCTTGCCGGTCGGCGATAGCGCCAGGAACCAGTCGGGCTTGGCCGAGAGGTCGACGTTGATCCGCTCGAAAGGCACACTCTTCTCGAGAAGGACGATCGCGGCGCGTTGAACGAACGGGCAGAGCGGGTGGCTGATGAGTGTTAGGCTGGGGTCGGGCATGATGGCCTCTCAATGGGACGGCAATTACAGATGAAGGAGCGCGAGCGTTAGATCGCCTGACCGCCCGAGATGTCGAAGGTGGTGCCGTTCGCCCAGCCCATGTCGTCGGACAGGATGGCTGCGACCGCGCCGCCGATGTCGTCGGGCTGGCCGACACGGCCGAGCGCGATGGTCTGCGCGACAAAGGCGTTCACCTTCGCATCGTCGCGGACGACGCCGCCGCCGAAGTCGGTCGCGATGGCGCCGGGCGCGATCGTGTTTACGCGGATCTGCCGCGCGCCCAGTTCGACCGCCATGAACTTGGTCAGCGTCTGGATCGCCGCCTTCGCCGCCGCATAGAGGCCGTAGCCTGCCATCGTGACGCGCACGAAGCCCGACGAAACATTGAGGATGCGCCCGCCGTCCGCGATCAGCGGCAGCAGCTTCTGTGTCAGGAAGACCGGTCCGCGCAGGTGCGTGTCGATCAGCGAGTTGAACTCTTCCTCGGTCGCGTCGGCGAGGAGGGAGTACAGGCCGTGGCCGGCGTTGTTGACCAGGAAGTCGAAGCGCTCGCGGCCGAACTCTGTCTTCAGCGTGTCGGCGACCGTCGCGGCAAACGCCGGGAAGCTCGCCGACACGCTAACGTCGAGGGCGATCATCGCTGCCTTGCCGCCCAGTGCCTCGATCTCCTGGCGCAGCGTATCGGCCTCTGCCGCGCCGCTGCGATAGGTGCCGATGATGGCGACGCCGCGCTTGGCAAGATGCAGCGCCATGTTGCGGCCGAGGCCGCGGCTGGCGCCGGTGATGAGTGCGATCTGCTTGGTCATGATCTGTCCTTTGGGTTGGTCTCGCCGGAAGGCCGCACCGCTGCGGCGTGGTTCCGATGCCAACCAGATAGGCCGAGCAGGCCGCGCCCGCCCGCCCAATGCTCGCAATTCATTGCCCGATTGTCTCAAGGTCTTTGATTGTTCGACAAACAGTGCCATAGAAGGCTTATGACCGAGCATCTCCAGCCACATATCGATCTCGCCCTGCGCCATGCGCGATCGGGGGTGACCGTTACGCCGATCCAGCGACTGGAGATCGGCGTGGGACAAGCGACCTCCGGCACGGCGCCGTGCCTCTACCGCTCGATGATCTGCTTCATCCTGCAGGGGGCGAAGGATGTGGCGATCCACGACAATCTGTTGCGCTACGACTCCGCGCAGTATCTCGTCAGCGCGCTGGATCTGCCGCTGAGCGGCCAGATCCACGATGCCGATGACGGCCGGCCCTATGTCGCGGTTTCGCTCGTCCTCGATCCCGCACTGCTCGCCGAGGTCGCGTCTACCATGCCGCCGGTGCGCGACGATGATGCGCCTGGCATCGGGATCGCGATCAATCCGATGACCCCGCCGCTGCGCGACACGCTGTTGCGCCTGCTGGCGTTGCTCGACACGCCGGGCGACATTCCGGTTCTGGCGCCGATGGCGGAACGTGAATTGCTTTATCGTCTCTTGCAAGGCCCACAGGGACACCTGCTGCGCAATATCGCCCGGCCCGAGGGGGCGCTCGGCCGTATCCGGCGTGCCGTCGAATGGATCCGCGACCACCAGAACACGCGGCTGCGTATCGAGGCCTTGTGCGACGCAAGCGGTATGAGCCGCGCCAGCCTGCACCGGCACTTCGTGGCACTGACGGGGCTCAGCCCGATCCAGTATCAAAAGCAGCTCCGCCTACAGGAGGCGCGACAACTGCTACTCTCCGGTGACCGAACCGCTTCAGATGTAGCCTTTGCAGTAGGTTACGAAAGCGCCTCGCAATTCAGTCGCGAATATCTTCGGCAGTTTGGCGCACCACCGGTGCGCGACGTACGTCAGCTCAGGCAGGCGATCGGCAGCTCAGCAGCGGCGTAATCGACCATCTTGCATCGTCTGTGTGATGCTCGGCGGCCGAACGAACGTCCGCTTACGAGAGTTGATGAGGCGGCCATGGGCGACCGAGATGAGGGCGCGAACTTGCCGCCCCTGCGTAACAAATTGGTGGTCCGCTTAGATCGCGTCCCGAGGCAAGTCCACAGTGAGGGAAGGGAGTCCTTACTTCACGAGCGCGGCGGACGGCTTGTTGCTAGGATTCACGTTTGGGCCAAAAAAATCCTGGCCACGTTTGGCGATCAGTATGGTGGTATGGTGGGCCCGGCAGGACTCGAACCTGCAACCAATCGGTCATGAGTCGACGGCTCTAACCATTGAGCTACAGGCCCCACCAGGACGTTTCTAAGCACAGAAAAACCGATGGATCAGTCGCGCAGCGGATGCTTTGAAGAAGTGTTTTGAACCTTGACGCACCAGTGCGGTTCATCGATAATCAAAGTGAACCAAGGAAGGTTAGATCCCATGACCGCTGCGTTTACCGTGCGTGTAAAAGATGAAACCGCGAGCAAGCTGGATCAGCTCGCTGAGAAGCTGGATCGGTCCCGCTCTTATATGGCTGCAGAGGCCATCGAAGCTTTCGTTGAGCAGCAGGAATGGCAGCTTGCCGAGATTGAAGCCGGGTTGACCGAGGCCGACCGGGGTGAGTTCGCCAGCGATGAAGATGTGGCGAAAGTCGTCAGGAAGTACGTCAAGTCTGCTCGCCAATCATGAGTCGGAAGCGTATTCGTTGGACGCTGCGGGCGTTGCGGCGACTTGATGAGATCGGCGCGTATATCGAGAAAGACGATCCGGATGCGGCGGCTCGCGTCGTGGCGCGGATTGTCACTGCCGTGGATGCGTTAGCGGAGTACCCTGCCAGTGGGCGGCCTGGTCGCATCAAGAGCACGCGCGAGCTCGGGCTGGCCGACATTCCCTACATCATTCCCTACCGCATAAGTCGAGACGTCGAGATCCTCACCGTCATGCACGCTCACCAGCAATGGCCGCAGGTTCTCTAGTCACGACCAACAAAACGCGTCGGCGCGATGATCCGCTCATCAGCCTGCCCGTTACGCCAAGGTGACCTGTTCCCGGCTCCGTCCGAAAAGCACGGCGCTCATGCCACCCCACTCCCCGGGACGTCATCACTGGTCAAAATCAGACGGGAAGTGCAGGTTTTCGACGGAAAACTGGAAGCGGTCAGCCCAATCTTGGTTTCCAGTTGCGAATGGATCGCATGACGTGCCACGTTTGTTCCCGTTCTGTGCGTTCAGGATCGCATAATGTATCGACTGGAATGCGCCGTGCTGGTGCTGGGGCAGTATCCGGCCATGTTGCTCAATCGATTTCCGGGATCAACTCAGTTCGCCATGAAGCGCTATTTCCTCTGTCTTGAGGTTGAAGCTGGTCTGCAACACTGGAGGGACCGATGCAAGTCGCCTCACAGAAATGGGGCTCACGCGCTCGCCGTCGAGCTTGCCGCCGAGCACGGTTTCAAGATCACCAATCCGGAGATGCAGCGATACGCGAACCGTTGATTATCACCAAGAACGGTCGCCCGCGGACGGTTCTGATCGCCTATGAAATTATCTTCGCTTGATGCGGCGCGAGCGTTGTGCCGAGCTGACGAGCGCCTGGGACGCGGACGAGCTCGCCGCAGTCGAACCTTCCGCAGGCGAACGTTCGGCGCTACGTGCGGCAAAGATGGGTAGGGTTTTTGGTTTCCGCAACTGCCGCATTGTTGGGTTGAATAAGATGCCAGGGCCAATCCGGATAAGTTGCGTGTAGACGCAAATTCTGGTTGACAACATATTCCTAAAATATCATAAATTGCAGCAAGGCTCTTGGGGGAGTCAGAACAGGTTTCTGCTAAGCCTCGCTACTTAATTACACATTCATTTCAACAACATGACCCGCTAATACCTGCGGTGCGTCATTCGACGTAACCGCTCGCCAGGAATAAACCAACGATCTCTCGCATGAGCTCGACCGCGAGCCTGTGCGCGTTCAATTCCCCTTTACCTTGGACACCATCCAGGGTTTGGTTTGCACCTATGTGAACTGAATCAGGAGAATTATGCAGTTATGACGCAGTCTCAAAACGCACGGGTCTGGGCTAGCCGCGCTTTCATGGATTCGACACGGATCAAAGGCTTTACTGCCGATCCGCTGCCGTCGGGGATGAGCCTCGGCCAGATGGCTGAGTTAAACGAAACCGGCGAACGGATGTCTGCGGAGCATTTTCCGAAGGAGATCTTCGCCAAGTATCCCGACAAGAAGGAAAAGAAGCAGGCGGATCTCGTGCTTGCGGCAGGGGCAGTGGTGGTTTCTGCGGCTTGTGCGGATGTGCTTCGCCAATTCGATCTCGGCCATTCCTCGCTCTATCCGATTAAGCTCTTCCAGCACGACCGCAAGACACCCGTGGAGGGTGAATATTTTTGTCTTAACATCGGCGAGCGCAAGGATGTTTTTCGCCCTGAGCACTCGCCGCTCGTAAAAGTGCTCGGCAGCGGTCGATTGAAGATGCCGCCCTACCTTCAAGATGATGACATTGCCGTAAGCCCTGCAGCACTATGTGGGCCTGACTTATGGGTCAGCCCGCCTTTGATCCGCATGTTCTTTCTTAGTGATCGGCTAACCGAAGCTTTGCGAGCGGCAAAGATGAGCAGGGTCTTTGGTTTCCGCGCCTGCCGCATTGTTCAAGGCAACTAAAATCACCCGGAGGGGGATCGATGGCAGTACCTTTTGCATTCCAGATACACCATATCTTCCCCGCGGAATTGTTTGACGATCCGAGAATTGCGGAGCAACTGAAATCTTTACTTACGGGCACCAACTTCACAATGGACATGGCTGGCAACGAGATCGCACTATTCAGTGATCCTCAATACGCGGCCTATGTCCGGGCACTTACAGGCGTGGATGGCGGCAATGTCTACTATGACAGCGGCTTTGGTAGCTCGGTTCACCGAGGCAGTCACCCGGGATATACCGAGTTTTTGGTCGACCGAATTGATACGATCCTCGATTCCGGCGCCAGCCCCCAAACGCAGCTCTCTGAAATCTACAAACTTCATTTCTTTGCGGCACAGTTGAGCCAAGGGCTCATCACGTTCGAAGGTCAATCTTTAGGGGTAATGGGCACTACGGTCTACGCGGCCACCCTTGCCAGCGCATATGACAATTGGACAGTAACCGGCGCCTCCTTGCAGGCCTACATTACCGGGCTGGATAGGACATTGACCGATGCCGGGCTCGATCACAATTTGCAGGCGCGTCTTAATGCAGTCGATTCATTCATCGAGACCGCGCATGAGATGGGGCACCTTACTCTTGACCAATACAACTTGGCGGTGTCACGCATTTCCTCGGTGCAGCTTGGTCTTGTCCAATCGGGAGGATATCAGGACAACCTCGTCGGGCAACTCAAGGCCAGCACGGCGATAACTCAGATCAGCATTGCCGCAAATTTTCAGGTCAAGCAAGGTCTGGGCATTCAGGTAAGCCTGAGCGAGTTCCTTTCATACCATGTTTCAAACGGCGTCACAAAATTTGCGATGTCGGAGGACGGCTACCTTAACCTCAGCCAATTCGACAAAACGATGGATGCCGTTTCGAACTTCTCAAAGCTGTTGGGAAGTGTGGCTGACAGGCTACCGAACGATCTCTCCCATCTTGATCAGGCCACAGTCGACAAGATGGCATCCATACTCAACAGCACGCTCGTCGGCGTCGGCGGTGGGGTGCTTGGTGACACCGTTGAATTCCTCAATCTGTCTTATGACGCCATCAAAACCGGCGTCCAGACTGGGGATTGGAGCGATCTGGCCGGAGTCATTGCCAACTACGGCGTCTCCGTGGTTCTAAGTGCTGTGATGATCACAACGACCGTCGCTCTCGCAGGCCAGATTTCTGTCGGCACTGCCGCTGTAGTCGCGGCAGCTTGGGCAGTTGGCGGCGTCATCGATGCGATTGTCAACGGCGCGCAACTGCTCGACAAGATTCTAACGGATCTCGGGTTGCTCGATCCGAATGATTTGCCCACTTGGTATGCGGCCCTCTCCCTGTTGTTCAATCCTCCGTCCTGCGAACCCCTCGTGATTGATCTGGACGGAGACGGCATCGAGTTGACGAGTCTTGGTACCTCAGGAGCCTACTTCGACCTGGATGGCGATGGCTTTGCGGAGCGGACGGGATGGGTTGGACCGGATGACGGCCTATTGGTTCTCGATGAGAACGGCAACGGTCGCATCGACGATATCGACGAACTCTTTGGTTCACAGACGTCTTTTGGGTATCAGGAGCTTAAGCTTCTCGATAGCAACGGGGACAACGTCATCAATGCAAACGATGCAGCATTTGGATCCCTGCAGATCTGGAAAGACGCAAACGGCGATGGCTTGTCGACGTCCGACGAGCTTCGTTCGCTGACGGACTACGGCATCAGATCTCTCAGTCTGGAGGCGTCTGCTTCCGGAGCGAACCTAAGCGGTAATACGGTTCTCAGCACAAGCCAGGTAACCTGGAATGATGGTGCGATTACGCAGTCGGCCGAGATCGTGTTCGCACTGTCGCAGTTTCAAAGCCGTTACGTTGTTCCCGAGAACTTCAGCTATGACGCCGAGGTATACGCGCTGCCAAAACTCGCTGGCTACGGAGACGTGCCCGGACTGTGGGTCGCGATGACCCAGGACGGCGCCCTGAAGGCTGAGGCGAAGGCTCTGATCGAGATCGCGCGCAGCGGCAATTTCGGCGACTTCCTCGGCGGTATGGACGACTTCCTCTTCGATTGGGCTGGCGTCGATAATGTGCGATGGATGGAGGAGATAGACGACCTCTATGTTCATTTTGCCTATGATCCCGAAGAACTGGCCGCTTACGTCGGCGACGGATACGCTTCGTCTGGCGGAACACTTCCGCCGAAACCCAAAGGCTATGTGTTCTCCCTCGAAAATATTGACCCCGCAAAGTTGCAGGATTGGCTGGAGGAGAACAACCTCGCTCTGCCGCAAGGTCCGTTCCTGAACGAAAACGGCCTTCAGGGTGTAAGGCTAAATCCGACCCAAACCTACAGCTCGTCGGGTGGTCGGGGCGGAACGCAGATCATACTTTCACCCAGCAGCACGGAGGATCAGCTCCCATCGATTCCCGCGGCTGCACTGGCGTTCTTGCAGAAGATGATGGGGCAGGACTATCGCATCGCCGGCAATTTCATAGCTCCGGGCTCGATTATGGTCGGAGAACCAAGCGCACAGAATGCCGCCGCGCTGATGAAATCCTTCTCCGAACTGAAAGACCACTACACTAGCCACTTCCTCGCTCAGGCCGCGTGGTCCGTTATCGCACGGGAGGGGAATGACGCGGACCTCGGCGCACTTGCGCCGTTCAAGAATATTTTCCTTAATCCGCTGAACCAGCATATTGGCGGGGATGTTAGAAGCTTTGCTCTTGAAATGATTGAGATGTTTAGGTCTGACGGCCTGGGCTCAGACTCAAGCGTGCTCGCGCTTCTATCTGTATTTAAGGATGAAATGCCATCGCTAGCATCGCAGGTCGTAGACCTATTCGATGACATTGATCGCTCGTTAATAATCGATGCATTCGGCCTGAATTCGATTGTCGAGGGAACGAACAATGGAGAGTCACTGAGTGCGAGCGTCGCTGCCCTTGTGGTAGGTTATGATGGAAACGACAGTCAGACAGGCAGCGGCGGAAACGACACCCTGTCAGGTGGCAAGGGAGACGACAGTCTCTTTGGACTGAATGGCAATGACGCTTATGTCTATGCACGAGGCGACGGCCACGACACCATCACCGAGGGTATCTCCAAGGGTACGGCTGACAAGATCGTCTTTGTCGACGTCAATGCCGATGAGGTGTCGCTGACCTATTCCGGCACGGATCTGACCTTCGTCATTGCAGAGAGCGTGGTCGGCGCCGGGAACGGTGGTTCGATCCTGGTGAAGCAAACGCTCGACAGCTACTATTCACGCGGGGTCGAGAACATCGTCTTTGCCGACGGCACCATCTGGGATGCAGCGACGATCCGGTTGAAAGCCATCGAAGCCAGACAGACCGCTGGCAACGACACCATCACCGGCTTCAACACCAACGACACGTTTAAAGGCGGTCTTGGCAACGATGCGCTGACGGGCAATGACGGCAATGACACCTATGTCTATGCCCGTGGTGATGGTCATGACATCATTACGGAAGGGACAAGCGGTGGCACGGCCGATCGGATCGTTTTCACCGACATCGACACCAATCAGGTGTCGCTGACCTATTCCGGCACGGACCTGACCCTCGTCATTGCAGAGACCGTGGCCGGCGCCGGGGACGGTGGTTCGATCCTGGTGAAGCAAACGCTCGACAGCTACTATTCACGCGGGGTCGAGAACATCGTCTTTGCCGACGGCACCATCTGGGATGCAGCGACGATCCGGTTGAAAGCCATCGAAGCCAGACAGACCGCTGGCAACGACACCATCACCGGCTTCAACACCAACGACACGTTTAAAGGCGGTCTTGGCAACGATGCGCTGACGGGCAATGACGGCAATGACACCTATGTCTATGCCCGCGGCGACGGGGCCGACACCATTACGGAAGGGACAAGCGGTGGCACGGCCGATCGGATCGTTTTCACCGACATCGACACCAATCAGGTGTCGCTGACCTATTCCGGCACGGACCTGACCCTCGTCATTGCAGAGAGCGTGGCCGGCGCCGGGGACGGTGGTTCGATCCTGGTGAAGCAAACGCTCGACAGTTACTATTCACGCGGGGTCGAGAACATCGTCTTTGCCGACGGCACCATCTGGGACGCCGCGACCATCCGGGTGAAGGCCATCGAAGCCAGACAGACCTCTGGCAACGACACCATTACCGGCTTCAACACCAACGACACGTTTAAAGGCGGTCTTGGCAACGACGCGCTGACGGGCAACGACGGTAACGACAGCTATGTCTATAGCCGCGGCGACGGGGCCGACACCATTACGGAAGGCACCAATGGTGGCACGGCGGATACGCTGATCCTCAACGGAATCAACCCGAGTGACGTGACTCTGTCACGCAATGGCAACCACCTCACGCTGATGATCGCGGAAAGCGCCGCGGGGGCGGGCGATGCCGGTTCGATCCTCCTGAAGGACAGCCTCGACGACTACTACAGCCAGGGCATCGATCAGATTGTCTTCGCCGACGGCACGACCTGGACCCGCAACACCCTCAGGCTGATGTTGTTGCAGCAGTCGATTACGCCTGGCAACGACATGGTCACCGGCTTTAATGTCGCCGATGTTATCGATGCTGGTGCCGGCAACGACACGATCAGCGCCGGCGGCGGCAATGATACGATTACCGGCGGTCGCGGCAACGACGTCATCACCGGTAACGGTGACAACGACACCTATTATTATAGCCGCGGCGACGGGGCCGACACCATCACCGAGAGGTACAGCGATGGCACGGCGGATACGCTGATCCTCAACGGTATCAACCCGAGTGACGTGACGCTGTCGCCTAATGGCAATGATGTGACCCTGGTGATCGCAGAAAGCATGGCGGGGGGGGGGGGTGCCGGGTCGGTCCTCCTGAAGGACAACCTCGACGACTACTATAGCCAGGGCATCGATCAGATTGTCTTTGCCAATGGGACCATTTGGACCAGAGCAACCTTACGCACCCTGCTGGTGACTTTTGCGGGGACCATCGGCAACGACAGCATCGTCGGTTCTAATGTCGCCGACGTTATCGACGCCGGTGCCGGTAACGACACGATCAGTGCCGGCGGCGGCAATGATACGATTACCGGCGGTCGTGGCAACGACGTCATCACCGGTAACGGTGACAGCGACACCTATTATTATAGCCGCGGCGACGGGGCCGACACCATCACCGAGAGGTACAGCGATGGCACGGCGGATACGCTGATCCTCAACGGTATCAACCCGAGTGACGTGACGCTGTCGCCTAATGGCAATGATGTGACCCTGGTGATCGCAGAAAGCATGGCGGGGGCGGGCGATGCCGGTTCGATCCTCCTGAAGGACAGCCTCGACGACTACTACAGCCAGGGCATCGATCAGATTGTCTTCGCCGACGGTACGGCCTGGACCCGCAACACCCTCAGGCTGATGCTGTTGCAGCAGTCTATCACGTCTGGCAACGACACGGTCACCGGCTTCAATGTCGCCGACGTTATCGACGCTGGTGTCGGTAACGACACGATCAGTGCCGGCGGCGGGAATGATACGATTACCGGCGGGCGGGGTGACGACGTCATCACCGGTAACGGTGACAGCGACACCTATTATTATAGCCGCGGCGACGGGGCCGACACCATCACCGAGAGGTACAGCGATGGCACGGCGGATACGCTGATCCTCAACGGTATCAACCCGAGTGACGTGATGCTGTCGCGTAATGGCAACCACGTTACCCTGGTGATCGCAGAAAGCATGGCGGGGGCGGGCGATGCCGGTTCGATCCTCCTGAAGGACAGCCTCGACGACTACTATAGCCAGGGCATCGATCAGATTGTCTTCGCCGACGGCACGGCCTGGACCCGCAACGCCCTCAGGCTGATGCTGCTGCAGCAGGCGATCACTGGCGGCAACGACACGATCACCGGCTTCAACACCAACGACACCCTGACGGGTGGCCTCGGTGACGACACGCTGACCGGCTACAATGGCAACGACACCTATGTTTATGCCCGCGGCGACGGTAACGACACGATCGACGAAACCGGCAATTTCCTTGGAACGGCCGACAGGCTCGTCTTCGCCGACATCAATGCTGACGCGGTGAGGCTGAGCTATTCCGGTGCCAACCTGACGATCGTCATTGCCGAGAGCGCGGCTGGGGCAGGGGACGGTGGCTCGATCCTTGTGAAGCAGACCCTCGACAGCTATGTCGAACGCGGGGTCGAGAGCATCGTCTTCGCCAACGGCACGACGTGGGATGCCGCCACCATCAGGGTGAAGGCGATCGAGGCCAGGCAGACAGCTGGCAATGACACGATCACCGGCTTCAACACCAATGACACCCTGACGGGCGGCCTCGGTGACGACACGCTGACCGGCTACAATGGCAACGACACCTATGTTTATGCCCGCGGCGACGGTAACGACACGATCGACGAAACCGGCAATTTCCTTGGAACGGCCGACAGGCTCGTCTTCGCCGACATCAATGCTGACGCGGTGAGGCTGAGCTATTCCGGTGCCAACCTGACGATCGTCATTGCCGAGAGCGCGGCTGGGGCAGGGGACGGTGGCTCGATCCTTGTGAAGCAGACCCTCGACAGCTATGTCGAACGCGGGGTCGAGAGCATCGTCTTCGCCAACGGCACGACGTGGGATGCCGCCACCATCAGGGTGAAGGCGATCGAGGCCAGGCAGACAGCTGGCAATGACACGATCACCGGCTTCAACACCAATGACACGCTTGGCGGGGGGCTCGGCAACGATGTCCTCAACGGCGGCGATGGCGATGACGTTCACAATGGGGGGGCCGGCGACGACCTGCTGATTGGCAACAATGGGACTGACAGGTTCGATGGCGGCGATGGCAATGACACACTCGATTTTTCCTATTATTCGGGTAACGCGTCGTTCGATCTCGCGACACCCTTAGTGACTTTCGCCAACGGCACCACGGAGCAGATTCTCAATATCGAAAATGTGACCGCCGGTTCTGGCAATGACACGATCACCGGCTCCGCTGCCAACAATACTCTGAATGGCGGGAACGGGAACGACGCGCTCAACGGCGGTATTGGCAACGATGTCCTAAACGGCGGCGATGGCGACGACGTTCACAATGGGGGGCTCGGCAACGACCTCCTTATTGGCAACGTTGGTGCGGACAAATTTGATGGGGGAGACGGCAGCGATACGCTCGATTTCACCTATTACTCGAGCAATGCATCGTTCAATCTCGCCGCCAGCGTTGTGACGTTCGCTAACGGCAGCACTGAGCAGATTCTCAATATCGAAAACGCGATCGCCGGCTCTGGCAATGACACGATCACCGGATCGATTGCCGACAACACTCTGAATGGCGGGATCGGGAATGATACGCTGACTGGCGCGTCCGGCAACGACACGTTCGTGTTCAAGCCGGGCTTCGGCAAGGACACGATCACCGACTTCACGGCGGGGGCGGCAAGCGACGACGTGATCGAGTTCGGCAATACGGTCTTTGCCAATTTCGAGGCGGTGCTTGCGGCGGCGTCCCAGGTCGGCGTCGACACGCTGATCACGCACGATGCCAACAACACGATCACGTTGAAGAATATCGCCATGGCCAATCTCCATGCCGACGACTTCAGGTTCGTTGCGTAGGATCTGACGCGTGGGATCGAAGACGATTGATCGGCGGCGACCACTGGTCGCCACCGCCTTGACATCGACCCGGCAGGCCTTCGTTGGCGTGGCGGCGCTCAGCGCGGTCACCAACATTCTTATGCTGACCGGCCCATTGTTCATGATGCAGGTCTACGATCGGGTGCTGGCAAGCCGCAGCGTGCCGACATTGGTGGCGCTGACGCTGCTGGCGATCGGTCTCTACCTCTTCCTTGGTTTGCTGGAGGTGCTGCGCGCGCGGATCCTGACGCAGATCGGCCAGAGACTCGAGGAGCAGCTCGGTGGCCCGACATTTGATGCGGTACTCAAGCTGCCACTTCGCATGTCGAAGAAGGAAGCGATTTCCCAGCCGCTGCGCGATCTCGACCAGATCCGACAGTTTATGAGCGGCCAGGGGCCGATCGCCATTTGCGACATGCCGTGGCTGCCGGTCTATCTCGCGATCCTGTTTCTGTTTCACGCCTATCTTGGATGGCTGGCCGTCGCCGGTGCCATGGTTTTGATCGTGCTCACGCTGGCAAGCGAGTTGGTCCTGCGCGCGCCGATGCAGCGCCTTGCTCAGATGACGTCGTCACGAGCGGAATTCATCGAGGCCGGACGTCGTAATGCCGAGGCGCTCCGTGCGATGGGCATGACGGGGCCCTACGCGGCCAAATGGCATGCTGCCAATTCCGATTATGTCGATGAGCAGCGGCGCACGAGCGACGCGACCAGCAGTTTTGCCACCACGTCCAAGATTTTCCGCCTGGCGCTGCAGTCGGCGGTGCTGGCCCTCGGTGCCTGGCTTGCGATCTACCAGCTGGCCTCACCCGGCGCGATGATCGCGTCATCGATCCTGACGTCGCGGGCGCTGGCGCCGATCGAGCAGGCAATCGCGCAGTGGCGCGGATTCGTCAACGCCCGTCAGGCCCGCCGTCGCCTGGAAGACGTGCTCGCGACCTTCTCGGACTATCGCCGGCCGATGCCATTACCGATGCCGAAGCGCACACTCGACGTCGCCACGCTTACGGTTGTTGCGCCGGGAACAACCGTCCCGATTGTGCGTGACGTGGCTTTCGGGCTTTGGGCCGGGCAGGGGCTCGGCATCATCGGTCCGAGCGGATCCGGAAAGTCGACCTTGGCCCGTGCACTGGTCGGTATCTGGCCACCGGCGCGTGGCACTATCCGCCTGGATGGGGCCGAACTCCACAACTGGGATCCGGAAGCGCTCGGCTCTTCGGTCGGCTATCTGCCGCAGGGCGTTGAACTGTTCGACGGCACGGTCGCCGAGAACATCAGCCGCTTTGCGGACAATGCCGACCCGGCGGCAATCATCGAGGCGGCTACACAGGCTGGCGTGCATGAGCTCGTGCTCTCGATGCCGGATGGCTACGACACGCGCATCGGCGCGGCCGGTGCCATTCTTTCGGCCGGTCAGCGCCAGCGGGTCGGCCTTGCACGCGCGCTCTATGGCAAAGCATTCCTGATTGTGCTCGATGAGCCGAATGCCAGCCTCGATGCCGAGGGTGAAGCGGGTCTCACCAACGCGATCATCGCGGCCCGTCAGGCCGGTTCAATCGTGGTGGTTATCGCCCACCGCCCGAACGCACTCGCCGCGGTGGACCAGGTGCTGGTCATGGCGAAGGGCGGCATGGTCGCCTTTGGACCTCGTGATGAAGTCCTGCGCAAAACCACCGTGCGCGCTGTCCCGGAGAGTGCGTGATGAGGGATCAAACAAGCAAGGCGTCACGCGCAATCCGGCGCTACATGCTGATTTCCGGCGTTTCCGTCACCGTTCTCCTTCTTGGAGCCGGCGGCTGGGCCGCGACCAGTAAACTTTCAGGCGCGGTCGTCGGCATGGGCACTGTCGTCGTCGAGGGCAACGTTAAGCGCATCCAGCACCGGGAAGGCGGCATCGTCGGCGAGATCCGGGTGCGCGACGGCAGCCGCGTCAGGGCCGGCGACTTGTTGGTCCGTCTCGACGATACAGTGACCCGCGCCAACCTCGCCATGGTCAGCAAGCAGATCGATCAGCTGATCGCGCGCTCGATGAGGCTTACGGCCGAACGCGACAATGCGCTTCAGATCATGGTTCCCGAGGAGCTCGAGACCCGCCTCGATCAGCGCGAGATCGCCGATTATGTCCAATCCGAACGCGCGCTGTTCGTTGCCCGCCGAGAGACGATCGAAGGACAGAAGGCACAACTGCAGCAGCGCATCGGGCAATTGCAGCAGGAAGCCGATGGACTGACGGCGCGTCGGTCGGCCAAGGACGACGAGTTGCGATTGATCGAGCAGGAAATCGCTGGCATCTCGACCCTGCACCAGAAGGGCTTGATGCCGTTCTCGCGCCTGGCGGAGCTCCAACGCCTCCGCGCCCAGCTCTCGGGCGAGCGCGGACAGTTGACTGCCGAGGTTGCCCGCACCGCCACCCGCCGGACCGAAACCGAGCTGCAGATCCTGCAACTCGACCAGGATCGCCGCTCGGAAGTGCTGACTGAACTGCGTGACGTCGACAACAAGCTGGCCGAACTCTCCGAGCAAAAGGTTGCGGCTCAAGACCAGCTGAAACGCATCGACCTCTTGGCGCCACAGGACGGCATCGTTCATGAACTGGCGGTGCATACCGTCGGCGGCGTGATCTCTGCGGGCGAGACGGTGATGCAGGTCGTGCCGGTCAACGATAGCCTGGTCGTTGAAGCAAAGGTGCAGCCGGCCGACATAGACCAGCTCCATATCGGCCAGAATGTGGTCCTGCGCTTCTCAGCTTTCAATCAGCGCACGACGCCGGAGATCGGTGGTGCGATCACCACGATTGCGGCCAACCTCAGCACCAACCCGCAGACAGGCGAGGTCTGGTACGGCGTCCGGATCAGGATTCCCAAACTGGAGCTCGAACGGCTCGGAGATCTCGCGCTGCACGCCGGCATGCCGCTTGAAGCCTTTATCCAGACGGGCGAGCGCACCGCCTTGTCCTATCTTGTCAAGCCGCTCGCCGATCAGATCAATAGAGCAATGCGCGAGGAGTAACGGTCGGTCCGAGGCTGGGAGGATCTTTCACAGTGCCGTCCGGTTCCCTTTTCCTCGTTTTCAAACATCGACCTGAACGCGAAGAACTCTCTTAATAGAGAGCGGCAACCCTGCGAGGCATTCGGGAGAAACGTCCGTATCCAACCGAAACTATACACTTATTAAGTGAGTAAATATAAACAATTCGCGCAAAGACTTTAGGCATTTTTGATCGAATTGCGTGTGACATGAATTCAATTTTCCGCGTGACCGGTGGTGCGCAAGTTGATGACCGATGGTTTCCAAAAAACTATTTTCTGGTCTCTATCCTGCTGGTCGGCTTCCTCATCGGGGTCGATTTATTCGATGCACCTATCCACAATGGGGATATCGACGACATCCTGAGGGCCTTGCAAGTTCAAGCACTTCTCCAGGATGGCGGATGGCTCAATCCGACAATACCGGGCATACACATGCCCGAGCCGTACATCTCGCCATGGTCGCGGCTAGTCGACTTGCCTTACGCGCTCATCGCCTTAACGCTTCAGTCGACCTTGGGACAAGACGGGGCGCTCACCGTTGCCTTCTTCGTTTGGCCAGCGATCATGGCAGTCCTATTCTGCATCGGATTTGTTGGAGTTCTGGGGCGCATCGCGCCGGGAAGAGGAGAGCCTTCGCCGGCAATCTCCGTCATCATATTCTTCATGCCCTATGCCGTATGGGAGTTCACCCCCGGGGGCCACACTTCGGATTGACGCCGAAGAAATATCAATCGGGCGAGACCGATCATAGCGGTCGCATCTCGAAGATCGGCGATGGGGGTGTGCGCACCGCGCTCTACGAGGCGGCCAACGTCATCCCGACGCGACCGGTCAAAGGCTCCGATCTGAAGGGCTGGGCGTTGGCGGTCGCCAGACGTGCCGGTCTGAGAAAGGCGCGCGTCGCGCTGGCCCGCAAGCTGGCGGTGGTGTTGCATCGCATGCTCAGGGACCGAACCAACTTCATCGCTCATAAGGGAGCGCCAGCCCTGGCGGCTTGATCGGAGGAGACGACAAGACAGGCTTTCGGACGGGCACAGCCATCAGCCCTCCGCAGCAAGGTCCCTTCGCCGGGACGATGGATGGGTTAGGCCGTTATGCGATCAGCAGCACGCGGTGACTGCGCCGTTCTAGATTGGCCAACCGGTCCTCAGCAGACCCCATAGAGCAGCGGCAAAGCTCCGACTGCGGACAGAAGCAAGCACTCGGCGAGGGATTGAGCGCACAAGGGATTGACGCAAAGCCCGTTACAGAAGGATCGCATAATGTATCGACTGGAATGCCGCCTGCGCGCGGCAGATCTGGAAGCTTCCGAATATCTGCCAGGCGACAGCGTCTGGTGGGATGATCGGGTGGGTATCACCCGTGCCTGGTGGCATTCTCAACCGCTGTCTCTGATCGTTCCGCCCGGCATCCGCCTTGGCTGGTCACTCCGTCTGTCGAGCCAGTATCAGCGCTGCTTCCACGCCCCTTTCCAGAATCTCCTCTGCCAGCGAAGGATCTTTGACCGCCCGCGCGATCTGAAGAGTTCCGACCATCAAGCCGAAGATCCCAAGCGCTCGTCGGTCGCTCAGGTCTGAGCCGGCGTCGGGCAACCGCTTCGACAGTTCGGGCGCGACACACTACACACTCAAGAAATGGCTCTGAGTGGAGGATCGTTGCGAACTTAGGGTCCATGCATAGTGGTGAAAATCTGACGCTTGGCACTCGCGTGCCAGCCAAGCTCAGTTTTTCAACTCCTTCTTCAGTTCGTTTAAGAAACGCCAGTCGGTGCCTTCGGCCAAGAGCTTCTCGGGCGAGCTCTTGAGCATCCCGACCTCGTGGAGGCGCAGAGCGTAGAAGCGCAGGGTGTCCTCAGCGCTATACTCACGCCAACCGTAGGGAAGCGCCTTCATGACCTGCAGGGTATGGTCATAACGCTTGGAATAGCCCTGCTCCACCATGAACTGCGCGGACTGCTCTGGCTCGCTGGCGCAGAAATCCGCCGCTTTCAGGATGGCGCGGAGGGCGCGTTTGGTGGCCACCGGATACGTGCGGACGAACTCCCGGTTCCCAGCCAGCATGCAGCAGAAGTATTGCGACCAGGGCCGGTCCACCGTGCTGCTAATCACCACATGGCCGATCTGCTGCTCCCGCATCTCCTGCGGTTCGGGGGGAAACCCCAGGTAGGCATCGATCTTCCCCTCACTTAGGAGGCGGATGGACTCGGGTCCCGGATGCGTGACGAAGTGTATGTCGTTATGGAGGTTCAGGCCCACATAGGCTGTTATACTGGCGAGAAAAACGTATCGGCTGGAATCTAGCGTCGGCACGGCCACGGTCTTCCCCTTGAGGTCCCGGATCGCCTGGACGCGATCGGTCCCGAACAGCTCAAAGCAGCCGACGTGGAGTCCTGCCAGGATGACGATGGGATCCCCCGCCTCCAGGCGGAGAAGGAGCGGGGCAGCGAAATGCCCATTAAGGTCGGCTTCACCGGAGGCGAGGGCCGGCGCGATGTCTGCGGTCCCCCCTTTTTGGAGGAAGTGCACCTCGGTGAACCCTTCGCTGCGCAGCAGTTCTTCGGCTACATACTGGGGGGCTTGACAGATGCTGGGAATCCGGACGAGCCGGATCCGCGTCGTCTCAGGCGGCGGCTCGGCCCACGCCTTTGTCGCCTTTCCGAAAAAGCTCACAGCGCCGGCCGCCGCGGCGCCCGCGACGAAAGTGCGGCGATTCTGAATGATCTGCATCGGACGCTCCTCTCCCCAAATCGCCAAACAGCAAGTCTGGCCGGAACCGAGCAGAACGTATCCCGATTAGAAGCGCACGCGGCGCAGATCGACGAGCGCCTTTCTTGATACGAGGTTGCGCGCTCTAGATCGCTGGCCCGTGCCATCCCAGCCAGAAATGCGAAAGGATACGCCCTATCTGCTCAGAAAGCGAGGCAATAGCCCTGACCAGCCGGTTGTGCCCAATGGCGACCTCGAGCCTCTTCTGGCGTTCGGCAAAAAGGGGCGTCTGCGGGTCCTTCGCATCGGGTATTAAGCGGCGGGTTTGCACCACTAGAAGGGCGGCTGCTCTTGCGGGCGTGCTTGCGGTCCACGAGACATCAAGCGTCTCGCTTGCGCTAGCGGGTACAGCGCAGGACTATCATCTCGAGGAAAACTGACGGAGGAGCGGATGGCGGAACCGAATTCACCCAAAGCTCAAGCGGACCGGGTAGTTGATGTGTTCGGCGAGACTGTGATTATCCGTGGCGATCCGGCAGGTGCGCTTCTTGACGTGGCAGTAATCGAGGAGATTGTCCCACCTTCGGTTGGCGCACCGCTGCACCGCCACAGCAAGGAAGATGAGGTCTCCTACGTTGTCGAAGGGATGTTTCGGTTCTGGCGTGGCGATGAAGTGCTCGACGTCGGTCCGGGCGGCATCGCATTCCTACCCCGCCATCAGGTCCACACCTTCAAGAACATTGGTACAGGCCCTGGCCGCCTTCTCACCGTCATCCTGCCCGCAGGCTTCGAACGCTTCTTCGAGGTGGTTGCGGAGCGACGCTTCGGAGACGAGGACCTGGAAGAGATTGCGACCATCGCGGCTGAGTTTGGGATGGAAATACTGGGGCCGCCACCTGCCTGAGTTGCGGCAAGCGTGAATTCACTGCCCGCCCCCAAAGCCGCAGGCTGGTGCTCATGATCGTCACCATGACGGTCCAAGCCACCGAACAATTTCATAAGCCGGCATCGGGCGGTGGAAACCCTTCAGAGTCAATTCGCCAACAGGAATGGATTCGATGAGTGGCTCGACCGCGCCGAAGACCCGCTGGCTGACGAGAATCTGACGGGATTTGGCCTCCTCGCACAATCGGGCCGCATGGTTCGGAACGGTACCGATGACCGCATAATCCGAGCGCTGGTCGAAGCCGATCTGTCCGATGGTTGCGTGGCCCCGGTCGATGCCGATTCCGAAACCGAGCACATAGCCGCGCTTGCGCCATCGCTCTGAATGCTCGTCAATGGCGTCACGCATCGCCACGGCCATTGAAACAGCTCTCTCGGTGTGGCCGGCGCAGGGCAGGGGGTCGTTGAAAATCACAACAATGCCGTCACCCACGAACCGCTCCAACGTCCCTTCGTGGCGGGTGATTTGTTCACCGAGACAGGAATGGTACTCGCCAAGAACTGTCATCACCTCTTCAGGCTCGGCAGTCTCGGCAAATGCTGTAAAGCCGCGCAGATCGCAGAAAACGACCGTCACCTCGCGGCGGTGGCTTTGGAGAAGCGCGTCGCCATTGCCGGTCGCAACTATGAGATCGGCAACCTGAGCGGGCAGATACCGTCGGAGTCGAGCCATCCGCTCGATCTCCGTGATCTGCTCCGCCACTTTCTGTTCCAGGGATTGGTTCCATGCTGCCAGTTGCGCCGCCTGGTCCTGAAGGCTCCGCGCCTGGGCTTCGACGGTGTCGTGAAGCGCCTTCTGCCGCAGCATCGAGCGGACGCGTGCCAGCAGCGCCTTGTGCTCGAACGGCTTGGTCAGATAGTCGTCGCCGCCGGCGTCCAACCCCTCGATGACATCTCGCGTGTCGGCTTTCGCCGTCACGAGGATGACCGGGATCGATTGTAGCGAAATGTCCTGCTTGAGCAGGCGCACGACGCTGATGCCGTCGAGCTTCGGCATCATGATGTCGAGAAGGATGAGGTCAGGCTTGACGTCGCGCACTTTAGCAAGCGCCTCTTCGCCATCCGCGGCGGTCACCACTTCGTAGCCATTCGCCTCGAGGCGCATGCGCAGGATTTCGAGATTCTCCGGCGTGTCGTCGACGGCGAGAATGCGGGGCGGATCGTGCATGGTGCAGCCTCCCTCAGGCCAGGAGTTCCCGGACCTTTGCCAGCAGTTGGCGCGGGCTGAATGGCTTGGCGACGTAGCCGTCGCATCCTGCAGCCAGGGCTTTCGCCTCATCGCCCGACAACGCGTAGGAAGTGACGGCGATGATTGGGATGTGCTGGAGCGCCGGATCGGACTTGATGCGGCGAGTCGCTTCATACCCGTCCATCACCGGTAGCTGGATGTCCATAAGGATCAAGTCCGGCCTGTGGGCCGCCGCAGCCGCCACGCCGGCGGCACCATCCGCGGCCTCGATCAGTTCATATTCGGTCGTGGCGATGAGATCGCGGACGATCTGGCGATTGTCTTCAGTGTCTTCCACCATCAGGATTCGTTTGCTCATGCGGCTTGAACGTGCTCCTCTGCATCGATTGGTATCGTCATGCGGAACGTCGCACCGGAACCGGGCACCGATTCCACGCTTATTGTTCCGCCGTGCATTTCGACAAAGCGTTTCGAGATAGCCAGACCGAGACCCGTGCCGCCTTTCTGCCGGGTGCTGCTGTTGTCGACTTGCTGGAATTCCTCGAATATGAGCGCCTGGTCTTTAGGCGCAATGCCCGGACCGGTGTCCCGTACGACGATCTCGAAGTGACCATCGGCTGCGTTGGCGAAGATGTCGACAGAGCCCGATTCCGTGAACTTGATAGCGTTGCCGGCAATATTGAGCAGGACCTGGGTCAGGCGGCGCTCGTCGCCGCGGCCGGTCGGAAGGCCGTTCGCAACTGTCGTTGTGAACGCCAGGCCCTTCTCCCGCGCCAGCGGCTCGACGGCAGCGGCGGCGGTGCGAACGATCTGCCCAAGGGAATAATCGTCAAGTGCCAGTGTCAGTTGGCCGGCTTCGATCTTCGAAAGATCCAGCACGTCGTTAATGAGGCCCAGAAGATGGCGACCGTTGGCCTGCACGCGCGCCACCGTCGCTTTTGCCCTGTCCGGAAGCTCACCGTAAATGCCGTCGACCAGCAGTTCGGTGAAGCCCAGAACCGAGTTGAGCGGCGTCCTCAGCTCGTGGCTCATATTCGCGAGGAACTGAGATTTGTGGCGGCTAGCGGCCTCGAGCTCCCGGCCCTTTTCCTCTATCTCGCGGAACAGCTTGGCGTTTTGAATGGCGAGCACCGACTGGGCGGCAAAGGTTTCCATCAGGTGGACAACCTGCTGGTCGAATTCTCCGGGTTTGCGGCGCCTGACGACGAGAGCGCCGACAATCTTGTTCGGCCTGAGCAATGGAACAATCAGCACGCCGCGATATCCCGCGTCGCGGATAATTTTCTGAACGGGAGTCGGCGTTCCTTCACCGAGTTCGGGCACTTGCACAGGTTCGCGGCGCCGAGCGGCATCACCGATCCCTGGATCATTCAGAGAAATGGTCTGCCCCGAAATGGCGGCAACAAGCTCTTCGCTCATTCCATAGGTTGCACGAGGGCGGAACTCTTGCCTAGTGCTGCTGAACACAAAGATAGTACCTGCATCCGTGTCCGAGAGTTGCACGGCCTTTGCGACGATCGTCTGCAGTACGGTGTCGAGATCAAGCGTCGAATTGACGGCCTTGGTGACTTCGCCAAGCGCTTCCAATTCGGCGACGGAGCGCGCAAGTTCGGCCGTGCGCGCCTGGACCTCTTGGAACAGACGCACATTCTCGATCGCGATCACCGCCTGGTCGGCAAAGGTCGTGAGCAGTTCAATCTGCTTGCGGTCGAATGGCCGAATCTCGACCCGACGGATTATCAGGCTTCCGATGGCTTCGTCTTCCCGTAGAAGTGGGGCAGCAAGGGTCGTCCGATGGCCAAGCCGCATCGCCATTTGTCGGCCCGCGGGGAAATCATCGCCTGCGGTGCTAAGATCGCTTACGTGCACGGTCTTCCGGTCTACAAAGGCGCGACCGGCAACCCAGTCACGGCTGATCGGGTATTTCACGAAATCAATCGGGATCGGGCCGTGATGCGCCCTGATTGTCAGCGACTCACCGTCTTTCAGGAGTATGGCCGCGTCGTAAGCATCGCAGAGCTTTGCCGCGCTCTCGGCAACGGCATTGAGGACGGGTTGAATGTCGGTCGGGGAAGCGGCGATCGTGCGCAGGATCGCGCTCGTCGCTATCTGCTGCTCAAGTGTTTCGGTCAGCTCTCGGTTGCGGGTCTCGATTTCCCGGTACAGCCGTCCGAGTTGCGCTGAGGTCTGGTTGACATTGTCGGCAAGCGCCCCAAGCTCGTCCCGGTTGCCGACCGCAACCTGTTGGGCAAAGTCGCCGGCCGCTATCTGACGCAGACGCGCCTCGATCTTCTTAACGGGGTCGACCAGCGACCAGGAGATGACGTAGCCAAGACCCAATGCCAGCAGGATGCTACCCACAGCAAATGACACTACGACCAGTCGCGAGGTATCGTAGGCTCCCTCCGTCACCTCGATTGCCGTCACCATGTCAGCTTCGGCCATGTTGACCAGCTGGTTTGTCAGCCGTTCGAGGCGGTCGGCCGATGGCATGATCTCATCGAGCTGGACTTTGCGTGCCTCCTCTGTGCGGCCGGAGCGGATGAGCTCCGCGACGCGCATCACGCCAGCTGTAAACCGGTCATACTCGAGCCGCACCTGACCGAGCACGCCCGCCTCGCTTGTGGCGACGAATTCCATGCGATCGAGGTCGTAACCGAACTGGCTGAGCTGGCGTAGCGCCGCATCCAGCATTCTCTCGTCTTGGAGCAAAAGTGCCGTCGAGATGCTGTAGAGCTGGTTGGTCGTGTCGTGCTGGACCTGGCGATAGGCTGCGATCCTACGCTGCAGCTTGATTAGTTCGGTTGTCTGATCGTTGACCCCGCTCAACACCTGCAACCCGACCGCCCCGAGCGCGATCAACAGTCCGACGATCGATAGGAACGCGATCAGGAGTTTGGTCTGGACGCGCACCGGCAGACGCGCAACCCAACTAATCAGCCGGGTCGCGACACTACCGGGCTTCATCCACGAGGCTGAGAAGATCACTCCGGAACTCCTCCAAGTCGAAACCAGCGCCGATATACTGCACGCGCAAGCTGCCGCTACGATCCACAAGCGACGTCAGCAGGGTATGATCGACGTCGCCGCTCGCCGTCTTCCTCGCTATGACGCCATACCTCCGCCCCACATCATGAACGACTGCCGGATCGCCGGTGAGAAACACCCAGCCCTTCACATCGGCGGCGAAAATCTGCGCGTATTGCTTCAGCACTTGGGGCGTATCCCGCTCTGGGTCGACGGTGATCGAAACGAAGCTGATCTGCGGCCCGAATGCAGAACCGAGCTTGTCTTTCACGCGCGCCATGTTGTCGGTCAGCATCGGGCAGATGTCGGTACAGGAAGCAAAGATGAACGCGACGGCGACCACCTTGCCGCGAAGGTCGCGGAGTGACACAGGTACACCGTCCTGCGACGTCAGAGTAAAGTCCGGCGCTGCTCCGATAGTCGGCAAGCGCTGGTCGTGCGATGCATCATGCGCCGGCGCTGGCCCGGCTAGCAGCGCCAACAGCAGAACCTGTGCGGGCCACCTCCTCATGACTTTAACTCACGCCTCAGTTCGTTGACAAAGCGCCAATCCGCACCATTGGCGATGATTTCGCGGGGGCCCGACTTGATCATGCCCGTCTCCTGCAGGCGCAGCGCGTAGAAGCGCAGAGAGGCTTCAGCATCATAGTCGTGCCACCTATCGTAGCGGATGTCGTTCAGAGTCTGCAGTGCGATTTCATAGCTGGGGACGAAACCTCGATCGACCAACTGCTGCGCAATCAATGCCGGATCCGACGCACAGAGATCGGCTGACTTGAAGATTGCCCGCAGGATACGCTTGGTCGCCACCGGGTATCTGTTCACATAATCCTCGGTGGCGGAAATCATACAGCAGAAATGCTGTGACCATGGTGGGTCAATGGTCGAATTGAGGATCGTATGGCCGATTTTCTTGGGGCGCAGCATCTGCGCAACGGGTGGTTGGCCGAGGAATGCGTCAAATTTTCCTTCGACGAAGCTGTTCGCCATCGTCTCATCGTTTGGCACGATGACCCATTCGATATCATTGACGGGATCGAGCCCGACATAGCCGGCCATCAGAGCGACTAACACGTACCCCGCCGTCTCGAGGTCAAACACGCCCACCCGCTTTCCTCGCAGATCCGTAATGCTGTGGACGCTGTCGTTGGCGATCAATTCGAGGCATCCAGAATGCAGGCCGCCAAGCACCTTGATCGGTATGCCGGCGTCGATCGACGAGACATGAACAGGCGCGTAGTTCACACTGAAATCCGTTTCGCCGCGTGCAATCCACACCGACTGATCGACCTTTGGGTCGCCTTGCACGTATCGGACATCGGTGAAGCCCTCGGCGCGCAGCAGCTCTCCTGCGGTGTACAAGCCCGCCCAGCAGTAAGCGCCATCGATCCACCGCGGCAAGCGGACAGAGGTCGTTTCCGGGGCCGGTTCCGCAGCGGCGCTGGACGGCCGGACTTTGAGCAGCTCCGCACTTACGGCCGCCGTCAGACCAGCCAGAAAGGTGCGACGATTTTGAATGATCTGCATTGGCCCCCTCCTTTCGTTCGAAAGAGCGCGCCGGCGACCTGCTTACGTCTTCAGCTCGCGTTTCACCTCATTGAGGAAGCGCCAATCGATACCGTTGGCAATGATTTCTTGCGGGCTCGACTTGATCATGTCGGACTCGTGCAGCCGCAGGGCGTAAAACCGAATCGTGTCCTCGGGATCGTATTCGCGCCATTTGCCGTAAGGCACCTCGCTCATCGTCTGGAGGGCATAATCATAGTTGCCGGTGAATCCGCCATCGACGATCTGGCGCGCGACCCGCCGCGGCTCGGCGACGCATAGGTCTGCCGCCCTGAGAATGGCGCGCAACACGCGCTTGGTGGCGACAGGGTTGTTCCGAACGAAGTCCGCATTGCCAGCCAGCATGCAGCAGAAATACTGCGACCAGGGACGATCGATGGTACTGTTTACCACTACGTGGCCGATGTTGCGGGCGCGCAGTTCCTGGGGCTCGGGTGGAAATCCGAGAAACGCGTCTACTTTTCCTTTGATGAAAAGCTCCATGGGCCTGACGGATGGATCGGTCACCCAGCGGATGTCCCTTTGTGGGTCAAGCCCGACATAGGCCGCCATGCTGGTCACGAACACGTGCGGTGTTGAACCCAGGCCTTGTATGCCTACAGTTTTGCCCTTCAGGTCTGTGATGCCGCGAATGCTTTCGTTTCCGAACAACTCGAAGCAGCCCGGATGCACGCCAGCCAGCAGTGTGATCGGGTGGCCCGCATCGATCGCAAGGACAAGTGGTGCAGCGAAGTTCAAACTGAAGTCCACATCACCGCGTCCGATCTGCTCGGCCTGGCCGTAGCCTGCTTCCGCCGTCACATAGCGGACGTCTGTGAAACCCTCCAAGTGCAGCAGCTCCTCGGCGACATACTGGGGGGCGATGCAGATGCCCCTGATCTTCGCCAGGCGGATAGTGCTGGTTTCCAACGGCGCTTCGGCGGCAAACGATTCCGCTGCGCCGACCAAACCAGCGACGACCGCAGACGTCGCGTTTGCCAAGAAGCGGCGGCGGCTTAGCATAAGGTGCATGGTGCTCTCCTTCCCTGGAAAAGCACATCGTTTGGATCACACCCGAATGTTTCGGCAACGGTTCTGGATGATCTGGATCAGAACGATCCCTCGTCAAACTGAAAAGAAAAGATCCTAGTCAGAATCGCGCTAAAAGTGATTTTCAGAGGGCAGAAACGTCTGTGCGAGGTAATTGTCAATGCAGAGTGCAGCAGCACGTTAGTTCCGGCCAGATAACTATACGCCTGTGCTGCTCAGGTATCGAGAAAAAAGCTCTCGTATCAACTTCGCAACACGGCGGCGCGAGTCTTTAAATCCCTGACCCGTCGAGCTCTTGGTCGTCGTCACCTTCCCAGGGTTGCCCGGTCGCGTGCGCCCCAAGCCTAAAGCCAGTGCGCTTAGATTCGCCAGCGATATGCGTCGACATCGTACCCATGAAGCTGAAAAACTTCAGGGGCCGCGGGTTCGTATCCCATCAAGGCGAGCTAGTGTGTCTGCTCTCGGGCCGTGAGGCCACATTCGAATGCTTTGGCTTTCGTGCTTCCGCCATTGCAAGACAATCAGCGTCGTAAAAAACGGGTGGTGGAGACAAAGTTCCACTTAGGCCCCGAGCCGCGTCTCTGCGTAGTTATCGTTGTAGTCGTCGTTTGCGTGGCCGATCTCATGCTTGGCAGCTCGAACCAAGAAGCCTGATCGGGTCAACCCTTGGGCTTCGGCGAACGCATCGATTGCCTTTAGGACGTCTTCTGGCAGAGTGATATTTACGCGAACCGCTCTTTTGGCTTCCGTCTTGACGCCAACTAGAATTGCAACGCCGTCTTGATTCTCCGCGTCTGCCATCACCGCCTCCAGTGTGGAGGGTTCGGGAATTGCTTCGCCGTCTTCGGCTAGACCTTCGATGTGTAGGGCTAAGGCTTCTTCGGCCATAGCTCGCGCATCGTCGAGGTCGGTTCCAGCAGTGATCAGGCCAGGAAAATCGGGAAAGGACACACCGTAATCACTGTCGGCGTCCTTATGGATCAATCCGATATAATTGCGCATGTTCGTTACCTCAGTTTAAGTCCGGCTTGTTTCTCGATACTCTTCAGTGTTCCGATCGGGATGTCCCGTTTCGGGTGTGGAACAGTGACGCGCCCGGGTTTCTCGGGATGCTTAAACTGAACATGGCTGCCCTTGGTGGCGACCTCGTACCAGCCATCCTTTTGCAAGGCCACAATGATATCACCGCTCTTCATTTCCAGATTATACACACGAATGTGTATGGTGACAAGCGCAACGTAGTATGACTCCGGTTCCTCAGTGATAGGTGAGGTTCTCAAATAGGCCACCAATGCGCGACGGACACTTAACGATCGAAGCATGTTCCCGTTATGTGCTTAGAAAATCACATAATGTATCAGGCCTTTATCAACGAAAGACAGCAATAGCCTTGCTATCCATGGGTTGCCATGCGATTCTTCGGGCATGATCCGAGCGAGATGAGAATGTCGGAAACGATGCTTGCAGCGCTTACCAACATTCGGACCGCGGAAGATATGATCGTGGCCTTTCGCGATGAGGAGCAGTGTCGGAGGTTGCTGGAAAGCATGGTGTGGCCGGCTGGGAGAGTTTGCCCTGCCTGTGGTTACAAACGTTCGATCGCGATAGCCGGCCGCGATATGGGCAAGCGGCGTGCGCGTCCGGGTCTCTATCAATGCTCCAGCGGTGATTGCCGGTTCCAGTTCACGGTGACGACCCACACGCCTCTGCATTCCACAAAGCTTCCTTTGCGTGTCTGGCTGAAGGGCATGTGGCTTATGTTGCAGTCGGATAAAGGTTTGTCCTCGGTGCGCCTGGCCGAGGCTCTGGGGGTGAGCCAACCCACAGCCTGGCGGATGGGACACGCGCTGCGTCTCATGGCGGCGCGCGAGCACATGCTCGATGGCACGGTGGAGATCGACCATTTTCATCTCGGTGGGCGACCGAGAAAAAATCCGGACGATCCACCGCCTGGACGAGGCCGAAAAGGTCTGCCAAATACGCAGAAGACACCGGTCATGGCGATGGTGCAGCGACCAGATGACGTCACACCCGGCACTCCGGCCGGTGACGCCCGTGCTGCGGTGGTGACTGGTCTTTCGCTACGTGCAGCGGCGCGTGCCGTCGAAACGCAGATCGAACCCCATGCCCGTTTGATGAGCGATGAGGCGAAGGCGTTCATGGCCATTGGCGAGAACTATGCCAGGCATGACACCGTGAAGCATTCCAGCCGCGAATACGTTCGCGACGCCGTCCATGTCAATTCGGTCGAAGGTTTCAATTCCCGCGTCCGTCGCACAATTGCCGGCGTCTTTCATCATATCAGCCCGCAGCATGCGGACCTGTATTTCCACGAGATCGGCTTCCGCTGGTCACAGCGCATTGTTACGGGCCAGGCTGTGCGGAAAAGCCGAAATGGCAGGGAACGCATGAAAACCCTGTGGTCACGGGTGCCGCCGGCGCTGCAATTGCTGCAAGTCTTTCGCGCTGCTACCGGCCGTCAAATGCGCAGAAGTCCGGATGGTGGGATCATCGTCAAATCAGCAGTCGCTGTCTTTGGTTGTCTAATCGCTCCCCGCAAAACAAGTCTTTTTTGCATTATTTCACTATGGTCCGTTTGCTCGGCTTGTCGCACGTGGCCGCCCGATTTCGATAAACAATCGCGTAGCATGGTCGTTACGTAGGAATGCGTCTTTGAAGTACGTTTGCCAGGAGCACGGTTGTCTTCGCGGTCGGCAACTGAGGCCGCCGCAGTATGGGTTTCGCTGGATAGGTCTTCCAATGTTGATAACGCAGTTCAAGACGTAACCCTTGCTGCAACCAAATACGCGGAATAACCCGACCCACGTCCCGGCAAGGACGTCTCGATGCATCCGAAGCAATGGACGCAATTCTGATAGCTCCTTGACTTACATCATCTGTGCGCTCCCGACGTTTTTATCATCAGTTCAGGCGGTTGTGCCGATAGTTCTCTCAAAGAGCTGACCAGTCTTCAGCATCGTGTGCATGATGACGACGAGCTTTCTCGCCACAGCAATCGCCGCCCGCTTGAAGCCGATCCTTTCCCTCAGCTTCAGGCCCCATCTGCGAAGTGCGCTGTCGGCCTGGGCTCGGGTCAGGATAACCCCAGCCGCTTCGTACAAGAGAACCCGCAGATATTTGTCGCCGCGCCGCGATATGTGCCCGTCATAATCAACTTCACCGGACTGATAACGCCGGGTGGTCAGACCCAGCCATGCTCCGACAGCGCGGGACGTCTTGAAGTTTTCCGGTGCTTCGATTGCTGCCGTGAATGTTGCCGCTGTAACCGCACCGACACCTGGAATGGACATGAGCAATCGGCATGGAGTGCTCGTTCGCGCGGTGGCAACAAGCTGCCGGTCAAGCTCTGCAGCCCGGGTGCGGATACTGCACCAAGCTTCCAGCAGTGGCACGATGATCTGTTCAAGCATGCCATTGCTGGCAAGCAGCCTGCGCACATGGGCTTCAAAGACGCGTCCTGCTCCTTTCGGAACAATGAGCCCGAAGGTTTTCATGAGACCTCGTATCTGATTGGAAAGATCAGTCACAATTTTGATCAACTGACCGCGGGCACCGACAAGGGTACGGGTCAGCATGCTGTTAGAATCCTTCACCCGGACTGCTTTGTAAAAGCCAACCTCGGCAAGATGAGCCAAGCCGTCGGCATCGTTTGCATCGGTCTTGTTCGTCGCCATATTGAGCGCCGCTTTGGCGTGCCGAGCATCAATGCAGATTGCCGGGACACCCTGTGCAGTCAGCTCATGGTAAAACCAGACCGACAAAGGTCCCGTCTCGAATACCACGCGCTTTGCTTTCGGAGCGCGTTCACGGATAACAGCTGCCAGTAATTGCGGATCGGATGCGCATTTTCCACGCCATACCCGCTTGCCATTTCGCCGCACCGAAATCGCGGTGTCTTTCAACGATACGTCGAGCCCGATATATTCTTCCATGGTTGTTTCCCGTTCGATGCTTGGGACAGGCCCCGCGCCATGATCCCGTTTTTCCATCTTGTCGGGGAACAACCACCTTGGCGACGTCGTGGAAATATCCGTTCAGCAGCCAGTAGGGCACCGCTCCCGCGATTACCCCATGTTGATAAAGGCCATGTATCAGAAGGAACTCGATCCCGGCCGGCTGACGTAAGGTCTTAATCTGCTTCGGCTTCCCGCATGATTTTATAGGGATCGGCGCCGATGCTTTACTCACCTTGGGGAACTCGGCTGTCTCCAGGCGGCGCTCGCCGAGTTCAAAGTTAGAAATAAAACTTTGCAGTTGGCCAATGCGCTGGCCTAACGTCAGATTCGCGGCCATCGGCGAGATCACCCGAGCTCGGTCGTCGAGCGGTTGACAGAGGCATGCAGGTGGGCGTGAGATGAACTGCGGCTCCGCGGCAATCCACGACCACGAGGATTCATCGGGGAAGAGATTCGGCAGGTTTGGGCGGAGTTCTTCACATTCTGCGGAGCGGTATGTCGTGTTTCTTGTTCAACCGAGGTTGGTCAATGAGCCTTTCGGGGATGCAGGCCTCCTGCTTGATTTCAATTTCACGTCGCGTGCTATCCTTTTCGATCTCGGCGACCTGGCCCCCCTTCCGGCTGGTACAATTTCCAAGATCCGGCAGGTATTTGCGGGTTTCGGCAAAGTCCGGACAGGGTTTCCGGTAATCTCCGGACACAGTTTTCAGTAATTCCCGGACAGTGATTCCGCTAAATCCCGGACAGTTTTCCGGCGGCGGTTTGACGGTTGGTTCGCGGCTGCGCCGTCTTGTTGGTTAAGCCTCTCACGACAACGTTGAGAGGGGCCGATGCCGAGACGGAAGCAAGCAAGACGAACGACAGTGAGGGATATCCGGACCATTCTGCGCCTGACCCACGAAGAGGGTCTTTCGGTGCGCGAGATTGCCGAGCGGCTGAAGATCGGCAAGAGCTCGGTATCGACCTATTTGCTGCGATCTCGGGAGGCCGGGCTTTCGTGGCCGTTGCCAGTCGGCGCGGACGAGGATGCAAAGCTGGAGCGGCGGCTGTTCGGCCGAGCCGGTCGACCGCCGCGCGATCTCGGCGAGCCGGACTGGGCGGTGGTGGTTCGGGAGCTGAAGCGCAAAGGGGTGACGCTGACGCTTCTATGGCAGGAATACCGTGCCAATCATCCCGATGGTTACGGCTTCACGTGGTTCTGCGAGCAGGTTGCCACCTTTCGGCAGCGCACGAGTGTAGCGTTCCGCAATCGGCACGCGGCGGGCGCCGTGATGCAGACTGACTATGCCGGGCCGACGGTGCCGGTGATCGATCCGGCGACCGGTGTCATCCATCCGGCCCAAATCTTTGTCGCGGTGCTGGGCGCCTCCAACCTGACCTTCGCCCATGCCAGCTTTAGCCAGCAGTTGCCGGATTGGATCGACGGCCAGGTGCGTGCTCTGACCTTCTATGGTGGGGTCACCAAGGCAATCGTGTGCGACAACCTCAAATCAGGGGTGGCCAAGGCCCTTTGGTTCGAGCCGACGTTGACTGCGACGTTCGCCGCCATGGCGGAGCATTACGACACCACGATCCTGCCGACACGCAGCAGGAAACCGCGCGACAAAGGCCGGGTCGAAGGCGCGGTGCTGATCGTGGAACGCTGGATTCTGGCCCGGCTCAGGAACCGCACCTTCTTCTCGCTTGCCGCCCTCAACACGGCGATTGCCGAATTGCTCGAGGAGCTGAACAACCGGACGATGCGCCACGTCGGCAAAAGTCGCCGCGAACTGTTCGAGGAGATCGAGCGGGCAGCATTGAAGCCTTTGCCGGTGATGCCGTTCGAATATGCGGAATGGAAGTCGGCGAAGGTTCACCCGGACTATCATGTCGAGGTCGACAAGACCTTCTACTCGGTGCCGCATCGGCTGATCGGATGCACCCTGCAGGTGCGGCTCACCCACCGGGTAGTCGAGATCTTCCACGATCACCAGCGTGTCGCCAGCCATGTTCGCCGCTCCCAGCGTTCCGGCCACGTTACCATCAATGACCATATGCCCAAGGCGCATCAGCGCTATGCCAACACCACGCCGGCCAATCTGATCGGCCGTGCGACCCAGATCGGCCCCAATGCCGCTATCCTGGTCGAACGCATGATGCGCGACAGGCCGCATCCGGAACAGGGATATCGCTCGGCCATGGGCATTCTGTCGCTGGCGCCGCGCTATGGATCACAGCGCCTCGATGCCGCCTGTGAACGAGCGCTCACCATCAATGCCGTCACCTATTCCTCCGTCGCCTCCATCCTCAAATCCGGCCTCGACCGGGAAAGACCGCAGGCTGAACATGCGGCCCCCACGCCTGCGCATACCAATATCCGTGGCCGATCCTACTACCAGTGAAGGAAGCAAGAATGCTGACAAATCCCACCCTCGACCAGTTGCATGCCCTCGGGCTGACGGGCATGGCCGCCGCCTGGCGCGAATTGACCGAGCAGTCCGGCACCAATGAGCTCAGCCGCGATGAGTGGCTCGGCCTGATGCTCGACCGCGAAGTCGCCCTGCGCGCCGACAAGCGCATCCGTAACCGGCTCGCCTCCGCCAAGCTACGCTTTCCCCAGGCCTGTATCGAAGATATCGACTTCGCCGCCGCCCGCGGTCTCGACCGGCGCAACACCATGGCGCTAGCCCAGGGGCAATGGCTCACCGCCCATGAGGGCCTGATCATCACCGGCCACACCGGCACTGGCAAGTCATGGTTGGCCTGCGCCTTCGGCAGGCAAGCGGCAAGGCTCGGTCACTCCGTCCTCTATGTGCGCGTGCCGCGCATGTTCGAGGATCTCGCGCTTGCCCGCCTCGATGGCTCTTTCCCTCGCCTCATCGACAAGCTCACCCGCGTCCAGCTCCTCATCCTCGATGACTTTGGAACACATGCGCTCTCCGATCAGCAGCGCTTCCACCTCTTCGAAATCGTCGAGGAGCGCTATCAGAGAAAATCCACCCTGATCACAGCCCAGGTCCCCGTGGCAAGCTGGCACGACCTTATTGCCGACAGCACCGTCGCCGACGCCATACTCGACCGCATCGTGCACAATGCTCACCGCATCACCCTCCGGGGCGAGAGCATGCGAAAGCAAAAAAGCGCTCCCCTCTTGACGGCTGCAGAAAACGGCGAAATCAATCAACCCTGATGGTAACCAGGCTGCCGAGGACCAACCTCGTCAAACTGTCCGGACTTTAGTGAAAGCGCCGTCCGGGATTTAGCGGAATCAATGTCCAGCTTTTGCGAAGCGCGCAGGTATTCGTGTCGCACATGCATATGGATCACTTCGCGGGCTTTGACCGGATACTCCGTTTGCTCCTTAACCGGACGGCAGAGCTGCAAATATTCGGTCCTCCCGGTCTGACAGACGCCGTCGAGGCAAAGCTGCGATCCTACACGTGGAATCTTCTCGATGAGACTTCGGAGGATTTCTCGATCATTGCCGCAGAGTGGAATCTCAAAGACGAGCTGACGCGGTCGCGGTTCAAGGCACGCAATAAATTCGCCCGCGATCCGCTCGGGGTAGAGGCGCTTGCTTCCCGACGTCTCCTCATGGAACCTGACTTCCACGTCGAAGCGATTGAGCTCGATCACGGAATACCATGCCTAGCATTCGCGTTTCAGGAAAGCTTGCGGGTGAATGTGCACAAGGCGAGGCTGGATGGGCTTGATCTCCCGGTCGGGCCTTGGCTGACCGGGGTCAAGCAGCTCGTGCGGTCTCACGCGGACCCGGGCACAATCATCACAATCCCGGGTCGCCGCGACATGAAACTGGGTGATCTTCTTAGTGCTAAGGTACTCGTCACCGGTCCCGGAGAGCGTATCTGCTACGCAACGGACCTAGCATTCACCGAGCCGAACCTGTCACGTTTGCTTGCCTTAGCAGAAGAGTCGGATTACCTCTTCATCGAGGGCGGGTTCCTTGATGAGGACGAGGACATCGCAGCTTCCAGGAGGCACCTGACGGCATCTCAGGCGGGAAATATCGCCGCAGCGGCACGCGCGGCCAGATCCGTTCCCATGCATTTCTCGCCCCGTTATCTCGGCCGAGAGCAATTGTTGTTGGATGAGTTTCAGAAGGGACTTACCGCTGGGCTCGCCATCCGGTTCTCTGGCTAGCAATCACTGTGCGCAAGCGTGGCGTTGTGCCGAAAACCGGGAAGTGTCCGCTCGTGAGTTGTCGCTTGGCACTTTATTGGGGTCTTCCTCGATTTGTGTGGTTCATTCGCCGTTAGCGACGATGCCGCTAACGGGCGGGCATGCGAACGAAAACGAAATGGTCGCCCGGGCGAATAAGTGGTCTTGTCGAAAATGCGCGCGGGCGGAACCGACCATGACTCGAAGTGAGGAACGGAGTTCCAGGCTTCGCGCGGGCTAAGCGCGGAAAAACAGGGCTGCAGACTTCGCGACACTGGGGCTGGATTGTACCAGTCACAAGAGGTACCGCGTTTTTGAAGGTCCGGCCGGCTTTCGCGCCGCGGGGAGCTGTGGTGTTCACCGTGCAAGCCAAAATGTCTGCTGGGCTTCTTGGATTACAGAAGCCGCGGTCGATCCCATCAAGGCGATAGATGGGGGACGCCTCTTTCTGGCGACTCCAAAAAGCGGATGATGTCGTCAACCATGCGGGCGTCCCAAAGATCGTTGTGTCCAGAGCCGTCGTAGACCAGCATCTGCTTGGGCTCGGGAGCGGCTTGATATAGAGCCTCGCCCGAAGGCAGCGGGATGATGGCGTCCCGCCGACCATGGATAAACAGCTTCGGCTGCCTCAGCTTCGCTATTCTTAGATCCGAGCGGAAGGGATCCTTGATGAGAAGGGCGACCGGAAGGAACGGGTAGTGCGTCTGTGCGAGCGAAACAACCGACTGGAAAGCAGACACAAGGATGACGGCGAAAGCCGGCCTTTCCCCCGCCGTATGCACAGCGACACCACTTCCCAGCGACTGGCCCAGCACAACGATCTCGCCGTCGGAGCGAGTTGAAAGCCAATCGAACGCTGCAATGCCGTCGGTCAGTAGCCCGTCCTCGCTCGGCGTCCCGGTTGATCCAGGATAGCCGCGATAGGAAATTGCGAGCAGGCCGATGCCGCGCGCGGCCAGCGCCCGAGCGAGAAAGCCATAGTTGCTGACCCGGTCGGCGTTTCCAAGAAAGAACAACACCTTCGGCTGGCCGGGTTCGCCCTGGCTGTAGAGTCCATGAAGCGTCTCTCCGTCTCGCGTTCGGATGTAGACGTTCTCGCCCCAGCTCGCGTGTTCTGGAGGTCGTGTCGTGCTTGCGCCGGGGTAGAGGAGGGTGCGCTGCGACAGATACATCAGGCCGACAAGCGAAATGTAAGCGAAAGCCGCCGTCAGCGGAACGATCAGCAGGAGTTTCGTGGCACTCACAGCATCATGTCCGCCCGTGCGCTCGCCCAATATTCAGAGCCTGCCCTCGACGCCAAATCGTGCCTCCACCCGGATCTTCGAAACGGTCACGATGGCCAAAAGTGGACCTGCTGTCGCTGCGCCCCTGCCTGGCGACAATCAGGGGATCGTAATCTGCTCTCATCAGCCTACAACAAATAGGGACTCGGGCAACTCTTTCGCTTAAGGCAGTGTTTGGCCCCGTCCCGCAAACGCCCGCTGGAAAGGCGAACAGGACATTTCAGCTGGGCCATCTGGCCCGCAACTCCTCCCGCAGCGTGTCTACTGCGATCGAGAGGTGGTCAGGAGCTTAGGTGGGCGCCGCACCCACGCGACTTAATGGACGCTTCGTCTCACGTTGCTTGTGGCGGTGCACCGGCTCCATAACTGCAGCACTGGCGAGCCTAGTCCCAGGGTTCCTTGCGCAGCCCCTTCGGATTTCCCGACCCTGCCGGGCAGCGCCTTGCCGTCAACCGACCTGCCCGCAACGTAAAACTGTTCTAGGTCTTCCCATAAGGCAAAGCGGGCTTGGATGACCAAGATCACGGTGGCGTCGAACTACTCGCTCAACATGAGCGATTTCGATCTCAGCACAATCTATTACAGGACATCATACGTTGAGACGGGGACGCTGTTTCGGGTGGTGTATTCGAACGGTGTTCATTGAGGAGTTCCGCGGCGCACCGGGCTCACCTACAGCGCCTATGGTGAGCCAATAACGGGGACGATTGCAAGCTTCTCCGCCTGGTTTAACGGACAGCGGCTCTTCAATGTGGAGGGCTCGATCGCCGTCACCAAGATTGTCGCCGCCGCGCAGACCGTCGACACCACCAAGGATTACTTCGTTCTCTAATCCAGATGCTGCGATGCAGGCGCTTTTTGGGCACCTATTCCTCAGGCCGATGATATGTGGGCTTGAAGGCCGCTACCGCGGGAAAGCAGATCGGGCGAACGAATTAAGTGGCCGACAATTACCGCTTGGCAACTCTAACTCTGGGGAGGAGGCGCCGACGCGTTGGTTGCGTTCAACGTCTCCTTTCCGGAGGAAAACCAAACGCGGAGGTTGGCATCGGGTCAGTTAAGGCACACTGAAAGCGGCAGCCCGCATATGGCCAAGACGCCTTCTTGACTCGCAAAGTGGACTTCCGTTCGCGCAGTTGATGTTCACGTTTTGGAGAATCTAAGCGAAGTGTTCATGGCAAATTTGCAGGAAGGAGGCTGAGCCCCTACCCTTCAAAACAGGCATGATGCACTTCGCTGAAGGGCGATTTCCTCTGTCTTGAGGTCGAAGCTGGTCTGCATGTTCATCCAGAATTCGATTTTGTCCGTGAACGCAGGTCGAGCAGTGCGACCAGGAAGTGCAGGTTTTGGATTCGATTTCTTCAAGAGCGCCGTGGTCACGGCGACGCGGCTTGGCACCACGTCCCCTGCCTTTATCCATTCGAAATCGGACCTGGCATGGTGGAACTCGACCGGCCCGGGTTGCGCGCGACAGTTGAGCGGTTAAGATCGGGCGAAGCCGCCTGTAAGCGAAAGTTGCCTTTTGACGATGATGAAGTCCAGCCTTGAACACCTGCCTGATGCCAAGAGGCGGGAACTCGCGCGTGCGGTCGAAATCCTGCGCGAGGAGTTCGAGGATGCGTTGAAAGAGGGCACGGCCGAATTCAAGAAAAAGGGGCGGATCCTCAAGGTCATTCTGTTCGGTTCGTTCGCCCGCGGCGACTGGGTTGACGAGCTGCACACGGCCAAGGGCTATCGCTCCGATTACGATCTGTTGGTGATCGTCAACAACCGCAAGCTCACCGACTTCGCCGCCTATTGGAACAACGCCGCCGACCGGTTGCTGAACGATCGGATGCTGAAGGGCATGCAGGTGTCGTTCATCGTGCATTCGCGACGGGAAGTGAACACAGAGCTTAGAGGCGGTCGGGACTTCTACTGCGACATTCGCAAGGAAGGCATCGTGCTTTACGAACTCGACAGCGAGCCACTGGCCGAGCCGCAGCCGATGTCAATCGAAGAGCAGTTCAAGGTTGCGCGAGGGCACTATGAAAGCCGCCTTCCGCATGCTGTCATCTTCATGAAGGGTGCCGATTTCTATTGGAAGGAAGGCCACACCAATCACGCAGCCTTCGAACTGCACCAAGCAATTGAGCACGCCTATTCAACCGTGCTTCTTGTGCTGAAGAACTACGGCCCACCGACGCACAATTTGCGTTCCCTACGTGGCTTTGCAGAAGAACTCGACCGGAGGCTGGCGGACGCATGGCCAAGTGAACAGCAGCGGTACGTAGCTTGGTTCAACACCATTAATGAAGCCTATGTGAAGGCACGATACTCCAAGCATTATCGGATAAGCGATGAGGCACTCACCTTCCTCGCCGAGCGCACTGCGGTTCTCCATGACCTTGTCAAAACCGTGTGCGAAGACCAGCTGGCAAGGTTAGCCAGCGAAATTGCCAGACGAGATCAGAATTGAATGAGTGGCGACTGTGATTTGCCTGATCCGCTCGCCAGGCCGGACAGGGGATGGGCCCCTGAGGTGGCTCTGGAACCACCCCTCGATCAAGCGGAGCGGCTTGCCGGGCCTAGTCTTCCCGGATCCCGGCCGGTGGCCGTCGCTATGCTGATCCTCCGAGGCGAGGCTTTAACCGGCCAAGCCGCGCGCGAACGGGCTCTGGCAGCGTTGCTGCCGGCGCCTGGTGTGCTCATTTTTCGCAAGCGCGCCGCGGAGCGGCGACCACGACATGATCAGTGTCAAACAGCGCTGCCGCTCCCAACTGAAAAATGCCGCTCGCCTGATTTAGCGCGGCTGATTGTTCCGATTGAGCTGGGGAAGCCCGGATCATGTCCGCACTTCCTCCGCTACGTTCAGCCCAGACCGCGCCCCTTCGATGCTGCGTCGCTTGCCACCGAACAGGTCGATCTCCCAGCTTGCATCGAAGCCGGATCGATACGTCGAAGACGTGTTGGCGCTTAAGTTCTCGCCAGCGGGTGTTCGAGACCTGTTGGGGAAGCTGCGCCGCTGCCTGTCGGAAGCAGATTGGCCGTTTCCTGGCGTAGGCTGGCGCGCGCTTCGCGCACGCGCGCCTTCGCCGCCACGACTGAGCGGTTGTTCTCGATCGCCTGGCTGACAAGCGCAGTCAACAGCGGATCGTTGAAACGGGTCCACCACTGCGACAGCTCGGCGGGTTGCGCGGCAATCTTGCCGGCATTGCCCGACCATGTCGCCGGTATCAGCAGGTTTGGCCGCTCGTAGTCAGGTCCGACGACACAGCCCGCGAGAAGCGATGTGTAGAGGACGGTGGATACCAGCTTGATGTGGAATCCGGGTGATCGTTGAGCATGATTTTTGCAGGCATCGGAACTCCGGCCGTGAATTTTCTCTGTGATGCGAAGGAGGGCACTCCCACCCCTCATGAGGGGTGGGTGGCCTCAGCAGCGAGCGGCGCCGCGGCTGCGTCGTCCTCATGCTGCGGTCGCTTGATACGCAGGACCTTGAGGACGAACACGAAGAAGACCGGCACGAAGAAGATCGCCAGCACCGTGGCCGAGATCATCCCGCCGAGAACGCCCGTACCGATGGCGTTCTGGCTGGCCGCGCTCGGACCCGTCGCGATTGCGAGCGGCACGACGCCTAGCGTGAAGGCGAGCGAGGTCATGATGATCGGGCGGAAGCGCAGGCGTGCCGCCTCCACGGCCGAGTCCAGCAGGCTGCGCCCGCTCGCATAATAGTCCTTGGCGAACTCCACGATCAGGATCGCGTTCTTGGCCGAAAGCCCGATGATCGCGATCAGGCCGACCTTGAAGTAGATGTCGTTGGACATCCCCCGCAGCATGATGGCGAGCACGCAGCCGATGACGCCGAGCGGCACTACCAGGATGACCGAGACCGGAATCGACCAGCTTTCGTAGAGCGCGGAAAGGAGCAGTACGACGAACAGGATGCTGAGCGCGAACAGGATCGGCGCCTGCGTGCTCGACTTGATCTCCTCGAGCGACAGGCCCGTCCATTCATAGCCGAACCCCTTCGGCAGTTCGGCGGCGAGGCGCTCCATCTCGGTGATGGCGTCACCCGACGAATAGCCCGGTGCCGGAGCGCCGGACAGGCGCACCGCCGGATAGCCGTTGTAGCCGATGATCTGTAGCGGCCCCTTCTGCCATTCGATGCTCGCGAAGGACGACATCGGCACCATGCCGCCGTTACGGTTGCGCACGTTCAGCTTCATCAGGTCGTCGGTCTGAAGCCGGCTTTCGTCCTGGGCCTGCACGACGACGCGCTGCATCCGCCCCGCGTTCGGGAAATCGTTGATGTAGGCGGAGCCGAGATTGGCGGTGATGGTGTCGTTGATGTCGGCGAAGGTGACGCCGAAGGTGTTGGCCTTCTTGCGGTCGATGGTCATGACAGCCTGCGCCGCGAAGGGCAGGCCCTCCGGCCGGATGCCGACGATCTTGCCGCCGGCGCCGGCCTTGCCCATCAGTTCGCCCGCCGCCTGCTGCAGCGCCGCCTGGCCGAGGCGGCCACGGTCCTGAAGGCGGAAGGTGAAGCCAGCGGAGGTGCCAAGCCCTTCGATCGGCGGCGGTGACAGCGCGAACGACATCGCATCCTTCAGGCCGAAGAGCTGCATGTTGATGCGGTTCGAGATGTCTTGTGCCGCGTTGCCTGCACCACGCTCGGCCCAGTCCTTCAACGTAACGAACATGATCGCGGAGTTCGCGCCGTTGCCCGAGAAGCTGAAGCCCTGGATGGCGACGACATTGGCGACGCCGGGCTCGTCATTGAAGAACCCTTCGATCTGTTCGAGCGTGGCGATCGTCCGGTTGCGGCTCGCTTCCGACGGGCCGAGGACGTCGACGATGATATAGCCCTGATCCTCATCAGGCGCGAAGGCGCTGGGAAGACGCACGTACATGTAGCCAAGCCCCAGGCAGAACGCGAGGTAGACGATCATGAGGCGGCCGGGCCGACGTGCCATGGCGGCAGCCGTGCCGGCATAGCCGTTCGTCAACCGGTCGAACTTGCGGTTGAACCAGCCGGCAAGACCCTTCTTCTCGTGAAGCCCGTGCGGGATCGGCTTGAGGAAGGTCGCACAAAGGGCTGGCGTCAGGGTCAGCGCCAGCATGGCCGAGAACAGGATCGACACAACCATGGTGATGCTGAACTGGCGGTAGATCACGCCGACGGAGCCGGGGAAGAAGGCCATCGGAATGAACACGCAGGAGAGCACCAGCGTGATGCCGACGATCGCGCCGGTGATCTGGCCCATGGCTTTGATCGTCGCCGCCTTCGGCGACAGGCCTTCTTCGGCCATGATGCGCTCGACGTTCTCGACGACGACGATGGCGTCGTCGACCAGGATGCCGATTGCGAGCACCATCGCGAACATGGTGAGCACGTTGATGGAGAAGCCCGTCGCCATCATGATGGCGCAGGTCCCGAGCAGCGCGATCGGCACGACGATCGTCGGGATGAGCGTGTAGCGGACGTTCTGCAGGAACACGAACATCACGACGAAGACAAGCACCATTGCCTCGATCAGCGTGTGAACGACCTTCTCGATCGACGCCTCGACGAATGGGCTCGTGTCATAGGGGATGGTGTAGCTGATGCCTTCGGGGAAGAAGGCAGAGAGCTCCTCCATCTTCGCCTTGATGGCGGTCGCGACTGCCACGGCATTGCCGGACGACGAGAGCTGGATGCCGACATTGGCGGCCGGCCGGCCATTCAGGCGGCTGGAGATGTTGTAGTTCTCCGCGCCGATCTCGATACGGGCGACATCCTTCAAGAGGACGGTCGAGCCGTCCGGATTGGCGCGCAGGACGATCTCGCCGAACGCTTCCGTATCGGCGAGCTGACCGTGAACGAGCACGGTGGCGGTCAGATCCTGATTGAGCGGATTGGGAGCCGCGCCGATCTGGCCGGCGGCAACCTGGGCATTCTGCGCGGCGATGGCGGCATTGATATCGGCGGCGCTGATATTGTAGCCGACCATCTTGTCGGGATCGACCCAGACGCGCATGGCGCGCTGTGCCGAGAACAACTGGGCACGGCCGACGCCGTCGATGCGGCGCAGCTCGCCCAGAATGTTGCGGCTGAGATAGTCGCCGAGCGCGACCTGGTCGCGCCTGCCGTCGGTTGACGTCAGCGTAACGAAGAGCAGGAAGCCGGTGCTGGCCTCCTCGACGGTGACGCCCTGCTGGACGACCGCGCGGGGAAGGCGCGATTCGATGCGACGGATCGCGTTCTGCACGTCGACCGCAGCCAGCTTGATGTTGGTGCCGGACTCGAGCGTCACCGTGATCGAGACGGTGCCCGACGTGTCGGAGGTCGACTCGAAATACTGGAGATCGGGAACGCTGTTCAGCTCCTCCTCGATCAGACGCGTGACGCCTTGATAGAGGTCGGTCGGGGACGCGCCGGGATAGGTGGCGGTGAGGGTGAGTTGCGGCGGGGCGACCTTCGGATACTGCGAGATCGGCAGGAAGGGCAGCGCGATCAGGCCGCCGATCGCGAGGAATATCGCGATCACCCAGGCCATGATGGGGCGATTGATGAAATAAGTCGACATGGGTCCCCTGATCACTTCTGTGCTGCGGTGGGTTGCTGGTCGGAAACCTTCAACGGCTCCGGCGTCACTTTGCCGCCCGGCTGGGCCTTCATGACACCATCCACGATCACGCGGTCTCCGGGTTTCAGGCCGTCCTCGACGATCCAATTGCCGCTGGTGACGCGTCCGAGCTTGACGTCACGTGCTTCAACGGTGTCGCCGTCGCCAACAACGAAGACCTGTGCGGCGCCCTCCATGGTGCGATTGATGGCTCGCTGGGGCACAACGATCGCATTACGGCGAACGGCCTGCTCGACCCGTACCCGCACATAGAGGCCGGGAAGAAGGTCGCCCTTCGGATTCGGGAATTCGCCGCGCAGCGTGACCTGACCCGTCGTCGCATCGACCCCGGCGCTGGAGAACAGAAGACGCCCTTCGTGCCCATAGACACTTCCGTCATCGAAAACGAGCTGGACGCTAATCTGGCCCGGAGCCGGGCTGTCGAGCAGACCTTGTTCGACAGCGCGCTTCAGCTTGAGCAGTTCTGCGGCCGGCTGGGTGAAATCGGCGTATACCGGGTCGATTTGTTGGATCAATGCGAGGTTCTGTGTGCCATCCGCAACGACGAGCGCACCCTCGGTGATCAGGGCGCCGCCGATGACGCCTGTAATCGGCGCGCGTACTTCGGTGTATCCCAGATTGATTTTGGCTTCCTTGAGCACAGCTTTCGAAGCAGCAACATCAGCCTCGGCCTGCTTGACTGTGACTTCGGCCGTTTCGTACTCGACGCCGCTGGCTATATTGCGCTCGCGCAATGTAAGCTGGCGCTTAAGTTGCTGGCGGGAATTTGCCAGCGTGGCTTCAGCCCTCTGAAGCGCCGCTTCCGCACTTTCGACCCGTACGCGGAACAGTTCTGGATTGATGCGATAGAGAACGTCGCCCTCCTTGACGAGTGCGCCCTGTTCGAAAACCCGCTCAAGCAGAATTCCGGACACGCGGGCGCGAACTTCCGAAATACGGGTTGCCGCGACACGACCTGGGAGCTCATTGAGGACGGGTACGGCTTGCTCGGCGACTGTAAGCACACCAACCGTGGCCGGTGCAGCGTCGTCGCCCCACTGCGCAAAGGTAACGCTGTTTGCCGCAAGAAAAATGCCTCCGGCCGCCAAGCAGGCACGGGAGCGGTTACTGATCTTATTCAGTTTCATAATTCCGATCACTAAAGTTCAGCCACGGAGCCCTATTGAGGCTTCCGAAAGCAGGATTTAACTGGGAAAGGGAGGTTCGACGCGCCGGCGGGACGAGCGACCGGCTACGAGTCATTAAGGCGTTTCGGCAAAACGCCTTAGCCTGCATCTTAAACTATTGGTGATCTTTGCCGACATCTTCGCTTCTACCCTCTTCATTGAAGAGGCGCGTGGCTTCGCGACAGAATCCATGCGCCTCAAAAGGCGCCGTAGACTCGCGAAAGCGATTGATACTCACTATGAACTATAGTGAGCGCCGGACCACTACCCGGCCGACCATTATCGGCAACGCTCGCCTTAAACGTCAAATTTTGGGGGTTTGCAAGGAGTTTTTATCGGGCGGGGCCTGTTGAGAGAGAAATAAAGGAACTCCATTGTGGAAATAAGCAGACTTCATGAATAAAATAGTGCGTAATTCGCATTATTTCTGTGCTTAATAAAGTAAAACTTAAGAGATATATGAAATGACTTGGAATATATCTCGGTTTATCAGAATTTTTTAACAGTTTAATGCCGCTGGTGATCGTTGCAGCACGGCTCTTGCTGACTATATCCTGGGCATAACCAAGGCCAACTTTGCGGTTTTCGGTGCGATTGTAAACGCGAGCAGCGCTATGGCGGATCGCAGCTGACGGTTTCGTCCGAGCGTCAGCGGATCATGCTGTCGCTTGGCAGGTAAATGTGAGAATGCGGCTGTTTCAGTTCGATTGGAAAGTCGCCGGTATGGAAAATGGCGATCCCACCCGTTGGGAAACGGGCTTCCCAAAGTAGGGGCGAAAACCGACCAGATAAGGATCGTAGACCATATAGCGCTAGTTGTGACACAGCACAATTAACGCACATAAGGGTACCCCTTCAGCTTTCCATACCCCCCAACAGCCCGGCTCATTGAAAGCCGGTATGCGCTTGCGTATCTTCTTTGCAACCGAAGGAGATTTAAACCATGAGCGCAACGCCTAGCCCATCCATCACCGGCCGTGATTGCCGGTCGTTGTTGCGCAGAAAAACGGCAAATCGGCTAACCCGCTCGACGAGCGACGTCACATTCGCCTTTCCGAACTTCTTGCGGAATTGAATGAGATCGCATTCCCAATGGCCGAACTGCTTGCGCGCAGCAACGGTGTCGGGACGGTAGAGAATGTTGACATCCGGGCTGAACCGCCGGCCATGACGACGCTTGGCATGACGCGGCCGACGTCTGGCGCGGTGCTCCGGCAGATGCCGCCAGAGCTTGATCGCATGCCCATCCGCCGAATAGGCAAACTTGTAGATCGTCTCATGGCTGACAGAAACCGGATGGCGCTCCAACTGCAGCCGACCGGCAATTTGCTGCGGCGACCAGCCATGCATGATGCGCTCAATCACCGATTGGCGCAGATGCGAGAACCGGGCAAGCTTGCGCAGCTTGGCGCGCCGTTCTCGAGCCATATCATTGGCCGTCACGCAGTAGTAGCCGTTGAGGTCCGGCATCTTCTCATCCACAAACGCATTGCGTCGGAGTTCGCGGAAAATGGTCGAGCGATGTCGGTGTAGTTTCTCGGCAATTACGTCAACGCTGATGCCAGTCGATCGCCAGCGGGCAATCTTGCGGCGTTCATCCATATCGATCTGGGAGTAGGTGCGCTTCATGTCACGTTCCTTGCAGGCGACAAACCGTTGTTATCTACTGCAAGTCGCACTTCATCCTTGAACCCAACCAGTCAGGCGCAAAAGCAAAACAAAACTCGGGAGTTTCGCGACATGGTCTAGCCTTGAGCCAAGGCCTCAACGCTCTTTTGTCGCCGCTTCGATTTCGTCAGAACATCAAAGATCACCGCTCCCATGACCAGGCCGCCACCAGCCCACGTGGCCCAGGCGGGAAACTCCCCGAAGGCCAGCCACACCCAAAGCGGCGCGAGTGGGTTTTCCATGCTGCCTATCAGGGCGGAACGCGTGGCCGAGATCAGCCGCGTTCCGATCGTCATCAGCAGCAGGCCGAGACCGAACTGGACGGCTCCGAATAGCACAAGGTCTAACATGACCGGGGCTGCCACCTGCATGGGCTGAGCGAATGGCAGAGCCACAAACGCGCAGAGAAAGGCCGACAATGAGGCGGCCGGGAGCATGGAAGCATGCCGGTTCTTGCGGATGATGACCATCATTGCGGCATAAGATAGCGCCATCGTTGTCGCGAAGGCGTAGCCTGCCAGATAGTCGCTCGAAGCTTGCGGATTGACGATGATCATCACCCCAACCAGGGCTGTGAAGCTTGCCGCCCATGTCGCCCATTCTTCCCGCTCGCCCGCGAAGACAAGGGCGAGCGTGGCGGTCATGAACGGAATTGCGGCGTGGATTGTCATCACGTCTGCCACCGGGGCCAGGCGAAGGGCATTGATAAAGCAGATGGTCGCGACAGTGGATAGGATCATGACCCAGAAGCCAGCCATCCCCATGGCCCGGATCGCCCCCCACAGGTCTTTCCGGTAACGCCAGACCACATAAGCGCCGATGAACAGCCCGCCGAAGATCCCGCGCCAGAACAGGACCGTCCAGACATCGAGCGTGATGAGCCGGGTGAAATACCCGGAAAGGCTATAGGCGATCGCAGAGCCTATAATCAGCAGTGTGCCGAGCCATTTGTTTTGATCATCTTCCATTGCAGCCCCCTTGCATCCGGAGCTTTGTACTCCGATGCTACTGACACCGTTTTGTCAGTGGTGTTTGGAGCCTGCGCGTGCGCCGTGCCGATCGTCTTTTCGATATCATTCAGGCGCTACGCGGAAAGACGCAGCCCACGACAGCCGCTGCGCTGGCGCAAAAACTGGAAGTGACTACCCGCACCATCTATCGCGACATCGCGACCTTGCAGGCTCGTCGGATTCCGATCGAGGGTGAGCCTGGGCTTGGCTATCTGCTACGAAAGGGGTTTGATCTCCCACCCCTGATGTTCACGATGGAGGAAATCGAAGCCATCACGGTCGGAGCAAACCTCGTTCATCGCATTCGCGATCCGAAATTGCAGGAAGCGGCCGAAAGCGTTCTGAGCAAGCTTCAGCATGCCGTCCCGAAGGAACTGCGCTCTTATCTTGTATCTCCCCGGTTCTATGTATCGGAAGGGGACACGGTGCGACCTGGAGGGATCGAACTGCTCGACGTGCGCAATGCCATCCGGACATGTCGCAAAATCGCCATCACCTACATCGACGAGCAACAGCGCCGATCACGGCGCACGATCTGGCCTATCGCCACGGTTTACTATGTCGATGTCACATTGATCGCCGCCTGGTGCGAGCTTCGCGGGGATTATCGCCATTTCCGGGCAGACCGTATCGTGCAATCAGAAGTGCTCGAAGAGCGGTATGCCGCTGATAGCAGCCCTATGATGGTCGAGTGGATGGCCAAGCGTTCGCAGAATTCCTAAGTTTAGCGACAAAATCGTCGGCGCTGATTTTGCAGGGGAATTTCTGTCGCAAAACCCGCGCGCAGAAGTCAGTCTTTTGCAAGGAAGTTTTGCGACACGTTCCATTTCCGTTTCGGCCGACAGACGTTTGGGTCCTTGACTGTCAGGATATGTCGCCGAACTCGGAAGTGTGTTCCTCGCCGCCGATCTCGGCCTTGCGATCGAACCGCGCGACGATCACGCCGCCTACATCGCCTCCTGGCTGAAGGCATTGAAAAACGACAAGCGACTTGTGTTCCAGATGGCTGCCCATGCCGAACGGGCCGTCACCTTCCTGCACGGCGCAGACGGCCGGCAAGAACTCAAATGAAGACGTTGACGACCGCGCCGCCGTCTGAGCGGCAGAGAATGGGCGAGGGATATTCGAGCGCGCCGCCTCGTATCGTTGCACCGAATATCCCCACGGCTGCCACCGTGTGCCAGTATCTACTCTCCTATCGCGGCCGGCGCCATCCACTGAGCGAGGGATGGCCACAGAAACCCGGTGCGCTGAAAAAAATCGGCCCGCAGCCCCGGCTGCGGGGCGATCTTCGGACAGGTCCTCAGGGGCCGATCGTCGAAGTATCGGATCTATCACGACACAGTGCCGAGGGCTTCGGGATTTGGGATCTCATAGAAGCCCAAGGCGGGAGTACAACGACTACCGGGATCGAGGGGAATAGCCATCCCAAGGTCAAGCGGAGCGGCTTGCCGGGCCTAGGCTTGCCTAACGGAGAAGGCGCGACGATTGCCTCGGGCACCGTGCCGACAGGGACTGCGCAGGCACATCCTTTGCGCGCATTAATGGGAGGTATCGAACGTGATGCTGCTCCTGAATCTGCTTCAGGCTATGATATAGTATGATGTATTGCGCAGTAGCTTGATACGCTTTTCCATATCATCATTGCGCCTGCCTGCAGAACGGCCTATATATTATCCTATATATACAGTATCGGATGATACAGGATAATGATATGGCATATAAGACCGAGCACATTACCCGGCAGATACGCGCGGCGCGCGAGGCCATGAAGATGAGTCAGCGCGAGTTAAGTACGCGCTCGGGTCTGACGCAAAGCCATATTTCCCAAATAGAACGGGGCACTATGGAGCCGGGGCTTTCCAGTCTCGTGGACGTAGCGCGCGCACTCGACCTCGAGATCGTCCTTGCTCCGAAAAAACTGATGCCGGCGATCCGTAACATCCTCGAGAGTGCATCGATCACGAGCGATACGCTGACATCGGACCAGCGCAAGCTGGTGGGACGTCTTGATCGGTGGTTGGCAAAGATCAGGGATAAGTTCGCCATCGCCTCGGAAGCAGATACATTCAAAGACAGCCTCGCGCTCCTACGGCATTTGCCCCTGTCGGCCGACGAGCTGGACAGACTGAAGGACGCAACCGTTCACCTCGATCGCTGGCAGACCGATCCACCGACCCGTCAGGAGCTAAGCGAGTTCGTTCGCGCGGTGAGGCAGCTGCGTAATTCGGCGGTGCATCGTGACCGCGATGACGCGGTTCCCCGTTCGGCTTATGCGCTGGATGAGGAGGACGATAATGGCTAAGGTCACGGTGTTGGATGTCAGGCTCTACGGCGAACCGATCGCGACCCTGACCAACCTGCAGGACGGACGCACCATCCTCGCTTTCAACGAGACCTATATCGAAGACGATAAACGGCCGACGCTCAGCCTTGCGTACAAAGACCCGTTCGGTGCCCTCATCACCAAATCCCGGCCATACAACATGGTGGTGCCGCCGTTCTTTTCGAACCTGCTGCCGGAAGGACCGCTGCGCAGATATCTCGCCGATCGTGCCGGCGTCAAACCGACGCGGGAGTTCTTCCTGCTCTGGATGTTGGGGCGCGACCTGCCAGGTGCTGTGACCGTGCATCCCGCCGAGGGGGACGATACGCCCCCGGATGACGAGCGGGCCGACATCGAAGCACGGCCGAATGCGCTGCGCTTTTCGCTGGCCGGTGTGCAGCTGAAATTCTCGGCGTTCAAGAACGAGGGAAAGGGCGGTGGTCTGACCATTCCGGCCGAGGGCACGGGTGGCTCATGGATCGTGAAATTGCCGTCGCAGCAATATAACGGCGTGCCCGAAAACGAGTTCGCAATGATGACGATTGCCCGCATGATGGGCATGGACGTACCCGAGATCCAGTTGGTCGACCTCGATGCCGTGAGCGGCATGCCCCAAGGCCTCGGCGAGCTGCATGGGCAGGCGCTGGCGATCAGGCGTTTCGATCGCACTTCGGATGGACCGGTGCACATCGAGGATTTCGCACAGATCTTCGGCGTATGGCCCGACGACAAATACCGTAAAGGCAATTACCGAATGATCGGTCGTGTTATGGGGATCGAGACGGGTGCAGCCGACGTAGCCGAGTTCGTCCGGCGCCTGGTGTTTAGCGCACTGATCGGCAATGGCGACATGCACCTGAAGAACTGGTCGCTCATTTATCCCGACCGGCGCACGCCAGCGCTTTCGCCTGCGTACGACCTGCTATCGACGATCCCCTATATTGAGGGCGAAGACACGGCGGCGCTAAACTTCTCCCGCACGAAGACTATGGCGGCCTTGTCGACAGACGAGCTTGCGCATCTGGCCGCCAAGGCGGAGCTGCCCGAAAAGCTGGTGCTCGACACGGCGCGCGAGACGGTCGAGCGTTTCAGGGCGGTATGGGAAACCGAGAAGAACAACCTGCCGATGGCCGCGAAAGTCCGCGACACGATTGATGCGCATGCACCGACGATCGAGCTTTATCGCGAGTTCACGCAGTAGCTGGGACATGAGAAGGGTAGGGCGCCATCCGCAGATGTCGCTCTTCGGCTAGGCATTGACCGTGCCGAGCCGTGCCGCCCCGTGACGTAGGCGGACAAGGTCCGCTTCGCCGTGGAATGCAGGTCGTGCTCGAGGAGAGGATTTTGTCGTTAAGCGAATTGTTTCGCGAGCGGGCACGGCACCAAGGCCTCGAACTGAGGCGTCGGGCCCGTCGGCTCCCTTGGTCAATGGAGCGCGCCAGAACAGAAAGACGTTGTAAGTCGGCGGCCGGAAAGTGTTGTAGCCGCTGGGCACGACGCCGTCGTAGTCGGGAGAAAGCAGGAGATAGAGACCGCCCTGTCCCTTGTCAGGGCCGCCGACGCCGACGTCGGTCAGCGCCCGCTGCCAGAAATCCGTGAACATGCCGATCAGACCCGGAAGCGCGACGACGACCAGCGGGCCATCTTTTTTCAGATCAAGGTAGCTCTGCGCGTAGATGACGTCGGCGTTAGGCGTCGGAATGATCGCCTTGGCGTCCATCCGCTTCTTCCAGGTCGGCAGAATGTTATATCCGGAGCCGAACTTCGCTTCAGAGCCATCACGGATCGCGAGCATGTTCACGGCGGCTAAACCGCTGAGATAGACCTGCACGGCGCGCTGGAAGAAAAGTTCGTCGCGCAGTTCCTGCCGTGTCTCCTCGGTCGGGTATCCATTCGGAAAGGGCGCGTCGGCCAAGGCATAACCGACGCCCCACCAGAGCCGTTCACTGAACAGTAGCTCTCGGCGGATCAATTTGCTGAGCAATCGGGTGAAGTCGGCCTCGGATTTTCGCGTCGCCTCTTGTTTTCAATCGTTCATTGCAAGACGGAGCGTCACAAAGCTGTCATAAACGGCGCCAAGCTTCGGGTCGCATTTCATAGAGGCCGTGAAAGATGGCAGAGCAATTCTCGCAGACATGGGACGCCGTCCCACAAGATGCCGCCGGCTGTTCGCGAGTGCGCGTCGCACAGGCAGGTGCGATCTGCTATCGAATCTCAGTGGATAGTCCTCCCGAAGTGCTGCTTGTCGCGAGTCGCCGAAATGGTTGCTGGGGAATACCCAAAGGGCGCATCGAAATAGGAGAAACGTCTGGCGTGGCGGCTGCGCGGGAAGCGATGGAAGAGGCTGGCGTCAAAGGCCGCGTATCGAACGATTCGATTGGCTCGTTTGTCTACACGAAGGATAGCAGCAACCTTACCTATCACCTCGATGTGCATCTTCTCGAAGTTCGGGAAACGCTGTTGGATTTCCCCGAGAGACAGAGCCGGAAACTGCTATGGGCCCCGTTTGAAACGGCGCTTCAGGAAATCTTTCATCCCAGGCTCCGAGATCTGTTGCGGCTCCTCCCTGGCGAAATCCAGATGGGCTGCTTCGTCGGAGGCCTGCGATCACTTGGCTCGCCTTGATCGCACCTGTCGTTGTCTCGCTGATCGGCGCCTGGATTACGACTCATGCCGGCTGGGAATGGAACTTCTTCATCAACCTGCCGCTTGGCCTCCTCGGCGTCGTGCTGGTGGCCTCCTTCGTGCCGCATGCGGCAGATGAAGGCTTGCGGCCTTTCGATCTCGAGGTTTTCTGTTGACCGGCAGCGCGCTCTCGCTGACGCTCGCAGGGCTTGGGGCATCGCGATACCCTCGCTGGTTTTGCCTGCGGCGGTAAGGGACTTGCATCGCATCCTGTGCGATTTCGTGAGGCACCATAAGGTTCCCCGGGAGCCAAATACCAAGGAAAGCCGCGTCGCGCGATCGTCCAGCGGCATCGCCGTCGGCCTCCATCTGGACCGCGACCTGAATGACCAGTTCGCAGAGTGATCTTAGACAGCCGGCTAATTTCGCCCCCGGATGGCTTGTGCTTCCGGGGACGGCGGTCCTGCCCTCAGACGAGGCCGGGCACGACGAACACCGACCAGGCAACGATCGGTCCGATGATCGCGATCAGTGCACTGTAGACCAGCAGTTGCCGCAGCACCTGCTCGCGCTTGTCGTCCGGCGCGTTGGCGACGACGAGCGCGCCATTGGTGGAGAACGGGCTGGTGTCGACGATCGTCGTCGATATGGCGATTGCCGCCACGACGCCGATGGCGCTGATGTGCCCTTGCAGGAGGAACGGAACGGCGAGCGGGATGATGGCGCCGAGCAGCGCGGTCGATGAGGCAAAGGCCGAAACGATGGCGCCGGTGAAGCAAAGCAGCAGCGCCACCAGGAGCGGCATGCCAAGGTTCGATATGCCGTTGGCCACATAATCGACCGTGCCGGCCTTCTCCATGACGCCGACATAGGTGATGATGCCGGCGATCAGAAGCACGGTCGACCAGCTGACCTTGTCGATCGCCGCCTTCTGCGTCTTCGGCGAAATAAGGGCGAGGGCGACAGCTACGGTGATCGCGACCAAACCGACATTGAACTTGAAGACGAGCGCACCAATGCCGAGCGCCGTCAATCCCATCAAAGTGAAGACCTTTTCCGGGGTCAAGCGCAATGTCTGTAGAGTGTCCGCCGCCGTACCGTAGGCGTGCTCCCTGATCGGCTTGGCAGGCGTGCCGCCATGGCCCCGGATCGACGCCGATACACCCTCGGGATGCAATTCAGGCAGAGGACCGGAGACCCCTTGTTTCTGCTTCATGACGTGCGCGCCGCCGAAGACGAAGAAGACCAGCACGGCGATCGCCAGGTTGAAGAAGAAGCTGGAGAGGAACAGCGATGTCGGCGCGAAGGGCAGGCCGGCCTTGACGACAATCTGGTTGGTGATGCCGCCATAGACACTGATCGGCGAGAAGCCGCCGGCCTGTGCGCCGTGGATGACCATCAGTCCCATCATCACCGGATGGATGCGGTATTGCACGGCAAAGCTGAGCGCCACAGGGGCGAGGATCGCCACAGCCGCCGGTCCGAGTGCGCCAAAACCGGTGATGATGGCGGCCACGACGAACATCACCCAGGGGATCCAGGCGACATGTCCGCGCACCAGCCGCACGGCGCATTCGACGAGCCAGTCGATGGTGCCGTTAATCTGCGCGATGGCGAAGAGGTAGGTGACGGCGACAAGCGTCAGGAACAGGTCGCTTGGGAAGCCGGCGAAAATGTCATTGGCCTTCATGCCGATGATCAGCGAGCCGAGCAGGAAGGTGCAGCCGAATGCCAGCGCACCCATGTTGATCGGTTGGACCGTCGCGATGACGAACATGGCGATAAGCAGCAGTATGGATAGGATTTCGATACCCATGATTCCCCTCCCTCCGACGCTTCCAGCGCCGGCAGCTAGTGTTCTTCAAGATTGGATTGTTCCCTGCGCCTTCCTCCCAGAGGGAGCAGGGACGGGTCACGTCGTTATGTGTAAAGGTCGGCGTATTTCTGCCGCAGAACGTTCTTCTGGACCTTGCCCATGGTGTTGCGCGGCAGATCCTCGGTGAAGATGATGCGCTTGGGTTGCTTGTAGCGGGCGAGCCGGTCCTGGAGCGCGCCCAGGATCGCCTTTTCATCGAGCGTCGCGTCGGGCTTGCAAACAACGATGGCGGTGACGCCCTCGCCGAAATCGGGATGCGGAACGCCGATGACCGCGCTCTCGGCGACCCCCTCGAGCTGGTCGATCTCGCCTTCCACCTCTTTGGGATAGATGTTGTAGCCGCCCGAAATCACCAGGTCCTTGCTGCGGCCGACGATGTGGACATAGCCTTGTCCGTCGATCTTACCGAGGTCGCCGCTGATGAAGTAACCGTCGGCGGTGAATTCCGCGGCCGTCTTCTCCGCCATGCGCCAATAGCCCTTGAAGACGTTCGGTCCCTTGATTTCAATCATGCCGGTTTCTTCGGGTGCAACCTCGGTGCCGGTCGCCGGATCGGTGACGCGCACCGTCACGCCGGGCAGCGGAAAGCCGACCGTTCCGGCAATCCTATCTCCATCATAGGGGTTCGACGTGTTCATGTTGGTTTCGGTCATGCCGTAGCGTTCCAGGATCGCAAGACCGGTGCGCTTCCTGAACTCCACATGCGTTTCGGCAAGCAGCGGCGCCGAACCGGAGATGAAGAGGCGCATGTTCGCGACGGCCTGCCGGTCGAGGCGCGGGCTCTGCAGCAGGCGCACGTAAAAGGTCGGGACGCCCATCAGGAGAGTCGCCTGCGCCATCAACGACACGACCTCGTCCGGGTCAAATTTCGGTAGCAGGAACATCGAAGCGCCGGCAAGCAATGTGACGTTGGTGGCGACGAACAGGCCATGGGTGTGGAAGATCGGCAAGGCATGGATCAACCGATCGTCAGCCGTGACGCGCCAGTAGTTGCGCAAGGTCAGCGCGTTTGAGAGCAGGTTGCCGTGGGTGAGCATCGCCCCCTTGGAACGTCCGGTCGTTCCCGACGTATAGAGGATCGCTGCCAGATCGTCGGCCGTGCGTGAGGCATCGACGAAGTCGGCTTGTTCGTCTCTCGCGAGATCGAGAAGCGAGCCGGTACCATCGGCGTCAAGGGTTTCGACAATCGCACCGTGAGGCTCGGCGATCGTTGAGACGCCTTCTCGGGCACTCGAGGACACGACAACCAGCCGCGGTTCGGCATCGCCGATGAAATAGTCGAGCTCGGCGAGCGTATAGGCGGTATTGAGCGGCAGATAAACCGCGCCTGAGCGAAGGCAGGCGAGATAGAGGATCAAGGCCTCGGAACTCTTGTCGACCTGCACGGCAACCCGGTCGCCTGGGCGGATGCCGAGCGTATCCATCGCGCTTGCGATACGGCCCGACAGATCGAGCGCATCCATATACGTCCAGGTACGGCCACCGTTCACCCGAATGAATGGCGCGTCACCCGATGCAGCGGCCCTTATGGCGTCGAAAAGATGGTTGCTCACTTTCGCCTCCTCCGATCCTTGAATTCACCATTTGCGCGAACGGCTGGCAGCCTTGCTGGCGACAGTGCCGCGGCGGCCTTCGCCGTTCTGATTGAGCAAGCCCTTGACCGCCGGTGAGGCAACCACTTCGCCACGCTGCGCCAAGGCCTCGTGGTTGGCGACGATGTCCTCGAGCTGGTAGAGATAGTTGACCATAAGGCCATGCGCCTGCTGCATCGCCTTGGCCGAGCGGTCGCCGAGAAAGTTCAGCCTCTCCAGTCGGGCGCCGTTGCCGAGATGAAACCGCGCCACCGGGTCGATTGGGCGACCCTCCGGTGTCCGTTCCATCAGGAAATAGCGCGCCGCAAGCGGCAGCAGCACGCGCTCCACCTCGACCGCCATGTTCTCGTCATCGGCCCATTTCGGGTCATCGAGCAGCGTCAGAGCCTTGCGATCCGCAGCCGACAGGTCACTCGCGGCATTGTGGGACTTGAGCCACCGGGCAAAGCCTGGAACGGGCGAGAGCGTGACGAAATTCTTCAGCGATGGTAGGTCCTTGCGCAGGTCTTCCACCACCTGCTTGATCAGGAAATTGCCGAAGGAAATGCCGCGCAAACCGTCCTGGCAATTGGAGATCGAATAGAAGACGGCGGTCGTCGCCTCGTCGGCATTGATCTGCTCGCGACCCTCGTCGAGAACGTCGCCAATAGCACTCGGCATCCATCGCGTGAGCGCCACTTCGACGAAGACAAGCGGTTCGTCCGTGAGCCTCGGATGGAAGAAGGCGAAGCAGCGGCGATCGGCGGGGGCCAACCGGCGGCGCAATTCTTCCCAGCCGGAAATCTCGTGCACGGCTTCGTATTTGATGATCTTTTCCAGGATGTGAGCCGGCGTCGACCAATCGATCGGCCGAAGCGTCAGGAAGCCGCGGTTGAACCAGGAACCGAAGAGGTGGGTGAAATCGGCGTCGAGCGCCTGGAAGCCGGTGGCTTGCTCTTTGGAGGCAATCAGCTGCTCACGCATCCGGACGAGCTTGGCCGTACCGCTCGGCGCGTGGTTCAATCGGCGCAGCAGTTCCTGCCGCCGCGGTTCGGCCGCCTGGTGGAGGGCAATAATCGCGGTTGAACTCTTGTCGGCGCGGTAATTTTCAATCGCCTGGTCGAGTTTTGCCGTGTCGGGTCCGAACTTGTCGGAAAGCATTTGAAAGAACCGCTGCACTCCCTCGGCGTCGAGTGCGTCCCAGCGGGCGAGTATTTCGGCGGCAAGGGCCATGCCGGAAGCTTCGCCCCGGCTCGATAGCAGCATCTCGCAGAGAGTTTCGAGATCGGCCTTGGTTGCGACCCCGGAGGCGCGTGAACTGGAAAACAGGAGCTTGCGTCCGCGATCGGTGATGCTCTGCAGCATGTCCGTGAAAAAAGAGGCCTCTGGCATGCCCATTCTCCCCTTCTCAAATCGCTGACCTGGTTGCGTTCTGCTTCCCATCGAGCGGCCTCGTCTGTAGTATGTAAGCTGTCACATTGCGTATACGACGTCAATTGTCTTGTATACAAGATCGATATTTATGTATGAGGAAGCGGAACAGATGTCCGAAAATGTCGGCCGATGGCTTCGGGACGAGATTGAAACCGCAATTCTTTCCAACGAGTTCTCCCCTGGCGAGCGCTTGGACGAAATGGTGCTTGCCAGTCGTTTCGGAGTCTCACGGACGCCGGTGCGCGAAGCGCTGATGCAGCTCGACGCCATCGGCCTGATCGAAATTCGACCTCGCAGAGGGGCCGTCGTCATCGATCCGGGACCGCACCGCGTCTATGAGATGTTCGAGGTGATGGCGGAACTGGAGGGGCTCGCCGGATCGCTGGCCGCGCGTAGGCTAGACGATAAGACCCGCGAAGCGATCGCGGCAGCGCACAGGCGTTGTGAGCTTTCGGCGGAGGCCGGTGACAGCGATGCTTATTATTACGACAACGAGGCATTCCATAAGGCGATCTACGCCGCCAGCCGGAGCGACTTCCTCGAGGAGCAGTGCACGCAATTGCACCGCCGCCTGCGCCCCTATCGACGGCTTCAACTGCGCGTCCGCAATCGGCTCGCGACATCCTTCACGGAACATTGTGCCATTGTCGATGTCATTTTTGCCGGGGACGGGGAGGAGGCGCGGCGCCTGCTCAGGGCGCATGTCGGGATTCAGGGCGAGAGGTTCAGCGATCTGGTTGCAAGCATGGCGACCAGATGACCGACCTCGAACCTCGGACGACGGCAGGGACTGCTATCTTGACGCGGTTCTTCGGCACTCCTCCCGTTCAGCGGCTCGGGACGGGCGCTCCGCCGCGATAGTCGTAAAAGCCCCTCCCGACCTTCCGCCACAGCCAGCCGGGCCGGCATATTTCACCAGCAGCGGGCCGGGCCGGGTACTTAGTATCGGCGAGCCCGCCTTGGAAAACGTTCATGATGTCGAGGCGATGAAGTCGGCGAGTTCCAACGGTCCCATTGGATGATTAGCGCCGAGCTTCATGCTCTGCTCGATATCGACAATCGAACCGACGCCTTCGTAGAGCGTATAGACCGAATCGTTGATCATCTGAATCAGGATTTTCCTGATCTCTATGGGAGGAACTTCCCTCGGGAGACTGTGACTTCCATCTTTGTCTTTATCCCAACGAGTGTCACGTCACCTGCTTCTTCGCGCCGCCGGAGGGCATATGAGAACGACAGAGTTGCCAGCAGTTCGAATCTATTCAAGGCGAAGAAGCTGGTCCGACATCGTGCTCGATGCCAACTGCAACGTCGAGAGGTTTCGCCGTGTTCGGGATTCCTCTGCAACGATGTTGAGGATGAGACCCGCGATCAGTGCCTTGGCTTCCTCATTCCAATGGGCCTCCCCGGACATGGCGGGTTGGTCGCAGACAAGGGCATCGGCTAGCGTGCTGGCGTCTTCCGCGACATCGAGGCCGTCACGGTCGAGAGCATCAAGGGGATTGAACGCGGCAGAAGGCTGTCCCGACACACCAAAAGGATCCAGCACATAGACCGGTCCGAATTTTAGGCGAGCGCGACCGGTGATCTTGGCATTCTCGCCCTTGGGGTCGATGCAGATCACAGAACGATCGGCAGTCAGAAGATTGGGGATGATGGTACCGATTCCCTTGCCGGTCCGCGTCGGCGCCATGGTCAGCAGATGGGCTGGGCCGTCATAACGCAGCAGCTTACCGCTCTTGCCGTTGCGTCCGATCAAAAGCCCGCCGCTGGCAGACGTGAGAGGGGCTATTTCCTTGTTGGTGGCGAAGCGCGCCGAGCCGTGTGTGTCATCATCACCGGTTTCTCCAAAATGCAGAATGATCGGCGCGGTGATGGCCCGAAACGTGACGAGGGCAATGATCGCCAATGTTATGAGGTCCAGGGAGATATACGGGATTGTTCCCGAACCATAGCCGAGATCCTTCAAGGCAAACCGACCGCCCATTCCGACGACATTGAGAATGGCGAGCATGAATAGGATTTGCAGGACGGGTTTCCATACCCGGAAAGGCAATTTGATCAACCCGACGAACGCCCAGATCGGGTCACGAAGAGCGGCGCGTGTCATGTTCCTCGATGCGGCCCATGCTAGGCGGGGATGGATCATCCATTCGTCTCCGCATCGCTCCCTCTGTTCGCGTGCGCGGTTTCCTGTATCAGCAGGCCGGCGAACAGCTGTTTATCAATCTCGCGCGTGAGGAATCCGGGGAGTTCTTGGGCCAACCAATCGGTCAGCGCGCGCGAAACGTCGTCTTTGCCATGTTCGAGGCGATCGAGCACGAGCGCTCCTAGCAAAACCTTGCGCCTGGTGTCCTCAGCGCGCTCCTGTTTTCCCAATCGGGCTTTTAGCGTTTTTCGTTGCGCTTCGAGCTGAGCCAGGCGTTCCTCTATGCTCTTTCGTGCCATCCTGTTTCCTTTCGCTTGTGGACGTCGGGTTTCAGATGAAGGAGGGCGCCTGTCTGCGCCTCTCCCGAACTAGCTAATTCGAACTATCAGTTGCTTCGACGCCTTCGCTGAGACATGCAAAGTCACAGTTTGCGAAATCGAACTCCGGCGATTGCTTTGCAACGTGTTTGCCGACGACATCAAGATTGGCCCAACTGCAGGTGGAGATGTACGCCGCACCACATCGGTTGCCTTCTTGCTGGGGGTGCAAGCGAATTCGTGAACCGGCTGCTTTCGATAAGCAGTACCGTGACGATCTATGTCACTTTGTCGCCGTTGTTCGGGGAGCGCCAATGTCCCGACTCGAGCACCAGCCTCGTCTTGAAGTTTGCGCATTCTGTCGATCCCTGATTTGCTCGACCAGCATATCCGATTGCGCGAGCATCTCAATGAAATTTTGCAATCAAAGGTTACTTTAATCTCAAGCATCCACCTCATATCTCATGATGAGAACCGCTTCATGTAGGGCCTGCCTGAACGTTACATCGCGGCCGAGTTATCGCAGCGAACGAATTTATAAGGGCGCACTTACGAGTTGCTGTGCAACTCGGTGCTTGGTATGGTTGTGCGACTTTGGAGGGTGTCGTTTGGCCATCTACCATTGCAGCATGAAACCGATCGCACGAAGCGGCGGCCGAAGCGCGGTTGCCGCGATCGCCTATCGATCCGCGACGAAGATCGTCAACGAGCGCGACGGCATCGTGCATGACTTCACGCAGAAGCGAGGGGTCGAACACTCCGAGATCATTCTTCCCGATGGTGTCGATGCATCGTGGGCACTGGATCGCTCAACGCTTTGGAATGCAGTGGAGCGCGCCGAGGTTCGCAAGGATGCTCGGGTTGCGCGTGAGTTTGAAATCGCACTTCCACATGAGGTGAGTGCGGCCGATCGTTTGGCACTGACACGCGGCTTTGCGCGGGAACTGGCAAACCGTTATGGCGCCGCGGTGGATTTCTCCATCCACCAGCCGCAAGGCGAAAGCGATATCCGGAATTTTCACGCCCATGTGGTGATGACGACACGGGTGGTGACCGAGCATGGGCTCGGCGAGAAGACGCTGATCGAGCGCGAGAACAAATGGCTCCTGAACAACGATCAGCCGACATCGCATATGCAGCTTCGCGATATCCGACAACTCTGGGAGCACCGTGCAAACCGGCATCTGGCAAGACTCGGATTGGATGTTCGGGTAGACCACCGCTCCCATTTGGAACGCGGTCTCGAGATCGAGCCGACCGAGCATATGGGCGTCCATGCTTCGCAGATGGACCGGCGTGGGCTGGACGTGTCGCGAGCACGGATTGATAGGAAGGCGGCGCGGTCGAATGCCGACCTGATCCGCAGGAAGCCCGAGCAGGTTCTGTCCATCATCACCGGCGAGAAGAGTGTGTTTGACCGCCATGATGTCGCCCGCGCGCTGCATCGCTACATCGACGACGTGAACGGGTTTCGCAATGCCTTTGCGGCGGTCATGGCGTCACCGGCATTGGTCGAGTTGAAGCCTGAGACGGGAAGGGAACTGGCGCGGTATTCGACGCGCGAGATGGGGGAGATCGAGCATGCCATGGTCGCGAGCGCCGAGCGGATGGACCAGTCGTTGCGCCACGGCGTTGAACGGCTTCATGTCGATCAGGCACTGAGCATCCAGAACGATGCGATCAGGGCAAGGCTAGCTGCCTCGCTCTCTGGAAAAGTTGAACACGGTGAAATGGGGCTCACCGATCAGGAGCGGGCGATCGAGCGTTCCGGGTTGAGCGAGGAGCAGCGCGTCGCCGTTGAGTATGTCACCGGTCCGGCGCAGATCGCGGCGGTGATTGGCTTTGCGGGCGCCGGAAAATCCACCATGCTTGCTGCTGCGCGCGATGCCTGGGAGCGGCAGGGTTACCGGGTCCATGGTGCAGCACTTGCCGGAAAAGCGGCGGAGGGATTGGAGGAATCCTCCGGCATTGCCGCGCGCACGTTGGCGTCGTGGGAGTATGGCTGGCAGGCGGGCAGGGGGCAGCTTGGCAAGGGCGACGTTCTGGTGATCGACGAGGCCGGCATGGTCGGAAGTCAGCAGTTGGCGAGGTTCGTGATCGAGGCCGAGGCACGGGGTGCGAAGCTCGTCCTTGTCGGTGATCACGAACAGCTTCAGGCGATCAGGGCGGGATCTCCGTTCCGGGCGATTGCGGAACGTGTCGGTGCTGTCGAGCTTTCCGAAATTCGCCGGCAGAGTGAAGCTTGGCAGCGGGAGGCGTCGTTCGCATTCGCCACCCATCGCACGGGTGAGGGGCTTGTCGCCTATGCCGATCGCGGCGCTGTAAACTTCTCGGAGATTAGGGACGAGGCGCGCGCCGTTTTGGTCCGTGATTATCTCTCCGATCTGGCAAAACGCTCGTCCGGATCGCGGATTGCATTGGCGCATCGGCGCATCGATGTTCGTGCAATCAATGCCGATATCCGTGTGTCGCTTCAGGAGCGCGGGCGGCTGGCTCGAGGCGGACAAGAGCAGGGTGAGCTTGGGCGCGAGGTCGTCTATCAGACCAATGACGGCAAGCGGTCTTTTGCGCCGGGCGACCGGATTGCGTTGCTGGAGAACAATCGCGACCTCGATGTTAAAAATGGGATGCTAGGAACGGTGCTAGCCGTCGGGCCGGGTGCACTACAGATACGTCTCGACGGCGGCGGGCAAAACAATGGCCGTGTGGTATCCATACCCGTGAATAGTTATCAGGCCTTTGACCATGGCTATGCGACGACCATTCACAAATCCCAAGGGGCAACTGTCGATCGCGCATTCGTCATGGCGTCCGGCACTATGGATCGGCATCTGACCTACGTTGCCATGACGCGCCACCGCGATCTTGTGCAGCTCTATGTCGGTCGCGACGAGCTGAAGGACATGAAGGCACTCAGCACCAGCATGAGCCGATCGGGCGCGAAGGAAACGACGCTCGATTACGCGCGCGTCTTTGCCGAGCGGCGAGGTATTGCGGAAGAGTTCGGTGTCCGCAGCGAGATTGCTGTCACCCTTTCGCCAGGTCCGGCTGAGGACCGGTCTGTTGCTCCCGACAAGGCTGATGAGCGCGTTCGCGCGGGGCTCCAGCCGTCGGTCAAAGTTGGTGCGCAGCAGCGCGGTCAGGGTATCGAGATGCCGCCTGAAAAGGTCGAGCCGCTTGTGCCGGCGGTCTCGCGTTATTCCCGCAGCGTCGAGGATGTGGCGCGCGAGAAGGCAAGGCCCGACTTCGAGCGGGCGATGGAGGCGGTGCGGTCCATTGGTCGGCATGTCTATGTCGATCCGGACGGTGTTGCCGGCAAGCTCAGCGTTGCCATCATGGACACGGGCATGGCGGCGCAAGCGCTGGCGGCATCCGTTGCCGAGCGTCCGGAGCAATTTGGACAGCTACGTGGCAAGTCCGGTCTTCTGGGCAACAACAAGGAGCGCAAGGCCGCGCGCCATTACGCCAAGGCGCTGGGCCACCACGTCGCGTCGGCCGGTCGGACCTGGGAACGCCGACTTGAGGCCGAGTGCCAGTCGGAAAAATGGAACCGCGAGAAGCGGGATGTCGTCGAGGTTCCGGGGCTCACACCCCGAAGTGAGGCCATCCTGAAGCAGCTCGACGGCTTGTCGCGATCGGAGAAGCCGAAATTCCTCGAGCAGCTATCCGGCACGCCGGAAGGAAAGCAGGCGCTTGAGGAGGCGAGACAAGTTGCCCAGGCACTGGAGCAGCGATTTGGCAGCGCTGACCCGCGCGATTTGAAGAAGGAAAACCTGCGGCTTGGGCCGGACGTTTTCGCCAACCTTGAACGGATCAAGGCTACGGCCCGCATTGCCGATCGCGCTCAGCGAGCAGAGCTGTCGCGTCAATATGAGCTGAAGCGGAGCCTCAACAAGGGGCTGGGTTTGGGGATGTGAACCGTTTCAACGACGCAGATGACAACTGGGCAGTTGAGGCACGGGTTGATCGTCACGCGCTTCGCAGCAAGTGGGGCAAAGCAATGCTCAATTCTCTGCAGCTACGGCTCAGGTGATGTTGTGCATCTCGGCGCGCGTCGGGATCGTCTGCTGGTATGTGCGGCTCATGTTCTGGACGCCGAGTCCCACGCTCGACACCTCGAGCGAGTCGAGCTTGCGTCGTCCGATCTCTGATTTGGAAGCCCCGGTGGAAGCGGCCGGCCGTGTCGTTGTCTGAGCGACCACCGCGTTTGCGCTAGCCACGACTGTCAGACCTCCCGCTGCCAGCAGCAGTCCACGTCTGTTGAGTTCCATCCCCGTTTTCATCGTCATCTCTGTTCCTTTCCTGGTTTGTGAGTTTTAGAGATCCCGGACCTCACCGCGACTGTTCCCAGAAGCGGGTGGCCTCCGCGATCCAACCTTCCGCGCTGGTACCGACGCCCGTGCCGAACCCGTGGCCAACGGAAGGAAACTTTCGATACTCGACACGCGTGCCGAGCCGCCGCAGTTCGGTGATCCGGCTTTCCATGGAGGAGGGCGGAGCGATGCCGTCATCCGACCCCACGACGACGAAGGACGGCGGTTCGCTGTCAGAGCGGTCTGAATGCGCGGTATAGGCCATGACGACCGCTGCGGGTTTTGGCAGGTCATCCCCGCCGAACGCAGCGACCCCGTGCGATCCGATAGCCGCCGCCATCCGCGCACCGGCCGAGCTGCCCCAGAGGGAATAGCCATTCGTGGCGACATCGAGCCTTTTGCTGTTCTTGAAGACGAAGGAGATGGCGGCTGCGAGGTCCTGCGTGGGGAGCCTGCCGCCTTGGCCGACACGGTATTTCAGGACAAGGACGTTGTAGCCCAGTCGGTTGATTTCCACCGCGTAGGGAAAGCCCTCGTGGACGGAGCCGACATATGCGAACCCGCCGCCCGGCGAGACGACCGCGAACGGCGCTCCTGGCCTGCCGCGGAAGAAGAACAATCCAGTATTTGGCCTTGGTTGGGTCGTCACGTTTTTCGGCATCGGAATAGATGTCGTAGAAGACTTGGTTCCCGCCTGCCGCGTCTTCGATCATGCGGTTTAACCCGCCGAGCACCGTCGCGGTCTCGACGGCGCTGTGGTAGGGAAGCAAGTCGCCGATGTCGCGCAGCTCCATCCGCTCGTCGTAACGGCGATCGTCCCAAGGCAGGACGTGACGCGCGTAACCCAAGAATGAAGGGTGGAGCAGGATATCCCCGACCGTGCTTTTGGCGGAGAGATGACGCCGTTCGGCGTTCTCGGAACGCTCGGACGTCGGCATCGCGGTTTCGGTCCTTCCAGTCGAGGGGTCGAATAGCAGTGGCAGAGCCGCCAGGAGGACGGTCTTCAGGCTGCTCAATGGCGGACTCCCTTCAATGGTTTCCGTCGGCGCATCGATCATCCACGTGCGGCCGTGTCACGAGATGGAGGACAAGTTCTTTGGTCTCCGGCCCGAGCGGCGCTGGCGTGTTGATCTCCCAAGACGTGGCTATGGCATTGAACTCGAAACAGGAGGTCAATACCTCCATGTCAGCGCCCGGTCATTTTCATGGCCGCTTCGGGAAGGCGGTCGCCGACGATTTCGATCTTCGCGAGGACCGCGTCGATTTCCGCGCGGTCTGCCGAGGTGAGTTCAAGACCGATGCTGCCGAGGTTCTCCTCGAGGCGATGCTGCTTGGTCGTGCCGGGGATCGGGACAATCCACGGTTTCTGGGCAAGCAGCCATGTGAGCGCGACTTGGGCAGGTGTCGAGCGCTTGTTCTCGGCGATCACTTTGATCGCATCGACCAAGGCGAAGTTCGCCTTGCGCGCTTCCGGCGTGAAGCGCGGAACGTTGTTACGGAAGTCCGTTGGGTCGAACTTGGTGTTCTCGTCGATCTTGCCCGTCAGGAAACCAGCGCCGAGCGGGCTGAATGGCACGAAGCCGATCCCGAGTTCCTCGAGCGCGGGGAGCAGTTCGGCTTCAGGACCGCGCCAGAACAACGAGTATTCGCTCTGGACAGCTGTGACGGGCTGAACGGCGTGCGCACGACGGATGGTACCGACACCCGCTTCAGAAAGCCCGAAGTGCTTGACCTTACCTTCCGTGATCAGGTCCTTCACCGCGCCCGCGACGTCTTCGATCGGAACTGCCGGATCGACGCGGTGCTGGTAGAAGAGATCGATGCGGTCAGTCTTGAGCCGCTTGAGGCAGGCTTCGGCGACGGCCTTGATATGCTCCGGACGGCTGTTCGTGCCGCCGCGGCGCTCACCCGTCGCGAGATCGATATCGAAGCCGAACTTGGTGGTTATGACGACATTGTCGCGGATCGGAGCCAGCGCCTCGCCGACGAGTTCCTCGTTGATGAAGGGTCCGTAGGACTCGGCTGTATCGAACAGCGTCACGCCTTGGGCGTGGGCGAAGCGGATCAGCTTGATCATCGCGTCCTTGTCGGCCGGCGGTCCGTAGAGGGCGCTCATGCTCATACAGCCGAGGCCGAGGGCAGAGACTTCAAGGGTTCCGATTTTGCGTTTCTGCATTGCTGTCTTCCCTCGATTAGGCCGTGCACTTCGCGGGCACGGTAGCGGGGTTTACCTGCCGCGATGCCGCAGGCACGATGGTCAGGACTGCGACCACCAATGTGAGGACCAGCATCACCGTCCCGGCGTCGAAGGCGTGCGATACACGGTAAGCTGTGAGTTCCGGCCCGTTGAGGCCCGATGATCCGATAGCCGCGATGGCGATCAGCACGCTCAGCCCAACGGAACTTCCCATCTGGTGTGCGACGTTGACCGCGCCAGACGCAGCTCCGGCATCCGAATGATCCACCCGGGCAACACCGGAGGATGTCAGGGGGCTGAGGGTCAGCCCCTGGCTGATCCCGATCAGGATCATCGGCAGTGCGACGGCGGTCCAGTAGTTGGAGCCGACACCCGCACGGCTCAACCAGCCCATGGCGACGATGCCGATAAGCATCCCTACGACGAGGATCGTGTTGCGGCCGAAGCGGCGGATAAGGCGCGGGACAATGATGGCAATCGGTACGTGCAGCATCGTGGCCGGGACGAAGGCGAGACCCGTGAGCGCCGGACGGAAACCCGCGACTTCCTGCAGGTAGAGGGTGGTGAAGAAGAAGAACCCGACCATTGCCCCGAGATAGAGGACACGCGCGCCGTAGGCTCCCGAACGCTCGATATCCGAAAACAGGCGAAGCGGAAGGATGGGTTGCTGGGCACGGCGTTCAATGAGTACGAAGAAGGCAAGCAGGATGATTGAGGCGATGAGGGTTGCGATGGTGGTCGTGTCCCATCCTGCCTTGGCCGAACGGATGAAGCCGTAGACAAGCCCGCTCATGCCGACCGTCGAGGCGAGCGCTCCGGGGACGTCGAAGGCTCCGGGCCGCTTTTCCGTTTCAGGAATGTGCGTACGCGCCGCGAGGATCATTGCGATCCCGATCGGCAGGTTGATCAGGAAGCCGACACGCCACGACAGCCAGTCAGCGAGAAGGCCACCGACAATCAGTCCGAGAGTGGCGGAAACGCCAGCTGCGGCGCTGTAGAGAGACACCGCCCGGACGCGTTCCTCGCCTTCATCGAAATTGGTCTGCAGCAGGGCCAGCGTCGAGGGTGCGAGGATGGCCGAGCCTAGACCCTGGATCGCCCGCCAGGACAGCATCCACTCCGATGAATGGGAGGCTCCGATGGCGACGGAAGCCAGTGTGAAGATCGCCATGCCGACAATGAACATCCGACGGCGGCCGAGGATGTCGCCAGCCCTCGCTCCAAGGAGAAGGAAGCCACCGAAAGTGAGCGTGTAGGCACTCTGCACCCAGGCCAGCCCAGCATCTGTGAACCCGAGCTCGTGATGGATTTTCGGAAGTCCGGTCAGCACGACCGAGATGTCGAGGACGATCATCACGTAACTGATCAGGATGATCGAGAGAATCGCGGTTTTCTGCGTAGGGGAGACGGTCTGTTGTTTGTCTGGCATCGGGTGTTCCGTTCTGCGCTTGGCAAGGCCGTCCTCCACGGCGAAGCTGCGGTGTCCATGCCAGAAAGATATATTCCTTGCCGACCTTTTCGATTAGGAGCACTAATCGGGATGAAGCTATAAGGACGCCTAATGAATGCCGCAGGAGAACTTCAACGATTTGGTCGCCTTCGTCACGGTCGCCCGCGAGGAGAGTTTTACCCGGGCGGCCGTCAAGCTCGGCGTCTCGCAGTCCGCGTTGAGCCAGACAGTGCGGGGCCTTGAGGAGCGGTTGGGTCTGAGACTGCTGACAAGGACGACACGGCGCGTCTCACCGACGCCTGCGGGAGAGCGCCTCCTTCTGACGGCGGGGCCGCGGTTCGATGAAATCCAGACAGAACTGTCGGCACTCAGCGAGATGCGGGACAAACCTGCCGGAACCGTCCGGATCACGGCGGGTGAACACGCCGCGATCTCCGTTCTCGCACCCGCACTTGAAAAAATTCTTCCCAATTACCCGGACGTCAAAGTCGAGATTACCGTCGACTACGGACTGACGGACATCGTCGCGGAACGTTATGACGCGGGTGTTCGGCTTGGTGAGCAGGTCGCCAAGGACATGATCGCCATCAAGATCGGACCGGAGATGCGCATGGCCGTCGTGGGCGCGAAGTCGTATTTCCAACACAATCCGTGGCCCGAGACACCCCAGGACCTCACGGCCCACAACTGCATCCAGATTCGCATGCCGACCTATGGAAACATATTTCCATGGGAGTTCGAAAAGGACGGGCATGAGGTCAAGGTCAGGGTCGAAGGCCAGCTCGTCTTCAATAACTTGGGAATGCGTCGCGACGCCGCGCTACGCGGCCTTGGTCTGGCGTATATGCCCGAGGACCAAGTGGTGGATGAGGTCCGCAGGGGTGACTTGATCCGGGTTTTGGAAGACTGGTGCGAGCCGTTTTCGGGCTATCATCTGTACTACCCCAATCGAAGGCATACCTCTCCGGCATTTGCGGTTGTCGTCGATGCGCTTCGCTTCCGGGGATAATGCACCAGCAACGTCACCGGTTTCTGCGCCCACGTTGTGTCGTAGCCATGTTCTGTGATCGGCCAATGTTGGGCGCACGTACGGGTCAGCTGGTTGAGATCACGCGCACTGGGCGTGCTCCAATTGCGGAGGACGGCTTTATCGAATCGAAGCCAAACTGCGCGGCCTCGACGCAACGGCTACAAGCAGGACCAGATTGATGAACTCATACCTGGGAACAAATCCGTTCTCCTGTAGCAAGTACAGACAATGACAACTGTCGGCCCAAAGCCGACCTTAGCGCGCATCTGGAAGCCGACGATGCCGCCCATTCTGGGCCAGGTTCAGCATACTTGCCAATTTCATCGCGTAGTGCGCAGAGCATACGTAAAGCACGATGATCGAAGCGATGTGGAGAAAGAACCCAACGGAGGGTTGGCTGAAATCCCAGAAGTTCATCGTTATCTCGGCCATAAGTCTCGATCTGATACCGATCACGAATGAACTATGGATACCATAGGCGGCAATGGCGACGGCCAATGTGCGAAGGACAGCGGTCCTGACATTGCTCCGGTCACTGATCCGGAGCCATCCACTCGTCACGCCCATGATCATTGACCATCGCATGCCAATGTGGACGGAAACGATGATGAGCGCCCAATACGCGGCGAGCCCATGAATTTGACGGGCGCTATAGCCTCCGCTGAACGGCAGGAAGCTGAACATGCTGCGCGATATCATGAGGCTCGTCACCAGGAGCGCCAGCATAGTCGAGAGCAGAGCGACGATGACGACGATGTTGACCCATCCACGCAGGTTGTTACGGCCGCCCATCGAAGCCCTTGCATACCAACGTCGGTTGAAAGTGTTGTGGGCGATCAGCAGCGCGAACATGACCGTTCCGATGATCTCATGCGCCACGTTGCCGAGCCGATCATAGGCCAAGGCTGCCATCAGCAAGCCGCCCGCAGCGAAAGTCATGCCCAGCCGGATGGGAAGCGAGGGTGTCACGGAAGATAGTCCCGCATCCGGTCGATCGTGAACATGAAGTCATTGCTGGCCTGCGACTGATGGCACGACTCGCATCGGTCAGCAATCGCGGTCCGGTTCACCTGCTTGTCGAGGCCGAACTGTTGGAAGTGCCAGTCGCCTGTACGACGCTCTTCTTCGACGTCAAGACCCCAGTCCACGCCCTTATGCATCACGAAATAGCCCGTGAGTTTGTAGTCCGTCCAGATGCCGAGCACCAACCGGGTGCCGGCTGGCAGTGGCTTTCCGGATTTCGAGAGCTCGATCGTTTCGGGAAGAGCGAACGCTTCTTCCTTCGATGAGCCACGGTCGTAAGTCGCATAGAGGTCGAATTTGTCGAAGTCCGCGGGAAAGGTGGCGCGATTGGTGTCCGCCCTCGCTCCGACCCCAAGCGGAAGAAGGATCGTGACGGTGACTGCGATGAGGGAAATTATGCGCGTAGAGAGCATGAAGAGCCTTTCTCGGTACATTGATTTTCGGGCCAGTCATAGCCAGAGGCGGCAAGGCTTGGCCGAGCACCGCCTGGGTGCCCAGCATGACAAACGTCCTGCGGCTAGGCAGAGACGTCGACCAGTTCCATCTGCATCTCGTTCATGCGACCGCCATGTACCGTGATCTTGGAAAGGGCCGCATCGATCTCGATGAGGTCTGCAGGCGTGAGTTCCACGCGCAGCGCGCCGAGGTTCTCGTTGAGATGATCGACGTTTCGTGTGCCGGGGATCGGAACGATGAACGGTTTCCGGGCAAGCAGCCATGCAAGTGCGATCTGCGAAGGCGTCGCGCCCTTAGTCCCGGCGTACTTCTTCAGGAAATCGATGATCGGCATGTTCGCAGCAAGGCTTTCGCGGCTGAACCGCTCGAAGGTCGTGCGGAGGTCGGTCTTCGGGTCCAGCTTCGTGTTGCCATCCATCTTCCCGGTGAGGTAGCCCATCCCAACTGGCCCCCACGGAACGAAGCCGATGCCGAGTTCCTCGCAGGCAGCGAGCACACCATTGGTTTCCGGGCTTCTTTCCATCATGGAATATTCAGTCTGCACGGCGGCGACCGTCTGAACAGCGTGCGCCAGCCGGATCGTCTTCGCGCTCGGTTCGGAGAGACCGAAAAGCAGAACCTTGCCTTCCTGGATCAGGTCCTTGACCGCGCCCGCGACGTCTTCGATCGGCACGTTAGGATCGACGCGATGCTGGTAGAACAGATCGATACGATCGGTCTTGAGGCGCTTCAACGAAGCCTCGGCAACCTGCTTGATGCGCTCCGGCCGGCTGTTCAGTCCGATTGTGCCGTCGAGGGCGAAACCGAACTTTGTAGCAATCTTCACCTGATCGCGGATGGGCGCGAGTGCTCCGCCGACGAGTTCTTCACTGGTATACGGACCGTAGACTTCGGCGGTGTCGAAGAAGGTCACACCGTTGTCATGCGCCGTGCGCAGCGTCTTGATGCCCTGGGCGATGTCCGCGGGCGGGCCGTAATTGGCGCTGATGCTCATGGCTCCCGCGCCAATTTCCGAGACTTCAAGCGTTCCGAGTTTGCGGGTCTTCATATTGGTTTCCTTGGTCTGCTTGGATGTTGCGGCCCATGCCATTGACCCAAGGGGCAATGCTGCGCCAACGAGCGCGGCAGTCGTCAGGAAGTCTCGGCGGTTCAGCGCTGAGCGGCTTTCTGCGTTCGATCCGGTCGGTTCGTTTGTTTTGTGCATGATCTTCTCCTGGTTCTCACGGTCTGGCGGAGGGCGATCAGTTGCCTGGGGCGGCAACTTCGTCGAAACTCAGAGAGGTCGAGAGCTGCCGATGGGCATCGATCTGCTTCCGGAGGCTGATGATCTTTTGTTCTGCGGTGCCGATGGCATCTGCACCTGCGATGAAGCGGGCTGGCAGTTCGTCCAAATTGGTGAGCGTCAGCAAAGCCCGGGCAAGCTTGGCGGGGTCACCGGATTGCTTGCCATTGTAGGACTTCCAGAACTCCAACTGTTGTGCCCGCCGCTCGGCATAGTCCTCGATCGAGGGGACCGCGTAATTGGTCGACTCCTCGGTCAGAAGCTCGGTGCGGAAGAAACCCGGATTGACGATCATGGTCTGAATGCCGAATGGCGCGACCTCGGCCTGGATCGACTCCATCCATCCTTCAAGCGCGAACTTGGAAGCTGCATAGGCGCTTCCGAATTCGAAGCCGCCAAAACCCGCGCTCGACGATATCGAGATGATTTTTCCGGCAAGCTGTTTGCGCATGACGGGAAGGACGGCGCGGGTGACGTTCATTGGGCCGATGAGGCTCGTCAACAGTTGCATGTCCATCTGGGCGGGAGTCAGTTCCTCGAAATATCCAGCGAAGAAGCTCGCGGCGTTGTTGACCAGCACATCGATGTGGCCAAAACGTTCGACCGCCGACTTCACCGTCTGCTCGGCATCCACGGACTTGTTCACGTCGAGTTTGACGACAAGCAAGTCTGCGGGCTGTCCAATGGCCTTGGCCACCTTCTCGGGATCACGACCAGTTGCAACCACCTTGTGACCCGCCGCCAGAGCGGCCTTTGCGAAATCCAACCCCATGCCGCGCCCGGCACCTGTGATCATCCATACGTTGCTCATAGCCACATTCCTTCGTTGTCTGAAGGCAAGATAGGTCACGCGGAGAGTGCCGATTAGGCGGTATTATCTGCATGTACTTAGAAACCGCGTTTCTAAATAGGCGCTTTTGACGACAACGCCTGGTAGCGATTCCTCGGCTGCCAGGCGGCTTTCTGATGTGACTTTCCTGGAGACAGAACTGATCGAGCTGTCAGACGGCGTTGATGTGCGTGCCAAACCAGTCGAGCACGAGCTGCGGGTTCTGGCCAAAGTAGTTGTATCCCTGGAAGCGCTGATCCGTGCCTTCGATCCAGAACAGCTTCTTATCCTTCGACGAGATGGTGTCGTAGATTTCCTGGACATTGGATGGCTTGGTCAGGAAGTCATCACGAACCTGGGCGACGAGGGTCGGCACGGTAACCGCCTTGGCATATTCCATCGGCCAGACGTCCGCGAGATGAAATCCGGTCCGCTTGTGGAACGCGACGTCGAAGCGTTCCAGGCCGTTCTCGATCTTCTGGTTTTCGACCGCTGTCTGGACGAATACGCTCGGCGAGACTGGCTGCAGCGCGATCATCGCCTTGATGTGTTCGAACTCCGCCGGGTGCTTCTGCATGCCGACGATGGTTGCATTGGCTCCGAGGCAGCGGCTGTAGAGGACCGTTTTCATGTCCTTGGTGTCGGGCCTGGATTTGGCGTATCGCATCGACCCGACGACATCACGATATTCAAGGACCCCGTGGCCGTTGACGCCGCCGCTGCCCGTGCCGCTGCGGCCGTGGTTGCGCATGTCGTAGGCGATGATGTTGTAGCCTGCATCATGCAGGACCTTGTATTCCGGCAGGAAGTTCACCTCGAAGCCGCCGAAATTGGTCCACGGCTCAAGGTGGCCCGGATATCCGTAGCGATTGCAGGGCATGGGATGGTTGCAAATGATCAGGCGATCTGAATCGGCGGGAATGAACCAGCCCTCGATCGTGACGCCGTCCATCGCGGGGAAGAAGATTTCCTCGTAGTCCATGCCATACTCATGCGGCCAGCGCAGAATGGGAGTGCGGGTCGAGTGCGCCATCAGATCGGCCATGCCGTTGATAAACTCTTCTGAGTTCGTGTCGGTCACGGCCGTTGTCGCTTTCACGTCTGCGGCCTGCGCGCTGGCAGAGGCGGCGGCCATGATAGGAAGGGTGGCGAGTGCCGCGCCGGCTTTCAAAAGCTGCCGACGGCTGCTCGACGCTGCACTGTCCTGTTGAAGGGTGGTGTCACTTGGGTTGCCCATTTCCGGCTCCTTCTTGACGAGAGGTCGATGTGTGAGGGAACTTGCGGCGGCGCACGGGTCGTGATCCGCGTCGTTGCCCGTCACTGCTTGGGAGGAACGAAGCCCTCGGTGATCACGACCGAACCTTCGGTCGAGGCTACGCGAAACTTCCTTGCGGCGGTGTATTCCGGCGAGTCGTAGAACCGTTGGGCGTCCGCAACGCTCGGGAACTCGGCGATGGCCATGACGGACTGTGGCTTGCCTTCGACTGCTGTCGCATTCAGGTTGAAAACGATGACCTTGCCGCCGAACTGCGGAGCCAGCGGGCCTGCCTCTTCCATATATTTCTGGAAGCCAGCCTGATCCTTGATCGTGTAGTTGGCGATCATGTAACCGGGTGCCTGCGCATCCTGTGCATGACCAGCAGAGCCGAAAGCCAAGGCGATGGCGATCGCTGCGCCGAATACGAGTGTCTTCATGTTAGATGTCCCTTTGTGTCGATTGGCCAAGTTTCTCCGTCGGCACGATCAGGCGGATCGTGTCCCTCGGAGAAACAGAGAATGTGTGAGAAATCCGGCGGCGTTTCCGTCCAGCTTTCATGACGTGGACTGTAACTGGGATCGATCCGTGCGATTAGACGGCATAATCTGCATAAAGCTAGAAACCCCAGAGATAAATCCGTTCCGCAGTTCGAGGTGCTCTGTAGGAGGACCCACCGCGCTGTGACGGGCAGCGCATTAGTCTGCTGCGACTATCCCTTGTAGCGGAGCGCTTCGAGCAGGAGTGCGAAGGCCGGGGTGTGCTGGCGTCTGCTCGGATAGTAAAGGTGATAGCCGGAGAAGGGCTGACACCAGTCCTCCAGTACGCGCACCAGCCGTCCTTCCGCGAGGTGGTGGGACACCTGGCTTTCGAACGTGTAGGCCAACGCCAGCCCGTCGAGGGCGGCCGCTTCCAGCATTTCTCCGTCGTTGAGAATGAGCGGTCCATTAACCCGGACCTCAAGCTCGACACCGTCCCGCTCGAACTCCCATGCAAAGAGGCCGCCGCCCGTGGTCTGGCGATAGCTGGCGCAACGGTGGTCGCCAAGGTCGCGCGGTGTTTCCGGTGCCTTGTGTCTGGCGAAGTAGGACGGCGAGCCGACGACAGCCATGCGCAAATCCGGGCCGACCTTGACCGCCACCATGTCTTTCTGGACTTGCTCACCCAGGCGGATGCCCGCATCGAAGCGGCCCGCGACGATATCGGTCAGTCCTTCCTCCAGACTGATTTCGACGGAAATGTCGGGATAGTCAGGGAGAAGCTTCGACAGCACGGGCCAGAGCACGGTTTTCGCCGCATGCCGGAATGTGGTGATGCGGATCGTTCCGGCGGGTTTGTCGTGAAGCGCCGTCAGCGCCGCGAGTTCGCTGTCGATGTGGTCAAAGGCAGGCCTGAGGCCATTGAGCAATTTTTCTCCGGCATCGGTCAGCGACAGGCTCCGGGTCGTTCGTGACAGCAGCCGTACTTTGAGGCGTTCCTCCAACGTGCGGACAGCATAGCTCAATGCGGACTGGGACAGCCCCAGCTTGGCGGCGGCTCGGGTAAAACTACCTTCTTCGGCGACTGCTATAAATACGGCCAGGTCGCTGAAGTCGCCTTTTCTCATTTATCAATCCCATTTCTAACTCCATACGGATTATAGGGGCAGCGGAGTAAAGTAGCAAACTCTGCGATGGCAAACCGTGTCCCGAGAATACGATGTGGGGGTTCTCCTTTTGGCGCAGAGTTGCCATGGCACTCCACGTTTGTTGGCATTTGTTATCGAGTACAGAACTTATCCTGCCCGGTGCAATCGCGCACCGGTAACCTTGGCCTTTCCGTTTCGGGCCGCGCGCGCTCGCCGGCATCAATCGGTCAATACATACAGATCGACTTGTCTTTGCCTGTTCCGAACGTTCGTGGAGCCCAGGTATTTGAGGCCGCAATCGCTGCCCGCCGCAATCGCCGTCTCTCCGCTCAAGAGACAACTCGTGCCATACTCCTTGTTGAGGGACTCCAGCCTCTGTGCGAGATTCACGGTGTCTCCATATAGGGTGTACGACAGTCTGTCGTCGCTTCCGACGGTTCCGGCGGCCACCGGTCCACTGGCCACGCCTATGCGAAGCCTTAGCCTGTGTCCCCCGAATTCGCTTTCATCTGTAAGCCGTAGAATATCGCGCGCGGCCGCGACCGCCCGTTCAGCATGGTCGTCGACTGGCAGCGGCGCATTGAAGGACGCGACGAAAGCGTCACCCATGTAGCTGACGACCAATCCGCCATTTCCGGCGACCACCGCAGCCGTGGCCGAAAACAGTTCGTTCAGGACGGAGATGAGGACTTCGGGCGGCAGCTTCTCCGCGATGGCGGTGAACTCCTCCACGTCGGCGAACAGCAACGTGGCGTCTCGCATCTGCGGACGCAGATATCCCTCGTTACTGGCCAGTTCCTGGACAACGTGAGGGGGAACATACTTGCCGAAGATGCGCTGCATGCGGCGGCGTCCCGTTTCCGCGACGGCCCTGGCCTGTACCACATGACGTGCACGGTGAACCGCAAGAGCCGCGATCCCGGTGACCGCGCCGATGATGAGGACTTCTTGCAGTCGCGAAGCCATGCCCAAAAAGCTCGGGCTGAGGACCACCGAATAGAAGGCGTCCCTGTTGGGGGCGAGTGGAAGGTCCTCGTAGCTTAGAAAATCCCCCATGTTGAAGATAATCCAGGCAATCGAGGCCACGAGCCCCGCCACTGACCATGCTCCCGTCCAGATAACAAGCCGTGGCGAGAGAGTCAGTACCGACGCGACAATGACGATGTAGTAGAAATGAACCCTGCTTGTCAGGAAGACCAGATTTTGAGGGACGTCGTCACCACTGCTGAGAGGCGCGAATGATATGACGGCGGAGATCAACAGGGCATCCATTGCGAAGAACGCGAACCGTGCTGCGATCTCGTAGCGGGTGTCGACTGCCGCCAGCGGCAGGAGGCCAATTGCGGCGAAGAGCAAGAATAGACCAGCGATCCAGAGATTGTTCGGATAGTAGTAACCCCACAGCGCCGCTCCCGCCATCAGCGACGCTGCCACGGTCCGACCATACACCGCGAGCTTGAATCCCCTCCGCTCAGCGAATGCAAGTGCGCGGCTGGTCGGCTCGGCCAGTGTTGGCGTGCTGTTTTCCAAGACATATCTCCACGACACTTGATGTGGGCCGCCGGAGCCAGTGAAATTACTACGACGGTGCAAGCGCGCAAACTTTGAAAAATGGACGATCTTGTGGCGGCCCTCGACTGCGGAACTGCTTGAAGAATGTGCCGTCATCAGCGCCGGACCACTATTTGCGGCGTTTTGAGGTTGATGCGCCCTCCCAAACCTCGTCGATAATCTAATCAACAATTCGTGATTGATTAGGACAGCTAATAACCTCATCCGGTTTGTGACGGCTAATCCTGCCGGCTCGGTCGGGATATCGTTTCTCATCGCAATCCCGGGAAGAGCATGATGAGACACGAATTCAAAACGCTGGCGTCAGTACTGATACTTCTGCCTGGTCTGGGTGCATCGCTTCCGGCATCCGCCTCCGACGTTGCCAAACCGGAACCGCTCGTCATACAGGAGCAGGGCAGTTTCGCAGCGGGCGGCAGCGCAGTAACCACGCCTGGCACGTTCAATAACAACGCCCCGACGTCGGAAGGCCAGACGCTTCATGGCGATCATCTCTACGCCTTCTACCAGGTTCCGCAAAACCCGAAGCCCCTCCCGATCGTCATGCTCCATGGAGCGTTCCAGTCTGCCCGCAGTTGGGAGACGACCCCGGACGGACGTGAAGGTTTCCAGAACATCTTCCTGCGTCGAGGATTCCCTGTCTATCTCGTAGACCAGCCACGTCGCGGGCGAGCCGGAAACAGCACGGCGGCGGCGACGATCGAGCCGACGCCCTACGACCAACTGTTCTTCGACCAGTTCCGTATCGGCAAATGGCCCAACTACTTCGAGAACGTGCAGTTCGACCGTGATCCCGAAACGCTCGAGCAATTCCTTCGCTCCGTCACGCCGAATACGGGTCCATTTGACGCCAGGATCGTCTCCGATTCGATGTCGGCGCTGTTCGACAAGACGGGGCCTGGTGTCCTGTTCACGCATTCCCAGGCAGGGGGACCTGGCTGGCTGACGGCGATCAAGAACCCGAACATAAAGGGCATCGTGGCGCTCGAGCCTGGCAGCGGTTTCATCTTCCCGGACGGTGAGGTTCCCGCCGACATGCCCAGTGCGGCCGGCACACTCAAGGCCGAAGCCGTCCCCGCCGCGGACTTCGAGAAACTGACGCGCCTGCCGATCGTCATCTACTACGGTGACAACTTCCCAACTGAGCCGACAGCCGAGCGCGGCCAGGACAACTGGCGTGTGCGGTTGGCGATGGCCAAGCTCTGGGTTGACACGGTCAACAAGCATGGCGGCGACGCGACGCTCGTTCACCTCCCGGAGATCGGAATCAAAGGCGGCACGCACTTCCTGATGTCGGACCTGAACAACGTCGAGATAGCCGACCAGGTCTCGAAATTCCTCGCCGACAAGAAGCTCGACTGAACCCCGGACAGGCGACGTCATTGCGCTGCCCGTGATGAAAGCGACCGCAGTTCCGACATCGGAATATTCCGTCCACCAGGAGTATCGATATGAAAAACACCCCGATCAAAGCCACGATGGTGGCCGCGATGATGATCTTCTCTGCCGACGAGGCAATGTCCGACGACTATAGGAAGAATCCGTTCACCCTTGCATACGCTGGAGCGATCACGGCGAACGAGCCCGGCAAGGTCAACATCCATCCAGTACAGTACAAGCTGAACGGCGTTGATATCGCGGCGAACGTCTACACCCCCGCCGGCTACGATCCCGCCAAAACGTATCCCGCCATCGTGGTGGCGCATCCGAATGGCGGCGTTAAGGAACAGGTTGCCGGGCTTTACGCCCAGCGCCTCGCGGAGCAGGGTTATATCACGATCACGGCGGATGCGGCCTATCAGGGCGCGAGCGGCGGTCAGCCCCGCAGCGTCGACAAGCCCGCCAACCGGATCGAGGACATCCACGGCATGGCGGACTTCATCACGCGCTATGCCGGGGTCGACGCGGAGCGGCTTGGGCTTCTTGGTATCTGCGGAGGCGGTGGCTATTCATTGGCCGCTGCAGAGACCGATAAGCGGTTCAAGTCGATCGCCACACTGAGCATGTTCAATTCCGGGCGCGTCCGTCGCAACGGTTACAACGACAGCCAGCTTGACACTATCCAGGCACGCATGCGGCAAGCGTCCCTCGCACGGGCGCAGGAAGCCGGCGGCGGCGAAGTCTTGTATTCCGGCGACGCCAACCTGACGGACGAACAGATCGCCGCGCTTCCGTTCGACCTCTATCGCCAGGGCTACGAATATTACTGGAAGACGCACGCGCATCCGAACTCGACCTTCAAATACACGACGAGCAGCCTTGTGGACCTGATGCGGTTCGACGCGACCGACCAGATAGAGCTGATCGACCAGCCTCTCCTCATGATCGCCGGGAGCAAGGCCGACAGCCTTTATATGACGGAGGATGCCTTCGCGAAGGCTACCGGCACCAAGAACAAGGAAGTGTTCAAGATCGAAGGTGCGACGCACATCGAAACCTACTGGGTACCTAAGTACGTGGACGCCGCGATGAACAAGCTGACACCCTTCTACACGACCACCCTTTCGCAGGAGACGCTGGCTCAATGAAACTGAAATCGTCTTTCATCGCCATGGCAATCGTCGTTGCAGGCACAGCTCATTCTCCGGCTTTCGCCCAGGAGCAGCCATCTTCAAACCTTGAGTCGGCCAGATCGCGCACCCAGCAACTGATGGGCGGCATCGCACCCAAGCTGGCCGATCTCACCGACGATGTTCTCTATGCCGACATCTGGGAACGTCCCGAGCTTTCGAAGCGGGACCGCAGCCTCGTCACTGTCAGCGCCCTGATCGCCCTCAACCGTCCCGACCAGTTACGCTCCCATCTCATCCGCGCGCGGGACAACGGCCTGACGGAAGCCGAGCTCGTCGAAACGATTACCCACATGGCCTTCTATTCCGGTTGGCCGAGCGCGGTGTCTGCCGTCGCAATCGCCAAGGACGTCTTTGCGGAGAAGTAGGTTCATGCGCACGAAATCTGCCATCACAGTCGCCCTGGCGCTCAGTGCCACGACGGCATTCGCCGAACCCGACCGGGCCGTTTCGGTCACCCGCGCCGGATCGCAGGTTCCTACAAAGGGATCGCCCGACAACTTCACCGGGGCCGTTAAGGTGGAATCCCGCTTCCAGGCAACGCCGCCTGCGCGTGTCGGCGGTGGCCTCGTGACCTTCGAACCCGGGGCGCGAACCGCCTGGCACACCCATCCCCTCGGTCAGATCCTGATCGTTACGACTGGGTCAGGACGGGTGCAGCACTGGGGAGGTGAAATTCAAGAAATCGGGCTCGGCGATACCGTTTGGATTCCCCCCGGCGTGAAGCATTGGCACGGGGCAAGTCCGGAAGCCGGCATGTCGCACATCGCCATCTCCGAAGTGTTGGACGGAAAGTCCGTGCAGTGGCTGGAGCACGTTTCGGACAAGCAGTACGGCGGATCGGTCGATTGATCGAGGCGAAATCGAGGTAGTTCATGAACAGTATCGCAAAGACATTTGGTGCCGCGGCGCTTGTTGCCAGCACTGTCCTTCTCGTCGGCATGCAGGTCCACGCGGAACCGAACCGCACGACGATGCCGGATGTCGGCAAGCTGATCCACTACACCACGGTGGAGCGTGGCGAGGTCACTGAACACATCATGACGACCAGGGAGGCCATCGAGGCGGTCCAGCGGGGAGAGCCAATCCCCGCCGGCACACATGTCGTGCTCGTCGATTACCGTGACGGAAGCGTCTTCCGCTACTTCGTCATGGAGAAGGGCAAAGACTGGGGCCTCGACTATGACGAAGCGCGCCGAACGGGCGACTGGCAGTTCCAGTGGTACAAGCCGGACGGTTCCATCAACATGGAAGAGAACACCGCGCGCTGTCAGCGGTGTCACACCTCGCGGGCTGACAGGGACTTCCTGTACACGTTCAACGACATGCGGCGGTTCGAATTCGAATGAACGGTGTCTTCCGCGTGCGCCTGATCCTTGATTTCATTGCAATCTGCTTGATCGTCGCGTGCCTGGCCTATTGGTGGCTGGACAACTTCGCCCATGAGATCTTTGGGACGGCCCTGTTCGCGCTGGTGATCGTTCACAACGTCTTCAATCGGCGCTGGTACGTAGGTGTGGCGAGGCGGAAGATGGATGTCGTTCGCGTCGTCAACATCGCAACGATCTTCGGTATGGCCGTCGCAATGACGGTCATGCTGGTGACGAGCCTGCTGATATCTCGCGACCTCTTCCCCTTCATAGCCCGCGACGGTGTCTTCGCCGCCAGGGAAATTCATATGTTTACGGGATACTGGGTACTGCTAATCATCGCCCTCCACCTCGGGACGCGCTGGCAGTTGGTGATGAACGTCGGCCGCGGATTGGTCTGTCTGTCCGATCGAAATCTCTATCGCACTGCGATCCTGCGATTAGTGGCGGTCGTCGTGGCGGCGTGGGGCGTGAGAAGTTCGCTGGAGATGGGGTTCGGGTCCAAATTGCTTCTAGAGTACTCTCTGGATATGTGGGACTTCAACGAGTCGAGTCTTGGGTTCTTCGTCAACTACGGCTCGATCGTTGGCCTCTACGCTGTCATTACCCACTACGGGCTGCTTATATTTAGGGTCGCACCCGGTCAATCAGTGGCCGACGCTAGCGGTAAAACGCAACTCGACCAAAAATCTTCCAGTGAAGTACAATTCAGAATCGTCAAAGATTCCGGTGGTCCGATTGCTTAAAGTGGTGGCCGGCAGTTCGTTTCCGCTCAAGAGCGTCATTCTTGCCGGCTGTTGCGGACATAAATATTTCATGGTCCGACCGACGCAATTACAAAGGACCTTGGAGGCCAAATCGGTACCCTGTCTCAGTGAGTTTTCGCCACGATTGACAAGGCTTCGTGGGTGAACCGATCTGTCAAAGCTTGGAAGGTCGAGCCGCTGCTCAGGCTTGGTGTGCATTCAATATAGCAGCTCTATCGGGCTAACCACGAACGGGAAGGTGTGGATCTGTCCCGCACCCTCCAGGTTCGTTGCCTTAGCTGAAGGAACGACCGGTCACTAGCTTTCGAGCTCCACAAGGCCGGCATGAGCAAATTTCGGAGTTCGCGGGCCGTAAATCGAAGGCGAATTTCTACGATTTCGAGTTATGAGCTGCATTTTAAGCTAGGGTCATGCCGCCATCGACATGAAGCTCGATCCCGTTGACAAAGCTTCCTGCATCGGAGGCGAGGAAGAGTGCGGCGCGCGCCAACTCTTCCGGTTGGCCGAGACGGCCTGCGGGGATCAGGGAAGCCATGTAATCCTCGAACGCCGGCCGCTCGGCCTCCGATACGCCCAGCTTGGCGAGGATCTCGGTCTCGACCGGTCCCGGGCTCAGGATGTTGACGCGGATCCGCCGCGACTTGAATTCGAGCGCCCAGTTTTTCGCAAAGGCGGCGGTTGCTGCCTTTGAACCGGCATAGACCGTATGATCCGGGAGGATCTTCGTGGCCGCGAGCGAGCTCGTAACGATGATGCTTCCGCCGTCGCGGATCAGAGGGGCGATTGTCTGCACGCCGAAGAACACGCCGCGCGTATTGATTGCGAAGTGCCGGTCATAGTCTTCCGGAGTCACCTCGGCGGAGGGTGTGAGATTGATGACCCCAGCATTGGCCATATAGATGTCGAGCCCGCCGAAGCGGCTCTTCACGGTGTCCGCCAGCCTGCGATGATCCTCGAGGTCGGCGGCATCGCCCACGAAGCCGATGGCCGACGGACCAATTTCTTGCACCGCGCGGTCGACGACATCCTGTCGCCGCCCGGTAATGATGACCTGCGCTCCTTCTTCCGTGAACAGCCGAGCAGTCGCCTTGCCGATCCCGCTATTTCCGCCGGTGATGACGGCGACCTTGTCTTTGAGGTGTTGCATTGTTTATCTCCTTTCAACGAGAAATTAGATAAACGCTGCCACCCTGCGTCATTAGATCATGGGCGGGCACATGATCTGTGCCGCGGAGGCGCAAATGCCGAACCTGCTCAACGAGATGCCCGGATTGATGGCTTTTGTGCGGACGGTAGAGGCCGGATCGTTCAGCGCGGCGGCCCGCGATCTGGGGACGACACCGTCAGCGGTGTCGAAAAGCGTGGCGCGCCTGGAAAAGAAGATTGGCGCCCGGCTGTTCCTGCGCTCCACACGCGCCCTGATGCTTACCCAGGACGGGCAGTTTTTCTTCGACCGCGTTGCGCCGCTGTTGCGGGACCTGGATTCAAGTGAAGAGGCGATCAGGTCCGACGTTGCGCCCTCGGGCCGCTTGCGCATCAGCATGCCTAACGAAATGGCGCCTCTACTGCTGCCGCGCCTCTTCGGAAGCTTTGCAGCCGACTATCCGAACCTGCATCTCGAAGTCGGACTGACGGATCGGTTTGTCGATCTGATCAGGGAGGACTACGACGTTGCGCTGCGCGTCGGAAATCCCGCTCCGGCGGACCTCATGGTTCGTCACCTGGCCAACCTGCCAATGACGATCGTCGGGTCTCCGACCTTTCTGAAAACCTGGGGCAATCCTGCAACTGCCGAAGCGCTGGCGGCTCTGCCCTTCGCCCGCTATGTACTGGGTGGCGTCACGCAGCCTCTGCGTCTGCCGGATGGGACGAGTTTCATTCCCTCCGGGCGCGTCGATTGCGACTCAGGAGCCGCACTCATTCAGGCTGCGCTCAGTGGGCTGGGAGCGGCCTATCTTCTGCGATGTCTGGTCGCGAAAGACCTGGAAGGCGGCACGCTTGTTACACTCGCGACGGGGTTCGCGTTCCCCAGCGCTCCCTTTAATGCCTTGCACGCCTTTGGACGCACGGTGCCGTTGCGCGTAAAACTGGTCTGCGATTTCATCGCCCGCGAGGCAAAAGCCCTCGAAGCCATCTGAGCAACTGATGTTGGGGTTGGTCAGATTCCAGGTCCTCCGCTCTCGCGCATCGTCGGGGGCAAGGTCTCCCATGCCCTGATCAGCTCGCCGATGGAACGGACCTCCATCTTGCGCATGACATTGGCACGGTGCAGCTTGACCGTGACTTCGCTGATGCCGAGGTCGAAGGCGATCTGTTTGTTGAGGCGTCCGCGCGTCACCACCTCGCGCAGGATTTCACGCTCGCGATGCGTCAGCGTCCCTAAACGTTCAAGATTGCGCTTGACGATGATCGCTTCCGCGCGCCGGGCCCCATCCAACGCGATAGCGGCTATCACCGCATCGAGCAGCGTCTGGTCCGACACCGGCTTGGTGAGGAAATCCACGGCGCCCGCCTTCATCGCTTGAACCGTCATCGGGATGTTGCCATGACCGGTCAGGAAAATGATGGGTTTGGCAATGCCACTCTCGGCCAGACGGTGTTGCAGGTGGAGCCCGCTTGCTCCTGGCATATGCACGTCCAGGATCAGGCAGCCCGGGCTATCCAATATGTCAACGGCGTTGAGCACTTCCTGGGTCGAGGCGAAACTGACGGGCTGGAAGCCAGCTGAGAGGATCAACTCCGACAAACCCTCGCGCACAGCTGCATCGTCATCGACGACAATGACAATGGGTTCGGCTGCATTATTCTTGTCCTGTGGTAACAGGAGGGCTGATTTTCCGGCCGACTGATTAATTCTCATGTCACCCTCCATCTCTCGATTTTTGCAAGGCCTCGCTTATGGCGATGAGCAGGGCAGGGGCATCGAAGGGCTTGCGGAAAAAGCCGTTAATGCCCTGGGCGCGGCCCTGATCTGCGATTTCGTGGCGGCCTGTAACCAGGAATACCGGCAACTCCGGACGCGCCTTCTTCACCCGGTCACGAAGTTCGAAGCCATTCATGCCGGGAATGCCGATGTCGGTGATGAGCAGGTCCAGGCCCGAAAGTTCGTGGTCGAGGAGGCCGCTCGCCGAACCGAAGCAGCAGGCCGCATATCCGGCGGATTCCAGAAGCTCTTCCAGCGACTCAAGCAGCCTCGGATCGTCGTCGACAACCGCGACCATCGGTCTTGTTTTCTCCATGCTTAGTATCCTCCTGCTCGGCGGGAGTGGGTGATGGGTATTCCCAATCGCTCAGCTATACGCACGAGATCGGCGAGCGATGCCGCCGGCGTTTTTTGCATCACATTCCTCCGGTGGATTTGCAGCGTGACTTCGCTGATCGACAGTTCCGACGCCGCCTGCTTGTTTAGGAGGCAGCTGACCACGAGCGGCAGCACCTCGCGCTTCCCTGGCGTGAGTTCAAGATATCGTTGTCTCAACTCGCTCAGTTCAGCCCGTTCGGATCGCTTTTTCCGGTCCTTCATGGCACGCACCGAAGAGGGATGTCGCGATCTCCGGTGAAGAAAGCGATTGGCGGATGATCTCCCTCGGCGATCTGCTCCATTGATATTGGGCAACTCGACATCAAGGCTCAGACGAGCGGGGACATCCGACTTCTCGGCAGTCACATACTCGCCCGCCGACCCGAAGGCGACGGTGCGCATGCCATAGGTCTCCGGGAGTTCGCCAAGCGCCTCCGTGATGCCCCCGTCGTCGTCGACAATGAAAACAACATAGTTATCCGTCGTCATGTCGCCGCTTTCGTTACAATTGGTAAGGTGAAAATGAACCGTGCGCCGCGCGGTTCATTTTTTTCGGCCCATAAACGTCCGCCATGTGCTTCGACGATCGAGCGACAAATGGCGAGACCCATGCCCATTCCATTTTCCTTCGTCGTGAAAAAGGGCTCGAAGATGCGGTCGGGAAACGCGATCCCGTTTCCATAGTCGCCTATTTCAGTCTGCACCTCGTCGCCCACTCGATGCGTGCGCACATCGAGGGCTTTTTCTCCTTCGATGGAATCCATTGCCTCCATGCCATTGCGAATGAGATTGACGAGGACCTGCTGTACCTGGATGCGGTCGACCGTAACCGGCGAAAGGTTGCTTTCCACGTCGATGTCGATCCGGATACGACGGCGCAAGGCCTCTCCGGCGACCAGGCTGCACGCTTCCGAGATGACGTCTGAGAGAACCAGAATGCCTCTGTTCTCCACCGATTGCTTGAAGAGGGCTCGAACCCGGCTGACGACTTCCGCCGCTGAATTGGCGTCGCGGATGACACGTTCGGTCGTGATCTTGGCGCGTTCGATATTGACAGGATCTGCCGAAAGCCAGCGGTAGCATGCATGCGAATTGGCGACGATCGCCGCCAGGGGCTGGTTCACCTCATGCGCGATGGAAGCCGAGAGCTCGGCAAGGCTCGCCGCCTGGCCGGCGCGCGCAAGCCGCTCCTGCGCCAGTCGCAATTCTTCCTGCATCCGAACCTCGCGGTCGACATCCAGGCAGATGACATTCCATTGTACGATGGCGCCGTCCTCGTTGCGCATCGGCGCGGCGCGCGTCTCGATCCAGCGATATTCGCCATCGAAGCGCCGCAGACGATGTTTCCTGAGATAAGGTTCGCCGCTTGCCAACGAAAGCGCATATTGCTCCTTGACGCCGGCAAGGTCATCAGGATGGACGCCGGCGTCGAGCGTTGCATCCAGCCGTGATTTCTCCCCGCCGTCTAATTCTTCAAGCTCATAACCGAGGAAATCGCGGAGTTGCTGGCTTCGATAGACCGGCTCGCCGTTTGGCGCAGCGCAATCGATCATGGCCGGCAGTGTTTCCACCAGTTGCCAGAGAAAGCGTTCCCTCTCGCGCAATGCCTCCTGTGCGCGCATCTCCTCTTCGATGTCGATTGAAGCAAAGTACCACTGTACGATTGCGCCGTCCGCGCCCCGCAGCGGCTGAGCGCGCGCCTCGATCCAGCGATAGCCGCCGTCTTTCAGGCACCGGCGAAACCGGTTGACGAAGGGCTGGCCAGTCGCAAAGCCTTTTTTTGCCCGCGCAAACATTGTTGGAAAGTCGTCGGGGTGAGCCACTTCCCGGGCCAGCGCATCGAAATCCTTGATCTGCGCCGTCGGCGCACCAGCCTGGTCCTGATATCGCTTACTGACATAGGTCATCTCGCCCGATGGCGCGAAGCTTAGGATGCTGAAGGGCACGGCCTCGATCATCTGCTCCAGCTGCTGCTTGCTGTTCCGCAGCGCTTCTTCAGCCTGCATAAGGTCGTCGATGTCGTGCGAGAGGCCGTACCACTGAAGGATGCGTCCGTCGTCATCGCGCATCGGCTCAGCGCTGCCTTCCACCCAGCGATAGACGCCATCCGCGCGTCGCAGTCGATATTTCATGGAGAATCGTTCGCCGGTCGCAACGCTGTGAAACAGCGCCTCGCTCATGCGTGTTGCGTCGCCCGGATGTACGACAGCCCCAATGACAGCAGCCAGAGGATGAACGCCTTCAACATTCACGCTGCCGGCGTTCAGGCCCAGAAAATCAATCAGTCGCTGGTTAAAAAAGTCTGGTACGCCGTCGGGCGTCAGCCGCCAGAGATAGCTGGGAACCATGTTCACGAGCTGCGAGAATTCCCGCTCCCGTGTGCGCAATGCCTCCTCGGCCTTTTTCCGCTCCGTGATATCGATAAAGCCGACCAGGCTCTTGTCGGCAATGGCGCCGGGGCGGGCGGTGGCGAAAACGACGTCCATGACGCTGCCGTCCATCCGCGCCACCCTGGTCTCCTCCTGGAAGACCTCTTCGCCGCGATAGCGTGCTTCGATGGAGCGGCGGATGGTGGCAAGGCCCGGCTGCCAGTAGCGAGTGATCGGCCCGCCCATTTCTTCCGCGCTCTTTGCGCCAAACATGTTGACGACATGCTGGTTGACCTCTTCGACTTCCAGGGCTTCCAGCGCGCGACTGAGGAATTCGGGATGCCCGTCAATGTAGGTTTCGAGACTGGTGACGCCCTGTGCCCGCAATTCCTTAAACATCGGTATAAGCTTGCCTGCGTCTACCTGGGTAAGCCCGATCGGCATATAGTGGAAGAGTTCGCGATAGCGACGCTCGCTTTGCCTGAGCGCCTCTTGCGCTCGGACCTCATCATCGATGTCGATGGAGATTGCAAACCATTGCAGGATGGCTCCGCTTTCATCCCGCAGAGGTTCCGCACGGCCATCGACCCACCGATAGACGCCGTCCGCACGGCGCATGCGATATTTCATGGAATAGGGTTCGCTCGTGGCCAAGGACTGGCGAACCGCTTGCAGCAAGCTGTCCGCATCGTCGGGATGGACGAGGTTCCGTACGGCCGTCACCAGTCGGCTTTCATTCGGCTTGTCCAACTGTTGCAGGTCAAGCCCGAAAAAGTCGATAAGGCGCTTGTTGAAGAAGGTCGGCTCGCCTTCGGGGGTCAACCGCCTGATATGAACCGGGACCATGTTCACGATCTGAGAGAGCTCCCGCTCTCTCTCCCGCAAGGTGGCCACGCTTTGGTGCAGGTTCGACAATGCCAGCTGATGCTGGCGGGATATGGCGGCGACGATAAGCGCTGAAAATGCCGAAATCGCCAGAAAAAGCTGTAGCATGATCTGCCTGTGGCGCTGGGTCTCGGGATCGCCGACAAACGGACTGGTGCCGGATATCGTGAATATCGCCGTGATCAGCGTGAGGAGGACCAGGATGACGACAGCCCCCTTGAGCTCGAAGCGCACTGCAACCCAAAGCAGCGGCGGCATGATGATGTAAGCAAAGGGTAGGTAGCCGCTGAGCGAAAGGGCGGCGACGCCGAGGAAGATCAGCCCAAGGACGCAGGCTTCAGCCAATCGGGCAGCCGAGAATTCAGCTTTGTCGCGCCAGTTCTGGATCACAATAAATGCCAGCGGTGCAACGATCAAAGCGCCGGTGGCGTCTCCGATCCACCAGAGCGGCCAGGCGCCGGTGAAGGTTTGCGAAAATATGCCGAACCAGGCGAGTGTCGCACTTCCCACGGTCGCGCTTACTACCGGCGCAACTCCGGCACACAGCACGACGAAAGCGAGAACCTCCTGAATGGTTTCCAATCGGATCGATCGCTTCAAGGTCCAGTTGACCAGCGAGGCACCGACCACTGCCTCAAGCGCATTGCCGACATATATCAGCAAGGCGGCAGGGAACGGGCTGTGGAACCACAGGACATTGCTGAGCAGCTCGGCGAAACATCCCGCTAGCACCCACCACGGCCAGGTCTTCCTCGGAACAAGAACGAGCGTGGCAATGAAAAGCCCGCTCGGAGCCCAAAAGGAGATACCGGTTCCGGGAACGATTGCTAGAGCCTGAGCGAAACCGCAACCCAGAACGTAGGCTACGATAAAAAGACCCAGATGCCGAGGGTGGGGACGATACGGCCAGACGGGCATCATCGGTTGCTCCGACAAAACAAATGAAACCTGAGACCGCCAGCGTTTCGAGCGATTTAATCTCGATATTGGCGCTGGCGGTCCCGCGTCGCACCCTAGTCTGGCCACCGCGCCGCCGCAACTTGCGGAAATCCATGTTTTGGCACCGTACCGTCTCCTTGGGAAAGGGCGCCGAGCCTCAATCAATGGCCCCGATATGTTGATCGCGAAGGCTATTGGAAAGGCCGCAGCAGCAGCTTGCCAGACGAGTGATGTCTCGTTGCTATCTCAGATGGAGCGATGGTGTTCATGACGGTGTTCCTACTCGATATCGAATGCCCGTGAAGCGGCCGAGAACTACGTAAAGGACGATCCCGAAGATCAGGATGTCCTTGAGGATCATTGCCGGACGTTTCTCTTGCGGCCGCATTCCACTGACCGGCGAAACCCCGGGCGATTGCCGCATGCGCATGCTTCAGCAGCAATTGCTCTACAGCGGCAGCAATCGTTCTGGCGCAGCCGCAGATCGGTTTCGATAGATCATGAGAGGACACGCCAGCATTGAGTGTGTCGCCGATCGCTAAAGACTTCACCAGCATTCACTCCGCTTCCCACGCAGGAAGCGTCCACCCAGGACATAGAACAGAGGAGTCTTCAAAGATGAACCAGATGATCAACAACACTCAGGAGGCAAGCATGAAACTGGACAACGTCTCACATCCCGCCAGACCGGCACCCGAAGAGTTGGTCCCGTCGCGCTACGCGGTGCGGATCGGCGAGATTGAAGTCCTGGTGATCAGCGACGGGGTGCTACCGCTCCCAACCGCGATGTTGGGCCACAACGCCGACCCGGCCGCCCGTGCCGCCTGGCTGGGCGACATGTTTCTGCCGCAGGACGCGTTCGACTGGGCGCTGAACGTCGTCGTAGTCCGTAGCGGCGAGCAGACCATACTCATCGACGCCGGGCTGGGACTCGACCCGGACTTGAACTTGCCACGTGCTGGGCAGTTGATGAAGCGGCTGGCGGCCGCCGGCATCGACCTTGCATCCGTGACCGACGTGGTACTGACCCACATGCACATGGACCACGTTGGCGGGCTGCTCGTTGACGGGGTGAAGGAACAGCTGAATCCGGACCTGCGGATCCACGTTGCCGCTGCCGAGGTCAAATTCTGGGAGTCGCCTGATTTCTCCCACGTCTCCATGCCGGCGGGCTTCCCGGACGCGCTTCGGGCGGCCGCCAAGCGGTTTGCCAAAGATTATCAGAGCCAGCTGCGGCTGTTCGAGGATGAGCATGAGGTGGCGCCGGGCGTGGTCGTCTCCCGTACCGGCGGCCACACCCCCGGGCACAGCGTGGTCCGCGTAGCCTCGGGCAACGACCGGCTGATGTTTGCCGGCGACGCCGTGTTCGCGGTCGGGTTCGACCACCCCGACTGGCACAACGGTTTCGAACACGACCCCGAGGAGGCGGCTCGCGTTCGGGTCCGGCTTTTACAGGAGCTGGCAGCGACCGGCGAACTGCTGGTGGCAACGCATATGCCGTTTCCTTCGGTTGGCCATGTTGCGGTCGACGGCGACGCCTTTCGCTGGGTACCGGTCTTCTGGGACTATTGACCGCTTGTTGAATTAAGGCCGAACCAGAACGTGCACCCTTGAAGGCCGTGTCCAGCTCGGCCTTCAAGCCCGAGCTTCAACCAGGTCTTCACCTATCCACTTATTGAACCACGCGCACCGCATTGGGCGCGCAGCAAATGGAGCGTCTTATGAAAATCGTGATTATCGGCGGAACCGGCCTGATCGGTTCAAAGACTGCAGAGCGCCTGCGCAAGAAAGGGCATGAGGTCATTGCCGCTGCCCCGAAAACCGGCGTCAATACCCTCACCGGCGAGGGCTTGGCGGAAGCACTGAAGAATACCGAGGTAGTGATCGACCTGGCGAACTCGCCCTCCTTCGAGGATAAGGCCGTGCTCGAATTCTTTCAGACGGCAGGCAAGAACCTGATGGCAGCGGAAATCGAGGCCGGCGTGAAACACCACGTCGCGCTCTCCATCGTCGGCACAGATCGGTTGCCGGATAGCGGCTATCTTCGGGCCAAGGTTGCCCAGGAAAAGATCATCCGGGCAGCCGGCATTCCCTATACGATCGTGCGTTCCACACAGTTCATGGAATTTCTCGGCGGCATCGCGCAAGAGGGCACGGTCGGCGACACGGCCCGCTTGTCGACGGGTTCCCTACAGCCGATCGCGTCCGACGACGTCGCCGATTTCGTGACGGAGGCGGCCCTTGCCGCGCCGGCTAACGGCATCATCGAAATCTGCGGCCCCGAGCGCGCGCGACTCTGCGATTTCGCGGCGCGCTACCTCAAGGCGATCGGAGATTCCCGCACCGTTATCGCAGATCCGGATGCCCGGTATTTCGGGACCAAACTGGAAGACGGTTCACTCGTCTCCGACAATCACCCTCGCATCGGCCGCATCGGTTTCGATGATTGGTTTGCGACAACGCCCAGAAAATAACGATCGGCGTATGGGCCGTCTAATAGGCAGCCCGGTGCCTCAGTCACGAAAGGACGATAGACATGATCAAGTCATTGCATTTTGCCGTTGCGTTGACGGCTCTCCTATCAGGTTCGGCTCTTGCACATGATACGCCGGGTGGCGGTGAGGGCGCGAAGGTTACACTGGTCTATGAGCATGAACTGCCGAACGTTCCCGGCAAGAGCATGAAGGGCGTTCTCGTCGAATATGCTCCGGGCGGTTTCTCGGAGGGCCATACACATCCAGCGTCCTCCTTCATTTACGCGACCGTTCTCGAAGGCGCGATCCGCAGTCAGGTCAACGACGGTCCCGTCACTGTCTATAGCGCCGGTGAAAGCTTTTCGGAATTGCCGGGCGATCGCCACGGTGTCAGCGAAAACGCCAGCAAGACCAAGCCGGCAAAGCTGCTCGCTGTCTTCGTGGTCGATACCGCTGAGCAGGAACTGACCTTCCCGATCAAGGAATAGGCTATCAGGCCGGGCCCGCAGTGCTGGTGCCCGGCCGCTTTTTGACGCAACCATAATCGGTGATTCCTGCCATGTTTGGTGATGACAATTTCGTGCCGCTTGTTCTGGTCAACCTTCTGGGAATTGCCGGCATCGTCGTGTGGCACATCCAGGGCAGCACCCGTCCGACGGGCCGTCTGATCGTCCAGATTCTGTTCTTCACCAACATGAGCCTCGTGCTCTACCTGGGGGGTATCGCTCCGCATCGGCCCGACGGTATCTACATGCAGGGTTTTGGCGCGCTGCTTTCAAAATCGGCCAGAATCCTGTGGTGGACCCATCTCGCCTGGACGGTCATCGGCTTCATCCAGATCTACGTCAGGTTGAACCGCAAGCCACGTGAGGCACATCTCATCCAGGATATGGCCATTGCCGTCATCTATCTCGGCGTGGCGCTTTCCGTCATCGGTTTCGTCTTCGGCATGCCGGTCGGCACCTTGGTTACGACCTCTGGCGTCATAGCCGTTATCTTCGGCCTTGCGTTACAAAATACACTCGGCGATGTCTTTTCCGGCATCGCGCTGACACTCGGCAGGGCCTATGCAATAGGCGACTGGGTTCAGTTGACCGACGGAACCGAGGGGCGCGTCATCGAAACCAACTGGCGCTCCACCAACCTGCTGACCGTTACGCACAACGTCGTCGTACTACCGAACAGCATCTTGGCAAAGCAGGGCGTGACAAATCTCAGCCGCCCTGACGAGACCCACCAGATCGCGTTGCGTGTGCGCATCGCTGCCACGCAAAGGCCACGCCTTGTCGAGGAAGTCATGTGGTCTGTGCTGCAATCCAGCGTCCTAATCAACAAGAATCCGCCGCCGGTCGTTGCCCTGAAAGCAATCGATGCGATCGCCATCGAAGTCGAGCTGCAGTTCCGCGTCGACAGCGTCGCCATTCGAACGCCTGCCAAGAATGAGATCGTCGACCTGCTTCATGACCAATGCAGAGCAGGCGGGCTTTCGCTGGCCATCCCTGCTGAAAGCCTTGCTTTCGTGCCGGCACCGATCGACAACCAATACTTGCCGTGAGTAACGACACGCACGCATCCCGGCCGGTCTAGGTCTGGATGGCCTGTTCCGGTGGGCACTGGGGCGACCTGCCAGAGCGATTTGGCGATTGCCGCACTGTCAAGCGGCGCCTCTATTGACTGGGTTGAAAGGGGCAATGCTGCAGGATCTCTTCGACAGCCCAGCCAGGATGCGATTTCGAATGGTTGTGCGTGTATGCCACAGTCATTCGCGCTCATCGGCATGCCAGTGGTACGCGCAGTCAAAAGGGGGGGCCCGATGCTGAAGGTCTGGGACCGTTTCAAGGCAGGCTCAGGCACCAGGCCCCATGTCGCGACCGACAGAAGAAACGATCGATGAGTTGACGGGGTGCTCCGCGAGCAGGCCGGAATATGGCGAGCTGCGCTCTTGCACAGAGCGCAGCTCGTGTTGTGATGCGATCAGAGGTCCGTCACACGCTCCGGATCGGCGGAAGCCAGCGCAGCGGCGCGCTCGGGCTGCGGCGGATAGATCCAGACGGTGTTGATTTCCTGCTTGGTCGCCTTCGCTTTCTCGCCGACCATCTCCACCTTACGATCCCAGCCTCGGGTAAAGAGGGCTCCGGCATCGCCGAGGTCAAGGCAGGTGACATAAGCTTCCTGATGATATTGCCGTGCTTGCACGCCCAACAGTTCCGCGGCGGCATTGTTGCCCGCGAAGGCGCCCATGCGTGTGGCGTGCTGGCACGACATCAGTGCGTAGTTGCCGCAGTCGTCGCAAGCGGCGCGCGCCGCATCCCCGGTGGCGAAGACACCGGGCACGGACGGCACGCGCAGGCAGCCGTCGACCAGCAGCCGGTCGAACTTGTCACGCTCGCCGGGAATTTTGGTGGTCAGCGGATTGGCCCGCATGCCTGCCGCCCAGATCACGGTCATGGTTTCGATATGCTCGCCGGTACTCAGCGTAACGCCGGATTCATCCAACGATGAAACGCCAGCATTGAGCCGCGTTTCCACGCCGAGCTTGCGCAGCGCCTCCTCGATGATCGGGCGAGGAGCTTCGCCCATGTCGGGGGCGACCGCGCTGCTGCGATCGATGATAATGACACGCGGATTGGCAGTTTTGTCGAAGAGGATCCGCAGCCGCGAAGGCATCTCGGTCGCAGCCTCGATACCTGTGAAACCGGCGCCGGCAACAACGATGGTGTCGCGCGCCGCCGAGGCCGGCATCTTCGCAAGCTCGTGCAGGTGGCGATCGAGGGCAATGGCGTCATCGAGGTTATCGACGCTGAAGGCGTATTCGGCAAGGCCGGGAATATTCGGGCGGAACAGCCGGCTGCCGGTGGCGAGCACAAGGCGATGATACTGAAGGGACTTTCGTTCGCTCTTGGAATTGACGAAGTCTACGGTGCAGGCTTTCGTGTCGATCGCTTCGACGCTGCCCTGCACGTAGGCGACATCGACGGCGTCAAATACATCCTGCAGAGGTGCCGTCAGGGTCTCGGGCTTGGGCTCGTAAAGCCGGGGGCGGATGACGAGTGTCGGTTCCGGGGATACCAGCGTGATTTCGAGCTCTTCGGGCGAAACGCCTTCGATATCGCGCAGACGGGCTGCGGAAAGTGCGGCGTACATGCCGGCGAAACCGGCGCCTACAATCACAAGTCTCATGTTATTCACTCCGTGGTCTGTCGTTTCAAAGGGTCGCGCGTCACCGTTGCCGCTCCCAATGGGCGGTAATCGATGGCGCGCGGATTGGTGAAGCGACGTTGCTTAGGCGGTGACGAAGGCCAGCATGTCGGCATTGACGACATCTGCATGGGTCGTGCACAACCCATGCGGCAGTTTCTCGTAGATTTTCAGCGTGCCGGCCTTTAGGAGCTTCGCCGACAACGGAGCGGAGGCGCCGATCGGGACGATCTGGTCGTCATCGCCATGCAACACCAGCGTCGGCACGGTGATGCTCTTCAGGTCCTCGGTGAAATCCGTCTCCGAGAATGCCTTGATGCCTTCGTAATGCGCTTTCGCGCCACCCATCATGCCCTGACGCCACCAATTTGAGATGACCGCCTGCGAAGGCTCGGCACCCGGGCGGTTGTAGCCGTAGAAGGGGCCACTCGGAAAATCGCGATAGAACTGCGAACGGTTGGCGGCCAGCTGGCTGCGCAATCCGTCGAATGCCTCGAGCGGCAAACCGCCGGGATTGGCTGCGGTCTTCAGCATCAACGGCGGCACGGCCGCAATCAGGATCAGTTTGGCAACGCGGCCCTTGCCGTAGCGCGCGACATACCGTGCGGCTTCACCGCCGCCGGTAGAGTGGCCGACATGGATCGCGTTGCGAAGATCGAGGTAGTCGATCAGTGCGGCAACGTCGGAGGCGTAGTGATCCATGTCGTGACCGTCGCTCACCTGGCTCGATCGGCCATGACCGCGGCGATCATGAGCGATCACGCGAAAGCCGTTGCCGAGGAAGAAGAGCATTTGATTATCCCAATCGTCGGAGCTGAGTGGCCAGCCGTGGTGAAAGACGATCGGTTGCGCGGACTTCGGTCCCCAGTCCTTGTAAAAAAGTTGAACGCCGTCGCTGGTTGTAATGGAGGTCATTGTGTTGATCCTTTGTAGAATATTTGTTTCTGCGCCGCCCGTCATCGAATCGGATGGACAGTTGCTAAAATCGGGTATGCAAGCCGCCACGGGTCGCCGCGTTGCGACTGACCCGTAGTCGTTGTCCCAGACCGTCCTTTGTCTCCGCAGGATCAATTGGTTGGGCGCAAGGATGGTTTAGCGAAACAGATCTGCGGCTGCGCCAGAGGGATTGGCGCGATTGCAGCGCAATTGCGGTTTAGCGGATGCGCAGCCGCTCATCGCCCGGCGTTTTACCGGTCAGCTTTCGAAATGGGGCGGCCAAGGCTGTTTGCGAGGCGCAGTCAAGCGAGGTTGCGACCAAAGCCATACCAGCGAGATCGCGCGGCATGGTCGTCGCGTGTTCGAGCCGATGGCGTGGCAGCGAGGAACGCGACTGTTCCGGAATCTGAGGCTAAGGCGAAAGGAGATTACGGTCAGCCGTGGCGGCGCCGCCAATCGGTCGGTGTTTCACCGGTCAATTTACGGAATGCAGCTGCGAATGCTGTTTGCGAGGCATAACCGAGGGAGGCTGCGACCAACGCGATCGAATTTTGAGGATCGCGCAGCATGTTTATGGCCTGCTCGAGCCGATATTGACGCAGCCAGTTGTGAGGCGAAAGCCCCGTGCTTTCCTTGAATGCGCGACAGAAATGAAAACGCGACAGCCCGGAATCGGCAGCGAGGGCGGCGAGGGAGACGTCCGCATCGGCGTCCGACCGCAATCGCTCGATTGCCCGGCGCAGCACGTTCGGTGCGAGGCCGCCGAGCGCCGGCCGATAGCTCGGTGCCTTGCCGGTATGTGCAGCCAGCAGGCGCGTGGCCAACAGATCAGTCAGCTGCTGCCTGAACAGTGTATCCAGTGCCCCATTGCCTTCCAGGACATCGGCTGCGCTCAGGAGCAATCGGGATGTAATGAGGTCCGGATGCGCCGTTCGCTCCAGAAGATCGGTCGGCGTAAAAATATCGGTTTCGTCAGCAATGCGTGTCAGTGTCGTGCGAGGGAGATAGAGCTGAACGACATCAACCGGTTTTGGAATGTCCCATCGGGAGCTTGATCCAGCCGGGATGATGATCACAACCCCGCGACGAAACGTTCCGCTCTCGACCGATCTTCCTGACCGCCGTTCCATGCGCTGTATCGCGCCGTTGTAAGCCATGATGACGTGGTCGGTCATGGGCTCGACGACGTCATGCAAGGGGCCATGATTCCAGTGGGCGATTGCACCGCCGGAGGGGTCTGCCGCAAGATGAATTGGCGCAGTCCGGAGAACGCGCGACATCTCGTTTGCAGGATTGTGGTCAGCAGCCGGCATTTCGTCCCGGCGCGCCTCGATTGTCTCAACCGACGAGCAAGGCAAGCTCATGGTTGCGCGCTCGCTGACTGACGCTGCTTACGCACGATCCCGCCAACAATCGCAGGATCATTGAGCATCCACCCATGGTGCCCGACGTTGTCAGTCCTACTACCCATGACACCCCCAATGTCGCGAACGGTGCTTTTGGTTGTTCGCGCGTTGTGTGATGCAGGGGAAATATCAAAAACTTTTGAGGCGGAAACCTATTCTCCAGGATAGGTTGCCTTCGCCATGGGGCTCGTTCTTAGTCACACGGGCCCGAGCGTCGCGCGATGGATGTGCCGCCCGCCTGAGGGGCCGATGTAAGGCATCAGGCTGTTTTACGCCGCGAGTTCTTTAATCCCTGACCTGTCGAGCTCTCGCTCGTCGTCGCCTTCCCAAGAGTGGAGGTATCGAGGTGCGATTGAGATTAGCCGAGGGCATCGGCATCCAGCACTTCAATTCCTGCTTGGCATATCAATGATCCGGCCGGGCGAGGAATCAGGCGCGCGCCAGCCTTCTGCACCGAACTGATCGCCATTCTACCGATACGCAGGTCAACTTCTGCTGCCCCCCGGTTCGGACGGGCGGATTGTGAGGATCCGACGGCCGTTTTTTTCGGCGGCTGGCCATGTCGCGCCAAGAGTCCTCCCGCTCGGCCATCTATTTTGGGGCCTTTTGGATCGCATAATGTATCGATCGGAACGTCGATGTTTCGGTTTCTTGCGCTCTGACTAAATAGCCAAGCGTATGCTAGGCCCGCCATCTCCACTGTAGTTGCCGTCGATGAAAATGACGCCAGCGGCTTCGAGCGCCGAACGAATGTCAGCAACCGCGCGCGCGGCATATCGGCCGGTCGCTGGTGAGGGCGGGGAAGTGAGGGGCGAGGTCCCGAAAACCTCGTTGTCTGCGATCAGCCGGCCGAAGAAGGGCAGGCGGGTGCGGCAGGATCGAACGACTGAATTTATTTGGTAGCGACTGTCGTGGCTCTTCTCGATTCCCTACTTGCTCGGCGCGAAGCGCCCTTCACGCCACCACAATCGGCACTTTGGTCGGCGACGCCTTGACCCGGTTGTAGAGGTCGATGACGTCCTGGTTGATCATGCGCACGCAACCGGAAGATGCTTGAGTGCCGATGGTCCACCATTCGGGTGAGCCGTGCACGCGATAGCCAGTGTCGTGGCCGTCCTTGTAGATATAGTGTGCGCGGGCGCCGAGCGGGTTGTCGAGGCCACCCGGCTGACCGCCCGTCCATTTCACCAACTCCGGCTTGCGCGCGATCATCTCTTTGGGCGGCGTCCAGGTCGGCCATTCCTTGGTGTACTGGATCTCCGCGCGGCCGTTCCATTCGAAGCCGGCCTTGCCGATGCCGACGCCGTAACGGATCGCTTCGCCGCCTTCCTGCACCCAATAGAGATGCCGCTCGTTGAGCCGCACCACGATCGTGCCCGGCGCCTCGCCGGTCGGATCGATAACGATCTGACGACGGAATTCCGGCCTGACCTTCTGGAATGGGATTGCCGGGATCACGATGCCGTTGTCGGTCAGCGAGGCATACATCGTGCTATTGTTGGTGATGTTGCTGTCGACGCTGATCGGTGGGATCGGGCGGATCGAACCGGTCGGCATGTGGTCAACGCCCACAGGCGGCATACCACCCGACGGCTCGATTGGTCCCAGCGATGGGAGTTCGAGCGTCGGAGAGCAGCCGGAGGCGCCAAGCAGGGTCATGACACCGAGGCCCGAAAGCACGGCGCGGCGGGAGACGGCGTAGCCGGACTCTGGTATAGTGGCGCCGGAGGACAGCGTGTGATCTTGCGGCTTACGCATGCACTCTTTACCCCCAAACGAACGGTCGGCATCATACCCACCGGATGGGCAGATTTTCACAATTCATGATTAAAGAAGCGTGAATCATTAACGGCGGTGCCCAGACGCTTCTCATTTGCAAGTGCAGGTCTTGTGGCACCATCTTGAGGGCTCGAGCGGCTGGATGGCATAACCCGCTGCTCGTCGGAGCCGCTACATTTTGGGTCCTGCGGGAGCAGTTCTGTGCTCCAGTGATCCCAGAGCGAGCAGCATGGGTCCGTGGTTAGGTTCTCTTCAAGAGCAGAGATTCTATGGTCGGCTTCCGGCCCATTGCGGACGTGGTCAAGGGATGCTCCGCAACATGCGTTGACAGTCTGGCATCCGCATGCCGACGCTGCCATGAATGAGCTTTATCAAGGGAGGTATCATAATGCAGAAGAATGCGCCGGATTTCAGCCTTGACGGCAAAGTGACGTTCGTGACGGGAGCGAGCCGTGGCATCGGTCGTGCTTGCGCAATTGCCTGTGCCGCAGCAGGGTCCGATATCGTCCTGGGAGTCCGCGACATCGCGGCGTCGGCTGGCCTGGTTAGCGAACTCGAGAGCGCCGGAGGCAAAGTCCTCCCGGTTGAGCTGGACATTCCCAATAAGGCCCATATCGCACAAGCAGTGGATGCGGCCCTTACAACGTTCGGTCGGATCGACGTCCTCATCAACAATGTCGGAGTGGCTCCCGGCAATCTCGCGGAACTTGTTGAGGAAAAGGACCTTGACCAGATACTCGATGTCAACATCAAGGGCACCTTTCTGATGACGCAGGCAATAGGTCGGCATATGATCGAGCGTAAAGAGGGCCGGATCATCAACATCAGTTCGCAGGCCGGTACAGTGGCACTGCGCGGCGAGGCGATCTATTGCATGAGCAAGGCGGCAATTAATCACCTGACGCGCTGCCTTGCAGCCGAGTGGGCGCGCTACAACGTCACGGTAAATACCGTATCGCCGACCTTCATCCACACCGATGGCACCGCACCTTTCCTATCCAATCCCGACAATCGCCAAGCGACGCTCGGTCACATTCCACTCGGCCGGATCGGTGAAACCGACGATGTAGTGGGTGCCGTGGTCTTCCTTGCGTCACCGGCTGCGAGCCTAATCACCGGCGCGAACCTGCTGGTGGACGGTGGATGGTCCGTCGCCTGAGGCGGGGAGGGGGGCTGCGTTCGGCGACGGTCCTCACATCTCAAGCGACTTGCGGGGGGCACACGAAATGTTACTGGCCAGGCTGTGCGGGAAAGCCGAAATGGCCGGGAAAGCAGGGAAACCCTTTTGTCGCGGGGGCCCCCGGCGCTGCAATTACTCCAAGTGTTCAGCGCCGCTACTGCGCAGAAGCCCGGATGGCGGCATCACCATCAAATCGGCCATAGCGGTCTTTGGTTGATAAAGGTCAAGGAACGGCGCGAACCCGCTTTCTCCAGGCGGGGGCGGTGTAAATTTCTCTGTCGCCCTTTGCCCGTTATGGACAGCTCCGAATTGGCTCAGTGTGCTTGGTTCAAAACGTGAAGGACTCGACGCATTTTTGTTCTTGGCGGGTGAGTGACCTCTAAGTTTCAAAACGCGTCGCGAGTTGGAAAGGCGATTGATCGCGTGCCAATGTTCACGGCGGCATGCCTGCCTTCAGGAGCCCATGTCGGAACAAATCCAGTTGCTCCGGACGCTCCAGCAGCAGCCCTCGCCTGATGAAGTTGTCGGTCGAGAAATCGGAACAGAGACCTAGCAGATGGCTTTTTGCCTTTTCGGTCGCGATCGGGTCACCTGCTTGTGCGTAGCAGGCGACCAGGCGCGCGCATGTGAATGGGCCCGGGTTTGGTAGTTCTTCTAGCGCGGCAGCGGCTTCCGCGTAGCGGCCAGCAAGATAGAGGGCGTTGCCAAGGGCGGCGCTATACCATCGCGGCGGAAACGGATTTAGCCGGAACCCTTCCTCGATCCATTCCAGCGCTTCATCGAGTTTGCCGCGTCGGGCCAGTAGGCCGCCCATTTGCACCAGTGTGTTGGCGTCGTTGGGATTCATCTGATAGGCCCGACGATAATGTCGCTCACCCAACTCAAATTCGCGTCGGTTAACGTGAATGAGTGCCAGCAATCGCTGGCAACCACTCTCGCCTTCGTCGAGGGTTACCGCCCTACGTGCCAGGGCCAGCGCTTCGTCAAGAACGTCGGATGGTGAGTTGGCGTAGCCGTTCAGCGCAATTTTCGCTAACGCGAGATGGGAAAGTGCCAATCCGAACTGCGGATCTCGCTCGAGTGCCGCATTGAACATCGTGAGCGCCTGTTGATTGTCGTCCTTTTCATAGCTGCGCATATGCACCAGACCCCGCAGGTAATACTCGTAGGCGGCCAGGCTGGTTGTCGGTTTTCGCAGTGCCTGGCGAACATCCGCGCACTCGATGTGTCCCACAAGGGTGGCGACAATCGTCCGGGTTAGTTGATCCTGAACTGCGAATAGATCCTGAACATCGCGGTCGTAGTGTTCAGACCACAGCTGCGTTCCGGAAACCGCTTCGACGAGCTGGGCCGCAATTCTTAGTCGCTTACCTGCGCGGCGAACGCTGCCCAGGACAAGGTAAGTCACGCCCAACTTCTTGCTGATCTCATTCAGGTCCGAGTGCCGGTCGCGAAAGCGGAACGACGAGCTAGCATCGATGACGGTGAGCGAACGAAACCGCGCAAGGCCGCATATGACATCCTCAGTCATCCCGTCACTGAAAATTTCGTCGTGCTGCGATCCGCCCAAATTCTCAAACGGCAGAACAGCAATAGATGTCGGCCTGGCCAGAGAGCCTATCGATGGTCGGGCTAAAGGTGCGTCTCCCCAATGCCAGACATGGAGGGGACGGGCGATGTTCTTGAGTGATATCTCGCCGCCGTCGACAAATTCAGAGTGGCGGCCTGAGGTAAGCTGACGGTGAACGAGGTCAGAAATACATATGCCACCGGGCTCGGCCGCCGCCTCCAGGCGGGCTGCGACGTTTACACCACCTCCCAGGACATCGTCACCTTCGATCACCACATCGGCGAGATTGATGCCGATCCTTAAAACAAGCGGGAAATCAACTCTCTGGTTTTGCCGACGGGACTCAAGCTTCGATTGAATTGATATCGCACAATCCACCGCCTCCACGGCCGAGCTGAAGACGACGAGGGAGCCATCGCCCATCAACTTGACTATCCGCCCCCCGCGGGCATCAACATTGGGGTGAAGAACTGAGGATTGCAGCCGTTTTATAGACCGAACTGCTCGCGTTTCGTCGGCTTCCATGAGACGCGCATAGCCGACGACATCGGTCGCCATAATGGCCGCCAGCCGCCGTTCGACGCGTTGCTTCGCCATCGCGGGTCTCCGCATGAGATGACGGAAGATATTATCGCACTCTCAAGTACTGCAAAAGGTGCCGGCTGCAAGTTACTGCCAGTGCGGGCGCGTACTCGCATGGCTGAACCGCAACAATCCCTACTGGCGTGCCGGCTGGTCGGAATCATAGCTGATTAGGACTTTGGTTTTCTACCTGAGCGCAAAGGCGGCGGGCGCGACGAATTCGTGTCCACTTGAGCAAACAGTTCGACGACATTTACCCCGAGGACATTCGCCAGAGCCTCTAGGTCGTGTGGACACTTACCTGATCCAGAGGACGATGGCTGCGATTGTGACGACGGCTCGGTAGTTTTGTGCCGTTTTCTCGTAGCGCGTGGCTACTCTGCGGAACTGTTTGAGTTTTGAGAAGCA
>NZ_LGAP01000070.1 GCF_001270265.1 Ensifer adhaerens
CTTCAATAATCATCAGTTGCTCAAAATGCGAAGGAACGCACGCGGACCGCGCCGGTTGCCGGCCTTTTCACGCAAAATTCCTTCGCATTATTTCAGAGCGTGTCGAGCCAGGCGAGCAGGCTCGTATCACGTTTCCACGATGATAAATGCCCCGTCGACACCGGTGCGGCGATCTGTTCCAGCGCCTTTCGCTTTGTTTCCAGATTGGCTTTCGCGTAGTGATTGGTGGTGTCGAGGCTCACATGCCCAAGCCAACTGCGGATGACCGTGATGTCTACGCCAGCCGATACAAGATGGACGGCGGTGGCGTGACGGAAGCTGTGCGGCGTTACGTGCTTCGTTTGCAGCGACGGCGTGGTTTCAGCCGCCGCCCTCACATAGACGGCAAGCTTGAACCGAACGCCCGAGGCGCTGAGCGGCTCTCCGTAGCGGTTCACGAACAGCCGCTGGTCTGGTGCCCGCGGCTGCCGCTCAAGCAGCTTTTTCAACAATATCACGGTTTCCGGCCAAAGCGGGCAGATACGCTCTTTTCGGCCCTTGCCCATAAGCCGAACGCAACTCGGGCTATCGAACCGGATTGCCTCGGGGCACATATCGAGTGCCTCCTGTATTCGCGCCCCGCTATTGTAGAGGAACGACAACAGTGCATGGTCGCGCATGCCTTCGAGCGTTGACTGGTCTGGCTGGGCAAGGATCGCTGCCACTTCCGGCGGATCCAGATAGCAAGGCTCAGATATCGGCGCCCGCTTGATCGGGATGTTGAGGATTTCGACGCACTGCGCGATCGAGGCAGGATCCTTGGTCGCCACGAAGTTGAAGAAGCTGCGGATTGCGGCAAGCCGGCAATTGCGGGTACCGATCGTGCCGCCACGGTCGTGCTCGGCGTGCCTCAGGAACGCAGCGACCTGCGCGGCAGTCAGATCGGCCAACGAGATTATAGCAACTTTCTTTTTCGCGCGGTCAGCGACGAACCGGAGGAACAGCCGCCAGGTGTCGCGGTAGGAGCGGACCGTGTTGACGGACGCATTGCGTTGCTCGACAAGCCATTCGTAAAAGAACGCGCGCATCAGTTCCGGGAACGGATTGGCTTTGCTCATGACCGCACCTCCCGTTCGAGACTGAGGCATGGCGCGCCCACGGCCCTGAACCGCTCGTTTGCGAGATGCAGCAGATCCTGCGTGACGGTGATGTAGACCAGAGTTGAGTTGATATCCCGATGGCCGAGGTAGGTCGCGAGGAACGGCAGTCGATCCTGCGGGTTGATCCCCAGACGGTACCATTCAAGGATACGGTTCACGACCATCGAGTGCCGAAGATCATGAACGCGTGGCCCGAGCTGCCCTTGCAGTGGCTTCAACCCGGCACGACGTACGACGTCTGTGAGCAACCAAGTGACCATTTCGGGCGTGTAGCGGGATCTGCGCTGGACGTTCCAGAACAGGGCAGAGTGCGGATCCTGCGACGCGCCGACCTGACGCCGCGCAGTGATGTAGGCTCGGAGTTCGGTCATTACACCGTCGGGAAGTGGCAGAATTCGGGTCTTGAAGAACTTGGTCTGCCGAACCGTGATGGTGCCGTCACCGGGATTAACGTCACCAAGATCCAGCCTGGCCAACTCTCCCCGCCGCAGACCCGCACAGTAGGCCAGCAACAGCATGGTGTAGACGCTTAACGGACGAAGTGTTGCCCGCGGCGAGGGATACGAACGGGCAATGTCGAGCATTCGCCGCACGTCGACAGGAGAGTAGATATGAGGCTTTCGCCACTGCTTGCGGACCTCCTTTTGGGGTCTCGGATCCGGTCGACGCTGAGGAGCTGACGGATCGCGCCGTCGCTGGATTTTTGCGAAGAGGCGCTCAAGATTTTCGCGCTCATATGCATGGTTACGCGTGCCTTTGGTGGCCGCCCATCGATCGATCATGACGCTCAGCGTCTCGGTTTCCAGTTGCGGGTTCATTTGCAGGAACCGGTCGAACTGCAAAAGCCGCACTCGTTGCGAAGTATATTTGTATCCCCTACGGCGCATCATGGCGACATGCTCAGCCATAACCTCGCCCAGCACGCTGCCGAACGGTCTGGGCTGGCGCAGTCCGGCAAGAGCCTGTTCTGGATTACACGATATCAACGCGCGCCAGATCGGCATGCTCTGCTTTATATGACACGCCACACGCAGAGCTTCGACAGGATTGTGATCGATCGCACCGGTTGCCAGGAGGTGATCGAGGAACCGGTCGATGATGCGGGTGCGATGCAGGAGCGTGGATGTCGCCCAGCGAGACGTTAATTCTCGTAGCCAGGCCTGCAGCGCTTGTCGATCGAGCATCCCATGCCGTTCAACAATATCCTGGAAGCTATGCAGTACCTGTTGATAGCAGGTACGGCTTTTGAGATTACGCAGATCAAGGCTCGCGACATAGCTGCCAATGCGCGTGCGATCGGAATCGGGCCAATGGGAGATCATGCCAGCACCTCCGTTCCCGGCACATCAAGGGCGACGGCCCTCAGATCCGCGGTGGCAAGCTTGAGGTAGGGGTCAGTCGACCCCGTCGAGCGATGTCCTAGCAGATCGCCAATTACCTTTTTCGGAACTGCCGCGCGCAGCAACTCGGTCGCACGAGCGTGACGGAAGATGTGAGGCCCGCGCTTGCCCAAGGGTTTGACGCCGGCATCCCGGAGCCTCCGCTGCACCAGGCTGTATAGCTTGTCGAGCTTGCGATAGGGCGCGCGTGTACGGATGAAGATTTCCCTGGCATCGGTCGCGGGCCGTCCAGACCGCAGGTAAGTAAGGATCGCTTCGCCAACCGGCTCCATCAAGGGAAGGAGCGTGTGGGCTTGCGTTTTGCTGTGACGGACACGAACGACTTCGGCCCGCCAGTCTATATCTTCGATCCGCATGTTACGCACTTCGCCCGCACGTAGCCCATAGGTGGCGAGGAGTTGTAATATCGCATGGTCCCGCAAACCGGCGGCCGTCGTGTCCATGCTCGTGCTTGCCAGAACCGCGGTGATCTGGTCGCGCTCCAGAATCGACGGCACCCTTTCATAAGCATAGAGCCGCGGCGAGATGATATGTGGCGTCAGATCTGCCGCAACGCGGGCAGTCCTGTGGAGGTAGCGCAGCAGCGAACGAAGCCGCTCCGCTGTGGATTTCAGTGAACTGCGCGTCAGCTTCGAGCCACGCAGGTCCATATAGCCGTCGATGTCGCCGACGGTTATTCCCTTGAGACCCTCGACCCCGCTCCGGTCGAGTTGCCAGGCAAGGAAGTAGCGGGCTTCCCACAAGAACGCGTCTATGCTGGCTTGGGCAAGGCCACGCTCCTCGCGAAGCCAGGTTTCGTACTCGTTGCAGATCGTAAACCGTAGTGCGTCAGCGGCGCAGGCTACTTTGGGAGCAGGCGGCCACTGACCCTGCCCAAGCCGTAGCAGCGCGTGAATCCCAGACTGCGGGACTTCGTGCCAGCGCTTGCTAGGCCGTCGTCCGCGACGCTTGTGGAATAGCGCGGTCGCATGGTGCAGATATCGCTCTACCAGGTCTTCGGTCACGTCTGCGACTGGAATTCCTCGGTGCGCGAGATAATCGAGGAATTCCTGCGCATACGCGCAGTAATTTCTGATCGCCACCGGACTGTATTGGCGGTTGGTCAGCGCTGCTTTCAGCTCGGTGAGCAGTTCGTGTTCAGATTTCAACATCAATTATTCCTCTGTTGGTCAAACGACCACAGAGGTTCGTCGGAAAAAAATAATGCGGAGCAAAGCCGTCAGTCGGCACCAAAAACACGCGGATTTTCTGTCTCCACACCGCGTTCCTTCGCATTTTGAGCACCTGACGATTATTGAAG
>NZ_LGAP01000071.1 GCF_001270265.1 Ensifer adhaerens
GCGATCAGGAATTCGAGATCCTCGTCGCGTTCGAGGTTGACGACGGCGCGCACGACGGTGCGTTCGCCGTCGCCGAAGGCCTCGTGATAGAAGGTGATCTGGTGCACCGGCGGTGTCTGGCCGTCGGAGGCGAACTGGGCAAAGACCAGGCCGCCGACGGCTTCGGCGATCTTCGACAGGTCGATGCGGTCGCCGACCTCAAAGTCGCGGATCTCGTCGCGGCCGCTGCCGTCATTGGCAAGCGATGCCACCGAGCGGAAGACGAAGACATCGGCGCCGTCGCCACCGGCGAGGAAGTTGACGGCAGTGTCGGCCACCAGCACATCGTCGCCCTTGCCGCCGACAGCGCCTTCGATCGCGGTCAACAGGTCCGAACCGATCTCGGCACCCTCCGCCGTGCCGCGGTCGAGGTCGATCACCACCGCCTGGGTCGCCGCCGACGCGTCGTAGGTGTCGACCGCCTCATTGCCGTCGATCAGGTCGTTGCCGTCACTGCCGCTCGCATCCGGTGGGATCACCACGAGGAAGGTATCGTTGCCGGTATTGCCTTCCAGCGTGTCGTTGCCGGCACCCCCGACGAGAATGTCGTCGCCGCCGCGGCCGCGCAGCACATCGTTGCCGGAGCCACCCGACAGGATGTTGTTGCCGGCCCCACCCGACAGCCGGTCGCCCCCCTGGCCACCGGCGATGATTTCGAAGCCATCGATCACGTCCGTGCCGATCTCGTTGCCCTCGGCGATCCCGGTCTCAATGTCCGCAAGGACTTCCTGGACCAGAGCCGAGAGATCGAGTGTGTCGATACCATCACCACCCGAATAGCTATCGGTGCCATCATTCGTCGCGGTGCCGTTGCCGGTCTCGATCATGGCGACGACGATCACCGTATCGTCGCCCGCACCGCCGGCGACGATGTCGTTGCCCTGGCCGCCGGCCAGCGTGTCGTTGCCGTCGCGGCCGTCGATGACATCGTTGCCGTCATTGCCGACGAGGGTGTTGCAGGCGGCATCGCCGGCAAGCTGGTCGTCACCAGAGCCGGTAATGACGGCCTCGATGCTGTCGACGGTATCCGACCCGATCTCTTCGCCGGTGGCGGTGCCCTGTTCGAGGTCGGCGACGATGGTCTCGGTGCTGGCGCTGGCATCGAGCGTGTCGTTGCCTGCGCCGCCATCATAGGTATCGTCGCCGTCGTTTGCTTCCCCGGGCACGCAGGCCGGTGCCTCGACGAGCATGGTGTCATTGCCGCTACCGCCGGCGACGGTGTCGTCGCCCTGGCCGCCTGAGAGCCTGTCGTTGCCGCTACGGCCGTCGATGACATCGTTGCCGTCATTGCCGACGAGGGTGTTGCAGGTGGCATCGCCCGCAAGCTGGTCATCACCGGTGCCGCCGATCACCGTCTCGATGCTGTCGAGCGTATCCGATCCGATCTCTTCGCCGGTGGCGGTGCCCTGTTCGAGGTCGGCGACGATGGTCTTGGTGCTGGCGCTGGCATCGAGCGTGTCGTTGCCTGCGCCGCCGCTATAGCTATCGTTGCCGTCGCTCGTTTCCCCGGGCACGCAGGCCGGTGCTTCGACGAGGATGGTGTCATTGCCGCTACCGCCGGCCAGCGTGTCGTTGCCCTGGCCGCCGGAGAGCGTGTCGTTGCCGCTACGGCCGTCGATGACATCGTTGCCGTCATTGCCGACGAGGGTGTTGCAGGCGGCATCGCCGGCAAGCTGGTCGTCACCGGTGCCGCCGATCACCGCCTCGATGCTGTCGAGCCTGTCGCTACCGATCTCTTCGCCGGTGGCGGTGCCCTGTTCGAGGTCGACGACGATGGTCTCGGTGCTGGCGCTGGCATCGAGCGTGTCGAAGCCGGTGCCGCCGCTATAGCTATCGTCGCCGTCGTCTTCGCTGTTGGCAGGCGATGGCTGCGCCTGGCGGGTCTCGTCGCTGGTCGCGCCGGTGACGATGACGTCGTTGCCGGCACTGGCCAGAACCGTGTCGTCGCCGCTGCCGCCGGCAAGGGTATCGTCCTCGGTGCCGCCATCGACGAGATCGTCGCCGGCATCGCCCTCGATACTATCCTTGCCGTCCTCGCCGAACAGCCGGTCGTCGCCGCTGCCGCCCGAGAGCGTGTCGTCGCCGGCCTCGCCGATGAGGATGTCGTCGCCGGCCTCGCCATGGAGCCGATCGTCGCCGTCGCCGCCAAACAGGATGTCGTCGCCGTTGCCGCCGAACAGCCGGTCATCGCCGTCATCGCCATGCAGGGTGTCGTCGCCGTCGCCGCCCAAGAGCGTGTCGTTGCCGCTGCCGCCGAGGATCAGGTCGTCGTCTTCGCGGCCATAGACGCTATCGTCGCCGCCAAGGGCGGCGATGATGTCGGGACGCGGCGTGCCGATCAGCACGTCCGGTCCTTCGGTGCCCTTGATCTCATGGGCCGGCCAGTCGAGCAGCGCCAAGAGCGCGCCATTGGCAACGCTGCCGCTGCCGTCGGAGACGGTGTAGCTGAACGTAACCTCGCCGATCTCGCCGCGCGCCGGCGTATAGAGCCACATGCCGTCGGCATAGGCGCGCACCGAACCGGAAGAGACGGTGAGGTTGGCGATCGTCAGCCGGTCGCCGTCGGCATCGAGGGTGTTGGCCAGGAGATCATCGAGCAGGATGATCGCCGACAGGTTCATGAAGCCGTTGGCAAGGATGTTGCGGCCGGCCACCACCGGCAGCCGGTTCGAGCGGGTGCCGCCGTCATCGTCGTCGTCATCATCGTCGCCGCCATTGTTGCCGCCGCCATTGTTCCCGCCGTTGTTCCCGCCGCCGTTATTCCCGCCGTTATTGCCGCCGTTGTTGTTGCCGCCGTTGCCATTGCCGTCGTCATCATCGTCATCATCGTCATCGTCATTGCGGCCGCCGGTCGACGGCAGGTTGCCGAAGGACGACAGCCGGGGAAAATCGAAGTCCGGCAGGCCGTTGTCATTGGCCGAACGCTTGGACTGCTGCAACGGCCGGTCGTCGACAAAGCCGGTATCGGGACGGCCTTCGTCGAAGGACAGCCGCACCGAGGCGCGCAGCCGCCCCATAACCGTTGGAACGGTGCCGGTCGTCAGCGCGAAGTCGGCCATCAGCTCGCGGAAATAGTCGGCGACATTCTCGATGACATCGAGCGCGCCGGCCAGATCCGGCCCGGTCTGCGGCTCGTCCACCGGCGCCATCGCCCCACCATCGCCAAGCCCCGGCCGATGCGCCGGCGCATTGCCGTCGGCCTCGTCGCGGCTGGCAAACACCGAGCCGAGGCCACCGAGAAACAGCGCCGACAGCAGCAGCCGGCCGCGCTTGCGCTCCGGCCTGTCGGCGATCTCGTAACGGTTCATCGGCGCGACCGCCTGCTGGCTGTCGGGTCGCTCCAGGATGAGCTTCTCGTCCATGACATCCTCCTCGGCCGGTGCTGGCTCCGATCGCGGAGCTCGTCTTGCACCCTGGCCTCGTGTCGCTCGCTCGCGTCTGCTCAGCTCCGCCGCCAAAGGGCGGCTTCAATCGCCGCTATGCTCGGCCTGGCGTGCCGGCTACTCCGCCGGCACCCGTTGCGGCTGGCCCATTCCTTGTCCCATGCCGGCATCCG
>NZ_LGAP01000072.1 GCF_001270265.1 Ensifer adhaerens
TGATAAGGACGATCCTGTCCTTGATCAGATCGTCATAGAACCGAACCCTGTCGCCATTTTGGGTAACGACGTCGACGTTTGGGAAGTAGTCCTTTCCCCAACGCGAACTCTTGGCCGCCGGTTCGCCGGGGCTGAATAGAAAAATCGCGGTTATCGCCGCGACGGCTGCGAACCATCGTTTCATCTGAATCTCCGAACAGCAGGCAGGCCAGCGCGGCACGCGCGCCAAGCTCACGTAACGAGGACAAATCTCTTCCTGGTTGACCGGGCTTCGGCTCGGCCAACCGTTCAAGGAGCGACCGTGCCTGAGAGCTGCGCTGCCTGCATCGGCTGACTGTCCTTCCAACCTTTCGGCACGCCTTCGGGCAAGATTTCCGGCGCGGTGAAAACGACACCGTCCGGGGTCGGGTTGGGGGTCGGGGTCACCGCGGTCTGAGGCGAGCCGGCCACACCGGTCAGCAACTGAATGCGTGCCAACATCGCGAAATCCTCATGCACGGTGTTGTGGCAATGATTGACATAAGCGCCGCCGAATTCGCCAAATTGAACCTGGAAGGTGACGCTACCGCTTTCGCCCAACCGCCAGACGTCCTTCCGCTGGAGGTTCTCGGTCGCCGCGAGTTTCGTTCCGGTGCGCGCAAAGGTCACCCCCTCCTCGAAATGGAGGTGAATGGGGTGGTCCCAGCCGCCGCCGCCGTTCCTATAAGTCCAATGCTCGACCTCGCCAGCTTTCGGAATGAGCAGGGAAATCCTGTTGGCGTTCATGGAATGCGAAGACTCGCCGTTGATGCGAATGGTCCAGGGGAAATTGACCACTTCGCCGCAATCGGGCACGCACCCATCCGGCCCGCGGGAATCCCCATCTCCCGACCTGCCGAACTCGACGAACCTTGTGCGCACCGGCGTGACGATCGGAATCTGTTCGGTCAATTTGGCTGGAACCCGGCTGACGTCAGGGTCCGTGGCGCGGTGGACGACACCGGGCACATCGACACTTTCGACCGCGCCGACCACCCGAAACTCAAGCATCGGCCCGACAAGCGGATCCTTGGAGGTCCCTTTCAGCGCATTTGTCAGGCTGAGTTCTTCCTTCGGACCACGCCCGTCGTCATGAAGGATCTGATTGACGACCCGTATCTTGTCGCCGATCCGGAAGCCAGAAAAATCGACGACGATATCGTAGCGTTCGGCTATGCCCTGCACGGGAAGGGAGGTCAGGGTCAAGGGTGTGACCACCAGGTTCCCGTCATTGGCGATGAACTTGATCGGGACAGGATTTCCTTTGGCATCCGCCAGGGCAAGCTTCAGGAAACGTGACATGCAGGCGTTCAGGATACGGAAGCGATATTTTCGCGGCAGGACTTCGAAGAATGGCGCATAGCCGAAATTGACCAGCGGCACGTCGCCGAGCATTCCGTCCGTATCGAAAATATCGAAGAAGAGCTGGCCCGACGCGTCGCATGCGCAATCGGAAAAGATCAGGTTGACGTCGAAGTCGATGTTGCCCCAACCCAGAAGCTTGCCGCTGGGCAGCCGCAGATTGACGCCGTCCGATAGCTCCTCGTTGCCGCGGTCGGGGCCGCTGTAATAGTTTATGGCACCAAGATTGCCCTTGTAGACGTTTTCCGCCGTGAAAAAGAAGCGGTGATCATGCGCCCACATGCTGCCTTGTAACTCGCGGAAGTCTCCTGGGACGTTGATGAGGCCGGTGCTGTCGTCCGGGCCTGATGCCCGTCGATCGGTAGCCTGTGTGTTGATCTTGTCGCGCCGCGCAAGCGTCGTGCTCCAGCGGTAGTCGTAGAATGTCCCTGGGAAGTGGTGCACATTCGCCGCGCCATCGCTTTCGGCGCCATTGTGCGCATTGTGAAAGTGAAGTTGGGTCTCGTTGCGCCCGAAGCCGTTGTTCTCCGCCCGGTTTACCGGCAGGTCGTTGTAGACGCGGGTGATGATGGGTTCGCCGTAGCGGCCTTTGATCAGGAATGGCGGCAGGCTGCATTCACCGGTCCTGCCGGCGCCATAGGTCCAGGCGCTGTTTGGCTGCTGGTGCGGAAAACCTTCGTGAAAGTATCCGCCGGTAGCGCCTTGGGTAATCTGGCCCAGCCTGAGTATGTAGCCGACCTTTGGAAAGAACTCGTCCCAGCGTTGGTGCGCGAAGATTTCGCCGGGCGGCCGGCCCTCGATTGGCCCTCGATTGGTCCTGGTATTGATGAATTGCCTGTTTGTCGGATCGGCCGAAAAGTCGGTGTGATATGACAAACGTTTCGCCGGCCGTTCGGCCAGTTGTGCGGGAAATGCGGCATGACCCTGTGATGTCCGCGTCATCGGCACAGGGTTGAGCAAGTGCAAACGATGCATGGGCTGCGAGAATTTCTTGATGCCGAACAGCGGTGTGCGCGGCGCGCCGGTTGGCACCGCCGCATAGGCGCTCTTTGCAAACGGACTGAGCCCATTTTTCATGGCGAGCATTCCGCTCGCCGTGAAGATGCCCCATCGCAACAACTCGCGACGTGTTACCTGTTCCTGATTGATTGCCCGAGCAATCTCGGCACGGTTTTCCCGTGCGAGCTGCGCTTCTCTCTGTCGCGCCCGCGACGCATCGTTGGAAATGTACATTTAATCCGCCCCTATCAAATGTAGTTCACGGTCCTCCGATCTGGACATCTGCAGATAATACCCCTCAACACTTGCAATCTCAATGATTAGATCAGGCCTTAGTCTTATAACTATTCCGGATTAGTTCGAGAGAAATTTTACAAAGCATAATGTTTACCGTTTCCAGTTGAGGGTTTCTGTAATTATTTTATGGTTTGCTCGAGTTTATTAATACAGTTTCGTATTAGATCTCGTTTTGTAGTAGGCGCTCTTTGTGTAGGCTTGATGCTTTCGTCGGCAGAGTGACCATGCGAGAACGAAGCCAGTCCTGATCGGCGGTCGCAGCAGGGGCCTGCAAGCGCAAGTCGCCAGAGCATTTTCCGGAAATGCAGCGCTGCTCAGGAAAACCGGGACGAATTTTGAAGGTAACAGCAGCGTTCTCACTGTCGGGGAAAGAAAATGTTGCACCCTCGACGCCGCCAAGCAGAGGGGGCAGTCTCCGGCAGACGAACGTTGGGATCGCCGTCCACGGGTTAGCCTGTCTTATTCACGAGCGGCGATGGTGCGTTACGTCTGAGCGTCGGGCGCGGCATTCAGTGGCGTCTGTTGCACCGCGGGCTTTGGCTGGACTTGTGGAACGCGCTGGAGGTTGAAGGTGTGT
>NZ_LGAP01000073.1 GCF_001270265.1 Ensifer adhaerens
GTATCCATCCGAGCAGGGCCGCAGGACTTGTGCGATCGCGCGTGGTAACCTGGCGGAATGGAGATCGACGAAGGCAAAATGGACGACGTGGTTTTGGCGTTGGTATGGCTGACGCGTCACAACGAGCGTTGTGCCTGGAAGGGTTTTGACTGGGCGACGACAGATCGCTTGCATCGGAAAGGCATGATCGGCAATCCGGTGAACAAGTCGAAGTCTCTGGTGCTGACAGACGAGGGTCTGCGCCGGTCAGAGGAGCTTTTTCGGCAAATGTTTATGCGGCAACCGCAATAGCCGCCGCTTTTGTCGCCTTCCACTCCCATGGCAACAGCTCATGCAGGCGGGAGACGGGCAGATCGGCGATGCGGGCCAGTACGTCGGCAAGCCAGGCCTTGGGGTCGATATCGTTGAGACGGGCCGTGGTGATGAGGGTCAGCATGATGGCGGCCCGGTCTGCGCCGCGATCGGAACCGGCAAAGGTCCAATTTTTTCTGCCGCAGGCCACGCCGCGCAGGGCTCTTTCCGCGGCGTTGTTTGTCATACAAATCCTGCCGTCATCGACGTATCTGGCAAAGTCCTCCCAGCGCGACAGCATGTAGTTGATCGGTTCGAGCACCGGCGAGGATCGCGACAAGCCTTCGCGCTCCTGCCGCAACCAAGCCTCCAGTTCCTCAAGCAGCGGCTTGCTCTTTTCCTGGCGCACAGCAAGCCGGTCTTCGGCGCTCCGGCCATTGATATCGCGTTCGATGGCGAACAACGCATCGATACGCCTGACCGCTTCCAACGCCGTCGCCGAGACAGGCCTTAAGCCCTTGCCCCGCCGGGCACTGCGAGCGACATCGGCCAGTTCGAAGAACTTCCGGCGCGCATGGGCAAAGCAGAAGGCCGGCGTCACCGGCATTTGTTTCTTGGTCCGGTCGAAGAGCGGATTGAAGCCATTGTAGCAGTCAGCCTGCAGAATGCCCCCGAACTCGGCCAGGTGTCTTTGAGGATGTTCGCCCCGCCGGTCGCTGGAGGCGTAGAAGATGGCCGCTGGCGGTGACTGCCCGCCAAAGGGCCTGTCGTCGCAAACGTAAGTCCATATGCGGCCGGTGGTGCATTGGCCCTTGGCGAGGATCGGGATGGTGGTATCGTCGCCGTGCAAGCGCTCGGCCGCAAATACATGGGTCTCGATGAGATCGAAGATCGGTTTGACGGCAGCACTGACGTAACCAACCTGGTCGGCGAGCGTCTGGGTAGACAGATCGATCCCTTCGCTGCGAAAGCGCCGGCTCTGGCGGTTGAGCGGCTGATGCTCGGAGAATTTGTCGAAGACGATGGTGGCGAGCAGGTTGGGACCCAGGAAGCCGCGCGGTGTTGCATGGAAGGGCGCTGGCGACTGGCTGATGCAGCCGCAGTCCCGGCAACTGAACTTCTCACGCACGGTTTCAACGACCTTGAAGCGGCGCGGGATCTCCTCCAGCGTCTCGGTGACATCCTCGCCCAGCTTCGACAGACGTTCGCCGCCGCAGTGATTGCAGGCGCTCGGCGCTTCGATGACGAGGCGTTCGCGCGCGATATCTTCCGGCCAAGGCTTACGCACCGGGCGCTTGCGGGTGAAGGCACGGACGGCTTGGGTTTTGGCGGCAGAAGCTTCTGAAGCGAGCTCGTCCTCGGCCGCATCTGCAACCAGCTCTTCGAGCTGCAGTTCCATCTGGTCGATCAGCCGTTGGGTGCGCTCCCGGCTCGGACCATGTTTGTCGCGTTCCAACTTGGCGATCAGCAATTGCAGATGGGCGTTGAGCGCCTCGATACTGGAAAGCTTTGCTTTGGCGCTGGCCGCTTCTGCCTCGGCCCGTAACCGCGCCTCGCGTTCTGCCAGCAGCGCGGCATGGGCATCGGCAAGATCGTCAGGAAGGGAAAGCGGCGGTAGTGACATGCCGCTATAAGAGCATATTTCCCCAACGAATTCAATGAATAAGACGCTTAAACCCGTGTCGGTCTCCAGGTTTCCTGAGGCGCCCGCCAGTCAATTCCGGATAGTAAATA
>NZ_LGAP01000074.1 GCF_001270265.1 Ensifer adhaerens
CATTCCTAAGAAACAATCAGGCGGGCGTTGGCGCGGGCTGTAGGACATACCCAAGCGACTTTGCCCTCCGCTGGAGATTAGTCAGGATGCGTCGGCGGTAATTCTCCTCGTAGTGGGAGGCTCCCGGATCGCTGTATTCCATACCGTGCCGCAGGGTGTTGTAGAACAAGACGGCGATTTTGCGGGCCGTGGCAGTGACCGCCTTGGCCTTGCCGACGCGTGCCGACAGACGCCGATAGAATGCCCCCAACGCGGTCTGAGTGCGCCCGACCGCAACCGCAGCAAGTCGCAGTAGCGCCGCGGCCCGGCTACCAGATCGTCGGGTCCGTGACGACAACACTTTGCCGCCGGAGATTTTGTTGCTTGGTGAGAGGCACAGCCAGGAGGTGAAGTGCTTGGCACTCGGCCAAGCCGAGAGGTTGGTCCCGCACTCTCCGACCAATTTGAGCGTCAGATAAGGCCCGAGCCCGTGAATCTGGGTGACATCGCAGCCGAGCAAGCCGTACAGGGCGGCGCGAACATCGAAGGCTGGGTCATTGGATTGCTTCTGCGTTGTCCGTACGGTCGGCGGTTTGCCTACAGGGGTGGACGAGGCCTTCCGCAGTCGTTTCAACACAGCCTCGATGCGCACGTCACAGAGCGCCACTTTGGCTTGGTAGACGTCGTACAACTCCAGCGCCTGGGTCAGGACAAAGATGTGCTCTTCGCGATCATTGCCGACGAGCGCCTGACGGATCGTCTCCGCAGACGCATGGCAGCGTGGGTCGCGATAGGACGCCAGAACTATCGGGTCGCGCTCACCGGCCACAATCGCACGGATGATGGCCATGCCGGTGACACCGGTGATGTCTGTCACCACGTGGTGGAGCTGTAGATTCATTTGCGTCAGAGCTTTTTGCATGTGCTGGATGTGCGAGGCAGCGTAATCCAGCAAACGTTCACGCTGGCGTAGATAGGCGCGCATGACCGCAACTTCGCCCTTCAGCCGGAAGCTGGCCCTGAGCAATCCATATTCATGCAAACGCTGCAGCCATTGGGCGTCGCTGATATCGGTCTTGCGGCCTGGCACGTGCTTGGCATCGCGGGCGTTGACCACTATGACCTCAAAGCCACGCTGATCGAGTATCTCGAAGACCGGAATCCAGTAGACCCCCGTGGACTCCATCGCGACCGTGCGCACGCCACACTTCGTGAACCAGTCCGCCAACCGATGCAGATCGCCGGTGAAGGTTCCAAAACTGCGCACCGGCTCGGAAGCTTGGTCCGGCCCGACTGCGGCCACGTGCATCGTCGCCCCGATGTCAATTGCAGCAGCATTCAAGTGAGTAGGGGAAATATCCCGCTTGCAGCGAGTCTTTGTTCCAGACATGGCAGGCTCTCCTATCCAATTGTCGAATGGTGGGGCTGGGCTGTGCCAAAAGATCAAATTCCTAACCGGGATCGCCGACAACGGCGTCACCACTCTCAAGTCCGCAGCAGCCCATGGACCACGTTAGGTAACGGGGTTAAATACCACCAAAATGCCGACGGCCGCTCCCCTCCGACGCTGACACTAGCACACCGTTTCTATCCCCGCAGGCGGGGACCCACCCGCGAAAGGTTAGGTAGCAAAAACGTTCAGGCTCCAGAAGTCGACGGCAGGCACAGCGGATCGGCGGCCGAACATGGCCGGGGAGATCAGTGCTGTATGCGTATCATCCTGAACATGACCCAGGTTCTTACCTGGACTTTCCGCGGGAGTCGATCGGAGAAGGCTCAAATGGTTGATTGCCGAGGCCGCAAAAGCGGTTGGCGAGAAGGGAAATGATCCGCTGCAACGGATGATGAATACAAACCTCTGGTGGAATGGACTTTCCATACTATATCGAAGACACAGGCGTTTCAGAAAGTTGATGTCCGCATGACCGAAGACAAACCAACAGCTATTCGTCGTGCGGTTTCGCTGATCAAAATCCTATGGACTGTTTCGATCATCACGACAGCAACCGCTGTAGGTGCTTACATCGGCTGGGAAAACCACGGCCTCGTCGGAGCGTTGGCATTAGGATTCGTTGGCCTGGTAGCTGGCGGTTTGCTCAGTTCACCAACGGCTCTCTTGCAGGTGCTGTCTTAAATCCACTCGAGTGTGCATTTGGGTCGAAGGAGTTGACGCACCGTTGCCGTCGGATGACCCTGAATTCATCATTCGATTCAAACGCATAAGCTACTTTTGGTGGTC
>NZ_LGAP01000075.1 GCF_001270265.1 Ensifer adhaerens
CTAGACGTTATGACCGTGGTCTGAGCGGCGGCCCGCCCTAGTCTTTGCAGCTGTAAAGCAAACGGGGGTTGCTCGGGAGTGCCGAGCCGAGCCCCAGCAAGGAAAGGACGGACCATGACAGAGGATAACGTTTTTTACGTCGGTGTCGATGTCTCGAAAGCCAAGCACGCGATCGCAATTGCCGAGGGCGGACGCAATGGAGAAGTTCGGTATTTCGGTGAGATCGAGGCGACGCCGGCGGCCGTGGAACGGTTCGTGCGCAAGATGGAGAGCAAGTCTCGACACCTGCACTTCTGCTACGAAGCGGGTCCGACCGGTTATGGGCTTTATCGCCAGCTCGTTGAACTCGGCCACCGCTGTGATGTCGTAGCGCCCTCGCTGATCCCGAAGCGGGCGGGCGAACGGGTCAAGACGAACCGGCGCGATGCGGTCAGCCTGGCGCGGCTTTTGCGGGCCGGTGAGTTGAAGGGAATATGGGTTCCCGACACGGTGCATGAAGCGGTGCGCGATCTGGTGCGGGTGCGGGCCGCAGCGAGCGAAGATCTGCGCAAGAAACGCCAGCAACTGCTCTCGTTCCTGCTGCGCCATGGCCGCGTGTTTACTGGCCACAAGAATTGGAGCCGTGCGCATGTCCGCTGGCTGGCGTCGCAGAAGTTCGACCACCCGGCCCAGCAAATCGTCTTCCAGGACCAGATCGACGTGATCACCGATGCGCAGAACCGGCTGGAGCGGCTGGATGCTCAGCTGGTCGAGCTGGTGCCCAGTTGGTCGATGGCACCGGTGGTCGCGGCCTATCAGGCGCTTCGCGGCGTCTCCTTCCTTGTTGCCGTCACCTTCGTCAGCGAAGTCGGCGATGTACGCCGCTTCGACAACCCGCGGCAGTTGATGGCTTTCCTGGGCCTCGTACCCTCGGAACGGTCGACCGGCGAGACGGTCAAACGCGGCGGCCTGACGCTGGCCGGAAACCGCCGCGCGCGCCGCGTCCTGGTCGAGGGCGCCTGGAGCTATCGCCATCCCGCCAGGGTGACGGAAACCATTCGCGTCCGGCTTGAGGGTCTGCCGAAGGCGGTGCGGGAGATCGCCTGGAAAGCGCAGACGCGGCTGTGCGGCCGCTACCGGCGCCTGACGGCTGCGGGCAAGAAAAACCCCATCGTCGTTGCGGCGATCGCGCGCGAGATGGCAGCGTTCCTGTGGGCCATCGGCCACCAGGTCGAACCGGTGCGCTGACGATGCGGTGCGCTGCTACCTTAAAGGTCCAAGTTGCAACCAGCTGCCCCCCAGCGCGGGCGCCGCCGCATTGAGGGGCTTTGCCCGCGCCAGAGCCTCGGCGGACATCAGGGGCAGCACGGAGACGGGATGGGCCGCGGTGGGGAATTCCCGGCGACCCTATGTGGCTGGACATCAGAATCCAACGCCCGACTTCTAGACAGGGATGGCCCAAGACGAATTACGGAAGTGCGGTAACCAACCCGCGGATAAGAGCTGGATCAACCGTCGTCTGAAGGCCCATCCCGTCCCCGCGCTGCCCCATCAACGGTAACAAAATCGGTGTCAAAGACATGGGGCGCATAAGTCCGCGTATCACCCTTGACCACGGTCATAAGAGGGTC
>NZ_LGAP01000076.1 GCF_001270265.1 Ensifer adhaerens
GGGGCGGGGGGTGGCGGGATCCACGGCGGCACCGGGGCCGACATGCTGTTCGGCAATGGCGGCGACGACCTGATCTACGGCGACGCCGGCAACGACGTCATCGAAGCCGGGGCGGGTGCGGACAAGGCCTGGGGTGGAGCCGGCGCCGACATCGTGCTCGCCACCAAGGCCGACGGCGTCGACAGCTACTGGGGCGGCGACGGCGTCGACACGCTCGACTATTCGGTGGCGACGGCGAAGCTGACGGTCGACATCGGTACCGGCTTCATGGGCCGCGGCCAGGTGGCGGGCGTCGAGGTCGGAACCGACACGGTCTACGGCTTCGAGAACGTCATCGGCGGCTCGGGCCATGACGACATCACCGCCTCGAATGCCGTCAACATCATCGACGGCGGCCTTGGCGAGGACGTCTTCCGCTTCCCCTCGGTGGCGGCGGCCGACGGCGACACGCTCTACGGCTTCTCTCCGGGCGACCGCATCGACTTCTCCGGCATCGACGCCAAAACCGGACAGGCGGGGGTGCAGCACTTCACGCTGTCGGCCGGCACGACGCTGACCGGCGCCGGCCAGATCGTGGTGACGCATGAGACCCGCGACGGCGCCGACGTCACGGTGATCCGCGGCAGTGTCGACGCCGACCCGGATGCCGACTTCGAACTGGCGGTAGCCGGCACCCACAACCTCAAGATCGCCGACTTCAACGGCGTCTCCTGAGCAGGAACGGTGACGTCCCGGCCGGTCGCTGACCGGCCGGGACAGCATGCGGGCGGACAAAAGGGGATCTCATCATGAGCAAGAACAAAGCGCCGCAACACAAGATCGGCGGCATGCGCGGTATCCTGATCTATCTCTTCGGCCTTTCCGGCCTGATCAACATCCTGGCGCTGACCGGCGCCTTCTACATGCTGCAGATCTACGACCGGGCGCTGACCAGCGGCAGCATCTCCACCCTGGTGGCGCTGTCGGTGCTGGCGGTCGGGCTCTATTTGTTCCAGGGGCTGTTCGACGTCATCCGCTCGCAGATCCTCGTGCGGCTCGGCGCCCGGCTCGACGCGCAATTGGCGCCGCTCGCCCACAAGGTGGTGATCGAGATGCCGCGCTTCGGCTATTCGACGGCGGAGGCGACCGAGCGCGGCCGCGACGTCGACACGCTGCGCGGCTTCCTCGCCAGCCAGGGACCGGTGGCGCTGTTCGACCTGCCGTGGATCCCGATCTATCTCGTCTTCGTCTGGCTTTTGCACCCGATGCTCGGGTACCTGACGCTCGGCGGCGCCCTGGTGCTGGCGGTGCTGACCATCATCGCCGAGGTGCTGACCCGGCGCCATTCGCACGCGATGATCAAGGCCTCGGTGGCGCGCAGTTCGGTCGCCGACAGCAATGCCCGCAACAGCGATGTCTTGCATGCCATGGGCATGACCGGCCGCGCCGTCGACCGCTTCGAGAAGGCCAATCGCCGCCATCTCGACTGTCAGACCAAGACCTCGGACATCGGCGGCACGCTGTCGGGCCTGTCGAAGGTGCTGCGCATGATCCTGCAGTCGGCGATCCTCGGGCTTGGCGCCTATCTGGCGATCCGCGGACAATTGTCGGCCGGCGCGATCATCGCC
>NZ_LGAP01000077.1 GCF_001270265.1 Ensifer adhaerens
GCCAGTCCTGTCGACCACATCTTGCGAGCCACACCCGCCATGACCGACGATACATTGCTGCCGTTTGCTTTTCCAGCCGTTGGCCGCAAGAAGATCACCGCCGCGTTCGACGGCGGACGCATCACCACGGATGGCGGCGTGATGCTGCTGGCGGCGGCCGAGCGGCGCCTTCAGCTGGCCGAGCGGCTTGCCGCGGCGATCGATGATCCGCGGGATCCGAACCGGGTGACCCACGGCGTGGCCGATATTCTGCGCGCCCGCATCTTCGCCATCGCCTGCGGCTATGAAGACGCCAACGATCTCGACCGGCTGCGCTTTGACCCGGCCTTCAAGCTCGCCTGCGGGCGGTTGCCCGACAGCGGCCTTGACCTGTGCTCGCAGCCGACCTGTTCGCGGCTGGAGAACCTGCCCGACCTCAGGACCGTCATCCGCCTTGCCGGGGTGCTGGTCGACCTGTGGCTGTCGAGCTATGCCGCACCGCCCGCAAACGTCACCCTCGATATCGACGACACGCTCGATGTCGTTCACGGCCATCAGCAGCTCTCCCTCTTCAACGGCCATTACGACGAGCGTTGTTTCCTGCCGATCCACATCTATGACGCTGCCACGGGTCGGCCTGTCGCCATGATCCTGCGGCCCGGCAAGACGCCAACGGGCAAGGAGATCCGCGGCCATCTGCGCCGCCTCGTCCGGCGCATCCGCGCCCGCTGGCCAACGACCCGCATCCTGATCCGCGGCGACAGCCATTATGGCCGGGTGGAAGTCATGCAATGGTGCGAGAAGAACGGCATCGACTATCTGTTCGGGCTCGCCGGCAACAGGGTTCTCAAGCGTCTCGTCGAGGAGGCCGCCGACGACATTCGCACCCGCCGCGCGCGCGAGCAGAAGCCGGTGCTGCGCGGCTATGCCGAGACCCGCTACAAGGCGAAATCCTGGAAGACGCAACGCCGCGTCTCTGCCCGCATCGAGGCGACCACCATGGGCCTCGACATCCGCTTCGTCGTCACCAACCTTGGTAAAGGCTCCGCCGAACACATCTACGACATCATCTACTGCGCCCGTGGCCAGGCCGAGAACCTGATCAAGATGCACAAGAGCCAGCTCGCCTCCGACCGCACCTCCTGCCGATCGCCGATCGCCAACCAGGTTCGTCTCGTCCTGCACACCGCCGCCTACTGGCTGATGCTGACGCTCCGCGAGGCGGTGCCAAGGACCCATCAACTGAGCAGAGCCGAGTTCGCAACGCTCAGGCTCCGGCTTCTCAAAATCGGCGCCCGTGTCACCGAAACCGTCTCGCGCATCCGCCTCGCATTCGCTGCCGCCTGTCCCGAGGCTGATCTGTTCCGCTCCATCGCCACGACCCTCCAACCGGCCGGACCATGAGCGCCGGGGCATCTAAGGCCCCGCCGAACCCCACACCTTCAACCTCCAGCGCGTTCCACAAGTCCAGCCAAAGCCCGCGGTGCAACAGACGCCACTGAATGCCGCGCCCGACGCTCAGACGTAACGCACCATCGCCGCTCGTGAATAAGACAGGCTA
>NZ_LGAP01000078.1 GCF_001270265.1 Ensifer adhaerens
ACGATCCGGACCTTTCAATGCCTGCGGCTGGCGGCGATCTCGGCGCTGTAGCGAAGCTCGAGCGCCGTTTTCAAGACGAGGGTGACCAGCGCCAGCAGCGCCAGCAACGTCGCAACCGCAAAGGCGGCGACGAAGTTATATTCATTATAGAGGATTTCCACCTGCAACGGCATGGTGTTGGTCTGGCCGCGAATATGGCCCGAGACCACCGACACCGCACCGAACTCGCCCATGGCGCGGGCGTTGCACAGCAGCACGCCGTAAAGCAGCCCCCATTTGATGTTGGGCAGCGTCACATGCCAGAAGGTCTGCCAGCCGGAGGCGCCCAAGGACAGCGCCGCCTCCTCGTCGCTGGTGCCCTGTTCCTGCATCAGCGGGATCAGTTCGCGGGCGACGAAGGGGAAGGTGACGAAGACGGTGGCCAGCACCAGCCCCGGCACGGCAAACAGGATCTGGATGCCGTGGCTCTGCAGGAACGGCCCGAGCAGACTGTGCGAGCCGAACAGCAGCACGAAGACGAGACCGGAGATCACCGGCGAGACCGAGAACGGCAGGTCGATCAGCGTCGTCAAAAAGGCCTTGCCCTTGAACTCGAACTTGGCGATCGCCCAGGCGGCGGCGACGCCGAAGACGAGGTTGAGCGGCACGGCGATGGCGGCGACGATCAGCGTCAGGCGGATGGCCGAAAACGTCTCGGCATCGCCGAGCGCCGTCAGGAACTCGGCCGGCCCCTTGCGCAGCGCCTCGGTGAAGACCGCTGCCAGCGGCAAAAGCAGGAACAGAGCGACGAAGGCAAGCGCTGCCGCCGTCAGGCTTAAGCGGGCAAAGCGGCTTTCCGAGGTGGCGGCGCGCACGTGATGGGAGGCGGACTGCGACGCCGGCGGCGGAACAGGGGAGGGGCTCGGGGCGGAGCCCGGCGCAGCCGTGGCGAGATCAGGCGACATAGACATATCTCCGCCGGCTCCAGGCCTGGATCGAGTTGATGACGAGCAGCATGGCAAAGGAGATGACCAGCATCACCGCGGCAATGGCGGTGGCGGCGGGATAGTTGAACTCCTCCAGCCTAATGACGATCAGAAGCGGCGCGATCTCGGAGACGTAAGGCAGGTTGCCGGCGATGAAGATCACCGAGCCGTATTCGCCGACGCCGCGGGCAAAGGCGAGCGCAAAGCCGGTCAGCCCGGCCGGCAGCAGCCCCGGCAGCAGCACCCGGCTGATCGTCTGGAAACGGCTGGCACCGAGCGTGGCGGCGGCTTCTTCCACTTCCTTGTCGATCTCCTCCATGATCGGCTGCACCGTCCGAACGACGAAGGGCAGGCCGACGAAGATCAGGGCGATGACGATGCCGGCCGGGGTAAAGGCGATCTTGATGCCGAGCGGCTCCAGCAATTGGCCGATCCAGCCGTTGGGGGCATAAAGCGTCGCCAGCGCAATGCCGGCGACCGCCGTCGGCAGCGCAAACGGCAGGTCGACCATGGCGTCGATCACCCGCTTGCCGGGGAA
>NZ_LGAP01000079.1 GCF_001270265.1 Ensifer adhaerens
AGCATTACAGTTGCATTCTAGTTTTGAGATGAGCTCGTCGAGCGGCCGCCTGATGGGCGCGTCTCCAGCATGACCATGCGATGACGTAAGCGGGGCTTATGCGACGCTGAGCAAGCCTGATGGCGATGCGCCGGACTTCCTGGACAGACCAGCGGATCAAATCCTGATGGTCGGCATCCGCGGTCTTTTTGGGGGCGTCGCGTCATTGGCGCGGTACCGGATCACCGCCATCATGGCGAAGGCAAGCATGACGAGGGAGACGTGGCGATGCCAGCCATGCCATGACCGGGTTTCGTTGTGATCGAGTCCGAGCTCGTTCTTGGCGGTCTCGAAGCTGTCTTCGATCGCCCAGCGATGGCCTTCAACGGAAACGAGCGTCTGGATGTCCGTCCCGGCCGGGCACCATGTGGTGAAGAATGCGAGATCACCGTCGCTGATATTGCGCCGGATCAGGAGGCCACGGGTCCAAAGCCCCGATTTCTTTTCGTTGTATTCGTCGGCATCGAGATCGGCGAGTTCGCAGTAGGCCCAGTCATGAAGCCGCGCGCCTTTGGTGCCCTCACCGGCGGAAAGACGTTGCCATGCACTTGGATCGAGATCACGGGCGATCTCCTGCGCTGTGCCGGCGACCGGAGGCTTTCCCGACCACGAGCCGAAATGGTGGTCCGATTTAACCCCAAGAACGTAGCCTTTGCAGGCTCGACGCAGGGTCCCCTCAATGTCCCCGACGCCATAGACCGCATCTGCAGCCACCCATGAAAACGGCACATCGGCTGCCAGCGCCCGCCGTATCATATCGACAGCCAGGCCTGGCTTGGTAGCGAAGGCTGTAGCCTGAGGAACATGAGTTGCTGCAAGCCTTGCCGGATCGCCAGTCCAGCTCTTGGGCAAGTACAGGGCTCGATCGATAAAGGCATGACCGCGAACGGACACATAGGCGGCGAACACACCGATCTGGCAGTTCGTTATCTTGCCTGCCGAACCTGTATATTGACGTGCAACACCGCACGACGTCTTGCCCTGCTTGAGGAAGCCCGTCTCGTCGATGACCAGGACCGCATCATCCGTGGCGAGGTTTTCTACGACATACTCTCGCACGATGTCGCGAAGTGCGTCCGCGTCCCAGCGCCCGCGCCCCAGAATGGCTTGTTGCCGCCACGGGCCGGGATCACCGGCCGCCTCAGCACGCATCCAACCTGTCTTACGCCGCTCGTCACCCAGCAAGCCGTCCAGGAAAAGGTTCGCAGATGCTGCAACTCGCTCCTGCGTAAACAGTCCGCGCATGCGAGCCTTCACGTCGCGCAACGATGATGCCCAAAGCTCAAGCGTCGTCTCGATTGATGCACCTGCCATCCATGACCTCCGAATCATGGAGACCCATAGATTCAGATCATAGATAAATATG
>NZ_LGAP01000008.1 GCF_001270265.1 Ensifer adhaerens
ATCGGGCTTCGCTTGCGCAAGCGGCCCTGGCGACTGTTCGGGTTCGATGGAACGGCGGGCGAGGACCCAAGCTCTCCCACGGGCTTGCTGTCCCAAAGGTGCTTCGGTCTTTCGCCCGCTACCGCATCGTCCATTACACCTGCGAATGCGGTGATAGGGAAGTTACAAAGGTGGCGGCAGGCGGATGAGAGGCGACGTCTTCGACAGTCGCTTCAGCTTCCGAGATGTTTTTCGCCGCGCTTTTTGGCAAGCGTGATCTGGCGTTGCCGCTGCCGGTAGCGCTCGCGGTCCTCGTCGGTGCGGACCTCGTGGCAATGAATACAGGACACGCCTTCCTCGTGGTGCGGGGAGGCGAGGTCGGCCGGGGTCAGCGGCTGGCGGCAGGCATGGCACAGCGTGTGCTCGCCCTCTTCAAGCCCGTGCGTGACCGACACGCGGTCATCGAAGACGAAGCAGGCGCCTTCCCACAGGCTTTCTTCCTGAGGCACTTCTTCGAGATACTTCAGGATGCCGCCCTTGAGATGGAAGACTTCGTCGAAGCCCTGCTCCTTCATGAAGGCGGTCGCCTTTTCGCAGCGGATGCCGCCGGTGCAGTACATGGCGATCTTCGGCTTGTTGTGCAGGCCGGCGTTGTTGCGCACCCAGTCGGGAAACTCGCGGAAGGTCTTGGTCTGCGGGTCGACCGCGCCCCTGAAGATGCCGATCGCCGTCTCGTAGTCGTTGCGCGTGTCGATGACGATCGTTTCGGGATCGGAGATCAGCGCATTCCAATCCTTCGCATCGACATAGGTGCCGACGATCTTGTTGGGGTCGATGTTGTCGACGCCCATGGTGACGATTTCCTTTTTCAGCCGCACCTTCATACGCAGGAACGGCATGGAGGAGGCACGGCTTTCCTTGTGCTCCAGGCCCGCGAATTCCGGCTGGGAGCGCAGATAGGCGAGCACCGTCGTGATGCCGGCATCGGTGCCGGCGATCGTGCCGTTGATACCCTCATGGGCGAGAAGCAGGGTTCCCTTGACACCGTTCTCGTCGCAAACGGCTTGCAGCGGTTCGCGGAATTCGGCGAAACGCGAGAAGGCGACGAAATGGTAGAGCGCTGCGACCATGAACTGGCCATGCGTCTCCGGGCGCGGGGTCGTTGAAATGTCGGTCATGGGCCGTGCAAATACAGCTTTCGCGCCGCAAGTGCAATCCGGACCTCCTGTGCAGGGCCATCTGTCGCGGCCAGCGGCCAGCGGCCAGCGGCTAGCGGCTGGCGTCGAGCCAGAGCAGCCGGATGGTCCGGCTCTCGTCATCCGGCGCATCGAGAAAGACGCTCGCTGCGCGGTCCAGCGCGTCCGAGCGCAGGCTGTCCTGCCGAGCGATGACGGCGGAGATCAGGTATGCCTGATCCTGGCTGTTGCCGGCGAGACTGGGATCCTCGTTGACGAGCGAGGTCATGACGTCGAGATCATTGAGGTGGCCGAGAACATCGACCAGTGCCTTGGCATCCAGGCGCTTCGGCTGCATCGCCGACGGCCATGCCTCGCGCATCAGAGCCAGGTGCATGCGATAATCCTGCGCGCGCTTGCGCAACTCGTGGAAAGAGGCGGCCTCGGTGCTCGCCTGGCAATCCTCGCGGGCGCGGGCAGCACGCTTCAACGTGCGCCGCCAGCCCTTTGCCAGCCGGTCGGCCGTCTTGCGGCGACGGTCGTCGAAGGAGACATGGCCGAGCGCTGCCATGGCCTGTTCGCAATTGACGATGGTCGCCGCGATCCTGTCCTCGATATCGGTCTCGCCAGCGGCGATCCGGTCGCGCCGCTCGATCAGTCGCGAGCAGACGTGGTCGAGGGCCTTCTCTTCGTCGTCGCTGCGGGCGCCTTGATGCAGATAGCGGGCATTCTCGACGAGCGCGGCGGCGTCCCTGACGGTCGAGAGACTGCGCGCCATGTCGCGAATGCGCGCATTTTCCTGTTTTTGAAACGGCGACGCATCGGAGGCGATCAGCCGGTAGAGCGCGCGCACGCGCTTGAAGCATTTGCGGGCGTCGTGGATAGCCTCGTGCACGCCGTCCGGGCGAAGCCGGAGGACTTCGATCGCCTGCTCGAATTGTTCGGCGCCCACACTCCTGAAATCGTCGGTGAAGGCCCGACCGGGCCTGAAGGCGTAGGTCATGCCCGCTCTTCCATAAGTCCGTCGGTGGCGAGCGACTGGTTGGAATAGCGCCGGTCGCCGGTGATCTCCCGTCCGAGCCAATCGGGCAGCGCCGGCAGATCGGTTTCCCGCTTCATCTCGACCTCGGCGACGACGAGCCCTTCAAGCGCGCCTTCGTAGACGTCGACCTCCCAGGTGAAGCCCTTGTGCGGCACGCGGTAGCGCCGCTTCTCGATGACTACCCCCACCGCCTGGGTCAGCATTTCCCTGGCGTCGTCCATCGGCAGGTCATACTCGTATTCGTTGCGAACGAGCGCCGACTTGCCGATCTTGATCGTCAGCCTCGCCCATTTGTTGCCGTGGATCCGCACACGCACGGACCGGTCGTCCATGGTGACGACATAGGCCTGGCGGAGCTGGGTGCCCTTATCGGCCTGCTCCCGCCATCCGCTGGATGCCACCAGGAACTTGCGCTCTATCTCCTTCGCCATGGGTATCCCGCATTTCGAGAGGGTCGATCGTCATCAAACTATCGTTTTGCGGGCAAGGCTCAAGTATCTCTTTGTTGTCGATGTTATTTTCTTTTTTGCTTATGTACGAACGGCGTACGTGCTCTGCGTTCGGCCTCGACAAGCGACGGCAGGCGGAGTATGCGGAACGCATATTCAATCGTTTTAAAAGGACGATCTGCATGAGTGCGAAAACCGACAAGCTTCTTTCCATCCTCAAACTGCAGCCGGTCGTGCCGGTTCTGGTGATCGACGATGTGGCGACCGCCGTGCCGCTGGCGCGGGCACTTGTCGCCGGTGGACTGAAAGCGATCGAGATCACGTTGCGTACGCCCGCCGCCCTCGAAGCGATCAGTGCCGTCGCCAACGAGGTCGAGGGCGCGGTTGCCGGCGCCGGCACCATCCTCAATGCCGCCCAGTTCGAGGCAGCGATCGAGGCCGGTTCGCAGTTCATCGTCAGCCCCGGTACGACGCAGGAGCTGATCGACGTTGCCAAAGACCATGACGCCCCGCTTTTGCCGGGCGCTGCGACCGCGAGCGAAGTCATGGGCCTGCGCGAAGAAGGCTACGACGTCATGAAGTTCTTCCCGGCCGAGCAGGCCGGCGGCGCTGCCTACCTCAAGTCGCTGTCGTCGCCGCTTGCTGGCACCTTCTTCTGCCCGACCGGCGGCATCTCGCTTTCGAATGCGCGCGACTACCTGTCGCTGCCGAACGTCGTCTGCGTCGGCGGCTCGTGGGTAGCGCCGAAGGATCTGGTGGCAAAGGGCGACTGGGCAGGCATCACCAAGCTCGCGGCCGAAGCCTTTGCGCTCAAGGGCTGAGGCCTGCCCGATCGCGTGAGAATTCGAAGGCCGGGCGTCAGTCCGGCCTTTTTCGTGTGCCCGGCCCTTTTCGTGTGCAACGCGAATTTGTATTTCCGTTGCAACGTTCCTATGTCTCAATCGGTTTGATGGAGCGGGTGCAGGCGGCGCCCTGTTCCGCACGTTTTCATCCGCCTGGAACCGACAAGGAGCGAAACCCCATGTTCGACGCGAAGAAATTGCTGGACCAGTTTCTCGGATCGCAGGTCCCGGGAGCGGGCGGCTCGGTGCGCGACCGCGCCGGCCAGGTAACGCAGCTCGCCAAGGACAACCCGCTTGCGACAGGCGCGATCGCTGCGGTTCTGCTCGGCACCAAATCGGGTAGGCAGTTTGCCGGCAATGCGGCCGTGCTCGGGGGGCTCGCGGCCATCGCCGGCCTCGGTTACCAGGCCTACAAGAACTATCAGTCGGGCAACGCCCCGGTCACCGATCCCGCCGCCCAGAAACAGCCGGAGCTGCTGCCGCCGCCGGCCGATTCCGGATTTGCCGCCGAGCCGGAAAAAATCAGCAACGACTTCGCGCTTGTGCTCGTGCGCGCCATGATCGCCGCCTCTCGCGCGGATGGTCATATCGACGAGGTCGAGCGTCGCCATATCATGGACAAGCTCTCGGTGTCCGGCCTGTCGGCCGATGCGTCGGCGTTCCTTGAGGGCGAGCTTGCCAATCCGGTCGATATCGACGCCATCGTCGGTGCCGCGAAGACGGAAGAAGAGCGCGTCGAGGTCTACACCGCATCGCGCCTGGCGATCGAGCCGGAAAGCCGCGCCGAGCGGGGCTATCTCGATCTGCTCGCCGGTCGTCTCGGCCTTCCCGATGCGCTCGTCGATCATATCGAGGCGACGGTGTCGTCGGCCAAGGTCCCGGCGTGATCACATCGCTCATGGATTGATCACCAGTTTGAATTTGTGTCGGCTGCCACTCTGCCCTATGCGAAAGACTATAGCGCCGCGCGTCGTATCAGACGCGCAAAGGTCGCTATAGCACTTTGAATTGCTGCAGCAGGAGAGGTGGCCGATGCGTGATCTGAGCAACTGGAAGGGATGTCCCGCGCCGAAGCCGGTGGCGATCGAGGGGCGCTACATCAGGCTCGAACCCTATGACCGCGCCAAGCACCGGCAGGACCTGTGGGACGGGCTCGGCGGCATGGGCATCAACCCGCTGCTGAAGTATTTCGCGCAGGCTGATTTCGGCGGCATCGACGATTTCGATGCCTGGCTGACCGCCGCCCAGGAAAAATCCGGCTGGGTCACCGAAGTGTTTCGCGACAAGGCGAGCGGCAAGGTCGTCGGCATGGCGAACTATATGCGTGCCGACCCGGCGAACGGCGTCGTCGAGGTCGGGTCCGTTGCGCACGGCGCGGCGATGGCCCGCTCGCCGCTGTCGACCGAGGCGCATTACCTCATGGCCAAGCACGTGTTCGAGGACCTCGGCTATCGCCGCTACGAGTGGAAATGCAACAGCGAGAATGAGGCGAGCCGGACGACCGCCGTGCGTCTCGGTTTCAGTTTCGAAGGCATTTTCCGCCAGCATATGATATCCAAGGGTGGCAATCGCGACACGGCCTGGTTTTCGATGATCGACAGCGAATGGCCGCTGCTCAATGCCGCATTCGAAAACTGGCTGTCGCCTGATAATTTCGATGCCGACGGTCGCCAGAAGCGGCGGCTGGAAGATATTCGCGCGGACCTCGCGCCAAAGGAGTGAGCGTGAACGCGCCCGAGAAGAGCAGAGAAAACCAAGCGAACAAGGAAAAATCGCCGGCGATCGCCGCGGCGGTCATTCTGGCCGTTGTCGGCGTCGGCTTCTTCGTGTTGCCGTCGATCATGCTGAGGCTTGGCGATATCTCGGTGTGGCTGGCCGGCGCCTTCGGCGTGTTCTTCGTTCTCTGCTTCTTCCTGATCTTCTGGCTGCGGGCGCGGCATCAGCGCAAGCGCGGGCTGTGATCTAAGGTCGGGGACCGAGGTGCAGGGCGTTGCCTCGGAAGACCCGTCCACTGTGTGCCTGGCTCAAGAGCGTTTTTTCGTTCGGACACGCGTGAAGCCGATTTGATCGGGCGTCAATTCCGGCTCGTCTTCGAGGCGGTAGCCGAATGAATACCACGCGTCAGAGACATTCCGGGCGTCGGAAGGCGGTACCCAGTAGTGATCGACGACCCAGAACGAGTAGCCGCCTTTAACGTCGGTCGCCGCAATCCCGTGCGTTTCGGAAAGCCAGAGCCTGAAGGCGGCGGTTTCACCGGACCAGATGTATTTGATGGCCCAGCCGTCCCTTGCAAGTTTGGCGGCGATTTCCTCAAACTCAAGCGTGTCGAAGTTCATCTACCGTGTCCGTGTGGCGGCTCCGCGCGAGACGTAAATTGACCTCCCCTGGGTGGGGAAAGGGTTCGGGCTTGCGGAAGCGGCGCACGTCCTGGCGAACACATAACTGCCTTACCCCTGCAGCGCGGCGCCCAGCAAGACCAATCCGAGGATCAGAACGAGCAGCGCGCCGGCGATCTCGATGCCGTTCGCGATGCGGGTGGCCGAGGCGGCGCTTGAGGCGTAGCGCACGGCAAAACCCTTTGCCGTGACGGCCAGGGTCGCCAGGATCGATACCGTGATTGCCGTGCCGATCGACATGGCGAAGACCGACAGGATGCCGCCGAGATAAAGGCCGTTGAGCAGGGCGAAGGACAATACGATCAGCGCGCCCGAGCAGGGGCGCAGGCCGACGGCGACGATCGCCGACCAGGCCTCGCTGATGGCGAAGCGATCCCCCTTGAGCATCGACGGATCCGGCGCATGCGCATGGCCGCAGGTGGAGCAGACTTCGCCGGCGCCGTGGCTATGATCGTGGTGATGGTGCGTGTGGTCATGGCGATGGTGGGCGTGATCGTGATGGTCATGCTCGAGATGAACATGCCCGCCGCCAGCCGCTGCCATGACGACCGCTGGGCGCATCATCGAGCGCAGCTTGCGAAACAGAAGCCAGCCGCCAAAGGCGGCGATCAGCGCGTAGCTGGCAATTTCCAGCGAGCGGGTCGCGTCGGTCATGCTGATCGAGGAGCCGCGCAACAGCAGATAAACCGCGCCGACGAGCAGGATGGCGACGACCCCCTGCAGGATCGACGACATGAAGGAGAGCAGCACGCCGCGCTTCAGCTCGGTCTCGTTGGCGATCATGTAGGAGGAGATGACCGCCTTGCCGTGGCCGGGGCCGGCGGCATGGAAGACGCCATAGGTGAAGGAAAGGCCGATCAGCGACCAGAGCTGCCACGGGTTTTCGCGCATGCCCTTCAGCGCACCGGTCAGCGTGCGGTAGAAGCCCTGTTGTTCCGAGTTCACCCAGGCAAAGAAACCGCCGAGGAAGCCGGTCGTCTGAAAGGACGGTTCGGCGGTGCCGATGCCGAGCGGCGATTGTGCCGCGGCAAGGCCGGCCGTGGGGGCGGTCAACACAAGCGTGGCGGCAATCAGGCGGCCGATCCTGCGGGTGTTCAGCATGTGATCTCTATCCTGGTTGCAAAGAGCTTCGACATGTCGGTGCCGGTCGGGTCGCTCCAGAAGGCATCGGTCAGCGTGTCCTTGTTTTCAGCAAGGACTTCGTCAGGATCAGGGCGGACGACCTTGTGCTCGCAGGCGGCGATCTTGTCGCCGACCACGGTCAGGTCGTCGTCGGTCGGGAAATCCATGGCCGTGTACATGGTCGGGTCATAGACGCCGAAGGAGAGCTTGCCCTTGAGCGGCATCGGCTCGGCCGGCCTGACCGCGAACATCATCAGCAACTGGCCGTCCTTGTAGTCGACGGTGATATGCTCGGGCTTGTTGACCTTGATGGATTTGCCGTTTTCGAGCGCCGTCGTGTAGTAATTGTACTCCGACAGCGACTCCAGCACCGTCTGGCCGACTTCGGCCAGTTCGTCCGGATCGAGCGTGGCGTTCGAATTCTTGTCGAAGTCGAGAACGACACTTGCGGAAAACAGCTCGTCGAAACGCCAGACATTCCTCAGCTCGCTGACCTCGCCCTTGTCGTCGGAAGCCACTTCCAGGCGGGCCTCGGCGAAGATGTGCGGATGGGCGAAGACCAGCGTCGGCGCAAGCAGGGTGGCAAGGCCGGCCATGACGAGGCGCTTTATTCTCATGAAACGGCAATCCTTTTGGTCAGGGCGTGACAGCGCCTTCGAATCGTTCCGCAATGTACTGGAAATGGGACGGATTTGGGACCTTGCCGCGTTACCGCGGCTTGCGGAACCAGGCATGCAGGTAGTCGACGAGGGTGCGCACCTTGGCCGGCAGGTAGCGGCGGTGCGGATAGATCGCGTAGATGCCGCGGTCCCTGGGCAGGAAATCGTCAAAGAGCGTGACGAGTTCGCCGGTGGCGAGCTTGGGGCGGGCGATGAAGTCGGGAACCAGTGCCACGCCGATGCCGGAGACGGCGGCGCGCACGGAGGCGAGCGGGCTGTTGACCTCGATCGGGCCGCTGACGGGAACGGTGAAGGAGGAGCCGTCGGGTTCGATGAAGCGCCAGTTGGAATAGGATCTGCCATTGGTGTCGAGAATGCAGGGGAGCTTCGAAAGGTCGGTTGGGTGGGCGATCGGCCCGACCTTCTCCAGGAAATCCGGAGCGGCACAGATCAGGACCTGGAAATCGTCGAGCTTGCGGGCGATCAGCGTCGAATCCTCCAGCCGCGTGATGCGGATGGCGACATCGAAGCCCTCTTCAACGAGATCGACGAAACGGTCGTCGGAAACGATCTCCAGCGACAGCTCCGGATGCTGCTTGCCGAAATCCATCAGCGACTGGCCGATCTCGGCATCGACGAAGGTGCGGGGCGCGGTAATCCGCAGGCGGCCCTTGAGATCGGAATTGTTGGCGCGCACGAGATCGGCGAGATTGTCGATCTCCTTCAGGATTTCCGACGCGGTTCGGTAATAGGTGTGGCCGGCTTCCGTCAGCGAGAATTGCCGGGTGGTGCGGTTGAGCAAAAGCGCACCGAGTTCGTCCTCGAGCTCGCGCACGTATTTCGACAGCAGCGCCTTCGACTTGCCGACGCGGCGGGCAGCGGCCGAAAACCCTTCGGCGTCCACGACATCGATGAAGGCGCGGATGCGGGTGAGCGTGTCCATGGGCCGGTCTTTCTCTCGTCTTTTCTGGTCGCGGGAGCATTGATTCGCCGCGAATGCTTCTTTCACGTTTCTCTGTTCGACGGCTGTCTTTCCGGCCGGTTTCATCCGCTGCCGGGATTTTGACGACCGGATAGGCCAGGCGTCGAAATAAATCCAGATCTTTCAATCGCTTGCGGCGGTCGTCGTATCGGTGTCGATTGTTCAGTAAACGTGAACGCTGACAGTGTTGCCGGTCTCAAAAAAAATTCAACAGCCGACGCGAAAAAACTCTTGATTACGACAAGGTTTTTTCTTACCTACGCCCTTGCCCAAAGTCGCACGTGCCTGTGGGTGTCCGCCGACCCTCGATTAGGTGAGGGTATCGGTAAGGTACCTGGAACTAACCCCTCCAGTCGCTATTCCGGCCAACCGGGAAATGCGAGGACATCTTGAAGCAACGACGGTGCGGGCCTTTCTGGTGTCTGCCGGCTCTCCAACAGCCGGGGTTACTGAAGAGGCACACCTTCATTGCCGGAAGTGCGGTTGGGTTATCCCCTCCAATCCATGGCAGACAAAGCCGAATTGAAGCCTAGGCGGGCTTCGGTTCACCGTTCGCGCATCGAGCGCATGCTTGGTTCCGGGGTCTCCACCGGCTGGTTCCAGAGCATTCGCGCGTATGCCCTTTGTCCTTCGCGAAAGCGGAGCATTTTGGATCAGGGGAATAAGGCCATGACCACGGCACGCATCATCGACTTCATCAACACCCGACGACCCGAAGGCCCGTGCCTCGTTGTCGATCTCGACGTCGTGCGCAACAATTTCAAGGCCTTCCGCCACGCGCTGCCCGACAGCTCGATCTATTACGCCGTCAAGGCAAACCCGGCGCCGGAAATCCTGCGCCTGCTCGCCGGCATGGGCTCCTCCTTCGATTGCGCGTCCGTCGCCGAAATCGAAATGGCGCTCGACGCCGGTGCGACCGCGCAGCGCATTTCCTACGGCAACACCATCAAGAAGGAGCGCGACATTGCCCGCGCTCATGCGCTTGGGATCAACCTGTTCGCGGTCGACAGTCATGAGGAAGTCGAGAAGATTGCGCGTGCCGCCCCCGGCGCCCGCGTGTTCTGCCGCGTCCTGACCGATGGCGAAGGCGCCGAATGGCCGCTGTCGCGCAAGTTCGGCTGCGTCCCGCAGATGGCCGTCGACGTGCTCGTCTACGCCCATCAGCATGGCCTCGTTTCCTACGGCGTCTCGTTCCATGTCGGTTCGCAGATGACGAAGCTCGACGCCTGGGATTCGGCCCTTGCCGATGCCAAGCGCGTCTTCGTGCAGCTGGCCAAGCAGGGCATCGAGCTCAAGATGGTCAACATGGGTGGTGGCTTCCCGACGAAGTACCTGAAGGACGTGCCGACGGCTGAAGCCTACGGTCAGGCGATCTTCGGCGCGCTGAAGAAGCACTTCGGCAACCACATCCCGGAAACGATCATCGAGCCGGGCCGCGGCATGGTCGGCAATGCCGGCGTGATCAAGGCGGAAGTCGTTCTCGTCTCGAAGAAATCGGACAACGACGCCCACCGCTGGGTGTTCCTCGACATCGGCAAGTTCGGCGGTCTCGCCGAAACCATGGACGAGGCGATCCGCTACCCGATCCGCACGGCCCGTGACGGCGACGAAATGGAGCCCTGCGTGCTCGCCGGCCCGACCTGCGATTCGGCAGACGTGCTCTATGAGAAGAACATGTATCCGCTGCCGATCACGCTCTCGATCGGCGACGAGGTTCTGATCGAAGGCACCGGCGCCTACACGACGACGTACTCGGCCGTCGCCTTCAACGGCTTCGAGCCCTTGAAGTCCTACGTGATCTGATCCGGTCTGCTCCCGTCTTCGGGCGGGAGCGCCACTTCACAATTTTTTCTAGATGCCGCCTGAAGCGGTTTTGATGACGGGAGGCCCGAATGGCCGCTGTTGTTGATGCCCTGCGCGCGTTTTTCGCGCCGTCCACATTCGTTATCGATAGCGAAAACCCGGGTGACGTCGTTGCCCGCGAGAACCTGCTCGACCGGGCAATGGGTCCGGAGCGGCGCCGCAAGTCGTCGGAAAAGCTGCGGAATGGCCGCGTGCCGGCCGAAGGCCTCGCCTTCGTCGCCCGCGATCTCGATGGCCACGTCATCGGCAGCGTTCGCCTGTGGAACGTCGAGGCGGGCGTCAATCGCGAAGGTCACAGCATTCCGGCGCTGTTGCTCGGTCCGCTTGCAGTCGACCCTGCCCATGAAGGCAAGGGCATCGGCGGCATGCTGATGCGTGCGGCCATCGAGGAGGCCAAGAACCGCGGCCACGGCGCGATCCTGCTCGTCGGCGATGCCACCTATTACGAGCGTTTCGGCTTCTTCGCCACCCACACGCAGCATCTGGTCATGCCCGGCCCGTTCGAGCGCAACCGCTTCCTCGCGCTCGAACTTCGGGACGCCTGGCTGGAAGGCGCTGCCGGCCTGATCGTTGCCAGCGGCCGCAAGCTGGCGCTGCCCCCGGTCAAGCGCGCCGCCTGATCCCTTTCCGCCTCCAACCCTGCGGAGGCGGATTTTTCGCTGCTCCCCCGCCTGTCTCGTTCAATAGGTGGGGGAGCAGGGCATAACGCCCCATGCTCTTGAGATCACATCTCCGCGGCAGACGGCCGCGCGTCATAGCAGACGAAGGCAAGCTTGTTGCCGTCGGGGTCGCGCACATAGGCGGCGTAGAAACCCTCGCCATACTGCGGGCGAAAGCCCGGCTCGCCCTCGACACTCCCACCTTGTTCGATTGCCGTTGCAAACAGCCGGTCGATGACCGCAGCGCTTGGCGCGAGAAAAGCAGTCATGGCGCCATTGCCGACGCCGGCGGGATTTCCGTCGAAGGGATAGCCGGTGAAGAAACGCGGCGCGCGATCGTCATCCCTGCGTCCCCAGGATGCCACCTGTTCGTCGCACCAGCAGCGTTCCTGGCCGATCAGCGCCATCAGCGGATCGTAGAACCGTTCGGCGCGCTTGAGATCGGTCGTTCCGACCATCGTATATCCGATCATATCGTCTCCATTGCCTTTGCTGCGTGCCGCTCAAGCCCCGCCAAGAAAGGACCGGCCGCGCGGCGACAGCCGATAGCCGACCGTCAGGCTTTCCGTCAGTCCCATTTCCTTCAGCTTGCGGATGCGCGCCTTGAGCTTGAGCTTGTCCATGCCGACCTGTTCGGCAATCTCGGCGGCGGTGATGCCGTCGCGCGAACCGATCAGGCGGAGGGTCGGCTCGGCCCAGACCTTGTCGGCCGCCTCGTCGAACCGGCCGAGCCTGGCGGCGATCGCGGCCCGGTCGGCTTTCCCAAGCGTCGCGTCATCACGCAAGGCCAGGCGCGGATCGTCACCCGCACGGTGGAAGGCGACGCGGTAAAGCGTGCCTTCGGGGCGGCTATCGAGCTCGGCAAACAGCGCCTCGCGCGTCGGGTAGCCGGCGCGGCGTGCATCTTCCTTGCTGATGTCTTCGGGATCGATGACGTCGATCGTGCCGATCGACAATAGGCCGGCCGCCGTGCGCAGGTTGCCACCGGCCTTGACGGTCGGCCTCGTCCAGCGCCGGAAGGCCAGTGTTACGTCTCCTGTGGCAATCTGGTCGAGGATGACCTTGCGGAACAGCATGTCAGTTGGTGGCGCGGCGATAGAGGGCAAGCGAACCGGCAAGGGCGAGCAGGGCGCCGCCGCAGAGGCGATCGAGCCAAACGGCTCCGGAATGCTTGAGAAAGCGAGCGGCCTGCGAGCCGAGCAGGGCGTAGCCGAGCATGACGGCGAAGTCGACAAGGGCGAAGACGACGGCCAGCGCTGCATATTGCGGCGGCTGCGGCAAGGCGAGGTCGATGAGCTGCGGCAGGAAGGCCGAGAAGAAGAGATAGCCCTTCGGGTTGGTGACGGCGACCAGAAAGCTCTTCAGAAAGATCGCAGCGGTGGTGACGTCGGAGCTGTCCTTGTCGGCGGCGACATCGAGTGTTCCCTTCGACCGCAACAGCATGATCCCGAGAAAGGCGAGATAGGCGGCACCGAGCCATTTGACCACGGTAAACCAGAACTCGGAGGCGGCGAGCAGGGCGCCGAGGCCCAGCGCCACCGCGCCGATCAGCACAAAATCCGAGAGCACGGCGCCGACCATGCCGGCAAGTGCGCGCTTGATGCCGTAGCGCGAGCCGTTGGTGAGCGCCAACAGAACGGTCGGGCCGGGCGTGGCAATACCGATGAAAGCGACAAAGGCGAATGCGAGAATGGTGATTGCACTCATGATATCCTCCAGTGTGGCGCGGCAGGGGAAGTCGTCCCACACCTCAAGCTCCTGCGCAACAGGTGGCAGGGGCTGCATTTGACAGCTTCGGGCGCTTCCCCTATGGAGAGGGCAGGGCGAGGGCCCCTGCCGTCCGCGAGCGTCATGCTTTGGTGAAGCCCTTATTTTCAGACACGGTCAGCCGAAACGGCATGCGAACCGGTGGCAATGCGGGCTCCCATCCCTCAAAATGCATGCCGCAGCAGGAGACCCCGTCAATGCGCGGATCAAACACGCTACCATCGCTCGATGCCCTCAAGGACCAGGCCAAACGCCTGCGATCGCGGCTATCCTCAGAAGGCGAGGATATCAGCCACTCCCGTTCCCTCGAACTGATCGCCGCCCAATACGGCTACCGCGATTGGAATATCCTTCATGCTGCCGCCGGCAATCGGCCGCCGTTCAATCCCTGGATGCTCGGTTCGCGCGTCAAAGGTCTTTACCTCGGCCAGCCCTTCGAAGGCGAGATCCTTTCGGTGCAGGCGCTGACGGCCCAGCCCGGGCGCTACCGGTTGACGATGAAGTTCGACGAGCCGGTCGATGTCGTGACCTTCGAGAGCTTCTCTGCGTTTCGCCAGCGAGTGACGGCGACTGTGGACGAGACCGGGCGTACAATCGAGAAGACGTCCAACGGCCGTCGGCAATTGGAACTGGAATGGTGAGCAGCTCTTGCTGCGATTGCGCCTCGGCCATTGAGGTTGCCGCCTGCCGGCCATTTGTTGCTCAGCCTATGTCTCCGAAGCCGGGCGCTTCGGGGGCATAGCCATCGCATCTTTCCCGTCTGGACGGGGAGGAGGAACTTGTGGCGCGGTTTCGCCCGGCCAGTTGCTACGGCATCCTTTGACAGAGCGTGTGCCACGTCCCCTCGCCCCGCTTGCGGGGAGAGGGTTAGGGTGAGGGGCCGGTGCCAGCGTGCACCATAGGCGGGACGCAGCAGGGAGTGGACTTTATCCGGCGATATCGACGACGCCGCAGTCGCCCTCGGCCGAACCGAAGACGAGCTGGCGTCCATCCTTGCTCCAGGCCATGGCGGTGACCGCGCCCTTGCCGGGGCGGCGCAGCAGCACTTCCTTGCTGTCGGCGAAACGCGCGGCCAGGATCATGCCGTCCTGATAGCCGATGGCGACGATGTCTTCGGCCGGATGGCAGGAAACGGAGGTGACCATGATGTCGGCGCGGGTGCCGAGTTCCAGCGGCGCCTTGCCCATCGGCCCGTCCTTGCCCTGGAAGGGCCAGACGATGGCGGCTGGCGCGCCTGAGGAGGCGAGCCATTTGCCCTTGGCGGACCAGGAGAGCGACTTCACCTTGGCGGGATATCCGGTCATGCGCATGTGGCGCGCCTCGGCGCCGGGCTTGGCGTCGAGCTTCCAGCCATGCAGGGCGTTTTCCTGCATCGTGGTCACGAGGAAACGGCCGTCGGGGGAGAAGGTGACGCCGGTATGGGCACCCTTCCAGTCGAGATCGATCGGTTGGCCCGCGGTCGCGACCCAGTGCATCGACACGCCGTTGTAGCGGGCGGCGGCAACGCGCAGGCCCTTGGGCGCAAAGGCGACGCCCTCGACCGTGCGCTCCTCGGCAAACTCCTTCGACGTGCCGTCGGCGAGCCGCACATGCGTGGTCTTGCCATAGGCATAGCCGACGGCACCTTGCGGGCCGGCGGCGATCTGGGTGATCCACTTGCGCGGCGCTTCAGCCACCAGCGTCGCCGTGCCGTCGGCGGCTGTGCGCATCACCTTGCCGTCCTCGCCGCCGGTCAAAAGCGTGTCGTTCGCCTCGTCGAGAACCAGAGACAGCAGGCCTTCATGGACTTCCGTCGTCTTGTGGCCATGGTCGAGACGGTGGATGGCGCCGGTGGCTTCGGCGAAGAAAGGTATGCCCTTGAGAAAGGCCACGCCAACGACGTGGCCTTCAAGATCGAGCGGAGCGACTGTCGGCATCAGATTGTTACGGTCCCCTGGTTCGGCATGCTCTGCCTATTTGATCTTAGGGCGGATGATTTCAGCGCGATTTGACCTGGAATCATCCGGCTCTAGAGTGAAGCCGCATCGCGGCTTCCAATATCAGGCTGAAGCTTCGCAGGCCTTGAAGGTGCGCTCCAGCTTTTCGCGGTCGAGGTCGCGGCCGATGAAGACCAGACGGCTTTCGCGCTTTTCGCCTTCCTTCCAGGCGCGCTGATGGTCGCCCTCGATGATCATGTGCACGCCCTGCACGACATAGCGCTCGGCGTCGCCGGCAAAGGCGATGATGCCCTTCAGACGCAGAATGTTCGGGCCGTCCGTCTGGGTGATCTTCTGGATCCAGGGGAAGAAGCGATCAGGGTTCATCTCGCCACCGCGCAGCGAGATCGACTGCACCGTCACGTCATGGATCGGCGAGGGGGCGTGGTCATGGTGGTGATGGTCGTGGTCATGATCATGGTGGTCATGATCGTGGTGATGATGATCGTGGCCGCAATCCGGACCGCAGGTGTGATCGTGTTCATGATCGTCCTGCTCAAGGAAATGCGGGTCGTTTTCCAGCGCCTTCTCGAGGTTGAACGCGCCCTGGTCGAGAACCTTGGTCAGGTCGATGTCGGAGCGCTGCGTCTTGTAGATGCGGGCCGACGGGTTGATCACCCGAACGGTGGCTTCGATCCGATCGAGTTCCTCGGGGGTGACGAGATCGGTCTTGTTCAAGAGCACGACGTCGGCGAAGGCGATCTGGTCCTCGGCCTCGCGGCTGTCCTTCAGCCGGAGCGGCAGGTGCTTGGCGTCGACCAGTGCGACAACGGCGTCAAGCTCGGTCTTGGCGCGAACGTCGTCGTCCATGAAGAAGGTCTGGGCGACCGGAACCGGGTCGGCAAGGCCGGTGGTCTCGACGATGATCGCATCGAAGCGGCCGGGGCGGCGCATCAGGCCTTCCACCACGCGGATCAGGTCGCCGCGCACGGTGCAGCAGACGCAGCCGTTGTTCATCTCGTAGATTTCCTCGTCGGATTCCACGATCAGGTCGTTGTCGATGCCGATCTCGCCGAATTCGTTGACGATGACGGCGTATTTGCGCCCGTGGTTCTCGCTGAGGATGCGGTTCAACAGCGTCGTCTTGCCGGCGCCGAGATATCCGGTGAGCACGGTGACGGGAATCGGCTTCTGCGGGGATGTTTCAGTCATGGGAACCTCTGGGATCTCGGGATGCTGGGAGCGGGCATCCATGTCGCGTTTCATATAGGAGATGCGGCGGCGATGCGCAAATGGCCAAGCCCATTTTGGCAGCGCCTTTGCCGCCACCAAGACGGGCCAGCCGGGCAGCGATAACGCTCCTTTCATCAAAATCAGGGAGAGTTCGCGTCCTATCGAAGGGGTGCGTGCGTGAAGACGATTTCCATCAACGGCCGGTTCCTGACCCAGCCGCTTACCGGCGTGCAGCGCTTTGCCCGCGAAATCACCCGGGCGCTCGACGCCCGCATTGCCGCAGGCGACGTGCCGGCGGCGCTGAAGGATGTGCGCTGGCGGCTGCTGGCTCCGGCGTCGGCACCGGATGATCTTCAGCTATCGGCGATATCGATCGAGCGTTTTGGTTCCGGCCCCGGCCATCTCTGGGAGCAGGGACCACTTTATTGGCGGACGCGTGGCGACACGCTGATCGGCCTCGGCGGCAGCGGACCGGTGCTGCATTCCGATCAGGTGGTGGTGATCCATGACGTTACGCTCTTTCGTCATCCGGCTTCCTTCGGTCGCGGCTACCGTCTGTTCCATGGCGCGCTCGGCTACATCCTGACCCGCCGCGCGAAGATCGGTACCGTTTCGTATTTTTCTCGTGGCGAGTTGGCGGACGTTTTTCGCGTCCCGGCTACGGGCATCGACGTGATCTACAACGCCACCGACCATTTTTCGGGCCTGCAGCCGGATCGAGAAATCGTTGCGAAGCTTGGCCTTGCCGATACCCCCTTCTTCCTTCTCGTCGGCACCTTGAAGCCCAACAAGAACGTCGAATTCGCCGTGCGTGCCTTCGAGGCTTTAGGGGAGACGGGCAGCAAGCTCGTCGTCGTCGGCGGCACGGACCCCAGCGTTTTTCGCGACATCGCCCCGACGTCTCGCGGCAACCTGGTCTTTCCCGGGCGTCTCACCGACGCCGAGATCGCCGGGCTGCAGCGTCACGCCACGGCCTTTTTGTTCCCGAGCCTCTATGAAGGGTTCGGTATCCCGCCGCTCGAGGCGATGACGCAAGGGTGTCCGGTGCTTGCGGCCGACATCCCGCCGGTCAGAGAGGCCTGCGGCGAGGCCGCTCTCTACTTCGATCCGACGAAGGCGGAAACTCTGGTCGAGGTCATGCGGCACATATCCGTCGATGCTGCCCTTCGGCGGCAGCTTGCGCGCGCCGGGCACGAGAATGCCGAGCGGTTCTCATGGAACGCAAGTGCGGTCGTTCTGCTCAACCTGCTGGCGGCAGGGCGGGGCTGACCAGCTTGCCTGGTCGGAGCTGAATGCCCAATCAGAGTTCGAGCATGCGCAGGGGGTCGATCCGGCCGCGCAGGAGATCGGCGAAGGCGATGAGGTTTCCCTTGAGCCGACCGCGTCGATCGACGAGCCCTGGAGGTCTCAGGCTGCCGATCGTGTTTGCGGCGACATTGCTGCCCATGAGATGGAGGGTCCACTTCAAGCTGACACTGCCCTTGCGGAAGAGGTAGAGCGGGTTGGCCACCTGGGAGTAGCCGAAGCGCAGGCCCGAGGTGCGGCCGCGTTTGTTGCCGAGGTGCACGCCACGCAAGTCGCCGCTTCGAACGATGCGGCCGTAACGCGCGAGACGGCGGCAGAAATCGACATCCTCCTGCCAGCCATAGAGCGGCAGTCGTTCGTCGAACCGGGTGCCGTCGACTTCAATGGCCGACAGTCGGAACACCATGTTGCAGCCATAGGCGTTGTAAACAGGTTCGAGCGTGGCCTGGCTGCCCGCCGCCCGATCGCGCTCGAGGATTTCCAGCCCTTCCTTGACCGGGATGCCGGGACCATGGATGCCATCCGCCAGCACCAGCCCCGTCGCAACCACAATGTCCCGTTCCTTGAGGAAAAGCGTCTCCGCGTTTGCCAAGAAGTCGACTTGCGGCAGAAAGTCGTCGTCAAAAAAGACGAGCAGGTCGCCGGCGTCGATCGCCGACAGAATGGCATTTCGCTGTTTTGTCAGCCCGCGCTCGCCCGCGACGATCGTCACCGGAACAGAGAGTGTTTCGGCGAATGTTTCATCCACGTCGTCCTGCGAAGAGGGGCAGACGAGGATCGCGTCCGGTTTGCGATCCTGCCGGGTCAGGTGCAGCAATGTTTCGGACAGCACCTCGCGGCGACCCGCCGTGGCTATTCCGACAATGATCTTCATGGTGTTCGTCGCCTCTACGTTGGCTCAGATATACGCGCAAAGAGGTTCAGTTTTCCTTATCGCCCGAGGTCACTATCGCGCCTGAGGTCACTATCGCGCCTGAGGTCACTATCGCGCCCGAGGTCACGTAGCGTTTGACGCGCGCATGCCAAGCCGCAGGCGATTGAGCGACAAGAGGCAGCAGGCCCCACCAATGACGATGCCGGCCGCTGTGGCGACGTAAGCGGACTGGTACGACAGCGCGAAGGCGAGAATGGTAACGCTGAGGCCCGCGGCGGCGAAGAGGACCGGCGGCCAGGTGAAATCGAAGGCCAAAGTCGCCATCAGGCGCAGGCCGATCAACGATGCGAATATGGCGCCGAGCGCGCCGCCGGCCATCATGATTGCATCGGTCGGCGCCAACAGGAAGCCGGCGGTAAGGGCGACAAGATTGAGAAGCGCGCAGTCGATGGCGGCGAGCGCGAAGATTGCGGTAAGGCGCTGCTTCAGGTGCAGCGGTGTCGGCAGCATGATTTGTGTCAGCACGCGCGCGAGCGAAAGGATGATGACGAAGGGGGCCGTCGCAAGGAATCCTGTCTGCAGGTTCGGGCTGATCACCAGCCATGTCGCCGGCACCAGCACTGCGAAGATGCCGGCCGCCATCATCAGTGCGAAACTCGTCAGCAAGGCGTAATACTGTCCGAGCTGGCGGCGAAGCACCGGGGTTTCGCCGCCCTTGTCATGTGCGGCGACGATTTCGGGATACTGGATCGCCTGCAGGGCGGAGACGATCAGCACGAACGGGCGCTGCAGCAGATCGAGTGCGAGCAGCGCACCGGCCGCACCGCCGGGCCCGAGAGCCGATGTGAAGATCGCCTTCAGTGCAAGCGGCGCGAACATCGAGGCGCTGGCCGCACCCGCGGAAACGCTGCCATAGACGAGATGCTTTCGCACGCGTGCCATGTCCAGCGATGCGGAAGGCCGCGGCCCTGCTCTCCGCGACAGCAGTGCTGCCAGCAGCGCGTAGAGGGCATAACCGCCAAGCAGGCCCGTGACCGTCGACAGGAAGGTCGGCGACACCATCGCACCGATCAGCGTTCCCATCGCCAGAATGGTGGCACGAGAACCCTGCAGCACCGAGAAGGCGCGAAAATCCTGGCGGAAGCGCAGCATGGTCAGGTGCAGGTCGCTGCCGCCTTGTGCGACGGCAACGAGGCCGCCGACGAGCGCCACCAGCGGAGAGATGCCGAATGCGAGCGACACGGCCGCAGCGACAAGACAGAAAAGCGCGCAGGCCGCTGCCTCCGCAGCAATCGTTCGCCGCTCCGCCGCTTCGCTTTCCACCGTCTGGCCGGGGTAGAACCGCATGCAGGAGAAACGCACCCATTCGAAGGCGGCGATCGCGCCGAACTGGCTGAGCGAAATGAAGAGCGAATAGGCGGCATAGTCGGCTGGGGCCAGCCAATGGGCGATGATGATCAACAGGCCGAAGGCGATCAGGGCCTGATAGAAATAGGCGCCGAGCGCGATGATCTTCGCCATGGGTTTCCGGCCGTGCCGCCTGTCGTCGTTTGCTGTTGCCAATGCTGATAGCGCAAAAGCACAAACAAAGTGTTTGCCGGCGCGACCGCCCGATTGCTCAGGCGAGTTCGGCCATGTCGAAGCCGGCGACATCGGTCAAAAGCTCGATCACGCCCTTGACCGCGTGCGCCAGCAATTGCTCGCCGCGCGCGGCGGTAGCCACTGAAGCATTGCCGGCAACACCGTCGCGGTTGAGGTCGGACATCTTCCAGCCGAAGGCATGCGGACCATAGGCGCGCAAATGCCTGAAGCGTCCGGCATAGTCGCTCTGGCGCGAGGGGAAGGCACGGGCCTTCGCCATCTCGACCTTTTCCGGATGCAGCGCCAGCATCACCGACGTCTCGATATCGCCGCCGTGAATGTCGATCGCCTTGTCCTCGGGCGCGATCCAGCCGTCCGGCTGACCGAAGCGGGTCCAGCTGGTCGCAACCGCCAGCATGCCGAAACGCACCCGTGCCTCGGTCGCAACGATCGTCATCAACGGCGAATTGCCGCCATGGGCGTTCAGCATCACGAACTTGCGGATGCCGAGACCGTGCAGGTTTTCGGCGATGCCGAGCCAACGGCGCACAGCCTCGTCGTAGGCGAGCGACCGGCTGCCGGCGACATCCATGTGCTCGATCGAATAACCGACCGGTTCGGCCGGCAGGAAGGTCACCGGCAAGTCGTCGGGCAGAGCCGCGATGCAGCGTTCGACGATTCCTTCGGCAATCAGAGTGTCCGTGTCGAAGGGCAGGTGCGGGCCATGCTGCTCATGAGCGCCGAGCGGCAGCACGGCGATCCAGTCGCGCCGGGCTTGTCGCGGAAGGTCGGTCGGATTGTCCTGCCATCGGGCCTGGGGCATCGACATTTCTCTTCGATCCTTCACGTCAATCGTCGTAAAAATGTTATTTGAGTCATACAGTTCGTAATCTCAAGCTGTATTGCTATAAATGTCGGAGACGGGATTCGGCAGGAGGTCCAATGGGCAAGAAGAACAAGGCCGAAAAGAAGGGCAAGAACGGCAAGAAGAAGGACGAGCTTCTCGCCGAACCGCACGATCTCGCCTCGATCCTGGTCCAGGCGGCACGCTCCATGCGCACGGTCCTGTCGCGCAACCTGCTCGAAAGCGGCCTTTATGCCGGCCAGGACGGCGTGATGCTGGCACTTGCCGAAACGGACGGGCTGACGGCGGGCGGGCTTGCCGCCAAGCTCGGCGTCAAGGCGCCGACGATGACGCGCACCATCGGCCGCATGGAAGCGCAGGGGTTCCTCGAACGCCGACCCGACGATGACGATGCGCGGCTGACCAAGGTCTATCTCACCGAGCCCGGGCGCAACCGGCTGCAGACGATCGCCGAGGCCGGACAGCATTCGGAAAATCTGGCGACGCGCGGACTGACCGACAAGCAGGTGCGCACGCTGATGAAGCTTTTGCGGGCTGTCGACAGCAATCTGCAGGCGGCGCGGGCCGCCGACTGAGCCTTGTTTCGCGGCATATTGCGGCGGCGATTTAAACAGTTTAAATAGGATTTAAATTCGAGGGTAGGCAACTAGGCTTAAACAGGGGGCATCGTGGCGCAAAAGGTCAAGCTTTCGACGATCGCGGAAACACTCGGTCTTTCGACGGCAACGGTATCCCTGGCATTGCGGGACAGCCCGCTAGTGGCGACCCTCACACGCGACAAGATCAAGGAACAGGCCCGCGCGCTCGGCTATATCTATAACCGCCGCGCCGCCAGCCTCAGGACGTCGCGCTCCGGCATCATCGGCGTGGTCGTGCACGACATCATGAACCCGTTCTACGGGGAAATTCTGAAGGCGATCGAAGCGGAGCTCGATCGCGACAAGCAGACCTTCATCCTCTCCAACCATTACGACTCGGTCGACAAGCAGCGTGACTTCATCGAGACGCTGCTGCAGCTCGGCGGCGACGGCGTCATCATGTCGCCGGCCATCGGCACACCGCCGGAGGATATCCAGCTTGCCGAGGACAACGGCATGCCGGCGATCCTGATCGCCCGATCGATCGAGGGGCTGGACGTGCCGATCTTCCGTGGCGATGACGCCTATGGCATTTCGCTGGCGACCAACCACCTGATCGGCCTTGGCCACCGCTGTATCGCCATGGTCGGCGGCACCGACCAGACCTCGACCGGTCGTGACCGCTACCAGGGTTATGTCAACGCGCTGCGCAAGGCCAACATCGAGGTCGATCCCGAGCTGCGCATTCCCGGTCCGCGCTCCAAGCAAGGCGGCTTCGAGGCGGCGGTGCATCTGCTGTCGCTGCCGCAGAAGCCGACCGCGGTCGTCTGCTGGAACGATCTGGTGGCGATCGGCATGATGAACGGCATCGCGCGCGCGGGGCTCGTTCCCGGCGTCGATATCTCCGTCACCGGCTATGACGACCTGGAAGAGGCGTCGATCGCGACGCCGGCATTGACCACCGTCTGGAACGGCCAGGCCGATGTCGGCCGCAGTGCGGCGCGCGCGCTTCTCGACAAGCTTTCCGGCAGCCATGAGCCAGACGGCATCCACCTGATCAAGCCGGAAATGCGCATCCGCCAGTCGACCGGCCCGCTGCGCGTCACCGCCTGAAGAAATCCAAACGCGTGTCGCGCAAAAGTGTGCAGCGGTTTTGCGCGGCATGCGCAAAACAAGAACTTAAACTGCGGTAAGCGAATCCCATAGATCGCGACGCGCTTTAATATCAGGAGTACCCATGTCCGCGACCCTTCCCCGCATCCTCGTGCCCGGAAAAATCAACGAACGGGTGCTGCAGCGGCTGCCCGACACGTTTGAAATCGTGCGGCTGGAACGTGCGGACCCTGACCTGGTCACCGCTGACATGATCGACGTCAAGGGCATTGCCGTCTCCGGTCGCGTTCCCGCCGGCCTGATGGATGCGCTGCCCGGTCTCGAGATCATTGCCAATTTCGGCGTCGGCTATGACGGGGTCGATGTGAAACATGCCGCCTCCAAGGGCATTGTCGTCACCAATACCCCCGACGTTCTGACAGAAGAGGTCGCCGACACCGCCATCGGTCTGCTCATCAATACGCTGCGGCAGCTGCCGCAGGCAGAGCAATGGCTGCGCCAGGGCCGCTGGGCACGGGACGGCGCCTTTGCGCTGTCGCCCTTGTCGCTGCGTGGCCGCACGGTCGGGCTTTATGGTCTCGGACGCATCGGGCTTGCCATTGCCAAGCGGCTCGAAGCCTTCGGTGTTTCGGTCGCCTATCACACCCGCAGCCCACGCGATGGCCTGACCTATGCCTACTATCCGACGCTCGAAAGGCTTGCCGCCGCCGTCGATACGCTTGTTGTCATCGTTCCGGGAACGGAAGCGACACGAAAGACGGTGAACGCCCAGGTGCTTTCGGCACTCGGAAGCAACGGCGTTCTGATCAATGTCGGCCGCGGTTCGACTGTCGATGAGGCAGCGCTGGTCGCGGCGCTTCAGACCGGCGTGATTGCGGGGGCGGGGCTCGACGTTTTCGACAACGAACCGTATGTGCCTGATGCGCTGTTGGCGCTGCCTAATGTTTCGCTATTGCCGCATGTGGCGTCGGCTTCGGTCGTCACCCGCAACGCCATGGCGGATCTGGTGGTCGACAACCTCAGGGCCTGGTTCTCGGCCGGCAAGGCGCTGACGCCGGTGCCGGAAACGCCGCTCACGCGACGGGTCGGCTAGCGCGTTTCCCGTTTAGACGGAGACGCAGAAATGCTCTATCTCTTTGTTTTTAAGCATTTCCTGACGGAAAACCGCTTGGCACTTTTCCTGGAAATGCTTTAGGCGGCCATGCGCCGCGCTGCGTAGGCACGGACGGCATCGCCGAACGCCCTAAACAGGCTCGCCGATGGGGCGTCAGTCCGTACCCAATATTCCGGATGCCATTGCACGCCGACGGCGAAGGCCTTGGAGCCGATCACCGAAACCGCTTCGATGGTGCCGTCGTCGGCCACCGCTTCGACGGCCAGGCGCGGGGCCGCGGCGCCGATTGCCTGCCGATGCAGGGAATTGACGCGCACGCGGCCGGCACCGAGCACCGGCGCGAGACAGCTGCCTTCCCTAACGATCACGTCCTGGCGGATGCCATAGGCGACATCCAGCTCGGAAACGTCGGGCTTGCGGTGATCCCAGACGCCCGGCTGCTCCTGGATTTCGGTTGCGAGTGTGCCACCGAGGGCCACGTTGAGCTCCTGGATGCCGCGGCAGATGGCAAACAGCGGAACGCCGCGCTCGAGCGCGCGCCGGATCAGCGGCAGGCTGGTCGCATCGCGGCCCGGATCGAAGGGGCCGTCCGTCTCCTTGGCCTCGCGGCCGTAGAGCGAGGGATGAACGTTGGAGCGGGCGCCGCTTGCCAGCACGCCATCGACACGATCGAGGATCTCATCGATATCGTTGCCGGTCTCGAGCGCCGGAATGAGGAAGGGCATGACGCCGGCGCCTTCGACGGCGGCACGGACATACTGGTTGGCAACGACATGCCAGACATTGCCGTCGAATTCGCGGAAATCGCAGGGGATGGCAACGACAGGTTTCGACATCATCAGGCTCCGTATCTCGCTTTGCAAAGCCTTGCCGCCAGTTGTGGCTGAAAGTCAACTGCGAAGCTCATTGAGGTGAAGGTGGCGTCGGCCGGCTCGAGGCTCGAAAACGCGCGGCAGGATTTGATGATTTTTCTTCAGCTTTGGGTAACCACATCCCGAGTGAATCGGTGGATATGATGTTTGCCAAGCAGAATTGCCTTAAATACAATGTCAGAAAGTAATACGTGGTTTTGTCTATGCATGGTTGTAGAAAATATCTGCCGTTCGTTGGTTTCGCAATACTAGGTTGAGTTTCGGGAAAACTCCCACGGGGCACCGTTTAAATGTTGCAATACAAGGCTTCGAAGCGGTGTTTTCACGAAATCTTTCGTTAAACCATCGCCTCTAAAAATCCGGAAAACCGGAGCTATGGGTTCATGACGCGCAATGAACGGGGCGCTCTCCCGACGGATGTCTATCTGTCGTCGGTGAGTTCGCTCTACGAACATCGCAGGACTCTGCTGATCGGCATGCTTTCGCATGCCGTGACTTTCGTGCTCGTCTACTTCAAGACCTTCGACCCGCTCTATCTCATCTGCACCGCAGCCATCGTCGTGCTCTGGGTGCTGCGCAATCTCGACATGGCGCGCTTCGATCGTCAGGATTTCTCCAACGCCGATCGGGCCATGGTCAGAAAATGGGAGAACCGCTACATTGTCGGCGGTGTCGGCGTGACGCTCACCTGTGGCATTGCCTGCGGTTACGCGATTGCGGTCAGCCAGGATTCATTCTCGGAGCTCGCCTGCATCTCCGTCACGCTCGCGTCGATGATTTCGCTGGTCGGGCGAAACTACGGCTCCGAACGGGCGGTGCTGCTTCTGTCTTCGTCCGCCTGCCTGCCGATCGTGATCGGGCTGATCACACTGCAGGATGGATTCATGCTCATCCTGGCGGTTCTGATCCTGCCTTTCATCTTCTCGACCTGGATGATGGCCAACAATGTGCGCGCCTTTCTCTATGAGAACGTGCTGGCCGCCCGAGAAATCGCGACGATTGCCGGCCAATTCGACGCGGCGCTCAACAACATGACGCACGGGCTCTTGATGCTCGACCGCGACAATCGCATCGTCGTTGCCAACGAACGCGCCTGCGAGTTGCTGATGCTCGGCGACAAGGCCGACCTCAGGGATCGGCTGCTGGACGACGTCGTGCGTCGCGGCGTCCGGCGCATGTCGCTCAGCGTCGAAGAGACGCGCGCGATCTCCCGGCAGCTCGACCTGCTGATCAAGGGCAAGAAGACCCAGGTTCTGGTCCCGGTGACCGATGATCTGTTTCTCGAGTTTTCCGCCGGTCGGCGCGAAAACGGCGAAGTCGTGCTGATTTTCGAGGACGTGACCGCGCGCGTCCAGGCCGACAGGCAGATCCTTCAAATGGTGCGCTTCGACACGCTGACCGGCTTGCCGAGCCGCGACTATTTCGCTGAACTTGCTCACAGCGCCGTGGCGCTCGAGGGCAGGCAAGACGTCGAGGTCGGCCTGATGGTGGTCGACGTCGCCGAGTTCAAGCATGTCAACGACATGCGCGGCCACATCGTCGGCGATCGGCTGCTGCAGGCGATTGCCGGGCGGCTGAAGACATTGGTCGGCAATACGGCGATCGCCGCCCGCCTGATGGGCGACGAGTTCGTTGTCTTCTTTCCCAACAGATTGCACCTGCCCGATCTCGAAGAGCAGATGCGCGCAGTCCACGCCGGATTGCGCGGCGCCTATGTGGCGAGCGGCTTCACCTTCAACATGACCATGAGCGCCGGCGTGGTGATTGTGCCGAGCAGTGCCTTCCGGCTGGAAGAGCTGCAGATCAAGGCCGATCTTGCGCTGTCGGAGGCCAAGGCGCGCAACAAGGGCGGCTGCACTGTGTTCGAAGACGAGATGGACGCGCGCTATCTCGACCGCCAGAAGCTGAAGAGCGATCTGCGCGATGCGATCAACGCTGGCGCGCTGACGCTTTCCTACCAGCCGATGTTCACACCGAATGGCGCGCGTCTTGAATGCTGCGAAGCTTTGGCGCGCTGGACGCATCCCGAGCGCGGGCCGGTGCCGCCGAACGTCTTCATCCAGCTTGCCGAGGAGTTGGGTCTCGTCACCGAGATCACCCGCTTCGTATTGGAGCAGGCGTGCAAGGATTGCATGGGCTGGCCCGGCGAGGTCTCCGTTTCGGTCAATCTGTCGGTGCTCGACCTGCGCAGCAACGATATCGTCACCGTGGTCGCCGACATACTGCAGGCGACCGGGCTTGATGCTTCTCGTTTGCATCTCGAGGTCACGGAAAGCTGCCTGATGGATGAGCCGGTCAAGGTGCAGGCGATTCTTGCCGAGCTGCGCGACAGCGGCATCACCATCGCCATAGATGATTTCGGTACGGGCTATTCCAGCCTCAGCTACCTCGACGCATTGCCGGTCAACATCATCAAGATCGATCGGTCGTTCGTGCGCAACATTCGCGAGGATTCGCGACGCTTCAAGCTGCTGCGCGGCACGGCCAACCTCGGTCGTGCCCTGGGCCTGAAGATCGTCGTCGAGGGTGTGGAAACGGCGGACCAGTTGCAGCTGATCAACGACTACCACTGCGCCGATCTGATACAGGGTTTTGTGTTCGCGGCCCCCATGCCGGCGTCCGCCATCGAGGCATTCTGCAAGAATGGTGTCCAGAAACCGGTCACCAAGCCGACGAGCAAGCGTATAGCCTGACAACCCGGCACGCAGCCCCTCGTTTCCTCCTCTATCTGCGTCCTCCATCCCCCCTTGTACGCCGCCTTTCCAAGATGGCGCTTTTGCGATCTTAACCGATTGTTAACCACAAAATTTAACGAAATATTAAGGTTAACAATAAGTTAAAGGAAGGTTGTGCCATTTTGTTGTTGCTGCGGGACCGGCCGTCAATAGGTTAACGATTTGTTAACTATGAGGGTCAAGAAATGGGTGAAGGTCTTCACCGGGCGGAGCCTGGGAGTTTTTCTGAGAAGCTGATGCTTCTTCTCGACCGCGTCGAATATCGGCGGGTCGAGACGGGCGAGGATATGGAGGACATCGCCCGGCTTCGCTACAAGGCCTACAAGGCCGTCAACCTGATGGAGTTGACCGGCTCGACCCTGATCGACGATCTCGATCTCGACAGCCACGCCTATGTCTTCGGCATCTATCTCGACGAGAACCTGGTCAGCACGGTTCGCGTTCATCATGTCACGCCGGAGCACAGGGCCAGCACGTCAGGGCTGATCTTCGCGCCCGAGATCGATGTTTTTCTCGACGCGGGCATGGTGCTGGTCGATCCCGGCCGGCTGGCGGTCGATCCGGATGTCACTGGCGACGAGATGCGGGCACTTCCCTACCTGACGCTGCGCCCGGTGGCGATGGCGTGCGAGTATTTCACCGCCGACCGGTGCCTGACCGCCTGCCGACCGCGGCACGCGGCGTTCTACAAGCGCATCTTTGCTTCCGAGACCGTTGTCGCCAAGCGCGAGAACCTCGGCGTCTACAATGCCGACGGTGCGCTGCTGGTTGCGCAGGTGAGGGGGCAGCGGCCTTCGATTCTCGACCGCTATCCGATCTTCGATTCCGAACCGTTCGAGCGTCGCCTGATGTTCGCGGATCGCCAGGAAGTGCCGTTCGCGCCACTCACGATTCTGCCGACGGCGCGCATCGCACAGAACGGTTCCGGCCGTTCTTATCGCACATCCGTGTTCCGCTAGCGCATGTCGCGCAAAAGTGTGCATCGGTTTTGCGATAGCGACATGCGAAAAAGAGTCTAAAGCGCACTGAGCGATTCTGAAAGATCGTGACGCGCTTTAGAGACGCACGCGGCATATCGCCCCAGGCGACCGGGCGCGGCGGCGGGTTTTCGTTGCGCCCGGGCCCGGCATTGTGTATGGGCAGCTAAAGGGCTTGTGTGCGGTTTTCCGGCAAAGCCGTATCGTGGATCAAGGTTGAAGGGTGGCGAAGACCAGAGGTCGCGCCGCAGCATTCTGGGAGAATTGGACGATGGCTGAGCATCATTCTGGACCGGTCGAGATGGGCGCTCCGATGGATTATGCGGAACACGAGAAGACCTACGATTTCTTCATCAGTGCAACGAAGTACGGCACGCTGTTCTGCGTGGCCCTGCTGATCGCCATGGCCGCCGCCTTCTTCACCACGATGGGCTTCTTCAGCTCGCTCGTGCTGTTTATCCTTCTCAACGTTGCCGGTTTCTTCTTTCTTCGCTAATCGGCCTCACTGACACGTCTTGTCGAGGACGGGCCGGGTGGAGGTCTGTCCTTGAGCGCCGGATGCAAGTCCGGACCGAAGCCGCATGGTGCCGACAGGGAGCGTCGACGATCATGCTTGGGCTTCAACAGCTCGCAGCGCCTGCGATGCGTTCATGAGAACGCACGGCGCTTTATCCTCACCGCGTGAGGGGGAGTGGAGGACAGGCCGAGCCTGTCTCCAGGGGAATGTGTGCTTTGCACATGGGAGCGCGCCGGCTCGAAGGAGCGGCCGCTTTGCAGTCGGACAGGATGCCCGCATTCCAGCCTTGGCTTGATTGCGGCCAGGGAGGGGACTTGTGAGCGAAATTGTCTTTATCGCCAAGGAAACGGATCCGAATGAGGGTCGCGTTGCGGCATCACCGGATAGTGTGAAGAAACTCAAAGGGCTCGGCTTCGACGTCGTCGTCGAGACCGGCGCCGGGTCTCGGTCACGCATCCCGGATGCGGAATACGAGAAGGCCGGTGCCAGGATCGGCGCGATCGCCGATGCGAAGTCGGCCGATGTCGTCCTTAGGGTCCGCCGGCCGAACAGCGCCGAAATCGCTGGCTACAAATCCGGCGCCATCGTGATCGCCATCATGGACCCCTACGGCAACGAGGATGCGGTCGCCGAAATGGCCAAGGCCGGCCTCAGTGCCTTTGCGATGGAGCTGATGCCGCGCATCACCCGCGCCCAGTCGATGGACGTGCTGTCGAGCCAGGCAAACCTTGCCGGCTATCAGGCGGTCATCGACGCGGCCTGCGAATATGACCGGGCGCTGCCGATGATGATGACGGCCGCGGGCACGGTTCCTGCCGCTAAAATCTTCGTCATGGGTGCCGGCGTTGCCGGCCTGCAGGCGATCGCGACTGCACGTCGTCTCGGGGCGATGGTTTCGGCGACAGACGTTCGCCCGGCCGCCAAGGAACAGGTTGCCTCGCTCGGCGCCAAGTTCATCGCCGTAGAGGACGAGGAGTTCAAGGCGGCCGAGACCGCCGGTGGCTATGCCAAGGAAATGTCCAAGGAGTATCAGGCGAAACAGGCGGCACTCGTCGCCGAACACATCGCCAAGCAGGACATCGTCATCACCACAGCGCTGATCCCGGGCCGTCCGGCGCCGCGCCTCGTCACGCGCGAGATGTTGAAGGCAATGAAGCCAGGTTCGATCGCGGTCGATCTCGCTGTCGAGCGCGGCGGCAACGTCGAGGGCGCCGAGGCCGGCAAGGTCGCCGATGTCGAGGGCGTCAAGGTGATCGGCCATCTCAACGTGCCCGGCCGGATCGCCGCATCGGCATCCGGCCTCTACGCCAAGAACCTCGTCACCTTCCTCGAGACCATGGTCTCGAAGGAAACCAAGGCGCTGGCGCTCAACATGGAGGACGAGCTCGTCAAGGCGACGGCGCTCACCCATGGCGGCGCCATCGTCAACCCGAATTTCGAGCCGAAGAAGAAGGGGGATCTTTGATGGCGAACGAAGCATTGGAAAAAGCGCTCGATGCGCTCGACAAGGCGGTTGCGGCTGTCCAGCAGGCAGCGCTCAACTTGCCCGAGACCGCGGAAGCGGCCGGCGCGCTGGCGCATGGCGCCACCGGCGGCGCGATCGACCCGTTCGTCTTCCGTCTGGCGATCTTCGTTCTGGCGATCTTCGTCGGCTACTACGTCGTCTGGTCGGTGACGCCGGCCCTGCACACGCCGTTGATGGCGGTCACCAACGCGATCTCCTCGGTCATCGTCGTCGGTGCACTGCTGGCCGTCGGCATCTCGGCTTCGGGGCTTGCGACCAGTTTCGGTTTCATCGCGCTCGTGCTCGCCTCGGTCAACATCTTTGGCGGCTTCCTGGTCACCCAGCGCATGCTCGCCATGTACAAGAAAAAAGACAAGTGAGGCCGGCCGATGAACGCTAACTTCGCAGCCTTCCTCTATCTCGTCTCGGGCGTGCTCTTCATTACGGCGCTCCGCGGCTTGTCGCATCCGGCCACCAGCCGCAAGGGCAACACCTACGGCATGGTCGGCATGGGCATCGCCATCGTCACGACGCTGCTTCTGGCAAAGCCCACCTTCGGCGGTTTTCTGCTGATCGTGCTCGGGCTTGCCATCGGCGGCGGTGCCGGCGCGGTGATCGCGCGGCGCATCGCCATGACCTCGATGCCGCAGCTTGTCGCCGCCTTCCATTCGCTCGTCGGTCTGGCGGCGGTCATGGTCGCGGCGGCAGCGATGTATGCGCCCGAGAGCTTCGGCATCGGCGCCGTCGGCGACATCCACGCTCAGGCGCTGGTCGAAATGTCGCTCGGCGTTGCCATCGGCGCCATCACCTTCACCGGTTCGATCATCGCCTTCCTCAAGCTCGACGGACGCATGTCCGGCAAGCCGATCATGCTGACCGGCCGTCACTTCGTTAACGCAGGCCTGGCGATAGCGCTCGTCGTCCTGGTGTTCATGCTGGTCTTCACCCAGAGCACCACCGTGTTCTGGCTGATCGTCGCCCTGTCGCTGGCACTCGGCGTATTGATCATCATCCCGATCGGCGGCGCCGACATGCCGGTGGTCGTCTCGATGCTCAACTCCTATTCGGGTTGGGCCGCGGCCGGTATTGGTTTTACGCTCGGCAACCTCGCGCTGATCGTTACCGGGGCGCTCGTCGGCTCGTCCGGTGCGATCCTGTCCTACATCATGTGCAAGGGCATGAACCGGTCGTTCATCTCGGTCATCCTCGGCGGCTTCGGCGGCGAGGCGGCGGCAGCCGCCGTTGACGACGGCGTCCAGCGCACCGTCAAGCAGGGGGCAGCCGACGACGCGGCATTCCTGATGTCGAATGCCTCCAAGGTGATCATCGTTCCGGGCTACGGCATGGCCGTTGCCCAGGCACAGCATTCACTGCGCGAACTCGGCGACCAGCTGAAGGCGGCAGGCGTCGACGTGAAGTATGCGATCCATCCGGTTGCCGGCCGTATGCCTGGTCACATGAACGTGCTGCTCGCTGAAGCGAACGTTCCTTACGACGAGGTGTTCGAACTCGAAGACATCAACTCGGAGTTCGCCCAGGCGGATGTCGCCTATGTCATCGGCGCCAACGACGTGACCAACCCGGCCGCGCGCGACGACTCGTCGTCGCCGATCTACGGCATGCCGATCCTCGATGTCGACAAGGCCAAGACCTGCCTGTTCGTCAAGCGCTCGCTCGGCTCCGGCTATGCCGGCATCGACAACACGCTGTTCTACAAGGACGGCACGATGATGCTGCTCGGCGACGCCAAGAAGGTAACGGAAGACATCGTCAAGGCACTAAACCACTGAGATGGCCGCGACCAATGTTGGAATAGAAGACGCCCGCCTTATGGCGGGCGTTTTCGTTTGAGACGTAGAACCGCCGGCTGGGCAGGCACCTCACCTCATCAGCTTGCAGGGGCGAGCGTCAGTTCGTCGATGCCGATCGCGATGTTCAGCCCCTCCTGAACCTGCACGTTGACCGGCTGCAGCATGAAGGCCTTGTTGGTGCCGCCGCCGATCACCTTGGCGCCACCGCCAACGGCGAGGCTCGCATCGGCGCCGATGCCGTAATATTCACCGGCGAGCGCGTATTCGGTCATCGGGGTTCCGGTCTTGGCCAGAACATCCCAGATCATGGTGCTCTTGCCTGTTTTGCCGATGTCGATACCGATCTTGCGTATGGTGCCGGCATAGGTCGCGCCCGGCGAGCCGTTGGCCGGCTTGAAGGTGCACAACAGGTTCTTCGTCGAGGTCAGGATCATGCCCGTGCCACCGTCGGAGCCGCAGACGAGGCGGCCGAGCGCGACATAGTTCTGGGCTGCGGACGGCCCGGCGTAAAGGGCTGCCAGAGCCAGCGTCGCGATGAAGGTTTTCTTGATCATGGCTCAGTCTCCGTTTTTGGTTCCTTTGGCAAACGGATGGTGGCCGGGAAGGTTCCCGTTCGTCTCCGGACGAGCCACTGCATAGTTCCTTAAATCGGAATCGATTTAAGGAGAAAATTATGCAGCAGGTTTAAAGCGTTGCAGCGTCCTTTGCGCGTCATACCGGACGCGCTGCAATGGCCTGACGGACAAACGAAAACGCCCGCGACGTGGTCGCGGGCGTTGAAACAAGAGAGGAGCCGTTGCTTCTTACGAGGCTTTCACGCGGGCAAGGCCTGCGCGTGCCGGCTCGTACTTCGGGTCGAGCTGCAGCGCGTGTGAGTAGGACTTCGAGGCCTTGGCCTTATCGCCCTTGCGCTCATAGACCAGCGCCTGGTTGGCCCAGGATTCGGCAACCTTGCCGTCGAGCGTGATGGCGGTGTTGAAGTCGGAGAATGCATTGTCGTCATCGCCCTGGGCGACGTAGGAAATGCCGCGACCGTTGTAGGGCTCCGGCGAACTCGGCGACAGCGAGATCGCTGTCGAGAAGTCTTCGATGGCCTGGCCGTGCTGGTTGCGCGCCTGGTAGATCAGGCCGCGATTGTGGTAGGCGCGCGGGTCGGTGGTGTCGAGCTGGATCGCCTTGTTGAAGTCGTTGAAGGCGGAATCGAGCTGGCCGGCCTGGCGATAGAGATTGCCGCGGCCGATATAGGCGACGTCATAGTTGGCGTTCAACTGCAGCGCCATGTTGTAGTCGGCAAGTGCGGCCTGGGTGTTGCCCATGTTGCGGTGAACGAGCGCGCGGTTGGCAAAGGCCTGGTAGAAGCGCGGGTTGAGCTGGATCGCCTGGTCGAAATCGGCAATGGCCCGGCGGTATTCGCCGGCACGGCCATAGGCGGAGCCGCGAACGTTGTAACCTTCGGGATCGCTCGGGTTGGAGGCGATCACGCTCGACAGCGATGCGATATTTCCCTGCGAGCCCTGTTCGCGCTCGACCTTGGCCATCGATTCAGGTCCCTCGGTCTGGCATCCCGCGAGCAGCAGAGCCGATCCGAGGAGGAACATGGCCGCAAGCTTCGGCTTGCGCTGGTGGCGGCGGCGCGCCTCTTTGGTGGTGAAACCGGCGACGTCCGCAGTCATGGCAGCAAGTGTCAAAGGTCGATCCCTCAATGCGACTAGGTCCGAAAGCCATCGGCTTCCCGTTCAAGGAGGCCGGCGAAATTCGCGGGGCCCCACAGCCGAGGCTACCAGGGCCTGCGGCAAACCGTCCGGCGTCAAACGCCGCGACCGGCCACCGTTGCCGGCTGCGACTGTCACGCTAGCCCGACGACGGAAAAGATGTCCATACCAAAAGAAAGGCGGCGGCGATATTTCGCCCCCGCCACGACTTAGATCGAAAAGCGTCGAAAAATCGACAAATTAACGGGCCACGAGGCCTTCGCGCTGTGCACGCTTGCGCGCCAGCTTGCGGACGCGGCGAACGGCTTCAGCCTTTTCGCGGGCGCGCTTCTGGGACGGCTTTTCGTAGAAATCACGCATCTTCATTTCGCGGAAAATGCCTTCGCGCTGCATCTTCTTCTTGAGAGCGCGGAGCGCCTGATCAACATTGTTATCGCGGACAAGTACCTGCACGTGAATCCCGTTCCTTTGGTTGTTTAGAGTTGTCGCCTCACGTCAGGTGTCGGAGGCAAAAAAAGCTACGTTCGCTGAGCCGAAAGCTCGACGATTGAAGGTGCGGATACCAGATCGTCAGCGGAAAGTCCAGCAAGGACATGAGGCTGTGCGGAAAAAACCGCAATGGTGGCCCGGCATGTGTATCATCGCGTCGCGGATGGCGTGATGTCGCGATGTCGCAACTCCGCGCAAGTCCGCCCGTTTGCGTCGCAAAAGAAACGTTGCACGGGCGCCGGATTTGCGATTTCTAACGCCAACGAGAATGATCACCGGGGTTCATGGAGTAACAGGCGGATGCGCAAATATTCAGTTTTTGCCGTGGCGCGCGAGGCTTTGCGCGGCCACAAGGGATGGGGCCCGCAGTGGGCCTCGCCCGAGCCCCGCAAGGACTATGATGTGATCATCATCGGCGGCGGCGGCCATGGGCTGGGTGCTGCCTACTATCTTGCCAAGGAACATGGCATCACCAATGTCGCAGTGCTCGAAAAGGGCTGGATCGGCGGCGGCAACACCGGCCGCAATACCACGATCATCCGGTCCAACTATCTCTACGAAGAGAGCATGGACATCTACGAGCATTCGCTGAAGCTCTGGGAAAACCTGTCGCAGGACCTCAACTACAACGTCATGTATTCGCCGCGCGGCGTCATGATGCTCTCGCACAACATCCACGACCAGCAGTCGTTCAAGCGCCATATCAATGCCAACCGTCTCTATGGCATCGACAATGAATGGCTGACGCCGGAGCAGGCCAAGGCCTATTGCCCGCCGCTCGACATCGCCAAGAACGCCCGCTACCCGATCAATGGCGCGGCGCTGCAGCGGCGCGGCGGCACGGCCCGACATGACGCGGTTGCCTGGGGCTATGCCCGCGGCGCGTCCGATCGCGGCGTGCACATCATCCAGAATTGCGAAGTGACCGGCATCCGCCGTGACGAGAACGGCCGGGTGACCGGCGTCGATACCAATCGCGGCTTCATCGGCGCCAAGAAGATCGGCGTTTCCGCTGCCGGGCATTCGTCAGTGCTGATGGAAATGGCCGATGTGCGCGTGCCGCTGCAGAGCCAACCTCTGCAGGCGCTGGTGTCCGAGCCGCTGAAGCCGATCTTCCCCTGCGTCGTCATGTCGAACTCCGTGCATGCCTATATCTCGCAGTCCGACAAGGGCGAGTTCGTCATCGGCGCCGGCACTGACCAATACAATTCCTACTCCCAGACGGGCGGCCTGCAGATCATCACCCATACGCTGGATGCGATCTGCGAGCTCTTCCCGATGTTCCGCCGCGTCAAGATGATGCGGCAGTGGGGCGGCATCGTCGACGTCACGCAGGATCGCTCGCCGATCCAGGGCATCACGCCGGTTCCAGGCCTGTTTCTGAACGCCGGCTGGGGTACGGGCGGCTTCAAGGCGACGCCGGGCTCGGCCAACCTCTTTGCGCACCTGATCGCAAGGGGCGAACCGCATCGGCTGGCCGCCGGGCTGACGCTCGACCGCTTCCGCACCGGCCGATTGATCGACGAGGCGGCTGCCGCCGCCGTTGCGCACTGATTGCCAAGGATTTCGAGATGCTTCTGATCTATTGCCCCTATTGCGAGGAAGAGCGCTCCGAGCTCGAATTCCGCAATGCCGGTGACGCCCATATCGTCCGGCCCGCCAACATTGCCGAGATCAGCGACGAGGAGTTCGAGGAGTTTTTCTTCCTCCGTCAGAACCCCAAGGGCCTGTTCTTCGAACGCTGGCGCCATATCCATGGCTGCGGCCGGTTCTTCAACGCCGCGCGCGACACGGTGAGCGACCGGTTCTACACCACCTACAAGGCGGGCGAACCGAAGCCCGACGTTGCCGCCATTCTAAACGGCGAGCAGGACAAGGGAGCGGCACGATGAGCGCAGCCAATCGTATTGCGGGTGCCGGCCGTCTGACGCCGGCGCGTATCGCCCGCTTCACCTTCGACGGACGCACGCTGACGGCACTGGAAGGCGATACCGTCGCTTCGGCCTTGCTTGCCAATGGCATTCATCTGGTCGGCCGTTCGTTCAAGTATCACCGTCCGCGCGGCATTCTTTCCGCCGGCGCTGAAGAGCCGAACGCGCTGCTCGACGTCTCGCGTGACGCGGCCCGTCGCCAGCCGAACGTGCGCGCCACGGTGCAGGAAGTCTTCGACGGCATGAAGGTGGAATCGCAGAACCGCTGGCCGTCGCTCGCCTTCGACGTCGGTGGCTTCAACGATCTGCTGTCTCCGTTCTTTGCCGCCGGCTTCTACTATAAGACCTTCATGTGGCCGAAGGCGGCCTGGCACGCGATCTACGAACCCTTCATCCGCCGTGCGGCCGGTCTCGGTGTTGCGCCGACGGAAGCCGACCCGGATCATTATGCCAGCCGCTATGCCCATTGCGACGTGCTGGTGATCGGTGCCGGTGCTGCCGGCCTCTCCGCAGCGCTTGCAGCCGCCAAGGCCGGCGCCAAGGTGATCGTCTGCGACGAGCAGCCCGAAGTCGGCGGTGCGCTGCGCTACGAAAGCGGCACGACGATCGACGGCAAGGATGGCTGGGACTGGGCCCAGGCCGCGGCCAAGACACTTGCCGCGATGGACAATGTCACGGTGCTCACCCGCACAACGGGCTTCGGCTACTACAACCACAACTTCGTCGGCCTCGTCGAAAGAGTGACGGACCATCTGCCCGCGCTCGACAAGGCGCTGCCGCGCGAGCGGCTCTGGCAGGTACGCGCCAAGAAGGTGATTCTCGCCAACGGTTCGATCGAGCGCCACATGGTGTTTGCCAACAACGACCGTCCGGGCATCATGCTCGCCTCGGCCGGCCGTACCTACCTCAACCATTACGGCGTCGCCGTCGGCTCCAAGGTCGGCGTCTACACCGCGCACGATTCCGCCTACGAGGCCGCCTTCGATCTCAAGCGCGCCGGTGTTGCCGTTCCGGCCATCGTCGACTGCCGCGACAATCCGGGTGAAGCGGTGCTGGCGGAAGCCCGCCGCCTCGGTATCGAGGTGCTGACCGGACACTCCGTCGTCAATGCCGGCGGCAAGTTGCGGGTCAACTCGATCAGCGTTGCCCGCAACGGCGGCGGTTCGGCGCGCAAGATCGCTGTCGACGCCCTGCTGGTTTCGGCCGGCTGGACGCCGTCGGTGCATCTGTTCTCGCAGTCGCGCGGCAAGGTGAAGTTCGACGCGGCGACGCAGCGCTTCCTGCCCGGCACCTATCTGCAGGATTGCCTGTCGATCGGCGCCTGCAACGGCACCGACGACCTGCAGGCAACGATCGACGAGGCGCTGGCTGCCGGCGAACTGACCGCACGTGCTGCAGGCGCCGAGGGCGGCGCCCAGGTGACGCTCCACGGCGAAAATGCCTTCAGCTGGACCGGCGGCATGATCGGCGCTGCCGAAGGGGCGGGGCCGGACACCACCGTCAAGGCCTTCATCGACTTCCAGCACGATGTCTGCGCCAAGGATATCCGGCTTGCGGTGCGCGAAGGCATGCACTCGATCGAGCACATCAAGCGCTTCACCACCAACGGCATGGCGTCCGACCAGGGCAAGCTGTCGAACATGCACGGTCTTGCCATTGCCGCCGAAACGCTCGGCAAGGACATCCCGCAGGTGGGTCTGACGACCTTCCGCCAGCCCTATACGCCGGTGACCTTCGGCGCGATCGTCAACCACTCGCGCGGAAGCCTGTTCGATCCCGCCCGCAAGACGCCGATCCACGCCTGGGAAGAGGCGCATGGCGCCGAGTTCGAGGATGTCGGCAACTGGAAACGCGCCTGGTTCTATCCGAAGGTGGGCGAGGGCATGCATGAGGCGGTCGGGCGCGAATGCAGGACGGTGCGCGAGGTTGCCGGCCTGTTCGACGCCTCGACGCTCGGCAAGATCGAGGTGGTCGGCCCGGATGCGGCTCAGTTTCTCAACCTGATGTACACCAACGCCTGGGACACGCTGAAGCCCGGCCGCTGCCGCTACGGCATCATGCTGCGCGACGACGGCTTCGTCTATGACGACGGCGTGGTCGGCAGGCTTGCCGAGGATCGCTTCCACGTGACGACCACGACCGGCGGTGCGCCGCGCGTCATGCACCACATGGAAGACTACCTGCAGACCGAGTTCCCGCATCTGAAGGTGTGGCTGACGTCGACGACGGAACAATGGGCCGTCATTGCCGTGCAGGGTCCGAAGGCGCGCGAGATCATTGCCCCGCTTGTCGAGGGCATCGACCTCTCCAACGAGGCCTTCCCGCATATGAGCGTTGCCGAAGGCAAGATCTGCGGCGTGCCGACCCGGCTCTTCCGCATGTCGTTCACCGGCGAACTCGGCTTCGAAGTCAACGTACCTGCCGACTATGGCCAGGCGGTCTGGGAAGCGATCTGGGAGCGGGCCGAACCCATGGGCGCCTGCGCCTACGGCACCGAGACCATGCACGTGCTGCGCGCCGAGAAGGGTTACATCATCGTCGGCCAGGATACCGACGGGACGCTGACCCCTGACGATGCCAGCCTCTCCTGGGCGGTCTCGAAGAAGAAGGCCGATTTCGTCGGTATTCGCGGCCTCAAGCGCCCGGACCTCGTCAAGGACGGTCGCAAACAGCTCGTCGGGCTGCTGACCAAGGATCCGAAGGTGGTGCTGGAGGAGGGCGCACAGATCGTCGCCGATCCGAACCAGCCGAAGCCGATGACGATGCTCGGCCATGTGACGTCGTCCTACTGGTCGGAAAACTGCGGTCGCTCGATCGCATTGGCTGTCGTTGCCGGTGGACGCGCACGCCTTGGCCAGACGCTCTACGTGCCGATGGCCGACAGGACGATCGCCGTTGAGGTGAGCGACATGGTGTTCTTTGACAAGGAAGGGGGTCGCCTCCATGGCTGATCTGGCAACTGCAACCCGCAACGCCGCTCTTACGACCCGCGGCGGTTTCGCCGAGGTGGTCCTGACGCCGGCACCCGCCGCTTCGCGCCTTTCGCTGAGGGCTGGTGCCGATGCGCTGCCCGGTCTTTCGGCGGCCCTCGGCGTCACCTTGCCGACGCGGCCGAAGACCTCCGCTTTGAGCGGCAAGCGCCATGCGCTCTGGCTCGGGCCGGACGAGTGGTTGCTGATCGACGAGGGCGAGGGTGACCTGATGGCCGCGGCTGCCTCGAGCGGCACGCTGCACTCGGCCGTCGACGTGTCTCATCGCAACGTTGCCGTCATCGTCAGCGGGCCCGGTGCAGAAGTGGCCATCAACAGCGGCTGCCCGCAGGATCTGTCGCTGGCGATCTTCCCGATCGGCGCTTGCTCGCGCACGATCCTCGGCAAGGTGGAGATCGTGCTCTTGCGCATCGCCGAGGACACGTTCCGCGTTGAATGCTGGCGGTCGTTTTCCCCTTACGTCTTCGGCATGCTGTCCGAGGGTGCGGCGGACGCCGGCCACTGAGCTTTTCCAGGAAAAGCGCGAAGCGGTTTTCCGTCAGGAAATGCGTAAAACAAAGAAATAGAGCGTTTCCACGACACCGTTTAGGATGGAAACGCTCTCACGCCGACGATTTCCCGCGCGTGCTTGCGGATCCGCAATGCCTGTGGCCAAGCCCACGATGTGACCTTGCCGCCGGAGTTCTCCGGCGGCTAAGCTGTCCCCTGACGCAAGCGGGAGGATAGTTTGAAAACACGTGCAGCAGTGCTGAGGCACGCGCCTGTCGAGCGGCCCTATGCCAGGTCGCGGCCACTCTCGATCGAGATCGTTGACCTCGACCCACCGGGACCCGACGAACTGCTGGTGCGCATCGGCGCTGCCGGTCTCTGCCATTCCGATCTTTCGGTGATCAACGGCGACAGGCCACGGCCTGTGCCGATGGCGCTCGGTCATGAGGCGGCAGGCACGGTCGAGGCGGTCGGCAGCGCGGTGCGCGACCTCAAGCCCGGCGATCGGGTGGTGATGAGCTTCATGCCGAGCTGCGGCCACTGCCTGCCGTGTGCGGAAGGGCGCCCGGCGCTCTGCATCCCGGGGGCGGAGGCCAATGGCAAGGGCACGCTGCTCTCCGGCGCTCGCCGGATCCACTGCGACGCCGTTCCGGTTCACCATCATCTCGGCGTTTCCGGCTTTGCCGACTATGCGGTGGTGTCGCGCCATTCGGCCGTCAAGGTGGAAGGTGATCTGCCGCTGGTCGAGGCGGCGCTCTTCGGTTGTGCGGTGCTGACGGGCGTCGGGGCGATCGTCAATACCTGCCGTGTTCAGGCGGGCCAGTCGGTTGTCGTCGTCGGTCTCGGTGGCGTCGGGCTTGCCGCCGTGCTCGGAGCGGTCGCGTCGGGCGCGGAGCGGGTGGTCGCGATCGATCTCTCCGAGGACAAGCTGGCACTGGCACGTTCCCTTGGCGCGACCGACACCTTTGTCGCCACCGATCCTGACGTGGGGGATGCGATCCGCGAGGCGACCGGCGGCGGCGTCGATCATGCGCTGGAGGCGGCCGGTTCGGTCAAGGCGTTCGAGCTTGCCTATCGCGTCACTCGACGCGGCGGGGCGACCGCATCGGCCGGCCTTGCGCATCCTTCGAGCCAGTTTGCCATTCCGGCGGTCAGCCTGGTCGCCGAGGAGCGCACGCTTCGCGGCAGCTACATGGGAAGTTGCGTGCCGAGCCGCGACATTCCGCGCTTCATCGGGCTTTATCGACGCGGCAAGCTGCCGGTCGACAGGCTGTTGTCGGGCACCGGTCCGCTTGAGGAGATCAACGCGGCGTTCGACCTCCTGGACCAGGGCAAGGTCATCCGGCACGTGATCACGTTCTGACCAGATCCTGAACGTCGAGATGCGGCGGTCAAGCCGCGGCGGTGTCGAACAGGCACCGCATCTCAACGACGCGATCACACATTCTGCCAGCAGGCCGCGCTCGATCGGTTCAGGATTTCGGCTGGTCGCCAAATGCGCCGCGCACGCCCTGTTCGCTTGCCTCTCCCTCAGGCATCGGCAGGGCGGTCCTTGGGATCGAACTGGATGATCGTCTGCCAGGTGGCTGTCAGCGCCGGCTTGCGCTCGCCCTCGATTTCGACGGTGACATCATAGGTGATCATCAGCATGCTGCTGCCGCGGAAGCGCGCATCTGCCATGGTGAAGTGTCCGCGCACGCGGGCGCCGCTCTTTACCGGGGCGATGAAGCGCACCTTCTCGAACCCGTAATTGATGCCCATCGTCTGTTCGCGGATCTTCGGCAGGCAGCTGTAGTTCATCGCCGACAGCAGCGACAGCGACAGGAAGCCATGGGCGATCGTGCCGCCGAACGGCGTTTCGGCGGCGGCGCGCACCGGGTCGACATGGATATACTGATAGTCGCCGGTTGCCTCGGCGAACTTGTCGATCGTTTCCTGCGTGACCGAGATCCAGTCGGAGACGCCGATCTCGGTGCCGACCAGCGGCCTGATTTCGGAAAGTGAAATATCCTTCAGCATATGGCTGTCCTGAAAGTGGCCCCCCGACGAATCTATAGGACGGTCGGGTGAGTTCTAGCAAGTGGTCGGAATAGTTCAGAAATTTTCGACGAAGAAGGAAACGGAGCGGGCAGGCACGAAGGTCGGCGGGGGCTTATCGAAAAGCGCATCCTGCCAGCGGCCGTCGAGGCTTTCGGGCAGATGGATCGGGTGCGGCGCGTGGCTGCGATTGACGACGACGGCAAGCCGCGTCGGCCGCTTTTTCTTGCCGTCTCGGGTGGCAAGCACCATCATCAGGTTGTCCGTTGCCGGATGTTCCCAATCCACCACCGCCATCGGGCGGCCATCGAGGCGCAGCCATTCGACATCACCCTTGCCGGTGAAGAAGGCAGTCTCGCCGAAGACGCCGAAGCGCTTTCTCAGCGCTGAAAGCGCTGCCGCATGGGCGACCAGCGCCTCGTCCATCGCGCTCCAGTCGATCCAGGTGGTGTCATTATCCTGGCAATAGGCATTGTTGTTGCCGCGTTGCGTGCGCCCACCCTCGTCACCGGCGGTCAGCATGATCGTGCCGCGGGAGGCAAACAGCGTGCCGAGCAAGGCCATGACATCATGCCGGCGCGCGGCCGTAATCTCGGGATCGGCCGTCGCGCCCTCGGCGCCGTTGTTCCACGAGTGGTTTTCGTTGTGGCCGTCGCGGTTTTCCTCGCCGTTCGCTTCGTTGTGCTTGCCGGCATAGGCAACGATGTCGGCAAGGGTAAAGCCGTCATGGGCGGCGATGAAGTTGACCGTTCGGGTACCGGCGTCGCCCCAGCGGGAGAACGTATCGGAAGAGCCCGCAAGAGCGGTCGCAAGCGCACCGATCACATGCCGGTCGCCGCGCCAGTAGAGCCTGACGTCGTCGCGTGCCCGGTCGTTCCATTCGAGAAATGGAGCGGGAAAATTGCCGAGTTGGTAGCCGCCGGGGCCGACATCCCAGGGCTCGGCGATCAGCACGCGATCGGCAAGGACCGGATCGGCATGGATCGCCTCAAACAGGGGCGCGTCGCGATGGAAACCGCCCATGTCACGGCCGAGGATCGAGGCAAGGTCGAAGCGGAAACCGTCGACGCCGGCCGCCTGTACGAAGTGGCGCAGGCTGTCGAAGATCAGCGTCTGGACGACAGGATGGTCGCAGGCGATCGTGTTGCCGCAGCCGGTGTCGTTGATGAGGTCGCCCGGCCTCTCGGTGACGTGACGGTAATAGGCGAGGTTGTCGAGTCCCCGCATCGACAGCGTCGTGCCGAGCCGATCGCTTTCGCCGGAATGGTTGAAGACCAGATCGAGGATGACGCCGATGCCCGCCTTGCGCAGCGCCTCGACTGTCTGGCGCAATTCGCTAATCCCGCCGGGCACAAGCCGCGGATCAAGTGCCATGGGGGTGATCGGATTGTAACCCCAGCCATTGTTGAGCCCGAGCGGCGGCAGGTGACGCTCGTCGATCCAGGCGACGATCGGCATCAGTTCGACGGCGGAAACGCCAAGGCGCTGCAGATGATCGATGACGACAGGCTCGGCGAGCGCTGCGACCGTGCCGCGTTTTGCCTCCGGAATACCTTGATGCAGCATGGTGAAAGGTTTGACCGCGATCTCGTAGATGAGACCGCCCGCTCTAAAGATCGGCGGCTTCGGCTTGGCCGTCTTGACGTCGGTGACGATCGCCTTCGGCACGAGATCGGCGGTGTCCTCGCCGAAGATGGTCAACCTCGGATCGTGCCGGAACGGCCGGTCGAGTTCGATGGCGTAGGGATCGACGAGCAGTTTCGACGGATCGAACCAGAGGCCGTGATCGGGCGAATAGACGCCATCGGCGCGAAAACCGTAACGGGTTCCCTTCGGCGCATCGGCAACCACCAGGCTGTGCACGTCGCCGTCGCGTACCATCGGCAGCTGGCGCAAGGCCTTGGCGCCCGCCTGGTCGAACAGGCAGAGGTCGATGCGTGCGGCATTGCGCGACCAGACGGCAAAGCGCGTGCCTTCCGGGGTTAACGTGGCGCCGAGGGGTGGCAGTCCGGCGGTCGGCATCAATCAGGCACCCCTCGGTTTTCTTGCAGTGTCAGGTCTTCGAGCGCCCCCGATGAGGCGCTCCGGCTCCGTCAGGTGATCACGCTCGGCTCGGTGCGGCCGGTGCGGGTCTTGATGCCGGCGATCTCGTCGGCAACAGTGATCAGGTCGGCGAGCGCCTCCTGGGTGTCGATATCGTGGCGGGCCTGATCCGGCTCGAAGCGCTCGATATAGACGCGCAGCGTCGCACCCGAGGTGCCGGTGCCGGACAGGCGGAAAACGACGCGCGATCCGCCTTCGAACAGGATGCGGATACCCTGGTTCTTGCTGACGGAATGGTCGACCGGATCGTGGTAGGAGAAGTCGTCGGCGGTCGCGACCTTGAGCGCGCCGAAAGATTTCCCGGGCAGGGTCGCGAGCTGGTCGCGAAGTGCTGCCACCAGGCCGTTGGCGGCATCGGAATCCACTTCTTCGTAGTCGTGGCGCGAATAGTAGTTGCGGCCGTAGGTTGCCCAGTGCTTGCGGGCGATGTCGAGCGCGCTTTCCTTGCGCACGGCAAGGATGTTGAGCCACAGCAGGACTGCCCAGAGACCGTCCTTTTCGCGCACGTGGTTGGAGCCGGTGCCCGCACTTTCCTCGCCGCAGATCGTCGCCATACCCTCATCGAGCAGATTGCCGAAAAACTTCCAGCCGGTCGGCGTCTCATAAATGCCGATGCCGAGCTTCTCGGCGACCCGGTCGGCCGCACCGCTTGTTGGCATCGAACGGGCGATGCCGGCAAGCCCCTTGGCGTAGCCCGGCGCCAGATGCGCATTGGCCGCCAGCATCGCCAGGCTGTCGGACGGGGTAATGAAGATGCCGCGGCCGATGACGAGGTTGCGGTCGCCGTCACCGTCGGAGGCGGCGCCGAAATCGGGCGCGTCGGGCGCCATCATCGTCTCGTAGAGCGCGCGGGCGTGCACGAGGTTCGGGTCGGGATGATGGCCGCCGAAATCCGGCAGCGGGATGAAGTTCATGACCGAGCCCTTCGGCGCGCCCAGACGCTTCTCGATGATCTCCTTGGCGTAAGGCCCGGTGACGGCGCTCATCGCATCGAAGACGACGCGGAAGCCGCCCGAGAGCAGCTTGCGGATGGCGGCGAAGTCGAACAGGCTTTCCATCAGTTCGGCATAATCTGACACCGGGTCGATGACCGTAACGGTCATGCCGTCGATCTGCTGCGAGCCTTCGGCATCGAGATTGACGTCGGCGACATTGGAAATCTTGTAGGTGTCGATCACCTGGCTGCGGGCATAGATCGCGTCGGTGACCTTCTCCGGTGCCGGGCCGCCATTGCCGATATTGTACTTGATGCCGAAGTCCTCGGTCGGGCCACCGGGATTGTGGCTGGCCGAGAGCACGATGCCGCCGAAGGCCTCGTATTTGCGGATGACGTTGGAGGCGGCGGGCGTCGACAGAATGCCGCCGCGGCCGACGAGCACGCGGCCGAAGCCGTTGGCGGCGGCCATCTTGATGGCGATCTGGATGACTTCGCGGTTGTAGAAGCGGCCATCGCCGCCGATCACCAGGGTCTGGCCGGCAAAGCCTTCCAGCGCGTCGAAGATCGACTGGATGAAGTTCTCGGCGTAGTTCTTCTGCTGGAACACCGGAACCTTCTTGCGCAGGCCCGACGTGCCGGGCTTCTGGTCGCCATAGGGTGTGGTGGTGACTGTTCTTATCATTCTGACTTAGCCTTTCCCGAGAAGACCGGAATATAGAGAGACGTAGCGCTCGGCACTTCTGGCCCAGGAAACGTCCGATTTCATGCCCTGGGTCTGCAGACGCGCCCAGACTTTCGGTTCGTTGTATGCACGGAAGACGCGCCTGATCGCAAGACGCAACCCGTCGGCGTTGACCGGCGTGAACTGGAAGCCGGTCGCCACCTTGGCAGACAGCCCGGCTTCGTTCGCGTCGATGATGGTGTCGGCAAGGCCGCCGGTGCGCGCGACCACTGGCACGCAGCCGTAGCGCAGGCCATAGAGCTGGGTCAGCCCGCAGGGCTCGAAGCGCGACGGAATGAGGATCGCGTCCGATCCGGCCTGCATCAGGTGCGACAGCGGTTCGTTGTAGCCGGTGACCATGCCGACATGGCCGCGATGGCGCGAGGCGGCGGCGAGAAGCGCGCCTTCGAGCGCCGTGTCGCCGGAGCCGAGAACGATGAGCTTGCCGCCCATCGCCACGATCTCGTCGGTGACTTCGGCAAGCAGATCCATGCCCTTCTGCCAGGTCAGCCGGCTGATGACGCAGAAGATCGGGCCATTGCCCTGTTCCAGCCCGAAACGCTCTTCGAGCGCGCGCCGGTTGGCGGCGCGCTGCTTCAATGTCGTCGCGCTGAAATGCTGGGCGATCAGCGGGTCGCTCGCCGGATTCCAGACGTCGGCGTCGATGCCGTTGACGATGCCGACGAGGTCGGAAAGCCTGCTTTTGAGCAGGCCCTCGAGGCCCATGCCGAATTCCGGCGTCAGGATCTCCTGCGCATAGGACGGGCTGACGGTGGTGATCGCGCTTGCCGTCTGAAGGCCGCCTTTGAGGAAGCCGACATCGCCGTAATATTCGACGAACTGCATCGAGAAGGCTTCGGGCGGAAGTGCCAGCTCGGCGAAGACCTCCGGCCCGAACTGCCCCTGGAAGGCGATGTTGTGGATCGTCATCACCGTCGGCGTCGAGGCGGCGCGGCCGAAACGCATATAGACCGGCGTCAGCGCCGTCTGCCAGTCGTGCACATGAACGATATCGGGCTTCCAGCCGGACACGACATCGCCGGCGGCGATTTCGGCCGCGGCCAGAGACAGGGCCGCGAAGCGGCGGAAGTTGTCGACATAGTCGCGGCCGGTGGCGTCGACATAGGGGCCGCCGTCGCGCTCGTAGAGAACAGGCAGATCGAGCACCAGCAGATCGAGCCCGTCGACATCGGCTGCGAGAACCGAGGCCGGGCTTCCGAACAGGTCGGCAAAGCTGCCGACCTTCTTTTTCTTCTTCAGCTTCTGCAGCACCGCGGGATAGCCGGGCACCAAGGTGCGGGTACGGATACCGTGCGGCGACAGTGCTGCCGGCAGGGCGCCGACGACGTCGGCAAGCCCCCCGGTCTTGACCAGCGGATACACTTCTGACGCAACGGAGAGGATGTTCATCAGGGGCGGACCTAAATTCCCAGCTTGTCGATCATCGTTTGGGTGATCAGGCAAACGCCGTTTTCCGAACGGCGGAAGCGCTTCGCATCCAGCTCCGGGTCTTCGCCGACGACGAGGCCCTCCGGAATGACCACGCGACTGTCGATCACCACATTGCTGAGCAGCGCGTGGCGACCGATCTTCACATCGGGCAGGATGACGGCATTTTCCAGTCGGGAATACGAATTTACTCTGACACCGGTGAAAAGCAGGCTGCGATTGAGCGCAGCGCCTGAGATGATGCAGTCGCCCGATACGAGCGAGGAGGTGGCCGAGCCGCGACGGTTCTCGTCGTCATGCACGAATTTGGCCGGCGGCTTGATCTCGGCGAAGGTCCAGATCGGCCAAGTGCTGTCGTAGATGTCGAGCTCTGGCGTCACATGGGTCAGATCGATATTCGCCTGCCAATAGGCATCGATCGTGCCGACGTCGCGCCAATAGGCCTCGCGTTCGAAATCCGAGCGCACGCAGGACCGGTTGAAGCGATGGGCAACCGCCTTACCGTTCTCGACGATATAGGGGATGATGTCCTTGCCGAAGTCGCGGCTCGATTTCGGATCGGCCGCGTCGCGCCGCAACAGATCCATCAGGAATTTGGTGTGGAAGACATAGATGCCCATCGAGGCAAGGGCCATCTCGGGATTGCCGGGAATGCCCGGCGGGTCGGCCGGTTTTTCGACGAAGGCGATGATGCGGTCCTTGTCATCGACATGCATGACGCCGAAGCCGGTTGCTTCCATGCGTGGCACTTCGAGGCAGCCGATGGTGACGTCGGCGCCGGAATCGACGTGCTGCTGCAGCATCAATTCGTAGTCCATCTTGTAGATGTGGTCGCCCGCCAGGATGACCATATATTCGACGCCGTGATCCTCGATGATGTCGATATTCTGGTAGACCGCGTCGGCGGTGCCTTCATACCATTGCGTTTCGGAGACGCGCTGGCTTGCCGGCAGAATGTCGAAGCTTTCGTTTCGTTCGGGGCGGAAGAAGTTCCAGCCGCGCTGCAGGTGGCGGATCAGCGAATGGGCCTTGTACTGCGTGGCGACGCCGATGCGGCGGATACCGGAGTTCAAGGCGTTCGAGAGTGCGAAGTCGATGATGCGGGCCTTGCCGCCGAAATAGACGGCCGGCTTTGCCCGTCGGTCGGTCAATTCCTTCAGGCGGCTGCCGCGGCCGCCTGCGAGAACATAGGCCATGGCATCACGGGCCAGAGGTTGCGTACGCTTTTCCACCATTTGTCCTCCCCAAAATCATTGTCCTTCGGGATCGTCACGGCGACTTTCTGCGACGCCTTGCGGCCCTCGAAATTTCTTCTTGCGCTCCCGCCCCCCGGTTCATCCCGTCAGGCCGGAACATGCTAGCGTTTCCGATTTAAACGGAGTCGAAGAAACGCTCTATCTCTTTGTTTTTACGCATTTCCTGACGGAAAACTGCTTCGCACTTTTCCTGGAAATGCTCTAATCCTGCTCCAGCATCAACGTTGCCAAGGGCGGCAAGGTGATGGTGGCTGTTATTGCTCCTGTCTGATCCTTTTGTGCCTGAACGGCGCCGCCGTTGCCCTTGCCGCTCCCTCCATAGATTTCCGCGTCGGTGTTCAAGATTTCCTTCCAACGACCCGCAACCGGAAGCGGGATCGTGTAGTTTTCCCGATAGACGGGCGTGAAATTGGTGATGACGGCGACGAGCTTTTCACCCGGCGCCTTGCGCAGCCAGGCAAAGACCGAATTGTCCCGGTCGTCGGCGAGCAGCCATTCGAAGCCATCGCCCTCGCAGTCGCGCGCATGCAGCGCCGGCTTCGAACGATAGGTGCCGTTGAGATCGCGCACCAGCCGCCGCATGCCCTCGTGCAGGTGATATTCCAGCAGGTTCCAGTCGAGGGCGCGCTCCTCCGACCATTCGCGCCACTGCGCAAACTCCTGTCCCATGAACAAGAGCTTCTTGCCGGGATAGCCCCACATGAAGCCGTAGTAGGCGCGCAGGTTGGCGAACTTCTGCCAGTCGTCGCCGGTCATCTTGGCGATCAGCGAACCCTTGCCGTGCACGACCTCGTCGTGAGACAGCGGCAGCACGAAGTTTTCGCTGAAGGCGTAGAGCAGACCGAACGTCAGGTCATTGTGGTGGTGGCGGCGGTGGATGGGCTCGCGCGACATGTACTGCAGCGTGTCGTGCATGAAGCCCATGTTCCACTTGAAGCCGAAGCCAAGGCCGCCGGCATGGACCGGGTGGGAAACCTTGGGCCAGGACGTCGATTCCTCGGCGATCGTCAGGATGCCCTTGTGGACCCCGTAGATTTCGGTGTTCATCGTCTGAAGGAAGCGGACCGCCTCCAGATTCTCGTTGCCGCCGTATTCGTTCGGCACCCATTCGCCGTGTTTGCGCGAATAGTCGAGATAGAGCATCGACGCGACGGCGTCGACGCGCAACCCGTCGACATGGAACTTCTCCGCCCAATAGAGCGCGTTGTTGACGAGGAAGGACAGCACTTCCTGGCGACCGAAATTGTAGATCGCCGTGTTCCAGTCGGGATGGAATCCCTGGCGCGGATCCTCGTGTTCATAGAGTGCCGTGCCGTCGAACCAGCGCAATCCGTGCTCGTCGGTCGGGAAATGCGCCGGGACCCAGTCGAGGATGACGCCGAGGCCAACCTTGTGGCAGCCGTTGACGAAACGCGCGAACCCTTCCGGTTCGCCGAAGCGTGCCGTCGGCGCATAGAGGCCCGTCGTCTGGTAGCCCCAGGAGGGGTCGTAGGGGAATTCGGAGATCGGCAGGAATTCGATATGGGTGAAGCCCATGTCGACGCAATAGGGGATCAGGCGGTCGGCAAGCTCGTCCCAGGACAGCATGTCGCCGTTGTCGCGGCGCTGCCACGACCCGGCATGCACCTCGTAGATCGAGATCGGCTGGCGGCGGGCGTCGGCCGATGCCCAGTGGGCGCGATGCGCCTCGTCTTCCCACACCTGCGCGATCTCAGGCGTCGTCACCGAGGCGGTGTTGGGCCGAAGCTCCGAGCGGCGGGCGAACGGGTCTGCCTTCAGCGGCAGCAGCGTGCCCTGGCGGTCGGGGGGTTTGTATTTGTAGGCAAGGGCCCCCCCACCCCCGGGGGGGAAGATCTCCCGGATGCCGGTGTCGGTGCGAAGGCGCATGACATGGCGACGCCCGTCCCAGTCATTGAACTGGCCGACGACGGAGACGCGCCGCGCGTTCGGAGCCCAGACGGCGAAATGGTAGCCTTGGGCGCCTTCGTGGTCGACCGGATGGGCGCCCATCTTGTCGAACAGCCGGAGATGCGAGCCCTCGCGGATGTAGTAATCGTCCATCGGCCCGAGCACGGGCCCGAAACTGTAGGGATCGACGACGACCCACTCGCCGCCGTCGTTGCGGGCGCGATAGCGCACCGGCTGCATCTTGCGCAGCGAGACCGGCCCCTCGAAGAAACCGGCGTCGTCGCGCCGCTCGAGGGCTCCGAGTTCCTTGCCCGCCAGCGTTTCCGCAACCACGTTGACGGCATCCGGCACGAAGCAGCGGGCGACGTAACCTTTCCCGGCTGGATGCACGCCGAGAACGGCAAAGGGATCGTCGTGCGTACCCGAGAGGATGGCCGCAATGGCCGGCGTTGACAGCAGGGCTGCGGCTGCGGGTTCCGGGTCCTTGCCGGCCGAAGGGGTCATCCGGCTCTCCAAATTTCCCCGGCATATTGCCGGATGGTGCGATCGGACGAGAACCAGCCCATGCGCGCGGTGTTGCGCACGGCCTGCGAATACCAGGCGGACGGCGTCGTCCACAGTTGGTCGATCTCGCGCTGCGCCTTGGCGTAGGCTTCGAAGTCGGCCGCCACCATGAACCAGTCGTGATTGTAGAGACCATCGACGAGGCTGGTGAAACGGTTGCGGTCATCGGGCGAAAACACACCCGAAGCGATCGCCTGCAACGCCTGCGACAGCTCGCGCGATCCCTCGATGATGGCGCGCGGATTGTGGCCTTCGGCACGGGCATTGGTGACTTCCTCGGCCGTCAGGCCGAAGATCTTGATGTTCTCCTCGCCGACCCAGTCGCGCATCTCGACATTGGCGCCGTCAAGCGTGCCGATCGTCAGTGCGCCGTTCAGCGCGAACTTCATGTTGCCGGTGCCGGAGGCCTCCATGCCGGCCGTCGAGATCTGCTCGGACAGATCGGCAGCGGGGACCATGATCTCGGCCAGCGAGACGTTGTAGTTGGGGACGAAGACGATCTTCAAGAGACCGCGGACGGCCGGGTCGTTGTTGACCACGCGAGCGACGTCGTTTGCCAGTTTGATGATCAGCTTGGCGTTGTGGTAGCTCGGCGCCGCCTTGCCCGCGAACAGCTTGACGCGTGGCACCCAGTCGAGTTCGGGGTGCGAACGGATCTGGTCGTAAAGCGCCACCGCCTCGATGATGTTCAGGAGCTGGCGCTTGTACTCGTGGATGCGCTTGATCTGGATGTCGAACATTGCCGACGGGTCGAGCCTGATGCCGAGGCGGCTTTGAACGAGCTGCGCCAGCTTCACCTTGTTGGCGCGCTTGACCGCGGCAAAATGCTCCTGGAAATCCGGCTTGTCGGCGAAAGCATCGAGTGCCTGCAGCGCCTCGGTGTTGTCCATGAATTCGTCGCCGATCGCCTCCCGGATCAGGCTGAACAGGCCGGGATTGCACTGCATCAGCCAGCGGCGCGGGGTGATGCCGTTGGTCTTGTTGTTGATGCGATCGGGGTAGAGCCGGTGCAGGTCGGCAAACACCGTTTCCTTCATCAGCTCGGTGTGCAGCGCCGACACGCCGTTGATCGAGTGAGAGCCGACGAAAGCAAGATTGCCCATGCGCACCCGGCGGTCGCCGCTTTCGTCGATCAGTGAGATGCTGCGGACTTCCTCGTCGGTAGCGCCCTTCTGCTTGCGTGCCTCGATCAGGATCTTGGCGTTGATCGCATAGACGATCTGCATGTGGCGCGGCAGCAGGCGTTCGAACAGCGGCACGGGCCAGCTTTCGAGCGCTTCCGGCAGCAGCGTATGGTTGGTGTAGGAAATGGTTCTGCGGGTGATATCCCAGGCCTGCTCGAAATCGAGGCCGTGCAGATCGGTGAGCAGGCGCACCAGCTCGGCGACCGAGACCGCGGGGTGGGTGTCGTTGAGCTGGATCGCGACGGCATCGGGCAGCGAGGTGAAATCAGGATATTGCTGCAGGTGCCGGCGCAGGATGTCCTGCAGCGAGGCGGACGAGAAGAAAAATTCCTGGCGCAGACGAAGCTCCTGGCCGGCCGGCGTCGCGTCGGCGGGATAGAGCACGCGCGTCAGGCTCTCCGCCTTGTTGCTTTCGCGCAGTGCGCCGATATGGTCGCCGGCGTTGAAGGCATCGAGCAGGATCGGGTCGATCGGCTGTGCCGTCCAGAGCCGGAGCGTATTGACACGCTTGGCGCGCCAGCCGACGGCCGGCGTATCGAAGGCGGTGGCAATCACGCGCTCGGCCGGCTTCCAGACGAAGCGCTGGATCTCTTCGTCGACATTGGCGGTTTCGACGACCCCGCCAAAACCGATCTCATAGGAGCTTTCGCGCCGCTCGAACTCCCAGGGGGTGCCATGGGCAAGCCAGGTCTCCGGCAGTTCCACCTGCCAGCCATCGGCCATCTGCTGGCGGAACAGGCCGTGCATGTAGCGGATGCCGTAGCCATAGGCGGGCACATCGACGGTCGCCATCGATTCCATGAAACAGGCAGCAAGAAGGCCGAGGCCGCCGTTGCCGAGTGCTGCGTCGGGCTCAAGCAGAGCGATGACGTCGATATCGACCCCGAGCGAGGCGAGCGCATCGCGCATCTCCTCCATCAGGCCGATATTGGTCATGGCGTCGCGCATCAGCCGGCCGATGAGGAATTCGAGTGAGAGATAATAGACGCGCTTGGCACCGGTCGCGTAGGTCTGGCGGGTCGAATCCATCCACTTGTCAGTGATGCGGTCGCGCACCACGAGGATAGCGGCGGTCAGCCAGTCGTGCGGCTTCGCGACCTTCGGATCCTTGCCGATGCGGTACTTCAAGCGCTCGAGGATTTCGACTGCAAGCTGGTCGGGTTCGGAAGAACGAAGTGCGGGCTGCGGCAGCTCGTTGGCGGAAATCTTGTTCATCATCAGAACTGTCTTACCCTTTTGCGTTGGGAGGTCGCAGGCCGGAACCGACCGGGGATGGGGCAATTTATGCATCGATCCGAAGCGCTTGCAACAGCTCTTTTTAAAAGGATTAGAATTGCCTGAATAGAAGGGATTGCCCGACGCAGAGATGCGGCTTGGGTGGTCGCGAAAACGAAAAATGCCGCCCGGCTGGACCGGGCGGCATATTGGCGCGCGCCTTTTTGGGTTACTTTGTCAGGCGGGTTGCCATGGCCGAAGCCTTCTCGCCGATCGCCTTGAAGGCCGCGATCAGGTCGGCAGCTTCTTCCGCCTGGAAGTAGTTGGCGGTGGTGGTCGCGCAGGACTTGAGCAATGCCTTGCCGCGATCGGGTGCCATGAAGGCGACGGTATAGACCTGAACGTTGTTCTTGCGCGCCGTATCGCACCACGTCAGCGTCGTTGTGTCGTCGCTCGTGTTGTTGTTGTCGCCGTCGGTCATGAACACGATGTACTTTGTCGGGACCTGACCGTTCTTGGCCTTGTGCGCGGTATTCTCGGCCGCGGCAGTAACCTTGTTGTATGCCGTCTTGAAGGCGTTGCCAGATGCCGTGCCGCCGGTTGCAACCAGCGCGTTGACATAGGTCGCGGTTCCCGTCGTGCCCCAATCGAGATTGCCGGCCGTATCCTGCGCCGAGTTATAGGAAACGGCTGCCGTGCGGACATAGAGGTCCTTCGGGTCAGCGGTCTTCAACTGCGCAAGCAAATCCTTTACGGCAGCCTTCAATGCATCGATCTTGGTGACGTAGCAGGGGCTGGTCGCTGCCAGATTAGGGTACTTGCCCCAGTTTGATTCGGTATAGTTGGGGCACGAGCTTTTGGCTGTGTTTTTCGTGTTGGTCTTCCAGGCCATCGAACCGGAACGGTCGAGCACAAGATACATCGATAGCGCGTTCTTGGTTTCGGTTGCGCTTTCTGCGGTGGCTCGGGTTTCGAGCTGAGTCCATTTCTGGCCGAGCAGTCGCGTCATCGCGTTGAACTCGATCGTATGCTTGTTGACGATCGAGACCTTGAAGGTCTTTCCGGTTGCGCCGTTGCTGCCCTCGATGATGTCGACGGTCGCTTCGTCGGCAGGAGGCGCGTCGTCCGATGCCAGGTCTGCCGATGCTGACTTGAATGCCGCGTCGCCGGTGCCGCCGGATTCGCCCCAACCTTCACTAGCGCTGCCGGCCGACTGGGCCTTCAGGAAGTTCAAGGCGATCTCCTTGGCTTTCTCCGGCGTCTCCGGCGTCTTGGCGGCCAGCGCGGATGCTGCCGCAAGAGCCGCCGCGTCGGCGGCATCCTGCATCTGGTTCTTCATGGTCACCATGTTCGCCAGGTCGATGGCGACGCCACCGGCGGCAAGGATCAATGGCGTTGCCAAGGCCGCCATCATGCCGAAATTGCCGCCACGGTCCTTCAGCATCGCCATGAAGGACCGGTTGATCGTGGATCGTTTTCCCATCTCTGCACACCCCAAGGAACACGTTGCAAACTTGAGGGCGACATTAGCGGCGATGACTTACGATATCGTGCAGGTGATCGATTCAATTTTAGCGGAATGCAGGAAAACCAGTGCTTACAGCGGGTTCCGGCGACGCTGTGGTGTTTGAAAACGGGAATGCCATGTCTCAAATCGGGTCAGGTGACCGGAATGACGTCGACGGCCTGTTCGGTCTTCTGCCCGCCGTAGCTCTTCAGCACGCCGATGACAGGTGCGACGTCGCCGTAGTCGCGGCCGTGACCGACGACGATATGGTCCGTTCCGGCCGGGATATTGTTGGTCGGGTCGAGTTCAAGCCAACCCGCGGTAGTGCCGCACCAGATGCGAACCCAGGCGTGCATGGCGTCGGCCCCTTCCAGGCGCTCCTTGCCGGCGGGGGGGATTGTTCTTAAGAATCCACTAACATACCCGGCGGGGATGCCGAGGCTTCTGAGCGCCACGATCATCACATGGGTGAAATCCTGGCAGACGCCGCGCTTGAGCTGGAACGCCTCTCCCGGTGTGGTGTTCACCGTCGTCGCCTCGCTGTCGTAGACGAAGTCCCCGTGAATGCGTGCGCAGATCGCCGTGGCGATCTGGCGGATCGTCATTCCGGGCGTGACCAAGGCTCGCGCGTAAGCCGCGATCTCCTGCACCTCTGCCAATAGCGGGCTCGGGCCGACGAAATGATGCGGTGCTTCCGGATCGACGGACCAGCAGGCGGCCAGCTCCGACGGCAAGCGCGACAGATCGGCCGAAAAGTCGGCGGTCAGCGGCAACGGCTCCACCTGCACGCGCGCCTGCATGCGGATCACAAGGTCGTCATGCGCGGAGCGAAACAGGATCGCGGTGAAGGGATTGGCGAAGAAATCGACGCTTTCGGAGCGTTCCGCCGGCATCGGGTGACAACTGAGCGAGCCGGCGACGAGCCGCTGCCGGCCGGGCAGCGTCGCCGGCATGACGCGCACCAGATGGCGCCCGCCGGAGACCGGCACTTCGTAGCCGTAGGTGATCTTGAGGCTGACATCATAGAGCATGTGCGTCCTGCCGATCAGCCGAGATAGGTGTTGGCGAGAATATTGGAGAGCTGTTCCAGATCCCGCTCCAGCCTGTTGTAGACGCCGAGGTTCATCGCCTCCGGCGTCATGACGGCAAGACCGGAATGCAGGCGCATGGTCTCGCGGTAGAAGGGCGACATCTGGCCGTTGACATAGGCGTTGGGCAGAAGCTCCACCTCGTTCTTGATTTCGTTCAGCTGGTAGAGCACCGAGCGCGGGTTGAGTGGATCGAGCGCCAGCAGGTCGGTCACGGTCAGCGCTGCCGTGTTGACGTTGTAGCGCCGGCGATGGGTCATGACGCTGTCGCCGATCTCCAGCAGCATGTCGTAGGCGCCGTCAGGCGCATCCGGGCCGGACATATGGCCAAGCAACCGCGTCATGTGCAGGCCACGCTCTATATAGCGGCCGATCGAGAGAAAGCGCCAGCCGGTGAAGCGGTACATGTTCTCGTGCACGAGACCGGCAAAACCCGCGAGCTTGCGCAGAAGCACGGTCATGGCGCGGGTGGCATCGTCGCCCGACTGCACGGTCGCATGAAACTTGCGGGCCGTCTGCGACAGGTCGTTGAGCGCCAGCCAGCCGTCCGGCGAGAAGCGATCGCGGATATTGCCGGCGCTGAACAGCGCGCTTGAAATATTGGCGAGCAGGCTGTCGGGTACCGCCTGGCGGGTGTCGATATCGAGGGCTGCCAGATAGTCGGTGACGTCCTGGAGCAGCGGCAGGCTCGGGTCGGCGGTCTCGGCAAACCGGCCGTGCCAGGCCCGCAGGATGCGCAATGCCCCTTCCGACCGCTCGATGTAACGGCCGAGCCAGAACAGGTTGTCGGCAGCCCGGCTCGGCAGGCTTCCCGGCATGTTGCGGGTGAAGCTTTCCTCGGCCGGGAGCAGGGTGGTGCGTTCGACCGGCCGGTCGCTGACAATCCAGACATCAGCCGCCGTGCCGCCCGCCTGCATGGCGATGGCGGCAACATCGTCGCCGGAGCCGATGCGGGCAAAGCCGCCGGGCATGATCTGCCAGCCGTCGCGGGTGCGGGCGGCGAAGACCCGCAAGCTCATCGGTCGCGGCGTCAGGCGGCCGCGTACCCAGGCCGGCGTGGTCGACAGCGTGACCGCCTCCTGGCCGACAAGTTTTCCGCCCTCGGCATCGAGCCAATCGGAGATCGATGCCTTGTCCTTTTCGGCCAGCGACGCCCCGAGCACAGATTGGCCGTTGTCGTCGAAGAAGGGGCGCGTCGCATTGGCCGGGCCGATGACCATGCGCTCGATATTGGCGGCGACCTGCGCGCGCTCGGATGTCTGGCCGCACCACCAGGTGGCGATCGACGGCAGCTTCTGTTCCTCGCCAAGCAGATGCCGGCAGATGGCCGGCATGAACGCGAGGAAGGCGCGCGTCTCGACGATACCGGAACCGAGGGCGTTGACGATTGCGACGGACCCGGTTCTCAGAGCCTCGACGATGCCGGGCGTGCCGATCTGCGAGGACTGGTTCAACTCCAGCGGATCGGCGAAGGCGGCGTCTAGGCGCCGCCACAGCACGCCGACCGGTTTCAGGCCGGCAACTGTGCGTACCATCACCCGGCCGCCGATGACCGTCAGGTCTTCGCCTTCCAGCAGCATGAAGCCGAGATAGCGGGCGATATAGGCATGCTCGAAATAGGTCTCGTTGGCGATGCCGGGCGAGAGCACGGCGATGCGGTCGTCCGGATGCAGCTTGCGCGCCTGCAGCGTGTCGCGGAAGGCGCCGAAGAAGCCGGCCAGGCGATGCACATGCGTTTCGGCGTAGAGATTGGAGAAGGCGCGGGTGGTGGCGACCCGGTTTTCCAGCGCGAAGCCGGCACCGGACGGCGCCTCCGTGCGATCGGAGAGGACCCACCAGTTGCCGTCAGGCCCACGCCCGATCTCGAAGGAGATGAACTGCAGGAAGTGGCCATCGGCCGGCTTGACGCCGACGAGCGGCCGGAGAAATTCTGGGTTGGAGGCGATCAGTGCCGGTGGCAGCAGGCCTTCGCGCACGAGGCGATTTTCGCCGTAGACGTCGGCGACCACCTTCTCGAGAAGTTCTGCGCGCTGGATGAGGCCTTGCGAAACCGTCGCCCATTCGTGCTCGTCGATCAGGACCGGAATATGTGACAGCGGCCAGCTTCTCTCCGAGCTGTCCTTGCCGCCATAGACCCGGTAGAAGACGCCGGCGTCGCGCAGGTAGCGGTCGGCGCGCGCGAAGCGATTGGCCAGATCCGTTTCGTCGAGACGGCCGAGCGTCGAAAGCAGCCGCTGCCAGACGGGGCGCACATTGCCATGCGCGTCGAGCATCTCGTCGGCAATGCCGGGGAGTGCACGGTAGCCGAAGACCGGATCGTCATTGATGCCCAGCCGGTCTGCCGCTGCTGTGTGCTTCTTCGCCATTTACGCTCCTGGCGGACGCCTGAGATCAAGCGTCATCGGAAATTCCATCGACGGGCTTTCCGGATGAAGCAGGTAGCCTCCCGGGGTGTGGCCCCAGGGCTCGAACCGCGCCAGTCGCCGCGCTTCTGCCTCGTTGCCGTTGACCGGAAATGTCTCGTAACTGCGTCCGCCCGGATGGGCGACATGGTAGACGCATCCGCCAATCGCCCGATTCGACCATGTATCATAGATATCGAATGTAAGGGGAGTGTTCACGGGCAAAACCGGGTGAAGGCCAGCGGCCGGTTGCCAGGCCTTGTAGCGAACGCCGGCAACGGCGCTGCCGTTGGCGCCACTCTTGGCAAGAGGGAGGGGCCGGCCGTTGCAGGTGACCGTGTAACGCTCGGGATTTGGGGTGTCGAGCTTGACCTGCAGCCGCTCGACGGAGGAATCGACATAGCGAACGGTGCCGCCGATCGCTCCCTGTTCGCCCATGACATGCCAAGGCTCCAGCGCCTGACGGATTTCCAGCTTGCCGCCCTCGTACTCAACCTCTCCGCAGAACGGGAAGCGGAACTCGAGCTGGGCTTCGAACCATTCCGGCCGCAGATCGAACCCGTGGGCGCGCAGATCGGCAAGCACTTCGAGGAAATCCTGCCAGACATGGTGCGGCAGCATGAAGCGGTCATGCAGTGCGGTGCCCCAGCGCACGAAGCGGCCGTCGAGCGGGTGTTTCCAGAAACGGGCGATGAGCGCGCGCACAAGCAGTTGCTGGGCAAGCGACATGCGGGCGTTGGGCGGCATCTCGAAGCCGCGGAATTCGACCAGGCCGAGGCGGCCGGTCGGTCCGTCCGGCGAAAACAGCTTGTCGATGCAGATTTCGGCGCGATGGGTGTTGCCGGTGACGTCGACGAGCAAGTTGCGGAACAGCCGGTCGACCAGCCAGGGCAGTGGCGGCGGCGTTGCGGAGCCGGGCAGCGGCACCTGCGCAAGCGCGATTTCCAGTTCGTAGAGCTGATCGTGCCGGGCCTCGTCGATCCGCGGGGCCTGGCTGGTCGGCCCGATGAAGAGGCCGGAAAACAGGTAGGAGAGCGACGGATGGCGCTGCCAATAGAGGACGATGCTCTTCAACAGGTCCGGCCGGCGCAGGAACGGGCTGTCGTTGGGATTGGCGCCACCGACGACGACGTGATTGCCGCCGCCGGTGCCGGTGTGGCGACCGTCGATCATGAACTTGTCGGCGCCGAGCCGGCTTTGGCGCGCCTCTTCATAGATCGCCGTGGTGATATCGACGCAATCTCGCCAGTTGGCCGCGGGATGGATGTTGACCTCGATGACACCTGGATCGGGCGCAACGCGGATGACATTGATGCGCTCGTCGTGCGGCGGCGCGTAGCCCTCGATGTGGACCGGCAGGCCGAGCGCTGCCGCGGCGCGTTCGGTCGACGCGATCAGGTCGAGATATTCCTCGATGCTTGTCGTCGGCGGCATGAAGACGCAGAGCCTGCCGTCGCGCGGCTCGACGCTGATGGCCGTGCGCACCAGCCCGGCGATTTCGTCACGTGGCTGCGGCTGCGGGGTTTCCGGCACTTGCGATGCCTGGAAGCGCGAATGCTGCGGGCGGGCGCTGGTTTCGGCGAAATCAGGCAGATCGTTGCGCGGGACGGTCGGGTCGACCGGATGGATATAGGGATAGGCGGACGGCGCGACATAGGGCAGGGCGCCGAGCGGCAGGCGATAGCCGACGGGGCTGTCGCCTGGGACGAGGAAGATGCGGCCGCGGCGCGTCTGCCATTTCTCGCTCATCCATCGCACGCCGGTGGCGCGCGCATTCCAGGCCTGCACCGGCAGCACGTAGCCGGTCGGTGCCGTCAGGCCGCGCTCGAACACGCGGGCCATGCGGCTGCGCTCCTCGGGGTCCTTCAGCTTGGAGTTGGCGGGATCGACGTTGTCGGGAAGGTTTGCTTCCTTGAGCAACCAGTCGGCGGGATCTTCGAAGGCCGGCACGACCATCTCGGCCGGCACGCTCAACTCGCTTGCCACGACATGCAGCAGGCGTTCGGCGTCCTCTGCCGTCACATCATGCCGCCCGTTCTCCTCGGCGATCAGATCGGCCTGTCGCCAGATCGGCACGCCGTCCTTGCGCCAGTAGAGCGAAAAGGTCCAGCGCGGCAGGCTTTCGCCCGGATACCATTTGCCCTGGCCGTAGTGCAGGAACCCGCCGGGCGCGAAGCGTTCGCGCAGCCGGCGGATGAGGATATCCGCCTTCTCGCGCTTGGTCGGTCCCACGGCCTCCGTGTTCCATTCGTCGGATTCGAAATCGTCGATCGATACGAAGGTCGGCTCGCCACCCATCGTCAGGCGCACATCGTTTTCGGACAGCACCCGGTCGACATGATCGCCGAGCGCGTTCAGCGCCTGCCAGCTTTCGTCGGAAAACGGCTTGGTGATGCGCGGATGCTCGGCGACGCGCGAGACCTTCATGTCGAAGGCGAAGTCGGTGCGGGTTTCGGGATCGCCGAAGAAGCCGCCGGAGATCGGAGCGGCGTTGCGGTAATGCGGCGTGGCGGCGAGCGGAATATGGCTTTCGCCGGTCAGGAGGCCGGAGGTCGGGTCAAGGCCGACCCAGCCGGCGCCTGGCAGGTAGACCTCGGCCCAGGCATGCAGATCGGTAAAGTCGTGTTCGGTGCCGGATGGGCCGTCGAGCGCCTTGAGATCGGGCGCCAACTGGATGAGGTAACCGGAGACGAAGCGGGCGGCAAAGCCCAGATTGCGCAGGATCTGCACGAACAGCCAGCTCGAATCGCGGCACGAGCCCCTGGCAGAGGTGAGCGTCTCCTCAGGCAGTTGGACGCCGGGTTCCATGCGGATGACGTAGCCGACTTCCTGCTGGAGCCGGGCATTGAGGCCGACAACCATGTCGATGGTCCGCTGTCGAGAGCGGTCGACGGTCGCCACGAACGCGGACAGCGCCGGCCCCATCGGCTCCGGCGTCATGTAGATCTTCAGGTCGTCGATCAGGTCCTCAGGGTAGGCGAAGGGCCAATGCTCGGATTCTTCTTCGATGAAGAAGTCGAAGGGGTTGTAGACGGTCATGTCGGCGACGAGATCGACTTCGATCTTCAGTTCGGTGACCGGTTCCGGGAACACATAGCGGGCGAGGTAGTTGCCGTAGGGATCCTGCTGCAGATTGACGAAGTGGTTGGCCGGCGAAACTTTCAGCGAGTGGCTGATGACCTTGGTCTTGGAATGGGCCGCCGGTTTCAATCGGATGATCTGCGGTGAAAGCCTGATCGGGCGGTCATAGGTATAATGGGTCAGGTGGTAGATGCTGGCCTTGATCGACATACCGGATTTTGTCCCCTTGATGGCAGGTCGTTATTACGCCCCCATTCCCGGGAAGTTTGTGCAATGCGAAGAGAGAAAGCAAGCGCGAAAGACAGCGCCGGATTTCTCCGGCGCGTCGATCGGCAGACGTAGACGATCACACCGCCGGAGGGTTCAGGCGCGCGAAGCCTTCCTGGAGGTGATAGGGGAAGTGGGGGTAGGCGGCGGTCTTCTGGCTGGCCCTGTCGAGCCGTGCCGTCTGTTCGGCGGTCAGCGACCAGCCGACAGCACCCAGGTTCTGCCGCAGCTGCTGTTCGTTGCGGGCGCCGATGATAACGCTCGATACGGTCGGGCGCTGCAGCAGCCAGTTGATGGCGATCTGCGGGATGGTCTTGCCGGTCTCTCCTGCCAGCGCGTCGAGCACATCGACAATATCGTAGAGCTTGTCGTCATCGACCGGCGGGCCGAAGGAGGCCGTGTCGTGCAGGCGGCTTCCTTCGGGCCAGGGCTGGCCGCGTCTGATCTTGCCGGTCAGGCGCCCCCAGCCGAGCGGGCTCCAGACAAGCGCGCCGACGCCCTGGTCGAGGCCAAGCGGCATCAGCTCCCATTCGTAGTCGCGCCCGACCAGCGAATAATAGACCTGATGGGCGACGTAGCGCGGATAGCCGTGCTTTTCAGCGGCAGCGAGCGACTTCATCAGCTGCCATCCGGCGAAATTGGAAACGCCGACGTAGCGCAGCTTGCCGGCGCGCACCAAGGTGTCGAGCGTCGAAAGCACCTCTTCGACCGACGTGCCGGCATCGAAGGCGTGCAATTGCATCAGGTCGATATAGTCGGTGCCGAGCCGGCGCAGGGCATCCTCGACCCCCTTGATCAGGCGCGAGCGTGAGGAGCCGGCGTCGTTCGGACCATCACCCATCGGCAACGACATCTTGGTGGAGATCAACACGTCGTTGCGCCGTCCCTTGATTGCCGCACCCAGCACCTCTTCGGAGGCGCCATCCGAATAGACGTCTGCCGTATCGAACAGATTGACACCGGCCTCGATGCAGATGTCGACGAGACGGCGTGCCTCGGCATCGTCGCTGTTGCCCCAGGCGCTGAAAAGCGGGCCTTTGCCGCCGAACGTGCCGGCGCCGAAACTCAGCGCCGGAACCTTCAATCCGGACGATCCAAGCCGTCTGTATTCCATCATTCGAACTCCTCGTTGCGGGTCATGCCTGAATTGGCAAGAGTAAGGTGGTGTCTCCGTGATTTGAGAGGTAGACCATTTGCAGGAACATCATTTGTGAGTTGAAGTCACATGTCGCGACACTCGATCAACCGCTCCGGCGAAATGGCCGTCTTCGTCAGGGCTGTCGAACTTGGCGGCTTCTCGGCGGCGGCACGCGAATGCTGCATGACGCCATCGGCTGTGAGCAAGCTGGTGCAGCGACTGGAAGACAGGCTCGGCGTTCGGTTGATCAACCGATCGACGCGGCAATTGCAATTGACGCCGGAGGGTTGTGCCTTTCACGAGCGGGCTGCCCGCATTCTCGCCGATATTGACGACGCGGAAAGAGAGGCGGCTGCCGGCGACGTGCCGGCGGGCCGTGTTCGCCTCAATGCCAGCGCCTCCTTTGCCACCCATGTATTGATGCCGCTGCTGCCGGAATTTCTGAGCGCATACCCGGAGCTTTCGGTCGACATCATCCAGACCGATGCTGTCGTCGACCTGATGGCGGAGCGCGTCGACATCGCGATCCGCGGGGGTCCGCTCAAGGCCTCTCGGCTGATTGCGCGCAAACTCGGCAGCACGTCGATGACCATCGTCGGGGCGCCGTCTTACCTAGCGCGTTGCGGCAAACCCGACAGCCTTGACGAGCTGATGGCGCACAACCGCCTGAGCCTCAGCTATACCAGGGCCGTCGACGGCTGGCCGCTGTTGTCCAATAGCGAAACAATATTGGTGCCGCCGAGTGAAAAGGTGCGGGTGAGCGACGGGGAGGGGTTGCGTCGACTGGCGCTTGAAGGCGCCGGGCTGGCGCGGATGGCGACCTTCACGGTCCGAGACGACATCGATGCCGGCCGGCTGGTGCCGCTTGTCGAACATCTCAATCCGGGAGATCGCGAGACGTTTCACGCCGTGTTTCAGGGCCAGGGCGGCGCGCTGCCGTCGCGCGTCAGGGTGATGCTCGATTTTCTGGCGACGCGGGCACGGCTGTCCGGCTGATGACGAGACGAGGCGTTCAGCTGTCGGGTTAGCCGCAGACGCGATTTCGCCCTGCCGATTTCGCGCGATAAAGCTCGGTATCGGCGCTTTCGATCAGGCCTTTCCAGCCCGGATTGGCATTGGCGCCGGCGACGCCGAAGCTTGCGGTGACGTTCAGTTCCCGGCCGTCGGCAAAGGTGATCGGCGCACGCGCAAGGTTGGACCGGATGCGCTCGGCAAGGGCGCGGGCTGCCTCGAGATCGTCGCCCGGCGTGATGACGGCGAATTCCTCGCCGCCAAAACGCGCGACCAGATCGGACGAGCGCACGGAGTAGCGAAGGATACGGGCGGTTTCCTTCAGCACGATGTCGCCGACGAGATGGCCGTGGGTGTCATTGATCTGTTTGAAGTGGTCGATATCCATGAGGATCAGGCAGGCGTTCTTGTCGCTACCTGCCGCATCCTCGGCGCCGCCGATCAGTTCCAGCGCACGACGATTGAGCAGCCCCGTCAGCTCGTCGGTTTCGGCCTGGCGTTCGAGGTGCTGCATCAGCAGCGTGCGTTCGTCGAGCCGCTGTCGCAGCACGTCGATCGCATCGAAGAGCCGTCCCATTTCGCCTTCGCCACCCTTGCCGCTCAATCGCGCGATCGGGCGGTCATTGGCAAGTTCGATGATGCTGTGGCGCGCAAGCAGCAGCGGTTCGAAGACCATCGATCGCGCGCGGCGCATGAGGATGAGAAGGACGATGAACAGGGCGAAGGTTGCGGTGGTGGCGATCGCCAGTTTTACCGACGCCTGCGTCTTGCTGCTGGCGAGCCTCTCCACCGTTACATCCATGAAGTCGCGGCGAAGGATCTCGAGCGGCTTCATTTTCGGAACGTAGCGGTCGGTAAATTGCTCGGCCGTCATCGGGTAGTGCCCGGTATGCCTGCCGACTGACACGACGCTGTCGACGATCGCAAAACCTTCGCCGAAGAACTGGTGCTCGATCGCGGCGATATCAGCGATGTTCTTCGGCTTCAACCCCGGCAGCGCGCCCGGCTTGCCGACGACGGACCAGATTTCCTGCAGGCGGCCGCGCGTTCGCTCGCTGTCGGCAATATTCTTGGCCTGCAATGGTCTTCCGACTGCGACCGGAGCCATAAGCTGAGATGCAAGGCGGCCACCGTCTTCGCGCAGATTGGCGAGCATATGGGCGGCGATGGCGATGCCCGCCAGATCAGGATCGGTGTTCGTCAGGCGCTGGATGTTCCAGTCGAATGCAGGGCGCATCGCGTCGATCACCGCGAACATGCCTTCGATCGCCCTCTGGATTTCCTTGAGGTCGCGCTGTTCCGGCGGCATGGCGGCGATGCGATCGATCTCGGCGCGGGCGCTCTGAAGGCGGCGCTGGACTTCGGCCAGGATGGGCGAGAGTGCCGCCGCCGGCTCCGACCGGCTGCCATCGGTCGCGCCGGCCACGATCTCGGCGAGTGCTGCGTCGCTGCGCGCCCGGAATTCGGCAAGGCGCCCCTGAACCGGAGAGCCCGGAGCCACTCCGATGCCCATCACCCCATTCGACGGCCCGCGCTCGGCCGAGAGATAGGTTGCCGTGTTCAACACACGGCAGAACGCGATCACTTCCGTGAGGTTGCGGCGGGCAATGACGAAGTCGGTATAGGAGGCGGCGATGATTTCGGTGGCAAGCACGCCCGTACAGGCCACCACGATGGCAACAAGCCACTGCAGTTTGCGGCGCAGCATCTTGGCGGAGCGAATGTCGCGACCACTCTCGCTGCCCTGTCGCTCATTATGGGTGTGCTTGGTCATTTGCGCGAAGTTGGTCCACCAATTCTACCGGTCATCGTGCCGGAGTCGCGACAATTTCTTGCCGCGGAGAAGGAATGCTTTCCGCGATCAGTGCTGCATGCCGCTGGACTATCGCATAAGGTGTTAAATATCCCTGAAATACCCTAAAATACCATGGGTAAAACCGCAACTGAGGGATGCGTACTGCGCACGCCACGCGCAATTGCGAGGGCATGGCGGACGGGGGCGGTTCGGCCTGCCTGGAGCCCATCGATGGACGCCAGGCAGGTCCGTTTCGATTGCGCTCAGCCTCTCTGGCCGACAAGGGCGAAGAGGGCACCTTGCGGGTCGAGCGCCTGGATGATCCAGGCTCCACCCGGCACTTCCATGGGCTCAAGGACGATCTTGCCACCGCCGGACTTGATGCGCTCTATAGCCGTGTCGAGCGCTGCGACGTTGATGTAGTAAAGCCAATAGGGTGACGGGATATCCTTCGGCTTGGTCATCATGCCGCCGGACTGGGCACCTTCGATGGCAAAGATCCGATAGGTGCCCATCTCGCCCATATCCATGTCGTGATCCTTGGTCCAGCCGAAGAGGTCGGCATAGAAGGGGAAGGCCGCGTCGAGGTCGCCGGACATCAGCTCATGCCAGCCGATCTGCCCCGGCGTCATCGGGTCGACAGGGGGCGGCGGCTCGCCGGTGCCGGTGAACAGGGCGAAAACTGCTCCATGCGGGTCGGTGGCGATGGCGAAACGGCCGATGCCGGGGATATCGTCGGGCGCCCGGTGGATCTTGCCGCCCTTGGCCGCAACCTTCGCCGCCGCCGCATCGACATCGTCGACGCCGATATAGCCGAGCCAGGCGGGTGGCACGCTCATCTCCAGCGCGCCTTCGGGCATGGTCATCAGGCCCGCGACCTGCTGGTCGCCTTTGGTAAACAGGGTGTAGCTGACGTCGGGCATGCCGGCGTCGCGGGCGTCCCATCCGACGACGTCCTTGTAAAAGGTTTCCGCCGCCTTGGTGTCCGTCGTCATCAGTTCGTACCAGACGAATTTGCCGTGATGGCCTGCCATCTTCTGTCCTCCGGTTGCAAAGTTGGAAGCCGCTGCCGACCGAGGCCGGCGAGGCCGAGTGATGTGTTTGAAATTCACTGTCAGAGGCGGGTGTACTCCGCCGTCATCATTTCCCTCCAGGTCCCGTCATCCGTCCTGACATGGGTCGTCAGCAGGCGTCGAGCTTGGCCGTCAAGGGTTATTGCGTCGCGATACCTGGCCTGTTTGCCTGGAACATCGAAGTCCGGCCCATCGCTGTAGAGTGACAGCGTCAGCCCGTCGGGCTCGAGTTCGCCGTCATAGATCCACATGTGGGTCATCATCGATCCGACCCAGGTTCCAATGAAGCGACGTGTTTCGGGGTTGTAGCCGAGCGTCATCAGGGTCAGGCCGAACTTGCCGTCGGGCATGGTGCCCTGACCTTCGCAGACCACCCAAAGCCCCTGAAGGCTATGGACATGTTCCGTCCACGGGGTGCCCGTTTCCGGTACGCCCGATGTGCGCACCTGCCAATCGCCGAGCAATTGTTCGAGCCAGCGATGCGCTTCTTCCGGTTCTGCCTTCACAGAAGCTTCCTCTCCCAGGGGGTACGCAAAATTCGATCAGAGATACGACCATGTCGATCAGGGATACGACCGGGTCGACCAGAGATACGAGTGGATCGATCCGAGATACGAGCGGGATGAAACGCGCCCGGAGCAAAAAGGTTCCGTTCCGGGCGCGGTGCCGGGAGGCTTAACCGGCCTTGCGCCGAGGCACATCGTCGTATTCGTCGTGGCGGCGGACGAACCCTTGCGTGCCGTCCTCGTTTCGCCCCTTTGGCGCGCGGTCGAGAAGCATCAGCGTGCCGACCATTTCCTCCAGCCCGCGGGCATAGGTGGAATAGGTGTGGTAGACGGTGCCATCGTCGGCCTTCTGAAAGGCGCTGAGGCCCGGCAGCTCCTCATGCGCATTGGCGCTTTCCGTCTCGGTGAAGTTGTAGACGACCTTGCCCTCAGCGAGTTCGGCCTGAGTGAAAGCGACGTGAAAGTCGCTGTTGAAGCCGTTGCCCTCGGCCGAGACCCAGGGGAAATGCCAGTCCATGCGTTTCTTGTAGGCTTCGAGCTTCGAAAGCGGGGCGTTTGATGCGGCGATCAACGTGACGTCGTGATGATTGAGGTGCGGCAGCATGCCGCCGAAATGGTCGGCGAGGAACGAGCAACCGGGGCAACCGGCCTCCCAGGTCGGGCCGAACATGAAGTGATAGACGACGAGTTGGCTGCGTCCGTCGAAGAGTTCGGCCAAGGACTTCTGACCGCTCGGCGTGTCGAAGAGGTAGGACTTTTCCATCTTCACCCAGGGCAAGGCGAGGCGCGCCGCATTGACCTTGTCTCTGAGGTGGGTGTGCTCTTTTTCCAGTTCCAGAAGGGCTTTTCGCGCTTTCAGCCATTCCTGTGGCGATACGACCGCATGACCCTGTCTCATGCCCGTTCCTCCTTCCAACGTTGCACTTGACTAATTACGTTGATATCAACATTAATCACTTATGTCAAAATCGCCCATGATTCCGTTCGAGACCACATTGTTCGTGAAGGACACCTGTCTGTGCCTGCATGTCCAGCGCGCCGCTCGTGCGATCGCCCGCCAATTCGATGAGGCCTTGCGGCCGCTCGATATCACCAACGGGCAGTTTTCCCTGCTGATGTCGCTCAATCGCCCGGCACCGCCGAACATGCGCGCTGTAGCGTCGCTGCTTGCCATGGATCGCACGACGTTGACGGCGGCGCTGAAGCCGCTGGAGCGGCGCGGGCTTGTCGAGATTTTCGCCGACGAGGAGGACCGGCGGTCGCGTCGGCTGCGGTTGACGCTGGAGGGAGAGCATCTGCTGGCGCGGGCGGTCCCGATCTGGAAGGCGACCCACGAGATGGTCGACGAGAGGCTTGGCCAGGGCGGGCCAGAACGCTTGCGCGCCGATCTCCTGCAGTTTGCGTGACCAAGCGTCAGCGCGCTAACCCGTCGTCGGGCGATCCCGCAGCAGGGCGATAGCTTCGCCGATCAATGCGGTTGCCCGTCGCAGTCGCTCCTCTCCAAGCTCCGCGCCAAAGGTATCCGCCCAGATGGCCTGCCTGGCCTTGATTTCATCGAGTACTTCTTCGCCGCGCGGCGTCGGTACCATCAGCTTGGCACGCTGGTGCGCCGGATTGTCGCCATAGGCAATCAGTCCCTCTTCTTCGAGCAGATCGGCGATGCGCTGCACGCCCTGCCGCGCGAGGCCGAGCGCGCGGGCGGCATCGGCGACCGACATCGGTGCGTGGCTCGCGGCCGCCAATACCTGCCAGCGCGCGCTGGTCTGCCCCGAGGGTTTGGCGAGCACGTCGCCTGCCGCCGTCAACGGACCGGCCAGGCGAAGCACGGAGATGGCGAACTGGGCGAAGGCGTCGCCGGCGGGGGTGCGAACAGGGTCATTCATGTTGACAGCGACTGCCATTGTGCCATGGTGGATAATGACAGCATGTTGTCATGATGCTGTGCTTGTCGCAAGCGTTTTGATCGCATCAAGGGAAATGGGAATGGCCAAGTGGACTTACAGAGGCAGTTGCCACTGCGGCACTGTGCGTTACGAGGCCGATTTCGACCTCGATGCCGGCACGACCAAATGCAATTGCTCGCTCTGCGCCAAGGTGCGCTATTGGGGCGTTCAGATCCAGCCCGGCGATTTTCGCCTGCTGTCTGATGAGGCCCATGTCGGGGACTACCAGTTCGGCGCCAAGGTCGGGCATCACCGCTTCTGCCGGGCCCGCGGCATCATGCCGTTCAGCCATGGCTACGTCGAGGAATTGGGTGGCGCCTACTATTCCGTCAATCTCGCCTGTCTCGACGACCTCGACCCCTCTGTGCTCGCCGAGGTCCCCATCGACTATATGGATGGACGCAACGACAACTGGGGCAACGCCCCTTCGGAGGTCCGGCATCTCTAGATTGGGTGCACCTTGCGGGCATCGCGCTCGCCCCGTCCGGTTCCCTTTTTTCGGAAACCGTCGCTGGATGTAATTGACAATATGTTGTCACTGCGCAAAGGTGAAATGACAATAAGTTGTCATATTGGCGCATTGAAATATGCGCTGCATGGGAGTGAAGGTAATGAAACAGACCTATCGGGGAAGCTGCCATTGCGGAAAGATCCGCTATGAGGCCGATATCGATCTCGACGCCGGTACGGGCAAGTGCAATTGCTCGATCTGCTGGAAGAAGCGCTATTGGGGCGCGATCGTGAAGCCGGATGCGTTTCGGCTGCAGGCCGAGGAAGTCGATATCGCCGACTACCAATTCGGCAGCGACAGCGTGCATCACCGCTTCTGCAAGACCTGCGGCATTGCTGCCTTTGGGCATGGTTATATCGAGGAGATCGGCGGCGCCTACTATTCCGTCAACGTCGCGACGCTCGACGACGTCGATCCCTCCGTGCTTGCCGAAGCGCCGGTGCAATATATGGACGGCCGCAACAACAACTGGTTCCACCCGCCGGCCGAAACGCGCCATCTCTAGGCCGTCGGGCCCTGGAGGGGTAAAGGCGCCCGCTTTGCTGGGGCGCAGGGGCCGACCTTCAGACTTTGCGGAACTCGAGGTGGTAGGTGACCTCTTCGCCCGTGGTCGGATCGATACCCGGCGCGCTGTGGATCACCAGCCGCTTGCCGTCCAGAACAAAGGGGCGGATCAGGTCCGAAGTGCCCCAGTTGGGATTCCAACTCGCATCGACATGATGAATGACCTTGCCGTCCTCAAGCGTATAGGAACCGGCATAGGCGAGCATGGAATCGAAGAGCGCGACCTTTTCCTCGTCGGTGGGCGTCGTGCCGTTCGGCACGGGCCGCTGACGCTGGACCACCACCGCGGTCATGCGGCCATCCGGCTGGTAGGAGAGGTAGCCGATAGGGTCGGGACCCATCGCATCGGTGACTTCGCCCGATGCCACCGCCTTGCGGGTCCAGGAGAGCATTTTCCAGGTGCCGAGCAGGTCCGCCGCGTTTGCCATCGTTCACCTCTATGGAAATTAGATAAATCTAAAATACCAGGTGAATCGCGATCGGAACAGATTGGCTGCGCTTGGATTGAACTGCGGCGAGCGTGGTCGTCGCTTTGGAACGACGGCATAGAGCGCATAAAAAAGGCCCCCGCGCAGGCGGGAGCCTCTTATCTGTTGCCAGTCGACCTTTAGATCATTTCATTGTTTCATTGAAACAGTGAAATGATCTAACTCTTTGAAATTACGCAATTCCTGACGGAAAACCGTTTCACACTTTTCCTGGAATCGCTTTAGAGGTCGCCGAGGTCGCGAACCGCGCCGCGGTCTGCGGAGGTGGCGAAGGCGGCGTAAGCCTTGAGTGCTGTCGTCACCTTGCGCTTGCGCACTTCGCTCGGCTTCCAGCCCTTGGCGTCCTGCTCGGCGCGGCGGCTGGCGAGTTCTGCCTCGTCGACGCGCAGGCTGATCGTGCGGTTGGGGATGTCGATGTCGATCATGTCGCCTTCGCGCACCAGGCCGATCGTACCGCCGTTTGCCGCTTCCGGCGAGACGTGGCCGATCGAAAGACCCGAAGTGCCGCCGGAGAAGCGGCCGTCGGTGATCAGCGCACAGGCCTTGCCGAGGCCCTTCGACTTCAGATAGCTCGTCGGATAGAGCATTTCCTGCATGCCCGGGCCGCCCTTCGGACCTTCGTAACGGATGACGACGACGTCGCCGGCCTTGATCTCGTTGGCGAGGATGGCCTTGACCGATGCGTCCTGGCTTTCGAACACCCGTGCCGGGCCGGAGAACTTCAGGATGCTTTCGTCGACGCCGGCGGTTTTCACGATGCAGCCGTCGAGCGCGATGTTGCCCTTGAGCACGGCGAGGCCGCCGTCCTTGGAGAAGGGATGTTCGACCGAGCGGATGACGCCCTTTTCGCGGTCGGTGTCGAGCTCGTCCCAGCGGGCTTCCTGGCTGAAGGCGACCTGGGTCGGAATACCGCCGGGGGCCGCGCGGAAGAAATTGCGCACGGTTTCGCTCGTCGTGCGGGTGATGTCCCAACGGTCGATGGCGTGGCCGAGGGTTTCGCTGTGCACGGTCGGGCAATCGCGGTTGATCAGCCCACCCTTTTCGAGTTCGCCGAGGATCGACATGATGCCGCCGGCGCGGTGCACGTCTTCCATGTGCACGTCGCTCTTGGCCGGCGCCACCTTCGACAGGCAGGGAACCTTGCGCGACAGTCGGTCGATGTCGGCCATGGTGAAGTCGACCTCACCCTCATGGGCGGCGGCGAGAATGTGCAGAACGGTGTTGGTCGAGCCACCCATGGCGATGTCGAGTGCCATGGCGTTTTCGAAGGCCTGCTTCGAGGCGACGTTGCGCGGCAATACGCTGTCATCGTCCTGCTCGTAGTGGCGGCGGGCGATGTCGACGATCAGGTGGCCGGCCTCGACGAACAGGCGCTTGCGATCGGCGTGGGTTGCGAGTGTCGAGCCGTTGCCCGGCAACGACAGACCAAGCGCTTCCGTCAGACAGTTCATCGAATTGGCGGTGAACATGCCGGAACAGGAACCGCAGGTCGGGCAGGCGGAACGCTCGATGACCTTGACGTCCTCGTCGGAGATGTTGTCGTCGGCAGCAGCAACCATGGCGTCGACCAGATCGAGCGCATGCGTCTTGCCGTGCAGCACGACCTTGCCGGCTTCCATCGGGCCGCCGGAGACGAAGACGGCCGGAATGTTAAGGCGCAGTGCCGCCATCAGCATGCCGGGGGTGATCTTGTCGCAGTTGGAGATGCAGACCATGGCGTCGGCACAATGGGCATTGACCATGTATTCGACGCTGTCGGCGATGATCTCGCGCGACGGCAGCGAATAGAGCATGCCGTCATGGCCCATGGCGATGCCGTCATCGACGGCGATCGTGTTGAATTCCTTGGCAACGCCGCCGGCCGCCTCGATCTCGCGGGCGACGAGCTGGCCGAGGTCCTTGAGGTGCACGTGGCCCGGCACGAACTGCGTGAACGAGTTGACCACCGCAATAATCGGCTTGCCGAAGTCGCTGTCCTTCATGCCCGTCGCGCGCCAAAGGCCGCGGGCGCCGGCCATGTTGCGGCCGTGGGTGGTGGTGCGGGAGCGATAGGCAGGCATGGACGTTTTCCTTCAAGGACGAAATGTCATTGGCTGATATGACGATCACCGACCGCCAGTGCAGGGGCTACCTAGCGCAAAATTGCGTGCACGTCATCTTTTGCGTCAGATTATTTCGACGCCGCACTGCCCGCATCTTGGCTGGATATCCGCCCCTCGCGGCACTGTAGCCGGGTGCCTTTGCCTTGGACACCCGGCATTTGATCTCCCTTATGAAAATCTTATGCCACCGGATGCAAGTCGCAATCGAAACCGGACGCGGGGCGGGGTTAGCCTTCACTCATCGACAACGGGTGAGCACCATGACCCTTTACGATTTCAGCTTTCGCCATCGTCCCGAGACACCGGATCGCCAGCCCGGTATCGATCGCTTCGAGGGGGCGGACCGCGCCGAAAGCGGGCCGGATGCCTTGAAGCTCCTGCTCCTGCGCATCGCGGCGGTGCGTCGCCTGCGTGAACACCACGTCTGGGAGGCCGTGCGGTTGCTCCAAGACATGCCTGAGCTGGTCGCTGAAGACTGGCCGTCGCGCCGCTTCCGCGAGCTCATGGCCGCCGACGCGCTGGTCGACGCCGTGATCCACTTGACGACCGCGACCGAAGCCAAGCTCTGCCTGCGCACCCTCAGCCATGAATGCGGCCTGTGGACCTGCACACTTCGCTACGCACCGGCCGATGCCGGCCGCCTGACATTCAAGGCCCGCCACGCCGATCTGGCATCGGCCATCCTGGCCGCCTTCCTGCAATGCTGCCGCGTCTATCGGCTTTCAATCGAAAGCGACGGCACCCGCCGCGGCCATCTCCCAACCTGAAGGACATTTCCATGAGCGATCATTCGCTTCGCCTCGAAGGGGCGATCACGGCGTTGGTCACGCCATTTCGGGACGGCAAGGTCGATACGATCGGCCTGATGTCGCTGGTCGAATGGCAGATCCGCCACGGTATTTCCGGCATCGTCGCCTGCGGAACCACCAGCGAAGCGGCAACGCTTTCCCGCGCCGAGCGATCGATGGTCATCGAACGGTGCGTCGAGGTCGCCGAAAGGAAAATCCCGGTTGTCGCCGGCACGGGCACGAACTCTACCGAAACGACGATCGAATTGACCGCTGAGGCCAAGGCGCTCGGCGCCGACGCTGCGCTCATCGTTGCGCCGTACTACAACAAGCCCTCCCAGGAAGGGATCTATCGCCACTATGAGGCCCTCGTCCGGGCGGTCGATCTGCCTGTGATCGTCTACAACGTGCCCTCGCGCACCGGCGTCGATATCGCGCCGCGCACGCTCGAGCGATTGGCGCAGCTGCCCGGCATCGTCGGCATCAAGGATGCGACGGGTGACGTCGGTCGTTTCCTCGCCTCGCCGCCATCTCTCAAAGCGCGGCTCTGCCAATTCTCCGGCAGCGACCAGACGGCGCTGCCGTTCAATCTTTGCGGTGGGCACGGCACGATTTCGGTGGCGGCGAATGTCGTGCCGAGGCTGATGGTTTCCCTGCATCACGCGATCGCAACCGGCAACGCCCAAGCGGCTGTCGCCATCCATCAGCGGCTCCAGCCTGTGTTCACCGCACTTGAACGCGAAACCAATCCGGGCCCGATCAAATACGCCTTGCATCTGGCACGGGGGCTCAGCCCCGAGGTCCGGCTGCCGCTGACGACGGTGTCGCCGGAAACCGCCGCCGAGATCCGCTCGGCACTCGAACCGCTGATCGAGGTTCGTGGCGGTCAACATGCCAGCCCGCGCTTGCCCCTCGCGCTTGTGAGCTGAGGCCACGGCCATCGACGGGGCGGTTCCATGTCATCGCAGATTGGGCGGCTTTTGCCGCTGTGCACGACTGGCACGGCACGCGCTTCGTATCAAACACAACAAAGGAGACAGACCATGTCACGCTTCCCCCATCTTGCCGCACAGGCGGAACAAAGACGCCGGTCGCAGGGGACCGACAGCTATCCCGCCGACAACAGTGTGGTTCGCGACGCCTTCCTCGGCATCGGCATCCGCCTCGGTATCGTGCTCGGGCTCGCCTACGGCATCCAGACCGTCATTCCCTGGCTCGCCGGTTGAGCCGTCGCACTCTTCGTCAACAAGGAACATTCGACCATGGGCAGTATGCAGCAGGTACGTCGCGGTTTTCTGGCGCGCGCGCGTTTCGTCGTCGGGCGCGATAGCCACGGCTGGTGGGTTGTTTCCGACCGCAAGGGATTGGTCGGAGGGCTGTTCACCAACGAGGCGGCAGCGATCCATTTCGCAATGGAAGCAAGCGATCGCCATCCCGAAGAGGTTTGCCGGGCGCCCGACAGCGCCGCCATCGACCTCGGTACGTTTGCGAGCAGATCGAGCGCGCGCAGGCAGCCCCGGCGCCGCGCCCACTCCTGATCTCCAAGCCCTTGTTTCCGTCGGTCGCGGGATCGCGTGACCGACGGAAACAGAATGCAGCATACCTCCCAAGGCGGTCATGGTGCGGCCTGTTCGGATCCTGTCAGCCCCTGATATCTTGATGTTAGTGCTTGCTTGCAAAGCCGTGCGAGCGGGTCCATTCTTTTACGTTGATTGTGTCCAAACGGCTCTGGATGGCATGCGGCACGCCGGGCCTCTTCGAAGGTTCGCCATTGATGAACTGTCATGAATGCGGTTGCGAGATCGAGGGGCGATTTTCGTTCTGCCCGAGATGCGGAGCCAAGCAGCGGAGCCTGTGTCCGAGCTGTGGCGCGGAGTGTCTCCCCAGTTTCGCTTTCTGCCCGAATTGCGGCACGCCGATGGACAAGCCGGCGGCAGCAAAAGTTTTGGTGTCTGGGCAGGCTGCGGTGATACCGGCGCCAAGGGCGGCACGGGATCCATCCGTACCGGCATCGAGTGACAACGAAAATGCCGACCGCCGCACCGCAACCATCCTTTTTGCCGATCTGTGCGGCTTCACAGGCCTTGGCGAACATATGGATCCGGAGATCCTGCAGACGTTTCAGAACGAACTCTTTGCAGAATTGACAGAAGCGGTCGAAGCCTATGGCGGGTTCGTCGATAAATTCATCGGCGATGCGCTGCTCGCCCTTTTTGGCGCCCCGGTGGCGCATGAGGACGATGCCGAGCGAGCCCTTCGGGCGGCGATCGACATGATCGCGCGCGCAAGCCTGATTGGTGAACGCTGGCAGGATCGCATTGGTGCGCCGCTGAACCTGCATATCGGGTTGAATACCGGTACCGTGGTTGCCGGCGCCCTGGGAGCCGGAGACAGCAAATCCTATTCGGTCACGGGCGATGCGGTGAACACCGCCCAGCGCCTGCAGTCAATGGCAGGGCCCGGTGAGATCCTCGTTGGACCGGTCACATACCGCGTGACCCGCCATGCCTTCGCTTATGAGGCGCTGGGTGCAACCGCATTGCGCGGCAAAGCTGGCATCGTCGAGGTGTACCGACTGATCGAGGTTCTTGATGCACCCGGGGCCGCACGCGGTCTGGAGGCCCTGGGCCTGACAGCGCCATTGGTCGGGCGCGATGGGGAAATGAAGCGTCTGCTCGATTGTCTGGAACTTGCCTGTGACGGGACCGCGCAATTGGTGCGGCTGTCCGGTGAAGCGGGGATGGGGAAATCGCGGCTCGTCAACGCGTTTCTGGCGCTGGTCGCCGTCGATCCGCGCTTCGGCCACGTCGTCGTTCGCCGCGCAAGCTCTTCGTCGCTGGGCGAGCCGTCCTACGGGGTTCTCGCGTCTGTCTTGCGCGGGGCCTACGGCATTTCGACCTTCGACACATTGGCGCGGACCACCGAGCTTCTTACCGCGGGGCTAGCGGAGATCGGCTTTACGCCTGAAAAGCTGGAACAGCTTGTGCCGCTTTTCCTTCGCATCCTGGGGATGGGGACGCACGACGAAATGTTGCGGCATGTGGAGCCGGAGCAGATGCGTCGCCAGCTCTTTGCGGCGGTGCGAGCCATCTTCGAGCGGCGCCTGTCACGCGCGCCGCTGCTGCTGGTGATCGAGGATCTGCATTGGGCCGATGCCGCGTCGCTCGATGCCATTGCGTTTGTCCTCGACCGGATGGAGGGCGGTCCGTTGATGATGCTGACGACGCAGCGCCCCGACGCGGCGGTCGAGCGGCTGAAGCCTGGTCGAACGAGCCTCACGGCGTTGCGGCTCACGCCGCTGACCGAGGTTGAGGGGCGAAGGCTGCTTTCAGCCTTCTTCGGTGCGGATGGCCTGCACCGGGGACTGGCCGGCCGTATACTGGCACGTGCGGGCGGAAATCCACTGTTCATCGAGGAAATCGTACGCGGTTTGATTGAAGTCGACGCCCTGAAGCACCACGGGACCGCCTGGCGGGTGGTCGAGCGCGAGGCAACCGTCGATATTCCCGTGACCATCGAAGCCATGTTGCTGGGCAGGATCGACCGGCTGCAGCCGCAATCGCGCAGACTGCTTCATTATGCGGCGGTCATCGGTCCGCGGTTTGACGTCGACTTGCTGCGGATCGTTGCCGGCGACGAAACCACGATCGATGCGGCGCTGGATCTTCTGTGCGATACCGAGATTATCGAGGAGACGCGGGACGGCCGCTTGCAGGGCGTGCAGACCTACCGCTTTACCCAGACCCTGCTGCAGGAGGTGGTCTACAACAACCTGCTTCTGCGTCGGCGCGCGGAGATACATGCTGTTGTCGCCGAAAGTCTCGAGCGTCGCTACGGAGCACAGACCACAAGGCTGGAGGAGATGGCGCTGCTTGGCCACCATTTCAGCCAATCGGAGGAAAAGTCGAAAGGCGCACACTATCTGATGGCGGCTGGAGAACACGCGCAGGCGATCTATGCGAACGACGATGCCATCCGGTTCTACCAGCAGGCTATGGCCGCCTGGGCAGCGGTTGGCGAGGAAGGGGCCGAATGGCTTGCCGCCCGCGAGCGAGTTGCCGATCTGCTCAGCCCTTCGGGCCAGCGCGACGCGGCTGCAGGGCACTACGCTTGGCTCCTCGACGTCTATCGCACGACCGACAACCGGGTCTCCGCCGCTCGCATTCAGCGCAAATTTGGACATCTCCTATGGGAAACGGCGCGGCGCGACGAGGCCCTGACAGCGTTCGCGGCGGCGGCCCTTCTTTTGGAGAACGCGGACGCGCCGATCGAAAGCGCCCACCTCTCGCAGGAACGCGGTCACCTGGCCTTTCGTATGGGCAACTGTGTCGACGCCATGGCCTGGGCCGACGATGCGTTGAAGCGTGTCGGGACCTTGGCGCCCGAAGCGTTGGATGCTCGACGCGAGATGGATCGCGTAACGGCGGAAGCCCTCAATACCAAAGGCGTGGCATTGGCGCGCCTTAACCGCGGCACCGAGGCAATTGCAACGATCGAGCGCAGTGTCGCGGTCGCCGAGGCGGCCGATCTGCTCAATGCAGCTTGCCGAGGCTACACCAACCTTGCCGTTCTCTACACGATCATCGAGCCGCGACGGGCAATCGAAGTCTGCAAATTCGGCTTCGACCTGGCGCAGCGTATCGGGGATCTCGGCTTTCAGGCGCGCCTTCTTTCCAATCTGGCCGTGGCCTATTGCACCTTTACGGACCGCTGTGCCGCCGATGGCATTCCGGCAGCCGAACGGGCCATCGCCATCGACCGCGAACTCGATCAGCGCGATCACCTGCCGGTATCGCTGCTGGTGCTGGGACAGATCGACCAGTGTCACGGTCGCCCCGATGTCGCGCGTCTCCTGTACGAGGAAGCACTCGAACTCGCTTTCGAAACGCGAGAGGCGCAGCTGCTGTTTCCGTGCTATGATGGCTTGGCGACGCTCTGCCTTGATGCGGGTGATCTCGATGGTGCGGAAAGGCACTTCGCCTCGGCTCGCGACATATGCACTCGGCACGGTCTTGATCCCGAAGCGTTGATGATATTGCCGTTCCTCGACTAGGGCGCCGCAGGGCAGGTCCGTCGAAGGTAAATACGAAGATCCAGATTGCATGATCGGCCGCCGACGGTTTCCGAAAGAGAGACCTGTGTCGCCAATCGGTTCTGCACCGGACGAGGTGGTTGCGTTCATGTCATTGCGCGAGACTTGCCCCCGCATCTCCGTAACCCACGACCGGCATGAGGAGACAAAATCATGGTTGAACAACACAATGGACCACTACAGCCCGGTGACCGGGCGCCGAACGTGGTGCTCGATGCGATTACCCAGGACGGGCAGATTGCCATTGACGATTTTCGCGGTCGCAAGCCGGTGCTGGTCGGCCTGTTCCGCGGCCTGCATTGCCCCTTCTGCAGACGGCAGATCGCCGCGATGGCGCAGCTCGACGGGGCGCTGCGCGAAAAAGGCATCGAGAGCCTGACGATCGTCAACACGCCGATCGAGCGGGCCCGGCTCTATTTCCGCTACCACCCGCTGCCGCATCTGCTGGCGGCTTCCGATCCGGAGCGGGTTTCGCATCGGGCGTTCGGCTTGCCCAATCTTCAATTCACCGAGGATGAGGACGAATGGCCTCACAAGGTCGCCAAGAAAACTATTCTGGCGATGCGCGTCGACATGCCGGGCGAGCTGCCCACGGCGATGGATCCTTGGGCAGCGTCGGCCTATCTCGACAAGACGGACGGGTATGAAATCACGCAGGACGACGAACGCATGATGGCCACGGGCGAAGGGCAGCTCGTCGGCGAGTTCCTGCTCGATCGGGATGGGATCGTCCGGTGGAGCTTTACCGAGGTAACGGCCGACGGACATAACATGTTCGGCGTGCCCCGCCGCGAGGAACTGATGTCGGCTGCGTCGAGCGTCGGCCATTGACGACGGCGGGGTTGCCCCGTCCCTGCCGCTCCCACCTTTAAGAACAATGCTGCCCCAGAGACGGAAACGTCTCTGGGGCAGCACGTTTGAGTGAGGGCTGACGTCAGCCGAGGGATGCTGCCGCTTCCTCGATCAGCGCCACGATCTCCGGGGCATGCGAGGCCAGCGACGCGTGGCTCGCGTCGAGCGTGATCGTCTTTTTCGCCTTGATGCGCTCGGCCATCCATTGTTCGGTTTCCGGCGGTATCATGTTGTCGCGGCTCGACACCTGATACCAGCTGGGCTTCACCTTCCAGGCCGGCGGGCCGGACTTGTCTTCAAAGCAACGTCCGGCAATCGGCTTCTGCGCGACGGCCATGACAAGCGCTTCGGTCTCGCCGAGATCCTGGCCGAAGCTCTGGCGGAACGTCGCCTGGTCGAGCCAGAGGAAACCATCCTTGTCGGGCCGGATACTGCCGGCGCCGGACGGGGCGTCGCGGCGGGCGAAGATGCTGCCGAGGCTGTCGCCTTCGTCGGGCGCGAAAGCGGCGATGTAGACCAGACCGGCGACATTGTCTGCGTGGCCGGCGCCGGTGATCACGGCACCTCCGTAGGAGTGGCCGACCAGCAAGGTCGGCCCGTCCTGTGCGGCCACAAGTTTCGATGTCCGGTCGATATCGTCGGCAAGCGACGTCAGCGGGTTCTGGACCGCGGCGATCTTGTAGCCCTTGGCGTGCAGCGGCGGTATGACGTGACGCCAATGCGAGGCGTCACCCCAGGCGCCATGTACCAGGACGATGTTCTTGATGGCTGGCATTGTCCGTTCCTTTCTCTCCCACGCGGGCTTTCGAATCCTGGGCTCTTTGCCGCCGACATGGTGCATGCTTCATGTCGGGTGGATGCGATCAGATCGCGAGAGCAAGGTAGGGCGGCAAGACAGGACGATCCATGACGCGGGCCTGTTATTTCGCGCAGCGGCTCCGGTTGCGGTGCCATCGCTCGGTGTCTTGCGCGGCAATGCCGTCAAGGCGCCGGTTTCCGATCTGCGCTCGTCGGTCTTTGGCCGGGGGCAGATGCTGTATTCGGGAGTTTATAAGCGATAGGCAGCGCCGGCGCTTGATCGCCGAACCTGCATTTCGTTTTTCGTCTGTGTGAAAGTTTCCGGCGATGGGGAAGTTCGCCCGGGTAAGGATGGTGGGCGTGACAGGGATTGAACCTGTGACCCCTACGATGTCAACGTAGTGCTCTCCCGCTGAGCTACACGCCCATCCGATGAGGCGCATAGACCATAGAACCCGCCGTCGCGTCAATAGGGTTTTCGAAGGTTTTTTGACAGAAATTTTGCTGGCCGTTTTGAGCCCTTGCACGCCGCCTGTGGCGGCCCGCGGGAAGCCCCGGATTTCCGGGCTTTGCGCTTAAGTCACTGAAATGAAAAGACCGCCGAAGATCCCTGTGGATCGCGGCGGTCGATCTGAAATCCGCTCCGATCCGGAGCAAGTGTCGCGGACGGCGGCGGCGGCTGTGGAAAAATGTCTGGTCTCAGGCGGCCAGCATCTTGTTGACCTCGTCGACGAGGTCACGAAGGTGGAAGGGCTTCGACAGGACCTTGGCGTCCTTCGGGGCCTTCGAATCCGGGTTCAGCGCGACCGCGGCAAAGCCGGTGATGAACATCACCTTGAGATCCGGATCGAGTTCGGTCGCCCGGCGGGCAAGCTCGATGCCGTCCATCTCGGGCATGACGATGTCGGTCAGGAGAAGCGAGAAGGGCTCTTCGCGAAGGCGGTCGTAGGCGCTGGCGCCGTTGTCATAGGACATGACCTTGTAGCCAGCCTTTTCGAGCGCCTTCACCAGGAAGCGGCGCATATCGTTGTCGTCTTCGGCAAGAAGGATTTTCACAGTCATGAACTCGGCCGTTGCTTCTCTTTATTCATTGCGTATGGATTGCGGCGTTCTATCCAAACCGCAACGGGGTAAATATCTCGTGAACGCGGCGCGTCAACTCCCCAGAAACCGGAGTGGGCGCACTATGGACACAGAGCCGACCAACTGGCAACATGATGACAACAGCAAGAACCGGACATGGTAAAAAGGGTTCCGATGGGGGAGATCACGGAGAGGGAGCTGTTTGAGGTTCTGGAACCTGCAGGTCAGCGGATTCCCTTCGTATTCAACTCGCCCCATAGCGGCCGCTCTTATCCACAGGCCTTTCTCGATCAGTCGCGCCTGGATGCGCTGGCGATCCGCCGTTCCGAAGATCACTACGTCGACGAGCTGTTCCAGAATGCGACGTTCCTTGGTGCGCCGATGCTGTTGGCGCATTTCCCGCGGGCCTTCCTCGACGTCAATCGCGAGCCTTACGAACTCGACCCGCGCATGTTCGACGGCCCTGTGCCGCCTCACGCCAATATCAGTTCGATGCGGGTGGCAGGCGGTCTTGGAACCGTGCCGCGGCTCGTCGCCGAGAACATGGAAATCTATCGCGGCCGCTTCCCCGTCGAACAGGCGCTGGCGCGGATCGAGACGATCTACAAGCCCTACCATGCCACCTTGCGCAAGCTGATTGCCCGCACACATGTCCAGTTCGGCCTGTCGGTGTTGATCGATTGCCATTCGATGCCCGGCAACGTGCAGCTGCCGGGCAGCGCCCAGCGGCCGGACTTCATCATCGGCGATCGTTACGGCACCAGCGCTGCGGCGGAGCTTTCGAGGATGGCCGTCGATCTGCTGCAGGAGCTCGGCTATACCGTTGCCCGCAACAAGCCCTATGCCGGCGGCTTCATTACCGAACACTACGGCCGGCCGAGCCGCGGCCTGCATGCGCTGCAGATCGAGATCAATCGCGGGCTCTATGTCGATGAGACGACGCTGGTCAGGAAGCCCGGTTTCGGCGCGCTGGTCGCCGATCTCACCAGCTTTATCGCTTCGCTGGCGCGTCATGTCGAGGATTATGGTGCCTATCTGCCGCTTGCCGCGGAGTAGCCCGGTTTTCCCTATGCTGACCTCAAAAAGAACCGCGCCGATGGCGCGGTTAAGTCTAGGGAGGAAACACCCAAGGAGGGTATTTACAGTCACGAGTGACTGTAGAAAAACCCTAATATTGCACTGCACAATTGTCAAGTTGAACCAGTGAAAACTTTTGCAGTGCATCAAAGGAATTTCACTGCATCGACAGCGTTGAAGCGATCGGCACGCCACCCCTTATCCGATCGCTGACAGCGGTCGCCTGCCGTTTGCCTTTCTGCAAATTTCGTCTATGCAGATCGGACCTTCCTGTTTCCTTCCCTAAAGAGAGTGACATGCTACCGGACCGCTCCTTTTTCGATCGTCTCGCCGATGCCGCCAAGGCGGAAACCTTGCCGCGCTTTCGTATCGGCACGAGCGTCGTCAACAAGCTCGAGGGCGGTTTCGACCCGGTGACGGAAGCCGATCAGTCGGCGGAAGCTGCGATCCGTGCCTTGATCGAGGCGAATTTTCCCGATCACGGCATCCTCGGCGAGGAGCATGGCAATGTCGGGCTCGATCGCGAATATGTCTGGGTGATCGACCCGATCGACGGCACGCGCGCCTTCATCTCCGGCTTGCCGGTCTGGGGCACGCTGATCGGTCTTTATCGCAATGGCGATGCGGTGATGGGTCTGATGGACCAGCCGTTTACGGGCGAACGCTTCCTTGCCGATGGCAAGCAGGCGCTCTATCGCGGCCCCGACGGCGACAAGGTGCTTTCGACCCGCGCCTGCGACGCGCTCTCCGACGCGGTGCTGTTCACGACGTCGCCGCATCTCTATACCGGCGACAACAAGACCCGCTTCGAGGCGCTGCAGGACAAGGTGCGTCTGTTCCGCTACGGCTGCGATTGCTACGCCTTTGCGCTGCTTGCGGCCGGCCATGTCGACCTGGTGATCGAGTGCGGGCTGAAGCCCTATGACGTCGGCGGCCTTATCCCGCTGATCGAGCAGGCCGGCGGCATCATCACCAACTGGCAGGGCGGCCCGGCGGAAATGGGCGGCGAAGTCATCGCTGCCGGCAGCGCCGAACTGCATGCGCAGGCGCTGGAAATTCTCAGAGGCTGATACCCACCTGTGCTGATATGACCCTTCTCAGGCCGCTTCGCCCTCGTCCTTGTCGTCTTCCTCGGGAATGACGAAGGCAAGAATGGCCGCCATGGCCTGGGCGCGATAGCGATCGGCCTCGTGCAGCAGTTCGTGGCGGGCGCCGTCGATCGGGATCATGTGGGCAGCGCGGAAATTGCGCGCCAGCCACTCGACGGCGAGATGCGGCACCAGGCGGTCGGCTGTCGGTGCCAGGATGATCGTCGGCAGGGTGATGCGGGTTAGGTGTTCGCGTCGGGCGACACGTCGCATCGCGCGAAACGCTTCACTCAGCCAGCGCGCCGACGGCGGCCCAAGCCGCAATTCCGGATAGGCTCCTGTCATGGCCAGGTTACGCGCATAACGCCGGCGATCGGCGGTCAGCACATTGTTTTCAAAGGGACGATTGCCCTTGTCGGCGTGCAGCGGCAGCCGTCCGAGGCCGAGCCAGCGCATCACCGTTGCCATGCTGGCGATGCTGCGCTCGCCGATTATCTGGCCACCGAGGCCGACAAAGGGGGCGAGCACCACCAACCGATCGATGCGGCTCGAAAGCAGCGGGGCGAGCGACAATGCGACCAGCGCGCCCATGGAGTGAGCGACGATGGAAAAGGGCAGCCGGGTGTCCGGCAGCACGATCTGCTCGAGGAAGGTGGTCAGGTCGCGCTCGTAATCGGAGAAACGCTCGACATGGCCGCGCCGGGCATCGGGCAGGAGCCGCTCCGAGCCGGCCTGGCCGCGCCAATCGAAGGTGGCGACCCAGAGGCCGGCAGCGTTGAGTTCGGCAATGGTCTCGAAGTATTTCTCGATCGATTCGTTGCGGCCCTGCAGCAGCACCACCGTGCCGCGCGCAACCGGCGTTCTGGTCTTGAAGATGGCATAGCGGATCTTGCGGCCACCGGCTCCATCAAAGAAGCCCGCCACGTGATTGTCCGGTATCGGATTGTCCGGTGTGGAGCGGAGGATCGAGGTCATGACGGATGAAACCAGGGTGAAGACACGTTGATCGTAATCATCAGGGATAGGCGGCGGGTCTGGCGCCGTCAAAGAAAAAAGCCGGAAACGGTGGGTGAAATCCGGACGATCACCGTTTCCGGCTGCTGAAGGAGAAGGGACGTGTCACTTCAGCCCCGGGAGATTTCCTCCCAGTGTGGCTGTTCTAACGCGTGCGATCTGAACCGCGGCCGAACCGTCCATTCATCGGCCATTCACCTCTCAAGAATCTTGAACCGGCATGCCTTGAACTGACGAAATCGCATTCCCATGTTCTGGTCACGGACGCCGATGACGGGTCCGTTCACCGGTCGCGCCGCTGCCTGGATGGGGTGGCAGACCAGACATCGCAAACAGTTGCTCCCAGGAGGACACCATGCGTCACGTTGATTTTTCCCCCCTCTATCGCTCCACCGTTGGCTTCGATCGCCTCTTCACGATGCTCGACAGCCTCGGCCAGCCTGACCAGGCTCAGACTTATCCGCCCTACAACATCGAGCGCACCGGCGAGAACGCCTACCGCATCACGATGGCGGTTGCCGGCTTCGACGAAACCGAACTGTCGATCGAAGCGCGCGAACATACGCTGACGATCAAGGGCGAAAAAAGCGAGGACAAGGCCGAGGAAAACCAGTTCCTGCATCGCGGCATTGCCAAGCGCGCCTTCGAGCGCCGCTTCCAGCTCGCCGACCATGTGGAGATCAAGTCCGCTTCGCTGAAGAACGGCCTGCTGCACATCGACCTCACCCGCGAGATCCCGGAAGCCGCCAAGCCGCGCCGGATCGACATCACGTCGGTCGCATCGCAGCCGAAGCAGATCGAGGCTCAGAACCTCTAATCCGCACCTCCCAAGCTTGAAGAGGCGGCGCCCGAGAGGGCGCCGCCTTTTTTTTGTTGGATCGTTATTTTCTCGCTTTACCAGGACAGGCTTTAGGAACGAACGGGTTCGGCGACCGCGTCCGGCTCCTTGCGGGCGGCATAACGCTGGGCGATCACCGCGCAGGCCATCAGCTGGATCTGGTGGAACAGCATGACCGGCAGCACGATCGCGCCGATGTTCTGGCCGGCGAAGATGGCGCTCGCCATCGGAATGCCGCTCGCAAGGCTCTTTTTCGAGCCGCAGAAGGTAATGGCGATCTCGTCGGCCCGGTTGAAACCGAGCAGGCGGCTGCCGAACATGGTGACGGCGAGCACGAGCGCCAGCATGACCACCTCGATTGCGACCAGCACCCCGAGATCGGCGAGCGAAAATGTCTGCCATAGCCCCGATGTGACGGCCTGACTGAAGGCGAGATAGACGACCATGAGGATCGAGCCACGGTCGACGGGCGAAAGCAGACCCTTGCGCGCCCGGATCCAGGCGCCGATCCAGGGCTGCAACAGCTGGCCGACGATGAACGGTGCCAGCAGCTGCAGCAGGATCTGTTCCAGCGCATCCAGCGACACGCCGCCATGGCCGCCGGCTGAAAACAACAGGCCGACGAGAAGCGGCGTCAGGAACATGCCGAAGATATTGGAGGCGGACGCGGAGCAGATCGCTGCCGGGACATTGCCGCCGGCAACCGACGTGAAGGCGATCGACGACTGCACCGTCGAGGGCAGCACGCAGAGAAACAGGATGCCGGTATAGAGCGCCGGCGGCAGGATCGATGACGGCACGAAGCCGACCGCAAGGCCGACAAGCGGGAACAGCATGAAGGTCGATGTCAGGATCGCCAGATGCAGCCGCCAATGCAGGAAGCCGGCGACGACGACGTCGCGTGACAACCTCGCGCCATGCAGGAAGAACACCATGCCCACGGCCACCTTCGTTGCGATGGCGAACCAGGCGGTCGCCTCGCCATGGATCGGCAGCAACGATGCCAGCAGCACCGTGAGGAGCAGGAGCAGGGTGAACGTGTCGGGAAGGTAGCGGCGCATGTCTGTCACTGGTTTGATGGAGAAAACGTCTTGCCGAGAAATGTCATTATGAAGCAGGATGCAAGGAATAACAGTTATCGCGAAATTGGATAATGTATGCTGGACCTCGTGCAACTGCGCAGCTTCGTGGCGCTCGAACAGGTGGGCAGCTTCACCCTCGCCGCCGAAAAGCTCGCACTTGGCCAGTCGACGGTCAGCCAGCATATTCAAAGGCTTGAGGCGTCGCTTGGGCGCAAGCTCGTTGCCCGCGACACGCACCGGGTGTCGCTGACCACGGACGGCCAGGCCCTGCTTGCCCATGCGCGTTCGATGCTGGCGATCGACGACGAGGTCAAGGCGCTGTTTGCCGAAAGCAGCCTTCGCGGTCGGTTGAGGCTGGGCGTGTCGGAGGATTTCGTCACCAGCCGGCTGCCGGGCGTGCTTGAAGATTTCGTTCGCGCCCATCCGTCGGTGGAACTCGAATTGACAGTGGCGCTCAGCGGCGTGCTCTACCAGATGCAGGACGGCGGCGAGATCGACCTGGTGCTGGCAAAGCGCCGGCTGGGCGATCCGCGCGGCGAGCTGGTCTATCGCGAGCCGCTGGTCTGGCTGGCGCGCGATCCCGAGCGCATAAAACGCGACAGAGTGCTGCCGCTGATAGCCTTTCCGCCGCCGAGCATCACGCGCAGCGTGGCGCTCGAGGTGCTCGACCGGCATCGGCTGCCGTGGCGGATCGTCTGCACCTGCGGCAGCCTCAGCGGGCTGACGGCCGCGGCTCAAGCGGGCATGGGCGTGCTCGTCCAGCCGCGCAGCATGGCGCCGCAGGGCCTGCGGGAAATACCCACCGGCACCTTGCCGCCGCTGGAGGATGTCGAATTCGTGCTGGTCCCGAGCAAAGGCGCCGATCGGACGCTGATCGCGGCGCTCTCAGCCGAGATCCTGTCGAAGGTGCGGACGCTGCAGGGCCAGCCGTGAGCCACAGCGTCGCGCTTCGAATCCGATTTATGCAGGCGCCTCAGCAGGCCGCGACGAAGCGATCGACGTCGTCGGCCTTGGTGGCAAAGCTCGTCACCAGGCGATAGAGGCCCTCGTCGGCCGCCAGGCTTCCGGCGAGATCGTGTGGAACCGGCCAGTCGTAAAAGACCGCGCCTTGCTCCTGCAATTTCTTCGCCACGTCCTTCCTGAGGATGACGAAGACTTCGTTGGCGTCGACCGGCCAGCCGAGGCGGCTGTTGCGCGACGCGGTGATGCCGTCGGCAAGGCGCCGGGCCATGGCGTTGGCATGCCGGGCGAGGTCGAGCCAGAGATGGCCTTCGAGATAGGCGTCGAACTGGGCGGAGACGAAGCGCGATTTCGAGAACAGCTGGGCCGAGCGCTTGCGCAGGAAATGCATCTCATGCGCCTTGGAAAGATCAAAGAGGATGAGCGCCTCGGCACACCAGCAACCGTTTTTCGTGCCGCCGAAGGATACGAGATCGACGCCACGCTTCCAGGTCATTTCGGCCGGCGTCGCACCAAGGCTGACAAGCGCATTGGCAAAGCGTGCGCCGTCCATGTGCAGCGGCAATTTGTGCGCCTTGGCGACGGCCGAGATCGCTTCGATTTCGTCGAGCGAATAGACGGTGCCGCTTTCGGTCGCCTGTGTCAGCGTGACCGCCATCGGCTGGCCGCCATGGACATTGTCGAGCGGGTAGCGGCGAATTTCCGCTTCCAGATGGGACGCGTCCATCTTGCCGTGTTTGCCGTCGACCGGCTTCAGTCTCGAGCCATGGGTGAAGAACTCAGGAGCGCCGCATTCGTCGGCGGTCACATGGGCCTCGCGGTGGCAGAATGCGACGCCGCCGGCGCGGCTGGTGCTGGCCAGCGCCAGTGAATTGGCGGCGGTTCCGGTGCCGACGAAGAAGACCGCGACATCACGCTCGAAAACCGCCGACAGTTTTTTCTCCACCTTCCGGTCGAGCTCACTGGTGCCGTAGGCGGATGCGTAACCATCGGCATGGGTCACGAGGCTCTGGGCGATGGCCGGGTGGGCACCGGCCCAGTTGTCAGAGGAAAAAATCATCACATGTCGTCCTGTTTCACGGTCTCTTCGACGTCGTTCGGGCGACCATAACCCACTTCCCGGCCGGATCAATCGCGGTGCCCGCCAGGAAGGCCAACTGGATACCAGTTTGAAACCAAAATGAAGAAAACGTCGGTTTGCCGTAATTAAATTATAAAACCGGGAAATTTCCGGCAATGTTCGGCAAAATCTCTTCTAATATTTGCTCATATGCCCCTTGCGGAGGGGGGCGGTTTCTGGCATAGAGCGCATGAAATAGGACAGTCTTGCTGTCCTATTTCGGTCTAGGGACCGGAACAATCGCCGCAAGTGCCCAAAAAATCGGCAATCGGCGTGTGGCGCAGGGGGATCCGCCGGATTTCATCCGGTTGTTAACGCCTGCCATCAGGATGGTCACTAACATCAATGCCTGATGATGCCGTGCATTATTTGCGACCTGATCAGGATCATGAGACGATGAATGCCCCGGCTTTGCGGCACGTGGATGCGTGCGACGGAGAGCCATGCGCGGGCGCAGGTATGCCCGGACGTGCCGGGTTCAACAGGAGGGAAGACGATGACGGATCACACGCCATCACAGCAATCTGGGCTCAACCTCGCACACACTGTTGCGACGGCTGAAAAAACGCCCGCATTCCCGTCCGGCCTGCCGCGAAAACAGGGTCTCTATGATCCGCGCAACGAACACGATGCCTGCGGCGTCGGCTTCGTCGCGCATCTAAAGGGTGAGAAGTCGCACCAGATCGTGCGTGACGGCCTCTTCATGCTCGAAAACCTGACGCACCGCGGTGCCGTTGGTGCCGACCCGCTGATGGGTGACGGCGCCGGTATCCTCGTGCAGATCCCCGACCGCTTCTTCCGCGAGGAAATGGCCAAGCAGGGCGTCACCCTGCCGAAGGCCGGCGAGTATGGCGTCGGCTATCTCTTCATGCCGCGCGACGAGAAGCTGATCGCCCACTTCAAGGACGTGATCAGCGAAGTCGTCGCCGAGGAAGGCCAGCACGTGCTCGGCTTCCGGGATGTGCCGGTCGACAATTCGTCGCTTTCCAAGGCTCCGGATATTGCCGCGACCGAACCGCACCATGTCCAGGTGTTCATCGGCGCCGGCCGCGATGCCGCAACCAACGCCGAATTCGAGCGTCGCCTGTTCACACTGCGCAAGGTGATCTCCAACCGCATCTATGCGGAAGCCGAAGGCGGCGATCTCGGCTTCTACGTCGTGTCGTTGTCGACGCAGACCATTGTCTATAAGGGCATGTTCCTGGCCTATCAGGTCGGGGCTTACTACAAGGATCTGGAGGACGAACGCTTCCAGTCTGCGGTCGCCCTGGTTCACCAGCGCTTCTCGACCAACACCTTCCCGTCGTGGAAGCTCGCGCACCCCTATCGCATGGTCGCCCATAACGGCGAAATCAACACGCTGCGCGGCAACGTCAACTGGATGGCGGCCCGCCAGGCCTCCGTGTCCTCGCCGCTGTTCGGCGACGACATCTCCAAGCTCTGGCCGATCTCCTACGAGGGCCAGTCGGACACCGCCTGTTTCGATAACGCGCTCGAATTCCTGGTGCAGGGCGGCTACTCGCTGTCGCATGCGGTGATGATGCTGATCCCGGAAGCCTGGGCCGGCAACCAGCTGATGTCGCCCGAGCGCAAGGCGTTCTACGAATACCATGCAGCCCTGATGGAGCCGTGGGACGGACCGGCAGCGGTTGCCTTTACCGATGGCCGCCAGATCGGCGCGACGCTCGACCGCAACGGCCTGCGCCCGGCCCGCTATATCGTCACCTCTGATGATCGCGTCATCCTCGCGTCCGAAGCCGGCGTGCTTCCGGTCGACGAGAGCAAGATCGTCAAGAAGTGGCGTCTGCAGCCGGGCAAGATGCTGCTCATCGACATGGAGCAGGGCCGCATCATCTCCGACGAGGAGGTGAAGTCCTCGCTCGCCGACAAGCATCCCTATCGCAAGTGGCTCGACGATACCCAGCTGATCCTGGAAGAGTTGAAGCCGGTGGAGCCGCGCGCACTGCGTCGCGATGTTTCCCTGATCGACCGCCAGCAGGCCTTCGGCTACACGCTCGAAGACACCAAGATCCTGATGTCGCCGATGGCCACCACCGGCCAGGAAGCCATAGGTTCCATGGGCACCGACACGCCGATCTCGGCAATGTCGGACAAGCGCAAGCTGCTCTATACCTACTTCAAGCAGAACTTCGCGCAGGTCACCAACCCGCCGATCGACCCGATCCGCGAAGAGCTGGTGATGAGCCTCGTCTCGTTCATCGGTCCGCGCCCGAACCTGCTCGACCATGCCGGCATGGCGCACGCCAAGCGGCTTGAAGTGCGCCAGCCGATCCTGACCAATGGCGATCTGGAAAAGATCCGTTCGATCGGTCACACCGAGGACCGGTTCGACACCAAGACGCTCGACTTCACCTACGACATTTCGCGCGGTGCCGAAGGCATGCCCGAAATGCTCGATCGCCTCTGCGAGCGTGCGGAAGCGGCGGTCAAGGGCGGCTACAACATCATCGTGCTCTCAGATCGCCAGGTCGGTCCGGACCGCGTCGCCATTCCGGCGCTGCTGGCCACGGCCGCCGTGCACCATCACCTGATCCGCAAGGGTCTGCGCACCTCGGTCGGCATCGTGCTGGAATCCGGCGAACCGCGCGAGGTGCATCACTTCTGCCTGCTCGCCGGCTATGGCGCCGAAGCGATCAACCCGTATCTCGCCTTCGATACGCTCACCGACATGCACAAGCGCGGCGATTTCCCCAAGGAAGTCGACGGCAGCGAAGTGGTCTACCGCTACATCAAGGCGGTCGGTAAGGGCATCCTCAAGGTCATGTCCAAGATGGGCATCTCGACCTACCAGTCCTATTGCGGCGCGCAGATCTTCGACGCCGTCGGCCTGTCGTCGAAGCTCGTCGAGCAGTTCTTCTTCGGAACGGCGACGACGATCGAAGGCATCGGCCTCGAAGAGATCGCTGCCGAAACCGTCGCCCGCCACAAGGCGGCCTTCGGTGCCGATCCGGTGCTTGCCAACACGCTCGATATCGGCGGCGAATATGCCTACCGCATGCGCGGCGAAAGCCACGCCTGGACGCCGGATGCGATCGCCTCGCTGCAGCACGCCGTGCGCGGCAACGCCCAGGACCGCTACCGCGAATTCGCCGAGATGGTGAACAACTCGGCGCTGCGGATGAACACGATCCGCGGCCTGTTTACCGTCAAGAGTGCGGAGGCTGCCGGCCGCAAGTCGATCTCCGTCGACGAGGTCGAGCCGGCCACCGACATCGTCAAGCGCTTCTCGACCGGTGCCATGTCCTTCGGCTCGATCAGCCGCGAGGCGCATACGACGCTGGCGATCGCCATGAACCGGATCGGCGGCAAGTCGAACCCCGGCGAAGGCGGCGAGGAAAGCGATCGCTACCTGCCGCTGCCCGACGGCTCGACCAACCCGGAACGTTCGGCGATCAAGCAGATCGCGTCGGGCCGCTTCGGCGTGACCACCGAGTATCTGGTCAATGCCGACATGCTGCAGATCAAGGTGGCCCAGGGCGCCAAGCCCGGCGAGGGTGGCCAGCTGCCCGGCCACAAGGTGGATGCGACCGTCGCCAAGACCCGGCATTCGACGCCGGGCGTCGGCCTCATTTCGCCGCCGCCGCACCACGACATCTACTCGATCGAAGATCTGGCGCAGCTGATCTACGACCTGAAGAACGTCAACCCGGAAGCCGACGTGTCGGTCAAGCTGGTCTCGGAAGTGGGCGTCGGCACGGTTGCTGCCGGTGTCGCCAAGGCACGCGCCGATCACATCACCGTTGCCGGTTTCGACGGCGGTACCGGCGCATCGCCGCTGACCTCGCTGAAACATGCCGGCAGCCCCTGGGAAATCGGCCTTGCCGAAACCCAGCAGACGCTGGTGCTAAACGGTCTGCGGTCGCGCGTCGCGCTTCAGGTCGACGGCGGCCTGAAGACCGGCCGCGACGTCATCATCGGCGCACTTCTCGGCGCCGACGAGTTCGGCTTCGCCACCGCGCCGCTGATTGCCGCCGGCTGCATCATGATGCGCAAGTGCCACCTCAACACCTGTCCTGTCGGTGTCGCGACCCAGGATCCGGTGCTGCGCAAGCGCTTCAAGGGCACGGCCGAGCACGTCATCAACTACTTCTTCTTCGTCGCAGAAGAAGTGCGCGAGATCCTCGCGTCGCTCGGCGTGCGCAGGCTCGATGAAATCATCGGTGCTTCCGACCTCTTGGAGAAGGACGGCGCGCTTGCCCATTGGAAGGCCAATGGTCTCGATTTCTCGAAGATCTTCCACAAGGTCGACGCTCCGAAAGAGGAGACCTACTGGACCAGCCGCCAGAAGCACCCGATCGACGACGTGCTCGATCGCACGCTGATCGAAAAGGCCAAGGTCGCGCTGGAAACCAAGGCGCCCGTTGCCTTCGAAGCCGAGATCAAGAACGTCGACCGGTCGGCCGGCGCCATGCTTTCGGGCGCGCTTGCCAAGCGCTGGGGCCATAAGGGCCTGAAGGACGATACGATCCACGTCACCCTCAAGGGGACGGCGGGCCAGTCGTTCGCCGCCTTCCTGGCGCGCGGCATCACCTTCGACCTGGTGGGCGACGGCAACGACTACGTCGGCAAGGGGCTTTCCGGTGGTCGCATCATCGTTCGGCCGCCTGAAAACGCCAGGATCGTGCCTGAAGACTCCATCATCGTCGGCAACACCGTGCTTTACGGTGCGATCTCGGGCGAATGCTACTTCAACGGCGTTGCCGGCGAACGCTTCGCGGTGCGCAACTCCGGTGCGATTGCCGTCGTCGAAGGCGTGGGCGACCACGGTTGCGAATACATGACCGGCGGTGTCGTCGTCGTTCTCGGCACAACGGGCCGCAACTTCGCGGCCGGCATGTCCGGCGGCGTCGCCTATGTGCTGGACGAGGAAGGCGATTTCGCCCGTCGCTGCAACATGGCGATGGTCGAACTGCAGCCGGTGCCGGAAGAAGACGACATGCTCGAGAAGCTGCATCACCACGGCGGCGACATCATGCACAAGGGCATGGTCGACGTATCCGGCGATATGACGCGCCACGACGAGGAGCGGCTCTATCAGCTGATCTCCAATCACCTGCACCACACGGGTTCGCCGCGGGCAAAGGCGATCCTCGATCATTGGGCAGACTACCGGCCGAAATTCCGTAAGGTCATGCCGGTCGAATATCGTCGTGCGCTCGAAGACATGGAACGCATGAAAATGGCAGAGGCGGCCGAATAGAGGCCCCGGTGAAAGGGGCTCCCGGTTCCGAAAAGAGTTCGGGGGCTCATCACGCGCGCTTGTCACAAGCGCCTGTTCAGACGCGAAGCTATCAGGATGATACGATGGGTAAGGTAACAGGTTTTCTCGAGATCGACCGGCAAGTGGCAAAGTACCAGCCGGCGTCCGACCGCATCCGCCATTTCCGCGAATTCACCATTCCGATGTCGGAACCCGAAGTGCAGAAGCAGGCGGCGCGCTGCATGGACTGCGGCATCCCCTACTGCCATGGGCCGACCGGATGTCCGGTGCACAACCAGATCCCCGACTGGAACGATCTGGTCTACAACGGCAACTGGGAAGAGGCGATCCGCAACCTGCATTCGACCAACAATTTCCCGGAATTTACCGGCCGTGTCTGCCCCGCGCCGTGCGAGGAGGCGTGCACGCTGAACCTCGAGGATGCGCCGGTCGCGATCAAGACCGTGGAGCAGGCGATCGCCGACAAGGCCTATGAGATGGGCTACATCGTGCCGCAGCCGGCCGTGACCAAAACAGGCAAGAAGGTCGCCGTCATCGGTTCCGGCCCAGCCGGCATGGCGGCTGCCCAGCAGATGGCGCGCGCCGGCCACGAGGTTCACGTCTACGAGCGCGAGAGCAAGCCAGGTGGTCTGCTGCGCTACGGCATCCCCGACTTCAAGATGGAGAAGAACTTCATCGATCGTCGCGTCGAGCAGATGAAGGGCGAAGGCGTCACGTTCCATTGCGGCATCAACATCGGCGTCGACCTGCCGGTCGAACACCTGACCGACGGCCACGATGCGGTGCTCTATTGCGGCGGCTCCGAAACACCGCGCAATGCCGGCATCCCCGGCGTCGAATTTGCCGGCGTGCATGATGCCATGCCCTACCTCGTGCAGCAGAACCGTCGTGTCGGTCGCGAGAACATCGACAGCACCGGCTGGCCTTCCGCACCTATCCTCGCCGGCGGCAAGCATATCGTCGTCGTCGGTGGCGGCGACACCGCATCCGACTGCGTCGGCACGGCTTTCCGCCAGGGCGCCGTCAAGGTCACCCAGCTCGACATCCGTCCGCAGCCGCCGGAGAAGGAAGACAAGCTCGCCGTCTGGCCGTTCTGGGCGACCAAGATGCGCACCTCCTCCAGCCAGGCCGAAGGCGCGATCCGCGAATTCCAGGTCGCGACGTTGGAGTTCGTCGGCGATGAGGACGGCAATCTCATCGGCGTCAAGTGCTGCCAGGTGGACGATCGCCGCAAGCCGATCGCCGGAACGGAGTTCATCATCAAGGCCGATCTCGCCTTCATCGCCATCGGCTTCAGCGGCCCGTTCACCGATAGCGTGCTGAAGGACCTCGGCGACAAGCTGACGCTCAACACCGACCGTCGCGGCTCGACCAACGTCGTTGCCAACGACCGCGACTACAAGACCTCGGTCGACAAGTTCTGGACGGCCGGCGACGTGCGCCGCGGCCAGTCGCTCGTCGTGTGGGCGATCCGCGAAGGCCGGCAGGCCGCCCGCGCGATCGACGAGGCGCTGATGGGATCGTCGATCCTGCCGCGCTGAGACCATAACTCGCAAACAGGAAAGGGCTCCGCCGGATGACGGCGGAGCCCTTTCGGTTTCAAGACGAGTTATCTTGCGTGGGGATCGCGGGAAGGTCGGGGGTCTCTTCCTGCTCACGCGCGGCCACTGTTGCTGGCGGCCTCTCGAAAGAGCTAGAGTGTTTCCGGTTTAGACGGTGTCGTAGAAACGCTCTATCTCTTTGTTTCTACGCATTTCCTGACGGAAAACCGCTTCGCACTTTTCCTGGAAATGCTCTAATTCCTGATCACCGGATTGCTGATGACCGTGCCCGGCTTGGCAAGGCGGAAATCGTCGACGCGGCCGACTGGTGCTGCTGCCACGTCGCCCTTGTCGACCAGGCGGTCGCGCGGGCTCTTGCCGGTGCCCTTGTTGGGTGCAGCATCGCCGAGCAGTGCTGCAGCGCCATCGAGATCGGGATCGGTCAGGCCGATCGGCTGCGTCTTGACGATGTCCTCGTTGGCCAGCGGCGCGGTAACGACCAGGTCCTTCAGCCCATCGGCGCCCGGCACGTCCTTGTCGGTCGCGGCGGCATCCCCGAGCAGGCGGCGAATGTCCTTTTCCACGTAGAAGGCGAGCTTGCGCTTGCCGGCCTTGGTCAGGTTGATGCCGTCGGCGCCGCGCAATCGAACCTGCTGGCCGTTGATGTCGGAGCCGGTCAGGACGAACTTGCCGGCTTCATCGACGAAACCGTCCCAGATATCGACGAACTGGCCGCCGACCTTTTCGACTTCCTCGCGGTAGATGCCGTTGAACGTCACCATGTCGGCGGTCATCGCGGCCGACTGGAACGGCGGCATGCCGACCCACAGAACCGGCAGCTTTTCCTTGTGCGCAAGCTCCGCCAGCGCATGGACGCGCTTACGGTATTCCCCGGTCCAAAGCTCGCTGCGGTACTTTTCCTTGATGCTGCCGATCTGCATCTGCTGGCGATCGTTGGCGCCGAGGCTGATGATGATGACGGAAGGCTTGATCTCGCCCACATAGGTCGGCAGCGTCACCGGCCAGTTGAAATAGTCTTCGCGCACCAGGCCGGACGAACCGTTTGCACGCGTTTCGATGGTAATGCCCGGCGTCATCTCGAATGCGGTCTTCAGGCCATCCCCAAGGCTGCCGGCCATGAAGTCGCCGACGACCAGAACCTTCTTGGCGTCCGGCGCCTTTTCAACCGGCTGCGGCACCGGAGCCGCATCGGCAATGGTGGGCTTTGCCTTTTGCTGGCCCGGGGCCTTCTGCCGTTGCGGGGTTTGGCTCTGGCGCGCGCGCCTGGGCCGCGGCTGTTGCGGAAACTCGTATCGCTCGTCGATAACGGGCCGCCGCTCGCGCGTGAGGCCGCCGAACAGCATCTGGAAGAGGTTGCGCCGCGGCACCCGTTCCTGGGCTTCGGCAAAACTTGCGGCAAAACCGACGAACAGCATCGCGGCCGCGGCGATGATCATCGTCGCAATCCTCAAGGGCATTTCGCCACGTGCCGTTCGGGCCTTGGTTTTCGCTTGCATGTCTGATCATCCATCGAACGGACGGCGGCTTCAAGGCCGCCGTCGCATTTCGGGCGTGTGTCAGTTGCGCAGGGCGCGCAGCAGATGTTGTGTCGGCTGGCCGTCCGGCGCCAGGCCGTTCTTCGATTGGAACGCCTGGATCGCCGCCTTCGAGCCGGATCCGAAATTGCCGTCGACTTCGCCGCTGTAATAGCCGAGTTCCTTCAGGCGGTTCTGCAATTCGAACTTCTCGCTGATATCGAGTGAGCCGTCCGGGCGCGGCCAGCGCTGCTGCATTCCGGCATAACCGGCGATCTGGTCGGCAAGAAGACCGACGCCGAGCGCGTAACTGTCTGACGCATTGTAGCGCTTGATGACGAAGAAGTTCTTGGTCATCAGGAAGCCGGGACCGTCACCGCCGCTCGGCAGCTTCAGCTCGGCGCGCGAATTGCCATTGCGGAAGCCCTTGCCGTTCGGCCTGGTGAAACCGAGCGCCGCCCACTGGGCGAGCGTTTTCGTCTGGCCCGAATATTTCGCGGCGTTGGCTGGCGTTGCGATCTCGTAGCCCCAGGTCTCGCCCGCCTGCCAGCCGTTCTTCTTCAAAAGGTTGGCGGCGGTCGCAAGCGCGTCGGGCACCGAGTTCCAGATGTCTCGATGGCCGTTACCGTCCGCGTCGATCGCGTAAAGCAGATAGCTGGTCGGGATGAATTGCGTGTGTCCCATGGCGCCTGCCCAGGAGCCGGTCAGTTCGCGCGGGGTGATGTCGCCGCTCTGCAGGATCTTGAGCGCGGCAATCAGCTGGGTCTTGGCGAACTTCGCACGCTTGGGATCGGCATAGGCAAGGGTTGCCAGCGCCCGCGGCACGTAGTGCAGGCGGTCGTCCTTTTCGAGAACGGCGCCGTAGTTCGATTCCATCGACCAGATCGCCAGCAGGATCGTCTTGTCGACGCCGAAGTGCTTTTCGATCGAATTCAGCGTGCGGGCGTGCTTGGCGGCCATCTCCTGGCCGATGCGCTTGGTGTAGGGATTGACGCGGGAATCGATGTATTCCCAGATCTTGTGCTTGAACTCAGGCTGGTAGTTGGCCTTTTCGATCACGGTGGCGTCCGGGGTCTTCACGCCGGCAAAGGCCTTGCGATAGGTCGCCTGGGTGATGCCGCTCTTTGCAGCCGTGGCATAGAAATTATTGATCCAGGTCTGGAATCCGGCATCGGCGCGCGCGGGGGAGGTGCCAAGCGCGACGGCGGATAGGACGAAGGCGGCTGCGATATGACGGAAAAACGTCCTGCGGGTTCTGATCATCAGCTGTCGGTTCCGTTTTTCTGCGGCGCCTCAGCCGTCATAGCCGGGACATCTCCGCATGGTGGCAGTCTGGAGCCAGCCTTGCGGTTCGTCGACCGCCGGCGGTTCCCGTTCTCGGATCCAGCCGCAGTCGATGCAGCGCCGGATTTACGACGAATCTACAGAAACGTGGTCAACAAACCCTTTACCATGAAAAGGCCATTGCGTCTTCCGTGGAAGAAAACGCTTCTCCCGGGGAAGAAAATGCGAATCCGTCAATATCAGGATTTTTTTCGTCCCGGTTCAGCGTGCGTTCACATCGTTACGTAGAGATTGCCGCCGCACTGCAAAGCGCTGCACGATTCCTTAAATTGACTTTGATTTAAGGATTTTTACAGCAACACTCAGGATTGAAATCCGATTGAAGGAGGTACCGATGACCGACAAGCGTAAAGTCCGCAAAGCCGTGTTCCCGGTCGCTGGTCTGGGCACGCGTTTCCTGCCGGCCACCAAGGCCGTGCCGAAGGAAATGCTGACGGTGGTGGACAAGCCGGTCATTCAATACGTGGTCGACGAAGCGATGGAAGCCGGTATCGAGCACCTGATCTTCGTCACCGGCCGCAGCAAGGCCGTCATCGAGGATTATTTCGATATTCAGGTCGAGCTCGACCAGACCCTGCGCGAACGCAACAAGAAGATCGAGATCGAGCTTCTTGACAACATTCTGCCGAAGGCCGGCACGACAAGCTTCACCCGCCAGCAGGCGCCGCTCGGCCTTGGCCACGCCGTCTGGTGCGCCCGCGAGCTGGTCGGCAACGAGCCGTTCGCGCTGTTGCTGCCCGACATGATCATGAAGGGTGAGAAGGGCTGCCTGAAGGGCATGGTCGAGCTCTATGAACAGAGCGGCGGCAACGTCATCGCAGTCGAGGAATGCGCACCGGATCAGGCCCACAAATACGGGATCGTCGGTGTCGGCGACAAGGTCGGCGACGGCTTCAAGATCACCAAGATGGTCGAGAAGCCCGCACCGGGAACGGCGCCGTCGAACTTCTTCATCAACGGCCGCTACATTCTGCAGCCGGAAATCTTCCCGATCCTGGAAAAGCAGGAGCGCGGCGCAGGCAATGAGATCCAGCTGACCGACGGCATGCTGAAGCTTTCCGAAACCCAGCAGTTCGCTGCCTATCATTTCCGCGGCGAGACCTATGACTGCGGCGCCAAGGACGGCTTCATCCTCGCCAACGTCGCCTTCGCGCTGGAGCGTGGCGACATCCGTCCGATCGTCGAGGGTCCGCTGAAAGCGCTGCTCAGCAGCTTGAAGTAGTTCCGGTTCCACCGAAACGAGAAGGCCGCGTTCCCCGGGGAATGCGGCCTTTTTCTTTGGCTGTTGGCAATGAGCGTTGTTACAACTCTAGCTTTGCCGGCGGCTGACCTTTGGCTCAACGCCGCAGGACGAGGCCGACGCCGACGCGGGTGATGTCGGTTGTTTCGCCGACGTCGGGCGTGGTGCGCTCGTAGCTGACGTCGCCGGTCAATGCGAGGTAACGGTTCATGTCCCAGGTGAGGCCTGCGCCGGTGCGCCAGGTTGTCTCGTCGAAGGAGCTGGAGTCTGACGGATATTTGCGGATGATCAGGGTGTTCGACAGTCGTGCAACCAGGTCGGAGCGCATCTCGTGGGTGATGATGTTGGTCAAGGTATAGTCGAGCGATCCGGAAACGCCCGCCGTCGTCGACGGGTTGAGGCCGGTCGACAGCCCTAAGAGGACATCCGTGCCGCGCTGCGGCGACCAGTTGAGACGGCCGTCGATGGACAGGCCGCTGACGTCGCTGAGCCGGTCGTCCTCGAAACGATAGGTCTCGTAGCCGAGCGCGAGCTCGCCGTTGAGCTTTTCACCGAGGTCGACCTCCAGGCCGCCGCGCGTCGCGTAGCTTTGGTAGGATCGTTCGAAGCCGAGCGTGTCCTGGCGAAGATCGTAAATCGACCTGCCGACTGCGGCCTCGATGAACGGGATCAGTGCCGGCGACATTTCATAGCCGACGCGTGCCGTCAGGGTTCCGCTGTTGCGGTTGCGGTCCTCGACCGAAAGCGTCGTGCCGTTTTCCAGCTCGACGTCGCCATAGGTCCGACGGTCGAGATCGAGCCCGACCGAGCCGCGGATGAGGCCGAAGTCGCGCTCGATGGCCGCACCCAGCCTGTAGGTGTTGACGCCCGATTGTGTCTTGGCATTCGAGATCGCGTTCGGATCGTCGGCGTCCTCGCGCTCGAAGCTATAGCCTGCCCGCAGGCGCGCAACGGTTTCATCCCAGAGATCGAGGCGCAGTTCGGCGTCGATGTCGGCGCGCGGTTCTTCCTCGCCTTCGCCGGAAATATTGTTCTGCAACACGCCGGCGCCCGTGACCGTCAGCTCATGGCGGGACCAGTCCGACGTCAGGGTGCCGCGGATGCCGGTTTCCAGATAGCCGCGGTTTTGCTTGGTATCGCCGTCCTTGCGCCATTCGTGGTTGATCGTTTCGCTGATTTCCGGCCGCAATGTGAACGTGCCGATGCGGACACCGGCTGCGCGGTCGTCTTCCGGGTCTATACGCGCCCGCAATCCATCGATCGTTGGTTCGCGGCGGTTGAGACGGAGCAGATCTTCATCGGAAGCCGGAGACAGATCGTCGGCGCTGACCGCTCCCGTCGTCTGCGGGTCGGCGATCGCCGGCGCTGCGGCTGCAGTGCCGGGGGCAGCGAGGCCAGGGGTCGTCGGCACGGCGGAATTGGCGACGGTTTGGGCGCGCGCCGACAGTGGTACAGCCATCGCGGTGCCGGCGAGCAACAACGCCGTCAGCGTCAAACGCCGCGCGTCTCTTCCGGTCGAGCGAGAGTTGTCTGGCACCATCTGCCGTTTGTCCGCGAGCCTGATTGCAATCCTTTCGCAATCGTAAAGCCGCGTGGTTAACCAATCGTTTCCAAACGGGAAAAACGCATTAACGACGGGGAGATGGCAAGGCGCGAGCAGAGCGTTTCCGGTTTAGACGGAGTCGCAGAAACGCTCTATTTCTTGTTTTACGCCCTTCCTGGCGGAAACCGCTTCGCCCTTGTCCGGGAAATTCTCTAGGCGCTCTCGACCGTCAAATGGCGCCCGTGGCTGGCAACGATGCGTACACGTGTGCCGGCGGGCAGATCGGGGCCTTCGACGATCCAGATCGTATCGTCCAGACGCACGCGGCCGTGGCCCTCGGCGATCGGCTTATCGAGCACGGCCGTCCGGCCGACGAGGCTCTGGGCCCGTTGGTTGAGCAGCGGTTCGTCCGTCTCCCCGGACGATGAGGAGATGAAGCGCCGCCCGACGAGGACGGCGCTGATGGAGAGCAATGCGAAGACGACGAGCTGAACCTGCCAGCCCCAGACGACGGTGTCCCACAGCAGAAGCGACAGAACACCGGTGATGAGTGCCGCAATGGCGATCCAGACGAGGAAGACGCCGGGCGCCACGACTTCGGCGGCCAACAGTGCAAGACCGAGAACCCACCAGCTCCAGGGGCCGAGTTCAAGGATGATGCGCTGGACCATCGCCTATTGTCCCTGCGGTTCGAACGGACCGGAGGCCGGGCCGGTGCGTGGCGTCGTCGATTGGCGCTGCCGGGGGGCGGGCGCCTGGTTGTCGCCGAACACCTCTTTGGCAATCGCGCCGATGCCGCCGAGCGAGCCGATCAGCGCGGACGCTTCCATCGGCATCAGGATGATCTTCTGGTTGTTGGCGGTGCCGATCGAGGCAAGCGCTTCGGTGTATTTCTGGGCGACGAAGTAGTTAATCGCCTGAACATCGCCGGCGGCGATCGCTGCCGACACCATCTGCGTTGCCTTGGCTTCGGCCTCGGCCAGGCGTTCGCGCGCCTCCGCGTCGCGGAAGGCGGCCTCTCGCTGTCCCTCGGCCTGCAGGATCGCCGATTGTTTGGCGCCTTCGGCACGCAGGATCTGGGCGTTTCTCGACCCTTCGGCCTCCAGCACCTGGGCGCGCTTCTCGCGCTCGGCCTTCATCTGCCGCGCCATGGCGTCGACGAGGTCCTTCGGCGGCGCGATGTCCTTGAGTTCGACGCGGGTGATCTTGATGCCCCAGGGGTTAGCGGCGTCGTCGACCACGCGCAGCAGCTTTTCGTTGATGGTGTCGCGGTTCGACAACAGTTCGTCGAGGTCCATCGACCCCATGACCGAGCGGATGTTGGTCATCGTCAGGTTGAGAATGGCGTTCTGGAGATCGGACACCTGGTAGGCGGCCTGGGCGGCGTTCAGCACCTGATAGAAGGCGACGGCATCGGCCGACACGCTGGCGTTGTCCTTGGTGATGACTTCCTGGGTCGGAACGTCGAGGACCTGCTCCATCACGTTCATCTTGGCGCCGATGCGGTCGATGAACGGAATGATGATGTTGAGCCCCGGTTCCATCGTCTTGGTGTAGCGGCCGAAGCGCTCCACCGTATAGCGATAGCCCTGCGGCACTGTTTTGACCATGGTAATGATCACAAGGATCGCCAAGACCACCAATGCGATGACCGCAATATCCATACCGCCCAAAGACAAGTCCCCCATGATCACAACCCCAGTTTGAGGTGACACTCTAACCCAGACGTGGGGATTGGCCAGTCTATTTCAAGCGGTTGCCGCAGATTTCGGCTTCAAAGCCAGCCGCTTAGCTCCCGCCGCACGACATGCTCGAGAACGGTCATGCCCGCGGCACTGTCATTGAGGCAGGGGATATGCGCAAACTTCTCGCCGCCATTGTGATGGAAGCTCTCGGCCGCCTGCTCGGCGATCTCCTCGAGCGTTTCCAGACAGTCGGAAACGAAGCCGGGGTTGATGACGGCGATGCGCTTTACGCCGTCCTGCGCCAGCTTCTCGACCGTCTTGTCGGTATAGGGCTGCAGCCACTCTTCCGGGCCGAAGCGGGACTGGAAGGTCACCTGCAGCTTGTCCTTGGACCAGCCGAGCTTTTCGCGCAGCAGGCGCGCGGTCTTCTGGCACTGGCAATAATAGGGATCGCCCTTTTCGAAGTAGCTCTTCGGGATGCCGTGGAAGGAGGTCAGCACGACTTCCGGCTCCCAATCGAGTGTGCCCAGATGCCGCGTGATCGAGGTCGCCAGCGCGTCGATATAGACCGGATCGTCGTGATAGGGCGGCACGGTGCGCAACGCCGGCTGCCAGCGCATCTTCAGCAGGGCCTCGAACGCCTTGTCGTTAACGGTGGCGGTCGTTGCTGCGGCGTATTGCGGATAAAGTGGGAACACCAGGATGCGCTCGCATCCGGCCTTCTGCAGCGCCTCCATGCGCGAGGCGATCGACGGCTGGCCGTAGCGCATGCCCCAATCGACGACGATGTGCGACTGATCGGCGAAGGCTTCCGCCATCAATGTCGCCTGGTTGCGGGTGTAGGTGCGCAGATAGCTTTCGTTCAGATCCTTGTTCCAGATCATCTCGTAGGCCTTGCCGACCTTGCCGGGGCGGGTGTTGAGCACGATGCCGTAGAGGATCGGATACCAGAACAACCGCGACCATTCGATGACGCGGCGATCGCTCAGGAACTCCTTGAGATAGCGGCGCATCGAGGTGTAGTCGGTGCCATCGGGCGTGCCGAGATTGACCAAGAGAACGCCGACCTTTCCGGATTTAACGGTCGGGTGATCGCTGGGGGCGGTCGCGGCGGGCGCGTTGGTCATCTCGATCCTCATGGTCACGTATGCGTCGGGACATGCATTTTGCTTCACGTCCTTCTAAGAAGAAAAGCCGGCGCGGGGAAGCCCGCGCCGGCTTTCGAAGGGGAGGCAAATTGTCTTACTTTGCCGGAATCTCCAGTTCGGTGCCGACATGCAGGTGGCGCGGAGCCGGCTTGCCATTGGCCTCGGAGATCTTTGCCCACAGCGCACCGTCGCCGTAGAACGACTTGGCGAGATCCCAAAGCGTGTCGCCCTTGGCGATGACATGCTTCTGCGGACCGGAAGCCGGCGTGGTGGCGGCAGCGCCTGCGGCGGCTTGTGTTGCCGTTGCGTCGGTCGTCGTGCCGGCGGCGGCAGCAACTTCGGTGATGCGGCTATCGGTGTAAGGCTTGAACGGCTGGTGCGCGGCGAGGTAGTCGGCCAGCACGGTTTCGAGGCCCGGACCGTAGTCATAGGCGTTCTCGCCCTTGGTCTTGAACACGTCGTAGCCGTCGCCGCCATTGCGCATGTAGTTGTTGGTGACCAGCGAGTAGGTCTTTGCCGGATCAAGCGGGCCGTATCCTTCTCCTTCCTTCACCTCGACCGAAACGACGCGGCTGCCGACCGGCTTCGAACGATCGAAGGAATATTTGAGGCCGGCAACCTGCGGGAAGCGGCCGCCTGCCTCCTCGAGCTTGCTGAGGCCGTTTTCCAGCGCTTCACGGATGCCGTCACCCTTGATCTGGAAGGTCGCAACCGTGTTCTGGAACGGCAGGACGGTGATCACTTCACCCATCGAGACGTCGCCGGCATCGATCGAGGCGCGCAGGCCGCCGCCATTGGTGATGGCGATCGTCACACCCTGGTCCTTGACGCGGTCGAGCATGGCGTCGGCGACGAGGCTGCCCATCTCGCATTCCTTGGTGCGGCAATTGTCGCGCGAGCCGTCGATCGGCGCTTCGGTCTTGGCGATGATCTTTGAACGGAGTTCCTCGATCGGTTTGGCCAGTTCGGCCACGCGGGTGAGCACCGCCTGATCCGGCTTGACGGAGGAATCGACCAGGATCGGATCGCCCTTGGCGGCCTTTACCACACCCTTGTCGTCGAAGGTAACGACGAGATCGCCGAGATATTTGGTGTAGGAAGCGGCCTGAACGACGGGAACCTTGTAGCCGCCAGGATTGTCGACCATGGTCGGGTAGGGGCCTTCGGCCTTTTCGTCAGTGTTCGAAAGCAGGCTGTGCGAATGGCCGCCGACAACCACGTCGACATCGGGGATCTTGGCGATCGCGGCAAGGTCGCGCGGGTAGCCGACATGGGTGAGCGCAATGATCTTGTCGACGCCCTGCTTCTTCAGCTCTTCGACAGCGGCGGTCGTGGTGGCGACGTCGTCGCCGATCAGGATGTCGGGGCCGGGGGAGGAGAGCTCGGGCGTGTCGTTGGCAACGGCGCCGACGATGCCGACCTTCTGGCCGCCGACTTCGAGAACGATCGACGGCTTGATCCGATCACCGATCTTCGACTTGTGGCTGGGCAGAACGTTGGCGGTCACGACCGGGAATTCGATCTTGTCGAGGAAGCCGGCAAGGCCGTCCTCGCTCTCGTCGAATTCATGGTTGCCGACGGTCATCGCATCGAACTTCATCAGGTTGAGGAATTCGGCTTCGACGAGGCCCTTATAGGTGGTGAAGAACAGCGATCCCTGAAAATTGTCGCCGGCGTTCAACAGCAGCACGTTCTTGCCCGAAAGGTCCTGGCGCTTCTGGTCGATCAGAGACTTCAGGCGCGCGACGCCGCCGAAGCACTCGTTCTTGCCTTCCTCTTCGGCCGAGCAGGTCGAATCGAACTTGTTGATCGATTCGATACGGGAATGGAGATCGTTGATGTGCAGGATGTTCAGTTCATAATCGGCGAAGGCTGCGCCCGAGGAGAGGGCAAGAATGGACGCGGTCATCAGGCCGGTCCGCATGTGTCTGATCATGATGTTCTCCTGTTTTGCCTGTTGTCTGCCGGCCGATTGCAGACCCGTGTCACAGGTCCGGTCCCCACGGTCGGTGTGGCTTTGCCGGGGCGGATGTTTTCATCACTTCGAGGCGACTTCAAGCGTTAAAACCATCCTGCGGTTGCCGGATCTGTAACTAGGGTTAAGTCATACAACAGCAACAAAAAAAGCCCCCTTGCGGAGGCTTTGATTTGGGTGTCTGAGGCAATCTCAGCCGCGTCGCGCCAGCGAGAACTGGGCACCGGCATCGGTGGTGCAATTCAGCTGGTTGGTGGTGACCAGCGCGCAATTGACCTTGGACTGGGTGTTGCGCACCAGCGACGTCATGTTGATTTCGACGAGCGTCGGGCTGAGCTTCACATAGTTGCCGGAAGCCAGCAGCTGGTTGCTGTCGGTGGTGCGGGTCGAGAAGGTTCCGCCCGCAAAGGTCGACACGATGCCGTTCGGATCCGTCCATGAGCCTTCGACACCCGTTGCCTGGCGAGCGGGCGGTCCCCCTCCGATCTCCCGTGGCGACGACTGGCAGGAGGCCAGGGCCGCGGCGGTCGCGAGAAGGGTCAGAATTGCGAATGGCTTCATTGGCGATTTCCCTCGCTTTGTGCCGAGCGTCCGTTTCGTTTCGCCGAACCATGCCGCGATCAAGAGTTGAAAGCAAGAGCGGCCGGGTCGGCCCGCCGGGCTTTTCCCATATCGATAAAAAAAGCCCGGGGCAATAATGCCCCGGGCCGGATGCTTCGCAATGTCAGCGGTTTAGCGAACGAGGATGTTCTTGAACTGCCACGGATCCTTAGTGTCGATCTCTTCCGGGAACAGGCCCGGGCGGCCGTCAAGCGGAGTCCAGTCGGTGTAGTGGCCCTCGACCGGGCCGAGATAGGGCAACTGCACTTCCAGGCAGCGCTTGTAGTCCATCTCGTCGGCTTCGACGATGCCTGCCTTCGGATTTTCCAGCGCCCATACCATGCCGGCGAGCACGGCCGAGGTCACCTGCATGCCGGTCGCGTTCTGGTAAGGGGCGATGCGGCGGGTTTCTTCCAGCGACAGGCGCGAGCCGTACCAGTAGGCGTTCTTGTCGTGGCCATAGAGCAGTACGCCGAGCTCGTCGATACCGTCGACGAGTTCCTTCTCGTCGAGGACGTGATGCATCGGCTGGGCGTTGCCGCCGCTGCCGAACATCTCATGCAGCGACAGAACAGCGTCGTTAGCCGGGTGGTAGGCGTAGTGGCAGGTCGGGCGATAGGTCGCTTCGCCGTCCTTGTCGCGAACCGTGAAGAAGTCCGAGATCGAGATCGCCTCGTTGTGGGTGACGAGGAAGCCGTATTGCGGGCCCGGCGTCGGGCACCAGGTGCGCACGCGGGTGTTGGCGCCCGGCTGCTCCAGATAGATTGCCGCCTTGCAGCCCTTCTTGTGCTTCTTGGCGTTCTTCGGCATCCAGTTCTCGTGGGTGCCCCAGCCGAGCTCGGCCGGTTGCAGGCCTTCCGAGATGAAGCCTTCCACCGACCAGGTGTTCCAGAAGGTGTTGTAGGGTTTCGGGTTCTTGGTGCGCTGGGTATCGCGCTCGGCGATGTGGATGCCCTTGACGCCCACCTTCTTCATCAGCTTGGCCCAGCCGTCGCGGTCGTCCTGATGCGGCTCGTCGTATTTCACGCCGAGGTCGTTGGCGAGGTTCAAGAGGCCCTGCTTGACGAACCAGGAGACCATGCCCGGGTTTGCGCCGCAGGTCGAAACAGCCGTGGTGCCGCCCGGGTTCTTGTCCTTTTCCTTGCGCATGGTCTCGCGCAGCGCATAGTTGGTGCGCGCGGCGTTGTCCATTTCGGCATCGAAGTAGAAGCCGAGCCACGGCTCGACGACCGTGTCGATGTAGAGAACGTCGAGCTTGCGGCACATTTTGATCAGGTCGAGCGAACCGGTGTCGACCGACAGGTTGACGCAGAAACCCTGGCCTTCGCCCTCGGTCAGGAGCGGCTTCAGCAGTTCCTTGTAGTTGTCCTTCGTCACATGGGCGCGAACGTGGCGGACGCCATGGCGCTCGAAGAGCTCGTTGTCGGCAGCATCCTCACGCGGCTCCACCACGATCAACCGGTTCTTGTCGTATTTGAAGTGGCGCTCGATCAACGGCAAGGTGCCGCGGCCGATCGAACCGAAGCCGATCATGACGATCGGGCCGGTGATCTCGCCGTAAACCGGGTAGGTGGTGTCTGCCATTTTGGTCTTTCTCCTGAGGAAACTTTCCCTGTGACGGTGTTGAAAGTATCTGAAAATGAGGCTCGCGCCGTGCGATAGGCCCTAGAGCATAGTTTGCTGTCACAATAAAGGGCCGGCGGGTCAACGCTGATCTGCGATCTTGTTTAACCGGCAATGGAAAGCAGGGCCGATATCAGGGCATCCCGCTTGCTGACGAGGCCCTTGTAGGCCGCCTGCGGCAGATCGAGACTGCGCAACTGCTCGACGAAGGAAAGGGCCAGCGTGGCCGCATCCGCTCTCTGTCGCAGCAGCGCCAAGGGATCGGAATAGATCCGGATGGTGAAGACGATCGCGCCGGTCTCGGGCAGCTTTCTGAGCGTCTGGCGCTCGATGCGGATGAAGGTGCGCTCTTCAGTCAGCTCGACGGCACCTGCCGAAAACCCTTCCGATTTCGACTTCGGCAGATGCAGGGAACCATCGACATTGACGGCCCAGTTGAAGCGTTCGACGAAGCGGCCGGGCGGCAGGTTGTCGAACATGCGGCCGATCAGTTCGGCGTTGCGCGTGCCGTGCTCGAAGCCGGGAACCGGGGCGTGGATCTCGTCCATCGTGCGCCCGAACTTTTCGGCAAGCGACCAGGATGAAGGGAAGGCGATGTAGGCGGCGCCAAGGCGCCAGCCGCGGTCGCCGCGCTGCATGATCGCCAGGTCGTCCTGAACGAGCGAGCCCGCAACCACAAGCGCGTCGTCGCCGGACAGGGCCACCCGTCGCCCGCTGACCATCATCGCATCGTCCTGCCGACAGTAGATGTCGGGATATCGAGCCGGCAGGTAGTCGGACAGGGTCTGCAGCAGTTCATTCTGCGCCTGCTGCGTCCCGTCCTCGGCAACGAAAACGGCGCTGCGGGACTGTGCCAGCAACTGCGCCTTCTGGTCGAGATAGTGCTGCAGCTGATCATCCGGCTCGATCCAGCGATCGGGATCAAGCTGCGTCAGGCCGATGGTGAAGGGCTTGGAGGAGCCGTCGTAAGGTGTGTGCTTCATGCGGACTGGTCGGATCATTCGCGCGATTTAACCATATTCCCTTTCGTTTCGCATGGTGCGCAGCTTGTCACAAGCACTTCGTGCTATAGCTTTGATACAACTATCCGCCTCGCGCCATGATTGTTGTTTCCTTGCCAACCTGGAGGCGTTGCAGACTGAACGTGACCGGCGACCACATAAAGACCTTGATGGGCCTGCAGGCCCAAACGCCCGTGCTGATGGCGCTCTACGATCAGCACGACCGGCTGCAATTTGCCAATGAAGCCTTTCGCGCCGCCTATTTCATCGGCGCCGACGAGACGCCGACCTGGACCGACATCATGCGGCGCAACCATGCCGCCGGTCGTGGAACCGTGCTCAAGACCAGCGACATCAATGCCTGGATAGCCTCAACGGTCAGCCGGCGCGGCAAGATCCCGTTTCGCGCGATGGAGACCGACCTGCATGACGGCCGCTGGTTATGGATGACGGAAACCGTCGATGCCAAGGGGTGGATGCTCTGCGTCGCCGTCGACATCACCACCATTCGTGTGGAAGAGCGCGCGCTGCGGCAGGATCGCGATTTCGCGCTGCGTGCCTCGCAGGTCGATGAACTCACCAATGTGCCCAACCGACGCTATACGATGGGGCGGCTCGGCGAATTCATCGCCAACTGCGCCCAGAACCCGCATATGTGGGGCTGCGTCGCCATCATCGACATCGACTACTTCAAGGCGATCAACGATCGCTATGGCCACCATCAGGGCGACGAGGTGCTGCTAGACTTCGCCCGCCAGATGCAGGAGTTCGTGCGCCGTTCCGATTGCTTCGGCCGCATCGGCGGCGAAGAGTTCATGCTGATCCTGCCCGACACCACCATCAGCGAAGGCAACCTTATTCTCGACCGCCTGCTCGACAAGGTGCGCGGCGCCAGGCCGCTCGCAAATATTCCGGAGTTTTACTACACCTGTTCGGTGGGGCTGGCGGAGTATCGGGAAGGCGACGGCGTCAAGGACATCTATGCCCGCGCCGACGAGGCGCTCTATCTCGCCAAACGCGACGGGCGCGACCGGGTTAAGCGGTACACCTTGCCGGGATCAGACCCCGAGCTTCGCCCGGATCAGGCCCCGTAGCGAATTTCCGACATAGAGCTGGCCCTCTGCCAGATCGCCGAGCGACAGGCGGGCGACACGCGCCCGCCGCTGGCAGATGAGTTCTGTCCGCAGCACCCCGGCCAGGAGCCCGCAGGCGATCGGCGGTGTCTTCAACGTGCCGCTGCCGTCGTCGAGGAAGATCGACGTGATGGTTCCCTCGCAAACATCGCCCTTTTCGTTGAGCAGCAGGACCTCGTCGATCTCGGACGCCGGGTATTCTGCACGCGCCGCCTCGTAGACGCCGCGGCGCGTGGTCTTGACCCGCAGGAGTTTGTCTTCGGAAGAGAGCCTCGTTTCTGCAAAGCGCACGCGCCAGACAGTGTCGCCGGCAAGCGGTGTGAAGGGCGCCGTGGTGACGGCGATCGCGCCGTTGCGGTCAAGCGTGAGGCGGACGCGGAGGGGACCAGTTGCACCCTGAACGGTGGCGTGCAATTCGGCTTGGGCGCGATCAGCGCCGGCAAACCCCAACCGCCTTGCGGATCGTTTCAGTCTGGCGAGATGCAATTTCAACCGAACGAAGCCCGCGTCGGGTTCATAGCGCAGGGTCTCGATCAGGGAAAAATCCGTCATCGCGCGATCTCGGCATCGCCGACGGCAAAGCGCGCCTTCAGCAGGCATTCGTCATATTCGGACTGGGCGCCGGAATCAAAGACGATGCCGCCGCCGACATTGAAGACCGCCTCGCCGTCGGCAAACAGCGAGATGGTGCGGATCGCGACGCTGAAGCGCATGATGCCGTTGGGCGCGATGAAGCCGATCGCGCCGCAATAGGCGTCGCGCGGGCCGTCTTCGAGCGCGTGCAGGATCTCCATCGCCCGCATCTTCGGCGCGCCGGTGATCGAGCCGCAGGGAAAGAGTGCTGCGAAAATGTCGGTGATGCCGACGTCGGGCCGCAGCTTGGCCCTGACGTGGCTGACCATCTGGTGCACGGTCGGATAGGTCTCGATGTCGAAGAGTTTCGGGACGTCGAGCGTCCCAACCTCGGTGATGCGCGAGATGTCGTTGCGCAGGAGGTCGACGATCATGCGGTTTTCGGCTTGTGTCTTCTCGTCGGCGCGCATGGCCTCGATGATCTCGGCATCCTCCTTCGCCGAGGCACCGCGCTTCGCCGTACCCTTCATCGGATGCGTTTCGATCCACCTGTCCGCATCGACCCGGAAGAAAAGCTCAGGCGAGCGCGAGACGAGGATTGGGCCGTCGAGCGCGACGAGGGCGCCGTACTTGACCGGCTGACGTTCGATCAGCGACCAGAAGGCGGCTCGCGGATCGCCGGACCAGCGGGCGCGGATCGGCATGGTCAGGTTCGCCTGGTAACAATCGCCCTGGCGCAGGTGCTGATGCAGACGGTCGAACCGCTCGCGATAGGTAGAAAAATCCCAGGCGGCACGCGGCTCGGCCAGAAAAGGCTCGTTCTCCATCCGCCGTTGCGGCTCGGCCAGCGGATGGTCGTCGCTCGGCGCATCGAAGATGCCGAAGGACATCAACGGCGTTTCGCGACCCTCCTCGGCAAAGGGGCTCAGCTTCTCCTCGAAGAGATGGCCGGCCTCATAGGCCATGAAGCCGGCAATCCATTTGCCCGCCTGATGGGCACGTTCAAGCTCGGCGAGGCCGTGGCGGAATTCGGCTTTGGTCCGCGCCGTGACGACGCGCTCCGGCTCAGCGAAAACCGTGGTCCGATTTTCGCTGTCGTCCCGGAAAAGCACATAAGGTGCGTTTTCGTTCATCAATGCCGCTTTGCTGCCAGCCCATCCAACCCCAGAGCGTTTCCGTCTTAAACGGAGTCATGGAAACGCTCTATCTCTTTGTTTTTCGCATTTCCGGACGGAAAACCGCTTCGCACTTTTCCTGGAAAGGCTCCAGACCGCGGGCCCGGCCCGCGTCGGATCACGCCTTATCAAGCGCCTCGAGTTCGTCGATCAGCCCTTCGATCATCGACAGCCCCTGTGCCCAGAACGACGGATCGGTCGCATCGAGGCCGAAGGGGGCAAGCAATTCCGAATGGTGCTTGGTGCCGCCGGCTTTCAGAAGCTCGAAATACTTCTCCTGGAAGCCCTTGTCGGCGTTCTGGTAGACGGCATAGAGCGAGTTCACCAGGCAATCGCCGAAGGCATAGGCATAGACGTAGAACGGCGAGTGGATGAAGTGCGGGATATAGGCCCAATAGGTCTCGTAGCCCTCGGAAATCCGGATCGCCGGCCCGAGGCTTTCCGCCTGCACCGAAAGCCACAGATTGCCGATATCCTCGGCGGTCAGTTCGCCTTCCTTGCGGGCGGTGTGCAGCTTGCGTTCGAATTCGTAGAAGGCAATCTGGCGCACGACCGTATTGATCATGTCCTCGACCTTCTGGGCGAGCATGGCCTTGCGCTCGCGCTTGTCCTTCGTCTGATCGAGAAGGGCGCGGAAGGTCAGCATTTCACCAAACACCGATGCCGTCTCGGCAAGCGTCAGCGGCGTCGAGGCCATCAGCGCGCCCTGTTCGCCGGCGAGCACCTGGTGCACGCCATGGCCGAGCTCGTGGGCGAGCGTCATCACGTCGCGCGGCTTGCCCATATAGTTGACGAGCACATAGGGATGCGCCGACGGCACGGTCGGGTGGGCGAAGGCGCCCGGGGCCTTGCCGGGGCGCACGGGCGCATCGATCCAGCGGTCATCGAAGAAACGACGGGCAATCGCGGCCATCTCGGGATCGAAGGCATGATAGGCCGAAAGCACCGTGTCCTTCGCCTCGTTCCAGGAAATCAGCGCATTCGGCGTTTCCGGCAGTGGCGCGTTGCGGTCCCAGAACTCCATCTGTTCCATGCCGAGCCACTTTGCCTTCATGGCGTAGTAGCGGTGTGAGAGGCGCGGATAGGCTGACTTCACGGCTTCCGCGAGCGCATCGACGACCTCGCGCTCGACGCGGTTGGCGAGGTGCCGGCTGTCGGCGATATCCTCGAAGCCGCGCCAGCGATCCGAGATTTCCTTGTCCTTGGCGAGCGTATTGGTGATCAGCGTGAAGGTGCGGATATTGGCCTTGAAGCTTTCGGCAAGCGCCATCGCCGCCTTCTTGCGCACTTCGGTCGAGGGATCCTGCAACAGGTTCAGGGCCACTTCGAGCGGCATCGTCTCACCGTCGACGGTGAAGGTCAGAGACGCCATGGTCTCGTCGAACAGGCGGTTGAAGGCGGCCGGTCCGGTCATCGACTTCTCGAGGAACAGCTGCTCGAGCTTGTCGTCGAGCTGATAGGGCTTGTCCTTGCGCAGGTCGAGAAGCCAGGGCTTGTAGTGCGCGGCCAGGCTGTCATTGGCGAGTGCCGCGTCGATCACGGCATCGTCGATGCGGTTGAGTTCGAGCGAGAAGAACAGGAGATGCGCCGACATGTCGGTCAGCTTCGACTGCACGTCGCCATAGAGCTTGCCGTTTTCCGGCTTGGAGGTGTCGGAGAAATAGGTGAGGCCGGCAAAGGACGCGATGCGCCCCATGATGTCTTCCAGCGCTTCGAATTCCTTGACGGCGGCACCGATGCCGTCGTTGCCGGTCTTCGTGGCGGCGGCCGCAAGCTTGCCTTTCCACTTGCCCTCGAACGCGATCGAATCCGTCTCGGCCTTCTTCATATCGGAGCGGAAGGCGTCCGAGGTTGCAGAGGGATAGAGGTCCTCCAGCCGCCACGAGGGCAGATCGCCGAGCTCGGCCGCAGCGCCTTGGGCGGGGCCGGCTGCAGTGCGGACGACGGTTTTCTCAAGGGCGAAGGTGCGGAAGGTCATCGTCGGATTTCTCTTGTTCGTGACAGGAAGAGGCAAGCGATATGGGTCCCATTGCTATCGCCGGCAATGGATAAAATGCAAGCATTTCTCAAAACATGATGTTCAGCCCTTTATGGCACAGATGCCTGACGTGATTTGGCACATGACGTTGGCCAAAAAGTACCGCGTGTCCAAAGCAGGAGGCTTCCGTGACATCACACATTCTTGTCATCGATGACGATCCGGTGCAGCGCCGGTTGCTGACGAACATGATCGAGCGTCTCGGTCATGTCGCGCATCTCGCCGACAATGGCCGCAGCGGCCTGGAGCTGCTCGAGCGCAAGGGCGGCATCATCAACGTCATCCTTCTCGACCTGCTGATGCCTGAAATGAACGGCCACGGCTTTCTCGAGGCGCTGGCGGAACGGGGCGTCGATACGCCCGTCATCGTGCAGACCGGGCAGGGCGGTATCGAGACCGTCGTCCATGCGATGCAGGCCGGCGCCTTCGACTTCCTGGTCAAGCCGGTTTCGCCGGAGCGGCTGTCGGTGGCGCTCGGCAACGCGCTGAAGATGGCGAGCCGCGACGGCAAGGTCAAAACGTCGCGTCGTCCGCGCGGCGGCGCCGTCGGCTTCGATGACGTCGTGTCGGCGAGCCCGGCGATGATCCGGGTGATCGATCTCGCGCGTCGGGCTGCGCAGTCCAATATCCCGATCGTGCTCGAAGGCGAATCCGGCGTCGGCAAGGAAATGGTGGCGCGGGCGATCCAGTCGGCCAGCGATCGCTCGGGCAAGCCGTTCATCACCGTCAACTGTGGCGCCATCCCGCACAATCTGGTCGAGAGCATTCTCTTCGGCCACGAGAAGGGCGCCTTCACCGGTGCCACCGAAAAGCACAGCGGCAAGTTCGTCGACGCCGACGGCGGTACCTTGTTCCTCGACGAGATTGGCGACCTGCCGCTCGAAGTGCAGGTGAAGCTGTTGCGCGCAGTACAGCAGGGCGAGATCGAGACGATCGGCGCCCGCCATCCGCACCGGGTCAACGTGCGGCTGATCTCGGCCACCAACAAGGACCTTATCAACGAGGTGCGCGAGGGCCGGTTCCGCGAGGATCTCTACTATCGTCTCAACGTCTTCCCGATCACCATTCCGGCGCTGCGCCGGCGCAAGGAGGACATCCCGGTGCTTGTGCGCTCCTTCGTCGATCGGTTCGCGTCCGAGCAGAGGCTGAGCACACCGCTCACCGTTTCGAGCGGTGTGATGGCGTTGCTCACAGCCTATGACTGGCCGGGCAATATCCGCCAGCTGGAAAACGCGATCTTCCGTGCGGTCGTTCTGGCCGAAGGCAACGAGTTGACGGTCAAGGATTTCCCACAGATCGCCACGCAGATCCCCGGCTACGTCGTCTCCGACCGCTCCGGTTTCTCCTGGGGCGATGCCGGTCCAGAGCGCCCTGCTGCTGTTGATCCGGCCTCGAGCGTCTATCCCGATTTTGCCAGCACGGCGAAATCGATGGAGGCCGAGGCGTCGCATGATGGCCGCATGGAGAACGCAATTGCCAGCGTCGACGAGGGTGGAGACGTGCGCAAACTTGCCGAAGTCGAGGAGGAACTGATTCGTTTTGCGCTGAAATTCTATCGGGGCCAGATGAGTCAGGTGGCGCGCAAACTTGGCATCGGCCGGTCGACGCTTTACCGCAAACTCAAGGATTACGGCATCGATCCCGACAATCCCCTGCGCGAGGCGGCATAAAATCGACGCATTCACGACTCATTCGCCGTGCAATTCGGTCACCGCCGTTTAGACCTTGTTAGTGAAGTATTCACTATATTATAAGGGGCGGTGACGACTGTGGCATATTTGCCATTCTGTCACCTTATTTGACAGTCATCTGAGACAGCGAAGCACGGTTGTCCGTCGGACGGGGATTGAATGCCAAATTTGTTCGGTTTTAAGAAGCCTCTCGGCTCCTTAGCTAGCAGACTCTGCTCAGCGATGACCCGTAAGGTGCCGCAGATTCTGACTTCCATCGCTCTCGCGGCCTCCCTCGTGACCCCTGGCATGGCGCCTCCCGTCGAGGCCGCCGGTCAGACGCGTACGCTGAAACTGTACTTTATCCACACGCAGGAGAAGGCGCAGATCACCTACAAGCGCAACGGTCGCTATGACGCCAAGGGCTTGCAGCAGATCAACCGTTTCCTGCGCGACTGGCGTCGCAACGAGCCGACCAAGATGGATCCGCGCCTGCTCGACCTCGTGTGGGAAGTCTACACCAAGAGCGGCTCGCGCGATTACATCCACGTTGTTTCGGCCTACCGTTCGCCGTCCACCAACGGCATGCTGCGTTCGCGTTCCAAGGGTGTCGCCAAGAAGAGCCAGCACATGCTCGGCAAGGCGATGGACTTCTATATTCCCGACGTGAAGTTGAAGGCGGTGCGCGAAATCGGCATGAAATTCCAGGTCGGTGGCGTCGGCTACTACCCGACTTCGGGCTCTCCTTTCGTTCACATGGATGTCGGCGGCGTTCGCGCCTGGCCGCGCATGACCCGCAACGAGCTGGCTCGCCTCTTCCCCGACGGCAAGACCATGCACGTTCCCTCCGACGGCAAGCCGCTGCCGGGCTATAACCAGGCCGTTGCCGACTACAAGCGTCGCGTCGGCGCTTCGGCGATCGAAGTTGCCGGCGGTGGCGCCAAGGCGGGCGACGCCGAGGGCGGCAAGCGCCGCGGTAATCTGTTTGCCATGCTCTTTGGCGGTGGCGGCGACGAGGATGAAGAACCCTCGGCAATCGCAGCCGGCCCCGGCGAGGGCGAAGAAGCCGCTCCGGCCAAGGTTCAGACGGCGTCGGCACCTGCCGCTCAGGAAGCGCTTCCGGGTGTTGCCGGTTCGGTCGCCGCCGAGACGACCACTGCCGAGACGACCACTGCCGAGACCACCACTGCCGATCAGAACATCAATGCGCCGGTTCCGGCCGTTCGCCCGGCCTTCAAGGATGCGCCTGAAAATGGCGGCGTAGCAGTGGCACTGGTCGCGCCGCAGAAGAACGCGGCCCAGGAAGCACTTGCTGCTGCCCTGCCGCAGACGCCGGAAATGCCGAGTGAATTTGCCGATCTCGCGTCGGTCAAGGTGCCGGTGCCGCAGATTCTTGATCGTGGTGGCATGAACGCCGCTGCCGGTGAGACGCTCGTGGCATCGGTCGATCCTCTGGCAACCGACATGCAGGCGCTCGGCTTCGTGCCGGTGCCGGCCATGCGGCCGGCCGGCGATGCGGCTCTTGCCGCTGTCGCGGACGCCAAGGTTGCCGTGCCGGCCTTTGCAGAACGTCCGGTTCTGGCTTCGGCCGAGCCGCCGCGTGATACGACGGCCCAGGCATCGACGCGCGTCGCGCTTGCCGCGCCGACACAGACCCAGCGCGAGCCCGTGGCCCAGCCGGTCGAAATGGCCGCCTATGCGCCGCAGACTTCGACGAATGGCCGCGCCGATGTGTTTGACAGCGCCTTCGACACCCAGGCCGAAGCCCCGGCAAAGGGTGGCCGTCCGAAGAAGCACGATGCCGACGCAGCGACCCGTTCGTCGGTTCGCACAGAGCCGAAGCTGACGCAGAAGATCATCTCCGAATGGGCTCTCTCGGCCGGCCGCGTCGCGACGCTTTCGAAACCGGTGAAGGCACCGCGCTTCGTCTCGAAGACGCTGCGCACCGCCCCGACGACTGTTTATGCCGCAGGCTTCAGCAGTGGTGCAGGGACCGTCGATACGGCCCGCTTCAGCGGCAACGCGGTCAACTTCATGGAAGTGAAGAAGTTCAGCACCAACTGAGCTTGCCGCAACTGAGACCCAACAAAAAAGCCCGCCGGTGATACCGGCGGGCTTTTTGCTGCATATCGCAGAAGAATTATGCTTCTTCAGCCGCGGCAGGAATCATGCCGAGCGCCTGCAGATAGGTGTCGAGGATCGCTTCCTGTTCCATGCGCTCGTCGGCATCCTGCTTGCGAATGGAGATGACCTTCCGCAGGATCTTGGCGTCGAAGCCGGTGGACTTGGCTTCACCGTAGACGTCCTTGATGTCGTCGGCGATGGTCTTCTTTTCTTCTTCCAGGCGCTCGATCCGTTCGATGAAAGCGCGGAGCTGGTCGCGTGCGACGCCGTGTGCATCTGACATGGTCTTCTCCTTTTGCGGGGAATGAAATTCGTGGGTGCCGTGACGTGCCGCGAACGGCGGCCAAGGTCAAGGGCCATTGCGCAACAACGCTGGCATTTCCGTGGCGGTTGCCCGGCGCGGGGGCTTATTCCTTGGGACGGTTGGCTTCGAAGGCGGCTTTCTGCTCGCTCGAGGCTTCCCTTTGGTGCAGCGCCCGCCACTCGTCATAGGGCATGCCGTAGACGATCTCGCGGGATTGCTCCTTGTCGAGCGCCACACCGGCCTCGTTGGCCGCTTCGAGGTACCAGTTGGACAGACAGTTGCGGCAGAAGCCGGCGAGATTCATCAGGTCGATGTTCTGCACGTCGCTGCGCTCGCGCAAGTGCTCGACGAGACGCCGGAAGGCGGCGGCCTCGAAGGCGGTCTGCTGGTCCGGGGTAAGCTCGGTCATGATCTTGTCTTTCCTCGTCTCAAAAGTCGTAGGCGCCGGTGCGCGACGGGTGCCGCTCGTAGCGATGCAGCTCGGAGCGGGCGTTGAGATCGGCAAGGATCGGAGCCAGGCGATCGGCCCATGCCGCAATGCCGGCCTCGTCGGAAATCAGATCCTGTCGAACCTCGATCAGGGCATGGGGAATGCCTGGTGCCATGCAGTGCCGGAACATCGTATCCCCGCGCAGCGCCCCATCATAGGGTTCGTTGTTGCCGACGACGATATCGCCCGATGCCTCGAGTTTTTCGATGAGCGGCAGGACCGCGCGCGGGTCGTTGTCCCAGAGCACGGCGGCGTCCCATGGACGGGCGACGCCCTTCCATGCGGGCGTAAAGGAATGGATCGAGATGACCAGCGGGGCGCTGCCTGAGGCCACGGCACTGCGCTCCAGCGTCGCGGCGACAGCACGATGATAGGGGCGATGGAAACGGTTCAGCCGGTTGTCCCATTCCTGCTCCGTGATCGGGTGGTTTCCCGGAATGATCGCGCCGTCCGAGATCTTCATGATCAGCGTCGGATCGTCCTCGCCGCGATTGGGGTCGATCAGGAGCCGCGAGAAGCAACCGAGAACCGCCGGCGCGTCGAGCGCGGCCGAGAGGCGGCGGACCAGATGTTCGACACCGATATCGTAGGCGATATGTCGCTGAAACGCTGCCTCCGGCAGACCGAGCCTGCCATATTCTTCCGGCAGGCGGTTCATGGCGTGATCGGCGAGAAGCACGAGACCGGTTGTGGGGCTGGCTTCGATAATCTCATAGGGCGAATGGTGCTGCATGCCGTTCCAGTCTGCTTTCGGGGATCATGCTTTTGATTGCATGCGTCGGCGACATTCACAAGAAAAACGCAACTGTTTTGCGCAATCGGCACCCAATTGGCCCGATGTAATCGATTAGAGTTACGTTGACTTTCCGGGCTGGCCGTCGCAAGAAAGGCCACGCAAATCAAAACGGAGTTCCATCGGAAACCGTGTCCAGATATCCATTTTCCAAAGCGAAGCCTGGGCTGTCGACATTGGGGGGGATCCTCCTGTTTTCCCTGGCAATTTCAGGCTCATTCCTATTCGCCGGCGAGGCCCGTGCCGATTTTCGCGTCTGCAACGGCACGCAAAATCTGGTCGGCGTGGCGATCGGTTACCGCGCCAAGGAAGGCTGGGTAACCGAGGGGTGGTGGCAGGTTCCTGCGACCACCTGTGCGACCCTGATCGAGGGCGAACTCGAATCGCGATACTATTATCTCTACGCTGAAGACGCCGCCCGGGGCGGCCGTTGGACCGGCGACGTCAACATGTGCGTCGCCGAAAACGAATTCAAGATCTCGGGCGTGCAGGACTGCTTTGCCCGCGGCTTCCAGCGGATGGGGTTCAAGGAATATGACACGGGGCGGCAAGGGAGCTGGATGGTTCAGCTCTCCGACACGCCCGGCACGCAGGAAAGCCAGAATTGATGAAGCGGAACAGAAAAGTCAAAATCCTCGCCACGCTCGGGCCGGCGTCCTCCGACGAGCAGATGATCCAGAAGCTGCACGAGGCGGGGGCTGATCTGTTCCGTATCAACATGAGCCACGCGAGCCACGAAGTGATGCGCACGCTGGTGCAGCGCATCCGCGCGGTCGAAGCGCGCTGCGGCCGCCCGATCGGCATTCTTGGCGACCTGCAGGGGCCGAAGCTGCGCGTCGGCAAGTTTGCCGAGGGCAAGGTCGACTTAAAGGTCGGCCAGACCTTCACCCTCGACAACAAGGACGAGCCCGGCGACAGCACCCGCGTTTTCCTGCCGCACCCGGAGATCCTCGAAGCGGTCAAGCCTGGCCATCGCCTGCTGATCGACGACGGCAAGCTGCACCTGCGCGCCGAAAAGACCGACGGTAAGAGCATCGTCACGACGGTGGTTGCCGGTACGAAGATTTCCGACCGCAAGGGCGTCAGCCTTCCCGACACGCTGTTGGCCGTCGGCGTTCTGACCGACAAGGACCGCTCCGACCTCGACGCGGTGCTGGCGACCGGAGAGTTCGACTGGGTGGCGCTTTCCTTCGTCCAGCGCCCCGAAGATCTGGCCGAGGTCCGCAAGATCGCCCGTGGTCGCGTCGGCCTGATGTCCAAGATCGAAAAGCCGCAGGCGCTGGACCGCATCGACGAAATCATCGAGCTCTCCGACGCGCTGATGGTTGCGCGCGGCGACCTCGGCGTCGAGATGCCGCTCGAATCCGTCCCGGGCCTGCAGAAGCAGCTGACGCGGGCTTGTCGCCGCGCCGGCAAGCCGGTGGTCGTTGCTACGCAGATGCTGGAATCGATGATCTCAGCGCCAGTCCCGACGCGTGCCGAAGTCTCCGACGTGGCGACCGCCGTGTTCGAGGGTGCCGACGCCATCATGCTGTCGGCAGAATCGGCCTCCGGCGAGTATCCCGTCGAAGCCGTCTCGACCATGGCGTCGATCGCCAGCAACGTCGAGCGCGACCCGCATTATTCCAGCATCATCTACGCGCAGCGCACGCCGCCTGAGGCCACCGGTGCCGACGCGATTTCACTGGCGGCCCACCAGATCGCCGAGACGCTCCGGCTGTCCGCGATCGTTTGCTACACCTCGTCCGGCACGACCGGCCTTCGCGCCGCCCGCGAGCGCCCGCAGGTTCCGATCATCGCACTCTCGCCGATCGTGCAGACCGCCCGTCGTCTTTCGGTCGTCTGGGGCCTGCATTGCGTCGTCACCGAAGATGCGACCGATCTGGACGACATGGTCAACCGGGCCTGCCGCATCGTTGCTCACGAGGGTTTCGGCAAGCCCGGTGAACGGGTCATCATCTCGGCCGGTGTGCCGCTCGGCACGCCCGGCGCCACCAACATGCTGCGCATCGCCTATATCGGCTCGGACGGCATGAGCGGGATCTGAGACTAACGAACTTCTCTGGGTTGCACGATAAGGCGGGCTTCGGCCCGCCTTGTTATTTTGTCGAGGTCGGTGGCCTGTCCGGAGAGTTTCTCGACCGCTGCGACGACGACGTCGGTGACGACGTAATCGGGTTTGTGGCCGAGGTTGCCGATCCACAGCAGTTCCGATCCGGCAATGTCGCGTGCCAGACCGCGCGAATGGATATCGGCGAGCACGATGTCGTCGCTGTCGCCGCTGACGATGATCGTCGGCGCGGTGATCTCCTGATATCGCGGCGCGACCTCGCTGACATAGGCATGCAGATTGGCGACATCGACGGCGTTGTTGCGGAAGGCGAGGGGCCGCAGCACGAGGTGCGGCGCCGTCTTATCGATATAGTCGACCGGCCTTGGGTTTGGGTAGAAGACCGAACGCGTACCGCTGTCGATCCGCCTGAGGCCGATCGGCGCGGCCAGAGTATGTGCGAACAGCCAGCCGACATAGGGCAGGGCCGTCAGCCGGTAGTACCAGTCGACGCCGCCCGGCCAGGGATGGGTCGCTGGCGCCAACAGAACGAGGCCGGTCGTCTTCTCCGGATGGCGAAGAGCGAAGCTCGCGGCAATCGCCCCGCCGAAGGAATGCCCGACGATGATCGCCCGGGTCATGCCTCTCTTCTCCATGAGCTTTGCAATGGCGTCCGCCTGACCGTCGGGGCGGTCGTTCGCCCGTCCGCCACGCTCGGAGTAGCCGTGGCCCGGCCGATCGACGAACAGCATCTCCGCCCGGCCTTCGAAGGCCGGAGCAAAGGCATGCATCTGGTCGAGCAGGTTGCCGCTGGCGCCGTGGATGAAGACGAGGGGGGCCAAGTCGGCCTTTGCCGTCGCCGGGAGGTGGACGCTGTTCATGCGGAAGCCGCCGACATCGATCAGTTCGCCCGTGTTCGGGAACCGTGCGCTGATGTCCCGTGCGCTGCGCAGGCTATAGGCAATGCCGGCGAGCGTCAGGGCAACGATGAACAGGGCGGCTAGAACCATTGTCTCGGCGGCTCCTCTTACTCGGCAGTGCCCGAAAATGTCCCGGGCGTGGACGTCGATGTATTTCGGTTATTGCCGAGCCATCGTGGCCAGATTTCGTCGACGGCGCGCTCACGGGCCAGAATGAACTCGGGCAGTGCCGTATCGCGGTCGCCTCTGCGGTAGCGGCGATCGTGCCGATCGGTGATGAGCACGGGAGAAGCGCCGAACTGGTCGGCGGTAATGTCGACAATCATGTTGCCGCATTCGACCCAGGCGTGGCTTTGCCAGCCGGTGTCGGTGAGAAAGCCGAATGGGCCCAATTCAGGCCCATCAGCAGACAGGCGCGGCGTGCCGCTTGCCCATGAGGCGTCTACGCCCGCGGCAGTCAGCGCGCGGACCAAAAACAAGCTTGTGCGTCCGCATGTCCATTGTGACGGCGTGCTTGGTGCATCGCCGCTCCGGCCGCTGTGCCATTCAAGCCAGATCGGCTCCATGAAATGGCGTGCGGCCACGGCAAGGTGACTGTTAGCAGCCAGTTCGGTAGAAGGCGTTATTGCGGGAGCCTGCGTTTGCTTCGGCATTCGGCCGGCTTACGTCTTGCTGCCCGCAAGTTTTTCGGTCAGCTCGCCCAGTTGCTCCTGCGCCTTGCGGTCGGCGGGGTAGATCGCCAGGAACTGCTCCCAGGCCCTGAGCGCCAGCTCGTCCTTGCCGGCGGAGCCAAGGATTGCGGCCATGCCGGCGAGCGCGCCGAAGTGGCGTGGCTCGAGAGCCAGGACATGATTGATGTCCGACATCGACTTGCGATAGTTGCCCATCGTGTAGTGTAGAGTCGCGCGGCGGTTCCAGCCTTCGACGTAGCTGGGTGCAAGCGTGATGACCTGGTCGAGGATATCGAGGGCGGCCGCCTGCTTGTTGTCGGTGATGGACTTGTCGGCCCACTGCATCAGCAGGTTGACCGTCGCGCTGCCGGAATCCTGCCATTCCAGGCGGATCTGGTTGGCGAGTTCGCGCGCCTTGTCGGCGTCCCGTTCCTTTTTCAGGTCGGAGAACAGGGCGTCCAGGCGTTGCTTGGGGGTGGAGAGGCTGGCGGCCTCTGTTGCTGGTGCCGCCTCTGCGGCGAAAGCCAGGGTGCCGGCTCCAACTGAGGCGGCGAGAAGGGCGGAGCACGCCAGAATCAAGGGTACAAAAACTCGCATGGCGAGCATGTTAGCTCGCCACGGAATAAGATCAAAATCAATTTTGGGACATCGCCGAAGCGAGGTGCCAAACAGAAACCCGTCGGAGCCTCAGCCCTGACGTGCCTTGAAGCGCGGGTTCTGCTTATTGATGATGTACATACGGCCCTTGCGACGAACCAGACGGTTTTCGCGGTGGCGGGTCTTCAGCGACTTGAGCGAATTCTTGATCTTCATTTTCCTGATCCGCAGGTTTCGGGGAAACAAAATTCGCCCGGTATTTCTAACAATCAAAAGCGCGCCATTCAGCGCGCTCCATAAGGTGGGATGGCAAATACCGTGTCACCCCAGTTGTGTCAACCGCAAGGCACCGGATTTTGGCGCCTTGCCCCGCATTTCTGTGGCTTTGAGGCTCACGTCAGGCGGGTGATGTGACCCATCTTGCGGCCCGGTCGCGCTTCCGTCTTGCCGTAGAGATGGACGAAGACATTGTCTTTGGCAAGCCAGTCGGGCACCTCGTCGATATCGTCGCCGATCAGGTTCTGCATCACGCAGTCGGAGTGACGAACGGGATTGCCGAGCGGCAGGCCGGCTACGGCGCGAATGTGTTGGTCGAACTGCGAGACGATGCAGGCCGCTTCCGTCCAGTGGCCGGAATTGTGCACGCGCGGCGCCATTTCGTTGGCAACCAGGCTGCCGTCGGCCAGCACGAAGAACTCCACGCCGATGACGCCGACATAGCCGAGAGCATCGAGGATCGCCTTGGCAGCGGCGCGCGCGGCCTCCGCAGTGGCAGGGCCGATGGCGGCGGGCACGGTGGAGGTATGAAGAATGCCGTTGCGGTGGATATTCTCAGCCGGATCGTAGCAGGCGACCGTGCCATCGACTGAGCGGCCAGCGATCACAGAGATTTCCCGTTCGAACGGCACGAAACTTTCGAGGATCAACGGCACGGAACCGAGCGCCGCGAACGCGCCTTGCGGGCTGTCCTGCCCAGAGCGGAACACCCGCTGGCCCTTGCCGTCATAGCCGAGGCGGCGGGTCTTCAGCACGCCGGAACCGCCGAAATCAGCAAGGGCTGCTTCAAGATCAGCCTGGCTGTCGACGGCATGGAAGCGGGCGGTAACGATGCCGCTGTCATTGAGAAAGCGCTTTTCGACCAGGCGATCCTGGGCGGCTTCAAGCGCCTTCGGCGGCGGAAATACCGGCCGGGCCCGCGCAAGCCTCTCGGCGGCTGCGACCGGCACATTCTCGAATTCGTAGGTGACGATATCGCAAGCGGCCGCAAGCGCGTCGAGCGCTTTCTCATCGTCATAGGCGGCAACGATCTGTTCGTTTGCCAGCTGAGCTGCCGGACAGTCGGGCTGCGGCTCGAGGACGATGGTGCGGAAATTCAGCCGTGCAGCGGACATGGCCAGCATGCGGCCGAGCTGGCCGCCGCCAATGATGCCAATGGTTGTCATGCGTCGTCCACCGGGTACTCGGCGACGGCGACCGTCTGCTGCTCGCGCCAGTCGTCGAGGCGGTCGGCAAGGTCGTTGTCGCTGAGCGCAAGCACGGCTGCGGCCAGTAGCGCGGCGTTGACCGCTCCGGCGCGCCCGATCGCCAGCGTTCCGACGGGAATGCCGGCCGGCATCTGGACGATCGACAGCAGGCTGTCCTGGCCGGACAGCGCCTTCGACTCCACCGGCACGCCGAAGACCGGCAACGGCGTCATCGAGGCACACATGCCCGGCAGGTGGGCAGCGCCGCCGGCACCGGCAATAATGACCTTGAAGCCTTCGTCGCGCGCGCCCTTGGCGAAGTTGACCAGGCGGTCAGGCGTGCGGTGCGCAGAAACGATGCGGGCCTCATAGGCAATGTCGAGCGCGTCGAGCGTATCGGCGGCGTTCTTCATCGTCTCCCAGTCGGACTGGCTTCCCATGATGATGGCGACGGGTGGGGTCGTGGTGTCGAGCACGTCTTTAAAGTTCCGCTTCAGGCGATGATATCGGGAATGATCTGGTCTTCGAGCTTGGTGATCTTGTCCTTGATGACCAGCTTCTTCTTTTTCATGCGCTGAATTCTGAGCGCATCGCAGCCGGTCTGGATCATGGCGTTGATGGCAGCATCGTAGTCTTCATGTTCCTGCCTCAGCCGCGCGGCGGTCAATCTGAGTTCGGCCTGGTCCTGGTCCGGCATGCAAAGCGATCCCCATCAGCCCGGTTGCGAAGTCCTCCTCGAACCGGAATTTCATGCGCCGCTCTACCACATCTTGGGCGGTAACGGGAAGTTATCCGTCGTCATCATTTCGCCTTCGACAAATGAAAAATGGCGTGGCACAGTAGTAAGGTTACAACCATGGAACATCCGGCATTTGCCTGCCGGATGCAAGCAAAAGGAAGGGACTGCCAATGACCATTGAGGCTCATCTTGCAACGCTTGAGAAAAAACATGGCGCACTGGAGCAGGAGCTCCATGCAGCAATGAACCAGCCGTCCACCGAGGACGAAATGATCAGCGACATCAAGCGGAGGAAGCTGCGCATCAAGGACGAAATCGAAAGGATTCGCTCCTCAACTCACTGATTATGAACGGTATTTCCCAGTAACAACGGGAGGTGTCCTCTCCCCGGAGACGACGCAACAAGGTTCACAACCAATCCCCTCAACGGAATATACGGATCGCTCGACCGGGTTTGAGACCCGGTCGATTTGTGTCAGGAGGCGGTTACGCTTCCGCCAGCCCCTCACGCCCAGAACTGATCCAACCAAAGGTTGAGCCCGTCGAAGCCGGGGCGGTTGATGGCGTATATTCGCCGGGTGCCATTGGCCGAAACCGAGACCAGATTGCAGTCCAGCAGAGCCTTCAGGTGCTGCGATACCGCCGGTCGGCTGATCGGCAATCCTTCAGCCAGTTCGTTGACCGTCTTCGGCGCGCGCCGCAGTTCCTCCAGCAGGTAACGCCGGTTGGGATCCGCGATGGCATCGAAAGGGTCCGCAATGGTCATGACCGGACGTTAAGCGAAATCACTGCTGGCGGCAAGAAATTTGTGCGCTGCGGCATTTCCGTTTTGCTTCGCAATATGACGGTTTGCTTTGATATGTTTCAGGCGCCGGCCAGCAGGCTGTTCAGCCCATCCCACAGCAGTTTCAGTCCGGCTATGAAAGCCATCGTATACATGAAGGGATAGAAGATCTGCGGCTTCATGCGGCGAACGATGAAGGCGCCGCAGATGGTGGCGACGATCGCCAGCGGAAATAACGTCGCAGAGATCTTGAGATTGCTGATGTCGAGCTGGCCGAGTGCGAAGTAAGGGATGAGCTTGACGGCGTTGAGGATGGCGAAGAAGCGTACGATCGTGCCGGTGTATTCGCGCGGGTCGAGTTGAAGCGGCAGCGCGTAGATCTGGAAGGGCGGGCCGCCGGCGTGGGCGACAAAGCTGCCGTAGCCGGCAAACGAGCCCCAGAGTGTTGCTGGGCCGGCCCGTTGCTTCTTGGGCGTGATCGTTATTCCGTTGCGCATGCGCCAGACATTGTAGACATAGCGCAAGACGAACAGCACGGTGATGAGGCCGATGATCAGGCGCAGATAGTCGCGCGAGACATAGGCCGACGTCGCCCAACCGATGAGAATGCCGGCGATGGCGCCGGGCAGGAGCATGACCAGGGTCTTGCGATCGCCGTGCTTGCGCCACATCCAGAGCGAGACGAGGTCCATCGCGATCAGGATCGGCAGCAACAGCGCCGCAGCCTGAACCGGCGAGACGGCCATCGACAGGATCGGCACGCCCATCAGCGAAAGCGCCTCGCCCATGCCGCCCTTGCTGAGGCCAACAAGAAGAACCGCCGGGATGGCGACGAGATAGAAGTCCAGGTCGGGAAGCATCGGTGGCGGTTGATCCTTTTGACGTCTCCGTCTATCGGTTTTCTCAAACGAAATCGAGCGCTGGTTTCCGCCGACATGCGGGCACAGCCGGAAATGGATGTCATGAGCAAGACAATAGAACGCTGCCGCCTGGTGCTGATCGCGCCCGATATCGCCGATCCGGCGGATCGCGCCAAGGTGCTTGCCGACGCCTTGAAGGGCGGTGACGTCGCTTCGGTGATCGTGCCGCAATACGGCCTCGACGACGCCGAGTTCCAGAAGCACGCCGAGCGCCTCGTGCCGATCATCCAGGAGGCGGGTGCTGCCGCGCTGATCGAGGGCGATTCCCGTGTTGCGGGACGCGCCAAGGCCGACGGCCTGCACATTTCCGACAATGCCGAAGTGCTCGGAGAGGCGGTCGAGAAGCACACGCCGAAGCTCATCGTCGGCGGCGGCAATGCGGCCGACCGCCACCACGCGCTTGAAATCGGCGAAGTGCGCCCGGACTACGTGTTCTTCGGCAAGACCGATGGCGACATCAAGCCGGATGCGCATCCGAAGAACCTGGCGCTGGCCGAATGGTGGGCCTCGATGATCGAGATTCCCTGCATCGTCATGGGCGGCACGGATCCGCAATCGGCGCTGGCGGCCGCCGAGACCGGCGCCGAGTTCGTGGCGCTGCGACTGGCCGTCTTCGGCGAGCCCGAGCAGGCGCCGTCGGTCGTTGCGGCCGTCAACGCGCTTCTTGACGAAAAAGCGCCACGGTTTGAAGATTAAGACGTGTCGATGTTGAACCGACTGTCGTCAAAGCTCAGCTGGGGCGTTGCCCTTCTTGCCGTCGCCGCTGCCGTGGCGATGCCGGCGCGTGCGCAGGAACAGCCAACTCCTGCGCAGGAACAACCGGTTCCAGCGCCGGAGCAAGGCGTCAGTGCGGATGACGGCGGCGCCGCAAAGCGCGGCCGCATCACCCCCTTCAATGGCGCGGCAATGCCGGACGAAGGCACGGCCGCGGGCAAGCCCGGGGCCAAGCCGGCTGACCCGGCGGACAAGAAGAAAGCCGGCGACGGCACGGTGCCTTCGCAAGGTGTCAATGTCTTCGATCGCATGGGCGCCGAACTGCCGGCTTTGCCGGCGGAAAAGCCGTTCGCCGGCAAGGTGGATGACGCCTACGGCGCCTTCCAGCGCGGCTACTATCTGACGGCGATGGATCTGGCGCTCCCGCGGGCGCAGCTCGGTGATCCTGCCGCCCAGACGCTGGTCGCCGAAATCCTGCAGCAGGGCCTCGGTGTCGTGCGCAATGCCAAGCAGGCGGCGTTCTGGTATGGGCAGGCGGCCGAAAATGGCGACCCGGCGGCGATGTTCAAATATGCGCTGATCCTGATGGAGGGGCGCTACGTCAAACGCGACCGCAAGAAGTCCGAGGAGCTGATGAAGAAGGCGGCCGATCTCGGCAATGCGTCGGCCCAGTTCAACTACGGACAGACGCTGGTTGCCGACAGTCCAGGGCCGAAGGGTCTGAAGGCAGCGATGCCCTATTACGAAAAATCGGCCGCGCAGGGGATCGCCGACGCGCAATATGCGCTGTCGCAGATCTATCTCAACGTCGATGGCATCGACGAGGGCAAGCGGGCGCGGGCCAGGGAGTGGCTGCTTCGCGCGGCCCATGCCGGCTACGACACGGCGCAGCTCGACATTGCCATCTGGATGATCGAAGGCATTGCCGGCGATCGCAACCTGGAGGACGGTTTCGGCTGGATGAAGCGGGCGGCGGAAGGCGGCAATGTCGTGGCTCAGAACCGGCTGTCGCATCTCTATGTCAACGCCATCGGCACTCGCCCCAATCCGGTCGAAGCGGCAAAGTGGTATGTTTTGTCGCGCCGCGCCGGGCTCAAGGACGATGCGCTGGAAGACTTCTATCTCGGTCTCAACGAACAGCAGCAGAAGGCGGCACTGAGCGCGGCCAACAAGTTCCGCTCGACCTGACCGGCCTTCCAGGCGCCCGAATCTCGCCGGCTTGGCGGGTCTAGGCGCTATTTCTCTTGAACTTCCGGGGCTTTTGTGGTCTTCAAGCCCCGGTTTTTGCCCTTGGCGCCATGGTCTTCCGGCGCGCCTCGGGCGGAGTGATCTTCACTCGGTTTTTTGACGACGGAACTCGATGACAAGCCTTGCCCATTCGGCTGGCGCTACCCCATGTTCCGTCACACAGGTTCAATGTCCGATCGAGAAGGCTCGATCGGCCTTCGCTTCACAAGGATCGCCAGATGGCCCGTTCAGCTCTCCTCAATGTCATGGTTCAAGCCGCCTTCAAGGCCGGCAAGTCGCTGGCACGCGATTTCGGTGAAGTACAGAACCTGCAGGTCTCGCTGAAGGGACCGGGCGACTACGTGTCCCAGGCCGACCGCAAGGCCGAAAAGCTGATCCGCGAAGAACTGCTGAAAGCGCGCCCGACCTACGGCTTCCTCGGCGAGGAGGGCGAGGAGATCATCGGTACCGATGGGGCGCATCGCTGGATCGTCGATCCGCTCGACGGCACCACCAACTTTCTGCACGGCATTCCGCATTTCGCTGTCTCGATCGCGCTTGAACGCCAGGGCGAGATCGTCGGCGCAGTCGTGTTCAACCCGGCAACGGACGAACTCTATACGGCCGAGCGTGGCGGCGGTGCCTTCCTCAACGATCGTCGCCTGCGCGTCGCTTCGCGCAAGGCCCTGTCGGATGCGGTGATCGCCACCGGCACGCCGCATCTCGGCCGCGGCAACCACGGCAAGTACCTGATCGAACTGCGCCACGTGATGGGCGAAGTCGCCGGCATCCGCCGCATGGGCTCTGCTGCGCTGGATCTCGCCTATGTCGCCGCCGGCCGTTTCGACGGCTACTGGGAGCGCGACCTGGCAGCCTGGGACATTGCGGCCGGCGTGCTTCTGATCCGCGAAGCCGGTGGCTGGTCGACGGATATCGATGGCGGCGCCAAGCCGGTCGACGAGGGCTCGATCATTTGCGGCAACGAATACATCACCAAGGCGCTGCGTGACGTCGTTCACCGCCCGATCCCGGCGAAATAAACGGCGGCCGTCCGGCTTTTGCTTCAAGCCTCCGATGCGCCATGCGTCGGGGGCTTTTGTTTTTCCTTCAATTTGGCGCAAAGTTTCACTACAGCGCCGCGCATATTGTATGACGCGCCAAGAACGCTGTGGCGCCTCAAACCTGCTGCATAACTTTCTCCTTAAATCGATTCCGATTTGAGAAATTATGCAGTAGGCTCCGACACGTCGCGGCACCGTTCCGCCAAATGCAACCGGGAGAATGGTATACCCATGACGAAACTGCATCTGTCCGGGTGGGACGGTCGGGAAGGCGTGGAAGCAGACTACAATCCGTATAAGCTTTCGAGCCCCATGCACTTTTTCTGGACCATGGCGATCTTCCTGATCATCGTCGGTTTCGTCGGCGCGATCCTTTTCCGCCAGGCGCACAATGCCTTCCTCGCCAATCCTGGCTTGAACGGCCTGATCCTCGGGGTGCTGCTTATTGGCATCCTGCTGGCTTTCAATCATGTGATCGGGCTTCGCCCCGAGGTGCGCTGGTTCAATTCTTTCCGCGCCGCCGGCAGTGCCGACAAGGTCGGGCGGGACCCGGTCCTGCTTGCGCCGATGCGCGCGCTGATCGGCGGTCGCCAGACGGCGATCTCGACGACCGCGCTGAGGTCGATCCTGGATTCGATCGCAACACGACTGGATGAATCGCGTGATACCACGCGTTACATGACCGGCCTTCTCGTCTTCCTCGGCCTGCTCGGGACCTTCTGGGGTCTGCTCGGTACGATCGGCTCCATCAACACCGTCATCCAGTCCCTGGATGCCGGTTCCGGCAGCACCGAAGACGTGCTTGGCGCCCTGAAAACCGGTCTGTCGGCGCCGCTGGCCGGCATGGGCACGGCATTCTCGACGTCGCTCTTCGGTCTTGCCGGCTCGCTGATCCTCGGCTTTCTCGATCTGCAGGCCGGCCGGGCGCAGAACCGTTTCTATACCGAGCTTGAAAACTGGCTGTCCTCTGTCACCGATGTCGGTTCGGAACTCTCCATTGCCGGCGACCTGTCGACCGGCGCGCCGGTCGCGGAACTGAAGCGCCTGACGGACCAACTCATCCGCCTCAACCATGAAGGCGGTTCCAACCAGCGCACGACGGCTGCGATGGCGAGCCTTGCCGAGGGCATTCAAGGACTGGTCAAGAACATGCGCGGCGAGCAGCAGATGCTGCGTGACTGGATCGAGGCGCAGCAAGAAGAGGCGAAGGCCATGCGCAAGACGCTGGACAAGCTGACGACGCGCATCGGCCACACCGAGCGCATTTCGGTGAACGGCGAGAAATCCGGATCGCAGGCCAAACTCAGTCATGCCGACGATTCCGGAGGGGATTGATCCATGGCGCTCGCCCGTAAAGGCCGCACACAGCGCACGATCGACTATTGGCCCGGCTTCGTCGATGCGCTGTCGACCCTGCTCTTGTCGATCATGTTCCTGCTCAGCGTCTTCGTGCTGGCGCAATTTCTGCTCAGCCGCGAAATCAGCGGCAAGGATGACGTGCTGAACCGGCTGAACAGCCAGATCAACGAACTGACGCAACTGCTGGCGCTTGAAAAGAGCGGCAAGCAGGATCTTGAGGATTCGCTCGCCAATCTGCAGGCTTCCCTGTCCCAGTCTGAAGGCGAGCGGTCTCGTCTGCAGGCCTTGCTCGATCAGGGCGCCGGCAGCACGGATGCCGCCAACCAGAAGCTGGGGCGTATCGGTGCGGAACTCGACGCCGAACGCCAGACGAGCGCACGCGCCATGAGCCAGATCGAGCTTCTGAACCAGCAGATCGCGGCGCTGCGCAGCCAGATCGCCGCAATCGAAGAGGCGTTGCAGGCGTCGGAAGCCAAGGACGTGTCTTCGCAGACCAAGATCGCCGATCTCGGCCGCCGGCTGAATGTCGCGCTGGCGCAACGGGTGCAGGAACTGAACCGCTATCGTTCGGACTTCTTCGGCCGGCTGCGCGAAATCCTGTCCGATCGCGAAAACATCCGCATCGTCGGTGACCGCTTCGTCTTCCAGTCGGAGGTGCTTTTCCCTTCCGGCGGCAACGAGCTCAATCCCGAGGGCCAGGTAGAAATGGCCAAACTCGCCTCGGCGCTGCTCGACCTTGCCAAGGAAATTCCCGCGGAGATCAACTGGGTGCTGCGCGTCGACGGGCACACGGACAATGTACAGCTTTCAGGCACCGGCCGTTATGCCGACAACTGGGAGCTTTCGTCAGCCCGTGCCACATCGGTCGTCAAGTTCCTGATCTCGAAGGGCGTGCCGGCCGACAGGTTGGTCGCGGCCGGCTTCGGCGAGTATCAGCCGATCGCCGAAGGCGAGAGCGTCGGGGCGCGGGCACAGAACCGCCGCATCGAGCTGAAGCTGACCGAGAAATAAGCTCGCGGGCCAAGATACCCGAGCGATCCCGGCGCCCTTGAATTGACCTTGACGTACGCGTAACACTTGCGCCTTCGGGATGCGGGGGAGGGCTCGCATCCCTGGGGATGCAGGGGAGAGCGCCTTTGATGGATTGTGATGTACTGGTGGTCGGTGCCGGGCTTGCCGGCCTTGTGGCGGCGTCGGAGGCAGCAGCGCTTGGCCGCAAGGTCATCGTTCTCGATCAGGAGGGGGAGCAGAACCTCGGCGGTCAGGCGTTCTGGTCGCTTGGCGGTCTCTTTTTCGTCGACAGTCCCGAGCAGCGGCGCATGGGCATCAAGGACAGCCGCCAGCTCGCCCGCCAGGACTGGATGGGCTCATCGCAATTTGATCGTCCCGAGGATCACTGGCCGCGACTGTGGGCCGATGCTTATCTCGATTTCGCTGCCGGCGAGAAGCGCAGCTGGCTGCATTCGCTCGGCATGCGCTGGTTTCCCGTCGTCGGCTGGGCAGAGCGTGGCGGTGGCCTTGCGCATGGGCACGGCAATTCGGTTCCGCGCTTCCACATCACCTGGGGCACTGGTCCCGCGGTTCTCGAGCCGTTCGTGCGGCTGACGCGGGAGGCAGAAAGCCGCGGCCTCGTGCGGTTTCGCTTCCGCCACCGTGTCGATGAACTGGTGACGACCGATGGAGCGGTTACCGGCGCGCGCGGCGCGGTGCTCAAGGCCGATCCGGTTGGCCGGGGTGAGCGCAGTTCGCGCGATGTCGTCGGCGATTTCGAGATATCGGCAGGCGCGGTGATCGTGACGTCGGGCGGCATCGGCGGCAACCATGAGCTGGTGCGGCGCAACTGGCCGCGCAAGCGGCTGGGCCAGCCACCGGCGACGATGGTCTGCGGCGTGCCGCACCATGTCGATGGCCGTATGCTGGAGATCGCTGGGCGCGCCCGCGGCTCGGTCATCAATTCCGATCGCATGTGGCACTATACCGAGGGCCTGAAGAACTTCGATCCGATCTGGCCCGACCACGGCATCCGCATCCTGCCCGGTCCGTCGTCCTTCTGGTGTGATGCCGACGGCCATCGCTTTTCAGCACCCGCCATGCCCGGCTTCGATACGCTCGGCACCTTGCGGGCCATTCGCGACAGCGGCCATGACTACAGCTGGTTCATCCTGACCCGGGCGATCATCAAGAAGGAGTTCGCCCTGTCCGGTTCCGAACAGAATCCGGATCTGACCGGCAAGAGCATCTCGCTTCTGCTCAAGCGGTTGGGCAAGAATCCGCCCGGACCGGTGCAGGCCTTCATGGACCGGGGCGAGGACTTCATCGTTCGCGATCGGCTCGACGATCTCGTGCCGGCAATGAACGCGCTGACCGGTGAAAACCGGCTGTCGGTCGATCACCTGCGCGAGCAGATCGAGGCGCGCGACCGCGAGATCACCAATCCCTTCTCGAAGGATGCGCAGGTGACGGCGATCCGTGGGGCGCGATCCTATCGCGGCGACCGACTGTTGCGTACCGCCAAGCCGCACCGCCTGCTCGATCCCAAGGCCGGGCCGCTGATTGCCGTCCGGCTGCATATCCTGACGCGCAAGACGCTCGGCGGTCTGCAGACCAATCTTTCGGGCCAGGTGCTGGAACAATCGGGCGAGCCGGTGCCGGGTCTTTACGCTGCGGGCGAAGTCGCCGGCTTCGGCGGCGGCGGCATGCATGGCTACAACGCGCTCGAAGGCACGTTCCTCGGTGGCTGCATCTACTCCGGCCGCGTCGCCGGGCGGGGTGCTGCCGGGGCGCTTTGAGCGAACCGAACCGGCTATTGTTGTCCGTAAATGGCGCCCCTCACCCTAGCCCTCTCCCCGCAGGCGGGGAGAGGGACGCATGTCGCTGCTGGCTCGGTGCTTGTGGCTAGAGCCTTTCCAGCAGAGCGTTTCCATGAAGCCGTTTAAGATGGAAACGCTTTAGATCAGCGAGCGCATGCCACAAGGTCCCTTCTCCCCGCAAGCGGGGAGAAGGTGGCGGCAGCCGGATGAGGGGCCAATCCGCCGGGTAGCATCAAATCGCTGAGATCAATCCATCTGGATGTTGGCGTCGCGAACGACCGGCGTCCACTTTTCCAGCTCGGCCTTCACGTGTGCGGCAAGTTCCTGCGGCGTCGATGCGACGATGGTCGCGCTGAATTCCTTCATGCGCTCGACCACGGCCGGGTCCGCAAGGGCCTTGTTGGCGGCTTCGTTCAGGCGCGCGACAACTGGTTCGGGCGTGTTAGCCGGCGCAAAAAGCGCGTTCCAAGTGTAGGTTTCATAGCCTGGTATGCCGGATTCGGCGACCGTCGGGACATCGGGGAAGGATGGCGCGCGCTCGGCCGTCGTTACCGCAAGCGCCCGCAAGGTGCCGGCCTTGATGTGGCTGGAGGAGGAGGGCAGGTTGTCGAACATGATCGGCACCTGGTTGCCGATAACATCGTTCAGCGCCGGGCCAGCGCCCTTGTAGGGGATATGCTGCATGCTGACGCCGGCCATCTTCTTGAAGAGCTCGCCAGACAGGTGCAGGGGCGTACCGTTGCCGGAAGAGGCGTAGGCGTACTCGTCGGGCTTGGCCTTCAACAAGGCCAGCAGTTCCTCGACGGTCTTGGCCGGCAGTTCCGGATTGACCACCAGCACATTCGGCACGACGACCAACAACGAGATCGGAGCGAAGTCCTTTTCCGGGTCATAGGGTTTGGTCTTGAGGATCAGCGGGTTGAGCGCATGCGTGGCGACGGTGCCCATGAGGATCGTATAGCCGTCCGGATCTGCGCGCGCGACATTGTCGGCACCGAGGTTGCCACCGGCGCCGGCGACGTTCTGGACGATGACCTGCTGGCCGAGATCCTCCGACATCTTCTGCGCCACGATCCGCGCCACCACGTCGGTCGAGCCGCCGGCGGCAAAGGGAACGACGAGGGTGACTGCGCGATCCGGAAAGCCCTGAGCAGCTGCCTGGATGCCGGAGCCGAGAACGGTAAGTGCGGTGAAGCCGAGGGCGAGCGCCCCTCGGCGGGTCAACTTCGAAAACGTCATTAAGGTTCCTCCCTGAACAGTCCACGCCTGTCGTGGCCGCCGAAAAAAGCCGGCACCTATAGAATAGGGTCCGGCTTTCCAGCTGCAATGGCATGCCGAACATGCCGGCATGAGACTATCGTAGTGGTCGCCTTATTTGCCCGGATTCAGGAACAGCCCCTCGGCGCCGTGGTTGAACTGCAACCGGGCCAGCTTGGCGTACAGTCCGTCCTGCCGGATCAGCGAGGCATGGGTTCCCTCTTCGACGATGCGACCGTGTTCCATCACGAGGATACGGTCCGCCTTCAAGACGGTTGCGAGCCGGTGGGCGATAACGATCGTCGTGCGTTCATGCAGCAGGCCTTCAAGCGCCTTCTGCACCAGCGTTTCGCTCTCGGCGTCGAGCGCCGAGGTTGCCTCGTCGAGCAGCAGGATCGGCGCATTGCGCAAAATGGCGCGGGCAATGGCGATCCGCTGGCGCTGGCCACCCGACAGTGTGATGCCGCGCTCGCCGACGAGCGTGTCGTAGCCCTGTTCCATTCGGCCGATGAATTCGTCGGCCTGGGCGGCGATGGCTGCGGCGCGCACCGCCTCGCGGCTTGCGCCCGGCAGGCCGAAGGCAATGTTGTCGTGAACGGAGGAGGCGAAGATGGTGACATCCTGCGGCACGATTGCCAGGCGGTCGCGCAGCTCCTTCGGGTCGACGGTGCGGATATCGACGCCGTCGACCGTAACAGCGCCCTTCGCTGGGTCGTAGAACCGGAGCAGCATCGAAAAGACCGTGCTCTTGCCCGCGCCGGACGGGCCGACGATGGCGACGGTTTCGCCGGGCTTGATCGCGAAGCTGAGGCCATTCAGGCTCTTGTAGTCGGGGCGCGCCGGATAGGCGAAATAGACTTCGTCGAAGCTGATGGCACCGAGCGCCGGCGACGGCATGGCGACCGGGTTTTCGGGCGCCTTGATTTCGGGAACTTCGGTCAAAAGTTCATTCAACCGCTCTGCAGCACCGGCTGCCTGCGAAAGTTCGCCCCAGACCTCCGACAGCGAGCCGAGGCTGCCGGCGGCGAACACCGAATAGAGCAGGAACTGGCTGAGCGTGCCGGCCGAGAGATTGCCTGCCAGCACATCGCGCGCGCCGAACCAGAGCACGGCGACGACACTGCCGAACACCATGGTGATGGCAAAGGCAGTCAGCACGGAGCGTGCCTTGATCGCCGAACGTGCGGCGCCGAAGGCGTCCTCGACCGCTGTGCCGAAGCGGGTGTTGGCGATACCCTCGCTGTTGAAGGCCTGAACTGTGCGGGAGGCGGCAATCGCCTCGCCGGCATAGGCCGATGCCGTTGCCAGCGTATCCTGCGCCTCGCGCGACCGGCGGCGGACGGAGCGGCCGAAGCCGACCAGCGGGAAGACGATGACCGGGATTGCCGCCAGCACCAGGCTCGACAGCTTCGGGCTGGTATAGACCATCATGCCGATGGCGCCGAGACACAGGATCAGGTTGCGAAGGGCGACGGATGCGGTCGCACCGACGGCGGACTTGAGCTGCGTGGTGTCGGCGGTCAGCCGTGAGACGATCTCGCCCGACTGGTTGACGTCGAAAAACGACGCGGAAAGGCGGGTGACGTGCTGGAAGACGTTGCGCCGCAGATCGGCAACGATGCGCTCGCCAAGGGTGATGACGAAATAGTAGCGCGCGGCACTGGCCAGGGCGAGGATGATGGCGAGCATCATCAGCATCGAGAAATAGGTATTGATGAAGCCGCTATCGGAGTTGGAGAAGCCGTTGTCGACCATGCGGCGCACGGCGAGCGGCAGCGTCAGGGTCGTCACCGCAGCGATAACGAGCGAAATCCCGGCGCCGATGACCAGATGGCGGTAGCGCGAGAGGTAGGGCAGCAGCGTGGCGAGAGGGCGAATGGATTTGCGCGCTGGCGACTGGTTTTCTCGTTCGGACACATGACCCCCGTTCGCCAACCACGGAGGGGGCGGGTTTGCCCATGAGTCTTCCGTGCGGCACTTGTTATCCCGCAGACCTTGATGTATAGGCACGGCATCGAATTGGGAAGCCGTGGCCCATCAGCCGGTCCGCGGCTTCATTTACGTGTTCGGTCTCGAAGTCGCAATGCCTTGCGACAATTGGACCCTGGAACTCTAGGAAGATCGTTATGAAGGCAGACATCCATCCCGACTATCACCTGATCAAGGTGGTCATGACTGACGGCACCGAATACGAAACCCGCTCGACCTGGGGTTCGGAAGGCGCCACCATGAACCTGGAAATCGACCCGAAGTCGCACCCGGCCTGGACGGGCGGCAACCAGCAGCTCATGGACCGCGGCGGCCGCGTCTCCAAGTTCAAGAAGCGTTTCGAAGGCCTCGGCCTCTAATCGCACGCCCTCTTGGCGCGTTTTCGAAGCCCGGCTCTGCCGGGCTTTTTGTTGTCCGGATTTCCGTTCCGGCCCGAGGGGCGCGCCGATCCCTTTCGCATGCGAGCTTGCTTGATCAGTGCATGAAAAAACCCGGCTCAAGGGCCGGGTTCGTGTCGGTGGCAGCAAGCTGCCGAATATCTTGCCTGAATCAGTTGGTGCCGAAGGCGGTCTGCAGCAGCTTGATCTGCGCCTTGACGCCGTTCTGGTTGTCCGGAACGAAGGTCGAGGCTTCCTGCGGGCGGTAGATTTCGCGGTCGAGCAGGGCAACGCGGTTCTGCAGGCGCAATGAGCGCTCGATGAGGTCGCGGAAGGCTTCCGGCAGCTCGCTCCAGCCGGGCGCGCTGCGGTCGACGTTGAAGCTGTCTAGGCGAACCTTGCTCTTTTCCGAAAGCACCTGGTCGCGGCTCATCTCGCCGTTGTTGACGGCGCGCTGAAGCAGGAGCCAGGATGCCATCTGCATCAGGCGGGTGGTCAGACGCATGGATTCTGCTGCATAGAGGACCGACGCCATGCGCGGCAGGACCTTGGATGCCAGGCGACCCGGACCGTCGAGATAGCTCGCGGTTTCTTCGACCAGACCCATGCCTTCCGAATAGAGCGCCTTGAACTGCGCCGACGCCGCCGCGTGTCCCGCGAAACTGACGGTATTCAATCCTCTTTCGGACATGACCTGTTTTCCCTGGTTCAAACGCATCACGACAGTCGGGTAACGGGCGACTTTAGGAAAAATTTCCTTGCCAGCCTCTATGCCTGAAGAATGATGCCATAGCGCATTTCGCGCAAGAGCATTCTTAAGAAAGGGTTAATCTCCACAATTCTTTACGGCAACATATGCCAAAACAAAAAAAGAGCCGCGGAAAGCGGCTCTCAAGGTAAAACAGGGAGAAAAATCAGACCCATTCGCCAGTCGGAGAAATTGTCTGAGTCCGGAAAGCTCCGGATGATCAAACAATCGCAGAGAATGCTTAATATACCGTTAAGCAAGCGCCGTTTCGGGCCGATTGTCCTTATGCAGCCGTCAGCGAAACAGGCCTTCGGCCGCTGACCGGCTTGCGGATTTGCGCTCACGCTCCGCCTCGAGCCGGACGATTTCCTCCTTCAAGAGCGCGATGCGCTGGGTGAGTTCGTCGACGGACAGCAACGACAGGTCGCTGCCGATCTCATGCGCCAGTTTCTTCTTAGGTTGGTCTTCGTCAAACAGGCCCATTCGTCTTGTCCTCCTGTTCGGGGTCGATATCGCCGTCCTGGTCATGCGTTTCGTCGAACGGTGCAGCGCGCGGCGAGAGCTGCAGGCTCTCTGGCGTCGTTGCCGTTCCGGCATTGATCGGTGAGAAGGCATCGCGCTCGGCGACGGGAACCGGTGCGCGCATGCGGCTGCGGATAATGGCGTAGGCGGTGATGAGGATATGGGCGCAGGCGGTGATCATGAACAGCCCATAGGGGCCGGTCGCGGTCATGACCGGACCGCCGATCGTCGGGCCGATAATGGTGCCGATGCCGTAGAGCAGCAGCAATCCGCCGGAAACCTTGACGAAATCCTCGGCCGTCGCAAAGTCGTTGGCATGGGAAACGGCGATCGGATAGAGCGCGTTGGCGGCGGCGCCGTAGATCGCAATCAGCGTCAGCACGATCCAGACCTGGCTCGGTTCGACCAGGAAGATCAGGAGCCCGGCAAGCGCGCCGACGCCGGCAAGGGCTGCGAGCACATAACGCCGGTCGATGCGATCGGACAGGCGCCCGGCCGGCAGTTGCATCACCGCGCCGGCAAAGATCGCCACGCTCATCATCGCGGCGACGGTGCTGTCGGAGAGGCCCGCCTGGCGACCGAAGACGGCGCCGAGCGTGCCGAAGGCGCCGTTGGCGATGCCGACGAGCAGGATGCCGAGGAACGAGACCGGCGAATTGCGGTAAAGCCCGCGCAGGTCGAGCTGGACCTGCTTCAGCGGCTGCGGCGAGGCGGCCTTCGACAAAAGGGTCGGCAGCATCGCGACGCAATAGAGAATGCCGCAGATCATGAAGAGGGTGCTGGTGGAGGTATCGCCGAACGGGATCATCATCTGACCGCCGACGACGCCGAAGAGCGTGATGGCGATATAGAGGGAAAAGATCACGCCGCGGCTCTCATTGGTGGCGCGTTCGTTGAGCCAGCTTTCGATGATCATCGAGGTGCCGGCGGTGGAGAAGCCGGTGAGCGCCCGCAGGATCAACCACCACGTCGGGTCGATCAGGATGCCGGTCATCAGCGCGACGATGGCAATCATCGAGGTAAAGACGCTGAAGGCGCGCACGTGGCCGATGCGCTTGACGACGTTCGGTGCAAAGAAGCAGCCAAGGACGAAGCCGGCCGCCCAGGACGTGCCGATCAGGCCGAGGATGGTGGTGGGATAGCCCTCGGCGGTGCCTCTGACCGGCAGAAGCAGGCCCTGCAGGCCGTTGCCCAGGAAGAGAAACAGTGTGCCCAGCAGGAGAGAGGCGACGGGGAGCAGGTTTTTTCTCATCATCCATCCGAAAATCGTTCTGCCGTCAGCAAGCTAGGGCGGTGCGTCCCGAATTGCCAGCCGGATTCTGTCCGACCGGTCATTGCAAATCGGTGACGGAAACAATAGCCCTCTAACGCATCATCCCAAGAATCGGAATCGAATTTCGGGATCGTAAGCAGTTGCGCGTTCAGACGGCGTGCGCTGCTGCATGCGGCGACAAGGTGACGGCGGCGTGACAGTTCCGCCGGGTTAAGGGAACTATCCCGAGGATAGGCTGGATATGTCGAAGGCGCTGGCGATCATTCTGCTTCTGGCGATGGCCATCCAGTTGATCTGGCCGATCGGCCTGCCGGGCCTGAGGCAGCGCCGCGACTTCTGGAAGATCGCCGTGTTCGCGCTCGTCATGATGATGGTCACGGTTCTCATTCGACCCTGACGGGTCCAATTCATCGCGGTGCGATGCCACGGTTGTGCCTTTGGAAACTGTGCCGATCGATCTACTCTGTTACGCCGTTACTCGATCAATAGTAGTAGCTGGAAAAGTGCGCAGGACAGATCATGAAGAACGCGCTAGATTGTCCGTTTCATCAAGCAGATGAATTCGGGGGTTACTTGGAACGCCGCCTTGCTGCCATCCTTGCTGCCGATGTCGTGGGCTACAGCCGTCTCATAGGCGCTGACGAAACCGGTACGCTGGCCGCCATGAAGCGGCACAAGAACGAGCTGGTTGACCCGAAGGTCAGTCGGCACAAGGGCCGGATCGTCAAGCTGACCGGCGACGGCATTCTGGTCGAGTTCGCCAGCGTCGTGAACGCGGTCGCCTGCGCCGTCGACATTCAGCGCGGCATGCTTATCCGCAACGAAGACGTGCCGCAGTTGAAACGCATCGAACTGCGCATCGGCGTGCATCTGGGCGACGTGATCGTCGAGGACGGCGATATCTTCGGCGATGGCGTCAATGTCGCAGCCCGGCTCGAGGGTCTGGCGGAGCCCTCCGGCATCGCGGTCTCCGCCTCGGTTCGCGACCATGTCGGGTCAAGGCTGGATGTCGGCTTCGTCGACAAGGGGCAGCATGCGCTAAAGAACATCGCGGCGGGCGTGCATGTCTATTCGGTGGCGCTGGGCGCTCCGACCAAGACCGCCAAGGTGTTGAACGGGACCCATACGGTGACCGTGGACGACGTTTACGGGCTGTCCGTCGCAGTTTTACCCTTCACCAACATGAGCCATGATCCGGAGCAGGAGTACTTCTCCGACGGTATCACCGAGGACATCATTACCGATCTGTCGAAGATCTCGCAGCTCCACGTCGTCGCCCGCAACACGGTGTTTACGTACAAGGGGCGGTCGGTCCGCGTCAAAACGGCGGCGCAGGAGCTCGGCGTTCGTTTCATCCTCGAAGGCAGCGTGCGCAAGGCCGGCACGCGCGTCCGCATCACCGGGCAACTGATCGACGCGCTGACCGGCACGCATCTGTGGGCGGATCGCTACGACCGCGATCTCACCGACATCTTCGCCATTCAGGACGAAATCACCCACGCCATCGTCAATCAGTTGCGCATCAAGCTGTTGCCGGAGGAGAAGAAGGCGATCGAGCGGGATCCGACGACGAGCGTCGAAGCCTACACCTACTATCTGCGCGGTCGGCAGTTCTCGCATGCCTGGACCCGCTCCTATCTGCTGCTCGCCCGGCGCATGTTCCTGAAGGCCGTCGAACTCGATGCGAACTTTGCCCGTGCCTATGCGGGCATCGCCGATTGCGAGTCGGCACTGCGCGACTGGCACGAGCACGAGTTCCCGCTCGAGAGCATTCTGTGCACGAGCGAGCGGGCGCTGGCGCTCGACCCGAACCTGGCGGAGGCGCACGCTTCCCGGGGGCTGGTCCTGCATCAGGACGGGCAAGACGAAGAAGCCGCCGTCGAGTTCGAACGCGCGCTGGCGCTCGAACCCCAGCTCTACGAGGCAAACTTTCACTACGGACGCTTTCTCTTCATGCGCGGCGAGTTCGAAACGGCGATCCAGTTCTTCAAGCGGGCGGCGGAAATCCATCCCGACGACTACCTCTCGCCGATCCACCTGATGAGCGCCTACAAGTCGCTCGGCCAGGAAACCGAGCGCGGACACTGGGCGAAGATCGGCATCTCCCGGGCGGAGCGGGCGCTGGAGCTGCACCCGGAAAATTCCGGTCCGGCCCACCGCGGCGCCCTGGCGCTTGCCCACATGGGCGAGGCGGAGCGCGCTCGCGAATGGGCGGCGTGCGCGATCGCCATCGATCCGGACGATGTCGTCGCGCGCTACAATACGGCCTGCGTCTACTCGATCCTCGGCGATGTCGACACGGCACTCGACATGCTCGAGAGCCTGTTGCCGCAGAGTTCCTGCTACCAACTGCTGTGGTTCAAGCAGGATTCCGATCTCGATGCCGTTCGCCACCATGTACGCTTCCAGGCCATGGTGGCGGCGATCGCCCAATGCGAGGCCACACAGCATTGACGACCTGAGGTCAATGGGCGCGGTAGGATGCGGCCGGCTGCCGCGGCTTGCCCCGTGTACACCACCAGATGCCGGCACCCGTGGTGAACAGGAGGCCCGTTGCCAGCAGCACGACAGCGACAAACGCCTTTTCGAAGGCCGATTTGGCGAGTGTCACCAGGCCTTCGGCCGCATCGGGCGACAGCGTTGCCGCCAGGATCAGCGCCTCGTCCAGGCTGTCGCGTGCGACCGCCGATATGCCTGCGCCTTCCGGCAGGATGACAAAGGCGGTGTAGACCGCCGACATGACGCTGCCGAGCACCGCAATGCCGATGGCGCCGCCCAGCTCGAACGAAACCTCCTCGATGGAGGCGGCCATGCCGGCGCGCTGCGGCGGAGCGTTGGACATGATGGCGCTGGACGCGGCCGTCATCGACGCCCCAATGCCGAGGCCGAGCACGACAAGGCTGACGATCTGGCCGAGAATGCCGGCGTCGTGCACGGCAAGAAACGCGCCGAGGCCGGCCGCCGCGGTGAGGAGGCCGGTGTGCAGCACCATCTCGGCGCCGAAGCGCGGCAGGACCATGCCCGTGAGCGGCCCGGCGACAAAGGCGGCAAGCGGGATCGGCAGGATGAAGATGCCGGCCTCAAGCGGTGAATAGCCGGTGACAAGCTGCAGCCGCTGGCTGAGCACGAGCTCGACGCCGACGAGCGCTGCCGAAGCCACCAGAGCTGCGGCGACGCCCGAGGAAAAGGCGGCGTTGCGGAACAGGCCGAAGTCGATCATCGGGTGCTGGCTGCGCCTCTGCCGGCGCACGAAGAGAACGAGTGCCGCGGCGCCGATCGCGGCGGCGATGAGCCCGGCTTCAGCCGACGGCTCGCGCTTGCTCATCTCTTTGATGGCATAGGCAAGCCCGACCAGGCCGACCATGATCTGGAAGGAGCCGAGCGGATCCCACGGGTGATCCTTGTTGCCCTTGCTGTTGGGCAGCACGACCACGCCGAGCAGCAATGCCACCGCGACGATCGGCACGTTGATGAGAAAGACCGAGCCCCACCAGAAGTATTCGAGCAGGAAACCGCCGAGCACCGGGCCGATCGCCGCACCACCGGAGGCGATGGCCGCCCAGATGCCGATCGCCAGCGCCCGCTCGCGCTCGTCGGTGAAGGTCAGCCGGATGATTGAGAGCGTCGCCGGCATCATCAAGGCGGCACCGACCGCAAGGAGAACACGGCCGGCAATCAGGATCGGCGGGTTCGGCGCATAGGCAGCCAGCAGAGAGGCGAGGCCGAACACGGCGAGACCGGCAATGAACGGCCGCTTGTGGCCAAGCCTGTCGCCAAGCGTGCCGAGCCCAGGAAGCAGGCCGGCGACGACCAGCGCATAGGCATTGACGATCCAGAGCTTTTCCGACGCGGAGGCGCCGAGATCGTGGGTCAGCCGGGGGAGGGCCGTATAAAGCACGGTCATATCGACGACGATCAGCAGCAGCGCGCTCGACACGATGGCAAGAATGAGCCAGCGATTATGCGGGGACATGGTACACCTCTGTGGCCGACCCGCTGCCTGCGGGACCTATGGCCTTGTTAACGTCAGAGCGATTATATAAATACATACGTATGGAATTGAAAGAGGGAATCGGAAATGGGACGACGCCGGACAATCGATCGCGACAAGGTGCTGGATGCGGCGGAGGCGACTGTGAGCGCCGTCGGTGCCGCCGGCCTGACGATCGACGCGGTGGCCAAGGCGGCAGGCATAACCAAGGGCGGCGTGCAATACTGCTTCGGCAACAAGGACGGCTTGATCGACGCGATGATGGAGCGCTGGTTCAACGAATTCGACAGTGCGGTGGCGGCCGAAGTCGGAGACGATGCTGACCCGGTGACGGCGATGCGCGCACATGCGGAGGTGACGGAACGCATGAACACGGCGGAGAACGCCCGCACGTCGGGGATGATGGCAGCGCTCCTGCAGCGCGAAGACCACATGGAGAAGAACCGGGTGTGGTACCGCGGACGTCTCGACAGTCTCGATCTGTCGACCGAGGAGGGGCGCCGCGCGCGCCTCGCCTTTCTCGCAACCGAAGGCGCATTCCTGTTGCGCAGTTTCGGCTTCATCGACATGGACGACGCGGAATGGCGCGATATCTTCGGCGATATCGTCGCCCTAGTGCCGAAGCAAACCGCCTGAACGCAGCAGCAACTCTGACCGGCACGATTGGCGGCCGGCCTGGTTTTGGACGAAAGGAAGCGCATGCCGACGTTGGTCGAGGTCGTTGCCTATGACAAGGCATGGCCGCGCGCATTTGCTGAGATGTCGAAACACCTAATGAGCCGGCTCGGCTCGGCGGTGATCGCGATCGACCATATCGGCAGCACCGCCGTTCCAGGGCTCGCCGCGAAACCGATTATCGATATCGACGTGACCATGGGCGGGTCGGATGCGATTGCTGCTGGCAGCGCAGCGCTCGTTGCCGGCGGTTTTGCGCCACGGGGGAATAGGTATGACGATGGCGTCTGGGCATTTGCCAAACAGGGAGCGCCGGGTCAGCGCGTCTATCTCTGCCCGCCTTTCAGCGACACCCATCGCCGCCGGCTGATCTTTCGTGATCAGCTACGTCAAAGCCGTGAGACGGCTGAAGCCTACGCGTTGCTGAAGCGACGTCTTGCCGCGACATTTGCCTTTGATGGCGACAGCTACACCGCGGCCAAGACGCAATTTATCGACGAGGTCGTTAAACGCGCCGGCCCGGGGTTGACCGAAGCGCTCTTCTGAATGCCTGTCCTCTCAGGTCTAAAGCGCGATGGAACCGCGCATCGCAGTCACACAGGCGCCGGCAATGCTGGTTCGCCGCACGGTGCCGCCTTGTTTGCTGACGCTGACCTCAATGATGCTTCGGCGGCCCATCTCGACGCCTTGCTCGATCGTCAGATCGACGTCGATAGTCTTCTCGGGCAGAAGCGAGACGAGATAGGCGCCAAGGGCGGCCGAAGCGCTTCCGGTCGCCGGGTCTTCGATGACATTGTCGAGTGGTGCAAACATACGGGCGCGCAGCTGCCATGGCCGTTCGGCCGAACGCGCATAGAGAAACAGGCTGAAGCTGTCTTCATCCGGCTTGTAGCGTCCATTGGCCGCCTCGAAGGCAGTGACGTTGGGACGCGTCGCCGACAGTGCAGTGACATCCTTCAGTTCCGCAACGGCGAAGGGCAGCCCGACGGAAACGCGCACCGGCGCGTGGTTGCGTGTGCTGACGGCATCGGGCGGGAGCATGGCGCAGGCGGCGATCGTCTCCACATCGATGCTCGGCCCGATGCTCAAGGCGCGCGGCACGACGATACGCGCGCCCGTCACAGCGCCGTCCGCGCGCGACAAGGCGACTTCGACCAGGCCGGCCAGTTCTTCAAACCGCAGGTGATCGCCGGTGGCCCGGCCGAAAAGCTCTGCCCGCTGGCCGACGACGAAAGCGGTGCCGACATTCGGATGTCCGGCGAAGGGGATCTCTATCGTCGGGGTGAAGATGCGCACGCGGGCTGTATTGGCAGGATCTTCCGGCGGCAACACGAAGGTGACTTCGGAATAGCCGAACTCGGTCGCGATCGCCTGCATCTGCGCATCGCTTAAACCCCGAGCATCTGGAATGACGGCGAGCTGGTTGCCGGCGAAACGATCCTCGGTGAAAACGTCGACGGTCACATAGTCGACGGAACGCAGGGGGGCAAAAGAAGTCATAAACGCTCACTTCCGCTTGGTGCGGCGCCGATCCGCGCCGCCTGATGGCCTGGAGCGAAAGGTTTAAGGCAGGCGTCGGGGTGGGCAAAGGCGCCAACTTGTCTTGGTGACAAGTTCGGCATTCTCCGGTTCGCGGGGGGCGACAGACTTTGGTTGCCGCAAGGAAAAGGGGCCGATAATCGGCCCCTCATCCTGTCCTCTAGCGGGTGCAAGCCAACTTAGGCTGCTTTCTCCAGATCCTTCTTCCAACTGCCCTTGGCAGCCAGGCTGCACATTTCGGCGCGGTGGGAGAAGGCCCGCTGGCCGGCGGCGACGTTCTCGGCCTTGCCGTTCCAGGCCGAAAGCGCCTCCTGCTGGAGGGCGCGGCCGTAGGAGAAGGTGAGCTTCCAGGGCAGATCATGGGTCGCATTCATGGCCGAGAGATGGGCCGTTGCTTCCTCTGTCGTCTGGCCGCCGGACAGGAAGGCGATGCCGGGAACGGCTGATGGCACTGTGCGCCGTAGCACCCTGATGGTGCGCTCGGCCACTTCGGCAACGGACGCCTTGCGCGCCTTCTTGCCGTCGATCACCATGCTCGGCTTCAGGATCATGCCTTCGAGCTTCACCCGCATTTCCGCAAGGGCCTCGAAGGTGACGCGAAGCGTCCATTCGGTGACGTGCTCAGACCGGTCGATCGAGTGATCGCCGGGTGTGCCGTCCATCAGCACCTCCGGCTCGACGATCGGAACGATGCCGGCCTCCTGGCAAAGAGCAGCGTAGCGCGCGAGCGCATGGGCGTTCGCCCTGACTGCGCCCGGGCTCGGCAGGCTGTCGGAGATCGCGATCACGCCGCGCCATTTGGCAAAGCGCGCGCCGGCCTCGTAATATTTCGTCAGGCGTTGCGCCAGGCCATCGAGACCTTCGGTGATCGTTTCTGCCGGAAAGTTGGTCATCGGCTTGGCGCCGGCATCGACCTTGATGCCGGGGATCGAGCCGGCGGCGCGGATGACGTCGACCAGCGGCGTACCGTCGGCGGCCTTCTGGAACAGGGTTTCCTCGTAAAGAATGACGCCGGAGATGTACTTGCGCATCGCCTCGTCGGCCCGAAGCAGCATCTCGCGATAGTCGCGCCGTGACGTCTCCGTCGATTCCAGGCCGATGCCGTCGAAGCGCTTCTTGATCGTCGCCGTGGACTCGTCGGCGGCAAGCAGTCCCCGGCCGTTTGCGACCATGGCAACCGCGATGTCTTCCAGTCTTTCGCTCATGCTTCTTCTCCCTAGATCACGATGATTTGGGCCGGGCCGGCCCACATCATAAACGTGATCGTTCCCAATAAGTAGAGCGGGATGCGGGCGGAACACCGCACACACTTTTCCTCATCCCGCTCAGCGCCGATCAACAAGGACCAGGCGACCACTGAAACAGTTTCGGGACCGACGGTGCGCAAACAACCGCCACGCCCCCAAACTAGGGCGCGAGTAACAGGTGAAATTGTCCGGGAAAAAGGCAGGAAAAGCGACTGAAACGATTTAAATTATTTTAATCGGTTGAATTATCTTTGTTTTTTCTGTGTCTCAGGCGCGCGGGTAACCCGCGCGCCTGAGAGTTCGGCTTAGTTCTGTTGCTTGAGAATGTCGACACCCGGCAGCGGCTTGCCTTCCATCCATTCGAGGAAGGCGCCGCCGGCGGTCGAGACATAGCTGAAATCGTCGGTGACTTCGGCGTGGTTGAGGGCGGCAACCGTATCGCCGCCGCCGGCGACCGACACGAGCGAACCCTGGCGCGTGCAGGCAGCCGCATGCTTGGCAACGGCGACCGTCGCCTTGTCGAAGGGCGCGATTTCGAAGGCGCCGAGCGGGCCGTTCCAGACCAGCGTCTCTGCCTTGGAGATCCAGTCGTTGACCGCAGCAATCGACTTCGGGCCGACGTCGAGCATCATCGCGTCCGCTGGGATGGCGTCGACGTCGACCACTTCATTGTCGGCACCGGCCTTGAACTCGCGGGCGACGACGCCGTCTTCCGGCAGAACGATGGCGCAACCGGCGTCAGCCGCAGCGGCGATGATCGCCTTGGCGGTATCGGCAAGGTCGTGCTCGCAAAGCGACTTGCCGACATTGACGCCCTTTGCGGCGATGAAAGTGTTGGCCATGCCGCCGCCGATGACGAGTGCGTCGACCTTCTTCACGAGGTTCTGCAAGAGATCGATCTTGGTCGAGACCTTGGCGCCGCCGACGATGGCAACGACCGGGCGCTTCGGCTGGCCGAGACCCTTTTCAAGCGCCTCGAGTTCGGCCTGCATGGTGCGGCCGGCATAGGCGGGCAGGTGGTGGGCGAGGCCCTCGGTCGAGGCGTGGGCGCGGTGTGCGGCCGAAAAGGCATCGTTGACATAGATATCGCCGTTGGCGGCAAGAGCCTTGACGAAGTCTGGCTCGTTCTTTTCTTCACCCTTGTGGAAACGGGTGTTTTCGAGCAGCAGCACGTCGCCGTCGTTCATCTCGGCAATGGCGTTTGCCGCCTTGTCGCCGACGCAGTCTGCAGCAAAGTGAACGCGCTGGTCGAGGATGTCTTCCACCGCCGGCGCGATCGTCTTCAGCGACATGTCAGCGACCGGCTCACCCTTCGGGCGGCCGAAATGCGCCAGCAGAATGACCTTGGCGCCCTTTTCCGATAGTTCGTGGATCGTCGGCGCGACGCGTTCGATGCGGGTTGCGTCGGTGACCACACCGTCCTTGACCGGCACGTTGAGATCGACGCGCACAAGCACGCGCTTGCCGGCAATGTCGGTCAGGTCGTCGAGGGTCTTGAAAGTCATCAGATAGTCTCCGGTGATAGTCTCAGGAAAAGGGTGGGGTAGTCGATGACGAGGCCGTCCGCGTCCACGGGCAGGTCGGCGGCAAAGCTCCGGTCCTCGGCCTCGTAGCGGTAGAGCCTGAAGTCATCGAGGCAGGTGTAGTGCTGACCGTCCACAACAGGCTCGAACGTGTCGAACGGAACGTAGAGCATTTTCAGCCTGGCGGTGCCGGATTGGCGAGTAAGGCCGAGGCGGCGGATCGGCAGCGTGTTGGTGAAGGGCGTTCCTGCAAGGTCGATGTCGACGCAGCCGTCGAATTCGGGCAGCGCCGTGCCTCCGGAGGTCGCCCATTGGCCCGGGTGATCCGAGCGCAGATGTAGGCTCCGGCCATCCGTCGTATCGACCACGAGCTTTCGAACCAGCCATCCGGCATCGCAATCGATCCGGTAGCGCACACCATAGGGCGTGCCGCCGCGGTTGCCGATCAGAACGCCAACGGCGCGGATGACCGCGCCGTTGGCTGTACTCGTTGATGTCAGTGTCAGATGTTCGAGCCCTTCCCCCTCCAGCGGACGCCAGCGGACCGTCGTTTGGGAAAGGGCGCGAAACATCTGAGTTAGATGAGCTTGCTGATCGCAACCGCAGTGTCGGACATGCGGTTGGAGAAGCCCCACTCGTTGTCGTACCAGGTCAGGATCGACACGAACTTGCCTTCCATCACCTTGGTCTGGTCCATGTGGAAGACCGAGGAATGCGGGTCGTGGTTGAAGTCGATCGAGACGTTCGGAGCGAGCGTGTAGCCGAGGATGCCCTTGAGCGGGCCGTCAGCGGCTGCCTTGATTGCTGCGTTGATCTCTTCCTTGGTGGTGTCGCGCTTGGCGACGAACTTAAGGTCGACGACCGAGACGTTCGGGGTCGGGACGCGCATGGCGAAGCCGTCGAGCTTGCCCTTCAGTTCCGGCAGAACGAGGCCTACGGCCTTGGCAGCGCCCGTCGAGGTCGGGATCATCGACAGAGCCGCAGCGCGGGCGCGGTAGAGATCCTTGTGCATCTGATCGAGCGACGGCTGGTCGTTGGTGTAGGAGTGGATCGTCGTCATCATGCCGTGGTCGATGCCGATGGCGTCGTTCAAAACCTTGGCGACCGGTGCAAGGCAGTTGGTCGTGCACGAGGCGTTGGAGATGACGAGGTGATCCTTCGTCAGCTTGTCGTGGTTGACGCCGTAGACGACGGTCAGGTCGGCGCCGTCGGCCGGAGCCGAGACGATGACGCGCTTGGCGCCGGCTTCCAGGTGCGCGGCTGCCTTGTCGCGGGCGGTGAAGATGCCGGTGCATTCCATCGCGACGTCGACGCCGAGTTCCTTGTGCGGCAGTTCGGCCGGGTTGCGGATTGCGGTGACCTTGATCGGCTTGCCGCTGTTGATGATGATCGAGTCGCCCTCGACCTTCACGTCAGCCGGGAAACGGCCATGGATCGAGTCGAAACGCAGCAGGTGCGCGTTGGTCTCGACCGGGCCGAGGTCGTTGATGGCAACGACTTCAATATCCTTGCGGCCGGATTCAACGATGGCGCGCAGCACGTTGCGGCCGATGCGGCCAAAACCGTTAATGGCGACTTTCACTGTCATATCGGGTCTCTCCCTGTCTGAATGGCATGGTCGGAAAAAAGCGGGGCGCGCTCGAAAACGCGCCCCGCGGCTTGATCAGGAAAGCTTGGCTTCCGCAGCGGCGACGACCGCCTCGGGCGTGATGCCGAAGTGCTTGTAGAGTTCCTTGTAGGGGCCGGAGGCACCGAAGGACGACATGCCGATGAAGGCGCCGTCGCTGCCGATGAAATGGTCCCAGCCCTGGCGGATGCCGGCTTCGACGGCGATCTTGACCGGCGAGTTGCCGATGATCGCCTGCTGGTAGTCTTCGCTCTGTTCGGCAAAGAGTTCGAAGCAGGGAACCGAGACCACGCGGGTCGAGATGCCCTTGGCCGTCAGTGCCTGGCAGGCCTTGACGGCGATTTCGACTTCCGAGCCGGTGGCGAAGATCGTCACCTTTGCGTCGCTTGCCGAGATCAGATCGTAGGCGCCGCGCGCGCAGAGGTTCTCTTCCTCATACTCGGTGCGCACCGCCATCAGATTCTGGCGGGTCAGCGCGATGCCGGACGGGCGGTTGTGGCTTTCAAGCGCCAGCTGCCAGCATTCGGCCGTCTCCGTGGCGTCCGCCGGGCGGAACATCAGGAGGTTCGGGATGGCGCGCAGGGCTGCCATGTGCTCGACCGGCTGGTGCGTCGGGCCGTCTTCGCCAAGGCCGATGGAATCATGCGTCAGCACGTGGATGACGCGGATGCCCATCAGGGCCGCCAGGCGGATCGACGGACGGCAATAGTCCGAGAAGATCAGGAAGCCGCCGGAGTAGGGGATGACGCCGCCATGCAGCGCCATGCCGTTCATCGCAGCCGCCATGCCGTGTTCGCGCACACCATAGTGGATGTAGCGGCCGGAGAAGTCGGTCGGCGTGATCGACTTGGTCTGGCTGGTCTTGGTGTTGTTGGAACCGGTCAGGTCGGCCGAGCCGCCGATCGTTTCGGCCAGCACGCCGTTGATGACTTCGAGCGCGTCCTCGGAGGCCTTGCGGGTGGCCGGCGACGGCTTGGTCTCGGCCAGCTTGCGCTTGTAGTCGTCGATGGCCGAGGCCAGGCGGCCTTCGAGTTCGCCGGAGAAGCGGCGAACGAACTGCGCCTTTTTCTCGGCGTCGCTCTTGTCGAGGCGTTCTTCCCAATCCTTGCGGGTCTTGGTCGAACGCAGGCCGGCGAGGCGCCAGGCGTCGAGCACGTCGGAAGGAACGACGAAGGCTTCGGATTCCCAGCCGAGCGCCTCGCGCGTGGCGGCGATTTCCTCGGCGCCGAGCGGCGAACCGTGAACCTTGTGGGTACCGGCCTTGTTCGGTGCGCCGAAACCGATCGTCGTCTTAGCCGCGATCATGGTCGGCTTGTCGGAGTTCTGCGCCTGTTCGATTGCAGCGGCAATGGCTTCGGGATCATGGCCGTCAACGGCAATGGTGTTCCAGTTGCTGGCGCGGAAGCGGGCGTGCTGGTCGGTCGAGTCGGCGATCGAAATCGGGCCGTCGATCGAGATGTTGTTGTCGTCCCAGAAGACGATCAGCTTGTTGAGCTTGAGGTGGCCGGCAAGCGAGATCGCTTCCTGGCTGATGCCTTCCATGAGGCAGCCGTCGCCGGCGAGCACATAGGTGTAGTGCTCCATCAGGTCGTTGCCGAACTCTTCGCGCAGCTTGCGCTCGGCGATCGCCATGCCGACGGCGTTGGCAATGCCCTGGCCGAGCGGACCGGTGGTCGTCTCGATGCCGGCGGCATGGCCATATTCCGGGTGGCCGGCGGTGCGGGCGCCGAGCTGGCGGAAATTCTTGATCTCTTCGATGGAGATGTCTTCGTAGCCCGTCAAATAGAGCAGCGAATAAAGCAGCATCGAGCCGTGACCGGCCGACAGCACGAAGCGGTCGCGGTTGGGCCAGGAGGGGTTCTTGGGGTCGAAGCTGAGGAAGCGCGTAAAGAGGACTGTCGCTATGTCAGCCGCACCCATGGGCAGGCCGGGGTGACCTGAATTTGCCTTCTCGACGGCGTCCATGGAGAGGAAACGGATCGCATTCGCCATCCGGTCGTGTTTTTCGCGAGAGATCATGACTGTTCCGTTTTGAGTTCGGTGGTCAGGGGACGGTCTCTATCCTCCAAAGACCGTGCAAGAAGCGGCAGACACATAGCATCTGCGCCGCGCGAGTCAACAAATACAGGCCTTCCGCGGCCATTGGCAGCATGGTTTTCAAGCTAGGATATCGCGTTGCAGCAGAGTTTTTGCGCTGCGGCCGGATGAGCCGGCTATACAAACCATCCACAGCTTCCGTAATGCTTTGCTGTAGTTGGCATTGTTGAGATTTGCGTAATAGGTTTAAAAAGGAGTGAGCCGAAGCGGCGGACAGGATTCTGGCGATTCGGCCTCACGGGCGAGGTATCGAAAAACATGCCGGCAAAGACGGTCAAAGCGGCGATCGACGAACTGAAGAACGCGGTTCAGTCCCTGGAAAACGCGATCGACAGCCGTTTTGACAGGGAACGCGATCTCGGCGAGTTCGAGGGCGAGGTCCGACGGGTCAATACGGATCGGTCGCGGCTGGCACAGGAACTCGACCAATCCCAATTCCGGGCAAACCGACTTGAAGAGGTCAACCGCGAGGTTTCCCGACGCCTCGTGACGGCGATGGAAACCATTCGAGCGGTGCTCGACCGCTGAGGTTTAAGCGACATGGCGCAGGTGACAGTATCGATCGACGGCAAGGCCTATCGCATGGCCTGCGAAGAGGGACAGGAAGATCATCTGATCGAACTGGCCACCAACTTCGATCAGTATGTCGGTCACTTGAAGACCCAGTTCGGCGAGATCGGCGATCTGCGTCTGACGGTTATGGCCGGCATCATGGTCATGGACGAGCTCAGCGAGGTGAACCGCCGGCTGAAGGCGCTCGAAGCCGAAGTCGACACCCTCAAGCGGGGGCGCGACAGCGCTCTCACCGACCAGGCAAGAGGCGAGGAACTCCTGGCCTCGGCACTGAGCGAAGTCACCTCGCAAATCCACACCATTGCCGCCAAGCTCAATGGCCGGACGACATCTTCGACAAACTGAGCTCTTTCGTCGGGTCGCCTCTGGCGCGACGCACGGATAGGCTCTATATGTTGGCTGCGGTCTGCGCTTCCCGACAGGATCCACAATCCCCGGGGCCTTACTCGATCTCAAGGGAGCTGTCCCTGGCCGGGCTCGTGGGTCCGGACACATGGCACCCACCTACTTTGTAGGCACCCGGGATCGTAAAATATCCATCGGTTGGGTGGATCGCACTTTCCCCTTTCAAAAACGATCTCAGCCAGCGGCAAAAGCGCTGCGGATGGCGTCGGCCATCGCATCGACGGTCTGCGATCGATTGCCCGGCCGGGTGCGCAGCACGACATTCGAGAAATCGATGACGCCGAAACCGTCTTCCTCAGTCAGTTCGCGGCAGCCGGCCGGGATGGCGCTGCGCGACAGCGGCGCAATGGCGAGCCCCGAGACCACAGCGGCGATCAGGCCGCTGCTGGTGCGGCTGGCATAGGCGACGCGGCTCTCGAGCCCGCGCTTCCTCAGGCACTTCATCGCAAGGTCATCGCACCATCCGCCTGCCAGATAGGTATAGGTCGCGATCGGCAGGGGCCGGCGTTCATGGGCCGCATGCTGGTCCGACGTCACCCAGACGGTGGGGTCGACCATGAGGACTTCGTTCCTTGTCGGTCCGCCCGGTTCGAAAACCACGGCAATATCGATTTCTCCGGCGGCAAGGGCGTTGACGTTCGACATCGACACGCCCTGCTGCACCGTCACCTCCACGCCTGGATGAACGGCGGCGAAGGCGCCCAGAGCCTTCGGAAGTGCGGAGTTGATATATTCCTCGGAGATGCCGATCCTGACCGTTCCGTCGAGCGCCGGCAGGCGCATCGATGCTGCTGTATCGTCCAGCAGAGCCACGATCCGCCGGGCGTTGTCGACGAGGCGCAGGCCCTGCGCCGTCGGCACCACCCCGCGCGAATGACGCTCGAACAGCGCCTCGCCCAGCATGTCCTCGAGCTTCTTGAGCTGCATGCTGACGGCGGACTGCGTGCGCCCGATGCTGTCGGCGGCGCGTGTCAGGTTGCCGGCGTCGGCAACGGCGAGAAAGGTCCTCAGCAGATCGCTGTCGAGTGGAACGGACATTGTCTCTACCATCAGAGTTTCTGATGGTAGTCATGCTTGCAATTCGTTTGTCAGATGTCAATGAGGCGAGGACAATCGGTCCGTCCTATCCATCAAGGCTGTCCCGATGAGCGTTCTTGCTCTTGTCTTCTTCTCAGATCTCCAGGCCACTCTCCGTACCCGGCTGGTACCAAGCGGCCGGTCGCTGTTGGCGGCCGCCTCTGTGGAGTCGCCGTCCGCAATTCCGGACGACAAGCCGCGTCTGCTGCGCGATGCCGGGCTCGGTGATCTGCGGCTTGATGATTGCTGGCGAGAGGGCATAGGCCGGGACCCGGTCTATCGTTCGCTCTGGATGTTATGAAATGATGTCGAGCCGGGCGGCGCGGAAGATCGCTTCCGCAAGATTGCCTGCCCGCAGCTTGCGCATGGCGTCCTGAAGCGCTCTGTCGATACGATCGAGCGGGATGTCGGTCTCGCGCATCATGTCCTGGCGCGTGCGGCCACGGGCGGCCAGCGTCAGGCAGCGCAATTCCAACGGATCGAGTTCGTTCATCTGGTCCTTCATGGACGTCGGCTTTTCCACTGCTGCCTGCAGGAGCGCGTCCATACATCGAACGCGGGCATTAGTTCCTGCTAATTATTTGAAATCATGTCTGTATTTGCACGCGGCCCCACTCATGCGAAAGCGGAACCGTGGCCCATGATGAACGGAACGCTAACTCTGTGCCGTTGCGGGAAAGAGCAGATCTACTGTCGCAGACTGTTGCAAAACCGGCGGTGACGTGGTTCGAGCTAAAGGCCGCAACGCGCTATGCCACAGGCGTCGAGGCGGGAAATCGACCGGAAAAACAGCGTTCTGTGTCATTTCGGGAAAAGAATGTGACGCCGGTCGAAATGTTTGCGCCCAGTCGGAGGGGAATGATGTCACCAAAGGACCTGAAAGCCGCCTTGCGCAGGGATAGTCTGGCGCTTCGCGACGCGATGACGGCGGAGTTTCGCATCGAAGCGAGCCTGACCATGGCTGATCACGCCGGCGATGTCATTGCGCTCGATCCCGGCCACATCGTCGCCGGCTTCTGGCCGATCCGTTCCGAGGTGGACATCCGGCCGCTGATGGCGCGCCTTCGGGATCGCGGCGCGAGGCTCTGCCTGCCTGTTATCATGGACAAGAAGACGATCGTGTTTCGCGAATTGCTCAACGGCGCTTCCGTCATCGAGACCGGCTTCGGCACCACCGGCCCTGGCCCGGACGCGCCGGAACTCGACCCGGACATCATGCTCGTGCCGCTGTCGGCCTTCGATGCGACGGGCCATCGGATCGGCTACGGCGCCGGCTATTACGACCGCGCCATCGACAGACTGCGCAACAAAGGCCACCTGCCGAAGCTGATCGGGATTGCATTCGACTGCCAGGAAGTGGCATCAGTGCCCGCTGAACCGCACGACGTCGCGCTGGACGCCGTCCTTACGGAGAGCGGGTTTCGGCATTTCTAGAGCGTTTCAGGAAAGCCACGGATTCGTGGAAACGCTCTATCTCTTTGTTTTACGCAGTTCCGGACGCAAAACCGCTACGCACTTTTGCTCCAACTGCTCTGGTGGGATTGAACGGGCATGAGGCTTTTGTTTCTGGGAGATATGGTGGGCAAGACGGGCCGCACGGCGGTCTGGGAGCGTCTTCCGGGACTGGTCGGAGACCTCAAGCTGGATTTCGTCATCGTCAACGGTGAGAACGCCGCCGGCGGCTTCGGCATCACCGAGGATATCTTTCTCGAGACGATCAATGCCGGTGCCGATGTCGTCACCACAGGCAACCATGTCTGGGACCAGAAGGAGGCCGTCGTCTTCTGCGAGCGGCACGATCAATTTCTGCGGCCGGCGAATTATCCCGCGGGCACGCCCGGGCGCGGATCGAACCTGTTCTTTGCCCGCAATGGCGCGCGTGTGCTCGTCGCCAATGTCATGGGTCGCGTCTTCATGCACCCTGAACTCGACGATCCCTTCAAGTCGGCCGAAGCGATCCTCGATGCCTGCCCGCTCGGCGAGCAGGCGGACGCCATCGTCTTCGACTTTCATGCCGAGGCGACGAGCGAAAAGCAGTGCTTCGGTCATTTCGTCGACGGACGGGCCAGCCTCGTCGTCGGCACGCACACCCATGTGCCGACGGCCGACCATCAGATTCTCAATGGCGGCACCGCCTATATGAGCGACGCCGGCATGTGCGGCGACTACGATTCCTCGCTCGGCATGGACAAGGAAGAGCCGCTCAACCGCTTCATTTCGAAGATGCCGAAGGGGCGCTTCGAGGCGGCGTCCGGGCCGGCGACCATTTGCGGTCTCGGCGTCGAAATTTCCGACCGCACAGGCCTTGCCGAAAAGATCGCGCCGTTGCGCCTCGGCCCGAGATTGACAGAAACCATCCCGGACTTCTGGGCCTGAGCCATCCTCAAATTGACGATTTCCAGCCGCCGGATCGTCTCGCCCGCGCCTGACCAAGGCGCGGGTTTCAACGCGTATCACCTTCCCGGAATTGATTTTTTTCAAGGTGACAACCCGGCCAAATGATGGCAGGGTAACGCCACGTCAGCGCCGTCTCGGCCGCGGCCGACGTCAGCAAGTCTTCCATATTGAATACCATCCGCAGCACAGGATTGCGGGTTCGAAATGTCGCCGCAGGTATTCGGACGACCAATGTCCCGTGCCGGGCGTTCTCGATTTTACTGCATGATTCCTTGGATCGACGTCGATTTAAGGAGAAGATCATGCAGCGAGTTTCAGGCGTGACAGCGTTCTTTGCGCGTCATATTTGATGCGCGGGGCGCTGTCGGTGCATTCGGAGAGCGTGCATGTTTTCAAAGTGGCATTTGCCGATGATTTTCGGCGCTTCGATTTCCCTTTTCTCTGTGACGAGCGTGGTCGCGCAGGATGCGCAACTTCCCACGGTCACCGCCGCCAAGCCGGTCGTTCGCGATGTCATCGACAGCGACGAGTTCATCGGTCGCTTCGAAGCGGTCGATGAGGTTGCCATCCGCGCCCGCGTCGGCGGCTATCTCGACGAGGTGAACTTCACCGATGGTGCTCTGGTGAAGAAGGGCGACAAGCTCTTCGTCATCGATCAGCGCCCCTATCGCACCGCGCTGTCACAGGCGGAGGCGACGCTCGAGTCAGCGCGTTCGTCTCTCGCCTTTGCCGAAACGCAGTTCAAGCGGACGGAATCCCTGACCGGGACCGGCACGCTCTCCGTCTCGACGCTTGACGATCACCGCCGGGAACTGCTTTCGGCACAGGCCAGTGTGCGCGGAGCGGAAGCCGCGGTCGAACGCGCCAAGCTCGATCTCGACTACACGACCATCAGTGCGCCGCTGACCGGCCGCGTCGACCGCCGGCTGATCTCGACGGGCAACCTCGTCCAGGCGGACCAGACCGTGCTGACGACGATCGTTTCGCTCGACCCGATCGATTTCTATTTCGACGTCGATGAACGTCGTCTGCTTTCCTATGCGCGTGTTGCCCGTGAACGCGGCAGCGCCCTGCAGGAGGGCGGCGGCGCGCTCGACGTTATGGTCACGATCGCCGACGCCAACGAGGCGCCCTTCAAGGGCAAGCTCGATTTTGCCGAGAACCGGCTGGACCAGGCGAGCGGCACGATGCGGGTGCGCGCCCGCTTCGACAATCCCAATTTCGTGCTGCAGCCCGGCCTCTTCGGCCGTGCGGAGCTGGAGGGCTCGAACACCTACAAGGCCGTGCTCGTTCCGGATGAAGCAATCGGCGCCGACCAGAACGAACGCATCGTCTACGAAGTGCGCGAAGACGGCACCGTCGCGACCAAGCCGGTGCGGCTGGGTCCCAAGCTGCACGGCTACCGCGTCATTCGCAGCGGCATGACCGGCGACGAAACCATTGTGGTCAACGGCCTGATGCGGGCACGGCCGGGCACGAAGGTGAAGCCGGAATTAGTCGAACTGCCTCCCGAAGCTCAGGCGACAGGGAGCGCGCAATGAGGTTTGCCCATTTCTTCGTCGACCGCCCGATCTTCGCATCGGTGCTTTCGATCGTATTGCTGATCGTCGGCAGCATCGCCTACTTCCAGCTGCCGGTGGCGCAGTACCCGGAAATCGCTCCGCCGACGATCGTCGTTCGAACGGCCTATCCGGGCGCCGATGCCGAAACCATCGCCAACACGGTGGCGACGCCGCTAGAGCAGGAAATCAACGGCGTCGAGAACATGCTCTACATGTCCTCCTATTCGACCGCTGACGGCTCGATGGCGCTGACGATCACCTTCAAGCTCGGAACGGACCTCGATCAGGCCCAGGTTCTGGTGCAGAACCGTGTGTCCATCGCCGAACCCCGCCTGCCCGAAGATGTCCGGCGCATCGGCATCACCACGGCCAAGAGTTCGCCCGACCTGATGATGGTCGTGCATCTGCTGTCGCCGAGCGAGCGCTACGACCAGCTCTACGTCTCGAACTATGCCCGCACCCGCATCCGCGATCTCCTGGTTCGTCTCGACGGCGTCGGCGACGTCATCCTGTTCGGCGAGCGCGAATATGCCCTGCGTGTCTGGCTCGATCCGGAGAAACTCTCGGCCTATGCAATGACGGCCGGCGACGTCGTGCAGGCGCTGCGCGAGCAGAACGTACAGGTGTCCGGCGGTTCGATCGGCGCGCCGCCGACGCCGGGTGACAGCGCGTTTCAATATACGGTCACGACCGATGGCCGCTTCAGCGATGCCCGGCAGTTCCGCTACGTCATCGTCAAGGCGACGGAGAGCGGGCGCCTGGTGCAGTTGCAGGACGTGGCGCGCATCGAGCTCGGCGCCCGCGAATACGTCAACAACAGCTATCTGGACGGCAGCCCGGCCGTGGCGCTCGGCATCTTCTCGCGGCCGGGCACCAATGCGCTCGACGCGGCCGACGCGATCCAGAAAGTGATGACGGACGTTTCGAAGGACTTTCCCGAGGGTCTCGAATATCGGATCGTCTACAATCCGACCGAGTTCATCTCCGAATCGATCAACGAGGTCTACAAGACGATCGGCGAAGCTGCCATTCTGGTGGCACTCGTGGTTCTCGTCTTCCTGCAATCCTGGCGCACGGCGATCATCCCGATCGTGGCGATCCCGGTGTCGCTGGTCGGCACCTTCGCGTTCCTCTACGCTTTCGGCTTCTCGCTCAACATGCTGACATTGTTCGGCCTGGTGCTGGCGATCGGTATCGTCGTCGACGACGCCATCGTCGTGGTCGAGAACGTCGAGCGGAACCTGGCGCGCGGCATGAGCCCGCGCGAGGCGTCGCACGTGACCATGGACGAAGTGGGCGCAGCGGTCATCGCGATCTCGCTGGTGCTGACCGCCGTCTTCATCCCGACGGCCTTCATCCCCGGTATTGCCGGCCAGTTCTATCTGCAGTTCGCCGTCACGATTTCTGTGGCGACGGTGATCTCCGCTTTCAATTCGCTGACGCTGTCGCCGGCGCTCGCGGCAATCCTGTTGAAACCGCACGAGAACGATCACCACGAAAGCGGCAATCCGCTGACCCGGCTTGGCCGGTCGCTGGCGAACGGCTTCAACAATGGTTTCGACCGCATAGCTGAAGGCTACGCCTGGATCGTGCGCAAGCTGGTTTCGACAAAAACGGCGCTCGCTGCGGCGCTCATCGTCTTCGTCGGCCTGCTCGGCGCCACCTGGTATATGGCGCAGATCGTGCCGAGCGGCTTCGTACCGACCATGGACCAGGGTTACGCCATCGTCGTCATCCAGCTTCCGGATGGTGCTTCGCTCGATCGTACCGATGCAGTGGTCAAGCGCGCGTCGAAGATCATCCAGGAGGTGCCCGGCGTGAAGAGCGCGGTCGCCTTTGCCGGCTTCAACGGTGCGACCTTCACCAACGCCTCCAATTCGGGCGTGGTCTTCGCCCCCTTCGAGAGTTTCGAGGAGCGCTTGAAGCACGGCCAGAGTGCCAACCAGATCATCGGCGAGCTCTATGGCAGCCTGCAGAGCATCCAGGAAGCCTTCATCATTGCCGTACCGCCACCGTCGGTGCGCGGTATCGGCAACTCCGGCGGCTTCAAGATGCAGATCATGGATCGACAGAGCGCCGACATGCGCCGGGTGCTGGGGCTTGCCTATCAGATGATGGGCGCCGCCAATCAGACCGAGGGGCTGACCGGGGTCTTTACGACGTTCTCAGCGTCGAGCCCGCAATATTTCCTGGCGATCGACCGCGACAAGGCGAGGACCTTGAACGTGCCGATCCCGAATATCTTCGAGGCACTGTCGATCAATCTCGGCACGTCCTATGTCAACGACTTCAACGCCTTCGGCCGCGTCTATCAGGTGCGGGCGCAGGCCGATCAGCAATATCGTCTGGAGCGGGACGATATTCTGGCGCTGAAGGTCCGTTCGGCCACCGGCGCCCTGGTGCCGATGGGCACGCTGGTGGAGATCCGCGACACGGCGGGTCCTGCCCTCGTGCAGCGCTACAACATGTACGTATCGGTGCCGATACAGGGCAACCCTGCGCCCGGCGTTTCGACCGGTACGGCTCTCGACAAAATGGAGGCGCTCGCCGCCCAAATCTTGCCGCAGGGAACGACCTTCGAGTGGACGGAACTCGCCTTCCAGGAACGCCAGACTGGCAACACCGCGGTGTTCATCTTCGCGCTGTCGGTCGTCTTCGTGTTCCTGGCGCTGGCAGCGCAGTATGAAAGCTGGGTCCTGCCGCTGGCGATCATCCTGATCGTGCCGCTCGGGGTGCTCTCGGCACTCATCGGCGTGTTCGTGCGGGGGCTCGACAACAACGTGCTGACCCAGATCGGGTTGATCGTGCTGATCGGGCTTGCGGCGAAGAACGCGATCCTGATTGTCGAGTTCGCCCGACAAGGTGAGGATGAGGGGAAAACGCCGATCGATGCGGCGGTCGAGGCCAGCCAGTTGCGCCTGCGGCCGATCCTGATGACCGCCTTCGCCTTCATTCTCGGCGTCGTGCCGTTGGTGATCGCCACAGGCCCGGGCGCGGAAATGCGCCAGTCGCTCGGAACGGCGGTGTTTTCCGGCATGCTGGGCGTGACCTTCCTCGGCCTGTTCCTGACGCCGGTCTTCTACGTCGCGCTGCGTTCGTTCCGCCGGCGCAAGCCGGTTGCGGCGAGCGAGCCGATGGCGACACCGGCCGAGTAACCCGAGCCACACTCCTTGTGATCCAACGCCCCGGCGGAAACGCCGGGGCGTTTCGTTGTGAACAGGGCGCTCGGCACTGTTCGCAATGCCAGCACAATGACGCAAACGTGAGCGCCTGCTCGCCCTTTGCGGCTGGACGTGACGGCGCGCTTGAACAATCCTCCGTTCGCCCGTGACGGCGGCGTTTCTCGACCTGGACGCGTTCGCTGCCGATACTGTCGAACGGCCGCACGGCCTGTACCCAAGCCGAAATCTGCTTGAGCACAGGGTATGCGCGAGGTGTGAAAGGGGAAGGATGATGCTCCGCTACCTTGCCTACACTTTTGCTGCCATCTGGCTTCTGCATGCCCTCTGGCCATCGGTCGCGCATGCACAGGCAGCGCCCGCGCAGGTAAGCCAATGCCAGGCGATTGCCGAGACGTTGCCGCAGGCCACTTTCGCCAGTTTCACACCGGCCGCCGCCACCGAAGGGCAAACGGCCGCTGGTGAAGTGACGATCACCTATCTCGGTCATTCCACCTTTCTGATCGAGACGCCCGGCGGCGTTTCGATCGCCACGGACTATAACGGCTGGTTCCGCCCGTCGGCGCCGCCGACGGTGGTGACGATGAACAAGGCGCATTCCAGCCACTACACATTGACGCCGGATCCGGCGATCAACACGGTGCTGCACGGTTGGGGTGACGATGGCGAGCCGGCTCGGCACGACCTCGTCGTCGGCGACACTTATATCCGCAATGTCACCACGGACATTCGCTCCGGCGCCACGACGATGGAGCACGATGGCACCTCCATCTTCATCTTCGAGGTGGCGGGCCTGTGCATCGGCCATCTCGGCCATCTGCACCATGAGCTCGACGACAGCCACTACCGGCAGATCGGCAGGCTCGACGTGCTGATGGTGCCGGTCGATGGCGGGCTGACGATGGGAGCCGAAAGCATGAGCCGTGTGGTTTCGCGGCTGCGCGCAGCACTGATCCTGCCGATGCATCGGCGCGGACCCCCGATCAATGCCTTCCTCGATATGTTCGGCGATGATTTCGACAGGAGCTTCGCGACAGGGGCGAGCGTCAAAGTTTCGCTGCGTTCCTTGCCAAGCAAACCACTGATTTATATTCTCCAGGGCGTCTGAACATCGGGATTGCCCAATGAAGTTGTCAGTGGTCGGCGTACTCGTCTTTTTGTCCCTTTCAACCATGGCTCAGGCCGGCGGCGCGCCGGCGCCGCGCATGCCGTCCCCCGATACTCAGCAATCGCAAAGCGTTCCCCTGGCGACTGTCGCGCCCGTTGTCGAGCAGGAGGAGTTCGTGATGCCGTCCGGCAATATCGGCTGCATCTATACGCCCGCGGGCGGCACGGCGACCTACCAGCCTGATGACGGCGGGCCGGAACTCGCCTGCGATATCATCGCGCCGCGTTATGTCAGGGCAACGCTTGGGCGCGCCGGTGCGGCAACGATCAATCGCGAGGTTGGCGATCCCAGTTGCTGTTCTGCCGGGCCGGTGCTCGAATACGGGGCGACATGGTCGGGCGGTCCCTTTTCCTGCATCTCGGAACGAACCGGTCTTTCCTGCCGCCGCGAGGACGGTCATGCCTTCGTTCTCAGCCGCGCAAGCATCTCCGCCAACTGAAAAGAAACGCCCCCTGCTGGACGGAAAGCGGCAATAAAACTATAAGGCGCCCCATTCCATTCAAATTCATGCATGCAGAGGGTGCCATGGCTGGCCATTCACAGTTCAAGAACATCATGCACCGCAAGGGCCGTCAGGATGCGGTGCGCTCGAAAATGTTTTCCAAGCTCGCGCGCGAAATCACGGTTGCCGCCAAGACCGGCATGCCCGATCCGGCAATGAACGCGCGCCTGCGTCTGGCGATCCAGAACGCCAAGGCGCAGTCGATGCCGAAGGACAACATCGAACGTGCGATCAAGAAGGCCTCCGGCGGCGACGCGGAGAACTACGAAGAAGTCCGTTACGAAGGCTACGGCCCGGGCGGCGTCGCCGTTATCGTCGAGGCGCTGACCGACAACCGCAATCGTACCGCCTCCAACGTTCGCTCGACCTTCACCAAGGCCGGCGGCGCGCTCGGTGAAACCGGTTCGGTTTCCTTCTCCTTCGACCGCGTCGGCGAGATTACCTACAAGCTTTCCGTCGGCGATGCCGACAAGGTGATGGAAGCTGCCATCGAAGCTGGCGCTGACGACGTGACGACCGACGAGGAAGGCCACACGATCATCTGCGGTTTCGAGGCCATCGGCGAAGTTTCCAAGGCGCTCGAAGATACACTCGGCGAAGCCGAAACCGTCAATGCGATCTGGAAGGCCCAGAACACCGTGCCGGTCGACGAGGAGAAGGCACAGTCGCTGATGAAGCTCATCGATATCCTCGAAGACGACGACGACGTCCAGAACGTCTATTCGAATTTCGAAGTGTCCGACGAAGTCATGGCGAAGCTTTCGGCCTGAGCCGGATCTTTCGGTCCTGCATGTTTCCTTAAATCCCATCCGATTTAAGGACAAAAACATGCAGCGATTGAAGTTGCTACAGCGACCTTTGCGCGTCCAATAGGACGCGCGGCGCTGTAGAGATTTTGATCTACCCGTGTCCGACAGGGCGCGGGTTTTTCTTTGGGTATCACAGATGACATATGAATTCGCGATCTTCGACTTCGACGGCACGCTTGCCGATACCGCGGAGTGGTTCATGGCGGCGAGCAACCTTGCCGCTGCACACTTCGGATTTCGCCAGCTGTCCGTCGAGGAGTTCAAGGGGCTGCGTGCCATGGGCAGCCGCGAGATCATCGCGCATATGGGCATGCCGATGTGGAAGCTGCCACGGATCGCCAGTTTCATGCGACAGGAGATGGCGGCCCAGACTCAGGCGATCCGGCTCTTTCCCGGTGTATCGGACATGCTGGTCGGGTTGAAGTCGGACGGCATCGGCATCGCGGTCGTCAGTTCAAATGGCGAAGCGGCGATCCGCAGGGCGCTGGGCGAGACCGCCTCAACCATCGACTTGTTCGAATGCGGCGCCACCCTGTTCGGCAAGGCGCAGCACTTCAAGAGGGTCGTCAAGTTCGCCGGTGTCGACCCGTCGCGCATCCTTGCAATCGGCGACGAGGCCCGCGACATCGAGGCAGCCCGCAAGGCGCGCATCGCCGCCGGTGCCGTCGGCTGGGGCTACGCCGACCCGGCGTTTCTGAAATCGCTTGGGCCGGATCGTTTCTTCGATCGCATGGACGAGATCCTGCTCGCCTTCCAGGCTGCGAACGGCTGACCGGTCACGCCGCCTTCGAAAGCTGCTGCTGCGCCTCGGCGAAGAGGCGCAGCGATTTGAGCCGGGCCCCCATGTCGAAGATCGGCATCGAGATGATCAGTTCGTCGGCCTTTGTCTGGCCAAGGAACGTTTCGATCTTCCTGCGGATCGTCTCCGGCCCGCCGACGATGGCATAGGACATCGCGTGATCGACGAAGATCTTTTCATCCGAACTCCACAAACCATCCATGGACGCGATCGGTGCCGGGAACCGGCCACGGGCGTTGCGTCGCAGGGCAACGAAGGATTGCTGCATCGAGGTGAAGAGGTAGTTTGCCTCCTCATCGGTCTCTGCCGCCACGCCCATGACGCCGACCATCACATGCGGCTTGGCTAGCGTTTCCGAAGGCGTGAAACGCTCGCGATAGATCTCGAGCGCCGACAGCAGCATGTCAGGTGCGAAATGTGAGGCAAACGCAAAGGGCAGGCCGAGCATGCCGGCAAGATGGGCGCTGTAGTGGCTCGAGCCCAGGAGCCAGATCGGTACGTTGGTGTCGGCACCTGGAACCGCGATGATCGTCTGATCCTCGGCGACGGGGCCGAGCAGCGCCTGCAGTTCGACGACGTCGTTGGGGAAGTTGTTGGCGCTCGCTTCCATGTTGCGGCGCAAGGCCTGGGCGGTGCGCATGTCGGTGCCGGGCGCGCGGCCAAGCCCGAGGTCGATGCGGCCGGGATAGAGCGCGGCAAGCGTTCCGAACTGCTCGGCGATCACCAGCGGCGAGTGATTGGGCAGCATGATGCCGCCGGAGCCGACGCGGATTGTCCTCGTTCCTGCCGCCACATGGGAGATGACGATCGAGGTCGCAGCGCTGGCGATGCCCTTCATGCCGTGGTGTTCGGCCAGCCAGAAGCGCTTGTAGCCGTTTTCTTCGGCGGCCTGCGCCAGCAGCCTCGAGTTTTCCAGCGACTGGGCGACGCTGCCGCCTTCGGTGATCGGGGAGAGATCGAGAACGGAGAACGTCGCCATGAGCAAGGCCTTTGTTGAGCAAAATTGATTGAATGGCTATGTAAGGTCAAAATTCCTCAATCCAAGGGCCGCCGTTAAGATTTCCGGCAAGGGCGCCTGTGTCATGTGGATGTTTTTGTTTTGTTCACTTTTTGCTGGCAGCGTCCGGACACGCAGCATAGGGTGAATTTCATGCAGACCACGATTCGCATCATCGGCATCGATCCCGGCCTTCGCCGTACCGGTTGGGGCATCATCGAAACGCTCGGCAATTCGCTGCGCTTCGTCGCGTCCGGGACTGTGACATCCGATGGCGACATGGATCTCGCCTCGCGTCTCTGCCAGCTGCATGACGGACTGGCTGAAGTCGTGCACAGTTATCAGCCGCATGAGGCGGCGGTGGAGCAGACCTTCGTCAACAAGGATGCGACGGCGACACTGAAGCTCGGGCAGGCGCGCGGCATCGCCATGCTGGTGCCGGCGCGCGCCGGCTTGAGGGTGGCCGAATATGCGCCGAACGCAGTCAAGAAGGCCGTCATCGGTGTCGGCCACGGGGAAAAGCAGCAGATCCACATGATGCTGAAGGTCCTGATGCCGAAGGCCGAGTTCAAGGGCAATGATGCTGCCGATGCTCTGGCGATCGCCATCTGCCACGCGCACAACCGCCTGTCGGTGACCAGCCGGCTTGCGGCCCTGATGGGGTAGTTGCGCCGGTGCCGTTAATTTCCGATGGTCGGTCCGATCATCCCGCAATCCATCCATGAGAGACGACGCCACATGATCGGCAAATTGAAGGGTACTATCGACGAAATCGGCGAGGATCATGTCGTTCTCGACGTGCATGGCGTCGGCTATGTCGCCCATTGTTCGGCGCGCACATTGTCGAAGCTCGGTTCGGCGGGAGAGGCGGCGGTGCTGTTTATCGAAACCTATGTGCGCGAGGACCAGTTGAAGCTGTTCGGCTTCCTGACGGCGCTGGAGCGCGAGTGGTTTCGCCTGTTGCAAAGCGTGCAGGGCGTCGGCTCCAAGGTGGCGCTCGCCCTCCTTTCGACGCTGACGCCGGGCGAGCTCGCAAACGCGATCGCGCTGCAGGACAAGACTTCGGTGTCGCGCGCGCCGGGCGTCGGCCCGAAGGTGGCGGTGCGCATCGTCACCGAACTGAAGAACAAGGCGCCGGCGTTCGCCGGCGAAATGTCCGGCTCGATCGGCCTCAAGCAGGAGCTTGGCGAGGGTGTTGCCTCGGCGCCGGTTTCCGATGCGGTGTCGGCACTCACCAACCTCGGCTATTCGCGCGATCAGGCCGCCAATGCGGTTGCCGCGGCGCTGAAGAACGGCGGTGAGGACGCCGACAGCGCCAAGCTGATCCGGCTGGGTCTGAAGGAACTGGCGCGATGACTTCTTGCGTTGTCGTCCCGGCCGATGCAAAACGGGCATATTCTTTGACACCTTGCGCACGAATGCCCGATCGATTGGAACGGATGGATGACTGAAGCCGCACGCCTGATAACGCCGGAAAAGCGCGGCGAAGATCTCGATGCGACCATGCGTCCGCAGTCCCTGGACGAATTTACAGGCCAGGCGGAAGCGCGCGCCAACCTGAAGATCTTCATCGAAGCGGCGAAGAACCGCGGCGAGGCGCTCGATCACGTGCTGTTCGTCGGACCGCCCGGCCTCGGCAAGACGACGCTGGCGCAGATCATGGCTAAGGAGCTCGGCGTCAACTTCCGCTCGACCTCCGGCCCGGTCATCGCCAAGGCGGGGGATCTCGCTGCACTTCTGACCAATCTCGAAGAGCGCGACGTTCTGTTCATCGACGAAATCCACCGGCTCAACCCGGCGGTCGAGGAAATCCTCTATCCGGCGATGGAAGACTTCCAGCTCGACCTTATCATCGGCGAGGGGCCGGCGGCGCGCTCGGTGAAGATCGATCTGTCGAAGTTCACGCTGGTGGCCGCAACCACGCGTCTCGGCCTGCTGACGACGCCGCTGCGCGACCGTTTCGGCATTCCGGTGCGGCTCAATTTCTACACGGTCGAGGAACTGGAATCGATCGTGCGCCGTGGTTCCCGGCTGATGGGGCTCGGCATGACCGACGACGGCGCACGCGAGATTGCCCGCCGCGCCCGTGGCACGCCGCGCATCGCCGGCCGCCTGCTTAGGCGCGTGCGCGATTTTGCCGAAGTGGCGCGGGCCGAAGCGGTGACAAAGAAAATCGCCGACGAGGCGCTGACGCGGCTGCTCGTCGACAATATGGGGCTCGACCAACTCGACCGCCGCTATCTCTTCATGATCGCCCAGAATTTCGCTGGCGGGCCTGTCGGCATCGAGACCATCGCCGCGGGTCTCTCCGAACCGCGCGATGCGATCGAAGACATCATTGAACCCTATCTGATCCAGCAGGGCTTCATCCAGCGCACGCCGCGCGGCCGAATCTTGACCGCCAATGCCTGGAAACATATCGGCCTCAATCCGCCGAAAGAGGTCGAGGCGACGCAGTTCCGGCTGACGCTCGAGGACGAGTAAATGATCACCCGTCGTGGACTGTTGAAGGTTCTCGGCGGCGGCATAGCCAGTATGGCGGCGCTTGGCGGCTATGCCTTTGCCATTGAGCCGCTCGCCCGGCTGAACGTGACGCGGTATTCGCTGACGCCGCCGGGATGGACGCCGGGCTTGAAGCTGCGCGTGGTGGCCCTTGCCGACATCCATGCCTGCGAACCGTGGATGTCAGCCAATCGCATCGCTTCGATCTGCCGACAGGCCAATGCGCTTGGCGGCGATATCACCGTCCTTCTCGGCGACTATGCCGCCGGCATGAACCTGGTGACGCGCTACGTGCATTCCAGCGAATGGTCGAAGGCGCTTGCGACGCTCGAGGCGCCGCTCGGCGTGCATGCGATCATGGGCAATCACGACTGGTGGGAGGACAGGACCGCGCAGAAGAACAGCGGCGGTCTCACCTTCGGTCACAGGGCGCTCGCGGACGTCGGCATCAACGTCTACAGCAATCGTGCCATCCGCCTGGAAAAGGATGGCCTCGGCTTCTGGCTCGCCGGCCTCGAAGATCAGCTTGCGCTGGTGCCGGGCAGGAAGTGGCTGCGGAAACATATGCAGGGCCTCGACGATCTCGACGGCACCTTGGCGCAGGTCGGTGACGACGCGCCGGTGATCCTGCTTGCCCATGAGCCGGACATTTTTCCGAAGGTGCCCTCGCGCGTCGCCTTGACGCTCTCCGGCCATACCCATGGCGGGCAGGTCCGGTTTCTCGGTCACGCTCCCGTCGTGCCCTCCCGTTTCGGCGATCGCTACGCCTACGGTCATATGGTCGAGGCGGATCGCAGCCTGATCGTTTCCGGCGGGCTCGGCTGCTCGATTGCGCCGGTCCGCTTCGGCGTGCCGCCGGAGATCGTCGTCATCGACCTCGGCTAAGGGGGCCCGGCCGCATGGCTTAGGCACGCGGCCGAATGGCGTATTTCGGCGGGACGGCGAGCTCGCTATGATCCAGCAAGGATAGAGCCGGCCGTCGACGATGGGCGAGCACTTTCCGTTGCCTGCGCCGCCTCCACGAAGGCGGCCGAATGCTTGAAGTCCATCCAGAGGAGGGAAGAGTGTATGCTGGCGCGGCGCGCGTTCCTCAAGCTCCTGGGCGGACTGGTAATGGCGGGCTTTGGGACGAGCGCCTATGCCATCGGTGTCGAACCGTTGCGGCGCCCCCTTGTCACGTCCTATGCCGTAAAGCCAACCAACTGGCCGATAGGGCTAAAGCTCAGGATCGTCGTTCTGGCCGACATCCATGCCTGCGAACCCTGGATGCCGGTACGCCGGATTGCCGGCATCTGCGATCAGGCTAATGCGCTTGGTGGCGATATCATCCTCCTGCTCGGCGATTACATGAGCAGTCTGCGCCTGACCGGTTTCGTCGAACCAGCCCGTTGGGCCGAGGCATTGGCGCGGCTGAAGGCGCCGCTCGGGGTCCACGCGATCATGGGCAATCATGACTGGCTCAACGATCCGGTGGCCAGCCGAGCCGGGCACGGTCCGACCTTGGCGCACAGAGCGCTCGCCGGCGTCGGTATCCCGGTCTATGACAATCGTGCGCTGCGGCTCGAAAAGGACGGACGATCTTTCTGGCTGGCAGGTCTGGCCGATCAACTCGAACCAACCTATCCGGCTCCGGATGGCTCCGGCATGATCCCCGGGCTCGATGACCTGCCCGGCACGCTGGCCGGCATTGACGGTGACGATCCGATCATTCTGATGGCGCACGAACCGGATATCTTCGTCGACGTGCCCCGGCACGTATCGCTGACGCTCGCCGGTCATACCCATGGCGGGCAGGTGCGGTTCTTGGGCTATGCGCCACTCGTCCCGTCGCGATACGGCAACCGCTATGCCTACGGGCATATCATCGAGGATGATCGCCACATGATCGTCTCAGGCGGATTGGGTCTTTCGAATTTGCCGGTGCGGATCGGATCGCCGCCGGAGGTCGTTGCCGTCGACATAGGCTAGGTCAGCGCCGGCTGTCGTTACTGTCGCGATCTCAGGCTATACCGCCAAGGCAGGCACTGAATATCTGTGTATGGCACATGTCTACTTTATTGTATTCTTATTCTTGCCACATCTGCGCCCCGCTTTGAGCCGATTTCGACAGTAACAAGACCCCGGGCGATTAAGGGCATTAGCAGTATCACATGCCGTCCAGGGACAGACAGAAGCGGTTTTAGTTCAGCGTCGATTTCATTCAGTCTGAGGGAATTTTGTAGGGTGCGCCATTCGGGGTGGCGCCATTCCCACGTGATCCTGCCGATATCGAAAAGGTACTTTACAATGGGTCTCATGTTTCTAATCAATACGCTGAGCCTCGATCCCGTCGCCGCGCTCAAGACGGGTCTACGCATACTCCACTTCATCGGGTTGGCGCTGGGGCTGGGAGCTGCCACCGTTCTGGATCTGATGATCGTCAGATTCTTCATCAAGGGGAAAGTGACCCCGGAACACTGGGCGGTGTTCCACTTCGGGTCGAAGATCGTCAATTGGGGCCTGATCCTCCTGTGGGTCACGGGCATTGGCTTCATGACCTACTACGGCTACTTCGAGCCGATCAAACTTGGCAATGAGAAGGTCTGGGCGAAGATGACCATCGTCGCCATCCTGACGATCAATGGCGCCTTCATCCATGCGGTGATCCTGCCGAAGGTGAAGATGCAGATCGGTCGTTCGCTGATGGAAGGCATGTCGACCAAGCAGCGCAGCACCTTCCTCATCTCCGGTGCCGTCTCGGCAACCTCGTGGTACGTGCCGCTGATGCTCGGTGCCCTGCCGCAGCTCAACTTCGTCGTTCCGATGACGGTGATCCTGATGGCCTATGGCTTGCTGCTGGCCGCCGCGATCATCATCTCGCATAGCCTTCTTTTCGTGCTTCCGGCGGACAAGGTACCGGCAAAGCAGACGAAAACGCGGACCGAGCCGATGATGGGCGTGCCCTCGGTGGCTTGAGCTGGGGGATCGCGTGCCTGGTTTAGCCGGCACGTAACCGAAAGGAAGGGCCCGGCGTCGAGCATGACGCCGGGCCCTTCTGTTTATGGCGCTGTCAATGCGCCTCAGGTGGGTAAACTTGGTCAAGCGGCCTTGCTGAACAGGTTCTGAAGAGCGCTGCGCAGGCCTGGCACGACTTCATAGATGTCGGTCACCAGAAGCAGACCATCGGCGCACTCGAACCATTCCCCTGCCATGCCTGCAATCCCCTTGACCGACGCGCTGAGCTTGGCGGCCTCGATCGAGTTGGGAGGGGTGCTGATGACCCGCTCGGCAATCCAGGCGTCGAGCCAGCTTTGGTTTGCGGGCGAGACGGCCTCGAGCGCGGTTTGCGGGTGTTTGTCGAAATACTCCTGGATGGCGATGTTCGTCGGTGCGATGACGATCTGGTCCAGATTGCTGTCGCCGAAGGCGTCGATGACGCGAGAGCGCTCCAGCGCCATCAGGAAGGTGTCGGTCTTGCCATCCCGGCCGGTTGCCGCTGCGAGTGAGCGCAGCGTCTCCAGTATCGTGGGAAGCGGCTGTTCCTGTTGCGCCTCGTCGGCGCCGGTCTTGACGAGGGACTTATAGACGAGATCGATGCCGGGGGTGAACGACCGCTTGCGGATGCCGCGCGTCCAATTGTATTCGAAATCCACCTCGAAGCGGCCTTTGAGATTGGGCACTGCGCCCTGCGGCACCTCGATGATCACCGCCGGGTTCCAGATGTAGCCGGCATAGGACGGGCGGCCGGGATTTGCGGGCATTCCCGCCGACACCCAGCCGACATGCGGCAAGCTGGTGTGCCACTCGATCGATCGCGATTCCGGGCGGGCGGCGAACGAGACCTCCGAAGCGGTGAAGCTGACACCGACATTGGCGCTGAGCGAAGCGCCCGCCTTCGGCCCTTCCGAACTGTACTCGGCGCTCAGTTCACCGCCGATCGAGAAGCTGATCGTTGCCTGTTCGATCGTGCTGTTCGGCCCGAACGTCAGGAGCCGTGCCTGTGCCGAAGTCGTCTCGATGCGCAGATTCATGTGGTTGGCGTAAAAACCGACCGAGACCCAATTGGATGACGGGTTGGACGGCGAGCCCTGGATGCCGTGATAGACATCGCCGGCGACGAGATAATAGTCGCGCGTCAGATTCTGATCGCCGTGCATCAGTTTGTAGACTGACAGCAAGGCGTTCGCAGTCAGGGTTTGTGATGAGGTCTTGACCGTACCCCATCCAAAATCCTTGCCGCCATTCGTTCTCCATTCACCGTTCAAAGTGCCGACAAGCTTCCAGACTTCAGGATTCAACGTCTCGATAGGCATCGTGTGGTTCCTTCGAAGCGCCGTCGATCGACGGGAGGTTGAGCTGTGGAGCGAGGCCGGGACTGGCCCGCACAGCCACCATAACGCAGATGCTCTATGACAACCTAAGGTAATAATTTGTACATTAAAGCTCTTTAAACGAGTCCATAATTTGCACAGGCGTGGCTCAGACCCTGTGCGTTTGCAGTGTCAGGCGAGCAGCTTTCTGACCGTTGCCTGCAATCGCTCCAGCCCGCCCGGCTGCCAGCCAAGTGCCCGGATCTTCTCGGTATTCATGGCATTGAATGCCGCCAGCGCGGCCGATCCCGGAAGGGCGTGCCTGGATCCGGTAATATGCTGCACCATTGCCAGAATGGCACGATTGTCGACGAGGACATCGGAGACGTTGAAGACGTGGCCCTGTGAGCCATCCAGTGGTGTTTGGAGGGCAAGGCGCACGGCGGCGGCCACATCCTCACCATGCACTTCCGTGCCGGCACGTGGCGCGATGACGCGGCCCGAGAGATAGTCATCGAAAAGCGGCTGCCATTTGTGAGCAGCACCTTCGCCGGGTACGCCGTAGACGCCGGTGACACGCAGGCTCGCAGTCTTGAATGCGGCTGTGCCCAGTGCGTCGAGTTCGTTTTCCGCTTCCAGCTTGAGCGCGCCATAGAGGCTTTCGGGATTGCAGGGCGTCTCTTCAAAGAGGCCTGCTCCCGGCGGCTGTTCGCCATAGACGGCGCGGCTCGACAGGAAGACGCAACGCTTCACGCCCTCATTGCGAGCCGTCTGAAACAGGCGGACGGAGCCATCGAGATTGCTGCGGCGGAACCCTTCCGGATCGTCGCCTTCACCGCCACGATAGCGACCGGCGACATGCTGGAAGGCGGCGTGGACGAAGTGGTCGATGTGCCGGAAGGCGGCACTCTGGTCGATATCCGGATCAAGTGCGAGCGGAACGAAGGCGACCGGCTTCGAAAACAGGGCGGGAGCTGGCGGGGTGCGGCCGCCGACGACCACTTCATATCCGCTCGCCAGCAGATGCTCGACGATGAAGCGTCCGACAAAACCGGTGCCGCCGGAGACAAGGACGCGCGTCATGACTGAGCCGGATTGGCAAGGGTTGCGATGTCAGGGATATCATCGCCCGTGAGGTAGGCGAACCAGAGGTCGATCAACGGTCGAAGCTGCCCGGCGCGCGGGTGGTCCTTCTCCCACGGTTTTTCATATTGGTAGTGCAACACGCCGATCGAAGACCAATCCCAGAGTTCGGGCAGGTTGAACCAGACATATTGCAGCATGTTCATCGTGACCGGCAGGCCATGCCATTCGGGAAAGAAGGCCTGCAGAAAGGTCTGATCGGTGCGAGGCCAGAAGGCGCCGTCCGCATCGAGCCTAGCGAGCATCATCTGGAACGTCGCGATGGAAGGCTCGGCGACGAAGACGCCGGAATTCAGCCGGTGAAAGTCGGCAAGGCCCTCATAGACGTTCGGCGCCGCCGAAAACTCCGGATAGCGAAACAGCCGGTCGATGTTTCTGAGGACGATCGCATCCGCGTCGATGAACACGCAGCTGACATAGTCGGTCAGTTGCCAAAGCCGCAGCTTGCAGAAATTGTCGAGAGGCGAATGAAACGCCGGTTTGCGCCCCTTGGTGAACGGAGCCTTGTCGTGGACGTTGCGGCGAGCGTGGCGCTCGTTGAAGGCATCCGAGAGCGGCAGCAATTCGGTTTCGACCAGGCGGCAGCCGAATTCGGCCAGCGGCGCGAGAGCGTCGGCCGATACGCCCCCGGTGTGGAGAACGACGATGTCGGCCGGCGTGTCCGTGAGGCGGATCGAACGGGCGAGCGCGCGGGCGCCGAGCGCGTAGTCGGCATTGGTGACGAGCGTCACGAATGCATGGTGCGAGGAGGCAGGGGAGGAGGGACTGAGCCCCTCCGGTTTGCTATCGATCGATGTCATGAAACGGATTTCAGCCGCTTGCCCTCGGGCTCGTGGTTGATACGTGTCGCAATATCCTTGGTCCAGGCGGAAACGGCCGGAACGCGCGAACGGTCGACGCGATAGGCGAATTTCCTGGCGACATCGACGATCTCGGAAAGCAAGCCATCTCTGAGAAGGGTCGGGGTGAGGCCGAGCGCCATGAACTTTTCGTTGTGGACGACCAGTTCGTTTTCTGCCGCTTCCTTGCGCGGATTGGGCAGCCAGGCAATCTGCGAACCGGAGATCGCGGCGATCATTTCAGCAAGGTCCCGCACCCGATGGGTTTCCGTCATCTGGTTGAAGATCTCGACACGGCTGCCACGGGCGGGTGGGTTCTTCAGCGCCAGTTCGATGCAGCGCACCGAATCCTGAATGTGGATGAAGGCGCGCGTCTGGCCGCCGGTACCGTGCACCGTCAAGGGATAGCCGATTGCCGCCTGAATAAGGAAGCGGTTCAGCACCGTGCCGTAGTCGCCGTCGTAGTCGAAGCGGTTGATCAGCTGGGCGTGACGACGGGTCTGCTCCGTGTGGGTTCCCCAGACGATGCCCTGGTGCAGGTCGGTGATCCTGAGACTGTCGTTCTTGGCGTAGAACTGGAACAGCAACTGATCCAGGCACTTGGTCATGTGGTAGATCGAACCGGGATTGGAGGGATAGAGGATCTCCTGGCTCACGGTTTCGCCTGATATCGTTTCGATGCCGACGGGCAGGTAGCCCTCGGGGATCGCCGCGCCGACCGTGGAATATCCATAGACGCCCATGGTGCCGAGATGCACCAGATGCGCATCGAGCTCGAGTTCCACCAGCGCATTCAGCAGATTGTGCGTGGCATTGACGTTGTTGTTGACGGTGTAGTTCTTGTGTCGGTCGCTCTTCATCGAATAGGGCGCGGCGCGCTGTTCGGCGAAATGCACGATCGCGTCGGGACGATGTTCCGCCAGCCAGTTCTTCAGCAGATCGTAGTCGCGGGCAAGATCGATCAGGTTGAAATGGATGCGGCGGCCGGTTTCGGCATGCCAGATGCGGGTGCGCTCCTGGATCGAATCCATCGGGGTCAGGGACTGAACGCCGAGCTCCGTGTCGATCCAGCGGCGTGAGAGATTGTCGAGAATATGGATGTCATGGCCGGCGTCGGACAGATGAAGGGCCGTTGGCCAGCCGATGAAACCATCGCCGCCGAGGATCGCAATCTTCATGCACGGATCTCCTGATCAGGAAGGAAAGCTGTGTCACGTGTAGGATAGGTTTGTGACAAAGCTGCAATGCTTGCAAATGCCTTTTTGTTCCTGCACAGGATTTGGGAAATTCTTGTCGGAGTGAAGCATGTCCCTGATCTCGCTTGCAGGCGAACTGACCGAAGACGGCCATCGACTGGTCCAGCGCGTCTATTACGAAGACACCGATTTTTCCGGTGTCGTCTATCACGCCCGCTACCTGCATTTCATGGAACGCGCCCGCACCGATTTCCTGCGGTTGCTCGGCGTCGAGCAGGCGACGCTTGCGATCGAGGGCGATAGCGAAGGCCTCGTCTTCGTCGTGCATCGCATGGAGATCGACTTCAAGGCACCGGCGCGCATGGACGATATCCTGACGATCGGCACGGTCACCGAGAAGGCTGGCGGTGCCAAGATGGTGCTGCTGCAGGAAATCCGCCGCAATGGGCAATTGCTGATCGCTGCCAAGGTGATCATCGCCGTGATCAACGGCCAGGGCCGTCCCCGCCGCCTGCCGGAGGCACTGGCCGCGAAGTTCACGCGGGCAAGGCAAAGCGTCGGCTAGGCCAGCGCTCCCGTTGCAAGCATCGCAGCGACCGTTTCGAAGGGTGCATTTTTTGTTGCCGGAAGGCAGCTCAAAAACGAGCCTGGCCGCTTACTCGGGCAGCGCGTCCAGTATCTTCCTGGTCAGGGACTGCCTGGTGCCGCCAAGCTCGGCCCAGGGTTCCGCACCGCTTTCGATCCGCCCGAGGATATCGGGAATGTGGAAACTGTTGGCCGCGTCGAGGTCGGAAAGCTCGCTCCAGCTGATCGGCGTTGCCACTGGCCCTCCGGCCCGGGCACGGGTCGAATAGGGAGCGATCGCGGTGGCGCCGCGTTCGTTCCTCAGCCAGTCGATGAAGATCCTGCCCTTGCGTTTTGCCTTCGACATGGTGGCAATAAAGTTATCGGAATCGCGATCGGCGAAGCCCTGGGCGAAGGCTTTGGCGAAGCGCTTCGCGTCCTCCCATGGCGCCCGCGGCGTCAGTGGAACGATGACATGCACGCCCTTGCCGCCGGTGACCATCGGAACCGACTGCAGGCCGATGTCGGCGAGAGCGTCGCGAAGGCTGAGTGCGGCTTCCTTGACGGTCGAAAAATCGACGCTCGGGTCTGGATCGAGATCGAACACCAGCCGGTCCGGCGTCTCCAGCTTGTCGACAGGCGATCCCCAGATGTGAAACTCCATGGTTCCCATCTGCACGGCGGCGACAAGGCCTTTGGCCTCGCGCACGTACATGTAGTTCTCGGTGTCGCCGGATGATTCCTTCACCGGTGTCTCGCGGATCTCAGCGGGGAAACCCTCGCTTGCATGCTTCTGGTAAAAGCATTGCCCCCGTCCGCCCTGTGGGCACCGCATCAAAGACAGCAGGTGATCGCTGGCAAATGGCAGCATCTTTTCTGCCACGACCGCGTAGTAGCGGGCGAGATCGAGCTTGGTGATGTCCTGTCCCTCGAACAGAACGCGTTCCGGATGAGTGATGCGAACGCCGAGAACCGCGTCGTCGGCATCCGAGGCCGCCGCCGTGCGGGGCGTTTTGCCCGGTGAGCGCCTTGCGTTGCCGGGCGCACGCTTTGCGCTATCGGCTGTCCGCCCTGCGGCTGGCTTCGGCTCTTTCGCCACCTTCGGTCTTTCCAGTGTCACGGCCTTTGCCTCCTTGTCGCGGCGTAGTCCTTCAAAAGCGCCTTGGCGAATGTGTCCGTCGTGCGTGAATTCGGCGAAGTCGACCTCGGCCACCAGATCCGGCCTGAGCCAGATTGCTTTGCGGGCGATCTCATTCGGCACGGCGGTGAATGGCGATGTCTGGCGCCGGCGTCCGGCAAAGGCGTCTGCAAGCTCACCCATACGCTCTTCGTCGAAACCGGTGCCGACCCGGCCCTGATAGATAAGCTGGCCATCCTCGAACGTTCCGACAAGCAGGGAGGCGAAGGCGCGCCCCTTTTTCGACGAGGGCGAATAGCCGCCGATCACGAACTCCTGGCGTTTGGTGCATTTGATCTTCAGCCAACTGCGCGTGCGCCGGTTCTGATAGGGGGCGTCGGCCAGTTTGGCGATGATGCCCTCCTGTCCGGATTTGCACATGGCGGCAAAGACCTTGGCGCCGTTGCCGTGCACATGCTCGCTATATTGCACGGTGCCGGTCGGCCCCATGGCGTCGAGCAGCGCTTTCAGCTCGCTCTTTCGTTCGACGAGGGGGTTCTTGCGCAGGTCGCGACCGTTCAGTTCCAAGAGATCGAAGGCGTAGAAGCGTGTGTCGTCACCGTGTTTCAGGGCTTTCTGCAGGGTTGAGAACGACGAGCCCTCACCGGAAGCTGCCACGGCCTCGCCGTCGATCAGTGCCGAGCTGCAATCAAGTTCAGCCAGCGTGTTGGCAATCGTGTGAAACTTCTCGCTCCAGTCGAGACCCGTGCGGGTATAACACCGGGCCTCGCCGCCACCGACGGCCACAAGCAGTCGGTACCCGTCGAACTTCACCTCGTTCAGCCACGCGTCGCCATCAGGCGCTTCCGAAACCAGGGTGGCGAGTTGCGGCTTTTGAAAGCGCGGCGGCTTGCCTGGTCGCTTGTGCGCCTTCGGTCTCGGCGCCTCTTTAGCGATTGCCCCAGCCCTCACGTTGGCGGCGGTGCTCTTTTCGGACTGCCAGACGTGTCTTTTGCCTTCGCCCTTTCCGGCGGCAATCTCCGTCATCGTGCGACCGGTGAAGACGCTGGTCGTATTGTTCTCGATCAGGCTCTCGCCGTCTTCGGACGCGACGTCGTCGGTCTCCTTGATCAGTAACCAGTTTTCACGCTTTTCACCCGGCCGGGGCCGCATGCGCGCCAGCGTCCAGCCGCCCTGCATGCGCTCGCCATGCAGGTGAAACTTGAGCTTGCCTTCCTGCAGGCCTTCATCCGGGTCGTTGTCGGGCTCCCACCAGCCGGTGTCCCACAACATGACGGTGCCGCCGCCATACTGTTTTTCCGGGATCGTCCCTTCGAAATCACCGTAGGCCATGGGGTGGTCCTCGGTGCGCACAGCCAGCCGCTTGTCCTCGGGATTGAGGCTCGGTCCGCGCGTGACCGCCCAGCTCTTCAAGACGCCGCCCCATTCCAGGCGAAAATCGTAATGCAGCCGCGTTGCATCGTGCTTCTGCACCAGGAAGCGCTTTTTGCCCTTGCGAGCCGGCGCCGCTTTGCCCTTAGGCTCGCGAGTCTTGGAGAAATCGCGGCGGCGGTTGTATTCGGAGAGGGGGGGCTGGCGGGCAGACATCGGTCACCTCAAGCGGATTTGCGCCGGCGCGCAGGCGACGCTGGTTTTGCGTGCGGTCTCTTGCCGCTGCTTTCCAGGCTCTTCTTCAGGGCCGACATCAGGTCGACGACATTGTCGCCGCCGCGCGGCGGTCGTTCCTCCTCGTCCACCGACACATGCGTGGTCTTGCCCTTCATCTTGCGCTTGACGAGATCCTTCAGCGCGGCAGTGTAGTTGTCCTTGAAGGCTGCAGCGCGCGCGGGACGGCATCAGCGTTCTCCGTTCAGCGGTTTGGCGTTCGAAGCGCTGGCTGCGTCCTGGGCGAGGGCCTGTTCGATGCCTGCTATGTCTTCGCTGGTGATGGCGGGGATCGGGTCGGAAATGATGGCCTGCAGCACCTCGCTCGACAGCACGCCGTTGGCGAGCGCCTCCTCGAGGGCGGCGCGGGTTTCACGCTCGGCTTTCAACTGCGCGTAGAGCGCCAGGATCAGGCGATCGCGCTGATCGAACTGCTGCGGGGCGGACCTCCGGTCGCGCTGTCGTGTCGTTTGCGTCGTCATGGCGGGAAAACGCCCGCCGCCGGGGGAAGTTCCGAGATGCGGCTGCGACCCGAAGTGCGGCCGGAAAGACACAGTCTTGGTAACACTCCCTTAACCATAATGGTGTCTTAATCAGCCCATCAGGATTTGTGCAGTGCACGTCATCCTTTGACCAAAATTGACGGCAAGAAGGCAACCATAGGCTAATAAAGGTCGCGATGGTGCGACCAGCGGCGGCGCCGGGGGCATTCTTGCAACAGGACGTTTGGGCTACCCGGTCACGAGCATGAGCCGCTCTTGCCGGGTGTTTGGATTCGGGGACTGAAAACGATGGAACAGGTTGGATTGGCCGCGGCGAGCGATGTGACCCTCTGGTCGCTGTTCATGCAAGCGGGCTTTGTCGTGAAGCTGGTCATGCTGGGGCTGATTGCAGCGTCGGTCTGGACATGGGCGATCGTCGTCGACAAGACGCTGAACTACGGTCGTGTCCGTCGCCAGCTCGACGGCTTCGAGCAGGTGTTCTGGTCGGGCCAGTCGCTGGAAGAGCTGTACCGCACGCTCTCCGATCGCCAGACCTCGGGCATGGGTGCGATCTTCGTCTCTGCAATGCGCGAGTGGAAGAAGAGCTTCGAGCGCGGCGCGCGTTCGCCGATCGGTCTGCAGATGCGTATCGACCGGGCCATGGACGTGACGCTCGCCCGTGAATCGGAATCGCTGGAAGCGCGCCTCGGCTCGCTCGCGACCATCGGTTCGGCTGCCCCCTTCATCGGTCTTTTTGGTACCGTCGTCGGTATCATGACCTCGTTCCAGGCAATCGCCGGTTCGAAGTCGACCAACCTTGCCGTCGTGGCGCCGGGTATCGCCGAGGCGCTCTTGGCAACGGCCATCGGTCTGCTTGCCGCTATTCCCGCCGTTATCGCCTACAACAAGTTTTCTGCCGACGCCGGCAAGCTGTCGGCGCGCATGGAAGCCTTCGCCGACGAGTTTTCCGCGATCCTGTCGCGGCAGATCGACGAGAAGCTGCAGAACCCGCGCCAGGCCGCGCAATAATCGCCAGAGAGCACGGAGACCACGCTGATGGGTATGTCGGTTGGCGGAGCCAAAGGTTCGGGCGGCGGTCGTCGTCGCCGGGGCGGCAAGAAAGCGATCATGAGCGAAATCAACGTCACGCCCTTCGTGGACGTGATGCTGGTGCTGCTCATCATCTTCATGGTCGCCGCGCCGATGATGACGGTCGGCGTGCCGATCGACCTGCCGGAAACGCAGGCCAAGGCGCTTAATTCCGATACGCAGCCGATCACCGTTTCGGTCAACCCGGCTGGTGAAATCTACCTGCAGGAAACGCCGATCGCGATCGAAGAGGTCGTGCCGAAGCTCGAGGCGATTGCCACCACCGGTTACAACGAACGCATCTATGTGCGTGGCGATACCAATGCCGACTACGGCACGGTGATGAAGGTCATGGCGCGCATCTCGGCTGCCGGGTTCAAGAACCTCGGCCTCGTGACGCTGCAAGAACAGGAAAAGTGATCCTTGGCCATGAAGGGCAGTCTCGCCACATCTGGTCTGCTGCACGCTCTGGTTCTGACCTGGGCGCTGGTTTCGCTCGGCAGCCCGGCTGACTTCGAGGTCGCCGACGTCGAAGCCCTGCCGGTCGATATCGTGCCGATCACGGAGATGACGCAGATCCAGCAGGGCGACAAGAAGGCGCCGGCCAAGGAGAAGGCGTCTCCGGTTCCGACCAAGAAGCCGACCCCGGTCGAGAATGCCGAAAACATCGGCGACAACGACATCGACCTGAAGACGCCGCCGACGCCGAACGTCAAGCCGACGAAGAACGAATCTGCGGCCGCCCCGGAAAAGACCGAGAAGTCGCAGCCGACGCCGGATCCGGTCAAGGAAGAGATCAAGAAGGTCGAGGAGACCAAGCCTGCGTCCGAGCCGGCAACGGAAGTTGCCGCACTGCCGGAGCCCAAGCAGGAGGTGAAGCCGGAAACCAAGCCCGAGCCTGCGCCTGCCGAAGAGAAGCCGGCCGAAAATCCGGAAGCCGAGGCGCTGCCCGAGAAGGTGCCGACCCCGGCGGCGAAGCCGAAGGTCGAAAAGCCGGCTCAGACGGCAAAGACGCCCGACCGCAAGAAGGAAGACACCCCGAAGGAGCAGAAGAAGGCGTCCTCCGCCAAGGAGAGCGACTTCAATGCCGACGAGATCGCGGCCTTGCTCAACAAGCAGGAATCGTCCGGCGGCGGCGCCAAGCGCTCCACGGAGCAAGCAGCTCTGGGCGGCAAGAAGACGACCGGCGGCAACACGCTCTCGCAGAGCGAAATGGATGCGTTGCGCGGGATGATCCAAGGCAACTGGTCGATCATTCCCGGCATGGCTGATGCTGCCGATGTCCGCATCAAGGTCAGTTTCCGCCTTAACCCTGATGGCAGCCTGGCTGGCGATCCGGAGGTCGAGGCGACTGGCGGCTCGGAGGCTGCCCGGCGCGCGCTCGCCAGCGGTGCCAAACGCGCCGTGCTGAAGACGGCGCCCTTCACTGGGCTACCGGCTGACAAATACGATTCGTGGAGCGAGGTCGTGGTCAACTTCGACCCGAGCTCGATGCTCTGAAGATAGTGAGAGGCTGAAAGGCTTTATAGAATGCTGAGACGCACTTTTTTCCGCCTAATGGTCGTGATCCTTGCTGGCTGTGGGCTGATTGCCTCACCTGCAAACGCATTGGTCGAGCTCAACATCAACAAGGGCAATGTCGAGCCGTTGCCGATCGCGATCACCGACTTCCTGCAGGGTGAACTCGGCAAGAAGATCTCCGACGTGGTCGCAGCCGACCTCAAGCGCTCCGGCCTGTTTGCGCCGATCGATCGCGGCGCCTTCATCGAAAAGATCAGCAACCCCGACGCAGCTCCGCGGTTCGAGGACTGGAAGGTCATCAATGCCCAGGCGCTCGTCACCGGTCGCGTGACGCAGGAGGCCGACGGTCGACTGAAGGCCGAATTCCGGCTCTGGGACACGTTTGCGGGCCAGCAGATGACCGGCCAGCAGTTCTTCACCCAGCCGGAGAACTGGCGTCGCGTCGCCCATATCATCGCCGATGCGATCTATGAGCGCATCACGGGCGAAAAGGGCTACTTCGATACACGTGTCGTCTACGTCGCCGAAAGCGGCCCGAAGACCGCCCGCAAGCGCCAGCTTGCGATGATGGACCAGGACGGGGCAAATGCCCGCGCGCTGACGAACTCGAACGATCTCGTCCTGACGCCGCGGTTCTCGCCAAACCGTCAGGAAGTCACCTACATGTCGTTCGAAAACAACCAGCCGCGCGTCTACCTGCTGCAGTTGGAAACCGGACAGCGCGAAGTGGTCGGCAATTTCCCGGGCATGACCTTCTCGCCGCGCTTCTCGCCGGATGGTCAGCGCGTCATCATGAGCCTGCAGCAGGAGGGCAATGCCAACATCTATACGATGGACCTGCGCTCGCGTACGACGACCCGCCTGACGAGCACGGCGGCGATCGATACCGCGCCGTCCTATTCGCCTGACGGCAGCCAGATCGCCTTTGAAAGCGATCGCGGCGGCCGCCAGCAAATCTACGTCATGGGTGCAGATGGCTCCGGCCAGCGCCGCATCTCCTTCGGCGACGGCTCCTACTCGACGCCGGTCTGGTCTCCGCGTGGCGACCTCATCGCCTTCACCAAGCAATCGGGCGGCAAGTTCTCGATCGGCGTGATGAAGACCGACGGTTCGGGTGAGCGTATCCTCACCACGGGCTTCCACAATGAAGGCCCGACCTGGGCGCCGAACGGTCGTGTGCTGATGTTCTTCCGTCAGAATGCCGGTGCCGGCGGACCGCAGCTCTACTCGATCGACCTGACCGGTTACAACGAGCAGGCCGTCCCCACACAGGGCTTTGCCTCCGACCCGGCATGGTCGCCGCGGCTCGAATAGCAGGCTCTCACTTGCGGCGGGGATTGTGGCGACGATGCCGCTTTCTCGCCGCAAAGTGCTGGTCTAGCAGGCGCCGAGCTTAAATTATCGATTTGTTAACCATAACTGTTGAATAGCGATTAACCGCTTCCGGTTACAGTCTGGCAACCGTGAATTCAGACACTTCTCAAGGAGACCGGCGCATGAGCCGAATTGACACCCCGGCCGTAGGCCGCATGCAGACCATCGCTCGCAACCCGGTCATGATCGCACTTGTCATGACCCTTGCCATCGCTGGCTGCGCCTCGAAGAAGAACCTTCCGAACAACGCCAACGAGCTTGGTCTCGGCGGCGCCGGTTCCGCAACGCCGGGCTCGCAGCAGGACTTCACCGTCAATGTCGGCGACCGCATCTTCTTCGATACGGACTCGACCTCGATCCGCGCCGACGCTCAGCAGACGCTCGACCGTCAGGCTCAGTGGCTCGCCAAGTATCCGAACTATGCCGTCACCGTCGAAGGTCATGCCGACGAACGCGGCACCCGCGAATACAACCTGGCACTCGGCGCTCGCCGCGCTGCTTCCACCAAGGACTATCTGATCTCGCGCGGCGTTCCGGCCAACCGCCTGAAGACGATTTCCTACGGCAAGGAAAAGCCGGTTGCCGTTTGCGACGACATCTCGTGCTGGTCGCAGAACCGCCGCGCCGTGACCGTTCTCGGTGGCGCCGGCATGTGATCTTCCGATCACGCATCGCTAAATTATAAGGGCGGCCTTGGGCCGCCCTTTGCTTTTTTACCACACTTTGGCCGAACTCCGTTGCTTTTTCAGGGTAATTGGAAAACTGTGCGGCAATCATCCAGATGAATCGGCGAGATGTATTGCGGGCCCCGATTCCAGGGTGGGAAAACCGGTATTCGAACAGGACAAATGAAATGAAGAAATTTGTCGTGGCTGGACTGCTTGGTCTCGCGGCCCTTTCGGGCCTTGGCCAGACAGCAACTGCCATGCCGCTTTCCGGGCTTTCGGCCCGAACGACACACGCCGACACGGCAGGCACGCACAGTCTTCCCGTCGTGAAGGTTCAAGCGTCCGAGACCACACGGGTCGGCCAACTTGAAGAACAGATCCGCTCGCTCAACGGGCGTATCGAAGAAATGAGCTTCCAGCTTCTGCAGATGCAGGAGCAGATCCGGAAGTTCCAGGAGGACAACGAGTTCCGCTTCCAGGATCTGGAAAGCGGCAAGGCCTCCCCTAAGAAGAGCGGCGCACTGCAGACGCCGAAGTCCAGCGATCAGGCGTCCGTCACCCCGGAGGTGACGGATAGCCAGACGATCGCGCCTGTCGATCCCGGCACCGGCATGGCCGCATCGGGCGCCAATCAGGGCGCAACCGGTGCCGCACCTCCGACGACGCTCGGACAGATTGTCTTTGACGAGAGCGGCAATCCGATTTCGACCACGACCGACGCCCAGCCGGGCGCCAATGCAACGCCTCCCGGTGTCGATACCGGCGTGGCACTTCCGGGCAACGATGGCGGGCTCAACGCCAATCCGGACAGCCAGCAGCAGACAGCAGCGCTCGACAACCCCGGCGACCTCTATCAGTCGGCCTATGGCCACGTGCTTTCCGGCGACTACAGCACCGCCGAGCAGGAATTCCGCGACTATCTCGACGTGTTCCCGCAGGGCGAAAAGGCAGCCGATGCCAGCTTCTGGATGGGCGAGGCGCAGTATTCGCAGGGCAAATACAGCGAAGCCGCCAAGACGTTCCTGAATGCGCACCAGGCGCACGCCAAGTCGCCGAAGGCTCCGGAGATGCTTTTGAAACTCGGCATGTCGCTCGGCGCACTCGACAACAAGGAAACTGCCTGCGCCACCTTGCGCGAGGTGAACAAGCGCTACCCGAAGGCCTCACCGGCCGTGCGCGCAAAGGTGACGAGCGAGCAAAGCCGCTTTGGCTGCTGAGACGCAAGTCAACCTGGCCGTTCTCGAGACGGCGAAACGATTTCTTTCATCCTTCCATCGGCCGGCCCGACTGCTCGTAGCCGTCTCCGGCGGCAGCGATTCCAAAGGATTGCTTCTCGCCCTACACCGGGCGATTGAGGCAACCGGTGACGCCGACCTTTCCCTTGTTGCCTGCACAGTCGACCATGCCCTGAGACCCGCCTCGGCCGATGAAGCGGAGGCCGTGGCCGGCTTCTGCGCCAGCCTTGGCATCGCGCATGTCACCAAACGCTGGCATGGCCCAAAACCCTCAGCCGGAATTCAGGCCGCCGCGCGCGAAAAGCGCTATCAGCTGCTGGCGAGCGCTGCCGATGATCTTGGCGCCAATTGCATCGTCACCGGACATACGCTCGACGACCAGCGCGAGACGATCCTGATGCGGTCCGAGCGCGGGCAGGGACCCGGCGGCGCAGGCATGGCCGACGAAACGCTCTACGACAGACGCTTCTGGGTGTTGCGCCCGTTCCTCGGCCAGCGTCGCGCCGACATCCGGGCATTTCTTACCGCCGAGGGCGTCGGCTGGTTCGACGATCCGAGCAACGTCAATATGCGTTTCGAGCGGGTGCGAACCCGCGAGCGCCTCGCTGACGCAGATGATGAAGCGGTTGCCACATGGGACGCGGCTTCCCGGGCCCGCTCGTCGGTGAGGGCGGCCGCCTGGCTCGAGCTTCACGCTCGCGTTCACGAAAAATTGGTCGTAAGCGTTGCCGATGCTGCTGTCGCCGGATGTGTCGACGCCGACTGCCGGCGCGCGCTTCTGGCGATGGCGACTGTCGTCGGCGGTCGGACGCATCCCTTGGCCGCGGACACGGTCACACGACTGGTGGCGTTCCTTGAACGCGGCGAACCGGGGCGGCTGACCGCTGGGCGGGTGGTGTTCGACAGGCGCGCGACCGGCCTTTACCTCTATCGCGAGGCACGCGATCTGCCGCTTCTGGTGCTGAGGCCCGGCGAAGCCGGCATCTGGGATGGCCGCTTTACGGTTGGAAATGTCGGAAGTGGCATGGTGCAGATAAGCGCCGTTGGCGATAGCGGCCTGCAACAGGAGAGACTTATTGCCGCAGGACTGCCACCGGGCGTTGCCAAGCGGGCGTCGTTTTCCGCGCCTCATGTTGTATCCACTGACGACAATTGCATCGCGGAAGCCCACGTTGAGCCTCGCATTGGCCCCTACGACACCTTTTTGCCGGGTTTTGACCTGATCATGGCAGACATGATTGCCGGATTGTTCGGGCGTCAGCCCTATGTTCGGTCGCTGTTGACAGAAATGGAACGGTAGTTGGCGGTTTGCCTTGGCAAGGCGCCGCCAGAACCCTATGTTAGGGGCAAGAAAGCGGCCCGGCGAAATGTGCGGGTCGTGACAGGTTCCGGGGAGTTCGATGAACCCTAATTTTCGTAATTTTGCCCTCTGGGCAATCATAGCGCTTTTGCTGATCGCGCTGTTTAGCATGTTTCAGCAGCCGACCGAGCGCACCGGCTCGCGCGAGATTCCGTTCTCGCAGTTCCTCAAGGACGTTGATGCGAGCCGCGTCAAGGAAGTCGTGATCACCGGTTCCAAGGTTATCGGCAGCTATTCTGAAAGCGGCGCGACATTCCAGACCTATGCGCCTTCGGTCGACACGGCGCTCACCGAGCGCCTGGAAGCCAAGGACGTGACGGTGACCGTTCGTCCGGAAACCGACGGCTCCTCCGGGTTCCTGAGCTATATCGGCACGCTGCTGCCGATGCTTTTGATCCTCGGCGTTTGGCTGTTTTTCATGCGCCAGATGCAGGGTGGTTCGCGTGGAGCCATGGGCTTCGGCAAATCCAAGGCCAAGCTCCTGACGGAAGCGCATGGCCGCGTGACTTTTGACGACGTCGCCGGTGTCGACGAAGCCAAGCAGGATCTGGAAGAAATCGTCGAATTCCTGCGCGACCCGCAGAAGTTCCAGCGTCTGGGCGGACGTATTCCGCGCGGTGTGCTGCTCGTCGGTCCTCCCGGTACCGGTAAGACGCTGCTTGCCCGCTCGGTTGCCGGCGAAGCCAACGTTCCGTTCTTCACCATTTCCGGTTCGGACTTCGTTGAAATGTTCGTCGGCGTCGGTGCAAGCCGCGTGCGTGACATGTTCGAGCAGGCCAAGAAGAATGCGCCCTGCATCATCTTCATCGACGAAATCGACGCGGTCGGTCGCCATCGTGGTGCCGGTCTCGGCGGCGGCAACGATGAACGCGAGCAGACGCTCAACCAGTTGCTGGTCGAGATGGATGGCTTTGAAGCCAACGAAGGCATCATCCTGATCGCGGCGACCAACCGTCCTGATGTTCTCGACCCCGCACTTCTGCGTCCGGGCCGTTTCGACCGCCAGGTCGTCGTGCCGAACCCCGATATCAACGGCCGCGAGCGCATCCTCAAGGTGCACGTTCGCAACGTGCCGCTGGCGCCGAATGTCGACCTCAAGGTTCTGGCCCGTGGCACGCCCGGCTTCTCCGGTGCCGACCTGATGAACCTCGTCAACGAGGCGGCCCTGATGGCTGCGCGCCGCAACAAGCGTGTCGTCACGATGCTCGAGTTTGAAGACGCCAAGGACAAGATCATGATGGGTGCGGAGCGCCGCTCCTCCGCCATGACCGAAGCCGAGAAGAAGCTGACCGCCTATCACGAAGCCGGTCACGCCATCTTGGCGCTGAACGTTCCTTCGGCCGATCCGCTGCACAAGGCGACGATCATTCCGCGCGGACGGGCACTGGGCATGGTGATGCAGCTGCCGGAAGGCGACCGCTATTCGATGAGCTACAAGTGGATGGTCTCGCGGCTTGCCATCATGATGGGTGGACGCGTCGCCGAAGAACTGACCTTCGGCAAGGAGAACATCACCTCCGGCGCATCGTCCGACATCGAGCAGGCGACCAAGCTCGCTCGCGCGATGGTGACGCAATGGGGCTTCTCCGACCAGCTCGGTCAGGTTTCCTATGGCGAGAACCAGCAGGAAATCTTCCTTGGCCATTCGGTGGCGCAGCAGAAGAACGTTTCGGAAGCGACCGCCCAGAAGATCGACAACGAAATCCGTCGTCTGATCGATGAGGCCTATGAAACCGCGCGCACGATCCTGACCGAGCAGAACCACGAGTTCGTGGCGCTGGCGGAAGGGTTGCTCGAATACGAAACGCTGACCGGCGACGAGATCAAGGCGCTTATCCGCGGCGAGAAGCCGGCGCGCGACCTTGGCGACGACACCCCGCCGCATCGCGGCTCCGCCGTGCCTTCGGCCGGCGTGAAGAAAGAGGGCTCGTCGGGCAGCAAGGGCGAAGAATCCGAAGGTGGGTTCGAGCCGCAGCCGCAATAACGGCTTTGGTTTCAGTCTCTGATTACAAAAGCCGCCGCGCCACAAGGTGCGGCGGCTTTCTGTTGCCACGGCGCAGGATTGCACTTGGTAACGCGATGTAATGATTTCTGATGCTATCGTCGCTGCCGTTTGCATTGGTTTTGTGTCAAAGAAGAATCGAAATGCTCTCGGCCTTTGCTTTGCTGTCAAAGTCGCGGGGAGCAACGGCGGCAGCCGGAATGATATGAGGTCTGGTCGATGAAACCCAGTCGCGGAGCGCGCAGACAGGCGAAGCAGGCAAAGCCGGCATTGACCCAGCAGAACGATGGAGTTCTTATGAAGCGCAAGTATTTCGGCACGGATGGTATCCGCGGCCAATCCAACATTTTTCCGATGACGCCGGATCTCGCCATGCGGGTCGGCATCGCCGTGGGTACCATCTTCCGCAATGGCGCCCACCGCCACCGCGTGGTGATCGGCAAGGACACGCGTCTTTCCGGCTATATGCTCGAAAACGCCATGGTCGCCGGTTTCACGGCGGCAGGTCTCGACGTGTTCCTGCTCGGACCGATCCCGACGCCCGGCGTTGCCATGCTGACGCGCTCGCTGCGCGCGGATATCGGCGTGATGATCTCGGCATCGCACAATCCGTTCCAGGACAATGGCATCAAGCTGTTCGGCCCTGACGGCTACAAGCTCTCCGACGATATCGAAGCCAAGATCGAAGCGTTGCTCGATCAGGATCTGTCGGGGCAACTCGCCAAGGCCGAAGACATCGGCCGCGCAAAACGCGTCGACGGCGACATCTACCGTTATCTCGAACATGCCAAGCGCACTCTGCCGCGCGATGTCACCCTTCAGGGTCTGCGGATCGCCATCGATTGTGCCAATGGCGCCGCCTACAAGGTTGCACCCCAGGCGCTTTGGGAGCTCGGCGCCGAAGTGGTGACGATCGGGACCGAGCCGAATGGCGTCAACATCAACCTCGATTGCGGCTCGACCCATCCGGCAGCGCTTTCCAGGAAAGTGCACGAGGTGCGCGCCGATATCGGCATTGCGCTCGACGGAGACGCCGACCGGGTTCTGATCGTCGACGAAAACGGTACCGTCATCGACGGTGACCAGCTGATGGCTGTTATCGCCGACAGCTGGGCCGAGGATGGCACGCTGCGTGGCGGTGCGATCGCGGCAACGGTCATGTCCAACCTGGGTCTGGAGCGTTACCTCAAGGGCCGTGGCATCGAGCTGCGCCGCACCAAGGTCGGCGACCGCTACGTTGTCGAACAGATGCGCCAGGATGGCCTGAATGTCGGTGGTGAGCAGTCCGGCCACATCGTTCTGTCGGACTTCGGCACGACCGGTGATGGTCTCGTGGCCGCCCTGCAGATCCTTGCGGTGGTCAAGCGCCTGGGCAAGCCGGTGAGCGAGATTTGCCATCGTTTCGAGCCGGTGCCGCAGGTGTTGAAGAACGTGCGGGTTTCGGCCGGCAAGCCGCTCGAGGACGCAGCCGTACGCCAGGCGATCGCCGATGCTGAAGCCGAGCTTGCCAAGTCCGGCCGCCTGCTGATCCGTCCGTCAGGCACGGAACCGTTGATCCGGGTGATGGCCGAGGGAGATGACCGCAGCCAGGTCGAGCGGATCGTCGACGGGCTGATCAACGTCATCGGCAGCGCGCGCAACGCTGCCTAAAGCGCGTCGCGATCTCTAGGATTCGCTTGCTGCGCTTTAAGCTCTTGTTTTTGCGCATGTTGTTATCACAAAACCGCTGCGCAACTTTGCGCAACAGGCTTTGAAGCACACATCCAGCAGTTTCCTCCAGGGCCGGTGCAAATCACCGGCCTTTTCTTTGTTCGTCAAAGAACAACATGCAACAGCTTGGAGTATTAACGTTCGTTAATGCACACGGTAAACTTTTGTAGTTAATCGGAGCTTAACCTTTCTCCCTCATTATCCATAACCAACGTCGGGATTTGGACGCCATTTTCGTGGTGAACCAAGCAATGGAATGTATTGGAGTGGGGCCATGAAGAGAATTTTGAGTGGCGTTGTTGCAGTGTTGCTCAGCGGCACGGCAGCCTATGCCGCGGATGTCTATCAACCGCCTATCGAAGCACCGGTGGTCGAACAGCCCGTCGAGGTCGTTCAAGCCAGCGGCTGGTATTTGCGCGGCGACGTCGGTTATGCCTGGAACGATCTGCGCGGCGCGCATTACTTTCAGGGGTCGAACGGCTTCATCAAGGATTTCGATTCGGCCGATATCGATGACTCCTGGGTTATCGGCGGCGGTGTCGGTTATCAGATCAACAACTACCTGCGCACCGATGTCACGCTTGACTATTGGGGCGGCGGCGACTTCGAGGGTTCGACCACCGGGTCGTGCGGCGTTGCCGCCAACTGCGTGTCGACCGACATTTCCTCGGTTTCCGCCTGGAGCCTGATGGCCAACGTCTATGTCGACATCGGCACCTATGGCGCCTTCACCCCTTACGTCGGTGCCGGTATCGGTGGCACGCGTGTGAAATGGGACGGTCTGCGCAACACCAGTTGCGAAGTCGGCAACCCCGGCAACTGCGACCCGACGGTCAACCACGGCGGCAAGGACAGCTGGCGCTTCACCTACGCCCTCATGGCCGGTACCGCGATCGACCTGACCTGCAACCTGAAGGCCGATGTCGGCTATCGCTTCCGCGACGTCGATGGCGGCGACATGTTCGGATACGCCCAGAGTGGTGGTCCGGGCTACGACAAGGGCTTCTACATCCACGAGGCGCGCGCCGGCCTGCGCTACTCCTTCGGCAATGTCTGCGAGGTTCCTTACGAGCCGCCGCCGGAGCCGATCGTCTACAAGTAAGGAATACTACTGAGAATCATGAAGGCCGCCCTTGGGCGGCCTTTGTCGTTTCGCCCAAAGCTTTGCGCAAATCCTAACGGGCATGGTTAACCGCGAGTTAACCTCCGTCTGCAATAGTTAACGCTGAACGAAGCAACTGATGGGTGGATCCCGTTCGGTGACGGCAATTGCAGCGAAAGGGCATGGGCATGGAATGGCGAAACGGGATCTGCGGAGCCACGTTCGGTATTGGCCTGCTTGCCTCAGGTTCTGCGCTTGCCGCAGACGAGACCCTGATCGATGCTCCCGAAATCACCATTGCCCAGGAAGCAACCGGCAGCAGCGGCCTCTATCTGCGCGGTGACATCGGTTACAGCGGCTGGCGCGACGAGGGCGATCCCTACTACCGTACCTTCGACGCGGGAACCGGCAGCTACAGCAATGTCCCGTTCGACGGTGCACGCTTCGACAAACCGCTTTCGGGCACGATCGGCCTCGGCTACCAGATCACCGACACCTTCCGCGCTGACCTCACGGCCGATTACTTCGAGGGTCGTTTCGACGGCTCGTCGCTTGTGGCCAGCCCCTGCGCGGGGCAGGGTGCCGGCACATCCTGTGCCTTCTCAACGACGGCCGATTTTTCCGCACTGGGCTTGATGGCGAACGCCTATGTCGATTTCGGAACGCTGGCAGGCTTCACGCCCTATGTCGGGGCCGGCATCGGCGCGACCAATTTGCGTTGGAACACCGCCTTTGCGAGCGAGAGCTGCGTTGCCGGTGGCGGCGCTTGCGCCGGTGCTCCGACGGCAACCTCGTTTGAGGGCCACGACAGCTGGCGCTTCACCTATGCGCTGATGGCCGGCGTCTCCTACGATCTCAGTGATCGCTTGAAGCTCGATGTCGGCTACCGCTATTCGCATATCGGCGACGGCGAGATGTTCGGCTTCGGTGCCGAGGCGCTTGCCGGTGCAAGCGGCGCAAAGGGCTTCGACGACGGGCTTTCCCGTCACGAGATCAGAGCGGGCCTTCGGTTCTCGTTCTGGTAACAATCGGTCGGTGGGTATGGCTCTGCCTTTGCTGATCTTGCCTGCGACGCCATAAATTTTCTCGATTGCGACACAAGTCGCTTGACTTCCTTCCGGACCCGCAATATTTCCGACGGCGGGACACCCTTCCCCAACGAAGGGCTATCTATCTGGAAGGATAGCACATGACGAAGCCTGCCAAGCCGGACATCCGTCCGAACAACACCCATTTTTCTTCTGGCCCTTGCTCGAAGCGCCCCGGTTGGTCGCTCGACGCTCTGTCCGATGCTCCGCTCGGTCGTTCGCACCGCGCCAAGGTCGGCAAGACGAAGCTCAAGCAGGCCATCGATCTTACCCGTGACATTCTTGAAGTGCCGGCCGATTACCGCATCGGCATCGTGCCCGCTTCCGATACCGGCGCCGTCGAAATGGCGCTCTGGTCGATGCTCGGCCAGCGTGGCGTCGACATGGTCGCCTGGGAAAGCTTTGGCGCCGGCTGGGTGACCGACGTGGTCAAGCAGCTGAAGCTTGCCGATGTGCGCAAGTTCGAAGCCGGCTACGGCGAACTTCCCGACCTCTCCAAGGTCGATTTCGACCGTGACGTCGTCTTCACCTGGAACGGCACGACCTCCGGCGTGCGCGTTCCGAACGCCGACTTCATTCCGACCGACCGCAAGGGCCTGACCATTTGCGATGCGACGTCTGCCGCCTTTGCGCAGAACCTCGATTTCGCCAAGCTCGATGTCGTCACCTTCTCCTGGCAGAAGGTTCTCGGCGGCGAGGGTGCACATGGCGTCATCATTCTTTCGCCGCGCGCCGTCGAACGCCTGCTGACGTACGTGCCGGCCTGGCCGCTGCCGAAGATCTTCCGCATGACGTCGGGCGGCAAGCTGATCGAAGGCATCTTCACAGGCGAGACCATCAACACGCCGTCGATGCTCTGCGTCGAAGACTATATCGACGCGCTCGTCTGGGCTGAGAAGGTCGGCGGGCTCAAGGGCCTGATGGCGCGTGCCGACGCCAATGCCAAGGTGATCTTCGACTTCGTTGCAGCCAACGGCTGGATCGCCAATCTGGCGGTCAAGGACGAGACCCGCTCCAATACCTCGGTCTGCCTGAAGATCGTCGACGCCGACGTCGCCGCCCTTGATGCGGACGGACAGGCAGCCTTTGCCAAGGGCGTTGTTGCCCTCCTCGAAAAGGAAGGTGTCGCGTTCGACATCGGCCATTATCGCGATGCACCGTCCGGTCTCAGGATCTGGGCCGGTGCCACGATCGAGGCATCCGACATGGCAGCGCTGATGCCGTGGCTGACCTGGGCATTTGAGACCCAGAAGGCGACGCTGTCGCAGGCCGCGGCCTAGCCTAAGCGTTCTGCTTCGCTCCCGATGGGGAGCGAAGCCCTTGTACCGCATTCCCGTTCAGACCTGACCTTTTCAAGGAGGCCATCATGGCACCTCGCGTTCTCGTATCCGACGAACTGTCGGAAACCGCCGTCCAGATCTTCCGCGACCGCGGCGTTGAAGTCGACTTCCAGCCGAAGCTCGGCAAGGACAAGGACAAGCTTGCCGAAATCATCGGCAATTATGACGGCCTTGCCATCCGCTCGGCCACCAAGGCGACCGAGAAGCTGATCGCGGCTGCGACCAATCTCAAGGTCATCGGCCGCGCCGGCATCGGCGTCGACAATGTCGATATCCCGGCCGCCTCGCGCCGCGGTATCATCGTCATGAACACGCCTTTCGGCAATTCGATCACCACGGCCGAACACGCGATCGCCCTGCTCTTTGCCGTTGCTCGCCAGCTTCCGGCCGCCGACACCTCGACGCAGGCCGGTAAGTGGGAGAAGTCCCGCTTCATGGGTGTCGAAATCACCGGCAAGACGCTCGGTGTCATCGGCGCCGGCAATATCGGCTCGATCGTCTGCTCGCGCGCCATCGGCCTCAAGATGCACGTGCTCGCCTACGACCCGTTCCTGTCGAAGGAGCGCGCCGAGGAAATGGGCGTCACCAAGGTCGAGCTCGACGAGCTGCTGGTCGCGGCTGACTTCATCACCCTGCATGTGCCGCTGACGGACAGGACCCGCAGCATCCTCAATGCCGAAGCACTGGCCAAGACCAAGCCGGGCGTGCGCATCATCAACTGCGCTCGCGGTGGTCTCGTCGACGAGAAGGCGCTGGCGGACGCGATCAAGTCCGGCCATGTCGCCGGCGCCGGCTTCGACGTGTTCGAGGTCGAGCCTGCGACCGAGAGCCCGCTCTTCGGCCTGCCGAACGTCGTCTGCACGCCGCATCTCGGTGCTTCGACCACGGAAGCGCAGGAGAACGTTGCGCTGCAGGTTGCCGAACAGATGTCGGACTACCTCGTCAAGGGTGCCGTCTCCAACGCGATCAACATGCCCTCGATCACAGCCGAAGAAGCGCCGATCCTAAAACCCTTCATTCGGCTTGCCGACGTGCTTGGCGCCTTCGTCGGCCAGGTGACCGAAAGCGCGATCAAGGAAATCGAGATCCTTTACGACGGCGCGACCGCGTCGATGAACACCAAAGCGCTGACCAGCGCCGTGCTCGCCGGCCTCATCCGGCCGCAGGTTGCCGACGTCAACATGGTTTCGGCTCCGATCATGATCAAGGAAAAGGGCGTCATCCTTTCCGAGGTCAAGCGCGACAAGACCGGCGTCTTCGACGGCTACATCAAGTTGACGGTCAAGACCGCCAACCAGACCCGCTCGGTCGCCGGAACGGTGTTCTCGGACGGCAAGCCGCGCTTCATCCAGATCAAGGGCATCAACCTTGACGCGGATGTCGGCAGCCATATGGTCTACATCACCAACACCGACGTTCCGGGGATGATCGGCTTCATCGGCATGACGCTCGGCGATGCGGGCGTCAACATTGCCAACTTCCAGCTCGGGCGCGAGAAGGAAGCCGGCGACGCGATCGCGCTGCTCTATGTCGACGGCCCGGTTTCCGAGGTCGTACTCGACAAGCTGCGCGCCAATGCCGCAATCCGCCAGGCAAAGCCGCTGGTGTTCAACATCGATTGATCATCGGGGCGCCACCGCGTCCAACTGGCGCAAATCGGCCATGATTTTCATGCCTGTGCGCCAGCGAATGGTCCGCTTTGCGAAAGCGGGCCAACGGTTAAATTCGAAGACTACCAGGAACGCATCGGGACAAACCGGTGCGTTCTTTCGGTTTGAAATGTTGATGGCAGCGATGGCAAGACAGACATTCCGCTGGCGCGAAGCCAGCCTTCCCGATCTCGTTTCGGTCTCTGAAATTCAGCTGGTGGTCCATGAGGCGTTCCCCGAGGACGACGACGTGCTTGCCGACCGGCTGGAGTTGAGCCCTGAGGGCTGTTTCATGCTGGAGGTCGGCGGCGTTGCCCAGGGCTATGTGCTGAGCCATCCCTGGGTCAGGCGGGCGCCGCCCTCGCTGAACTCGATGCTGGGAGAGATCCCTGAAGCCGCCGACACCTGGTACATTCACGATCTGGCGCTGTTGCCGGAGACGCGCGGATCCGGGGCAGGGGGCAATGTCGTGCCGCTGCTTGCCGATATCGCCCGCTCTGAAGGCTATCGCTCGATGTCGCTGGTCTCGGTCAACGGCTCGCGCGGCTTCTGGGAGCGGCAAGGGTTTTCTGTCCGCATGGATGATCAACTCGCGAAGAAGCTCGCCAGTTACGGCGAGGATGCGGTCTACATGGAACGCGCGCTCGCCTGAAACAGCAATGGCGCCGGCTTGGCCGGTGCCGTTGTGTTTGGTCGACCTATTGGGCCTTAGGTCGTGTGGACACTTACCTGATCCAGAGGACGATGGCTGCGATTGTGACGACGGCTCGGTAGTTTTGTGCCGTTTTCTCGTAGCGCGTGGCTACTCTGCGGAACTGCTTGAGTTTTGAGAAGCA
>NZ_LGAP01000080.1 GCF_001270265.1 Ensifer adhaerens
TACACCGTGCTGCCGGAGATTGCCGTCGCCAAGGTCAATCCGGACGCGCCGTTCGACAAGATCTGCTATATCGGCTGCGGCGTCACTACCGGCATCGGCGCGGTGATCAACACGGCACAAGTCGAGATCGGCGCCACCGCGATCGTCTTCGGCCTCGGCGGCATCGGCCTCAACGTCATCCAGGGGCTCAGGCTGGCCGGTGCCGACATGATCATCGGCGTCGACCTCAACAACGACAAGAAGGCCTGGGGCGAACGCTTCGGCATGACCCACTTCGTCAATCCGAAGGAAGTGGGCGACGACATCGTCGCCTATCTCGTCAACATGACGAAACGTGGTGCCGACCAGATCGGCGGCGCCGACTACACCTTCGACTGCACCGGCAACACCAAGGTGATGCGCCAGGCGCTCGAGGCCTCGCATCGCGGCTGGGGCAAGTCGGTGGTTATCGGCGTTGCCGGCGCCGGCCAGGAGATCGCCACCCGGCCGTTCCAGCTCGTCACCGGCCGCAGTTGGATGGGCACCGCCTTTGGCGGCGCCCGCGGCCGCACCGACGTGCCTGACATCGTCGACTGGTACCTGGAGGGCAAGATCGAGATCGATCCGATGATCACCCACACCATGGCGCTTGAAGACATCAACACGGGCTTCGAGCTGATGCATTCCGGCGAAAGCATCCGCAGCGTCGTGGTATACTGAGCGCGGGTTCAAGACCGCATCACGAATGCAATCCGCTCATCACATCGCCAAGCGTCCGCCCGGCGATGCCAGTGATCGGCCGGGCATACCGCGCCGGCCATGAAGGAGGAGAAGCCCATGCCAAGCGTAGCGATACATCCATCCCTCGATTCCGGTTTCAAGGCGACCGATGCGGCCTTCTCGGGCGGCACGCTTGTGTGCAACTGCGCGAGCAACCCTGTGAAGGTCCGGATCAAGGGCGACATTGCCCATAACCATGCCTGCGGCTGCACCAAGTGCTGGAAGCCCGATGGTGCGGTCTTCTCGGTCGTCGCCGTCGCGCCGACGGACAATGTCGAGATACTCGAAAACGGCGACAAGCTCGCTGTCGTCGACCCGGCCGCTCTTATTCTGCGCCACGCCTGCAAGGACTGCGGCGTGCACATGTACGGCCCCGTCGAACGGGACCATGCGTTCAAGGGCCTGTCCTTCCTGCATCCTGAACGGTTCCAGGAAACGGGCTGGGCGAAGCCGGGGTTTGCGGCCTTCGTGTCTTCGATCATCGAGAGTGGATACGATCCGGCAAAGATGGATAGTGTGCGTGCCCGGCTGCGCGAATTGGGTCTGGAGCCCTATGACTGCCTCAATCCCGTTCTGATGGACGTTATCGCCAC
>NZ_LGAP01000081.1 GCF_001270265.1 Ensifer adhaerens
TATTGATCCGGCACGGTGATAGTTAGGCTGCGTATCGGCATCGGGGGTCGCGGAAGAAGGCTCGCACGGCGTCTGGCGACTGTGCCAGGCCGGTCATGTGGCTTTCGGCCGCGGCCTTGAGCCTGGCCTTGGTTTTGACTGGGACGGTGGTGCTGATGGCATGCTTGAGGCTGGCATTGAGCCGCTCATCTGGGTTCAATTCAGGCGAGTAGCTGGGAAGATAGAAGATCTCGATTTGATCTTTGCGTGTCTCCAGCCATGCCTTGACCAATTTCGAGTGATGCGCCCGGAGATTGTCGAGGATGAGAAAGATTTTGCGATCCGCATCTTTGATGAGCGCTTCGAGGAACTCGATCAGCCGATCCGCGCCGAAGTTCTCTTCAATGATCATCCAGCGCGTCTTGCCCTGATTGGTGACGGTCGAGATCATCGACAACTTGGCTCGGCTTCCCGGTGCGTAAGCGACCGGCGTCTCTCCTTTGGGAGCATAAGATCGGCCGCGCACGTCTGTGTTGATAACAGCGGTCTCGTCGCCCCAGTGGATTTCACCACCCTCGGCCTTGGCCTGCGCTTCGATCGCTGGATAGGTCGCCTCCAGCCAGGCCTGCACGGCCTGCGGATTTTGCTCATAGGCCCGACGGATCGGCTTCTGCGGCGTAAACCCCCAGCGCTTCAGATAATTGCCGACAGCGCGGATCTTCAGGGAAATACCGCATTCCCGGCTTATCAACTCCATCACCGCCCCGCGCGTCCACAGCGCAAATTCCATCTTCAGTTGCTCAGGCCGCTTGTCGCAGATCAAGCGACGGATTTGCACCTCCTGCTCAGGGCTCAGGCTGCGGCCGTCGCCTGGGGATCGGCCGCGATCCTTTGGCTTGAGGCTCGCCACACCTTCCGCTTCATAGCCGTCGATCGCCTTGCGAACCGCCTGCCACGACAGGCCCGTCAACTCGACAATCCGCATCACTTTGTGACCGGCCTTGTACAACCGGACCACCTGCCGGCGAAGCTCATAAAGCGCTGATTTGCTCAGTTTCCGTGCGTCTGTCTCCATGCCCAAATTATACTATTTCGCGCTCGCTAACTCAATA
>NZ_LGAP01000082.1 GCF_001270265.1 Ensifer adhaerens
CTCTTCTGTGGTTGCCGCCCGTGTGGCAAGAAGTTTCTAACCCAAATATGCCAGTGATCGAGTGCGGTCTTCTGTCAGGCCTTTGAATGCGGCATGTCAAAAGCCGCTGGCCGGTATGGTGATCTGCGGATCAGGTCCAAATCTTTCAAACGAGCTCAGATGCTCAAGAGACTACACTGGTTTTCCTGATCCAGATCTGTTCGATCATTTTGCCCATTCGGGTCGTCGCCTTCTTACTCCCTCGCTATCCGACGCCAAGCTGCAGTGGCATATCGATCATGCTACGGCCGCCCGTGTCGGAACTCGATAATCCTCATTTTTTGTAAGCACGGCCCAAATCGTACGCGCCATTTTGTTGGCCAATGCGATCGCTACAAGCATTCTTGGCTTTCGCGCGGCGATGCGCGCGAGCCATGAGCCTTCGGTGATCGATTTGCGGGTCAGCCAGGTCAGGCGCGACATCGCGCCAATGATTAGCAGTCGGCGGATATCAGCTTGGCCCGCCTTAGAAATGCGTCCGAGCCGCTCTTTTCCACCGGAGGAGAATTGGCGCGGAACAAGACCTAGCCATGCGGCAAAGTCGCGCCCGCACCGAAAGCTCTCCATGGGCGGGGCAAAGGCCTCAACAGCCAGGGAGGTCAACGGGCCGACACCTGGAATTGTTTGTAGTCGCCGCGACGTGTCGGCTTCAGCCGCCAGCGCCTTGATCTTCACTGTTCGCGCATCGATGCGCACCGTCTTCTCGGCAATCTGGTCCATCAGGTCGCGACACTCCTCGCGCATCAAATCTGGCAAGTCGCTATTTGGGTTATTGAGGATCTCACCAATGCGTTTCAACTGATGCATTCCCTTCGGAAGAACATGGCCATATTCATAGAGGCACCCCCTGAGTGCGTTGGCCAGTTCGGTGCGCTGATGCACAAGGCGCTCTCGAGCGCGAAATAAAACTGCGCTGCTTTGTTGCTCGGCAGTCTTTGGATCTACAAAGCGCATTTCCGGTCTCTGAGCCGCGATTACGATCGCTTCGGCATCTGCCGCATCGTTTTTCTGACGCTTCAATATCC
>NZ_LGAP01000083.1 GCF_001270265.1 Ensifer adhaerens
GTTTCCTTGCGGTTGTTCTGGTCGATCGACATCAGCTTGATGCGCAGTTCGCTGATCTGCCCGAGCGCCTCGGCGATGCGGGCCAAGAGTTCGCCCTTGGAGCCGTCGATGCGGGCCATCTGCCGCAACAGGTCGCGATGCTCGGAGATCGGCACCAGGCCGCTCTTCAGAAGCGTGTCGAGCTTGACGAGCTCCTTCTCGACGATCTCCTTTTCCTTGTCGCTGGAGCCGGTCTGGGCTTTCAGCCCGCGGATCTGCTCCTCGAACTGGCCGATCTGCAGCCGCATCTGCTCTTCCTGGCTGGTGATCATCCGGCGGTTGGCCTCAAACAGCTTCAGCTCGCTGACTTTGAGGATCTCCGGCACGTCGAGACCGGCAAAGGAGACGGTGGTCTCGCCGTCGCGCTCGGCCGTCAGCCGGGCGCGCATGGCGTAGAACTGCTGCAGTTGGCCGCGCACGATCGACAGCTCGACCCGGGTCTGGGTCTCGTCGAGCTGCAAGAGCACGTCGCCCTTGCGCACATGGGTGCCGTTCCTGACGGCGATCGCCGAGACGATGCCGCCGTCGCGGTGCTGGATCAGCTTGACCTGCTGGGAGACGGCGACCTGGCCCTGGGTGATGACGGCACCCGACAGCTTGGCCTGGGCCGCCCAGCCGCCGACACCGAACACCAGCGTGGCGGCAAAGACGGCCGAGACGACGATGCGCGAGGTGATGCCGAACTGCGGCTTTTCAGTCGGTGCCGCACTGGTGGTTGCCGTTTCCACCGTGCTGTTGTCCGTGCTGTTCATGGTCTTCTTCTCCCGATAACGCGTGACGCTTAGGTTTTTTCTCGGTTCAGACGCTGTCTCTCGGCTGGTCGGCCGGGCTTTCGAGCGCGGCCAGGATAAAGTCCTGTTCGGTGAGCTCGTGGCGGCCGGCGATCAGGAATTCGAGATCCTCGTCGCGTTCGAGGTTGACGACGGCGCGCACGACGGTGCGTTCGCCGTCGCCGAAGGCCTCGTGATAGAAGGTGATCTGGTGCACCGGCGGTGTCTGGCCGTCGG
>NZ_LGAP01000084.1 GCF_001270265.1 Ensifer adhaerens
ACGATGGCGACGATCTTGGGTTTGCCGCCTGCGACCAGGCGATCGCGGAAGGCCTTGAGGGCGGGATTGTGTCGGCTGGCGACGAGGGCGGCCATGAACAGCACGGCGCGTACCTTGCCCCTGCCGCCGCCGATGAAGCTCTTGCCCTTCCACTTTCCCGACTGTCGCGTCCATGGCGCCAACCCAGCCAGCGACGCGATCTGACGGCGGTCGAGGCTGCCCAATTCAGGCATCTCGGCCAAAAGCGTGCGTGCCGTTGCCGACCCTACGCCCGGAACTGACGTCAGTAGCTGCTCGCGCACCCGCCATACCGGCGATTTGCGGATTTGGTCGTCAAGGTCGGCATCGATGCTTTCAAGCTCGCGCCGGAGTGCTGCAAGCAACCGCTTGATGCTCTTGTGCGCCTGTTTGGCCAGCACCATGTGCGCCCGGTTCTCTTCCGCCACGATCATCTGCACGATCTGCTGCCTGCGGGCGACGAGCGCCGAAAGAGCCTGTGTCTCGGCATCGCGCAACGACCGGATTTCGGGTTTTGTCGCTGCAACGAAAGCGGCAATGACTTGAGCATCGATCGGGTCGGTCTTGGCTTTGCGGCCGATCGCATTGGCATAGGCGCGTACCTGTGCCGGATTGACGACAAGCACCGTCAATCCGGCGGCCGACAGCCGGGCGACCGCCAGGGTTTCGAAGCCGCCGGTCGCCTCGAGCGCAATCGCATCGGCCCTGATCTCCCGCAGCCGATCAAGCAACTCATGGATGCCATCATCATCGTTGCCGACGGCAAACGCCCCTGCCTCAGGCCAGACCGCCACATCAAGTCGATCCTTGGAAACGTCGATACCTACGATCTTCTCCATCTTCTCCCATCCTTGCCTAATCGGGCTTCGCTTGCGCAAGCGGCCCTGGCGACTGTTCGGGTTCGATGGAACGGCGGGCGAGGACCCAAGCTCTCCCACGGGCTTGCTGTCCCAAAGGTGCTTCGGTCTTTCGCCCGCTACCGCAT
>NZ_LGAP01000085.1 GCF_001270265.1 Ensifer adhaerens
ATCGATTTTGGCGATGCACCACATTTTCCTCTGCCACGGCTTCAGGTCGTTGTCGTCCAGCCGGCGGCGGATGGTTTCGCGTGAGACACTCTGATGTTCGACCACCTCCAGCAGCGCGTTGGCCAGAAGCGTCAAGGTCCACCGGGCGCAGCCCTCGGGCGGATCCGAGCAAGCCAGAGCGACCAGTTGTACCTCTTCCTTGCCGCTCAGCTTTCGAGCCGCCCCGGGGCGTGGCTCTTCACTGAGGGCGGCCTCCAGGCTGATCTCTACAAAGCGTTTTTTGGTGCGGTAGATGGTCGAGCCGCTGGTCTGCACCGAGGCCTCGATGGCCTTGTCGCTGACGCCGGCGTCCGCTGCCAGCAGGATCTGCATTCGCTTGAGCCGTCGTACTGGCTGCTTGCCGCCGCTCACCAAAGCGCGAAGCTCGTCGCGTTCGACCTGGCTAAGATCGACTCGATATCGTACGTTCATTCACAAAGCCCTCTATAATGGAGGGGCCCTGGATGAATCCAAAATGAATCAATTGCTTGACCAAAACACACCCGCTAGGCCAGCCACGTTCACCGCCAAACAGGGCCAGTACCTCGCCTTTATATGGGCCTATTCACAGATCAATGACCGCGCCCCGGCGGAGGCAGACTTCCAGCGCTACTTCAAAGTCACCGCACCCTCAGTCCACCAAATGCTAAAGACCCTCGACCAAATCGGATTGATCAAAAAGCAACCAGGCGTGGCGCGCAGCATCCAACTGCTTGTCCCGCCCCAAGAACTGCCAATCCTCGGCATAGACAACCCGTCATAATCTCTGAGACGAAACACTAGC
>NZ_LGAP01000086.1 GCF_001270265.1 Ensifer adhaerens
GCGGCGGCAAGACGACGCTGGCGCGCGCCATGCTCGGCATCTGGCCGGTGCTGCGCGGGGCGGTGCGCATCGACGGCGCCGATCTCAACCAATGGCCCGAGACGCTGTTCAACCAGCATGTCGGCTACCTGCCGCAGGACGTGGCGCTGATGGACGGCACGGTGTCGGACAACATCTCGCGCTTTGCCGAGGCGCCGAATGCGCGCGCCATCATCCGCGCCGCCAAGGCCGCCGGCATCCACGAGATGATCGTGCACCTGCCGAACGGCTACCAGACCGAACTTGGTCCTCATGGAACCGCACTGTCCGCAGGCCAGCGGCAACGCATTGCCCTGGCTCGTGCTCTCTACGGGGATCCTTTTCTCGTGGTGCTCGACGAACCGAACTCCAACCTCGATGCGGAAGGGGAAGAGGCGCTCTGTCAGGCCATCCTCAAGGTGCGCGAGCGCGGCGGCATCGTCGTCATCGTCGCCCACCGCCCGAGCGCCTTGCAGACGGTCGACATGATCGGCCTGGTGCAGGCCGGCCGGCTGGTCGCCTTCGGACCGAAGGAGGAGATCCTGCCGTCGCAGAAGCTGCGGCCGCTGGTGGTGGAGAAGAACCGCAGGACGGATGCCGCCGGCAGGACGGATGCCGTCGGCAGGGCGGATGCCGGCATGGGACAAGGAATGGGCCAGCCGCAACGGGTGCCGGCGGAGTAGCCGGCACGCCAGGCCGAGCATAGCGGCGATTGAAGCCGCCCTTTGGCGGCGGAGCTGAGCAGACGCGAGCG
>NZ_LGAP01000087.1 GCF_001270265.1 Ensifer adhaerens
GCGCATGCGAGCCTTCACGTCGCGCAACGATGATGCCCAAAGCTCAAGCGTCGTCTCGATTGATGCACCTGCCATCCATGACCTCCGAATCATGGAGACCCATAGATTCAGATCATAGATAAATATGCAACTGTAATGCTTCTGTAATGGGCCCTTGCTCGTCAAGTCCCTCCGTGATCATCACGCCGCCAGGATCATGCTTCTGTCCGTGGTCAGCACCAAGACTGCCACACCATGCCATCAGATCCTTAAGCCGGCAGGTCAATCTAGGACGCGTGATTTGCCGAAGCCTTCACAGCACTACTCCCGACCTTGCCAAGCCCTCGTCCCAGCGACGGGACCTCGGAGAAGCAGCGCCGTCGGCGGCCTGCTTCGGTAATCTCATCTCGCCTTTACGGGGCGACAGTATCCTTGCCCCAACGGAACGCGCTGACGTCAACCCACATGCGGTGAAGGACGGTCGCGAGTTTGCGGGCGAGCGCCACCTTGGCTCGCTTCATACCGCGCCGCTTCGCCACGTCCAGCGCCCAGCGCTTCAGGGCAGAGAACCGCGTGGCACGCGTCAGCATGATATGCGCCGCTTCATAAAGCGCAGTGCGCACCATGGCATCGCCGACCTTGGTTACTCCGCCGTCGATGTCGGTCTCTCCCGACTGGTATTTCTTGGGCGTCAGTCCAAAATACGCACCGACGGTGCGGGACTTTTCGAACCGACCCGGATCGTCGACTGCCGAGCGA
>NZ_LGAP01000088.1 GCF_001270265.1 Ensifer adhaerens
ATCGCCATCAGGCTTGCTCAGCGTCGCATAAGCCCCGCTTACGTCATCGCATGGTCATGCTGGAGACGCGCCCATCAGGCGGCCGCTCGACGAGCTCATCTCAAAACTAGAATGCAACTGTAATGCTTCTGTAATGGGCCCTTGCTCGTCAAGTCCCTCCGTGATCATCACGCCGCCAGGATCATGCTTCTGTCCGTGGTCAGCACCAAGACTGCCACACCATGCCATCAGATCCTTAAGCCGGCAGGTCAATCTAGGACGCGTGATTTGCCGAAGCCTTCACAGCACTACTCCCGACCTTGCCAAGCCCTCGTCCCAGCGACGGGACCTCGGAGAAGCAGCGCCGTCGGCGGCCTGCTTCGGTAATCTCATCTCGCCTTTACGGGGCGACAGTATCCTTGCCCCAACGGAACGCGCTGACGTCAACCCACATGCGGTGAAGGACGGTCGCGAGTTTGCGGGCGAGCGCCACCTTGGCTCGCTTCATACCGCGCCGCTTCGCCACGTCCAGCGCCCAGCGCTTCAGGGCAGAGAACCGCGTGGCACGCGTCAGCATGATATGCGCCGCTTCATAAAGCGCAGTGCGCACCATGGCATCGCCGACCTTGGTTACTCCGCCGTCGATGTCGGTCTCTCCCGACTGGTATTTCTTGGGCGTCAGTCCAAAATACGCACCGACGGTGCGGGACTTTTCGAACCGACCCGGATCGTCGACTGCCGATATA
>NZ_LGAP01000089.1 GCF_001270265.1 Ensifer adhaerens
GATAGCGGCCGTCGCCGGCGTTTCACGGATGAAGCGAAGCTGGCGATTGTGGCGGAGAGTTTTAATGGCCGGCGGCAGGTCACGGCCACGGCGCAACGTCACGGGATCACGCGCTGGCAGTTGAACGCCTGGCGCAGAGCCGCGCGGGAAGGACGGCTTGTTCGCCGCTCGGCGAACGACTTTGTTCCAGCCCTGGTGGTTGGCGATCCCGTTGTTGCAATCACGCCGCCTGCGGCGACTGTCGCTGTGCCGCCGTCTATCATGGGCCATGGTCGCATGGAGGTGGTGAGTACGAACGGCCGGCGTGTGATCGTTGGCCAGGATGTCGATGTGGACGTTCTGCTGCGGCTAATGCGTGGTCTGGAGACATTGCGATGAACCCGTTTCCGATGGGAACGGGCATCAAAGTGTGGCTGTCGACCGGACATACAGACATGCGGTGTGGCTTTCCTTCCTTGGCCCTTCGGGTGCAGGAAGTTTTGAAGCATGATCCACTGGGCGGTCATTTGTTTTGCTTCCGGGGCCGCCGCGGTGATCTGATAAAATTGATCTGGCATGATGGCCAGGGCGCATGCCTGTTCACGAAAAAATTGGAACGCGGTCGGTTTATCTGGCCGAATGTGGAGGGCGGTGCGGTGGCAATCACGCCGGCGCAGCTCTCGTATTT
>NZ_LGAP01000009.1 GCF_001270265.1 Ensifer adhaerens
GCGATATCCGCTCCCACTGCTCGTCCCGAAGGATCAGACGATCCAAAACACCCATGACTGCCTCCAAAAGACAGTCTTGAATCTGATTTGCTCACCCTTGGAAATCCCAAGAGTCCACACGACCTAGCCCCAGGAAGAAAATCTGGTCGGACAGAAACATGCATCTGCTAATCAAGCCTTAAGGGGCCTCCCCAGGTCTAGGGATTGCATTGGCAAGGCTTCACTACGCAGACGCGCACGGTCAGTGCTTGGGCCGGCCCTTTTCGGCGATGGTGATGCCGCCGAGAACAAGCAGCAGGGCGATGAAATGGAAGGTATGGAATGTCTCGCCGACCAGCATCACCGACAGCAACGTGCCGAAGACCGGGATGGCATTGATGAAGAGGCCAGCCCGGTTGGCGCCGATCATCTCGACGCCGCGCACATAAAGCACCTGCGACATCAACGACGGGAAGATGGCGGCATAGAGCACGATAACCCAGCCGGTCATATCAGGGGCGATCGCCGTGCCGTTGCCGATTTCCCAAAAGAGCAGCGGAATGGCGCTGATGAGGGCGCCAAAGGCGGGTGCGGCGATAAAACTCTGCCAATGCATCGTGGGCTTCCAGCGCAGTGCCACGGTGTAAGCGGCATAAACGATGCAGGCCGCAATCATCAGGGCGTCGCCGAAGTTGAATTCCAGCTGCAAGAGGCTGGCGATATCGCCGTGCGCGGCGGTGATCAGCACGCCGAGCAGCGTCACGGTGAAGCCGATCACCTGGGCGATCGAGGCGCGGGTCCGAAACAGCATGAAATTGAACAGGAAGATCAGCATCGGAATGCCGGCCTGCAGGATGACCGCGTTGATCGCGCTCGTATATTTCAGCGCGGAATAGAGCAGGGCGTTGAAGGTGGTGAAGCCGATCGCCCCATAGGCCAGCAGCTGCAGCCAGTGTTGCTTGATCTTGTCCCAGTCGCGACGGATCTGCGGCGTCATCAGCACGAGGATGACGAGGAGCGCAAACACCCAGCGAAGGGTTGTGAGCATCATCGGGCTCACATGCCCGACGGCCATTTTTCCGGCCACGGAATTGCCGCCCCAGAAGAGTGCTGTAACGCAGAGATAGAAATAGGCCCTGGAATTCACGGTGCTGCAACCTGCTGGGATGACGGGGATCGATTGCCGCGAGGGCGGGAGAGACGCCAGATATAGGCGCTAAATCCAGCGCTTGTCATGCAAAAAGGGCGGAACGCCCGTCATAACGGGGTCGCTTTCCCGGAGACAACACAGTATAGATGCGCGGGTTTTGAGAACAGCGCAACCCTACTTGCGCCCGTCAACAGGAAGAGAATTATGACGAATGTCGTGGTGGTCGGATCCCAGTGGGGTGATGAAGGCAAAGGCAAGATTGTAGATTGGCTCTCGGAACGCGCGGATATCGTCGTGCGCTTTCAGGGCGGTCACAACGCCGGCCATACCCTGGTGATCGACGGCGTCAGCTACAAGCTGTCGCTGCTCCCGTCCGGCGTCGTGCGTCCCGGCAAGCTCGCCGTCATCGGCAACGGCGTCGTCATCGACCCGCATGCGCTGATCGCCGAGATCGACAAGCTCGGCAAGCAGGGCGTCACGATCACCCCGGAGAACCTGCGCGTTGCCGACAACGCCACGCTCATTCTCTCGCTGCACCGCGAACTCGACGGCTTCCGCGAAGACGCCGCCTCCAACAGCGGCACCAAGATCGGCACCACCCGCCGCGGCATCGGCCCGGCCTATGAAGACAAGGTCGGTCGCCGTGCGATCCGCGTGATGGACCTTGCCGATCTCGAAACCCTGCCGGCCAAGGTCGATCGCCTGCTGACGCACCACAACGCGCTGCGTCGCGGCCTCGGCGAGCCGGAGATCAGCCATGATGCGATCATGCTCGAACTGTCTTCGGTTGCCGACAAGGTGCTGCCGTTCATGGACACCGTCTGGGTGCTGCTCGACAAGGCGCGGCGCAAGGGCGCGCGCATCCTGTTCGAAGGCGCACAGGGCACATTGCTCGACATCGACCACGGCACCTATCCGTTCGTCACCTCGTCCAACACCGTTGCCGGCCAGGCAGCTGCCGGTTCGGGCATGGGTCCTGGCTCGCTCGGCTACATCCTCGGCATCACCAAGGCCTATACGACGCGCGTCGGCGAGGGACCGTTCCCGACCGAGCTGCATGACGAGATCGGCCAGTTCCTCGGCGAACGCGGCCACGAGTTCGGCACGGTTACCGGGCGCAAGCGCCGCTGCGGCTGGTTCGATGCGGCGCTCGTGCGCCAGTCGGTTGCCGCCAACGGCATCACCGGTATCGCCCTGACCAAGCTCGACGTGCTTGATGGCCTCGATGAACTGAAGATCTGCGTCGGATATACTCTCGACGGACAGCAGATCGACCATCTTCCGGCAAGCCAGGCGCAGCAAGCTTCGGCAAAGCCAGTCTATATTACACTCGAAGGCTGGAAGGAATCGACTGTCGGCGCACGCAGCTGGGCAGATCTTCCGGCACAGGCGATCAAGTATGTTCGCCAGGTCGAAGAACTCATCGGTGCACCGGTGGCTCTTCTTTCCACCAGCCCGGAGCGGGACGACACAATACTTGTGACGGACCCCTTTGAGGACTAGTGTCGGCGGACTGACATTGCGTCGTGATCGCAAACACATGCCTGAGCGTATGAGAAAGTTCTGATGGCGGATTTTGTTGCAGTTATTCGCAGGACCGTTGACGGCCTGTCGGAAAACACACCTGAAATGCGGGATAAGGTCTACGAGAAGGCGCGCGCCGCCGTGCGTCGCCAGCTCGAGAACATGAATCCGCGTCCGTCGGACGATATGATCAATCGTCAGCTGGCGAAGCTCGAAAACGCGATCGGGGAGGTCGACAGCGAATATGCTGAGGCCCTCCCGGCGATCGACCGGGTCGAGCCAGAGGCTGAAGTTGTGGAAGCGGCCGAGCCGGTGGCGGCGGAGCCGGAACCGGTGGAAGCTGTCGAACAGGTCGCGGCTGAGAGCGAGCCGGCGCCGGAAGCCGTCAGCGATGCCGAGCCGGCTTATGCCGAGAGTGGTGAGCAGGCGGACGACTATGCCGAGCCCCTGCCGGTCGAAGCACCGGCTGACGCCGAGGTAGCAGCCGAACAGGTCGAAGCCGCCGAGGAGCAGCCCGTGACGACCTGGGAGCCGCCCGTCGAGGACGAGCTGCCGGTCGCTGCGCAGGCGCACGACGAGGAAATCGTCGCGGCCGCCGAGCCTGTGGCTGAAGATGGCTATGACCACGCTCCGGTTGCCCCGGCAATCGAGCCTGAACCCGAGCCTGTTCAGGAAGTGACGTGGGATGCGCCCGCTGCCGAACCTGCCGCAGAGACGCCGGCGCGCTCGGAATGGGAACTGCCCGACTGGGAAGACACGAAGCCCGCTCACGCGCCTGCCGCGCTGGATGCAAGACCGGCCGACGTGGTTGACGATGCCGGCACGCCTGAGCTTCTGGGCATGCATCCGGTCGAGGCAAAGCCTGTAGAAATCGAGCCGGCGGCGCCGAAGGCGGATGCCAGCCGTTCGTGGTCGTTCGACGACGACGATCCCTTTGCCTCGATTACCGAACGTCCCGCGCAGAAGGCCAGCGACGCCGAAATTTCCGATTGGTCATGGCCGGTCGAAAAGACATCGCCGGCGCCAGCCGCAGGCCCGGCCGAGACCGCAAGCCAACAGGAGCGTGCGGGTACGGCCTGGGATCACATCGACGATCTTCTCGGTCTGGAAGGTGGTGCGACCACGGCGGCGGGAGCCGCAATGGGCAAGGATGCCGATCGCGGCATCGAGATGCCAGCAGCTGCCCCTTCGCGCCCCACGTCTTACCGCACGACACCGAAGCCTTCGCGCTTCAGCGTCAAGCGCCTGGCGATTGCCGCCGGCCTGCTGCTCGTGCTCGGTGGCGGCGGATTTGCCTACTGGCAGAACCGGGAAGCGGGCAATGCCTGGATCTCCGGCATGGTGGCATCGATAACGTCGGCTGTTTCCGGCAACGGCGAGACACCCGCGGAACAGAGCACGCCCCCGGCGCAGACCGGCGAGACCGCGACGCAACAGCCCGGCGCGCATGACGACACGGCTGTCCCTGACAACGCGTCGACGAAATTTACCCAGCGCCTGCTTGCCGATGGCTCGGAAACGGATGATGGCCCAGCTGTCCTGAACGGTGAAAGTGCCGCACAGGAAGGCAAGTCCGTCGCGCCGCAGACCGAAGCTGGAAAGCCGCAGGAAAATGCTGCCGGCACGCCAGGTGCCGAAGCCGGAACGCCTGCCGCAGGCCAGCAGCCCGGCGCACAGCCGGCGCAGCCGGATGTTGCTGTTGCCAACGGCGAGAAGATGTTCCTCTATGAAGAGCGGCTCGGCCAATCCTCTCCGACGGCCATTCCGGGAACGGTCGCCTGGTCGGTCAAGGAGGAGTCTCCGGGTGGCGACGCCAAGCCGGAACCGGCAATCCAGGCTCAGATCACCGTCCCGGACCGCGGGCTGACGGCTCTGATGACGATCAAGCGCAATGCGGATCCGTCCCTGCCGGCGAGCCACGTGGTCGAGTTCGTCTTCTCGCTGCCGCAGAACTTCGAGGGCGGCGCCATCGACGGCGTGCAGCGTGTTTCGATGAAGCGGACGGAGCAGGATCGCGGCGATGCGCTGATCGCAGTGCCCGCCAAGATCACCGACGACTTCCACATGATCGCGCTCAACGACTTTGCCGAAGCCGTCGGCAGCAACACCGAGCTGCTGCGCAGCCGCGGCTGGATCGATATCCCGCTGACATACCGCAATGGCCGTCGCGCACTGCTGACGCTCGAAAAGGGCCAGAGCGGCAACGAGGCTTTCAGCCAGGCGATGCGCGCCTGGGGATCGTCAGGCAACACGGCCGCGACCGGGCAATAGCGCCGGACAGGTCGAACGGAAGACAACAAAAAAACCCGGCGAGAACCTCGCCGGGTTTTTTAGTTTCGTTTTATGCAAATCTGACTTATGCGCCTTCAACAACGCGCAAGGCTTGGGCATTCTCCAGCGCCGCCTTGCGGACGGCATCCTGGACCTTTTCAAAGGCCCTCACTTCGATCTGGCGCACGCGCTCACGGCTGATATCGAACTCGGTCGACAGGTCTTCCAGCGTCAACGGATCTTCGGTGAGGCGACGTGCTTCGAAGATGCGGCGTTCACGATCGTTGAGAACCTTCATCGCGTTTGCGAGCAACGCCTTGCGGCTGTCGAGCTCGTCCTGCTCGATCAGGATCTGCTCCTGGTTGTCGTGGTCGTCGACGAGCCAATCCTGCCATTGTCCGGATTCGCCTTCGCTCGCCTTGATCGGGGCGTTCAGCGAAGCATCGCCGGACAGGCGACGGTTCATCGAGATGACTTCGTCCTCGCTGACCTTCAAGGTCGTTGCGATTTCCCTGACATGTTCGGGCTTCAGGTCGCCTTCGTCGAGCGCCTGGATCTTGCCCTTGAGGCGACGCAGGTTGAAGAACAGCCGCTTCTGGTTGGCGGTGGTGCCCATCTTTACCAGAGACCAGGAGCGCAGGATGTATTCCTGGATCGCAGCCTTGATCCACCACATCGCGTAGGTGGCGAGGCGGAAGCCGCGATCGGGCTCGAACTTCTTGACGGCCTGCATCAGGCCGACGTTGCCTTCAGACACGACTTCGCCGATCGGCAGGCCATAGCCGCGATAACCCATCGCGATCTTGGCGACGAGGCGCAGGTGGCTGGTGACGAGCTTGTGAGCGGCATTGCGGTCGTCATGCTCCTGATACCGCTTGGCGAGCATGTACTCTTCCTGCGGCTCGAGCATGGGAAATTTGCGGATTTCGTCGAGGTAACGATTGAGGCCGCCTTCACCAGCGGCAATAGACGGCAAATTGTTTCGGGCCATGAAGCACCCCCCTTTATAGTCTCCGGCCTCCGGGCGGCAGGCCGGGCATGTGGGTCTTCGTCAAGACCCCACGAGGCTACAAAATAAGTACGGCGAAAGCATGATTCAAGGAGTCCGGTTTCACTAACATGTGACGCCGGAGGCAAGACAGATCACGAATAGAGGCGCATCTAAGATTGGAATCGCCCGGCCGAATTTCAAGGGGAGCGTTGCGCTCCACCCCGCAGGGCCTCGACCAGGGCTTCCATGTCTTCAGGCATCGGGGCCTCGAAGTGCATGGTCTCGCCGGTCGACGGATGCTCGAACTGCAGCATGAAGGCGTGCAGGGCCTGGCGATGAAACTGATTGACCACCGACTTTGCCGCCTCCGGCAGGAGATTGGCCTTGGTGCGGAAGGCTGCGCCATATTCCGGGTCGCCGATCAGCGGATGGCCGATATGGGCCATGTGCACGCGGATCTGGTGGGTGCGTCCGGTCTCGAGGTGGCATTCGACTGTTGATGCCAGGCTGGTGCCGTCGGGCTTTTCCAGATAGCGCTCGACAACTTCGTAATGGGTGATCGCCTCACGGGCGTCGTCGCTGTCCTCGCGCTTCACGGCTCGCTTGGTGCGGTCTCCTGCCCGGCCGAGAGGGGCGTCGATGGTCCCCTTCAATTGGCGCGGGCGCCCCCAGACGACCGCCCGGTAGGCGCGCTCCAAGGGGCCGGTGCGGCCGTGGTCGGCAAACTGGTCCGACAGGTGGCGGTGGGCGGCATCGTTCTTGGCGACGACCATGACCCCGCTCGTTTCCTTGTCGAGACGATGGACGATGCCGGGCCGCTTGACGCCGCCGATGCCCGAGAGGCTGTTGCCGCAATGGTGGATGAGGGCATTGACGAGCGTGCCCGTCCAGTTGCCGGCGCCGGGATGTACGACGAGGCCGGCCGGTTTGCACAGGACGATGAGATGGTCGTCCTCATAGAGCACGTCGAGCGGGATGTCCTCGCCCTTCGGCTCCGGATCTTCCGGCTCGGGCAGGTCGATCTCGAAGTGATCGCCAGGCTGGACCTTCTTCTTCGGCTCCGTCACCGGCTTGCCGTTGATCGAAACGGCACCCTGCTCGATCAGGCTCTTGATCCGGTTGCGGGAGAATTCGCCCGAAAGCGCCTCGGTCAGGAAGGAATCGAGCCGCCCTGCGGCGTCCTCGCCCGCCGTCAGGACTTTCCTATTGGCTGCTGCTTGTTTAAAGGGGTCGTTCATTCCGTTTTAAATCCGATAAAAGGCCAGCCATGACCGCGACCGCGCCCGATGACCAGGAAGACAAGCCGCTAGACCCGGCGATGGAGAATGTTCGCCGCAAGATGGTGCGGCTGCAGCTCGTCTCGGCAGGCGTGATGTTGGTCATGCTTATGGCTGTCCTCGGAACGATTGTCTACAAGCTGACCCGGACCGACGAAACGGCACAGGCGCAATCCGCGGCCATTGCCGTTCCGAGCGAGGCGCCGGTCAATGCGGTCGCAGCCCTTCCTGCCGGGTTCACGGTGACCAACGTCGCGCTGTCGGGCTCGCAGGTGCTTTTCTACGGCAATCTGCCCGGCGCCGAGCCGCGTGCCATCGTCTTCGACATCGGTGCTGGCCGCATCATTGCCGACATCACCGTCAGGACCAACTGACGGTATGGTCTCAAGCGCCTCGCCCCTGATCCGCATCGATGATCCGGCAGATCCGCGCATCGCCGGGTTCGTATCGATCAAGGAACGGGACCTGACGGGCCGGCAGGGACGTTTCATCGCCGAAGGCACGGTGGTGCTGCGCATGCTGGCGGCTGCGCATAACACCGGCCGCGGGCTTGCGGCCGAGGCCATTCTGCTTCTTGAAAGCCGCGTGGCCGGCGTAGAGGACATTCTGGCGGGATTTCCCGCGGATGTGCCCGTTTATGTCGCGGCGGCACCGGTGTTCGACGCGATCGCCGGTTTCAACATGCACCGTGGAGTGCTGGCGCTTGGGCGCCGTGACGGCATTGCCGGCCGCGACGCGCTTCTCGCCTCGCTTCCCGCTTCAAGCCTGGTGCTCGCCGCCTGCGGCATCTCCAATCACGACAATATGGGCTCGCTGTTTCGCAATGCGGCCGCCTTCGGCGTCGACGCGGTGCTGATGGACGAGACGAGCTGCGATCCGATGTACCGCAAGGCGATCCGCGTTTCCGTCGGCTCGGTGCTGACGGTGCCGTTTGCGCGCGAGGGGTCGGCGGCGTCGCTGATCGAACGGCTGCAGCACGAAGGGTTTGCGATCTGGGGCCTCTCGCCGGCCGGCGAAACCGATATCGGTGGTATACCGCCGGCCAAGCGCACCGCCTTGCTCGTCGGGACGGAAGGGGAGGGGTTGCCGCCGGCCATCCTGAAATCCGTCCGCACCGCGCGCATCCGCCAGCGGCCGGGGCTAGACAGCCTCAATGTCTCGATGGCAGCCGGCATCGCGCTGCATCAGGTCGCCTTGATCAACGACCGGATCTGAGCTGCGCGGAACGCGCGTATAAAGCGTGTCGCGATCTCTAGGATTCGCTTACTGCGCTCTAAGCTCCTTTATTTGCGCATGTCGTTATCGCAAAACCGCTGCACACTTTTGCGCGATATGCTTTATTCCCGCGGCAGGATTTCCTTCGCCCGCTTTGCCAGGCTCCTGCGGCCTGCCGCGTCGTTCTTTTCGTCAGCTGCGAGCAGGCTGAGGATCGGTGAGGCCGCACCTTCGCGTGTGGCCGTCAGCGCCACCATTCCGGCAGCGATTTCAGCAACCTCTTCGCGCAAGGCATCGTCATGGGCGGCGGTCTTGGATTTGGTCAGTCGCTCCGACAGCGCGGTTGCGCGGTTCTTGAGGTCGTCGGAAAGAGCCGCAGGTTCCAGCGGCTGTGCGGCGGGCTGATCGGCGACTTGCGCAGGGCGGGCCACAGCGCTTTCCGAAGCGTCGTTGCCGCTCGCGCGACGGTCCTTGCGCGCCGGGAAGGCGACACCTGCTGCGCGCAGCACCTTGGCTGCATCCCGCATTTCCTGGTTCACGTCTTTCACCTTGGTCTTTAGGCGCTCGATCTCATCGGCGCGCCGTTCGAGTGCGCTCTCGCGGTCGGCGCTGGTCGCCATTTCCCGCGCAAGCTTGTCCTCCAGCCGCAGCAGTCGGCTCCCGTCTCGGGCGAGGCGGAGTTCCATTTCCTTGGCGTGGGCGCTTTCCGTCTTCAAATCCGCGCGCAGCGCCTCGCGCTCGTCGCGCAGGGCCGCGATCCGGCTCTTGAGGTTCTCCATTTCGGTCTCGCGCGCGGCGAGATCGAGGCGCAGATTGTCAATATCGGTGGCCTGTTGCGCCAACTGGTTGGCGAGCGTCTTGATATTCTCGGTCTTGCTGACATTATCGCGCTCGACGCTTTCGAGCGATGCCTTCATGCGCTCCAGCCGCTGGTCGAACTGGCGGATCGCCGAACGCATGTCGGCGGCCTCGACGTTCATGTCGGCAAGCTGGGCGTGCAGGTCGGCATTCTCGCCACTCACGCGGCGGGCCTCCTGCAGCATCTTTTCGTTGGTGAGCATCAGTGACACGCCCTTGTCGCGCTCGCGCTTCAGGGCCTGAAGCGTGCGGGCGTTCTCGGCGGCATAGGTGGCGCGGGCGGCATCTTTCTGCGCCCGCACTTCCTGGGGGCTGAGCGGCATGGTCGCCTTCAGGCGATCCTCGGCAAAGCGCACGATGCGGCGGTGAATGGCCGGCGCAACGAGAAGGCCGATGATGATCGCCGTCAGGAAGCCCAGGGCAAAGAGGAGCGAGAATTCAATCACGAGCTGGCCGTTTCAAAGCTGGACCGGAAGCAAACGCCCCGCCCGACCGTTACAGCCAGGGCAAGGCGCTTCATATTACTTCGCTGCACTAAACATGACGTTTCGTGCGCTGCAAGTATTTGAGGCGGGATTTCGCCGAAGCGGACCCGCCATCTACAGCGCCGCGCGTCTTATCAGACGCGCAAAGGTCGCTGTAGCACTTTTAATTGCTGCATGATTTTATCCTTAGATCGGATAGGATTTAAGGAAACATGCAGTGGATCAGAAGGGGTTCCAGGTCGGATTCTGCGTCATCTTGAGATAGCCGACATTGATGCCGAGCCGGGCGCCGATGCCGGTGCGGATCGGAACGACGACGATCTGTTCGTCGGTCAGCACCGTCATGCCGACGCCGGCCACGACATAGGCCGAACCCGAGACGCCACCGAACCGCTTGTAGAGCGACGGCACGCTCGGCAGGTTGTAGACCAGCATCATGGCGCGGCTGCCTTGTCCGCCCCAGTCGATGCCGAGCGACGGGCCTTGCCAGAAGACATTGTGCTGACCGGCGTTCTTGGTGTTGAGCTCGCCTTCTCCGTAGGTCAGGCCGGCGATGAAGGCGCCGGAGCCTTCCTGGCCGAGAATGTAGCCGTTCGGGAGGCCGTAGCGCTCAAAGGCGCGCTCCACCACCTTGGCGAGACCGCCAGATGTTTCACCGAAGAAACCGTGACCGGCATCGACGATCTCCTGCATCGAATACTGGCTGTTTGCCTGCTGGGCCTGGGCGGCGGATATGGCGCCTGCCATCAGGAACATCGTCGCCAGGATAGCGCGGCTGGCCGTCGTGGCTGCCTTCATGATCTGCTGCATCGTTTCCTCCGTCAGGCGCGAAAATCACTCGCTTGCGGGTTTGCTATGGCCGGCATCGCCTGTGATGGCGCGGCCAGCGGGGGTCTGGACCATTTCCCTGCAATTTGAACCGATGGTCTTAACAATCGGTTTACCAAATGTGGTGTCATTATGATCCACTGATGAACGGCTGCGCCGAGCAGCCCATGGCTTGCGTCTGTGCGCCTGAGGCATTATCGGCTCTGCCCGAGCGCGTGCCTCATGTCCGCATGCCGATGGAACCGAACAAGGAAAGACGATGGCAACGAATCCGAACCTGACATTGACGGGACCCGATCTGGCCGCGCTTCTGTGCAGCCGGGTTTGCCACGACGTTATCTCGCCGGTCGGCGCCATCAACAATGGCCTGGAACTTCTCGACGAGGGCGGTGCCGACGCCGACGCCATGGACCTCATCCGCACCAGCGCACTCAACGCGTCGGTCCGCTTGAAGTTCGCGCGTCTCGCCTTCGGCGCATCCGGCTCGGTCGGTGCATCGATCGACACCGGCGAAGCGGAAAAGGCGGCCAAGGATTTTGCTGCGGCCGAGAAGAAGACCGAGGTCAACTGGCACGGGCCACGCGCCATCATCGCCAAGAACCGGGTCAAGCTGCTCTTGAACCTCTTCCTCATCGCCTATGGCGCGATCCCGCGCGGGGGCGTCATCGACATCACGCTCGAAAATCCCGAGCTCGATGCGGTGTTCACGCTGGTCTGCAGGGGCCGGATGATGCGCGTGCCGCCGCGGCTGGTCGAACTTCTGTCCGGCACGCCGGAAGAAGCGGTCGATGCGCACTCGATCCAGCCCTACTACACGGTGCTGCTCGGCGAAGAAGCCGGCATGACGATCGACGTCGTTTCCACCGGCGAGGAAATCATCTTCACCGCGCGCATGACCCCGGCTGAAGCTTAAGGCCGGCACTAGTTTTTTCTGTTTTGATACATGTCGGGCGCGGCGTGGCAATGGCCCCGCGCCGGACATTTGCGTGCCCGCAGCTTGAACGGTCCGCTTTTGCCAGCTTTTGACCCGCTCACTGAAATATTAATGTTTTCAGCGCGTTAAAAGTCTCCGGAAAGCCCGCATTAAGCAAACTCCGTAACGAAATCTTTGCCAAATTTGTATAGGGTTGTTCCAAGCGTGCGAGCACGCGTATAGGTAAGTCATGAAGGAGTTGGACATGCGGCGCTTGATGATTGCCGACGGCTCGGATGTCGTCAGGAAGGTTGGGAAACGTATCCTGTCCGGCATGGGCTTCCTTGTCTACGAAGCGCCGAGCGGCCTTGAGGCGCTGGTGCGCTGTGAGGCCGAGCTGCCGAATATTCTCGTGGTCGATGCCGGCCTGGAGGGCGCTCTGGATCTCATCGCCAATATAAGGCGGCTGCCCAATGGCGCTTCGGTTCGCATCTACTACTGCGTCGTCGAGGCGGACCTGAAGAAGATGATGGCAGGCAAGCGCGCCGGCGCTGACGATTTCCTGCTGAAGCCGTTCGATCGCAAGATCCTGACGAGCGTCTTTGCCAGCCAGTCGATGGCGGCCTGACGCGAACCGCATCTCTTTTCCGGACTGAACAAGCCGCGGCAATTGCTGCGGCTTTTTGCTGTCCCGTCGTCGCGCTTTTACGTGGTGCCAACGACCAGGGCCGAGGGGCAGGTGGGTGTGGCCACTTCCTCCGCGCTTCGCTGCCGTCCTTTGCCCGGTGACGGCCCGGTACGCGCGCCAGTGGCAAGCGAGGAGCCAAAGCCGCAACGAAAAAACCCGCCTCGAAGGGCGGGTTCGTTCAAAAAGTGTCCGTTGGCGTCATGCCTGGATATGCGGGTCCACGCCGCGCCCGGAAAAGAGCCTGAAATCAGGCAGTTTCGGCGTATTCGGCACCATCCGGCTCGCGCAGAACGTAGCCGCGGCCCCAGACAGTTTCGATGTAGTTGGCGCCACCGGCGGCATTGGCAAGCTTCTTGCGCAGCTTGCAGATGAAGACGTCGATGATCTTGAGTTCCGGCTCGTCCATACCGCCGTAGAGGTGGTTGAGGAACATTTCCTTGGTGAGCGTCGTGCCCTTGCGCAGCGAGAGCAGCTCGAGCATCTGGTATTCCTTGCCGGTGAGGTGGACGCGCTGTCCGCCGACTTCCACCGTCTTGGCATCGAGATTGACGATCAGTTCGCCGGTCGAGATGACCGACTGGGCATGACCTTTGGAACGGCGGACGATCGCATGGATGCGCGCCACCAGCTCGTCCTTGTGGAACGGCTTGGTCATGTAGTCGTCGGCGCCGAAGCCGAGACCGCGAACCTTGTCTTCAATTCCGGCCATGCCGGAGAGAATGAGGATCGGCGTCTTCACCTTGGAAAGACGCAGGGTTCTCAAGACCTCGTAACCGGACATGTCCGGAAGGTTGAGGTCGAGAAGGATGATGTCGTAGTCATAGAGCTTGCCGAGATCGACGCCTTCCTCACCGAGATCGGTGGTGTAAACGTTGAAACTCTCGGACTTGAGCATCAGCTCAATGCTTTGAGCCGTTGCGCTATCGTCTTCAATTAGTAGAACCCGCATATTCTTCCCCTTTTCCGCCGCCCAAGGTCATCGTGGCCCCCTTACGCGATACGGATCCAGTCGTTGCCTGATTTGGAGGCTGCCATTAAATGGTTAACAAATTCTGATTCACTCTGGCAAGGTGTATCGAGATTGTTAAATATTTTTAGCAGTTCCCTGATTTCAAACGTGAATCCAAAATGGCACTTTTCATGCGAAACATGAGGAAATGCCGCTATCTGACTCTTCTGACTCGTTAATGCCGGGGCCGTCATATTTCGTGCCTCAGTATTTACGGAGCCTTAAATCATCACCCCTATGATTAACGATGCCCGTAAACGAAAGGTTACCAGCGGTAGGCTTTTGTTAATATCGCTGTCGATTTTTCGTTTTCTGCCTGCTGGGCAGGCTCGACGGGCCAAATCAGTAACCGGGGTCTCGGTATCCACGGGAGTATTGCGTATGAAAGCACGTGAGAGCCTTGTCCGCCTGAAGGAATTTCAGGTCAGGGAGAAGCAGCGTCAGCTGAGCCAGCTTCAGATGATGATGGCTGAGTTCGAACGGATGACCAAGGATCTGGAAAATCAGATTGTTTTCGAGGAAAAGAAGTCGGGCATTTCCGATCCCTCGCATTTTGCCTATCCCACTTTCGCCAAGGCTGCTCGTCAAAGAGCCGACAATCTTCAGGTCTCCATTCGTGAGCTGAAGGCGCAGCAGGACGCTGCCGAACTCGCGCTCGAAGAAGTGCAGGCCGAATATGCGAAGGCGGCGGCGCTCGAGGAACGGGACACGACGACGCGTCTGCGGGCATAAGCCTGTAGGTCGTTTCGAGGCAGATGATTTTCATTCTTTGTCGGGCGATGCCGATGGCGTGGCCCGATCCGGCACGATTATCTCAAGCATGAAAAACCCGCCCGACGGCAAGCTGTCGGGCGGGTTTTCCCATTTTGACATTCGCTGAAAGCGAAGGCAGCGGTCTCAGGCCTGGATGACATCCTGCCAATCGGGATGGCGCAGCGTCTGCGCGCGCATGAACGGGCAGAGCGGGATGATCTTCCAGCCGCCTTTGCGCGCTTCGTCGATCGCATGTTTTGCCAGCGCCTGGCCGACGCCCTTGCCGCGCAGCGCGTCGGGAACCAGGGTGTGATCGACGATGATCAGTTTCGGCGATGACCGGGAATAGGTCATCTCACCGGTATGTCCCTCGACTGATGTCGAGTAGCGGCCGTGCGATCCAATTTCTTCATGCACGATATCCATGGCGGCGTCCCTTCACATTCAACGTTTGCGTGTTGCCGACGATGCTATCGCATGGCTGCAACGTTCGAAACCGGTTTGGCTGATATGGAGAGGAAACGCACTGTCGCCGAAATGCCGCTTGTGGGAAGCCGGCACAGCAACGAGGGAGCAATGCGCATCAGGTGAAGCCCGCTGACGTGGCATGCTTGGCGCGAAAACGAAGGCGGCGGCCACCGGAAACCCGGAGCCGCCGTTCAACCTATGGCCCTGTGGTGGGCTTTTAGTGGCGATATTGCTGGATGCGTGTCGTGCGCAGGCCGGCCAGACCGTGATCGTTGATGGAGGACTGCCAGGAAAGGAATTCCTCGACAGTGAGGGTATAGCGTTCGCACGCTTCCTCAAGGCTCAAAAGGCCACCGCGGACAGCGGCAACCACCTCAGCCTTCCTGCGGATAACCCAGCGCCGGGTATTCGCCGGCGGCAGATCCGCAATCGTCAGAGGACTGCCATCGGGGCCGATGACATATTTTACACGTGGTCGCATCATTTCGGTCATGGGACTCTCTACACAAACTCAAGACCATATGAGGCTGACCTTAGCCCGCCACATTTAACATTTGCCTAAGCCGTCAGTAACGATTTGCTCATAATTTTAAATACTTCCGCACACTCCCTCGATCATTTCCGCAACGTCTCGCCGGCGATCGCGACGCCTGTCGCACTCGACAATAGCCGCCCTATTGCCCGGAAAGCTCTGGATTATCGCGGAATTTACATGGGAGCCATGCAATTACCACATTTCACTTTAACTAAAATTCTTGGTAACGAGGCGCCGAAATAAAGGATGAGCGACGTTTGTGCGCTCCCGATTCATTCTTGGTGCATCGTCATATTTTCACAACCGGTCGCGTTGCTTTCGCGAGCATGCCGGCGAGGGTGGCTGTATTCTGGCTGCCGGGTGAAGTTCATGCGCCGGATGATTTTCGGGGCCGTTTGTATTCTCTCGACCAGGTGCGTTGGCACTGGTGATGTGGTGATCAGAGATGAAGGAATCGAATGAACCAGCCTTGCTGCGCGAGGCTGAGACGGCGGACATGTTTTCCGAAATCGATACGGCTGCCGTCCGCACGGAGTACGAACTTCTGCATTTGCTGCGGCGGCTGATCGCGCGTTACGGCTTCGGCCATTTCATGATTGCGCGCCTGCCGCTGGCCGAGCAGCAGAGGTTTTCCGAACGGCTGGTGCTCAGCAACTGGCCTTCAGAGCTGGTGCGCCAGTACGACGCCTGCGAGACCTTTCAGTCGAGCGTGCTGGTCGAGCGCCTGCGCGCGACCAAGCTGCCGGTAACCGGTGGCGCCGAGCTGCTCGACGTGGCCGGCAAGCCGGTCGATGAGGCGATGGTGCATCGCCTGCTGGCGCATCCGGAGATGGCTCGCCATTTCGCCGTCCAGTTGCATACCAGCAGCGGCGATCCGTTCGTCGCCATGCTCTCCGGCCGGCGCGAGGCGCCCGTCGGTGTCGAGCAGGCGACGCTTTATCTCTCCCTCGTTCAGCTGTTCGAATGCCTCGAGCGCACCTTCGATACCGGCAGCTCGGCGCGCGAAAAGCTGTCGAGCCGCGAGATCGAGTGCCTGCGCTGGGCGGCCGCCGGCAAGAGCAGCGACGAGATCGCCATCATCCTCGGCATCTCCACCTATACGGTCAGCAGCTATTTCAAGAGCGCGACCCGCAAGCTCGACGCCGTCAACCGCATGCAGGCGATCGCCCGCGCCATGCGGCTGAAACTGATCTGAAACGGATCTGCTTTGACCGGCCTGGCGCCGAGCGCCGCCCTTGCCGCGGGGCGGACAAGTTTCTATATGTCGGCGACCAGAGCATCCCGCTTTCAAGCGGAACTGCAGAAAGCGGAGGATGTTTAGGAAAATGTAGTGCTACAGCGACCCTTGCGCGACGGATTAAGACGCGCGGCGCTGTAGAAGCCGAGAGCGTGCCGTGTGCTACTGCCCGGCATTGCATCGCATGAAGCGTGAAACAGGGGCAGGTGCTATTGACGCCGCCCGAAGGCCGGATTGGATCCCGTGAATAGTCTCGATTTTGACCGCAAGCCCGAAGATACGCGTGTCGTCGTCGCCATGTCCGGCGGTGTCGATAGTTCCGTCGTCGCCGGCCTGCTCAAACGCGAGGGTTACGACGTTCTCGGTATCACGCTGCAACTCTACGATCATGGCGCTGCCGTGCACCGTGCCGGCTCCTGCTGCGCCGGCCAGGACATCGACGATGCCCGCCGCGTCTGCGAAACGCTCGGCGTTCCGCACTATGTGCTCGATTACGAAGCGCGCTTCCGCGAAACGGTGATCAATCCGTTTGCCGAAAGCTATGTCGCCGGCGAAACGCCGATCCCCTGCGTTGCCTGCAACCAGACGGTCAAGTTCGCCGATCTACTTGCGACCGCCAAGGAACTCGGTGCCGATGCGCTGGCGACCGGCCACTACATCCGTTCGCGCCCGAGCCCGAACCCGCGCTATGCCGGCCAGCGGGCGCTCTATCGCCCGACGGATGCCGATCGCGACCAGAGCTACTTTCTCTTTGCCACCACGCAGGAGCAGATCGACTATCTGCGCTTCCCGCTCGGCCACCTGTCCAAGGCCGAGACGCGGGTGCTGGCCGAAGAGATGGGCCTTGTCGTCGCCCAGAAGGCCGACAGCCAGGACATCTGCTTCGTGCCGCAGGGCAAGTACAGCGACATCGTTTCGAAGCTGAAGCCGAATGCGGCGCTTGCCGGCGAGATCGTGCATCTCGACGGCCGCGTGCTCGGCAGCCATGATGGCATTTTGCACTACACGATCGGCCAGCGCCGCGGCATCGGCATCGCCACCGGCGAGCCGCTCTACGTCGTCTATCTTGACGCCCGCTCGCGCCGCGTCATTGTCGGCCCGAAGGAAGCGCTGGAAACGCGCCGCGTTTATCTGCGCGACGTCAACTGGCTGGGCGACGAAGATCTCGAAGAGGTGGCAACGACGGGCTTCGACTGTTTCGCCAAGGTCCGCTCCACCCGCCAGCCGGCGCCCGCCATCCTGAAGCGCGACGCCGAGGGCCTTTATGTCGAGCTTGCCGAGGGCGAGGCCGGCATCGCGCCGGGCCAGGCCTGCGCGCTCTATTCCGGCGTCGGCGAAGACGCCCGCGTCTACGGCGGCGGCTTCATCCGCAAATCCGAGCGCGAGGCCGGTGCGGAGGCCGCATTGAAGGTGCTTCTGGCGGCGCCTGCGGCGGCTTGAGGCAGACATTTCCGATCGCGCGGGAAAACTTCACATTTTCCCCGCGACTTGGCTTGACACTTGGCTGAACCGGGCCTTATAAGCCGCCCGTCCAGTCAAGACGGCTTCGCCTTCGAAGCCTTGACGCGGTACCCGGCGGAGTAGCTCAGTAGGTTAGAGCAGAGGAATCATAATCCTTGTGTCGGGGGTTCGAATCCCTCCTCCGCTACCAACGTTACCACCGACAGCTCCTATTGGATCAGGCTTGAGCGATAGCCCCTGTAGCTCGCCGCGATTTTCCGGAATTTTGACACCCAAAACCGGAAAAACTGAAATTCCGCCAAGGCTGTTAAATGTCACCTCTCATAGAGCGATAATTTGTAGCTCATAAGGCCAGTGCCTCTCCACTCCGCAGTCATATAAAATCACGGCATCCAACAATAGGCAGTAAGCCTCCTCAGTCGAGATGCCGAGCACCTCGGTCATTACCGCCAGGCACATAAGCAGTTGGTCCTCGATGACGATCTGTGGCCCGCCGACAACGCGCATGGCGACGTGGATCCGTTGGTCGCTGTCCAAGCCGGGGAGGCTTTGTGAGCAAACCTCGATCATAAGGGTCTACCTAAGCGGGCTGAGAGGGCTCGGTCATCCACCACCAAGGCGCCTCCAGAGAACGATGCATGTGATCTGCGCCACAGCACCAATCGCCCCGGCAAGCAAAATGAACGTGATATCGTCTTGCAACGTAGACCCTAGCATCATCGCGTAAAGCGCCGTTGCAAGAAAGCCAGAGAGTACTGCAAGGGGTAGCCGCACGGACCACCTCTGTGAACTGATCACCACGCACCAGACCAGCAACACAGACATAATCGCGGGTACTAAACCCAGAGCGTGAGCGAAGATTGCCCCTTGTACAAAGAGGGAAACATCGAAGCCAAAATTTGCCGCCGCGGCAAAGAAGTAGCTACAAGAGTATCCAACCAAAGGACCAATAAGGAGGGTCAAAAGGAAGAGCAGCCAGACCCTCTTGGGCAGCACAAACTCTCCACGGTGATCTGTTGTCTCGCCCATCGAATTGGCCCGTTGCCCCAGCGCAGCTACTATCAGCGGTGTTGGGGTAACGTGCAACCTAGGATCCGGCTACAGCCTGAGTTTCCCGCCCTAAAGCCCTCTTGCTGGCGCCGACCCGGCCGGCGCCAGCCATTATTCTCACCCTACAATGATCAGTTCATGTGCCGGCGTGCCCCTCCCGGCGCTCACCGAATAGGTCAGCTCTGCCTCATGCAGCGCAAAGCCGGCGAAAGTTTTGCGGATCTCCGGTACGTCATTTATCGAGAGAATGAAGCGCCCTCGAAGACGCCTCAACCGTTCCGCCAAAGCTGCGAACTGGTCTCGGCCGAAGAGGGCTTTTCCATGGTCATCCTCGCTCCCAAAATAGGGCGGGTCGAGGTAGAACAGTGTCCCCGGCCGGTCGTAGCGATCGAGGAAGGCAGGTCCGTCAGGGTCGCAAGCCTTCGCGCGTTCGAGCTCGCGGCGGTTGGTGATCTGGAATTTCAGCGTACTGTGAACTGCGGATAACGCCGTCGACCAATTTTTGCTCACCCATGACTATGCCGATGATGCAGGTCCGGATAGTGCGGGTGCTTATGCCGCATCGGTTCGTGCCGGTGCCAGTGGGAATGCGGCTCGGTAATCGGGCCGTCGTGGCTGTGGGTGTGGTGTTCGTCGTGGATGTGGGCGTGTTCGTGTTCGAGCGCTTCGTGGGCATGTTCGTGGTCGTGGCGCTCTGCCAGGTGCATCCACAGGCCGAAGGCCATCAGCAGGCCGGCTGAGAGGAACTGTAGGGTGATGGCGTCGCGGAAGAGGGCGATCGAAAGAAGCGCGCCGATGAACGGGGCGAGCGAGAAATAGGCGCCCGTTCGCGCCGTGCCGAGGTGGCGGAGGCCGAGCATGAACAAAACGAGGCTGATGCCGACGCCGAGGAAGCCGACGAGGGCGGCGCTGGCGGTGAGGCCGGCGGACGGCAGCGACGCGCCGAGCGCCAGGGCAAGCACAAGGTTTGTGGCGCCGGCGGCCAGGCCCTTGATCATGGCGATCTGGACGGGATCGGCGGATGAAAGCTTGCGCGTCAGATTGTTGTCGATGCCCCAGGCAAGGCAGGCGGCCGCGATCAGCAGGCTGCCGCGATCGAGGCTCAGGCCCGCACCATTCCACGACAGGAGAACCGCGCCGCAGAAAATTGCCGCGGCACCCGAGAGCAGGCGGCGATCGACATTCTCGCGAAACACCAGCCAGGCGATGGCCATCGTCGCCAATCCTTCCAGGTTCAGGAGCAACGACCCCGAGGCGGCCGTGGTCTGGGATAGGCCGAACATCAGGAGCAGCGGGCCGAGTACGCCACCGAACAGGATGACGGTGATCAACCAGGGAATATCGGCGCGCGCCAGCGGCGCTTCGACGCCATCAAGCCCCACCCAGGCGCGGGCGCGGTGGACGATCGCGAGACCAAGCCCGGCGCCGAGATAAAGCATGCCCGCCAATAGCCAGGGATCGACGGAGCCAAGCAGAAGCTTCGAAAGCGGCGTCGAGGCGCCGAAGAGAACAGCCGAGCCCAGAGCAAGCGGAACGCCGGGCCAGAGGTGGGAGTGGTCGCTCGACATCGGAAACTTTCTGGCAGTGGGTGGGCATCGGCCATGAGGCGGCCGGTGCGTTCCATCCAAGCAGCAAAGTTTTGCCAGGGGAAGCCTTTGTTGAGGCAAAGGGAGGGATGGGCTGAGCTTCGCCCGCGTCTCGCCAGCCGATCGTTCGAGCGTTGGTGTTGGCGACAGGGTGCCATGTCGGATGGCGGAGAGGAGATGCTGCTGGTGCCGCCGGCGCTCAGGCGGCGAAGGGTGATGGTCGCCGTGCTGGCGCCCGTGGTTGCAGCTATTCGTGGATCGACGAGGTGATCACGCTGTAGTCGGGCGCGCTGATATCCGTGCGGTATTGGGACAGGGCAACATGCATGAAGGCGATCACTGCGACCGAGAAGGCCAGCACGGTGATGGAAACGCCGAAACCGGTCTTGATCATGTCCGTATCCTCCAAGCCTTACGTTTGTTGATGAGAGACTGTCAAACCGTGGCATGGAGACTATCGTGTGGCGTCGAATGCGCTGTTCCCCGGGTAACACGCCGTATGGTTACTGATTTCTGAACGGAGAATGCCGTCGCTGATCCCGTCTGCATGTCGGCAAGGCCATCGCCCGATCGGCACATGGAGATCGCAGTGGCGTGAGACGGGAACGGGGTTGGCGCGGCCGTTTGTTGAAGGCAAGAGCGGCAGCAGCTTGAAGAATTCGCTTTCGTGGCTATTGTCGCGAGCCCTTGCGCACGCGTTCCGCGATGGCGCCATTGTCTTCCATTGCTGTTTGCGCCGGTGACACTCGCCAGAAGCCTTGCCCTCGTCGGTGGTTCACGAAAGCGAACGGCCATTTCTATAGTGATTTCTCAGATGACGATTTCCATTCGTTCTTCCCGTCCGTCCGATTTTTCGCGCACGCTCGATATCTGGCGCAGCGCCGTCGTTGCGACTCATCGCTTTCTCTTAGGTGAGAATTTCGCCGCCATCGAAGAGATGGTCGCCACCCAGTACCTGCCGCAGGCGGAGCTGTGGATTGCTGCCGATGCCGACGATGTCGCCCTTGGGTTCATGGGCATGACCGAGGCGCAGATCGACAGCCTGTTCGTCCATGCCGATGCGCGTGGTGCCGGCGTCGGGCGCGCGCTGGTCGAGCATGCGGCCAAGCTGCATCCGGTGCTGACGGTTGATGTCAACGAGCAGAATCTTTCCGGCGCCGGTTTCTACGCCCGCATGGGGTTTGAAACCACCGGTCGCTCGCCGGTCGACGATGACGGCAGGCCCTATCCGCTGCTGCACCTGCGCCGGGCGTAATCCGGGCGCCAACCGCTGGCGGTGTTCCCGGTGTCAGACGCCCTGCGCCGTGTCGATCTCGATGAAAAACAACTTGCACCGTGCGGGTGCCTTTAACGTGGCGGTAAGCGGCCCGGAGAGCATCAAGGCGTCGCCGGCCGAAAGCACCATCGTCTGACCGTTGGCATCCAGCGTCACTGCGCCGCGATGGCAAAAGAGCACGGCGGTGGCTGCCTCGCTCACGAGCGAATCTTCGCCCTCGATCGCGAGCCTGCGCACGTGATGCGTGAGCTTGCCTCTGCGCGTCATGACGTTGAGGTCGACGATCGTACCGTCGATCAGGCTCGCCGATGTGGCGACGTCGGCGGGAAAGGCGAGGGGTGCATCCACCTCAGTCAATCGGGCCGGATCGCGCCCGTCGATCAGAAGCGTCATGCCGTTGCCTTCGAGGATCGACAGCGTGCGGTCGATGCCGGGAAAGGCGGAGAATGGGCCGTCGCTTGCGACGGTCGCCATGCTCACCCGCCAGTCAAATTCCGAGAGGGACGCACTCTCCGGAAAGACTGATATCTCGATGGTTTCGCCACCGCCGTTTTTCCAGGGCATGCGCTTGTGGCCGGAGGCAGGCAGGAGCTTCATGGCGTGCTTTCCTGAATGACGAGGCGCATCCGGTCGAAATCCTCGTTCATCGGCCGGTCGTCGGCATAGATGGGAATGGCGGCGCGGATGCGTTGGTAGAGCGCCTCTGTGCGTTTCGCCTTGGCGGTGGCGCGCGGCTGCAGGTCATAGGCCTGTGCGGCGGCGAGCAGTTCGATCGCGAGGATGCGTTCGAGGTTGTCGACGATGGCGAGCGCCTTCCAGGCGGCGGGCGTGGCGTGCGTCAGGATATCCTCCTGCAGCGCCGAGGTGATGCCGCCATCGAGGCTTGCGGGTGCTGCCAGCCGGCGGTTTTCCGCGGCAAGGGCGGCGGCCGTGTACTGGGCGATCATGTAGCCGGAGGAGACGCCGCTGTCGCCGGCGAGAAAGGCGGGCAGGCCGCTGACGAGCGGGTTCACCAGCCGGTCGATGCGACGCTCCGATATGGCCGCAACTTCGGCGACGGCGACCGCCAGGCTGTCCATGGCAAGGCCGAGCGCTGCTCCAACCGCATGGGCCTGCGAGTGCACCTCCGGCGCTTCCGGGGTGCCGGATACGGCCGGGTTGTCGGTGAGGCTTGCCAGTTCCCGGTTCACCACTTCCGCGACATGGTCGAAGGCGTCGCGCGCCGCGCCGTGCACATGCGGCACGGCGCGCAGGCTCAAGGGATCCTGGGTGCGCGTGCCCGCGCTTGCCGCCAGCATCGGGCTATCCGCGAGAAAATCGCGCAGCGTCTCGCCGACCGCCTGCAGTCCCGCAGATTGGCGCAGCGCCAGCGGCCCGGCGGCAAAGGCATTGGCCTGGCTGCCGAGATTTTCATAGGTCAGCGCCGCTGCCGCATCCGCCCAGGCGAAGAGTTTTTTTGCGCGCGACAGCGCCAGGGCTGCCAAGCCGGTGGCGCAAGGCGTGCCGTTGACGAGGCTCAAGCCCTCCTTGGCCTGCAGGCGCAGGGGCTGGAGGCCAAGCCGGCGCAGCGCCTCGGCGCCGCTCAAGGTTTGCTTGCCGTCGTTTACCTGGCCATGGCCGATCAGCACGAGGCCGATCGAAGCGGCATGGGTGAGATAGCCGACCGAACCACGCGACGGGATGTTGGGGATGAGACCGGCATTGAGCAGCGCCGTGAGCGCCTCGACCGTCTCGATGCGAACGCCGGAGTAGCCATGGGCAAAGTTGGCGATCTGGGCGGCCATTACCGCCCGTGCCTCAGCCCGCCCGAGCGGCTCGCCGACGCCGCAGGCATGGCTGAGGATGATGTTGCGCGACAGCGCCTCCTGGTTTTCCCTGTCGATGATGACATCGCAAAGCGCGCCGACGCCGGTGTTGATGCCGTAGCCGCGAATGCCGCGATCGACCAGCGCCTCGACCACGGCACGGGCATTGACGATGCGCGTACGGGCGGCTTCGGAAAGCGTCAGGTGTGCGCCGGTTGCGACCGCGGCGATTTCCGCCCAGTCTGCCGGTCCATCAAGGGTGATGGTTTCAGTCATGCGCTTCCGGCCTTCCCTGGCGACGTTGGACGAACCGGGCGACATAGTCGTTGGCGGGCTTGTCGAGAATATCGTCCGGCGTTCCGACCTGCACCACCTGGCCGTCCTTGAGGATGGCGATTTCCGAACCGATGCGCAAAGCCTCGTCGAGGTCATGGGTGATGAAGACGATGGTCTTCGACAGGTTCTGCTGCAGCTGCAGCAGCTGGTCCTGCATGTCGGCGCGGATCAGCGGATCGAGCGCCGAGAAGGCTTCGTCCATCAGGATGACATCGGTATCGGCGGCAAGCGCCCGGGCAAGCCCGACGCGCTGCTTCATGCCGCCCGACAGCTGATGCGGGAACTTGGCGTCGTAGCCGGAAAGACCGACGGTCTCGATCCACTTCATGCCAATGTCGCGGCTGTCTGCCTTGGAGAGGCCCCGCACGCGCTGGCCGTAGACGACATTCTGCAACACGGTGCGATGCGGCATCAGCGCGAAGCTCTGGAACACCATGCTGACGCGGTGCATGCGGAAGGTGCGAAGCGCCTTGGCGTCGAGGTCGAGGATGTTGCTGCCGTCGAAGACCACTTGGCCGCTGGTCGGTTCGATCAGCCGGTTGATGTGGCGCACCAGCGTCGACTTGCCCGAACCGGACAGGCCCATGATGACGAAGATCTTGCCGGCGCCGATCGTCAGGCTGACGTCGTTGAGGCCGACGCTGCAGCCGGAGCGGGCAAGGATCTCCGATTTATCGAGGCCGTCCTTGGCCATGGCGAGCGCGGCCTTGGCGTCTTGGCCGAAGATCTTGTAGACGTTGCGGATCTCGATATCAGCCATTGCGGGGATCCTCCGTCCGGCTCTTGCCGAAACCTTGCGTGATGCGGTCGAGTACGATTGCCAGAATGACGATGCCGATGCCGGCTTCCAGGCCCTTGCCGACGTCGAGCGTCTGGATGCCGTTCAGCACCTGCTCGCCGAGGCCGCGCGCGCCGATCATCGAGGCGACGACCACCATCGACAGCGCCATCATGATCGTCTGGTTGAGACCGGCCATGATCGTCGGGGTCGCGAGCGGCAGTTCGACGCCGAAGAGGATCTGGTTGGGGCTGCCGCCGAAGGCGGTTGCCGCTTCGACGACTTCGTGATCGACCTGGCGGATGCCAAGATCAGTGAGGCGGATCAGCGGCGGCACGGCATAGATGATGGTCGCAAGGATCGCCGGAACCTTGCCGAGGCCGAAGAGCATGAGCGCCGGGATCAGATAGACGAAGCTCGGCATGGTCTGCATCACGTCGAGCACCGGCAGCGTGATGTTGCGCACCAGCCGGCTCTTGGCGACGAGAATGCCCATGGGCACGCCGATGGCAACCGACACCAGCGTCGCCATCAGCATCAGTGCCAGCGTCTGCATGGTGAGGTCCCAGAGACCGAGCACCCCGACGAAGAACAGGAGCGCGCCGACGGCGACCGTCAGCGTCCAGCGCTTGGAACTCTGCCAGGCGAGCGCCATGAAGGCGAGGATGACGACCCACCAGGGCAGGCCGCGCAGGATCCATTCGATGAAGAGAACGGCTTTCAGGATCACCGCGCTGATCGCCTTGAAGACCCAGCCATAGCTGCTGACCAGCGTCTGGATGAACTCGTTCACCGGCGCGCGGATGGAGAGATTGAGGGAATCCGGAAACATCGGATGTCGTTCCTTGCTCGGGCCATGGACGGGCGCAATTCTGCGGCCGATGGCGCTTGCCTCGGGGTGTCGAAGGTCGGGGCCGGCGCGGATCCGATAGGACCGCCCTGTCTCAGACAGAGGCGAGGCGCATCAGAGCCGCGTCGGCCGACCGAACGGACTTTACTTCAGGCTGGCTTCGATCTTGCCGCGGGCCTCGTCGGAGACCCACTTGCCCCAGACGTCGCCCTTGGTCTGCAGGAACTCGGCCGCTGCCGCCACGGCATCGACCTTGTTGTCGGTCATGTAGGCCAGGCTGCCGTTGACGTCTTCGAGCGGGAAGGTCGCCTTTTCCAGGATGGCGATGATTTCGGGGGCTTCCTGGGCGAAGGTGCTGTTGACGCCGTAGGAGACGTCTACGGACGGGAAGGCGCAGCCCTGGTCGCGCTTGCCGGTGGCGCTCGAAAGCTCCTTCCAGCAGGCTTCGTTGTAGGCCGGCTCTTCAAGCTGCACGAGCTTGAACTTGCCCATGATCGCCGTCGGCGACCAGTAGTAGAACAGGATCGGCTCGCCCTGCAGGTAGGCCGAGGTGATGGCGGAATCGAGCGCGGTGCCGGTGCCGGGGCGGAAGTTCACATAGGTCTCGCCGAGTTTGTAGGCATCGAGCTTGGCAGTGCTGACGCCCTCGCAGGTCCAGCCGGAGGGGCAATTGAGGAAGCGGCCCTTGGACGGCTCCTCCGGATCGGCGAAGATCTCGACGATCTTGGCGTCGGAAAGCTGCGAGACGCTCTTCAGATCCGGGGCCTTCGCCTCGATGTTGCGGCTGGCGTCGCCCTTGATGACGTATTCCGGCACGAACCAGCCTTCGCTGGCGCCGACGAAGGTCTTGCCGACGGCGACGACCTTCTTTTCCTCGACGGCCTTGTTCCAGATGTCGGAGCGGCCGAGCCATTCCTCGGCGAAGATCTGCACGTCGTTGTTGGCGGTCGCCTGTTCGAGCGTCACCGAATTGCCGGGGATCGAATCCACCTGGCAGTCGTAGCCCTTGGAGAGAATGGTTTTCATCACTTCGGTGATGAAGGCGCCGCTTTCCCAGTCGATGCCGGCGAAGGTGACGGTCTTGCCGTCGCCGCAATAGGAGGCGCTGGCGTTGCCGGCTGAAGCGCCAAGCACGAGGCCGGTGGCGGCGAGGGTGAGTTTCAGTTTGCTGATCGACATGCGTATTCCCCTTTTTTGATATTCGCTGCGATTGCTACTTCAGTTTCATAAGCACCCGCGCGAAGGCGCGGTCGATGTCTTCCTCCCGGTCGTGGCGTCCGTTGCGGATCTTCCACTGTCCGGCGACCATGACGTCGCGGACGGTCTCGCCACCGAGTGCAAACAGCCAGCGGTCGAGAATCTGATTGCCGCTTGCGGCGGCGATGTACGGATTGGAGCCGTCGAGCACGACGAAATCGGCGCGCGCGCCGACCGCGATGCCGGCGGTCTTGTGGCCGACCGCCTGGGCGCCGCCCTTGAGTGCCGCATCGAAAATAGTGTGGCCGACCGAGGCGCCCGGGCCGGCAAGCCGGTTGCGACGGCGATCACGCAGGCGCTGGCCATATTCGAGCAGCCGCAGTTCTTCGGCAACGCTGGTTGCCACATGGCTGTCGGTGCCGATGCCGAGGCGTCCGCCTTCGGCCATGTAATCGACCGCCGGAAAAATGCCGTCACCGAGATTGGCTTCCGTTGCCGGGCAGAGGCCGGCAACCGCGCCGGATCGTGCCAGGCGCTGTCTCTCCTCGTCGGTCAGATGGGTGGCGTGGATCAAGCACCAGCGCTCGTCGACGGGCATTTCGTCGAGCAACCACTGAACCGGGCGACGACCGCTCCAGGCGAGGCTGTCCTCGACTTCCTTGGTCTGCTCAGCGACGTGAATGTGGATTGGCCCGTCGACGGGCGCGCGTTCGAGGATCGTGCGCATCTCCTCCGGCGTCGCGGCGCGCAGCGAATGGATGGCGTAGCCGAGTGTCTGGCCATTGTCGCCGCAGATCGGCGCCAGTCGCTCCAGCAGCGCGAGGAACTGATCGGGATCATGCAGGAAGGGGCGCTGGCCGGCATTCGGGGCGACGCCGCCGAAATTGGCGTGGGCGTAGAAAACCGGCAGATGCGCGAGGCCGATACCGGTCGACTGCGCGGCAGCGAGAATGCGCAGCGACATTTCGGCCGGGTCGGAATAGGGCGTGCCGTCGGCCGTGTGATGCAGGTAATGGAATTCGGCAACATGGCCGAAGCCGCCCTTCAGCATCTCCATATAGAGCTTGGCGGCGATCGCCTCGACGTCGTCGGGGTTCACCAGGCCGACGGTGCGGTACATTTCTTCCCGCCAGGTCCAGAAGCTGTCGTTGCCGCTGCCGGCGACTTCGGCAAGCCCCGCCATGGCGCGCTGGAAGGCATGGGAATGCAGGTTGGTGATGGCTGGAATGAGCGGTCCGGCAACGCGCTCGTCGCCATCGGCGATCGTCTGATCGGTCTCGATGGAGACGATGCCGCCGGACGCGTCGAGCGCAATGGCGACATTCTGCGCCCAGCCGGTCGGCAGAAGCGCATAGTCGGCGAAGAGCCGGTTGACGGGAAAAGTTGCCATGTTGCGATTTTCCTGTACGTAGTTGTATATGGAACTATAGATATTTTACGGTGGCGCGCAAGCGCGAAATGAACGAAAAGAATCATTGCCGGATACGCATGATTTGTTCGGCATCCGAAAAGACGGGGCAAAAGCCGATGACGGCACTCAGGCGAAGGAACGACATGGCCGCATTCGAGGACGGACCGGTGCCACGCTACGAGGCGGTGAAGCAGTTCATCCGCACCCGCATCGACAGCGGGGAATGGCCGGCACATCACCGCATCCCTTCCGAAAACGAGATCGTCGCCGATCTCGGCGTCAGCCGCATGACTGCCAACCGGGCGCTGCGCGAGTTGGCAACCGAGGGTGCTATTACCCGCGTCCAGGGGGTCGGGTCGTTCGTCGCTGCACACAAGGGCAGCACGGCGCTGCTTGAAGTGCGCAATATCGCCGACGAAATCCGCGAGCGCGGCCATGCGCACACCTCGCGCATGACGCTGATGCAGGAAGAGGTCGCGCCGTCGGAAATTGGCTATGCGCTTGGGCTTGTGACCGGTGCGCGGGTTTTCCATTCGATCATGGTTCACTCGGAAAACGGCCTGCCGATCCAGATTGAGGATCGCTTCGTCAACCCGGCCATCTGCCCGAAATATATGGAGCAGGATTTCCGCGACATGACGCCGAACGCCTATCTGACGGCGGTCGCACCGATCACCCGCACCGAACAGATCGTCGAGGCGGTATCGCCGCAGCCATGGGAATGCAAGCTGCTCGGCATCGATCGCAACGAGCCCTGCCTGATGATCCGGCGTCGCACCTGGTCCGACACCGCCAATGTGACGACGGCGCGCCTTCTCTACCCTGGGACGCGCTATCGCCTTGAAGGTGTGTCGCAATAGCCGGGAGACCCGCTCGGTCGATTCGGAGGTCGGCATGGTGCCGGATGTGAGGGAGGCAACACTATGGTTGAAGACGCGCTGAAGCTTCGCACGCAGCTGCCAAGGCCCGATGTGACGCCTGAGGACGTGGCGCGCATTCTTTCGGAGCATTTCGGCCTCTCCGGCGCCTTGACCGAACTGGGAAGCCAGCAGGATCGCAACTACCGGATCGACACCGACGAGGCCCGTTTCGTGCTGAAGATCTGCCAGGCGGCCTATGACCTGCAGGAGCTGCAGGCCCAGAACGCCGCCTTGCTGCATCTCGCCCGTCAGGCCGGCTCGGTGCGGGCGTCGCAGGTCGTGCGGGCGCTCGACGGCAACGACATCGTCGACGTGACGGTGCGTGGCGAGGCCTATCGCGTTCGTCTGCTCACCTATCTCGATGGCGTGCCGTTGACGCGGCGCAAGTATCTGGCGGCCGAAACCGTGGCTGCGCTTGGCGACATCGCCGGGCGGCTGGCGGTCGCGCTTCGTGATTTCGATCATCCGGGCCTTGACCGTGAACTGCAATGGGACCTGCGGCACGCCGCCCCGGTCGCACTGCACCTGCTTGCCGCCATGACCGACGAGGGCCTGAAGAAACGAATTGCCGAGGCCATGGTCGGGGCCATGCGCCGGCTGCAGCCGCTGACCGCCGATCTGCGCATCCAGGCCATCCACCACGACGTGACCGATGACAATGTCGTCGGTCAGCCGGATGCCGCCGGCCGGCCGATTCCGGATGGCGTCATTGATTTCGGCGATATTCTGAAGGGCTGGCTCGTCGCGGAACTGGCGGTAACCTGTGCCTCGCTGCTGCACCATGCCGATGGCGATCCTCTCTTCATTCTGCCGGCCGTCCGGGCCTTTCACGCGGTCTGCCCGCTTGAGGAAAGCGAACTGAAGGCGTTATGGCCGCTGATCGTCGCGCGCGCTGCGGTCCTGGTCGCCAGTTCCGAACAGCAGCTCACCATCGACCCTGATAACGCCTATGTGCAGGGTAACGCCGCGCATGAACGCGAGATCTTCGACGTTGCCGTCTCCGTGCCGCCGGCCCTGATGCAACATGCGATCCTGCGCGCCGTTGGTGCTGCACCGGAGGCGACGACGCCGGTGGTGGGCGAGGGACTGCTCATCGAGATAGAGCCGGCCGGCGTGCGCCAGATCGATCTTTCGATCCTCAGCCCCTTGCTTCCCGAGGAGCGCTGGCAGCACGGTGGCCTTCCGACCTCGCTGCTGCAGACGGCAGCGCATGCGATCGGGATGGCGTCGACCCGCTATGGCGAGTATCGGCTGACCGAGAGCGCACTTCGGGCGTCAGTGCCTACGCCAACCTTTGCCCTGCATGTCGATCTCTGCTTGCCGACCGGGACCATGGTCAGGGCACCCTTTGCCGGCCGGATCGAATGGCATGCCGAGCGGATGGCTCTGAACGGCGGGGCGGGCGTTCTCCACCTCTCCGGTCTCGAGCCGCCTGAAGATACCGATGAGACGGTCGCCGCCGGCATGCCGATAGGCGTGGTGGTCGAGGCCGGCCACGGGCTCGGCCTGATGCGGGTGCAGCTCTGCCGCGAACCGGGGCTGATGCCGCCGCTGTTTGTCCCGGCCCATCAGGCGGACGCCTGGCGCGTGCTCTGCCCGTCACCATCAGGCATTCTCGGTTTCGACTGCGATGCACAGACGCCGCATTCGACCGAGCTGCTTGATCGCCGCCAGCAGCATTTCGCCAGGCCGCAGAAGAACTACTACCGCACGCCGCCGCAGATCGAGCGCGGCTGGAAGGAACACCTGTTCGACGTCGAGGGCAGGGTCTATCTCGACATGGTCAACAACGTCACCATCCTTGGCCACGGCCATCCGCGGCTGGCGGCCGCGGTCGGCCGGCAATGGTCGCTGCTCAACACCAATTCACGTTTCCACTATGCCTCGGTCGCCGAGTTTTCCGAACGGCTTGCCGCACTGGCGCCTGATGACCTCGATACGGTCTTCCTCGTCAACAGCGGCTCGGAAGCCAACGATCTCGCCCTGCGGCTTGCCTGGGCTTTTTCCGGCCAGCGCAACGTCGTCAGCCTGCTCGAGGCCTATCACGGCTGGACGGTGGCGAGCGACGCGGTCTCGACATCGATCGCCGACAACCCGCAGGCGCTCAGCACCCGCCCGGACTGGGTGCATGCCGTGGTGGCGCCCAACACCTATCGTGGCCCGTTCCGCGGCTCCGACACGACCGACAATTATGTGCGGTCGGTGGCCACCAAGCTGCGCGAACTGGAGGATGAGGGCCAAGGGCTTGCCGGCTTCATCTGCGAGCCGGTCTATGGCAATGCCGGCGGCATCCCGTTGCCGAAAGGCTATCTCGATGCAGTCTATGCCATGGTCCGGCAGCGCGGCGGTGTCTGCATCGCCGACGAGGTGCAGGTCGGCTACGGCAGGCTCGGCGACTATTTCTGGGGTTTTGAGGAGCAGGGCGTGGTGCCCGATATCATCACCATCGCCAAGGGCATGGGCAACGGCCATCCGCTCGGAGCCGTCATCACCCGGCGCGAGATTGCCGATGCGCTGGAGAAGGAAGGCTATTTCTTCTCGTCAGCCGGTGGCAGTCCCGTGAGCTCCGTTGTTGGGCAGACGGTGCTCGACCTTATCGAAGAGGAAAAACTGCAGGAAAACGCGCGCGTCGTCGGCGGCTACCTCAAGACGAGGCTCGAAGCGCTGGAGCAGCGGTTTCCGCTCGTCGGTGCCGTGCACGGCATGGGGCTCTATCTCGGCGTCGAGTTCGTCCGCGATCGCGAAACGCTGGAGCCGGCAACGGAGGAGACCGCTGCCATCTGCGATCGGCTTCTTCAACTTGGTGTCATCATGCAGCCGACCGGCGACCATCTGAACGTCTTGAAGATCAAACCGCCGCTCTGCCTCAGCCGGGAAAGCGCCGACTTCTTCGCCGACATGCTGACGCGCGTGCTGGAAGAGGGTTGGTAGGGAACGGTCTTGCCGGCGGGCAGCCTTTACCAGCCGGCAAAGTCGGCAAGCACCGCGTCGGAAACCCGGCCGGCTGCGACATCGCCGAAGGCGCGGTCGAGAATGTCGAGCGCCTGATCGATGTCCGCGTCCGATATGGTCAGCGGCGGCGTCATTTCCAGAACGTTTGAGTTCATGCCGACATAATAGACGACGAGGCCGAGCTCATAGGCGCGGTAGATCAGCTTGGCGGTTTCCTTTGCTGCTGGCGCGCGGCTTTCGCAGTCGACAACCAGCTCCACGCCCGAGGCAAGGCCGCGTCCGCGCACGTCGCCGATCAGGGCGTGGCGCCCGGAAAGTTGCCGCAGGCCCTCGCGCAGGCGCTCGCCCTTTCGATGGGCGGCCTCGGCGAGACCCTCTCGCTCGATGGTTTCGAGCACGGCGAGGCCGGCCGCCGTCGAGACCGGGTTGCCGTGCAGGGTCTGCATCGCAAAGGCGGTGGCGCAGTCCAAAATCTCGGCCGGGCCGATCGCTGCCGAAAGCGGCAGGCCGCCGCCGAGCCCTTTGCCGATCGTCAGGATATCGGGCACGAAATCCTCGTGCTCGAAGCAATGCATCTTGCCGCTGCGGCCGAGACCGACCTTGACCTCGTCGCAGACGACGAGAATGCCGTGTTGCCTGCAGAGATCGGTGAACTTTTTGAAGAACCCCTTCGGCGGGACGATCAGCCCGCCGTCCGACTGGATCGGCTCGATGAAGGCGCAGCCGATCCGTTCCGGCGGCGCCGTCGTCGCGAACTGCTGTTTCAAGAGATCGAGGATCGCTTCGCCGCTGACGTCGCCCTGGAAGGGCCGGTAGGGGTCGGGGTAGGGCAGCAGGATCAGGCCCTCCGCCTTGGTCGCATCTGACTGGACGCTGTGCCCGGAAAAGGCCATCGAACCGATGGTGCAGCCGTGATAGGCGCCGACAAAGGAGATGACGCCGCTGCGGCCGGTAGCCTTCGCAACCGCCCGGAAGACCGCTTCGTTGGCGTCCGAGCCGGAATGGCCGAACCAGACCTTGTTGCGTCCCATGCCAGGGAAAAGGCTGAGCAGTTTTTCCGCAAGAGCGGTCGCGGGTGCATTGGCGGCGGACAGCACGCTCGCGCCCGCCGGGTTGGCGACGGCGCGCGATACCGCCTCGACCAGTGCGGGATGGCCATAGCCAAGGCTGGCAGCCCCCCACGTGCCGGAAAGATCGATCAGTTCACGACCGTTGTCCTCGACGAGGCGTGCACCATAGCCGCCGGCGATGGCAAGCGGAAAGAACCGCAGTTTTTGCATGTTGGCGATCGCTTGTCCGTCCCTCGCATAGAGGCCCTCGGTCACGGGTGGCACTCCTTGAGGCTCGTCTGGAGACAACGGGTCAGTCGTTCACCCCAGGCCTTTACGCCTACACCGGTATCGATCAGGTCATGCCTGACTTCGATCAGCACGCCCGGCAGCTTGCGCGCGTCGGCATGCACCGGCACAGTGTAGTCCTCGTCCGGATGAATATTGTAGGGCTCGTTGTCGCCGATCGTCAGCTGCTCGTCGCTGCTCAAGTCCCGGATCAAAGACTGTGCGAAAGCCTCGGCGTCGCGATAGAGAATGCCCGCCTGCCACGGCCGTGGCTTGCCGAAATAGACGGGGGTGAAGCTGTGTACGCCGACGACGAACGGCCGCTCGCCTTTCGCTTCTAGCAGGTCGAGGCGTCGTGCAACGGCATCGGCGAAGGGCTTGAACAGCGTGTCCACCCGCTGCTTTCGCTCCATCTCGCTCAGATCCCGGTTTGCCGGGATCTCCGTCGTTTCGCTCACTTCCGGAATGAAGGACGGCGCTGAAAGCGGGCGATTACAGTCGATCACCAGCCTGGAATAGTTGGTAAAGAACAGCGGCGCGTCGAGGCTGAGGCTCAAATGCTGGGCGAGCGCCAGCGCACCGATGTCCCAGGCGATATGGCGCCGGCGCTCGTGTTCGGGCAGGCCCATGTCGCCGAGTGCGCGCGGCATGCGGTTGGACGCATGCTCGCACAAGAGCAGGAACGGCGACTTGCCGTCCGGGTTGAACACCGCATAGGGCGGCGGCTCGTCGATCGCCAGAAGCGGCTGGCGCGGGTCGTGCCGTCCGTGTCGGTCGGGGCTCTTGATGGCCGTTGTCGAAGTCATGGGAGCCTATCCGTATCAGTAGACGGCCGCGTAGCGGGCGCAGAGTTCGTCGGGCGAGAGGCCGTCGACGATCTCGATTTCCTTGCGCTTCATCGCGACGTAGCAATCGAGGAAGTCCTTGGCGAACCAGCCGGTCACCACCGTGTCTTCAGCAAGCGTTTCGAGTGCTTCCGGCAGGCTGGAAGGCAGCCGGCGGATGCCGAGCTTCTTCTGGTCCTCGTCGGAAAAATTGGAAGGATCCGAGTTGATCAGCGGCGGCTGTTCGAGCCCGGCCCGGATGCCTTCGAGTCCGGCCTTGAGCAGGACGGCCAGCGACAGATGCGGGCTCGCGCAGGCGTCGGCGGCGCGGTACTCCATATTGAACTGTTTGGCCGGGTTGCTGCCGGGCAGGTCGAGCGTCGGGCAGATCCGGAGCGTCGCCTCGCGGTTCTTCTCGCCAAGGCAGGTATAGGCAGCGCTCCAGTGATGCGGCACGAGCCGCATATAGGACAGCACTGACGGGGCGGTGAAGGCGGTCAGCGCCGGCAGGTGGCGGATGACACCGGCCGCGAAAGAGCCGGCAACTTTTGACAGGCGACCCGGGCGCGACGCGTCGAAGGTGACGGGGTTGCCGCTGAGATCGGTGAAGCTGACATGCAGATGTACGCCGTTGCCGACCCCGTTGGCGCTCGTCTTCGGCGCGAAGCTGGCGTTCCAGCCGAAGAGGGCGGCCACTTCCTTGGTGATGGCGCGGATCGTCGCGCCACGGTCGGCCGCCGTCAGCGCATCCGCCGGTCGGCAGGTGATCTCGAACTGGTCCTTGCCGTATTCCGGCAGGAACATTTCCGGCTCGGCGCCCGCCTCCTGCAGCGCCGTCATCAACAGCGGGCCGAAGGGTTCGGCACGGCGCTGGGCGCGCAGGCCGAAGGACGGCGCGTCGGGCCAGTCGACGCCGAGAAGCTGGAACTCCTGCTCGACGGCGGAGATGACCTTCAGGCCGGCCTCGCGCTCGAACTCTTCAAGCGTGCGCTTGAGGAAACTGCGCACGCAGCACTCCCACGGGTCGCCTTTGAGGTCGGTGATATCGGAATGATAGAAATGCAGCGGCGTGACGTCGGGCAGGCAGGTGACGCGCGCCTTGCTGGCGGGGTCGGCCATCAGCCGCAGGTCGCCGGAAGAGCCCCAGGGATTGTTCTCGGCGATCTGGTCGAACGGCGTCAGCGCCAGATTGGCGGGCACCCAGCCGACACCCTTGCGCAGATAGTCGTCGATCTGCGCGGCGGCGAAGCTGCGGCCGCGGGTGATGCCGGCGATGTCGGTGGTGACGAAGGTCGCGAGTTCCGTCAGCGCGGAATGAGCCTTGCCGTTGTTGTTCTCGGTCATGAATTCCCCTCTTGTCTCAAGATCTTTGGCGGCGGCTCAGGCTTGACGCAGGCCCTGAAGGCGGTTGACGACGGTGTCGGTATCGGTGGTCCAGCAGTAGCCGGAGTAGGCGCGAAGGGCGCCTTCGTGGCGCTCGGGGCTGTAGGTCGCGCAGGCGTCGTTGACGACGGTGACGAGGTAGCCGCGGTCGGCAGCATCGCGCACCGCCATGTCGACGCACTGGTCGGTGATGACGCCGGCGATGATCAGGTAGCGGGTGTTGAGGTTGCGCAGGATGTAGTCGATGTTGGTGGAGTTGAAGACGCCGGACGAGGTCTTCGGCAGCACGATCTCGTTGTCTACAGGCGCCAGCTCGGGAATGACCTGGCCCTCGGGCGAGCCCTTCGGCACATGCATGTCGGACAGCTTGTGGTCGAGCGAGCGGTCGCGGCCGTCGAGCGTCAGGCTCTCGATGATGGTGTGCAGCACTTCGCAGCCGGCCTTGCGGGCAGCTTCGAGGATGCGGACCTGGTTGGGGATCACCGTCTGGCGCAGCCGCTTGTGGTAGTAGCTGTCGGCGTCCTGCGGATGGGTCGGATCGAGATTGGGTTCGCACCAGATGCGCTGCATGTCGACGAACAGCACGGAGGTGCGGCCGCGCTCGTAATCGCTGTCGCGTCTCAGCATGTCGTCCCCGACCTTGACTGTAACGGCACTCATTCGGATTCTCCTCGGTTGTGGTTTTCGCCGGGCAAGCGTGTCAGCGGCCGTCGTCGACGTTCGGGTTGAGAGCGTCTTCAGTGATGGCGTAGCCGCGGCGCAGCTCCTCCATCCGCTCGATGCGGGCGCGCGATTGGGTGGCGAGACGGGCGGTGAGCGCCGCGATCAGCGCCTCCGTCTGGGCGATCGCCGGCACCATCGTGTCATAGGGCGAGACCGTATCGACCGGCGCCGTCAGCGTGACGGTGGCGAAATCGGCGATCGGCGAAATCCACCGGTCGGTGAACAGCACGATGCGTGCGCCCTGTGCCGCCGCCTGCCGGGCGAAGCGAATGGTGTCGTTCTGGTAGCGGCGGTAATCGTAGACGAAGAGCACGTCGCGTTTGCCGAGATCGACGAGCTGGTCGACCTGGTCTGCCTGGCTGCCGTTGATCCAGCGGGTATCACCGCGCAGCTGCTTCATATGCGACCAGAGCAGGCCGGCGAGAAAGCCGCTGAAACGGCCGCCGAGGCAATGCGCGCGCGCGCTCATGTCTGCGGCTGCATCAACCGCTGCCTCGAAATCTTCCGACGGCAGCATCTGCATCGAAGCTTCGAGCGCATGGATGCTGGCGCGCAGGAAGTACTGGTAGAAATTCTCCTGCTCCAGCGACGGCCGCCGCTCATCGAGCATCGACAGCGGCGAACTCATGCGCTCCTGCACTTCGCCGAGCAGCGCCTTCTGAAACTCCGGATAACCCTCGAAACCAAGCTTGTTGGCAAAGCGCACGACGGTCGGATTGCTGACCCCCGCCGACGAGGCCAGATAGGCAACGGTATTCAGTCCCGCTGCCGGATAGTTCGACAGGAGCTGCCGCACGATCTTCAGTTCCGATCGTGTGAAGGTAATAGCCCCGTCTGTCAGTCGATCCCGGATTGCCACGATTTCCGCCTCCCAAAAATGATGGCTTGAACCCCAGTTTCTAATTTTTGTTACATAATTGCTAGCAGAGAATGTTTTTTGAAACAAGATTGACATTTGATCGAGATGGGATAACTTTCATTTCGGGAACTGGCCCGAGCCAAAAACAACGGCGGGTCGACAATTCGGGGGAATGCAGATGGTCCGCGTCAGGCGAGAAACCGTCGTCGGTATCCTTTTAACGTCATTGCCGCTTTTGGTGGCCGCTGCCGTCGCCTCGCTGGTCTTTCCGGGGAGTGGCGAGCGCCTCGTGACGCTGTTCATGATCAACGTGATCGCGGTGCTCGGCATCGGCATGTATGCCGGCAATTCGGGCATCGTTTCCTTCGGCCATGTCGGCTTCATGGCAATCGGCGCCTATGCGTCGGGCCTTCTGACCATCAACCCGATCGTCCAGAAGACGGCGCTGCCGCACCTGCCGGAATGGCTGGCAGGCATCGGCATGCCGTTCCTGCCGGCACTTGCGGTGGCGCTGGTGGTCGTGGCGCTGGTCGCCGTCCTGATCGGCATTCCCGTCGCCCGCCTTGCCGGTTCATCGGCGTCGATCGCGACGCTCGGCTTTCTCGTGATCGTCCATGTGGTGCTTGTCGCCTCGACGGATATCACCCGCGGCAGCCAGACCTTCTTCGGCATCCCGCGTGCGGTCAATCTGTGGGTGGCGCTGCCTTTTGCGGTCGCCGCAATCGCCATTGCCCGTCTCTATCGGGACTCTAGCGCGGGCCTGAAGCTCAGGGCTTCACGCGAGGACGAGATCGCCTCGACTGCCGTTGGGGTCAACGTCAAGCTCCATCGTTTTGTCGGCTGGGTGCTCGGCGCCGTTCTGGCAGGCGCTGCCGGCGCGCTGCTGGCGCATTTCCTCGGCGCCTTCTCGCCCAAGGACTTTTATTTCAATCTGACCTTCGTGCTGCTCGCCATGCTGATCCTCGGCGGCGTCACCACCGTTTCGGGTGCCGTCGGCGGAACCGCAGTGATCATGCTGATCGTCGAGCTTCTGCGCAAACTCGAAGGCGGCGTCGATCTTGGCTTCGTCACGCTGCCGACCGTTTTCGGTCTCACGGATATCGGCATCGGCGTCGCGATCCTGGTGGTGATGTACCGCCTGCAGGACGGGCTCTTCGGCGTCAGGGAGCTGGACGAGCGTCTCGGTTGGTTGAAGCGCTTTGCCTCGAAGCCTGCGGTATCGTCTGACGGCGCGCAAAAGATTGCGGCAATCCCGCCAGGCGGAACGCTGAAGGTTGAAAATCTCGGCAAGAAATTCGCTGGCCTCGTGGCGCTGGAAAACGCCAACTTCGAGATCAAGCCGGGCCTCGTTACCGGCCTGATCGGCCCGAACGGAGCCGGCAAGTCGACCCTGATCAACAGTGTCTCCGGCGTCGTTCCGCCGTCGAGCGGCCGCGTGCTGATCGACAGCAAGGATATAGCGTCGTTGCCGGTCCACGCCGTACCCGTTGCCGGCCTTGCGCGCACCTTCCAGAATATCCGCCTGTTCAAGAACCTGACGGTGCTTGAGAACGTCACGGTCGCGGCAAGCGCGCTGAACGGCAATGGCGAGGACCCGATGGAAAGCGCCCGGCTGGTGCTGGCCGAGGTTGGTCTCGACAGCTTTTCCGATCAGCTTGCCGGCACGCTTTCCTATGGCGCGCAACGCCGTCTCGAGATCGCCCGCGCACTGGCCCTGAAGCCGCGCTACCTGCTGCTCGACGAGCCGGCGGCCGGCATGAACCCTGCCGAAACGCAGGAGCTGATGCACGTGCTCGACCGCATCCGCACGAAATACCGCCTCGGCCTGCTCGTCGTCGAGCACGACCTGAAGCTGATCATGCGGCTCTGCGACATCGTCGTCGTCCTGAACAAGGGCCAGCAGATCGCCATCGGGACGCCGGCGGAGATCCAAGCCAACCCGGCTGTAATCGAAGCCTATATCGGTCGTCGCCGCTCGTCGGCGCAGGCGCAGCGCGAGGTTGTCGAGGCCGGCGGCCTCCAGCCGGGCGCGAGCGGCCTCCACAATCCAGCTTGATCAGCAAACGAAAATCAGAAAGAGGGAGCTTACCGATGAAATCCAATCTCAGGGCCCTGTGCCTCACCACCGTTCTTGGCGGCTTCATGCTGTCGCCGTTGCCGGCGCTCGCCGAAGACCTGGTCATCGGCCTTGCAACCGCTCAGACCGGCGGTCTTGCTCCCTATGACCAGCCGTCGCTGAAGGGCCTGGAAATGGCCGTCGAGGAGATCAACGCGGCCGGGGGGGCTGCCGGCAAGTTCCCGATCAAGCTCGTGGCCAAGGATACCCGCTCGGATGCGGCCCAGACGGCGCTGGTGGCGCAGGAACTGGTCGACCAGGGCGTCAAGATCATGATCACGCCCTGCGATGCCGATCCATCGATCGCCGCCGGCCAGGTGACGCAGGCCGCCCAGATCCCGGCCTTTTCGTTCTGCGCCACGACCCCGACCATGCCGCTTGCCGTCGGCGACTACATGTTCGGCAACTATCCCGCCGACAACGTCCAGGCCGCGGTGCTTGCCACCTATGCCGTCGAGAAGGGCTATAAGAAGGCCTACATCCTCAAGTCTCCGGATAGCGCCTATACGCTGAAGCTCCCGGAGTATTTCGGCGAAGCCTTCAAGGCCAAGGGCGGCGAGCTTCTCGGTGAAGGCACGTTCAGCATGGGTCAGCAGGATTTCGGCGCCGAAGTCACCAAGATCAAGGCGATGAACCCGGCGCCCGACGTCATCATGACCGCGGCCTACGAGCCCGATTTCCCGGCCTTCATCCGCCAGCTGCGCGGCGCCGGTGTGACCATCCCGATCCTCGGCAGCGACGGCATCGACTCGCCGACGACCTTCGGCCTTGGCGCGACGGTCGATGGCGTGGTCTTCACCACGGCCGGCTTTGCCAGTGAAGGCAGCCCGCTCGCCGACTTCAACGTGAAGTACAAGGAGAAGTTCGGCCAGGAGCCGGACACCGTCTACATCGCCAATGGCTATGATCTCGGCAAGGTCATCGACGCTGCTGTCACCGAAGCCAACAGCATTGACCCGGTCGCCATCCGCAACGCCATCGCCTCGCTCGAAAATGTCCAGGGCGTTACCGGCCCGATCAGCTATGCCGGCACGCAAGGCATGCCGTTGCGCTCGGTCTCGCTGGTGCGCATCGGAGGCGGAAACCGCGAACTGATCAGCCAGGGCGTTCCGGCCGCGGCCGACATTCCGGCCCCCTGAACCGTCGCTACTTGAGACCTCCGGCGAGGGCGCCGGAGATCGCCCGGCCGCAACCGACTCCTCGCAATGCCGTATCGCAATCCATGGCAAGGACTTTGCCCCGATGATGCACAGTGAAATTCCCGCTCAGAAGCCCTTGCTCGAAGTCAGCGGTCTCAAGGTCGCCTATGGTGCCGTCGAGGCGCTGAAGGGTGTCGATCTCACCGTCGGCAAAGGGCAAATCGTCACGCTGCTCGGGGCCAACGGTGCCGGCAAGAGCTCGACGCTGAATGCGCTGGTGGGGCTGGCGGCAAAGAAGGCGGGGCGGGTCTCCTTCAACGGCCAGGATATTTCCGGCCTGCCGCCGGAGCAGATCGTCCGGCTCGGCATGACGCTGACGCCGGAAGGCCGACGCATCTTTCCAAGCCTGACGGTGGACGAACATCTGCTGCTCGGCGGCGCCATGCACAAGGCACGCGGTGCGATCTCCGAGGTGCGGGACGACATGCTGTCGCGCTTCCCGATCCTGAAAGAACGTCTTGGCCAGAAGGCCGGTTCGCTTTCCGGCGGTGAGCAGCAGATGCTGGCGATCGCCCGCTCGATGATGTCGTCGCCCGACCTGCTGCTGCTCGACGAACCTTCGCTTGGCCTTGCGCCACAGATCGTTGACCTGATCTTCGACCTGATTGCCGGCCTGCGCCAGAAGGGGCTGACGATCCTGCTCGTCGAGCAGAACGTCGCCCTTTCGCTCGAAATCGCCGACGCCGGCTATGTCATGGCGAACGGACGCATCGTGCTCTCCGGTACCGCGGCCGAGCTTCGCAACTCAACCGAAATCCAGGGCGCCTATCTCGGCGCTTGAGGCCGGAGGCAAAGAGGTCATAACGATGGACATGTTCCTGCAGCAGCTGGTCAATGCGCTGAGCCTCGGCGGCACCTATGCGCTTCTCGCACTTGGGCTTGCGGTCGTCTTCTCGATCATGGGGCTGATCAATTTCGCCCATGGCGAACTGATGACGGCGGCCGGCTACGGGCTGTGCTTCGCCCTTTTGCTGGGGCTGCCCTTTCCGCTCGCCATCTTCGGCGCGCTGATGATCGCCGTAGTGCTTGCCATGCTGATGGAGCGTGTCGCCTTCCGGCCGGTGCGGGGTGCCAGCGGCACGACGCTGCTTCTCACCAGCTTTGCCGTCAGCGCCATCCTGCGCGTCATCTTCCAGAACTTCATTTCGGCGCGGCCGAAACCGGTGCCGATGCCGGAGAGCTTTTCCGGGGCGATCGAGATCGGCGGCCTGCATCTCGGCCTGATCCAGGGCACGTCGATCCTGGTCACCGTCATCATGCTCGTCGGGCTCAACCTCTTCCTGCGCACGACCGTTCTTGGCCGGGCGATGCGGGCGGCCTCGGAGGACTTCGCCATTGTCCGGCTGATGGGCATTCGCGCCAATGCCGTGGTGGCGACCGCCTTTGCGATTTCGGGGCTGCTCGCGGGTGTGGCAGGCATCCTCTGGGTGGCCCAGCGCGGCAGCGTCGATCCGCTGATGGGCTTCCTGCCGGTGTTGAAGGCTTTCATCGCCGCAATCATCGGCGGGCTCGGCAGCCTCTCCGGCGCGGTTGCCGGCGGCTTCCTGCTCGGCTTCATCGAGGTGTTCCTGCAGGCCTATCTGCCGGAAAGCCTGCTCAGCTACCGCGATGCCTTCACCATCCTGCTCGTCATCGGTGTGCTTCTCTTTGCGCCGCAGGGGCTGCTTGCGCGCAAGACGATCGTCAAGCTCTGATCGCCAGAGCGATCATTTCAGATCGAATGCAAAGCCGCGAGGGTTTCCCTCGCGGCCTTTGCTTTTGTTTGAAATCTTCCTTCCGGCGAATGTCCTGTGCGGGACGAGCCGGCCCAAAGAATGCAGGCGCGGGGCAGTGGACCGCTTGCCGTCGCCGACGGTTGCGCCGAGCGCTAAAACAAAAACGCCGCGGGGAGGAGCCCGCGACGTTCGATGGTGTGGAGCTGTGCGGTCAGCGTGCCGGCGGCGCGTACATCAGGCCGCCCTGGCTCCACAGCTTGTTGAGGCCGCGGTCGATCTTGAGTGCGCTGTCCTTGCCCAAGTGTTTTTCGAAAACCTCGCCGTAGTTGCCGACGGCGGAGATTGCCTGGAAGGCCCATGTCGGGCCGAGGCCCAGCGCCTTGCCGGCTTCGTTGTCGATGCCGAGGAAACGCCTCTGGCCGACGGTGCCGCTTTCCTGCATCTTGGCCGCATTCTCCTTGGTGATGCCAAGCTCTTCGGCTTCGATCATCGCGAACAATGTCCAGCGCACGACCTTGAACCACTGCTCGTCGCCCTGGCGCACGGCCGGTCCGAGCGGCTCCTTGGATATGACTTCGGGCAGGACGACGAAGCGCTCCGGGTCGTTCAGGGTCAGGCGCTGGGCGTAGAGCGCCGAGGCATCGGTCGAGTAGACGTCGCAACGTGCGGTGTTGAAGGCCTGGATCGTCTGGTCGGGTTTCTCGAAAGCGATGACCTGGTACTGGATGTTGTTGGAGCTGAAGTAGTCGGCCATGTTCTGCTCGGTCGTCGTGCCGGTTTCCGTGCAGACGGAGGCGCCCGAGAGTTCCTTGACGCTCTTCACGCCGAGGTCGTTGCGCACCATGAACGCCTGGCCGTCATAATAGTTGACGCCGACGAAGCTCATGCCGAGATCGCTGTCGCGCGACAGCGTCCAGGTGGTCTGGCGCGACAGAAGATCGACTTCGCCCGACTGCAACGCGGTGAAGCGCTCCTTGGTCGAGAGCGGCACGTATTTCACCTTGTCCGGGTTGCCGAGCGTGGCAGCGGCGGCCGCCCGGCAGAAGTCGATGTCGAAGCCGCTCCACTCGCCCTTGTCGTTCGGCGCGGAAAAGCCGAGCACGCCCTGGCTGACGCCGCAGCGAAGCTCGCCCCGTTCCTTCACGACATCGAGCGTGGCGGCGCTGGCGGCCGTTCCAGCGAGAAATGCCGCACTTGCAAGTGCTAGAATTCCTGATTTCATTGTCCTGTTCTCCTCTTGTTATGCAGTTATAAGGCACGCGTCATCGCTGCCGGGGCGCGCGCGTCCCGGCCAACTGGCTATCGTTTCGGCGGTATCGGGCCCGGTCCTAACCGAGCTTCTTGCTCACATCCGCAAAGGTCTCTTCGAGAACCGCGAGCAGATGATCGGCGTCGCGTTTCGAGAAGATCATCGGCGGTCGCATCTTCAAGACGTTGTCATGCGGCCCTTCGGTTCCCATCAGCACGCCGCGCTGGCGCGCACCGTTGGAAACGGCACGGGCAAATTCGGTGGCGGGTGCCTTGGTCTTCCGGTCGCTGACCAACTCTATGCCGAGGAACAGGCCCATGCCACGCACGTCGCCGATCACTTCGTAACGCGCCTGCATCGCCTTGAAGGAGGAGATGAGATAGTTGCCTATGGAAAGTGCGTTGCCGCGCAGATCCTGCCCCTCGATGACATCGAGCACGGCAAGGCCGACGGCGCAGGAAACCGGGTTTCCGCCGAAGGTGTTGAAGTACTCCATGCCGTTGTTGAAGCTGTCGGTGACCTCGCGGGTGGTGACGACGGCGGCCAGCGGATGCCCGTCTCCGATCGGTTTGCCCATGGTGACGATATCGGGAACCACGCCTTGGGCCTCGAACGCCCACCAGTGGCTGCCGACACGGCCGAAGCCGACCTGGACCTCGTCGGCGATGCAGACGCCGCCGGCTTCGCGCACCAGGCGATAGACTTCCTTGAGATAGCCGTCCGGCAGGAACACCTGGCCGGCGACGCTCGGGATCGATTCCGCGATGAAGAAGCCCGGGCCTTCGCCCTTCGCCTGCATGGCCGCGATCAGTTCGGCGACGCTTTCAGCAAAACGCCTGCCGTGTTCCTCGGCCGGCCAGTCGGCGGGGGCACGATAGCTGTCGGGAACATCAGCGACGTGGATGTGCGGCTTCGGTCCCTTGCCGCCCTTGCGACGGAACTTGTAGGGGCTGATATCGATCAGCTCTTGCGTCGTGCCGTGATAGGACCAGTCGAGCGTGATGGCGTTTTCGCGGCCGGTATGGGCGCGCATCAGGCGCAGCGCCAGGCTGTTTGCCTCCGAGCCGCTGTTGACGAAACCGGCTACCGTCAATTCCCCAGGCAGCGTCGCCGTCAGCCGTTCCGCATAGGCGACGATGTTGTCGTGCAGGTAGCGGGTATTGGTATTGAGCGTCGCCGCCTGCTTCGCCATCGCCTCGACGACTGCCGGATGGGCATGGCCGATGTGGCAGACATTGTTGAAGCAGTCGAGATAGGCGCGGCCGCTGTCGTCGATCAGCCAGACGCCTTCGCCGCGCACGAACTTGATCGGCTTCTCGTAGGAGATCGACAGGTTCGGCAGCAGCAATTCCTTGCGCAGCTTGACGATCTCGTCATGCGCGCGTCCGCTTTTCGCGTAAAACTCGTCGGCAATGCCGGCAAAGGTGCGCGCGTCGGGGAAGAGCTCGGCCCAGACGTCGAGATATTGCGGTTCGCCGACGCCGAGGATTTCTGTTGCCGAGAGGCTGGTATCGACGGAGAGCTGCAGGTGAAGATGCGGCGCCCAGCCGCCGTTTTCCTTCGGCGCTCCCATTTCGCCGACGAGCGCACCGGCTTCGAGCCGGTCGCCGGCCTTGATCCGGTCCATCGCCTCGTGGGCCAGATGGCCCCAGAGCGACACGAAGGGAGGGCAGCCCTCGGGCTCGTGGCGAAGCGAAATCAGGCAGCCGTAACCGAGCGGGTCCTTTTCGATCTCGACGCTGACCACCGTGGCGGCGATCGGCGTGAAAACCTTGGTTCCGGCCGCCATGAACAGGTCGAGGCCGAGATGGCGGGTGCGGCGGGTATCCTCGATCAGTCGCGAGACGAACATCTCGCCGGAATAGACAGTGCGGGCTTCACCCCATGGGCCGATGCCGAGATCGATGCCGTTCTCGCGGCAATAGTCTTCCCAGATCGCCTGTGCTTCATCCGGCTGTTCGCCGGCGGATTTGACCGTCATCGGATGGTTCGGGTCGCCATAGGGCACGAGTGCTGCCGGATAGGTCGCGGCCGGGCGTTCGAGCAACGGTGCAAGCGTCTTGCGGTTGCCGGCAATCCAGGCGGTAACGCCGTCCGCGCCGGGTGCTGCGGCAAAGCCGCAGGCCTTGCGCAGGATCGCGGTGGCGAAGCGCCGATTCATCCGGTCGAGCTTGCGCAGCAGCGTCCAGGCCGGCTTTTCGCTGATCGCGAGATAGGGGTTATCGGCCGTGTGGGCGCGGCGCGAGGCCGAGATCGTCACTGAGGTGACGAGCCGCATGGCGACAAGGTCGAAGAGAAGATCGACTTCTTCCTCAAGCAGCGGATACTCGGCGTGGTAGCCGCGGGCGATGGCGGCCGTGGCGCCGATCGGATCGGGATGGTCGAGGCCGGCATAGGCGGCGGCGATAGCGACTTCGGCGATGACAGGCGCATAGAGCGCGTCGCCGAAATCGATCAGGCCGGAGATACGGTCATGATCCGCCTTGTCGACCAGCACGTTCCAGTCGTTGGCGTCATTGTGGATTACAGCCGAACGTAGCGTCGCCAGTTTCGGCTCGACCGTCTTTGCAAAGCGGGCAAGGAAACGCTCGAGCAGCGCCCGGTCTTCCGGTTCGGAGACATGGTCCAGCCTGTCCCTGGAGCGGCCGGCCTTGCGGATGTCCCAGTCGAGATCGCGCAGCGCCCCCGGATGCATGAAGCCTTTCAGCGAGGCGTCGAAGCGGCCGAGCATTTGGCCGAGCGATTGGAGCGCGCCGGCGCTGCGGCCGGTTTCGGCAAGCGGAAGACCCGAGACCCAGCTGACGAGACGCAGCCTGTGGCGGGCTCCGTGGGTGCTGGTGGTTTCGGCAAGGCTGGCGCCCGTCAATGTCGTCCGGATGTGCGGCACCGGCAATTCGGCGGCGAAAGTACTGACATGGCTGAGCAGCGCCGTCTGGAAGTCGCTTTCGATCTCCGGCTCGGCGCCATTGACTACCTTCAGGATATAGGTGGCACCGTCTGCTGCCTCGACCTTGAAGTTCTGGTCGCGTTCGCTGGCGAGCAGCGAAAGCGTGCCGGCAAGGCCGTAATGCTGCTTCAGTAGTGCCGCTGCCTGGTCGATGGAAAAATCTGGTGTCGTCTTCAGCATGTCGTTCATTGGGAGCCCTTTGTCTTGCAGGCAGAGTTGCACGAGCGGCCGAGGCATGCATCCGGCAATATGCCGGTTGCACCGACATTATGTTTATAATAACCGTCATCTTGTCGGCGCGCTCGGAGGCGGAAACCATGCAGGACATCGACGCGATCGACCGGACGATCCTGAGCATCCTGTCTCGGGAAGCGCGCATCCCCATGAAGTCGCTGGCAGGCCGGATCGGGCTTTCCAGAAGTGCAACGACCGAGCGCGTCACCCGTCTGGAAAAGGCGGGCATCATCCGCGGCTACCGCGCCGATATCGGGCAGCTTGAAGAGGGGCAGATCCAGGCTTTCCTGCTCGTCACCTTGCAGCGCACGCCATCGATCGGCGTGCTCGATCGGCTCGCCGGCTTCTCGTCCGTACGCAAGGTTTCGTCCGTCAGCGGCCAGCTCGATCTGGTCGTCGAGGTCGAGGTCGGTTCCATCAACGCGTTGAACGAACTACGCAACGAGGTGGCGACCATGGACAATGTCGAGGATCTGACGACGTCGATCGTGCTCAGGCGGGGTATCGAAAGAAGCTGAGGTTCTGGCGCCTCAGCCTTCGCTCAGCATCTCCGCCTCACCGGAGAAGCGCTCGACCAGCGTGCGGCGCATGCGGCCGATGTCGCGCATCGGCGGCTCGCCGAAGTGGCGGGCGTATTCGCGGCTGAACTGCGACTGGCTCTCGTAGCCGACCTGATGGCCGGCATCTCCGGCGTCGAGGCGTTCTTCCAGCATCAGGCGCCGCGCCTCCTGCAGGCGCAGCTGCTTCTGGTACTGCAACGGGCTCATCGCGGTGATTGCCTTGAAATGGTGGTGCAGCGACGAAACGCTCATCGAGACGCGGCTTGCCAGGTCGTCGATGCGCAGCGGCCGGGAATAGTGCTCCTTCAGCCAGGCGACGGCGCGACCGACCTGATGTGGTTGGCTCTCGACGGTTGCCATCTGGCGAAGCCGATGGCCGTGCGGGCCGGTGACCAGCCGATAGAGAATTTCTTGCTCGACCAGCGGCAGGAGTGCCGGAATATCGTCAGGCCTGTCGAGCAGGCGCAAGAGCCGGAGCGCGGCATCTTCGAGATCGGGCGTGATCTTGCTGACGGTCATGCCACGCGACGAGGCGGAAGTCGACATGGGGCCTTGGGCCAGAAAGTCGAGCAATGCCGGGATCTTGGCCGTATCGATCTGGAAGGCGAAGCTGAGATAGGGTTCTTCGGCGGAGGCCTTGCAGACCTGCGACAGGACAGGCAGGTCGATCGACGTCAGCAGATAGTCGGATGCCCCATAGATCAGCGTCTCGTCGCCGAGCACCACGCGCTTGGCGCCCTGGACGATGATCGCCAGGCTCGGTTTGTAGGCCGCGCAGTTGACAGGCGCGTCGCCGGAATGGCGGTGGATGCTCAAACCTGGGATTGCGGTCTGGTGGTCTCCGTCTCGCTCGGCGATCCGGGCAATGACGTCGATCATGTCCTGTCTGGCGGTCTGTCGCATGGCTGTCATATTCTGTGGTCTTTCCAGCGGCTTAGCATTGTCTGAGACAACGCTCAAATAGGGCTTCGAGGCGCTATTGCCATTATGCATTTTTCAATCTTGCAGGATCGGGCAAAAACTTTGCAGGATCGCGATAACGCTTTTGTCGGTGGCGAACGCATAGTCCCTGCCTGCGATCTGCCGGTAACGCACCGGCCCTTTCGCATCTCCCAAAATGAAGGACAGACTGATGGCCATTGCAAGAGGATATGCGGCGACCGACGCGTCGAAACCGCTTACGCCCTTCACCTTCGAACGTCGCGAGCCGCGCGACGACGACGTGGTGATCGACATCAAATATTGCGGCGTCTGCCACTCCGACATTCACCAGGCACGCAACGAATGGGGCAACTCGGTCTTCCCGATGGTCCCCGGCCACGAAATCGTCGGCATCGTCACCGCCGTCGGCTCCAAGGTCACCAAGTTTAAGGTGGGTGATCGCGCCGGCGTCGGCTGCTTCGTCGATTCCTGCACCACCTGCGCGACCCGCGACCTCGACCTGGAACATTACCTGCCGGGTCTGGTGGTGACGTATAACGGCGTCGAGGCGGACGGCAAGACCGCAACGCAGGGCGGATACTCCGACAGCATCGTCGTGAGGGAAGGCTATGTGCTGTCGATCCCGGAAAACCTGCCGCTCGATGCGGCAGCACCACTGCTGTGCGCCGGCATCACGCTCTATTCGCCGCTTCGCCACTGGAAGGCCGGTCCCGGCAAGAAGGTCGCGATCGTCGGCATGGGCGGCCTCGGCCACATGGGCGTGAAGATCGCCCACGCCATGGGTGCAGAGGTGACGGTGCTGAGCCAGAGCCTGTCGAAGAAGGAAGACGGGCTGAAACTCGGCGCCGACCACTACTTCGCCACCAACGATCCGGAAACCTTCAAGACGCTTCAGGGCCATTTCGACCTGATCATCTGCACGGTTGCGGCCGAGATCGACTGGAACGCTTACCTCAACCTGCTGAAGGTCGACGGCGATTTCGTGCTGGTCGGCATTCCGGAAAATGCCGTGCCGGTGCATGCCTTCGCGCTGGTTCCTGCCCGCCGCAGCATTTCCGGATCGATGATCGGCTCGATCAAGGAAACCCAGGAAATGCTCGACTTCTGCGGCGAGCACAACATCGTCTCGGAGATCGAAACGATCAAGATCCAGCAGATCAACGAAGCCTATGAGCGGGTCGTCAAGAGCGACGTGCGTTACCGCTTCGTCATCGACATGGCGTCGCTCGACGCGGCGTAAACTTGTCAGAAATGGCCCCGGGATCCCACCGGCCCCCGGGGCCATTTTCTTTGGTCTCAGACGAGGGGCAGCGGCCCGTCGTTCTTGATCTCTTCCATCACCGCATAGGTGCGGGTTTCCTTGACCCCCGGCAGCGTCCAGAGCACCTGACCGAGGAAGTTGCGGTAGGCCGCCATGTCCTCGAAGCGGGTCTTGACGAGATAGTCGAAGCCGCCGGCGACCATGTGACATTCCAGAACAGCCGGTGCCTGCTTGATCGCGATCGCGAACTGGTGGAAGACATCGGGCGTCGTCTTGTCGAGCATGACCTCGATGAAGACGAGCAGGCCGAAACCGAGCTTCTGCGGATCGAGGCGGGCGCCGAAGCCCGAAACATACCCTTCCTTCAACAGCCGGCGCAGCCTTTCGCTGGTCGCCGTCGGCGACAGGCCGATGCGATCGGCAAGCTCCAGATTGGTGATCCGGCCATCCGCCTGCAGGATGTTGAGGATTCTACGGTCTATTTTGTCGATCTGATGCATCGTGCCGCCTCCCGCTCGCGCCTCAGGCGGCAAGTCGCGTTTCCGCGAGTTTCACCCAATAGGAAATCCCGTGCGGGATCGCCTCGTCGTTGAAGTCATAGGCCGGGTGGTGCAGCCCGGCGGTGTCGCCGTTGCCCATGAAGATGAAGGCGCCCGGGCGGGCGAGCAGCATGTAGGAGAAATCCTCGCCGCCCATCATCGGGTCGAGCGACGGCCTGACATTGCCTTCGCCGGCAATGTCCGCCGCGGCCTTCAGCGCGTAGGCCGTCTCGTCCTCATGATTGACGGTCACCGGATAGTTGCGGCTGTACCAGACGTCGACGGTCGCGCCATAGACGTCGGCGATGCCTTCGGCGATCAACCGGATGCGGGTCTCGCCGATATCGCGCACTTCCGGCTTCAGCGTGCGCACCGTGCCGCCGAGCACCGCCTCTTCCGGGATGACGTTGTGGGCGAAGCCGGCGTTGAACGTGGTGACCGAGACCACGACGGATGCGAGCGGATCGACCGTTCTCGACGCGATCGTCTGCAGCGCGGTGACGATCTGCGTGCCGATGACGATCGGGTCGATCGTCTTGTGCGGCTGGGCCGCATGGCCGCCGCGGCCCTTGATGGTGATGGTGAACTCGTCGGTCGAGGCCATGATCGGGCCGACGCGGCTGCCGAAATGACCGATGGGCATGCCCGGCATATTGTGCATGCCGTAGACTTCGGCGATGTCGAAGCGCTCCATCATGCCGTCCTTGACCATCTCGTTGCCGCCGCCGCCGCCTTCTTCGGCCGGCTGGAAGATGACGGCGACGCTGCCGGCGAAGTTGCGGGTCTCGGCAAGGTACTTTGCCGCTCCGAGCAGCATCGCGGTGTGGCCGTCATGGCCGCAGGCGTGCATCTTGCCTGAGGTTTCCGATGCCCAGGGCTTGCCGGTCGTTTCGGTGATCGGCAGTGCATCCATGTCGGCGCGAAGGCCGATCGTGCGGCCGGCACCGAGATTGCCCTTGATCAGACCGACGACGCCGGTCTGCCCAAGCCCGGTCACGATTTCGTCAACGCCGAACTCCTTCAGTTTCAATTCGACGAAGGCTGCCGTATTTTCGACCGCGAACAGGAGCTCGGGGTTCTTGTGCAGATGACGCCGCCATTCGGTGACTTCGTTCTGGAGTTCGGCGGCTCGGTTGAGAATCGGCATGAGTTAAGTCCTGTCGGTCTGTTCGATCACATCTATCTGCGGTGGAATGGCGCAGCAGCCAATGAATGGGCTTTGCCATCTCCTTGCCATATAGGCTAAATAGCCGGACGAGACGAGGCAACAGCGGAATTTCGAGGACTATGGTGGTGACAGCAGGATTTTTCATGCGTGGCAAGGCAAGGGCAGTGGGTGTCGTGGCCGGTGCCTGCGCGAGCCTTCTCATGGCATTGCCGGCGGTTGCCAATCCGCGGCTTGTCGTCGACGTCAATACGCTGAAGGTCTACGAGCACCAGGACATCTTCCAGAAATGGTATCCGGCGTCGCTGACCAAGCTGATGACGGCCTATACGACCTTCCGCGCGATCAAGTCGGGACAACTGGCGCTGACAAGCCCTGTTGTGATGACCAAGAACGCCGCCTCCGAGCCGCCGAGCAAGATGTTCTACAAGCCCGGCCAGGCGATGACGCTCGACAGCGCGCTGAAGATGATGCTGGTGAAGTCGGCAAACGACGTGGCGGTGGCGATCGCCGAAGCCGTCGGCGGTTCCGAGCCCGCCTTCATCGACCGGATGAATTCCGAGGCGCGCCGCATCGGCATGACGTCGTCGCATTTCATCAATGCCAACGGCCTGCCGGGTCCCGGGCAGTACACCACCGCGCGCGACCTCGCCGTGCTGGCGATCACGCTGAAGCGCGAGTTTCCCGAATACGCATCCTATTTCTCGCTGGAAGGATTTACCACCGGCAAGAAGGACTATCCGAACTACAACATGCTGATCGGCCGCTTCGAAGGCGCTGATGGCATGAAGACCGGTTTCATCTGCGCGTCCGGTTTCAACCAGGTCTCATCGGCGACGCGCGATGGCCGCAGCGTTGTTTCCGTCGTGCTCGGCGAAGACAGTCTCGGCGCACGTGCCGACGAATCCGCACGCCTGCTGCAGACGGCGCTGACAACATCCGGAACGGCCAAGCCGTCGCTGGTGCAGATTGCGCCCTATGGCGAAACGCGCGATCTGGTTGCCGATGTCAGCAAACAGATCTGCTCGAAGGCTGCCGCCAAGGTGCGCAGCGAAGGTCGAGATGAAGCCGGGCGGCAGAAGCTGCTCTCGCCGTTTATCCACGAGATCAACCGTCCGCTGAAGCTGGCCTTTGCCGGTCTCATCCCCGGCAGCGGCGACAAGCTGGCCAAGGCGGGCGCTGATCCGGCCGGCCAGGGCGATGCCGCCAACGTGCCGATCCCGGTGCCGCGGCCGAGCCTCTGATCGGAGTTTCCAATGGTTAGTCCACTGCCGGCGGTGCCGGTCTCGATCCTGACCGGTTTTCTCGGTGCGGGCAAAACGACGCTGCTCAACCGGCTTCTGAAGGACCCGGATCTCTCGGATACGGCCGTCATCATCAACGAATTCGGCGATGTCTCGATCGATCACCTGCTGGTTGAGGCCTCGAGCGACGGTGTCATCGAGCTTTCCGACGGTTGCCTGTGCTGCACGGTGCGCGGCGAACTGGTGGATACGCTTGCCGACCTTATGGACCGGATGCAGACCGGGCGCATCAAGCCGCTGAAGCGCGTCGTCATCGAAACGACCGGGCTTGCCGACCCGGCGCCGGTGCTGCAATCGGTGATCGGCAATCCTGTGATCGCCCAGAGCTTTCGTCTCGACGGCGTGGTGACCGTGGTGGATGCGGTCAACGGATTGCAGACGCTTGCCAACCACGAGGAAGCGGTAAAGCAGGTCGCGGTCGCCGATCGCATCGTCGTCAGCAAGGCGGGGCTCGCCGATCAGGCCCAATTGGATGAACTGCGGCTGCGTCTGAAGGCGCTCAATCCGCGTGCGCCGTTTGTCGACGGCGACAGTCCCGAAGCGGGACGGGGAGCGCTTTTTGCCTGCGGTCTTTACGACCCGGCGTCGAAGATCGCCGATGTCGGCCGCTGGCTGCAGGACGAGGCCGATCACGGGCATCATCACCACGATCACCATCATCATGACGGCGATCACGACCACCATCACGATCACGATCATCACCACCATCACCACGATGCAACGCGCCATGGGGCGGACATTCGTTCGTTCAGCATCATGCATGACAGGCCGATCGAACCGATGGCGCTCGACATGTTCATCGATCTCCTACGCTCGGCCCATGGCGAGAAGCTGTTGCGGATGAAGGCGATCGTCGCAGTCTCCGATAATCCGGACCGCCCGCTGGTTCTGCATGGCGTGCAGAACGTTTTTCACACGCCGGAGCGGCTTTCCGCCTGGCCGGATCCGGCCGATCGGCGCACGCGCATGGTGCTGATCACCAAGGGTCTGAGCGAAGCTTTCGTGCGCGACCTTTTCGATGCCTTCACGGGAAAACCACGCATCGATCGCCCCGACGCTCAGGCGCTTTCTGATAACCCTCTGGTTGTACCCGGTATGAAGTTCTAGAATTGTTTGCCTGCGGTCGACCGCCTGTTGCTGCAGATGCCGTGAAAAAGGGTTAAAATCCGTAGTACTTTCGGGTGATGTTTCGCGGATCGGCCAAACATTTTTGGGCTAATATTTCGGCTTTACTTCCCATCGCCGCAAGCGTTCGAAAAATGCTGCCGCGTGTGCCGCACACGCAGGATGGTGTCGGTCGACACTCAGGGTTAATCCTATAAGTATTTGATAATATTGCTGTATCCTGGAATTTTTCTGCTCCTTTGTATGCAGAGCTTATTGCTCTTCTAAATCATAGCGCGAATATTTGCGCTGCGGCACGGGACATTCTGTCGTGTACTTCGTGCCCTTGCTAAATTAACTAGAAGTTAAGCGTCTTCTTTAAAACCGGAGGCCGATGAACTAGCATGTTTGTTGCGGAGGGAGAGCAACGACCATGTCGATATCAGTTGCATTTGTTGACGACCATCCGATCCTTCTGGAAGGGCTGGTCAGTTTATATTCTGGAAAAAGTGACCTCGAAATCGTCGCGAAGGGCGAAAACGCGGTTGATGCTTTGAAAATAGTTGAAGAATTTTCACCTGAAGTTCTCGTGCTCGATTTGAGCATGCCCGGCGATGCCATTGCGGCTATCGAGCTGGTTGCGCAAAAATACAAAGACACGCGGATCATCGTCTTCACCGCAAATTCAAGCATTGAAACCGCGATACAAGTCCTGAACTACGGGGTCTCCGGCTATGTGCTGAAAGGCAGCAGCGCCAGCGACCTGCACGAGGCCATACGCACGGTCTATGACGGCGAGACGTTCATCACGGCGGGGTTCGCGACCAAGGTCATCATGGCGATGAAGACTGCGGAAATCCGTCGGCGGTCCCAGGCACAACGACGCCTGAGCCTGCGCGAAGAACAGATCGTTCGCCATCTCATGCGTGGCAGCACGAACCGCGAAATAGCGGCCTGTCTTGATATCAGCGAAAAGACCGTCAAGCATTACATGACGGTCTTGATGCAGAAACTCGACGTCAGGAACCGCGTGGAAGTGGTGCTGGCAGCGCAGCGGCTGGATGTGTTGCCGGACGGCTCGGCCGAACGCAGCGCATCACGGCGCATCAATTAGGCGATCGGATTCGATCGCTTAAGAACGCCGCATTCCGCGCGAATGCGGCGTTCAAGGCATTTCGGCCATTGCCGCCTGCGCGTGAGGTTTCATCCAAGCCTATTGGGGATCAAGCGAACCGCCGCTCTGATCGAGCGGCAGGACCGCCGTCACCACGGTCCCGTTCGGTCGACGGATCGTGCGCATGCGGCCGCCAAAGGCGCGAATGCGGCGTTTCTGCGTGATGGTGCCGAGCCCTGTGCGGCCGTTGCTGCGTGTCTTTGCTGATGCCGATGGTGCGACACCCACATCGGCCACCGTGATGAACAGGCGGTTATGGCGCGTGCCGTAACGCAGGTGCTGGCGGTTACCCGGCGCATGCCGCTCGCTGTTCATCAGGGCTTCCTGGATGAAGCGATAGACGCAGATGTTGAGGTGCGCATCGACCTTCTGCGACGCGATCAACCCGACGACGTCGATGTCGCGGCCAATGAGATCCACATGCCGCCTTACCGCAAGCAGGATCGTGTTATCGAGGGACATATCGTCGAGTTCCGGCAGCACGAGATCCGTCGAAATGTTCCTCAGTTCCTCAAGCACGGCTGTGACGGTGCTGACCATCTTGTCGATATCCTGCGGCCTCATCGGGTCCGTTGGTTGGCCGTCAGCCGGCTTCGAAGTCATGTCGCTCAGCTTCAGCTTGAGCAATGTCAGCAGTTGCACCGGACCGTCGTGCAGATCCGTACCGATCTGGTCGAGGATCATCTCATTGAGCTTGCCGGCTTCGAGCCGTGCGGTCTCAGCAGCCCCGCGCAGCCGTCGGTTCTGATTGGAAAGTTCGAGTGCCCGTCCAAGGCTATGGCGGATGGCGGCATGCTGACGATCAATGAGCCGGCTGCCGCTGCGCACGATCAGGAACAGCAGTGCGAGCATCGGCACCGAGACCAGGAGTACGATGTCGATCGTCTCCCGCCAGGCCGTCGACAACTCACCTACCAGAAAATCGGGGCGTTCGTAAAATTCGCCGACAAGCAGCACCTTGCCCGCCTCGTCGCGCACGAGCGGCGCATAGACCTCGATGTACATGCCGCGCTGCTCGTCGCCGCTGTATTCGTGTTTCTCGATCATTGTGCGGGAAACGACGATCTCGCCCCTAAGGGCGCGCTGTAGCTCGTCAAAGACAATCTCTTCGTCGATCATTTGGCCCGTAGTCGAATACATCAAGCTTCCGTTTGGCTCCCAGATCTTCAGCTCGTGGACATGTTGGCCAAGTGCGCTGGTGCCGAGAAGTTGCTTCAGCTTGTCTTCGACGATCGGCGGAAGCGTTCCGCGTTTGATATCCTCATCAGAGATCAGCGGCGCAACGAATGTCTGGAGATAGGCGGCGCCGAGCGAGCCGACGCTATTGAACACGGTTCTCTCAAGGCGGTGCGTCGTCCAGATCGTGAGGGCGATCATCAGCGCCACGACGACGAAGGAGGCAATGATGATGAACTGAACCTCGAGCCGCAGCCGCTGGAACGTCGACAGCAGGTTTCGCAAGATGGCTGGCCGGCTCAAGTTCTGCAGGAAGGTTTGCTTGGCCGTTTCTGTGTCGTTCCTGGCGGAGTCCATGAGATTTGCCCGATCACGTGCTGGCGCCTTTATATGCTCTATTCCTTAAAAATGCCTCCGCCGATTCCGGCATCATCGACAAAAAGATTCCACAAACCGGACGGGTGCAAGGGAATTCTGCAGCCAATCAAATGGTTGACCTTTCCTCGAGGGGAAGGAGCTGCCCTGTGGTGATCGGCCCAGCTCGGCGCTGCAGCGGAATCGGACCTCGGCCAGCGGGCGGCTGATCGAGAACACTGTGGTTCCGCGTCAGGCGCCCTTGCGGATCAGGAAGCGATGCCCGCCTTCTGCCGGGCAAGCCGCTTCAAGGCTATGGCCGTCTTCCCGGCAGAAATGCGGGATATCGATCACCGCCATCGGGTCGGTGGTCTCGATCTCGAGCAGTGCGCCTGCGGCCATGGAGGCGATACGCTTGCGGGCCTTCAAAACGGGAAGGGGGCATTTAAGCCCCCTGAGGTCGTAGACCGTCTTTCCTTCGTCAGGCATCAATTGCCCCAGATCTTCCAGAATGGGCGCTTCTTCGGCGGTTCCTCGACGGCAACAGGTGCTTCAGCCGCTGGCGCCGCTGCGCCCTCAGCACTTGCGGATGCCATCGCGGCACTCTCAGGCTGAGCATTTTGAGGTGCTGCGGCCGACCGTGTCTGCTTTGCCGCTGCTCCTGCCGGCTGCACCTGCGGCTGAACGGCGGCCTGCTCATCCGGGGCCACAGCGACGGGCGCGGGTGCCTGCGCCTGTTCTGCGGCCTCGCCCTTGGAGAACAGGCTCCAGAAGGACTTCTTCGCCGGCTGCTGCTCGACGGCCGCCTGCAGTACGGGCTGAGGGATGGGATTGGCGGCGGGAACGGGCACGTGGGTGCCACCCTTGGTCGCCTTTTCCAGTTCCTTCTTCTGGATCTCGACAGCCAGCTTGGTTTCTTCGGCTTCCTTCTGCTCGGCCAGCTTCTTCTCGAGGTCGCTCGCCTTCATCAGCTTGCCGGCATCGATCGAGTTGCCGGTCGGCGCGTAGGCAAGCTCGCGGCCGGCGCGCTGCTTGGCGACGATCGCCTTGCGCTCAGCTTCGCTCGGCTCATACCAGACCATGCCATCGTACTTCTTCATGGCCTTGTCGTAGTCGAGCTTATAGCCCTTCTCGAACGTCGACATGGCCATCTGCAAGGCAGGCGGGGTCGACATGGCCGGGCATGTTCCACCCGGATTGAAAGCGCCGCTGCCCTGTTGGTTGAAGACGTATTTCTTCTCGCAGACATTGATCTCAGGCGGACGCTTGGTGACTTCGAACTGGTCGTAGCCGACCTTGAGCATGTTCCAGAAATCGATGTTCGGATTGTTGCGATGACGCGCCATGTTCTCGGCGGTCATGCGGAAGGGGAAAGCTTGCAGCTGGACGCTTTGCTGCCCGCCCTTGAAGGCGTCGCGTGCCATGGCGAAAATTTCGATCATCTGCTCGTCGGTCATCGAGTAGCAGCCGGACGACGAACAGGCGCCGTGGATCATCAGATGCGTACCCTGACGACCGTTGGCGCGGTCATAGGTGTTGGGGTAGCCGGTGTTGATCGCCAGATAGTATTTCGAGTTGGGATTCAGCTGTTGCGGGAACAGCGGATAGAAGCCTTCCGGCGCCTGACGGTCGCCTTCCTTCACTTTCGGACCGAGTTTGCCCGACCAGGCGCAGATCTTGTAGCTCTTCAGCAGCTGGAAGCGGTTGGACGTGTTGGCCTTCCAGACCTCGAGCGTGCCTTCTTCCTTGAAGATGCGCAGGGCGATCGGGGATGTCTTCTGCATCCCGAGCTCGCTCATCTTGGCGCTCATCGTGCTTGAGAGCTGGTACTCGGTCTTGTTCTTGACAGCCGAAAGATCGACTGCCGCCGTATCCAGGGCATCGTTGGTGCAGCCGGCAAGCAGCGCGGCAACAGCGGCGGTGGCTACAAGGTTTCTCAAGCGCATCAGCGAAAGCCCGTTCAAACCAAAACTCGTCAGTGCGAGCCGCGTCCGACGGGAGGGCTCTTAGGGAATCAGTAAGCCATTATACTTCACGAATTCTTAACCCTGCAGGATGCCCTGCGCACGCCGTTGTTCATGACCCCACGAATATGGCCAAGATTTGGCCACAGTCCGATTTGTGGTTGCGAATTTTCGTCGAACAATCGCTTGGGCTCAGAGGTTCCGGCCGATATTCAGGTATTTCTGTCGGCGATCGCTACGCAGTTCGTCGCCGTTGCGTCCGGACAGTTCCTTCAGCGCATCGGCAATCACCGTTCCGGTGCGGGCGATGACCGACTGCGGGTCGCGGTGTGCGCCGCCGACCGGCTCGGGAATGATGCCGTCGATCACGCCCAGCGCCTTCAGATCTTCAGACGTGATCTTCATGTTGCTGGCCGCTTCCTTGGCGCGGGTCGAATCGCGCCAGAGGATCGAGGCCGCACCTTCCGGCGAGATGACGCTGTAGATGGCATGCTCGAGCATATAGACGCGGTTGCCGGTGGCGATCGCGATGGCGCCGCCGGAGCCGCCTTCGCCGATGACGACGGTGACGATCGGCACGCGCACGTTCAGGCACATTTCGGTCGAGCGGGCGATGGCTTCCGCCTGGCCGCGTTCTTCCGCGCCGACGCCGGGATAGGCACCGGCGGTGTCGATCAGCGTGATCAGCGGCAGGCTGAAGCGGTCGGCCATTTCCATGATGCGGATGGCCTTGCGATAGCCTTCAGGGCGCGGACTGCCGAAGTTGTGCTTGATGCGCGACTTGGTATCGCTGCCCTTTTCCTGGCCGAGGACGGCGACCGGCATGCCGCGGAAGCGCGCAAGCCCGGCCTGGATGGCCTCGTCGTTACCATAGTTGCGGTCGCCGGCGAGCGGCGTGAACTCGGTGAAGAGTTCCGCGGAGTAGTCGAGGAAATGCGGACGCGAGGGGTGGCGGGCAACCTGGGTCTTCTGCCACGGCGTCAGCTTCGAATAGATCTCGGCCATCGCATCGCGGACGCGCGTCTCGAGCCGTTCGACCTCATCCGAAGTGTTCACACTCTCGTCTTCGCCGGCGAGCTTCTTCAATTCGAGAATCTTGCCTTCGAGGTCGGAGATAGGTTTTTCGAAATCGAGATAGTTGTGCATGAGATGCGTTTCCGATCGTTTTGCGACAAGGACCTGCCGGCCGAAACCAGCCTGCCCGGCGGTCCTAATCCTGTTTTTTCGCCTGTTTGGCAAGAGGGTGATGGTTTTGCACGAGGTCGTGCAGCCGTTCTTCCAGAACATGTGTATAGATTTGTGTCGTGGAAATGTCCGAATGACCCAACAGTTCCTGCACGGCACGGAGGTCGGCGCCGTTGGCAAGCAGGTGGCTGGCGAAGGCATGGCGCAGCACATGTGGCGAGATTGTTGCCACGCGGATACCGGCACGCGCGGCGAGCGATTTCAACTCGCGGGCAAAGACCTGGCGAGGGAGAAAACCCGCCTTTGCAGACGACGGAAACAACCACGGGCTTTCGCGCTCGCCCTTGTCCGCTTTCGCAAACTCTTCAGCCAGAGCCGCACCGTAAAGCCGCATTGCGCGGATCGCTGCCTGGGACAGCGGTACCAGCCGCTCCTTGTTGCCCTTGCCGCGGATGACGAGAAAGCGTCCATCCTGGGCGAGCACGCTTGCCGGCAGCGACACCAGTTCGCTGACGCGCATCCCGGTCGCGTAGAGAAGCTCCATCAAGGCATGCATGCGCAGCTTGGTAAACCGCTCCGGCCCGTCTGTCGTGGCCTCGGCTTCGGTCTCGGCCCGGCCGATCAGCCGTGAAACGTCGTCGACGCTCAGCGTCTTCGGCAGGCTTCTGCCCTTCTTCGGCGCATCGAGGATGCCCGTCGGGTCGTCGCCGCGCAGGCCCTCGGCATAGAGAAACTTGTAGAACTGTCTGAGCGCCGACAGTCGCCGCGCCTGCGAGGACGGCTTGAAGCCTTGGCCCGCCAGATGGGCGAGATAATGCCGGAGATCGTCGGTTGCGGCGCTCGTGAGCCCCGTTCCTCGGCTGCGCATGTGGGACAATGCGTCTTCCAGATCGCGCTCGTAGGATTGCAGCGTATTGACGGCGGCGCCGCGTTCGGCGCTCATCATTTCGAGGAAGGCCTCGACATGTGCCGCGGAAAGATCGCTCATGGGGTCTTGTTGACCCGTTCGGAGGGGATCTTCACGGTCACGTTCCGCTCGACCGGCTCGACGAAGGTGACGAGCGCGATCATCGTGCCGTAGATCAGCCCGGCGATGACGCCGCAGAAAAACAGGAACCGGAAGAGGGTGGGCATTTCAGTCTCCTGTGCATGGTTCCTTAAACCGGAGCGAATTTAAGGATAAAATCATGCAGCCGTTGAATGTGCTACGGCAACCTTGTGCGCGTCGGACCGGACGCGCCGCACTTTGGCGGATGCTCGATCTATATGAACGCCCCTTTCGCCAAGTTCAAGAAGCATGCACGGACGCGCGCGACGGCTTGACGCTCCACCCCGATTTGTCGATACCGAAAGGGAATGGGGAATAAGAAGTCCAATGAACGACGTGATCGAACCGGTTTCCGCGACGCTTGCCGAACGGGCGAAGCTTGCGCTCGGTAAACGCAATCTCGTTTTCATCGGCCTGATGGGCGCCGGAAAATCGGCGATCGGCCGGCTGACGGCGCAGGCGCTCGGCATTCCCTTCGTCGATTCCGACCACGAGATCGAGCGCGTCTCGCGCATGACGATCAGCGATCTCTTCGCCCGTTATGGCGAGGACGAGTTTCGGGCGCTGGAAACGCGCGTGTTGAAACGCCTGCTGCGCACCGGCCCCCGCGTCGTTTCCACCGGCGGCGGCGCCTATGTCAACGAGCGATCACGGCGCCCGATCAAGCGCGGCGGCCTGACGATCTGGCTCAACGCCGAACTGGACGTGCTCTGGGAGCGGGTCAACAAGCGCGATACGCGTCCGCTCTTGAAGACCGAAAACCCGAAGCAGACCCTCGAAAACCTGATGCGCGCCCGTTACCCGATCTACGCCGAGGCCGATCTGACGGTATTGTCGCGCGATGTGAACAAGGAGACGATGGTGGAAGAGGTTCTCACCGCCGTCATAGATTTCCGGAAAGTGCCAAATGATGACTAGCCATGTGATGCCCGCCGCCGAGCGCAAGGTTCGTGTCGATCTCGGCGACCGTTCCTACGACATTCTGATCGGCCCGGGGCTGATCGCTGCCGCGGGCAGCGAGATCGCCTCGCGCCTCAAGGGGCGCAAGGTGGCCGTCATCACCGACGAGAATGTGGCGCCTCGCTATCTCGATCAGTTGATGGCAAGCCTCAAGGGCAGGGATATCGAGGGCGTGTCGCTGGTGCTGCCCGCCGGCGAGAAGACGAAGAGCTTCGAGCATCTCATCCCGGTCTGCGAGACGGTGCTTGGCGCCCGGATCGAGCGCAACGACGCGGTGATCGCGCTCGGCGGCGGCGTCATCGGCGATCTGACCGGCTTTGCGGCGGGCATCGTGCGTCGCGGCTCGCGCTTCATCCAGATCCCGACATCGTTGCTGGCGCAGGTCGATTCTTCGGTCGGCGGCAAGACCGGCATCAATTCGCCGCACGGCAAGAACCTGATCGGCGTCTTCCACCAGCCGGATCTGGTGCTCGCCGACACGGACGTGCTCGACACGCTGAGCCCACGCGAGTTCCGCGCCGGCTATGCCGAGGTTGCGAAATACGGCCTGATCGACAAGCCGGACTTCTTCGCCTGGCTGGAGAAGAACTGGCAGGCGGTGTTTTCCGGCGGGGCCGCCCGCATCGAGGCGATCGCCGTCAGTTGCCAGGCCAAGGCTGATGTCGTGGCGGCGGACGAGCGCGAGAACGGCCAGCGTGCGCTGCTCAATCTCGGCCACACCTTCGGCCACGCGCTGGAGGCCGCCACCGAATACGATAGCACCCGGCTGGTGCATGGCGAAGGCGTGGCGATCGGCATGGTGCTGGCGCACCAGTTCTCGACGCGCATGAACCTTGCAAGCGCCGATGATGCGAGCCGGGTGGAAGCGCATTTGAGAGCCGTCGGCCTGCCGACGCGCATGTCCGAAATCCCCGGCCGCCTGCCGCCGGCCGAACGGCTGATGGACGCAATCGCCCAGGACAAGAAGGTCAAGGGCGGCAAGCTCACCTTCATCCTGACTAGGGGCATTGGCCAGTCCTTCGTCGCCGATGATGTGCCGTCCTCCGAGGTCCTGAGCTTCCTGGGGGAAAAACACCCCCAATGACCGGCGAAGCGTTCCTGGCGTTTCTTGGCGAATACTGGCTGTCGATTACCGCGGTCTTCTGCCTGTTGTTGTTTTCCGCTTTCTTCTCGGGCTCCGAAACGGCGCTGACTGCGGCTTCGCGCTCGCGCATGCATTCGCTGGAGAACAACGGCGACGAGCGGGCGGGCATCGTCAATCGCCTGATCGAGCGCCGCGACAGGCTGATCGGCGCGCTGCTGATCGGCAACAATCTCGTCAACATTCTCGCCTCGTCCTTGGCGACGAGCCTGTTGATCGGCCTGCTCGGCAGTTCGGGCGTGGCGATCGCCACGGTCGTCATGACCGTGCTTTTGGTGATTTTCTCCGAAGTGCTGCCGAAGAGCTGGGCGATTGCGTCGCCGGATCGCTTCGCACTTGCCGTCGCGCCGCTGGTTCGTCCTTTCGTCGCCGTGGTTGGGCCGCTTTCGAGCCTTGTCAACGGCATCGTTCGCCGCATCCTGTCGCTCTTCGGTGTCAGCCTTTCCTCCGAGATGTCGATGCTTTCGGCGCATGACGAACTGCGCGGCGCGGTCGACCTGCTGCATCGCGAAGGCTCGGTCATCAAGGCCGACCGGGATCGGCTCGGCGGTGTGCTCGATCTTGGGGAACTCGAGATCTCCGACATCATGATCCACCGCACCAACATGCGGGCGATCAATGCCGACGATCCGCCGGAAATCTGCGTGCGCGATATCCTGCAAAGCCCGTTCACGCGCTTGCCGCTGTGGCGGGGCGCCACCGACAACATCATCGGGGTGGTGCATTCCAAGGATCTGCTGCGCGCGCTTGCAGAACCGGACGTCGAGCCCGAAAACCTCGACATCGTCAAGATCGCGCAGAAACCCTGGTTCGTTCCCGACACGACCAACCTCAAGGACCAGCTCAACGCCTTCCTGCGTCGCAAGCTGCATCTTGCCATCGTGGTCGACGAATATGGCCAGGTTCAGGGGCTGGTGACGCTCGAGGACATTCTGGAGGAGATCGTTGGTGATATCGCCGACGAGCACGACCTTGATATCCAGGGCGTTCGCCAGGAAGCCGACGGTTCGATCGTGGTCGATGGCTCGGTGCCGATCCGCGACCTCAACCGCGCTCTCGACTGGTCGCTGCCCGATGAAGAGGCGACGACGGTCGCCGGTCTGGTGATCCACGAGTCGAAAAGCATCCCGGAGGAGCGTCAGGCCTTCACCTTCCACGGCAAGCGCTTCATCGTGATGAAGCGGGTGAAGAACCGGATCACGAAACTCAGGATCCGTCCGGCCGAGGACCAGACGCCGATCGCCTGATGCCTACCAGCGCGTCGGCTCGCCGGGGGCTGCCGGCTCCACCGCCAGCGCGTGCAGGCCGGCGTCGAGTTCGGGCTTCAACAGGTCGTTGATGGCGCGATGGCGCGCCACCCGGCTCATGCCGACAAAGGCCTCGGAAACAATGCGGATGCGCATATGGGTTTCGCCGCCGCCGTCGAAGTCCGGCTGATGGCCCGCATGCAGATGGCTTTCGTTGATCACGGCGAGCCGCTCGGGGTGGAAGGCGTCGGTCAATTTCTGTTCGATCGTGTCCCGCAGCGACATTCTTCCGTCCCATTTCCTTGGTTGCTGGGTGCCCTTGTGTTGGTCGGGTCCGGCAGCGCGGCCTTGGCGGCGCAAAATGCCCGCACAAAGCCAGCAACATTCCGCTTTGTCAATTCTTGTTGTGGCCCCGGCCAACCCCCATAATGAGCGCCATGAGACTCGATTCAAAATACTTCGATCGCATTCGGACACGGCGCAAGGTCGAGCCGCGCGCAGAGCCGACCGCCCCCACCTGTCAGTGGGACGGCTGCGACAAGAAGGGCGTTCATCGCGCACCCGTCGGCCGCAATGCCGAGGGGCAGTATTTCATGTTCTGCTTCGAGCATGTGAAGGAATACAACAAGGGCTACAACTACTTCTCCGGCCTGTCCGACAACGAAGTCGCGCGCTACCAGAAGGAAGCGGTGACCGGACATCGTCCGACCTGGACGGTCGGCGTCAACAAGAATGCCAAGAATAGTCCGACCCAGTCGCAGACCCGTTCGGGCTCGGCCGGGGCACAGGCGCGCATGCGCGATCCCTTCGGTTTCGTCAGCGAAGCAAAGGCGCGCGCCGGCCGTCCCGAGCCCCGCCAGCGCAAGCTGAAGACGCTGGAAGCCAAGGCCTATGAGACGCTCGGCCTCGGTGCCTCGGCCAGCGCCAGCGATATCAAGGCGGCCTACAAGGATCTGGTCAAGAAACACCACCCGGACGCCAATGGCGGGGACAGGGGATCGGAGGAGCGTTTTCGCGCAGTAATTCAAGCCTACCAATTGTTAAAACAGGCTGGTTTCTGCTAACAACGCGGATTATTACAGAAGCACTTTTGCAGGCGAATGCGCGGGTGCCGTCCGGTGGCCGCTCTGGAGACATGATGAGCAAGATTGACCTCGACATTTCCAACCTCCCCGACACGACCGTATCGGTTCGGGAGGTTTTCGGCATTGACACGGATTTGCGCGTTCCCGCCTACTCGAAGGCCGACGCCTACGTGCCGGATCTCGATCCGGACTACCTCTTCGACCGCGAAACCACGCTCGCCATTCTCGCAGGCTTTGCTCATAACCGACGCGTGATGGTCTCGGGCTATCACGGTACCGGTAAGTCCACCCACATCGAGCAGGTCGCAGCGCGCCTCAACTGGCCGTGCGTGCGCGTCAACCTCGACAGCCATGTCAGCCGTATCGATCTCGTCGGCAAGGACGCGATCGTCGTCAAGGACGGTCTGCAGGTCACCGAGTTCAAGGACGGCATTCTGCCCTGGGCCTACCAGCACAATGTCGCGCTCGTCTTCGACGAATACGATGCCGGCCGCCCGGACGTGATGTTCGTCATCCAGCGCGTGCTGGAATCCTCCGGTCGCCTGACGCTGCTCGACCAGAGCCGGGTCATTCGCCCGCATCCGGCCTTCCGCCTGTTTGCGACCGCCAACACTGTCGGCCTTGGCGACACGACCGGCCTCTACCACGGCACGCAGCAGATCAACCAGGCGCAGATGGACCGCTGGTCGATCGTCACCACGCTGAACTACCTGCAGCACGACAAGGAAGTCGACATCGTCGCCGCCAAGGTGAAGGGTTTTACCGCCGACAAGGGCCGCGAGACCGTTTCCAAGATGGTGCGCGTTGCGGATCTTACCCGCGCCGCCTTCATCAATGGCGACCTGTCGACGGTCATGAGCCCGCGTACGGTGATCACCTGGGCCGAGAACGCCTATATCTTCGGCGATATCGCCTTTGCCTTCCGCGTGACCTTCCTCAACAAGTGCGACGAGCTGGAGCGGGCACTGGTGGCCGAGCATTACCAGCGCGCTTTCGGCGTCGAGCTCAAGGAGAGCGCCGCCAATATCGTACTGGAAGCCACCGCCTGAGCCATGGCAGGGGCGGAGGCGAAGGGCGCACCGGCGCTTCGCTTCGTTGAGGAGAAGAGCGTCTAGAAGACCGCTAAAGCAGTCTTCAAGGGCCTCAAGGCCTTCAACCTCGAAAAGGCGGGAAGCGCCAAATACAGGCGCTTCGCCATTTCGCTGCGTGACGACGGCGATGAGATCGTGGGCGGCATCGTCGCCTACACCGCGTGGAACTGGTGCTTCATCGAACTGCTCTGGGTAGACGAGGCGCTGAGAGGTTCCGGCAGCGGGCGCGAGCTCGTTGCGCGTGTCGAGGCAGTCGCTGCAAGCCGCGGCGCCCGCTACGTCTACGTCGACACGTTCAGCTTCCAGGGCGACGGCTTCTATCAGAAGCTGGGTTACGACGTTTATGGCAAACTCGATGATTTCCCGCCGGGATTTCACCGCATCTGGCTGAAGAAGGAACTCTCGTGAGCTCGAACTCCAAGGCAAAGCCGACCACGCGCGAAAATGCAGCCGAACCGTTCAAGCGGGCGCTTTCCGGCTGCATCCGATCGATCGCTGGCGATGCCGAGGTGGAGGTGGCCTTTGCCAACGAGCGGCCGGGCATAGCGGGCGAGCGCATCCGTCTGCCCGAAATCTCCAAGCGGCCGACGCGGCAGGAACTCGCCGTGACGCGCGGCCTCGGCGACAGCATGGCGCTGCGCAAGGCCTGTCATGATGCGCGCATCCACGCGACGATGTCGCCGCAGGGCGCCGATGCGCGGGTGATCTTCGACGCCGTCGAGCAGGCGCGGGTCGAAGCGATCGGCTCGCTGCGCATGGAGGGCGTTGCCAAGAACCTGGGCTCCATGCTCGAGGAGAAATATTCCAAGGCCAACTTCGGCGCGATCAGCAAGCAGGCCGATGCGCCGCTCGGCGAAGCGGTGGCATTGCTGGTGCGCGAGAAGCTGACCGGCGAGAAGCCGCCGGCATCGGCCGGCAAGGTGCTCGATCTCTGGCGCGACTTCATCGAGGAGAAGGCTGCCGGCGACATGCGCAACCTTTCGGCGGCGCTCAATAACCAGCAGGCCTTCGCCCGCGTCGTGCGCGACATGCTGACGTCGATGGATGTTGCCGAGAAATACGGCGACGACGACATCGAGCCGGACGAGCAGGAAAGCGAGACCGACGAGGATCAGCCGCGCAGCCAGGAGCAGGACGAGAACGCCAGCGACGAGGAAGCCGGCGACGATGCGGCACCCGCCGACGAAAACCAGGCTGCCGAAGAGCAGATGGAAGAAGGCGAGATGGACGGCGCGGAGATTTCCGACGACGACCTGCAGGACGAGGGTGACGAGGACAGCGAGACGCCCGGCGAGGTCAAGCGCCCGAACCAGCCGTTTGCCGACTTCAACGAAAAGGTCGACTACACCGTCTTCACCCGCGAGTTCGACGAGACCATCGCGTCGGAGGAGCTCTGCGACGAGGCGGAACTCGACCGTCTGCGCGCCTTCCTCGACAAGCAACTCTCGCATCTTCAGGGTGCGGTCGGCCGGCTTGCCAACCGCCTGCAGCGCCGCCTGATGGCGCAGCAGAACCGGTCTTGGGAGTTCGACCTGGAAGAGGGTTATCTCGACACCGCGCGCCTGCAGCGCATCGTCATCGACCCGATGCAGCCGCTCTCGTTCAAGCGCGAGAAGGATACGAACTTCCGCGACACCGTGGTGACCCTGCTGATCGACAATTCCGGCTCGATGCGGGGCCGGCCGATCACGGTTGCGGCGACCTGCGCCGATATTCTGGCGCGCACACTGGAGCGCTGCGGCGTCAAGGTGGAGATCCTCGGCTTTACCACCAAGGCCTGGAAGGGCGGGCAATCGCGCGAGAAATGGCTGGCCGGCGGCAAGCCGCAATCGCCGGGCCGCCTCAACGACCTGCGCCATATCATCTACAAGTCGGCCGATGCGCCGTGGCGGCGCGCGCGCCGCAATCTCGGCCTGATGATGCGTGAGGGCCTGCTCAAGGAAAACATCGACGGCGAGGCGCTGATCTGGGCGCATGAACGCCTGATGGCCCGGCGCGAGCAGCGCCGCATCCTGATGATGATTTCGGATGGCGCGCCGGTCGACGATTCGACGCTGTCGGTCAATCCGGGCAACTATCTCGAACGGCACCTGCGCGCCGTGATCGAGCAGATCGAGACCCGCTCGCCGGTCGAACTGCTGGCGATCGGCATCGGTCATGACGTGACGCGCTATTATCGCCGCGCCGTGACGATTGTCGATGCGGACGAACTGGCTGGCGCGATGACCGAGCAGCTTGCCGATCTGTTCGAAGACGAAAGCATGAGCCGCCGTCCGGGGCGGACCCGCCGCGCAGGATAATCTTTCGCGAAACCGGGCGGCTTTCTGTCGCCCCTTTCATCTCCAAGGCGGCCACTGTTGCCGCCACCTCCCTGCCTATCCTGCCCGCCTGAAGGAACTCCCCCAGATGCTTGGCCGCGGTCTCCTCGTTCTTTCCCTGCTGGCGTCGACCGGCGTGGCGTGGGCCGCCAGCGGCTGCGAGACGCTGCCCATTGCCAGCCGGCAGATAGACGCTTTCAAGGTCGGCTCCAGCCAGACGCGGTTCGGTCAGCTCGAATTCATCGGCGGACTGGAGATGACGTCGTCCAACGCGCTGTTCGGCGCGGTTTCGGCGATCCGGTTCCGGACCGATGGCACTTCCTTCGTTGCAGTAATGGATACGGGCCATTGGCTCGAAGGGGCGGTGACCCGTGATGCTGACGGCAGGCTTTCGGGCCTGACGGACCTGACGGCAACGCCGATGGCAGATAGAAGCGGTGCGGTCGGGCTGGAGAAGTGGAAGGTGGATTCGGAGGGGCTGGCGCTGCGCGAGGGCGAGGTGATCGTCAGCTACGAGCAGGCCCATCGCATCGATATCTACCCGGACCCGGGTTTTGCCGGTTCAGGGCCGATCGGCAGCCTGCCGTTGCCGTTCCCGAAGACGGAGCTTCGCAACAATGGCGGGCTCGAGACCGTGGCGATTTCACCGAAGGATGGCCCGCTTGGCGGCGCTGCCGTCACCGTGTCCGAGCGTAGCGTCGACAAGGCGGACAATCTTCTCGCAGGCATTCTCGACGGCCCGATGAAGGGTGCCTTTGCGGTTGCCCGCACCGAGCCTTACGCGGTCACCGACGGCGCTTTCCTGCCCGATGGCGACCTCCTGTTGCTGGAGCGGCGGTTCAACTTCGCCTCCGGTCTCGGCATGCGCATCCGCCGCATCCCGGGTGCAAGCATCCGACCGGGCGCCGTGGTCGATGGCGACGTCATTCTCGAAGCCGACATGGGCTATCAGATCGACAACATGGAAGGCCTCGACGTTGTCACAGGTGCCAATGGCGATGTCCGCGTCATCATCGTTTCCGATGACAACCACTCGATCCTCGAGCGCAACCTGTTGCTGGAATTCCGCCTGATCAAATGAAAACGGGGCCAATCGTCCCCGTCATCAATTTCTTTTTCCAAACGATATCAGGCTGTCGCCTTCGTGGCCGGCATGGGCTTGATCACGCTCATTAGCGCGCCGTAGGGCAGCAGCATGACGATACCGCAGAGGATCTTGACCGTTAGGTCGCCCAAGGCCCAGGAGATCCAGCGCGGGGCTTCGGTCGAAAGGATGCCGAGCAGCGGCGCGGTCTCCAGCGCAAAGCTGTCATTCGGTCCGAGGAACACGAAGAACGGCGCAAAAGCGAAGGAGAAGAACATCGCCGTGTCGAGCGCCGAGCCGATCAGGGAGCCGGCCAGCGGCGCACGCCACCAGCTCTGGCGGCGGAGCCTGTTGAATACGGAGATATCAAGAAGCTGGCCGAACAGAAAGGCGGAGCCGGAGGCGATCGCGATGCGCGGCGTGGCTGCGAAGAAGGAGAGAACGATCGCGACGAGAAAGCCGGCGACGACGACACGACGCGCAATGCGCGGGCCGAAATGACGGTTGGTCAGGTCGGTGACAAGGAACGCGAAGGGATAGCTGAAGGCACCCCAGGTCAAGAGGTCGCCGAGCTGCATGCCGGCGATCGAGCCCGGCAGCGGGTACTGAACGAGGAAGTTCGAGGCCACGACCACCAGGGTCATGAGCGCGACATAAACGAAGAACGTGCGGTTGATCAGCATTTTTTTATCCTGGGAGATGCCACCAGTTAGAGAGCGGGAGCCGGGCTCGAACGCCCGGCCGATGAAAATCTGTAAATCAAACACGAGAAAAAGGCTTGCCAGATAAACCCGCAAGCCTTTTAAAGTCGTGTCAAAGACAGACGCTGGCGCCGATTAAGCGGCGGCGGCTTCCGCAGCCTTCTTGACGATCTGACGGCGCAGCAGGCGAGCGCGCATGCTCAGCTCGTTCTCGTCAGCTTTCACGAGGAAAGCGTCGAGGCCGCCACGGTGTTCAACCGAGCGGAGAGCCGCTGCGGAAACGCGCAGGCGGAAGCGCTGGCCGAGAGCATCGGAAATCAGCGTGACGTTGCACAGGTTCGGAAGGAACTTGCGCTTGGTCTTGTTGTTGGCGTGGCTGACATTGTTGCCCGACTGGACGCCCTTGCCGGTCAATTCGCAACTACGGGACATGGTACACCTATTCTCTTTATCGCCGCCGGACGATGCGGTAGCGGGCCCAGAGCCCAGGCCGCGTTCCTGTTGGCCATTATTGGAAAGTTGCGGTTCTATAGTCAGAGACAGCCCGCCCGTCAAGCCAAACCTCTTGCATTCTCGGAAAACCGCCGTTTCTCCCGGCCGTTTCTGCATCAGGCAAGCTCGATCGCGGCCACAATAAAGCGTCGCGCGGGCCATTCCAAGCGGTTTATGATGCGCTATCTGTAGTCTTGCGGATGCAGCAGAACGTCCATGACGCGGTCGGTGGTCATGTGGCCGGATCTCTCTGAAAGGCGTAGAAAAGCCGCAAACGCCCTGCATTCCAAGGCATTGCGACGGCATTCGAGTAATGGATCTCTTGGGGCATGAAGTTGCGCATCGGTTCTCGCGCGGTAGCGCTGTTGTCAGTGGCATTGTTTTCCACAGCATCGCTTGCTGCGGATGTCGAGCATCAGACGGACTACAGCATCTCGCTTGCCGGTTTGCCGCTTGCGAGAGCGTCGTTCCATACGGCGCTTGAAAAGAATCGCTACACGATATCAGGAACGCTGCACTCGGCGGGCCTCGTCGACATTTTCAGCCGGACCTCGGGCCAGACCCGCGTCTCCGGCGTGATCGGCCGCGACCATCTGCGCGCAAACGAATATTCGATGTCCTATCGCAGCGGCAAGAAGGGCCGGGCGATCAGCGTCACCTACAGCAACGGCAACGTTGTGCATGCCAGCATGAACCCGAAGCGCACGCCGCTGCCGAAGAACTGGGTGCCGGTGACCTCACGCGACATGCGCAACGTGCTCGATCCGCTGTCCGGCCTCATCATTCCGGGCAAGGCCCGCGTTTGCCCTAATACGCTGCCGATCTTCGACGGCGAATCGCGCCTGGACATCAAGCTGTCGGCGAAGGGGACCAGGCCGTTCAAGACCAAGGGGTTTGACGGCGAGGCGATTGTCTGCGGCATCCGCTTCGTTCCGAAGGCGGGCTACAAGAAGGGGCGCGAAGACGTCGAATATCTCAGGCGGCTGCAGACGATGGAAATCTGGTTTGCCAAGTCGGACGCCGTCGATGTCTATGCGCCCGTCTATGTGCGCATCCCGACCAAGCTTGGTCCGGTGACGGTATCGGCGACGCGATTCGGCGGTTGAAACCGGCGGTTGGCTCTAACATTTCGCACCGAGTCGTGATTTTATCCGCGCCGGTTTTCGCTACAGCGCCGCGCGTCAAATATGACGCGCTAAGGACGCTGTAACACTTTAACTTGCTGCATAATTTTCTCCTTAAATCGATTCCGATTTAACGAATTATGCAGTGGAGGCCGCGTGAGGGGATAAGGCATGAAATTCAAGGCAACGTTGATCGGCGCGACCGCCATTTTGATGTGGTCGCTGCTGGCGCTGTTTACGGCTGCGTCGGGTAAAATGCCGCCGTTCCAGTTGTCTGCGATCTGTTTCCTCATCGGCAGTGTTCCCGGACTGATCGTCCTCGCGCTGAAGCCCGAGCGGCTCGCGCTCTTGAAGCAGCCGGCCAAGGTCTGGATCACCGGCATCGCCGGTCTTTTCGGCTATCACTTTCTCTACTTTACCGCGCTTCGCAACGCGCCGGCCGTCGAGGCGGGCTTGATCGCCTATCTCTGGCCGCTGCTGATTGTCGTCGGCTCGGCCCTGCTGCCCGGCGAACGGCTGCGCTGGTACCACGTTGCCGGCGCGTTTTCGGGCCTGATGGGAACGATCATGATCATCGCCCGCAACGGCATCGCCTTCGACGACGCCTATCTCATGGGTTACGGCGCCGCGTTGCTGTGCGCCTTCACCTGGTCCGGCTATTCGCTGCTGACCCGCCGCTTCGAGGCGGTTTCGACCGACGTCGTCACCGGCTTCTGCCTGGCGACGTCGTTCCTCTCTTTCGTGTGCCATTTCGGTCTGGAGACGACCGTATGGCCGGAAACGACGTTCGAGTGGCTGGCGGTTGCGGGCCTTGGCCTGTTGCCGGTGGGCGCCGCCTTCTATGCCTGGGACTTCGGCGTCAAGAACGGTAATATCCAGCTGCTCGGTGTTGCCAGCTATGCAGCGCCGGTGCTGTCGACGCTGATCCTGATCCTGTTCGGCTTTGCCGAGCCGTCCTGGCGCATCGCCGCCGCGTGCCTTTTCGTCACGGGCGGCGCCGTGCTGGCGGCCAAGGACATGATCTTCGGCAGGGGCCGCGCGGTGGCGCAGCCGGCAGAGTAACCGCCGAACTGCTCTATCTCTTTGATCTTACGCATTTCCTGACGGAAAAACCGCTTCGCACTTTTCCTGGAAATGCTCTATTTCTCAGGCGGCGCCCAGTCGGGGGCCGCCATCTCGAAGACGGAGAAGTCGAAGCCCGGCGCCACCGTGCAGCCGACGAGCGTCCAGTCGCCGAGCGAGACGGCGGATTGCCACCAGTTGGGCGGTACCAGCCCTTGCGGGCGCTCGCCGTCCAGAATGCCGGGACCGAGACGCAGAACCGTTGCAGGCGCCCCTTCGGCGGCAATGCTCAATTCCAGCGGCGCGCCGGCATAGTGATGCCAGATCTCGGCGGCATCGCGCACCCGATGCCAGTGCGAGCGCTCGCCGCGCTCCAGGAGATAGTAGATCGCCGTCGAGTGACCCCGCGGCCCGCCGTTGCCGTCGCGGAAGGTCTGCACATACCAGCCGCCCTCGGGATGGCGCGTCAGTCCGAGCATTTCGATGATGGTGGAGGGCGTCAGGTCTTGGTCGGTCGCCATCAGAAGTTATCCTTCCGCTTGCGGATTTCGGCAAAGACGGCCGCATCGGTCGCTCCTTCCATGCCGAGATGCGCGCGGATCTTCGCGTCGCCGGCGCGCAGGAACGGGTTCGTGCGCTTTTCCAGGCCGATCGTCGTGGGGGCAGTAAAGCCGCCATCGCAGCGGGTTTCCTCGATCTCGGCGGCACGCTCCTTCAGCGCACTATTGTCGGGATCGATCGTTACGGCGAAATGGGCGTTCGACAGCGTGTATTCGTGGCCGAAATAGACCGTGGTGTCGTCGGGCAGGGCGAGAAGCCGGCTGAGCGACCGCCACATCGTATCCGGCGTTCCCTCGAACAAGCGGCCGCAGCCGAGCGCAAACAGGGTGTCGGCTGCAAAGAGCAGCTTGTCGTCCGGAAAGTGGAAACAGATATGGCCGGCGGTGTGTCCGGGCGTTTCGATGACCTCGATCGGATGGCCGGCAAAGTCGAAGCGCTCGCCATGGCGCACGCTCCTGTCGATGGCGGGGATCTGCGCCGCTTCTGCAGCCGGCCCGATGATGGTCACGCCGAAACGATCCTTCAGGGCGACGTTGGCTGCGACGTGATCGCCATGGTGATGGGTGGTGAGGATATGGGTCAGCTTCCACCCCCGGCGCTCCAGTGCCTCCAGGATCGGCTGCTCTTCGGGCGCGTCGATCGACGCGGTGGCGCCGCTGACCGGATCGTGCAGCAGCACGCCGAAATTGTCGGTGCGGCAGAGGAAAAGGTCGAGTTCGAGTGCGGCCATGGCATGTCTTCCGATCGGCTTCTTCTGCATGATCTTTCGATCGGTATCGATCTTTGGCAAAATCATGCAGCGAGTTTAAAGCGCTACAGTGACCTTGCGCGTCATATTCGACGCACGGCACTGCAGTAACTGCTGCCGAATGTAGCGAGGCTTGCCTTGAAGTCTACCGCTTCAAGGCTAACATGTTGCGCATGCACACTGATATCGTCGATCTCCGAGAATTCTATCATTCCGAACTGGGCCGAATGGCGGAACAGTCCGTGACCATGGCGCTGTCCTCAGTCTGGGCGCGCCTGCCCGAAGAGCGGCTCGTCGGGCTCGGCTATGCCGTGCCCTATCTCGAACGCTTCCGCAAGGACACGGAGCGAACCTTCGCCTTCATGCCGGCAGGGCAGGGGGCGGTGAACTGGCCGGTTGCCGAGCTGTCCTCGACGGCGCTGGTGTTCGACGAGGAACTGCCGCTGCCCGATGCCTCGATCGACCGGGTGCTGATGGTGCATTCGCTGGAATTTGCCGAAAGCCCGCGGGAGACGATGAAGGAGATCTGGCGGGTGCTGGCGCCGGGAGGCCGGCTGGTGATCGTCGTGCCCAACCGCCGCGGTGTATGGGCGCGCATGGAGCATACGCCTTTTGGCTCCGGGCGGCCCTATTCGCGCGGTCAGTTGACGGCGCTCTTGCGCGAAACGAACTTTACACCCGGCGCTTCGGCGGAGGCGCTGTTTTTCCCGCCATCGAAGCTGAAGATGATCCTGCGCCTGCGCCGCGGCTTCGAGCGGCTTGGTCGGTCGCTCTGGCCGGTTTTTTCCGGCGTGATTGTGGTCGAGGCGCAGAAGCGGCTCTATCAGGGCCTGCCGGTTGCGGCGCGCGCATCGCGCCGCGTGTTCGTGCCGGTGCTGGCCCCGCACGGTATCCCCAGCACCCGGGAGAGACCGCGCGCTCAGTCGTGATCGCTGTTCTACCAGGGCTTGCCCACCCTCGACAAATGCCGATTGCGCCGGTATTGGCTTGGCCTCATTTCCTGCCTTGAAAGCTGATCCGATGAGCCTTGCCTCGAAGAGCCCGCAGCCGCGCCCCGGCATTCTGGACATTGCCGCCTATGTGCCCGGCAAGGAGCATGCCCCCGGTGTCGCCAAGGTTCACAAGCTCTCCTCCAACGAGACGCCGCTCGGCGCCAGCCCCAGGGCGATCGAGGCGTTTCAGGCCGCGGCCTTCAATCTGGAGCGCTATCCCGACGGCCAGGCGCAGGCGCTGCGCGCGGCGATCGGTGCCGTGCACGGGCTCAACCCGGCAAACATCCTGTGCGGCAACGGCTCGGACGAACTTCTCAGCCTCCTCTGCCACACTTATCTCGCGCCCGGCGACGAGGGCATCATCACCGAGCACGGGTTCCTGGTCTATAAGATCCAGATCATGGCCGCCGGCGGCACGCCGGTCACGGTCAAGGAGCGGAACGCCACCGTCGACGTCGATGCGATCCTTGCTGCAGTGACCGAGCGCACGAAGCTCGTGTTCATCGCCAATCCGGCGAACCCGACCGGCACCTATATCCCGGTCGACGAAGTTCGCCGCCTGCATGCGGGCCTGCCCGAGGGCGTGCTGCTCGTGCTCGATGCGGCCTATGCCGAATATGTTCGCCGCAACGATTACGTGGCCGGGCTCGAGCTGGTATCGGCCAACCGTAATGTCGTCATGACGCGAACCTTCTCGAAGATCTACGGTCTGGCTGGCCTGCGCATCGGCTGGATGTACGCGCCGCCGGAAGTGATCGACGCCGTCGATCGCGTCCGCGGGCCGTTCAATCTCAGTGCTGCGGCGATTGCGGCCGGAGCGGCCGCGGTTCGCGATCAGGCCTTCGTCGCGCGGGCGGTCGACCATAACCTCGTCTGGCTGGAGCGCGTCAGCCGCTCGCTGGAAGCGATCCGCCTCAGGGTCACGCCATCGGTGACCAACTTCGTGCTCATCCACTTCCCGGACGAGGACGGCAAGCACGCGGTCGATGCGGACGCGTTCCTGACCCGTCGCGGCTTCATTCTGCGCGCAATCGCGGCTTATGGCTTTCCCAATGCCTTGCGCATGACCATCGGCTCTCAGGAAGCCAACGAGGGTGTCATCGCGGCACTGACAGAATTCATGGGACGGAAATGATGACACAGCAGTTTGAAACGATCGCGCTTATCGGCATCGGCCTCATCGGCTCATCGATCGCCCGGGAAATCCGCGACAAGCAGCTCGCCGGCACCCTGGTGATCTCGACCCGCAGCGAAGCGACGCTTTCGCGCGCCGAAGAGCTTGGCCTTGGCGATCGCTACACGCTGTCGGCTGCCGATGCGGTGCGCGGCGCCGATCTCGTCATCGTGTCGGTGCCCGTCGGTGCATCCGGTGCGGTGGCCGCTGAAATAGCGGCTCACCTGAAGCCTGGGGCGATCGTGACCGATGTCGGCTCGACCAAGGGCTCGGTCATCGCCCAGATGGCGCCGCATCTGCCCGACACGGTTCATTTCGTGCCGGGGCATCCGATTGCCGGCACCGAGCATTCCGGCCCCGACGCCGGCTTCGTCGGCCTCTTCCGTGGCCGCTGGTGCATCCTGACGCCGCCGCCCGGCCAGGACGAGGAAGCGATCGCGCAGCTGCGACTGTTCTGGGAAACGCTCGGCTCGATGGTCGAGGAAATGGATGCCGAGCACCACGACAAGGTGCTGGCGATCGTCTCGCATCTGCCGCACATCATCGCCTACAACATCGTCGGCACGGCGGACGATCTGGAAGCGGTGACCGAATCCGAAGTCATCAAGTATTCGGCGTCGGGTTTCCGCGACTTCACCCGTCTGGCCGCTTCCGACCCAACCATGTGGCGGGACGTCTGCCTGCACAACAAGGACGCGATCCTGGAAATGCTGTCGCGGTTTTCCGAGGACCTCGCCTATCTGCAGCGGGCGATCCGCTGGGGCGACGGCGACAAGCTGTTCGACCTCTTCACCCGCACCCGCGCGATCCGTCGCTCGATCATTCAGGCGGGCCAGGACACGGCCATGCCGGACTTCGGCCGTCACGCGATGGACCAGAAGTAGGCGTTACGCAAAAAGAAAGCCCGGGGCGTGGAATGATCCATGCCCCGGGCTTTTTTATTCGCGCCTGTATCAGAGTGTCGGCAGCACGCCGATCGGGATGAAGGCGAGGAAAGCGGTGCCGTCGCGCACGTTGAGCTTCACTGTCGCCTCGTTCTTGCCGTTGGCAAGCGCCTTCAGCATGTTGGCGGTGTTGTTGACGAGGTTCGCATCGTCGGGGATCAGCGTGACCAGATTGGCCCGCCAGGCCTCGATATTGGTCATCGTCAGCGAAAACTCACCGGAGATCAGCCCCTGGTCGTTGACTGAGAACGGGCCCGACAGCTTGGCGTTCATTCCCGAGCCGAGGTCAAGCGTCATCTGGCGCAGTTCGCCCTTGCTGCCACGCAGCATGGCGGGCGTCGGGATGCCCGAGCCCATCCAGCTCGCCTTGTCGACAAAGGGGAGGTCGGCGGCGACATTGGCGGGCGGCGCGAAGCTCGCGCCGTTCTCCGGGCGAAGATCGAGCTTGTCGACGCTTACGGCCGCATCGAGGTCGTTGCCATTCCGACGCAGATGCATTTCGCCATGGCTGGCGCCGAAACCGAAGCTGCCGCCGGTCAGCGGCAGGCGCACGGTGCCGGTCAGGTTGTCATAGGTGAGCGAGCTGCGGTCGAGGCCGGAGAGCGTCGCCCTGACGCTCGCATGCAGCAGCGTCCAGTCGGCCGAGACATTGAGGTCGGGCGATACGCGCAGTTCTGCCGGACCATCGAGTTCGATGATCGCGTGGCCGGGCTGGTAGACCTGCGCTGCGGTTCGAAGCGCGCCGAAGGAGGCGGAGGCGCCGCGGCGGGTGTCGTCGAGATTGACCTTGTCGCAGAAGAGCCCGATGCGGAAGGGGAAGCCACGCACGTCCATGTTCGTGCACTCGCCGCCGAGCCCGTTTGCCCGGCCGTCTGCGAGATGGGCCGTCAGGCGTTTCTCGACCTGATCGGCCACGGCAAACCAGCCGGCCGAGTAGGCGGCACAGACGATCACGATGCCGGCGATCAGCCAGCGAAACTTCCGGCTGACCGGCGAGGGATTGGCGACTGCGGTTGCGGTCATGATAACGCGTACTCCACCAAACTCAGACCGCGGCCGCCTTTCGGGTGGCGCCGCCGATCCTGTTTATTATCTTTCATACTATGCACGGGAACGACTTGTCTCTTCCGTGCCGAGATGCTGTGCCGTAGAAAACCGACATGGCTGACCACCGATGAGCCGACGATTCGGCGATGAGCAGACAGCGCGGATTGAATGACAGTGGATATGGACGAATTTTGGGTCTTTGGCTACGGGTCGCTGATGTGGAACCCGGGCTTCCGGTTCGAGGAAAGATCGACGGCGCGAGCATTTGGCTATCGTCGATCGCTTTGCGTGCGCTCGTGGGTCCATCGCGGCACGCAGCAGCGACCAGGCCTCGTGCTGGGGCTCGATTATGGCGGCTCCTGCATCGGTACGGCGTTTCGCGTCGACAACGGCGAGAGGGCCGAGGTGGTCGACTATCTGCGCGAGCGCGAGCTTGTCACGCATGTCTACAAGGAAAAGACGATGCCGGTGCAGCTCGCCGACGGCCGGCGTGTTCCGGCGCTGACCTACGTGATCGATCGCGCCCATGTGCAATATGCCGGGGCGCTCAGTGCCCCGGAGGCGGCGGCGATCGTCGCGGTCTCGTCGGGAAAGTCGGGGGCAAACAGCGAATACGTGTTCAACACGCTTGCCCATCTCAAGGAGATGGGCATTCGCGACCATTGGCTGGAAGAAGTCGTGACGACGCTTAACGCATCGGTCGCCAGATCGAAGCCGTAGCCGATTTAGCCGCGGCCGGCGGCCTTCAATTCGTTGAGGCGCTGCCGTGCCGTCGGCGGCAGCGGCAGATGCGGGTTGTTCCTGACGGTCTCGATCAGCAACTCGTCGCTTGCTGCCTCGGTCACCTCGACCAGTCTGGCGAGGAACTCGTCGGGATCCAGACCGGCCTCGATCGGCGGCAGCACGCGCACCTTGAAATGACCGGGGAAGCGCAGGAACTTGCGGCGCGGCCAGAACAGGCCGGGATGCATGGCGACAGGCACAACAGGCACATTGAGATCGCGATAGAGCCGGGCGATGCCGTATTTGTAGTGCGGCGGTGCGCCAGGCGGCCGCCGGGTGCCTTCGGGATAGATGATCAACTCGCGGCCGGAAGCCATTTCCTGCTTGGTGCGATCCATGACTTCGGTCATGGCACGGCCACGGGCGGCCCGGTTCACCGGCACCATGCGCTGCTTCTTGATGTACCAGCCGAAGAGCGGGATCCAGGTCAGTTCGCGCTTGAGAATGAAGAACGGATCATTGAGCCAGGGCAGGAGCGCATAGACATCCCAGAACGACTGGTGCTTGGGCGCGAAGATGTAGCCGCTCTTGGGAATGTTTTCCAAGCCCTCGATCTCGAAGGTCGTGCCGACCATCTTTTCGAACAGCCAGTGATTGCTGCGCGCCCAATTCTTCGGAACGAACCACGCCGTCTTTCGCGGCACCAGAAAATAGGCCGGCGTAAAGACGATCATCTGCAGGATCAGATTGACGTAGAAGACCAGATTGAAAAGGACCGAACGCAGGACGATCATCAGCAGGCTCTCGAGAGGCGAGTTCAGGGATATCCAGCCCGTGGGCCGATGGATCGCTGCGTACACGAATAAACGCCGAAGGAAAACCGCCCGTTCTCACTTTGCTGATTGAGGCGCGCCAGCGATTATTCTTCGGCCGGCGTCGCACGCGAGGGAACGGTGCGCAAGCCGCTCGCCGGGCGGGCACCCGCCATATCGCGCACGGAGGCGACGGAATATTTGCCGAACTCCAGCAGGATCGATTTCAGCACCATCGGATTGCGTAGCCAGTTCGTCGTCTTGAGGTCCGAATTGACGACGGGATAGGCGATGAATTCGGTCTCCGGGCGGGCGCGGCGCAGCTCGAGCAGGCTTCGCGGCATGTGGTAGTTGTTGGTCACGACCAGCACGCGCTTGTAGCCTCGGTCGCTGATCCATTGGCTTGCCTCGGTCGCGTTGCCGATCGTGTCGATCGCCTCGTGACCGATGTCGACGCAGCACTTGAAGAGATCGGCCGAGCTTTGGGTGTTGCGCCGGATCTGGCTGCCGGTGGTCGCCGGGTGGACGCCCGAAATCAGCAGTCGTTTGCCGGCCCCGGACTTCAGGAGGTCGACCGCCTGATCGATGCGCTGAAAGCCGCCGGTCAAGACGACGATCGCTTCCGCCTTCGGGTTTGCCGGAGGCTGCAAGGAGGCGACGGTATCGGCGAAGTTGAGGAAGGCTGCGACAACGATCGCGAACGGCACAAGCAGAATGAAGAACGTTCGCCGGAGGATTTTGCGCAGAGGACCACGGGGTCGGCGTTCTTGCTCGGCCCCGCCTTGCCATTTTCCGCCTCCGGCCATCCCGCTCCCGCGAAGTCCTTGCGCCATCATGATTCTCTTCAGATAGCGCCAGATTGCGGCAAGGAATAGATCGAATAAAGGCGAAACATCTGGGCGTCAGCTTTGGTAGGTATCCGTACGTCCGGGGTCGGAGCGGATCAGGTCGATCTCGTAGATCGTGCGCGTTACCGTGAGCCGCGCCGTCAGCGTCGTCAACACCGCAATGACGATCATGATGGCGATAATGCCGAGATAGCCACTGTAGCCGATGGTGAATGTGCCGAAGAGGGCGGTCGCCTGGTCGGTTTCCGGCGTCGCCAATGTGCGGGATTGCCAGTAGCCTGCAAGCGCAAAGAAGATTGCGGCGAGCAGGCCGCCGGCGCCGGCCCCCTTGAGGCTTATTCTCAGGAAGTGCTTCTGGAACTCCGATGCCACGAAGCCTGCCTCGGCGCCGACGAAGTGCAGCACTTCGACGATATGGCGGTTTCCAGACAGTGCACCGCGCGTGGCGAAGATGACGGTCAGCACCATGGTCGAGAACACGAGGACGAGCACGCCCGTGCCGATCATCGCCGTCGTGTTGGCCATCGCCACCAGGCGGTCGACCCAGGTGCGGTGATCGTCGAGGAAGGCCTGCGGGATGATCTCGGTCAGCGCCTTGCGCATGGCGGCGAAATCGGGCGGATTGTTTTCGTCGATGGTGATGATGACGAGGCGGGGAACCGGCAACTCGTCGAGATCGAGGCCCTCGCCGAGCCAGGGTTCGAGCAGGCGGGCGGTTGCTTCGCGGTCGACGATCTTGCCAACGGTCGCACCGCTGAAGGTCAAAGCCAGGTCGCGCGCGTCGGCGAGCGCCTTTTCCATGTCGAGATTGTCGTCCGGCTTGATCTGGATGGTGATCTCGCGGGAAATCTGGCTCTGCCAGCTTTGCGCGGTGGCGCGCACCATGCTGACGCCGCCAAGCGTAAGGCAGGCAAGAAACGACATGATGGCGATCACGCACATCAGCGCGTGGCCGGACACGTTTGTTGCCGGCACGATCGGCCCCATCGGCCGCACGCGCATCTCCGTCCGGCGCGGCTGCTGCTGCGGTTCCGGTTGCTGCTCCGGCACCTCGTGGGTGCGTTTGGTGCGGCCCTCACTCATAGATATCGAGCCGCCCTTGCGAAAGGATCATGCGCCGCGCCTCGACCTGATCCATCAAGGACAGATCGTGGGTGGCGATGACGACGGCGGTTCCGAGCCGGTTGAGCTCGAGGAAGAGGTTCAGGAGGCGCCGGGCCATCGGCGGGTCGACGTTGCCGGTCGGCTCGTCCGCGAGCAGGATTTCGGGGCGGTCGATCAGGGCGCGGGCGATTGCCGCGCGCTGCTTCTCACCGCCGGAGAGCACCGGCGGCAGCACGTTGATGCGCTCGCCAAGTCCGACCCATTTCAACAGTTCGAGCACGTCGGCGCGGTAGCTCGATTCGTCCTTGCCACGCACGCGCAGCGGAAGGGCTACGTTTTCGTAGGTCGTCAGATGGTCGAGCAGGCGGAAATCCTGGAAAACGATGCCGACGCGTCGGCGCAGCATCGGGAACTCTTCGCGCGGGATCGACGAAATGTTGCGGTCGAACATGCGGATCAGGCCGCGCGTCGGTTGCAAGGAGAGGAAGAGCAGGCGCAAGAGCGTCGTCTTGCCGGCACCCGAAGGTCCGGTCAGGAACTGGAACGACCGACGCGGAATATCGAAGGTCAGGTCCCGGAGAATTTCCGGCCCCATACCATAACGCAGTCCGACGTTCTCAAAATGAATCAAAGGTAGCCCAGTCTCTCTCACGACCCGTCCAGCTCTGCTTGGGGGCTGTCCATCTGCGCATAGGACGACAAGCACCGAAAGGCAAAACCGCCAGCGGAACCATGGTTAAGCAGCGGTTAATTTTTCATGAAAAGACGCCGCTTTCACGGCCTCTTTCCGAAGCATTAACCATTTCGGTTTACGTGTCGGAAAGATTTGATGCAATGCCCTGATTCTTGCACCGCCCGGGATCGGCGCATTGCCCGATGGTTTCGCATGGACGGCAGGTCCGCCCGCGATCCAGGAGGAAAGGCGATGCAGGCGTTCCGCACGAAATCGGCTGGAGCCGCGGCCTATGCCGATCTGCTGCCACCGGACCGGGTTGCGCGCGAAGGCGCAGCCGCAACGCGCCGCGTCGACTATGTCGATGCCGAGTTCGAGACCGTTTCGGCGACGGCCCGCCGCAATCCCTATCCTGTTTTCAACGACAATCAGAAGCAAACCAGACGCCATGGCCCGACCCTGACGGTCGTTCGCGACGAGCAGTCCCCGCTGAGGCGCCTGCTGTCCTTCGCCGAGACACGGTTACGCGCCATGCCGGCGCGCCAGTTCGCCGGGCTGGTCGCAGGCTTCGCCATTGCGGCTTTTGCGGGCATTATCGCTCTTTCGACCGGCGACGGGCTCGAGAACGAGCCGCTGGCGATCACCGACGTGACTGCGTCGCTCGATTACTCCGGCGGCATGCGGGTGCTTTCGGTTTACGGCTCCATCGACAATTCCTCCTCCGCGCTCCAGCGCCTGCCGTTGGTCGTGGTGGATGTGGTCAGCAATGGCCGCAAGGTTACGGCGACGCGATTGATGCCGGAGGGTGCTGCAATCGCGCCCGGCGAGAGCCGCCGCTTCGTCACCAGGCTCCCATATGCAGGTGGAAAAATGCCCGAGGTGAAGGTTTCCTTCGCCGAAAACGGTGTCTCCGTGCGCTGATTGTGCTAAGCGGGCGCGAAAGGGAAGGCGTTTGTCTTCCGGATGAAACGCTGGAGAAGCCGCATGCCCGTCGTTCGCGGAAAGAATATCGAGCCCCTTTATACGGCAGAAACGATCGCCGCACGCAACACCGAGCTCGCTGACATGATCGTAGAAGGTCCCCACAAGGACCTGCTGGTAATCGCGGTGTTGAAGGGCTCGTTCATCTTTGCCGCCGACCTGATCCGCGCCATGCACAATACCGGCCTTGCACCGGAAGTCGAGTTCATCACGCTGTCGAGCTACGGGCTCGGCACGGTCTCCCAGGGCGTGAAGATCATCAAGGACATCGATAGCGACGTGCACGGCCGCGATGTGCTCCTGATCGACGATATCCTGGAATCCGGGCGCACCCTGCGCTTTGCCAAGGAACTGATGTACGAGCGCGGTGCGCGTAACGTTACCATCGCCGTGCTGCTCGACAAGCGCGTCAAGCGCAAGGTCGAGCTTGAGGCGGACTATGTCGGCTTCGAATGCCCCGATCATTTCGTCGTTGGTTACGGCATGGACGTGGCCTATGCGTTCCGCGAATTGCCCTTCGTCGGCGTTGTCACCGGCGACGCCGAGTAAAAGCGAAAATACGCAGCGCTGCGGCATTTGAGATCGCGGCGCTGTAACGCCTACCCGGTGCGTTCAGCGCACGCAGCAGGGCCTGCTCAATCCGGTATTCCGAAATCCAGCCGCCCGGCGTTTACCGAACACAAAGAAAAAGCTGGTTGTTTGAGGTCGTGTCGTGCGTCGTCCCCTTAAGGGCGCCGCGTGCCGCTGCGGCCTACCGCCACATTTCTCGTGAGCGTTGCCGTATCCATTGGAATGGGCCGGTCTCTTCGCGATAGAGCCGTGCCGTCGCAGCGAACGCGGGAGGCCATGATGGCGAAGATCCTGATTACCGAGGACGAGGATGCATTGCGTTCCTTCGTCGCGCGGGCCTTGAGGCTCGATGGACATGAGACCGTGGAGGCTGGAGACGGCGCAGACGGACTTGCCTGCCTGCAAACCGAGAATTTCGACCTGCTGCTGTCAGATATCCGCATGCCCGTCATGGACGGCATCGAGCTGACGCATCAGGCGTCCGCCGCTTTTCCGGCGATGAAGATCCTGCTGATGACCGGTTACGCCGAGCAGCGTGAGCGTGCAGACGATCTCGCCGACAAGATCGTCGACGTCATCTCCAAACCCTTTTCCCTGCCTGATATCCGCAAGGCCGTGGCACTGGCGCTTGCCGCCTGAAATCTGCCCCGTCGCAAGACGGCGCTTCACGGCAACTTTTTGCCGAAGAGGGAGCCCTAACGCTCTGCCGATCTGACAATTGATTACGCCCTTGGAGCATTTCTGCTCCAAGGGCGTTGTCTTTACCGGTTTTTCTTCCGGTTCTTTTTGCAGGTTGCGCCTCAGCGCATGTCGAGCAGCCGCTCGAGATATTGGCGCTCGGCTTCCGGCGACAGAGTGTTGCCGAGCCGGCGACGGATCTCGTCGAGGATCTCGCGGGCGCGCTGGGTATCGATTTCATCCGGCACCTTGACCTGGTCGCCGAAATCCGGACCGGCATTCTGCTGGCGCCGGCCGAGCGGATCGCGGCCATTCTGGCCATATTGCGGAATGCCCTGGCCAGGCCCCTGACCCTGGGCCTGCATCTGGTTCATCATGTCCTGGGCGCCTTCGCGCAGTGCCTGCAGTGCGCGGCCCTGGCTGCCGACGGCCGGCTCGCCCTGGCCCTTGCCGAGCGATCCGGAGGCGCCTTCCATTTCGCGCTTGGCGTCGCCGAACCCCTTGCCGGGCTTGATGCCCAGGCTTTCCAAGCCCTTCCGCAACTCGCTGAGTTGTTTGCCCAGCGCATCCTGCTGCTGCTTCAGCTGCTTCAGCGCGTCCTTCAGCTGCTCGGCGGTCATGTCGTCAAGCGGGTTGGGCTCACCGTCCTCATCGCCGCGCTGACCGGGGTCCTGCGGCATTTCCTGACCGTAAAGCTCGTTGTCTTCGCCCTGCAACGGATCGCCGCGCTGCATGCGGTCGCGCTGCGCCTGGTCGAGCTTGAACGTCTCGTCCATCAGCCTTTGCTGTTCCTGCATCAGCTGGCCGAGCTTGTCCATCTGCTCGCGCATGGCGTTGTTCTGTTCGCCCATCTGCTGCTGGCCGCGGTTGGCCTGCAGGTTGTTCATCAGCCGTTGGAGCTCGGACAGCATCTGCCGGGCCTGGTCGCGTGCGCCCGATCGCGCCAGGTTCTCGATCTGGTTCATCATCTTCTCCAGATCCTGCGGGCGCAGCACATTGTTCTGATCCGGATTGGCGGCCAAGCGCGGGTTTTTCGCGGCCTCCTTGGCGAGCGCCTGCATGTATTCCTGCATGGCTTCGCGCAGTTCCTTCATCAGTTTGGCGATCTCCTCATCGGGCGCATTGCGCTCAAGCGCGTCCGACAACGCCTGCTGCGCGTCGCGCAGGCGGCGATCGGCCAGCGACAGATCGCCATCTTCGATGCCAAGCGCGATCTCCCAAAGGTGTTTTGCGGCATCGCGCAGCATGTCTTCGTTATGCGCCAGCGCCATGCGTGAGCGCGCCGACTTCAAGAGCAGGAAGTGGGTGAGGTTGGGGATCGTCTCCTCGGCGAAGCTGGTGATCGCATCGTTGAGGTCGATCGCCCGGAGCAGGTCGTTGGCGTTGAGCGCGAAGACCTGGCGCTGTTCGGCGACGGAGCCAGCCAAGGGATTGAAGAACTGGCGTGCTGGCAGGATCATGTCCTGCGGCACGCTTCGGCCCTCCTGGCCGGCAGCATCACGAGCGACGAGCGTGACGCGAACGCGCTTGCCGGCGAGCGGATGTTCACTGAGGTTGCGGCTGGTCGTGCCCTTGGCCTCGCGGGCATTGCGGCGCGGCAGGTCGAGCCGGTATTCGGGAAGCGGATAGAGCGGCCGTGCGTCCTTCACAGGCTCGTCCAGCGGCTTGATCTCAGCCCATGCCTGAGCGATGCCGTAATCGTCGGTTGCCAGGAAGGCGATGTCCAGCGACGCATTGGGGGTGGGCTTCGGCAGGCCGTCGAAGGCGATCTGCGGCACGCTGTCTGGGGTGATCTTGAACGTCCACCTCTGGTCGCCTACAGATAGTTCGCCGCCCTTGACAATCTTGTAGGCGTGATTGCGCACGGCATTATCGGGCGCCTTTTGGACGGCCGGTTCCGCTGACGCAGTCTTTTCGTCGTGTTTTTCCCCGGCGGTCGGGATGATGATCGGCTCTGCCGCTCCGTCTTCCGCATAGCGGACGGTTTCTTCCGTGCCGGCGCCGGTGACGCGCACGGTCAGATCACTGAACTGCGGAATGGTGATTGCCGCTGTTTCATCAGATGGGGATGCGACGCCCTGGCGACCGGTGAGGAAGACGGGTGCGCGTCCGGTATAGGCGGGCGGCGTCACCCAGGCATCAACCCGGATATCGGCGACTTCGCTTGCAGCCTGCGGCAGATGGAACACGTCGGAGAGCAGCCCCGCCCGATTGGAATAGGAATAGGCGAAAGCGACGCAGGCGATCAGAACCGGCAGCGCGCGAAGCGCGAAGGGGTCGTGGCGGGCAATGTCGGGACGCGGCAGGCCGGTGTCGAGCGCGCGGATCGTCCGCGCCATGCGCGTCTGATGTTCGCGCCACAGCGCCTCGCCGAAGGCACCGCCGGTTGCCGGCATATCGTCTTGGACGCGGATCGCCTGGTGGGGAAGATCGTTGCGTTCCTCCAACATGCGGTCTGCGTCGACATTCCCAGGCAATCTTAACCGGGTCAGCGGAATGAGCGAGGCGATGAAGGCGACGAGAAAGCCCAGAAGCAGGACGGCATGCAGCCAAAGTGGGGCAATGCGGAACAGACCGAGCCAGGCGGCGGATAGAAACAGGAGGGCGATCGACGCGGGAACGAGGGCGCACGGCAAGACCTGCTCGGCGATCAACACCGCCCGCGCGACAAATCTCTTCAGTGCCAGTGTTCTGGCAAATGACTTCGGTTGTGGCGTTTCATCCTGCCGGAATTGCGTCATCCGCCCAAGTTCCCTTTCGGTCGCTCATGACCGCTCGTGACCGACCTTTTGAAGGATCAGGATAACACCGTTTGTGGCGAAGACGAGGGCGACAACAAAATCGTGATCGCCCGCACGGGCGATCCACAGATCATCGTCCGATCCGGGAGGTCGCTCAGTCGAGCCAGTCCGGGACGGAATCGAGCCCGATCAGGTCGTCGTAGCTCTGGCGTGGCCTGATCACATGGAAACGATCGCCCTTGACCAGGACTTCCGGGATCAGCAGTCGGCTGTTGTAGGTGCTGGCCTGGACTGCGCCATAGGCGCCGGCAGAACTGATGGCGAAGAGATCGCCCGGCTTCGGCATCGCCATCTCGCGATCGAGCGCCAGGTAGTCGCCGGTCTCGCAGACGGGACCGACGACATCGGCCTTGATGCGGGGCGCATTGGCGGCGGAGATGCGGACCGGCCTGATCTCGTGATAGGCCTCGTAGAGCGTCGGGCGGATCAGATCGTTCATGGCGCCATCGACGATGACGAAGGTCTTGTCACCGCCATCCTTGACGTAGATGACCTCGGTCACCAGGATGCCGGCGTTGCCGACGATCAGCCGGCCCGGCTCGGTGACGATCTTGCAGCCGAGCGACTGCAGCTGGCTCTTGACGATTTCGGCATAGGCGTCGGGCAAGGGCGGCGGATTGTTGTCTTCCTTATAGGGAATGCCAAGGCCGCCGCCGATATCGACGTGATCGATCGCATGGCCGTCGCTGCGCAGCGTGTCGACCAGCTCGCGCAGCAGCTTGAAGGCGTCGTCGAAGGGCTGCAGCTCGGTGATCTGGCTGCCGATATGCATATCGATGCCGGTGACCTCAATGCCCGGCAGCGTTGCGGCATGGGCGTAGACGGCGCGGGCGCGCTCCCAGGAGATGCCGAACTTGTTTTCTTTCTTGCCGGTCGAGATCTTCGAATGGGTGCGGGCGTCGACATCCGGGTTGATGCGGAAGGAGACGTGGGCACGCTTGCCGGCGCGAACGGCGCGCTGGTTCAAGACCTCGAGTTCCGGTTCGGATTCGACGTTGAAGCAGTAGATGCCGGCCTCGAGCGCGAGGTCCATTTCCTGCGGGGTCTTGCCGACGCCCGAAAACATGATGCGGCTTGCCGGAATACCGGCGGCCAACGCGCGGCGCAGCTCGCCGCCCGAAACGACGTCGACGCCGGCGCCAAGGCGCGCGAGTGTCTTCAGCACCGCCTGGTTCGAATTGGCCTTCATGGCGTAGCAGACCATCGCGTCGACGTCGGCAAAGGCCTTGGAGAAGACCTTGTAGTGCCGCTCGAGCGTTGCCGTCGAATAGCAGTAGAAGGGTGTTCCGACGGCACGGGCGATGTCAGTCACCGGCACGTCTTCGGCGTAGAGGATTCCGTCGCGGTATTCGAAATGGTTCACGGGGCGTGGCTCGGCTTAGAGGAGGGGATCGAGCAGGAAGCGGCGGTCGTCCACCTGTTCTTTCTGTTCGACGGTTCCGGCGGGGGTCAAGGTGTTGATCGGTGCCGTCGAGCCGGGTCGGTCGAGGTCGCCCTTGCGTCCGCAACCAACAAGAACCAGCCCGGGGATCGCCAGAAGAAGCGCAAGCCGGGCCGCCTTCGTGAATGTCATCGTGATTTTCCTTCGCGGAGACTGATGCTGGTGCGATGTCTTATCGATTTTTCCGGCGCTTGTGCACCCTTAATCTGCGACGCGTTTCAGAGCCTTGTGCCTATGCCTGCCGTCGGCCCGAAGCCGCTGAACGGTTTCGGGCGACAGGGATCAGTTGCGGGCGCGCCACCAGGCGATCTGCTTGCGAACCTCGTTCGGAGCGGTGCCGCCGAAGGAGGTACGGCTGGCGACCGAGGCCTCGACCGTCAGCACGTCGAAGACCTTGGCGGTGATCGAAGGATGGATCGACTGCAGGTCTTCAAGCGAGAGATCGGCGAGATCGCAGGTCTTCTGCTCGGCAAGGGCGACGGCGCGGCCAGTGACATGGTGGGCATCGCGGAAGGGCAGGCCCGCCTCGCGCACCAGCCAGTCGGCAAGGTCGGTCGCGGTCGAATAGCCGGAGCCGGCAGCCGCCTTCATCCGGTCGGCGCGGATGGTCATATCGCGCACCATGCCGGTCATCGCCGCAACGGCGAGCTCGAGGCTTTCGGCCGCGTCGAAGACCTGCTCCTTGTCTTCCTGCATATCCTTGGAATAGGCGAGCGGCAGGCCCTTCATGACGGTCAGAAGCGCGATCAGCGAGCCGTTGATGCGGCCGGTCTTGGCGCGCACCAACTCGGCGGCGTCCGGATTCTTCTTCTGCGGCATGATCGAGGAGCCGGTCGAAAACGCGTCGGAGAGACGGATGAAGCCGAACTGCGGCGTCGACCAGATGACGATCTCTTCGGCAAGGCGCGACATGTGCGTGGCGGCGATTGCTGCAATCGACAGGAATTCGAGCGCGAAGTCGCGGTCCGAAACCGTGTCGATCGAGTTGCGGGTGGGGCCGGCAAAGCCGAGCGCGCTGGCGGTCATGTGTCGATCGATCGGGAAGCCGGTGCCGGCAAGGGCGGCCGCGCCGATCGGGCTTTCGTCCATGTGCTCGATGGCGTGGCGCACGCGCGAGCGGTCGCGGCCGAACATTTCGACATAGGCCATGCAGTGGTGGCCGAAGGTCACGGGCTGGGCCGTCTGCAGATGGGTGAAGCCCGGCATGACGGTCTCGGCATGTTCCTCGGCGCGGTCGAGGAAGGCGGCGATCAGGCCGGTCAGGGCCGTCTCGGTCCTCTGCAGCTCTTCCTTGACCCAGAGGCGGAAATCGAGCGCCACCTGGTCGTTGCGCGAACGGGCAGTGTGCAGCCGGCCGGCCGCCGGGCCGATCAGGGTCGCAAGCCGGGCCTCGATGTTCATGTGGATGTCTTCGAGGCGACGGGAGTACTCGAACTCACCGCTTTCGATCTCTGACAGGATCGTGTTCAGACCGTGAACGATCTTGTCTTTGTCCTCGGCGGAAATGATGCCTTGATGCGAAAGCATGGTCGCATGCGCTATTGAGCCGCGGATGTCCTGAGCATAGAGCTTCTTGTCGAAGCCGATCGAGGCATTTATCTCCTCCATGATCGCATCCGGACCCGAGGCGAAACGACCGCCCCACATCTGGTTGGAGGATTTCGTCTCGGAATTGCTGTCAGCCATGAAGAATGCCCGCCTTGGAGAATGAAATGCCCGACCAGAAGAAATCCCCCCCGGCCGTGAAATTGTTCGCGCTCGCCGCCGTGTTCGGCGTGATCGTCGGTGCGGCAGCGGTATACGTGAAGGAGACGGGGTCTGGCAATGCCGAGACGGCCGAAACGGCCGCTGCCGTCTGCCCGTTGACGGGCGAAAAGGTCGCCTCGCTGACGCCGTTCATGAAGGGGCAGGTGGCTGCGATGTCGCCGGCCGCGTCGCCGCGCCCGATCGCGCTTGATTTCAACGGCCCGGACGGCAAGCCGACGACTGCCGCTGCCTTTGCCGGCAAAACCATCCTCGTCAATCTCTGGGCCACCTGGTGCGTGCCATGCCGCGAGGAGATGCCCGCCCTCAACGCGCTGCAGAAGTCGCTTGGCAGCGACAAGTTCGAGGTGGTCGCGATCAACATCGACGTCGGCGACGACGAAAAGCCGAAAGCCTTCCTCGATGAAACCGCCGTCCACGACCTGCGCTACTACCGCGATGCATCGATGGGCGTCTTCAACAATCTGAAGAAGGAGGGTTTGGCCTTCGGCCTGCCGGCGACCTTGTTGCTCGACGACAAGGGATGCCTGCTCGGCTCGATGAACGGCCCGGCCGCTTGGGACAGCGACGATGCCAAGGCCCTGATCAGCGCCGCCATTGCCCCGGCCGCCGGCAGCTGAGCGACTGTCCGCCACGGTCTGAAAACTGAAAAGCCCGGCATTTCGCCGGGCTTTGAATTTCCGAGTTGGCCGACCAAAGCATTTCCAGGAAAAGTGCGAAGCGGTTTTCCGTCAGGTAATGCGTAAAAACAAAGAGATAGAGCGTTTCTGCAACTCCGTCTGAACCGGAAATGCTCTAGCGGGTCGGCACCGGCACATCGCCGCGGTAGTCGTAGAAGCCGCGCCCGGACTTGCGGCCGAGCCAGCCGGCTTCGACATATTTCACCAGCAGCGGGCAGGGGCGATACTTCGAGTCCGCCAGACCGTCGTGCAGGACCTGCATGATCGACAGGCAGGTATCGAGGCCGATGAAGTCGGCAAGCTGCAACGGGCCCATCGGATGGTTGGCGCCAAGCTTCATCGCCGTGTCGATGGCTTCGACGGAACCGACGCCTTCATAAAGCGTGTAGATCGCCTCGTTGATCATCGGCAGCAGGATGCGGTTGACGATGAAGGCCGGGAAGTCTTCGGCGACAGTGACGGTCTTGTCGAGTGTAGCGACGAATTCCTTGGCGGTCTTGAACGTGCCTTCATCCGTCGCGATGCCGCGCACGAGCTCGACCAGCTTCATGACAGGCACCGGGTTCATGAAATGGATGCCCATGAAATGCTCGGGGCGATCCGTGGCCGATGCAAGGCGGGTAATCGAAAGCGAAGAGGTGTTGGTCGCGAGGATCGCTTCCCGCTTCAGGACGGGACACACCTGGCCGTAGATCTTGCGCTTGATCGTCTCGTCCTCTGTCACGGCTTCGATGACGAGGTCGGCCTGCGATAGGTCGTTGATGTCGGACGAGCCCTTGATCAGCGCCAGCGCGCTCTTGCGTGCCTCGTCGGTCATCTTGCCGGAAGACACCTGGCGGGCAAGGTTGCCGTTGACGGTGGCCAGCCCTGCTTCGATGCGGTCAGCGGCAAGATCGTAGATCTGCACCTTGTATCCGGCCATCGCCGAAACATGCGCAATGCCGCAGCCCATCTGCCCGGCACCAATAACTCCGACCGTCTTGATCATCGCGGCGAACATCCATCTTCAAGAATTTTGGCGGCCATGCCGCCGTCACATACGAAAATACCGGGCCGGTCTGACCGGCCCGGTAGATTGTTAATGCCAAGTCAGCGCTTTTGCCAGCCCTTTTCCTTGGGGCTCTCGCGGCGCGGTTGGCGAATGGTTACAGCGCCTTTTGCAGCTCCGGCAGGGCTTCGAACAGATCGGCGACGAGGCCGTAGTCGGCGACCTGGAAGATCGGTGCCTCCTCGTCCTTGTTGATCGCGACGATGACCTTGCTGTCCTTCATGCCGGCGAGGTGCTGGATCGCCCCGGAGATGCCGCAGGCGATGTAGAGATCGGGCGCGACCACCTTGCCGGTCTGGCCGACCTGCCAGTCGTTCGGGGCATAACCGGCATCGACCGCAGCACGGCTGGCGCCGACGGCAGCGCCGAGCTTGTCGGCAACCGGCAGGATCACTTCCTGGAACTTTTCCGACGAGCCGAGCGCACGGCCGCCGGAGATGATGATCTTGGCCGAGGTCAGCTCCGGGCGATCGGACGACGACAGCGCATCGGCGACGAAGGAAGAGAGGCCCGGGTTGGCCGCGGCCGAAACGCTTTCGATCGCAGCCGAACCGCCTTCAGGGGCGGAGGCGAAGGAGGCGGTGCGCACGGTGATGACGCGCTTGGCTTCGGTCGTCTGCACGGTCTGGATGGCGTTGCCGGCATAGATCGGGCGCTTGAAGGTGTCGGAAGAGACAACTTCGATGATTTCCGAGACCTGGCTGACGTCGAGCAGCGCTGCAACCCGCGGCATGACGTTCTTGCCGACCGAAGTGGCGGCAGCAACAATGGTGTCGTAGGCGCCGGCGAGCGAGACGATCAGCGCCGCCAGCGGCTCGGCGAGGTTGTTGGCAAGCGAAGCATCCTCGGCGACGAGAACCTTGGCAACGCCGGCAAGCTTGGAGGCTTGCTCGGCTGCCTGCTTGGCGCCGGCGCCGGCGACCAGCACATGCACATCGCCGCCGATCTTGGCGGCAGCGCTCAGCGCCTTGGCGGTCTGGTCGGAAAGGTGGTTGCTGTCGTGGTCAGCCAGAAGAAGAATGGCCATGATGTAATCTCCCTTCCTTAAATCAGAGCACGCCGGCTTCGGTCTTGAGCTTTTCGACCAGCTCGGCGACCGACTTGACCTTGATGCCAGCCTTGCGGCCCGACGGTTCCTCGGTCTTCAGCACCTTCAGCCGGGCGGCGGTGTCGACGCCGAAGTCGGCCGGGGTCTTCTTGTCGAGCGGCTTCTTCTTCGCCTTCATGATGTTCGGCAGCGAGGCATAACGCGGCTCGTTGAGGCGCAGGTCGGTGGTGACGACGGCCGGCAGCTTGATGTCGATCGTCTGCAGGCCGCCATCGACTTCACGCGTCACCGTAGCCTTGCCATCGCCGATCTCGACCTTGGAGGCAAACGTGCCCTGGGCCCAGCCGAGCAGGGCCGACAGCATCTGGCCGGTCTGGTTCGAATCGTCGTCGATCGCCTGCTTGCCGACGATGATCAGGCCCGGCTGTTCGGCGTCGGCGACGCCCTTGACGATCTTGGCGACGGCGAGCGGCTCGACCTGGTCTTCGGTCTCGACCAGGATGGCGCGGTCAGCGCCCATGGCAAGTGCCGTGCGCAGGGTCTCTTCGGCCTTGGCCGGACCGACGGAAACGACGACGACCTCATCCGCCTTGCCGGCTTCCTTCAGCCTGAGCGCCTCTTCGACCGAGATCTCGTCGAACGGGTTCATCGACATCTTCACGTTCGCGAGCTCGACGCCCGAGCCGTCAGCCTTCACCCGGATCTTGACGTTGTAGTCAACCACCCGCTTGACCGTCACAAGTATTTTCATGGATTCTTCCCTCCAAGAGCTTTCGCAGGAAAATGCGCCTTAACGGAGCCGCCTGATTGTCGGTTGGCGACATCGATACGCGTTTTTTCTCCAATTACAATCACTGTGCATGGCGCTAAATCGATATAACCCCGAGAATTGGAATAACGTTTACGTACACGTAAGAAAGTCACCTGACAAGACCTCTTCGCAGATGCGGTACGAGCGCCCAGTCTCTGTCGCCCGTGAAAGCTCAAGCCTTTGAAATGATGACGAAACTTCTGCGGATTGGATTTCAAGCCCACGGTTTCAAGCGGTCGGGCGACCCCAGGGTGTCGGCGGTTTGCGCGTTTCCGGCGTGGGTTGCGGCGTGACGACGACGGACTCCGTCCTGTGTTCGACAGCGCGGGGCGTGACGATCGTTCGATCGAAGAGCGGGACGCCGCGGCGTCGCAAAATGACCACCAGCACCAGCCCGGCGACGATGCCGCCGACATGGGCGCTCCAGGAGACGCCGCTACCGGGATCGACCACCAGCATGAAGAATTGCTGGCCGATCCAGAAGGCGAGCGGAATGGCGGCCGGCAGGGGCAAGGGTATGCGGAAGAACACCAGAACCCAGACACGCACCTTCGGGTGCAACAGAAAATAGGCGGCGACCACGCCGGAGATCGCGCCCGATGCCCCGATCAGCGGGGCCTCCGATGCCGGATCCAGCAGGCCATGCGCCAAGGCCCCGGCAGCGGCGCAGGCGAGGTAGAAGACCAGGTAGCGAAAATGCCCGAGCGCATCCTCGACATTGTCGCCGAACACCCAGAGGAACAGCATGTTCATTGCCAGATGCATGAAGTCGCTATGCAGGAAGGAATAGGTGATGAAGGTGAAGCCGTCGGGCACGATGATCAGCGACGGGTCGAGCTGGGCATAGTCAAAGATGAGCGCCGGGATATAGCCGAAGCCCAGCAACGTCGCATTGGCGAATTCTTCCGTGGCGATCGGACCGGTTATCAGCCAGACGACGATGTTGATAACGATCAGGCTGATCGTCACATACTGAACCTTGATGTGCTTCAGGCTGTTCTTGTCGTGTAGCGGTATGAACATGCGGTCTCCCGAAGCGTGTTTCTACAGCGCCGCGCCTATCAAGGCGCGCAAGGTCGCTGTAACACTCTGATTTACTGCATAATCTCGCCCTTAAGTCGAACAAGATTTAAGGGCGAGATCATGCAGTGGGGAACGTTATCGGTTTTTCCCGGGAATCCAAAGGACGTCGGCATGGCCCTTGTCGTTTGCCCAGCGGGCTGCGACGAACAGGAAATCCGACAGCCGATTGATGTAGGCAATCGCCTCGCGGCTGACGATTTCGGCCTCGAGCTGGGCAAGCGCCACCATCTGCCGCTCGGCACGCCGGGCAACGGTTCGCGCCACATGGAGCGCGGCGGATGCGGCGCTGCCAGCCGGCAGCACGAAGGAGCGCAGGGGCTCGAGATCGGCGTTCAGCCGATCGATCTCGGCTTCGAGCCAGGTCACTTGCGTGGCGACGATGCGAAGCGGCTCGTATTGCGGCTTCTCGCCGGTGTCGGGGGTCGCGAGATCGGCGCCGAGATCGAAGAGATCGTTCTGGATCCGCATCAAGGCGGCGTCGAGATCGACGACGTCGGCGGTGTGTTGCCGTGCGAGCCCGACGAAAGCGTTGGCCTCATCGACAGCGCCGTACGCGTCGACCCGGAGATCGCTCTTCAGGCGGCGCGCACCGGAAACGAGCCCGGTGGTGCCGTTGTCGCCCGTCCGGGTGTAGATCTTGTTGAGCTTGACCATGGTGTCGTCACGTTCCTCAGGCGGGGCGGCCGCCGCCGGTGATCCATAGCGTCAGCATGATCAATACGATCGCGACTGCCTGCAGCAGGACGCGCGCCTGCATCAGCTTGTTGGATTTGCTGCTGCTGCCACCCCTCATCATGTTCAAGAGGCCGCGGATCAGAACGATGGCGACCAGCCCCATGACGAACAGGGTCAGGCCGGTGACGAAACTGGACATCGAATGCTCCCTTGCGTTTTTCACTCAGCCGAGTCGGCCGATGATGCGGTAAAACAATGCTGCCGGCAGGAGTTTCTTCAGGAACGCGCCCTGCTTGGCGGGCCTTGTTACAATATAGTGCGGTTTCGGTCTCTTTGCTGCCAGCGCGTGCTTTAGGACCGAATATACGGCATCCGGTCCGAGCTTGCCCGCGACCGGTTTGCTCTCGCCTTTCAGGCGGCGCATCTGCCGCTCGTACTCGGCGCGGTGGACCGAATTCTTCAGGTCGATGAAGCGCTCGATATAGGTCACGGCATTGGCGGTGAATTTCGAGGCGATCGGCCCCGGCTCGATCAGGCTGACCTTGATGCCACTTCCGGCGAGTTCCATTCTCAGGGTCAGCGACAGCGCCTCGATCGCGAACTTCGATGCGTTATAGGCGCCGCGCCAGCGATAGGGCACGATGCCGAGGATGGAGGAGCATTGCACGATGCGGCCGCTTCCGCGCGCCCGCATCGCCGGGATCACCCGCCGCGTCAGGTCGTGCCAGCCGATGACGTTGGTTTCCAGCTGCAGCCGCAGGGCTTCCGGCGGCAGGTCCTCGACGGCGCCGGCCTGTCCATAGGCGCCGTTGTTGAACAGCGCATCGATACGACCGCCGGAGCGCGCCATCACTGCCTCGACGAGGGCGGCGATCGTCTCCGGCTTGGTATAGTCCATCAGGAAGGTTTCGATGCCCTCGTTTTCCAGGGCGCTTCGGTCCTCTTCGCGGCGCACGGTTGCAAACACCCGCCAGCCGTCCGCATGCAGCGCGCGGGCACAATGGGCGCCGATCCCGGATGAACAGCCGGTGACAATGATTGTGGGGCGATCGGACATCCTGTCGATTCCTGTAGAAATCCTGCCCCCGTTTCCCATATTCATCGGCGGGATACAATTGAATTGCGCGAGCCCAAACCCGTGTACGCTGTCGCGGGCGGATGAGCGTCAATGCCATGGAACGGCGCCGGACGGGCTGCATGCGAAGGCAGGCGACCCCGGCGCCACTGGGCCGGAGTCGAAATGCCAGCGTTTATTCGCATCATCTGGAAAGTCGTGTTCGATGCGCTATGGCACTTCAGTCTGGACGACGGCTGGGCGATGGCGAGCCATGTGGCGCTTTCGTCCTTGCTCGCCGTCTTCCCCTTCCTGATTTTCGGCACGGCGCTCGGCAGCTTCCTTGGCGCCGACCAGTTTGCCGAGACTGCGGTTCACCTCATTTTCGACGCCTGGCCGGAGTCGATCGCAACCCCGATCGCCAATGAGATCGTCCAGGTGCTGACCATTCCGCGCGGCGGTCTGTTGACCGTTTCGGTGCTCGCGGCCGCCTATTTCGCCTCGAATGGCGTCGAGGCGTTGCGGGTGTCGCTCAACCGCGCCTACCGGGTGACGGAAAGCCGCTACTGGTATGTGACGCGTCTTGCCAGCCTTGGGTTCGTGATCGCCGGCGTGCTGATCCTGGCGGCCCTCAGCATCCTGCTCGTCGCCGTGCCGCTGGCGCTTCGCTATGCCGGGGAATGGCTGCCCTGGCTCGATGGCGTGCTGGCGACGGTCGACAACTGGAGCCTGCCGCTGGCGCTCGTGGTTGTGACGGGAGGGCTCCTTGTGTCGCATCTCTGGCTGCCGGACGGTCACCGCAAGGTGGTCGACGTGTTGCCGGGCATCTTCCTGACGTTGCTCTGCTGGACGATCGGCGGCTACACCTTCGCCTATTACCTCTCGACCTTTGCGACCTATGTCTCGACCTATGCCGGCCTGGCCTCGATCATGATCGTGCTGGTGTTCCTCTATATAGTCGCGGCGATCTTCATCATCGGCGCCGAGATCAATGCCGCGATCCTTAAATATCGGGTCAAGCGCATGGTGCGGCGCAGCTTCCAGAACGTGCGCACGACCGAGGATTAAGTTCGCTTAGAGCATTTCCAGGAAAAGTGCGAAGCGGTTTTCCGTCAGGGAATGCGTAAAAACAGAGAGATAGAGCGTTTCTGCGACTCCGTCTAAACCGGAAATGCGCTAGATCATTTCATTGTTTCATTGAAACAGTGAAATGATCTAACTCTTTGAAACTACGCAATTCCGGGCGGAAAACCGTTTCACACTTTTCCTGGAATTGCTCTAGAGGATCAGGGCACGGATATCGGCCGGCGACCGGCCAGCCTCGCGGAAGGCTGAAATACCGGTGTCCCGATTGCTCTTGGAAAGCTTCCGGCCGTCGGCGTCGAGCAGCAGGCGGTGATGGTGGTAGATCGGTTCGGGCAGATCCAGCAGCCGCTGCAGCAGGCGATGCACGGCGGTTGCATGATAGAGGTCGCGACCGCGCACCACATGGGTTATGCCTTGCAGCGCATCGTCGACGACAACAGACAGATGGTAGCTCGACGGCGCGTCGGAGCGCGACAGGATGACGTCGCCCCAGGCGGCAGGATCGGCCTTTATGGTGCCCGTCTCTCCATCCGGTCCACTGCCGGTTTCCTGCCACACGAGGGGAGGGGCACCGGCCGCAAGCACCGCCTTTTGCATGTCCAGCCGCCAGGCATAGGGCTTGCCGCCTGCGATGATGGCGTTGCGCGCATCGGTCTCCAGATCGCGCTCGCGCCCGGGGTAGAGCGGTGTGCCGTCCGGATCGCGCGGCCAGCTCTTGCCCTCAGCTTCAGCATTGGCAACCGCCGCCTTGATCTCGCCGCGCGACAGGGCCGAGGGGTAGACGAGGCCCATATCGTTCAGCCGCTGGAGTGCGGATGCGTAAAGGTCGAGATGGTCCGATTGCCGGCGCACTGGCTGTTCCCATTCAAGCCCGAGCCAGGCGAGATCGCTAGCGATCGCGGCCTCGAATTCCGGACGGCAGCGCGTCCGGTCGATATCCTCGATGCGCAGCAGGAACCGCCCGCCCGATGCGCGCGCCATGTCGTGGTTGAGCATCGCCGACAGCGCGTGGCCCAGATGCAAAAGGCCGTTCGGACTCGGTGCAAAACGGAAAACAGGTTGTGCGGATGACGTGTCTGCCATCGTTTCCCTTTGGCATGGAAGCGGTATAAAAATCATCCGCTTTTTGGAGGCGCCATGCGGATCATCCGGACACATGAGGACATCGAGGCGGGTCTTGCCGGTCTGGTGATGCTCGACGCCCGTCTCGAACATGTCGTGGCCAGGGCCGGGCCCGTGCCGCTCAGGCGAACCGACCCCGGCTATCGCGGTCTTGCCAGCATCATCGTGTCGCAGATGGTATCGAAGGCAAGCGCTGCGGCGATCTGGAAACGCATGGAAGCGTCGCTCGGTGAGATCACCGCGCCTGCCGCCCTGGCACTCAGCGACGAGGATTGCCGGACGATCGGACTTTCCCGCGCCAAGGCCGACGCGCTGAGGCGGGTGGCACAGGTGGTTGTTGCCGGCGAGATCGACCTCGACGCGATTTGCAATGTCGAAGCCCAGGAGGCGATCCGGGAACTCACGACCATCAAGGGCGTCGGGCGCTGGACAGCGGAGGTCTATCTCTTGTTTTGCGCCGGGCATCCGGATGTCTTTCCATCCGGCGATGTCGCGTTGCAGAATGCGATCAGCCACGGTCTCGGTCTGGAGTTGCGCCCGACCGCCCGCGAGATTGATTCGCTGGCCGCGTCATGGTCGCCCTGGCGCAGCGTCGCGGCACGTCTGTTCTGGGCCTATTACGCGCAAGAAATGCGGCGGGATGCTGTTCCTGTGACGCCTTGAAGGAAAAAGCGAATCCACTGTTCGTTTTTTCTTTCCGACTTCACAATCCTGTTGCAACGGGCCTAATATAGAAGGTGCAGATGCCGAATCGATCAGGAGAATACGCTTGACGATTGCAGTCTCACCGCAGGCCTTGCCGGCGCTCGTCTTGAACGCTGACTATCGGCCGCTGAGTTATTACCCCTTGTCGCTCTGGTCCTGGCAGGACGCGATCAAGGCCGTCTTCCTTGACCGTGTGATTATCCTTGCAGAATACGAGCACTCGGTCTCCTCACCCAGCTTCTCGATGCGGTTGCCGAGCGTTGTTTGCCTGAAAAGCTACGTGCAGCCGTCGCGGCATCCGGCGTTCACCCGGTTCAACGTCTTCCTGCGCGACAAGTTCGAATGCCAGTATTGCGGCACGCCCGACGATCTGACCTTCGACCATGTCGTGCCTCGGGCCCATGGCGGCCAGACGACCTGGGAAAACGTCGTTGCGGCCTGCTCGCCCTGCAATTTGCGCAAGGGCAGCAAGCTGCCGAAGCAGGCCGGCATGTTCCCGCACCAGAGGCCCTATCAGCCGACGGTGCAGGATCTGCACAACAATGGCCGGCTTTTCCCGCCGAACCATCTGCATGAAAGCTGGATGGACTATCTCTACTGGGATGTCGAACTGCAGCCCTGAGGCATCTCGGCCATCACTTTGTGGACGACGGCAGGCCGAGAGCGGAGCTATGGCGTAGGCCGCCTAGCTCATTGTCACGCGGCCATCTCCTGAAGGCAGGCCGTTTCAGTCTCGGGGATCAGGCCTTCGCAGCGCCGCGCAAGGCGATCGCTGCAAAGATCAGGCTGGCAATCACATTCCAACCGGCAAAGGACAGGCCGAGCACGCGAAGCGCCGCCTCAGAGCAGGACGGGGCGTGCTTGGAATCGAGATCGCCCAGGAGGTCGCCGACATTCGACGATACGCCCTGCGCCGTCGTCGCGCAGGTCGACGGACCTTCCCAGAAGCCCCATTCGGCGCCTGAGTGATAGACGCCCATGCCCGCACCGACGAGCATCAGGATGCCGATCGCCAGAAGCAGGGTGCGCGTCGTCCAGGCCGGCAGCCTCAAGGCACTGGTGATAACAGCCAGAATGCCGAGCGGGATGCCGTAGTAATAGGGATCGCGCTGCAGCAGGCAAAGCGCGCGGGGGATGTCCCCGCCGAGGTGTTCGAAACCGAGCGCGCCGCCAACGGTCGCCGCCATGCCGAGCGTCACGAGAACGGCGATGAGCAACTGATGGCGGGAAGCGGTGGAAGCGTCGATCATGCGTACCTCACGCTGGAAAACATTCCGGATTTTCGTCCGGCTATGCTGCATTGCAACTGAATAATGGCGTTCTTTAGGTGCGATAGGGCGCGCTGTAAATCGCCTCCCATGCGTCACGTTTGCACGCTTTCGTGATTGTCGCCGCGCAAGTTGAAAATGATGGTTGACCGCGGCAAAAACCTTCGTGTAAATCCCAGCCGCTGATATCTTATATCCCTGAGCCCCATTGGCGGAATTGGTAGACGCGCTCGACTCAAAATCGAGTTCCGAAAGGAGTGCTGGTTCGACCCCGGCATGGGGCACCACTCTTAAAAACCAGCGCTGTTTTTATTGAGCTTTTTCGCTGTTTTTGCCCCACATTTTAACACCACCAAATGTGTGGGACAAAAAGCGACCTACTTTTGTTCCGGGACCAGCTTGTGCATTGCCCCTGCGGCCATCTGTTTGCGGCGCGCTTTCTTGGTGTAGGTCGTCGTCTGGTTCTTCGTCGTCCACCCGAAAATTGCCATCAGTTCTTCATCCGTCGCGCCGTTCTCGGCGGCGATCGTGGCGCCGGCTTTGCGCAACCCATGAGTGGTGCAGTGGAACAATCCGGCCTGGTCGCACCAGTCCCGCATCTTGTTGCCTAGACCGTTCGTGGTGAATGGTTTGCCGAACTCGGTGACGAGGAAGGTCAGGTTTCCGGTCGGGCATTCGTCGATCGTCTTTTGCAGTTCCGGCAGCACCGGAATGTCCACGATGACGCCGCTCGACTTACGCGTTTTCTCCGGCCGGATGGTCAATTGACCGTTGCGAATGTGCTGGAGGCCGACGATGGAGAGACTATCGAGACGCAGGCCGGTGTAGAGCGCCAGGTGCAGCATAAGACGCGCCTTTGTGCCGGCGACGTGCTTGGCCTCGTACTGGCGCACTTCCTCAACGGTCCAGGTGTGGAAACCGTCGCCGGAATGCAGCGGTTTGATCTTCGCGGCCGGGTTCATCTGCGCGAGGTCGCTTTCGACGGCCCATGCGAAAAAGGCCGATATCGCCTTCTTCACGTCATTGCGAGAGCCTGGCTTGTCTCGGATCGCATCGCGGATCTCGACGACGTGCCGCTTGCGCATGTCAGCATAGGGTAGGTCGCCGCAACGAGCTGTGCCGAACTTGTAATCACAGACCTCTTCGAGGATCGTCGCGCGACGAGCCATGACGCCGGCGCTGACGGTCGCGCGACGCTTGTACTCCGCATAGAGCCAATCGACGGTGCCTTCGGCGGGATCTCTTTTCAGCGTCACCACGGCAGGCGGTGGCTCTGCGCCTTCGGGCACGTAAGGTATACCAAGGCGGGCGCACGCAACTTCCTTGTCGAATGCATCGGTTCCCGGCGTCTCTCTCAGGCGCACCTTCTTGCGGCCGGGCGCGCGAAAGTAATACCGCGCCTCCCTGGTGCGGAAGTCGCGGTCTAGGCTCACGCCCTTCTGCAGTTTGTCGTCAACCCTTTTTGGCATTGTCGAACGCATTTCCTTGTGGCCGCTGCTCGTCCGGATATCGGTGCATGCCAGCCTTGTGGGGGAGCGCTCGGAAGCTCGCCCAAAGCTCGTCGACATCCCAGATGTTTCGCCCGCCGAGCACTCTCGGTTGTGGCATGGTGCCAACTTCAACGGCGCTGTCAAACAGGGATGCGCTAATGCTCAGCAAAGCGGCAGCTTGCTCGCGGGAAACGCCGAAGGGCGGGAGGCTTGGCGGAAGCATGGTTGAACGGCGAGCGCGCGTGTCGACCATGGTCATTTCCCTGCTCATTGAGAGATCTCCTCGCATTCGAGTGTCGGCCTGCCGTTGTGGCCACGCATATCTCGCTGGGCTTTCGCCCGCCGCTTCTGGTTCTGGAGATGCGTCACTAGCTCTGTGTGCTTCGGATCTGGGTTGACGCAGAGCCGGTTTCGGCACTTGTGGTCGAGCTGCTTTTTGCCGGGGATGTAGCCGTGTACGTTAGTCCACATGACCAGATGCACGGCGACCGTCTGTCCACCGAGCGACATGCGCGGATAGTCCTTGCCTCGGCCGGTCTTTCCTGATGTCGGGCCTTGCCAGATCCAGCAGCCGGTAACGGGGTCGACAAAGACCCTCGCCATGATCTTTTCGAAGATTTCGAGACGCCGGCCGTTCATCCGTTCCGTCTCCAGGCGTCGAACTCGTCGCGGAGATCGCGCCAGCGTGCAGCGGCGGCCGCATCTTCGTTTAGCTTGCTGCGCGATGATACCTTAAGCAGCGAGCGAACGCGGGTGTTCACGCGCTCGTCGGTTAGCGGGCGCTCCAAGCCGTGGCGCTCCTCGAGGAATTTCTTGAAGGCCGGTTCCTTGCATTTCATCGCACACTCGGCGGCGTAGTTCTTCGGGTCGTTTTGGTGAGACCGCAGTCGTAAAAGCTCTCGCTCGGCGGCGCGGAGCCGAGTGGCGAGTTTTCCATACAGCTCGATCGTCCAGCGAAGATCCTCCGGCGCCCTTAGCGCCAGCTCCGTGTCGTCGAGGTTGGCGGCCTTCGGGATGATTGCAATCGTCTCCTGACCGTTGTTCCCGGCAAGCAGGTGTGTCCCTTCCGCGTCGGCGCTGATGCTCCATTCTTTTGACGCCTGTGACAGTCGGTTGCGGATAGCGTCGAGGCGGCGCTGGCTGGGGCTCGGCTGCGGCTCGGTCATTGGCGGTAACCTCCGATGATCGGCAACTGGTGCGCCAACCCGGACTCGACCGTTTCCTCCAGCGCGTCACCGAACTGTCGTGCCGCCACCATAGCTTCTTCGCGGTTAGGGGCGCCTTCCACGATCGCCATCGCAATCGCGCTGATCGCGGCAACGAAAGCGTCGTGGAACTCTTCGCCGTCGATGACCTCGGCGATATCGTGGGCGAGCTGCACTTGGGTGTGCGTCAGGGCGGTGCTCACAGCAGCCTCCCGCCCGGACGCACCTGGCAATGGTTGCAGACGTGGCGCCAGGCGCCGGCGCGCTTGTCGACCTTCCAGCCGTCGGCACGTGCCATGGCGATCATTTTAGCGAACTCGGGCTGGTCGTAGGTGTCTCGCCGCTTGGCGGGGCACTCGTCGCATTTCAGGAAGGATTTTCCTGCTTCGATCGCCACTGTCATGGCTGTTCCTCGATCGTGATCTGACGGATACGGGCGACGATGTCTGCCGCTTCGTCCATGCGCTCGCTGCAAAGGCAATCGAGGTTTCGGACCATGAGGCTGCATTCGAGCGTGCCGGTCGCTGGATCGGTGCCGTTGCATTCGCAGGCGATCCCCTTTTCCAGTGTCTGGCTCGCGGTGACGATCGCCATGTCACGGGCAAGAAAGAAGCCCTTACGAAACGCGCCCATGCGGCGCTGCTTATCGCGCTTTGTCATCGGCGGATCTCCGGAAAGCCGTTGTGCTCGACGCCGTCGAGAAGGCGGCCAGCAGCTGCCTTGCCGACGTGGCGCATGGCGATCACGTTCCCGGTGTCATCCGGGTACTGCTCAAGCTTCCCGCCCGCATTGGCTATCAGTTCGCCAATCCGGGCCGTTGCCGGGTTCCAGAACTCAGTGAGTGTGATGCGTTTCGGAGAGAAGGCACCCCACTGCTTGAACAGAAATGGCACGCCGGCGGCGGCGCATTGATCGCGTAGCTCGCGTGCCCAGTCGGGATGCATCGGCCGAGCTCCGGGGCCGCTTTCGCCGCCCGCAACAAGCCAGTGGATGCCCTGAAGGATTGGCCCGTTTCTCCACGGGTGTAGCCGACCGGAGGGCATTGCGGCGCTGGTCTTGTAAAAATCCACCTGCCCGAGCAACGGCTCGGCGCTTATCCAACGGACGGCCGCCGGCGTGTCGAGCAGGATCGGGATGCGTTCATCGGCGCGCTTCTGATCCTCGACCGAGACGCCGAGCCAGACATTCGGAAGAGGCCTGGCAAGAGCTTCGTGCGCGGTCTCGTAAACCAGATCGGGCCGATCGCCTCCCCAGATCAGCGCGCCGTAACCGGCGATGAAATCCCTGCGCTGCTCCATGCCGCGAATGTAATCGCGCATCCGCTCGGGCCGCTTCGTCAGCACTTGGAATGTATGCTGGGGCGCCAGCGCCATCACGGCGAACACGTTATCGATCCAGAGTTCGTTGACGCCTTCTGCGAACAGATCGCCATGGGCGCAAACGAAGATCATGCGTGGCTTTGTCCAGCGCAGGGGTTGGTCCAGCCACTTCCTGTTGAACCGGATTTCGCCGGTCCATACCGGGCCGGCCTTGGTGTCCTTCGTCAGCCCCTTGCGGCTCGGGTGGTTCTTAAGCCGCGAGCCGGCGAGCTTCATCGCGTAGCAATTCGTGCAGCCGGGCGAGACAATGGCGCACCCGGTGATCGGGTTCCATGTCGCGTCGGTCCATTCGATCTTGGTGCCGTCAGCCATTGAGATGGTGCTCCGGACTAAGGCCGGCGTGTTCGTTCACACAGGCGCAGATGAGGAGGGCGAGCGTCTTGACCTGGTCGTCAGGGTGGAAACCGTTGCTGTCGACGGTGAATACGTCGCGGTCGTCGGCATCGAGCACAACGCCGCAATCGGTTTCGGAAGGGCGGATGGGCAGCTTTACGCCCTGGTCGAGGAACGCCGCGCGAACGGCTATGGGGCTTGGTGCGACAATCACTTGGACTCCTCCAGCTCACGCGCTCGGCGCAGCCACGTCTCGGCCGCGACGTTCGGTGTCCACGGCAGGATCTCGAAGTCATAGGGCAGGGCCAGGTCTTCGACCGTCCAGCGTTCGCCGTTCCATGGCAGCAGGTCGCGGCGCTCGGTCGCGAGCATGCGAATGTCGGCGTGCTTGATTGCGACGGGGTCGGTGATCTCGATACCGAAACGAGCGAGGATAGCCGCCTCGCTTCGCTTCTCGTCGGCCTTGAACGATGGGTTCTTGGATTTGAGCGGGCCCGTCATGTCGCCGCAAACGGCTTCGCCAGCCTCATGCCAGAGTGCGGCACGGGCCAAATGGGGCTCGACAGCGTGGCTCATGAGAACGCAATGCTGAGCGACCGTATACATGGCGCGCTCGCCGAGCAGGCGGCTAACGCACTGGCCGGCGAACCGGCCTTCGTAACCGAGCCCATAGGCGACGTCTTCCAAGGTAATCAGGCTGTCCTCAGGGGCGTCGAAGTCGAAATAGGTGCCGGATCCGAGCAGGATGGTCGGACCGATGGCACGGCGGATCGTGCTTTCGCGCATGGCGTCGATGGTGGCGAGGTCAATCATCGGCCTTCTCCCTGATGAGTTTGACTTTGCGGATGGCGCCGGGCGAAACGCGGCGGCGCTCCTCGGCGATGCCGCGCGCGGCCTTGGCGTCGGTGGCGTCGATATCGATCGGCGCAAGTTCAGGATCTTGGAAGTGGATGCGGAAGGGGTGGAGGTCAGCCATTGGTGCTGCCCTCCGCGGTGCTTTCGGTTTCCGCAAAGCGGAACGTCGAAGCCGGACCGGCCGTCGGCTCCCCAGTCTCAAGGTCGACGACTGGGGAGCCTTCCAGGCACGCTGCATGACATGTGCCCTCGGTGATATCCGCCGCGCACAGGTCGTCATCCTTGAATGGCTCGGCGCAGATGGGGCATCTACTCGTGCTCTGGGCGCCATCACCCTCTTCGCGCTGGTGGATCATCATCGACAGATTGGCGATATCAACAGGGTCCAACACAGCACGTGCGTGGAATTGGTCGTCAAGTAACTGGTGAAGATAGTCGATATGGCACTGTTCTGGATCGTCCCACCCGCCACGGCCTTCAGCACGCTTTTTGGCTAGTTTGGCCTTCATAGCGGCGGCAAAACGGTCGACTGCGATATCGTCCAGATGCGCCAGCTTGCCTGATTCAGCGGAGCGGGAGGAGAGGGCGGCTTCAACTCGGCGCGCAAGCTGGTCGAGCGCGTTAAGCCCTTCGGCTCTCGGATCGAACGATAGCCGGATCTCGTCATTGTTGATGGAATGCGGGCAAGAGGTGATTGCTTCCATTAGATCTTGGTTTTGGCGGGGCGGCCTCTTCATGCCGCGACCCTCCAATCAGCGTCCTTCCGGCCGTCCTCGATCGCCTTCACATGCATCGAGATCCGGGGCAGCGACACATGCATGACGTGGTAGGCGCTGCGTTCGAAGCTGCGGACGGTGTGGATGATTTTGCGGGTATCGGGCGCCGGCGCGCGGCGCTGGCTGTCTTCCCACTTGTGCAGGCGCAGGCGCAGGTAGCGCATCATGCTGGGCAGCGGCACGCAGAAGCGGATTGCCAGCTCGCGGGCGGTAGCGCCCTGTTCCCAGAGGGCGTGCACGACGGGCTCGGCCGGGACCGTGCCATAGAGGGGGTAAGCCGCGTGGCCCATTACTTGCTCCTGTTCTGCGCGGCTCTGGCGCGCTCGGGGACGGTGAAAAGGTCGAAGTAGAGATCCTGCAGGTGCGCTCGATCGATGCCGTGGCGCTCTGCGATTTCGAGGTGCGTGCGGTGCGGGTGCACCAGGCAGTCGACGAGGGCGAGTTGCTCGGGCTTCGTCAGCTTGACGCCCATCATCTGGCGCAGGACGAAAGCAGCGCTCGACGAAGGCAGGGCGCGCGGCATGGGTGCCGCCGGGGTGGGGAAGCGGAGAACTGTCGCAGTCATCAGACGCGAGCCTCCGATGCGAACTGCCATTCCTTCTTGAAGGCAGTGCCGCCGGCGAGGGCGGCGGAACCGATCATCGCCATGCTCAAAACGAGGATGACGCAGGCGAGAAAGAAGCGGCTCGGGCAGGCCTGGAGCCGCGCCTTGTGATAGCCGGTGAAGTGCTGATTCATGACCAGAGGCTCCGATTGAGGACGGGAAGGGAAAACCTTCGATGTCGGCCCGAGGGCCGACGCCGAAAGCGTTCGGCCTCAGGCGGCGCGGCTGGCGATGCGCACGCGGATGTGACGCGCGGATTGCTGGAATGCCAGTTCGCGGGCGGCGTCGCCGTATTTGATCAGCTGCTGCTGGGTGAAGCCTTTCAGCTTCAAGGCGGTTTCGGTGCAGCCTTCGCCGAGCAGGCGCATGGCGTCAGCCATGGAATGGGTGATCTGGCTGGGAGTGTTTCCGAGGGGGTTCTGCATGGGATCTCCGTTGAATTTGAGGGCAACGGAAATGGAAAATAAATCCAACTCTTAGAAACGTCAATGCGTGTCTGGATTTATTTTCCAATTCTCCCGATTCGACTCGACTCTCCTGCGCTTCTCTGGATTTATGAGAACCAAAGGAGAACAAACATGTCTGTCGCGCTACGCTATCAGCCTCGAATTTTCGTTCTGCATCTGCGGTGCGAGAACTGCGTGAGGGAGACTTCGAGGGTGGTGGAGGTGCCGCCCGTCGACGATGCGCCTTGCGACGTCGACGAGTTGGTCGAGAGCGGGGTTCTCTCCTCGCTGACGTATTGCTGCACTCAGTGCGACTGCAGAATTGGGCAAATCATTGGAGTTAGTCAGGAGCGAAACTATGTCGCATGAGGTAACGGAGTTTGTAATAGTGCCGCCCGTTGATCAGCGGGCGCAGATCCATGGTGCGAAGGAGCGGTTTGTTGATTACCTCGTCCGTCGCTTCCCTGGCTATGCGTTCAAAGTCTCGGCGGTCGCCCCCGTAGGAGAGATGGATTGCTACATGATCTATCCGATCATGAACTTTCTCGGACCGGACGGAAAATCCTACATGTGCGCCAAACCGCCGGCATGGTTGCTCGGCGAAATCAGTCGCGCATGCGATGACTTTGATGTCGAGCGAAGCTTCGCCGCTTAGTAGGTAAATTCGTTCTGGACGCGCCGAACAAGGCCGATGACCTCGACTCGCGTGCCGTCATCGGCGTCCGCGTCTCGTTCGACTACGATCGGCTTGTGCTTCGGATTCGTCGATCGGGGGTGAAACTCGGTGCGACCTTCGTAAATCTCAACCTGCTTCACCGACCATTCGCGAGTATGTCCGCCGTCACGCGTGCGCTCGACTATGACGACCATTGCATCACGAAGAACTGCTTCGTTTGCCACGTCTTCATATGCAACGGCGATAACCCGGTCGCCATCCATGATGGGTCTTGGCCGAAGGTTGTTCATTGAGTCCCCGGAGACATCGAAGACGATTTGGCGGGCTTGAGGAAAGCGCTCATCCGGTGGCACTGAGATCAAAACCGGCTCCGACTGATCGAACTCATCAACTTCACGAAACGCTCCAGCCTCCACCCGGCCCACCACCTGGGCGGCGACCATCCTGCCGGGCATCAATGTCAGTTCGCTCTGGGCCACCTCGATGCCATCTCGAAGCCAAAGGAGGGGGCGCTTGATCGTACGTGCGAGCGTGTCCAGCACATCTCCTCGCGGCTGCTCAATGTCGCCTCGCAGGTACTTGTTGATGTTGTCGTAGGGAATGCCTGATCGACGGGCAAGCTCGGCCTTGTTCCAGCCAAGTTCCTTACGTCTCTCGTCCAATCTTTTCCACCAAGCCATGGTCGCCATCATAGTTTCGGAATTATTTTCCGGGTTGGATTTCACTTGCCTTGTAAGTGGATTTAAAATCCATTATTGGTGCGTGCATGAGCACAATTACGATCAGGCAAATCATCAAGGATGCGGGCGGTGCGGAAGCGATCGCGAACGCAGTAGCTGATGCGGGCGGCGACCTGTCGAAGGATGCCGTTTACAAGTGGACGAAAACTGGGATCCCGGATCGCCATTGGCCGATCATCATCGCTCTGACCGAACACGGCCCGGTGGCCCTCTATGCCGCAAACTGTGCGGCGCGAGGTGTGCCCGTCGAAGCCTCGCAACATAGCGAGGCGGCTGAATGACGATGTTCTCCAAGCAAGGCACGAGAAGAACCGGCATCCTCCTCCCTGCCGGGTGCCTTGCCGCCTGGCAGGGGCGCGTCCTCCGGCGCGTCCCTGTCTCTGTTTTCCCTTTTGCCTATCCATGTGGTCCCCCTTGATCTGATGGTGACCCTACGCGCGGGCCTCTCGCGCTTCACTGAATCCTTATCCGGTTTTCTTTCCTTGCTTTTTTCGCGGGGTGTTTTCGTGCGTTTTGATGAGCCTTTGATGAACCTGAAAGGTGCGACCGAAGCCAGCTTCAAGCTCGGCGGCGGTCTGACCTCGTTTGCGCTTTTGGCGCGCGTCGGGGTGTCGACACTGTCGAAGTACGCCTCGGTCAGCCAAGAGTTTCGCGAGAACGTCATTCCCGTCGACATCGCCGTCGAGGCCGACCGTCGCGCCGGATCTCCTGTCATCATCGGCGAGGCGGCGCACCAACTCGGCTTCGAGCTAGTGCCGATCGCGGGGCAGACGGCGGCAAAACCAGTGACCGAAGCCGACGCGCACCGGGTGCTGAAAGAGACCATGGATGTCTCGCAGGCGATCATCGCGGCACGGTCCGACGGCAAGATTGACAGCCTGGAGCGCAAGCAGATCTCGCAAGAGGTGCGCGAGGCGATCCGCGCACTCGAAGCGGTGTTGGCTGGGATCGGGGAAGAGCCATGACGGTTTCGACCCTCGATGTCCGCCTCTGCGCCGAAGCGCGCGCCTTCCTTCGCACCGTTCGCCATGCGGGCGGTTCTTTGCATATCGGTGGCGAGCTGCGCGAGGTGGCGAAAACCTGCGCGGCGGCTGGCGTGCTTGTCTTCACCGGCTCGGCCAAACGCGAAACTGGCGTTGCGCTGACGGGCAGGGGCCACGCCTACCTCGATCGCCTGATGAGGGCGCACTGATGCCCTCGCTTCCTCGACAGATCCTCATCGAGCGCGTGCTGCAGCTTTGGCACGACCGCCAGCACGACACCCACGCCATCGTCGTACTGCTCAACATCGACGAGCGCGAGGTCTGCGAAATCATCGAACAATCGGAAAGGCGGGCGCTGTGAGCGATGGACTGCCGAAGGGAATTGGCGATCGCGCCAGGCGGATCATGGACGCGGCTCTTGCCTCGGGCGAGTTCCGGTCCGCAGATCCACAAGACCAACGGGCATGCGGAAACCTCAACGGCCGGCAGCTGTTGAAGCGGCATGCCAAGGATGCCTGGCTCTGGTATCCGACGGCGAAGGCCCACGAGCTGGCGGGCGTAACGCAGCCGGCCGCAGGCGAGAGGGGCGATGGCGGACCCGATGGTGATCGCCTCCCTGTGCCGATTGCCGACTCCTCCGACCTAGTCATCGCTATCGAGAGTGCCCGCGCGATGTTGGATGCCGGCGACGTGCAAGCGGCGCTGTTGCTTTCGGGTGGGCTCTATGAACGTGCGAAGGCCGGAGCGGCTTATGCGCAAAAGGTGAAGGCGTCGCGCGAGCTGATCGACAAGGCCCGGCGCATGCAGGCCGAAGCGCTCAAAATCGAGAGCATGTGCTACGTCGCCATGGCCGATGCGATCGACGAGGCGCAGGCCAAGGGCCATGTCGCAAAACAGGGACAGGCAAAGGTCCGCGATGCGGACGTTTTCACATTCGACGATGTCGGCATCGACAAACGCCGCCTGCACGAGGCGCGCAAGTTGCGCGACGCCGTGCGCAAAGAGCCTGGCTTTGTCGAACGCGTGGTGGAAGCACGGATTGAGGCGGGGCTGGAGCCGAGCCGGCGCAGCATTGCCGGGGCCATCGGCACGCGCAGCGCCAGCAATGACGAGAAGGGTGACCAGCTCTACGAGACGCCGCAAGAGGCGACCAAGACACTGCTGGCGCTGGAGAGCTTTTCCGCCACCGTGATGGAACCCGCCGTCGGGCGCGGCGCGATCCTGCGCGTGCTGGAAGCGGCGGGATATGACGTGGCGATTTCGGATCTGCGCGACCGTGGCGTCGCGACGCAGCATGGCGAGCTGCAGCAGGTGGGTGACTTCCTCAAGTCCGTGCCCGGCGATGCTGAAGGCATGGATATCGTCACAAACCCGCCGTACGGCGACGTTGCCAATGCCTTCCTGGCTCATGCGCTGCGCGTTCGCCGCCCGGGCAAGATGGCGGCGTTGCTGAACCTCAATTCCATGTGCGGTTTCGACGATCCCGATCGCCGCTACCTGATGGACGAAACCCCGCCATCCCGCGTCTACGTCTTCACCCGCCGCCTGCCGATGATGCACCGCGACGGATGGGACGGGCCGAAGGCGACAAGCCAGATGAACACCGCCTGGTTCGTCTGGGAGCGCAACCACGACGGCAGCTATGGCCGTGGTGACGGGTTCAAGACGATTCGCGTCGATTGGCTCCCGTACCAGGCAGCGCCGGCGCTGACGCCGGGCGCAGACTGGCATATCGCGCCGCTGAAGTTTGTCCCCGACGACGACTGCGACGAGGATTTCACCCGCGAGACACCGCGCAAGACGCTCGACGAGCGCTGCGATGAGGAGCGGGCGCGCGCGCTCGTTTGGATGTTGGAACACGACGAGTTCGACGCGATGACGCTGCGGCGTGGGATCGGTGTTCGGCCGTCCGTGTCCGATGCGCTAATCGCCGGGCTTTCGGCGGACGGGCTGATCGAGCCGCGCGACGGGGCGAATTGGTCGCTGTCGGATGCCGGGAAGCTGGCGCTGGAGGCGACCGCTGGAGCGCTGCTGCTGCTGGAGGTGGCGCAGTGACGACACTTCTCCCGATTGTCGAAGAACTGCTTGACGCGCCCGACGACGCCACGCGGGCGCGTTGGCTTCTGAATGTGCCTCTGGACGTGCTGTTGCGCGACCAGATGCCTATCCGGGTCGCGCTGCAGCGATCCGGGTTTCAGCCGGGCCTCACGTGCCTGGCAACCGAGATCGCCGCGCTCTGCGGCATCCGCTGCGATGACGGCGGCCATCCCATCACCATGCGGGTCTCGCGCGAATACGCGCGCCTGCAGCTCGTCGAAATCGCGCGCAAGGGAGCGTTGAAATGAGGCTGTTATCGGTTGGAACGTCCCGCGACCGCTGTGCTCCATCGAGTGATCATTTCGTTAGCCAACAGTTCGAGTTGATTGCAGTAAATGGACTGATGCTCAATCCCGGTGTCGCCGATGGTAACAAGCATATCGTCGATCCATTGTCGCCAATCGGGCGTTTGCTTCAACGCCATATCTCGGACTGTTTTCATGTAGTTCAAGTTTGCCTTCATCCCGCTTCGTACCTGTTGGATGTCAAGATGGCCGGGCCAGGTGATGGCCTCAAAGTCGTCAAAGGCACGGCGAGAAAAATCATTTATGCCCGTCTCCATCACCCCGAGACACCTGTTGAGTGCGCGGGTGTCAGCCGGGTCTGCTTTCAGTTTACCCAGTTCGCGGCGGCGAGCGTCGATGGTTATGCGTACCGCGGCAACTGCGTTGATGATTTGACGCGCAATGTTCGCCTGCGCTTCCAAACGTTGCATCTCGGCCGATTGGTATTGCATTTGCGCGTCCTTCACCTGCCGCGCCAAAAGCGCGATCGAAATGAAGGCAGCCACACCGGCGAACCAGCCGCTCGTTGCAGAAACCCACTCGCGAAAACAGTGCTCTTCGGGGTTGCCGGTGCAGAAACCAAAGTCTGCTTTGGGATCGCCGAAGATAATCACGGAAAATACGACAACAATCGTTGCCGGGCCAAACCAGCGCATAAATCGGTCACCCGGTCGAGGATACATGATGTCTCCGTTTTAGATCTTAGAAACCTATATGCCAGATTGCCGCGTTTGCAACGGTGGCTTGCATGACGACGCCGTCTCGTCCCGTTCTTCGATGGCATGGTGGCAAGTGGCGTTTGGCGCCTTGGATCATCGAGCACCTGCCTGCGCACCGCGTCTATGTCGAGCCATTTGGCGGTGCAGCGAGTGTGCTGATCCGCAAGCGGCGTGCCTATGCCGAGATTTACAACGATCTCGACGACGAGGTCGTTTGCCTATTTCGCGTTCTGCGTGATCCGGTTCAGGCTCACCGGCTGCGCGAGCTGCTGCAGCTGACGCCATTCGCCAGGTCAGAGTTCAAGGCGGCCTATGAGATGACCGACGATGCCCTAGAGCGTTGCCGTCGGCTCGTTATCCGCTCGTTCATGGGCTTTGGGTCTAACGCCCACGCAAGCGCGGCCAAGGGGCACCGATCGACAGGTTTCCGCGCCACGTCCAACAGAAGCGGTACGACCCCGGCGACGGATTGGGCGAACTATCCCGCTGCGCTCGATGCGTTGGTGGAGCGGCTGCAAGGTGTGGTGATCGAGAACCGCCCGGCAGTCGAAGTCATGGCGCAGCACGATCGCGAAGGTACGTTGCACTACGTCGACCCGCCCTACATGCACGAAACTCGAGCTCAGGGTAACAAGTACGATCTCGGCTGGCGCATGTACCGGCATGAACTGACGAACGATGACCACGCCGAGCTGCTCGACTTCCTGCGCAACGCGGCAGGAATGGTGGTCCTCTCGGGCTACGACGCGCCCCTTTACAACGACATGCTCGCGGACTGGAGCCGCGTGGAAAAGCAGACGTTCGCCGATGGCGCGCGCGAGCGAACGGAAGTGCTTTGGCTTAACCCCGCAGCGGCCGAGCAGCTCGAAGAACAGCAGCGGCCACATCAGCAGCATTTTCTGAATTTGGAGGCGGCTGAATGAGCAGCGGAAGGTCCGTCGGCCGGGCGGCTGGCAGTGCCGCAATGAGCGGCAAGATAGATGAATTGAAGGCGCTCGCCGCCGTCATCCTTTGGAATTCCAAGCATTTCGACACGTGCGACATCGCGAACGCTCTCGGCGTCGGCGAGGACGCGGTTTGCCGCACCATTGAAGCGGCGCGGCACATCGCGAGGGGCGGCGCATGAACTGGTTAGATGAGAGATACAGGATTGTTTTGATGTGCGGTGACGTGAATGTCGGGGCGGTTTATCCGCCGTCGGGACGCGCCAAGGTTTGGCGATGGCGAGTCTGGGTGACGAAGAGCGGGCATCCTGCTTCGGGTTCTGAAAAGTCCAATGCGGCGGCTGTCAGCCAGGTCGAGCGCCGCTTTCGTTCCTTCCTGATCGCTGCCGGGCTGGTGTCGGATGGCGGTGCGGTATGAGCATCGCGATCATGTCACAGCTGTTCAAGGCGCATCTAGGCTCGACCGGACGCAAGATGCTAGCGGTGCGCCTTGCCGACTTCGCCGACGATGACGGCAAGGGCATCTGGCCGACCGTCGGGCGCCTGTCGCGGGAGACAGAGCTTTCCGAGCGCACCGTGCAGCGTATCCTCGGCGAGTTTGTCACCGAGGGTCTGCTTGTGGTCGTAAAGAAGGGTGGCAGCAAGCCCGGCGAGGGCACGCGCTATGACTTCAACATGGCCGCCCTGGGCCGTCTTCCCTCCTCGAAAGTGGTCGCCGACGGGTGTCATGGTGTCACCCATGACACGGTGTCACCCGTGACACTGACGACAGCTACGGGTGACACTGACGACGCCGACGGGTGTCACGGTGACACCCAAACCATAATAGAACCACCAATAGAACCATCAGAGAGAGAGGGTGCGCGCGAAGCTGATTTGAAGGATGGAGATGATCCTTCGAAGTTCGGCAAGCGGGTAAAGGCTCTCGAAATGGGTACGGCGAACAATCCGTGGCCGGGTGCTATCGCCTCGTCGACCGCATGGGCTCTGCAGCAGTTCGAGAAACTGACGCCGGAAGAGCGGCGGATGGCAGAAGAGCGCCGTGATGCCTATCTGGCCGAATGCAGGGCGCAGAAGGTCAAGAACGTCGCGCTCGGCGTCTACCTTCGGGACAAGAAATTCATCGACGTCGCGATGACGGCCAAGGCGCATGCTTCGGGCGCGAAGATCCCGGTTGCCGCCTTCGGTCCGATCTGGGCCGGACTGCGCGCTCTGGCGCTGTTGAATGGCCCCGAGCATGTCGACGTTCCCCTCGATGTGTGTGACCGCATCCGCCAGACCTACGAAACGCTGCAGCGTGGCAGCGGGACACGCGCCGCTGCCTATTTGCAGGGCAAGGGCATCGTGCTCGGCAGCGACGGCGAGCTGCTATTCCCTGAGGGCTTTGAGCAGGAAGAGCGGCGTCGCCGTGAATGCGAAAGCGGTTATCCGGCTGTGACCCGCCTGCACCAGATGGCAAGCCGCTTCGAGCGCTCTGCCGAAGATGCGCGCTACCAGGTGTTTGCCGATCTCTGCGAGGCGGTGCCTGTCGGCTGCGAAATGTTCGAACGCTGGCGCTCATACCATGCCGAGGCCAATTGGCCGTTCGTGCCCGACGCGGGTTCGATGCGCGTCGTCTACTTCCCTAAGGGTGGGCCGGAAGGCCTGTGTGAATTTGAAGCCGCCGCACGCGCGGCCATTGCATTGGAGCGGAGCAATGATGATGCAGCATAGGGGAATCACTGGTCAGCCCATAGCAACCCGCACCGGTGATCGCTTCGAGGATCGCATGCGCCGAATCACCGATAGCATGCTCGACGAGGGCGCGCTGCTGACGCTGAATTGCCGAATCAGCGGCGGTAAAGCGCCATGGTTTGCGCTGCGCGTCTGGACCGGTCGTGAAAAGACGGTGGAAAGTACGCTGGAGGAAATGGGCGTTCGTTCGCTCGTTCCTATGCGGAAAGGCCCGGATCTTCGCCGTCGTCACCGTGTAATTGAAGGCACGATGATGCCTGTCATTCATGGCTATGTGCTGGTGCAAATGTTCGCCAGAGCCGAATATCTGGCCGGATTGCAGGGTGTTGAGCATGCTATCGAAGTGCTCGGCGGATGCGAGAAGCCGATGCGCATCAGCGACAAGGAAGTCAGCAGATTCAATGGTCTGGCGGACGGCGGAACCTACGATTTTGCGCGTCCCATTGACATCGTCGTGTCGGCTGGTGAGCGGGTCCGCTTAACGGCTGGTCCCTTTGCTAACTTCAACGCCGTAGTGGTGACGCCGAACAGGACCGGCCGTGGTGATGTGGTGGTATCCATCAGCATCTTGGGCGGCGATGTCCCGGTAACAGTGCCTCTTGCATTGCTTCGGAAGTTGTGAGAGTCATTTTGCCACTGGACTAGCTGATGATCCTGAAGTGAGCCTCTGAAAACGCCTAAACAGCGGGGAGCAATCCCGAGGTCGGTACGCCGGTCAGCCCCAGCCTTGACAGTCTCCCAAGCGAGACACCGATTCAGGGCAAGTGCTACAGCTATGAAAAGATGACAGGCGGCCGAAAGGTCGCCTTTTGTGTTCTAAGAGATATGAGCATCTCTCGATCGATTGACCGATGATCGACGCCCACATCAAATTCGATCTGTCTAGATTTGAGCGGTCGTTGCGCGATATCGAGCGCAAACAGTTGCCGTATGCGATCATGCTGACGTTGAACGAGACGGCCAAGGGTGGTCGGCTCGAAGTGCAGCGCGAGATGGACCGGGTGTTCGATAGACCGACGCCCTATGCCAAGCGCGGTGTTGTTTTCGACCGTGCGACCCGGCAGAACCTGCAGGCCGCTGTTGTTGTCACTGGCGACCGCACCAAGGGTGGCTTGCCCGCTACTGCATTCCTCGGTCCGCAGATCGAGGGAGGCATGCGATCGCACAAGGCGTTCGAACGTCAGTTGATCCAGCGCGGTCACATGAAGGCGAACGAGGTTGCAGTGCCAGCCAAGCGCGCACCGCTCGATCGATACGGCAACATGACGCAAGGTTTCTTGAACCGCGTTCTCGCCGATCTTCAGATCGATTATCGAGGGGCAGGGGCGACCCGCACGCGAACCGAGACATCGCTAAAGCGGAACAAGAACTACAAGAACGCGCGCTTCTTCGCGGCCAAACGCCCGGGCCATCTCTATCCGGGCGTCTGGCGGCGAGACCCGACCACGCAGGCGATCTTCCCGGTCATCCTGTTCGTGCCTCAATCCTCATATCGCATCCGCCTTCGCCTTCGCGAGGTGGTCGAGCGGTACGTGAACGCGAACATTCATGATCACTTCGCCGCCGCCTTCGAGCGGGCGGTTCGAACGGCCCGCTGACCCCTTTGAGTTTTTATGGGTCCTTCCTGGGGAAAGCCGGCCTGCGGGTATTTGGCACCGCGGTGGTTGTCCAGTCTGAGCGATTTTTTGAAGCCTAAAGTCGGAGCCTAAACTAAAGAGGCCCGCTAAAGTCGAGCGCACCCTAAAGATGAGCCTGCACGCTGAAGTCATGACGAAGAGCGCGTTCGCTGCTCATGTCGGCGTCAGCGCCGGGCGGATCTCGCAATACATCGCCGAAAGGAAAATCTTCGGCGATGCGCTCGAAGGCGAGGGGCGCAACGCCAAGATCCGACCGTCGGTCGCGATGGAGCAGTTGAAGCGTTCACTTGATCCGGCCCAGCGTTTCGGCGCGAACGGCATGGCGACCCGCTCGGCTCCGCCTTCAACCGCCACCGATCTGCTCGACGACGCGCCGACCAGGTTGAAGCCACCGGTCAAGCCGACTGTCGTCCCGGATCCTTTCGTCGACGAGGTCGCAGCCGAAAAGCTGAAGCAGCAGAAGATCACGACGGCGCGGATGGAGCGCGAGGAAGCGCTCGAGCTCGGTCGTTACATGCTGACGGACGATGCCCGGCGCGAGATGGTCAAGGCAGTCGCCGAGGCCTTCAAGGTGATGGAGCAGGGCATATCGGAGATGGCGAAGGCGATCGCAGCACAGTTCTCTATCCCGACGCACGATGCCACGCATGTGATGCTGAAGGCGTTCCGCGATCACCGGTCGAAGAAGGCGAAAGATTTCGCCGCCGAGGCGGCAGAGTTGCCCGACCACGTCGAGGACGATGAATCGTGACGATGCTGTTCAATCCCGGACGGCTCGCATTAAGCGTGCTGGCCGAGATCTGCGAGCCGCCGCCGTCGGTCGATTATCTGGACTGGGCGAAACGGCACATCGTTTTCTCGGAGCGGATTACCGACCACCCAGGCCCGTATAACGAGGACCTGGTCCCGTTCTTCTCCGAGATCTTGCGGGCACTGTCGCCCGAGGATCCATGCAATATCGTCAGTCTCGCCAAGTCGGCGCAGATCGGCGGCACCATTTGCGCCAACATTTTCACGCTTGGCTCGCTCGACATGGCGCCCGGCGATTTCCTCTATGTCCACCCGACGGAGGAGAACGCGGCGCGCTGGTCGAAAACCAAGCTGATGCCGCTGGTGCGCGAGATGCCAGTCGTCGCCAAGCTGTTCTCGCAGAACAGCCGGGATGCCAGCAACTCGGTGCTCTACAAGGAACGCATCGACGGCCGGGGCGCCATTCAGGCGGCCGGCGCCAACTCACCCGCCGGCCTGTCGATGATCTCGCCGCGCAAGCAGGTGCAGGACGACCTTGCAAAGTGGCAGATGAACGAGGCCGGGGACCCGGAGGCGCAGGCCGACAGTCGCAGCAAGGCGTTCTTCAACGCCAAGGTATTCAAGATCTCGACCCCGATGGTCGAGCCGGGTTGCAAGATCACGTCGAACTATCGGGAGGGTTCGCAGGAAAGCTACCACGTACCGTGTCCGCACAAGGAATGCGGCGGACTGCAGGAACTGCGGTGGGAGAACATGCGGGATCATATCGATCCCTTGCATCCAGAGAAGGCGCACTTCGTCTGCGTTCACTGCGGCGGAGAGATCCACGAGCATCATCGCGAATGGATGGTGCGCCCGGAAAACGGCGCGCAGTGGGTCGCAAAATACCCGGAGCGCGCTCGGCGCCATCGGTCGTTCCGGATCTGGATGGCCTATTCGCCGTTCGAACGCTGGGAGAACCTGGCGCGGGAATACATTTCGCTTCAGGCCGGTGGCCCGGAGAAACGCGACAACGGCGCCGGCGCCGAGCAGACGTTTTTCAACGACTGGCTCGGGCTTGCCTATGAGGCCGACAATAAGGCCGTCGATTGGGAAGTGCTGCGCGATCGAGCCGAGGCGAACGGCTTTGCGCGCGGTGTCATTCCCGCCGGAATTCTATCGCTGGTGTTGGGTCTCGATGTCCAGGGCGACCGTGTTGAGTGGTTGTTGGTCGGATATGGCCGCAATCGACTTCGCGCTGTCATCGACCATGGCGTGATCGATAGTCGCGCCGGCGGGCATCTACCCGGTTTTCGAGAGCATTCGGGTCACATCTCCGAACCGGAAGTACGCGCGGCGCTCGACTTCCTACTCGTTCGAGAGTGGCGCGACGACGCGGGACGCTTGCGCACCGTCGATTTGTTGGCGATCGACGGCAACGCCTACACCGACGACGTCTGGAACTGGGTGCGCAAGCATCCTCGGTCGCGCGTCATCATGGTTCGCGGCGGCAACAGCGACAACGCGCCGCCGATCGCCCAGGCCCGCGAGTACGACAAGAAGGGCAAGCCGAAGAAGCAGAAGTGGTCGAGCCGGTTTTTTACCTTCGCGTCGTCGGCCTTCAAGTTGCGGCTCTATCGCGACTTCAAAAAGGAAGATGCCGAACAGGCGGGCTACATCAGCTTTGCCCGTGGCTTTGAAGACGACCTGTTTCAGCAAGCGACGTCGGAAAGCCGGGTCGCCGAGAAAACCAGATCCGGCCACACCCGCTATGTCTGGAAACTGACAGAGGGTCGTCGGAACGAAGTTCTTGACATGCTCAACCAGAGCCTCGCGGGCGCCTACCGCCTCGGCATTCCCTACTGGACCGACGAGCAGTGGGACGTGATCGAAGATAGGCTCGGCAAGATCGAGCCCCCGCGGCAAGGCGACCTTGAGGACCATCTCAACCAGGTGCCACAGGCTCAACCGCAGCTGGCGCCACCGCCTCGATCCGAAGCGCCAGTCCGTACTGAACAGAAAAAGCTCACGGCTGCAGAAGCCCTGCGCCAACTCAACAGGTGACACATGAGACCGGCCCTCACTCCCGAACAGGAAGCGCTTTACCGCGGCCAGCTGGCTGACGCCGAGAGTGCGCTGCATCAGCTGATCACCGGCAAAAAGGCGGTGACGCTGAGCTACAATGGCGAAACCGTCACCTACACGCAGGCGAACGAGGCACGGCTGCGCAACTACATCCGCGAGCTGCAGGCGAAGCTCGGCCTTATCCCTGCGGCGCGTCGGCGGGGAGTACGGGTATGAGCTTGCCCGTCATCCTCGATCATAACGGCCGGCCGATGCAGCGGGCGACGGTGCGCCAGCGCGGCTTCGGTGGCGAGACCGCCTATCAGGCCGCGAGCTACAGCCATCCGGATATGTCCGATTGGATCCCGCGCTCGGTCTCCGGTCAGTCGGCGCTGTCGCAAGAGCGCGACGTCGTGGTCGATCGTGTCCAGGACATCGCTCGCAACGATGGCTGGGCGTCGGCGGCGATGTCGCGGCACATGGACGTGATCATCGGCTCCGGCTGGGATATCGCCGTCGATCTGCCGGAAAAGTCACTGAACCTGACGGCAGATGAGGCCGACGAACTCTCCGACGAGATCGAGGAGAAGTGGACCGAATATGCCACCGACCCGGCGTTCTGGTGCGATGCCAAGCGGCAGGGACCGATGGCCTCGGTTCTCGGCCGCGCATACCGTCATCGTTTCGGCGATGGCGAGGCTTTAGCCGAGATCTGCTGGGACGAGGAACGCGGGTCGCCCTATGCCACGCTGGTGAAGCTGATCGACCCGGCGCGGCTGTCGAACCCCTTTCATGAGGCCGACACGCTCAACCGCCGCGATGGAATCGACATCGACCGCTATGGCGCGGCCGACGCTTACTGGATCCGCACCCAGCATCCGGATGACGATTACGTCTGGGGCTCCGGATCGCCGGAATGGGTGCGGGTCGCGCGTGAGACCGAGTGGGGCCGGCCGATCATGGTCCATGCCTTCGAGGCGGATCGGGACGGCCAGTTCCGCGGAGTGCCGCCGCTGGCGCCGATCCTGCGCAAGCTGAAGCAGATGACCCAGTATGACGAGGCGGAACTCAAGGCCGCCATGGTCAATGCTGTGCTCGCTGCCTTCATTACGTCGCCCGGCGATCATGGTGAGATCGCCGAGTCTTTGACGGACGAGGATGCTGCCAAGCGCTGGGACCAGCGCACGCTCGATCGCGTCAACACCTACAAGGAGATGCCGCCGAAGATCCCTGCCGGGATGGCGCATTTTCTTTATCCCGGCGACAGCGTGACGCTGACACAGCCGGGCCATCCGAATTCCGGTTTCGAGGTGTTCTTCCGGGCAGCGCTGCGAAACGTCGCGTCCACCGTCGGTCTGACCTACGAACAGCTGACAATGGACTGGAGCCAGGTGAACTATTCCTCGGCTCGTGCTGCGATCCTTGAGGTTTGGCGCGGACTGACGGCGCGCAAGGACATGTTCGCCGCCCAGTTCATGAACCAGATCTACCGGGCGTGGCTGGAAGAGGCCATCGATCGTCGGATCATCCGTCTGCCGTCTCGCGCCCCATCGTTCGAGGCTGCGCCCGCCGCCTGGTCGCGCGTTGACTGGATCGGCCCTGCGCGCGGTTGGGTCGATCCCGAGAAGGAAGCCAAGGCCGCAGGGCTGCGGCTTAGCCTCGGGATCTCGCACCTTGAGAAGGAATGCGCCGAGCAGGGCATGGACTGGAAACAGGTGGCCCGCAAGCGCGCGCGCGAACAACGTTTTCTGTCGGCGCTCGGTCTGTCGTTCCCGACTGCCGACGCGTCAAAGCCGGAAGCCCAAAAGCCCGAGACATCGGACGAGCGCGATGCCCGCGAGCGTCAGGAGGCAAGAGCAGCATGACCCACTATCCGCAGATTGCCTCGCAGCTGTTCAATCGGCCGTTGCTTGCCCATCGTGGAACGCTCGAGCAATACGCCCGTGCCATGGCGCCCCGCATCTTTGGTGGCCCGGTCACCTTCGGCGGCGAGTGGCAGGCCGGTTTGATCGGCGAGCCGGTCCGCGATGTCGTCGATTGGGAAGGCAATCCGACCTACACCGGTCCTCGCATGATCGGAAAGACCGGCGTCGCCGTCATCGAAGCCGAGGGCGCGCTCGTGCCGAAGGGCAAATGGATCGGCGCGATGTGTGATGCCACCTCCTACGAGGGTATCCATGCGCAGGTGAGCGATTGCCGATCAAATAAGGATATCCGCGGCGTCATCCTGGAAGTCGATTCCTTTGGTGGCGCGGTGTCAGGGGCTTTCTCTTGCGCCGATGCGATCCATCAGCTGGCGCAGGAAAAGCCAGTGCTGGCGATCCTGACGGAGCATGCCTGCTCAGCCGCCTATCTGCTCGCTTCGGCCGCGACCGGCAGCGTCATCCCGAAAACGGGCCTGGCCGGTTCTGTCGGCGTGATCATGTTGCATGTCGACTACTCGAAGGCACTCGACAAGGCTGGCGTGAACATCACACCGATCTTTTCCGGCGCGCGGAAGAACGACTATTCGCCGTACGAGGCGCTTGGCGAGGAGGTCTACAAGAAGGCCGTGGCTGAGGCTGACACGGTCCGTGACATGTTTATCGACGCGGTGGCCGGATATCGGAAGGGCCGCATAACGGCCGACGCGTTGCGCAAGACCGAGGCCGAAACCTTCATGGGCGCCGACGCCGTGAATATGGGCCTTGTTGACGAGGTCGGCGATCCGATCGCCGCTGCCAACGCCTTCATTTCAGAGATCGGCCGCAAGGCCGCCTAACCGCCCGCAACAGCGGGCGATCCGCCCGAGGGCTTATCCCAGCAAAGGAGAAGCGCATGTCGCTTGCACAGATGATCCGCCGGGTAGCCGGCGGAAAACCCCGCCGCATGTCCGATGATCCGCCGAAGGACGCCGAAGATGAGGACCTCGATCCGGTTGCCGAAAACGACCAGGACGACCCCGCGGCGGACGACAACAATCCCGACAAGGATGCCGAAGACGAGGACGCGGTTCCCGACGACAACGACGATGCCGATCCGGACGCCGAAGAAGACGATCCGCAGGAAGGCATGTCGGACAAGGAAAAGGCCGCCTTTGCCAAAGGCCGCCGCGCCGAGCGCAAGCGCATCGGCTCCATTCTCGGCTCGCCTCGTGCCGAGGGCAATCCGGCGCTTGCCGCGCATCTTGCCTTCAAGACGGCCGACAGCCCGAAGAAGGCGCTCGCCGCCCTCAAATACGGCGGCACGGCGCAGGCGTCCGGTGGACGGCTTGCAGGTCGCATGAACGCGCGCGGTCCGTCGCAGACCGGCCGCGGTGGTGATGGTGACGTTCGCAGTGCGAACGCCGCCAAGTCCTGGGACGGCGCACTGGCCAAGGCCGGCGTCAAGATGAAGGGGAAGTGACATGACGGTGTTCAAGGATGGGCCGCGCACGGCCGAATATCTGATCTCCGAAGCGGGCGGTCACCGCTCGCGTGAGACCGGTGCGCTTGCCGCCGGCATTGTCGGCGAACTGCCGCCGGGCAGCGTGCTCGGCAAGGTAACCGTCGGCGGCGCCTTCAAGCTCTACAACCCCACTGCCAACGACGGCAGCGAGGTCGTCGCCCGCATCCTGTTTGAGGGCGGCGGCGCCGGCGACGTACGCACCATGACGGCGCGCGACAGCGAGGTGAAGGCCTCGAAACTCACTTGGTTCGCCGGCGCCACGGCAAACCAGATCGCCACCGGTGTCGCGGCTCTCGCGGCACTCGGCATCATCGTTCGATAAAGGAGGCCCCGATGCCACTTTCCATGGATGCATTTAATAACAGGGCCTTCTCTATGGTCAGCCTGACGGCGGCCGTCGACAAGGTCGACTTTGTTCCGGGTCTGCTCGGCTCGCTGAACATCTTCGAACCAGTGCCGGTCTACGGTCGCACGGTCGCGGTCGAGCGCCGCGAGAACAAGCTGTCGTTGATCCCGACTTCGCCGCTCGGCTCCGCTCCTCGCGAAACCGATCGTGCCGGTCGAGACATCCGCGATCTTCGCACTACCCGTCTGACAGATAGCTTCACCATGTGGGCTTACGAGGTCGAAGGCATCCGCGCCTTCGGCACGGAATCGGAGTTCGAAGCGCTGCAGGTTGAATACGCCACGCGCATGGCGACAGTACGCAGCAACATGGACCTGACGCACGAGTATCATCGCCTTGGCGCGCTGCAGGGCAAGCTGCTCGACGCGGATGGCGTGACGGTCATCTATGACTACTTCGCCGAATTCAACATTGCCGAACCGGCGGCCGTCAGCTTCGAACTCGACGTTGCCGGCACTGATGTCCGGACCGAATGCCAGAAGGTCGTTCGATCCATGGCGCGATCGGCAAAGGGGTCGTTCACGCCGGCAACGCAGGTGCATGCGATCGCCGGTGATGAATTCTACGACGACCTTATCAAGCATCAGAGCGTGGTCGCGACCTATCAGAACTGGGCGGCTGCCGAAGCGCTTCGCGAGAAGACGGCCTTCGAAAGCTTCTACTTCGGCGGGATCACCTGGCACAACTACCGCGGCACGGATGACAACGACGCCGTCGCCGTTCCGACCACGGAAGCGAAGTTCTTCCCGGTCGGCGCCAAGGACGTGTTCAAGAAGGCGATGTCGCCAGCGGAGTTCGGCCCGTTCGTCAACACGCGCGGCCAGGACACCTACGCCCTGAACATCGTCGACAAGGATCGTGAGGCGTGGACGAAGGGTGAGCTGTACTCGTACCCGCTCTACCTCTGCACCCTTCCCGAAGTCCTTCGCAAGGCCACCCGCACCTGATGCGGATCAGGAGGCGAGCGGCATGCCGGCCGTCTCCTGACATCACCCGGAGATTTCCATGAAAACGATCAAGGCTGAAATCATCCATGCCGGCCCGCGCGCTGTTGCCGTGCCGATCGTCGGCGGTTCGCTGACGGTTTGGCCCCAGGACAAGCTCGCTGGCGTCGACATCCTGCCAGTCAGCAAGGAACGGGAGGAACTGTACAAGACCAAGGGTGTGACCTTTGTGTTCGGTCGGGCTTCCTCCCCGCGAAAAGCGGGCGGCTCCGCGCAGCCGGTCAATCTTGCCGCGCTCGAGAAGGTGCTGGCTGATGCTAAATCCGCCTACGAACTGGCGCACCAGGCGGCATCAAAAGACGAGGCGACAGACTCCGACCATCAGGCATTGCAGCAGGCGATCGATGCTGTCGAGGACGCCGAAGAGAGCCTCGAACAGGCCAAGAAATGAGCCGGCGCCCATCGCTGTTTGAAGGGATGGGCGCGGACTTCGCCGACGCCTTCGGCAATGTCGACGCCGTGCTGACTATAGCCGGCGTCGCCAGACCGAAAGTCACCGGCATTTTCCGGGTCTGGCGCGAAGTCGATCTGGTCGAGGAAGTGTCGCAAGCGGTGGAAGGGACAACGCATCTTCTCTCTATCGCGGCCACCGATGCGCCCGGCCTCGAAAGTCAGCGCGACACGGTCACGATCGATGGCGTGACCTATCCGATCATAAACGTGGAAGACGATGCGCGCGCGATGCTCAAGCTCTTCCTCTCAGGAGACATCTGACATGAAACAGGAACAGGAAGCGCCGATCGCTGCGCGGACGGTCGATCTGCTGGAAGAGATTTGCCAGGCGCTGTTTTCCGACGGAACCGACGCTCAGAAGGCTGCGGCTCGGAAGGCCGTGGGAGCGATGACGCAGCGGCCGTGGCAGCAGTTGCCCTCGCGTTTGCGCACCGCCATCCGCTGCGATGTCGGTCGACTTGCGGACGCGAGGAAGACGCGCGAGCAGATCGTGGCGCTCGGCTATTCGGTCGAGATCCTCGGTCAGGCGCTGCGCGATCAGGGCAAGACGATCGCCTGACATGGCGCATCTTCGCACACAGATCTTCGACGCGGTCAAAGCGCGACTGGTCGCCATCCCAACGTTCGCCGAACCTGAGAAGGTTGTTCGCGGCCGGAAGGGTGCCATCCGTCAGGAGAAGTTGCCGGCGCTGACGCTCACCTGGTCGGACAGCAACGAACCGGCCAGTATGCGTCCGAGCTCCGGGCCAAATGGTGAGGATGGTTATGATCGCAGCTTGCCGCTGTCGATCGTGGTGCATCTTCGCGACGACGATCCGGAACTTGAGTTCGACGAGATCTGCGTCGAGGTTGAGGCCGCAATGGGCTCGGACATCCAGCTAGGCGGTCTCGTCATCGAAGCGCTGCTAGAGTCCGAGCGGCACTTCGTCAACAACCAGACCGGTACCTCTCTCGGCGCCGGTTCCATCAATTACCGGATCGCCTACAAGACGCTTGCAGCCGATCCACAGCAGGCCGCGCTCTAGCGCCGCCATTCCCCACCAGCAAGAGGACTTTGTCATGGCACTCGGCCGTACGCTTACACTTGCCCGCACGAATGGCGCGGGCGGCTTCGAACTCACCTGCATCACGGAGCAGCGGTCTCTCGAAATCAACAACGAGGAGATCGACATCACCAAGCCCAACTGCACTGACCCAGGCAGCAAGCTCGTTCTGGCGCTGATGTACGGTATTCAATCGATCCGCTTCAACGGGCAAGGGGCCTTCGTCAACAGCACCGTGATGAAGTCTGTTGCGACCGATGCCATCAACCAGGTCGTGTCCGAGTATCAGGTCACGGTTCCTGGAGTCGGCACGTTCGAGGGCGACATGCTTCTGTCGATGACGTTCTCAGGCGACAAAACTAACGAGCTGCAGTCGGATATTCGTTGCGCCATGAGCGGCGCTCTGACGTTCGTCGCAGCGGCATAAGGGGTACTCTCATGACCACTGCCAATGCTATCCGCGGCGAGGCGTCCGTTACGATTGGTGCGATCACCTTTCGCATTGCTGTGACTTTCTCTGGCCTCGCTCGCCTCTCCGACGCGCTCGGCACGAAAACGCTCGATGATCTCTACACCCGCATTCTGGGTTTCGAGCCGAAGGCCGTTGCGTGTGCAGTGCGCTGCCTTATCGTTCCCGACGATGGCGATCAGCTTGCTGAGTTGATTGCTCGGATCCTCGACGACGCCAACATCTCGGCAACGGATCAGATAGCATGGCGCGATGCTGTTCAGCGCGCTTTGGTGGGCCACATTGAAGCCGGCAACGCTCGGCGAGACGAACGGACCGCCAACCAGCTTTCGGCGGATGTCGTTCTGGGAAAGCCCGTCAGCCTCTCCTGATTTCAGACCATCTCAAAACCGCGTTCCGCATCGCGGTATCGCCAAAACTTCTCGGCTGGTCGCCGGAGATTTTCTGGTGCGCTACGGCGGCGGAGTTTGAGATGGCGCTCGAGGGGCTGTCAGGGAAGATGAGCAGCGCGCCATTTATCTCCCGCGAGGAGGTTCGGCGGATCGCGGCGGAGCACGGTGTTCGCCCGTCGCTCAAGGCAAATCCAAACCACAAAATCATAGGCGCGCCGAAAGAGGGGCAATAGCTGAATGTCACGTCCCGATATTCCAGTCACGATTTCCGGTGATCCGAAAGGTTTAGCCGACGCCCTGGCGCGCGTGCGTGCGCTTGGCAAAACAACGGCGAACGACGTCGCAGCGTCGTTTGCGGCGATCAAGAGCAAGGTTGGGGGTGCTGGTGGTTTCATTACCGGCATCGTGACGACGGGCGCGGTTGCGGCCATCAAGGACGCGGCCAACGCGATCGCGGCCGTAGGTGACGAGGCTCGGCGCGCCGGTGTCAGCGTGCAGGCGTTTCAGGAACTGAAGTTTGTCGCAGAGCAAAACCGTGTTGCTGTCGATGCGTTGACGGACGGCATCAAGGAACTGAACCTGCGCGCTGATGAGTTCATCGTCACCGGGGGCGGGGCTGCTGCAGAGGCATTTCAGCGTCTCGGCTATTCCGCCGACAAACTCAAGGACAAGCTCAAAGATCCGTCGGCTCTCTTTACCGAGATCATCGGGAAGCTTCAGCAGTTCGACAAGGCGGCGCAGATCCGTATCCTCGACGAGGTGTTCGGCGGTACCGGCGGCGAGCAGTTCCTGCAGCTGATCCGTCAGGGGGAGAAAGGCATTCGGGATCAAATCCGTGCGGCTCACGATCTGGGTCTCGTCATGGACGAGGAGCTGATCAAGCGCGCCGAGGAAATAGACCGGAAGTTCAACACCATTGCTGCGACCGTCGGTACGAACCTTAAGAAAGCTATCGTCGATGCCGCCGGCGCGTTCATGAGCTTCTCGGACTCGTTCCGCGCATTCGAGCAGCAACAGACCGGCAGCCTGCTCTATCGGCAATCTATGCTGAAGGACGCCCGCGATCGCGCCTCAAAACAGGCCGGCACCACTGAAGATAAGTTTCTTTCGATCTTCGGTCGGGATAGCGCGACGGAAATTGCTGCTATCGACGCTGAGATGAAGCAGATCCAAGGATTGCTTGATCGCAGAGCCGGGATCATTGACGCCGCGGCGCAGGCCTCACCGAAGGGCGGACGCATTCAATCGGCGCAGGACATTCTTCGCGCCGAGTTCGCGCAGCAGCGTGTCAACGATGCTTTCGAAAGCGGCTCGTCTGGATCGGGCAAGGGCGGCGGCGGTGGCCGCTCGAAGGTTGCAACGGACGCGGAAAAGGAAGCCAAGGCGATTGATCAGGTCATCGCGTCGTTGCGCGAAGAGCTTGCCGTCATCGGCCTGACTGACATCGAACGCGAGCGCACGCTGGCCCTTCGCGAGGCCGGCGTTACCGCGACCTCGAAGGAGGGCCAGCAGATCTCTGATCTGATCGACCAGAAGTATCGCCAGCTGGCAGCCGAGGATGCCTTGATCGACCAGCAGGAGCGTCTGCGCGATGGCGCCGAGCAGATGGGGGCGGCGATGGACGATCAGCTGAACCGGGTCATAGACGGCACCTTCGACGCGAAGGAAGCGATCGCGGCACTGCTGACAGAGATCATCAACGTGAAGACGAACGGGCAGGGGCTGTTCGGCTCGATCTTCAGCGCCCTCTCCGGCGGCTTCGGCGGTGGCAACAGCGATTTGTTCTCCTCGAGTTTCGTGCCGAACACCACGCTCGGGGGCATCCTCGGTTATGGCGGCGCTCGCGCCGGCGGCGGTGACGTTTCGCCGGGGAGGATCTACCGCTTCAACGAATATGAAGACGAATTCATGGTGCCGACGAACCATGGCCGCATCATTGCGCCGAGTAAGCTGCAGGGCGCAGGCTCCGGTGAAGCGGCTGATGGCGGCCGCTCTATCGTCCAGATCGAATTGAGCGAGGACCTGGTTGCCAAGATCCTGCAGCAGGCAAGCGGGCAGACCGTGCAGCTGATGAAGCGGAACGAGGCGGCTCGGGCAAACGTGCGCCAGAACGGCGGGGATTATTGATGCCAGATCTGATCACGCTTCCGAATGTGGTCTATGGGCCGTCGATCTTCTTCGATCCCATCCGGACCCGAAGCACCTCGCGCATGCTGGGACGCCGCACCGAAACGCTTTTCCGCGGCACGCCCTATTGGGTCGCGACCTATGCCGCAGGAAAGCTGACGACGGCCGAGGCGGCGCTGTTCGACGCCTTCAACATGGTAGCGAGTGATGGCGGTGTCTTTGCCGGTTACGATCCGCATCGGCCTCGGCCGATCGCCTACCAGGGCGACACACCGCTTTCCGGCATCAAGGCGGGCGGCGGAGCTTTCAATGGCGATGCTGTGCTGCAGGCGATTACCAATCCGCTGGCGATGGTTGTCGGCGGCCTTCCGGCCGGCTTCACGCTCTCGACGGGCGACTATGTCGAGGTGCGCAAGGCTCCGTTGGTGCGGTCGCTCCACCGGATCACGGCGCCGGCGACGGCGAGCGGCGCCGGCGTGGTGACGTTGGCAATCCGATTCGCGCTCGACACTCAGCACTTCGCAGCAGGCAACACGGTGCACTTCGAGAAACCGGCCTGCATCATGGAGATGGACGAAGGCAGCTACAGCCTTCCGAAGTCCTGGCCGAACTACAATGTTCAATTCATGGCAACGGAAAAGTTTTACTCATGAGCGCTCTTTCTCCTGAAGTCGAAGCGATCGTCGAAAGCGGCGAGTTCGCCGGCCTTGATCTGATCCGCTTCGATCTGCCGGGCAAGACGGTCGGGTATCATCGTGGCGGTCGGCCGTTCACCTACAACGGCCTTGAGTACCTGCCGAACAGATTCCTCGAGCCGGGCGATATCAACAGCGCCGTCGGCATCGCGGTGACGACGCGCACGATCGTCTTCTCGAATATTCCTGTCACCGATCCCAACGACGCAATCGCCCAGATCGAGCAGTACGACTATCCGAATGCTCCTGTCATCATCACGCATCTTGCCGGGGCGCCGGGCACAAATGAGGTGATCGGGATCCTCGCCTCGAACATTTATGAGATCGACCGCATCACATTCAGCGACGACGCGCTTGACGCAAAAGGCGCCGGCTTGCTGACGCTAACGATTGAACTCCAGCCGCCGGGGCGCTCGGCTCGCGGGCAGACGCTGGTCAAGCGCAGCCAGGCGGAGCAGCAGTTCGACAATGACGCGACCGATACCGGCCTCGAATATGTCGCGACCGTCGGCACGATCCCCGAGGAATGGGGACAGGTGTCGAGATAAGCCATGGAACGGTTTCGTATCGGATCGGCCACGCTCGAGCGTGAGCTGTCGACCCCCTATGCCTATGGCCCGGCGGATTGCTTCCACCTCGGCTGCGCCATGTCGGACGCGCTGCACCGCACCTCGCTGGTCGAGAAGTACCGCGGTGTCTATCGCAGCTTGAAGGGAGCGCACATCGCGCTTCGTCGGCGCGGTTTTTCGAGCCTCGTCGATTTCTGGTCGACCGAACTCGGGCAGAAGCCGGATGGCGGGGCATCGGCACTGTATTTCGACCTGGTCATCCTTCGTCTCGCGGATGGCGCCGAACATGTCGGTGTCTGCGCCGGCCACCGCTTCATCACCAAAACCGAGAGGGGCCGTGCTGACCACGGCCTTTCCGACGTCATCGCAACGTTCCATCTCGGATAATCCCTTCAATGGCAATTTTCTCGTTGATCACGACGGGGCTCGGCGCCCTGTTCGGCTCGACCTTAATCGGCAATCTCGTCGGCGGAGCCTTGGCTTTTGGCGCCCAGCTGGGTCTGGGGAAACTCAACAAGCCGAAGAAGCAGAAGTTCACCGCGGTTCAGGGCGAGGTGCAGCTGGGCGGCGACGTGCCGGTGCAGACGCTGTTTGGCAAGGGTAAGACGCGCGGGCAGCGCGCCTACTATGCCAAGTGGGACAAGGGCAACAAGATGAATGCCGATGTCTTCATCCTGGCCAATGGCTGGTGTGATGGCCTCGAACCCTACATCTATATGTACGGCCAGAAATACAATCTGGTCCCAAAGGCCGTCGCTGGTGGCGAGGCCGCGCGCTATAGCGTTGAAGGTTTCATCGATGGCGACGGCAATAGCTCGATTGATATCCGCTTCTATGACGGACGCCCGGGGCAGGTCGCCGATGCGCAGCTGGTCGCGCAGACGGCAGCGCTTGGCAACTCCTGGAAGGCGACCAGCCGTCTCAGTGGTATGGCCTATGTCGTCGTCTATCGTTACTACCACCTGAAGTTCTTCCGCGATGCGGGCAAGGGGCGGCCGGATATCGAGTGGATGCTGCGTGGCCTGCGTGAGTACGACCCGACCAAGGACTCTACCGTCGCCGGTGGCAATGGTCCGCAGCGGTTGAACGATCGTTCGACCTGGGTGCATACGCTGAACCCGGCTGTTCATCGTCTCAACTACCAGCTCGGCCTTCGTGGTCTGCTCTCCGGTCGCACGCTGGTCGGCGAGGGCAAGAGCCTCGGTCAGCTGGACCTGTCGTCGTATTTCGTGGCGATCAACTATTGCCGCACGCTACGCAATGGTAAACCGATCTATCAGTGCTCGCTCTGGGTCAGCGCCGAGACGGATCACACCGAAGCGTTGCAGGCGTTTGACGATGCCATGGCCGGATATGGCTTGAACCGTCGCGGCCTCTCTGGCGTCGTCGTCGGCGCGCCGCAGATCCCGGTTCTGACGATCACCGATGCGGATATCCCGGCCGATCGGCCGAAGCCGCGCCAGCCGCGCAAATCGGCATTCGAACTCTACAATCATCTGTCCGGTCAGTTCACCTCGCCAGATTCGATGTGGAACCCGGAAAGCTTGAAGCCGATCGTCGTCAATGCCGACGTCGCGGCCGACAAACGCGCGCGTCAGACCTCGATCGACTTCCTGCAGGTTCACGATGCCGACATTGCGCAATATCTGCTGAACGTCCGGTACCGCCAGAACCGCAAGGGCGGCACGGCGACCGTGCCGGTCAGTCGTCGTGTCGGTTTGAAGGCGGTGGAAGGGGAGTGGGTCACCTGGCTTGGCAAGTCATGGATGATTTCGGACTGGCATTGTAACGAGGATCTGCGCTTCAGCTTCGAGCTTTCCGAAACCGGCGCCGATATCTATGACGATGGCGACATCGCGCCGGGGCCGATCGTCCTCCCGCCGACGCCTCCGATCAATCCGTCAATGCTTTCCGTTGTGCAGGGGTTCAATGTCGCGGCGGGCATTATTGCCGGCGCCAGCGGCAGCCAGATGCCGTGCCTCAAATTCACCTGGACGCCTCCAGCGGACCCGACGATCGTCTCGGTCAACATCACCTATGAAGTCGTTGGCGGTGACCAGCGCTTCAGTGATGTCTCGACGGATCCGGAGAGTGGCGAGAAGCTGACGACCGATAACGTCGTGTCCGGCAAGGTATATCGGGCCAAGGCGACGATCACCACGACGCCCGACCGTTTCCGTACGGAAACGCCCTGGGTCACAGCTACCATTCCGACCGGCAACATGAATGTGCTCGACAACTCGATCACGGCCGCGAAGATCGCGGAAGCGGCGGTCACCGCAGACAAGATCATGAATGAGGCGATCACCAGCCTCAAGCTTGCCAATCAGGCGGTGACGACCGCGAAGCTTCAGGTCGCAGCGGTAACCAGCGACATTCTCGCCTCGCAGGCGGTGATTTCGAGCAAGCTCGCCGATGCGGCCGTTACGGCGCAGAAGCTTGCCGCCGAGGCCGTTGACGCGACCAAGTTCGCCTCGGGTATCAAGCCGGTGGAGGTCGTCAGCGCGCTGCCGACGACGGGCAACAGCGAAGGTCGGCAAGCCTACCTCACGACAGACGGCAAAGTTTACCGATATCGCAATGGCCGGTGGGTGAAGGATACGGCGGCCGCCGATATCACCGGGCAGCTCGTGTCCGACCAGTTGGCGGATGCATTGATCACAAACAGCAAGCTCGCCGCCCTTGCGGTCGATGCGGCCAAGCTGGCGACCAATGCCGTCACCGAAACCAAGATCGCCGACAATGCGATCACCACACCAAAGCTGGTCGCCAACGCCGTTGTGTCGGACAAAATCGCGACGAACGCGATCACGGCGCGCACTCTGCTGCTCGCCGATCTCGAAAACCTTATCCCTAACGGCAACATCGAAGACATATCCCCAATCGGTACTTATTGGGGCAGCGTGGCCGGCGGCGGGGTCATTGGTTACCTGTCGAAAGCCGCCTATCCCGACTTGGTACTCTCCGGCACGCGGTCAATCATCCTTCAGAAGCCGGCCGGCGACTTGAACGTTTCCGTCTTTGTGGACTCGAATGCCGCGACCCTGTTCCCCGTGACGGCGGGCGAAATCCTGTATGGCGAAACCACCATAAAAACCAACGGACCGCCAGCGAGCGCCGGTGCGTATTATCGCGTTCTTTGGTTCGACGCGGACCAGACGATTATCCCTGGCAGCGACGGAGTAGGTTACGGGGATATTATGGCGAACGCCCCCATGACCGCCGCTTGGGTGACCTATTCGAGAAAGATCACCGTCCCGGCGAACGCTGCCTTCGGGCGGGTGCGTCTCTACAACCATGTGACCCAAACCACGACGCAGAACGTGATCTTTGATCGCCTCATCCTGCGTCGGGCAAACGCCGCGAACCTGATCGTTGACGGTAGCTTGACAGCAACGATGATCGCCGCCTCGGCGATTACTGCAGACAAATTGGCCGCGAACTCCGTGGTTGCGGGCAAGATTGCCGCCGGGGCAGTGTCGGCGGACCAGATCGCGGCGAATGCCATCATTTCGAGCAAAATCGCGGCCGGTGCCATTACGGCGGACAAGCTGGCTGTTGGCACCGGCGCGAATTACATCGAGAATTCTGATTTCTTCGCTGGTACGGCAACTTGGGGAGCGCGTTGGAGCAACGCTCCCTCGTACTTCACCTACGAGATGCGTACCGACACCTATGGTGTCTCGGGTGGTTCACTTCAGATACGCCACGCGCGGCTGAACGCGGGTGATGCCTTCGATATCGCGCCTTGGGACCTAAGTCAGGGAACGTCGAAGCGGTACCCCGTGGAGGCCGGCAAACGCTACCAGTTTTCGGCCTACCTCTACTCTCATCGCGCCAGCAGGGTGATATACATTGGCTGGTTTGATGCTTCGGGCAACAATATCGCCTACGCGCAATCGGCAGTCGCCGCCCCGGAAAACGGAAACCCGGTCAGTCTGCTCTCCAACTACAACCGCTTGAACCTGTTCGCCACAGCGCCCGCAAACGCTGCGTCCTGCGAGGTGTTCATTCGGCATACCGGGACTGCCGCCGGCGGCGACAGTTACCTCTGGGTGAAGAACGCGTTCTTTGGGGAAGCGACAGCAAACCAGACCGAACCGTCGCCGTGGTCTCCTTCAGGCACGACGATGATTAGCGGCGGGCACGTCCTGACCGGGGCGATCACCTCCGACAAGATCGCCGCGCTCGCCATCACAGCCGGAAAGATTGCGGCCGGCGCGGTGACAGCAACGGAATTGGCTGCCGGATCGGTGACCGCTATCAAGATCGCAGCGGCCGCGATCACTGGCGACAAAATTGCCGCCAACACCATCGGTGCCAACAACATTGCAGCCAACGCGATCACTGCAAAGCACCTCGTCCTGACTGATTATGAGAACCTCGTCGCCAACGGATATTGGAGTGAAGGAAACGTGATCCTGCCTTATTGGGCTGGCAGCGGCGGCACAAACCTTCACATGACGACGTCCTATAGCCAGACCGGCCAATTTGCGTTGGTCCTGCAGAAGACGAACGTCAACGCTTCGGTCTACATGGAGCTACAGGCCGCCTATGCGATCGCCGTTACGGGCGGCGAGCAGCTCTATGGCGAGATTTCGGCCATGACGAACGGACAGTCCGCTTCGGCAGGATTGTACTTCCGCATCCTTTGGTATGACGCGAGCAAGACCGGCTATATCGGCTACACAGATATGGTGAGTAACGCTCCGGTGGGGAACGGGTTCGAAACTCGCTCGGGTCGCGCAACCGCGCCCGCAAACGCCCGCTATGCCACGTTGCAGGTGTACAACCACAGTTCCAATACCGTGACGCAAAACTTCATCATCGACCGCATCGTCCTGCGGCGGATGAAGGCGGCAAATCTGATCGTCGACGGTTCCATCACCGCCGACAAATTGAACGTGACCAGCCTTTCGGCGATCTCGGCGAGCTTCGGCGATGCGTACTTCTCCGGCGTCGCCCGTAGCATCAACGGCAAACTCTTATTGGACTTCAACAACGGCGGCATAGAGGTGTCCACCTGATGGCTCGAATTCGAATAGGCAACGATTACACCGGCTGCGGTGCACTCAAGGTCATGAAGAACAATGCCGACGATCCCTATTCGACGCCGGATAGTGAGCGTTGGAAGTTCCTCTACAACAGCAAGTTCGGCATTCAAGCGAGCTTGTGTGACATATGGGTGGTGAACACCTTCCAGGCTGGCAGCGGCGTCACCTACTATCCTCCGGGAAGCAATTCCGCGACGTTTACCTATATGTCCGTGACCATTGCGCAGGGAACGCTCTGGGGCTTTCGCAACACGGCGTTCCCGACGCTCCGCTACAACGTCCCGCTGTTCGACGTGAAGGCGAAGAAGGGCGGCGGAAGCAACGTCTACAATCAACAGATGGTCGCCTGGACCGATAACGGCGCCTACTACAACGGTCAGGGCGGCTTCTATGCCGTGGGAAATTTCGCCCAAATTGGCTGGGCGGAAAACATGGTTCTCAACAACAATCTGGGGAACTTCTCATACGGGACCCCGATCGTCGTCACGCCGAACGACACGATTGATGTGTTCAATAAATTTCGATCGCGCGACAAGCGATTGATCGTCTGGAATTTGCCGGGGAACAACGTCGCGCCGGATGACGCTCCGATCCTGGCGCCGAACGGCACCAAGACCATCAAGATCACCTCAACCGAGACGAAGATCGCTAAGCCGGGCTACAACGTCGACACCGCAACGCCTCAGCAGATGGCTTTCGATCCCTCGAAAATGCCGGTGAAGGTGATCGCAGCGGCAGATATCGCGCTTCCCGCTGGCGTGAGCTACTACAACACCGGAGTTCCCCTCCCGGATACCGTCGTGCTGGACGTTCATTTTTACGACAGCGCTACGATCATGTATCCGTCCAATCCGCAGGTTCTCGATTTCGGCGCGGAATATTGGTTTGACGGGACGAACATCGGTTTCAACGCGACAAAGGCGATGCGCGCTCGGTTCATGCTCTATCTTGAGGATACGAGCGCGCCGACGGGTGGAAGCAACAAACCCTTGCGGACGTTCACTGAGGGAGGCGTCGACGTCGTCCAACTCCTTCGCCCGGGCGCGGCCGACCCGCCATCATGGGCTGATATCGTCATCGATACGCGGCGTCCGCAAGTCCAAATCCTGGCGCAAGGGTATTTCGCCTTCGGCGCCGGCAACGACCTGATTACGGACATTCCGTTCGATGGGACGGGGATGTTCCCGATGGTGAAATACCTCACGCATCACGGCGCCGGCAACGGTGCGAGCCTCGGGCAAAGTAACCTCCCGATGTCGTGGAGCGCGTTGTGGCGCCTGCCGTTCGTGAAGCGGCTGAAATACACCTACAGCGGCCAAGCCCACGCAGGGGAAAGCACCTATTGCGAGCTGACGGCCAACAACGCCCGGTTCCACACCTTCGCGGGCAATGCCGGCGATTACTACAATCGCGCCGACAGCCCCGGCAACTGGCGCACCTCAGGCGCCTATGCGCCCGTCGGCATCCGTTACTTCATCTTCGGCATCCCGGCCTAAACCCAAGGAAGAACCGCAATGTACAGCATCGAGAACAGCTATAACCCAATGATTGAGGCCCTCCTGAAGGGCGTTCAGGCCGGCCAGGGCGAATACTGGATGGCCTCCATCGCTTGGTGGCTCGGCCGACAGGATTTCTTCAGCTGCCGGGAATACTGGTTCACCGTCGCCGGTAAACTGACCGCCGAGCTGCCGGCCGCGCAACGTGCCAGGATCGTCGAGCAACTCGGTAAACAGGAAGACGCCTACGTCGACAACCCGCCAATGACGTGGCCCGAGGTGCCTTCGATCGTCCAGAACCTGCTGGCCGGATGGGACCCGGCTCCGGTCGAGCCCGATCTACCGGCCATGCGTCTCGACGCGATCAACAAGATTGATCGCGATGCCGAAAACTACCGCCTGAATTTCATCACCGCTGGATCGGGTCAGACGATGGCGTACCAGCAGAAGCTGACCGAAGCCCGGGCGGCGCTCGTGGATCCGCCGGCGTCGGAAAGCGAGATCCCGCATATCGTCGCCGAAGCCGCGCTTGATGGCGTCAGCGTCGCGGAGAAGGCGGCGGAAATCATCGCCATGTTTGAGCAGTGGCAGCTCGTCTCGGCGGGGATCGAAGCCAAGCGGCTCGGCGCGAAAAAGGCGGTCGCGGCAGCTGAAACGGCGTCTGCGATCAAGTCTGCAGTCAGCGTCAATTGGATGGAGGCATAAGAATGTCCTCACTCGTCAACTCGCTCAAGCGCCAGAACATGCTGCTGCAGGAGGAAAATGAGCGGCACGCCAATGGGCTCGACAACCTGGCCAGCATGCTCAACGAAGCTCTGTTGGTCCTGGATGGACACGACGCGAACTATGTCGCCAACATCCGCGCCCGCCTCGGCATTGCCCAGCCGGTGAGTGCAGCTGTCTCACCGCCCATCTCCGATGCTGTCATAGAGGAGCGCGAGATGCTGCTGGCGGCGAATCTGTAACCAGCACTGTCGCCAGTGCGACGGCCTACCGCCACCTCGCGTTCCTTTCGCCTTTCATCATCGCAACAGCATCGGCCTCCATGTTGCGGCACATGGTTTCGTATTCGGCCAACAACTCGGCTCGAACGGGAACTTCCTTGCGCAGATCGTCGACCATCAAAACCGAAGCGGCATAGAACTCGCAGAGACTGACGAATGCCACGCTGTGGATCGACAGTAACTTTTCACGATAGGCCGGGAGAGCGAGCCGGAGCCGTGCTCTTCCGACCCTACGCATGGCGAGCCCTGATCTCAGATGCCCTTTGATCATGGCCAGTTCGTCGCGCTCGTCTGCCTCGTCGTAGTCCATAAAAAGATCCGATCGTACTCGGCGCCCGGCGCGCTAACTGAAATCCGCCACTCAATGCGGCGCCGTTCATAGCTCGTCTGAGTGTGCGCGGCCATCTCCTCCCAAACAAGGAAAAGCAGCATGAACATGAACCGACGCATCAACGCGGCGGGCCTTGCGCTCGTCAAGCAATGGGAAGGCCTGAAGACGAAGGCTTATCGAGACGTAGGCGGCATCTGGACCATTGGCTACGGCCATACCAGCGCCGCAGGTGCACCGACGGTGACACCGACCATGGTGATCACCGAGGCAAAGGCAGAAGAGATCCTGCGCGCCGATCTCGCCAAGTTCGAAGAGCGGGTTTCGCGCCTGGTCAAGGTGCCGCTGACGGACAACCAGCACGCGGTGCTCGTCTCCTTCGATTTCAACACCGGCAGGCTCGGCAAATCGACGCTGCTGAAAAAGCTGAACGCCGGCGACTACGACGCCGTGCCGGCCGAGCTGATGAAGTGGGTCAATGCCGGCGGCAAGCGGGTGAAGGGTCTCGTCAACCGGCGCTCGGCGGAGGCCGGGCTCTGGGCCAAGGGCGAGTTCGTCTCGACCAACACCCAGCCGGCCGCATCGAAGGCGCCGGAAGTCGTGACGAAGGAAAACCTCAGCTGGGCGGCCGGGATCGTCTCGACCCTCGGCTTTGCCTTTACCGGCAATGGCCCGCTGCAGTGGGCACTCGCCGGCATTATTGTCGCGTCGTTTGCCGGTGGCGCTTATCTCTTCATCCGCAATCGCCTCGATCCGGCATGATCCCCTGGCCGAAGATCCTCGGCGGCGCGCTCGTGCTCGCCGCCATCACCTGGGTTGTCCTTGAGATCCGCGAGGACGGCGCCCGATCGGTCACCAACGCATTCGAGAGGCAAAACAATGCGGCGGCACATTCCGCGGGCGATGCTCGCGCTGACTATGACACTTGCCCTGACGAGCTGTGGGACTTCGGCGCCGGCGAATGTCGACGGCCTGCGGCGGGTCGTCGGAACTGACCTGGTCGGTGCGCGCGGGGCGACGCCGGCGGACCAGCGGAAAATAGACCGGACTGTCGTCGGCCTCTGCGCCGGCGGCGTTTGGACGAATGTGGAATGCGTGAGGCATGGGGAAGGGCGCTAGATGCCGCAAAAATACACGTCTCTTATTGAATTGCTCAATGCCTGGTTCGGTGGCGCGGCGACAACGCTCATCGCCGTGCTTGTCGGCCGTCTCATGTGGCACACGAATGAGGTGCGAAAGATGCGACGAAAGTTCTTCGGAAAAGAGTTGCTGTGGGAAATGCCGATCGCGGTCGGTATGGCATTTGTTGGTGAAGGATTGGCAACCTGGCTGAACCTCGGTCAGCCAATGGCGACAGGTATGATCGCGGCACTCGCGTACCTTGGCCCGCGCGGGTCGGAAGTGCTTTTCATGCGTTGGTTTGGAGCGAAGTTAGGGTGATGATCTCTGTTGATCTTCGGAGTTGCACTTCAACACTCCTTCGCTCGTTGTGGTGCAGGTGGTTACTCTTCTTGGCTCCAAACCAGATCGTTCCGGTGTTGCCACAAGAATTCGTTCCAGCTCTTCGACCGCCGTGACCGGAACTAGTCGGTACCCTGCATTTAGGGCAGCGAGGCCCAATTGGCCGGATGATGCGGGTGCCGTAACCTGTAACCCCGCGTCCGACCATTTTTGAAAGATAGCAGTGTATGCATCGGCTTGGCCGGTTGTTTGGATTTGGCCGGCAACTTCGGAAAGTCCCTTTCGATAGTCCGCGATTACAACGTCCCGCGCCGAAACCCGCTTGTTCAACTCGGCTATTTGTTGTTGCGCTTGTGCTATCTGCAGCTTGTAGCCTTGCGCTTCGACCACGACTTCACTCCATTTGAATGTCGTCATGAGAATGACACCCATGAAAACCAGGAAGTAACCGAAGCCGGTGACTTTGGATTTTCCAAGGTAACGCCAGATGGGCGGCCAACAGAACGCAAACCCGACTAGAAAACACAGAATGCTCGCGACCAGAATGTAGTTTTCGTTCATATCGCCCCCCTATCGCCCCGATTTGGACGATCGAGATTGCAATGGCGATAGTCAAGTTATGTTCGGGGGAATATTTTGAGTTCCGGCGTGTTGACGCCTGCTAGCGCCATAGCTCGTCGTAGACCACCTCGATATTGTACTTGTTACACATACAGCGTCTCAGGCATTACGGTTGATCCTGCCAAGCACCAGGCCGTTGCATTCGCGATCTACGGTCAAGTCGATACCGCGCCGGTGTCGCATGGCGCGCTCCTCCTGTGACGAGAGCTATCGCGTTACCGACGCTGGTCAACGCCGGTGCACCAACGATCAGCGCTTCTGCTTCCCGATCTTGATTGTGTTTCCAGCGGCGTTCTTACAGCGCTGGCACCGCATCTTCGCTGCGAGTGCGAGTATGGACTGATCCTTGCCGAAGCGACGCTGCAGGTCACCGCGATTGAGATGCACTTCACGGCGACAGTGCTTGCACCTGCAAAAGAGTTCGTACCATTCCGGCAGATTGGCGAACGTGATCTCCTCAGGTCGGCCGGCTGGTGCCGTGTTGCCAGCCGGTTCGATCGGGAGGGCAATCGCTCCTCTGCGGACTTGCTGTAGGACAGTTGGCAGCGATCATAGAACGGGTTTTTCGTCTTTGTGCAGCCGTTTGCGTCCGCAAGTCGACCAAGCAGAGAGGGCATAGGAACATCGCCGATCCGCTCCAGCAGCGCCTTCGCGTCATATTGCTTCTTCAGCCCGCATTTGCACTCGACCTGGATTTTCAGAACGAACTCAGACAGCCACCAGGCACCGTTTCTAGGCATCCTTCAAATGTTCCTCGGTCGGTTTCCACCCGCGCGTAAAACCAAGGCTCATGGAGATTTCGGCCAGTGCGAGCTGTTCGCGCAGATGTTTGCAGTCGGCGAGGAGGGTCCGGATCGTGGCCTCGGCGTCGCCATCGTGCCAGGCAAGGGCTGCAGCGAGTTCGTCAGGCGTCTGACCGACGTCGTCGGCGTGGGTGATTTGCTGAGCGGCGGACATGCTTTCTCCTCGTCCGGGGTGCCTCCCCGGAGCTTTCGTCTGTTAGGTTTTAGGTTGGCGGCCGCATCGCCGGTGAAATTAGGACCTCTTGGCCGGTGGCCATTCGATCCGATGCTCGAAGCAATACCAGTTCGGCGCTGCGCGGCCGTGGGCATAGCCGAAGCTCCCCCACTTCGTGCAGCCAGGATGCTCGCACAGGTGCTCAATCAGGCCGCTTTCCGCTCTCTTGGTAGCGCCGACTTCGTCACTCATGCTGCAGGGCCTTCTCAATGCTTCTGTTCTACAAATGTTCTCATTGAGGCAGAGAGTCAACACTGAGATTTCGGGAGTAAGTGTCCTGCTGCGGGAGCGTTATGGGGACACGAAGAAAAGAAGGGCGACAAGCAACCACAGCATCACACCGATGAATCCTGCCATGTCAGCGTGGCAAATCAGCGAGCCATCCTCGACGCGTTTGAATCCCAGCCAATTAAATCCTCTCTCGGCCGAGGTTATTGATTGAACGCGCACCTTTCCTAGAGTGATGATCGGCAGCACCAGCCTAGCGGTGGTGTAGCCAAACAACTCAAGAAGAACGTCAATCAAGTCATAACTCCGGTGCAAGGTTCCATGGCCGCAGAATGGGATAATCAGCGACATCGGTTAATACCCGGCGAAGATAGGCTTCGACGCCCACTTGGGGAGGGGTTAATGCGGTTTCCGCGCGAGCAGCACAACGCCGGCGCCAAGCTCGAACATCTCGGCATTCGAATTCATCGCGAGGAAATTGTTGTCGGCAAGTTCCATCAGCGCCGTCGCCACTTCCTCGCGTGACCATCCGGCCTGGTAGGCCCGATCGGCAACCGACTGAAATTCGGCTTCTATCGCCTCCTGGTAAAGGAGTTCGCGATCAGAGAGAGATTTCGGATGTTTAGGCCCGGCGATTTTCGGCATGGCGTGTCCTCCCGGAGAAGATGGTAGGGCGCACTTCGCATTCTGCAAGGCTCCGCTAATTTAAGGATTCGCCTTCGATCTTAACGCGCCTGTCCGTCCAGCCGCGCCGACAGGCCTCGTCGAGCACGTCGCGCCACATGTCGTCGTCGGAGCCGTTGACCCAATTTGCTTGAGCAAGCAGGAAAACGGCCACTAGGCAAACCTCACGAAGCTCGTCGTCGGTGATGGAGGGGGGTGCACGCATGAGTGTCTCCTCTTGAGAGGAGGTTAAGCCGCGACGGTGGTCGTTGGCTATTGCAAGATTCACAGTAGTTTTCGCGACAGTCGGCGTGTGCGGTCGTATTAGAAGAGATTGGCCGGAGGGTTTTCCCTCCGGCCTTTGGCTGCCCGGCCACGGGTGGCCGCAGCCGCGAGGCTGCAACGGCGGGTGCTGATTGGCGTCGTACCCCGCCCGGCAATCACACAAGATCATTGCCACACCCGCTGCCTGCGCAGGCGTTCGGCGGTGTGCCAGAAAAAGTGATCCTCTACAATGCAAGATAGTTTTCAGTTCACGGCCGTTCGGCCTGTGTCCCCGCCGGCGGCGTACCTCGGCGGCAAAAAGCAGCTCGCGGCGCGCATCGCCTCGATGCTCGAACAGATCCCGCACAACCTTTACGCCGAGCCATTCGTAGGGATGGGCGGTGTGTTCCTACGTCGATCGCTCATTCCAAAGGCGGAGGTCATTAACGATCGCTCCGGCGACGTCACCACGCTGTTCCGCATCCTGCAACGGCACTATCCGCAGTTCATGGAAGTGATGAAATTCCAGCTCACTTCACGGCGGGAGTTTGAGCGCCTTGCTGCCACCGACCCATCGACGCTGACGGACCTGGAGCGTGCTGCACGCTTCCTCTATCTTCAGCGACTGGCGTTTGGGGGCAAGATCACCGGGCGATCGTTCGGCGTCGATACCGTTGGGTCGGCCCGCTTCAACATCGGACGCCTCGGCATCATCCTCGAGGAGGTACACGAGCGTCTCAGTGGGGTCGTTATCGAGAATCTGGACTGGCGAGAGTTCATTGATCGATACGATCGCCCTGGTGCGCTCTTCTATCTCGATCCGCCGTATTTCGGAAACGAGAGCGACTACGGCAAGGGTGCCTTCTCGCGCGATCGGTTCGCTGAAATGGCTGAGCATCTGGCGAGGATCAAGGGGCGGTTTGTGATCTCGCTCAATGATCGGCCAGAGGTCCGCGAGATCTTCGCGGCATTCCCGATCGCGCGGGTTGATCTGACCTATACCGTCGCCGGCGGAGGTGGAAAGGATGTAGGGGAGGTTATTATCCTTGATGGCAAAGAGCCGGCGGTAGCGAACCTACCGGCAATTCAAGCGACTCACACCAGCTAGTGATTGCTGGTGGGTGCCATCTCATCTGCTTGTGTAGCACTGCCCGTCCCTCCTTGTGGGACGGGTGGAAGACCGTTCGTCGGTACCGATGTCGGCACTTGGGATTCTATCTCGCTCGTCTTGCCCTTTGCGGTTGAAGGGGCCTGCGCCGACGAGCCAACAATGTCGGTCGACTGAGAGAGTGTGGAGCCGGGTGTGTTCAAGCCACAGATTGCGACGTAAAACACGGCAGCAAACATCAAGAGCGCCATTGATGCACCGCCAACGGCTGTTACATAGAAACCCCTTTCGGCTCTGGTCGCAGGCGTTTCGACCATTTTGCTGTATTCGTCATCGTTCAAGTATCTGTAGAGGCGTGGTTTCCATTCGTTCCGCATACCTTTCTGAATACGCAAGAACTGAAGGCCACTCCCGATTACCACGAACACGTATATCGCCAGCACCAGCGCTAGCAGCACCGACAAAATCTGAATGAAAGAACTGGATGCTGGCAACGTCGCACGAGCTATAAGTATCCCGATATTGCCCACGGCTGCGCCGGTCACTGCAGCGGCAAGCCCTCGAGCGGTATCCGCGAGCTTGACGGTTTCATCGGAGACCGATTTCCGTAAGTCGGATAATGCCTTCAACGTTTCCTGACTTTGACGAGACACCCCGAAGTTGTAAGCAATCTTTGCGCCTTCGAGTGCTTGATGAAGGATACCTACTAGATCTCGTGCGTTACCTCCGCGTAGTGCCGAGCGAGCGACCTCCGCTGCCAGCAAAGCGTGTCGATTCTCAACTTCTCGGTCATTTTCGTAGACCCATTGAGCTGCGCGCTGCAGTTCTTCAAATGACTTTGCGTCGAGTGCTTGCTCGAATTTTGCTGCGAAACGAGTTGCGGGCGGACCTCGAAAAAGTAGCTCTCCGTCCGTCTCAACTTCCTGAGCGAGTGATGCTGTTAGGTGAACCGCCGCCACGTCACCCCAGTTCGCTGGTACAATCGCACTTGGTTCGCGGAGTAGCCAGCGACCTAGACCGGAACGAAGGACGTTAAAATCTCCGAGTACGCGAACGAACCGTCGCGGGTCGATAGTTTCATCTTCAGGATGAAACTCAGTGGTGTCGTCCCAATCTGAGTATCGAGTTGTTCTCGTTTCGAAGGACGATGGGAGTCCCTGCAGCCATATGATCGGAGCAGTGGGTGGACGCATTAGCAGTTGTTTGAACGCAGTTTTCGTAAGAACGGCTTCAACCCCATCAGGCGAGATAGGCTTCGATGCCACAATCTTAACGTCTCGCAGATCCGCCGAAAGCTGCTTGATACTAAATTCGCCGCCCGCGTCTTCGAGCGTCTCTACCGCCAAGCCCGCTCCGGCGAGCAGATCGCACAACCGAATCGCGTCTTCGCCTTCGAGTTGATAGACGATGACTTGACTAGGTGTCTCCGTGACTGCCGCGCGCTGGTTGTCGACCAGGCGATCTATTTCAGTCGCGAGGGCGTTCAGCAAGGGTCTTATCCTCTACAAGCGGCGCGTTGGTGCGAATAGTAAACTCCACTCCACCCTCGGGCAGTTCACGACGCATCACCGATCTGCCTTGTTCTTCACCGGGAAACTCTATGCGGACCTGTTCAGCCGTGCGGATGTAGCGGCGCGGCTGCAACCTTAAAGTCTGAGGATCTGGTCGGAAATCAACATCCGTGAGATCCACAGATTTCAGTTTTCTCCGCATTACCTTCTCAATGTTGAGCCGTACACTCTCGTCGTCGGGTCGGTCGGCCGCATGGAGCACCGCGTCTACCACGTCGTCGTTTGTTACCATGTCCCGTGCCTGAAGCGCACTTTTAGCTCGCGCAACCGCCGCTCCTACATTCTTGTCGGGCAAGTTATCCTTTAGTTCCTGCAAAGCTCCGCGTATCGCTTCATTTAGCTTTCTGCTCAGTTCTTCAGTCGATCGGCTTCTTTCAACGCCGAGATATCGTTCGAAGTAGTCGGTGAGGTCGGGCGCCTCTTTCATTCGGTCGCTTGCAGACAATTGTTCTTCTGCTGCGCCCTCGCGGACCCGAACAATGCTAAACTTCTGGAGTGCCTTCTTTTCTTTGACAAACGCCTGGATGATTGCGCGCAGCACGTTCCTTCCGTCCTGTTGAGCCAGTTCAACAGCTTCGCGGTAATCGTATTTTACCAGCGCATATAAGATCACGTTAGGGTCGTCATTGCGCAGCTCAAAGACAAAGAAGGCGCCGCTACTACTCTGGCGTACGTGGTCGCGATAAAAAAGCTGAGATAGTTGTTGCCCGCCTTGCTCGAATGTTAGTTCGTTCCGCGCCATCCGTTCAATAATAGGCCGAACGTACGAGTCTTCCTTGAAACGGTGTACGCCGGCAGCGGCGGCTGCGAAGATACGCTCGCGAAAAAATGCTTCTTGTTGCACTTCGATTTGCGGTTGGGGAGAAAACGGTTCTTCTGCACGTCCTACGACATGCAAGATCATCTTGCTGACCTCGACAGTGTTCAGTTCATGATCCGTCAGAAAGCTCACGTGATTCTCCCTCAATTGACATATGCGTTGGCTACGCAGCGTTGCATCTGTTTTATGCTCGCTCGTCAAGAAGTAGATACTCAAAGATTTAACATAAGCTGATTCTAGTGCCGCATGTTCATATTTGGCGCTTGCGTGGGCCTTTTGCCAGCTGGTCACGGGGGACGCTGCGGCGCAAAACTGCAACCAGCTGATTTTGAGTGATTACCTTCCTTGGGTCAGAAACCCTATGTCCGGTATCGCTGTTTCGCAATTGACGACAACTTGGTTTGGTCATTTGTTACTCTCTTCGCAATCTGGAGGAGAGAATGACAAATCCTGAGGCCGATGCTCAACTCCACTGGGTCTTATCGCAGTCAAACGTTCCGGTGGCATTACGTTTGGGAAAGGGTACCAAACTTCAGGTAAAGGTGCCGTTCGCTCCTGACAACCGCGTCTGGCTGCAGGGAGGCAAGCGCACGTCGCCGAAATGGTTCGGATATTAAGCGGTGGGAGCTGCCGCAGTCCTGGTTTAACGACTTCGTAAATCGGACCCTTTCTCGATATCGCCGTGTCTATGTTATCCAGCCCTATCAGGACCAAGAAGTCTGTGCGCCCGCTTGCTGGAATGCGGCTGGCCATGAATGCCAATGCTCGTGCATGGGTGCAAATCATGGCTCAGGGGAAGGTCGTGGCTGGTTTGTCGCATCCGACACGTTTGCGGTGAGATGGGGCACTCGCCATGTAGCCTGTCGTTTGCTGTCGGCGAAATGAATGGGGTGGAAGATGAAGCTTCGCCGTCGCCTGGATGCCCTAAAGCGTTCTCAGAGTTTAACCGTCGTGTGCGATTGCGAGTTGGGGTTGGACTTCACCTTCACCTCTACCCGAAAGCCGCGGCGTGGAGCGTACGCATGGCCTGCTCGTCTCCTGCAGAATCTGGATCAAGTGGGACGCCCGCGAACACATCGTCACCGGCCAACCAGCGATTCTCGATGCTTGGATCTTGGATTACCAGTTCCATCGCACTGTTGAATTCGTACGATGCACGAGATAGTCCGCTTTCCATCAATGCTCCCTCAAGGGCGGTGCTGAAGATCCCGCGAACCATCATGTGAGCCATCGGCGTTGGAATATCCTCGCCGCTGAGCCCAACATAGGATCTTTGACAGATTTCGGCGTCAGCCGACGCTGCTGAGCGACAGACGTTCGGCCGGTTCTTATAATTGAGGCAAAGGTTGTCTGATAGAGCGGGACAAGGGGTAATCATGTCGCCGCGATCGTCAAATGAGAGGCCTCTCACCGCTTGCATCGTTTCTTCCAAACGGGCGACGTAACCTGCGTGCTGGTCGTTGGAAATTGTTTTTGCGAAGAAGATGACTTCTGGCACCTTCGCCGCCACCCAAACAGTGCAGCAGTACCAACAGCCCTTGGAGCACTGTGTCGGCACATCCGCCAGCTTACGAGAAGACTTGTCCATGGCGGTGTGCAGAAAGTTCATCAGTCCATAAACGCGGCCGCTTCTGCGAGCTTGCTCAACATGCTCATGAGTTTTCCGCATGAGCCGAACCATCAAGCCTTCGTCGAAGTGGTCGATGTTGATCCCTTGATCGATTTGGCGATCATATTCTTTGTTTTGCCTACGGCGGTTAGCTCGGTTCATATTTTCCTCTAAAATGCTCCATTTTAGTCAACTCGACTAACGAGGTCAGTCACGACAATGAAGACCTCAACGCCGGCGGCGAAGCCTGCACTCAAGGGCGCTGTTACTGGTCGCTGCCACCAAGTGTCGCGTCTGGACGGAAGATAGGAATCTGTGCCGTCCGCCGTTCAAAGGCGCCAGCGAGCAGGTGGATGGCGCGTTCGAGCCTAGCGCAGCGGGTGAATACTAGTCGCTCGCGATTACGCCTTTGGTCTTGAATTGATCGATGTATTCTCGCGACGAGGTCACATACTCGTCCTGGTCGCGTAAATGGTTGTCCACCAAGTCATTGAGGAGCAGCGGTTTATAAGCGGCGTCTGCCAAACAGTAAGCCCGCACCAAGCCATCTAGAAAGGCCATGCGCTCACGACGACGTTCAAGAAGCTCCGGCCGCGACAGTTTTAGGACCTGCTCCGTTGCAAACGCACGAAGGCTGTCTGGTCTGGGCGCGACGACCTCTCTGAAATAGAGGAAGTGCTCTTTCGGATCGTCCCTGTACGGATCGATCAGGCTATCTTGCGAATGAGCAGGGTCGGCGGTGTATTCGTCCCCCTTGTTTTCATTGCAGATGTCGCAAGCTAGCGTGAGGTTTTCCCATTCATATGCCTTGCTTGGGACCTTCGATTTGGGAGCGACGTGCTCAATATCTCCGTGGGTGATATGTCTAACAACACTTTCGCAATAGGCGCACTTGCCGTGCGTCTCCGCCACAACCGCGGCCTTTATGTCAGCGTGTCTGTAGCGTTCCTTCATCGTTTGGGTTGGTTTGTTGCCGGCGGCCAAGGTCCCAAGTAGACTGGTCGTCCACGCCTCGGCATTCCTTTCCAGAACATCGGGTTTCTCAGTCTTCTTGAGGCGTCTCAATTGGACCTCGTCAGGCTTGTCAGTGCCGATGGATAGCTTGACGCAAGGCCTTCTCTCTCTAGCTGCGCATAGATGTTTTTAAGTGCGGCCTCATCAAGCCTCGTTCCCTTGAATTGACCCACTATCTGTTGAACGCGAGCTTCGGCCCAATCTGGTATTGTGGAGGCAATTCCCAAAACGTCACGCAGGATCTCGCTTGCAGATGCTGCCTTGTTGACGGTGTCTAGTCTTTCAGCAACAACCCGCGTGCCCAACAATCCTCTGATAGACTGATCGTCATCGGCTCCGGCAGCGATATCCGCATCGAGATAGCGAAGCACGTAGACTGCAGAGTCCTGCATTGCGGAAATGATGAATGGGCTGTGCGTTACCGCTATGACCTGCAGTCCCGGGAACGCTTCTAGAATACTCGGGAGAAACGATTTCTGCATTGAGGGATGCAGATGGTTCTCTGGTTCATCAAGGGTGACGACGAAACGCTCGCGGCCTTGCGAATAGAAGTAGAGCTGCCATGCGACTTCAAAAAGTTTGATTATTCCGCCTGAGGCGGCGTCCACTAAAAAGTCCCCGGACTTGGTAGATAGCAATACCTCAGGCGGTCGTATGATGAGCTTTTCGAAACCCAGCGACTTCGGTAGCATTACTTTGAGGACAGCTTCGAAACCCTTAAAAAGCTCGATCAATTCGGGCATCGGGTCCATGGTTTCATTGCCATAGCCGAAGATGCTCAGCTGCATGAGCGTCATTTTGATGTGATAGAGCGAACCACTATTGAGCCCGCCGCCTTGGTAAAAGTTGATGTACTCACTATCCACACCAAGGCCGATTGACTGCCGCACTGGCGGCGCCGATGGGTAGTTTGCCACATGCCGATAGACATTCGGCGGGCGATGCGAATCGATGTGAATGCCGTCTACCGTCAACTGACGATCGAACGCAACATCGTAGTGTAGCGCCGCCTGTGTCGGTACGTTTATTTTGCAAACAGTGCCGTCGGAGTATCCGATTTCCCCGATCTCAATTCCATGCGGCGATGTTGGCAGAGGCGGTGTGGGAGCCAAGCCAAGTTTTCGTAGAACGAACAATCCCACCGAGAATGGTCTCTTTGCTCCAGAACGTTGAGGGGTAGCCAAGAAGGCGCGATGGTAACCGAAATGCCTACTGAAGAAGGAGAGTAGAGTGCTCTTGCCAGCCCCGTTTGCGCCAGTAATGATCGTCAAGCGTGGATGAAGCTGCAGCTCGATATCCTGAAACTGTCTCCAGCCTCGAATGCGTAGTTTGGTGAAGCCTGGTGTTGTGCTCATGATGCGCCCCTCTCGGACATCTCTAGCGTGTGCTGCTCGGGTTTGTCATCAAGAGAATTCTAGTGGCAGTGGTGGCTTTTGGACGTCGGCCAGAAATTGAGAACAGTCGCCGAACGGCGCTGGCTAACCTCTCTGGTAGTTGATTGATTTGTTGTCTCTTCTCAGGCCTACAGCGCCTTGTGTCCATCGCCAAAGCTCCTCTAGGCGATTATTCTTCGCCTAACGTCAGTGCTCGCTTGTCCGCTGAGAAATGCTTCCGATGGTATCGAAGATGTTCGACAGAGATGTCGTGCCATTTTCCGCGGGTCAAACGCCCAGGTATTCCGACCAGCGAAAAGTCGTCGTTTATGCTGAAGACGCCGAGATCGAACATCACATGATGGTTTGGGCAAAGACAAAGAATGTTCTGAGGCTTATCGGGGCCATTGTGCGGCTTACCTAATGGGCGAATATGCGCAGCTTCAGCATAGCGCCCAGCCTCGGTTTCTATGAAAGTTCCGCACACTTGGCAGCGGTGTCGGTATTTTCTCTTTATTTCTTTCGCTTGTTTTGTGTCTCTGACTATACGCTGAACCAAAATGGTGGCGCGCCTGGGACTTTCATTTCCACCATTCAGCCCAATCGGTTCGATAGCCGCCGGTGGCGGGTTTTCACGACCTACCTCGGATCGGACCAGACGGTAGCGCCAAATTCTGAAGCCCGCTGAGCCAATTTCGTGCCAATGGCTTTCAACAAGATAGAGCCCATCGTATCGGTACCCGGAGATCGGTGCGGAAGGATTGTTTCGCGCTGGGCCCCGGATTACGCGGACCGGAATCCCCTCTAGCTGGTTTCGCACAAGCGCCAGGTTTCCGCGGGTCATCTCTTGGTCTTTGATTTGTTTTCCGGATTTATTCTGGCCGCCATGGCCGGTATAGATAATCTCGTCACCCAGATCGACATCATCCGGATATCCGTGGGATATCACTATAGAGTCTGCTCCGTCGTGTTCCGTGCCGGAAATTCCACCCTGGTTGGATCGATGAACACCTTCAGCGTTAAGCTGCTTGTAGTTGTCGAAGGTATCCCCGACATTTACGCCCTCTGGGTGTCCGAACGTTACTTCACTGCCCGCCACAGAAAGATCTCCCTTGAGCAACTCCATTTACGTGAGGGTGATAACGACCAGGAGTTAATTCCCATTCAACGTCGCTGGGCTCAACTAACTCGCGCATTTCCGGTTCGCCAAAAAATGAGAACATTCACTGAATTGCGTTGGCTAACCGTTTCGGTAGCCAATTGATTTTGCTTGATCTTCGCAGGCCCTCCGGGCCCACCAAGTTCAAGAACCTCAATCTCGCTTCATAGAACTGATGGCGACGGGTATGAGGGTGCACGTCACATAGCCGAAAAAGGCAGCGGTTGCGGCAAGCATAAGCGCCAGCAGTGGCCATCCAGTCGTCAGCGCCTCGAAGGCAAGCCATGCGGAGACGCCTATACACCCAATAAGGTAGGCGAAGAAAACGATTAGGCAGATTGGGCGCAGTGCCTTGAATCGGTAATAGGCCGTTCCCGTCACGACAAAGAGGATCGCGGCAAATAAGGTCATTAGGCACCTGGCTCCCAACGATTAAGTGATCCGCGATACTAAGCTGCAGTAGCCCTAAACAAAACAAAACGATGGTGTGAGGCAGTTCTCCGCTGCCAATTGGGCTAAGACGCGGGGGTACTTCATGCCCGTTTGGCGGGCGCGGCGCGGCTTCTTCCTTTGTCGGTGATCACTAATCCGCCCTCGATCTCCTCAAGAAAACCGTCCGTGATATAGTTTCCTTCGCTTCCCTTATGAGACGTGATGTTCCTGACGCGTTGCTGCCATACCTGCTCCGCAGGGCGACTTTCAGACCTCGCGAGATCGGCGTCTGTCAAATCGAGGATTTTGGGCAGCGTGCGGAATAGATCCTCAAACTGGCCTTTACCGCTCGATCGCAGCGCCAAGATCGACAAGACCGCTTCCGCGATTTCATTCTCGGTTGTTCTGTTGTGTTCATCAGGCATTGCTCACCTCCCTGGGTCACAATGCAAGGTTGATTGAGTCCGCAGCGATGTCAAGTTGCATGAACGTTGTCTAATTTGATGCAACTAGGCTACGAAACGGAGGAATGAGGTGTGGGATCACGTGAGACGGTCGAGCGCCGCCATTCAAATCTGGCGCTAAACGGTGAGACACGGGACGTAAAAAACATAATGAAATGACGTGCCGCCAATCTGTCCCACGCGGCAGCAAGTCGTTGAATTTTGGACCTTGCCTCGCTCCGGCATGGGGCACCACCACTCAGTTTTTGCGCATCACTCTTAGCGTGACTTCGGTTCGCCCCGCCTTCGAAGGCGCGGTCTGCGCTTGATCGATGTTTCGATCGACTCACCCGCTCTTGCCGTTCATGTCAGCAGAACATGTGGTTCTCGTGGAGTCGCCTTTCATCGCCCATGCCGCTCACATCGCCGTTGATTGGTCGCAGACTTCCGATTCGGATCCAGCAACAAACAGAATGATCTTTTTTGCTTTTATCTTGGGCGCCATCTGCGGGTCAGCGATCCGGGCTCCGACGCAGGTTGGTTGACACCCTTGCCGTCCCTGTGATTGAACAACGGCGGGCGAAGATGTTAGGTGCGGTGCAGCAGAAATCTGTTGCGGCGGGGCCATGTTACCGACAATCGAGAATTACGACGAACTCTACGGCGCATTCCGGTGGCAGATCCCCGAGAAATTCAACATCGGCGTGGCGGTGAGCGATGCCTGGGCGGCAAGAGCGCCGGATCGCATCTGTCTTCAGCATTTCAGCCCGGATGGCGCCCATCGCACGCTGACTTACGGCGCTTTCTCTCGGCAATCCTCCGCCTTCGCGCGCGGGCTTGAACGCCAGGGGGTCAAGCCCGGAGACCGGGTGGCGATCCTGTTGCCGCAGGGGTTTGAGGCTGCCATTGCGCACGCGGCCATCTACAAGCTCGGCGCGATCGCCCTGCCTCTGGCCTTGCTCTTCGGGGTCGAGGCGCTGGAGTATCGACTGCTCGATGCGGGTGCGGCGGCGATCGTGACGAATGCGTTCGGCCATGAGCGGGTCGCGGCCATCCGCGAGCGGCTGCCGGATTTGCGGCTGGTCGTGCTGGCCGGTGCCGAAGGCGTTCCAGGCACGCTCGGTTTCGCCGACCTTGCCTCAGGCGAAGCCGACGGTTTTGTCACGGCGGATACCACGCCTGACGATCCGGCATTGATGATCTATACCTCCGGCACCACCGGGCCGCCCAAGGGGGCGCTGCATGGGCACCGGGTGCTGCTCGGCCATCTCCCGGGGTTTCAGTTTCACCATCATTTCCTGCCGCAACCGGGCGACCGGATGTGGACGCCTGCGGACTGGGCCTGGGCCGGCGGATTGTTGAACGCGCTGCTGCCCTCGCTGCTGCTCGGCGTTCCCGTGGTCTCGTCGCCGGCGCAGAAGTTCGATCCGCACACGGCTTTTCGGATCCTTGAAGAGATGGATGTGCGCAACGCCTTCATTCCGCCGACGGCATTGCGGCTGATGAAGGCGGTCGACAGGCCGCGCGATCGATACCGTCTCAATCTGAGGACCGTCGGTTCCGCCGGCGAGGCGCTCGGGCGCGAAACCTTTGAATGGGCCAGGACAGCACTCGGCCTCGATGTCAGCGAGTTCTATGGCCAGACGGAGTGCAATATCGTCATTTCGTCGGCCGCCGATCTCGGTGTTGTCAAGCCGGGGGCGATGGGCAAGGCGGCGCCGGGCCATCGGGTGGCGATCATCGACGGCGATGGCCGCGAATTGCCGGCCGGAACCGTCGGACAGGTGGCGATCCGACGGCCGGACCCGGTGATGTTTCTCGGCTACTGGAAGAACGACAAGGCCACCGAAGCAAAGTTCATCGGCGACTGGATGACAACAGGCGATCAGGGCGTGATGGATGCCGAAGGCTACTTCACCTTCTTCGGGCGCGATGACGACGTGATCACGTCTTCCGGCTATCGCATCGGCCCGGGAGAAATCGAAGACTGTCTTGCCGGCCATCCGGATGTGCAGCTTGCTGCGGCCGTCGGAAAGCCCGACGCGCTGCGCACCGAAATCGTCAAGGCCTACGTCGTTCTAAGGCCGGGTATCGCTGGCGACGACAAGACGGCGCAGTCCATCCGCGAATGGGTGAAGATGCGGCTGTCGATGCACGAGTATCCGCGAGAGATCGCCTTTGTCGACAGCCTGCCGCTGACGACGTCGGGCAAGGTCATTCGCCGGTTGCTGCGCGAGCGGGCGGCGGCGGAGCCGCCACACTCGCCCTCCTTCTGACGCTCGAGCGCAGTGCGCCCAAATCGACGCATGGCGCTCCAAGAGTTTGATTTTCTGAACGATGCAGTCGCTCAGCGCCCGGCGAGCGCCTTGATCTTCTCCCGCAGCATCCGCGCCATGTTGCGGGTGTTGCGGTAGAGGTGGAGCTGTGCGGCGACCTGGCGGACGTCGCGGTCGCGGGTCTGCTGCAGGCCGATCACCAGCGTGCCCATCTCTTCGCGCTCCTGCCAGAAGCGGCTCATGACCGGGTGGTCGGGAACGGCGCAGGAATCCGAGCGGGCAATGTTGGCGTCGTCGAGATGCCATTCGGTCAGTTCCGCCAGCAGCAGCTTGCCGGGCGAGAATTTCGCGTAGTGCTCATTGTAGGCTGTCTTCCACGTGTAAGCTTCACCCGCCATCAGGAACACGACCATGGAAGCGATCGCCTTGCCGTCGAGATCGAGCGTGTGGATGCGGACGCTATCGGCCTCGGCGAGATTGGTGATCGCCTCGCGGGCGAAGGCCGCGCGGAACCGGTCGAGCACCATGGCGCTGCGTTCGCGGCCCTTCCAGCCGGACGCTTCCAGCGCAAGGAATTCTTCCATGCGAACGCGGATCTCGCTGGGCTGGCGTGCGACCGAATAGGCAAGCTGCCCGCGCTTCTCCAACTGGCTCCACTGGCGCCGCAATTCGCGGAAATGCGCCGGGCTGATCGATTTCTTCAGATAGGTCGGGCCGTCTAGCAGGCTTTCGAGCATCGGCCGGCTGAACGTGTCGGTCACCGTCAGCGGCAGGTTCCGGCCGATGGCGACGGCGCGCGCCAGTTGCGCGAACTTGCCCTTCAGGCGTACGTCCGGCAGCACCAGAACCCGGGGCAGGGTTGCCGATGGATCGGTCAGGGCTTCGAACAGGTTGTCGATCGTCTCAGCCGCATCCTCGGCATCGAGCAACGGCACGCCAAGCGGGCCGAACGGATTGGACCAGGCGCGGATGATCGGGGCGCCGATGGAAAAGCCGGGTTTCTCGATCGAGAACGGCATCAGGAAACGCATGCGGCTGCGGCGTTCATCGTTATCGCGGATGATGGCGAGCCGGATCACGCGCTCCTCGAGCCGGGGCATTGCTGGCGCTAGGAAGCGGCCGGTGAAGAACACGTTCGGCTCAAGCGCCCGGTTCGACAGGAAGTCGAGCTCACGCTGCAGTTCGTAGCCCGCCTTGGCCGGATAGATCGAAAGGTGGCGCCCGGGACGTCCGACCTCAATCATATGTTCCGCCTGCGGATGGGTGTGGCCCATCGGTGCCAGCCCGCCAAGAATGCGGGCGGCCCTGTCGTCTGCGTCACCGGGAAGATTGGTATTGCCGATCATGGATGGATCGCCCCGTTGTTGTCATGGTTCGAACGCCCGCTTGCGAAAGCGAAGAGTGCGAAACCGAAGGTGCGCCTTACGGCGAAATGAAGCAGCATAGCCTCGACGAACATAGCGCCGGCGGTTGCAAATGCAGCACCGGTCAATCCGAAGAGAGGAATGAGGCTCAGGTTAAGCGCGATGTTGGCCATGAGTGCGCCAGCGTAAAGGATCACGCAGAGCGTCTGCTGACCTGCCATCGTCAGCAGGATTTCGGCAGGCCCGATGAAAGCCTTGGCCATGATGCCGGCAAAGAGGATGGCCATTAGCGGCAGGCCGCCGACGAAGGCAGGGCCGAAGAGCGAAAGCAGGAAGGGTCCGGCAAGCAGGACCATGGTTCCGAGCAGGAGCGATGGCCAGAATGCCCAGCGCGCACTGTCGACGGCGATGTCTGCCAATTGCCGGCGGTCGCGGGCGGCCATGGCGCCGGCGATACGGGGGCCTGCCGCTGCCTTGACCGCGAACATGACGAAATGCACCAATGCCATCGTCTTGGCGGCGGCGAAATAAACGGCGACATCGTCCGGCTTGAGATAGAATCCGACGATGACCACGTCGGAATTGGTCAGCAGGAAGCCGAAGCCGTCGATCAGGAAGATCGGGACCGCGACCTGGAGCCATCGTCCCATTTCGATCCGAAGCGGCCCACTGACATAGCGCGAACGCAGCCGCCAAGTGAGAACGAGGAACTGACTGACGGTCGTGACATAGGCGGCGGCCATGGCAGCGGCCATCGCGGTTCGTGCCGTGTGCGGCTCCCCCATCGTCGTTGCCAGCACCATGAAGGCGAGCACCAGCAGCGGGCGAATGATGAATGTCGGGCTCATCGCCGAAAGCGGCCAACCGTGCGCGCGGGCGGTGCCGTCCATCACATCGCCAAGCGCGATCATCGGAAGCGTGAACAGGCCGAGATAGAGTGGAACCAGATAGTAGCCCTCGATCCGGTCGGCAAAAAGCCAAAGCCCCAGAAATCCGACGAGGGCAAGCGTGCTTGCGGACACGAGGGCGAAGATCCGGGCGGTGGTCGTCAGGCCACGAATTTCGGCCAGCGCCGAGGTCGCCTGGTACTCGGGCAGGAAGCGGATCACGGCCGAATGGAAGCCGATGCAGGAAAGGCTGCCGAACAGGATGACCAGTACCCAGACGAAGACGAAGATGCCGTATTCGAACTCGCCCATCAGGCGCGCGAGAATGATCTGGGACAGGAACGCGATCGCGGCGCTGAGGATGCGGATGACGAAGGCGACAAGTGCCATGCGCCGCGCCGTATTCTTCGGGTCCTGTTCGGTCAGGGCGGCGACCAGCACGCCGATCAGCGGAGACAAGCGGTGTCGCAGCGCCGACGGCAGCATTCGTCCGGCTGTTTGACATACCGCCATGAACACGAGAACACCCTGAGATTACGCAATACAGGGTTTAGTTGTGCCAGATCAGCGTTAACAAACGGTTCAGTCGGGGGGCTCGCCTTAGGGAGGGAACCGATCGGACGGGGTTCGATCGGTGGCTTTAAAGACGATGGGCGGACGGCAAGGCGGACCGCCCCGCACCAAGCGGCCGCCCAAGGTGCAGCAATGGGATGGTCTTGGCGCTTTGCACTTCTGCAAACAAAAATGCCGCCCGAAGGCGGCATTTCAGATCAGGCTTCGTAAATTCCGTGGCAATGCTTGTACTTCTTGCCGGAGCCGCATGGGCAGGCCTCGTTGCGCGAGACCTTGCCCCAGGTCGAAGGATCGGCCGGGTTGCGGTTTGTCGGTGCGACGGCCAGCAGCGAACCAGCACCGCCACCGAAATCGTCTTCGCCGGTCAACGGATCGATATGGTGACCCACCATCTGCGGCGGTACCGGCTGCGGAGCCTCGGCTGCCTCGCGGACCAGTTCGACGCGCATAAGCTGGGCCGTTACGGCCTGGCGCAGGTTGCCGAGCAGGGCCTGGAACATTTCGAAGGCTTCGGACTTGTATTCCTGCAGCGGGTCGCGCTGGGCATAGCCACGGAAGCCGATGACCGAGCGCAGGTGGTCGAGGTTGACGATGTGTTCGCGCCAGAGATGGTCGAGCGTCTGCAGAATGACCGAGCGCTCGACATATTGCATGATCTCGGGGCCGAAACGCTCGGCCCGGTCGGCCACAGCCTTTTCGGTCGCCGCCGTCACGCGCTCGAGAATGTCGTTCTCGTCGATGCCCTCCTCGGCTGCCCATTCGACGATCGGCAGGTCGAGGTTGAGGTATTGTTGGACGTCGGCCTTGAGGCCCTCGACGTCCCACTGTTCTGCATAGGCCCGCTCGGGGATGCGCTTGGAAACGATGTCTTCGATGACTTCGTTGCGCATGTCGGTGATGGTTTCAGTAACGCTCTCGGCATCCATCAGCTCGATGCGCTGCTCGAAGATCACCTTGCGCTGGTCATTGAGCACGTCGTCGTATTTCAGAAGGTTTTTGCGGATGTCGAAGTTGCGGGCTTCGACCTTCTTCTGGGCGCGTTCAAGTGCCTTGTTGATCCAGGGATGGACGATCGACTCGCCTTCCTTCAGGCCGAGCTTCTGCAGCATGCCGTCCATGCGGTCGGAGCCGAAGATGCGCATCAGGTCGTCTTGAAGCGACAGGTAGAACTTGGAGCGACCCGGGTCGCCCTGACGGCCAGAACGGCCGCGGAGCTGGTTGTCGATACGGCGGCTTTCGTGGCGTTCGGTGGCGAGGACGTAAAGTCCGCCGGCGGCCAGCGCCTTTTCCTTCAACTGCTGCACCTCGTTGCGGATCGCCTGTTCGCGCTCGTTGCGCTCGGGGCCGGGCTCGACCTCTGCGAGTTCCTGCTGGATGCGCATGTCGACGTTGCCGCCGAGCTGGATGTCGGTACCGCGACCCGCCATGTTGGTGGCGATCGTGACTGCGCCCGGCACGCCGGCCTGTGCGACGATAAAGGCTTCCTGCTCGTGGTAACGCGCGTTCAGCACCTGGAAGTTGTTGAACCCGGACTTCTTGAGCAGATCGGCAAGCTGTTCGGACTTTTCGATCGACGTCGTGCCGACCAGCATCGGCTGGCCGCGCTCGTGCGCCGACTTGATCTCGTCGATGATCGCTTTCAGCTTCTCGCCCTGGGTACGATAGACCTCGTCGTCCTCGTCGAGACGCTTGATCGGCAAGTTGGTCGGAACTTCAATGACTTCCAGGCCGTAGATGTTGCCGAATTCTTCCGCTTCGGTGGAGGCCGTGCCGGTCATGCCGCCGAGCTTGGAATACATGCGGAAATAGTTCTGGAAGGTGATCGAGGCGAGCGTCTGGTTCTCGGGCTGGATCTGCACCTTTTCCTTGGCTTCGAGCGCCTGATGCTGGCCTTCGGAATAGCGGCGGCCCGGCATCATGCGGCCGGTGAATTCGTCGATGATGACGATCTCGCCGTTGCGCACGATATAGTCCTTGTCGCGCTGGAACAGCTTATGGGCCTTCAACGCGTTGTTGACGTGGTGGACGATTGCGACGTTTTCGATGTCGTAGAGCGATTCACCCTTGAGCAGGCCTGCCTGTTTCAGCAGGTTTTCGAGCTTCTCGGTGCCTTCTTCGGAGAAGTTGGCCGAGCGCTGCTTCTCGTCGATCTCGTAGTCTTCAGGCGAAAGCAGCGGGATGAACTCGTTGATCGTGTTGTAGAGATCCGAGCGGTCGTCGAGCGGGCCGGAGATGATCAGCGGCGTGCGCGCTTCGTCGACGAGGATCGAGTCCACTTCGTCGACGATGGCGAAGAAGTGACCGCGCTGCACCATCTGCGGGCGCTCGTACTTCATGTTGTCGCGCAGATAGTCGAAGCCGAGTTCGTTGTTGGTCGCGTAGGTGATGTCGCAGGCATAGGCGTTGTGGCGCTGGTCATCGGTGAGGCCATGGACGATGACGCCGGTCGACAGGCCGAGGAAGCTGTAGACGCGGCCCATGGTGGCGGCGTCGCGCTGGGCCAGGTAGTCGTTGACGGTGACGACGTGCACGCCCTTGCTGGCAAGCGCGTTGAGATAGACGGGCAGGGTTGCGACGAGCGTCTTGCCTTCGCCGGTCTTCATTTCGGCGATGGCGCGCTCGTGCAGGATCATGCCGCCGATCAGCTGCACGTCGAAGGGACGCAGGCCAAGCACGCGGCGGGCTGCCTCGCGGGCAACCGCAAAGGCCGGCACCAGCAGGTCGTCGAGGGTCTTGCCGTCTGCGAACTCTTGGCGGAATTCCACGGTCTTGGCGGCGAGTGCCTCATCCGACAAAGCCTTCATATCGGCTTCAAGAGCGTTGATGGCATCCACTCTGGCCTTGTAGCCACGCACACGGCGATCGTTGGAGGAACCAAACAACTTGCGGGCTAGGCCGCCGAGACTGACCATACGAATGGTCCTTTCTTTTTTGTTGCCTTGGGTTCCACTGGCCGCACCGTCCAAAACCGCGCAATGCCGTGAAACGCCCGGAAACTGTTCTGGACGCGAGGTTGCGTGACAGATAAGAGGGGGGTCGAATTATGTCAACGCACTTGCATGGCCGGACGGCTACAGAACGGCCACATTCTGGTGGTGTTCAGCCGCCACAAGCCCGATGCAATCGCGTTGACGGCCAAAGGTGAAAGGTTACGAGCATGTCGAAGTTGAAAACCCTGGCCGCTGCGGCCCTGGTTGCGGCGATCGCCGTTCATGGTGTCGCGCGCGCCGAAGACGCGGACCCGGTCATTGCGACCGTCGGTGGCGAGGAAGTGCGCCAGTCCGAGCTCAATCTCGCCCTTGGCGGTCTCGACCCGCAGCTCCAGCAGATGCCGGAAGAGCAGAAGCGTGCTGCCGCGCTGTCGGCCGTCATCGACGTCAAGCTTCTGTCGAAGACGGCAGAGAAGGAAGGCCTTCAGGACGATGCGACCTTCAAGCAGCGTCTCGCCTACCTGACTGAGCGCGAACTGCACAACGCCTTCTTCAAGAAGCACGTCGTCGACGCGATCACCAAGGAAGAAGTGAAGGCGCGCTACGACAAGGAAATCGCGGCCGTTCCCGTTCAGGAAGAGATCAAGGCGCGTCACATCCTCGTCAAGACCGAGGAAGAGGCCAAGGAAATCATCAAGGAACTCGACGCCGGCAAGAGCTTCGTCGAACTCGCCAAGGCCAAGTCCTCCGATCCGAACAAGGACGACGGCGGCGACCTCGGCTACTTCACCAAGGGCCGCATGGTTCCGGAATTCGAAGCCGTCGTGTTCACGCTCGACAAGGGCGCCTATACCAAGACGCCGGTGAAGACGCAGTTCGGCTTCCACGTCATCCTGGTCGAAGACAAGCGCCCGCAGGCGCCGCCGACACTGGAGCAGGTCGAGCCGCAGGTTCGTCAGCTTGTCATGCGCGACAAATACGTTGAGCTGCTTGCTGCTGCCAAGAAGGACGCCGGTGTCGAGATTTCCGATCCGGCTCTGAAGAAGGCCTATGACGAGGCCAACAAGGCGCAGGAAGCCAAGTAATTTTCGACCGGCGAGTCCTGCCTAACGGCGGGCCCGCCGATCAACGTTTCTTGTCGATGCCCGACGGCCCGAAAGCCGATCGGGCATTTGTCGCAACTTCACCTTGATCCCACGGTCTTCACGCAGGTTTCCCATGTCCGGTTCCGTCTCTCCGCTCGCTCCGAAAACCTTTGCCGAAATGCCCGCCTTGCGTGGCGTGCGCATGGCAACTGCCGCTGCCGGCATCAAGTACAAGAACCGTACCGATGTGCTGATGATGGTTTTCGACCAGCCTGCTGCCGTTGCCGGCGTGTTCACGCGCTCCAAGTGCCCCTCTGCGCCTGTCGACTTCTGCCGCCAGAACCTTGGCGGCGGCGTTGCGCGTGCAGTCGTCGTCAATTCCGGTAACGCCAATGCCTTCACCGGCAAGAAGGGCCGCGAGGCGACGGAGCTGACCGCGAAGTCGGCGGCGAAGGCGGTCGGTTGCGCCGAGAGCGAGGTGTTTCTTGCCTCGACCGGCGTCATCGGCGAACCGCTGGATGCGACGAAGTTTGCAGGCGTGCTCGACGATCTCGCGGTTGCCGGCCGCCAAGACTTCTGGTTCGAGGCGGCCAAGGCGATCATGACCACGGACACCTATCCGAAGGTCGCCACCCGCAGCGCCGAGATCGGTGGCGTGAAGGTCACGATCAACGGCATCGCCAAGGGCGCAGGCATGATCGCGCCTGATATGGCGACGATGCTTTCCTTCGTCGTCACCGACGCCGACATTGCGCCGGCGGCACTGCAGGCGCTGCTTTCGGCCGGCGTCGGCCCGACCTTCAATTCGGTCACCGTCGACAGCGACACCTCGACGTCGGATACGCTGATGCTGTTTGCGACCGGTGCCGCCGCCGGCGATGGCCAGCAGAAAGTCACGGATGCATCCGATGCGAAGCTCGACGCCTTCCGGACGGCACTTAACGACCTGCTGCGCGATCTGGCTCTCCAGGTCGTTCGCGACGGCGAGGGTGCGCGCAAGATGGTTGCCGTCACGGTGGAAGGTGCCGAGAACGATGCGGCTGCCAAGCGCATCGCGCTTTCGATCGCCAACTCACCGCTGGTCAAGACTGCGGTTGCCGGTGAGGACGCCAATTGGGGCCGGGTGGTCATGGCCGTCGGCAAATCCGGCGAGATGGCAGAGCGCGATCGGCTGGCGATCTGGTTCGGCGATGTGCGCGTTGCCGTCGAGGGCGAGCGCGATCCTACCTATTCGGAAGTGGCCGCCACGGCAGTCATGAAGGCGCAGGATATCCCGATCCGTGTCGATATCGGCCTCGGTTCTGGACGTGCGACGGTCTTTACCTGCGACCTCACCAAGGAATATGTCGAAATCAACGGCGACTACAGAAGCTGACGCCTTTACGAGCAGTCTTTCCCGGGGGCTTGCAGCTCCCGGAGCTGCTTGCGGTAATTGGTTTGGCCTGTTGGGGGTAAGCAGATGACATCGAACGAGACTCAGCCGTCCGCAGGCGATGCTGCGGCTGAAGGCAAGGACAAGCGGATGGTTGATCTTCCGAGCGTGCGGCGGCTTGAGGCAGTCGGTTTTCGTGCCTGGCCGGCAGCGTCGGTTCACTATGACGGCAGCTGGCTGATCCGGCTGAATGCCGGCCACGATTCCAAGCGTCTCAACTCCGTCAATCCGCTCGACCCTTCCGATTACCGCGATATCCCCGTCCGATTGGAAAAGGCTGCTCGGCGTTTTGCCGATTACGGCCGGCCGCTGACCGTGCGGCAGACGCCGTTGACGCCGCCGCAGCTGATCGCACACATGGATGCCGAAGGTTGGACTGCCTTCTCCCATAGCATCGTGATGATGGCTGATATCGCCGAGCGCGACTTCGGCGATGGCATAGACCATCTGCCGATCAAGGATGTCGGCCGCTTCGTCGACGCGCGCATCCGCATCGGCAGGGAAGATCCCAAGACCAAGGCGGCGCTCGCCGAGATCATCAATTCCATCAAGCCGGAAAGCGGTCTGTTTCTCTTCGAGGATGTGGAGAGCGGCCCGACGGCGGTGTCACTTGTCGTTCAGGACAACGATCTCGCCGGTATCATGCTGTTTGCCGTTGACGAACACTTCCGCCGCCAGGGGGTGGGCAAGGCCCTGCTCGACGTTTCGCTGCGCTGGGCGCGGCTGCGCGGCGCGAAGAAGGCATGGCTGCAGGTCGAGTCAGCCAACGAGGCGGCGCTGGCGCTCTATCGTGGTGCCGGCTTCTCAGACGTCTACACCTATCTCTACCGCACGCCGAAGGCCTGATTGATGGATGCCACCGGAAAGAAGATCATTCTCGTTGCCGCCTGCGCATTGGTGGATTCCGACGGCCGAATCCTTCTGGCGCAGCGCCCTCAAGGCAAATCGCTTGCCGGCCTTTGGGAGTTTCCCGGTGGCAAGGTGGAGCCCGGCGAGACGCCGGAGGAAACGCTGATCCGCGAGCTGGACGAAGAGCTTGGCATCCAGACCAAGGTCGCGTGTCTGGCGCCGCTGACCTTCGCCAGCCACACCTACGACGATTTCCATCTGCTGATGCCGCTTTACGTCTGCCGGCGCTATGAAGGCGTGGCGATCGGGCGGGAGGGCCAGGCGATCAAATGGGTGCGCTCCAAGGCGCTGCGCGACTACCCGATGCCTCCTGCCGACGAGCCGCTTATCCCATTTCTGATGGATTTGCTCTGAACCTACCCAAAAACCGACCGATTATTAATCGATCGTTTATCTCCCTCCCGCAAAGATAGCCTCAAATCAGTTTCGGTACGTAACGTTCAGCGGACGGCGTATCGGTTTCGGGCAATGTGGCAGAACGAAGCTTGGGAAGGATGCTCCCGTTCGCCGCATCTTATGCGTTTGTGAGGCTGGGATGGTAGACGACGATTTCTGGAGGACGGTTCAGGAGAAGGACATGGTGACGAGCCAGTCCCGCCGGACAGGCGTGCTCAATCTGTCGCTGCTGTTTGGAACAGCCGTGATTGCACTGACGCTGATCCTGACGCCGATGCTGTCCTCGAAGACGGACAAGCGCATGCTGGCGAATACGCCGGTGGACTACGACAATATTTCGACCGGCTCGATCCCCTCGAACGGCACGACGAAGCGCTACACCGTGCGCCGCAGCGTGCTTCAGGAAATGCCGGGTGCGGTCTGCATCATCGATGCTGACGGCAGCAAGAGTGGCTGCTGATCTGGGCGGCGCGTCGGACTGGTTCCTTGCGTGTCTGCCGGTCGGGAAGTGAGTTCCAACCGGGCTGGGAACCTATGAACACGCTGAAGCGCCTTATTCACGATAGAAGCGGGGCCACCGCGGTGGAGTATGGGCTGATCGCGGCCATCATTTCTGTCAGTCTGCTGCTCGGGATGGAGCAGATACAGGCGGCGCTTACGGCCATCTTCGAGCTGCTGACGACGACGATCCGCAACGCCATGAATTGATGGTGGTCGACTGGCCGCTTTAGCGCGTTTCCACTTTAGACGGACGCGCAGAAACGCTCTATCTCTTTGCTTTTACGCATTTCCTGGCTTTCCTGGAAATGCTTTAGACCGGTCTTTCCTTCGTCCCCAGCGCCTCCGACAACCGCTGTTTGGCAGAGCCCGGCTTCAGCGGTTTCTGCTGGCTTTCGTGCGGCGCCCAGCCAGAGAGGTAGACGACGGAGAAGGTCGCACGGATGCGGCCGTCCGGGTCGGAGAAGCGTTCCGCATAGATTTCTGCAGCCCTCAGGAAAAAGCGCCGGGACACCGGTGTCCGGCTGCGGGCAGCCAGCGGGCTGGTCATGCCCATCGCCCGCAAATCCCGGATCAGTGCGAAGAGCGAATCGTACCGCACCGTATAGGTTTCCGCGTCCGCCACCGGCAGGGCAAAGCCCGCCCGTTGCAGCAATGCGCCCATGTCGCGAACGTCGGCAAAGGGAATGACACGCGGGCTCGCACCGCCGGTCAACTCGGCTTCAGCGGCAAGCAACGCCTCGCGCAGTTCGTTCAACGTTCCATTGCCGGGAATTGCCGCCAGAAAAAGCCCGTCGGGCTTCAGCGACCGGCGCGCCTGGATGAAGGCGCCGGGTGTGTCGTTGGTGAGATGCAGCGACAGGGGGGAGACGAGAAGATTGAGTGTCTCGGGCTCGGCGGGGATGCGCTCGAGCGGCGCAATAGCAACCGGCATGGCGGTCGTGCCGAAGCCGGGGTCGGTTTCCACCCGCTCGACCATTCCGACCTTGCCCGTTTCCAGGAGGCGATGTGCCGTTGCGCCGGTGTAGCCGTGCAATTCCATTGCCTTGTCGAACTGCCGCTCGACCACGCTGACGCGGTCGGCCAGTTCCTGTGCGACGATATCGAGGAGGAAGGCCGCCTTCGGGTCGGCATTGCGCAGCGCCCGGCGACGGTGCGCCTCGACAAGGGTCTGGTCAAAGATGATTTCCACGGTACTGTGCTCCGACAGCATGATTGCTTCCCTGGAGCGGAACCGATTTAAGGGAAAAATCATGCTGAAATTCAAAGTGCTACAGCGCCCTTTGCGCGTCTGAAAAGACGCGCGGCACTGTAGGGTGTTCCAGTGTCCTGCAAAGAAACCCACATGACGGCAAAGTCAACCTCATGAACGGGGAAGAGCGGCAATTTGGGCTGGCGGAGTGCCTGGCCTGTCTGCGGCGGATCGGCAACGATCTCGTCGACGTCGTCTTTCCTCCCGTCTGCTGCGGCTGTGGGCGGCTGATGGGCCGCCATCGGGCTGTCTGCGCCCCCTGCTGGTCGACGCTTCAATTGATCGAGCGGCCCTACTGCGAAATCCTCGGCCTGCCATTTGCCCATGATCACGGCGAGGGGACGGTGTCGCCAGAGGCGATCGCCGATCCGCCGGCCTTCGACCGCCTGCGCTCCGTTGCCATCCACGAGGGCATCGCGCGTGAACTGGTGCATGGATTGAAATATCGGGACCGTACCGATCTCGCGCCGATGATGGCGGAATGGATGGTCCGGGCGAGCGACGGCGCCGTCCCGTCCGCGGATGCGATCATACCGGTGCCACTGCATGCCTTCCGGCTGTGGGGGCGTAAATACAACCAGGCGGCGGAGCTTGCCCGCGCCGTCGCCGCGCTGTCCGGTCGCCCCTATCTTCCGGCAACGCTCCACCGCGTCCGCCGCACCACCAAACAGGTCGGGCTCGACGCCAAGGCGCGCGAGGACAATGTTCGCGGCGCCTTTGCCGTTACCGAAAGCGGTAAGCAAGGTCTCATCGGAAAACGCATCGTTCTCGTCGATGACGTCTATACGACCGGCGCCACCGTTACGGCTGCGACGCGCGCACTGAAGCGGGCGGGGGCCGGACACGTCACGGTTTTAACCTTTGCAAGAGCCATGTCCGGTCTTATATGACAAATGGAAGTCCGGCATCGTTGCCGGTGAAGGAGCGGTTAGGAAACATGGCTTCGGTCGTTATTTATACGCGTCAGTTCTGCGGTTATTGCTCGGCTGCAAAAAAGCTTCTGGAAACCAAGGGCGTCTCGTTCCTCGAACATGATGCGACTTACGATCCCCAGGTGCGTCAGAAGATGATCGAGAAATCGCATGGCGGGAGCACTTTCCCGCAGATCTTCATCAACGACATCCATGTCGGCGGCTGCGACGATCTGCACGCACTGGAGCGAGCCGGAAAACTCGACGAGCTGCTCGCCGCCTAAACCGTTTCCACTTTAGACAGAGTTATGGAAGCGCTCTATCTTTCTGTTTCTACGCATTTCCTGACGGGAAAACGCTTCGTACGTTTCCCTGAGATGCTCTGAGGAGCCCGACTGCGATGACATTCAAGGCTGCCGCCATCCAGATGTGTTCCGGCGTCGATCCGGCAAGAAATGCCGAGACGATGGCGCGGCTGGTGCGCGAGGCGGCTGGGCACGGGGCGACCTATGTCCAGACGCCGGAGATGACCGGAGCGCTCCAGCGCGACCGCGCCGGTTTGCGGGCTGTGCTCAGGGATGAGGCGAACGACACCATCGTGCGCGAAGCGGCAGCGCTTGCTGGCGAGCTCGGCATTCATCTGCATGTCGGATCGACAGCAATTGCGCTTGCCGACGGCAAGATCGCCAATCGCGGCTTCCTGTTCGGTCCGGACGGCGCCAAGATCTGCGATTACGACAAGATCCATATGTTCGACGTCGATCTCGACAATGGCGAAAGCTGGCGCGAAAGCGCGGCCTATAGCCCTGGCAGCACGGCGCGCCTGGCGGACCTCGATTTCGGCACGTTGGGCTTTGCCATTTGTTATGACGTTCGCTTCCCCGAGCTGTTCCGCCAGCAGGCGGTCGCGGGTGCGCAGGTGATGTCGGTGCCGGCGGCCTTCACCCGGCAGACCGGCGAAGCGCACTGGGAGATCCTGCTGCGTGCCCGCGCCATCGAGAACGGCTTCTTCGTCATCGCCGCGGCACAGGGCGGTGTGCATGAGGACGGGCGAGAGACCTTCGGTCATTCGATGATCATCGACCCTTGGGGCAAGGTGCTTGCGGCGGCGGGTGGCGCTGGCGAGGGGATCGTGCTGGCGGATATCGACGTGGCTGCCGTGCATGCGGCCCGCGCCAAGATCCCGAACCTCAGGAACGCCCGCAGCTTTGCGCTGGACCACGTCTTGCTCGCTGGCAAGGGAGGTGTTGCCGCTTGATCCGCTACACGCTTTCCTGCGATAAGGGCCACGCTTTCGAGGGCTGGTTCTCGTCGAGTGACGACTTCGACCGCCAGATGGACCGCAAGCTCGTTTCCTGTCCAACCTGCAATTCTACGTCCGTTGCCAAACAGCTGATGGCGCCGTCGATTGCGACGGCGCGCAAGAAGGAAGCGACGCGGGCGCTGGTCATGGATCAGGCACAGAAGGAAACCGTCGCCAAGATTCGCGAACTGGTAAAAGCGGTGCGCGAAAATGCCGAGGATGTCGGCGACCGCTTTCCCGAAGAGGCCCGCAAGATCCACTATGGCGAGGCGGACGAACGTGGTCTCATTGGCCAGGCGACCGTGGAAGAGGCAGTCGCTCTTCTCGAAGAGGGCATCGCTATCGCGCCGCTGCCCGTGTTGCCCGACGAGATCAACTAAGCGGCAAGCCGCAAGCCGGTAAGCCTCCTCACGTCAGCTATTTTCATGCCGTCGGGTGAAATCCCGGAAACACCCTTTAAAAACAGATCGTTGGTTCCCATCTCCGGATCTTTGCAATCCGGGATTTTAACAGCAATGGATCTTTCCGACCTTCGTCTTTCCACCGACCGCCTGACGATCCGGCATTTTGCGCCTGAGGACTTCGACGGCTTCCATGCCTATCACCGGCTGCCGGAGGTTTATCGCTATCTCTATGCCGATCCGCTCGACGAGGAGCGCGCGCGCGACAAGTTTGCCAAGGCGAGCAATCCGCGACTCGATGAGGATGGTGATGTCGCAGTCTTTGCCGTCGAACGACGGGCGGATGGCGCGCTGGTCGGCGAGGTGCTGTTGAAGCTTGCAAGCAAGCCGGCGCGACAGGCGGAAACCGGCTATATCTTCAACCCGGCTTTTGCGGGCAAGGGCTATGCGACCGAAGCGATGCGGGCGGTGCTCGAGCTCGGTTTCTCCAAGCTGAATTTCCATCGGATCTTTGCGCGCCTCGATCCACTCAACGCGGGCTCCGTCGGCGTCGTCGAGCGCCTGGGCATGCGCCGCGAGGCGCACCTGATCCAGAACGACCTGTTCAACGGAGCCTGGGGGGACGAGTTCATCTACGCCCTGCTGCAGCACGAATGGCAGGCCGGGCCGAAGCTCGACTAAGGCGGCGAGCCAAAAGCAAACCCCGCCGGCGAACAGCGTCGCCGAAGGGCTCTGCATCGGATTTGGTGCAGGCCCGAGGTGCTGGCGGTCTTCCCGCTAAAGCGGGCGCTTGGCGACAATCATGTAGTTGACGTCCATGTCCTTCGACAGGTTCCACTGGTTGGACAGCGGATTGAAGAACACACCGGTGCGCTCGGTCAGCTCCAGGCCGCTGGCTACCAGCGGCTTTTCCAGTTCCTCCGGGCGCACGAGCTTTTCGTATTGATGCGTGCCGCGCGGCAGCCAGCGCAGAACATTTTCGGCCGCAAAGATCGCGAGCGCCGCCGCCTTCATCGTGCGGTTGATGGTGGCGACGAACATCAGGCCGCCGGGGCGAACCATATGGGCGCAGGTGGTCATGAAGAAGTCGACATCGGCGACGTGCTCGACCACTTCCATGTTGAGAACGATGTCGAAGCTTTCACCCGCTTCGGCAAGTGCTTCGGCCGTCACGGCGCGATAATCCACGGCAACGCCGCTGCCGGCCGCATGGGTCTTGGCAATGCCGATATTCTTTTCCGAAGCGTCGGCGCCGACGACGTCAGCCCCCATGCGGGCCATGGGCTCTGACAGCAGACCGCCACCGCAGCCGATATCGAGCAGACGCAGCCCCTTCAGCGGCTGCGGGCTCTTCGGATCACGGTCGAAATGCTCGGCTACCTTGTCGCGGATATAGGCGAGGCGTACGGGATTGAACTTGTGCAGCGGCCGGAACTTTCCCGTCGGGTCCCACCATTCGGCGGCCATGGCCGAAAAGCGGTCTACCTCGCTCTGGTCGATCGTCGTGCGCGCTGTCTCGCTCATGCTGCCATCTCCTTCATTCTGCCTGATGAAGTCGGACGATCGGGCAGGGATGTCAAGAGGCGGGCAGCGGCCACAACAGCGCATCTGAAGCGGCCGCGCGTGCGTTCGGCGATGTCCGGTGCCACGTCGAGCAGCCTTCGCTCAGGCATCCGGCTGCGGCTGGTAATGCAGGATGACGACACCGGATTTGAGCGGTCGCGTGTGGGTAAGCTTGAGGGGGGTGCGTTTCGGCAGAGGCTTGAAGAGGGGGACGCCGCCGCCGAGCAGGACCGGGTTGATGCCGAGCCGATATTCGTCGACGAGGCCTTTCTCCACCAGCTCTGCGGCAAAATCCGCGCTGCCGAAGATGAAGATGGTGCCGCCCTGCTGCGCCTTCAGGCGTTCGACTTCGGCGACTGCGTCGCCGGAAACGAGCGTGGTGTTGTGCCAGTCACCAGTTTTCAGCGAACGGGAGAAGACGTACTTCTCGACGCCGTTCATGAAGGTGGCGATATCGCCTTCGGCCCCTGGCCAGTAGGACGCCATCATCTCGTAGGTGACCCGGCCGAAGAGCAAGGTATCGGCTTCGAGTTGGGTTTCGCCGATATAGGCCGCGAGTTCATCCTCGAAGACGAACCAGCTGATGTCGTGATCGGGTGCTTCGAAGAAGCCGTCGACACTGACCATGTCCCACATGATGACCTTGCGCATAATCGTTTCTCCCGTTTTCGCTCGCCGCCATTTGCGGCCCTGTTCTTCGACAAACGGATCATTGCAAAACTAGTTTTATTTTGCAAGTGGTTTTGTTTTGATATCGGAATCGCCAGGCTTGGCGCTGACCCGATCATGGTATCGCTGCGCGGGCGACGGCGAATTCGAGCGAGGAGCGGCCATGCACGCGGAAAGCAGAATCGGTTGGGCGGTTGAAACCATCGCGCCGCAGTCATCGGAGCGGTTGCTTGAAATCGGCTGCGGCCATGGTGTCGCGGTCACGGGCGTCTGCGAGAAACTCGTCGATGGGCGCATCGTCGCGATCGATCGCTCGGCGACGATGATTGCTGCCGCCGGGCGACGAAACGCCAGCCATGTTGCGGCCGGCACGGCGGTCTTTGAGACCGTGGAACTGGCGGAGGCAGATTTTGGCGACATGCGCTTCGATGCGGCGTTCGCCATCCGCGTCGGTGTCTTCGCCAGGGGCGATCCATCGCGCGAACTTGCGGTCCTTGCGCGGTTCCTCAAGCCGAATGGCCGGTTCCTCGTCTTCCACGACGAGCCCTCGGGCAATGTCGACGAGATTTCCGACCGGATTGAAACCCGCCTTGCCGATAACCGGTGGAGCGTGGAAACGGTCAGGACCCAGAGGGTCGACCGTAGCGACGTCGTCTGCGTGATCGCACGGCCGGGCAAATCCGACAACAGCCGCATCGGATGAACGTGCGGGACAGCATGGGCGAAGCCCGGGCGCGGTTCGGCCCCGGGCTCCAGCCGGTCTTATCTCTGTGCGTCGACGATCAGGATCATCGGCCGTTCCATCTCTTCGGCAAGATCCGGATTGGCGTCGATCTGCGCCGGCGTTGGGTGCCACTCCTCGACGTGACGGATGGCGAAACCGCCGCGCATCAATGCGTTGAGCGTGGTGCCGATCGTGCGGTGGTACTTGACCACGCCCTTGGCCAGCCAGTCCGTGGTGCGTCGGCCTTCGACGGAATAGTGATCCACCGGCCAACGCTTCCCCCCGTTTTCTCCAACCTGCCAGCCCGGGGTGAGCGAGGCCATGTAAATCGGGTGCTCGATGGTGAAAACCAGGTGCGAGCCGGGCATCAGGGCATTGTGGATCGCCTGAACCAGGCGATCGAAATTCTCGACATAGTGGAATGCGAGCGAGCTGTAGGCGAGGTCGAAGGCGCCGTCTTCGAGTGCAAGTTGGTCGAGATCGGCGATGCCGTATTCGATCGCCGGATCGGACGTGTCGCGTCGGGCACGGGCGATCATGTTCTCCGATAGGTCGAGCCCAAGGACGCGGGCGGCACCCTGCTCGCGGGCGAAACGCGAGAACCAGCCGAAGCCGCAGCCGAGATCGACCACGCGTTTGCCTGTCAGATCCGGTAGGGCGGCGCGGATTACCGGCCATTCGGCCGCACCATCGAGACCGTGCACGGATCGGCCGAGCTGGCTGTAGCCTTCGAAAAATTCCGGTTTGTCGTAGATATTCTGTGCCATTTCATTCTCCATCAAAAATGCCGATGGACGGCGCACCCGTCAAAAGAAGAACCCCGTCCGTTTCCGGCGAGGCTGCAGGTGCGCGAACGCTCTTTCGTCAGCGTGCTCTATCGCCCTGCATCCCGCCTGTTGGGATGCCGGCCGAACGCGCAACGATATGGACGTCATGTTCGCACATGGGTCCGATATCGCCCGATCGCGCCGCCCAGTCAAGTTCGTTGCTGGCGAAGCCATTGGCCACTTGCGGTTGCCTCTATGGCATAGCGGCGCACGGTATCACCGCGCGCCGCCTGCTCGTCAGGCCATGTCGCCCTGTGCGGCTGAGGCGAAGAAATCCTCGGGGTCTTCCACCTCTACGAGGCGGCGCTTGTCGATCAACCAGAAGCGATTGCCGATGTTGCGCACGAAGCTGCGGTCGTGGGACACCAGCAAGCAGCTCACCTCGTTTTTCATCAGCTCGTCTTCCAACGCCTCCTGGCCCTCGATGTCGAGATGGTTGGTCGGCTCGTCGAGCAGGTAGAAGTTGGGCTCGCGCAGGCGAAGCACCAGCATGGCAAGGCGCGCCTTCTGGCCGCCGGAGAGCCGGCCGAGCGGTTTGTCCTGCATGTCGATGCCGACACCGGCGCCGGCGAGCAGCGAACGCACCTTCTGGTCGCCCAGCGAGAACCGGCGGGAGAGGGCGGCAAGCGGCGTCTCCTTGTCCGAAAGACCCGCAAGCGCCTGATCGCCATAGCCGAGCACCAGGGAAGGCGTGGCTTTCAGCGTTTCGGGCGCGCGTGCCGGTTCTTCGATGGCGGTGCGAATGAGGTTGACCAACCTCGTCTTGCCGGCGCCGTTTTCGCCGAGCAGGACGATGCGGTCACCCTGGCAGATCCAGCGTTTTCCCGTGCGGAAAAGCGGGGTGCCATCGGGTGTTTCGACCGCCACATCGTCAAGTGTCACCAGTATTTTTGCGTGCGTGCCGCGGTTGGTGAGGCGGATCGCACCTGCGGAGCGCTCCTGATGGGCGGGCTTGGCCGCGTCTTCCAGCCGGTCGGCGCGCTGGCGCAACTGCTTGGTCTTCACCGTCAGCAGATCGCTGCCGGAGTTGATGCCGATATTGTTGAGCTTGGCCGCCTGCCGCCGCAATTGCTGCGCCACCTTCATGTCGCGCTGGTAGCGCCGCTCTTCCGAGGCGTCCAGTTCGTCGACGGCCGCGCGCGCCTGCGAATAGGGGAGTGCAAAGACGGGAGATTGGTCCGGGCGCAGGAACAGCGTGCGGTTGCTGGTGGCGTCGAGGAAGGCGCGGTCGTGGCTGGCGATCAGCACCGGCACATCGCGCGCAAGCGCGTTCAGCCAGGACTCGAGCCTTGCGATCTTGGCCAGGTCGAGATGGTTGGTCGGCTCGTCGAGAAGCAGCGCGTCGGGATCCGTGACCCAGACACGTGCAAGGAGCGCCAGCCGCTGCCAGCCGCCACTGAGGTCCGCGACGGCGCGTTGGCGAAGCGCCTCCGGCACCTCGAGCGAATCCAGCACGATATCGACACGCCAGCTTTCGCTGTCTGCCTGTTCGGCCGAAAGTGCTGAAAGAACCGCCTCATGGAACGACAACGGCAGCAGCTGTGCCGGCACGTTCTGCTCCACATGGCCGATGGTCAGGCCGCGCGAGCGGGTGATCTCGCCGGTCGTCGGCTCGAAGCTGCCGCCGATCGATCGGAGCAGGGTGGATTTACCGCGCCCGTTGGCGGCGACGATGCCGAGGCGATCGCCGGCCGCGATCGAAAGGTTGAGGTTGGAAAAGAGCGACGTGCTGAGGGTGACGCCGAGGTTGCGGATATTGATCAAGGCCATGTTCGTTCTCTGGACTGCGCGAGCGACGGCAAACATCCACGGGCGGCAAGACTTCTGCCGGGTTGGGCGGATTGTCGGACCCGATGCACGGTATCGTGCAATGTTCGGGCCGCGTCGGCTCGGAATGGACAACGGCGCAGGCGTTCAAACCGAAACGGTTTTCAGCCGCACCACACTGGGGCAGACCAGGGATAAGGTTCGCGAGGACGCGAAGCGATTGTACCGGTCAGCCCTGCAAACGCATCTGCAGGGCGTTGACGGGGCCACGCTGGCGGTGGTGCCGGAAAAAAGTCATCACAACGCAGCCCTCCTTTCACAATCGAGTTGCGTCGCAGGTTTACCATCGGCGCGAGCAATTTTCAACGGGGCGGCGACGGTCGGGTGCGACCGAAGATGGCTCTCGCCATATGTGCAAAGCCGTAAAGCTATCTGGCGGGCCGTTTGTTGCTCCAGGTGATGTCGATTGGCAATATTGTTGCTCAGCGTGCGGCCAGGTTGCTGTTACGCGGGCCTTATTCCTGCCTTCTTGCCATTGCGCCGCGCGCCCCGATCCGCTAAGAGACGCCGCGACTTTCCGCTCCCCGAAGCGGTGATTGGCCGATGTCCGAGAAGTCTCCCAAGCTTTTTGACCGTCGGGCGCCGACGGGGGGCGCTTTCCTGTCACGCGCGCTCGCGCGCAAACATTCGGTACCGGTAGAGGCGAAATGGCACGCATCGTGATGAAATTCGGCGGAACTTCCGTCGCTGATTTGGACCGCATTCACAATGTTGCTCGCCATGTGAAACGTGAAGTCGACGCCGGCCACGAGGTCGCGGTCGTCGTTTCCGCCATGTCCGGCAAGACCAACGAACTCGTCGGCTGGGTGCAGAACATACCCAAGGTCGCCGGCAGCAACGCTCCGTTTTACGACGCGCGCGAATATGACGCCGTCGTTGCCTCCGGCGAGCAGGTGACCTCTGGACTTCTCGCGATCGCGCTGCAGTCGATGGGCATCAATGCGCGCTCCTGGCAGGGCTGGCAGATTCCGATCCGCACCGACAACGCTCATGGCGCCGCCCGCATTCTCGACATCGAAGGTGCCGACATCATCCGCCGCATGGGCGAGGGCCAGGTGGCCGTGGTCGCCGGCTTCCAGGGCCTTGGCCCGGACAATCGCCTGGCGACGCTTGGCCGCGGCGGCTCCGATACATCGGCGGTTGCGATTGCCGCTGCCGTCAAGGCTGACCGTTGCGACATCTACACCGACGTCGACGGCGTCTACACGACCGACCCGCGCATCGAGCCGAAGGCGCGGCGTCTGAAAAAGATCGCGTTCGAGGAAATGCTGGAAATGGCATCGCTCGGCGCCAAGGTGCTGCAGGTGCGCTCGGTCGAGCTTGCCATGGTGCACAAGGTCCGTACCTTCGTGCGTTCGTCTTTCGAGGATCCCGATGCGCCGGGCATGGGTGACCTTCTCAATCCGCCCGGCACGCTGATTTGTGATGAGGAAGAAATCGTGGAACAGGAAGTCGTAACCGGCATTGCCTATGCCAAGGATGAAGCCCAGATTTCGCTGCGCCGTCTTGCCGACCGGCCGGGCGTTTCCGCCGCGATCTTCGGGCCGTTGGCCGAAGCCCATATCAATGTCGACATGATCGTCCAGAACATCTCGGAAGATGGTTCGAAGACCGACATGACCTTCACCGTTCCCTCCGGCGATGTCGACAAGGCGCTCCGGGTGCTTGGCGACAACAAGGAAAAGATCGGCTACGACGTGATCCAGTCGGAAGCCGGCCTCGTCAAGGTTTCGGTCATCGGCATCGGCATGCGCAGTCACGCCGGCGTTGCCGCGTCGGCGTTCCGTGCGCTCGCCGACAAGGGCATCAACATCAAGGCGATCACCACCTCCGAAATCAAGATCTCGATCCTGATCGACGGGCCCTATGCCGAATTGGCAGTTCGTACTTTGCATTCCGCTTACGGTCTCGATAAGAGTTAATCGACCGGTGATTGATTTGGGATTCGCGGTGTTTTTGGCCGCGCGTCCCGTTGTCGCCGTCTACTCTATTTCGGGAGACCCTACGCGATGAGAGACCTTTCCGCAGGTCCGCGCGTTCTCCTCAAGCGGTTGCGCGAGTTGATGGCGGAACCGCTCGAGCCACAGGAGCGCCTTGACCGGATCGTGCGCCAGATCGCACAGAACATGGTCGCGGAAGTGTGTTCGGTCTATGTGCTGCGTTCCGACGGCGTGCTCGAACTCTACGCGACCGAAGGTCTGAACAAGACCGCCGTCCACCTGGCGCAGTTGAAGATGGGGCAGGGCCTCGTCGGCACCATTGCCGCGTCTGCGCGGCCGCTCAACCTGTCCGACGCCCAGGCGCATCCCGCCTTTACCTACCTGCCGGAAACCGGCGAAGAGATCTATCACTCGTTCCTCGGCGTGCCGATCCTGCGCACCGGCCGCGCGCTCGGCGTTCTCGTCGTGCAGAACAAGGCGATGCGCAACTACCGCGAAGACGAGGTCGAGGCGCTGGAAACGACTGCCATGGTTCTGGCCGAAATGGTCGCAACCGGCGAGTTGAAGAAGATCACCAAGCCCGGCCTCGAGCTCGATCTGTCCCGCCCGGTCTCGATCGACGGCAACAGCTACGGCGAGGGCATCGGCCTTGGCTATGTCGTGCTGCACGAGCCGAGGATCGTCGTCACCAATCTCTTGAACGAGGATACGGACCAGGAATTGCAGCGGCTTGCCGAAGCTCTGGGGTCGCTGCGCATCTCGATCGACGACATGCTGTCGCGTCGCGAAGTGTCGATGGAGGGTGAGCACCGCGCGGTGCTCGAGACCTATCGCATGTTTGCCCATGACCGCGGCTGGGTGCGGAAGCTGGAAGAGGCGATCCGCAACGGCCTGACGGCGGAAGCCGCCGTCGAACGGGTGCAGAGCGAGACCAAGGCGCGCATGATCCGGCTGACGGATCCCTATCTGCGCGAGCGCATGCACGATTTCGACGATCTCGCCAACCGGCTGCTGCGACAGCTTTCGGGCTATGGCGCCAAGCTTTCGGCAAGCGACTTTCCGACCGATGCGGTGATCGTCGCCCGTGCCATGGGTGCCGCCGAACTTCTCGACTATCCGCGCGAAAACGTCCGCGGCCTGGTGCTTGAAGAGGGGGCCGTCACCAGCCACGTGGTCATCGTCGCCCGTGCGATGGGCATTCCGGTCGTCGGCCAGGCGGCGGGCGCTGTGGCGCTTGCCGAAAATCGCGATGCCGTCATCATCGATGGCGACGATGCCAAGGTGCATCTGCGGCCTCTGGCCGACCTGCAGCGCGCTTACGAGGAAAAGGTGCGTTTCCGCGCTCGCCGACAGGCGCAGTTCCGGGCGCTCAAGGACGTCGAGCCACTGACCAAGGACGGCAAGCGCATCACGTTGCAGATGAATGCCGGCCTTTTGGTCGACCTGCCGCATCTGAACGAAGCGGGTGCTGAGGGCATCGGCCTTTTCCGCACCGAACTGCAGTTCATGATCGCCTCGACCATGCCGAAGGCGGAAGAGCAGGAAGCCTTCTATCGCAGCGTCCTGAAGCAGACCGGCGGCAAGCCGGTGACCTTCCGCACGCTTGATATCGGCGGCGACAAGGTGGTTCCCTATTTCCGTGCGGCGGAAGAGGAAAATCCGGCACTCGGCTGGCGGGCGATCCGCCTTTCGCTCGACCGGCCGGGCCTGCTGCGCACCCAGCTTCGCGCCATGCTGCGCGCCGCTGCCGGCGCCGAACTGAGACTGATGCTGCCGATGGTGACCGAGGTCTCGGAGCTGAAGGAAGCTCGCGAGCTGCTGCAAAAGGAAATCGAGCGCCAGTCGAAGCTCGGCGAACAACTGCCGCGCAAGCTGCAGTTCGGCGCCATGCTGGAAGTGCCGGCGCTCTTGTGGCAGCTTGACGAGTTGATGAGCGAGGTGGACTTCGTTTCGGTCGGCTCGAACGATCTGTTCCAGTTCGCCATGGCGGTCGATCGCGGCAATGCCCGCGTCTCCGAGCGCTTCGACGTGCTTGGCCGGCCCTTCCTCAGAATCCTGCGCGATATCGTGCGCGGCGGCGAACGCCATCAGACGCCGGTGACGCTGTGCGGTGAGATGGCGAGCAAGCCTTTGTCGGCCATGGCGTTGCTCGGTCTCGGCTACCGCTCGGTGTCGATGTCGCCGACGGCGGTCGGACCGATCAAGGCGATGCTTTTGGCTCTCGATGCCGGCAAACTCGGCGAAGTCCTGAACGCGGCGCTCGACGACACGCGCGGCCAGACACCGGTTCGCCAGATCCTGATCGACTTCGCTGCGGCGAACGGCATCCCGGTTTAGATAGATTTGAAGCGCTTTTGTCCTCGTCCGGGCTATGATCCGGGCGAGGCGAAGCGCATTTGGAGTGACACTTGGCAAAGCTTCCCATTGAGAAAATGCGCGAACTGGAACGACGGTTCGGCGAGATCGAGGCCCGCATGTCGGCAGGGCCTGCGGCCGACGTCTATGTGAAGCTCGCGTCGGAGTATTCCGAACTGCAGCCGGTGGTCACCAAGATCCGCGCCTATGAGAAGGCGACCGCCGAGCTTGGCGATATCAATGTCATGTTGGCCGACAGGACGACCGACAAGGACATGCGCGACCTGGCCGAGATGGAAAAGCCGGAGGTCGTTGAGGCGATCGAGCAACTGGAACAGGAGATCCAGATCCTGCTCTTGCCGAAGGATGCCGCCGACGAAAAGAGCGCGATCCTCGAAATCCGCGCTGGAACCGGCGGCTCGGAGGCAGCGCTGTTTGCCGGCGATCTTTTCCGGATGTACGAGCGTTACGCGGCGGCCAAGGGCTGGCGGGTCGAAGTGCTTTCGGCCAGCGACGGCGAAGCTGGTGGTTTCAAGGAAATCATCGCCACAGTTTCCGGTCGCGGCGTGTTTGCGCGATTGAAGTTCGAGTCGGGCGTGCACCGGGTTCAGCGCGTCCCGGAAACCGAGGCGAGCGGACGCATTCACACGTCGGCTGCAACCGTTGCCGTGCTGCCTGAAGCCGAGGAGATCGATATCGAGGTTCGGCCCGAGGACATCCGCATCGACACCATGCGGTCGTCGGGCGCGGGCGGACAGCACGTGAACACGACAGACTCCGCCGTGCGCATCACCCATCTCCCGACCGGTCTCGTCGTCACGAGCTCGGAAAAGTCGCAGCACCAGAACCGCGCCAAGGCGATGCAGGTCCTGCGTTCGCGGCTTTACGACATGGAGCGTCAGCGCGCCGACAGCGAACGTTCGGCCGATCGCAAGAGCCAGGTCGGTTCGGGCGACCGCTCTGAGCGCATTCGGACCTACAACTTTCCGCAGGGGCGCATCACCGATCACCGCATCAACCTGACGCTCTACAAGCTCGACCGAATGATGATGGGCGAAATCGACGAAGTCGTCGATGCGCTGCTAGCCGATTACCAGGCGAGCCAGTTGGCCCTCCTGGGCGAGCAGCGGGGCTGATCGCGATGACGGCCACGCTCGCGCGTCTCGTTTCGGAAAGTCGGGATCGCCTGACGGCGGCCGGCATCGAGCATGCGGCGCTCGACGCGCGCCATCTTATCTCGGGCCTGCTCGGACTTTCGCTGACGGATGTCGTGACCCGCGGCAGGGATGCGGTGTCGGAGGCGGATGCCGCCAGGGTCCGGGCCGCCGTCGAGCGGCGGATCGCGCGCGAGCCGGTCTACCGCATTCTCGGCGAGCGGGAGTTCTTTGGCCTGCCGTTCAAGCTGTCGCGGGAAACGCTGGAGCCGAGGCCGGATACGGAAACGCTCGTCGATCGCATGATCCCGCATCTGCGCCGCACCGTTGCGGCGAAGGGGAGCTGCCGGCTTCTCGATCTCGGCACAGGGACGGGGGCGATCTGCCTGGCCTTGCTGTCCACTGTTCTTGAAGCGCGTGGGACGGCTACCGATATATCCGAGGACGCATTGGCGACGGCCAGTGCAAATGCCGAGTTGCTCGGGCTTTCGGACCGTTTCGAGGCGGTGCGCAGCAACTGGTTCGAAGAGGTGGAGGGTCGCTTCGACGTCATCGTCTCAAATCCGCCTTATATACGGTCCAGTGTTGTTGTAGAGCTTGAGCCGGAAGTGCGATTGCACGATCCGGCTGCAGCGCTCGATGGCGGAGACGACGGCCTTGATGCCTATCGTGCCATCGCCCTTCATGCTGGTCATCATCTTGAGACAAACGGCGTGATAGGTTTGGAAATCGGTTTCGATCAGAAAGAGGCGGTTGCGGCATTGTTTAATGCCGAGAACTTCCGTTTGCGCGAAGAAGCCAAGGATCTGGGCGGCAACGACCGGGTTCTGATCTTCGAGCGTAGCTTCGACCGTTGAAAAAATGCCGCACTGGCGCATCTTCTTTCTTGCAGACGCAAAGAAAGGGCTTGGAATCCCAGAGGAAGCGGGCTAGTTTGCCCGCGCACTGGGCAGATGGTCATGGACCTAAGATTCGTTCCGGTATGACCTGGCCACGGGGATTGCTCTCAAGAAAGAGTTGCTAGGGTTTAACAGTGCCTTGTGCAGGTACCTGTTAATTTGACGCCAGTCGGCGCCGAAGCCGCCAATGTGCGGGCTCACCGGCGCGCGCTCTGTCGGGCGCGGACGAATCCGGCCGGAAGACGAAACCACATGATCATCATTATCAAGAGAATTCGGGTGAATGTACTATGAGGCCAGGACAGCAAAACAAGCGCGGCCGCGGGCGGAATAACAACAACAATAACAACAATAGCAACAACGGAAGCAACAGCAGTCATAACCGTAAGGGATCCAATCCCCTGACACGGACCTATGATAGTTCGGGTCCGGACGTGAAGATTCGCGGTACCGCGCAGCATATCGCCGAGAAATACTCGGCGCTTGCTCGCGACGCGCAGAGCTCTGGCGACCGTGTCATCGCTGAAAACTATCTTCAGCATGCCGAGCATTACAACCGCATCATTGCAGCCGCACAGGCGCAGATGCAGGATCGCTTCCAGCGCGAAGAGCGCCAGGATTTCCGCGGCCAGGATGTCAACGACCAGGACCAGGATCAGGACGATCTGGATCAGGGCTACGCCGACGAAACACCGGCTCGGGTTGCAGCCGCGCCCGTGGTCGTCGACCAGCAGCCGGTGATCGACCACCAGCCGGTGATCGACGGTTCGGGCCCGCAGCCCGTCATCGAAGGCACGCCAGCCGAAGTGGCGATGGAAGAAGAAACGCCAGCGGCTTCCGGCCGTGCGGCCTCGCGCCGCCGCAGCGCACCGCGCCCGCGCCGCCCGCGCCGCAGTGCAGCCGATGAAGCTGCCGGTGAAGGCGAAGCTTCAGGCGAAGCGCCTCCGGAAGCTCCGGCTCTGGCCGCGTCCGAGTAAATCTTCGCAGGGCCGCATATGCGGCCCGGCAGAAACAAACATCAAAGGCCCGGTCCGCTTTGCGGCCGGGTTTTTTGTTGCCTGACCATTGTTCGAATAGCCGGTCGATCGCGGCCGCTGTGGAGCGTTGTGCATCAGGCGCCAATGCCGTTGACGATCAAGGCTGCGAGGTTCGCAGTCGCATTCTCCGCGGTCGCGCGACCCCGGACGAACTCCCTGGCAATCGTTTCCGCAGCGCCGGCAATGCCCGCGCAACGCAGGCGCAGATCGTCGTCGTCAAGGTTGGAGAAGGGGGCGACGGCCGCGCCAATGAGCGCGACATAGTCGTCGGCCAGTTCCTGCTGCACCCGGTCCATCTCGGCGTTGCCACGCAGGGCGCCTGACATTGCCTGCCATTCCGAGCCGTTCTCGATGGCACATCCGATATAGACGGAGCTGATGATGCCGGCGACGGATGCAAGTTCGGCCGGCGCCTCCAGCAAGCCGTTCTTCAGTTTTTCCGTGTGACGGCTCTCTATCTCGCGCGAAAGTGCGATCAGCAACCCTTCGCGGGTGCCGAAGTGTTCATAGGCGATCGGTTTGCTGACGCCGGCGCGTTCGGCAAGATGGCCGAGGGTGAGGGCGTCAGCGCCGCATTCCCGCAGGATTTCCTTTGAGGTCTCGATGAGCTGCGCACGCCGTTCGGGCTTGGCAAGTTTCCTGATGGCCGTCTTCGGCATCGGCCGCTCTCCTCGGGTCGTTCGCGCCAGGCGATAAAATATCCCAATCCCTTGACGCAGCGCGTTTGCTACTTATCTACTGATGGTAACTTACTAATGGTAGGTTGGCAAAAATGCCGACCTCTCTTCCGTCTAGGAGATATGAACATGTCGAGCAAGTTCTCACCCGTCCTGATCATCGGCGGCTCCGGCGTCGTCGGGTCACAGGCGGCCAAGGCGATCCGCAGGCTGCACCCCGGTTTGCCACTGGCAATCGGCGGTCGGGATCTCTCCCGGGCGCAGGCCGTCGCCGACGAGGTCGGGGGAGCGATCGGCGTAGTGGTCGATCTCGACCGCGCCGATCTTGGCCTTGACGACAATGCCGCGTTCAGCGCCGTGGTCATCTTCGTCAAGGACGAGAGACTGACCTCGATGCGGTACGCGCAGAACAAGGGAATACCGTATATCAGCCTCTCCAGTGGAACGTTCGAGGTCGGGCCGGAGGTTGCACAGTATATCCATGCGCCGGACAAGGCGCCGATCCTGCTCGCCAGCCATTGGCTTGCGGGAGCCGCGATTTTCCCCGTGCTCGACACCCTCTCGTCCTATGAGACGGTCGATGCGATCCGCATCGGCGTGCTGCTCGACGAAGAGGACATGGGCGGGCCCGCGGCACTCGCCGACTACAACCGCATTACCGGTAATGCGCCTGCGTCGCTCACGGTCAAGGACGGCAAGCTGCATTGGGCGAGCGGGCAAGAGGCACTCGCGCGCTACAGAAGTGTCGATGGCGTCGAACTCGATGCTGCCGCCTATTCGCCCTTTGACGTCATGGCGCTGGCCGCGCGAACCGGCGCCAAGGAAATCCGGCTTGACCTTGCCTATAGCGTGTCCGCCAGCCGCCGGCGCGGCGAACCGTTTTCAACCGAGATCACGCTTGAAGTCGCTGGACAGGCGAAGGACGGAGAACCGTTGACGCTCCGGCACGAGATTGTGCATCCGCAGGGGCAGGCGCCGTTGACGGCGCTTGGCGTTGCCCTTGCGGTCGAGCGCATGCTCGGTCTTGCCGGCGGCGAGGCGCCCAAGGCCGGCCTCTATCTACCTGAGGTGCTGATCGAGCCGGCCTACTACGTTTCTCGGATGAAGGAGTTCGGCACGTCATTTGTCGATCACTGACCTCTGGGTTGCCGCCGAGGGGCGTTCGTCCGAGACAGCACGAACATGCCCGGCATCCACTTGCAAACGGCCACGCATCGCAAAGAGGCGTGGCCGTTTGCATCCCCCGCAAGATTTCCTATTTGCGACATGCAATCAGCCCTTTAATTTCGAAAACCGCTGCCCCATATTCGCTTCGCACGAGTTGATCCCGCGCAAGGTGTGGATCGACGGGCAATGACAGGTTCGCCGAATGCGGGAGCCTGATCCTGAAACACCAGCGGGTGCCGCGTGACGGGCCTGGTGGGCTATGGAGGTAGAGAATGAATATCGAGAAATATTCCGAACGCGTGCGCGGTTTCCTGCAATCGGCGCAAACCTATGCGTTGGCGCAGGGACATCAGCAGTTCACGCCCGAGCATGTGCTGAAAGTGCTGCTCGACGACGACCAGGGCATGGCCGCCTCACTGATCGAGCGGGCGGGCGGTGATGCGCGCGAAGCGCGCGCCGGCAATGATGCAGCCTTGGCAAAACTACCGAAGGTTTCCGGCGGCAACGGTTCCGTCTATCTGTCGCAGCCGCTTGCTCGCGTCTTTTCGAGCGCCGAAGAAGCGGCCAAGAAAGCCGGTGACAGCTTCGTGACGGTCGAGCGCCTGCTTCTGGCGCTGGCGATCGAAAGCTCCGCTGCCACGGCCGACATCCTGAAGAAAGCCGGCGTGACGCCGACCAAGCTCAACCAGGTCATCAACGACATCCGCAAGGGCAGAACGGCCGACAGCGCCAATGCCGAGCAGGGCTTCGACAGCCTGAAGAAATACGCCCGTGACCTGACGGCCGATGCGCGCGAAGGCAAGCTCGACCCGGTGATCGGCCGTGACGACGAAATCCGTCGCACGATCCAGGTACTGTCGCGCCGGACCAAGAACAACCCGGTTCTGATCGGTGAGCCCGGCGTTGGCAAGACGGCGATCGCCGAGGGCCTTGCTCTGCGCATCGTCAATGGCGACGTGCCGGAAAGCCTGAAGGACAAGCGGCTGATGGCGCTCGACATGGGCGCGTTGATCGCGGGCGCGAAGTTCCGCGGCGAATTCGAAGAGCGGCTGAAGGCCGTGCTCAACGAAGTGCAGGCGGAAAACGGCGAAATCATCCTGTTCATCGACGAAATGCACACGCTGGTCGGCGCCGGCAAGGCGGAAGGGGCGATGGATGCCTCCAACCTCTTGAAGCCTGCGCTTGCGCGCGGCGAGTTGCATTGCGTTGGCGCGACCACGCTCGACGAATACCGCAAGCACGTCGAAAAGGACGCAGCCCTTGCGCGCCGCTTCCAGCCCGTCATGGTCGAGGAGCCGACGGTCGAGGACACCATCTCGATCCTGCGCGGCCTGAAGGAAAAGTACGAGCAGCATCACAAGGTGCGGATCTCCGATTCCGCGCTGGTTGCCGCCGCTACGCTTTCCAACCGCTACATCACCGACAGGTTCCTGCCTGATAAGGCGATCGACCTAATGGACGAGGCCGCCTCGCGTCTGCGGATGCAGGTGGATTCCAAGCCCGAGGAGCTCGATGAACTCGATCGGCGCATCATGCAGCTGAAGATCGAGCGTGAAGCGCTGAAGAAGGAAACCGACACTTCGTCGAAGGACCGGCTGGAGAAGCTCGAGCTCGATCTGGTCTCGCTTGAGGAGCAGGCGTCGGCGCTGACGGCGCGTTGGCAGGCGGAGAAGCAGAAGCTTGGCCGCGCCGCCGACCTCAAGAAGCAGCTTGATGAGGCCCGCAACGAACTGGCGATCGTCCAGCGCAAGGGTGAATTCCAGCGCGCCGGCGAACTGACCTATGGCGTCATCCCCAAGCTCGAAAAAGAGCTTTCCGATGCCGAAAGCCAGGAGAACGCCAACGCCAATCCGATGGTGCAGGAGGTCGTGACCCCTGACAACATCGCCCATGTGGTTTCGCGCTGGACCGGTATCCCGGTCGACAAGATGCTGGAAGGCGAGCGCGACAAGCTGCTTCGGATGGAAGACGAGCTGGCGAAGTGGGTCGTCGGCCAGGGCGATGCCGTCCAGGCCGTATCGCGCGCCGTTCGTCGCGCCCGTGCCGGCCTGCAGGATCCGAACCGGCCGATCGGCTCGTTCATCTTCCTCGGCCCGACCGGGGTGGGCAAGACCGAGTTAACCAAGGCGCTCGCCCGCTTCCTGTTCGACGACGAGACCGCGCTGCTGCGCGTCGACATGTCGGAATATATGGAGAAGCACTCCGTTGCCCGGCTGATCGGCGCACCTCCCGGCTATGTCGGCTACGAGGAAGGCGGAGCGCTGACCGAATCCGTCCGCCGCCGGCCCTATCAGGTCGTGCTGTTCGACGAAATCGAGAAGGCGCATCCGGATGTCTTCAACGTGCTACTGCAGGTGCTCGACGACGGTCGCCTGACCGATGGTCAGGGGCGCACTGTCGACTTCCGCAACACGATGATCATCATGACCTCGAACCTCGGCGCGGAATATCTGATCGGGCTCGGTGAGAACGAGGACAGCGATGTCGTTCGCGACCAGGTGATGGACGTCGTCAAGTCGGCCTTCCGGCCGGAGTTCCTGAACCGCGTCGACGAGATCATCCTGTTCCACAGGCTGCGTCGCTCGGAAATGGGCGCGATCGTCGATATCCAGCTGGCCCGGCTGCGCAGGCTGCTGTCCGAGCGCAAGATCACGCTGGAACTGGAGGACGACGCGCGGACGTTCCTGGCCGAAAAGGGCTACGATCCCGCCTATGGCGCCCGCCCCTTGAAGCGGACGATCCAGAAGTATCTTCAGGATCCGCTCGCCGAGAAGATCCTGCAGGGCGAGTTCCCGGACGGATCCGCCATCAAGGTTCTTGCCGGCTCCGACCGGCTGAACTTCAAGCGTGGCGCCGGCACGGAAAAGGTAGCCGCCTGAACCACAGAAACTGCAAAAGGCCGCCTTTCGGGGCGGCCTTTTTCGTTCATGCACTTGAAATTCCGTCGCTGCAGGGATCGCGGCCACCGCCGATCGAAGCGCCGAACCGCGGATGTCGCGGGCTACTTGCTGGCGACTTCGCTGCCGTCCTTGTTCAGCAACTCGTCGATGCGGTCGCGCTCCTTCTCGAACTTCGCGAGCGCGTCACCGCCCAGCGATTTGCCGCCCGGCAGGCGGATGCGCAGCGGATCAACCTTGTTGCCGTTGACGATCAGCTCGTAGTGCAGGTGCGGACCGGTCGAAAGACCCGTCGTGCCGACCCAGCCGATCACCTGGCCCTGGACCACTTTCGCGCCGGCCTTGACGGTCTTGGCGATCGCGCTCTGGTGGTTATAGGAGGAGACATAGCCGTTGGCATGGCGGATCAGCGTCTGGTTGCCGTATCCGCCGGAATCCCAGCCAGCCTTCTCCACCGTACCGTTGCCGGCTGCGATGATCGGCGTGCCGCGGGGAGCTGACCAATCGACGCCGGTGTGCATGCGCGAGAAGCCGAGGATCGGGTGGCGGCGCATGCCGAAGCCGGAGCGGAAATGGCCGTTCGGCACGGGGTTGCGCAGCAGGAACTGCCGGATGCTCTTGCCTTCGCTGTTGAAGTAGTCGATCGAATTGTCGTCCGGATCCTGGAAGCGGTAGAAGGTCGTTTCCGCATCGCCGAACTTCGCCCTGACGTAAAGCAGTTCGGATTCCGCCGTTGCCATGCCGCGATCGTCGGTGACCGAGAAGAAGGCTTCGAGCGAATCCGTCGGTTTCAGCTGCGCCTGGAAGTCGACATTGCTGGCGAGCAGCTTGACCACGAGCCCGACCATGTCGGTGCTCATGCCGTAGGACAGCGCGGCGCGGTAGATGCCGTCATAGACACGCGGCAGATCGTGGGTGCTGGTGATCGTCGGCGTGCCGTTGTCGTCGAAGGCGGTCGCGACCGCATCGAGCTTGGGCGGCTCGGCGCCGGGCACGAAGCGGCCGCCGTCATCGACGGCCATCGTCAGCACATGGCGGTTGCGCGAATAGATGGTGGCGCGAACGATGCGCGCTTCCTCGCCCTTCTGGATGATGCCGATGCGCAGGACGTCGCCGTCGTTTAGTTCCTTGGCGCCGAGCGCGTCGCCGATATAGCCGGCTGCGTCTTCGGCCTGCGCCTTGGCATAACCGGCATTGACCATGGCGGTCGCGATGTCGGTCTTGCGGCGCACCGGGATGATGTCGTCGGCATATTCGGTGCTTTGTTCGTTGATGCTCTCGTAAGCCGCATCGCTCTTGTTCTGCTCGACGATGCGCGCGGTCAGACCCTGCAGCAGATCGAGGCCGTCGCTATCGGAGGCGAAACGCTGCGGGTCGACATAGAAGAGCGAAGCGACCTGGGTGCTGCCTTCGGTCAGGACCGAACCATTGGTGCGCACATTCTCCTCGACCTCGTCGAGCGACATCGAGCTGTCGAAGGTCAGGCTCGAACCGTTGATCGGGAAATCGACCGTCTTCAGCGCCACCTCGGAATCGACGTTGGAGCCATAGAGCGTGCCGGTGCGCGCGACCTGCGGTTCGGCATCGGCGTCGTCGGTGGAGAAGATCGCCAACGGATCGAAATCCGGATAGCTGTCGGAAACCTGGTGGTTGGCGGCAAGCGCCATCTTGACGTGAACGAAGGGCTGCTTGCGCACCACTTCCTTCTCGCCGTCATGGATCATCGTCGAGACTTCCATGACGGTCTTGTCGGCCGGCTTGGCAACGATGTTGGGAGAAAGGATGCGGTCGCCGCGCTTGGCATTAACAGGGGCATTGCCGCCGTTCGACGCATCGAGCGCGGCATAGGCTTCGGCCGGGATTGCCAGCTGCTGGCGACCGTCAAGTGCTGCGAAAAGGGCGACGCCCATAAGAAGGCTGGAGGTGATGCCGGTCAGGAACGTACCGGAAAGCCAGCGCAACGAAATCTCGCGCCTGTCCGGCGCGCGCCGGCCGTCCGCAAGGATCGGCGGTTGGTCGCCAAGCGACCGGACCATTTTTTTGTCGGTGATCATTCCGAGCTGGGGGCCCCTGATTTCTCTTGCCGTATTCTTACAGACGATACGTTGCGCGAAGATGTGCATCTTTCACACACGGGAGTCAAATCGCCGGGGGAGGGGCGTACACACGTTGTTTGTGCGCATCCGCGTCCCCGTGCGCACCCGTGTGACGCTCCGTCGATTTCGCTTAGATCGATGGATTGTGAAGAAGTAAGGGCCAAAATGTGTCTCCACAGGCCGTTCGGAGGCGTTGGAAGTTTTTTCGGGGCAAAAAGCCCGCGTTTCCGGACTTTGTCAGAAAACTGTCATTTTTTTTGAAATTGTCTGTTGACGTGTGTGATGGGGTGGGTCTATAAGCCCGATCACTGAACGAGGGCGGCGGCGCTGCTGGCGACGACGACCTTCGCTCTAGAGTTTCCTTGATTGGCGGATGCTGATTGGCTGGGGCGGAAGTTTCGGCTTTGGGAGTTCTGACGGTTTGACCGTCTGTTTTTTGACAATTGCATAGAGAGAAAGAGAAACGTGGGC
>NZ_LGAP01000090.1 GCF_001270265.1 Ensifer adhaerens
CAGATCGGGGCCGATATGGTCGGTTACGCCCACTGTGTGGCAAGGTGCACAGATCTTCTTGAACAGGACCTGCCCCGGCTCGCGGCCGATTGTCAGGCCCTGTGGGTCATGGTCTGCTGCCAAGGCATCCTGCCGAACGTGACGACGATCCCGCCAGTCCGGATCCATGTCGCGGATGGCGAGCTCCAGGTTTTCGATGTCCGCGAACGGCGAGTTTCTCGTCCATTCGCCAGTTTTGTCGTTGCCAAGAACGATTTCGTTGCGGTGCTGGGTCGCCACACCGCTCTTGTTGCCAAGCTTTGAATTGATGGCACGAATGTCGGCTGGTTTCCCCGTGATGAATGTCCAGCCAGGGCCGGTATAAAAGGCGTCGGCGAAGGTTCTCAGTTTGTCCGGCGTGTCGTTTTCCGGATCGACCGTGATCGAGAGTACAAAAATGTCCTTGCCGATTTCGTCTCTCAGCCTGTCCACCACCTGGGCGATGCGCGCTGTCGTCAGCGGACAAAGATCCGTGCAACTGGTGAAGATGAAGCTGATAAGGACGATCCTGTCCTTGATCAGATCGTCATAGAACCGAACCCTGTCGCCATTTTGGGTAACGACGTCGACGTTTGGGAAGTAGTCCTTTCCCCAACGCGAACTCTTGGCCGCCGGTTCGCC
>NZ_LGAP01000091.1 GCF_001270265.1 Ensifer adhaerens
TAGGTCGTGTGGACTCTTGGGATTTCCAAGGGTGAGCAAATCAGATTCAAGACTGTCTTTTGGAGGCAGTCATGGGTGTTTTGGATCGTCTGATCCTTCGGGACGAGCAGTGGGAGCGGATATCGCACCACATTATTGGTGACGGACGCACGCGCGGCTCATCCGGCCGCGACAACCGCATGTTCGTGGAAGCAGTGCTTTGGATCGTACGCACCGGCTCGCCCTGGCGTGATCTACCGGAGGTGTTCGGCGAGTGGAACAGTGTCTTCCGCCGTTTCAGCCGCTGGAGCCAGAAGGGCATCTGGTGGCGCATGTTCGCCGCGATGTCGGACGATCCGGACTTCGAATACCTGATCATTGATTCCACCATCATCCGCGCCCATCAGCACGCCGCGGGCGCAAAAAAGGGGCTGAAGATCAGGCCCTTGGCCGTTCTCGGGGCGGCCTGAGCACCAAGATCCACATGGCGGTGCGTGGTCTCGGCTGCCCGGTTCGCTTCACACTCACGGCAGGCCAGAAGGGCGATGCGCCGCAAGCCGACGCCCTGATCGAGGGCCTGCCCGCAGACGTCGTCATGGCAGACACCGCCTATGACAGCGACCGCCTGCGCGATGCAATCG
>NZ_LGAP01000092.1 GCF_001270265.1 Ensifer adhaerens
ATGCAACTGTAATGCTTCTGTAATGGGCCCTTGCTCGTCAAGTCCCTCCGTGATCATCACGCCGCCAGGATCATGCTTCTGTCCGTGGTCAGCACCAAGACTGCCACACCATGCCATCAGATCCTTAAGCCGGCAGGTCAATCTAGGACGCGTGATTTGCCGAAGCCTTCACAGCACTACTCCCGACCTTGCCAAGCCCTCGTCCCAGCGACGGGACCTCGGAGAAGCAGCGCCGTCGGCGGCCTGCTTCGGTAATCTCATCTCGCCTTTACGGGGCGACAGTATCCTTGCCCCAACGGAACGCGCTGACGTCAACCCACATGCGGTGAAGGACGGTCGCGAGTTTGCGGGCGAGCGCCACCTTGGCTCGCTTCATACCGCGCCGCTTCGCCACGTCCAGCGCCCAGCGCTTCAGGGCAGAGAACCGCGTGGCACGCGTCAGCATGATATGCGCCGCTTCATAAAGCGCAGTGCGCACCATGGCATCGCCGACCTTGGTTACTCCGCCGTCGATGTCGGTCTCTCCCGACTGGTATTTCTTGGGCGTCAGTCCAAAATACGCACCGACGGTGCGGGACTTTTCGAACCGACCCGGATCGTCGACTGCCGAGCGA
>NZ_LGAP01000093.1 GCF_001270265.1 Ensifer adhaerens
GGAAAACGCAAACATCGGCGCCGTCGCCACCGGCGAGGAAGTTGACGGCAGTGTCGGCCACCAGCACATCGTCGCCCTTGCCGCCGACAGCGCCTTCGATCGCGGTCAACAGGTCCGAACCGATCTCGGCACCCTCAGCCGTGCCGCGGTCGAGGTCGATCACCACCGCCTGTGTCGCCGCCGACGCGTCGTAGGTGTCGACCGCCTCATTGCCGTCGATCAGGTCGTTGCCGTCACTGCCGCTCGCATCCGGTGGGATCACCACGAGGAAGGTATCGTTGCCGGTATTGCCTTCCAGCGTGTCGTTGCCGGCACCCCCGACGAGAATGTCGTCGCCGCCGCGGCCGCGCAGCACATCGTTGCCGGAGCCACCCGACAGGATGTTGTTGCCGGCCCCACCCGACAGCCGGTCGCCCCCCTGGCCACCGGCGATGATTTCGAAGCCATCGATCACGTCCGTGCCGATCTCGTTGCCCTCGGCGATCCCGGTCTCAATGTCCGCAAGGACTTCCTGGACCAGAGCCGAGAGATCGAGTGTGTCGATACCATCACCACCCGAATAGCTATCGGTGCCATCATTCGTCGCGGTGCCGTTGCCGGTCTCGATCA
>NZ_LGAP01000094.1 GCF_001270265.1 Ensifer adhaerens
AGGTTGAAGGAGTAGCGCAGGCACATGGCAAACGAGGCGATCATGGCGATCGGGTTGGCGATGCCCTTGCCGGCAATGTCCGGCGCCGAGCCGTGCACCGGCTCATAGAGCGCCTTGCGCTTGCCGGTCACGGCATCCGGGGCGCCGAGCGACGCCGAGGGCAGCATGCCGAGCGAACCGGTCAGCATCGCCGCCACATCCGAGAGCATGTCGCCGAACAGGTTGTCGGTGACGATGACGTCGAACTGCTTGGGCTGGCGCACCAGCTGCATGCCGCCGGCATCCGCCAGCATGTGTTCGAGCTGGACGTCGGAATATTTCGCCTTGTGGGTTTCGGTGACCACCTGGTTCCACAACACGCCCGACTTCATGACGTTGCGCTTTTCCATCGAGCAGACGCGGTTGTTGCGGGTGCGGGCCAGTTCGAAGGCAACACCGGCGATGCGCTCGATCTCGTAGGTGTCGTAGACCTGGGTGTCGATGCCGCGCTTCTGGCCGTTGCCGAGATCGATGATTTCCTTCGG
>NZ_LGAP01000095.1 GCF_001270265.1 Ensifer adhaerens
CGTTCAACTGCCAGCGCGTGATCCCGTGACGTTGCGCCGTGGCCGTGACCTGCCGCGGGCCATTAAAACTCTCCGCCACAATCGCCAGCTTCGCTTCATCCGTGAAACGCCGGCGACGGCCGCTATCGATAATCTCCATCCGGCTGAAACGCCCTGAGAGATCGTTTGTGATGTCCATTGAAGCACCGTCTATATTGCCGTCTATATAGACAGAGAATCCACAGTCTCACTCACATCCGCAATGCGGCCCTGCTCGGATGCGTACATTCAATCTTTTGCCATGAGCAAATATTTTCGCCCCTGGAATATCGATCAGACACTGCTTCTTCCGCCGAGCGTGCAGGACTTCGTGCCGAAGGACCATGTGTCGCGGTTCATCGTTGAACCGGTGCGTGAGAACCTTGATCTCAAGGAGATCACGGGCAGCTATGTGAGCGGGCTCGGTCAGCCGCCGTTCGACCCGCGGATGATGGTGGCGCTTCTGCTGCACGGTTATGCGAGCGGGCTGTATTCG
>NZ_LGAP01000096.1 GCF_001270265.1 Ensifer adhaerens
TGAACAGCGTCTCGGGCCATTGGTTGAGATCGGCGCCGTCGATGCGCACCGCCCCGCGCAGCACCGGCCAGATGCCGAGCATGGCGCGCGCCAGCGTCGTCTTGCCGCCGCCCGATGGCCCGATCAGCCCCAGCGCCTGGCCGGCCTTCAGCTCCAGGCTGACTTCGCTGAGCAGCACCGCCCCGGTCGACGGCGCCACCGTCGTCACCTTGTCGAGCGAGAAGCTTGTCGTCGGCGCCGGCAGGTCGAGGCTGCCGGAGCGCTCGTCGAGCACGCCGAGTGTTTCGTTCAGCCGGTGATAGCTGCGCCTTGCCGCCACCACACCCTTCCATTGCGCGATCGCCATGTCGACCGGCGCCAGCGCCCGGGCGGTGACGATCGACGAGGCGATGATCGCGCCCGGCGACAATTGTCCGCGGATCGCCAGATAGGCGCCAAGCCCGAGGATCGCCGACTGCAGGATCATGCGCAGCACCTTCGACAGGCCCGACAGCGTGCCGCCGATGTCCGAG
>NZ_LGAP01000097.1 GCF_001270265.1 Ensifer adhaerens
GATCAAAGCTTATTCGCAGCTCCCCACGGCTTATCGCAGCGTATCACGTCCTTCATCGCCTGTGCATGCCAAGGCATCCACCAAATGCCCTTCTTTCACTTGATCGTTCTCATTGCCAATGCTCATCGTCTTTGCTTGGTTTGGCAAACCTATCCTCCTCGCTTGCGCTCGAAGGGGTGCCAAACCTGGCCATCCGGACACCTTTCAGTGTGCCGAAACAGTCAAAGTCCGGAGACCTTGCAGTCACCAGACCAGCTCTGCGCAATTACCTTTTACAATCGCGCTTTCTAACAATGCCATCGACGTGTTCGACAGGCCTGCTTTATTGGAACCACGCCGAGCGGTTCACTTGCAGCCTGTCTTAAGACCAGCTTCTCGAGATCTGTCCGGTGATGCGCGGTCAGGCAACACCAATCCAAC
>NZ_LGAP01000098.1 GCF_001270265.1 Ensifer adhaerens
CACTTTGTGACCGGCCTTGTACAACCGGACCACCTGCCGGCGAAGCTCATAAAGCGCTGATTTGCTCAGTTTCCGTGCGTCTGTCTCCATGCCCAAATTATACTATTTCGCGCTCGCTAACTCAATAGTACGCATCCGAGCAGGGCCGCATTGCGGATGTGAGTGAGACTGTGGATTCTCTGTCTATATAGACGGCAATATAGACGGTGCTTCAATGGACATCACAAACGATCTCTCAGGGCGTTTCAGCCGGATGGAGATTATCGATAGCGGCCGTCGCCGGCGTTTCACGGATGAAGCGAAGCTGGCGATTGTGGCGGAGAGTTTTAATGGCCGGCGGCAGGTCACGGCCACGGCGCAACGTCACGGGATCACGCGCTGGCAGTTGAACG
>NZ_LGAP01000099.1 GCF_001270265.1 Ensifer adhaerens
CGCTTCACACTCACGGCAGGCCAGAAGGGCGATGCGCCGCAAGCCGACGCCCTGATCGAGGGCCTGCCCGCAGACGTCGTCATGGCAGACACCGCCTATGACAGCGACCGCCTGCGCGATGCAATCGCCGACAAGGGGGCCGTGGCAGTCATCCCAAACAATCCGTCCCGCGCGCGCAAATACCCAGTGGACAAAGACCTTTATGGCCTGCGGCACTTGATCGAATGCTGCTTCTCAAAACTCAAGCAGTTCCGCAGAGTAGCCACGCGCTACGAGAAAACGGCACAAAACTACCGAGCCGTCGTCACAATCGCAGCCATCGTCCTCTGGATCAGGTAAGTGTCCACACGACCTG